>OZ253466.1:0-2786707 GCA_965261605.1 Dehalococcoidia bacterium | reverse complement strand
GTGGCGCGGGGCATCTTCTTATAGTCCAGGGCCGGGCTGCGGATTCCTGCTATGCCCTCAACTGCAAGGACTCCCTGGGCCATCGCCACATGCGCCAGCAGCATCTTGCCCGTAACGTCGCCGATGGCGTAGATGTTGGGGACGCTGGTCCGCATAGTATCATCCACCCTGACGAAGCTGCGCTCCACTTCGATGCCCACATCCTCCAGGCCAATGCCGTCGGTGTTGCCCTGCACCCCGGCAGCTACCAGCACCCTGCGGCAGTCCAGCGAGGCGCTGCCGTCCGGGGTCTCCACGGTCAGGGTGACTCCCTCCGGCGTTCTCTTGACATCCGTCACCTTGGAGCCGGTGAGCGCCTTTATGCCCTGCCGCGAGAAGGACCGCTCCAGCTGGCGGCTGATCTCCTCGTCTTCGCTGGGCAGCAGGTGTGGCAGCATCTCCACCACGGTGACCTCCGCATCGTAGGCGCGGTACAGGTAGGCGAACTCCACCCCGGTGGCTCCCCCACCCACGATGACAACCGGCGACGGCGCTTCTGGAAGCTCAAGGGCCTCCCTGCTGGAGATGACGACGACGCCGTCGATCTCCAGGCCGGGCACGGGGCGCGGCCGTGTGCCGGTGGCGATTATGATGTTCTTCGAAGTAATAGTACGGGCATCGCCGTCCACGGCTATGGTGTTGGCGTCCTCAAGGCGGGCGAACCCGTTGATCAGGTCAACCTTGTTCTTCTTAAGAAGCGACTTGACGCCGGTGGTGAGGCGCCTGACTACCGTTCGGCTTCTGCTGATGGCCGTGCCGAAGTCGTAGCTCAGGTTGTCGTAGGAGATGCCGAACTCCGCGGCGCGCTTGAAGAGGGACAGCACCTCTGCATTCCGGAGGAGGGACTTGCTGGGTATGCAGCCCCAGTTGAGGCATACACCTCCCACCTCGTCCGCCTCCACAACGGCAGTCTTCAGGCCAAGCTGGCCGGCCCTGATGGCGGCCACGTAGCCGCCCGGGCCCGCCCCGACAACCACAACATCGTATTCTGCGTCCGGCATCCAAGCCGCCTTCCACTGCGTATCGCAGCAAGATTCCCTAGCAGTATATCACCAGCGTAGGTTAGTCTCAAACAACGCTCCTGAGGGTTAGTGTCTCAGTCCGACCCTCCAGAACTTCCGAAAATGTTGCAGACGGCGATTCGCAACGCATTGGCCTCCTTTTGGGAGCAGGGAAACGGGGGAATAGCCGATAAGTTAAGAGGACACCTGCTTGAAAGGTGTCCTCTTACTAACCGCCCTCGTAGCTCAGTGGAGTAGAGCGCGTTCCTGGCTGAAACGTAGTCGTGGGTTCAATTTCCACCGAGGGTATTGCTACCGTATTGATCTATCGGCTTTGGTCAGTGCTAAGCAATTCCTTCTTGACCTCACCAATGGCAATCTTGTCAACCATTACGGCAGCCTCAGTGTGTCGATGGGGATCTTCCGACTCTGAGGGCCTTTCGGCCTACAGACACCCTGCACTCGCTTAGTATCCCCCAGATACAAGACGTCCAAGGCGGACGCTTCCACCGGATGTGAGTCTCCCGCACCTCACTGACGTCTAATCGTTTACAATGGGACAAAAGGTTGTCCCAAAGGAAATCCCCAAACTGAAGCGCGTCCCCAAAGGTCTCAAAACCCTCTGTGGACACCGATTCCCCATCCTGATCAACTAGGGCGTGTTCACACTAACGTAGGGCATCGAGTATAAGGGCGAATAAGATAAAGCCGAGGAAGAGTGCGTCCAGCTTCTTGAAACGGGAGAATATGCGACGAAAGCCCTTCAAGCGACGGAACAGCCTCTCGATCTCGTTGCGCCTATTGTACATCTCCCGGTCGTATTCCCAAGAGTCAATACGGGATACTTTCGGAGGCGCTACGGGGGTAAATCCCAGGGCCAAGGCCAGTTGGCGGGTCTCATTGCCATCGTAGGCCGGGTCCATTAACAGGGACAGGTTCCGACGCTGCGAACCAAGACGTTTAAGCAGCTTGCGTCCTTCCGGCGCGTCGTGAGCCTGTCCCGGCGAGAGGGAGAAGGTCATGGCTGTTCGAGCATCCGCGGCAACCATATGAATCTTGGTGGTCCAGCCCCCTCGAGACTTGCCGATGGACTGGGGTCCGTTTTTTTAAACGCACCCGTACCATCGGGGTGCACCTTGACCGTAGCGCTGTCCATAGATACCGCCTCAACCTTGATGCGCACTATCTGCTCTCTCTGCAGCTGTTCGAAGACACGATTCAACACCCCGTTCTTTGACCAGCGATTCATCCGCATATAGATGGTGTGCCAGTTGCCGAATCGAGGAGGCAAGCCCCGCCACGTGCAGCCCTGCTCGGCAACATATAGGATCGCATTGACTACTTGCAGATTCGAAAGGCGGACGTTGCCCCGTTGCACCGGTAGATATGGCGCTATGCGTTCATACTGTGCTTCTGTAATCTCCATGCCATAATTGTATCACATTTATACCCATTAGTGTGAACACGCCCTAGTTGATCAGCTGGTCCCAAGCCTTCCCAAACGTAATAGTGTGACAGCAATTCGATATCATTCTTTGGCTCTGGTGCAACTAGCAATTCATGGGAATATGTGTAACGTCCATCTTCATGGACGGGGCGCAATAGCAACGAAGAAATGACCTACTCCCGGGCTGTAGATATAGACGCGCATGGGCAACGCAAATGGGAGTAGGAATACAACTGCGCTGGTACGGCTCTGATCTTAGGCTCGAGTCTTCTTAGGTGGAGCTGACCCCACCTCAAAATCCTCGATGTTCTCTACTACTTCAGGTGTCCCATTTTCGCTAACGGTCTACACACTTGGACTCCAGTCAGCTGTCCACGATTCGCAGAAGTTGACTGCGGATGGTCTGGCCATCCGCTGCCAGGTCAACTGTGGCGAAAGCGACCCGATGGCCTTGGATGATGGCCGATTCGTTGTAATCGACGCCCAAGGACGGATAGAGCAGGACGCCGGTAGAGTGGCGCGATATGGAGTCTCCGGGCTGTTCTTGGGAGCGCAAGTAGGCGTATAACTGGTACATATTCCCGCTTTTCAGCGTTTGCTTCCCAAATTGGCTGCGCCCGACAATTGACGTGAATTTAGTGTCGATGACGATGCGCTGGCCGGCAGAAGGGATGCTATGCTCACGGCGCTCCAGAAGGATGTCGGTGATCATTTCCGGCATGATGGCATGCAAACCCGGCGTAGGATCGGTCGCAGGCCATTGAATATGACCGCCTTGTCTCACGTTCCAGCCTTGATGAGACAGCGCGACATCGTAGAAACCGGCGACTGCGTTTTCGTACAGTTTCCATCCCTCAGTTTCACTCCGATTGACGATGGGCAACAGGGCCAACCCAGATTGCTCGGTGGGGATTGAAAGGTTCAAGGCCAGCCTGGCTGCGGCGAGCATCTGTCGTTCGTGAGCGTCCACCCATCCCACGTTGTCCAGTACCGCAGCCGTACCGGCGTGCCGGGAATCGAGGTGCCCGACGACGCCAGCTCTCTCCAAACGGAAAGCCAGATCGCGGCACCTTCGTTCAAGGTCAGGATGATTGGCGAGTTTGCTGACGCCGCCGGCGATGTGTGTCAGAGCGGCCTTGACGTAGCGGTTGCGTGGGGTGTCAACCGTCAGTTCGTCGAAAATGCAGGCAACGCGGCCCCGTTGCAGCAGCTGCCGCCGTTCGGTGCGGAACAGGTCGATGCGTCCGCGGACCCGGTTGAGTTCGGCCCACCGCCGCTGGTAGCCGTGGGATAGGTTGCGGCTCAGGCGTCGTTCGACGGCGTTTGTGAGGATCTCGGCGACCAAATACGGTATGTGGTCCGGCGCGTTTTCCAGTTCGACTCGGCGGGACGCGGGCAACTCCCGGTACAAATGAGAAGCGTAGAGCAGCAACAGCCAGATGTTCCGCACCGGGATGTAGCCGATGAACCCGGATGTTTGGTTCCCCGTTCCGATTGTCATAGGCCGTTCAAGAGTTGTGATTTGGCTTCGTCAGCTTTGTCGGGATCGTCAAACCAATACTCGCGCAGCAGTGGGGCGATCTCGGTTTCTACCACCTGGATGAACCATTCCTCGGGGACTGCGATGGGTTCTCCTGGCTTTGGGACGACGAAGCTGTGGCCGATACGGAACTGGCGGCCAAGGTTGGGGTCGTCGGCGATTTCTTTGTTCAATGCGCCGATGCGTCGCGATATATCAGTCAGGAAGTCAGTAGGGATTTCGCACTGTCGGTGAACCCAATCGCGCCAGGTTTCATTGATTGCCGGTTCGAGGTCGAAGAATGCGAATCGGCGTCGCAGCGCGAAATCGACCAAGGCTAGTGAGCGGTCAGCGAGGTTCATGGTGCCGATGACGTACAGATTGGGCGGGATATAGAAGCGCTCACTGACCGTGTGTTGATGGGCCAATGTCAATGCGTTCTCGGGCGTTCGCTTGTCGGCTTCAAGTAAAGTAAGCAACTCCCCAAAAATGGAGGCGGGATTACCTCGGTTGATCTCCTCAATTACTATGACATAGGCGCCGTGCTGGTCCTGGTGGGCGACTTCAGACAATTCCAGGAAGGGGCCGTCCACAAGCCCGAGCTTGCCGTCGCCCTGAGGTCGCCAGCCGCGCACAAAGTCTTCGTAGGACAGGTTGGGGTGAAATTGGACCTGCCGGACCTTATCTTCGTCTTTCTGTCCGATGAGGGTGTAGGCGAGCTTCTTCGCCAGCCAAGTCTTGCCGGCGCCGGGTGGCCCTTGTAGGATTATGTTGCGCTTTGACTGGAGGCGCTGGAGCATTGATTCAAGGGTGGCACGGTCAAGGAAGCAGCCGTCGGAGATGATGTTGCCAACGTCATAGTGTAGCGGTGTCCCATTTGATTCCTCTTCCGGGGCGTCAGGATAGCCGTATCTGTCACCCCAATATGGGACACTCAAAGTTTGGTTGATATCTTGGGCTTCACCATCAAACGTGAACCTTATCAATGCTTGTCGCCACCATGTGTTAGGTGGGACTCGCCAAACCGTGCCGTTGAATGTGTGAAAATACCATTCTCGTTGTAGGTCGATTGGAGTCCAGTCCACCCGCAAGGATCGTCGGTTGCCCAAGTTTTCAACGACGATACCCGGGGCCTTAATTGCCATCACAGAGACGAACTCTCCGCGATTGTCGAACGGTAATCCGTTCTTGCGGGTGTACCAGGATTTGATAGCGATTCGGTCCCCCGGTTGTATAGAATCGATTAGATCGCCGTACGATTCTTCGGGACCGCCTTCCCAAATCCCGTCTTGGATAAACCGCTCAGTTTGGTCGTTGTTACCACCAAACGCGGCACCGACGAACCAACCGGGGCGCGGACTCTCCGATTGAGCTGTCATGTTCCATACTCTCCGGTAGCCGTTTGCTGATTCTAAAGTACTCTACCACACGATTCTAGCTTTGAAAATTGCGTTAATGCAATCAGACACGCTCCCCTACGTTAACAGTCGCCATGTGAACAGACCGCTGATGACCAGCAGCACGAACAACGTGACGGCGACCAAGCCAAGCCTGCTTGCCAATTCTCTCGTCCTTCCGTGCGCGGCGCGCTCCTTGCGGTACGCCTCCTCCAGCTCCTCGTATGCGTCACTGCTGGCGGATGCGGCGTCCCTGGCCTCGTCCCGCTTCCGCTCCAACTCGGATGCGCTCCGTTCCAATTCCCGCACGGTCCGTTCTAGCTCGTCCTCCCTGACGATGGCGCGGCGCAGCAGCTCGTCGTCGCTCAGGTACGCTGGCCCGTGCATTCGCACGTAGACCCGGCGGCCCTCCCTGACAACCTCGACCTCCCCCTTCCTGATCATCCGGTCGAGGGTTGAGAGGGATACCTCCAACTCCTGCGCCGCCTCCGCTTTCGAGACCCAGCGGACAGGCTCATCCATCGCTTCTCCCTCGCTATCGGCTGACATGTCAACGGTTGTACCGGCAATGACAAATTGTCCTCAGACCGTCCCTTTATTTTAGCGCAGATTCCCATTTATCGGTATGTGCAAACGCTGACCGGTCAGGCGACACGTCAACCTCGCTTTGTAGCTGATTTAGCTGTGAAACGGCCTCTGGAAGTCCCCGAAGATCGGGCCGGTTTGCCATTTTGTACCCCCCAGCCAGCATAGAGGGGGATAGGGACGCATCGGCCCTATCTCCCCTACAGGACGATGACGCATCCGGTGGAAGAGGTAGTCCCACTGGTAGGCTCTCAGCTCGGACAGGGACAGTCGGGGGGACTCAGGCTCCCAGAGCGGACGCTAGGACCGTCCCAGTATCCCTGTGGTAGACAAAACGGGCCAGCAGGACACGAAGATAGGCAGCGACATGCGGGTCATGCGAGCCGCTGTGCTCACGTAGGTTGACTCGACATCTTCGCTGCCCACGACGAATAAAGTAGTGGGAAACGGGGGCTGGTCTTCGCACGGCTCAGGGGACCAATAGTAGCTCGTGTATGGTCTCAGGCGGGCCAGGACTCCCCTGGGGTGACGGGCGCGAAGCTCGTACTCAAGGTAGAACGGTATCTGAAGGCCCCCTGCGGTCATCTGCCCGACGGCGTCCGGGGCGATGGCCGACTCGCCCCAGTTGAAGGCCCTGTCAGACCTCGCGGTGGGGACAGACCACAGCAGCTCGCTGTCTGGGTCAACCCTGGCCTCAGCCTCAAGCTTCGAGAGGAACCATGTGATGCCGTCTGCGTGCTTCGTCTGCCGCGCCCACGTGTCGATCCGGTGCCCCACGTGTCGTCTGCGGCCCTGTCGTCGGTCGTGAGGGCCGTGCTCCAGATGCCCTGCGTGGTCGGGAGTTGGGCGCGGTCCCTGTGGGTGACGTAGCGGATGCCATCGGCGGACAGCGTGTAGCGGGTGTCTCCCCGGCTTCCTCGTCGCTCGACAAGGCCCCAGGTGTTCACGAGGTTGTGCATCATCTGGCTGACCCGTCCCTCCGAGACACCGAGCCAGAGAGCAAGGTACTCACGGGGGATCATCGGGTGGTCGGTCACGAGGTCCAGAGTCCGCTTTTCCGATAGGCTGATGCCGAAGGTCGGCGCAGCCTGCACCATGCGCTCTGGACGGGGTATCGATGCGCGTTTGCGACTTCGCGACTCCGTGCGAATCACTCCGCCGGGGCTGCCGTGGGAGCTCACGGTCTCCAGTGTGTGGTACGAACTCCCGAACACGAACGAGGGTTCACACCAAAGACGAAGGTCCCGTCTTTCGAGCGCGCCCCTCGACTCCACGGCGATGTAGCAGTCGCTGAGATTCAGTTGCACGCAGAACCTCGTCGTCAGCCTCTGCTCCCAGATGCTTGGCGTCAGGATCAGGGTGACTCCGGGGCGGCGGGTGTAGTCGTACTGCGCTATGGCCCTCAGCCGGTCGTAGAGTGACCGGCGCCGCAGAGCCAAGCCTTGGCGGACCACGCCGAAGCTGCGGCCATCGTGGAGGGTGATGGTGGCGTCGAAGCGGCCCCTGCGGTGGAACTCCACGTGCGCCCGTCGCCCGTCGCCGCCGGGGGAGAGTGAATAGGCGAGGCGGTATATGGCGGCCACAGCGTCCATCCTGCGGATCAGCAGCGCCAGCCACTCCCTGGACACCGGGTATGCTCGCACGAAGTCCGAGGGCGTCGCAAAGCCGAGGAACCCGGCAGCCTCGCCGATGCCATTGGCCGTCGGTAGTATCGTCGGCTCGAAGGCAGTTGGGCGGTGCAGTGGCTCACGCGCCCGACGATGCCGTCGGCCAGCAGGCCAGTCAGGGCTCGATAGACGGTCGCGTTAGGCTCGCCAAGAACGCCTGCCATCTCTGCTGAGTCGATAAAAGGCATCCGGCTGAGGGAGTCGAGCAGCTGTCTGTCAGAGACGACCGTGTTTGAGTTCCACATTCTTTGCTGTATCGTATTCGCACATTGCTATCGTAGACAATTGCCCAACGTCCCATTGTGGACGGCAAGAACGATGTATGTAATGCCTTGCAAGCCATTGTGCTGAACGCCGTTTTGTGGTACGGGCGAGCGGGTAGCTGGGTCTGCTCAATGCAGTCTGGAGTGGTTGGGCATAGACCCCAGGACAGTGGCCTCGCGCATGAGGGCGGGGAGGTTCTCCTGGCGCGTGCGGGAGGCGTTTGAATGTGGACTAATCGAGGCAGGCTCGGCAGCAAGACGCGACTGCGGAAGCGCAGCGACTCCCTAGGAGCCTGTCCGAGAAACACGGTTGGCGAGTGGTTGGGTGTATGATGGGTCCAGTCCAGTAGCGGGGAGTTGTTGATGAGCAAGACCTACCTTCCCTACGAACCCGACCAGCAGTTGCTGTTGCCGGCGGCGTTGCAGGAGTGGTTGCCTGACGACCATCTGGCCTACTTCATATCCGACGTGGTGGACCAGTTGGACATGTCAGAGGTCACCGCTCGCTACGAGCGGGAACGGCGTGGCGGGCCTCCGTATCATCCACGAATGATGGTCAAGGCGCTGCTCTACGGCTACTGCGTCGGGGTGGCGTCCTCACGCCGCATCGCCCAGCGTCTCCACGAGGACATCGCCTTCAGGGTGTTGGCGGCGAACAACACACCGGACTTCCGGACCATCTCCGACTTTCGCAAGGATAATCTGGATGCGCTGTCGGGCCTGTTCATACAGGTACTGGCGTTGTGCCAGCAGGCGGGGCTGGTGAAGCTGGGGCACGTGGCGCTGGACGGCACGAAGGTCAAGGCCAACGCATCGAAGCATAAGGCGATGAGTTATGGACGCATGAAGGAGAGGGAAGCGCAGTTGGCGGCGGAGGTAGCGGAGTTGTTGCGACAGGCTCAGGCAACGGATGAAGAGGAAGACCGGCGGTACGGCAAAGACAAGCGTGGAGATGAGTTGCCGGAGGAGTTGGCCTTTCGAGAGGGTCGGTTGGAGAAGATACGGGAAGCCATGGCGGCGCTGGAAGCCGAGGCGCAGGCGGCTGCCGAACAGGCCGAGACCGAAGGTGGTAAGCTCCCGGGTGTGCCCGATGACAAGGCCCAGCGCAACTTCACCGATACTGAGTCGCGCATCATCCCCGCGCCTGGAGGAAAGGACTTCCTGCAAGGGTACAACTGTCAGGCGGTGGTGGACAGCGCTCACCAGGTGATCGTGGCGGCGCGGGCCACCAACCAGACTTCGGATAAGCAACAGGCTGCGGCGATGATGGAGGAGACCATCGACAACGTCGGCGCAGTCCCCAGGGAAGTATCCGCCGATGCCGGCTACTACTCGGCAAAGGCAGTCGACGAGCTTTATGCTCTGGGCGTGGACCCGTTCGTCGCGCCGGAGCAGACCCGCCACGGCCGGGTTGTGCCACCCGCGCCCCGAGGTCGCATACCCAGCCATCTGTCCCCCAGGGACCGGATGCGACGGAAGTTACAGACCAAGCGGGGTCGGCAGCGCTACGCTTTGCGGATGCAAACTGTGGAGCCGGTATTCGGTCAGATCAAGCAGGGCCGGGGATTCCGGCAGTTCCTGCTGCGGGGACTGGAGAAGGTGAACGGCGAATGGTCGCTGATCTGCACGGGCCACAACCTGCTCAAACTGTTCCGCTTTGGGGTCAATCTGCACAGGAAAGCACGGGGCGATGGGCCAGCCCAACGCATCAGGAACTTTTGCCGAGGTAGTGAGCACGGCGCTATTCGCAAAGCTATCTGGGATCTGGCCGGGGCAACCGGCACAATTAATTGTCGCGATCCATTGTCGCTGACCCGCAAGCACCGTTAGATAATCCTCGGACGGGCTGCTAGTGCGGCATGTGGTGGCATTGCAGGAACCTACGCAAAGCGGTCTCGAAAAATTGGAAACAGTAGTGAGGCTATTGATAGGTGTACCGGCACACGGTATAATCTTTCTATTATCCGTTCGTTTCACCATCGGGGTCTGAGGCGGCTCTATGAACGAGGCGACCCCAGCAGGGTAGGTGCGGACCAATTGGATCGGATCACTCTCGCCCCGGCAGACCTCGATGCCGCCAGCAAGCCGAGCGACGTCGATCTGCCGGGGTACAGACTGCATCCCCTCAGGGGTGACCTGGAAGGATTGTGGAGCATTTCGATTTCGGGCAACTGGCGGATCACGTTCAGGTTTGAAGATGGCAACGTTTACGACGTCGATCTAGTCGACTATCACTAGTGAGAGGGAAGAGACCATGACTATGAAAAATCCACCTCACCCTGGCCGCAGCATCAGGGAAAACTGCTTGGATCCCCTTGGCCTGAGTGTCACGGAGGCAGCGGAGGTCTTGGGCGTTGCCCGTCACACCCTTTCGCGGGTATTGAACGGCCACGCTGCGATCTCGCCAGACATGGCCATTCGCCTTGAGAAGGCTGGATGGTCCAGCGCGGATTTCTGGCTGCGCCGGCAGACTTCCTACGACCTAGCGCAAGCGCGCAAGGGTGAGGACAAGATACAGGTCGAGCGCTACCAGCCGCAGCCCACGGCGCAGGAAACCTAATGGGTGTGGGTTGGAGGATGTGCTTCTGGAGAGTATCTAACAGAAAGTTGGCGTATCCCTGTGCGAAATAGAGCATGAAGGAAGCTACGGCGTGGATAAAGATCAACCGGCTGCTGGAGAACGCAGACTGGCGCTTCTTCCAAGAAGAGCTTGTCTCAGAAGTAGTACCAAACGCTTTGACCTCGCTCGTTCAAAACGCTATACGAGGTCAACAGCGTCTCCGGTAGTCGTATGTCGCAGTGCTTTCAGATATTATTACGCCTGTCGTCGCACGATTTTGCCGCAGACAGCAGACAGGGGAGCGGAGACTTTTGAGACAAGCTCTACTTGGAACATTTCGTGCTATGGGGCAAAGACCTCGACCCGAAGGACTCGCACACAGAGTGGTAAAAGGAATGGGGCAAGACCGATACTGCCCAAGACTAACATTCACTTGGATGAGCTTTCGGTGGGCAGGTCATTCTTGCAGTCCGAGAAACATCTGAACAGAGGTCCACGTTAACCATGATGTCAGCTACACTGATGCTCTATCCACGACCACCATCGCGCTCCCGCGTCTCAGCGAGCTATCCGCCCTCTACGTAATTCGGGATTGAGTAGAGCGCGGTGAAACTCATCTCCCTATCTGATAATTGTCCAGGAGGCCGTTACGCACCGCCCACACCACAAGCTCCTGCTTGGTATCGATACCGAGCTTGTCCTGGATGCTGTATATCGCGTTTCTAATAGTCAACGGCTGGTTGTTCCTGGCCTCTGCTATCTCCGCGTAGGAAAGGCCCTGGGCGAAGAGCGTCAATATCTCCCTGTCCCGCTGTGTGAGCGACTTGGGACCGTCGGTCATCTTCGGTTCAGTCGTTCCTCGGATTCCCGCGAACACGCTTCGCAAGACGTTGCTCGGTATTCGGTACTCGCCGTCAGCAACCTCCCGGACCGTATCGAGGAGCTTCTCCTTGCCGGAGTATTTCTGAAGGAAGCCAGTCGCTCCTGCGGCCACCGCCTCCATCACGGCATCCTCCTCTGCTGAAGCCGTCAGAATCAGCGCCTTCGTGTCTGGGAGCATTTCCGTTATCTCCCTGCACGCGTCGATACCATTCTTCAGAGGCATCATTACATCCATGATTATTACGTCCGGCTTCAACTCTAGTGCGATGTTCACTGCTGAGACACCATCGCCGGCCTGGCCGACCACTTCGAAGTTGCCGGAGCGCTGGAGGACTTCTCTAAGTCCGTCCCTCATTATTTCGTGGTCGTCCACGACCATCATCCTGATCTGTCTGTACGGCGCCAAGCTACTTGCCTCCTCGATTTGCGTCATATGGGACCACGCAGGTTACGCTTGTGCCGCGTCCCGACTCGCCCGGGCCCACCTCGAGGCTGCCACCCATTCGCTCGACGTCCCTTCTCATGTTCCTGAATCCGTGGCCGCGATCCGCGTAGTCGTCGGGGAGACCGATCCCGTCGTCGGATACTGACATTCGGAGCCTGTCGGCCTCGAAGTTCAGCGCAATGGCGACCCTGTCGGCGCGCGAGTGCCTGAATGCGTTGGTCATGGCGTTGTGGGCTACCGAGAAGAGCAGCCCACGTGTGACAGTGGAAAGCCGCGGCTCCCTGCCGGACTGCTTCACCTCGGTGGGGATAGACGTGATAGTGGTGAACGTGGAGGCGTGGGAACTCAGCACCCGGCCGAACTCCCTGCCCTCGAAGATGGGGCCCGCGTCAATGGGATGCCTCAACTCCCACATAGTCGACTTCGACAGGGCATGAATCGCCTCCAGCTTGGCGATCAGTTCGTCGCGGCCCTCGTCGTTCGGGGCGTTCGCCAGCTCTATCGCGGTCTCGATGCCGAGGCCAATCATGTAGGCGGACTGGGCGATGGTGTCATGAATGTTCTGCGAGAGTTCGATCCGCTCCCGCTGAAGCTCACCTTCCCTCTTCGCTGCCTCTCTCCTCCTGGTCCGCTCGAACCTGGAGACCAGGTTGACCGCCGCGACTACCGCGTACATGACGATAATCCTGGTGAACAATATCTTCTCCTCCTTGATCCCGTATTCGACGCCCGGCTCCATAACCAGGCTTAACGCCGCGTACGCGACGGCAACCATCGTCGCCCAGGCGAAGCTGAACCTGAAGGAGGTGAACACCACGGCGAACATGGCGAGGGCAGGGTAGTACAGCACGAAGAAACTGTTCTGAAAGCCACTGGATGAGATCGCGATGCCCGCCGTAACCATCGCCGCGTCCATCACGCTGAGAGCGAGCGCCCAGCGCCGCGTGACCGTCCGATTCGACTGGATGCGATAGTGAACGTAGCCGTTGAGGGCCAGCAACGATCCTGCCAACAGCGTGGTCGGAATATAAACAGGGTCCCCGAAATTGGGCCGGTAGTTGAACTGCAACAGCCAGGCTATCAGAAGAAACCATCGCACCCATACCGAAATCCTCAGGCTGTATCGCAGGTCATCCGGATCGGTCAGATCAGGCTCCCGGCGTGGCCCTGCAATCGCATCCCACGGCGTAATCTGCATATTCAAGCCTCGACAAAAAGCAATATAACGTACGCCGCTCGACGACGGAAAGGTTCAAACGCACCTTTTCGGACTGGTCAAATGTACCCCTCGCAATAGGTACAAATACACCTTACGGCGCGTCATGCGGAAGGCTACTATAGGCGCAACTCTGGCACTCAATTTTGCACTGAGGAGAGGGATAATGTCAAAGTCCATTGCACTAGGCAATTCGCCCTTGAGCAAGGCTAACGAAGAAGGGCAATACGGAGACATGAGGAATCCCAATAGATTACCCGGACTAATGAAGACATTCTTAACACTGGCGGCGTGCGCCCTGGCCCTGCTGGCCGTAGCGGCTTGCGGTGATTCCACAGACGAGCCGCCCACACCAACTGCTAGGTCGGTGCTATTTGCCACGCCGCCTGCCGCCACCTCCACCGGCGCTGACGACCAGCCTGATC
The DNA here is from genome assembly GCA_965261605.1 of Dehalococcoidia bacterium. Lineage (GTDB taxonomy): Bacteria > Chloroflexota > Dehalococcoidia > Lucifugimonadales > UBA2985 > DAOUJW01. Next base: position 2,773,261 of record OZ253466.1, on the reverse strand, counting down.
CGGGTATCGTGGTCCAGCTTGATTCGACTCCGACACCCTATCCCACGGCCACGCCCTATGCCACAGCCACACCCTACCCGACGGCCACGCCCTATCCGTCAGGACCATCCGTGCCAACTGAAGGGGATAGTCCAACACCTAGTCCAACACCCCCAGCAGCATCGACTCCCGCCCCTGCAACTGGTCCGACGGTCAGTATCGAGATTCCGGCAAAAGCCGAATTGAACCACCCCAAGTTGGGGTCAGCGCTCAACGACCTGATCGCCAGGGTAGAGGCGGGAGAGGTCTCGGCCGAGGACGCCGCAGCCGAGGCTCCCTTGCACCGCGGTGAATCGGTGGCCGTGACAATATACCTCTTCGGGAACGTGGATGAGGTAGTCAGATTCCTTGAAGACAACGGTGTCTCGCCCAGAAACGTGGGGGAGGACTACATCGAAGCCTTCATTCCGATTCTGTTGCTCCCACAGATTTCTGAGCAGCCAGGGATCCTGCGGGTGGAGGTAATCATACCGCCTGAATCGTTCCAGGGCGCCACAGGCATTGCCGGCAATGGTCCTGTGGCTCACAGTTCGCCTGCCTGGAATCAGGCAGGGTATACAGGCCAGAGCATCAAGGTGGGGATAATCGACGGAGGGTTCGAGAATTTCAGCGGTCTCATGGGGACAGAGTTGCCACGATCTGTGCGGGCAAGATGTTATCCAGAAGATAGTGACACACCTACGGACAGGATCACCGACTGCGCTTGGGACGGCGCCCACGGCACGGTAGTTGCAGAGTCGGTCATGGACATAGCCCCGGACGTGTCACTGTACATAGCCAACGTCCAGACACCGGGAGATATGCAAGCAGCTGTTACATGGATGATCCAGCAGGATGATGTAGATGTTATCAACCACTCGATGGGTTGGTTCTTCGACGGACCCGGTGATGGCACGTCGCTGCTCAGTGATAGTCCCCTCAAGTCTGTAGACCGAGCAGTGGATAGCGGAATCGTCTGGGTCAACTCGGCAGGGAATTATGCTCAGAAAACATGGTTTGGATCCCCCTCCGATGCGGACGGGAACGGAGCCATTGAGTTCGCCACGGATGATGAGAAGTACGATTTTGAACTACGTGGTGGTGACCTGATAGTCCAATTGCGATGGGACGATAGCTGGAATGGAGCAGTTCGCGATCTTGATCTCTACATCTATGACAGGGCCAATAATAGCTTATTGCTCGAGAGTGAGAATAACCAGTCAGGAAGCAGTGGAGAAACGCCATTTGAATGGATATATGCAAAGGGGTCTGGGAGCTTTTATGCAAAGGTAGTGAACCGAAGCAGTAGCATGCCTTCATGGATTCAGTTGACATTGTGGGGAAGTATTGGAGTCGAACATTACACAGAGAATGGCAGCATAGCCAACCCCGCGGAGAGCGCCAACCCCGGTATGCTGGCGGTGGGGGCGGCTCATTGGAGCAATGTTGATTCCATAGATGACTGGAGCAGCCGTGGCCCGACGCCTGACGGGCGGGTGAAGCCAGACATAGCCGGAGCGGATTGCGGGCAGACGGCTACGTGGGAATCTGCTTTCTGCGGCACCAGCCAGGCAGCGCCCCACGTGGCCGGCATGGCGGCCCTGGTTCGCCAGCGTTTTCCCAACTACACCCCCGCTCAAGTCGTCTCTTAATCTGAAGGAAAATGCCCAGCAGCGAATAAGCAGCCCTGACCCCAACAACACCTGGGGCCACGGATTTCTCGTCCTTCCTCCAATCCCCCAAGAGCCCCCGCCACCAACCGCAAGCGCTCCGGGCTCTGTCACCATCACCAGCGCGACCCCCGACACGAACTCCCTGACCGTGTTCTGGCTTTGGCCCACCGATACCGGAGGCTCAAGCAGCCTCTCGTTCGATCTGCGTTACATCCGCAGCGATGCCTCCAGCAAGGCCGACGCCAACTGGACACTGAAGCGCCAGGCCAACGTAACGTCCCAAGTAGGCAGGGTTTGGCATATGTTGACAGAGCTGACCGGAGGTACGCCGCACGACGTGCAGGTGAGGGCCGTCAATTCCGCCGGCGAGGGCCCTTGGTCGGCGACGGTCACGGGCACGCCGACCAAGGCAACCCCCTGCGCTACCGGTGGCGCGGTGGCAAACGCCGCCAACAACCCCGGGCTAGTGTCCGACTGCGATACGCTGTTGGAGCTCCGGGACACCCTTGCGGGCGCCAGGATGCTGAACTGGTCTGGCAATACATCCATCGCAAATTGGGACGGCATTAACGTGGGAGGAACCCCCCAGCGCGTTATCCTCGTCTATTTTCATCGCCACGGGTTGACAGGCATACTCCCGCCGGAACTGGGCAATTTGACTGGCCTGACGCAGCTTACCCTGTTGGGCAACAAGTTGACCGGGACGATACCTTCCGAGCTGGCCAACCTGAGTCAATTGACTCAGCTAGACTTGGGCGAGAACCAGTTGAGCGGTCCAATACCCTCAGAACTGGGTAGGATGCCCAAACTCCAAGGCCTGGCGCTCCACGGCAATCGTTTGACCGGGTCAATACCGCCAGAATTGGGAAGCCTCAACAACTTGCAGGCCCTTCACATCGATAGCAACCAGTTGACTGGGACGATACCGCCGGAGCTGGGCCGCCTCAGCAGCCTGCGGTGGTTGACTCTCCGCGACAATCGGCTCACCGGGGAGATTCCGGCGGAACTGGGCCGCCTGACCAACTTGCAGCAGCTGTCCCTCTCAGGCAACCGGTTCTCTGGATGCGTTCCGACGGAGCTGCGGGGTGTCAGTGATACTGACCTCAAGTACATCGTGATTCCCTACTGCGATGTTCTGTTGAGCGGCCTCCGCATCACCTCTGGAACCTTGTCCCCGCAGTTCGATGCATACGTCACTGACTACAGGGCAGCGGCCCGCGCTTCCCGAATCACAGTTTCTCCCTCCAGCCGGCACAACGCCACTTTCGAGTACCTGGACAGAGACGACAATGTGCTCGCTGACGCTGACGGAGCACAGGCGGGGTACCAAGTGGACGCGCCAGCCACGATGGCCACCACTATCAAGATTAAGGTCACATCCAGTGACGGCAAAGCCAATCATACCTACACCATTCAATTGACTGGACCGGGTGCGCTGGGAGCGCCTGAGGTCCACCAGGTAACGGCAGGAACCAATTCGTTAACGGTGTCGTGGGCGGCGCCGTCGTCAGATGGCGGCTCAGCAATTATTGCCTACGACCTGCGCCACATACGCAGCGATGCCTCCAGCAAGGCCGACGCCAACTGGACGGTGGTTCAGGATGTCTGGACCGGCTCCGGCACGCGTAGCTACGAACTGGCTGGTCTCGATGGCGGAACCCAGTACGACGTGCAAGTGCGGGCGGTCAACGTAGCCGGGGACGGCCCGTGGTCGTCAACGGCCACTGGGACACCAACCAGCGCCGAGACCACGCCCGGCTCCCCGGCCAACGCTCAGTACGTGCGTGTGGGCTCAACGACGGTCGTAAGTTGGGACCCGTCGACAGGAGCCACCCACTACAAACTCTACCACAGCGACTCCAGATTCCCCCGATGTTCTCTATTCTCGTCGGGCACTCTGAGCGGCTGCGACGAACTTGCCGCTAACATTTCAGCAACGACGTACACCCACGCCAACCCGGACGCGGACACCAACAGCTACTGGATCACTGCCTGCAACGCTGCCGGTTGCTCGGAGATCGACAGCGGCAATCCGGCCCGGTTCGTCGACAACCGTCCGGCTGCGCCGACCGGCGCTCAGTACGTGCGTGTGGGCACAACGACGGTCGTCACTTGGGACCCGTCGGCAGGAGCCACCCACTACAAGGTATACTATGACGACTTTTTTGACACGAGCTGCCGGTTAAGTTCGGGAAGACCCAGCTTCTGTGAACTGCTGGCCGGGAACGTCACCGGCACAACCTACACTCATGCCAGCCCGGACGAGGACAGGAATTATTACTGGGTAGTCGGCTGCAACAACGCAGGCTGTTCGGACATCGACAGTGGGAACCCAGCGACACTCGTCGAATCCACGCGCTCGGCCACCGCACCGGGTGCGCCGACAAGGTTGACAGCTACGGCTAACGGCCAGACGCGGATCGACCTGTCGTGGACTGCGCCTTCGGATGACGGAGGGGCGGGAATCACCGGATACAAGATAGAAGTTTCCACCAACGGCTCGACCTGGAGCGACCTTGTAGCCAATACGGGCTCCGCCGCCACCAGCTACTCCCACACCGGCCTGACTGCGGGGAGCACGAGGCACTACCGGGTGTCGGCAATCAACTCCGCCGGCGCTGGGCCAGCATCGGGCACGGATTCGACGACTACCGAATCGCAGTCGAATGCCGCCCCAACCACGGTAGGCACAATTCCGGACCAGATCCTAACTCTAGGGACTGAACTCACGGTGGACGTGTCGCCGTACTTCAGCGACCCGGATGATGATGCTCTCTCCTATACCATCTGGAGCCCGCAATTGTTCAATAGGGAGTCGGTGTCCGGCGGCACTGTGACACTGCTCCTTTCTACAGGTGCAATTTTCTGCGACCCAAAGACAGTGACCATCACCGCTCAGGATCCCGGAGGTCTCGAGGCCACCCAGGACTTCACCCTGCGGAGGGTCAACAATCAGCCGGTGGCATCTACTGGCACATTCCCTAGCCAGACAATCGAGGTTGGAGAAACTGCCCGGCTGTATATGGGCAACTGGTTCAGCGACACGGACTATTGTGACCAAAGATTGATGTACTCTGCGGAGTCCTCGGACACCGGCAACGCAACCGCATCAGCATCGGGCAACATCGTTTCAGTTGAGGGCAAGTCTGCGGGCACCGCCACAATTACAGTTACCGCCGAGGACGGAGGGGGACTCACGGCAACACTGGACATACAGGTCACAGTAACGGCGGCCGCCGCGACGAAGCCCGGCAAACCCACGGGCCTCACGGCAACGGCGGACGGCCAGACGCGGATCGACCTGTCTTGGACCGCTCCATCGGATGACGGCGGCGCGACCATCACCGGCTACAAGATAGAAGTTTCCACCAACGGTTCGTCGTGGAGCGACCTGGTAGCCAACACACACTCCACCAGCACCAGCTACTCCCACACCGGCCTGACTGCGGGGAGCACGAGGCACTATCGGGTGTCGGCAATCAACTCCGCCGGTACTGGGCCGGCGTCCAACACCGCCAACGCCACCACGAGCCTGGCGACTCAAGGCAGTCCCGACTTGGTTGTGGATAATGCTAATTGGCGTGCGAATCTCACGCCTGGCTACCATTGGTCGCCAAATGCCACCGTCAGAAACCAAGGTGATGGCCCCTCGGCCCCGACCACCTTGCGCTTCTACCGCTCGACCGATGCCATGATCACTACCAGCGATATCCAAGTCGGCACGGAACCGGTGGATCGCCTTGTTCCATCCGGCAGCACCAGACATGCAATTGGCGTTAACGTGCCGTCCACCCCTGGAACGTATTACTACGGGGCGTGCGCGGACACCGTGCCCGGTGAGTCCAACGCCGGAAACAACTGCTCCACCGCGACGGAAGTAACCGTACGCGTTGTAAACAGTCCTCCACAGGTTGTGGGAGATATAGATGACATGACTGTGACCTTGGGAGAGTCTTTCCAGGTGGATATTTCCGGCGTTTTCAGTGAGCCTGACGGCGAAGATGTCCAGAACTATGGCTTCACTTTGAGAACCAGAGGAATCCTCACTGGAGTCGTCTACACGCGAACTGGCATCTTAAATCTCCGGGCCGTCGGCGTAGGCGCTACGACTGTCGCCGTGGAGGCATCAGACATCCATGGCAATGGAAGCGGTCCACACGATCTGTTCATGGTAACCGTTGTTCCCGCCGGCACGGCCTCGCCGACCGCGCCCGCTGCTCCCACGGGACTGACGGCCACGGCGGACGGCCAGACGGAGATCGATCTGTCGTGGACCGCTCCATCTGACGACGGCGGTGCGAACATCACGGGATACAAGATAGAAGTCTCGACCAACGGTTCGTCGTGGAGCGACCTGGTAGCCAACACACGCTCCACCAGCGCCAGCTACACCCACTCCGGCCTGGCGGCGGAAAGCGCCCGCCACTACCGAATATCGGCCATCAACTCCGCTGGGACGGGCACGGCGTCCAACGTCGACAACGCCACCACAGACACGCAGCAGGACACCAGCGCCTGCGCCACCGGCGGCGCAGTGCCCGATGCTGCCAACAACCCGGGGTTGGTGTCGGACTGCGAAGCGTTGCTGGCCGGCAAGGACACCCTCGTAGGAACCGGGACGCTGAACTGGTCCGCTGATGTTCCGATGGTGAGGTGGGACGGCGTTTCGGTAGGTAACTCCCCAACTCGGGTGCTTAGGTTAAATCTCGGCGCCAACCAGTTGACGGGTGAGATTCCGCCTGAGCTGGGTCGCCTGTCCAACCTGACGCATCTGTGGCTCAACCGCAACCACTTGACGGGCGAGATTCCGCCTGAGCTGGGCGGCCTGTCCAATCTGACGGATCTGGGTCTCCAAACCAACCGGTTGACGGGCGAGATTCCGCCTGAGCTGGGCGGCCTGTCCAACCTGACGGCGCTGACTCTCTACCAAAACAATTTGGCGGGCGAGATTCCGCCGGAGCTGGGCCGCTTGTCCAACCTGACGGAGCTGAACCTCAACGCCAACCGGTTGGCGGGCGAGATTCCGCCGGAGTTGGGCCGCCTGTCCAACCTGACGACGCTGGCTCTCGGCGGCAACCAGTTGACGGGCGAGATTCCGCCTGAGCTGGGCGGCCTGTCCAACCTGACAGGGCTGGGCCTCCTCGGCAACCAGTTGACGGGCGAGATTCCGCCTGAGCTGGGCGGCCTGTCTAACCTGACGTTTCTGGTTCTCAGCGGCAACCAGTTGACGGGCGAGATTCCGCCGGAGTTGGGCCGCCTGTCCAACCTGATGGGGCTGTTGCTCAACGACAACCAGTTGACCGGGTGCATACCCGAGGGGTTGCGAGATATAGAGGAGAATGATCTTGTGTTTCTCAAACTGCCCGACTGCACTACGGCTACCGCGCCCCATGCTCCCAGAGGCCTTACTGCCACCGCCGACGGCCAGACGGAGATCGATCTGTCGTGGAGCGCGCCCTCGGACGACGGCGGTTCGAACATCACCGGATACAAGATCGAAGTCTCGACCAACGGTTCGTCGTGGAGCAACCTGGTAGCCAACACACGCTCCACCAGCGCCAGCTACTCCCACACCGGCCTGACGGCGGGGAGCGTCCGCCACTACCGCGTGTCGGCTATCAACTCCGCCGGCACGAGCACGGCGTCCAACGTCGATGACGCCACGACGGCGGAGGCGCCAGCCACGGATGAGACCTGCACCGTCGGCCTGATCGTCAGACCTGGAGAGAGTTGCACCTATCCCGGCACGTCCACCGAATTCTCGGTCGATTCCGATGGGACAGGACGATTCCTGGGTACGAGTGCCGGGGCCAGTATTAACTTGCGCAACTGGAACATAAACGGAGTAACATATACTTTTGTCGCAAGCAAACAGAACGATGGAAACTGGCGGGTGGAAGAAGTAGGTTAGCCATCACTGTGGTCAAGCAGTGGTGAATATGCGGAACAGGCGTCCTTCCGACGGCCCTTGGATGGCCTGTTCAGTGGAGTGAGATATGTATCAGAGAGTGTTGGGACGTGCGGAGCGGAGATTGAATGGTGGGAGATAAACTGATATGAGGTCTATGACAGTGGCCGGACTTACTGCGCCCAGAGAGGCGTTGTATGTTGCGCTGTGGGCCTACAGGTCCGGCTTCGCTGAAAACGCAGGCTGCTCTTGGAGCTAAATGCCCTGGTATCATGCACCTCATTTGCCAGGAGTGATTCACCCTGCTTTGGAACAGATACATTGGAGGAACCAACAGATGAGCGGTTGCAATTTGGTGCATAAAGGCTCCGGCAGAACCTTGGCGCTGGCAGCTGCAATGCTGCTTGTGCTGCTGATGCTGGCCTGCGGCGGCGATACCGCTACACCTGACGCCACAACAGTTCTGAGTCCGGAGGCCACGAGCGCCCCCGTGCCGACGCGCCTTTCGGCAACCACGCCATTGCCGCCCGGAGACCCAGACCTGCACGACGCGGTTTGGAGAAATCAAGCTGACACAGTGAAGCAGCTCATCGCCGCAGGCGCAGAGGTTGACGTAAGCGACTCTGATGGCAATCCATTCCTGCGCGAGGCCATTTGGCGCAATCATACAGAAGTCGTGCAGATTCTCGTAGACGCAGGCGCGGACGTGAACGCCGTAGACTCCGGCGGCGATCCGCTGTTGCGCGAGGCCATTTGGCGCAATCATACAGAAATCGTGCAGATTCTCATAGACGCAGGCGCGGACGTGAACGCCGTAGACTCCGGCGGCGATCCGCTGTTGCACGAGGCCATTTGGCGCAATCATACAGAAATCGTGCAGATTCTCGTAGACGCAGGCGCGGACGTGAACGCCGTAGACTCCGATGACGATCCGCTGCTGCACGAGGCCATTTGGCGAGGTCATACTGAGATAGAGCAGATTCTCATAGACGCAGGCGCCAGGGAGTAGTTGCGGGGCGGTACCGGAAATAGTGATTTACTTTGCCCCGATGAATAGATGTATAAAGGAGGGATCGAGCTATGAGCGAGCCAAGCTCCGGCCAAATAGTTTCCAGCCATCTCCTGAGATTGGTGTTGGGCGTGGTGTTCTTAGCCGCTTTGGCGATGCTGGCTTGCAGCGGCTCTGATGGAGGGTCGGTGTCGACTCCTGCAGCGCCGCCCGGAATGTTCTCAACCCTGCCTACCTCTGAACCCCCAGTCCTTGGCGATCAGCCGCCCACTGCCGAGTTGAACACCCCGGAGCCGACCTTAACGCCGCAGCCGACTCCCACGCCCAATCCTACCTACACGCCCGTACCACCGCCCACGCCACTGCCTACGGGCGCCCCCACGCCCAATCCGACAGGCACACCAGCGCCGACGGCCACACCCAGGCCGACGGCCACGCCGACACCGGAACCAACAGCTGCGCCGACGGCCACACCGGTTCGGCCCGGCAGGTTTTCCGAGTTCAACGGAGCCGGTGCAGCCGTTTGGCAGAGAATGCATGAGGGCGGACAGATCGTGGCCTGCTACGAGGGTCTTGCGTTGCCGAGAGACAGCTTCTGCTTGTCGGAGGGCTTCAGGTTCACCCCCGACTATTCCGAGATTCTGGACACCAAGTTTCTGGTGGCCCACCTTCCCGATGGAGACGCCCTTGTATTACAGGGCAACACCACGTTTGAGGCTGGAGGGGACATAAGGCTGGGCTGGATAACCTTCGAGAACCGGGTCATCACTCACCTGGAATTCAACGCGTCTCAGACATCCACACCAGTAGCCACGGCCACGCCCAGACCGGAACCCACGGCCACGTTGCCCGATCCTACCAAGGAGCCCATCATTCTTAGTGACCTACCCTGGGAAAGCGCCCAATTGCAAAACCGGATAGCTCAATACATCATCGAACATGGCTATGACTACCCGACGGGTGTTATATCCGGAGAGAACTCGTCCCTCCTGTTGCAGGGTCTACAACGCGGCGATACCGACGTCACCATGGAGGTATGGTTGCCCAGCCAGGAGGAGGCTTGGGACCAGGCCCGTAGCGACGGAGCGGTCATATCCGTCGGCCGCAGCTTGGGTTTCGACTGGCAATCGGCCTTCGTGATTCCAGCTTACCTACAGCAAGAATACCCAGACTTGGACAGCGTCGATGACCTGAAAGCTCCGCAGTTCAAAGAGCTATTCCAGACCGCGGAGAGCGCCGGCAAGGCCCGCCTCGTGTCCTGCCCAATTGGCTGGGCTTGTGCGGAAATCAACGCCGCCCAGATTGAAGGATACGGTCTCTCAGATCACGTTCACATCGTTAACCCCGAAAGCGGGGCCGCGCTGAACGCGGACCTTTACGGCGCCTACGAACGGCAAGAGCCTTGGCTCGGCTACCAGTGGGGCACCGATGACCCCGCTCTGCTCCTGGACCTCGTCCGGCTGAAAGAGCCGGCTTACAGCGACGAGTGCTGGTTGACCAACAGGGCATGCGCCTACGAGGACTTCAACATAATCATAGCGGTTAATTCCGACTTGCTGCACTCAGCCCCAGATGTGGTAGATATGCTGCGGCGATGGGACTTCAACCTCGACGCCTATGAAACCGCCGTGCGGTGGCGGTATGCCACCGGAGTTACGGACCCCAATTCCATGGCCCTTTGGTGGATCGAGAGCAACTCGGAACTCTGGAGCGAGTGGGTCACTGCCGAAGCGGCGGCTAATGTCCAGGCGGCCCTCGACCGCGGTGAAACGGCCGCAGGCTGGCCCGATTGATAGGCTTGGCCGGTTTCAGGGTGTGGAGCCGCGGCGGCCCGGGCCCGTCCCCCAGTTCTTTGACGAAAGCAATCCAATCAAGGCAGCGTCGGGGAGGGCGAGGGCCTGATGGACCACTCGCCGATTATTCCGATGGGAACGGGGCATCGTCATAGAGGGCTATGATATCTCCGTCGTCGAAGATACAGGAAGCGGCCCGCGACCGAAGGGCCAAAGATGCGAAAGGCAAAAGAAGGGAGTAATCTCATGTATAAGCCCGCTATAGGTCTGCTGGTTGTAGCCACTGCGCTCCTGGCGATGCTGGCTTGCAACGGCTCTGGTGACGGGTCGGTGTCGTCTCCTGCAGCGCCGCCCACTGTCGAATTGAACACCCCTGAGCCAGCCTTAACGCCGCCGCCATTGGCCACGGCGACACCATATCCTACATCAACGCCATACCCCACGGCAACGCCATACCCCACGCCGACGCCCAGGCCACTGCCTACGGGCGCCCCCACGCCCAATCCGACAGGCACACCAGCGCCGACGGCCACCCCCGAGCCAACGGTCACGCCTCAACCCGCGTACACTCCGCAGCCAACATATACTCCGTCGCCATTGGCCACGGCGACACCATACCCTACATCAACACCATACCCCACGGCGACACCCAGGCCGACCGCGACACGTTCCCCCACTCCTGTACCAACACCTCGTCCATCGGCCACGCCATTGCCGCCTGGAGACCCAGACCTGTACGACGCGATTCGGAGAAATCAGGTTGACAAAGTTAAGCAACTCATCGCCGCAGGAGCGGAGGTCAATGCGACAACCCCCGACGGCGATCCGCTGCTGCGCGAGGCCATTTTGTGGGACCGTACAGAAATCGCGCAGATTCTCGTAGACGCAGGGGCGGACGTGAACGCAGTGGACTCAGATGGCGATCCGCTGTTGCGCGTCACCTTTTTTTGGGACCGTATAGAAATCGCGCAGATTCTCGTAGACGCAGGGGCGGACGTGAACGCAGTGGACTCAGATGGCGATCCGCTGTTGCACTTTACCATTTTTTTTGGATTTACAGAAATCGCGCAGATTCTCATAGACGCAGGGGCGGACGTGAACGCGGTAGACTCCGATGGCGATCCGCTGCTGCACGAGGCCATTTTGTGGGACCGGACAGAAATGGTGCAGATTCTAATAGCCGCAGGCGCGGACGCGATCCCCGTAGACTCCAATGGCGATCCGCTTTTGCGGCCGTACGTCAAAATCGTTGACAGGTCGAGTAGCAGCCTCACACTCAGTGTAGAGATCGGCAACGCTACGTATTATGAGATACGGCGCCGCGCCGCTACCGCGCCCGTGGAGTGGACCGAGCTGGGCCGGCTCGATTCTCGAACCCTCAATGACCACGGCTTGGACCAGGACGCTACCTACTATTATTCAGCGAAAGGCTGCAACTCAGTCGGTTGTACCGGATATTCCGGCGAGATCGGCGGAGTAACGGAGTCCGCAGGCCAGGTTAATGTTCCCTCCGTTCCTACTGGTGTTCGGGGGAGGAAAGTAAACCTTTACGCACGTACTGACGATGCGAGAGTAACCTGGAGTGCGGCGCCGGGGGCAACCTACTACGAGGTATATCAAGGATCTCGCTTTGACGCGGAGATAAGCGCTCCACAGACCGGTTATAATGATGGTTCTCCAAATAGCTTTTTCGGAGCCTTTGAGGCAACCAGCTACAAAGTCAGGGCATGCAACAAGGCCGGCTGCTCCGCATTCTCAGAAAGGGTTACAGTATATTGACGTCCCCAACTGTTACTCGCAGCCTCACACTCAGTGTAGGGATCTATGACGCTACGTATTTGAGATACGTCGCCGCGCCGCTACCGCGCCCGTGGAGTGGACCGACCTCGGCCGGCACGATGGTCGATGGTCCGAGGACCACGGCTTGGACCCGGACGCTACCTACTATTATTCAGCGAAAGGCTGCACCTCTACTCTTACTGGTGTTTGGGGGATGAAAGATAGCGTTGTCTGGGGAGCAAGGCAGTTGGGCTGCTCGAACCCGCAGTATTTAGCCGGCGCCCATCAGTCCGCAAAGGGACGGGCTACGACCCGTCCCGCCCCACGGCCTCCAGGACGTGATCAGGCGCCAGGGAGTAGTTGCGGGGCGTTACCGGAAATAGTGATTTGCTTTGCCCCGATGTATAAAGGAGAGATCGAGCTATGAGCGAGCCAGGCTCCGGCCAAATAGTTTCCAGCCATCTCCTGAAATTGGTGTTGGGCGTGGTGTCCTTAATCGCTTTGGCGACGCTGGCTTGCACCGGCTCTGGTGACGGGTCGGTGTCGTCTCCTACAGCGCCGCCCGGAATGTTCTCAACCCTGCCTACCTCCGAACCCCCAGTCCTCGGCGATCGGCCGCCTACTGTCGAGTTGAACACCCCGGAGCCGACCTTAACGCCGCCGCCATTGGACACGGCGACACCATACCCTACATCAACGCCATACCCCACGGCGACACCCAGGCCGACGGCTACGCCCACACCGGAACCAACAGCTGCGCCGACGCGTGCGCAGTCCGACTCGGACCGGGCCGTGCTGGTCGCTTTGTACCACAGCACGGGTGGCGCAAACTGGACCCTTAACACGAACTGGCTGAGCGACAGGCCCATTGGCGAGTGGCGCGGCGTCAACACGGACAGCAACGGCCGAGTTATTAGGCTAGATCTCTACTCCAACGGGTTGACGGGCGAGATTCCGCCTGAGCTGGGCGGCCTGTTCAACCTGACGAGGCTGAATCTCTCCGGCAACCAGTTGACAGGCGAGATTCCGCCTGAGCTGGGCGGCCTGTCCAACCTGACGCATCTGGTTCTCCATGGCAACCGGTTGACGGGCGAGATTCCGCCTGAGTTGGACGGCCTGTCCAACCTGACGTATCTGCGGGTCAACAGTAACCAGTTGACGGGATGCATACCCGAGGGGTTGCGAGATATAGCGCACAATGATCTTGCGTCACTCAACCTGCCCGATTGCGGCATAGTCACGCCCACGCCACAGCGCGTGGCGAATTCTATCGCGGCCTTGTAGGCAGACTTGGAGAGAGCTGCACATATCCTGGGTCGTCTCAGGTATTGTCTGTCGACACAGACGGAAAAGGACGTTGGTCTGCCATTCCATTCCTTACATTCAGCGATGAGATCAACCTAAATTTGACCTTAAATTGCCGAGAGGAGAGGTTCGTTGCTCGTCCGCAAGCCGATGGGAGTTGGATTATTGAGGCAGCGGGGAATCGTAAGACCAAGGCGCGGACGTGAACGCCGTAGACTCCGATGACGATCCGCTGTTGCACGAGGCCATTTGGCGGGACCATACAGAAATCGCGCAGATTCTCATAGACGCAGGCGCCAGGGAGTAGTTGCAGGGCGTTACCGGAAATAGTGATATACTTTGCCCCGATGTATAAGGGAGGGATCGAGCTATGAGCGAGCCAAGCTCCGGCCAAATAGTTTCCAGCCATCTCCTGAAATTGGTGTTGGGCGTGGTGTTCTTAACCGCTTTGGCGACGCTGGCTTGCAGCGGCTCTGATGGAGGGTCGGTGTCGACTCCTACAGCGCCGCCCGGAATGTTCTCAACCCTGCCTACCTCCGAACCCCCAGTGCTCGGCGATCAGCCGCCCACTGTCGAGTTGAACACCCCGGAGCCGACCTTAACGCCGCCGCCGACTCCCACGCCCAATCCTACCTACACGCCCGTACCAACGCCCACGCCACTGCCTACTCCCCCTCCACTGCCTACGCCAACGCCCAGCCCGACGGCCACCCCCGAGCCAACGGTCACGCCTCAACCCACGCACACTCCGCAGCCTACGTACACTCCTGTCCCATTGCCAACGTCCACTCCCTACCCGACGGCCAGCACAGGATTCACCTGCTCGAACGAATCAGGTCCTCCGCCCCTCCATCAATCAGTAAAAAAGGGTAATCTCGAAGTCGCTGCTATCCTTGCCGTACTATGCCCGGAACACCTGAACATCAAGTACCGCTACGGGTTTTACCTCGAAGAAACACCACTCAGCCTCGCAGTAAAGGCCCGGTCTCCAGAGATGGTGCGGATTCTCGCGGACGCGGGCGCAGACCCCAACACCGTTACCAAAATCGGCTTTCACCACTATGAAACACCACTCAGCCTCGCAGTAAAGGCCCAGGCCTCAGACATAGTGCGGATTCTAGTAGAGGCGGGCGCAGACCCCAACAAAGAAACTCAAAACGACTTTCGAGTCTATGTAAGCCCGCTCGACATCGCAATAGAGGAAGGTTACACGGATATTGTTAAAATCCTTACGGGGACATCCCAATAGATTTAAGCTCAGTGCCTCTATCCTAGTGCGCCATTGGTAATTAGCTACCCGCCGCTGTCCCGTCCTACGGCCTCCAGGGCGTGAGCTGGCGTCCAGCCCCGGAGTTCCCCGCCCGGCAGGGCTACTTGCAACCAGCCGTGACGAAAGTCCACCAGCCTTACCTGGGCGCCGCTGTGGAGGGCGAAGGTTTCTTGGTACTGCGGCCCCGGGCCGCTGAGGACATCGACGGTCTCGACTGTTACCACGCCGGTGTTGTCGTAGGGATTGGCGTAGAGCATACTCAGCAACAGCGTCAGCGACACCAGCATGGCAGCAAGGGCCACGACCGTTCCGCCTCTCAGGAGTCCCCTGCGCCGCATGGCCGGCCACAGGATTAGGGTGCCGACTGCAAGCGCGCCAACCGCCCACAGCAGAAGCGCCGCCGCGCCGAGCTCCCCGGTCGTGGCCCATTGTCGACCGAATTCCGATATCCCGGCGACAAGGGAATCGCCTTCCGGCTGAAGCTGGTCCACAGTCCTGCTGCGAGCGAGTTCGAGGTTGGCCGCAATGTCCGGGTCACGGGGCGACAGCTCCTCGGCCCGCAGGTAGTTCAGGATGGCCAGCCCCAGGTCTTCGCTCTCCAAATAGGCGTTGCCCAAGTTGTAATAGACAGCCGCGTCCCGGTATCCTCGGCCGATGAGGGATTCGTACTGCTGGGCCGCTTCCGCAAACTCCCCTCGCTCGTACAGAAGATTGGCCTCGTCCATCAGTTCACCCGGAGATGGAGACTGAGCGAAGACGCCACTCGCGAACGCCGCGAGAAAACCCAGCGCCACCAACGGGCCGATGAAACGTCGCAACAACACAGTCATGCTTCGATTGCTCCATCGAGTTCGCCCAGAAACTGCGAGGCACGTTCGGCGTCGCTGGCGGCCCCGGCAGGGCCGCCAGCCGTCGGCGCGTACCTTGCCGCCTCGCCTGCGGCCAGAATCTCATTCGCCCTATCCATCAACTCCGGCTGGACGCCGGCCTCCCGGGGTCGCCGGAGGAGAGCCTCGCGGGTCATCCCGCCTGCCGGCGCCGAAAGTCGTGCCGAGAGATAGGACAACACTCCGTCGGCTGCGGCTACTCTGGGGTCAACCCCGGTCGCTACGGCGTGCGCCAATGCTGTTCGGGCGTTGGGTAGGGCGTTCCGGCGGAGGGACTCGGCGCGGGCGGCCTCCAAGGCTATACGCCTGCGCCGCCATACCAATGCGCCCGCGATAATCAGCCCCGGTATGCCCCACGCTGCCCAGTACGCCGCGCTTCCGGTCAGCTCCGTTCCACCTTGACGCAGCGACGGCGGCACGGCCTTCACGGGCCTCATCAGCGGGCTTTCTTCCTCTCCGACGGTGTCGGCGCCGGGGACAGGCGGGATCGCGGCCGTTCCGTCCGCGCTGACGGCAGAGATGACAATCGCGGCAGTCGCGGCCTCGACGTACTTATCCTGCCCTGGGTCGAAGTGGGTATACCCGATTCCTGGTATGGTCAGTTCTCCTGCTCTTTCCGGCACCAGGACAATTTCGTAGGTGCGGCTGCCGGCGACCTGTCCGGCGATGAGCTGACTGGCCGTGTCGGCCGGCGATTCGATGACCCTCCAGCCGGTGAATTCCGGCCAGACAGGATCCGGAAGCGCCTCGATGTTACCCTCGCCCGATACCGTTACCGTGAGTTGCACGGGTTCGTTCACCTGCCCGGTGTCGGCATCCACCCCGGCGGTGATGTTGAACCTGCCGACCGCGCCAGTGAAACCCGAGGGGGCGCCAACCGGCAGCGGGCGCACCTCGACGGGCACCGGAGAGCTCTCCAATAATCTCCGGGATCCAGCAGTTCCCGTGGAGACTGTCAAGGCGGCGGGGTCAATGACAACCGTTCCCACGACGGTGGGAAACAGCGCCGTTCTCAATTCGAGGACCGAGTATTCCTCCGAGTCGATGGTTTCGGTATATCTGTCCTGCTCCACCAGTTGGCTATTCCAGAATCCGGCGAAGTCCGGCGACTCATACCGTACCTCACCGAAGGGCAGGGTCACCCCGGAGCTTTGGTAAATCCTGGCGACGTAGGTTATCTGCTGGCCCAAGTACGGCCGGTCATTGTCCACCGTAGCTTTGACGAACAGAGGTTCGTCGGGCGGAGACTGGGCATGGACGGACGGAAGAACCGCCGGAAACATCGTCGCCACGGCGATGAAAATGACGGTCAAAAACCGAAGTATGTTTCTTGGACTTGGCACTTACGGTCCTACCAGTCGAACTCACTGGGAGGTTTGGGGGACACCAGTACCTGTCCCCGCCGCTCCTGGAGGGTCTGAGCGCTCTCCCCGACGGACTCGAGTATCTGCCGGGCCTGCTCTATTGTTATGGGCTGGTCCTGTTCCTGGGCCTCATCCTGCTGCTGTTCCTCCTCTTCACTATCCTGTTGATCGTCCTGCTCTTCTTGCTGCTCCTGTTCGTCCTGCTCCTCCTCTTCTTCCTCTTCCTCCTGCTCATCGGGGGGGATCTGCTTCAGAGCCAGCTCCAGGTTGTGCTTGGCGTCCAGGTCGTCCGGGTTCATCCGCAGAACTTCCTTGTAGGCCTGGACCGCCTGGGCATATTGCTGCTGCTGAAAGGACGCATTGCCTCGGTTGAAGAACCCGCGCGATCGCAAATCGCCGCTGGCGTGCCTGATCGATTCGTCGTAACTCTGGAGCGAGTCCCCGTACTCTCCCACGCGGTAAATTGCATTCCCCGAGTTGTAGAACGGCTCCCCCGAATCCGGTGAGCGCTCCTGCGCTAGATGATATGCATCGAGAGCGGCGGCATAATCGCCGCCCAGGTACGCCTCATGGCCTGAATTGTTGACCTGCGCCGGAGTCTGGCCGCACGCCATCAGGCATAGCGCAAGGACCGTCAGGGCGGCGATGACCGCTCGATCAACCATCTCTCACTCCCCCGGCGGACGGACTCCTGCGGTCTCCGGCTGACAGAAAGAAGCGCCCGGCCATCACCTCCGCCATGACCAGGCAGAGCGCGCCGGCCAGCAGGAACAACTGGAACCGTTCCACCTTTCTCTGATTGAACTCGCTTTGCAGGTTCCGGTCCTCAAAGGATGCAATTTCGTCGGCGAGCGCCGCAATTGCCCCGGGGTCGGCGGCTCTGAAGTAGCTGCCTCCGCCGCTATCCGCAATCTGCTGCAACGCCACTTCGTCTATTCTTGAGACCACCGTGCGGCCCTGGGCATCCTGGCGATAGCCTGTGATATTGCCTCGCTCGTCGTAATCGGGGACCTGCGCTCCGTCCGGGGACCCGAACCCCACGGTGTATATGACCGCACCCTGCCCCTTGGCCTGCCTTGCCGCCGTGATGGGGTCGCCCTCGTGATTCTCGCCGTCGGTCATTATGACGATGATTTTCTGGCTCTCCCGCTCGCTGCTGAAGCCCGCCATTGCCGTCTCAATCGCCTCGGCGATCACGGTGCCCTGCCGGGTGATGGAGTTGGGGCTGGCGTGGTTCAGGTAGGTCCGGGCGGTGGCGTAATCGGAGGTCAGCGGGAACTGCACGAAACTGGCGCCGGAGAACAGGACGATGCCAATCTCGTCGCCTTGCAGCTTCGAAATCAGGTCGGAAATTTCCAGCTTGGCGCGGTCGAGGCGGGTGGGCTTCAGGTCCTGGGCCAGCATACTGCGCGATATATCCAGGGCGACCATCACTTGCACGCCGCCCTGCTCGACAAGTTCAATATCGCTTCCCCACTGGGGCCGGGCCAGGGCGAGTATGAGCAGGGCGACGCCCACGAACCACAGAACCATCCGCAGGACGCGCATCCTGGGTCTCGCCGCCAGGCTCAACCGCTGCACTAGGGCCGGGTCGCCGATACGCCGCAACGATGCAGCGCGACGTCTCAGTCCCCACCACGCGAACAGCGTCAGCGCGGGAAGCGCGATAAGCAGGAGCAGGAATTGGGGCGCTCCGAAGGTCATATCAGCCTACGGCAACCTCCTGAACACGGTCTGGGAGAGGACCAATTCCGCCAGCAGTAGCGCCAGCGCGGGGAGCACAAACCACGCCAGAACCTCTTCATAGCGGGTGAAGACCAGCACCTCCACCTCAGATTTCTCGAGGGCGTTGATCTCGGCGTAGATGTCCCGCAGTCCCTCGGTATCCGTTGCCAGGTAGAACTTCGCGTTGGAGATGTCCGCGATCTGCCGGAGGGTTTCTGCGTCCAGCGGAGCCTCCTGCCCCGCACCGGCCGGGTCGCTACTGCCCACCCCAATGGTGTACAGCTTGATGTCCAGCGCTTCCGCCGCCGTGGCCACTGTTATTGGGTCGAGCTGCCCCGAGTTGTTAACGCCATCCGTAATCAGGGTCACCAGCTTGCTCTCGGAGGCCGAGTCCTTCAGCATATTGGCGGCCGTTGCCATGCCACTGCCCATCGCCGTTCCGTCCTCAATGCCAAGTTGGTCCGCCAGATGCACGTCACTCAAGAGACGTAGTAGGACGTCGTGGTCAAGAGTAGGTGGACTCTGGATGAACGCCTCCCGTGAGAAGACGACCAGCCCGATGCGGTCGTACTTTCGCTCCTCTATGAATTCGGCGACAATCTGCTTTGCCGCCCCCAGCCTATTCGGGGCGAAGTCCGTCTGTCCCATGCTCCCGGAGATGTCCAGGGCGATGGCAATGTCCACCCCCTCGCCCCGAATGACCTCCCTAGCGTCGCTCACCTGCGGCCTGGCGGCGGCAACGATAACCAGCGCCAGCGCCAGAAACCGCAGCGCCGAAACGAAGGGCATCAACCGGAGGCGCAGTGAACGGCTGTTTCCGGAGACCAGCCGGTTGTCCGCGTACCTCATGCCAGCGGGTCCCAGCCGCCGCCTCCACCAGTAGGGCAGCGCCGCCAGCAGCAGGAAGAGCAGCCACGGGGACGCAAAGCTCACCTCGTTCACGCCGCTCCTCCCGACGCAACAACCGGGGGCGTCCTCTCCAGGGAGAGCCGCGTCGCCTCCACCAGTTCACGCGCCTGGCCAGCGGCCTCGTAGGCCCGTGATGCGGGAGGCGCGTAGTTGGCGAACTTTACCAGGTCGGCCTCCTGGAGCAATTCGATGACCAGCCGCGCGTTGCCGTGATCCAGCGGCGACCGCCAGATTGCGGTCACCATTTCTTCCGTTGACATATCTGTCGCCTGCATCCGGTCCGTATCTCTCAGGTACGTCGCTCCGAGATATGCGCGCAGCGTCCCGGCGACCAGCGTGTAGTGCTCTTTCAAGTCGCCTTTGCCCGGCAGGTCCAGCCTGCCGATGCGGTCCAGTTCCTGTAATGCCGCTTCCCAGGGACTTCGGGAATCCACCACTGGCTCGGCCACGCGGACCTGTCTGCGGGAACGCCGGTAGAGGTAGTATCCCGGCATTCCCAGAGCCGCCACAACCAACAGCGCGGCCAGGAAGAAAAAGGCGGGCTGCTCCCAGAATGGGGTCGAAAGATCGGCGGGCGGGCGGAGGTCTTTCAACTGCTCATCGGTCCCTGTCAGCACCGAATGCACTGTCAGCCGCACAGGTGGTGGCTGGAACTGCTCCACGCTTCCGTCGGGGCTGCGGACGGATATTGGTAGGCTGGGCGTCTCGAAAGCGCCCGGAGCGAACAGGACCACCCGGAACTGTTTGGCGATTGTTCTCATGCCGTCATCTGCGGAAACCGTCTGCACCGAGGTCTGCGCCTGAACCTCGAAGGGGCCCCATTCACGTTCCAGCCGCGGGATAACTACGGAAAGGTCAGCCCGATGAGAAACCACTAGGCTCAACGTAGCCGCGTCGCCAACCGTTAACTCTGAGCGGTCGGACGTGAAGGATACGCCGACTCCGGGCGGCGGCACGCTCTGGGCCATGGCGGAGTCAACTATCACGGTCGACAGGGCCACGCAAAGCAACAGCGCGACCAAAGCCTGGAGGCCCAAGCCGGCGCTGCCCGCCGAATCTTGAAGAGACAGTCGAACCATCCTGGTACGTTTCCTTATCGCCTCAGCCTTCGCAGCCGGTCTTTGAAGAACGCCCCCACTTCGGCGACATAGTCTCTTTCGGTTGTCACGCTGATGCGGTCCACACCGGCGGCGGTGAAGACTTCGCGCTTGCCTTCCTCCAGGCGGGCGACCCTATCGGTGAATTCCCGTTTCCACTCCTTGCTGCCGGTATCCACCCAGCGGAGCTGCCCGTTCTCTGCGTCCTCCAGCGCGAGAAGTCCCACGTCGGCTATTTCGTATTCCAACGGGTCGCTCAGGTCGAAGGCCACGACATCGTGTCGCCGGTTGGTTACCAGCATGGCCTGCCGGTACGATTCCGGGTCGGCCAGGAAGTCTGAGACCAGGAACACAATACTGCGCCGCTTGAGCATCTGATGGACCATATCCAGCGCAAGCCGGATGTCCGTGCCTGAGCCCACCGGCTGGAACACCAGCAGGTCGCGCACCATTCGCAGGACGTGGCTTCGTCCTTTGCGGGGCGGGACCAGCAACTCCACGCGGTCGGTGAAGAGAAGCAGACCGACTTTGTCGTTGTTGGTTGTGGCGGCAAAGGACATGACCGCCGCCAGCTCCCCGGCCAACTCCCGCTTGAAGCGGTTTCTTGTGCCGAAGTCCCCGGAGCCGCTCACGTCCACCGCGAGCATGACCGTCAGTTCACGCTCCTCGATGTAGCTCTTGACGTACGGCTCCCCGGTGCGGGCGGTGACGTTCCAGTCGATGGAGCGCACGTCGTCGCCGGGATGGTACTGGCGAACTTCGTCGAACTCCATACCCCGGCCCTTGAACACCGACTGATATTCCCCGGCGAAACTGTCGCTGACCAGCTTCCGGGTTGTTATTTCGATTCGCCTTATCCTGGCAATCAGGTCGCCTGTCAGCATATTACGGGACTTCCACGCGTTCCAGAATGCGTCGCGCTATCTGTTCAGAAGTGACATCCTGGGCTTCGGCCTCGAAAGTGGTGATGATGCGGTGCCGGAGAATGTCGGGGCCAGTTGCTTTATATCTTCGGGAACGACATAGCCGCGCCCTTTGATGAACGCATAAGCCCGCGCCGCGGCGATTAGGAAGATGCCGGCGCGGGGCGATGCGCCATAGGAGATCAGGTTCTCCAGGTCGTTGAGTCCCGCAGCGACGGGGTTCCGCGTCGCAACCACAAGGTCTAGGACATAGTCCTTAATTTTTTCGTCAACGTAAACCTGCCGCACGATTTCCCTGGCGCTCAGGATGTACGCTGAATCCACCACCGGATGCACGTCTATCGGAGCGCCGGATGTCATCCGGTTGATAATCTCCCGCTCCTCGGAGCGCTCGGGGTAGTCCACAATGACCTTGAGCATGAAACGGTCGACCTGAGCCTCCGGCAGGGGATAGGTGCCCTCCTGCTCGATGGGATTCTGCGTGGCCAAAACCAGGAACGGCGCATCCAGCGGGAAGGTCTCGTTGCCGATGGTTACCTGCTTTTCCTGCATCGCCTCCAGCAGGGCGCTCTGCACCTTGGCCGGCGCCCGGTTCACCTCGTCAGCCAGGATGAGGTTGGAGAATACAGGCCCTTTCTGGACGCTGAAGTCGCCGGTGCGGGGATTGTATATCCGCGTGCCTATCAGGTCCGCAGGCAGCAGGTCGGGGGTGAACTGGATGCGGGAGAACCCGGCCTGAATCGCTTGGCCGATGGTCTTGACCAACAGCGTCTTCGCTAGCCCCGGAACTCCCTCCAGCAGAATATGCCCGTCGGCCAGCAGCGCGACCAAGGCCCGCTCCACCAGCCGGTCCTGGCCGACGATGGCCTTGCGGATCTCGGTGTCGAGGACCTGCACGAACCGCGCCTCCCTCTCAACCATTTCGTTAATCTGGCGAAAGCCTGCAAGGTCGGTCATAGTACCTCTCAGTCTCTTATTCAGGGTTAAAGGGATGGATGAGCGCCGAAGGCAGAATGCGCTGTCCTGCGATTGAGCGTAGCATAGCAGGCGGACTGCCGGGCAACAACCGGAGAGCATTGTCTTTCACAGATATCGGTTTCTGAAGTTACTACTCTTACAATATTGGGGCGTAGAATCCAATAGGCTATGCGCTGGGGAGAACACTAGCGCTTGAGCAGTAAGGCGCCGGTGAAACGCTCCCGGCGCATAGCCTGTTCACCCGGGATTTCCCGTGTTGGCAGTCTTCAGGCTCAAAGGGCAGTCCAAACGAGATGCTAGCATCATATTCAGGTGCTGCGAAGCAAATCAATCGCCGGTCTATCCGATAAGGGATGCGTTTGCAGTCGTAGACCACACTTCTTGTCCGTCTTCATCGTCTTCGTGACTCCTGCCAGTGGGGTAAACCCGCATTGAAGACAGGGCGACTCCCTGGAGCGCTCTCTCCCTCTTTGCAAGATCGTGGTTGTATCCTCACTCGGCTTGGCGTCGGCGATAACCGGTCGAGACGATCCAGCACTCCCTGGAACAACCGTTGAGGAACCGACACCTCGGACAACTGAAAGATCAATCGCCGGGAGTGCCGCACCAGACGGCCTTCCATCTTGACCTGCACGCTCCGTAGCGACCCGTGCCTGACTGCCTTGGGCAGACACAACCGGCGAGGGAAGTTCCCAAGTTTGTACGCCAGAATGAGTAGAGACAGACGCACCCGGTTGACCACGAACCTATTGCACGACAGCCGAGTCCACTTCAGGGCGTACTACCCTTCATTGATCCACTGCTCGGCAGTCCCTCGACCATTGTAGAATCGCACCACTCCCTCGGATTCAGCCGTCATGTTCGTGACGATGAAGCCCAACAGAGGGAACAACTCGCCCCTATGCCACTCCACCTTCTACACCACACGCCGAGCACGATCCCAACTCTCAGCCCAATACCAAAAGTCGTCGTATCGAATAACAGGCTTGCCAGGCGGTCTGCCCACAGGGCGTATCAGCAGTGCGGCGATCTCCCGTTGTAACACTTTGTTACTCGGCAGCCGTATTGCGTAGAAGACTCCTCGCTCCTCCAGGTACTCATAGATGCCCGACTTGGCAAAAGCGGCATCGGCGCGAAAGTATCGGCATACTCCTGTCGCCCCGTAGAGGGACAGGATCGAGTCCGATGCACCACGCCACCTCTGCGCTATGTACGTTCCCCGCACGCAGCATTGCGCCCTCGCAGCCACCGAACCGGTTGAACACGAACAGCAGGTGATAGCATGTGCTACCAAAGTATCCGTTGTACGACGCTCCCTCCTGTCATGTCGCCATTCGTGTTGCTTGGACGGGGTGCAATGGAAATCCTGGCGCAAGTTTCGAGTATTCCCAGTCCGGGCATGGTGTGACACGGACGACCGCCTTCTCTCCAGTAGAGGAGCAATAGCTGACTTATGCCTGATCATATTGTAGGATAGAACTTACTTCTACAAGTTTGGAGGATGCCTTGGAAGCTTATTGTGTGAAGTGCCGGACCAAGAGGGAGATGAACAACTCACAGGCCATTTCAATGAAGAATGGGCGCCCTGCCACTCAGGGTGTATGCCCAGTCTGCTCTACAAAAATGTTCCGGATCGGAAAGGCTACGTAACGCTGCGGCCTAGCCCGATATAAGCCTGCGGTTCCTGCTACTGTCGGCAGGCGCTTCCACTGAACCTTCATTGTAAACTAGCGAGCAAGCGCTCAATGCGCTCTCCTTCGATTGGCTGGGCCTAGGGCGTGCGGGGTTCAGATTTCCATAACGAATCGAAGTATGAAAGTTCTTGATTTTGTCCAGTTAGGTTGGCGAAACCTAGAACGGCTTAGAGGGGCGCTGAGCGCGCTCCGGGAGAAGTCATGGGATCTCGGTGGTGAGCTGCCCTCGTCCGCCAGTGACGTGGCGCCAGTGGTCGAGTGCCCGGTCGCGGTAGTCCGCGTGCTCGCGCAGCAGCTCGGGGTCGGGCGTCTGGCCCGGCAGCAGGAAGTACACGAAGCCCACGTTGAAGACTTTTCGCGCTCGCTCGGGGAGTGGGTTTCGCGGCCCGATGGCGGCGATGATCTGCTCCTTGGTGATGATCTCCTTCTCGGCTGCGTAGGGGCCTTCCCGGTCGGAGGTCAACTGCTGGAGGTTTCGCAGGATGAACATGTCTGGCACCTCCTCGGGGGTCGCCAGGCCCATGAGGTAGAGGTCGAGCCAGGAGAAGCCGCCCGCCTTGGTCCACCATCCCGAGGTGGGGCTGAACGTCCCGTCCTGGTTTTCCCGCCAGAAGGCTCCGCCCATCACCGAGCCGTTCTCGGCGCCGTGCCACGGGAATGGGGCGGGGGCGTGCAGCCCGAAAGCCCAGTGGGATCCCCCACTGTCTACCTGCATCGGCGTTCGCTGTCCGTTCACCAGGTAGGAGGCGTAGGCGAGCCAGGTATGGCCGATCTCGTGGGCGAAGTACGTCAGGCCTTCGTCGTAGGGAGTGTCATACCCGTCGTTGGCATAAGCCTCATTGACAACGGTGCTGGCCTTGATCCAGACGGGGAATCCCCAGCTGTTCGTCAGCCGGCTCTCGCACGGGGTCACACGTTCCGGCTCTGGCTCCCGCCCAGCCCCGTTGCGGTCTGGTTTCCGGGGTACCAGCCCCCGAAGCCATGCGCCGGACCGTGCTCCTGGACGTCCACGCGAGACTCGCTGTTGAAGGCGAAGAAATCGAACTCGTCTCCGAGGACCTCGATGATCCGGCACGAAACGTCGGCGACGCCCTCGCCCCTGTCCCGAATCGCAGGGTAGCGGAACACCTCGATCTGCACAGCGGAGAACTGGGAGTCCGGTCGCGACAAGTCGGTCACCCGATCGGGAATCCTTGGGACCACCTCAGTCATCAGGTCTGTCGGAAATAAGCCCACGATGCCGTCGCGGAACGCCTCGTCCGCATCTGCTGGATCCGACCCGTAGTTGAACTCCACGCGCCCGTCGGAGTGCAGGACGATCTGGTAGTCAAAGGTCTCCTTGGGTCTCCGTCCGTACACGGCCATCTCGTAATCCCAGGCGTAGAAGGTGATGACCACCCGGTCGGGCAGGTCGGAGACGTAGATGTTCCCGGTCAGGTACGGCTTGTAGAGCGCGCTGATCGTCGGGGTTATCACCATGGCATCGGCGATCATCCGCATGGTGCCGAACCGCTCGGGGGTGCGCTCCGGGAACGCCTTGCCGAACGTGAGGAGCCCGGTCTGGGAGAGGAAGAAGGATCCCCACTTCCGGCCGGAAAAATCGAATTGGAAGTGCTCCAGTTCGATCTCGACAGGCCTCCCGGGTCGCTCGCCCCGGTCCTCGGGATCCCATTCGAGCGGCCGGACCTCACGCGAATATCCGCCGCGGCCATCCGGTGTGAAGACCAGGGTGCGACCGGCCAGGTCGAACGGATTGGCGGACACGATGTCGCCGGGCTCGAGCTCCACGAGGATCTGGTTTTCCGAGGTGACGGAACCCCCCGGCCAATCGGGGTGATCTCGATGAGTACGGGGTTGTCCACCACGTAGCTCGGCTGCGCCCCCGGCGGCGGGGTGATCGCTACGGTGTGACACGTAGACGAGATGGTCGTCTCGCCAAAAACCTCCTCGATCAGGTCTGCGATTCGTGGATCGTATGCCTCTAGCTCGTGTCGCGTGTTGATATGGTTGTGGATCCCGTTGGTCGGAATTGCCCAGTCATTCACCCCGAACCACGATTGGACCGCCTCAGCCCAGTACTCATCTGTGTTCTCAGCCGCGTAGGTGCCTGCCCAGAGACCGGCATCCAACGCGTCTTCGTAGGCGGCTTCGAGCCGTGTGCGAAAGGCTGTACCCTTGGGCTGCTGTTCAACTCCCATTTGCAGCACGGTGTGCGCGAATTCGTGGACGAGGATGTCTTCGTTTCGGTAGGCGTCATCGCCGTAGCACAGGAGATTCTCTTCTGCGGCGCTGGTCGCCGGACGGACGCGTGTCGCACTCAGACCACGGGCTCTCGCGTTCCAGTCAGTGCTGGGGAACGCCTCATACAGGTCGCTGTGCTCCGGAATATCCGTAGTCACCTCCGATTCCGCCATGATTGCCACCCGAACTCCCATTTCAGCTATGGTCGCTCGCAGATCGGGCCGGTTGACAAGCATTTCGTTGATTATGTCGCGAGCCCTGAACAGGGCTGCGTTGGGCACTTCCGCGGATGAGACTATGGGTAGCTTATCAGCATCCAGGTACTTCTTGTAGAAGGTGTCCAGGCCAAGCGAGTCCGGGGGAGGAGGCAATGGCGCAGCCGTAGGCACAGGTGTCGCTGTCGGAGTGGGAGTCGGCTGGGGCAATAGCGTGGCCGTGGGCACAGGTGCCACTGTCGGAGTCGGCTGGGGCGTTGGCGCGGCCGTGGGCATAAGCGTCGCTGTCGGAGTGGGAGTCGGCTGGGGCAATAGCGTGGCCGTGGGCACAGGTGTCGCTGTCGGAGTGGGAGTCGGCTGGGGCAATAGCGTGGCCGTGGGCACAGGTGCCACTGTCGGAGTCGGCTGGGGCGTTGGCGCGGCCGTGGGCATAAGCGTCGCTGTTGGAGTGGGAGTCGGCTGGGGCGTCGGTGCGGAAGCGGAACTGTTGCTACAGGCGCTCAGGACGACGGCGATGGCCAGGACTGTCAGGACTGCGAGCCAGCGGATACGAAGAGAGGGTACGGTCATTTCGGTTGTCTCCCCTTCATGTCGTGTTGGAATTGCGGCGTGTTCGAGAGGTTCAACTCTGGCCGCGTGTCCACAGTGAGCGAGCTGTCTCCGGTCCATGTGGTCGTCTATCGAGAGCCACATGAATGCCTCCTCACAAAATGGGGCGCTCGGCTCTATACTCTACCAATTTGTGGTGGACACACGAGCCTTGTTCGACCACGTTATGGTGACGTTGGGCCCAATTTGATATAGTCGGCCCAAATCGGGCCTTCTGTTCGCTACGTCCGTTGTCGGTGAGCCTGTTCCGCCGCTCGCAGCGAGCTTTCGCCCAAGCGGCTGGGCTCAGGGCCTGATTACAGATCCAGAGCGAACCTCAAGACGAAGGTTCTTGATTTTGTCCAGTTAGGTGGGCCTAAGCTGACTGAAACCAGTACCATGTTTGAGTTGGTGTTGACGTTGTGAGTTAATCAGCGAGCCCAATGATCGACACTGGTCAAGTTTCATTGGCAGCACGGCAATCCATGGCTGAATCTGCCCGCCTAGTGGTTAGAACTTGTGCTCCTTATGCTGTGAGATAGCCTCTGAATCGATGCTGGCATAAGGGGAGTCTTGGCTGGTTATCAGATCACTCCTGCCGAATGAATTTGAGTGTCCACATAGCACCACTTTCAGCTTCTACCTCAATGGCCATGCTGCCCGGCGGAATCTCATCATATGCACTCCCGACGGTGACGAGCTTCCTACCGCTCCACGTATGTCCGCTTTCATCGACGACATTCGTACCACCAATATCTACGTCGAAATTGTCTGTGAAAATGAAGGGACCCTCGTTCCCCGAGACCTCTATCTCAACTACCCATTCACCTTCAGAGAGGGCAACGAACTTCACGTCTTGACCTTGTCCGGAGATTGGCTCGGCAGGGTCAGAGGCCGGTGGCGGATCAACAAATGTGATCGTCCAGGAAGCACCCTGTGCAGCCTCCACCTCAATTGGAGTCCTGCCCGGAGGGATGTCGAAGTATTCTGTCCCAACGCTGATGAGCGCTCTGCCGCTCCATGATTGATCGAACACGACCATGACGTAGTCGCCCCCAACCTGGATCCGAACGAGACCTTTGTCGGTGTTGTTGGATAAGTCTGTCTGTACTACCCACTGCCCAGCAGGAAAGTCGACAAATTTAATGTCCGTACCCTCACCAGAAACACTATGTAGGGCATTGAGTACAGCCGTTGGGGTGGCACTGGGCACGGCAGTTGAGGTGGGAGGCCGTGTTGGCGTGGGTTCTGGCAGCGGTGTAGGTGTGCTAGCCTGATTCTGCGGGACCTCTGTTGGTTGTATGGCTGTTGGCTTCGGTGCTGGCGTTGTGGTCTCGGACCTAACTTGTTGAGTTCCGGGAGTTGATGCTTGCGAGCTAGCAGAAGTCGCAGGCGATGCTGTCGCCACTGGTATGGCGTCTAATTGGGCGGTTGGAGTCGGCTGCGGGGTATCGGTCTCCGTCGGTGTATTTGTAGGAGCTTCTGGAATGATGCTGCATCCGATCACGTCTATAGTAAAAGGGTCTCTGTCCTTTCCTTCGTCACCTTTGCCCCGCAGGGTCACACGATCACCTTTCCTAATGGTTGTGATGTCGCCTAAGTGGCTCTCAGTGAAATGACATCGAACAGTCGTCAACGACAAGCTGCCAGCGCTCAAGTCAATGTAGTAGGCCTCACCGCTCCCTCCCCCTGACACCACTTCCACATTTCCGCTTACGGCTAGGACTTTTCCATCGTATTTCTGGTTTGCAGCTATCTCGTTGGCCTCGCAGTCTTCCGCCAAGCGAGAAGCGATTACTCGGACTTCGATCGGAGCCCCCCGGCGATATCTATCTCGGCTTGCTCGGCTTCACCCTCCGAAACGCCGCACGCTGCAGCCACTGCAAATAGGGTTAGGCCAATCAATGCAACGGCCAAAAGTGAGAAGGATTCTACTCGCATTGATGATTTCCTCTTACCGTCCGAGATTCTTCAATTGGCATAGTGTCGCATCCTCCATACGAAGTCAACTGTAGACCGTAAGCGAGAAAGGGACATCTGAAGGGATAGAAGAATTCGAGAGAATTGAGGTGGGGTTAGCTCCCTGAATGAGATAGAGTACTCAAAGAGAGGAGCAGGGGTGTCCCGGACAAGAACAGGTAAGGCAGTGGCCGCAGGGGAGCGGGCCGGAGGAGGCCGGGTCCTTCGTGCGAAGAGTCAGGACAGCAACCTGGCGCAAGTACACTCCGGAGGAAAAGATCCGTATCGTGCTGGAGGGGTTCGCGCCGGGAGGTGACTGTGAGTGACCCTGTGCAGGCGGGAGGGGATCAAGCCCCACTCCTACTATGCATGGACCAAGGAGTTCATGGAGGCGGGGAAGGAGCGGTTGACCAGGGACGCGGTGCGGGACGCCACGCAGCAGGAGGTACACCAACTCAAGAGAGAGAACGTAGATCTGAAGCAGTTGGTGGCGGAGTTGTCCCGGGAGGGGTATCGTCTCAAAAAACGGCCATCCCGATGCCTCACGACGCCACAGGTGTCAACGGATGATCGCTGTAGAGAAGGCGGAGGCGCTGGCCAGGGTGGCTTCCTCCGGTCTCCCAAAACGCAAGGTCCTCGGTGAGCTGGGAGTCCCCAAGAGCACATACTACCGGTGGCTCAGACGGAAGGAGCAACAAGGGCTTGAGGACGATACAGGAGGCGGCAAGCCCCCATGGAACAAACTTACTTCTTGGGAAGTCGACAACGTTCTGTCGACAGCAAGGGAGATGCCGGAGCTGCGTTGCCGGCAACTCGCCGCATGGGTCACCGACAACATGGGCTTCTCAGTCTCAGAGTCTACGGTCTATCGCATCCTGCGCAGAGAGGGTCTGGTGAAGAGGCCTGAGATGAGACTGGTCGCAGGTAAGGAGTACCACCGCAAGACCACAGGTCCCCACCAGATGTGGGCCACAGATGCCTCCTACTTCAGGGTGGTGGGTTGGGACTACTACTACCTGGTGACCGTGATGGATGACTACTCCCGCTTCATCCCTTCGACAAGCTCAGGACAGGCCTGGCATACAGGCTTCAGCGGGACATGACCTCCGACTCCTTCATAGAGGTGGTCCAGGATGCAGTGGACAGAACGGGCATGGACCAAGTCCCGATAACGGACAGGACCAGGCTGCTGAGCGACAACGGCCCCGGCTATGTATCCAGAGCCTTCAGGGATTACCTGGGCATGGTGGGCATCAGGCACATACTGGCAACACCCTTCCACCCTCAGACCAACGGGAAGCTGTAGCGCTACTGACCTTACCCCGTTATTAGTATCAGAGGCTAGTAGAGTGCAGCTACCGCTTCAGCATACTCCTTTGGCGACCTGCCTTTCAACGAGCTGTGGGGTCTGACCTCATTGTAGTCCTGCCGCCAGCTCTCGATGATCTCCCTTGCATGTTTGATGCTCATGAACCAGTTGATATTCAGACATTCGTCACGCAGTCGTCCGTTGAAGCCCTCGGCAAAGGCATTCTCCACCGGCTTGCCGGGACGTATGAAGTTTAGCTTGATGCCCCTGCGGTACACCCATTCGTCCAGGGCCTTGCCCGCGAACTCAGGTCCGTTGTCCACAGTAATCACTTCAGGCAGCCCTCTTGTCTCTGCCAACCGCTCCGGGACGCCAACTACTCTGACTCCACCCAGGGAGGTATCCACTTCAATGGCAGGACACTCCCTCGAGTAGTCATCCACGATCGTCAAAGCTCGGAAGCGTCGCCCCGTGACGGTGCTGTCACTAACGAAGTCCATGGACCACTTCTGGTTAGGACGTTCGGGAGCAGGAATGATCACCCTGGCTCCTGCTGTGCCCTTACGACGCCTCTTTCTCCGTAGGCCAAGCCCCTCCTCCCTGTAGATACGCTCGGTCTGCTTGTGGTTGACCACCAATCCCTCCCTCTTGAGCATGATGTGCAGCCTGGGACTGCCAAACCGCTTCCTCTCTCCTGCCAGCTCACGCATCCTCGCGCGGAGTTCATCATCATTACCCCGCTTCGCCTCATAGCGATAGACCGAGGGTGATACACCGGTCAGCTGACAGGCCCTCCTCTCGCTCAGCCCAAGACCCTCCATGGCGTATGACGCCGCTATTCTCCTCGCCTTGGGCTTCAGAAGTCTTTTGTCAGCAACTCCTTGAGTGCCCAGTTGTCCAACGCCTGCTGGGCCACAATCTGCTTCAGACGCCGGTTCTCGTCTTACAGGGACTTGAGCCTCTTGAGATCGCTTACCGTCAAGCCCGCATACTTGGCCTTCCAGTTGTAGAAAGTGGCATCGCTCATGCCATGCTTACGGCACAGGTCGGCTGTCCTCGCCCCCGCCTCAGCCTCGTTCAGCACGGCTATGATCTGTTCCTCTGTGTACCTCTTCCGAACCATGAGTCCTCCTTCAATCCTCTATTCTAGCGGAGTACTCTACTTCCCTGTGTTACTGTTTTAGGGGGTAGGGTCATATTTTGTTGATCGCGTTCCCTGGTCAGCGGATTCTGAAGTTGGCTAGCTAGCGTCTTGTTCAGCAAGTGTCGTCATCCAGTAGAGAGAATGGTCCGGTATAATTCATCGAGGTGAGCGGATTGCACATGTTCAGAGAAACATGAGCCGGGACAATAGTCTTTGTGCCAACCCTGCAGCATCGGCTTGGATGTCGTTGTCTGGACCGCCCATAACGAACTCTGCTGCCCTCATAGGACCGGGACCATCGTGCTTCGTGAAGTCGTCCCTGATTATTGTCAATGCCTGTCCAACATGAGGGTCGGTTAAAAACGGGGTGAGGCACTTCGCAACAACCTCAACCCCGAGGCCGCGCCAGACGTAGGTGATGTCGTAGGCGTCTTTGTTCGTTCCTCGATTCTTGAAGGCCAGTGCTTTGAGGACGGTGAATGCCCCGGGTCCGCAGACCCAGATATGCCGCGCGGCCTGCTCTCCCAGGAGAGTACGCCCGGACAGCTTGATCTTCTGCCTGTCCTTGAATGCAACATGTAGTCCCGGGGTTATCACCGCAGCGAAACCCGCTTCGATGTGGCGTAGATCGCCTCCCCGGTCCGTCGCCAGATTTGGCGGAATTAGAAAGTCGATAGTCGCGGGCGGCTGGAAGCCGGTCCTCCAGCGTTGGCTGGTAGGATTGCCGGATGCATTGACGTCCGGTTCAAAACCTCCATCCCTCAGTCTCCAGCCAAGCTCTCGGTATCGTTCCTCCCCCATTATGGCCAAAGAGAGGCCTAAATCGAGATCCGTCGTGCCTGCGTGTGCATCCAGACCCCAAGGCAATCGTTTCTGGTCAACCAGTAGAGATGGGACGAGACCGCCTACTATCACGATGTCATCAAGCATGTCTCCCAACTTCGTGGCCACATAGAGACATGTCGAATGGACCAGAGCCAGGGATTCCCCGCTGTACCCGTCGATCATTTGCGATTTATGAGTCAAGGTTGTTTCTCCGTATGAGCCGATTGCGAATCTCTTCAGCGGCTTCTCTGGCACGCTCTGGATGAGACTTTAGGTCGAGGTAGACCTGAACAGGATGGACACAGATAATGCCGTCGATCTCGCTGACGCCATCAAACACACCCTTATCCTGGGGAACGACCAGCCAGGTATTGGAACCTCTTGGCTCCTCACGGAATTCCAATGCCTCCAGCAGCTCAGTTGATGGCATTTCACTAAGGTAAACGGTCGACAGTCGATAACCGGCATACCGGGTCCAGTACCATGCGGCAGCCAGCCCAGTAGCAGCATAACGCACGTCTGCCTGGGATAACGCATGGGCCACGTATTGAACAACGCTCTCGCCCGGGGCAACGGAAATATGTCCTTGTGTCACTGTATGTCTGTCAAAGCGATACTCTTCGTTCCATGCATCAAGTAGCCTGTTCGGATCAGTCACGTGGATACCGAGATTATCTCGTTCCAAGAGGCCCATCCCGATCAACCTCCCGACCACTCTGCTGACATATCCCTCGTCCAAACCGGTATCGGATGCCAACGCCCTCTGGCGAATCACCTGGCCGGGATTCATTAGCAGCCATCTCGCCACTCGCGAACCCCTGGGGCCGAAGGCACTTTCTGGGCGTCCGGGTCGACGGAATTTGTTATCGTGCCCAATCGCATGGACATAGAGGCCCGGCGCGACTATTCTCGCGTTACCGGAGAGGTCTAACCAAGCTACCCCTACCTCATCGCAGTAGACTCTTGCTGATTCTCCCATGAAGGGAACGGCCAAGAGGGGAATCATTGAGTCCGGAAGGTCGCCGGCCATCCCACGGATCTGGTGGATCGCACGAAAGATGTGACCCAATGAGCCAGATGCCTTCCATTCTATGGCGAACTCATGCGATCCGCTCTTAACAACGGCGTCAACCTCGCGAGTTCCAAAGCGCACGTCGTATCTAACATTTGCGACATTGCTTGGAACGCCAAGGACTTCCGACAGCCTGTGAACCGCCTGACGGATGGCATGTCTCTCTGGGATGCGCATACTTGTCTATATACCATACATTGCACAATAGCGCAAAGCCTCTTATATAGCCCAGGCGACCCAGGTGGGGAAAAGAAGACCTTGCCGAATGCCCCTGTGACGCAAGCTGATATGTATTAGCTCAGGCGCAACTAGGGCAGATAGACGACCCACGTGGTGGCGATTTGGCGCTCCCCGTCGGAAGACGGCGCACGTGATGTTGCCGCCGCCCATGCCGTCCTCTCATAATCGTGCAGTAGCAGGCTTTAGTGAGCCTCCCAAGCCAAGCCACATCTCAAAGATGGTACTGTCTACCGTCCAATCAGGCCCACTTTTCTCGGCCTAAGCAGACTGAATTCATAACTCCCCCACGTCCCTACTGCTCTTGGGCAAACCCTCTACCCGAAAGGGAGTGTGGCGCCGACTGGCCACAGCTGCAGGCGTAGGCCCATCGACAAGTTAACGTTAAAGTGGACATTCAGCCGGAACCAAGAACTGAACGTGAAGCCGGCAGGCGTTGGAGGGTAATCTCAACGGGACTTGGGTTGTCGCAGTCAACGTGATAGTACGTTCCGCCTGGAGCAGGTCCGAGGCGACCTGCTCCAGGCGGAACCGAGCTTCCAAATGGGACGGTCCTCCTCACAAGCCAGTTTCGGTCAGCCACAAGACCCGCTCTCAGACTGGTAAAGAAATTGAGGTAAGACCATTGCTAGTCGGACTACCATAGAAAATGATACCATCATCGGGGGAAGTTCAGTTGCGTAGCTTGAAGCCACACCCCACGATCTAGTATTTCTCATATTCATGAGTTCTTGACCAGTTTTCTTGCACAGATTTCCATCCGCTCGGGATTCCTTCGGAACCCCGAATTATGGAGGCGTAACTATGCCTGATTATGACCTTTCTAGACTGGAGCACCGCTCATTTGAGCATTTGGTACAGGCGTTGGCGGCCAGGGTGTTGGGACCGGGGATTGTGGCATTTGGTGATGGGCCAGATGGTGGGCGTGAGGCGACGTTTGAGCGGAAAGTCCCATTTCCTACGCCTGTGGACGGTTGGGATGGATATGGAGTGATTCAAGCGAAGTACCGACAGCGTCCTGGAGACACTCAAAAAGACGGCAACTGGGCAGTGGACCAATTGAAGGATGAAATACGGAAATATACTGAACCTGAAAGCAAACTGCGCAAGCCGGATTATTTCATCTTCGCAACCAACGTAGTGCTCACGCCGGTCCGTGAGAAGGGCTCAAAAGACCGCGCAGTTGCTGTCCTTGAGGAATTCAAGAATCAATCACCTATGAAGGACTATGCCATTTGGGATTACGACCAAATCAGAATGTTTCTTGATGCGTACGAAGACGTTAGGAGAGCCTATACGGCTTCCATAACTCCGGGCGATGTTCTGGCAAGTATCATTTCACAGCTAACCCCAAGCCCCAAAGATATGTACAAGACCTTTGTTATGTTCTTGGAAAGAGAATTGCTCAGCGACGAATGCGTAAAGTTGGAGCAAGCTGGTCACAACGTTGACGACCGCA
The DNA here is from genome assembly GCA_965261605.1 of Dehalococcoidia bacterium. Classification (GTDB taxonomy): domain Bacteria; phylum Chloroflexota; class Dehalococcoidia; order Lucifugimonadales; family UBA2985; genus DAOUJW01. The sequence continues at coordinate 2,737,880 of OZ253466.1, read as the reverse complement.
TACCTCTGGCTAGCGTATTTGTTGACTTGCCTACTCACGATGAATCTGCCGGACATAGGACACAGATTTTGGATGATACTGACGTCGAGGTTGGTTACTCAGATCATTCGGGCCATCCCGTTGAAGGGTTCATCAAAGAGATATTGGCCGCGTCGTCGGAACTCCTTGATGCAACCTCGATAGGTACCACTGTGATATCAAACAACCTGAACCCTGCGGTACCACGAGGGTCGCGTGGCCGGTTCGTGCTGATAGGCGGACCCGGCCAGGGGAAAACCACTTTGACGCAATTCATTTGTCAAATCTTCCGGGCTTCGATTATCGCCGGGAAACCTGCGCACACGTTGTCTCCCGAGGTCCAAAGCGCTTTGGCAACAATTCAAGACCATTGTGATATTGAAGGTATCAATCACATGGTCGTTCCCCGTTTTCCGTTTAAGCTAGTACTGAACGATTTCGCAACAGCTCTTTCTACGACCTCGACATCCCAAGTGAACTCTGTGCTTGGGTATTTGTCGCGCCAGATAAAAACTCGGACAGACTCAGACATCTCAGTAGATGATTTGCGCCGGTTTCTAGCTGCCTATCCCAGTGTCTTTATTTTCGACGGATTGGACGAGGTTCCTGCTTCGAGCAACAGAGACCAAGTATTGGATGCGATTAGAGATTTCTGGACCGACGCAAGTAATGCGAACGCTGACATTTTGTCAATAGCAACGAGCCGTCCCCAAGGCTACAACGAAGATTTTTCGCCCTTGTATTATCAGCACCGAGAATTGGCTGAATTATCGCATTAGATCGGTTGGCACTTCGCACAGCATTTGGCCGAAGTTCGATATCGCACTGATGAGGACCGTAAACAAACGGTTCTGAGCCGCTTGGATAGGGCCTTTCGCGACGATTCGACCGTTCGTCTCATGCGGAGTCCCTTGCAGATTACCATCATGGCTGCTTTGGTGGATCGCTTAGGGCAACCGCCACAGGCGCGGTGGAGTCTTTTCAATTCGTACTACGACGTGATCTACCTTCGGGAAGTAGAACGGAGTATCCCTGCTTCAATCATATTGCGTGACTATCAGCCGGACATTAGGGCTATCCACAATCAAGTCGGTCTAATCCTTCAGATTGACTCTGAACGGACCGGAAGGACGGACGCTAAGCTGTCCCGCGATAGGTTCGTCGCCCTCGTGGAAGCTCGTATTGCAACAGAAGGGCATCCGGGATACCGCCTCCACGAACTGGCTCAACAGATTGTGGAAGCTGCGTCCCACCGGTTAGTTTTTTTGGTCGAGGTGGAAGCAGAACAAATAGGATTTGAAATCCGGTCGTTGCAAGAATTCATGGCTGCAGAGTGTTTGATGGATGGTACCGACCAGAATATCAGGGAACGATTGGATGAGATTGCGCCGATTCCTTTTTGGAGAAACGTGTTTCTGTTCGCTGCAGGGAAGTGTTTTGCTCAACGTCAAGAGTTGCGCGAACCGGTGCGCGACATTTGTGCTGAGTTAAATGAGATCGACGGCGACAAGATCGCAGGCACGTACCTCGCCGGTTCTGACTTGGCAATCGCGCTACTTGAGGAAGGCTCGTCTAGACACCAGCCGAGATTTGAGAACCTTAGCAAGGGTCGCAATCATGGCCCTTGATACCGGCAATTCAGATCTGCAAATTCAGCTAGCTGACGTTTATGAACCTCAGTTGCAAACAATCTATCAGGACGCAATAGACCTTAGACTGACCAGCTCCAATATAGTCCAATTCATCGGGGCTTGGAACTGCTTGCTTCGCCTTGTGGCGGCTGACATTCCTTGGGCAGTTCAGTTGGCTACCCAAAAGTGGCCCGCACAACAAGGGGATCGAGTCCGCATATTGCGGTCCGTTGCTGAACCTACCAAGAACACCTGGGCAACCGACAAACTCCTGGAACTTATACCGAGTACACCGGTAACAACATTCACAGATGTATTCGAATCTGAATACCGACGTCACTGGCTAGAAGGCCGTATTCTGGAACCCGAGCTGGACGCTGCTATATCTGTTGTGCAGTCTAGGATGAGTGACTCCGGCATAGTGAACGTGTTGAACACTGGAATATCGTACGGTCCCATCGGACGGTTGAATGCAAATGAAAATGTCATCCTTCCACGGCTTCGACATATACAGGGCTGGCATCCTAGTTGGGACGTTTATAAGTACGCGGGCGATTTTATGGAGGCGCCTTCGAAGAAAAGTTTGGCCGATGCTCTTGAGTCCCTTGCAAGTTTCTTCTATACCGAAGAGGATATGCCTCCGACTGATCTACTGGGGATTTTACCTTGGCCAATTGTTGCGTGTTTGAATATATGCACGAATAGCCAAGAACTCCTTCAGCTCGCGGACAAAGCCAATCAAGGCGCACTTGGTGATGTCGACGATTGGACCGCGGCGGAAACCCGTTGGTTCGACAAAGGAATTACTCGGGACGATTTGCTTTCAATGTCTGATGACCGGTTGCCATTTGACGCGAAGATCGGAGAAACGGGCTTTCCAACTACTATTTCCATGTTAGCCGCCCTAATTGGCTCCCCAAGAAACCGGGCCAGTATGGGAGACGTGTTGGATATTTTTAGCAACTTGTCTCCCGGCAAGACTCGTTCCTTTGTGGCGAGAACCATCAATTTGTTATTTCTTGTTCATTCTCTTAGCGACCCTTCAGATCAAGAATCGACGGTTCCTGACATAAACTACCAGACATTAGAATCAGTTTATAGAGAGATTCCTCCGGATTCCTTTATCCCGATTCTTATGATTGTCAACCTCATCGGTGATTCAATCCAACGGGTGGCCGAGTTTTCCCGGTCTTTCAAGGACAAGAAGTTTGTGTTTCACACGGCAGTTGCTAGTCGTAATCGTGGAAAAGAGAGTGTCACCAGGTTGCGAAGGGCTTATATGGGGCTAGACGAAGATGCCCTGCTATTGCCAATATTGGGATTGTTGGCCGAACACGGGCACCTTGAAGGCCAATACGTTGATATCAAGGATCCGCATTCCCTGGAAACTGTAGAAGAAGAGATGGCAGCTCTTATCATCAATCTGCATCAAGAAAAGTGGCAAATTGACTCCAGTGAACAATTGATTTCGTCTGCCCAAGAAATGGGGAAGTCGTCCGGTGACGTTTTCAATCGGATTGTTACAACATTGGAAAGCAGCCGACCGACTGGCGAAAATGTAGATAAGTTTGTGGTCGCGTTAAGGAGATTGATCCCTTCAGATGACTTGAGCGCGCATAAACGCTACGTCAACCTACTCGAGGATGTTCTGAGGAGAAGGACTAGCCAATTTGCAGTTCCAAAGGAAGCTCCCCGGTTTGCGTTACCGGAAGGGATAGTGGAATTGCTAAGAAACTAAGTGATGTAATTGGCAGCTACCGGTGTTAGCCGTTTCCCGGAAAGTCAACTGCGTCAAGGGTGGCGGTTATTATGGAAGGAATTGTCCGGTACTTGCATATGCGGTGAGATGTGATTGCCCAAAAGCGAAAAGAGGGGGCATACAGCTGTAGGCGAATCTGGGGCTCGACTGCCGGTTTCTTATAACAGGACCTCTCAGCGAAAAGTCCGCAATTCAGTACGCTCTGGCCCACCCAACTGGACAAAATCAAGAACCTTCACGCTTAGATTCCGGCTGGCGGTGTAGGTGTTCTATGCGTTCAAAAGACCAGCCGAAGTGTGGGCAACCCCACCAGCTTCCAGCGGCATGTGTCTCTCCCGCGAAGGAGAGCTTGAACTTACCCCGAAGTTAGCATCATTGGCTAGGAGGGTCCAGCCATGGAGTCAATGAACTGTTTGGGGGTTTTGCCTTTCAGGGAGCTGTGGGCCTGGCCTCGTTGTATTCTTGCCGCCAGTTCCCTATGGTCTCCCAGGCGCTTCTTCTGTTGTCAGGGGTAAGGTCAACACAATCATAGAGGGCAAGTCAACACGAACAAGAGTAGAGTGTACAGTCAAATGGCTATTGGGTAAGCTTTCAATGAGAAGGGATCTAAAAGGCTGACATTGAATAGGGGGTCGCTATAGCGTGTCGGCGTCCTTACCCCAGGTTGTAAACCTTACAGCAGAAGGAATCTGGTCTATCAGATTCACGTATGAGTAAAACCCTACAGCACCAGCTTATATGGAGGACGCGTGCTTATCCAGCGAGGACTAATTGTGATACTGGCAGTTGGGACCCTATTGTCGGTAGCTTGTAGTGGCTCCAGTAATGTGGTTGATGAAACGGAAACTATACCGGCCGGGCAGTCAATATCGTGGGATGTTTCGCAATTCGATGAGTGCAAATACCACTTCACAGTAAGGCAAACCGGGACACTGGGAGATGTGGATATTGCGTTCCAGGGGCGCAGATACACCGAGAAAGACGGTATTTTCTACGGCGATACTTTCGTATTAGACAACGGCTATAGTCTGGGGACGGCCAAGGTGGTCGATATTCGTCTCCAGTGTAAGTGAATGAGGCCTTATACCCAGCAGCCGCTTGTTCTCTTCGTTTTTGCTTCCGCGGATTGACCTGCCCCAATAGTTGTACCATCTGTTACGTTACACTGGCAAGCATGGGGACCAGGTCGGAGGGCAGGATGGCCTCTGGCGCCGGCAGCCTATAGCCTAGGGAGCTGTGAGGCCTGATGCGGTTGTAGGTCCGTCTGTACTGCTCGATCCGCCCTCACCTCCAATAGCGTGTAGAATATCGCCCTGTCCAGTAGTTCATCTCTTAGCTTGGCGTTGAAGCTCTCAACGTACCCGTTCTCCCACGGTGACCCAGGCTTGATGTAGAGTGTCCTGGCGCCCAGGCGCTGTAGCCATGACCGCACTGCCCTGTAGGTGGACTCCGGACCGTAGTACCGCTATTTTCGGCGCTACCTTCCGTATTCACCCCGCCAAAGACCTTCTCAATCCGTTTCCGTACCCGTGTTGTGGTGAGATCTGGGATGAACTCACGTCCCACCGCCAAGATTAAGAGGTGTAAATAGCGTTCCACTTCTGGCGCCGTTGAGAAACCTGCGATAGAATCCCGAATCATGGAAGGGAAGACTTGTCTGATAACCGGCGGCAGTGACGGTATCGGCTATGCGGCCGCGCGGGAACTGGCTCGCATGGGTGCAACTGTAGTAATCGCCGGCCGGAACGCCACGAAAACCGCCACCGCCGTGGCCCGTATCATCGAGGAGACCGGCAACCCCACAGTACGTTATCTGCTGGCCGACCTGTCGTCGCAGGGGGACGTGCGCAGGCTAGCAGACCAAGTGAGGGAACAGATGCCGAGGCTGGACGTTCTGGTGAACAATGCCGGCGCCATATTTCTTTCCAATCGCCGCAGCGTTGACGGTATTGAAATGACTTTCGCCCTGAATCACTTGGGTTATTACCTGTTGACCACACTGCTGCTGGACCTGCTGAAAGATTCTACGCCGGCCCGGATCATCAACGTCTCGTCCAGTTCCCACTTTTCGGCTGGCAACTTTCGACTTGAGGACCTGCCAAGGCCCGGAAGTAACGGCGGTTACCGGGCATACGGGCGCTCCAAGCTCTGCAACATCCTGTTCACCTACGAGCTGTGCCGACGGCTTGAAGGTTCGGGCGTAACGGTCAACACCCTGCATCCCGGGCTGGTTCGCACCAACATAGCGCGAAACAACGGCCTTCCGGGCCGCGTGGTCAACTTCTTTATCGGCGCCCGCGGTGTCGATGCCTTAAAGGGAGCGGAGACGCTAAACTACCTGGCAACCTCGCCCGAAGTTGAGGGGATTACGGGCAAGTTTTTTGTGGACTGCCGCGCCGTGCCGTCGTCTAACTTGAGCTACGACGCTGAGCTGGCCGCAGACCTTTGGGAATTGAGCGAACGACTGACAGAGTTAGGGCGAGGGTAAGAGAAGTTTAGCGGGGACTTCCGAATTGTGCACCCGCTGTTCGCGCTTTGGTTGCCGGAATGCCCCTCAGTGGCACAGATTCAAGGCCAGGGCACGCTGTCGGCCGTGCGGCCACGCCACGGGATGCCACGGGGTCGGGTTTAGGGTCAGAGACGCCGTAGCGGGCATTTATGAGAGTAGCTCTTTTAGGGTCACGTCCACGTCCACGACTGGGAACACCGCACAGCCCGCGCCGTTAGGCCATGCCACGGTCATGCACGTCGGGTCTGAGTGCGCATAGTAGCGGCGCCAGTAGCGCACTTATTATGTACGGACTGCGTATGCGGTGAGTAGGCCTTGAAACGCTGGGTAGAGATGAAAGCTGCGTCTCACGCGCAATAAATATTCGCTAAAAATGCTGGCTGAAAACATGGGGGGGTCACAGGCACTAAAACCCCCTGCAGATTCTGACCGCTAAAAAGTAAACTTTATTGCCCCAGGGCCAGGACGTTTTAACCTGCTAGTGCTACCTGTCCCATATTCCGGGTCCACCTAAGCTCCGACCCGCCGTACTGACAGCACCACAACCTTTCACAACATAAGAAAACCGTCTATAATCTCTTGGGGTGAAAATGGATACATTTGAGCAAGCTTTCAGCGCTACTGAAAAGGCTGCGGACTCAACCCTGAAATCGGCTGCGGGCTTGGTGTCACAGCTCAAGGCCCTGCAGAAGGCCGCCCAACGCGGCAACATCGCCGCCATCAAGCGCGCCCAGAGTAGCATCGAGGCCGCTCTGACCCACCTTAGCCAGGAGGTCAAGAATGCCTCCAGCGCCTGGCTCTACCAGGACGACGAGGTGAAGCAAGACCTCGAGACCCGCTACCTCGACGAACTGCGCCAACAGGCTCAATCGAAGGGCCTGCAGGCCCACGAGCGGGATGGTCTCCTCATTGCCCACCCCTCAATCGTGCGCGTTCTCCCCGGCGAACGAGCGGTTAGGGTTGACAGGAAGCAGACCTCCGACATCCGTCCATCCCACCTGGCCGAGCTCCTGCTGGCAAACCAGAGAAAGCCGGTCCGCCATCAAGCCGCCTTGCTCGAGGCCATTTACGACGTCTACTCGGACTTCTTGCGCGAAGCATCGCCCGAACTCCTGGTGAAGGGCAGCGCACGAGTGGTCCCGTTGGAGACAATCTACCGGCGGCTCACCTACCTGCCCGGGAGCAGCCGCGAGTTTGACCGTGGCGACTTCGCCAGGGCCGTATACACCCTCGATGCCGGCGTCGACAAAAGGACCAAGTCCGGCGCTACGGTCGAATTCTCACCTGCTGAACGCGAACGTAGCGCAAGAGGAGTGTTTGCTTTCATTGGAAGGGACGGCCAAGTCATAAGGTACTACGGCATCCGGTTCACGGAAGCAAGCTAATGCCTAACAAGATCCCGATTCGCGATTGGTTGTGGCACATCAACAACGAGTATCTATCGACGTTCGTCAAGGATGGCGGCTCCTCCATCAAGTTTGCTGTAACCCCCGACGAGTTGCGGCCGCAGTTGGACGCGGCACTGCAAGACAAATGCCGGGAACTAGACTACCAGTTCGTCAAGTTGGACGCCGTGAGCAGCCGAGCTCACATGCCCCACGACATCTTCTTTGGCCTTGCCAGACAGCTCGACTGGCGCCTGCTCGCGCGCCGCATGCTCCTGCGGCTGGCAAGAGACAGCGGCTTTCAGGTGGATGGCGTAGACGCAGGCGGACCCGGCAGCATCTTCGACGCCATCGCCAGAACAAACGGGCTCGAATCGCAATTCGTCGTTCTCGCAATGACACCAGGAATTCAGGACAGTGTCTTCAGTAACGGGAAGCTGGCCAGAGACTTCCGGGTGTGCATGTCCCACCTCTGTCTGGCGGAAAACACCGGCGAGGGCGGGGAGTACACAGGTCAGGCGCTCCTGGATTGGCTGACCGGTGCCGTCACCAGAGTCAGCAACGTTAAACCCTTCCTCATCTACACCCCAATCGACCGCACCACAGCGAGGTATTTCATAGAATCGGCCCTCCAGTGGATACGCCAAGTGGGGTACGCTGGGGTCGTGATCGTGCTGGACAACTCCCGCGTCACCCTGGCCCCCAACCCCAAAGACGGTCTACGGTACTACACTAGGGCCGCGGCGATGGAACACTATGAGGTCCTTCGTGAATTCGTCGACCGCATCGACCGGCTGACAGGAACGCTGCTGGTGGTGGCGGCCAGCTACGAGTTCTTGGATGAAGCTTCCCCAAAGAGTTATGCCATCTACCAGGCCCTGTACACCAGAGTCTTGGACGATGTCCACGACCTGAATCTGGTCAATCCTGTAGCTTCCCTCGTGCGGCTATCTTGAGGAGGTCCGAAGCTTGACTTCACAGAGAGACGTCAGTTCCGTCCTCGCTTCCCGCTCGGCCCTGGAAGCCCTGCGCAACGGTGTCCCCAACCAGGATGCCGTGAATATCCTGGGCTGCAATCAGCCCAGTGCAGAGGACAGTTTCACAGAGTTGCTGACCAAAGCCGCAGATGCCGGCAATCCACCGGAAAGCGCTCTATCGATGCTCGTTTCCGGCGGCTTCGGCACGGGCAAGTCCCACCTCCTCGCCCACTTGGAGGAACAGGCCCTCTCCCAGAACTTCGTGTGCAGCAAGGTGGCCATCAGCAAGGAGACACCCCTGTTCGACCTAGGTAAGGTGTTTAAGTCCGCTATGGAAAGCGGCCGGATGCGCGACCGTAGCGGCCGGTTGATCGAGGAGTTGGGTCTGAAGCTGAATCCACGTTCCCAGGGGTATGACGGGTTCTATGTGTGGGCCCACGATACCGGCGCGAACGGCCTCAGCCCAATGTTTCCAGCCACCCTACGAATTCACGAATCCAATGACCACGAGTTGAACGGGGACATAGAGCGGTTTTGGGCGGGCGACCCCATACGCGTTGCGAGGGTGAACGAAGGGTTGCGGCTGGTCCGGCAAAAACAAAACTATTCCTTCCGTGCCCCCAAGGTCGTCGAACTCCCGCCGCAGCGCCTGCGTTTCGCCACCGAACTGATCAAGGCTGTCGGCTACAAAGGGTGGGTAGTTCTCCTGGACGAGATTGAGCTCGTCGGGTCGTATTCTCTCCTCCAGCGCGGACGGTCTTACGCCGAGCTTGCTCGTCTGATGGGACAGGCTGTCAGCGAAGATTACCCTGGCTTGATAGTCGTCGGAACCGTCACAGACGTCTTCGCCCCCGATATCATCAGCCCGGTCGGCACGAAGAAGGACCACGACTACATGAAGCCCAAGCTGGAATCCAGCAGGTACAAGGAACTGGCCCCCCGCGCCGAAACCGGCATGCGTCTGCTGGAACAAGGGGGCATCCGGCTGAGTCCGCCCACCCCCGATGACATGAACACCACCTTTGACAAGCTCCGGCAAATCTACACCAAAGCTTACGGCTGGGCGGCGCCCCCATCGGAGCCGAAGCTGGGCGGAGGTGGTTTTCAGAACACCATGCGCTACAAGGTTCGCGCCGCCATCAACGAATGGGACCTGCTGCGGCTCCACCCAAACCACAGTCCGCAGATCGTGGGTGAGGAGTACCGCCCCACCTACGAAGAACATATCGAATTGGAGCAGGAGTCCAAGAACGATACAGGAGACGACGCAGACAGCGGCGCCGGATAGCCCGTTGCTGCGCCCCGCACTGAGGGAGCATCCAATTGCCAATCCCCTTCGACGACTTGGCCGAGGCTGACCACTCAGGCGCAGTGGTCTGGTTGCGGTTCATAGAAGAGAAAGACGGCAGTGGCATCCGGGCTGCTCTCTTCGAGACCTCAGGCCAGGGTGACCCTTTGGCGTTCTGCTTCACACGCGTAGACCGGCGCGACCCATCCCTCAGGCATCGAGAGGACGCTGGGCAAGTCGCCTTGACGTCCCTAGTCAAAACCCTCTTCCAAGCCGCCCCTCGGTCACCGACGCTCATATTCGGTCTGGCTGTCGAAATGCCGTCGTGGATGTTCAACGGGGACATCCGTATCCAAATACCCTTCTGTCGCATAAGGCTCGACGAAACCCAGACCAATGCTGATTCTGAACACGGCGGGTCTGCTGACGCGAACACTCAACAACTGCTTTGGGCGACAGAGCAGCCTGCAGAAGGCTCTGGCGCGCGCCGGATACTTGACGAGATCATGGAACGGGGCGACCCGTTCGAGCCTTTCCATCGGGCCAGTGAGGGCTTGTCGGAAGCCTTCGACGACGACCGGGTCCGAGCCATGGCCGCTGTCTCCGGGCTTAGCACCGTCGTTAGTCTATTATCGCTGCCGCAGCGCCTGAAATATCCGCCAAGCCCTTCGCCAGCGGCCTCTGAAGCCGTTCAGACATCTAACCAGAAAGAGCGACCCAGCCTCACGTTGGCGGAGCGCCTATTGAAGGTGCTGGCCGCTCCTCCGAGACTCCTCCGCAACGGCCTGGATGTCCAACTGACATGGCCCGGAGAGCTAATGCCCTTCCAGCAAGATGGCGTCCGGGCGTTGCTGGACAACGATCGGTTGCTTCTGGCCGACGATATGGGGTTGGGCAAAACCCTGCAGGCCATCGCTGCCCTGCGGATTCTCCGGGCGCGAGGGGATATCAAGTCGTGCTTGGTGGCCGCCCCGACCAGCCTGCTGGGTCAGTGGCGGCGTGAGCTCGAGAAATGGGCGCCGGAGTTGACCGCGATCATCGTCCATGGCTCCACAGCCGACCGGGCATGGCAGTGGAAGGCGGACGTAGATGTAACGCTGATTAGCTATGACACATTGCGCTCGGACTTTGGCGGAAATACACTATCGCCGGTGCGCAGGAAAACGTGGGACGTCGTCGTTGCCGACGAGGCCCAGCGGGTCAAGAACCGCAACGATACCAGCGACGCGTTGAAAGGACTGCAAAGAATACGTTCCTGGGCTCTGACCGGGACCCCCTTAGAGAATCACGAAGAGGAGTTGGCCTCGATACTGGAGTTCGTTGACTACGACTTGGCCGAGACTCCCAAACGTTACCGGCCGGGCGTAGAGTTGCGAACGCGGCACCGTGAGTTGCAGCTTCGACGCAAGAAGAGCGAGGTACTGGACGACCTGCCGCCCAAGCAGGTAACAAAGCTGACCATTGACTTGCATCCCAAGCAGCGCAACAGTTACGAGAAGGCCGAGCGGGAAGGAATTGTTTATCTCAAGTCTCTGGGCGCTGAAGTTCGCGTCCAACACGTTCTAGAGCTAATCACCCGACTGAAACAAATCTGCAACGCGGACCCTCAGACCGGTGAGTCCAGCAAGCTGGAAGACATCAAAGACCGGCTGATGCACCTGGCGGCCCAGGGACACAAGGCGCTGGTCTTCTCCCAATATACCAGCGATATCTCCGGCGTGGCCGCCGCGGTCAACTACTTGAGGGAATTCAACCCTCTTAGCTTCACAGGCGAAATGTCCCGGCAAGACCGCGTCGCCGTCATCGATAGATTCAAGACCCACGACGAACACAAGGTGCTGGTGCTATCGTTGCGCGCGGGCGGCCTGGGCCTGAACTTGCAAGAGGCGTCTTACGTATTCCATCTGGACCGCTGGTGGAACCCCGCCGTAGAGAGGCAGGCGGAGGACCGGAGTCACCGCATCGGCCAGACGGTTAAAGTCAACGTCATCAAGTACTCCTGCACCGAATCTATTGAGGAACGCATCGACCAAATTCTAGAACACAAGCAGGGCTTGTTCGACCAGCTTGTCGACGATGTGTCGCTAGACCTGTCCACCCAACTGAGCCGCGAAGATCTCTTTGGCCTCTTTGGGATGTAGCTAGTGTCCGGTCTCCCAAATTCGTGGAACAAACCGCTAGAGTCTGACCCCCAGATATGGGCGCTGGGTCCGGAATCCATAGCTAACGGTAGTCGTAACCTCAAGATATACCAACATGTCTTATCTAGTGTGGTGTAACCAAAGTTAGTTGCAGTTGGCGAGGGAGGTACGGGGTTGGACGGCGTTGGTTCCGCGCCGCAAGACAGTGCTGCCAGGACTACCAGTGCCGCTACTGCGGTCGTTATCAGGCGTTTTACTCTCAACGTGCGCCTTCTTTCAACGCGGTAGCTGGAAGCGGGATAGGCCTATTCTACATCATTCTATGATTGTGGAATCCGGCCATTGGGTCGGCATCGGCCCTCTGAATGGCGCACGGAATTAGGCCCGGGCGACTGGCTTGAGCTTCAGCGTGTCGCCATTGTTCTTCTCGAACCCAACAACCCCGCTGTGGTGTTCCCGGATTCTTTGCCTTCCAAGACGGATTAGTCATGCTACCAGATTAAGGCCGCAAACCGTTGGGCAGCACCAAAGGCGGCTAAACGCGTGGCGGCGATTGTGATTCAGGGGTTTGTTCATGATTCATCGGCAACTTGGTCACCGAAAAACCCGTCAACTTCATCGAAATCGTCGCCTGTCAATTCTGGTTCACGGCCTTCATTTTGGAGGCTACCCAAGCCGACTGTCCATCAATGCCTCGCCCATTCCAAAAGTTTGGAACGGCGTTCTTCAACAGTGTGCGCATCCCAATGTTCCCATTGTGTCAATTGCCTCTCCACGTACAGAGGAGAGTTTGCGTAACAGTGTCCAGCCACGCTGACTACACCCTTTTTGTCAGGAAACGGCTTATTCTGGTATGTCGAGTTGTGCTTCGTCAGCGTTAGATTTCCCAAGTCATGAAGATACCGTTGGTGGTCTTGTGTCTCGAACCTGCTTTCCCAATAGGGCTGACCACTGATCGATTGAGGGAGAACGTGCTCAATGGTGTCCTGAAGGTCGCGATTCCGAATTTCACCCCATGTCATGATAGGAGAAGCACCCTGCTCTGAAGCTAAGGCGACTTCATACTCATAGAGGAAGTACCGCAGTCCGCCCCACCGATACCAATTGAACGGGTTCTCTGAATTAGTTTTGTCATCGAAGTCATCGCCACTGCACCAGTACGCAAGTTCAGCCTTGATAGCCTTCACCGTATCGTCGTAGTTACGGTTTTTCTTCGCCAAATTATACCCAAGCCGGAAGAAGGTTGCTTGGCCCGCGTCGGATCTGTAACCATTCCATCGGTACACCCGGAACGCGAAAACCTCGCACAGTTTAAGAATTGCTAGATATTTTTCGGCATCGTCGGGCCAACCCTGCCTCATCGCCATAAGCAAGGGAAGAAACGTGGCAACGAATTCAGTTCTTCTTAGCTTGAGGCTCCACTGAACCACCTGGTCCCGAACCTTGGGATTCGCCTTAAACGATGCGAAAGCATCTGGTCTGTTTGGCTGGTACGCATCACAGAAACTAATGCATGACGCTCGAATTCCATTAGTGGCTAAGTATCTCACGCAGTCCTCCGGTAGCCTTTCCCGCCGCTTGCCAAGGAGCAGTCGGGCCACCGAACTGGATTCGAATAAATCATGAGGGACCAACGAGGCACACCACTCTTGCGGATTAAATTGAGGCAGGAGCCCGAAGTGGTCGCAAATCTCGATGTGGTAAAGGGCGAGGCGATACAATGGCCACATGTTCCTGGGATTCTCATCAGCGGAAATTGTGGTAAACTGTATGGGAAGTGCTGGCAAGATACCACGATTTCATAGCTAGATACGACTCCCCCCAGCTCCACCACAAATATGTATTGGACGCCGGGGTTGTGCTACTATGGCTGTAAGACCGGTATAGTTGCGAAAAGTACCGGACTTCTCCCTCAAGAACTTACCAACGGGAGGAAGCGATGCCTTACTTAATGTACGTTGCACTGCAAGAGGACGACCAGATTTCGGTTTTTGAAATCGACCCGCAGTCTGGAAAGCTAACTCATCAGGCTGAGGTATCCGTACCAGGCGGGCCGTCCACTCTGGCAATCAGCCCCGACCGGAAGTTTCTTTACGCCGGCTGCCGCGACACTCCTCAGATAGTCAGCTTCGAGGTTGACCAGGCCAACGGGGGACTCACCCGGAACGGGAATGTGCCGCTGGAAGCTAACCCCACATTCATTTCCACCGACCGCAGGGGGAAGTTCATGCTGTCGGCCTATTACCAGGGCGCCCATGTGGGAGTGCATCCGATTGGTGATGATGGCTCGGTAGGGGGCCAACCTATCGAATGGCTGGAAACGGCCACCGGCGCCCACGCAATGCAGACCGACCCGACCAATACCTACGCTTTTGTGCCACACATCGCTGGCAATGGACCCAACGCCATCTTTCAGTTCAGGTTCGACCAAGACACCGGCCATATTAACCCGAATTCGCCGGCCCGGGTGGATCTGGAAGAGATTCTAGGTCCCCGCCACTATTGTTTTCACCCGTCCTTGGACATCCTCTATTTTTCCAACGAGCAGGGTTGCAGCGTGAGCGGCTATCAACTGGACACCGGATCGGGAACGCTGTCGATGATTCAAACTATAACCACCTTGCCTGAGGATGGTTTCGAGGAGAGGAATACCTGCTCCCAGATTCAGGTCTCCGCGTCGGGGAGATTCCTTTACGCTCACAACCGGGGACATAACAGCATCGCTTGCTTTTCAGTAGATACGGCGACGGGAGAATTGACCGCCAACGGTATCGTTACCTCAGAGCCGATACCTAACGCCTTGTGCCTGGACCCCCAAGAGAAGTTTCTCTTCTCCGCCGGGCAGGAATCTGGCCGCATGGCCTCCTTCAACATCAACCCGGACACCGGGCAACTGACGCCGATGGAGACTTATCCGTTGGGCAACCGGCCAACTTGGGTGTCGATTGTAGAATTACCCGGATAAACGGTACGGCGGACAGAATGAACCACCTACCCGGAAGTTTGTAATACGGCACTGCTTGCCCTTATCCAGGGAATTGGTTAGGGAACCAGGTCGGGAAAGCAATTCTGGCAACTACGGCAGCTTCTCGAAATAGTGGCAACGAGGCGCACGAGAGTCCGCCTCTACTGGCCTCACTGGGTTACAACTTGCAGGCCAAATACATCACGCCACCTGTGCGCTATGTACGTTCCCCGCACGGAATATCGCGCCCTCGCAGTCACCGAACTGGTTAAAGGGCGACCTCCCAGCGAAAGGTTTGTAGTATAGTACCGTAAGGTGGATCCGGTTAGTTGGACTGGATCGATGCGGAGTTAAGTGAGAGTCCCGCTGCTCCTGTCAGTGATACCTACACTGGCTGCTGTGAACACCTGGTCCTCACCCCGGAAACTGGACCAGTCAAAATGCGAGTCTTGTGGGGATGTGTTCTTGGGTGCAGGTGGACGGTATCCCATGGCACTATGAGTCCTCTCCTGATTGTACTCTCTCCTCCACCACTCTATGAGTATCTGGGCTTCGGCAAGGGTGTTGAACACTTCACCGTTTAAGAACTCGTCCCTCAGTTTCCCGTTGAATGACTCTACGTAACCGTTTTCCCAAGGACATCCAGGCCCTATGAACAGAGCCTTCACCCGTCCCATTTTAGCTGACAATCTACAGTCGACTTCCGTATAATACCCAAAGCACTACAGACCGTTGGAGAGGAGCGTATTAGATGGAATATCGAAATCTGGGCTCGTCCGGGCTCAAGGTTTCCGCCGTCGGCTTGGGGACCAACAACTTCGGGTTCAGGATGGACGAAGAGAGCTCGATCAGAGTGGCCCGTCAGGCCCTGGAAGATGGGATAAACTTCATAGACACCGCCGACAGCTATGGCAGAGGGCTGTCCGAGGAGCGGATTGGCATGGCTCTCAAGGACAACCGCAAGGACGTTATCATAGCTACCAAGGTGGCCAATCCGGTGGGGGACGGCCCAAACATGCGGGGCAACTCCCGCCATCACATAATGAACCAGGTGGAGGCCAGCCTCCGTTTCCTCCAGACCGACTACATAGACCTCTACCAAATACACAGGGTCGATCCCACCACGCCCATAGAGGAGACCATGCGGGCGCTGGACGATCTTGTACGCCAGGGAAAGGTCCGCTACATCGGCTGCTCCAACTTCGCTGCTTGGCAGGTGTGCGAGGCCATCTGGACCTCAAAGGCGCACAACCTGAACCCCTTCGTGACCGTCCAGCCAGAGTACTCGATGCTGAACCGCAGTGTTGAGTCGGAGCTGGCGCCCTTCTGCCGCGAGTACAACATTGGGATACTCCCCTTCTACCCCCTTGCCAGCGGATTCCTCACGGGAAAGTACCGTCAGGGAGAGCCTGTGCCGGAGGGCACGCGCCTGGCCGGCAACGAGCGGGCCCAGAATAACACGCTGACCCCCAAGAACTTCGCCATGCTGTCCAAGCTGGAGAACTTCGCCGCTGAGCGGGGCCACCCAATGGTGGAGCTGGCCATCGCCTGGCTGCTGGGCAACCCCACGGTAAGCTCTGTAATTGCCGGGGCCACCAAGACGGAACAGGTGACGGCCAACGCCAAGGCCGCCGACTGGCAGCTTACCGCCGAGGACATGAAGGAGATAGACGAGATCCTCCGCAGCGGCGACTGAGGCCTCTGTTGAGTTACCTTGGCCTTGACCTCATCGCCTCGGAGAAGAAACCAAGCGCCTACGCCGTCCTCGATGATTCTGGACGGCTGAGCGGGTACGACGTCCTCGCCACTGAGCGTCCCCGAACCTGTAGCCATATCCAACCCCAACATCAAAGCCTGGACGATCAATGACCCGCGTTAGCCGTCACGAGCCAATCGAGTATCCACATCTATCGTATGAGTCGCCGACCTCAAAGATTCATAGGGCAAGCTGCTGCGCGATGGATAATTATGCTCTTCTTTAGAAAGCCATGACGCATTGTGGACGACCACTGACCACGTAGGAGGGTATCTTCATGTCGGCAGAAGGGGCGCTACTCCATCTTCAAGACCTATCTCCAATGCGTTAATCGCCAAGCAGAGCATTGAGTAGTAACCAATCGTCACAATCAGTTCGACAGCTCCCTGCTGCCCCAACAGGTGTTCGATTGCGCTGTAAGTCGCATCCCTGACTCGCTTGTCTTCCAGGAGCTCCTGTGTAAACTGGACGAACACCCCCTCCTTCGGCAGCAGACGCCGGGGCGAGCCGCCTTCCCTGATTGCTTCAACTACCTCCTCCCTAACACCGGCCTGTCTAGCCGAGTCGCAATGATGCGTCCATACATACTGACACTTGAGTGTTTTCGCCGTAGTCAAGGTGACAATCTCTCTGGCATCGGAGGATAGGGTAGCCGAAACGTAGCGGAGCTGTTCCCCGATCATTGCTACTCTGGACGCCACGTCAGGGCTGTTGAGAAGGGCCGCGAAAGGTCTGGCCACATGTCCTCGATGGGCCGCTACCTGGTCATACAGAACTCTTTTGTCCGAGGGCAGGTCATCTCTGGTCATGTAAGGGACTCTGGTCATAGCTGTTCTCCTCTATTGTCGATACCACTTGATTTCTGAGCCGCAAAACCGGATACACAACAAAGACCGGATTGAGCGCGCACGTCCGCATTACACGGGTTAACGGACGGCCACCTCGATATGAATCTTGAATACAGTCCTGCACGGAAGGCCAAATTGAACATCGCACAGTGCATCCTGGCACAGTCTTTGTAGCACACGTTAAGATAGTGCTGCAAGGACGCGTATTTGTACAATGAGTTGGGCAGGCCAACACGCATAGCCATAACCGCCCATCAAAGGGTAAGGCAAGGCTGTTGGCAACCAACAAGAGTGGGACTGCGACAAACTCATATGGGCCTCCTCGGCTAGGGCGTGAACAGTGATGGGACCGGCGCAATGCCCTATGTGATCTATCGAACTGTTCTCTAGGCTACCCACCAAAGATAACCCATGGGGTCAACAGGAGCGTGAGGTGGACCCGGTTATTTGGACTGGGTCGGAGCGAAATTAAGTGAGAGTCCTACCGCTCCTGGCAGTGTTTCTGAGACCTCTCTTGGTGTACACCTCCTTTCAATAGACTCTTCCTCCCGGACTATCTGCTTCGCGTATAACACCTCAGCCGAGGTCCGGTATCCCAAGGCCTGATGTGGCCTCAGGTCATTGTAAACCGTAAGTAGGCTTCCAGTCCCCTGCGGGCCTCTCCGGTGCCCATGTAGGCTTCCAGGTAGGCCTCTTCATATTTCACAGTCCGCCACGCTCCACGAAGATGTTGTCAGAGTACCGCCCCTTACCATCCATGCTCATCTTCACCCCTCGATCCTGAAGGACCTCGGTGAACTCCCGGCTGTCGTGCCATAGGTTCGCGGCCAACCGGGTGCGTCTGTCTCTGTTCATTCTAGCGTACAACCTTGGGGACTTCCTTCGCCGCCTGTGTCTGCCCAAGGCGGTCAAGCTGATCAAGATGGGAATCCGTCTGGCGCGGCACGCGCGGCGATTGATCTTTCAGCTGGCTGAGGTGTCGGTTCCTCGACAGTTGTTCCAGGGAGTGTTAGATCGTATCGGCCGATTATCGCCGGCGCCAAGCTGAGGGCGGGTACAACCACGATCTTGAAAAGAGGGAGAGCGCTCCAGGGAGTTGGCTTGTCTCCAATGCTTCTTCACCCCACTGGCAGGGGACACGAAGACGATGAAGACGGACAAGAAGGGTGGTCTACGACTGCAAACGCATCCCTTATCGGATAGACCGGCGATTGACATGATTCGCAGGACCTGAATATGATGCTAGCATCTCGTTTGGAATGCCCTTTTAGCCTGAAGACCGCCAAATACGGAAAATCCCGGCTTACGGCGGACATCCAGCAACGCTAGGACGTGTAGACATTGAGCGTTCGTTGCACAATGAGAGAGCACGGGCCAACGGCATAGTCGCTGGTGGATCTCCGAGACCTGGGTGTTCTGCTACCGTAACGTCGAAAGTGCCCTCCAGTGGAAATGGAGGAGAGAAACCGTCAGTCTGATGTGGGAGGGTTAACACGGAAGCAAAGCGCTCCAGCAAATGGCTAGTCATTGCTATGATGCTGCTAGCTCTGAGCATGGCCTGTGAACCTGGGGCTCAAACGGCGACTCCCCCTCCGACCGCTGGTTTACCCGGAGAATCGCAAGCCTACAACCGCCTTTTTGAGAAGTTCTTGATCTCACGGTTCTCGCAACCGCCCGAGCTCTATCCCAATGAGGTGCCTGAGGAATTCCCCTTGAGTATTCCAGTTCCCGAAGGCGGCCAATTGCTTGGAACAACGGTAATCAACATGGGCCGGGACCGCAAAGATGTCCTGGTGTTTATTGAGTCCTCCCAAACACCGAGTGGGGCCGCAGCGTTCTACACTGAGCGGTTCGCTGGTATGGGTTGGGAACAACCTGCGATGTATTCAATGAATGCTGGCCAGGGATTCGTAGAGGCGGGAGTGCCAATCACCAAGGTCTTCTGTCCCCCGGCATCCAGGAGAGGTGAAGGACTGGAACCCGTATTCATGATCGTCAGTCACTCCACGGCCTCCAGCTTAACTGACATCCGCATTGCCATGATGAACAATAGTCGGGGATTGGGTTGTGAGCCGATGGATCCATACTCACAAGATACACGGTTCCAGTTCCCGCGACTGGAGGCTCCCCCGGATGCGAATGCGACAAGCGGAAGCGGATCTAGTGGCGATGTTTACCGATCGACTCAAACCCGAATCGAAACGGACCTCTCTCTAACAGAGATAGAGAAGCACTACCGAGAGCAGCTTACGGCTCAGGGTTGGAAGCTGCTCTCGGTTGGTGAAAGCGCTAGCAAGGCGTTTAGCACATGGCTTGTGACGGAAGAAGGTCCCCTGAGACCGCGGAATTGGGTGGGTATGCTGGAAGTCAGATTCGCGAATGACCCTTCACCTTATCCTGAGGACGTTGAGGAAAAGAAGGATGTCATCACCTTCTCAGTTAGCCTTCAGGTAGTTACGTCGCAGGAAGAGCAGTGATAGAGCTTCCCTTGTCATCTCAGTTCTATCTTGCAATTCGCTTGAATCCTGCGGGCTTGTCTGACGCGCCCTGCTGTGCAAATAAGCAATTGTATCCCTTGATCGGAGTGGTGGATTTGGAATGAGGTGGTGTGGTTGAAGCAGAGATGGGAGTGGATGTACACTCTGGACGCAGATCTGAACACCTCGCGGCGAGCCGGCGTGCTAGGGCGGCCTACAAGGGCATGTGGTATATACCCTGCGGCTATGTGGCGTGGCCATAGCCATCGTCCCTTCAGCAGGCAACAGAGCAGTCCACTCTCAAACCGCAGGTGTGCTCTCTCCCGGCGCTGACTAAGGCGAACTCCCCCTCCGGCGACGTGGACCTGCCTTCCATGCCATTCCAGCCCAAGCAGACGATGGATCCGTCCAACCTCACCCCGCAGGTGTGCTCTCCGGCGCCGTGGATTTGCCAGATATATCGCTCCCCCAGCAGTCGACGGGGCCGTCCGCCCTCACTCCGCAGGTGTGCCTTTCGCCTGCGCTGACAGAGGCGAATTTACCCTCCGGCGGCGTGGCCTGGCCAAAGTCATTGCTCCCCCAGCAGTCGACGGAGCCGTCCACCCGCAAACCGCAGTTGTGGTAATACCCTGCACTGACTGAGGCGAACTCCCCCTCTGGCGGCGTGGCCTGGTCATCATCATTACGGCCCCAGCAGGTGACGGAGCCGTCCACTCTCAAACCGCAGGAGTGCCAAAGCCCCGCGCTCACTAAGGCGAACTCCCCCTCTGGCGGCGTGGCCTGGTCATCATCATTACGGCCCCAGCAAGCGACGGAGCCGTCCACCCTCACCCCGCAGGTGTGCCTACCCCCCGTGCTGACTGAGATGAACTCCCCCTCCGGCGGCGTGGCCTGTCCCCTCGCGTCATCGCCCCAGCAAGCGACAGAGCCATCCACCCTCACCCCGCAGGTGTGCCTACCCCCCGTGCTGACGGAGGCGAACTCCCCCTCCGGCGGCGTGGCCTCGCCAGCGCCATTGTGCCCCCAGCAGGTGACAGAGCCGTCCACTCTCAAACCGCAGGAGTGACCACGCCCCGCGCTGACGGAGGCGAACTCCCCCTCCGGCGGCGTGGCCTGACCAAATTCATTGTACCCCCAGCATGAGACGGAGCCATGCACCCTCAAACCGCAGGTGTGTGCAACCCCCGCGCTGACTGAGGCAAACTCCCCTTCCGTTCTACCGCTATCCATCCCTCCGGCTCCTCCGAGTATATTCGTGGCGCTGATCTCGCCGGTGGTTGCTGGCGCCTCCGTCGGCGTTTCTCGTCCCGCCTCCCCTCCACCGCCGTCGCTAGTTCCGGCATCCTCAGTCGGTCGAGACTCTTCGGCCGAGGTGGAGTCGGCCGGTTCCTCTCCTTCGCATGCTAGAATAAGCGCTGGAAAGACCAGGGCTAGAATGGCGGTAAACAGAAAGAGTCGGGAGTGGATTTTCACGTTCGGTTCTCCCATTCGTTGGTCTGCCGCCGGAAGGTCCCGCTACAGGCTCCGGCCTGCTTTCATCGAGTCACGGAAGGATGTGATAACCCGACAGCGCGATTACAAGCAGCAGAACAGGATTCATACTGACCAACATAGTTTCGCTGCTTGGCTGAAGCCGAGTGTAGCTGAATTCTGCAATGAAGGTCAATTTAGGGAGAGAACTCCATTCAACGCATATTGTGTGCGAGTTGTGAACTACACGTCACGTCACCAGCAGGGCGGAGGCTCCTGAGACGTTAGATACGATAGCCTGACTGCCTCCCTAATATTGCGGCCTCCCACGGCAAAGTTCGCATTACGCTACCGCCAAGCCCACCAGCGCATACGGTAGATACCGCGATCTTCGAGATGTGGCTCGGAAGCCTCGCGACGCACCAAGGACTCGCGATTCCTGTAGTGTGACACCTCGAAGGCGGAGGGATTGCAGGCGGTGCCCTCATTGAGATTTGGCTGGGGGACCTGTGACCCTTAACACCGCGATGGCATGCAGAGTGGTTCGACCCTCTTCAGGTGGGCCTATGTGGATGGAAGGTAGTACCATCTTCGAGCTGTGGCTGGGCAGCCTGTGAGCCACAGCTCGCAGTTCAGGACACGTTAGCCCCCGTCGCCCCCCCCCCCGACTGCCTGCCCCTTGAGTGGTGTCGCGGACGGTCCAAGCTGACGCCCGGCGATTTTCGTGCCCGAGGGCGGCTAGCAGGCCATGACCCACATGATCAATACCATTGCCACACGGACGATAGGAGGCGTCTCTCCCATCTCGCGTGTCAACGACCTCTCTCTACACTAAGCCAAGCCCGTATTAGAAGCCACCGCTACGCAGCTCACCCGCCACGACTGTGGCACTGGGCTCAATGGCGTGGATTTTCTCCACATCGGTTTCAAACGGATTCTGCGGAAGGACGATGAAGTCCGCCAGCAAGCCGGCCTTTATGACGCCAACTTCTCCTTCCAATCCGAGCTGCGCAGCGCCGTTGATGGTATAGCCGGCCAGCGCCTGTTCCAATGAAATTCTGGCATCAAGCGGCGGTAGGGTTATGGCATCGGGCTTGTCTGTTGCCCGTCGGGTAATGCTCATTTCCATACCAAGAAAGGGATTTACCCGCCGCGGGTTATGAACAACATCGCTGGACAGCGTGACATTGGCCTGCTGCCGCACAAAGTGACCAGCAACCTGGGAGCGGCTGGCCCGTTCCGGGCCGACGTTGATTTCTCCGGCTTTCCCGTAGAATGTTCCGCCGAACCAGTGCGGCGAGAAATTGGCGTGTACGTTCAACTCGGCAAAGCGTTTGACATCACTGTCGGCAACCAGGAACAGGTGACTTATCGTGACCTCGATTTTCAAAGGCCGACCCAGCGCGCCCTGTGCTTGCTCGACTGCGTCGAGAATATTTCTGGTTGCACGGTCACCCGACGCATGCAGGTGCAGGTCAATGTCATGGCCGTCCAATTCCTGCATGAAGCTGCTCAATCGCTGAGGCGTGAACAAGACGCCGCCGTAGCTGTCAGGGTCTGTGACGTAGGGCTCCAGCACAGCCGCGGTAAGAATATCCAGCATGCCGTCGTAGTGCATCTTGATGGTGTTGAACTGGAGTTTTCCATGGCCATACGTTTCCCTGAGCCGGAGCAGGGATTCCACCGCAGTTTCGATCTGACCCGGCGTCCATATGTGGTGCGACCCCTCCCAACGCAACGGCAGATTGCCTTCTCTTGCGATGTCATGCGCAGCCCGGTACACCGCGTCCTCCATATTGAAGCTGCCGGCATCCCACAATGTCGTGATGCCCTTGCTTGACATGTAGTTCAGATACTTCAGCATTCGTTCCTTCAATTTATCGTGACTCGGCACCGACTTGCCACCCGTGTGGTGGGTTAGGGTAAACTCCTTGAGCCAGCCAGTGGGCTCTCCGGCCTCGTCGCGCACAATATACGACAGGTTCTCGCTGAGGTCCGGCGTATCTCTGTCGATGCCCAGTGTCCGTAGCATTGCGGAATTAACCCAGACGCTGTGTCCCGAATTGTCGAACAACACAATGGGTCTTATGCTGGCAATCTCATCCAGGTCTCTTTTATGGGGGCCGTCAGGCACGTAGGCGGCAACATCCCATACCCCCTGTGAGATCACGAGAGGAAAAAGCGGGTGATCGTCTGCGTACTGCTGCAACCAGGCCAGCGTTGCCTCCCGTGGTCTGGATGGCATCCTGTCGGGTGTGGCAGGCTCTTCGTTCTCTCCAACGGTTTCATCCAGCCCGGACAGGTCGGCCCCAGTGCTGATCAAGCCGGTGTGGGTGTGTGCGTCGATTATCCCCGGCATCACGAATTGGCCCTGCAAGTCTACGAGCTTGCTGTCTCCACCGGCGTACTGCAAGGCGTCCTCGTCAGAGCCCACAAAAACGATTCTGTCACCTTTCGTGACCAGCGACTCAGCCCAGGGTAGATCCCTATCTTGGGTATAGATTAGGCCATTCACGTACACCGTCTCGGTTGCGGCGGTTTGGTCAGACGTTGCGACTTCTTCCGGTCCTGAACAAGCGGCCGCCACAGCAAGAGTGGTTAGCACGAACATCAGGTCCCTGATTCTTATCATGTCTCTCCTTGCGCGCGTTCGCCGACCGAGGCATTCACCCGAGCCGAGTCTGTGTGTATTATACTGTAGTCGTGTGTTGTTATTATGTTTGTCTACCCTTGTTGCCGTGTATTCTTGTGTAGTTTGGGCCAATTCGCGCGAATTTTCGATGGGAGGCCCCTATGGGAGGTCCCTATATTAGGGAAAGCGAAGGCTGGACAGACGCCACCGGCTCAGGGCTCGCAGCAGTGCCGACCCGCACACGATCGGGGCTGCGCCTCGACAGAAACAAGCCCTGCGACGGCTCGACACAACGGAACCCCCTACCGTTGATGCCGCAAACGCAGCGCCGTCAGTCCCAGACCCGCCAGGGCCACGCCGATTCCCGCCAGCAGGACTACTGCCCACACTGGCGGCTGGAAGCCGCCGGTTTTCGGAGGCTCCACAATGCTCAGCTTGTAAGAGATGCGAGAGTAGTACAAGGCGCTCAGACCCTCGAACCCCGAGTCCGTGCCGACGATCAGCCAGACCCGGCCTTCGCCGTCCGTGGACACCGACAGGGGCTGGTCCACGTTGTCGAGCGTCTTGATCCGGTACTCCCGGTTCACGACCTCGCCGTGAGCCACGTTGCCCAGGACCACCATGTCCTCGCCGCCGTTGGCCTGGTTGCCCTTGTCGATGTTCATTCTGAGGTATCGGTTGCTTTCCTCCGCGGCCACGGGCTCGACGGTGGACGCTCCCGCCTTCACGAAAACGCTCTCGCCGGGCGAGCCGCCGATGCCGAACGTAGCTGTAGGGACGTTGGTCGCCAGGTCCAGGGATACGGACACCGCATATGCCGCGTTCGGCCTCAGCCCGCCAACCTGCTTCTTCAGGAACATGAACAGATCGTCGCTGCGGTTGTGCCCCTGGATGTAGACGCCACTGCCCTCCAGACCGTCGGGAAGCAGGCGGTGTCCGTGGTCGAGCTCGAAGATCGACTGGTCATGCCCGACGGGTAGGTCCGCGAACCCAAACGTCCATCCCTCGGCGTCGCTCCCGAAGTCGTACTCGTAGACTGCCTCAGCACCATCCTGCGCCAGCGCCCCCGACGGGCTCGAAAGGATGGCGATTGCGACGAATGCGGCGATGGGCAACATCCACCGGATGCGGACCCTGGGGCGGGGGCTTCGGTGTGAGTTAGGCAACGTATCCTCCTGGTGGCTGATAATCGTGTGTCGAACGGTCTCATTGAGCCGCCTCCGATGCGATGGCCACGACAAGAACGCGGTATTGCTCATGCCCCCTCCGTTCCCTGCGTCTCCCCCCTGGGCATCCGGTAGCCGACGCTGGGCTCGGTGAAGATGTAGGAGGGGTCGTTGGCGTCGTCCCCCAGCTTGCGGCGAAGGTTCTTGACGAAGGTGCGCACCGCCCCCGGCTGCCCGGAGTGTTCCGGCCCCCACACCCGCTGGAGCAGTTGCTCGTGAGTCAGCGCCCGCCCGGCGTTGACCGAAAGCTCGAAGAGCAGCCGGTACTCGATGTTGGTCAACCGGACGGCGCGGTCCGCCAGGGAGACCCGGCGTTCGGCGTAGTCGATGGTCAGCTCGCCCCGCCGGTAGGGTTCCGGCGGCTCGGACAGCTCGGACGCGGCCCTGCGGCGCAGGACCGTCTGGACCCTCGCCACCAGCTCCGTCGGCGAGAAGGGCTTGACGACGTAATCCTCGGCCCCCGCCTCCAGCGCCCGGGCGATTACCTGGTCTCTGCCATAGGCGGACAGGAAGATGACCGGCAGGTCGGCGAGCTCGGGGACGCTCTCCATCAGCTCGATGCCGTCCATTCCCGGCAGCATCAGGTCGAGCAGCGCCAGGTGGGGTCTCTCCTCCTCCACCAGGCGGCTCACCTGCTCGGGGTCGCCCGTCACCGTCACCGTGTACCCGGCATTCGAGAGCGCGTCCCGGACGAACCTGAGGGTCTGCGGGTCGTCATCGACCGCCAGGACTCGCGTCCGCCCCTGCCCCGCGCGGCGGGAACCCTCGGAGGTTCGAGCTTCACCGGCCGTGGCCGGGTGTGCGGCCTCGGTGGCCGCCGGCAGCGTGAAGGCGAACCGGGAGCCCAGGCCCGGCCCTTCGCTCTCCGCCCAGATACGGCCTCCGTGGGCCTCCACTATCCCCTTGCAGATGGCGAGGCCCAGCCCCGAACCCGCAATGCCGCCCTCGCGGTCGTCCCCGTCGATCCGGGAGAACTTCCTGAACAGCTGGGGCAGAAGATCGTCGGACAGGCCCGTGCCGTCGTCGCCGACCGTAAAGGCGACCTGCACGCCGTCCTGAGCGGCGGCCAGTCGGATGGCGGACGACTCCGGCGAGTGCCTTGCCGCGTTGGACAGGAGATTGCCGATGACCTGGGCGATGCGCCGCCGGTCCGCCATGACCGGGGGCAGGTCCGGCTCAATGTCTATCCGGATGTTTTCCCTGCCGCCGCCGCTCAGGAACGAGTTCCTGGCCCGGTCCACCAGGGCGGCGGCGTCCGACGGCTCCGGGGACACGGACAACGTGCCGCTCTCGATGCGGGCCATGTCGAGCAGGTCGGTGATGAGGTCGCTCATCTGGTCGGCCTGCTGCTCGATGATCCGGAAGAACAGGTCCATCTCCGCCGGGTCCAGCGAGTTGGCCGACTCCTTCAGGGTCGTTGCCGACCCCTTGATGGAGGCGAGGGGAGTCCGCAGCTCGTGGCTCACCACCCCCAGGAACTCGGCCCGCTGCCGCTCCAGCTCCTCCAGCGGCGTCAGGTCCTGTAGGGTGACGACGAAGGACTCCACCTCGCCGTCGTCGGCGCGGATGGGCGTGGCGTTGACCAGCGTTGCGACGCTTCGACCGTCGGGGACCTCCATGACGATCTCCTCGGCCCGCACCGTTTCGCCCGCGCTCAGCGCCCGGGCCAGCGGAAACTCCGCCAGGGAGAATTCGCGCCCGTCCGCCCGCCGGACCGTGACCACCTCCAGGAGGTCCTCCTGGGACTGGCCGGGCTCTCGCAGGCCATCGACGATCCTTCGCGCCTCGAGGTTGAGCTGCAGCGGGGCTCCCGTCCTGGCGTCGAACACGAGTACGCCCAGCGGCGAGGTGTCTATCAGCGTCTCCAGGTTGGCCCTGGCCCGCTGCTCGTCCCGGTGCCGGCGGGCGTTGGCGATCACCAGCGCCGCCTGGGACGCGAACATCACCAGGGTCTCCTCGTCCTCCTGGCTGAACTCCTGGCCGGGGTCGCTCTTCGCCAGGTAGATGTTGCCCACGGCCACGCCCCCGTGGCGGATGGGAGCGGCCAGGAAGGAGCCCACCGGAACGGGCGGGCGGAAGTCGGGCAGGCCCATGGACCTCAGGTGGGCGGCAAAGTCTCCCACTCTCAGGGGGCCGGGAACGCCGCTCAGGTACTCGATGAATCGAATACCCTCAGGCAGCTCCCAGAGCCGCTGTCCCTCGTCGGCCGTAAGACCGGCGCCCAGGAAGTCCTGTATGCCTCCCGAACCGTCGAGGATGACGAGCACCCCGTAGCGGGCGCCGCTCAGCGACCGGGCGCTGTCGAGGACCTCCTGCAGCACCGTGTCGAGGTCGAGGCTCTCGTTGATGCGGTGGCAGGCCTCGCACATCCTGGTCAGGCGGTCCCGCAGGGCCTGTATCTCCAGGTCTCGTGCATCGGGTCTGTTCATGTCTCTCCCTCGTTCCGGGCTGCGGCTCGCCGGATGACTTGCCTCACGGGAGCCAACCCGGCGGCAGTGTTTCGTTTTGTTGGTTCAGGCCCGCATCGCCCCGATTCTAACGAATTGGCCGAAACTACACAAGAATACATGGGGAAAAGGGGTTGAAATACACAGTAACTACATACGGCCTTGGTAACATGGGAGCCGACTTGCCCAATTTGAGGGGAGAGTTTCGCTTGGCGTTCGAGAGGTTGGCAACGGACCGGAGGCGAAGGCGCGGAGTTCCGCAGTCTCGGATCGCTGCGCTCCGGCCTGTGTGACTCCGGAAGCCCGGCCCCTCCGCTTCGCTGCCGTACAGGGAACCATGAAATCAAACAAGAGGTGGATAGAACAATGACCAGAGCCCGGATGCCGTCACCCCAACCCTCTCCGTCTTCTCGCGCAGGTAACGCTCCCGGCGGCCGTCCGCCGCGTCCGAGTCCTCTCCTTCGAGCGAGGCACTTCCCTGCGCGGTTCGGGGGCAGCCTCGCAGCCGCGTTGCTCGCGGCGCTGATGTTCCTTCTCGCGGGCGCACCGGCACACGCGCAAACCGTGGCGTGGAACGCCACCTTGGTGGCGCCCGCTGCCGCTTGGACTAACGTCGGGACCTACTGGGAAGGCTATGGCTCGTCCGCCTCTTCCTGGATCACGAGCAC
Organism: Dehalococcoidia bacterium; assembly: GCA_965261605.1. GTDB lineage: Bacteria > Chloroflexota > Dehalococcoidia > Lucifugimonadales > UBA2985 > DAOUJW01. The sequence goes on along the minus strand of OZ253466.1, from coordinate 2,709,683 downwards.
GACAAGCTTCGGAACCCTGAGTCCCGACTCGTTCACCGTCGGGACCACCACCTACACCGTCGAGGTCCTCGCGTTTAAGACAAACCGCGGCGACGAGCTGTACCTGACTACGGATCCCGTGGTGAAAACAGCCAACCTGGAGGGATTTGAGCTGATAATCACTGTGGGCGGCGTCGCGAAAACGCTGGCGGTAAGCGAAGGGGCGGACATTTTGACGGGCGGCACCTATTACGGAATCGAATGGGAAAAGAGCGTCCACGGCTATTCAGCCGGCGCTTGGACCGGCGAGACCATAACGGTCGAGCTGCGGGAGCCCAACACCGTCCCCGACGCGATCACCGACCTGTCGGCAGTGGCGGGGAACACGCAGGCAGCGCTGTCGTGGACCGTGCCCGGCGACGGCGGCGCGGCCATCACCGAGTTCGAGTACCGCCAGAAGACCGACGGGGCCTACGGAAGCTGGCTGGACATCTCCGGCAGCGGCGCCACGACCGCCAGCCACACCGTCACCGGCCTGACGAACGGCACGGAATACACCTTCCAGGTGCGGGCGGTGAACAGCGTGGGCAACGCCGCCGACTCCAACGACGCGACGGCCACGCCGGCCAGCGTCCCCGGCGCCCCGACCGGCCTCACCGTCACCGAGGGCCACCATGCGGTGAAGCTGGACTGGACCGCGCCCGCGGACGACGGCGGCTCGGCGATCACGCGGTATGAGGTCTCCTGGGTCGGGGGGACCGGCTTCGCCCAGACCGGGAGCACGAGCACGTCGTACACGATAGCCTTTGTTGGCGATAACGATCACCCCTTCCAGGTGCGCGCGGTGAACGCGAACGGCGAGGGGCCGTCGACCGCTGAGGTGACGGCCACCATCGGCCCGGCCACGGTGATGATCGCCGGCGACAGCGGCGTGAACGAGGGCGTCGCCGCGGCGTTCACGCTGACGGCGTCGAAGCCGGTGCTGTCGTCGTCCAAGCCGCTCGACGTGAGCGTGTTGGTATCGGAGTCGGAAGACATGGTGGCCGTCCGCCGAGGAGGGCACGAAGACGGTGAGCTTCGCCATGGGCGACACCACCGCGACGCTGTCGGTCCCGACGGTGGACGACGGCGTGGTGGAAAGCGACTCCGTGGTCACCGCGGCGATCCAGACGAACACGGACTACACGGTCGGGACGGACGGTTCGGGCACGGTGAGCGTCGCCGACAACGACACCACGGCGAACAACCCCGCGACGGGCCGGCCGGTGATCAGCGGCACGGCGCAGGTGGGGGAGACGCTGACGGCGGCCACCGGCAGCATCGCCGACACCGATGGTCTGACCACTCCCGGCTACACGGTCCAGTGGGTCCGGGTGGACGGGGGCACGGAAACCGACATCCCCGGGGCGACGTCGAGCACCTACACCCTGGTCGCCGCCGACCTGGGCAAGACCATCAAGGTCACGGTGACCTTCACCGACGACGCCAGCAACGCCGAGACGCTGACCAGCGCGGCGACGACGGCGGTCACGGCGGCGGCCACGGCCACCGTCCCCGACGCCATAGCCGACCTGTTGGCGACGCCGGGGAACACGCAGGTAACGCTGTCGTGGACGGCGTTCTACGACGGCGGCTCGAACATCACCAAGTTCGAGTACCGCCAGAAGACCAGCGGATCCTACGGATCCTGGATGGACATCTCCAACAGCCCCTCGACGGTGAGCCACACCGTTACCGGCCTGACGACCGGCACGGCCTACACCTTCCAGGTGCGGGCGATGAACGGCGTGGGCAACGCCGGCGTCTCCAACGAGGCGACGGCGACGCCCGTGGCGGACGACTGCGCCGACGATACGACCACCACCTGCTCCGTTTCGCCGGGGAGCTCCGTAACCGGCGATATTAAAGTCGCCAGCGATGTTGATTATTTCCGTCTCTCCGTCACTTCGGGCCTCACGTACCATATCGATCTGGAGGGGTCGCCGACAAGCATGGGTACGCTTGCCAACCCGTTTATTAGACTACGGGATGCAACCGTCAACTCGATCGATACTGATGATAATGGGGGCGCCGGCCTTAACGCCCGCCTTACCTGGACGGCCGACCGTACGGGGACCGTCTATCTCCTCGCCAGCGAAAATTCAAGACCTTCTGAGACCGGCACCTACACCCTGACTGTTTTCGTCCCCGTCCCAACCCCCGGCATCGCGGGTTGCGGCAGGTCCCATTGGGACCGGAACAAGTCCCTCGCGACGCAACTCCTGGATGCGTCTTGTGAATATCAGGCGAGGAGCCGGAACATCCTGGCGGATGGACAAGTCAGCACTCAGGAACTGGCGGAGATAACGCCGCTGGTGAGGAGGCTCCGGGAGATTGTGGACGATCTTCCCTGCGGCTCTGGCCCACACCGGTACTACGACCCCGCCGGCGAGCAGGATCTCTACAAGGGACCGCTGCCGGAGTGTCTGGTCCGCACGACCAAGTCCGGCGGCGGGGGGCTGCCGTTGAATGAGATCCTGCTTTCTCCCGCGTCGGAGGACGCCAACAGCCCGGCCACGGGTGCGCCGAGCATCAGCGGAACGACCCAGGTGGGCGAGACGCTGACGGCGGACACGTCGGGCATCGCCGACGAGGACGGGCCGGACAACGCGGCGTTCATCTACCAGTGGCTGGCCGACGATGCGGACATCCAGGACGCGACGGGCCAGACCTACACGCTGTCTTACGCCGAATTGGACAAGGCCATCCGGGTGCGGGCGTCCTTCACCGACGACGCGGGCCACAGCGAAGAGTTGACCAGCGCCCCGACGTCAGCGGTGGCGCTCCCCCCATGGAGCGAGAATCTGACGCGGGGACGCCAGCCGAACTCGCTGTTCGCCGAGGCGACCGACGCCGGCATCTGGCTGTGCTGGTTTGCGCCCGAGGACGCGGCGGACGAAGTGACCGGCTACCGGGTCCTGCGCCGCCTGCCGGAGACGGGCGGCTCCTTCGCGCCCTACGGCGAGGACCTGGGCAGCACGGCAGCGGGCGTCGTCGGACAGTGCTGGACCGACGGCGAGGTTGAGGAGGGTGTGCTCTACGCCTACCGGGTGAAGGCGATCAGGAATCACCGGGAGTTGAGCCGCTGGTCGAGGTTAGCATCGGCCCGGGCCACAGTCACCCCGGACACGGGAGCGCCGGCCAACACCCCGGCCACCGGCCTTCCTGCCATCACCGGCACGGCCCAGGTGGGCGAGACCCTGACTGCGGACACGTCCGGCATCGCCGACGAAGACGGCCTGGACAACGCCGTGTTCAGCTACCAGTGGCTGGCCGACGGCGCGGAGACCCAGGACGCGACCGATGCGACCTACACGCCGGTCGTTGACGACGTGGGCAAGGCCATCAGCGTCACGGTGTCCTTCACCGACGACGCCGGTAATGAGGAGGAACTGACCAGCGCGGCGACGGACGCCGTGGAACCCGAGACACAGGAGGCGCAGGCCAACACCCCGGCCACGGGCCTGCCCACCATTAGCGGCATCGCCCAGGTGGGCGTGAAGCTGACGGCGGACCTGTCCGGCATCGCCGACGAGGACGGGGTGACCAACGCCGTCCTCGCGTACCAGTGGCAGGCGGACGGAGCGGACATACCGGGGGAAACCCTGAACTGCTATACGCCGGATGACGCCGACGAGGGCAAGACCATCAGCGTGAGGGTGACCTTCACCGACGACGCGGGCCACGAGGAGACGCTGACCAGCGCAGCCACGGACGCGGTGGAAGCCAGGCCCAACCGCCCGGCCACGGGCGCGCTCACCATAACCGGCACGGCCCGGGTCGGCGAGTTGCTGACGGCGGACGTGTCCAGCATCGGCGATGCCGACGGGCTGGACAAAGCGGCCTTCGCCTACCAGTGGCAGGCCGATAGTACGGACCTGCCCGGCGCAACCGGTTCCAGCTACACCCTGGCCGCCTCAGACGAGGGCAAGGCCATGAGCGTCACGGTGAGCTTCACCGACTACGCGGGCCACGAGGAGTCGTTCACCAGCACGCCCACGGCTGCGGTGGTGGCGGCGACGGACGACGATACAGCCGAGCCGACTGACCGTCCCCACGGCCTGACCGCCGAGGCGTCGGGCGGCGCAGTGGTCCTGACCTGGACCGCTCCGGTGGTGGACTACGAGGTGTCCAGCTACCACATACTGCGCCACCGTCCCGAGCAGGGCGAGGCCGAACCGTTGGTGTACGTCGATCAAACGCCAAACAAAGACACCAGCTACACCGACACGGATGTGGAGCCAGGCGTGCTGTACGTGTACCGGGTGAAGGCTATCATCAATTTCTTCGGCGACCTGGGTGAGGCGTCGGACGCGGCGGAGATACGGGCGCCGGCAACGGCGCAGGAGCAGACCGCCAACGCTCCGGCCACGGGTCTACCCGCCATCACGGGCACGGCCCAGGTGGGCGAAACGCTGACGGCGGCCACGTCGGGCATCGCCGACGAGGACGGGCTGACGAACGCAGTCTTCAGCTACCAGTGGCTGGCCGACGGCGCGGAAATATCCGGGACGACCGGTTCCACCTACACCCTGGTGGACGCCGACGAGGGCAAGGCCATAAGCGTTGCGGTGTCCTTCACCGACGACGCGGGGAACGAGGAGTCGCTGACCAGCGCGGCCACAACCGCGGTGGACGCGAAGCCGAACACCCCGGCCACGGGCGAGCCGACCATCAACGGTACGGCCCAGATAGGCGAGACGTTGACAGCGGACACGTCCGGCATTGCCGACGAGGACGGGCTGGACAACGCATCCTTCAGCTATCAGTGGCTGGCTGACGACTCCAACATTTCCGGGGCGACGGGAGAAACCTACACGCTGGCCGACGCCGACGAGGGCAAGGCCATCAGCGTGAAGGTGAGCTTCACCGACGACGCGGGCCACTACGAAACGCTGACCAGCCCGGCCATAGGCACTCCGACCATCAGCGGAACGACCCAGGTGGGCGAGACGCTGACGGCGGACACGTCGGGCATCGCCGATGAGGACGGGCTGACCAATGCATCGTTCGACTACCAGTGGCAGGCGGATGGTACCGACATCTCCGAGGCGACGGACTCTACCTACACCCTGGCCAACGCCGACGAGGGTAAGGCCATGAGCGTGAAGGTGTCCTTCAGCGACGACCGGGGCAACGAGGAGACGCTGACCAGCGCGGCCTCGGCGGCGGTGGAAGCCGCCCCGCTCCCGCCGTTGACGGCCCTCATCGAGAACGCTGCTGCCTCCCATGACGGAGAGAGCGTCTTCACCTTCGAGCTGCGGTTCAGCGAGGAGTTCGGTATCAGCTACAAGACGCTGCGGGACCACGCCTTCACGGTGACCGGAGGAACGGTGAAGAAGGCGAAGCGGCTGGAGCAGGGCAGCAACATCGGCTGGCGAATCACGGTGAGCCCCGACTCCAGCGGTGCGGTGACGATCATCCTGCCAATCACCGAGGACTGTGACGCCCAGGGAGCCATCTGCGCGGAGGACGGCAGGAAGCTGTCCACCGAGCTGGTGTTGACCGTCAGCGGTCCAGGCCAGTAACCCCGTTAAGAACTACGGACGGAAGGGCGGCGCGACTTCTCCTTGCGCCGTCCTTCCCGTTTGCGGCGCGGCTTCGCTGTTCAGGACCGGCATGGCCCGTGGGCGCCGACGGCTTTCCGCAACCAGCCGTGTCGAACTACACCGTGTCGAAGTCGAGCGTCCCGTTGATGCGCAGGCTGGCCCTCGCTCCCGTAGCCGGATTGCGGCGGGGCCTCTTTTTGCCGTTCAGGCCCCTTTCGCCTTGATTCTAGCGAATTGAGGAAAACTACACAAGAATACATGGCAAAAGGGGGTTGAAAAACACAGTAACTACATACGGCCTTGGTAACATGAGAGCCGACTTGCCCAATTTGAGGGGAGAGTTTCACTTGGCGTTCGACCGGTCGGCCAACGGAGCGGAGGCGAAGGCGCGGAGTTCCGCGGTCTCGTCTCGTTTTGCCACGGGCCGCACGACCTCGGAAGCCCGGCCCCTCCGCTTCGCTGCCGTACAGGGAACCATGAAATCAAACAAGAGGTGGACAGAACAATGACCGGATTACGGATGCCGTCTTTCTCACCCCCCCCCCCCCCGAATTTCGTAGACCTTCCGCAAGCGGCGTCATGAGCCTGCGCCGCGCTCGTATCATCCCGCTGCTCCTGGCGGCGGCGCTGGCCGCCCTCGTCCTCCTGCTGGCCGCCCCCGCGCCGGGCCACGCCCAGACCGCCGCCGATGTCACCTATGTCTCCAATATCGGCCAGGGCTCGGACGACGATGACTCCTCCTCCCATGTCCGGGCGCAGACCTTCACCACCGGTTCCCGGGCCGGCGGCTACACCGTAACCAGCGTCGACATCGGCTCCGACGACGCCGAGGGCGACTCCTTCACTGCCAACCTCTCTATCACCGACCCCACCTCCGGCAATCCCGTCGCCAAGGTTGCCACCCTCACGGTCCCGACCAGCTTCACCGCCGGCACGCTCACCTTCATCGCCCCCCCTACACCGTCCTCGAGCCCAACACGACCTATTCCGTGACGATTACAGTCGGCGGCAGCAACGTCACTCTCGACACGACCCTTTCCAACGGCGAGGACTCCGGGCGGACCTCCGGCTGGTCCATCGCCAACACCTCCCATGTGTTTGATAACGGGTGGGCCGAGACCACGGACGGAGAATCAATCCGCATCGCGATCAACGGCCCGGCGAACCCCGCGAGGGGCGCGCCGACGATCACCGGCACGGCGCAGGTGGGCGAGACGCTGACGGCGGTCACGTCGGGCATCTCGGACGCCGACGGGCTGACCTCCCCCGTATACACGTACCAGTGGATCCGGGTGGACGGAGGCACGGACGCCCACATCACGGGGGCGACTTCGATCACCTACGTCCCGGTCGCCGCCGACACGGGCAAGACCATCAGGGTGCGGGTGCGCTTCACCGACGACCTCAACTACTCCGAGCAGCGGACCAGCGCGGCGACGGCGGTGGTGAACGCTCCGGCAACGGACGAGCCGACTATCATCGGCATCACGCAGGTCGGGGAGACGCTGACCGCGGACCCGTCCCTCATCATGGACGCCAACGGCCTGACCAGCCCCGGATACACGTACCAGTGGATCCGGGTGGACGGCACGGACATCAACATTTCGGGGGCGACGTCGAATACCTACACGCTCGCCGCCGCCGACCAGGGCAAGACGATCAAGGTGCTGGTGAGCTTCAGCGACGACGACGGCTACTCCGAGGAGCGGACCAGCGCGGCGACGGCGGCGGTGTCGCCGCCGCCGCCGGCCTGCTGGTCTCCATCGCCGTGGAGGGCGACGCCGAGATCATTGACCAATTTATTACTGGCATAGGCGTCCCGAAGGCGAAATTCCGGGTGAGCATACCCGCCGCGCTGACGGCCAACCTGAACGTGACCATCAACATCTCCGAGGTCAGCGACGACCGCACCGATCTGGGCAACGCCCAGACCGCCGACCATGTGGCCGCGGCCGACGAGGGCAACCAGACGGTGACCATCGCCGCGGGCGATACCAGCGCCGTGCATGAAGTGGAGGTGCAGCGCGACGCAACGTTCGAGCAGGACGGCGTGGTGCGGGCGGAGGTGGCGCCGGGCTTCGGCTACCGCGCGAGCGCGTCCGCCCCGTCGGCGGACGTGCGGGTGCTCGACACGAGCCAGCCCTATCAGATCCGCGCGCTGCACAGCGACGGCAGTCCGCTGACGGGCGGCGCGCGCCTGGCCCACATCCGCGTGGACGAGGGCGCGGGCAGGGTGGTGGTGCTGTATGAGTGCGTGACTTTGTATGACCGCGAGCCGCACAGACAACGTCACCTAAAATTCTCGTCGACCTCCCAAAAGATGACCACGGCTGAGTACAGAAACGCTGAGGACTACAAGTCGTTCGCTGATCAGGTTCAATGCGCCGACGCGGACGACCCGACCCTCGGCTGGACCAGTACCATTTTGACCGACTTGGTCGTGCCCACGAGCGCGACGGGGTTCCGCCGGGTGCAGCGCGACGGGCGCTGGATCTACCAGAGCGTGGTCACCCTGGTTAGCCAGATCACCGATGACCAGGTGTACGACCCCGATGAGACCTTCAGGATTGCACTGCAGCGAGGCCCCGTCCTGCCCAATTACGTAGAGCTTGTAACTGCTAGAGTCCCCGGTACGACAAATTCCAATTCTTCGCACCTGGTGACCATCCTGGACGACGCGCGGCCGCCGGCCAACCTGGAGGCGACGGTCGAAGGCGTCCGCGTCGGGCTGACGTGGGACGAGCTGCCCGGGGACCGGGCGGTGGAGACCTACGAGGTCAAGGTGAACGACGGGCCCTGGCGCGCCCTCGATACCGGCCCCAGCACCCACGGGTGGGTGGGGGGGCTCACCCCGGGCGTGGAGAACACCATCACGGTGGGCGCGCGCTACTGGGGACCTGAGCGGCCCAGGTTCGGCAGAGGCGACTGCGATGTGTTCAACTGCTCGGTGACGGTCATGGGGCCGATGCTGGACACGGCGCACGCGGACGGCCCCGGCGCGGTTACCGGGCTGGCGGTGAGCCGGATGGCCCACGGCGAGGCCGAGTTGAGCTGGACCCCGCCGTCCGATACGGGGGCCTCCGGCATCAGCGGCTACCAGTGGCGGGCCACGGGCGGCAGCTTCGACGTCGAGCCCGAGTTCCTCAACCAGTGGCACGATATTGCCACCTCCGTTATGGAGACCGACGGGAACACGACATCGGCGATCATCAACTGGATGGAGGGGGTGGACCACACCATCTACGTGCGGGCGTGGAGCGGCCTTCGCAAGTACCGGGGCGCGGTCGCCAGCGTCACCCTCACCGGCACAGGCGCCAACCAGCCCACGAACCTGAGGGCGACGACCGTCGCCGACACCTGGGTGACGCTGTCTTGGACCGCGCCGTCAGTGAGGCCGGGGACCATAGACGAATACCACGTGGAGACGCGGGACCCCTCCACCGACAACCAGTGGAGTTACGGAGGGGAGGGCACCGGCGGCAACGGCACGACCTACACGGTCGAGGGCCTCGAACCGGGCGTCGAATACATCTTCCGGGTGCGCGGCAGGTCCGACAGCCTGGGCCTCTTCACGCCGTCGGATTACTTCGCAAGGGGGACGCTGAGCGCGGGGTCGCCTGCGCGGGCGTTGGCGCATGTGGTGTACCCGCCAGGCGCGACGAGCCTGTTCGCTTCCGCCAACGGCGACAGCCGGATAGACCTGGGCTGGATCACCACGAACCCCGCTTCGACGAGCTACGACCTGGAGTGGTCGGCGGACGGCTCGACGGGCTGGCAGGCGGTGGATCCGGACGACGACGGCGCGGACACCACCTACGGCCACACCGGGCTGACGGCGGGAACGACCTACTACTACCGGGTGCGGGGCGTAAACGGCGACGGGCCGGGCCCGTGGGCCTTGGCCGCGGCGACGACGACGACGCTTGCGCCAAGGGAGGCGCAGGCCGCCAACACTCCGGCCACGGGCGCGCCGTCCATCAGCGGCACGGCGCAGGTGGGCGACACGCTGACGGCGGACACGTCGGACATCGCCGATGCTGACGGACTGGCCAAGGCAGCTTTCAGCTACCAATGGCAGGCCGGCGGCGCGGACATCTCCGGCGCGACGGACTCCACCTACACGCTGGTCGACGACGACGCGGGCAAGGCCATCCGGGTGCGGGCGTCCTTCACCGACGACGCGGGGAGCGCGGAGTCCGTGACCAGCGCGGCCACGGCTGCGGTGGCGGCCCAGCCCCTGACGGCCAGCTTCGAGAACGCGCCGTCTTCCCATGACGGATCGAGCAACTTCACCTTCGATCTGCGGTTCAGCGAGGATCTCCGCGTGGGCTACAGGACCCTGCGGGACCATGCCTTCACGGTGGACGGCGGAACGGTGCGGAACGCCAGCCGTCTGGAGCCGGGCAGCAACAGGGGCTGGCGGATCGAGGTACGGCCCAACGTCAACGATGACGTAACCGTCGTCCTGCCGGTGACCACGGATTGCAACGACGATGGAGCCATCTGCACGGAGGACGGCAGGAAGCTGTCCAGCCGGGTGGAACTGACCGTCAACGGGCCGGAGCAGCAGGCCGTCAATAGTCCGGCGACGGGCGCGCCGTCCATCAGCGGCACGGCGCAGGTGGGGGAGACGCTGACGGCGGACACGTCCGGCGTCGCCGACGATGACGGGCTGGACAACGTGGCGTTCAGCTACCAGTGGCAGGCCGACGGCGCGGATATCTCCGGCGCCACCGCCTCGACCTACACCCTGGCCGACGCCGACAAAGGCGCGGCGATCAGCGTAACGGTGAGCTTCACCGACGACGCGGGTAACGAGGAGACGCTGAATAGCGAGGCCACGGGCACGGTGGAGGCGGCCGGCGGCGATGCAGCCGAGCCGACGGACCGGCCCCACGGCCTGACCGCCGAGGCGTCGGGCGGCGCAGTGGTCCTGACCTGGAAGGCCCCGGAAGGTTATCGCTCCGACTACCGGATCCTGCGCAATCGCCCTGAGCTCGGAGAGGCCGAGCCGCTGGTGTACGTGGCCTACACCGATACCACGGACGTCACCTACACCGACACGGATGTGGAGCCAGGCGTGCTGTACGTGTACAGCGTCACGGCATTGGACTTCTTAGGTGACGCGGGCGAGGCGTCCCGGCCGGTGGAGATACGGATGCAGGCAACGTCGCAGCAGCAGACCGCCAACAGCCCGGCTACCGGAGCGCCGGCCATCACCGGCACAGCGCAGGTGGGCGAAACGCTGACGGCGGACACGTCGGGCGTCGCCGACGCGGACGGCCTGAGCAACGCCGTCTTCAGCTACCAGTGGCAGGCCGGCGGCGCGGAAATCTCCAGTGCTACCGGCTCAAGCTACACATTAGTGGACTCAGACGAAGGCAAGGCCGTCAGCGTAACGGTGTCCTTCACCGACGACACGGGCAACACCGAAACGCTGACCAGCGCGGCCACAACCGCGGTGGAAGCCGCCCCGCTCACGCCGCTGACGGCCAGCGTGGAGAACGTTGCGGCGTCCCATGACGGCGAGAACGTCTTCACCTTCGAGCTGCGATTCAGCGAGGAGTTCGGTATCAGCTACAAGACCCTTCGGGACCACGCCTTCACGGTGACCGGAGGAACGGTGCGGAAGGCGCAGAGGCTGGAGCAGGGCAGCAACATCGGCTGGCGAATCACCGTGAGCCCCAACTCCGATGGCGCGGTGACGATCATCCTGCCAATCACCGAGGACTGTGACGCCCAGGGCGCGATCTGCACGGACAACGGCAGGAAGCTGTCCACCGAGCTGGTGTTGACCGTCAGCGGTCCCTAGCCCGAGACGTGACAAGGAGGGCGGCGCAACTTCTGCTTGCGCCGCCCCCCTTAACGCAAAAGAGGCCGCACAGATGGATGAAGCGTGGGAGGCCGCCGCAACCCTTCGGCAAGCCGAGGGCAAGCCAAGCGGCAACCTCCCAAAAGGCTCCGGGATGGGCTGACTGCGGAGCCTGCCCTCCGTGTGCCGTCCTGACCGGGGATTCCGTACGGCCCCGGACATCGCAGTTGGAGGCAGATTGCAGCCATCCTGCGTAAGGACCGGACAATGCCTCGACAGCGCATCCACCACAGCAGAGTGACCTACCAGGTCCCCCACGACTTCCCGGAGCGGCTGGAGCGGTTCAAGGAGGAGTCGGGCCTGTCGTGGGCGGAGATCATCCGCCGTCTCGACATCCACCACGAGACGATGCGGCGCTGGAGGAAGGGGCGAGCCCGCCCCAGCATGCGGAACATGATGGCGCTGGTGGCCCTGGCGAGACCCCTGGGACTGGGCCATCTGTTCACCGACTAGGGAGTAGGCGCTCCGGCGAGCGCCTGCGACCACAGAGCCCGGAAACGCAAGAAGGCCGCACACATGGCCGGGCCTCTCCCCATCCGCACCCGTCACGTCGGCGTTGCCTTACGGAAGCGGCTACATCATCATAGGGGCATCGTTGGCGGCGGTCCCGTAGGGGGCCGGGGAAGAGGCCACGCCGGAGGGATGAGGCCGCGAGGGGACGGCCCGGCGCGGACTTCCGCCGGTGGAGACCGATTCGAGGTCCGGGCCGCAGGCCGTAGCCTGCGCCATCCGGGGCCGCCGCCCGCGCAACGAGGGACCCGCCCGGTAGCGAGAACGCCAGGACATGCAGGAGGAGCGTCATGAACGAGGAGCATGACGGGACGGACCAGGGGAAGCCATCGGAAGAGGAGTACCAGAGGTTCCGCAGGATGATAGACGGCGTGGGTCGCGATGGCCTTCAACGGATGGTCGAGCATCTGACGGAGAGGATCGAGGCGAACCCCCGCGACACCGAGGCGCTGGGTGCCAGGGGGCTGGCGTACGCCGAGCTGGGGGAGCACCGGCTTGCGGCGGAGGACTACGGCAGAATCATCGCCCTGGACCCCGGCAATGCGGGCGCTCACCTCGCCAGAGCCCGCGCCTACTCCGCTATGGAGGAGCACCGCCTGGCGGTGGAGTACTACGACGCCGGCATCCGCCTGTCCCCCGGCGACGCCGTAGCGCACTACAGCAGGGGGGCGTGCAAGGCGGAGCTGGGCGACCTTGCGGGGGCGATGAGCGACTTCGACGTGGCCGTCACCCTGGCCCCCGGCGACGCCGACGCCCACTACAACAGGGGATTGACCCACGTGGCGATGGGCAGGCGCCACCGGGCGGTGAAGGACCTGAGCAGGGCCATAGACCTGAATCCCAACCTCGCCGACGCCCACTACCACCGGGGCATGGCATACCGCGACATGGGCCGGATGGACAGGGCGGTCAGGGACTTCGACGCCGCCATCGAGCTGGAGGAGAGGTACGGCCTCGCCTTCTACGCCAGGGGAATCACCAACGTCAACCTCGGCGCACACGAGGCCGCGCTCGGCGACTTCGACGCCGTGCTGGGACTCGACCCCGACAACGCCTCGGCGCTCCGGGGCAGGGGCGTCGCCCTGGGCAGCCTGGGCCGTTACGACGAGGCGGTCAGGGACTTCGACAGGTCCCTGGAGCTAGACCCCGACAACGCCGAGACCCTCGCGGCCAGGGGGCTGGCCCACACCAGCCTGGAGCAGCACGAGCTGGCGATAGAGGACTACAGCAGGGTCCTCGACCTCGACCCCCGAGACACGGCCGTCCTCTACAGCAGGGGGATTGCCCGCATGTACGCGGCCCGGTTCGAGAGCGCCACCGAGGACTTCGAGGCCATCATCGGCATCGAGCCGGACAACGCCGCGGCGCGGGCGGCGAGGGGGTTGGCCCGCGAGGCGCTGGGCAAGCAGGGAGGCGCGGGCGAGGGGCAGGCGGCGCGTTAGCGCGCCGCCGCGCGGACGTGGGGGCAGCGGGCGCTTTGAGCGCCTGCGGCCCCTCCTTCGGGGATGTCGAAGACGGGCGCTGATTTCGGGCAACAAAAAAGGGCGGCACACATGAGAAGCAGGGAGAGGCCGCCGTCGATGCGGCAGCGGCCTCTCCCCTGGGTCTCTATGCAGCCGCCAGCTCCGGCTGCTTCAGCATGGCGGAGTAGCCCCGCTCGACGACGTGCGTCACCGACAACCGTCCCATGCCGTCGTACCCCGCGCGGTAGGCGAACTCCGCCTTCGCGCCCCAGGGCACCCGGCCGCCAACCCTGACGGTGCCGCCGCCGGACTTGGCGCCGCGCCCGGGGCCACCGGCGCCGCGAACGACCATCCCGCTCCGCTCGCCCTTCCGCCAGCCCAGCACCTTCACCTCGGCGGGCATGACCCGCTCCGCACTCGTCGGCTGGAACAGGACGCCGTGCAGCCCCTTCAGCACGCCCGCCGACGGGGAGGACTTGCCGTTCATGATCTGGGAGAGATGGGCCGAGCTTATGCCCGCTCGCCGGGCGACCTCGTTCTGGCTTAAGCCGTGGGCGTTCATCCGGTCCCACACGGCCTCCCGGTCGATGCAGGCTGGCTGCGCGGGCGCGACCTTCACCGGGGCCTCCAGCACTGACGCGACCCGCGCCTGGACCTTCACGCCCATGTTGCTATGACCCCGCGCCACCATTGACATGTAGCCGTAGGAGACGCCCACGCGGTCAGCCAGGTCCCGCAGGCTCATGCCCAACTCCCTGGCCCGCTCCCGGATGTAGCTGCTCTCCCCGGCCACGACGACGCCCTGGCGGTTGGCGCACGTGGCGGGCGCGATCTTCGCCGGGGCGTGCAACGCAGACTCGACCCTGGCCTGGACCTTCACGCCCATGTTCTGGCGGCCACGGGCAACCTGCGTCATGTAGCTGTAGGACACGCCAACGCGGTCGGCCAGGTCATGCATGGTCATGCCCAGGGTGCGGGCGCGCTCCCGGATGAAGCTGCTCTCGCCGGTCACGACGCCGCCCTGGCGGTAGACGGTCCCCTGCCCAGGGACCTCTCCCAGCACCGCCACAGCCTTCTCCCGCATCTTCGGAGTCCACGGCGTACGCCCCGTCGAAAGCCCCGACAGGTAGCCCGCGCTCACGCCCATCATGGCCGCAAGCTCCTTCATGGTGATCCCGCGCCGCCTCGCAGCGGCCCTGAGCTCGCTCTCCGCCGTCCTGGTTCCGGTTGCCATCGTTGCCGTAGTCATCGGTCCGTCCTCCTTCTGTTGTGTTGTGTTGCCTCTGGCCTGCGCCCGCTTGCGGGCAAAGAAGAAGGGCCGCCCCCGGCGAACGGGGACGACCCTTGTGAATGGGGATGTGTTGTGAGACCCGGAGGCCCCGCCGTCAGCGGCGATGGACCTCGTTGACGTGCATGGACTCCTCCTTTCAGTTGCTGACCCGTGCCTGCATCCACGGCGCGAGTCTTCGGTGATGGGTTGACGCTGGACGCACTCCGCCCACGGTCGGATGCCGGACGCGGGAGACGGAGCGGAGGGTGAAGAAAGACGCAGCTCGGCCCAGGGTGATTCGTTGGGGGAATCGACTGCCGGGGGCTGCTACGAGAGGAGCGACCGTCCTACGACTTCATCGCAGACCGGCGCATGGGAGAGAGACGCAGCTTGGCCCAGGATGCGTAGCGTCAGAGTTGGGGGAAGCTGCAAGACGTGAAGCGGCCGGCCCACGACGTGACCGCAGACCGGCGCATGAGAGAAAGACGCAGCTCGGCCCAGGGTGAACAACGTCAGTGGGAGAACTGCGAGACGTGAAGCGACCAGCCTGCTCGGAACGGCAGACCGGCGCATGTCGAAGCCGCGGCCTAGCTGTCAGGCAGCCATGCCGCCGGGCATGAGGAGCCGGTCGAAGCGACAGACCCGTCTGCAACAGGCAGGCGCACTCCGACCGACCAAGTGAGGACGAGGCGCAGAGAGCGTTCCGTCCCTGAGTCCAACGGCGAGAGCGATCACTCCCAACCGGCAGACTGGTTCCCAACGGAAGGAGCGATCAACCCCGACCGTCAGGCGGGTGTCCAGCGGAAGAAGCGATCAACTCCAATCGCTGAACGGGTGTCCAACGGGAGAAGGGCTTATCACTCCAACCGCCGGACTGGACCGAGGACGAAGGACCAGCGTCAACTCCGTCGTTTCGATCCGCGCTGCCTGCGAAGGACCAACGTCAACTCCGCTTCAGCAGCAGTACCCTCTTGGGAGACCGGGGGAGAGCGAATCATCCTCCGGTCGTACCCGTGCAACAGGGATCACGCACCCAGGTTTCTATGGTCGGAAACCTTGGAAAAAGCCAAACAGTGAAGTCATTATCGCGGCCCCGAGACCCGCAAAAGAGGGCCTGCAACACCCCTTCCGAAGACTGCCGCCAAATCGTTCACTAAAGTTGACTGGAAACCCGCCGCACTCCCAGCCCGGCTACCGCCCCCACAGTCCGAAGGTCAAGCGCCCCAGAAGCTCAGCCTTTCGCCGCGCTCTCCGCGTGTCGAAGAGCGCGGTCCTGCGCCAGTTGATCTGCCCGTCGCGGTCGAACCCCCGCAGCGGCCGCTTCTCCGGCGGAAGGGTCATGCCGTGGTCTTCCAGCAACGCCAGCTCCACCACCCGCAGGCTCTCCTCCTCCGCCAGCCACGCAAGGCCCCTCCCGTCGTTGGGGTGAGCGTCCTTCAGCCCCCGCCACTCGACGATCAGCGGCCACGCATCGCCGAACACCTCCTCATCGTCCTCGGCGGGCTCCAGCGTCACGAGGTCGGGGTACTCACGCCGCTCCCTAGTCGTTGACGGAGGCTTCCTTCCAGCGTCCGACGCACCTGCTTCCGCCTGGGAGGGACCGGCGCCGGCATGACCGGCCCCGGTCCCCTGGGCTTCGACCCGACGCAGGGCCTCGATCCCGCCCTCGACGGCAGCCATTCGCCTCCGCAGCTCCTTGCCCAGCGAGTCGTGGCCCTTCTCATGCGTCTCGTGGCCCTTCTCCAGCGCCTCGACCCGCTTCTCCAGCCTGTCGTTGCGATCCCGCTGCCGGGCCGCCGCCGACCCGACGCCCTCCTGCAACGCACGCTCCAGGGCCTGCCGCACCCGCCGGGACAGCTGCCCCGTCTTGGCGCACTCGGCCACCGTCCGCTGGTCCAACTCCAGCACTCGCGCCGCACCCTTGAAGCCCTTGTCCCGCACCAGCTCTTGCAGCAGCGTCATGAGCCGCATGTGGTGCATGTTCTCGATGTCCTTGCTGTCTTCGATGCCGTGTTCAGTGGTTTTCATCGACTTTCCTCCCTCGCAAAACTCCGTCCAGGTCTCCGGTCAACTGCGGTCCGGCCTTTCCCCCGGTCTTTGGCCACGTTTTTGGGCACGTCATGCACCCCCACTTCAATCGCATTTTCCTGGGCCTAATGTCATCGAGACGCCGCTCCAACCGGCCCGCCGATGTCATGCCCCACGTTTGGCGTTGTCATTGCCGTCCGGAACACCATGATTCGACAAAGTGTTTCCTGTTTACGTCCTGTAGGGGGGTGATTTCCCCTGTTTCAGCTATGAATTCACGACTCTGGCCGCTCTGTTACCAAACTCAAACTCCTGTACACCCCCAATACTGCACGAAAGGGGCCGAAAAAAAGAGGGTCTATAGCCCCCCGCATCCCTGCGCAGAGCCACGGGGGAACGGCCTGTAACGCCCCGCATTCGTGCGCAGAGTTATGAGGGGTCTTATTTCCAGTTTCATTTGTTCACACTTTTTTGCGACCGCCGTAATTCGGCCATTGGCGGCAGACCGCAGAAGAGAGGTGAACGAAGTTGGCGCTGAGATCGAAACTCCGGTCCATTAGACGGCTGATTCCCCTGGCAACCGCGCTGCTCCTGGCGGCGCTCCTAGCCATCCCCGCAAGCAACATCGCCCTGGCCCAGACCCCGCCTGACGAGCTGACCCTCGTCAACGCCGACCGGGACTTCGTGGAGCGCAAGGGCGGCGGCGAGTTCGTCGCCCGCCCCCTCTTCGACCGGCAGATCGAGAGCCTCTTCTACGCCGTCCGGGACGCCGACACCGGCGACTGGATAAGCGCCATGTACCGGGTTCATGGTGGGGAGAAGGAGAGAAGCGACGGCTGGGAGTACTCGTGGGAGTACCCCGACCTGGACGAGCAGCCCGACCTCGACCCCGACCGGGCCTACCTGCTGGTCATGCTGGCCGAGGCCGAGGACGGCAGGAGGGGCGACTTCTACGCCGTCGTCCCCATTCACGAGCCGGGGAAGATCTGGGACAAGGTCCTCGCCGCCCTCAACCCCGGACGCTGGGCGAGGGCCTTCGCCGGCTGGGTCATCGAGGGCGTCCACGGGACCCTCTGCGGCGTCGTGGAGCGTGCCAGCGGCGAGGACGCCGACAACTGCCGGAGGGAGTCCGGCCGATGAGCGACATCCTCACCGGCACCCCTGCGGACCTCACCTACGCCCACCACATGGTGCAGCAGGCGTGGATGGTCGTCTGGGCCATCACCTCCGGCGCCCTCGTCGTGATCCTGGGCTGGATGGGGCTGAGCTTCATCATGGCCGAGCACCTGGGGACCCGTCAGGCGGGCTGGCGGGAGATGGTCCCCCGCCTCGTCCTCGGCCTCGTCGCCGCCGCATCGTCCCTCTGGTGGTGCGCCCTGGTCCTGGACGTTGCCGACGCCGTGTCCGGCTTCGTCGCCGTCTCCCTGAACGTCACCGCCGGAGACATGCTCCGCTCGACGCTTCGCACCCTGATGACCGGCGTGCAGGCAGGGAGCGTGGGCATGGCCCTGCTGCTGGCCGTCCTCTACCTCGTCTACGGCTTCTTCGTCCTCTACGTGATCGTGCAGATGGTGCTGCGCCTGGCCCTCATCGACCTCCTGCTGGCCCTGGCCCCCATCGCGCTGGGGCTCTGGATATTGCCCCATACGGCGGGCTGGGGCCGCCACTGGCTGCGCCTCTTCATGACGACCACCTTCCAGCAGGCCATCCAGCTCATCGCGTTGGCCCTGGGCTTCGGCTTTTTGAACGAGGTCGCCGCCATCGCCGCCTTCGAGCCGGTCCAGGACCTGATCTGGAAGCTCCTCCTGTCGTTGGCCTTCGTCTACATGGCGACCCGGGTGCCGTCGATGCTGGGCAACGCGGGCACCTTCGACTCCTGGCTCTCGATGCTCTACTTCGGCATGAACCTGCCCTCGTCGCTGGCGCGTTCGGCCCGGACCATCGGGCTGGTGGCGGGTGGAGCGGCGGGAGGGCCGGGAGGCATGGCGGTGGGAGCGATGGCGGCCAGCGCGGGCGTTTCGGCAGCCGCCAGCGGCCTCAGCTCGGCGGCCTCCCTGGCCACCCCATCGGCAGGCGGCGGCGACGGCGGCGGAGAGCCCAGGAGCAGCGGGGAGTAACGACGACAACGAACAGGCGCGGACGAGAGAGCGCCGACCAATACCACGACGGAGGAGGAGCCATGTGCAGCTAACGGGAGTCACCGAGTCGGAAAAACGAAGAGATGAACGCCGGGGCCGTGAGAGGGCGCCGGCAGCAGAGAGGAGAAAAGGAATGGAACAACTGACACAGACCATATCGAACCTGGTGGGCATCCTGCTGGGCGTCGTGGGAGCGGTGGGCGTCGGCTTCTTCATCTACGGCGCGTACATGTACCTCACCGCCAGCGGAGCGCCCAACCAGATGGAGCGCGGCAAGAGCGCAATGATGACCGCCCTGGCGGGCATCGTCCTGGCCCTGGTCGCCTATGGCGTCGTGGAGCTGGTGATGAACGCGGTCGTGGACCCGGCGGTAGACGTCGATCTGCCCGACCCGGCCACCCCAATCCCCGCCCCCACGCCCGACGGCGGATAGGGCACGTGAGGAAGGAGAACGAGACATGAGAGAACACGAGGTACCGACTCACGTGCAGGCCGAGGACCGGGTGCTGCTGGGGTTCACCTTCCCGCAGGTCGTGGCGGTGATGGCGGTGTGCGCGATCTCCTACGGCGCATACCGCTACGCCCCCGTCGGCCCGTCCGAGGTGCGCATGGCCCTGGCCGTCGTCTTCGGACTCTTCGGCGTGGCGATGGTGGTGGGCAAGATAGGCGGTCGGCGGCTGCCCCTGGTGGCCGCCGACCTTCTGAAGTACCGGCTGGGGGCGCGGGTCTACGCCGGGCCGGTGTCCCAGCTGGTGAGGAGCGGCCCCGGCCCGCTGAGCCTGATGGCGAAACGCGCCGGGCGCGGGCTGGGAAGGCTGCGCAAGAACAGGAAGACCCGCAAGAACAAGGAGCGCCGCAACGGAAGGATGCGCTGGTTCGGCAAGCGCAGAGGGAAGGACGCTGGGAACCAGCAGGCCCGCGACCACCGGGCCGCGACGCTGGAGACGAGGCGGAGGAAACCCCGCAAGGGCTTCCTGGCGTTCGCGGCCGTCGCCGTTCTCGCAGCGGCGGTCGCAACGGTCCCCCAGGCGGCCCTGGCCGACGACCACGAGCCCTGGCGGGACGAGATCGACTTCGAGGTCGAGGAGCCGGTAGAGGGGCGCAGGATATTCGTCGAGGGGTTGTCAGTAACTGGCGACCGCGCCGCCGTGACCCTTCGGGCCGCCACGGAACTGGACATCCGGGTGCGGGCATTCGGAGGGCCGGAGGGCACGTGGCTGCGTTTCTGGGACTCGGCAAGCCTGGACGAGGGGGAGGGCATCGACTACTCGCTCCCCCTCCACGGACCGAAGCCGTCCTTCACCGTGTCCTGGGAGGACACCCTCGGCCAGGCCGGGGCGCTGACCTTCGAGCACGAGCAGATCCCGTACCCCCTGCCCGCCGTGGAGGGCGAGCTCTGCGACCTGAGACTCGCGTCCCTGGGCTGGACGCCCGGCGCCGTCAGCGGCGTCATCGAGTCCGAGTGCGTCACGCACACCGAGCACCCGGTCGAGCTTCAGACGGTGGCCGGGCACCAGAGCGTCACCGAGACGGCCCTGCTGGACGCCCAGGTGACGGCAGTCACGGGGACCGTCGCCGCCGCGACCGGAGCGTCGCATACCAGCGTCGCCTTCGTCCCCAACGGCGAGACCAGCTTCCGGCTTCCCATCGGGGACGGTCAGGCGATTCACGCGGTGAGCGTGGACGTGACCCTGGAGGCGAGCCTCCGCATCCCGATGCCCCCGCTGACGCAGCTCACCCACCACCCGGAGCGGGTCGAACAGGTCACCAGGACCGTGCACCTCCATCGGCCGGGGGACAGCGACTCCGACAGTGACACGGCGACGGCCACCTGCGAGGACGGTACGACGGCGTCCGCCACCGCGACGGCCTACGCCTACGTCCCCAGCGCCACCATCGCCAGGGAGGTGACGGTGTCCATCGTCCACCCGGAGCACGTCAAGGCCGAGGTGGTTGAGCGTTCGCCCATCACCCGCACCCGCGAGGAGTCCCTGAGCCTGGAGTCCGCCGTGGGGTCGGACGACCCCTTCGAGGCCCTGGCGCTGCCGGAGCCTGAGCCGGAAGACCCGCCCGCAGTGCAGGAGCCCGCCGACGACCTGCGCCGCTGGTTCGAGGCGCTGGGCTGGGAGTGGCCCTGGTGAGGCGCGGGATGGCAGCGACGCTTCTGGCCGGGGTCGCGCTGGCGACGACCGGCGCGGCCCCGGCCGAGGAGCAGGAGATGCTCCGCCAGTTCGACCGCGTGCTCACGGCGATGGCCTACGCCGCCTCCGGCCTCTGCCTGTTCGCCATAGTCTGGGCCGGCTTCATCCTGATGGCCGAGGGCGGCGAGGAACGCGGCGGCGGCAGGGCAAAGGCCGCCGTCGTCATGGCGGTGGTGGGCCTCGTCCTGGTCCTGTCGGCCAAGGGCGTGGCCGCGCTGCTAAGCAGCGGCCTTGTGGACTTCCCAACCCCATAGAGAAAAGGAAGACACCCTGTTGAAAGAGCTTATTCGACGACTGACAAGACGAGGAGCGCAGGGGGCGCAAGAAGACCTCTCCGCTCCCCACGAGACGCCCGGAGGAGCGGTCGAGCCATCCGCTCCCAAGCTCCCGCCCGAGCTGCCCCTGTTCTTCATGCTGTCCCACCTCGACGACGACGGGCCCGTGCGCCTGGACGGGGTGAAGCTGGGGGTGTGCGAGGTGATGGGCCTGGAGCTCGACGAGCCGAAGCTGGGGGCCTTCGCCGGCGCCCTCAACGCCCTGGACTTCCCCGCGCAGCTGCTCATCAGACAGCACCCGCCGCGCCTGGACAGCCTGAGAGAGGACCTTCAACGGGCGCAGCCGGAGGACCTGCCCCCACAGACAAGGGCGGCCTCGGAGTCCCTTGGGCGACTGCTGACCGAGCTTGAGTCCCGCGACGGCATCCTCGACCGGCGCTTCTACGCCGTGTGCGAGTTCGAGCGCATCGACGATCTGCGCGGCCTGCTGGCAAGGGCCGGTCTGTCCGTCCACCGGCTCAAGGGGCGGCAGCTCCGCATGTTCTTCGTCGCAGCCGCCCTGGGCGGCTCCCCCGCCGAGATGGACGAGGAGACCCCCGTCGAGGTGGAGATGGGCCGCCGCGACATGCGCATCGGCGGAACCCTCGTGCGGTCGCTCCACCTGGGCAAGTGGCCCCGGTCCCTGGCCCCAGGCTTCCTGCAAGGTCTGATGGCGGCGGGCGCGCCGATGGACCTTTCCGTTCACGTCGGCCCGATTCCCACCGAGCAGGCGGCCAGGACGCTGGAGTGGCAGAAGGTGCGGTTCGAGTCGGCCCAGTCCCTCTCCTTCAAACGGGGCCGCACCATGTCCCCCGAGGCGGAGATCGCCCTGGAGGACATCACCCGGCTCAGGGACGAGGTGCAGCGGGGCAGGGAGCGGCTCTTCCACGCCTCGCTCTCCGTCACCCTTCACGCGAGGGACGAGGCGTCGCTCAAGGAGATGACCCAGCGGGCGAAGGCCCACTTCGCCGCCACCTTGGGCAAGCTCGACAACCTCGCCTTCCGCCAGCGAGAGGGCCTGTTGTCCACCCTACCCCTGGCCCTGAACGCCGTGGCCGAGTGGCGCAGCCTCGACACCTCCAGCATCGCCCGTCTCTTCCCCTTCTCGCCGCCGGACCTGGACACAAGGAGCGGCACCCTCTACGGCATCGACATGCGGGCCTGCTCCCCGGTGGTCTACGACCCCTGGGACGGCACCCACCTGAACGCGAACACGGCGGTGCTAGCAAGGTCTGGAAGCGGCAAATCCTTCGCCACCAAGCTCGGCGTGCTGCGGGGCATCACCCGGGGCATCACGGCCTACGTCATCGACCCCGAAGGCGAGTACGCCGACATGGCCCGCGCCGCGGGAGGGCGAGTGCTGTCGCCGGGCGTGCCGGGTGAGGGCATGAACCCCTTCGTCATCGACAAGGGCGACTCGGAGGAGCTTCTCCAGCGCATCGGCAGTCTGAGAAGGCTCATCGAGGTCATGGTCGGAGAGAGTCTCGGCGCGGAGCGCCGCGCCTCCCTCGACCACGCCTTGGCGGGCTACTACGCCCAGCCCCGGGAGCGCACCGGCTTCCGCGATTTCTACCAGTATCTGCAAGAGGACGAGGCTGGAGACGCGGGTCTGGCCCGGCTGCTCAGGCCATTCGCAACCGGCAGCCTGAGACACCTGCTCTCCGACGAGGGCGACGACCTGCTGGGCAATGAGGCCCTGGTCACCGTCTTCGACCTGCACCTCCTGGAGCCGGAGCTGCGGCCCGCCGCAGCGATGGTCTGCACCGAGACGGTGTGGGCCGCGGCAGCTCAGGACCCCAAGCCGAGGTTGCTGGTGGTGGATGAGGTGTGGTCGATCATGCAGCACCCCGAGGGCGCGGCCTTCATGGTCAGCATGGCGAAGCGGGCGCGCAAGCACCGCCTGGGACTTCAGTTCATCACCCAGGACGTGCAGGACCTGCTCAGCGAGGACACCTCTCGCACCATCACCGGCCACTCCGGTCGCGCCCTGCTTCAGAACGCCGCCTTCAAGCTGCTCCTCCAGCAGGACGCCGCCGCCATCAGCACCGTGGGCGACGCCTTCGACCTGCCCCAGGACCTCCAGCGATGGCTCCTGTCGTGCCCGCGTGGAGACGGCTTGCTGTTGGCAAAGGGCAACCGCTTCCCCGTCCGCATCGAGGCCACCCCGGAGGAGACGGCGGTCATCGAGTGGACACCCGGACGCCATTAGAGATTAGAGAAAGGACTATCCCCCATGAAGCTGAACCCGAAGAACCTGTTATTCGGAGACGACGCTGAGAAGAAAAGCCCCGTCCTGCTGGCGGTGACGCCGCCAAGGACCGGGGAGCGCACCCTACTGGGCGTCGAGAACCTGCTCCAGTCCGTCGCGGTGCCGGAGCCCTTCTCCCTGGAGCTGGCCGGGGACATGGACGGCGTGACCCTGATGGCTCGCTGCCTCGACGACCGGGTGGTGCGCGGCCAGCTCTCCGCCCACTACCCCCAGGCCCGCATCCAGAGGCTTGACCGGGAAGAAGACCCGCTGCGCCTCGAAGAGGGCGAGCAGGCGTGGTCGATGACCCTGCGGGCCGACGGCCCCGAGTACGTCCCCCTGAGAACCTTCCGGGACGACGACCTGCTCGATCCCGGCTCCGACCCCCTCATCGCCCTCATGGGGGCGCTCTCGGCCCTCCACGAGGGGGAGCGCGTCGTGGCGCGGCTGCTGCTGCGCTCCCTTGGCCCCGACTGGTCGCAGGCCCACCTGGACAAGGCCCACAAGCGGCCCGGCATGGAGCCGAGGGAGCCCGCCTACACCTTCCAGACCAAGCCCCTCCAGATGGACGGCATCACGATGGCCGTCCTCGGCATAGGCGTTCTCACCGCCCTCAAGGGTTACCTGTGGGTGCAGGACGGCGAGATATGGAAGGCGGCGCTCCTGGGAACCGTCACCGCCCTGGGGCTGGTCGTCGGCGGCTGGGCGTGGTGGCGTTGGAAGAAGTCCCGCAAGCGCGTCGAGGACCCCATCCTGATAGGGGAGAAGGTCTCCCGCATCGCCTTCGACGCCGAGCTTCAGGTGGTGGCCGTCCTGCCCGCCGAGACGAGGCCGCAGCGGGCCGGTGAGCTTCTCGGCCCGGTGGCCGCCGCATACCGCCACTACGACAACCC
Organism: Dehalococcoidia bacterium; assembly: GCA_965261605.1. Lineage (GTDB taxonomy): Bacteria > Chloroflexota > Dehalococcoidia > Lucifugimonadales > UBA2985 > DAOUJW01. Next base: position 2,685,179 of record OZ253466.1, on the reverse strand, counting down.
CGCAGGGGCGAGATTCAAGGTCGGCAGGGTCCGGCCCGTAGCGCCAGACCCGGACACGCTCCACCCGGCAGGCCCCGGTCTGTTCGGCAGGCGCAGCGTCCTGGGAGTCCGCGAGATCGCCAGCCTCTGGCACCCGCCGGGCGCGGGCGACGAGACGCCCCTGGTGGAGCGGTCCGGCGCGAGGGCGCTCAGCCCATCGGCGAAGGGCGTCCGGGGCGGCGCGCTGGTGGGAGACACGACCGCGGGAGCGAAGCGGGAGATCCGCTTCCCCGAAGACCTGCTGCGCCGCCACCACCTCTACGTCGCCCGCACCCGGATGGGCAAGTCCACCCTCATGCACCACCTCGTCACGCACAAGCTGAAGGAGAAGGCGGCGGGCAGGGACCCCGACGCCATCGTCGTCATAGACCCCCACACCGACCTGGTCGCAGGCATCCTCGAACACGTCCCCGAGTCCCTCATCGACAGCGTGAAGCTCATCGACCTGTCGGACGAGTCCCGCTCCCCCGGCATCAACCTGCTGGACACCCGCGTCTTCGCCGACCGGGACCGCACCGCCGACTCGGTGGTCAGGGTGGCAAAAGGGCTCTGGGAGCAGTGGGGGCCGAGGATGCAGTCCATCCTCGAACAGACCGTCAAGACCCTCCACGAGGCCAACGAGCAGGTCGAGGCGGAGGCGCAGTACACCATCCTCGACGGGCTGCGCCTGCTGTCCAACGACCCGTTCCGCAACGCCGTGCTGAAGAAGGTCTCCGACCCCTACCTCCTGGAGTGGTGGGCCAGGGACTTCGGAAGCTGGCACCGCCAGTACCGGGCCGAGGCCCTGGCCCCCGTCCAGACCCGCCTCTCCTACTACTCCTCCTCCAAGCGGGCCAGGGCCATCCTGGGCCAGCGCCGCTCCACCATCGACCTGCGGAAGGTCATCCACGAGGGCGGCGTGCTCCTCGTCTCCACGTCCCAGGGGACGGTGGGCAGGGACGTGGCCGCCCTGGTGGGCGCGTCCCTCCTCAACCTGGTGGACGCCGTGATACGGGAACAGGGGAGCGTGGCGCTCAGGGAGCGGCGCGGCGCGCTGGTGGTGGTGGACGAGATGCAGTCGATGCCCGGCGTGGACTACGAGAGCATGTTGTCCGAGCTCGGCAAGTTTGGGGCTAGCTTCGTGCTGGCGACGCAGAGCCTGGCAAAGCTGGACGACCTCTCCCGCACCATGCGGGACACCCTGCTCGCCAACGTGGGCTGCCTCGCCGTCTTCCAGGTGGCGGGGAACGACGCCAGGACGCTGGTGTGGGAGCTGGGCAAGGACCGGGTGACCGAGGACGACATCGTGTCGCTGCCCGTCCACCACTGCTACGTCCGCGCCACCGTGGGCAAGGAGCGGATGCCCGCCTTCTCGATGATGGTGCGCAAGCCGGAGGAGGGAGACCCCGCCGTCGCCGCCCGCATCCGCGAGGCGGCGTCCGCATACACCGTCCCCGCCCGGCAGGTCGCCTACGGCGACGCGGAGGGCGACCTGAAGGTGGAGGAGTTCCGCAGGGGCGTCGAAGACCTCAAGGAGGACGGCGGACAACAGAAAGAGCGAGAAACAGAGAAGAAACCGGACGCCGGGCCGGGGCCGGAGCGCAGGAGTCGGCGGAGCAGGCGGAAGGCGGCTGCCGACGCCGAGGCGCATCAGGGCCGCAGCGCCGGCGACGAGGAGGCGGAGGAATGAGACCCGAAGGTTGCGAACACGACCTGCTACGCGCCCTGGCGTCCATGCCCTTCCTCAACCGGCTGGAGATGGTCGCCGTCACCGGCTGGTCCAGGGGCGCGGTCTACGAGGCCATAGAGAAGCTGGAGTCCGGCGGGCTCTGCGCCTCCGTGCTCCACGCCACGGAGCTGCTTCCCCAGGCGCGGAGGTTCCACCTCACCGCCGCGGGACTCCGCAGGCTCGCAGACGAGGAGGGCATGGCCCCCGACGAGCTGCTGCGCGCCCGTCCCGTCTCGGTCCAGTGGCGGCGCAGCCTGATGGAGCGCCTGGACGCCGTGGCATCCGTCTACAGCCTCGCCTCCGCCGTCTCGGACGTCGCATTCCCCGTCCGGTTCCGCTGGTACCGGGCCTTGCCCCTGGACGCCGCCATGACCCTTCCCGACGGAAGGACCGTCGGCGTCGTCAGGCAGGGACCCACCGCCGACCGGTCGGGCTTCGCCAAGCGCCTCTGGCGGCTGCGCGACTGGCCGACGCCCGGAACGGTGCTCGTCCTCGCGGCCGACGAGGTGCGGCTCAGGCACGCGCGCAGGGCGCTCTCGACCACCGACGCGCCGGCGCTGCTGGCCCTGGAGCGCGATGCGGTCCTGGCCGGAGCGGGCGACCCGGTATGGAGCCCGCCCAGGGTCGGCGCATCCATCACGCTGCGCTACGCCCTCGAACGGGCGGCCCCCGGCGGCGGGTTGCCGCTGGAGCCGGAACCCGGACGGGCCGACGCGCCCGCCGACCTGCCCGACAGGGGAGCCGCCTCGGACATGTCCGACCAGATGCTGCCCGTCATGCTCAGGGCCGCAGAGAAGCGCGCCCTCGACCTCATCTCCGACTGGCCCTGGATCGCCCTCAAGGAGCTGGCCGGGCTGATGGACGTCACGCCCCCGAGGGCCTCCAACATCGTCATCCCCCTCGAAGGCTTCGGCCTGGCGGCCCGCCCCCGCGACGCGGGAGGACGCCTGGCCCTGACCGACCGGGGGCTGGCCCTTCTCGCCCGCAGGGACCGCACCTCCGTCGCCGTGGCGAGGAGCCGGTGGAGCATCGCCCCCGAAGACTTCGAAGGTCCGCTGGAGTGGCGCAACGTCACCGGCAGGCGGACCCGCCAGCTGCTCAGGAACATGGAGCACACCTCAGCCGTCCACGGCTTCCTGGCCGCGCTCACCGCCCAGGCCCGCCTCCTGGAGTGGGAGGTCGTCCAGCTCGACCCGCCCAGGAGGGCCTCCCGCCACTTCCGGCACGACGGCGGGATGCGAGCCGTCAACCCCGACGCCTTCGGCGTCCTGCGCAAGGACGAGACGGCATGGCCCTTCTTCCTGGAGTGGGAGCGGCGCGCCGTGCGGCCCTCCACCATGTCCGACCGGCTCGCCCCCTATCTGCGTTACTACTCATCTCACAGACCCACCGACGACCACGGCGTAAGGCCCTCCGTTCTGGTCGTCTTCGACGACGAGATCGCCCAGACCCACTTCCTGCGCGTGGCGCGGGAGGAGATGCGGGCGGCGGGCGGGACGGTCCCCCTGTGGGTCTCCCACAGTGGGGCCGTGGACGCCCTGGGGCCGCTGGGACGCGCATGGCGCTCCCCCGCCGACCCGGGAGCGCCCCAGGCCCTGCCGCCCCAATGAAAGACGAGTGACGGGAGAGACCCATGCCTGCACAAGACGCCCATAAACGGGAAGGCCCCCGGAGGCGCAGAGGACGGACTGTTGTCCAGCTCGACGTGGCGGCCCTCTGGAGGCGGCTCGCTGTGCTGAACCGCTCCCAGAACTGGCTCGCCAGAGAGATCGGGATAAGCCCCGGCTACGTGTCGAAGCTGGTCAACACGGGGCGCTCCCCCTCCGGTCGCATCCGTCGCCGGATGCTCAAGGCCCTGGAACTGACCGAGTTCGAAGACCTGTTCAGATTGGAGGATAGCGATGAACAACAGTAACGACCCGACCCGTTTCGACGGGCACGACAACCCCGCAGCCGATGGGACCCAGCCCCTGGAGGGCGGCGTGCTGCCCGAGGACTTCGGTGAGCGCCTCGAACAGCTCAAGGAGCTCAGCGGCCTCAGCTGGCGCGGCATGGCCAAGGTCCTTGGCGTGGACCCCAAGCAGCTGCGCATGTGGCGCAGGAAGGGCGTCGAGCCCTGCGGCGGAGCAATGCTCTCCATCTGCCGCTTCGCGTTCCGGATACCCGGCGGCCTGCCGGTCATCCTGGCCGAGGGCATCCAGATGACCCTCTTCGAGGAGGAGAGCTAGACAACCGGCCCCGCCGGGCGCAGGGCGCGCATCGGCGGCACGGCGGGGCCTGAACCGGCTTGGAGGCCGCAGGCGCTCGCCCCTTCCGTCGGCGCCGGCGGCCCCCCGGCCGCACAACTTGCAACGAGAGGCCAGCGGCCCACAGAGACGCCGCTGCGACCACGCAACATGAAAGATCCCAGAAGAAACAACGGACGAAAGAGGCCCGGAGAGCAGGAGCTTGAAGACGCCCTGGAACGCTCCATGCCGTCCTACACGCCTGAACATCGCAGGGCGGTCCTGAAGGGGCTGCGCATCCTGGCCCGCGTCGCCATCCGCTCCTACATGGAGGAGCAGGCGGCCGCATCGCCCCGAGCCGAAACCCAGGAGGACGGCGGCGGGGAGGAAGGCTGATGGGGTGCCCCTCAAATGCCGCACAGAGACGGCGTATTGCCGTTCCATACCGTAGCGCGGTATACTTTACGGTATGGTATCTGGTGATGGAGTCCGGCGTGCGACGTTTCACTGATGAGCACGGAAACGAGGTCAGGCTCACCGACGAACGACTCGGCCACATCCTGCGAAGACACCCTGAAATGGCCTTCCAGTTGCACCGGTTCGCCGAGACCCTCGCCAGCCCGGACGCGGTGAGGCCATCCAGTTCCAGTCCGGCGGTCCAGATCTACTACCGGCTCTACCCGGACCTGCGTGGCAGGAACCGCTACATCTGCCTTGTGGTGAAGAGGGAGGAAGACTACTCCTTCATACTCACCGGCTACCTGAGCCGAAGCATCAAAGGAGAGTGACCATGACGAGCAAGAAGGTGTTTGTCTCATACGACCATGAAGGGGACATGCTTGAGGTTCTGTGGGCGTTCAGGGAGGGCTACTTCACCTCCACGGACGACGAGCGCATCCTCAAGCGGCTGGACGACGACGGCGAAGTCATCGGGTTCCTCATCCACGAGATGAGCACGCTGAAGCAGCCTAACCCCATGGAGTTCGAGCTGGCTTCCGAAGCGCCAGACGATGACGTCGCCAACGTCACGGTGAAGGAGGCGGCCACCCGGTTGGGCGTGTCGGAACGGAGGGTGCGTCAGTTGGCCCGCAATGGCCGAGTGCAGGGGGCGGTGAAGGCTGGAGCGGAGTGGCTGATTCCCACGCCGGTTGAGGTGATTCCGGGACGCCGCGGTCCCGTAGGTGTAGCGGGGCGTGCTGATGGGGCGGGAGGCTAGTCAGGAATGAACCGCTTCTTGAATGCGAGTCAATCGTTGATGAGTCGCCTGAGAGCCGCGTCAGCCAGAGCCGTCCAGGAAGCCCAGATGGACTCATCGGGACTACAGCGAGACTGGCTGTACAACAATTCTCTCACGGCCTTCGTAGGCGCACTTCTGATATTGCTGGCGCGGCACATACACATATCGGACTCGGGTGTCGCAAGAGGGGTTGAGCCATCCTCAATTCAGTGGGCTTACTCCGTACAGGACTGGGTCGCCCCACATCTGAGCTCCCTCCATTTGCCATTGAGCGCGATTCTCTTTGTAATCGCGTTCGCCCTGCTAGCCGCCTCAATATGGCGCAAGTCTCCGGTGTGGGCGGCTCAGGTAGGCATTTGGTTTTCATTCCTTTCTCCGATATTCATTTGGGTCGGCCTCTTCACTGCTTGGCTACCTCTGGTAGGCAACCTGTTCACTAGTGATCCCTACGTCGGAGTCGTTGTCTTCTATATTGGGTTTTTATTCCTTGTCTTGATCTCGGTGCGGCCCTTTGTTGTCATGCGCCTGAACTCGTCTAACAACACCCCGGTGACTAGAGAGAATGGGAAATCCAATAGAACTGCCTAGCCTCCTCGGTGGAGAGTTTGTCAGAGTTTGGAGAATGTAGAATGAAGGTGCCTATTTGGTGCGATGGGAGAACAAGTTGAGCCACAGACTATCCGATGTCCCCGGTATCGAAAATCACTTGAGACCTGGAGTCAAGAGTTATGCCGCATACGGCCCAACTTACGACGTCAAAGTTCCGTCATTTGACACGACGTTGTGGCGGTATATGGATTTCCCAAAATTCGTCTCTCTACTTGAGGGTCGTGCTCTATTCTTTGCACGAGCTGACAAGCTCGGCGACCCATTCGAGGGTGCTTGGTCCGAGGTTAACCTCAAAGTGATACAAGCAGTGCAGGCGGCAGCTCCGAGTACGGATCTATCTAGGGATATGGAGGTGTGGGGCATGTTGGTCAGGAACACGAAGCGAGAACGTCGCTATACGCTGATCAACTGTTGGCACGCCAACGACCACGAGTCGGAAGCCATGTGGAGATTGTACTCTGGTCTGGGGTATGGCCTCGCGATCAAGAGCGATTTCAAATCCCTAGTTCACAGCTTTACTGACGTAGCTCCCGACACGATAGCAAACGTCGAGTACATATCGTATGAAACTCAACAGATGCCATGGAGTATGCATGCGCCGTACTTGCATAAGAGGTTGAGCTTTGCACACGAACAGGAAGTCCTGGCGACAGTCCAGCGGTTCAACTACAAACCCACTGACAGAGACGATATACAGGCGATAGATTACTCAAAGGACGTTTGTGACGTTGGCATGCCTCTTGCAGTTGATCCGGCCGATTTGATTCAAGAGGTGGTGGTTAGCCCATATGCTGAGTCCTGGCTGCTCGGGTTGGTTCAGGCAATGTCCGAACGATACGCCATTCCTATACCTGTGAGGCTATCAGGTATGGTCAAAGACCCACTCTGGTAGCTACCAGCAGGCCTAGCAAGCACTAGACTTACCAACGCCGGACAGCAGATGCCAAGCGCTCTTGACAACCACAGGCCGGTTCGTTCATGATAAGGGTAGGACTTAGTATTACTACAGAGAGCAAAAAAACACATGGCAAGGACCACGAAGATCGTCACCTTCTCCATGCCGCCCGCCATGGAAGAGCAACTGAGGCAGGTGGCCGAGGAGGACGGCCGCACGCTGAGCGAGCTTCTGCGTGAGGGGTTTCGCCTCTACCTGGAGGAGAGGGAGTGGCGCAGACAGGAAAGGACGCAGATGCGGCGCTCGCGCCGAACCAACAGGAAGCAACAAGGAGGAACAACAGATGAGTGAACGAAACGACCGCACGCCGGCAGCCCTCTACGCCAGGGTCTCCAGCGACCGCCAGGACGTGGACCTGTCCGTGTCCGCCCAGCTGAGGGCGCTCAGGGACTACGCCGACAAGAACGACTACGAGGTCGTCCGGGAGTACGTGGACGAGGCGGAGAGCGGACGCGTGATGAACCGCCCGGAGTTCCAGAAGATGCTGGACGAGGCCAAGAGGACCGAGGCCCCCTTCAAGGAGATATTGGTCTGGAAGTTCTCCCGCTTCACCCGCAAGCGGGAGCACGCCGTCATTCTGAAGTCCATGCTCAGGCGCAAGGGCCTCCGCGTCGTCTCCATCACCGAGCAGGCCGAGGACAACCCCACGGGCAGGCTGCTGGAAGGCATCATAGAGAGCGTGGACGAGTTTTACAGCGAGAATCTTGCCATGGAGGTCTTGCGGGGTATGAGGGAAGCCGCATCCCGCGGCTTCTGGGTCGCTCCGATGGCGCCCTACGGCTACAAGAAGGTCAAGGTGCTGGACGGACCCAAGGAGAGGCCCACCCTGGAGCCGGACCCCGAAACGAACGGCATCGTCAAGCGCATTTTCGACCTGGCCGAGTCCCGCAAGGGGATGATGAAGATCGTACGCATCCTCAACGACGAGGGCATCGCCAGCCCCAGGGGTAAGCTCTGGAACAAGCCCACCGTCCACAACATCCTCAGAAACGAGGCGCACTTGGGCACCCTCGTCTGGGGCAACAACGCCAAGGACGGAGCCGACCCGGTGCGGGTGGAAAAGGCGTTCCCCGCCACCGTCACCAAGGCCCAGTTCGACCGGGTGAATGGGATACTGCGCTCCCGCGCTCCCAAGGTCTCCCACCCCCGCAGGGTCGGAAGCACCTTCCTGCTGAGCGGCTTGGTCAAGTGCTACAGGTGCAAGAGGGCGCTCTCGGGCCGCTACTCCAGCAGGGGTACGTTCCCCTACTACGTCTGCCACTCCTTCGTGAAGCGCGCGCCCGGGTCCTGCGACTCGCCCAGGGTGGACGCCCGACAGTTCGAGGAGCTGGTCGTCGGCCTGATTCGCTCCAACATCCTGACCGAGGGCAACATTCGGAGCCTGGTCAACGTCGTGGACGAGCAGATGGACGACGTGGCCGGCGACGAGCGCAAGCGGCTGGAGACCATCCAGTCGGAGCTTGCCGACGTAAGGGGCAGGCTGGACCGGCTCTACGACCTCGTGGAGACGACGACCGAGTTCAACATGGCCGACTTCGCCCACCGCATCCGAGACCACAAGGAGCGTCAGGAGCGCCTTGAGTCCGCCGCAGAGGGGTCGAGGGCAATCCTGGCCCAGCGCAGGGCGGTCCTCGACGACGTGAAGACCATCACGGCCTACGCCAAGGACATGAGCAGGTTCCTGCAAAAGAGCGAGCTGACCGAGCGCCGGGCCTTCATCGAGACCTTCGTCAAGGAGATCGAGCTTCTGCCCGACAACGCCGTCGTCCGCTACACCGTTCCAATGCCCGACGACAGCTTGATTCCGGGAAAAAAAGTCCAGGAGATACCGCTGAACGGCTCGGTGGTATCTTCCGTAAACGGTAGTCCACCAAACTGGACGAAATCAAGAACCTTCGTGTTGAGGTTTGTTTTGGACCTGTAGTGAGTCTCTACTGCTGAATTGCCCCGGCCGCTGTCTACTGCACCCCTGACGACTCTTTCAAATTGAATGAGCCGTCCCTATTCGGGTTTCGCGGTTCTCCTGTCATGCAACATACCTTCTGAGGATTGGGAGATCTCAGCGGGTTGTCTCTAGCTCGGTCCACCTTAAGCTGGCAGCCTTATTGGTGATAGGCAGTGGGGCGTTGTCAGCAGCGAGTTTGTTGGTGCACTATCCATATTGATCCCCACCTCAGGTCGATGGATATGGTCAACATTCCGTTCGGCTTATCCCATCCTTTCGCAGACTCCTCGCGCTAAGCCGCAAGTTGCCTTGTTCACTGAATGAAGAAGCCACCCCCCGTCACACTGGCTCAGCAACGAACAACGGGATTCTCCGCTCCGTCCGAGTCTGATATTCTTCGTAGGGTGGAAACGCCGCCACTGCCAGTTCCCACAAATGCGCCCGTTCCTCCGCATCCACAACTTCGCGGACCCGCATCGCGTACACCTCGGTCTCGTCCCGAATCTCTACGTTGCCGTCCGCACGGAGATTGTATACCCATTCAGGGTTCTTCGGCGCACCGCCTTTAGATCCCACCAAGACATATTTGTTCCCTTCCTTCACCCGCATCAGCGGCGTCTTGCGGATTGCTCCGGTCCGATTTCCCCGATTCGTCACAATGATTACGGGCAACCCGGTATCGCGCAGCGTTGTCCCCTCTGTGCCCCCGCTGCCCTCGTAGAGTTCCACCTGCTCGCGAACCCAATCCATGATCGACGGTATGTACTCAGCCATTTTTCCGTTCTGCCTCCTGATTAACGGTTCCTTGCAGCCCTATCATAATGCGAGTCTCTGCTATCCACCAGTACCACCACGGCGGTTGGTCCTCACCCCGGAAACTGGACCAGTCGAAATGCGAGTCTTGCAGGGATGTGTTCTTGGGTGCAAGTGGATGGTATCCCAGGGCACGATGAGGCTTCTCCTGGTTGTACTCTCTCCTCCACCACTCCATGAGTATCTGGGCTTCGGCAAGGGTGCTGAACACTTCACCGCTTAAGAACTCGTCCCTCAGTTTCCCGTTGAATGACTCTACGTAACCGTTTTCCCAAGGACATCCAGGCCCTATGAACAGAGCCTTCACCCGTCCCATTGTTGCTGACAATCTACACAGGCGTAGAATGTGATAGAATTTTCTGGAAGTGTTCAGCTGACTCGATAGCTAAAGGGGCGTGAATGTTACATTCAAACCAGATTGCGATTGAGCAAATAGGCCATGAACTAGAGGCTTCCGTCCTAATTCCCGGGTCCAAGAGCATCTCAAACCGCGTGCTGCTGCTCGGAGCCTTAGCGGAGGGCACATCCAAATTCTCAAACATTCAGACTAGTGATGACTCCTGGGTATTCGTCCAAGCGCTCAGGGAGTTGGGCTTCTCCATACAGCAACCGGACACAAACGTCTACGTCATTAATGGGTCTGGTGGACATATCCCTGCTAGGGATGCGTCTGTGTGGTGCGGCAGCGCCGGAACCGCCGCTCGTTTCCTGCTAGCTGCCACCGGAGCTGGCTCCGGCACATATCGATTTGACGCCACAGAGCAAATGAAGCGCAGGCCCATGACCTCCCTTATCCATGCACTTGAATCTCGAGGTGTCCACATCGAGTCTGAAACGGGGACGTTCCCCTTGGAATTGATCACGGATGGAATGGCAGGTGGTCATATTCAGATAGATGCTAGCGAGAGTAGTCAGTTTGTCTCGGCGATGTTGATGGCAGCCCCTCTTTGCAAGTCTTCTCTAGAGATTCATGCCGATGTCCAAGTTAGTAGACCCTACGTTGAGATGACCACGGCATTGATGGAGCGATTTGGTGTAACCGTCAAGCAGCCGGCCGTCGACATCTTCGAGGTTCCAAATCTATATTCCTACAAAGCCCTAGAATACACTGTTGAGCCTGACGCTTCCACTGCCTCCTATTTCGCAGCCGCAGCAGCAATAGTAGGTGGGCGTGTTACGCTAGAGCACCTCCCTCTCGCGGGTTCACTGCAGGGGGACATCGAGTTCTTGCGGCTGCTGGAGATGATGGGCTGTAGGCTAACTCAGCATGGGTCAAGCACAATCGTGGAAGGACCAGGCGCGGGAGGGCTCAGGGGAATAGAGGTTGACATGGGAGATATTTCTGACATGATGATGACCCTGGCGTGCGTGGCGCCTTATGCGAATACGCCCACTACGATCACAAATATCGCTCATGTACGCGGCAAGGAGTCAGATCGTGTGAATAGCGTGGCCGTGGGGTTGGGTCGGATGGGGATCAGGGTTGAGGAGACCGAGGACACTATTTCCGTATTCCCCGGGACACCGGCGGGAACGACGATAGACTCTTTTGGTGACCACAGAATTGCAATGGCGTTTTCAATAATGGGGCTGAAAACACCAGGCGTTGTAATAGAAGATTTCCATTGTGTCTCGAAGACATGTCCAACGTTTTTCGATATGCTCCGTGGCATGGCGAGTGATAGAGGTCAGCTCGCTAGTGGGATGGTAACATGAACACCACCACTAGGGCTGCTGTTATCGGTCTAGGCTAGGTATTCAACCTACCCTGAAGTGCTGGCACAGCAAGGATGAGGGCCTATTGAAAACTACCTCATGGTTCCGTCGGCCTCAGATTTCAGGTGTCCCTTTTTCGCTGACGGCCTACAGGGGATAATCCCTCTCGCCTTACTGGGCGGTCTGCTCCATGGACTCGGCGCAGTGTACTTCAGATCTCGCTCGCGCCCGTGACCGAGCGGAGGCATGGCGCCGACTGTTGGCTTGATTCCCGGAGGCCCTTCGGCGTCGATGCTACCCGGTTTCGGCGCCGATATTGCTGCGCCGGGATCGCCCACCCTAAACTGAACGAACCGATGCTAGGAGGACCACTGTCGCAATGCCGACGAGGGAACCCAGAGATATTGCTATCTCAGTAGGCTGGTAAAAGCGGTGAGTGGTTATCACAGGCGCGGGCGCTGGGTCTAAGCCAACTCGATGCGTTAGCACAGGCAATATGCAAAACATTGCGCCGAAGTATGACGCAAGCATGACTTCGAACCATGAGATGGCAAGAAATGGCGTCTCGCCGTCAAGCGCGAACATACTAAAATGCAGCCACGCAATGATCGCGAAAGTGAACATCGGCAGGTATATGACGATGGATATAAGGGCGTTTTTCAGGTCGTACTTGATCCTCAACCTGAACACTAGGCCATGAAGCGCAGGGTATACGAATACGGATCCCAATAGCATTGGCAATCCGAACCTTAACACCATGTCACGGAAGCCGTCAGGCACGTCGAAGAATAAGGAAGCCATGATTGGCGCCATTACGAACAGCAAGAGAGTCAAGAAAGGGAGTAGCATAGAAAAAACCACTTGCTTCAGCGTACGGGCCTTCCTTGGGGTATAGTCGACCAAGAGCAGTATCCTCAGATAGTGACGAATCCTGGAGTTGGTGGCCGGAGTTGGCCAGCTGTTGAGGAAGAGCAGCCTATTCCTTAGCCACTTGAAGTAGAGAATGAATGCGATCAGGATGATGCCCAGGATCGACGCTACAGTAATCCGGTTCTCATTCCAGGTTGACGGCGGTACCAGGCTTACTCCGGTATAAGCGAGGAACAATAGGACAATCAGGTGAGGCGCTTTTGAGAGAAGCCGTCTCATACTTGCGCTCCGGTTACAGTATGATCAGGCTCGGTTTCGGCGTTGTTCTTCCTTCGCCGACCTCTCCGGCGCGGCGCGGGGCCGCTGCCATCTTCCCAGAAGAAAACCACGTTCCCCAAGCGGTTCACGACGAGGCTCTTGCCCAACAGCTGAGTTGCCGCACCGAGGCGGCGACGAATGGCAGCCGTGGTTTCCCCTTCGCCCGGGATGGGCTTACCGGCTTGACCTGTTTCGAGTTGTTCGATGTAGTCCATGTACTGGCGCATTATCTCGCCACGCTTTCCGGTCAGGGATAGCTCAAGCTGTGCATCCTGAAGCGAAACAACCTCGATAGTAGGCGCGTATGTGAGGGACCTCCTGTCAGTCTAGGTCCACAACATCATAGACCAAGGCTATGATCACAACAAGTGCGGCGTGGACTTCCCAAAAGGACCGCTACCAGGTGTGGGACGAACTCCCAAACGGAGATCCGGCGCCCTGATGGGGTCCATCGGGAAGGAGCCTGTGTCCTATGTGACCGGTTGACGAGCGCCAGGGCGAAGGTGCGTAGGGACCGGTGGCCGTTCACCCATCCAGCGACGTGGGCGGAATCCCTGGAGTCAGCTGGACGCCGTTATGGATGACCTAGTGAGACGGTGTCGGCTGCTCTGTGCCTGTAGCGCCCTCGACCAAGCTTCCCACGCCTGAGCAGGTCCCGCGGGCTGGTCAGTAAACGGCTCAGACGTCCACGGGAAAGCCCCGGAAGGCCGCCCGGTAGTCCCAGTACGCACCAACAGCCCGCCCTTTGTCGGCCTCTGCCCCAACGGGAGGCGTTACCGCCGCGTCTCCGCCAGTCTCTCCAAGACTCCCACCACTCTGGCGCCTCCCAGAGAGGTATCCACCTCGATGGCTGGGCCCTCCCGTGAGTAGTCATCCACTATGGTCTATGCACGGAAGCGCCGATCGGTCACAGTGCTATCGGAGACGAAGTCCATGGAGCACTTCTGGTTAGGACGCACAGGAGATGGAGTGGTCTCCCGGGCTCTTGCCGCGCCTTTGCGCCTTCTCTTCCTCCTGAGCGCAAGCCCCTCTTCACTGTAGATGCGCTCTGTACGCTTGTGGTTGACCACCAATCCCTCCCTCTTGAGCATGATGTGCAGCCTGGGACTGCCAAACCGCTTCCTTTCCCCAGCCAGCTCACGCATCCTCGTGCGGAGTTCATCATCGTCACCCCGCTTCGCCTCATAGCGATAGACCGAGGGTGATACACCGGTCAGCAGACAGGCCCCTCCTCTCGCTCAGCCCAAGACCCTCCATGGCGTATGACGCCGCTATTCTCCTCGCCTTGGGCTTTAGAAGTCTTTTGACAGCAACTCCTTGAGTGCCCAGTTGTCCAACGCCTGCTGGGCCACAATCTGCTTCAGACGCCGGTTCTCTTCCTCAAGGGACCTTAGCCTCTTCAACTCGATCAACGTCAGCTCAGCGTACTTGGCTTTCCACTTGTAGAAGGTGGCTTCGCTCATCCCATGCCTGCGACATAACTCCACTGTATTGGCCCCTGCCTCTGCCTCGTTAAGGACCGCTATGATCTGCTCCTCTGTGTACTTCTTCCGTGACATGAGCCCTCCTTACTTTGTCCTATATTACCCAGATGACTCTCCTTGCCACTGCTACTGTTTTCGGGGGTAAGGTCAACAGGACTGCGAGATGTCGGATTGAAATCGGGGATTTGGGCTCCGAATTTGCGGCGAAGCTCTCGTGAAGTGAAATACCACGTATCGCTCGTCCGGGTCGATGTGTTCAAGTCCGTTGATGCGAATACGCAGACCGAGGAGGCGGGCGGCGAGCCGAAGTACGAGCCTTGCAGGACCGAGGAGAATAAGGATGGCTGCCAAGGCCCTGAGCCATTCCTGGGTGAAGCCGACGGCGAGATAGCCGCCAAAAGGGATGCGTGAAGCCCCAGCGGGGGCGACCTAGGCAGGATGGTCAGGTGTCATCGGCGCCGGTGACCGTGCTGCGGGCGCCGCGCACGAGGGCGCGGCGGAGCCCGTCTTCATCGGGGATGACACCCTGGGTGCTGACCCTCCCGTTAATCGTAACGACGGGCGGGTGCCATCCGCCACGGCGAAGAGCGTCGAAGAGGTGGTTGAACCAGGGCTTGATGCGAACTCCGACATGGGGAAGGTCAGAGGCAACGCGCTGAACGAGGCGAACAGTGAGGTCGCACTCCTCGCAGATGGCATGAGGGACGTTGAAGAAGAGTTGCCGGCCGGTCATTGGATAGACGGTCACGACGGTCGGGGCTTGAGTGTCTCTCGATGAGTCAGTCATGCAGTCCAGAGTACGGGAACGGGCGGTAGTGTGGCAAGTCTGTCCAAGGTGAAATTATTCTGCCCCATCTTATGTACCAGTCTGAGTGCGAGTCTTGCAGGGAGCTGATCATGCCGGACCCGTTCTATCACCTCTGGCTCAATACCAATGCAACGGGAAAGGAGGCCTTGTCCGATATCTCCTGTCCCTGTACAGATTCTGTACTCGGGAGAGAATTCCAGCTAAACTTATGAGGCATCCGGAACGACTCGTAAGGAGGCATACTCATGACTACTGAGACCGACAAAGGTCTTGCAGAGCCAGCCCAGTATAGAATAATTGGCACCAGGGCGCCCCGACTGGACGGCTTGGAAAAGGTGACCGGCGCTGCCAGGTTTGGAGCCGATATACATATAACCGGAATGCTTCATGGCAAAATGCTGACGAGTCCCCATGCCCACGCTCGTATCCTCTCCATAGACACTAGAGATGCCGAGGCTATTCCAGGCGTAAAGGCCGTGATCACCGCCAAGGACTTCCCCATCTTCGAACAGCAGCAGGCTATAGATTTCATCGCAGAGCAGTTCCGCGGCGCCAGGATAATGGCCGAGCACTTCATGGCTCGCGACAAGGCGCTCTACCGAGGCCACCCGGTGGCAGCTATTGCAGCAACCAGCCCTCATATAGCCGAAGAAGCCGCAAAGCTTATCCATGTGGACTACGAGGTACCACCGGCTGTCTTCACTATAGAGGACGCTCTCAAGGACGATGCCCCTTTGGTCCACGATAGCCTGACTACTGTAATACGCGGACCGGCTGGGAGAGAGGTCTCAGATACGAAATCCAACGTGGCAAGCCACACCCAGCTTAGTCGAGGTGATTTAGAAACCGGGTTCAAGGAGGCAGAGGTCATTGTGGAGCGGGAGTTTTCGACTCAGCCGGTTCACCCGGGCTATATAGAGCCATTCGCAACTACTGCACAGTGGAACCCGGACGGCTACGTGACTGTTTGGACCACCACCCAGGGTACCTTTGACGTTCGCGAGGGCACTGCCTCCATCATCGGCATTCCCGAGTCAATGCTGAAAGTGATTGCCATGGAGTGTGGTGGAGGGTTTGGGGGCAAAGGCCCAAACACCAACCCCCTCAATCCCATGGCGGCTATTCTCTCCAAGAAGAGCGGCCTGCCCGTTAAGATGGTCATGAGCCGCAAGGAGACCTTCGAAAGTACCTGTCCCGCTTCCGCAACCTACATTCGACTCAAGATGGGGGCCGATGAGTCGGGACGAATCACCGCTGCCCAGTGCTACCTCGCTTACCAGGCAGGAGCGTTCCCAGGGTCACCGGTGGGTGCGGGTGTCCAGAATGGCCTGGCGGCATATAAGGTCGAGAACTTCCAGGTGGACGGTTACGACGTCGTCACAAACACACAGAAGATGCAGAGCTACCGGGCCCCCGGACAGCCCCCGGCCACCTTTGCCGTAGAGAGTGTTATAGACGAGCTGGCGGAGAAGCTGGGTATGGACCCTATGGAGTTCCGGTTGAGGAACGCTGTGCAAGAAGGAGAACGGATGCCCAACGGGGTGTTATATCCGCGAATTGCCTGCATGGAGATCTTGGAAGCCATGAAGACCCATCCCCATTACAATGCCACTCTCGACGGGCCCAACCGGGGTCGTGGGGTATCCGTGGCCGCCAGGGCCATAGGTGGTGAGGGTGCTACACCTCACGTTGCCACCATCAGTGTCAACGCGAACGGCACCATAACCCTCATGACTGGCTCAAACGACCTCAGCGGCACGCGGACCACCGTGGCAATGCAGGCTGCCGAAGTGTTGGGACTGGAGGCGACGGACGTGGTATCCACAGTTGGCGATACCGACTCCGCAGGTTGGAGCGGTGTAGCCAACGGCAGCAAGATCACCTATTCGACGGGTTTGGCTGCCATCGCTGCTGCGGAGGAGGTCAAGCTTCAGATGAGCGCTCGTGCCGCCTTGGTATGGGAGGTACAACCAGAGGACGTGGAGTTCAAGAACGGCACGTTCGTGTGCACTAAGAACCAGGCCGACAGGATGAGTTTCAAAGAGTTGGCCGGTAGGCTCATGCGCACGGGAGGCCCAATCACCTGCGCGGGGTATTCATTCCCAACCGGGCCCGGCGGGGTAATATTTGGCGGAAACTTGGTGGACGTGGAGGTTGACCCCGAGACGGGAAAGGTGAGAATACTACGCTATACTACCTTTATAGACGTCGGCAAGGCGGTCCACCCCAGCTTCGTGGAAGGACAGGCACAGGGTTCGACCGCGCAGGGAGTTGGGTGGGCACTGAACGAGGAGTATTTCTACACCGGAGATGGCGCCATTGCCAACTCTACTTTCCTGGACTACCGTATGCCGACCACCCTGGACCTGCCTATGATAGATACGGTCATTGTGGAGGTGCCCAACCCAGGCCACCCATTCGGATTGAGGGGAAGAGCCGGGGAGATCCCCATAGTCCCCGTCATCGGAGCAGTGGCCAACGCGGTTTACAACGCCACCGGCGTTCGCATGACCAGGGTACCCATGACTCCAGGCGCAATCATTGAGGCTCTGAAGGAGAGTATAGCGAAGGTGTAACCTCTGATCCGAGAATCCCCTGGACCCTGGAACGCCATCGAGACGTCCGACATTGACATCGCCGACGCCTCAGACAGAATCAAGGAACATCGGGAGCGAAAGGAACGTCTTGAGGATGCGGCGGCAGACGCCAGGGCGATCCTCTCCCAGCGCAGGGCGTACCTAGACGATGTAAGCACCATCGCGGCCTATGCCAGGGATATGAAAGACTTCCTCCAAGAGAGCGAGCTGACCGAGCGCAGGGCCTTCATCGAGTCCTTCGTCAAGGAGATCATTGTCATTCCCGGCGACGCTCTAATACGCTATACCGTGCCTATGCCAGACGACGGTTTTTAGCAGGGCGGGCCACTGAGAAAGTGGCCCTTGACTCCTCGGTTCTGTCTACCGTACACGTCGGCCCACCCAACTGGACGAAATCAAGAACCTTCACGTTGAGATTCAGTCTAATGCCATATTGTTACAGAGTTAGCCGGATTTCGTGGCATGGGGTGTGCATGGAGTGATTGCATTTCTGCTCGCCTCCCGAGTGCCGATTGACTTGCTGGGAACCGTCCACAGGCTAGCATGGACTGGCCTGCTGTTTTTGGTGGCCGCAGCCTTACTGTCGGCATGTGATGACGCGCCCGTACCTACGGCTACAGCAGAGCTGACCAGAGCGGCTATTCCACTGGTAACATCGACCGCAAGGCCAACGCCAGCAGCCGATACGATAGTCGTACTAGCCCCATTCGAGTACGCCAAGTTAAACGTGTCTGAGTCCGACTCACGGCACTATTTTCTCGATCTGATGTCAGTACTTCCCAACAACTGCCAGACGTTTGATGGAATAGAACTTGAGCGGTCCGGCACCGGAATCACAGTCTCCATAACCAACCGCGCACCCGCTGGCGACCCCAGTGACTGCGTGTGGGTCTCCCGCCTAATGACTCACTCGGTGGCCTTGGGAACCGACTTCACTCCTGGCGCGACGTACAGTGTTCGGGTGAATGGCGTATTCAGCCCGCTTATTCTGGACGCTGGCCCAAGAGAGAGCGGAGGGGTCACGTATGAATTCGGAGAAGATCATGTAAAGCTAACCTTCGCTGGACTGAGGGTCCCGGCCATCATAGAGCAGCGGACCTCTGACATGGTGGCGGTGGCCGCCTACACCCGCTATCCCGTGGGACTCAGCGTAGACGACTCTCGGCCCCCGGAGCGCTTCCTGGAAATACAGTCCGCTGTCATTGGCTGCGGGGAGTTTGATGGAATCTAGGTTAAGCGATACGGCGACGAAATCTTCGTCTCCGTTACGAACCGGAGACCGGTAGAGGGAATCTGCACCAGCACTGGCCTTTCGCCCACGGCCCGCTCGGTATCAGTGGGGAGCGACTTCGAGCCGGGCGTTACATACACCGTCCGCGTAAACGCCAGGGACGGCAGCAGCTATATGCTCTTCTCGGGATGACTCGGCTACGAAACGGGCTGGATGGTCTTGGGGAACCAGTTCGTCTAGCGTCGGAGGCAGCAGCCATATCTTTTCCCGGCTCATATCCCTAAGCGGCATTGGCACACCTCCCCGTCAAGCGTCTTCCCAATAGTCTACGCCTTGGCAACTTCCCTGACTTTTGAGACAGCTTCACAAATGAGCGTCCATATAAGCCCCACCAAGTCCTTTCAAACGACTGGGTCCCGTTGGGAAGGTTCGATGACTCCCCGCCGGGCCCCAACACTGTTACTGGCACTCCCGCATTACGCCAGGTCGTAGCGATCCAGATTCATCACCTTCTGCCACGCGCTCACGAAGTCGCCTACGAACTGCTCCTGCCCGTCGTCACACCCGTAGACTTCCGCGAGGGCTCGGAGCTCGGAGTTGGACCCGAAGACCAAGTCTACCCTGGTGCCGGTCCGCTTGACCTCACCGGTCTGGCGGTCGCGTCCCTCGAACACGTCCTGAGACGAGGAGGACGGACCCCACTCGGTGCTCATGTCGAGCAGGTTCACGAAGAAGTCATTGGTCAACGTCCCCGGCCGGTCGGTGAAGACTCCGTGCGCAGACTGCGCGGTGTTCGCACCTAGCACGCGCAGGCCGCCAACCAGCGCCGTCATCTCGGGGGCGGTGAGCGTCAACATGTATGCCCGCTCCACCAGCAGGTCTTCCGGCTTCCGTGCCTGCCCTGCCTGGACGTAGTTGCGGAACCCGTCTGCGGTGGGTTCGAGCGCGGCGAACGACTCCACGTCGGTCCACTCCTGTGACGCGTCGGTGCGCCCCGGTGCAAAGGGGACCTGCACGTCATGCCCAGCGTTCCTGGCTGCTTCCTCAACACCTGCGCACCCGGCTAGAACGATCAGGTCAGCAAGAGAGACCTTCTTCCCGCCGGACTGCGAGCCGTTGAACTCTGCCTGGATCCCTTCCAGCGTCTGCAGCACCCCGCTGAGCGCTGCCGGGTCGTTCACTTCCCAGTCCTTCTGCGGCGCGAGGCGGATGCGCGCTCCGTTCGCTCCACCGCGCTTGTCGGTGCCACGGAACGATGCCGCCGACACCCAGGCGGTCGAGACCAGTTGGGAAACAGACAATCCAGAAGCGAGGATTTTCGCCTTGAGGTCGGCGACGTCCGGCTCCCCGACCAACTCGTGGTCGACGTCGGGTACAGGGTCCTGCCACAACAGCGCCTCTTCAGGGACCAGTGGCCCGACATACCGGCTGCGGGGCCCCATGTCGCGGTGGATCAGCTTGAACCACGCCCTGGCGAAGGCGTCTTCGAAGTCCGCGAAGTTCTCAAGGAAGCGCTTCACTATGGGCGCGTACGCTGGGTCCACCCTCAGCGAGAGATCCGTCGTGAGCATCATGGCAGCGTGCTTTTTGGAGGGATCGTGCGCGTCCGGCACGGTGGCCACTGAGGCTGCATTCGTGGGCGTGTACTGCGACTTGCCAGCCGGGCTCTTCGTCAGCTCCCACTCGTGGCCGTGCAAGTTCTCGAAGAAATTGTTGTCCCACTTCACTGGGTCGTTGGTCCAAGCGCCTTCCAGTCCGCTGGTGATTGTGTCACCGGCTTTGCCGCTGCCGTGGCTGTTCCTCCAGCCGAAGCCTTGTTCAGCAATGCCGGCCTCCTCCGGTTCCGGACCGACGTTGCTGTCAGGGGCAGCGCCATGCGCCTTGCCGAACGTGTGTCCGCCGGCGATGAGCGCAACCGTCTCCACGTCGTTCATCGCCATGCGCTTGAATGTCTGGCGGATGTATTTCGCAGCGGCCATTGGGTCCGGGTTGCCGTTCGGCCCCTCCGGGTTGACGTAGATCAGGCCCATGTGGTCGGCGCCGAGGGGTCCCTGGAGTTCTCCATCGCTATCGTGGCGTCGGTCGTCAAGCCATGTTTCCTCAGACCCCCAGTCGGTCTCGTCAGCTTCCCAGACGTCCGGGCGTCCGAAGGCGAAACCGAAGGTCTTGAAACCCAACGATTCTAGGGCGCAGTTGCCGGCGAAGATGATCAGGTCGGCCCAGGAGAGGTATCGGCCGTACTTCTGCTTAACCGGCCAGAGCAGGCGGCGCGACTTATCCAGGTTCCCGTTGTCGGGCCAGCTGTTGAGAGGCGCGAAGCGCTGGTGGCCTGAGCCTCCACCGCCTCGGCCGTCACTGATGCGGTACGTGCCCGCTGCGTGCCACGTCATGCGGATGAAGAGAGGCCCATAGTGGCCGTAGTCGGCTGGCCACCAGTCCTGCGAAGTGGTCATCACCTCTTCGATGTCCTTCTTCAGCGCATCGACGTCGAGGCTCTTCACCGCCTCGGCGTAATCGAAGTCCACGGCCATCGGGTGGGGCTGGGAAGAATTCTGGCGCAGAGCCTTCAGGTTCAACTGATCCGGCCACCAGTACTGGTTGGAAGTCATTTTGTCCCTCCCTTGAAATCTTCTGAGTATCGCGCGGCCATCTGGGACGACCGTGGCGCGCCTACCACAAGATAGCATCAATCGGTCAACCTGTAAAAGGGGAGGGGGCAGATCCGCCAAAGGTGGGCGAGCCGCGATAGGCGCCATCGGTCTGCCCCGATTGGAGGGGTACCTCCAACTCAAAAATTCGCAGTTGAGCCCGTCTCAGATGGATTTGATTTGAAGCAGGAAGACATCAACCCGACGCGCATGACGTGAGCCCAGCCCAGTGAGCGGGCCCGATGAGAGGGGTATTGGCTGATCCCTAGTCCCAGCGGCTCTTTGGCTTTGGCTCAAGTACACCGTCGACGTAGACGTCGGCTTTGCCCTGGGGGAAGCAGACGTATCCTGCGATCTTGCCTGCCTCTGGCGTTGGGCCGAGGTACGTCCAGGCTACGTCCTCAAACGTTTCTCCGTCGGCGTCTACGTGGAAGTAGCTGGCCTGACCTTTGTAGGGTGAGCCAATAACGCGCTCGCTGGGCCGCAACAACTCCTGCCGCACGTCCGCGCTGGGGATATAGAAGCGGTGCGGCAGTCCGGTTTCCAGTAGCAGTACGGGCCTGTCCGTCTCCGCCACCGTCACCCCGTTCAGCTCCACGCGCACGTGCCGGGAGCTTGCCAGACAGTCCACACGAGTATACGGGTCCTTGGGACCGATGAAGACCTCTTCGTCCTCTTCATACCACCCGTCCATCTTGTTCCAGTAGAACGCCACGTAGTCGCGGACGTCCACACTACCATCCAGCGGCTCGGGGTAGCACCAAACGGCGTTGTCCTCCACGCGATCGCCAACCCTGACGCTCCAATACTGAGCGTCTCCCTTGATGGGTCAGTGGGTGGAGTGGTCGGTCTTCTCCAGCAGGTCCATCCGCACATCGGCCATGGGGAAGTAGTAGACTGGCGGGTGCCGCGTCTCGTACATGATTAGGGCATTGGTAGAGTCGGCGATGGTCTCGTCGCCCAATGTGACCCTGATGCGCTTTGGCGTTGGCTCCAAGGAAGCGAGGTGGTCCTCTATTCCCTTGGCAGCGCTAACCTCATACGCTCTGTAAAACTGTGTCATAGCTTGTCCTCCTTGATCTGGTCTCGCTCCGAGCATCGGGGCGAGGCACCCTTTGTCACATCGCCGAAGCCTGCGTCCCAAACGCACCTGAAATCCACTCCGCGTCACCGTTCCTAGCAACACTGCGCTAAGGCGAAGAGGATGGAGCGATTATACTTGAGTCGATGTGGGCTGTCCACGAGGTGTTCGGGGTCAGGACAGGGACGGGTAGAAGCAGCCGTCTGAGGCTCCTTGCGCTGGCATAGCCGAGCATCAGTCCCTTGTAGGTGGTCACGTCGTTCCCGCCGATCTCGATGATATGCCCAGCGCTTTCGGGGACACTTAGGGCCGAAACCAGATATGCCAGCAGGTCGGCGACGGCTATGGGCTGGATGCGGGAGTAGATCCACCTGGGGCAGACCATGACCGGCAGACGCTCAACGAGGTGGCGAATCATCTCGAATGATGTGCTTCCTGATCCTATGACAACGGCGGCCCGGAACTCTGTTACGGGAACGCCACTTTCCCTAAGGACATCCCAAGTCTCCTGGCGGGAGCGCAAATGGCGGGAGAGATTGGCTTCTGGATTCCCCAGGCCGCCCAGATAGATGATGCGCTTGACGCCTGCTCTCCTGGCTGCCTTGCCGAACGAACGAGCGGCCTACACGTCCAGCTCGTGGAAGTCGGGCCCCCTGGCCATGCTGTGGATTAAGTAGTAGGCAGAGTCCACGCCTGCCAGCGCTTTCGAGAGGGCTTCAGGATTGAAGACGTCGCCGGTTACTACGTCAACCTGGTCGGACCAGGGGCGAGAACGCGCCCGGGTTTCACCGCGCACGAGAACGCGTACGCTGCACCCCTCTTCAACCGGCAGGGGCGCCAACCTACCGCCTATGTACCCGGTCGCTCCGGTGATCAGGACCGTTTCTGGGCGGGCCATCTGACTCCTCGACGTGACTTTAGGTACGGCCAAGTGCCGGACGCTTTATAGATGGGGACACCGCAGTGCGTGCAAGCCAGGGCCCGTTGAGTTTGGGTCTACGGCATTGGCTCAGGCGAGAATCCTGCTATACAATTCCGAAGCATGCAGGGGAAGACTTGTCTGATAACCGGCGGCAGTGATGGTATCGGCTACGCGGCTGCGCGGGAGCTGGCCCAGTTGGGCGCAACTGTGCTTATAGTCGGCCGGAACGCCATGAAAACGGCGACGGCAGTCGCGCGCATCACCGAGGAGACCGACAACGGCGCAGTTCGTTACCTGCTGGCCGACCTGTCGTCGCTGGGCGACGTGCGCCGGCTGGCGGCTCAAGTCAAGGAAGGGATTCCGAGGCTGGATGTTCTGGTGAACAATGCCGGCGCCATATTTCTTTCCCATCGCCGCAGCGTCGACGGCATTGAAATGACCTTCGCACTGAATCACCTGGGCCATTACCTGTTGACCACTCTGCTGCTGGATCTCCTGAGAGACTCTGCGCCGGCCCGGATCGTCAACGTCTCGTCGGGCGCCCATTTTTCGGCTGGCAACTTCCGACTTGAGGACCTGCCAAGGCCCGGAAGTAACGGCGGTTACCGGGCATACGGGCGCTCCAAGCTCTGCAACATCCTGTTCACCTACGAACTGGCGCGCAGGCTTGAAGGATCGGGCGTGACGGTCAACGCCCTGCATCCCGGACTGGTCCGCACCAACATAGCGCGAAACAACGGTCTCCTGGGCCGTGTGGTCAACTTCTTTATCGGCGCACGCGGTGTCGACGCCGTAAAGGGAGCGAAGACGCTGAACTACCTCGCGTCCTCGCCCGAGGTCGAGGGGCTCACGGGCAAGTATTTTGTGGACTGCCGCGCTGTGCCATCCTCTGCTCTTAGCTACGATGATGGGCTGGCCTCAGACCTCTGGGAGCTAAGTGAACGACTGACAAAGCCAAGCGTTAGCATAGGAGAAGATTAGCAGCGACTTCCCGTCCCGTTCATTGGGCCGGGGGTGCAGCATCCGTCTGTTGGGGCACTGAGCTGAAGACCTACGGAGTGAGAAGGTTCCTTATGTCCGGCTGTTCCATTCGGCTCACCAACATGGGTGCGGGCTGCCAGCTGACATTTGGGCTGGCGCCGGTGAGGTGCTTTCAGAGGATTGCAGGTCAGTCGGCGATGAGCTTGGGAGTACATCTCAAGGAACATCTGGGATAGGTTCCACGGGCCTCTGAGAGAAGATCCTCCCGAGTACGAGCAATAGCTGGCACTTTTCAGATATGACACTTTCAATGCCACGCTCTCAGTTACCACTTCCGCTATTACACTTGGCTTTTTGAAGTTGGAAGACTCATAGGCGCCGACGGAATTGATCAATCGGCTATGGGAGTGTCCCACTCTTGCTGGTTGCCAACAGGCGCTAACATCCGAAGTGCTCCCAGGGGTTGCGCCGGCAAAGCGAGCCTGTGTTGACCAACAAGCTCTGTGGAGTCGTATGGACGCTCACGGGATCAGCCAGAGCGAGGTAGCCCGGCGTGCCGGCATCAGCTCCGCCTCCGCCTTCTCAATGGCGCGCTGTCTGTCGTGGCGGACGAATGGGTCGCCGGGATTCAGGCGGATGAACTGGTCGAAATCTTGGACCGCCCGGCGGTGCTCGCCGAGCTCGACGCGGGCAACGCCTCTCTGGTAGTAGGGCTCGTCGTAGTCCGGTTCAAGCTCGATGACCCTGTCGAAGTCGGCGACCGCTTCACTGAGCCTGTGAATGGTGAAGAGCGCGGCTCCCGTTGCGTGATGAGCGTCGGCGTCGTCAGGTTCAAGGCGGATGATCTCGTCGCAATCCTGTACCGCTTTGTCCAGATCGCCCAGGTTGCGGTACAGAGTCGCCCTGTTGCGGAGGGACTCGATGTTGTCCGGGTCGAGGGCGATGGAACGTCCAAAGTCCTCCACCGCGCGGCGGTGCTCCCCAAGTTCGCTGTATGCCGGCCCCCTGGCGGACAGGACTTCGGTGTCGTGATGGTCCAGCCCGATCTCCTCTGTCAGACGCTCTATGATCCGGCGAAGGCCCTCGCGGCCCTCGCCGTCCATCATCCTGCGGAACTTGAGGTAGTCTTCCGATGGCTTCCCCTGATCTATCCCGTCATGTTCCCCGGTCATGACGCTCCTCCCGTATGTCTTGATGTCCCGCTACCGGGTCGATTGCTCGCTCCGGAAACGGTTGCCTTGCATGGGGCAAACTCTGACCTATGGATTGGACCCCAATCCGTCTGCATCGATTGGAGTCCAGCTCGAGTGCCTCGCCGGTGTATTCCCTCGTGGCCTTTCTCTTTCGGTGTGGTATCCTCCCACTCGCAGTAATCCGAGTCAGCAGACCGGTAAATTAGTTCATGCAAGCGATTGGAAGCCACCGAGGACCATCGCCTATCGCCGCGACGCTCCTTCGGACAGCCATCAACTGCGCTGCCGTGAGAGTGCTGGACTATTCAGACTTGCCGATTCGGAACATCTTTGTGGAGCAGACTGGGCAAACTCCCTGAGTGGCCGGGCGCCCATTCTTCATCGTGATGGCCTGTGGGTTGCTCATCTCCCTCTTGGAATGGCACTTCACACAATACGCTTCCAAGGCATTCTTCCAACCTTTTAGTAATAACGTCTATCCTACAATATGACCAAGCGTAAGTCAGCAGTTGCTCCCAGAGTGGCTGGAATAGAGCCGTGTGTGCCCACTATCCTGGACAAAATCAACACCTTGACTTTGAAATCTGTTCTGAACCTGTGATCAGGTCCTGCTGACTGTCAGTTCCCACAACATCCAGCCGCGAGTGATACCGGATGTTGTGGAGGCGCCCAGATTTCCCCGTGGGTGTGGGGACCGTGCACGACGTCCGAGGCAGGCGAAGTAGGGGTGACCGCGGTACCAGTTGAAGGTAGTCGTGCCAGCCAGAACATCGCGAGTGGACAAGCGACGCTGATCTCCTCCGTGCGCTCCTCAGCGGCCACTGCCTTACCTGTTTCTGTCTGGGACATCTCCACTCCTCTCTCTGAGTACTCTACCTCAGCCAGGGAGCTAACCCCACCTCCAATCTCTCGGCTTTTTTCACCCACTCTGTTGTCCCAGTTTCGCTGACGGGCTATAATCTATATCGTTAAATAGCGCTTTATTCATTTCTCATTCCTCCGGGTAAAACCGCATATAATTCCCTAAGATAAGTCCCATGACCGAGCCCCTCATCTCCCCGATTCGCCCCGACCAGATCCCTTCCGCCGCCCGCGCGATGGCCAACGCCTTTGCGAACGCGCCCAGATACACGTTTCTTCTACCGGACGACGCGCAGCGGCGTGTGAAACTGCCATGGGTCTGGGGAACAGCCATTCGCACCTGCGTATACTCCGGCGGAGTCGTCGACGTGGCCCACGACGGGTACGGCAGTGACGTGCTGGGCGTCGCAATCTGGAATCCGCCGCATCAGCGCAGGCACGGCGTCCTTACGTTGCTGCGGTCCGGCCTCTGGGCTGCACCCATCCGGCTGGGCATCCCGGCCTGGCGGCGGCGGCGCGCTCTGGGCCCCGTGCTCGCCGCGATCAAGCCGCCCTACCCATACTGGTACCTGAACGGAATTGGAGTCGATCCTTCAAGTCAACGCAGTGGTCTGGGAAGCGCCCTCATCAACCACATGCTGGCGCGGATAGATGACGACACTCAGTCCGCATTCCTCGACACGTCCGAGCCTAACAACCTCGGCTACTACGAGCGGTTCGGCTTCCGGGTAACGGCGGAGGCTTCTCTGCCGAATGGGATTCCAGTCTGGGGGATGACCAGGCAACCGAACCCAGAGACCATCGAATAACCCTGCTCAACTTATGCTTCATCTCCGTGTAGGAGCGCGGGGCAAGCTATGATTCTCACCATGATGAGGGGAGTACTTCGCATAACTCCGGTGTGTTCCCAGAAGAGGCGTACCCACTGTTATTGCGAATGGAGCGCAGCGGAGTGATGAATCTTGAAGCCTCTGCCCACAAGGCTACTGTCCCACTAATGAAACACTCTGGATTCCTCGCTTCGCTCGGAATTACAGTAGATGGAACCTCGGAGCTAGTTGCTCAAATGTCTCTTGAATGCGGCGAGAACAATCCATGTTTGGCGCATACCCAACACAATCAGTCACCCATAAAGTAAAAGGCAACACCGTTCGCCGGCTTAAAGACTTCGTACAAGTTGGGCGAGGTCATTACAGGATACGCAACGACGAGACGTGGAGGAAAAAGAGCTTCTCCGTTTGCGCTCCCTTCGATTTCGATAATCATGTATGACGCGCTAATTTCTCTCTTGGCGGTTATAGCGCCACCGACGATGACTTTGACTCTATCGCCAAACAACCCCTCACCCGAACATTGTGTAAACTCCAATGTGAAAAGGTCATCCGCAGTTATTGGAGGTTAAGGCGCTGGAGTTGGCGTCGGCGTTCATGACCCGCCCAATACCACCGCCGCCGTAGCCTCGCTGGTCAGTGACTCCGAGTACCCCACGTCGTCGGTGAAGGTGACCTGCACCTGGATGACCTTGCCGTTGTCGGATGACTGGAGGGTGTAGGTGGAACCCGTCACCCCGTCGATTTCGGTGTCGTCAGCCAGCCACTGGTAGCTGTAGCTGACGCTTAGCCGAGACCGCTGCGGGATTGGCACTTGAATCTGTTCGGGAAGCGCCGCGCCGGACTAGCGTTCGGCTTGAAATTGGCCGATCAAACTCTGCGGCTCGTCATCGCTCCCCCTGGGCACCCTGGCCAGGGAGATTGATTCCGGCAGGACTATACCGCCTGAGAAGGTGAGCTTCATTGCCGCCTCAACGCTTAGGTCGGTCTCAACAACGTCGTCTTCCAGGACGAAGGCCATGTTCCCCGATGTTGGATTGGGCACAGTGGGAATGTAAACCACCGCCATAGACCGACTCCTATCATCGGAGTAGATGCGGCCGGTCACGAAGCCCATCGCAATCATACCTTCCCTGGGCCACTCTAGGAACACGACCCGGCTGAAGTTGTATTGCGACGTAAAGGCAGTTGTAGCTTGCTTAGTGACGCCGAAAATGGTCTTGACTATTGGAGTGCGCGCAAGAACAAAATTCAATGCGTCCATCAGCCGGCGACCCGGAGGGACGGCGGCCATGATGCCTACAAAATAGAAGAGGAAGAAGAGTACGATTATCCCGATGCCGGTAAAGTCCCAGGGTTGTCCGGCGACAAAGGGGAGGGGCCGAACCAAGCTGTCGGAGTGACCGACAAAAAAGAGGATGACGACTATTGTTGCGAGCAGAGGGATCAGGTCCATCAAACCCGCCAGCGTTCTGCTCTGAATGTGGCGGTCAAACCGTACAAAGATGTTCGGGGCTTTTTCTACTTTCGCTTTGAGACCCGATTCGTCAGGGCGATCCAAGCAGCACCTCCTCCTCTTTATCTACTTCCCGGGCACGTTCCAGCAACTCCGCCACCTCCGCCGCCAACTGCGCTTCCCTCTCCTGCATGTGTCCATAACTCATCGCCTTGTGTTTGGAAGCGTTGGCCTTCACCTTGGTCCCATCCAACGCCACGTGTCCCAGCTTCACCAGGCCCGCCCGCCGGCACAACTCCTCGCGCACGATCTCCTGAACCTCGGCGCGGGACAGCTCGAAACCCAAGTGAATATCTCCTGAAAAATGGGCGCAGCGTTGATGTCCTCGTCGTGACCGCTGCGCCCCCGCGGACCGCTCCCCCCTCCTGAGGTCACGTGCCGTCAATTGGCCTCTGCCACCGACAGCGTGTAGCTCCCTACCTCGTCCCGGTCGCCCGACACCCGCGCGTAGTACGTCCCGCTCTCCGTTGCCGTGAACGTCACCCGGCTGTCCCGGCTGCCCTCGAAGTCGTCGTTGTAGCTGTCCGCCTGGAACTGCCCCTCGCTGTCGTAGATCGCCCGGAAAAAGGTGTCCGGCAGCGTCCCGCCCCCGCCCGGGCTGCCCGTCAGGTCGAACTGGTAGGTGCGACCTGCCACCAGCTCCACCGCGAACCGGTCCTGATCGCCAGGGGTCCCGATGGCGCCCGTGGCCGAGCCTCCGACCGCAACCCGGCCGGGAGTGGAGTTATCGTTGGGCAGGTCCGTGCCGCCCTCCGAGACGTTCTCCCGCTGGCCGGCGCCGGGTGTGCTCTGGCCCTGGGCGCTCTCAGGCTCCGCCTCCTGCCCCGTTATGTCGGTCACCGACAGGGTGTAGGTACCCTCCTCGCTGGGATCGGCCGGATCTATGCCGACGGCGGTTTTTAGGTTGGTTACTTCGATGTAGAACAGGTTGGTCTGACTCGGGGAATAAACTATCCGGGCGTTGAGGCCTGTGCCGCTGTCGTCGTCTGCACAATCGGAAACGGTGGGGCACGGGAATTCCGTCGCGTTAGCAAAGCCAACGCCCAACGATCCCGGCTTGGCAAGTCCCAAACTTAGCCACGGGTCCTCCAGGGTGCCGTCCCCGGTTTCGGACCCCTTTACCTCGATCAGGTAGGTCCGGTCCGCCCGCAGCAGCGAGGCGAAGACGTCGGTCTCAGTCCCCTCCTCTCCAATGTGCCCCGTCACCGGATCGCCGACCCGCACGTATCCCTTGGTGTACCAAGCAAGAGCTCCGAAGTCCTCGCCCTCCGGTTCCGACATGCTGGCGTCGCGGCGCAGCGCGATCTCGTAGCGGCCGGTGTCATACTTCTGGTGGCTGCTTATGGTGGCCAGGTAGGCTCCGATGTCCTCTGTGCCTGGGTTGAAGACCAGGTGGTACTCTCCCTCCTTGCTGGTGCCCAGCACCGTGCCCACGGGCCGCGGGGCAACGGGGCTGATCCGGCCGGCCTCGGCGTCGGACCCTTCACCGGGGTGGACGCCTTCCCTGGGCGGGAACTCGATGAAGTCGGCGTCCAGGCCGAACTTTGCGATGTAGGCATCCAGATTGGACAGGTCGTAGAACGTCTGCACCTGGAGCCGGGGCGTTTTCTGCCCCCGGACGGTCAGGATGTAGTCGCTGTTGTCGAGCGGCGCATCGTCGGAGCCCAGGTAGAAGAGGAACCCGTCGACATCCCGTTCGCCCCGATTACGCTCGATAATCCACTTGTTGTACAGCTTCCCGGTCCCCGGGTGGTACGGGTGCAGGAAGCCGCCCAGTTCCTCGGCCCCCCAGTCGGTGTACCAGACGCCCAGGTCGTCCACGATCTCCTGCACGGTCAGCCGGTAGGTGCCTCTCGTATCTGCGCTGCTTTCGTTGCCAATGTAGTGGGTGGCGGTCGCTTTCGCTGTGAATGTTATCTGGGCGTTCTTGCCCATGCCGCTGTCGGTGTCATTGCCGGCCGCCAACATGAAACTGGAATCTATGAAGTAGTACACACTTCTCAAGAATGGGTCGGCCAGCGAGCCTCGTCCGGTTTGGGACCCCTCCAGGTCGATCCGGTACTTCCTGCCCCGCTCCAGGTCCACGGCAAAGGTGTCACCAGTATCAGTGTCGTTGCTGATGGTGCCCGTCACCCACCTGCCGACCCGCACCCGGCCTGGCGAGTCTTGGTTAAAGACGAAGTCCACGCCCGGCGGCTCGGAGATGTCCACCCGGGTATAGTCCCCGGTCACGCCGTGGGCGGTCCGGTCAACGGTTCCGTCGGTGAACGTCTGTTTGTAGCTTGCCGTGGCCCGCAGGTAGTGGGACTCGTCATCTCCGACCGGATGTTGGGACAGATCTTCGGTCGGAGTGTAGGTGGTCGGGGTGTAGCTGCTGGAGGTGGCGCCGGGGATTTTCCGCCAGTCGCTGCCGTCCAGCGACCGGTGCCACTGCCACTTGAGGTTGGCAACCGGGTCGGGGTCGGTCAGCTCGGCGGTCAGCTGGATGCCCGTGTAGGGCTGGCTGGCGCTGAAGGGTGACGCGGCTGACAGGACGACCGTGCCCGGCGTATCGCTGGATGAGGGAACCAGCACCACGTGGCCGTTGAACTGGATCTTCAGCGCATCGAATCTGCTGGACCAACTGCCTTGGGAGGTTCGACTGCGTTCAAAAATTTGGCGGACGCTCCAACCAGGCGCGCCGCCGTCGTCGGCGGATGTCGATTGTCTGTCCTCCAACTCGAGCCCGTCTGAAGCACTTGTTTCCGGATAGGACGCAAACACGAAGAAAGTCGTGCCGGCGGCCAGTTCCGTGTCCGCCGGGGCGTTGAGGGTGTTGAGTCCGATCTCCCACGTTCCGGTGGAATGGGTCAACGTGGCGACCGGAACGTTGGGCGTACCGTTGCTGGTTGCCGACCACAACTCGAGGGTCACGTCGGCCGGGTTGTCCGGCACTGCCAGGATTTGCAGTTCAATGCTGCTCAGTGTGTAACCGGGGATATTCGGGCCGGTCCTGAACCCCTGAGCAATCTCGAAAGTGCCAACAACAAAGGTGCCAGCGGATGTCGTCTGCCCGAAATTGCTCAGCAACACCTGCTCAGCCTCCTGGCGGGTCTCTGCGGGCTGGCTGACGAGCGGCTCCGTCACCTCGCCTGGCTCCGGGTCGGGCGTGTAGCCCTCTTCGCGCAGCAACTCAACGTCGGCGGCGGAAGCTTCCGAGACCTCGTAGGTGAACAGATACTCGTTCTCACCCTGCTGCCGAGCCTCGACTCGCGCGTAGTGCGTCCCCTCCAGCAGGGTCTCCTCGACCGACGCGTGGTCGTCCCCGTCCGGGGCTCTCACCCGGAGCCGGGTCCCGTCCTCCAGTTCCAGGACCAGTGCGGCGTCGCCCTCCTGCCAGTGCAGAGCCAGGCGGACCGACCGGGGTTCACTCAGGGTGAAGCGGTAATAGTGCGCCGCGTCTGCCGCGCCTTCCAGTGCGCCGCGATTGAACTGAGGCCCGTCCTGTTCCGTGATGTCTCCCAGGTCCTGGACGCCCTCCCGTTCCGTCGCCGGCGGGTTCGGGTCCGCCGGGGTGTGGGCCTGGGCGTCGTGGGACGGTGCGCTCACCCCGTGGGGACTGACGGCCAACACCCGGTACACGTAGGAGCGCTCAGGCTCCACCGTGTCGTCGGTGTGGGTGGTGTCCGTGCTGCCGGTGTCCTGGTTGAGGACGGCGAACTCTCCCTGCACCTGACCTACGATGTCGGCGCGCAGTATCCGATATCCCGTGACGGTGTCGTCCTGCGGGTCGGGCCACGTGAGCATCACGCTGTCGTGGGACAACGCACTCAGCACCCAAAGCGGAGCCGCCGGCGCCAGGTGCACCCGGACTTCGTTGGAGTCTTGGCTCTTATCCTCGTCGCGCAGCGCCCTGACCCGGTAGGCGTAGACTGTGCTGGCCTCATCGGCGGAGTCGTCGGTGTAGGTGGTGTCGGCATTCCCCGTGTCCGCCACCAGGGCGGTCGGGGCATCCTCTCCCTGGCCCCGCAGGATTTCATACCCGGTGACCGAACCAGCGTCCTCCAGGGGGGCGTCCCAACTCAGGAAAACCTGTCCATCCGCGGTCGCTGCGATGAGGTTGGCGGGGGCCAGCAGCGCCGGGTCGGGCTCTGGCTCCGGCGCCGCCAGGGTGTCGATGTGGAACCATCGCGAACGCTCGCTCGACCCGTGCGCGTTGATGGCCTTGATGCGGTAGGTGTAGGGAGTCCCGGCCGCCACGCTGTCGTCGGTGTAGCCGGTGGCGGCGCTGCCCGTGTCGGCCACCAGTTCGCTGAACTGGCCTTCGGCGCTGGTATTCCGGTTGCGCCGCAGGATGACGTAGCCGGTAATGCTGTCGTCCTGCGGGTCGTCCCAGGTCAGCGTCACCGAGTCGTGCGACGCCGTCGCCGTCAGCCCTGTGGGCTTGGCCGGCGCCGAGCCCTCCTTCGCCTGTACCGTGGAGAAGAGCAAGGCCAGCGCGGCGCCCGCCAGGGCAAGGGTCGTCATGGCGGCGAGCAGGATGGGGAATCGTCGTCTATCGATGTGAGTCATCATGGTTCCTCCGTTGAGTGGTTTCCGGCCCGGCCCCCCTCGGCGGTTGCCGAGGGGGGCCGGGCTATGGGACTTGCCGGCGCCGGTTGGACTCGTCGCGGCTCCAGAGGGAGCCGAGCGCCGGCCCGTAGTTGTGGATCAACCCAGCATCACAGGCCCCCGTGGGTACTGACAAAGTGGTCCGCGTCTGGACCGTACGCGCTATGCGTCAGCGCCGCGTCATTGCCCGCTGAGTCTTGGATGGCGCCGCCATTCAGCGTCAGCTTGTTGGCCTGAATGCTCAGGCCGTCACTGGCCGAGTCACTTGCCTCAACTGTATAGACGAAGACCATCTCCGCGCCGTTAACGCTCTCAAAGCTGGCCTGCTGGTTGGCGCTGCCCGGGTCATAAAACTCGAGCTCAAGCTGGGGGATTCCAGTGACCACCACGTCCTCACTGAATGTCACCGTGACCCTGATGATGTCTCCGGCCCCATAGGTATAGTCATTTCCGGGGTCGCTCGTCACGGCGATGGAAGAGATGGTGGGAGCGGTGATGTCCGTAGTGGCGGGGTTCACGTTGGCGAGCGGATTGTCCACCTCCACCTTGTGTCCGGAGTCGGCGGCGACCGCGGCGTGGGTCAGGGTGGCGTTGTTGGCAGCCTCATCCTGTATGGCGCCGCCGTTCAAGCTCAGCTTGTTGGCGCCGATGGCGACGCCTTCGCTGCCGGAATCTCTGAGGGCCACCGTGTAGCTGAATACCACCTCAGCGCCGTTGGCGCTGCTGTAGGCCGCGGTCTTGGCTGTGCCGTCAAAGTCCAGTTCCAGCTGCGGGACGCCGGTTACGGTCACGTCCTCGCTGAAGGTCACAGTGACATCTACGCTGTCGCCCACGCCGTAGGCGTCGTCATCGCCGGGGTCGCTGGTGATGACGACGGACGAGATGGTGGGGGCGGTCTCATCGGCGACTGGCGCCGGGCTGACACTGCTTCCCTCCACGTTGTAGCTGGTAACGCTATACATTTCGACCGGAAACCGTTCGCTAACCGTGGTAGTAGTTCCGCTGGCGTAAATTTTGGGAATTATATACTATTCTACCCTACCCGTAGGGTCTAGGGGGCGTCAAAAATGAAATCGTGCATATCAGCCCCGGGCACAAAAATACTCAGTGCCATATTGCGACAATCCATCCTCAGGGGTTGACTAGGGTAATTGACTGCCTCGGCTAGCCGGGTCAATGCAGGTGTCCATATTTGACGCTGTACGTCATTCCAATGTTGACACGCGGGCAACAGGGCGTTGGGGTTGGCATTATTCCAGGCCATCACAACCCTATCGGAGGCTTGCCTCCACGGTAAGGTTAATCGTTCGTATTCAACGCCCCACTTTTCGTACGCGGCGCTGAAATCTTCATCCGATAGCCCCTCTGGTATAGGACTATAAGGGTCCCATTCCTCAACGGAAAACGGCACGTGCGTTGGGGTTGGCGTGGCGCGGATTGGATTACACGCCGCGCTTGCGCGATCTGCCCACTCTGCTTTAAGCTCTTCCGTGCCAACAAACCAAGCCTCCGGGATATTCTCCCTATGGCGGTCTATTAGGCACTGACAATAGCCTTCCGTGCCGCCCGCGGACAAGCAGGCCTTGTAGCCCTCCAACAAGACATCCTCCTTGATTGCCAAAGGATTGTCCTCTGGGTTGGATGCTGTGCACGCCAGGACAAGAATTAGAGCCACGATTGCCAGCAACGTATTCAACCTCGTTGGGTCTGGAATGGGAGGCCCCCTTGTGGCAAGGATTAGGCTTCTCCGCAACGAGTTGCCGGCACCCAAACATAGACCGCAAGGGGCACGAGGCCCATTCCTTGCCATACGTCTATGTAGGTAACCCAAACTCGTTGCGGAGAGCACCTAAACTATACCGCTTGCGCTAGTATTTGGCAACGGAGTCTGCTAGAATGCCACATCATGGCATTGAGACAGGCGCGCATTCGGCGTACAATGGACATGATAGGAGGGACGAGTATGGAGAACAAACAACCGCGCGGACGCCCGCCGAAGCCAGAGCCGGAGCGTATCCCGGACACATTCGAGAACATAATCAAGGCACTGGTGAAGCCGTTCAAACCTCGCAAGGATTGACACGACTCTATATACTGCGGGTGCGGGCGGCGGGAATCTAACCCACTTACTCGGTGCTGCCAACACCGACGCCTAGCCAGCAAGGTTGGTTGCATTGTTGCCGTTGGTCTGTCAACGTGCGTGTAGAATGAAAATGGCAGGAGTAGTTGGCCTGGCCGCTTGACATGCCCTGCACCACAAGGAGACATGATGGCTACACAGGATTACGTTACCAAAGGCGAGCTAGAGGCTCGACTTACCCCAATGAACGAGACACTGGGCAAAGTCGTGGATTTGTTGGGTCAAGTCATCGAGAGCATGGTCGCAAAGTCTGCGTATGAAAAGGACGTAACTATCATTAAGGCAGAATTGTCCGATATCAAGTCCTTGGTAGAAGGCACGAACCGACTCGTGACCATGCTTATTGAGGACAAACAAGAGGAGGGTTCCTAAGCAACCCGCGCCTCACCGCATAACCTATACCCTACGCTATGGTAGGTCAAGAGCTTTTACCTTGTGTTAGGTCTCGGTAGCGGAGGCGCTTGCCCTCCATGCCCTGAATCAGCCCGCGCACCTGGTCGATAGTATCCGCCGGCCGTGCGTTGTGCCTACCCGAAAACTCCGCCGTGTAGCGGTGCAGGTGCTTGTCGGAAACGTGGTGGTAGACGCCGTTGATGCCCCGCTTGAGCATTGCCCACAGCGACTCAATCCCGTTGGTGTCCACAGCGCCCCGGACGTACTCGCCCGTTGAATGGCTGACGGCGCGGTGTATCCGGTCTGGCAGGTAGTCGTATGCGCTGGCGCTGTCCGTGTAGACGGCCGCGCCCGCCTCGGAGTGTTCAATCACGAAGCCTTGAAGGGTAGCCTTGTCGGTAGAAGCTATGGGCTGGGCAACTACCTTGCCCGTCTCCCGGTCCCGTGCGCCAACTACGGCAGTCTTGCCGACTGGCCCCCGCCCCGCCCGTAGCTTCTTGCTGGCGTGCTTGTTGCGCTCCTTCCCTCCCACGTAGGTCTCGTCAACCTCGACGGGGCCGTTGAACAGCCCGCCCGGGGTTGCCCATGCTTCCCGCAAGCGGTGCGCCATGTGCCAGGCGGACTTTTGGGTTATGCCCAGGTCGCGGTGCAGCTTCATGCTGGATACACCCTTCAAACTGGTGGACAGAAGGTAGGAGGCGAGCGCCCACTTGGACAGGGGCAAGTTGCTACCCTGCATGACCGTATCCGTCTTGACGGAAAAGTCCTTGCGGCAGTCGTTACAACGGAACGGCGCGGGCTTGCGGGTAGGGCGCGCCTTGACGTTCAGCGAGCCACAGAAGGGGCAGGCTACGCCGGCCGGCCAGCGCGCCTCAATGAACATCCGCTCAACCTGCTCCTCGTCGGTGAATACTTGGACTGCCTGTACGAGGGTCATCCCCGTCCTGAAATGCTTGCCCGGCGCCTTACCTTTAGTCGTCATTTCTACCTCCTGTTGGGTAGAATTGTACTAGAAAGACGGGGCGATGTCAAGGGTTTTGGGTAGGATTGTATATAATTCCCTAAATTTTCCCGCCCCGGAAGTCATGAAGACCCCAGCCAGTCTCTGCCTGGTCTATGTCAAGGGTTACTCCATCAGCATCGCTGTCCGACTCCTGGACCTGGTAGGAAAACACGATCGAGTTGGCGCCGGACCCGCTCTTGTAGCGAGCGACCCGGAGCGATTCGACCCACTGGCTGCCGTTGGGCCCCACCAGCAGACGGATGCCCGGGTTGTTATGGGCATCTACCTCCTGGCTGAAGGTCATCGTGACTTCTATATTCTCACCCGCGCCGTAGGTGGCGCCATCGGACGGCCCCGCCGTTATTTCCACGGAGGTGGCGTAGGGGCGTTCGCCCACCCTGTGTCCGGGAAGCGCCCCGGGGGTTGGGTTCACGAAAACAACGGGCCGAATACTTCCAAGGACGCTAAGGGTAACTTGTCCAAAGATGAACCCATCTCCGCCAAATCCGTCAAGTACCTCTATTCCACCTCCGTCGTAGTCGTCGGCCTGCACAGTATAGGTGAACTCGGGGCTGTCCGTTATCAGGTCGCCGCTGCTGTCGAACCAGGCTGTTCTGACTTGGTCGCCTACCTGTAAGCTGATGGAGACTTCTCCTTCCACGCCCAACTCCTGGTCGAACGGGATCCTGACCCGGATGACTTCGCCCTCCAGGTATGCATCGTCCGATGCCGGACTGCTGACCACCTCAACCGATTTGGCGTGAGCGTTTCCGTCCACCAACTGGCCGGCCAGGTCCTCCTGTGCGGCGAAGCTATGGTTCACATTGGACCCATTGGACGTGGCAACGGCGCCGCTGCCCAGTCCGTCGTACGCCATAGCCGGGATGGTCAATCCGTTGTCGTCTATGTCGCCCGGCTGCGCTACGTAGGCAAAGCGTATCGTTTCACTTGCCGGCGCATCGGCTTCTCCGGAGTACAGAGCGGTCCTGTTGTTTTTGCCAATACTCAGTTTGAGGCCCGCCTCGCTGGTTGCCGTGACCTTGGTCTCAAAGGTGACTTCAAGTTCGATTGTCTCGCCGGCGCGATAACCCGCCTGGTGTTCCGGCGAAGACACCACCCCTACACCTGTCACTCTTGCACGGCCGTCAACTTTGTGGTCGGCATTGGCCCAGATGGCCGTATCTCCCGAGGTGTCGGCCACAGTTCCATCTTCCGCAAAGAACTCGCTATCGTACCCGTCATCCAGCCATTGCCCGTAAAAAGCGATGCCGTCCTTGTCGCGGTCATACTCGGTCACCGTATAGGTGAAGAAGATGGCCCCATCCTCATCCCGATCATACTTGGCGTCCCGAACATTACCGCCTAAGTGCATCTTCACCACGGGTAGCCGCCATTCCTCTTCACCGGAAAGCGCGCTAGTGACCCTCTCCGTGAAGTCGAGTCGCAACTGGATTACGTCGCCCCTGCCGTAGAACCCGTCCGGCCCGGGATCGGATACGAACGTCAGGGACTCAATTGTCGGACGCGAAGTCAAGGAGCCGTCCACCTTGTGGTCCGACAGGTTCCGCTGCGCTGGGTAGTCGCTATTCAACGGCAGGGACTGGTCTGCTGCCAGGACGATGTCCCCCCATAGTCCATTCGCCTTGATAGTGATCCCGTCGTTGTCCACGTGGTTGGTAAACACTCTGTAAGCGAACACGAGGGAGTCGGAGTCGGTGCCGGGGTCACGGGGCCAGTAAATTCCGCTCTTTGGCTCTGTCCCCACCTCCAGGCCTATGTGCGCTGAACTCAGAAGCGCCACCGGTTGGTCGATTTCCATCGTTATTTTTATGAACTCACCCTCTCCGTAGGTATCGCCAACCCTCGGACTGGACGTCACCGTCAGGCTGGTGATACTGGGGCGCCCGCCGCCGCCGTCCACGTTGTGACCCGGAATGTTGTCTTGGCGGCTGAACGCGCGATATGCGCGCACTAGGGGGTTTGCTACGGCGTAAGCCTCCGAGCCGCCCCATCCTCCCCTGATGGAGATGCCGTTATTGTCTTGTTCCCTCTCACGCACGATGTGGGAGAAGCGGTAACGGGAGGCGGTGCTCGCGTCGGGATCGTAGAAGGCAGTCTCAGTGAATCCGGCGGACGGCCTCCACGATGGTCCGTCTAAGTGGAGATAGAGAGAGGGAGAGGGACCCCCCGAGAACTGGACATCCTGGTCGAAGGTCATGTCTATGTCGATACTCTCCCCAACCCGGTAGGCAATACCGTCCTCCGGAGTAGAGACTATCCTTCTGTCCTTCACGTAGGGTCTGCCGTCCACCCTGTGGCTCCAGGATTCGGCAATCCCCCGGTAGACCTTGTTGATGGGGTGATAGTCACCGCCCATAATCACCTGTACCTGGGAGCTTAACCCAAGAGCGTCGGGGAATCCTGATTCCGCGTCGCCCTCATCAACACTGACGCCGTCAGTGTCCATGTCGGTCAGCTGCACCTCGTATTGGAATACCATCGTACTGTGGAATACGGTGACGTCGCCGACGAATGTAGCAAATCGGGAGTTGTCGTCCCCTTCCCCTACCCGGAGAATCACCGCCACGACGTTGTTTGGGAGACTTACCGGATGGGTCGTCGTCATCGTGACCTCGATGATTTCGCCGCTCCGGTACGTTTCGCCGTCCGCGGGAGTGGAGGTAATTTCCGACTTGTAAACGCCTCCCCCGTCGTCGTTCACTATGGTGACCGTGCAACTGGTCTTGTTGCTTGTGTTGTGCTGATTGCCTATCCGGAGGTTGAACGTCTCATCCAGCTCCGGGTAAATATCCTCCGTAGTGTGTATGTTGCGATACAGCCGGTCATTGTAGTCTTGTTCCTCTGAGAATACCTGTTTCTTTCCGTGAAGGGGCGTGTAGTCTGATTCGTCCGCAGTCCCGACCTCTGTGTACCACCAGATTTCCGGCCTACCGAATTGCTCCCCGACCTCTTCATGAACCCTGACTCTCAGGTCATCGCCCTCCGTGACCATCCCATCACCACAGAGAAGGTCATACTCGATGTGACCTGCAAATACCACCCCCTGCAGGGACAGCAGCCCCGCAAAGGCAACCGCCGCCACCACCGCAACTCGGAGCATCCATCCGTTGACCAAGCTTTTCATGTTCATGCTTTCTCCTCTCGTTCGGCGTCCTGAAACTTGTAAGAATTCCCAGTCCGGGTGGGGCAACGGCCCCTCATCTTCCAGACTCGTCATGGCGCCAGCCGGAGCCGAATATCAGCCCGTCGTAGCCGACCACCCAGACGCGCACGTCCTCCGTTGTCACCCAGTTGCCCTCTGCGGGAGCATCGGGTATATCAAAGCCGAGCAGATCTTTGAGGTCCGTTCCCACCAGCGCTTTGTCGTAGTGGTCTACGATTCCGCCGCTGCTGTCGGCTATGAACGCGAACCATTTCCCTTCAACGGTCTCGGCGCTGTTGTAGTAGCCGATGGTCGCTGCCAGTCCTGAATAGACGCTCTCGGGGCCGGTGAAATATGCGATAGTCGCTTCCAGTCCCGCCGAACGGAACTTGTTGACGGCGGCGAACACCAGGGACTTGGTGAACTTGTCGGCGTTGATATACCAGCCGGAGCCGAACCGCAGTCCGTCATGCCGCACCACCCAGGCGTTCTTGAGCTGCACGGAGCCGGTGTTGTCGGAGCCGAGTCCGCCGCTCTCCGGGTTCCGGAACACGTAGGACACCCACTTGCCTTCCTCTGTGGCCGACAGCATCTCCTGCCCGAAGATGTACCCGTTGGCGTCGGTGCCCACCCAGCCCTTCAGGTCAAGCCCTATGCGGCTAGGGTCGGGGTGCCCAATGACCAGGTCGTTCTCATCGACGATGAACACGTACCACTGGCCGTCTACGGCCTCCTCCCGGTTGTAGTGGGCGAGGGTGGCGTCGAGTCCCTGGGTCTGGTAACGGGTGATGGCCTTCTCCACGAAGAACTGGGTGTACTCGATGGGGGCGGACCTGGGGGGGATGGAGGCGGCCACGCCGCGCGCGATCCGCTGGACATCGTCCGCGGTGAGTCCGGGTTCCGGCTGTGGCATCTCCGCCATCGCACTGCGGATGGCTTCCTCCACGTCGGCGGAGGTGAGTCCCGGCTCCGGCTGTGGCGCGGGAGTGACGTCGATAGCGGCTTTGACTATTTCCTCGACCTCATTCCGGGTAACCCCCGGTTGCGGCTGGGGCATGTCCGCCATCGCACTGCGGATGGCCTCATCCACGTCGTCCGCGGTGAGTCCCGGCTCCGGCGCGGGCGCTTCGGTCAGCTCCTCGCGCACTATCTCCTCAACCTCGGCGCGGGACAGCCCCGCGTCTCCTCCTCCGCAGGCGACAAAGAGAACGAGGCACAGCGCGGCCAACGTCGCCAACGCCAGCTTGCTCAACTTCCGGTCAGTTATCATCCAATTTCTCCCGTAAGCCACTTAGAGTTCTCCTTACTTGACACTTGGCGCTGCGGGGCGCTCCGTAGAGGCCTATAGTCCTCCGGAAGCGTCCACATTTTGCCCTGGTTGGTTGAAGATAGCGTAATGAGTCAGGACAGCATCGGCTCCTCCATCCGGGTTCCTGATGGAACCGCCGTTCAGGGTCAGCGTATCCTCGACTACGCCTATGCCATTGCTGTCCCTGTCGCCACCGGCGACCACGTAGGTGAAGGTCAAATCCACGCCATCGGTACTGCTGTAGTTGGCGGTCCTGGCTTCGCCGCCGACGTTCAATTCGATCTGTGGCGTCCCTGTTACCGCGACACTCTGGCTGAATCTCAACCTGACGCTTATGGAATCTCCTAACCGGTAGGTCTGGTCACTCTCCGGATAGGAAGTGATTCCGACATGGCGTACAATGGGAGGCGCGCCTGGATCGCTTGGCTCCACCTCGTTGGTGACAGTCAACATGACGTCCAGCGAGCCGTCTCTCAGCCCTGGAACAGATGCCGTCACCGTGAATTCGTACACGTTGTCGCCGTCCGAATCGGTAGGGTTCTCAAAATCGGGCGTTACCTTGAATGAGAGGAGCCCTTCCTCAGTGATCACGAAGTCGTCGCTGTCGACGCCCGTCAAACCGAACGTCGGGTCCTCCTGTCCATAGAAGAGGTTGTCCTGGCTGTACCGTAGCTCAATGAGGCGGTAGGTGTTCTCGCTCACCACTGGGGATTGGTCGCCATACAAGAGCACTGTGATAGCGCTATCGACCTTGTGCGCGGGATTGTCCGGAACAGCGTCGCTGGAGAGGTCCAGGGCCAATCCATCGTAGCGTTGAAGGGCGCCGCCATTCAGGTCGAGCGCGTCAGCCTTGAACGAGATACCGTTGTCGTCATGATCGTTCCATCTCACGTTGTATTGAAAGTAGTACTCGCTAGAGGAGCCGTAGCTGTACCCGGCCACTCTGTCCTCATCGCCAATCACGAATTTGAGCTGGGTTGCCCTACCACCGACGTTGTAAACGCGGGCATTGAAAGACACCTTGAATTCGATGGTGTCCGCTGCCCGGTAGGTGTCATCGTCTCCGGGGTCGGAGACAATCTCAATCGACGCTATCACAGGCGCGTCGTCACCCTCCTGCGCCTGCACCGGGGAGAAGAGCAGGGCCAGCGCGGCGCCCGCCAGGGCCAAGGCCGTTATGGCGGCGATCAGGATGGGGAATCGTCGTCTATCTATGCGAGTCATCATGGTTGTTCCTCCTTTACCGGCGCCGGTCATCGCTCGTCTCACCTAACCTCGTATGATTGCCTGGACTTCTCGTTGCCCATAGCAAGGCTGGCCGCCTGCAAGTTAGCCCTCACCAACTTAAATCGTAGTGATCCTCCAAGCCGGATATAAGGCTTAAACGCTCAATTTGCATTTAGGCATTTGTCTACAGGAGCGTATGGGCAACTGAAGCTGCAAGATGGACATATGCCCATATCGCCGCCCAGCCATGACCGCAAACTGGCCGGTATTGCCTCTATGACTAAGGACGGGCAGAGGACATCTGGGGGTACAGCTTTGGGACCGACCGGTTCTTAAGTACGGCGCTGCTTGACGATGTAGAACGTCATACCGACTTAGTAGCTCGCGGTATTCACGAAACGAGCGCTTTTCCGAGGGCGGAAAACGTAGCGCAAATGATATTCATCGCCATCTGGACCTGTACCCGGAACGACAACAGGTGGGCCGGGAGTGTGTTGAATGTGGAGTAAGTCTGCTATCGGCGACGGGCGGGCGGTGGAGGCATTGTCGAGTTTTGGGGGAACTGGTGTGGAAGAAATTCAGCTGAGCTTGAATGACAACCTCCAGCGCCTGATCGAGTCCTGATTGAGAGCAGAGGCTGAG
Source organism: Dehalococcoidia bacterium (assembly GCA_965261605.1). GTDB lineage: Bacteria > Chloroflexota > Dehalococcoidia > Lucifugimonadales > UBA2985 > DAOUJW01. Next base: position 2,642,125 of record OZ253466.1, on the reverse strand, counting down.
GGTAGCGCTGGAACAGGGGTTCCTTACGCATGATGGTCATGGGCCGGCAACTCTTGTATCCAGCTCTATACGCTGAGGCGTTGGGGTTCCCTGATCGTTGTCAAACGGCCCGTCCATAACCGTGTGCATGTCGTAATTGCGCATACCCTCCGCAACCTCGCAGGCGTTCTGAACCACCGCTTGGCCGCTGGCCTCCGTCGGAGCGTCTCCTGAGCCAAGCCCCAAGCCACCAGGCCGCACCCGCCGCAGCGAGCGCCGCGACCGCGACGACCCCTACCGCTATGGGAACGCGCATCTCTATCCTAGCCATTGCCATTCAATGCTAAGACACCGGCTGACATCATCCGGCTACGGTACCACCGGCGCCGTGATTGTGTTGGTCTCCCCTACACCCGATATTGTGGTGACTTCCTCAAACACCTGCCGCTCGCTGTGTCCTTCAAGGGGCGGATATGAATCGACCTTCTTGACCTGCACCAACAGGCCTGTTGAATCGATCCAGAAATCCCAGGCGTGGTGAACGACGAAGGTGCGTCCGGCTCTCTCCTTTTCGTCTGGAAAGATATACTTCGCCTGGTCAATCGAATAGGAGTCGTGGTAGCGGGTGGTCTTCGTGCCCTCAATGGTTTCGGTTCCGACCTTGGAAGTGTTGTGTAGCTCCGGGCAGACGATGTTGCCTTCCGACAGGGACCCAAGGCCCAGCTTCCCCGCTACCAGTGAGTCAGTGACCGTCTTGGAGGTATCCCTTTCCCACTTGCCTTCTCCCTGTTGCTCAGTCACGCGGGAGTAAGCCTTTCCATCTGCAAAGATGGCCTCAATGTAGGTAGACCTCTCGCGGAGGTGGGCGACCAGATGATAGTCAATACAGGCGGCGTTGCTCGCGACCCTCATCCGCGAAATACGTGTCGTCATGGTCAGGCCCGGTGGTGGTGGTGATGATGTCGAAGTGAGAGGAGGCCGACGCCTTCTCGCAAGCCTCTATCAGCACCTCTTGCGCGCTGGCTTCGGAGGTCTCCCCTCCTTGGGCGAGCCACCAGACGATGCCGACCGCCAGTGCCGTTAGGAGCGTAACGACCCCTACCGCTATGGGAACGCGCATCTCTATCCTAGCAGCCCGTCCGAGGATTATCTAGGGAATCTCTGAATAAGTCTGTGGGTTGAGGCATTATAATAGAGGTGAGCAAACAATGGTGATGGAGGAGTGAAGAGATGATGGAGCAGCCGACATTTGCAGACGTGGAATACGAGAGCAAGAAGCGGAGGACCCGTCGGGAGGTATTTCTGGAACGGATGGATGGTCTGATTCCTTGGCAGCGTCTGGAGGAGCGTATCCGCCCGTATTACCCTAAAGCTGGTCGAGGGCGTCAGCCATATGATTTGTCGGTGATGCTGAGAGTTCACTGCGTGCAGTTGTTCTACAATCTCAGCGATCCTGGGATGGAGGACCTGCTCTACGAGGCGGAGTCGGTGCGGCGGTTCGTGGGACTGCGGCTGTCGGAGGCGCTGCCAGACGAGAGCACGATACTGCACTTCCGTCATATCCTGGAGAAGCATGAGTTGGGGGAGGGTCTGTTTGAGGAGATCAAAGGTTATCTGGAATCCCGGGGACTGCGGCTGAGGGAAGGGACCATAGTGGACGCCACCATCATAGAAGCGCCGTCGTCCACCAAGAACCGGGCTGGGGCGCGAGACCCTGAGATGCGCCAGACCAAGAAGGGGAACCAATATCACTTTGGGATGAAAGTGCATATTGGGGTGGATGCGGATACGGGTGTGGTGCACAGCTTAGCGACGACCCCGGCCAACGTGCATGACGTGACCGAAGCCCACCGGTTGCTGCACGGCGGAGAGTCGCAGGTATGGGGGGATGCTGGGTACGTGGGAGTCGAGAAAAGGTGGGAGAATCGGGAGTTGGCGTTGGATTGGCAGGTGGCTATGAAGCCGGGGCGGCGGCGGCAACTGGATCCGGGGAGTAATGCTGCCTTGACGGAGAAGCGCAAGGCATCCATTAGGGCCAAAGTGGAGCATCCCTTCCTGAAGGTGAAGCAGCTGTTCGGTTATGCCAAAGTCCGCTACCGGGGTCTGGCCAAGAACACCCAACGTCTGGCGCTGCTGTTGGGATTGGGTAACTTGTTGACCGCCGAGAGCCGATTGGCGGCCTGAAGTGGGAGCAGTGGGCTCAACTCCGGCTGGAGACCCCTGGTGGGGCCGGTACAAGGCCACCAATGTCCCTATGACGCCCCATCGGTGGCGGAACATTTCCGCAAAACAGGCACAGTCAACTTAAACCCGGCTGATGTCCTGTTATTCAGAGATTCCCTAGCGGTTCTTGCGGGTCAGCGACAATGGATCGCGACAATTAATTGTGCCGGTTGCCCCGGCCAGCCCCCAGATAGCTTTGCGAATAGCGCCGTGCTCACTACCTCGGCAAAAGTTCCTGATGCGTTGGGCTGGCCCATCGCCCCGTGCTTTCCTGTGCAGATTGACCCCAAAGCGGAACAGTTTGAGCAGGTTGTGGCCCGTGCAGATCAGCGACCATTCGCCGTTCACCTTCTCCAGTCCCCGCAGCAGGAACTGCCGGAATCCCCGGCCCTGCTTGATCTGACCGAATACCGGCTCCACAGTTTGCATCCGCAAAGCGTAGCGCTGCCGACCCCGCTTGGTCTGTAACTTCCGTCGCATCCGGTCCCTGGGGGACAGATGGCTGGGTATGCGACCTCGGGGCGCGGGTGGCACAACCCGGCCGTGGCGGGTCTGCTCCGGCGCGACGAACGGGTCCACGCCCAGAGCATAAAGCTCGTCGACTGCCTTTGCCGAGTAGTAGCCGGCATCGGCGGATACTTCCCTGGGGACTGCGCCGACGTTGTCGATGGTCTCCTCCATCATCGCCGCAGCCTGTTGCTTATCCGAAGTCTGGTTGGTGGCCCGCGCCGCCACGATCACCTGGTGAGCGCTGTCCACCACCGCCTGACAGTTGTACCCTTGCAGGAAGTCCTTTCCTCCAGGCGCGGGGATGATGCGCGACTCAGTATCGGTGAAGTTGCGCTGGGCCTTGTCATCGGGCACACCCGGGAGCTTACCACCTTCGGTCTCGGCCTGTTCGGCAGCCGCCTGCGCCTCGGCTTCCAGCGCCGCCATGGCTTCCCGTATCTTCTCCAACCGACCCTCTCGAAAGGCCAACTCCTCCGGCAACTCATCTCCACGCTTGTCTTTGCCGTACCGCCGGTCTTCCTCTTCATCCGTTGCCTGAGCCTGTCGCAACAACTCCGCTACCTCCGCCGCCAACTGCGCTTCCCTCTCCTTCATGCGTCCATAACTCATCGCCTTATGCTTCGATGCGTTGGCCTTGACCTTCGTGCCGTCCAGCGCCACGTGCCCCAGCTTCACCAGCCCCGCCTGCTGGCACAACGCCAGTACCTGTATGAACAGGCCCGACAGCGCATCCAGATTATCCTTGCGAAAGTCGGAGATGGTCCGGAAGTCCGGTGTGTTGTTCGCCGCCAACACCCTGAAGGCGATGTCCTCGTGGAGACGCTGGGCGATGCGGCGTGAGGACGCCACCCCGACGCAGTAGCCGTAGAGCAGCGCCTTGACCATCATCCGTGGATGATACGGAGGCCCGCCACGCCGTTCCCGCTCGTAGCGAGCGGTGACCTCCGACATGTCCAACTGGTCCACCACGTCGGATATGAAGTAGGCCAGATGGTCGTCAGGCAGCCACTCCTGCAACGCCGCCGGCAACAGCAACTGCTGGTCGGGTTCGTAGGGAAGGTAGGTCTTGCTCATCAACAACTCCCCGCTACTGGACTGGACCCATCATACCCCCAACCACTCGCCAACCGTGTTTCTCGGACAGGCTGCTAGCCATTGCCATTCTATGCCAAGACACCGACTGACATCATCCAGCTAAGGTACGACCGGCGCCGTGATCTCGTTGGCCTCGCCGATGCCGGAAAACGTCTCTTTCCGACGGAATGTTGAATGAACTGGAGTCCCATTTTCGATGTAGCGCAATTCCTCGTCTATCCGAAGCTCACGTAGCTGGCCTTGCTGGTCTACTAGGACCTCCTGCTGAACTGACCGTTGCCCGCTAGGTAGCCCTGGTGCTGATCGCATTGCGGCCCTTGAACCGTCTTCCGGCGCGTCCGTGTATCGCCTCAGATCGGTGCCATCTGCCGCCCGCTCCGAACCTATCCTCCGAAACCGGCTTACATCAGGGCACATTGGATTGGAGCCAAGTCCTGCATCGTTCCTTGTAATGTCGTTAAGTGGCCTTTCCAGACGTTGCCAGAGGGTCTCTTCAGTGCCGACCCCCGTGCGTATATACCCGACTCCACCTACCTGCTTGGTCTCCGTTTTCCAGGTTCCAGCCAAGTCTGATGTGATTGAGTGAAAGTCCCTGCCTGAAATGCTGATCTGACGTCTCATGCGAAATGTTTGTCCGTCAGAGACTTCAGTGTCGATAACGTCGATGTCGTAGGAGACCACAGCGTCCGTTTCGACACACGCTCCACTTGGAACCAATTGGCCGCTAACCTCTGGAGTGTTAGCGACCATCCACAGGTAGACTGCGCCGGCGATGGCGGCGGCAATTACGATGAAAGCGACTCCGCTCTTTGTCTTACTCATCTCTAGCGTCCTTTCAGCAGCTCAACCATTCTTGACACCGTTTCATTGGGTATCCCGTCTGAGGCAATTTCCAGGGCCATATTCGCCCAGTACCTGCTGATCATCAATGCCCCGTGAGTTTCGGGCAGCTCTCCGTAAAGCAGATACATCCCCTGATTCGGCATCACCCAGGAAGCGTCGCTCGTGAGAGTGTGGCTGACGCCGGTTTTGGTGAATGTGTGGGTTCCCTCCGCGTAGATGGTGATCGTCTTGATGTAATTTCGAGGAATCATCTCTTCGGGCGTCTGCTGAATCGTTCCGCCCTTGCAAGGATACGGACAGGTGTAGGACTTGGTATTGCCTATCCTCCTCGCTCCCTCTGTTTTGGGTACGGAGGCGTACAGCCTGTCTATTGCCCCCAGAGTCAAGTTATCTGGATTAGTAACGTCCGACGGCGATATTGACGCCACGGTCTTGAGCGGGCGTCCTGACCAGGTGAGAGCGTCCGCGCCGGACTCAGCCTTGCTTGTGTATCGTGTCTGAACGCAATAGAAGGTGTAGGTGTCTGACCTATTATTAGCGTCGAGCCTCGTCCATATCTCGGCTCTCGCTTGAATCATTGTGCCGTTGGCCGACCTGTGCTCCTCCCAGGGCCCTACCACGGTCGCATTCCGGGGCCGAGCGCAGAGGCCCGTTCGCGGTGGTGCATCAAACGCCGCCGTGAACCCCGCTGTCCTGACTACCAGCGACGGCTCGCTCCAGTCCCCGGCCTCCGCCTTATACCAAGAGCCGTCGCCCACGGCTCGCACCTGAAAATCGTATTCCGTGCCGGAATCGAGTCCGTCCACCTGGAAAAGGGACCCCGTTACTGGTGCGCCTGGCGCATACGGGTCCCAGCTGCCTGAATCATCAGTGGTGGTCTTGCGATACTGGACCTGATAGGTGGCACCGCCCACTGGGCCGTACGATATAATAACACTTGTCTCTGTTGTGCTCGATACCACCGGAGAGCGTGGGGCGGGCGGTGGGCCGGTGTACACCGAAATGGTGGAGCTATACCGACTCCACTCCGTAGAGTAGGCCGAGCCAGTGTAGTTCTTTTTCCCTCTCGCTCGAATTCTGAAATGGTAGGATGTTTCTTCCGCCAAGCTACTAAAACGCGCCTGGCCGGAGTTTGACGTTCCAAGAAGCCGGTCCGTCCAACTCCCTAAAACCGCCGAGGACTCCGCGTACTCCAAGTCATAAACTAACGCATCGTCGGAATCCCAAGTTATCGTCACAGAGTGGTCCCCCACGCTACCCGCCGTGAGTGCAGGTGGATCGGCCGAAGACAGGGGCGGCATTGTTCTAACCCTCAGCGTTCTACTCCAGTCTCCAAAGGTTTTTGTATACCTGGACCCATCACCCTTGGCTCGTACCCTGAACTCATATTCGGTATTGGGTCTGAGTCCAGACTCTGTATGGGTTTCATTGTTTGCGGTTACGTCAACATCGTCCTCATCTCTATACCAGGAGTTAACCCGACTTTGACGCACGTCCGGGTCATAGAAGCTTGCGCCTTCTACAGGAGGCCACGATATTGTCACGCTCCTGTCCGTTTTCCTTCCGAGTGCTGGTTTGGCAGGTCTGGGCGGTGGCCCCGTGAACGTCTCAAAAGAGTCAGACCAAGCGCCCCACTCCGCCGAGAAGCTAGTCCCATCTCCTTTTGCCTGCACCTGGAACTCGTAGGTAGCCTCGCTGTCCAGATCTTCAATATCCTTTTGGCGTTCCCGTCGTTCCTCCGCGCTCACAGATATGCACGACTGACCCGGCTGTGGGTTGTCCGGGCAAGTCCAAGTCCCGTTCTTCTTCCGGTAACGCAGCTGGTAGTCCACCGCATTAAGTGGCAGAGTAGTCCACCGTACAAGCATATTGTTGTCACCCACACTCCCCTTTAAGAACGCAGGCGGGTCGACCCGAGACAGGACTAGCGGCGTGGGTGGCGGTGTTGGGCCCGGAGGCGGGACGGGCGTAGGTGGGACTGCCGTGGGTGGTATCGCAGTAGGCGGTATCGCAGTAGGCGGGATAGGTGTAGGTGGTATCGGGGTTGGGTCGTACCCGTCGGTAGCTGTTGGCCTTGGCCTCGTAGTGGCAGTTGGGGTAAGAAGGTCGTCCTCGATGGGCGTTGCGGTCGGTGGACAAACCGGATCCGCCGACCTGTCACAAGTCGGCCTCTGGGTGGGCGGCGGCTTCGTAGGTCTGGGAGTATCCGTCGGCTCCGGGGTCGGCGTGGAGGTCGGACTCGACGTCGCTGTAGGCGCTGGAGTGTTGGTCGGATAGGTACATTGTGGGCCGGGCCTCCAGCAACTTTCGTAGGGTGTGGCCGTAGCTGTAGGTATTGGCGTAGCCGTAGGCACAGGCGTAGCTGTCGGCCGCCAGTTACAATAGGGCCAGGGTATACATAGGTAAGGAGTGGCCGTTGGTGGGGGGCTGCCGCCATCGTCGTCCTCGTCATCCTTCGGCTCTGCCGTCGGCTCTGGCGTGTCACGTTCCTCATCCGGCGGCGTGGGCACAGGCTCCGGGTCGGGCGACTGCGCCGAGACCGAGAGAACCATCACAAACGCAACAACGATGAAGGCAACAACTAGGACAGACGAAACCCTTAGACATTCCATGCCCCTCTTGCATACGCTCCTTAGGGCTTCGTAACGGCTCTGTGCCTCATTGACAGACTGTATGTCGAAATTGACTTTTGCCTTCCCTACATAGAGCAACCCTTGCCAACGTAAATCGTAGTGAGCTTCCAAGCCGGATATAAGGATCAAACGCCCAATTTGCATTAGGCATGTGTCCATAGGGCATGTGTGGGCAAATGAACCTACAACAGAGGCTTATGCCCATATCGCGGCCGCGCTAGCCCTGGCCGGAAACTGGCCGGTATTGGCTCTATGACTAAGGACGGGCAGAGGACATCCGGGGGTACAGCTTTGGGACCGACCGGTTCTTAAGTACCGCGCTGCTTGACGATGTAGAACGTCATACCGACTTAGTAACTCGCGGTATTCACGAAACGGGCGCTTTTCCGAGGGCGGAAAACGTAGCGCAAGTGATATTCATCGCCATCTGGACCTGTACCCAGAACGACAACAGGTGGACCGGGAGTGTGTTGAACGTGGAGTAAGTCTGCTATCGGCGACGGGCGGGCGGTGGAGGCATTGTCGAGTTTTGGGGGAATTGGTGTGGAAGAAATTCAGCTGAGCTTGAATGACAACCTCCAGCGCCTGACCGAGTCCCTGATTGAGGGCAGAGGCTGAGGGTAGCGCTGGAACAGGGGTTCCTTACGCATGATGGTCATGGGCCGAATCTGAGATGGGGGCTAATTCGGATCTAAATCCAGCAGTCCGTTTTGAACGGCCCAGACGACGACCTCCTGCTTGCTTTCGAATCCCAGCTTGTTCTGTATGCTGTAGATGGTGTTGCGGATTGTCGAAGGCCGGTTGCCCCTGGACTCGGCAATGGCGGAGTACGACATGCCCTTTGCGAACTGTGTGAGTATCTCCCGCTCCCGCTCTGTGAGCCCGCGCCGCTTTGAAGGCACACTCTGCCTCGGGGCGTTGCGCAATCGCCCGAACACGCGTCTCATGGCGTCGCGCGGCATCCGGTATTCGCCTTTGGCGACGTCCCTGACCGTAGCCAACAGCTGCTCCGTCCCGGTGAACTTCTGAAGGTATCCGTCGGCGCCGGCGGCCACTGCCTCTATGACGGCGTTCTTTTCAGTGGAAGCGGTTAGTATGAGCAATCTCACGTCCGGCAGCGCGTCCATGATTTCACGGCACGCATCTATGCCGTCCCTGCCCGGCATCAGCACGTCCATGATGACGAGGTCAGGGACAAGGTCCTTCGCCATCCGCTCCGCCTCCTCTCCGTCGCCTGCGTGTCCCACCACCTCGAACTCGCCTGTTCGTTCCAGCAGTTGCTGGAGACCGTCCCGGATGACCGGGTGATCATCCACCAGCAAGACTCTGACCGGTGTTGAAGGCATTTCAGCTCCCTCCTCTCATGTCATGCGCTCATAGGGAATCACGCAGGTCACCGTGGTTCTCCATTCGGACCCGCTCGTCTCCACGACAAGCCTGCCGCCCATGCGCTCAGCGTCCTCCCTCATGTTCCTGAAGCCCTGGCCCCGTGATTCGTAGTCATCAGGGAGACCGGTCCCATCGTCGGAAATCGACATCCGCAGACCGTCGCGCTCGAAGTCGAGGCCGACGCGGACATGACTTGCGTTGGAGTGGCGGAGCGCGTTGGTCAGGGCGTTGAAAGCGATGGAGAACAGCGCGCCCCGCGTTGCGGTGGGCAGGGGCGGTTCGACGCCCGACTGCGCCAGGTCGGCAGGAATGGAGGAGATGGTCGAGAAGGTCGCCACCAGCGACTCCAGCGCCCCGCCAAGCTCCATGCCCTCGAAGATCTCCCCGATCTCCATCGGGTGCCTGAGCTCCCACATCGCCGACCTAGACAGGGCTGCGGTCTCTTCAAGCGTAGACATCAGGCCCTCGTTCGACCGGTCGGCAAGCTCCTTCGCCCTCTCAATGCCCAGCCCGATCATGTAGCCGGTCTGGGCCATCGTGTTGTGGATGGCATGAGAGAGCTCGATGCGCTCCCTCTGAAGCTCTCTCATGCCATCCACCGCCTCCATCCTCCTGATCCGCTCCACTCTGGAGATCAGGTTGACGACCACCACCACCAGGTACATTCCGGCAACCCTTATGAGCAATACCTCCTCATCGTCCACTGAGAAATCCAACCCGGGCTCGACCGCGAGGCAGAGCGCTGCGTAGACGACTGCCGTCATTGTAACCCAGACGAGAGTGAGCCTGACCGATCCGAAGACCACCGCGAAAATGGCGAGGAATGGGTAATACCCCACGAAGAAGGGGGTCTCGAACCCGCGGTGCGCCACAACGCCGGCGCTTAGCATCGCCAGGTCCAGGGCATTTAGCGCAAGCATCCACCGCCAGGTCACAGTCCTTTCCGTGGCGAGCCGGTAGTGCAGGTATCCGTTGGTGGCGAACAGCAGCGCTGCAAGGGCTACGTTCGGCGGATATCCCGCATCGGCGGCGTCGGGTGGGTACAGCCAGGCGAACGTGGAAAGAGCCCAGACGAACCAGCGTGCCCAGACATAGACCTTGGCCACACGGCGCAATTCGCCCGGCTCCGGCAGGTCGAGGCTCCGCAGGAAGGCTGGAAACGCGCTGGCGGCTGTGCTAACTGGATTCAAGACTCGTCTCCATCAGATTGCGGCTGGAATGAGATGTGTCCCTCTACCCGGGGCGGTGGGCTCAGCCTCGAGAGGAAAGGGTCAAAGAAGTCAAACCGACTAGGTGGAAATACCCGTCCAGCATTGATTCATATCCTAGAATGTAGCCCAAGGAATGGAAGGCATCAAGGGCATATGAACCTCACTGCGTATAGGCATATGCCTATACCTTGGTCTCTAGCCTCTTCACAGATCAGGCAGAACGACCAATTAAAGGCAGTTTTCAGGCTCAGTGGTTGTACTCTCCTCAGCTTGGCGCCGACGATAACCGGCCGAGACGATCCAACACTCCCTCGAACAACCGTCGAGGAACCGACACCTTGGATAACTGAGAGATCAACCACCGGGAGCGCCGCACCAGACGGACTGGCCCAACGAGCCACGCACCGGCTACGGGTTTCGCAGGCGAGACGCCAGAGCTGAATGAACCATACCGAGGCGCTCCTCAGACAATTCCGTTCCTCCGCCCCAGCGCACCACAATGTCCAGGCCGAGGGCCTCGGTGGGCTCAGAGAGCGCCCAACCACATCTTGAAGATGGCGCCACCTACCATCCACGTTGGCCCACCAAACTGGACAAAATCAAGAACCTTCATACCCAGGTTCAGGCTGACGGTGTAGATGATGCAGCGCTTTTACCTGACAGCCCCTGCCTCCAAGCGTCCATCTACCCTTGCCGGTTGCACAATTCATCCGGGCTGGCCGGAAGCCTTATCTCGATTCCGGTCACATCGGCGTCGCCGACCTCGACCCGCGTCGCTTCTTCGCTTAGCGACGTGAACCCGCCGGGTCCGTAGTATCCCACCAAATCGCAGCCTGCAACTTCGCCAGCGTGAATATTCAGAATGGGCGCGCCGGACCAGCCATCGAGCAGGCGTATCTCGAAGGTTCCATCCTGACCGGTCACTCCCCAACTCCAGAATGCTTCGGCTGCTAGCTCGATCCAGATCCCTGCAACCGGTTCGCCGTCCGGCCCCAGCACTGCTCCGCTCACCATGTACTGTTTGCTGCATAAATCATCCGGGGTGGCCGGCAGCCGTATCTCGATGCCCGTGGCTCCGATACCGCCTATCTCAAGCGATGCATCTTCGAGCCGCGTTGTGAACCCCCCGGGTCCGTAGTATCCCACCATCCCGCAGTCTGGAACTTCGTCGGCGTGGATGCTCAGGATAGAAGAGCCTACCCAGCCTTCAGGGACAGAGAATTCAAAAGTTCCATCCACCCCGGTCCGGAGCCATCCATCAACTGCTCCTAACCAGATTCCTTCGACTGGCCTACCGTCCGGACCCAGCACTATACCGGTTCCCTTCCTTTGCCCAAGGCACAGATCGTCCGCGTTAACAGGGAGCCGTATCTCAATGCCAGCCACGTTTCCGTCGCCTATCTCGACTCGTGTCGCCTGTGCGCGCAGTGTCGTGATCCCGCCAGGGCCGTAGTACCCCAACCATCCGCAGTCCCCAGCGTCGCCCGCGTGGATGCTCAGGATAGTTGGGCCTGACGAGCCTTCGGGCAGAGGAATCTCGAATGTCCAGTCCTGACCGGCCTCTCCCCAATTCCAGAAGGTTTCGGCTGCCAGCGAGACCCGGAGACCTTCCACTGGATTGCCATCCAGCCCCATCGCTACGCCCTGAACCCTCGATGCGTTCGAGGCATCGAACGCATTGCGCGCAGGCGCAGGTCCTCCCACGATGAACGACGAACGGATCAGGACCTCCTTCTCGTCGGGAAGCAGATAGGTGTCTGGGTAAGATGTGAACCCGAGGTGCATGAGTGACCGGAATTCCAGGTCGTCGCATGTCGCCGGGTCCCATGGGTCACACCCCGGCGGATGCGGAAGTCCCAGCGTATGGCCTAGCTCGTGCCCGAGTCCGCCAATCACGCCTCCAAGTGTTCGCTCATACGGCCCCTCGTCACAGTAGTAGAACTCTCCTGGATCGAAGCCACTCGCGACATCCCCCATAATGGTGAGGCCAGCCCCTCCTCTGCCCAACTCATGGGGCTCATCGCATGATTCTTTCACATCAACGTAGACAGCCCACACGAAATCCGGGTGGTCGTGTTGCACCGGTGCGCAGTGCTGCACGCCCTCCATTACTTTGGCCCAGGCGTCGCCGCGTCCGTAGAAATCCGCCGGCTCGCTCATCCGGCACTCCTCAGGCGTGGCCTCGTACAGCGAAAACGTCAGCCCGCCGAGTTCTCGGCGGTACCAGGATTGCAGATCCACAATGGCGTGGGCAATTGCCTCGCTGGCGTCTGTCCGGAACTCGCGATCTGCCGGGATTGCGTAAATGACTCGAACGGTGCCCGTGGACCTCGTCGAGATTCGCACGGACACAAGCGCTTCCACGTTTCGCCCCTCGTAGGCCGCGGTAATCACTGCGTTTCCACCCCCGGCGGCAGTGACTATCCCCTCCGACACCGACGCCACCCAAGGATCGGAGGACTGCCACTGCACCAGCCCGCTTTCAACAACCTGACTTGAGCCATCCGACATGTTGGCAGTCACAGGAAGCTGCACCTTCTCGCCGATGGACGTCAGAGGCGTCATCTCCGCAACTTCCAGAGAAGTCACGGTGGGTATAGGTGTAGGCGTTGGAGTGGCGGTAGGCCGTGGTGTAGCTGTCGGTCTGGGCGTCGCCGTTGGGATCGGAACCGGCGTGGCGGTTGCTTCCTCCATCATCGCCTCAACAGTGGGGGTCGCCTCCGGCTGTCGCTGGGCCGACGGCGCGGTGGGCTTCTCCTCGCCTCCGCATGCTACCAAGAGCATCGCCAATATGGCCGGCAAGCCCCAACAGGCCCAAGGCCCGATTTATGCTGTGCATCCGCTCCATACCTGTCCTCCCAAATACATGCGCTCGTGATGACAATCGGACCTCCCCCGCCGAAAGTTGGGGCACACTGCCCATGACTATGACTGAGAAGGCCGTGTAAAGTCAGTAGAATTGTGACCATTGCGGTACCAATTCAGGACCAATCTGAGTTGTGTAAATGGCCGCATGGCCGCTATAATGAGGCCACCAGGACGCCCAGGACGAGGGGAATCGCGGGCCGTCCATACTTGAATGGAGGTCGAGAGGATGAAGAACGCCGAGGAGCTGGAGCGGGAGAACGAGGCCCTTCGCGACCGCCTCTCCAGGCTGAGCGAGGCCAGCCTGCGCATCAACGAAAGCTTGGACTTCGAGACGGTGTTGCAGGGGGCGCTGGACTCCGCCTGCTCCCTGACCGGCGCCCGCTACGGTGTCATCACCCTCCTGGATGAGTCGGGGCGGATACAGGACTTCGTAACCTCCGGGCTGACTTCAGAGGACCACCGGCGGTTTGTGGAGCTGCCCGAAGGGCTGATCTTCTTCGAGTACCTCAGCCGGATTACCGAGCCGCTCAGGCTCAAGGACTTCCACAGCCACACCAGGGCGCTGGGCCTTCCCGAGTTCCGCCCCCCCCCCATGGCGGTCAGCCCCGTTCTGACCTTCCTGGCCGCGCCCATACGCCACCTGGGAGAGTGCGTCGGCGCCTTCTACGTCGGCGAGAAAGAGGTGGAGTTCACCCCCGAGGACGAGGAAACCCTGGTGATGTTCGCCTCCCAGGCGGCGCTGGTCATCGCCAACGCCCGCAGGCACCGGGAGGAGCGGCGGGCCAGGACCGACCTGGAGACCTTGGTGAACACCACTCCCGTGGGCGTCCTGGTCTTCGACGCGAAGACGGGCGGCGTGACGTCGGTCAACCGGGAGGCGAGACGGATCGTCAACGACCTGTGCGCCCCCGGCGGCTCGGCGGAGCAGCTACTGGAGGTGCTGACCTTTCGGCGGGCCGACGGGCGGGAGGTCTCCCTGGAGGAGTTCCCCCTAGCCCAGGGGCTGAGCACTGGGGAGACGGTGCGGGCCGAGGAGATCGTCCTCCAGGCCCCCGACGGGCGGAGCGTCACCACGCTGGTCAACGCCACCCCCATCCGCTCCGAGGAGGGGGAGGTCGAGTCGGTGGTCGTGACCATGCAGGACATGACGCCGGTGGAGGAGCTGGAGCGGCTGCGGGCCGAGTTCCTGGGCATGGTGAGCCACGAGCTTAGGACTCCTCTGGCCGCCATCAAGGGATCGGCGGACACCCTGCTGGAGGCATCGCCGGATCTGGACCCCGCCGAGATGACGCAGTTCCACCGGATCATTCGCGACCAGTCCGAGAGCATGCGCTACCTGATAAGCGACCTGCTGGACGTGGCCCGCATCGAGACGGGCGCCCTGCCGGTCGCGCCCGAACCCGCCGATGTGGCGACCCTGGTGGACGAGGCCAGGAGCAGGTTCCAGAGCGGGGGCGGAAGGAGCAACCTCGTCATCGACCTGCCGCCGGACCTGCCCCGGGTCATGGCGGACCGGCGGCGCATCGTCCAGGTGCTGAACAACCTGCTGTCCAACGCGGCCAGGCACTCGAACGAGCTGTCCGCCATCCGGGTCGCCGCCGTGCGGGATGGCGTCCACGTCGCCTTCTCGGTGGCAGACGACGGCGTGGGCGTGGGCGTGGGCGTGGGCGTGCCCGCCGAGCGGCTGCCGCACCTGTTCCGCAAGTTCTCGCGGCTCGACGGCGAGGAGCGGGGACGGGAGATCGGAGGGTCGGGCCTGGGCCTGGCCATCTGCAAGGGGATCGTGGAGGCCCACGGAGGCCGCATCCGGGCCGAGAGCGACGGGCCGGGCCTGGGAAGCCGGTTCACCTTCACCGTTCCGGCGGTGGAGGAGGCCGTCACCCTCGCCGCTCGGCCGTCACGCCGGCGCAAGACGAAGGCCATGGAGCGGCCCCGCGTTCTCTGCGTGGACGACGACCCGCAGACGCTCCGGCACGTCCGGGACGCGCTCACCAAGGCGGGCTACACGCCCGTCGTGACCGGAGACCCGGAGGAGGTCTCCCGCCTCATGGCGGAGGAATCGCCCCGCCTAGTCCTGTTGGACCTGATGCTGCCGGGCAGCGACGGCATGGAGCTGATGAAGGAGATCCGCAAAGTCTCCGACGTGCCGGTCATCTTCCTGTCAGCCTACGGCCAGGACGAGGTCGTGGCCAGGGCCTTCGACATGGGAGCGGCCGACTACGTGGTCAAGCCCTTCTCTCCGACGGAGCTGGCGGCCAGGATCAGGGCCGCCCTGCGCAAGCGTGCGGCGCCGGAGGTGGCGCAGCCCTCCGATCCCTACGTGCGGGGAGACCTGACCGTCGACTATGCGCGGCGCAGGGTGACGGTGGCCGGACGCCCCGTCGCGCTCACCGGCATTGAGTACCGGATGCTGGTCGAGCTCTCGGCCAACGCAGGCCGCGTACTGACCAACCACCAGTTGCTGCAACGGGTCTGGGGTCCGGACCAGGGTGAAGGCTCCGGGCCGGTGAGAAACATCGTCAAGAGGTTGCGCCGCAAGCTGGGCGACGACCCAGGCAGCCCCACCTACATCCTCACCGAGCCGAGCGTCGGCTACCGGATGGAGGAGGGTGAGGGGCCGGAGCGGTCGGAGGCACAGGAAGTCTCCTAGAGCACAGAGGGTAGGTTCTACCCTCTGATGCCCTGTAGGTTCCCCTCGTCTGAATGACGGGGCGAGAAACAGAAGAGGAACGATGATTTACTGGGTCTACGAAGACGATCCTACCAACAGGGCGCGCGTCCACAAAGCGGCATGCAGCCGCTGCAACGATGGCCAGGGTATGAATAGGAGATTTCCTATGACTCCTCCCGTCTCCGGGCCCTCGCCCTCCTCCATCTGATAGCCGACGCTGGGCTCGGTGAGGATGTAAGTGGGGCTGCCTGGGTCGTCGCCCAGCTTGCGGCGCAATCTCTTGACGATCCGTCTCGCCTCCCGGTTGAGCGACACCGGGTCCCCCGTCCTGGCTCTGGCGTCTCGGCCTTTGAAACCCGTAGCCGGTGCGTGGCTCGTTGGGCCAGGCCGTCTGGTACGGCCCTCAGAAAGGCGCCCGTTTCGTGAATACCGCGAGTTACTAAGTCGGTGTGACGTTCAACATCGTCAAGCAGCGCCGTACTTACTTAAGGACTGGTCGGTCCCTAACAGGCACACGTTTGGTCGTCTCGCACGACTGACATTGCCGATGCTGTAGCTTCAGATGTCCTCTGCCCGTCCTGCATAGTCATTGAGCCAATACCGGCCAATTGTCCTCTAGGGCTGGCGCGTCCGCAATATGGGCACAGGCCTATGTTTGTAGGTTCATTTGACTACACAAGCCCTGTAGACAAATGCCTAATGCAAATAGGGCGTTTGATCCTTATATCCGGCTTGGCGGCTCGATACGATATACGTAGGCGTAGGCTACGATTTACGTTAGGTGCAGGCTACTATACAGGCGGCCAGTCGCGCCATGGGCGACGAGAGGTCCAGGCAATCATACGACGGTAGGTGAAAGAGGAGCGATGACCCGCACCGGTAGATGAGGAATCCCAATCCTCGTCGGAGTGGAGACGGCGGTCGCAGCGCTGGTCTATCGATCAGATGGTGCGAATCTGTCTTTTGACCGGCTCGACACACCGGGCCGTCAGGCCAATAGAAAAAGGAGTTCCAACGGCATGACCTGTGTGCCGTCCATCGCCACCCGGATCGCCCGGAGCGCGGCCTATGGCCGCGCCTTGTCGCGTACCCCGCTCCCCCCGAGTTTTACCTACTCAACCTCAACCGCCCGTTCCGGTACTGCCGGGCAGGCGCCCACCTTCACTCCAGCCGCGCCGCGGGCGCAGGGCTGACGGTATGCCTGCCGCAATCTCTTCCCGCATACCATTACTGGCGGCGGCGCTGGCACTGCTCGTGGTCGGCCTGCTGCTGGCGGCGCCTCCCGTTGCCGCCCAGTCCTTGTCCAACAACGCGAATCTGAGCTCCCTCAGCCTCCTGGGGACCGACGTTGCCGGCTTCAGCGGCAGCACGATCTCGTACACCGTGAACCTGGATGCCCCCGAGGGACCGGCCACCGTCGCCGCCGTGGCGGCGGACACGGGCGCCAGCATCGCCTACGGGGGCACGGACGCCGACAGCGATACCGACGGCCACCAGGTGGCCCTGAACGAGGGGCGGAACACGGTAAGCGTTACGGTCACCGCCGAGAACGGCTCGACCAGGAAGACCTACACCGTGACCGTCAACGTCGCGGACGCCCTGGACGGCGTCGGCACGACCGCCCTGGTCGCCGTGGACACCGGCCAGAACGGCGCCTCGTCCGTCCAGTACTGGGGGTCCGTCAGGTCGGCCGGCGAAGCGGACTGGATCCGGATCAGGCTGGAGGCCGGCCAGATGTACCGGTTCGCCCTGAAGGGGTCGTACCAAAGCGACTCGCGGACTCTGGAAAAACCGGTGATCTCCGGCCTGTACGACGCGAACGGCGTCGCGATCGGCGGCACCACCGAGGTGGGCACGGTCTGCGACCATCAAAGCGGGGAGTGCAACGCCCGCATGCACTACCTGGCGTCGGCCTCCGGCGACTACTACCTGAGAGCGCGAGGCTACGGTAACCCGATCGGCACCTAACGCCCTGCGCGTGCTGGCGGTCCCCGACGACACCCAGCCGGACAACGAGAGCACACCGGGGGAGATCGCCTCGGGAGCGTCGGTCGCTGCGACCATTGACTACCGGGGCGACGTGGACTGGTTCGAAACGTCCCTGGAAGCGGGGTTGCAGTACGTCGCAACGATCCGGCAGCGCAGCGACTGGCCGCTGAAGTTCCCGGTGGTGTCGGTGTACGACGCCAACGGGAACAAGGTCCGGGTCAGCTACCTGGATGCGTTCAACAGCCAGGCCTCCTTCGCTCCGGCGGAGGGCGGGACCTTCTATATCGCCGCAGCGAGCCGCTTCGACCGGTCCGGCCGCTACACCCTGGAGCTGCGGTACAGCGGTTTCAGCATCAGCGGCACGCCGGTGGTCGGGCGGACGCTCACGGCCGACACCAGCGGTATCGAGGACGCCGACGGCCTCAGCAACGCCAGCTACTCTTACCAGTGGCTTCGCGTGGACACCGACACCGACACCGAGATCAGCGGGGCGACCAGCCGGACCTACACGCTGACCGAAGACGACGCGGGCAAGTCAATCAGGGTGCGGGCGACCTTCATAGACGACGCCGGCAACGATGAGACGCGGGTCAGCATCCCGACCGGACCGGTCCGGGCAGCGGTTACGGTCTTCTGGGGCAGCTCCTCCTACACCGCCGTGGAGCGGGCGGCCGGGGCGACCGTTACGGTGAAGCTGAGCGCCGACCCGAAGGGCGCCGTGACCGTCCCGATTGAGGTGGAGCGGCAGGGCGGCGCCGGGACGGGGGACTACTCCGGCGTGCCGGACAGCGTCACCTTCGACGGCGACAGCCAGACCGACGGCAGCGACCGCCCCTACGAGACCTTCACCGTCACCGCCGAGCAGGATGGCGACGTCGACGACGAGAGCATCTCCCTGAGTTTCGGGACCCTGCCCGCCGGGGTGACCCCCGGCGGGCAGACCGCCGCCACCGTGGAGCTGCTAGACCTGGTCCGCGAGGCGCCGGACCACTGGCTGCTGGTCCCGGAAGGAGTGGGCGCCGGCGGCGAGTTCCGGCTGCTGTTCGCCACCTCCGGCAGACGCAACGCCAGCTCTTCCGACATCGCCGTCTACAACACCTTCGTGCAGGACGCCGCATCCAGCGGGCTTGCCCAGCTCCAGGACTATAGTGATCACTTCGCAGCGCTGGCCAGCACAGAGGCCGTGGAAGCCCGGGTCAACACCGCCACCACTCACACCTCTTCCGACCGGGGCGTGCCGATCTACTGGCTGGAAGGCCCCAAGGCCGCCGACCAGTACCAGGACTTCTACGACAACTCCTGGGACCACCGCGACCCTGGCCGGAACGAGGACGGGTCGGAAGTGGACTTTGATGGGAATAATGCCACTGACCGGATTTGGACCGGTTCCCAAGAAAATGGCGCCGAGGGGTTCAGCTCTGGCAATTCCCGGGCCTTGGGACGCTCTACTGTCCGGCATGGTTCACCTGGCCAGGGTTCAGGCAGTGAGATCTCTCATGGGGCCGTGAGTTCTAGCAATAGTTACCGTCTCTACGGCCTGTCCTACGTGTTCCGGGTCACCGATACGGATATTCCGTACGTCGTCCGCGACGGTGTGGAGGTAACTTCCACGCCGGAGGCGGGGACGGACACCTACGGGGCGGGCGAGGACATCGAGATCACCGTCACCTTCAACGAGGCGGTGGTGGTCAGCGGGACCCCGCAGTTCTGGCTCAGCGTGGGCGGCGGGAAGTTGGCGGACCTGGTGTCGGGCAGCGGCAGCACCCAGCTGGTGTTCGCCTACACGGTGCAGTCCGGCGACGCGGACACCGACGGCATCTGGATCCCCGGCCACGACAACAGCACCAACCGGAGCTTCCGGCTGGACTCCGGCGACGCCGTGACCGGCGTGGAGACGGGCGCCGACGCCATCCTCCAGAACCTGCCTCTGGGCACCCAGTCCAAGCACAAGGTGGACGGCAGCATGACCGGCGCCGACGCCAGGCTGTCGGCGCTGTCCCTCAGCGGCATCACCCTGGCGCCGGCCTTCGCCGCCGGCATTGAGTCATACACCGCCACGGTGGACAACTCGGTGAGCGCCACCACGGTGACGGCCACGCCCAGCCAGAGCAGCGCCGGCGTGGTCACCACCCCCACCGACGCCGACACCGTCGCCAGCGGCCATCAGGTGGACCTGGACGTGGGCGCGAACACCATCACGGTGACGGTGACCGGGACCAACAGCACGTCGACCCGGACCTACACCGTAACCGTCACCCGGCTGTCGGCGCTCAGCGCCGACGCCGACCTCAGCACCCTGACCATCGACGGGACGAGCGTCACCGGCTTCGCCGCCGACACCACCGCCTACACCATGAACGTCGTGAACGCGACGGCCCGGGTCACCGTGGCGGCCACCGCGTCCGACGGCAATGCCGTTGTGTCCTACAGCCCCGCCGACGCCGACACCAACACGACGCCCCACGAGGTGGACCTCGACGTGGGTAACACCACGGTAACCGTGACCGTCACCGCCGAGGACGGGACCACCAAGATCTATAGCATCGCTATCTACCGGGCGGCCGCCTTCCAGGTTACGGCGCAGTTCGGCGCGGCGACGTACACCGCCGCCGAGGGCGGCGCCGCCGCCACCGTCACGGTCAACCTGAGCGCCGACCCCGGAGAAACGGTGACCATACCGATCACGGCCTCCGGCGCAGGCGGCGCGGTCAGCGGCGACTACTCCCTGTCCGCCGCCTCGGTGACGATCAACAGCGGGCAGACCTCGGCCACCTTCACCGTCACCGCCAGCGACGACAGCGACGACGACGGGGAAAGCGTGACCCTGGGCTTGGGGACCCTGCCGCCGGGCGTCAGCGCCGGTACGCAGGCCACCGCCACGGTGAGCCTGACCGACAACGACGATCCCCGCGTGACGGCCCAGTTCGGCGCCGCCAGCTACACCGCAGCCGAGGATGGCGCCACCGCCACGGTCACGGTGAACCTGAGCGCCGACCCGGAGCGCAGCGTCACCATCCCCATCACCGCCTCCGGCGCCGGCGGGGCCGGTAGCGGCGACTACTCCCTGTCGGCCAGCTCGGTGACCATCGCCAGCGGGCAGACCTCGGCCACCTTTACTGTCACCGCCACCGACGACGGCGACGACGACGACGACGACGGGGAGAGCGTGTCGCTGAGCTTCGGGAACCTGCCCTCCGGCGTCAGCGCCGGTACGCAGGCCACCGCCACGGTAGCGCTGACCGACGACGACCATCCCCGCGTGACGGCCCAGTTCGGCGCCGCCAGCTACACCGCCACGGAGGGCGGCGCCGCGGCCACGGTCACCGTCAACCTCAGCGCCGACCCGGAGCGCAGCGTCACCATTCCCATCACCGCCGCAGGCGCCGACGGCGCGGTCAGCGGCGACTACTCCCTGTCGGCCAACTCGGTGACCATCAGCAGCGGGCAGACCTCGGCCACCTTCACCGTCACCGCCACGGATGAGAATGACATAGACGACGGAGAGAGCGTGACCCTGGGCTTCGGCGTCTTCCCGGACCGGGTGAGCGCGGGCGCGCAGGCCAGCGCCACGGTGGAGTTGGTGAACGACGACGTGGTCGCGGTGAAGGTCACGTTCGTCGAAGAGCGTTACGTTGCCGTCGAGGGGACCCACGGGGCCGTCGTGAAGGTGCAACTGGACAAGGACCCGGAACGCACGGTGGAGATTCCGATCACGGTTACGCCCAGGAACGGGGCCGGAAGCGCGGACTTCACTCTGCCGGCCACCTCGGTGACCATCAACAGCGGCGAGCTCCATGCCGGTTTCACCGTCACTGCCACCGAGGACGGCGTCACTGAAACAGGGGAATACGTCCACCTCACCTTCGGGACGCTGCCCGCCGGAGTGACCGGGGGACTGGGAACACTCACCGATGAGGTGCTTCTGCGTGACATCGTCCAGGACGTGCCATCGGACTGGGCCGGGATTCCTTCCGGACTGGAAGTCGGCGACGAGTTCCGGCTGCTATTCGTCGACACCAACGCGTGGCTGGCATCCTCTCCCTACAGCAGCACCTACAACGATTACCTGAATGAAGATTTGGCGTCCACCCTGATATCTAACTCCGGCTATATAAACCACGTAGGGTTTCTGGGTAGCACGGTGGGCGTGAACGCCCGGGACCACACCGGCACCACCCACACGTCGGCCGAACCGGGCGTGCCCATCTACTGGCTGGGCGGCCCCAAGGTGGCCGACGACTACGCCGACTTCTACGACGGCTCCTGGGACCACTCCAACCCGGGCCGCGACCACAACGGTGACGAGCTGAACTTCACCACGGGCACGTTCATCTGGACCGGTTCGAACAGCGACGGCACCCTGGCGACGGACTCCGCGGGCAATTCCCAGGGCATGGGCAGCTCGAACGTCCAGGTGGGGAGGCCGGGCCAGGGCGCCGGGAACGAGATACACAGCTCCGCCACCTTCGCGCCGGGCCGGCGTCATTTCTACTACGGCCTGAGCTACGTGTTCCGAGTGGTCCAAAGCGGCAACGCCGACCTGAGCGCCCTGACCATCGACGGGACGAGCGTAACCGGCTTTGCCGCCGACACCACCTCCTACACGATGGACGTCGAGAACGTGACGGCACAGGTGACGGTCGCGGCCACCGCGTCCCACACCAACGCCAACGTGGCATACAGCCCCGCCGACGCCGACACCGGGGTCAACGGCCACCAGCTGGACCTGATCGTGGGCGACAACACGGTCACCGTCACCGTCACCGCCGAGGACGCGACCACCAAGGCCTACACGGTCACCATAACCCGCGCCGACCCGCCCAGCAGCGACGCCGACCTCACCGCCCTGACCATCGACGGGACCAGCGTCACCGCCTTCGCCGCCGACACCACCTCCTACACCCTGGATGTTCCATTCGCGACAGCCCAGGTGATCGTCGCGGCCACCAAGTCCCACACCAAGGCCAACGTGGTCATCACTCCCGCCGACGCCAACACCGGCACGACGGCCCACGACGTGGACCTGAGCGTGTTAGGCGGCGCAGGCAACACGGTCACCGTCACCGTCACCGCCGAGGACGGGACCACCAAGGCCTATACGGTCACCATCACCCGCGCTGAGGCCGGCACGAACGCCGACCTCAGCGACCTGACCATCGACGGGTCCAGTGTCAGCGACTTCGCCGCCGACAAGGTCTCCTACACGATGAGCCTTCCGAACTCGACGGGCCAGGTGACGGTGGAGGCCACCAAGTCCGACATCAAAGCCACCGTGGTCATCACTCCCGCCGCCGCCGCCGCTGCCGCCGGGTACCAGGTTGACCTGTCCGGGAGGGAGAGCGTCATCACGGCCACCGTGACCGCCGAGGACGGCGCCACCAAGGCCTACAAGGTCACCATCAACCGGGCGGTGGTCCCCCACGACTGGAGCCTGCGGCCGCCGGGCATCGTGACCGGGACCACGTTCCGCGTGCTGATCGTCACTACCTCGACGCGCGATGCCACGGCCGCGGGCATCGGCGCCTACGACGGCACCGTGCGGTGGGCGCTGGACAACCGGGGCCACAGCGACATCCGCGACTACAGCCCGCTGTTCAAGGCGCTGGCCGGGACAAAAGACGGGGCCTCGCCCAAGGACCACACCGGCACCGACCCCGACAGCGACGGGACCGGCGAGGAGATCTGGTGGCTGAACGGACCGAGGGCCGCCAACGACTACGCCGACTTCTACGACGGCGACTGGGACCACTCCAACCCGGCCAGAACCGAGGCGGGCGCCACCTAGACCTTCAAAGCCAACGACGGCAGCGATGCCGCTGACCGGCTTGTCTGGACAGGCACCACCGTGAGCGGTAATCGCGCCACCCCCAGAGAGTTCCTGGGAACCACTACAGTCCATAACGATGGAAACCTTAAAGCCCGTTTCGGTGTTCCCTTCGGGAAAGACACTGTGTGGAGCGCCGGGTTCGTGACACGGGTGACTCACAGCTTCGGGTTGTACGGCCTCTCCGATGTCCTCCGGGTCGAAGCGCCGGACAGCCCGTACGCGACCGTCGCCGCCATCACGACGGACCCGGCCAACAGCAGCGACTACCGCGACGGCGAGACGATCACGGCCACGGTCACCTTCAGCGAGGCGGTGACGGTGACGGGCGCTCCGCAGCTGCCGCTGCGCATCGGCGCCAACGTGCGCGACGCCGACTACGTGGCCGGGGACAGCAGCGACACTGTGCTGTCGTTCTCCTACACCGTCACAGACGACGACTCCGATGAGGACGGCGTCTCCATCAACGCCTTCGTGCTGAAGCTGAACGGCGGCAGCGTCAAGCGCAAGGACGCCGACGTGGACGCGGCGCTGACCCATACCGAGGTCGCCGCCGAGGTCGACCAGTCAGTGAACCGGAAGCCCTACATCGTCGACGACGGCGTGTCGGTCACCTCCAGTCCGCAGGCGGCCACCGACACCTACGGGGCCGGCGAGGACATCGAGATCACCGTCACCTTCAGCGAGGCGGTGACGGTCAACGGCGCCGTCAACTTCCGTATCGCCTTGAGCGGGGACGCGCGCGAGGCGTCGCTGGTGGACGGCAACGGCACCACCGAGCTGGTGTTCGCCTACACCGTGCAAGCCGGCGACGCCGACGACAACGGCATCTGGATCGGAGACCCCAGCCACGACACCAATCCCACCTTCGACCTCCAGACGGGCCAGTCCATCGTCGGCGCCGACTCAGGCCTCGACGCCGTGCTGGAACACGACCGTCTGGAGACCCGGTCCGGCCACAAGGTGGACGGGACGCTGACCGGCGCCGACGCCACGCTGTCGTCCCTGTCCCTCAGCGGCATCACCCTGGACCAGACCTTCGCCGCCGGAACGGAGTCGTACACGGCCTCGACGGCGATCGACTCCACCACGGTCACGGCCACGGCCAGCCAGAGCAGCGCCGGCGTGGTCATCACCCCCACCGACGCCGACGCCAACACGACGGACCACCAGGTGACGCTG
Organism: Dehalococcoidia bacterium; assembly: GCA_965261605.1. Lineage (GTDB taxonomy): Bacteria > Chloroflexota > Dehalococcoidia > Lucifugimonadales > UBA2985 > DAOUJW01. The sequence continues at coordinate 2,617,708 of OZ253466.1, read as the reverse complement.
GCCGCGGGCGAGAACACCATCACGGTGACGGTGACCGCAACCAACAGCAGCTCCACCCGCACCTACACCATCACCGTCACCGGCGGGCTCAGCGCCGACGCCGACCTGAGCGCGCTGACCATCGACGGGACGAGCGTGAGCGGCTTCGCCGCCGCCACAACCTCCTACACCGTGGACGTTCCGTACGCGACGACCCAGGTGACGATAGCCGCCAGCGCGTCCGACACCAACGCCAGCGTGGAGTACAGCCCCGCCGACGCCGACACCAACACCAACGGCCACCAGGTGGACCTGAGCGTGGGCGACAACCCGGTGACCGTCACCGTCAGCGCCGCGGACGGGACAACGACCAAGGCTTATACGGTCACGCTCAAGCGGGCGGCGGCCAGCAGCGACGCCGACCTCAGCGACCTGACCATCGACGGGACGAGCGTCACCGGCTTCGCCGCCGGTACCACGACCTACAGCGTGAACGTGGCCGGGACGGTCGACCAGGTGACTATCGCGGGCGCCGCGTCCGACGGCAACGCGACGGTAACCTACAGCCCGGCCGACGCCGACGCCGCCACCGGCCACCAGGTGAACCTGGCCGGGGGGCAGAACGACGTCACGGTAACCGTGACCGCCGAGGACGGGACCACCACCAAGGCCTATTCCGTGACTGTCAACCGGGCGTTGGTCCCCCACGACTGGAGCCTGCGGCCGCCGGGCATCGCGATCGGGGACACGTTCCGTGCGCTGATCGTCACGTCCACGACGCGCCAGGCCACGTCCGGGGACATCGCAGACTACGACCGCCACGTGCGGTGGGCGGTGACCAACCAGGGTCACACCGACATCATCGACTACAGCCCGCAGTTCAAGGCGCTGGCCGGGACAAAAGACGGGGCCTCGCCCAAGGGCCACACCGGCACCGACCCCAGCAGCGACGGAACCGGCGAGGAGATCTGGTGGCTGAACGGACCGAGGGCCGCCAACGACTACGCCGACTTCTACGACGTCGACGGCTGGGACCACTCCAACCCGGCCAGAACCGAGGCGGGCGCCACCAAGACCTTCACATTCGACAATTCGTCCGTTACCAGCAATACCGGTGTCTGGACAGGCACCGAGGAGGGCGGTGTTCGCTCCGGCGGCAGGCACCTGGGAACCACTCAACGGGACGGCGCTGGAAACCTTGTCGCCCGTTTCGCTGAGCCCTTCGCGAGAAGCACTGTGTGGAGCTCCGGGTTCAGCGTAGATCTGCAAGCCAGGCTCGGGTTGTACGGCCTCTCCGAGGCGCTCCTGGTCGAAGCGCCGGACAGCCCGTATGCGACCGTTGCCGCGATCACGACGATCCCGGCCAACGGCAGCGACTACCGCGACGGCGAGACGATCACGGCCACGGTCACCTTCAGCGAGGCGGTGACGGTGACGGGCGCTCCGCAGCTGCCGCTGCGCATCGGCGCCAACGTGCGCAACGCCGGCTACGCGGCCGGGGACAGCAGCGACACTGTGCTGTCGTTCTCCTACACCGTCACAGACGACGACTCCGATGAGGACGGCGTCTCCATCAACGCCTTCGTGCTGAAGCTGAACGGCGGCAGCGTCAAGCGCAAGGACGCCGACGTGGACGCGGCGCTGACCCATACCGAGGTCGCCGCCGAGGTCGACCAGTCAGTGAACCGGAAGCCCTACATCGTCGACGACGGCGTGGCGGTGACCTCCAGCCCGCAGGCGGACTCGGCCAACGACACCTACGGGCTGGGCGAGGACATCGAGATCACCGTCACCTTCGACCAGGCGGTGACGGTGAACGGTGCCGTCGACTTCGGTCTCTCCGTCAGCGGGCCGCGCAAGGCGTCGCTGGTGGGCGGCAACGGCGCCACCGAGCTGGTGTTCGCCTACACCGTGCAGACCGGCGACGACGACAACAACGGCATCTGGATCGGAGACCCCGACCACCCCAACAATCCCACCTTCGCCCTCCAGGCGGGGCAGTCCATCGTCGGCGCCGAGTCAGGCCTCGACGCCGTCCTGGATCACGATGAAGTCGGACAGCAGGGCGGCCACAAGGTGGACGGCTCGCTGACCGGCGCCGACGCCACGCTGTCGGCGCTGTCGCTCAGCGGGATCACGCTGGACCAGACCTTCGCCGCGACAACGGAGTCGTACACGGCCTCGACGGCGATCGCCTCCACCACGGTCACGGCCACGGCCAGCCAGAGCAGCGCCGGCGTGGTCATCACCCCCACCGACGCCGACGCCAACACGACGGACCACCAGGTGACGCTGGCCGCGGGCGAGAACACCATCACGGCGACGGTGACTGCAACCAACGGCAGCTCGATGCGCACCTACACCATCATCGTCACCCGTGCGGCGATCGTCATCAGCAACAACGCAAACCTCAGCGCCCTGACGGTGGGCGGGACGAGCGTGACCGGCTTTGCCGCCGCTACCACCGCCTACACCCACGACGTCGGGAACTCGGTAGCACAGGTGACCGTGGCGGCCACTGCGTCCGACACCAACGCGAGCGTGGAGTACAGCCCCGCCGACGCCGACAGCGGGACCACCGGCCACCAGGTGGACCTCGTCGTGGGCGACAACCCGGTGACCGTCACCGTCACCGCCGAGGACGGGACCACGACCAAGACGTATACGGTCACCGTCGTACGCGCCGCCTCCGGGCCCGCCCAGGTGACGGCCGAGTTCAGCGCGGCCGAATATGCAGCCCCTGAGGGCTTCGGCGCCGCCACCATAACGGTGACCCTGAGCGCCGACCCGCAGCGCACCGTGACCATCCCCATCTCGGTGACGGCCGGCGCCGGGACCGTTAGCGCCGACTACTCCTTGTCGGCCACGGAAGTGACCTTCAACAGCGGCGACACCTCGGCCACGTTCACCGTGTCCGCAACCGACGACACCGACCCCGGCAAGAGCCTGACCCTGAGCTTCGGGACCCTGCCCGACGGGGTGACCGGAGGGTCGCAGGCCACCGCCACGGTAGCGCTGACCGACAACGAGATCCGGATTACTTCAAGCCTGGTCCCCGATGGGGCCGTCATCGGCGACGAGTTCCGGCTGCTGTTCGTCACGTCAGGAAGGCACACCGCCACCCAGACGGACATCGCCGTCTACGACGGGTTCGTGCAGGGTGCCGCGGCAGCTGGCCACGACGACATCCAGTCCTACAGCGGCCAGTTCCGGGCGCTGGCCAGCACCGAGGACGTCGACGCTCGCGACAACACCGGCACCACCTTCACTTCCTCCGACAAGGGAGTGCCCATCTACTGGCTGAACGGCCCCAAGGCCGCCGACCAGTACGAGGACTTCTACGACCGCTCCTGGGACCACCGGGACCCTGGCCGGAACGAGGACGGCGACGACGTGGACTTCGATCGGAGCCAGGGCATGCTGGTCTGGACCGGCACCAATGCCGATGGCACCGCGTCTACCGACCCTCTGGGCGGCGCAAATGCGAACTACGGAGACCCGGGCCGGGGCGCGGGCAATGAGCTCTTGTACGGCGGCACCACCACCGGCATGACAAGTTACCGCATGTACGGCCTGTCGTTCGTGCTGCATGTCGCGCCGCCCGCCGACACGCCCTACGTGACCGGCGTCGAGGCGGTGTCGCCTCCGAGCAACGGCTTGTACTTCACCGGCGACACGATCACGCTGGCGGTGACGTTCAGCGAGGAGGTCTCGGTGTCCGGCATGCCGACCTTCCCACTGTCCATCGGCTCCGACACCCGCCAGGCGCAGTACCAGTCCACCGACAGCACCGCGACCCGGTTGGTGTTCTCCCATGTCGTCACCGACGACCACGACGACAATAAAGGCATCTCCAACGCCGAGGTCGAGTTGGCGGTGCCGACGGGCACGACGATCACCCGCAAGAACGACGCGACGGTGGCGGCGTACCCCGGAAGCATCGTCTGGGATCAGGACCTCAAGGTGAACCCGATCCCGAGGCTCACCAGAATCGAATTCACATCCACCCCGCAGGCGCGCACTGACACCTATGGGCTGGGCGAGGACATCGAGATCACCGTCACATTCGACGTCCCGGTGACGGTGACCGGCGGCTTCACGTTCGGTTTCTACCTGGGGGGCGTGCAGTACATTTCAGATCGCAGGGAGGCCAGCCTGACGAGCGGCGACGGCGCCACGCAACTGGTGTTCACCTACACCGTCGTATCCAGCGATAGCGACGACGACGGCATCTGGGTCGGCGAGGCCGGCAACTCCAACGACGCCTTATTCGATCCGTTCAAGTTCGAGACCGGCCAGTCCATCACGGGTCCTCTGGGCAGAAGCGCCAAGTTGACGTACCCCAGGGTGGACGAAGACCTCAACCACTTGGTGGACGGCAGCATCGTGAACAGCAACGACGCAAACCTCAGCAGCCTGACCATCGACGGGACCGGCGTCACCGGCTTCACCGCCGGTACCACCTCCTACACCTACAACGTCGAGACCTCGGTAACCCAGGTGACGGTGGCGGCCACTGCGTCGGACAGCAACGCCATCGTGGAGTACAGCCCCGCCGACGCCGACACCAACACGACGGCCCACGAGGTGGACCTGAGCGTGGGCGACACCACGGTGACGTTCACCGTCACCGCCGAGGACAGGACCACCAAGGCCTACACCGTCACCATCACCCGCGCGGCCCCGGCGCCGACGGAGGTGCGGTCGTTCGCGGGCAACGGGCGCATTGACGTGGAGTGGGTCGCCCCCGCGTCGGGGGCCGATGGTGGCTACCGGGTGCAGTGGAAGGCGCCCGCGGACTCCGCGTACGACATGACCCGCTCCGCAGAGGTGGCCGCGGACGCCACCGAGCACGCCATCATGGGGCTGACCAACGGCGACGCCTACGTGGTGCAGGTGCAGGCGCTCGACCCCGACAGCACCATCGCCGCGGAGACGGCGGAGTCGTCCGAGGTGACGGTCGGCATTCCGAAGGCCGTGAGAAATCTGACGGCGGCGCCACGCGACCAGGACTTCCGGGTGAGCTGGGACGCGCCGGACGAACGCGGCGAGGGCTTCCTGCAGGACGCCGACGACAACCCGGTGCTGGTGTACCGCATCTCGTGGGAAAAGCAGGGCCAGTCGTCGGACCTGGCGCAGCATCAGGCCATCTGCAGCGCTGCGGGGACCGCCAAGAACGGTTGGTTCGAGATTACGAGTGTCCCGATGAGCGGCAATGCCGAAGTAGTGTTGCCTCAGAACGGCGACATCTACAGCTTCACCGTCGGGGCCCGGTTCCAGGCCGGCGACACGGTGGTGACGATGGGCTGTAGCACTCAGTCCGGTTTCGGCGAGGGGGTAGAGGCGAGCGCCACCGCGGGCCGTGCCACGGCGTCGGATGAAGACCATGCGGCGGTTAAAGCCGCGCTGGCAGCGGTGGTCGATGCCCGCGACGACGATTGGCCGTGGCTGCGCACCGCCTGGGGCCATATCTCCGACCAGACGGTGGAGGCGGCCGACCTGGACCGGGGCACCGAGGGACAGACCGGGGCCAGCTGCGTGACGACCAACTCGCCCGATAACCTTGGCAGCTGCACGTTCGGCGATCTGACCATTGACATGGACTGGGACCTCCTGGCGGAGGAGACGTTCGATTACGTTGCCATTCACGAGTTGGCCCACGCGTGGACGCTGGTCAACAACCTGCACAACCAGGATACGCGTGGTCCGGTGGGCCGCGCCCTCCTGTACTTCTTCGGGCAGGAGGGGTACACGGGCGACGCCGCGAGGATGGAATTGTGCGCCGTGGAAACTCTGGCGGACGCGCTTTCCCATGTGGTCGAGAAGGTCGGCGCCCTGGCCTATTACGGCGACCTCTGCTTCTCCGACGGGCGTGCCGAGCCGACCGAGCTCAGTAAAGAGGTGGCGCTGCACGCCATGCACCCTTCGGGCACCGACCCCGAAGGCAGTGGCACCACGTCGTCGTGGTTCACGGACACCTACACCGGCGCCAGCGCCGACGCGTGGGCCGCGGTGTCGGAAATCGGATCCAAGCGCTATCGCTACCTGGTGATGAACATGCTCCAGGATGAGTTCGGCGGTCTCTGCTCCATCAAGGCCGCCAACGGGGCCGTGTTCGACGACGACAGCGACGTCACCGACCCCTGGAACGACGGCGGCTGCGAGCCGGACGCACCGGCGGTTACGGCCGCGCCGGGCGCCGGGGCAGGAAGCATCGAGGTGTCGTGGACGGCGCCGGAAAGCGGCGGCGCGCCGCTGAAGGGCTACGACGTGCATTGGAAGCCCGCCTCGGACGCATGGCCGGCGGCCGGGACCTCCATCCCCGCCCGGGAGGCCGAGTTGGACGCCACGGCGATGTCATACACCATCACCGGCCTCACCGCAGGAGCGGATTACACCGTGCGGGTGCGGGCGACGAACAGCATCGGCGACGGCGAGTGGTCCGCGGATACATCCGTGACGTCGGGTGCGGCGGCCAGGTCCGACCTTCCGCCGCCCAGTAACCTGCATGCAGGCGGTCACCGGGAAGGGATCGGTCAAATTGACCTGGGAGGCCCCCGACGACGCCACGGTCACGGGCTACCGCATCGACCGGCGCCGCTCTGATGAGAGCCGCAGGGACAATCACACCCTGGTGGAGGATACCGGCAGCTCCGAAACCGGCTATACCGACCAGAGCGCGGAAAAGGGTGTGGAGTACGAATACCGGGTCAGCGCCCGCAACGAGGACGGGGCGGGTGATGCGTCGGACTGGGTGAGCGCGGCGCCGGATGAGGAGCAGGTGGCCAGCGAGGACGTTGCCGCCTGGTCGGCGACCATGACGGTGGAGTGGGTCTACCAGGGCTACGGGTACTATTCGACCGACGCCAAGAAGGCAGGGTCTCTCTCTCCGGCCTCATTCGAGGTGGATGGCACGACGTACACCGTGAAGATGGTCGAAACGCAGGGGTGGTGGATGTACATCGGCGTGGACCGGGAGCTTCCCTTCGACTTCCTGCTGGAGTTGGACGGGGTGCGGTTCGCTTCCAACGATGCGTCCTTCAGGTCCTACAGCTACGGCAACATCTATAGGTGGGAAGGAACGGGCCTAAGCTTGAGGGATGGGGACACCGTTGAGGTCCGGCTACTCCGTGCGTCTGAGGATGAGACGGCGGTCAACAGTCCGGCAACAGGCCAACCCACCATCAGCGGCACGGTCCAGGTGGGCGAGACGCTGACAGCGGACACGTCGGGCATCGAGGACGCCGACGGGTTGGATGACGCCGTGTTCGGCTACCAGTGGCTTGCCGGTGACTCCGACATATCGGGCGCGACGGGCAGCACCTACACCCTGGCCGACGCCGACCAAGGCAAGGTCTTCACGGTGCAGGTGTCCTTCACCGACGACGCGGGCAATGATGAGACGCTGACCAGCGCGGCCACGGATGCGGTGGCGGCAGCGCCCACTCCCAACAACCCGTCCACGGGCGCGCCAACCATCAGCGGCACTGCCCAGGTGGGCGAGACCCTCACGGCGGACACGTCGGACATCGTCGACGAGGATGGGTTGGAAAACGTGTCGTTCAGCTACCAATGGCTTGCCGACGACACCGAAGTTGTAGGCGCTACCAACTCGACCTACACCCTGGCCGACGCCGACGAAGGCAAGGCCATCAAAGTGCAGGTGTCCTTCACCGACGACGGAGGCAATGATGAGACGCTGACCAGCGCGGCCACGGATGCGGTGGCGGCAACGCCGAACTCTCCTGCCACCGGCGCACCGACCATCAGCGGAACGGCCCAGGTGGGCGAGACGCTGACGGCGGACACCTCGGGCGTCGCCGACGAGGATGGGCTGGACAACGCCGCCTTCAGCTACCAGTGGCTGGCCGGTGACTCCGACATATCGGGCGCGACGGGCAGCGCCTACACCCTGGCTGACGCCGACGAAGGCAAGGCCATCAAAGTGCAGGTGTCCTTTACCGACGACGCGAGTAACGAGGAAACACTGACCAGCGCGGCAACGGACCCGGTGACGGCAGCTACCCAGCCCAACAACCCTGCCACGGGCGCGCCAACCATCAGCGGCACGGCTCAGGTGGGGGAGACGCTGACGGCGGACACCTCGGGCGTCGCCGACGAGGACGGGCTGGATGACACCGTGTTCGGCTACCAGTGGCTTGCCGGTGACTCCGACATATCAGGCGCGACGGGCAGCGCCTACACCATGGCCGACGCCGACGAAGGCAAGACAGTCAAGGTCCGGGTGAGCTTCACCGATGACGGAGGCAACGACGAGACTCTGACCAGCGCGGCCACGGAGGCGGTGGCGGGTAACGAGGAGACGCTGGCCAGCGAGGACGTTGTCGCATGGTCGGCGATCATGACGGTGGAGTGGGTCTACCAGGGCTACGGGTACTATTCGACCGACACCAAGAAGGCAGGGTCTCTCTCTCCGGCCTCATTCGAGGTGGACGGCACGACGTACACCGTGAAGATGGTCGAAACGCAGGGGTGGTGGATGTACATCGGCGTGGACCGGGAGATTCCCTTCGACTTCGTGGTGGAGTTGGACGGGACGCGGTTCGCTTCCAACGATGCGTCCTTCAGGTCCTACAGCTACGGCAACATCTATAGGTGGGAAGGAACGGGCCTAAGCTTGAGGGATGGGGACGCCGTTGAGGTCCGGCTACTCCGTGCGTTTGAGGATGAGACCGCGGTCAACAGCGCCGCTACGGGCGCGCCCATCGTCAGCGGCACTGTCCAGGTGGGAGAGACGCTGACGGCGGACACCTCCGGCATTGCCGACGAGGATGGGATGGAGAACGCCGCCTTCACCTACCAGTGGCTGGCCGGTGACTCCGACATTTCGGGCGCGACGGGCAGCACCCACACCCTGGCCGACGACGACGAAGGCAAGACAGTCAAGGTGGAGGTCAGTTTCACCGACGACGAAGGCAACGAAGAGATGCTGACCAGTGAGGCCACGGATGCGGTAGCGGCAACGCCGAACTCTCCTGCCACCGGCGCACCGACCATCAGCGGCACTGCCCAGGTGGGCGAGACGCTGACGGCGGACACGTCTGGCATTGCGGACGCCGACGGGCTGGAGAACACCACCTTCACCTACCAGTGGCTGGCCGATGACTCCGCTATCCAGGGAGCAACTGCGTCAACCTATATCCTGACCGACGCCGACCAAGGCAAGACCGTCAAAGTGCGTGTGTCCTTCACCGACGACGCGGACAACGAGGAGACGTTGACCAGCGCCGCGACAGACCCGGTTGCGGAAGCGACCCAGCCCAACAACCCTGCCACCGGCGTGCCCACCATCAGCGGCACAGTCCAAGTCGGGGAGACGCTGACGGCGGACACGTCGGGGATCGAGGATGCCGACGGCCTCACGAACACCTCCTTCATCTACCAGTGGCTGGCCGATGACACCGAAATTCGAGGCGCGACCAATGCCACCTACACCTTGGCCGAAGCCGACGCAGGCAAGACTGTAAAGGTACGGGTGTCCTTCACCGACGACGCGGGCAATGATGAGACGCTGACCAGCGCGGCCACGGATGCGGTGACGGCAGCGCCCACTCCCAACAACCCGTCCACGGGCGCGCCCATCGTCAGCGGCACGGCGCAGGTGGGGGAGACTCTGACGGCGGACACGTCGGGCATCGCCGACGAGAACGGGTTGGAGAACGTCACCTTCGCCTACCAATGGCTGGCCGATGACGCTGCCATCGCCGGTACGACGGGCAGCACCTACACGCTTACCGATAGCGACGAGGGCAAGACAGTCAAGGTGCGGGTGTCCTTCACCGACGACGCGGGCAATGACGAGACGCTGACCAGCGCGGCAACGGACGCAGTGGCGGCCCCGGAGCCGCCCGCCAAGCCCACCGGCCTTTCCGCCACGCCGTCCCACGACCGGGTGGTCCTCACTTGGGACGACCCCAACGACGACACCATCACCGGCTACGTGATCCTGCGCCGCAACCGGGAGACCGACGCTCAGGGCCAGTTCACCGAGTTGGCGCCGGACACGGGTACGGCCGCGACCACCTACACCGACGACACCGTGGCGGCCGAGACTCCCTATACCTACCGGATCAAGGCCATCAACGCGCACGGGACGAGCGAGCGCTCGCGCTGGTTCCACACCGACACCCTGGCGGGGCCAGAGCCCACCCAGGAGCCGACGCCTGAGCCGGCGAGCGTCTCGGAGGGGGACACGGACCTGCCCAACGACAACTCCACCCCCGGCAGGGTCGCGGTCGGCGGCTCGGCCACCGGCGCCATCGGGACCGCGGGCGATCAGGACCGGTTCGCGGTGGAGCTGGTGGCAGGGCGGACCTACCAGTTCGATCTGACGGGCAGCCCGGGCGGGGGCGGGACGCTTCCGGACACCTTTTTCCGGGCGATCTACAACAGCGAGGGACAGTACCAGGCGGACAGCTACAACGACGACTTCGACGGCGGCCGCGACAGCCGGGTGACGTTCACGGCAACGGAGAGCGGGACGTACTACGCGCGGGTGTCGGGCGACCGGGACGAGGTAGGGAGCTACACGCTGAGCGTGACCGACGTGACGCCGGAGCCGGGGCCCGACCCCACTCCTGAACCCACGCCTGAGCCGACTCCGGAACCGACGCCCGAGGCCGGGCCGGTCGTGCGGTTCCTGTCTCCGCCCGAGACCATCTCCGAGGACGTGACCGACCCCTACTACATCGCCGGCGATGCGTCGAGGAACGAAAGAATCTCGATCACAACCAACACCGGCTTCATCCTGTCGGGAAGAGCCGACACCAAGACCCACTGCCCGATTTACTTCCAGCGCCCAGGCGGCAACCTGAAGCTCGCGCCAGTAGTCGACGGTTACGTTCCCACCGAAAACGGCGAACAAATACATTACCGAAACGGAGAACCAGTCACCTACAACGTTGACGATTCCTACAAGACCATGACCTACTGGACAGCCAACACCGAGGGCTTCTACCTGCGCAATTGCGCGACCGAACCCATGGACGGCTATGTGAGTATCACGACATACCGGGACAACGACATCACCCACGTGAGCCGGATACGCATCACCCAGCCTTCGCCGTTCGTGGTTACAACGGGCGCCCCTCTGGACGATGACGACCAGCACACGGCCGACCGCAGCACCAACGGGACGGTGGGGTCGGGGGGTGAGGCCACGGGCCAACCCACCATCAGCGGAACTGCCCAGGTGGGACAGACTCTGACGGCGGACACGTCGGGCATCGCCGACGAGAACGGGTTGGAGAACGTCACCTTCACCTACCAATGGCTGGCGGATGACGCTGCCATCGCCGGTGCGACGGGCAGCACCTACACCCTGGTGGACTCCGACGAGGGCAAGGCCATCAAGGTGGAGGTCAGCTTCATAGACAACGCGGGCAATGATGAGACGCTGACCAGCGCCGCTACGGACGCGGTGTCCGCACTGCCCACTCCCAACAGTCCGGCCACGGGAGCACCGACCATCAGCGGGACAGCCCAAGTCGGGGAGACGCTGACGGCGGACACGTCGGGGATCGAGGATGCCGACGGCCTCACGAACACCTCCTTCATCTACCAATGGCTGGCCGATGACTCCGCTATCCAGGGAGCAACTGCGTCAACCTATACCCTGACCGACGCCGACCAAGGCAAGACCGTCAAAGTGCGTGTGTCCTTCACCGACGACGCGGGCAACGACGAGACGCTGACCAGCGCCGTGACGGTGGCAGTGACGGTCCCGCTGACAGCCAGCCTGGAGAACACGCCGGACACCCACGACGGGGAGAACGTGTTCACCTTTGAACTGCGGTTCAGCGAGGAGCCCCAGCTTAGCTACAGGACCCTGCGGGACCATGCCTTCACGGTGGCCGGGGGAACGGTGGAGAAGGCTGAGCGGATCACACAGGGCAGCAACATACGCTGGCGGATCACGGTCAGGCCGGACGGCGACGGCCAGGTCACCATCACCCTGCCCGCAACAACCGACTGCGACGCCGAGGAAGCCATCTGCACGGGAGACGGCAGGATGCTGTCCAACGAGTTGGCGCTGACCGTTGACGGTCCGGGCCAGTAGGGGCAACAAGAAAAGCAAGCACATATGGACGGACGGGTGAGGCAGGCGTATCGAACCCGAAACAGGAGCGGTCAAGGTCTGAGGCGGACTGGAAAGGGAATGCCTGCGCTCGCATTGGAGAGGCTCCGGCTGCGCGCCGTTGAGGATCGTCTTGATGCCGAGACAGCGCATCCTCCACAGAAGAAGAACCGACGACTTCCCCGAGGATTTCCCACAGAGGCTCGTGCGGTTCCAGGAGGAGTCCGGCCTGTCGTGGTCGGAGATCGCCCGCCGCATCGGGACCTATCGCCACACCGTATGGCGTTGGACAGAAGGCGTGGCACCGCCCAATGTAAAGCACATGCTGGCGCTGCTGGAGCTGGCCGAAGGCCTGGGCCTCGGCTACATATTCACCGAGTAGGGAACGACGCGCCGGTGAAGCGGCCCGCGACCGCAGGGCCTGAAACGCAAGAAGGGCCTCGCGCCGACCGGCTCCCGCTCTTGCTCCATGTTGAGCTCCCACTCGAACATCGAGAGGGTGGCGGGTTGCGGGTGCGGGACATAGGCTTCACCGGCTTCTCAGCCATGAACTCCGCCCAAGAGAACAGCGACCGCTGCGTCGAGGCGGCCACGTTGCGATGGCCCTCGTCTCCACCACAAAACCACCCCGTACACAAGGGCTTGCAGGGCATTACATACGTTGTGTTTCCCGTCCACAATGGGATGTTGGGGCTATAGCTGACGGGAGCAGTCGATTGATTGGCACGGAGCCACGAACACGATTGTTGAACGGCGCGACGCAGGTTAGACCGGACCTCGAGAGGGCGGTCCGGAACTACGTGCGCGCCTACGAGCGGCGGCATGGACGGAGGAAGACAGCCGAGGACCTCGGCGTGTCCCGTCACACCCTCTGGCGCTTCCTCGAACGCGGCCATCTGGGACGCGCCGTGCCGTCCGCCGTCCTGAACGCCGTCGGCAAGAACCTAGCGGCGCTTGAGGCGGCCACGCTGGAAATCATCATTGATCTGGAGGGCCTGCGGCCGGACCCTGCGCTCACGCTCCCTTTTGCCATTGTCGTGCATAGGATTGGTAGCCTTCATCAAGCTCGCTGATCGATTTCCCTGTCAGATCAAGCACCGCCGTGATGAGTTCGTCGTTGGAGACGATCTGACCTGAGTTGATTCGGTAGATCAGAGCATACAGAACGCCTGGCGCACGTTTCTCCAGATAGGTGAACAGCATGCACGACTGCGGGTACGTTGGTCTGGGATCAGGATAAAAGGCATCGCCGAGACGGAGCAGCTCGTCAAGCGGTATGAGACGGGCGCCCGGATCCGGGAAGCCATTGACGCACCACGGGAATGGCGTTGAGACTCTGAGCGAGCCGTCGTCGGTAAACACACCACCCTCCCAGTACATCGCAGTACCTTCGACAAACCATAGGGAGGGGAAGGAGCCCACCCACGCCTGTGGCCATACCGCGTAGAGGAAACCGTGGCCTATCTCATGCAACTGAGTGCCGAAGTCGGGGATCTGGTACGGAATGATGAACCAGCGCGCGTAGTCGAAAGGACACCACGCTGTGTTTCTGGTTGCGGTGTAAACAGTAGTTACACCACAGCGCACTGCCTTCAGATAGACTGTCGGGTCTGATGTGTAGTAGACATCCATCCAGTCGCCGTTGTTTCTGACGTAGAGGGCATTAAAGAAATCCCAGACGCGCTTCAGATGCTCTGCGTGTTCTCTGCTGAAGGTTGGGCTGATGTCGGAGAAGACGCGAACGTTGGCCACTTGATAAACGTGTGGGTAGTCGGAAGATAGGGCCCGGAGCCATGCCGGGTCTGTGTCAGGGAAGGGGGGCGGAGGCTGCGGGGCCGGTGGCTCAGCCGGTAGCTCATGGGAGATCGCAAAATCGAGCACTCTGTCCGCGGTTAGGTCCACCACACCGCCGACTGACGCGAACCCTTCCGCCATTGCTCGAATGGTGAACTCCCCTTGCTGCAGGCCTTCCAGCGCGTAGCGCCCCCTATCGTCGGTGGTCGCCTGACGCCCAGCATCAGGGCCATCGACGACCTCGACGACGGCGCCAATGACGTAACCGTCGGGTGTCGTGACCGCGGGCGCTGCCGTCCCAACACCCGATTCGCCCGCGCTGCTGCTCCCGGGCCGGTAGCTCGCTCCGTCGCCAAACCCGTTCGTCTGGGGGTCGGTCCACCCACCCCACCCATGATTGACGGTGCCTGATAGCGTCACGGTGGGTGTAGGTGTAGGCGTGGCCGTTGGAGCGGGCGTCGGTGTGGGCGTAAGCGGGGCGGCTGGCGTGGGCGTGGCGCTAGCAATCGGAGTTGCCGTGGGTACGGACGTAGGGGTGTTCCCCGGGGTCGTGGTCGGAGTTGCCACTGGCTCCTGCGCAGTGCCGCTTACGGGAGTTGGTGTAGGCGTCGGTTTCGCTGTTGCCGTCGGCTCCGGCGTTGGGGTGTTCTCCGGGGTCGTGGTCGGAGTTGCCACCGGCTCCTGCGCAGTGCCGCTTACGGGAGTGGGTGCAGGCGTCGGTTCTGGCATTGACGTGACGGTCGAAGTAACCGTTGGTTCCGGCGTGGGCGCGGGACTGTCGGTGCAGGCGTTTAGAACGACGGCGATGGACAGGGCTGTCAGTATTGCCAGCCATCGGATACGAAAAGATGGCATTTCTATTTAGGTTGTCCACCCTTATGTTGTGTTGGAATTGCCGGGAGCGAGACCGGCAGCGGCGTGCTGCTGGTCTCCACCTCACAGGGGACGGTGGGCAGGGACGTGGCCGCCCTGGTGGGCGCGTCCCTCCTCAACCTCGTCGACGCGGTGATCCGGGAGCAGGGGAGCCTGCCGTTGGACCGGCGGCGCGGCGCGTTGGTCGTCGTGGACGAGATGCAGTCGATGCCCGGCGTGGACTACGAGTCGATGCTCTCCGAGTTCGGCAAGTTCGGGGCGTCGTTCGTCCTCGCTGCGCTCTCGAGATCGATTTCGTCCCAGGTGGCACCCCTCGCCTCACCCGAGCGCGCCGCCGTGAAGACCAGAAACCTCAGACAGAGTTTCGAGGCAAGTGACGTCTGGGACGCATCAACGGTCCTGAGCGCCGAACCCACCTCCTGATACGGAAGCGCCCGGAGGTGCGCCTTGACCTTGGGCATTGACGGCAGGGCCCCGTCTATGGCTTCCCCCGCCGGGTTGCTTTCGATCAGTTCATTCGCCATGGCCCATCTGAAAATCGTTCGCATTCTCTGCCTCACACGCCGGGCGGTCTCGGGGCGCGTCGACCATATGGGTGTAAGGACCGCCAGCAGGTCGCTGCGGCTTATCGCGTCGATATGCTTGTTGCCTATCTTGGGGAAGGCATGTCGCTGGAGGGTTTGAATCCACGCTGACGTGTGGCTCCCGTTTCGCCAGCGAGGTTTATTGGCTTCGTGGACAGCATACTAGGCCTCTCGGAAAGTGGGCATCGCCGGCCTGCGTTTCTCCGCCACCGGGTCTCTCCCATTGCCAACCACCTCGCGGTTGTCGGATGCACGCTTCCTAGCCTAGGCTAGCGACACAGACGGATACCCTCCCAGGCCTATATCGCGCCGCCGGCCGTCGATGGTAATTCGCTGCACCCAGCTCTTGGCACCCGCCTTGCTAATCAACAGATGCAGGCC
The DNA here is from genome assembly GCA_965261605.1 of Dehalococcoidia bacterium. GTDB lineage: Bacteria > Chloroflexota > Dehalococcoidia > Lucifugimonadales > UBA2985 > DAOUJW01. Next base: position 2,602,000 of record OZ253466.1, on the reverse strand, counting down.
GTCGCCGTCCGAGTAGCGTCCCGGTTCTCCGAGCGCCTTCACCCTTGTTGCAGATAACTTCACCCTAGGTGACCTCCTCAAACTACTCCCACAATTATTACCACACTTGAGGCAAGACAACAAGGGATTGCGGGGGAGTGCAGGGGAGGCCTCTACCTGACGATTCAGGCCTTAATAATTCCTGAAACAGCTACGGAATAGAGTGTTACTGAGACACGATAAGACTGGCAGGGAATGGACGGGAATTGGGGGAAATGGTGGGCCGACGTGTACGGTAGACAGAACCGTCTTCGAGATGTGGCTAGGCGGCCTGTGAGTCTAGGTACAGCGCACCATACGGAAGTTCGAGCCTCTTCGGGTGGAGCGAGGTTGCCCGGCCCCATCCTTGCCGAGGATACCTTGCGAGACATTCTGGACGATATGCCGTCCGTCCCCGGCTGAGGGCGCGTGGCTTCAGCAGAAGGGCAGGCCAAGGTGAGACAAAGACGAGCTCAACTGGTCTTCCAGGCTGCTTGGCACGCACCCGCTCAAGGCGTTGTCGTCGAGGTACAGATCTCTCAGGTTGGAGAGGCTGCCAAGCTCCGGCGGTATCTTCCCGCTCAACTCGTTGTTGACGAGGTCCAGTGATCCAAGGTTGGAGAGGCTGCCAAGCTCCGGCGGTATCTCGCCAATCAACCCGTTGCTGTAGAGGTCCAGCGATCTCAGGTTGGAGAGGCTGCCAAGCTCCGGCGGTATCTCCCCGCTCAACTCATTGCTGTAGAGGCGCAGCGCTGTAACGCGCCCGTCGTCGTCAGCGGTAACGCCGTCCCATTCGCCTAGGGGAGCGTCGCTCAGCCAGTTGTGGCTTCCATTCCAGTTTTCGCCGTCCGTTGCGTTGTAGAGGGCAACCAGGGCTTCCCGGTCTGCTTCGGATGATTTGGCAATCGCTGGCCCGGAGGGGGTGTGGCCTCTTCAGTTGCCGACGCGGTTGTGACTTTAGCCGTAGACGCGGCATTGTCAGGGGCAGGTGTGGCCAGCGGCGCATCCGGGTCGCAGGCGGCGAGCAGAGTCAGGAAAATCAGCCCAAGTACGCAAGGGCGCAGGGTATTCAGCCATGTTGTCGTGTGGGACATTTCGGCCACCCCTGATTATTCACCTAACACGGAGCGCCCGCGCATTGTACAGAGCGGGGCACATGTCTGTATAGGGTTTGTATAGGGCCAAGAGATATCGAGCAAGACCTTTTTCCCCGGGGCATTGGTATTGAGCTGACCTCACCCCAAAAGCTGGTCCAACTGGAGTGTTAGTTTTGTGGGATGATTACACATGTGAGAGGAGGATCATTCCATGAAGAGTTCCCGGTACACAACGGAGCAGATAGCCCTTGCCCTCAGGCAGGCTGAGGGTGGCACGCCGATCCTGGAGGTGTGTCGGAAGATGGGGGGTCGCCGAGCAGACCTTTTACCGGTGGAAGAAGAAGTTCCTGGGGATGGGTGTGGCAGAGGTAAGACGGCTCAAGGTTCTGGAAGAGGAGAACCGAAAGCTGAAGCAGTTGGTGGCAGACCTGAGCTTGGACAAGCAGATGCTCCAGGATGTGCTGCGAAAAAAGCCGTAGGGCCTGCGCAGCTGCGGGACCACGCTTGGTATCTACAGGTGGCCTACGTGGTGAGCGAGCGTCGAGCATGCCAGGCGTCACCTTTCGACGGTCAACCCACAGGTGCGAGAGCGTGGCAGATGGGCAGGCAGCTCTAAGGGTGAGGATCAGGGGCCTGGCGGCAGCGCGAGTGAGCTATGGGTACCGACGTATCCACGTGCTGTTGAAACGGGAGGGATGGCAGGTGAACCACAAGCGTGTTTACAGGCTCTACTGTTTGGAGGGGCTCCGGATGCGGCCCAAGAGACCCAGGCGCCACGTATCCAGTCGGCGGAGAGAGATCAGGCCTCTGGCGTCGAGACTCGATGAGCGGTGGGCAATGGACTTCATGAGCGACGATCTCTTCGACGGACGGCGGATTCGTATGTTAACGATAGTGGACCACTTTACCCGTGAGAGTCTGGCCATCGAGGTGGATGGCAGTCTGGGAGGCCAGCGTGTGGTGGAGGTGCTGGCACGCATGGCACTGGGGGGTAGGAAGCCAAAGACCATATCCATGGACAACGGTCCTGAGTTCACGTCCAAGCGTCTGGACCAATGGGCGTACCTGAACGGTGTGGAGCTGGACTTCAGCCGGCCAGGCAAGCCCACAGACAACGCTATGATCGAGGCCTTCAATGCCAGGCTTCGGGCTGAATGCCTCAACGAAAGTTGGTTCTTGTCTTTGGAGGACGCTCGGTAGAAAATAGAGCGGTGGCGCCGGCGCTACAACGGCTAACGTCCCCACAGTGCCCTGGGCAACCTCGCCCCGGAGACCTTTGCCCTCGTGGCCACAGCAGGGGTTCAATGACCCACGAAACTAACACTACAACTGGTACAAAGAATGGGCAGGACCAGGGACGCAGGGGCGAGTTCCAGGCAACTCTCCGTTGCCTCATGGCGATTCCTGAGCGAGTACACTACGCCCTTAAGCTCCCGAAAGTCAATGAGCTATCCCCCATGGCTCAACTGGGGTGCATCCTGACTTATGCCTTGTAGGAGGTCTGGATAATCAAAGGGGCTGGAAGTGTCCACACGAATGACCTTTGAAGGAATATCCAAGGGTTCCCAATTGCCAGCCCTGATGCCCCCCAACAATTCTTCAGAGGGCATAACATGGTGACCAGGGCGCAGTTTGGAAGGTTCAAGGCGACTCGCATTTCTTTCCACCAGGACCTCTGGAGGGGCTGTGCAATGAACTTGCACGATCCTCGGATTCACGTCGTTCGCGACTTCGGCTGCTCTCTTTGAGTCGAACTGCCTGTAGAAATTGCTCTCGGTGACGACAGATGCGCCTGACCTTACCCCCTGAAACAGTAACACAGGCAAGTAGAGTTCTCCGCTAGAATAGAGGATTGAAGGCGGACTCATGGTTCGCAAGAGGTACACAGAGGAACAGATCATAGCCGTGCTGAATGAGGCTGAGGCGGGGGCGAGGACAGCCGACCTGTTCCGTAAGCATGGTATGAGCGATGCCACACGAGGATGCGTGAGCTGGCTGGGGAAAGGAAGCGATTTGGCAGTCCCAGGCTGCACATCATGCTCAAGAGGGAGGGATTGGTGGTCAACCACAAGCGGAGCGAGCGTATCTACAGGGAGGAGGGGCTTGGCCTACGGAGAAAGAGGCGTCGTAAGGGCGCAGCAGGAGCCCGGGTGATCATTCCTGCTCCCGAACGGCCTAACCAGAAGTGGTCCATGGACTTCGTTAGTGACAGCACCGTCACGGGGCGACGCTTCCGAGCTTTGACGATCGTGGATGACTACTCGCGGGAGTGTCCTGCCATTGAGGTGGATACCTCCCTGGGCGGCGTCAGAGTAGTCGGCGTCCTGGAGCGGTTGGCGGAGACAAGAGGGCTGCCTGAAGTGATTACTGTGGACAACGGACCTGAGTTCGCTGGCAAGGCCCTGGACGAATGGGCGTACCGCAGGGGCATCAAGCTAAACTTCATACGTCCCGGCAAGCCGGTGGAGAATGCCTTTGCCGAGAGCTTCAACGGACGGCTGCGTGACGAATGTCTGAATATCAACTGGTTCGTGAGCATCAAACATGCAAGGGAGGTCATCGAGAGCTGGCGACAGGACTACAATGAGGTCAGACCCCACAGCTCGTTGAACGGCAGGTCGCCAAAGGAGTATGATGAAGCGGTAGCTGCACTCTACTAGCCTCTGATACTAATAACGGGGTAAGGTCAGTATGGACCAAGACCGATGACCAAATCCTGGCCAGCGTGGCCCGCTTCTGCCAGCGTACTTTAGGGGACATTGCTGCCCACCCAAACGAGGCGTCCCAACGCGGTAAATGACCCCCTCAAACAAAGGTCGGCACTTTAACTCACTAGGGCAGGATGCTTCATGCTCACTGACTTGTTGGGGTCAGCTTACCCCAGCTTCTATCACCCCAGCATAGGATAGTGCCGTCGAAACGGATAGCGCAGGTATGATCTTGACCGCTGCTGATGGATGCGAATCGTTCCCCCGATGGTGGCGATGACTTACCATAGCCGGTATCGCCCCAGCATTCGGGCGCACCATCCAAGTGGAGAGCACAGGTATGGGACGCTCCGCTGCTGATGGATAGGAAATGTTCATCAATGGGCGGCGCTCCGGTATATCGGTTCCCACCCCAGCATACGGCGGTGCCGTCGAGACGTAGGGCACATGTCTGCCCTCCCCCACTGCTGATGTATGTAAACCGTTCCTCCGGTGGTGGCGATGCTTGACCCCAGTAGTCTCTCCCCCAGCAAACGGCGGTGCCGTCGCTGCGAAGGGCGCAGGTATGCAACCCGCCGCTGCTGAGAGATGCGAATCGTTCGCCTATAGGTGGCGATACCTGACCGTCAGTGTCATTTCCCCAGCACAAGGGGGCACCATTTATGCGGAGCGCGCATACATGATCGGCTCCGCTGCTTATGGCAATAAATTGCTCTTCGGGTGGTGATACTCTACCAATGTCGTAATCCGAGCCCCAACAAGAGGGGCTCCCGTCGGGGCTGAGCGCACAGGTGTGAGATCCACCACTGCTTATGGAAGAGAACTGCTCGATCACCGGAACTTGACCACCGTCATTGAGCCCCCAGCACACGGCCGTGCCATCCAGAATGAGGGCACAAGTGTGGAACCCACCGCTACTGATGGCCGAGAATCGTTGACCCAACAAGGGCGGAGAAGCCTGGCCCACAGTATCACTTCCCCAACATACAGGGGTATGATCGGATCGGAGGGCGCAAGTATGGGAATTGCCACTGCCGATGGCAATAAACGTCTCATTGGGCGGCGGCGACGATTGGCCGAACCCATAAGCTCCCCAGCATATTGGAGTGCCATCGGCGCGAAGAGCGCAAGTATGGCCGCCGCCGCTACTAATGGACGTGAATTTCCCTATCGGCGGCGAGGATTGGCCATAGATGCCGGAACCCCAACACACTGGGGTGCCGTCATGGCGTAGGGCACAGGTATGAGCTTCACCGCTGCTAATAGTAATGAACCGCTCTCCAGGCGGTGGAGACGCTCGACCGAGGTTGTTTGAACCCCAGCACACTGGAGTACCATCGGGGCGGAGGGCACACACGTGATTACTTCCGCTGCTGATGGTCGCTAGCGGTCCGTCACGCACTGATGCCATACCGCTAGTGCCCCAGCACACGGCATTTCCATCTTCTCTAAGACCGCAAACGTGCGAATCTCCGGCACTGACGGACACAAACCTATCTTCCGGGGGTGTCTGTACTCGATTATCGTTCCAGCCCCAGCATACGGCAGATCTGTCTTCCCGAAGGCCGCAGATGTGTTTTCTCCCACTACTGATGGATGTGAGTAATTCGCCCGGAGGCGGTGATGCATGTTCGAACGGACGATTACCCCAGCACACGGGAGTACCATCCGAGCCAAGCATACAGGTATGTTCCAAGCCGCTGCTGATGTTAGGGGACTCCGCATATACGGATTTGATGGCGATCGCAGTATTGGTCGAGGGCGCAAGTGTTGTTGGCGATGAAGGTGTGGGGGTTATCGCGGGCTCATTTACAGATGTGCTAGGAGTTCGTGCTGGCTGTTCACTCAGAGAAGGGACCATGCGTTGAAGCTCAATGGCGGAAACGGCAAAGCCAATGCTGTTCACGGGCCTGCCGCTGGTCGTTTCCTCTATTCTGAAGGCGTTGACGCCAATTACCTGACCATGCTCATTGATCAAGGGGCCTCCACTATTGCCTGGGTTTATCGCCGCATCAGTTTGCAATAGGTTGACTCCATTAGCTGTCCTTGTAGAGGAGATGATGCCTCGGGTTACGGTTAGGCTATTGCCGATCTCCCCAGCTATCGGAAAGCCAAGCGCAAGAACCTCGTCTCCCACGCGTGCAACAGCCGGGTTTCCCACGGCGATAGTATGGAATCGATCGTTGCTCTCAATCTGGACCAAAGCAAGGTCAGATGTTGAGTCGCGCGCAAGTACCTCGCCGCTATAGCGGCGTCCGTTGGTGAGCCAGATACCTACTGTACGCTGACCACGCACGACATGTTCGTTGGTTATGACCACACCACTTTCATCAATGACGAAGCCCGATCCGCTACTACTGCCGGCCGTTACCTGTACCACGCCCTCTTGAATGCGTTCGATGACCTCCGCGAGCGAATTCTTGCTCTGTTCAGAGAGATCAGAGGTACCAACAAAGCGGATGTCTAGCTCTGATAAACCAGGCGCCAATAGAGTATCGCGCTGAGGCCCGATCTCATTGGCAGCATACATACCCGCAACAAAACCCTTGTGGTATGCCGTCTGACGGTCAGTCCTCAGCTCTATCCTCAGGACCTCGTCAATAGCGCTGTCTAGTATAGACTGAGCGTCAGTCTCACTGGGATCAAGTTCATAAAGTTCGGCAGTGAACTCGAATGCGGCGCTAAATCCGATGCCGTAGGCGTGGATTGGGGCACAGAAATCGACTATCGCCTCGGCATCATCGCTAATGCCACTCTGGATCGCACCCATGAGGAACGACCCTTTCAACCCTAGTTCCTCTCGTAGGAGGTCCTCAAACTCGGTAGTGGAAAGGTCATCACCTCTTTCGCGAGCATCACCTACTTGGAAATAGACATCGCATACAGCAGTCAGGTCGCTGTTGGAGACTATCCACTTGCCCGAGACCCCAAGACTCTCAGAGTCCGCTCTGGATGCTGCTTCCTGGACGAAATCATCGTTGAACTTGTGGTCCGCGGCTCTCAAGTTGTCACCAGTTTCACTACCCGCAAGGAAAGCTTCCCTCACTGTCTGGAGTGTGGGTGAAGACGTCCCTGACGACAAGGTTTGAGTGGGCGTCTCCTGCCCTTCCAATGAAGGGGAGTCGGTCGCTAATACGGCAATGATAACGACCACTATGAACATCACTAGCAAACCGCCACACCCGAGTCCTCCCCACTTGAGGATGCTCCTAGTCCTATTGCGTCCTTTTGTAAGCGACATGCCGCACTGAGTACAAAAGGCTGCCCCCTCACTAATCTCGTTACCACATTTTGGGCAATCCATTCTTTTCCCCCAGTGGTATTTCACCACACTTCCCTCAGAATTGCATAGATCGATTCGCCGGAAAGCCCGTAGCAATTTCACAGGATGACTGGGCCATAGCTACTGCCGCAGCACGTCCACCCGTACCGCATTCTCTAATGGCATCAGCCACATAGACTTATAGTCTAAGGACGAATAGTCTATGTGTTGTCAGCGTCCTCGTCAAGTTGGACGCATATCAAACGGCATTTGGCCGACACATACGCCATGTACGAACATCAAGGGGTATCATTCAAGAAGAGGTGGCTCATCGTGCCGGTGTCCACGTTACCTACATCTCAGGCATAGAGAGAGGCCTCCGGAATCCGTCGCTGAGAAACATCCGCGCCATTGCCAAGGCCATGGACTTAGACACTGCTGATCTCTTCTCATTCGAGTCGGAATGGAACTCCATACAGTGAACGTCATAGCTGGAACTGCCCGTAAGGGTTCGATCCGTGGCTCGGTGGGTTGTCTAGCCGTGGAGACTGATGACTGCGTTGTCAAGGTCCACTAACCGTTGGAGTTAGTGGCGAGAACCCTGTCGATCAACTAAGTCGAATGCCGCGTCTATCTCGCGGTTCGCCCCGTGCAGATGACGGACATCGAGCACCGTATGCTCTTCAAGTTTTCGGTCTACACTGGTCGGGTGCTGACTCACACTGAGCTCTTTCAACGAGTATTGGGTCCGGTGCACTCCAACTGCACCGAGGCGGTCGTGAAGAATCTGTGGTGCAAGCTGAGCGAAGATGGGGACAACCCTACCTACATCTTCAACTAGCCCCGCGTCGGCCACCGGATGCCGAGGGGGAATAGCATCAACTGGAAGCGGGGTGAGGTCGAAGCCTTCCCTCACCCCGCGTGGCGGGCTCTCGTCCGTCGGGGCGAGAACCCGGTTCAGCCTAGAGATCCAAAACGACGGTCAACGCAAGAGTTATTGACTTTATTGAGTCTGGAGGGCTTTGGTGAACCGATTCCAGAACATGTCCTGGGGTATCGTTCCGGTCACGCTTACTGTGAGGCCTGGACCGAAGAGGCCCAGATGAGGTTATCGTAGTCCCACTCTTGCTGACAATCTACACTTATCAATGCTGGGCTACCACTAGAGCCTAATTCCCCGTGGACTCGGAATGGGCAGAGATGAGAGGATCGGCCCGAGCGGCACAAGAGCGCGTCGGGGTGGGATGCAAAGGTTAAGTTCGCGCCATCTCTCCTTACAAAGCATCCCGCATTTCTCCCACCTTCCTAGGTAAAAGCGTGTATGATACCAGCGTGTATAATACCCAAGAGTTACAAGAGTGGAAGGCGGGGCTATGACAGATCAAAACGCAAACGACTCCTCGGGCGAAGAGCATCTCCAAGGTGTGTTGGCAAAGATTAACGAGCTTGCCTCGAAAGCGGCCGCCGGCAATTACCTATATCGCGGAGAGAACGACCATTATCCAGAAGTATCGTCTGGTCTTCGCCGCGCATACGCAAAGATTGATCCCAATCAATTTGATCTAAATGTTGTACAGAGTGAGCACCTGCAGATAGCCAAGAGATTTGTCAAAGAACAGGCTGATGACTCTGAAACCCTGACTGAGCTGCAGCACTACGGTTATCCGACTAACTTTATCGACTTCACTACAGACTTCCATATTGCCCTATTTTTCGCCTGCGATGGCGAACCAGGGAAAAACGGACGAGTTATCTTACTGGACAAAGGAACCTATAAGCTGATGGAGCCTAAGGCCCCAGAGAACCGCATCATCGCTCAGAAGAGTGTATTCGTGCAATCTCCGAAGGGATACGTCGAACCGGAGGGTACTGTTGTTATCCCTTGGGATTTGAAGAACCCTATCTTGGAATACCTGCGGACATGCCATGGGGTGATGGACTCGACCATTTACAACGATATCCACGGTTTCATTAAGGTTCAGAAGCTTCACAAAGATGCCTATACAGAGTTTCACTATGGCATAGCTGATGCCGAAGCAGGGGATTACGACAAAGCCATTGAACGCTACAGCAGGTCTATTGAACTCAATTAACACCAGCCCGGAAGTTACTACAACCGTGGATTGTCATACGGAAGGAAGGGAGAGTTCGATCGCGCAATTCGAGACTTTACCAGGGCAATAGAGTTGGACCCGGACTACGCGGAAGCTCACATTAACCGCGGTATTGCTCGCTCAGCTGGAGGTGACTATGCTCATGGCATTCGCGACTTCAGCAGGGCAATCGAATTGAATCCGAACGATGTGGAGGCATACAGCAACCGCGGGCTCTCTTACGTGGACACAGGTGACTATAGTCGTGGAATCCATGACTTCAATACGGCAATAGAACTGGATGCATCCCACGTCCTCGCCTATTACGGTCGAGGGATTGCTTACTGGCGAATGGAGGACTTTGATCAGAGTATCGAGGATTTCACTAGGGCAATAGAGTTAGACCCGGACAATGCTGCTATCTACTATGGTCGTGGTCTTTCTTACTGGGGGAAGGGTGACTATGCTAACGCAATTCGCGACTTCAGCAGGGCAATCGATTTGAATCCCAACGATGCGAATGCTTACTATGGTCGGGGGGCGAACTTTATGATAACGCACAGTTGGGAAAATGCACAATCGGACTTTTCTGCTGCGAAAGACCTTGGACTCGACATTGGGTTTCAGTTCGATCGTGACTTCGGAAGCATTACAAACTATGAAGACAAGCACAAAGTGAGATTGCCGGACGAGATCGCGACAATGCTCAACGCCAGATAGTAATGCTTTGTGGGTTGCCCTGCTTCGCAACGTGAGAAGAGACGGCTATCGGGAGGCCTAGTTTCCACTAGGGCGTGTTCACACAAAGCGGAGTGCATCGAAGATGAGTGCAAATGAGATGAATCCAAGGAAGATCACATCGAGCTTCTCAAAACGTGAGAAGATGCGACGAAACCCCTTCAACCGCCGGAACAGCCTCTCTATTTCGTTGCGTCTCTTGTACATCTCTCGGTCGTACTCCCACGGATGAACCCTGGTGCTGAGGGGCGGAACAACGGGAGTGAACCCCAGAGCCAACGCAAGCTGGCGGGTCTCATTGCCCTCGTATGCCCGGTCCATTAACAGGTACGGGTTCTGAACCTGCGATCCCAGCCGGTTGAGCAACTTGCGCCCCTCCGGCGCATCGTGGGCTTGGCCCGGAGAGAGGGAAAAGGTTATGGCTGTTCGAGCATCCGAGGCAACCATATGAATCTTGGTGGTCCAGCCGCCCCGGGACTTGCCGATGGACTGCGGCCCGTTTTTTTTAACGCACCAGTGCCATCAGGACGCACCTTGACAATGGTGCTGTCCATCGAGACCGCCTCCAGTTTGATGCGCACTATCTGTTCTCGTTGCAGGTATTCGAACACCCTGTCGAGCACCCCGTTCTTCGACCACCGGTTCATTCGAGTGTATACAGTGTGCCAGTTGCCAAACCGGCTGGGCAACCCCCGCCACTTGCACCCCAGCTCGGCGACATACAGCATGGCGTTCAGCACTTGCAGGTTGGACAAACTCACGTTGCCACGCTGAACAGGGAAGACTGGAGCTATGCGTTCGTACTGAGCTTCTGTAATTTCCATACCTGTATTGTATCAAATTCAGGCTGCTTTGTGTGAACAGGCCCTAGTTGGAGTCGTGGTCGGCCTATTCCTGGGCATCGTGGGCGGTTACCTGTACAAGTACTATGCTAGGAAGCCCTAGCGGGTGCATGGCGAATACCTCACCGAGGCGTTGCCTGTAGGCGTTCAAGCGGAGAGCCTGGCCAGCAGTTGGCTCACCCCCTCAAGCCCCTGCGCCGTCTGCAAGGGCTTGGGCATTCATGCATAGGGTGGGGCGAATGTATGGCCGGCTGCACCGCTAAAGTCAACGTTGGCGTGAACGTTCCTGATACTGTCCAGATAAATGGACATTCTCCCTGGACATCGACACAGGTCCGTTTCTCTCCTCCAATTTCGTTGGAGGGTACTTTCGACGTTATGGTAGCAGAAAACCCAGGTCTCGGAGGTCCACCAGATGCAATGCCGTTGTCCCGTCCTCTGTCATTGTGCAACGAATGCTCAAGGTCGACCCATCCTCATGTTGCCGGGTGTCCGCCGTAAGTTGACTGCATGATTGGTCAATGGGCTGCTGTAGCCAACCCCGCTCGACGAGCCACGCCAAGGAAGTATCGTACCCTCGCATGCGCTGGATGAGCTCATCTGCGTCGGCAACCGCTGCGTCAGGCTCGGAGTAGAAGAGGGATAAGACCCACCATTGGCCTTCCTCGCCTCGTCCGTAGCTAGCTCCCATGTCGGACCACTCGTGAAGCGTGCCCCACTCCGCCGGCTTCTCGTACTGCGATAGGGCTACCGAGTCGCCAAACTCATAGTCCAGGATAGCCTCCCTGGTGAGGAGCCCGGCCGAAAGTGGGTCACCCAGTGCGAGTGCTATGCTGGAGAAGGCTGAGTCATCTGCCAGTGATGGCGATTCGTTCGCCCAGGCCGCCAGTATGCCGGTGACATACTCGGTAGCCGGAGAGGCGATCAGAGCAGTGCCGCTCACGTAAACGCGGTTCATTGCGCCATGAGCAAACGCATCCGGCCTTGCAAAGGAACCCCACGTATAGTCATCCCTTATCGAGAAGTAGGTCCGGCCGAAGGCCTCTTTCTCCTCATACCCAAGGTCCACGAGCTTCTGCCGAATTGCATTATCGTCAAAGTCACCTTCCAAATACGCCGCGGAGAGTGGCCGTGAACTCGTCTCGCCGAAGCTCACGGCCTGAGCTACTTCGTAACCATTGAATCCAAAGACCTCCTCCCACTCTTGTTCGCCGAACACGCCGCTCAGGAATCCTGGGGCCAGGACGATTCCACGGCGCGCGTCACTGTATGCATCCCGGGCACTGATTGATTGCCTTAAGTCATCTTGGTTACGCGGCGCTTGAACGCCGGCTATCTCCAGTGCGCGACCCATATCGCCATACCACACCCCTTGGTCTTTGAATTGCGCTGGTATCAGAGACAGCTTGTCCAAGAGACCGGCGCTGGGCTCCAAAGTGGAGGTTGGTGTGGACGTAGGGACTGGTGTCGCTGTCGGAGCAGGTGTCAGCGTTGGAATAGCTGTGGACGTCGGAGGTGGAGTAAACGAGGTGGGTGTGGGCGTAGGGACTGGTGTTGCTGTCGGAGCAGCTGTCAATGTTGGAACAGCTGTGGACGTCGGAGGTGGAGTGGACGTGGGAGTCGGCGATCCTTCACACCCAGCCAAGATCAGCGCTAGCGTTACGCCGCTGACCAGCCCTAGAGTCCAAAACCGAATTCTGCTTGATCTCAATACCATCACCTCCTTTGCTATAATAGGCTGTTGGGTGGATCAGTTGTTAATGACCCTCGTTACTTACACTTCCTTCTCTGCTTTAGCCCCCAAGGGATGGGTAGCCATATCGGCAATGTGAGCCATTTCAACATCAATCCCGTGGCATTCAAGGCCATGTCTAAGCCTCTCAGCGAACTGGCGCTGTGGCCTTTGTAGGCCGTCAGCGATAATGGGACTGCGATGAAGAATCCCAGGCCACCTCAGTATACACTGCCGGAGACTGTCGTTAAGACTCCCCATTCCCCAACCCAGGATACTATGGCGCAAGAGCGACACGGCGAAGGCTCTGGTCGGCCATGGGAGAGTGAAGGCAAACTTCGGACGGGCGGAGCCCCAAACGCCGGACCTTCCTTCGCCGCTCGCGGCAATCATTGCCCGAAACGAGGGTGAATCAAGGTCCCACTATAGGTTCAGGACGCAGCTCAACGTAAAGGTTCTTGATTTTGTCCAGTTGGGTGGGCCGCCTCAATAACGAGTCGACAGATCGCATTCAGTGGAGATGAACGGCGAGAGCTACCGCCTCAAGCAGAGCAGGCTAGCCGCCACCACGCGCTCAGCCGGCGATTCCCCTGACGCCTGGAATCCACCGATCTCGCTGCCACTAAGGGCTCCCGACGACACCCATCGTAGGCGGACATTTTCGCTGAACATCTAAGCCCGAGTGGTACACTTTTGCTCCGCCACACGGCCTGATTTGTCTCCGCCCTTGACACGCAGGAGAGCAATTTCCACAACATTTGACACAAGCTATAGCCGGATCTACAGAAAAACCGGGCGACCGAGAAGTTTCGTTACAGCCCTAAATTCGCCGTCTGCCAACTCTGTAACATAGCTGTGAGAGATTGGTCGTCCTTCAGTGTGTTTCGCAAAGAACGTGTTGAAGGGCCAGGCGCCGTGTGTCCCTTCAGCCCAATCCATAAGCGCCTGTGAAACTCGCCTCTTGGGCAGCCTCTCGAGTTGTTCAAGCTCCTTTAGGCTCAAAATCAGAGGGCCGTACCGCTTAGATTTGCCCAAGCCTGGCGCTTCAGCCAGTTTGTTTCTGAGCGGTTCCAATAATATGTCCATCGCTGGGAACGGGTCCGTCACGACAATGACGAAGAACCATGCAGATACCTCTGGTGCCGATAAGCCAGCGACTGCACGTTGACAACCCAGCAATTGTCTACAGAGGCCAATCTCTTGGTCTAGGCCTGCTTCTATCTTGAGGCTCAAATCCGTTTCGAATGATTGAACGTCGGCTTCGACGATACTGTCCATGTACCTTGGTCTGCCAACTTTGAACTCGAATAGCGTACAGCGTATGTTGCTACTGCCTATGGTCTCAATAATCAGGCTATCCGGATTTGGACCACCATCTGTGGCATAGTCCTGCTCCGAAAACAGACATATCTGTCTTTTCGCCTTTAGCTGTTCGTCTTTCATTCGCCGCAGAGTGTAGGCCGTCAGCGATAATGGGACACGAAATGGGGTAGAAAAACACGAGAGGTTTGAGGTGGGGTTAGCTCCCTGGATGAGGTAGATTACTCATAGAGAGGAGCAATGATGTCTCAGACAGAAACAGCTAAGGCAGTGACAGCTGAGGAGCGCACAGAGGAGGCCAGGTCCTTCGTGCGAAGAGTCAGGACAGCAACCCGGCGCAAGTACACTCCGGAGGAAAAGATCCGTATCGTGCTGGAGGGGTTCGCGCCGGGAGGTGACTGTGAGTGACCTGTGCAGGCGGGAGGGGATCAAGCCCCACTCCTACTATGCATGGACCAAGGAGTTCATGGAGGCGGGGAAGGAGCGGTTGACCCGGGACGCGGTGCGGGACGCCACGCAGCAGGAGGTACACCAACTCAAGAGAGAGAACGTAGAGCTGAAGCAGTTGGTGGCGGAGTTATCCCTGGAGGGGTTCCGTCTGAAAAAACGGCCATCCCGATGCCTCACGACGCCACAGGCGCCAACGGATGAGCGCTGTAGAGAAGGCGGAGGCGCTGGCCAAGGTGGCTTCCTCCGGTCTCCCAAAACGCAAGGTCCTCGGTGAGCTGGGAGTCCCCAGGAGCACATACTACCGGTGGTTGAGACGGAAGGACCAACAAGGCCTTGAGGATGATCCAGGAGGCGGCAAGCCCCCATGGAACAGACTGACCTCCCAGGAAGTCGACTACATTCTGTCGGCAGCCAAGGAAACGCCGGAGCTTAGTTGCCGGCAACTCGCGGCATGGGTCACCGACAACATGGGCTTCTCGGTATCGGAGTCTACGGTCTATCGCATCCTGCGCAGGGAGGGTCTGGTGAAGAGGCCTGAGATGAGACTGGTCGCAGGTAAGGAGTACCGTCGGAAGATCACAGGTCCCCACCAGATGTGGGCCACAGATGCCTCCTACTTCAGAGTCGTCGGCTGGGGCTACTACTACCTGGTCACAGTGATGGACGACTACTCCCGTTTCATCCCTTCGACAAGCTCAGGACAGGCCTGGCATACAGGCTTCAACGAGACATGACATCCGACTCCTTCATAGAGGTGGTCCGGGATGCGGTGGACAGAACGGGCATGGACCAGGTCCCAATAACGGACCGGACCAAGCTGCTGAGCGACAACGGCCCCGGCTATGTATCCAGAGCCTTCAGAGACTACCTGGGGATGGTGGGCATCAGGCACATCCTGGCAACGCCTTTCCATCCCCAGACCAACGGGAAGCTGGAGCGCTACCACCAGACCCTGAAGCGCGACGTAAACCAGGCGCCCTATGAGTTGCCCTCCGACCTGGAGGCGGCCATTGTGGCCTTCGTCAGCTACTACAACTACCGGCGCTACCACAAAGCTCTGGGAAATGTGACTCCCTCGGACGTGCTGAGGGGCAGGCGAGAAGAGATACTACAACGCCGAAGGGAGGTACAGGCTCAGACAATTGAACGGCGAAGACAGCACAACAGGGAAATCAGGGAGCTTACAAGACCTCCATAAAACCCCTGATCTCTCGGCTCTCAAAGTGTGCCACTTTTGCTGGTTGCCAACACTCTCGCGGGCAGGTCAGGATACCAACCTGCCCGCGATCGGCTGAGATTCGCAATTTATGAGATTCGCGACATGAAGACGCAGTCGGCTCTGTACACTGCGTTACAGCACAGAGAGGAAGATATCACCTTCCCTTGAACTGAGGCTCTCGCTTCTCCAAGAAAGATAGTATTGCCTCTTTGCGGTCGTCGGTCTGAGCAGCCTGGGAGTTGTAATAGCTCTCATTGGTTAAGGCCTGCTGAAGGTCGGCATCCATCCCGCGCTGGATTAGGTACTTGGTCATACGCACCCCGATTGGTGGATTGCCCGCGATGGTCTCGGCATATGCCCTGGCTTCTGCCAGAAGAGAGTCGTGGGGGACGACCTTGGTGACCAGACCCTTCTCCAAGCCCCACTTGGCATCGTATACGTTGCCTGTGAGGGCCATCTCCGCTGCCACGCCTGGCGCTATGTGGGGCAGGAAGTAGGTTGCTCCCGTGTCCGGCATTATGGATCGCTTGATGAAGATGCTGGCGAAGCGAGCCTGCTCCGAAGCGACACGAATATCGCAGCTAAGGGCGATGGAGAGGCCCATACCCGCAGCCACGCCATTCAGCGCAGCGATGACAGGCTGGGGAATTGCCCGAATGTGGACCGGCAGCGCCCGGGCCGGGTACCGCTGCATGTCACCCTGTGCTTCCTGTTCACGACGTTGACGTAAGGTCTCCTGGTCCCCTTCTGCCTGAGCGCGCATGCCAGTAACGTCTGCCCCGGCGCAGAACCCCCTACCTTCGCCTGTGAGGATGACGGCGCGAACCTCGTCATTGACTGCCACCTCATCCAGGGCAGAGTGAAGGCCTTCTCTCAACTCCGTATTCACGGCATTCAGGCGCTCTGGTCGATTCAAGGTTATGATCGCCACTGGACCATCAATAGAGAGTTTAACTGCATCCAACGATTTGATCGCCATCTTGTTCCACTCCTTTCCAATAGCTACCGGTCTGCCTGCAATTGCAGAAGAACTGACCAATGGTGCCTAGGGTATTACGCTGTAACCGGAACACCCCTGAAGCCTGGTAGAACGTCCCCGTTACAAAGATGCTTTGGTAACTCCTTCATATTCTCCCTTAGCTTGAAGCGGTTGAAGGCGTAGGAGCAGCGCGTTCCTGAGTGCGGCTAATGCCAATACGCCGAGCCAGGACCACCTTCGCGATGTTTGTGCTCCCGCCGGCGTGCCGTTGACCAGCCGCGCTGCGTTGGCTCACCTCCTGCGCGCCACCGTGCGGGGCCGTGGTTTCTCTTACGCCCAAGAGTCCGTACATCCCGTATATCTCCCTCACTCTCCGAGCGTTGCGCAAGCCAGATTCCCTGTCGTGCACGTCGGATAGGTTACCCTCGTACTGAATATTCATCCCGTTCTGGTACATCCAGTAGGTCCGCTTGGTAAAGAGGCTCTGGACATGAGCCTCTATGACGGCATCCATGGCCACTTGCTGGATTACGTCATCGCTTCCCAGGGTGCCCCTGTCATGCCCTTTCTCTTTAATGTAGCTCACAAGGTTGTCCACATCCTCATGCCTAGGGGCAGCCCCGCCATGGCCACCGTGCTCAGCCTCAAGGTGAGTCCCCATCACCTGCCATCCCTCGTGGTCGCCTCCGATGAGGTGGTCTCCCGGCACCCTCACGTTGTCCATGAAGATGACCTTCTGCCTATCACCGGAGAGAAGATCCATCGCCCTGACCTCTAGGCCGGGGGAGGGGTTGGGTATCATAAAAAATCCCAAGTTCCGGTGGCGCGGTGCGTCGGGGTTCGTCAGCATTGGGCCAGGAAAGTAGTCTTCGTCACCCCAGGCGCTGATGAAGACGCTCTGCCCTGAGAGGATCCAGCCGTCGCCGTCCCGTACAGCCCTACTCTGGTAGTTGGCCAGATCTGCTCCGCCTTTGGGTTCCGTGAGTTTCTGGTGATTGGTCTTCTCCCCCCTCAGCATGGGAACGAGGAACTTCTGTTTTTGCTCCTCCGTGCCCCACACTATAATGTCGTCGAAGACAAAGGTGGTGCTGGTGGACCGGATAGCCCTGGCACGAGTAAGCTCCTCCTCGAGAATAGTCGCGTGGGCCGCAGTTAGACCGCCTCCACCGTACTCCTTGGCGTAGGTAGGAAAGAGCCACCCCTTTTCTCCCATTTCCCTGTGCTTCCCCCTCCAGAACTTCCACATCTCCTCGGTGATGTCCCTAGGATCTATCGGCTCTTTCATCTCATCGGGAATATTCTCTTCCAACCATGTTCGTACTTCCTGACGGAACTGCTCCTGCTCCTCGGTGTATGGGATTGTAAAGTCCATAGAATACCTCCTTACTGCAACTGCATCCCCAATTTAGAGGCTCCCGCCTCAGCCGATGCACGGGTTGCAGTTAACATAAGACCTGTGCGCCAGAACGTCAAGAGCTATTTTGTGTATTCCCTTCAGCGCCCGCTCTTTCACATCTCTTCACCACTTCTCTTGTATCTTTGACCTCGCTTCACAGCCCCTCTACGATTATCTCGGTCAGGTCTCAGACCTCCACTATTGACGTACCTCCCCTTTAGCTTTGGCTTCCTTGGAAAGATACGCCCTCTCGTTCCTATTGCATACTTAACGTTACACCCCCCAACTTAGTCAGCAGATTGACACACCGTAAGCAACATAAGATAATTTCCGTGGCTCCGGCACTCCCGTGGGTACATTAACGGATGGAGGAATCATGGCTTTCGAGTTTATTCGCTCAGAAACAAGGGACGGTGTGCTTATTCTAACTCTGAACGACCCCGCTACACGGAACTCTTGGGGTGGTCAACTAGCCCAAGAGGCAGAATCAGAAATCGACCGTCTGGCCCAAGACCCGGATCTCCGGTGCCTAGTGATCACAGGAGAGGGGCGCGCATTTTGCTCTGGCGCTAATGTGAAAGGCTTCAATCAGAGCATCCGTGAGCGTGAGGAATCGGCAGCGCCACCTCCGGAGCCTAGCGTCTGGGAACGTATGGATCCGGCCGGATACGCTTATGAGCATGGGCAATTCGAAGGCCCATCCATCGTCTGGAAGTTGTGGAACCTACAGAAACCCTCTATCGCCGCGGTTAACGGGCCCGCCTACGGCATTGGGGATGGCATAGCTATCTCATGTGATTTCCGCATCGCCTCGGAGCAGGCCGCGTTTTGCGAAGCCTTCATCCGCAACGGTATCGTTTCGGGAGACGGTAGCCTGTGGCAGCTCCAGCGCCTCATAGGCATCTCCAACACCCTGATGATGTCATACACGGGCGAGCCTATCAGTGGAGAGGAGGCCTATCGCATTGGGCTGGCCAACAAAGTCGTGCCCCACGAGCAGTTGATGGATGCCACCATGGAGTTGGCTACAAAGCTGGCCCAGGGACCTACCGTCCAGATGGGCCTCATTAAAATGATGACTCACAAAGCCACCCATCAGACCTTCCGAGAGCATTTCGCCAGCAATGCCCAGGCTGGGGCTATCGCACGGGCTACAGAGGATCATAAGGAGGGCGTTCGCGCTTTCATCGAGAAGAGAAGGCCCAACTTCAAGGGCCGCTAGCACGTTCCTAGCCCGTGTTGGACAGTGCCGGGCTCACTGATCCGTCTCGTGTCCACGTATCCATGAGGGAAGTTAACCCTTTGCGGTGCCGAAGTGCCCGTTCCTTACACGGCTGTTGGGTGATGGCGTAGAGGGCTTTAGCATAGTCGCCATCCCTCGTCCGCACCGCGACAGCGGAGATTTTGTTTACTTTCATATATAATCCCCAAAATTAGAAAGCACCAGTGCAGGACCCGCAGAGCATGGCCATGGATGCGTGGGCATATCGGAGGGGCATCAAGTTGAGCTTCATACGTCTAGGCAAGCCGGTAGAGAACGCCTTTGCTGAGAGCTTCAACGGCCGGCAACGGGACGAATGCTTGAACACCAACTTGTTCATGAGCGTGAGGCATGCCAGGGAGGTCATAGAGAGCTGGAGGCCTGACCTCGTTGTAGTCATGCCTCACAGATCCCTGAAGGGAAAGACGCCCAGAGAGTTCGCTGAATCTATGGCGGGACTCTACTAGCCAGTGATACTAACTTCGGCGTAGGGTCAAATGCGACAAACTGATACTCATGGATTAGGCATTTGAAGCCAAGTCATAGACCGGTGGAGCTGGGGGGACTCGAACCCCCTACCTCTTCAATGCCATTGAAGCGCTCTCCCAGCTGAGCTACAGCCCCACGCCCGCACAATATAGCAAAGGCCAAGCGCACGCGCAAGCGCAGTATAGGTTTAGCCTACCTCACACGGCTCGCAGCCACGAAGATAGCTATCACAAGTATCAGTAGGAAGAACAGGTCCGGGAATGTGAAGACAAAGACCAATGGGCTGACAAAGCCTGCTACAACGTAGCTGAGAGCCATGCATACCCCCGCGATGTATTGCAGGTCTCGCCCCCGTTTGCGGTTCACCGATGCGCTTATGCCTTCTCCAATTAAGTAGCCAACGCCTACCGTGACGACCCACGGCAGGAAGGGGACGCGAATTATCTCAAAAAAGAGGAATCCCCAGATGACACCGGTCACTGCGGCAAGGAACACTCCCGCTCCCACTGCCCTGAGATAGGTCGAGGCTCCGCGCTCGTAGGTGGGCAGCCTCCGCACATTGGCGCACTCGGGACATCTGGCGCCTACCGGGGTGTGCACAAGGCATTCCGGGCATATGAAGTCGCCACACTTCCCGCACGCCAGGCGCGACTCGACCCTGGGATGGCGGGCGCAATAGGTAGGCCCTCTCTCAACCATCCTCTTGCCCCTCAACAGGCGCTCTGTGGACCCAATCGTCCCTGCTGGAAACGTCTCTGTCGTAGAGCAGGCGATGCAGGTATATTCTCCATCCGCCGTCTCCAAGGGCAGGCAGGTCTCTGTTGGACACAAGCCTTTTGATCGCCAGTAAGACGACTAGGCCAACACATAAGACGGTGACGTGCTCTGCCTCCCCGAACACGACGCTCCATATTGGAAGCGTAGCTACACCGATTCCCACCCACAGGCCTGAGTTGCGGAATACAATCCACCCGGCGACGACCACGAGACTGGCAGCCACCAACTCCTTCAACGCCAGGACCAAGAGCACCCCCAAGACCACCGTTATGCCTCTCCCGCCTGTGAATTTGAGATAGACCGACCAGTTATGGCCCGCTATGGCGGCCAATCCCGCGAACACCGGTATCCACGGGCCACCACTCAATTGCTGACCGAGGTAAACAGAGAGCGATCCCTTAACCAGGAGGTCGAATACGGCCACGGGGGCCACCACCCACTTGCCTACGTGCACCCATGCGTTGGACGCCCCAACGTTCCCGCTGCCGTAGCGCCGAATATCGATATGTTTGACCATTCGGCCCAGGATATAGGTCATGGGAACGGATCCCACCAGATAGGCCGAGAGAATTATCGCCGCTTCCTTCATAGGACCAGTCTTTTCAGATGAAATTCTCCAAAGGTGGTATCAACTGTAAACTAATGTGTGGAGCCTGCAAAGGTGGGGCAGGGGAGGGGTGCAGAAATAATTGACATGCGGGTTATGGTCGGCCACAAAGTGGAGCGCATGGGTTGAGACATGGAAGGCTGTTAGAGGCTGACGCCGGCCTCTCGTCCAGAAAGGGAGAACAGCCTTCGGGCGATCTCCAGGGGAGGCCCAACGCTGCCCGGCTCCACTTCGCCCGGTGTGCCGAGGGCGTGGTAGTCGCTGCCGCCGCATTGCACTAGCCCGTCTCTGACAGCGATAGCCGCCAGAGTCTCTACCTCGGCAGGAAGATAGTCGCCGTAGTGGACTTCCATACCCACAAGCCCTGCTTCATTCAGCTCCGGCAGGACGGACTCCAGGTTGTCCACCTCTCTCGGATGCGCAAGGACGGGAAGGCCGCCCACATCCAGTATCATCCGCACCGCGTCTCCCGGCGCAAGTTTGGGCCGCTCCACGTAGGCCGGACCGTTGCGGCCTATGTACTTCTCGAAGGCTTCCTGGGGGTAGGTAATGTACCCTCTCTCCACCATAGCCTGAGCGATGTGAGGGCGTCCCACGGCGCCGCCGTCTGAGATCTCCAGTACACGCTCCCAGTCGATGCTGATGCCAAGCCCTTCCAAGTTTCTCACCATCCGGCGCGCCCGATCCAACCTGCCTTTGCGGAACTCCGATAGCGTCTCCTGAAAGCTGGCGTCATAGTAGTTTATGAAGTAGCCCAGAACGTGGATTTCGTTGCCGGGAATATCTGTGCTTAGCTCTATGCCTGGAATGATGGTAAGGTCGGGGTATTTTTCGGCGGCTTCCAGCGCTTCCCCAAGGCCTTCGGTGGAGTCGTGGTCAGTAATAGCCACCACTCGAAGGCCGCGCTTCGCCAACAAATCTACAAGCTGCGTCGGGCTCAAACGACCGTCGGAGTAGGTGGTGTGCAGGTGCAGGTCTACCTCGGCCATTGCTAGCTCACCTGCCTGTCCACGCGGGTAACCCCTGTGGCCCTGCCCGTGTCTTCGTCTATCTCCACCATAACGGAATTGAACTGCAGCGGCCCGTCGGCTACTTTGAGCCGCCTTGGAGTCTGGTTCAGAAAGCGCTCCAGAACGTCCTCCACGGCGCTCCCAATAACGGAATCTCTGGGACCCACCATGCCCAAGTCCGACACGTAACCGGTCCCCTTGGGGAAAATGCGGTTGTCCACGGTGCCCACATGGGTGTGAGTGCCCACAACGGCCGTGACTCTGCCGTCCAGATACCAAGCCATGGCCATCTTCTCCGACGTAGCCTCTGCGTGGAAATCCACCAAGATCACCTTGTAGCTGCCGTCGACTCGCTCAAGCAAGCTGTCCATAGCCCTGAAGGGACAGTCGAAATTGCCAACGAACACACGGCCAATCAGGCTCACAACCAAGACGTTCCCCACAGCGACACACCCTCTGCCGGGCGTAGTAGGTGGGTAGTTAAGGGGCCGAAGGATTGGGAAGTCCTCATCCAGATAGGGAATAATCTCCTTCTGGTCCCAGATGTGGTTGCCGGAGGTGATGACGTCTACGCCGCAGTCAAATAGCTCCTGGGCTACGTCTATGGTGATGCCGAACCCGCCGGCAGAGTTCTCTCCGTTTGCCACGACCAAGTCGGTGCCGTACTCCTGCCGTAAACCTGGAAGAAGGGCCTGGACGGCCCTTCTTCCAGGTTTACCTATGATGTCCCCAACCATCAGGACTCGCAATTAGCTATCTCCGGCACAATGCCATAACAGGGCAGAGCACAACTCATCGACCACAGCCGATGCAGAGGCCTTTCCTCGAAGGAAATCCTCTCCTAACGTGCATACTCCACCGAGCGGGTCTCGCGTATTACTGTGACCTTTATCAGGCCGGGATAGACCAGGGTCTCTTCTATCTTCTTCACAACGTCCCTGGCCAGCTTGGATGCCGTTACGTCGTCGACCTCCCCGGACTTCACCATGATCCGCACCTCCCGGCCAGCCTGTATGGCGTAGCACTTCTCCACACCGGGGAAGCTTTGTGCCACATCTTCCAGGGCCTCCAGCCGCTTGGCGTAGTGTTCCAAGGTGTCCTTGCGGGCGCCCGGTCGGGCAGCGCTGATGGCGTCTGCGGCGGCAACGATGAATGCCTCCTCCGACCCGCGTTCCTCGTCGTGGTGCTCCATGATTGCCCGCTCAATCTCCGGGGGAATGCCGTATCTGCGTGCTACGTCTGCGCCAATCTCCGCGTGGGTGCCCTCCACCTCGTGGGTCAGGGCCTTGCCTATGTCGTGCAGGAGACCGCCGACTTTGGCGACCTCTACGTTGATTCCCACCTCGGCGGCGAGCATCCCGGACAGCAGAGAGACCTCCACGCTGTGCTGGAGGATGTTTTCTCCATAGCTGTAGCGGTACTTCAGCCTGCCCAAGAGTTTGACCAACTCCGGGTTCATGCCGCGCACACCGGCCTCGAATACAGCTTTCTCTCCCTCCTCGCGGATGTTTTCCTCCACCTCCTGTCGGGTCTTCTCCACCACTTCCTCTATGCGAGCGGGATGGATCCGACCATCCGATATAAGCTTGGTGATGGCCTGCCGCGCCACCTCCCGCCGGACGGGGTCAAAGCAGGAGACGGTAACGGCCTCCGGGGTGTCGTCGATTATGAGATCGACGCCTGTCGCGCTCTCTATAGCGCGTATATTACGTCCCTCGCGCCCTATGAGACGTCCCTTCATGTCGTCGTTGGGTAGGGGAATTACCTTAACCGTGTTCTCAGAGACTACGTCAGAGGCCAGGCGATGAATGGCCAGTGTAACAACCTTGCGGGCTTTCTGGTCCGCATCTTCTCTTGCGTGCTGTTCTACGTCCCGATAGCGACGCGCCACCTCGTACTGGATCTCGTCATCGGCCCTTCTAAGGAGAAGCTCTTTGGCATCATTTATGGAAAGGGCTGACAAGTTTTCCAGGACTTCCAACTCCTGGCGCTTCAGCTCCTCTAAATGAGCCTCTTTGTCCTCAAGGCCTTTCTCTCGGTCTGCCTGTGCCTTCTCCCGACGATCCAGGTTGTCCGCACGCTTCTCCGTGTTTTCCTCTCTGTTGGAGAGCCTTCTCTCCTGCCGTTGGAGCTCCGAGCGGCGCTCCCTAAGATCTTCCTCCGCCGACGTGCGAATCTTTATGGCCTCCTCCTTGGCCTCAAGAAGAGAGACCCTCTTCTCCTCCTCGGCTTCCTCCAGTATGCGGGAAGCCTCTTCACCGGCATACTTCACACGCCTGCCTGCGACACCAGCTCTGACAAAGAACCCGGTTGCTGCCCCTATCCCCAGGGCGGTCAGGACGGCAAGGACAAGTATAAGCGCTTCCACTGTCCTTCACCTTCCTTTCTGTTCAGGCCCGTATTTGGCCTGGAAAATTAACATGCCCGCAAAGCCAGGGCATAGGGCAATGGTAATCCTACCCAGTGGAGGGTGTCAAGGACGGGCAGGGTCGGGCAGGGTCTTTCGATTATGGTAAGAAGAGTGATAGAGTTGGAGTATGAATGCGGAGGGACTGGGAGAGAGCCTACTCAGAGTTCTGGAGGAGGTGCCTGATCCCCGGTCCAGGCATGGTCGTCGCCATGCGCTGAGTGCAATCTTGGCGTTATCGGTGTGTGCAATAGCAAGTGGCGCCCGTAGTCTATATGCCATAGCCCAATGGGGAAGGATGCAAGACCCGGCTACACTGAAGGAGTTGGGGTTCACCAGAGAGCGGACCCCTGCGATATCCACGTTGCATAAGGTGTTCAGGAGTATAGACGTGGATGCGTTCGAGAGTGTGCTTGGGGAATGGGTTGAATCTCAGTTGGGAACAGGAGAGGAGGCAATAGCAATAGATGGCAAGGCGCTTAGGGGGATACACGGGGACGAGGTGCCTGGAGTCCGCCTTGTGGCTGCCTATAGCCATCGCATGGGCGTGGTGGTGAGTCAAAAAGGGGGGTGACGGCTGAGAAGCATCAGTCGGAGTTGGCTATGGCAAGCTCGCTGTTGGAGAGAATGATCGTAACAGACAGGGTAGTGACCGGGGATGCGCTGTACTGCCAGAGACAGCTGTGTGAACAGGTGGTTGGTGGAGGTGGCGACTATCTGTTGATAGTCAAGAGCAACCAGAAGAGACTGTACGAGGACATAGAGTTGTGCTTCGATAGGCCTGTGGTTGGTGAGACGTATGGATATGCCGAGACCGAGGACAGTCATGGAGAGCGTCGAGAGTATCGCAGGTTGTGGGCTACAGACACACTGAAGACCTATCTGGAGTGGCCCGGACACGGGCAGGTGATGAAGGTTGAGAGTTGGCGCAGCATCAAAGGCAAGACCACTCGACAGGTGCGCTACGCTATCACCAGCCTTGGGACTCACACACCGGCTGATAGACTGCTCCAACTGGTACGCGGCCATTGGCGCATTGAGAATGGTCTGCACTATGTGAGGGACGTGACTATGGGGGAGGATGCTTCCCAAGTGCGCACCGGCTCAGCGCCACAGATGATGGCAGCCCTGAGAAACGTGGCGCTGAATATCCTCCGACTGAGCGGAGCTACCAACATCGCAGCAGCCATAAGGAACGTCGCTTGGCAGCCCAACGGCGCTCTCAGATTGCTAGGCCTACTACCATGACAATAATCGAAAGACCCTGCAGGGTCGGGAACAGGGTATTTCGATTATGGTAAGAAGAGTGATAGAGTTGGAGTATGAATGCGGAGGGACTGGGAGAGAGCCTACTCAGAGTTCTGGAGGAGGTGCCTGATCCCCGGTCCAGGCATGGTCGTCGCCATGCGCTGAGTGCAATCTTGGCGTTATCGGTGTGTGCAATAGCAAGTGGCGCCCGTAGTCTATATGCCATAGCCCAATGGGGAAGGATGCAAGACCCGGCTACACTGAAGGAGTTGGGGTTCACCAGAGAGCGGACCCCTGCGATATCCACGTTGCATAAGGTGTTCAGGAGTATAGACGTGGATGCGTTCGAGAGTGTGCTTGGGGAATGGGTTGAATCTCAGTTGGGAACAGGAGAGGAGGCAATAGCAATAGATGGCAAGGCGCTTAGGGGGATACACGGGGACGAGGTGCCTGGAGTCCGCCTTGTGGCTGCCTATAGCCATCGCATGGGCGTGGTGGTGAGTCAAAAAGGGGGGTGACGGCTGAGAAGCATCAGTCGGAGTTGGCTATGGCAAGCTCGCTGTTGGAGAGAATGATCGTAACAGACAGGGTAGTGACCGGGGATGCGCTGTACTGCCAGAGACAGCTGTGTGAACAGGTGGTTGGTGGAGGTGGCGACTATCTGTTGATAGTCAAGAGCAACCAGAAGAGACTGTACGAGGACATAGAGTTGTGCTTCGATAGGCCTGTGGTTGGTGAGACGTATGGATATGCCGAGACCGAGGACAGTCATGGAGAGCGTCGAGAGTATCGCAGGTTGTGGGCTACAGACACACTGAAGACCTATCTGGAGTGGCCCGGACACGGGCAGGTGATGAAGGTTGAGAGTTGGCGCAGCATCAAAGGCAAGACCACTCGACAGGTGCGCTACGCTATCACCAGCCTTGGGACTCACACACCGGCTGATAGACTGCTCCAACTGGTACGCGGCCATTGGCGCATTGAGAATGGTCTGCACTATGTGAGGGACGTGACTATGGGGGAGGATGCTTCCCAAGTGCGCACCGGCTCAGCGCCACAGATGATGGCAGCCCTGAGAAACGTGGCGCTGAATATCCTCCGACTGAGCGGAGCTACCAACATCGCAGCAGCCATAAGGAACGTCGCTTGGCAGCCCAACGGCGCTCTCAGATTGCTAGGCCTACTACCATGACAATAATCGAAAGACCCTGGGGTCGGGAAGGGCCAAAAAGCGCGGATCCCAGTTGGTTTTTCGAGGGCGCGGGGAGCCTGATTCAGCCCGAGCGTGAGAGAGAACAAGCTGCATCACACCGTTAGCCCCGAAAGTTTGCCGAATGGAGCGCGGTGTCCGCGGCGTGTGTAGCTTCCTGTAACGTGCCGTTAGATTTCTGATTCCGCGGGAATGCCTGCAAATAGAGGAGCGTGCGAATGCGTATAGCCTCTCAAGTTTTCAAAGGAAGGAAGTTAGCCACACAGATGCGGATACGTTCTACTCCTCGCCGGCGTAGCATTCTGCGCAGCGGCACAACCTGCGAAGCAGCTCAAAGGGGTAGATGCCCGAATCGTGGGTGTCGCTCCACAGGAATTGCAGGGCATAGCGTCCAATCTGCATCCAGTCCAGCGCCTGAACGTCCTCGCGCACGTCTTCTTCCGCAACTCTTCGACGGCCCGTCATCTCCTCCACACAGGCGGCGCAGCAACACTCGCCTCTCAAGTACCGGTGGTGGTACTCGCTGGAGTGGCCGTCGTCCCACAGAACATGAATCTTATCGTCTAGTCTGACTTCTGTTGCCTGCAATTCCCGGCCTTTCTAATTGAAGATTGTCTCAGCCTTCCGCCCCCAGGGGACGGCCGCCCAGCACGTGCAGATGCAGATGTGGCGCCATCTGCCCCGCGTCCTGCCCCTGGTTAATGGCCAGCCTGTACCCGCTCTCTATCAACCCCTCCGAGCGGGCCATGTCCCTTCCAACGAGGAGCATGTGGCCCAAGAGGGCCTCCTTGTCTGCGGAAACAGTGTCCAGATACGTTATGTGCTCCAGGGGTATCACCAGCAGGTGGGTGGGCGCCCTTGGATTGATGTCCCGAATGGCGATTACCGTGTCGTCGCGGTGCAGGGTGTCGCTGGGGACCTCCCCGCCTATAATCTTACAGAATATGCAGTCCTCAGGCACGCTTGAGTCTCCTATGGACCGGCAGCCCCCCACGCTCCACAGGCCGGAGACGGGGAGATTCCGAGCCGCTATGCCATATTCACTGATAGGTAAGTTGTGGTGCGCTGTATACCGCCGATGGTGTGTATGCTCCCCGTCACCAGCTCACCGATGTTGTTGAGGCTGTCCGCTTCAACTACAGCTACGATATCATATTCCCCGGTGACGGCATCGGCCTCTCGAACTCCATCAATCCCCCGAAGGGCTTCAAGCACATCCTTGGTCTTGCCCACTGCCGTCTCAATCAGGACATAAGCCTTCGTACCCATGGAATCCCTCCTTGCCTCCAGAGCTCTTGTGTGTGTTACGCTGAGGGTCGTCAGCTACCTCATCAGCCTAGGGCCAAAGCCCGCCTCTTAGAGGCTCATTCTAGGTTGACAATTGTCTGCTGTCAATGAACGGCGGACTCTCTTGTTGAATGCGGACTCTCCTGTTGAATTTGGTGTAGTCATCTCTTTTCATATCATGTGATATAGTTGCAACTGTTGGAGGGAAAGAGCAGATGACTACAGACCCAAACCGATTCTACAACGAACTGAAGTGCCATTTGGAACGATTCCAACACTCAGGGAATCCACCTAAAGTCTCAGCGACGATAACCGGGGTCCCGCGTGAAGGACTAACAGTGAAGTATCAGCACGAATCAGTTGGATCTGCAGACCCGTCTGAAATGGCAAGAGAAGCCGCTAAGATTGTAGGAGCCGCTAGCATTGGTACCGCCGGTGGAGCAGCTTTAGGCGCAATCATCGGCAAGGTCGTGTTTCATCAGGTAGTAACCAGAGCTGGCGTAGCATCCGCTGGCGCAGCTATCGGTATACCTTTTCTAGCGCCGTTCGCTCTTGTGGGTGGAGCACTAACTACCGCAGCATATGCGGCGTACAAAATTGGTAGACGCGGCAGCGAATATGAGCGTGCCAAATACCTGTCGGACAGTCTAGTCGAACATTTGCAAGATTTCGAGCCATCGGACGGATGGCCCAAAATGGAGATTTACGTATCAGTCCCGGGCTCTGGCTTGGCCGCACTCTGGCAACCACCTTCTGAAGAGAGCCAGTGACTATAGCTCACCACCTAGCACGGTCACACTGCCGCTGCCCACGCCTGCTAGTTGCCAGCGTCTGCCGTGCTCCATAGATAGCGTCCGGTGGACAAGCTGACTATCACGAAGATGGCGTTCACCAGAGGGAAGTAAATCACGTGTGAGGTTACGGCGTCCCCCGTCTCGCTGCCGGGGTTCAGTGTCCAGAGCCACCCCCAGAAGAACAGCATTGCGAGCGCAATGGAGGCGAAGTAGGTTGTGCTGACAAGCAGGTTTTCAATGTCAGTGTACCTCCAGTCGCCTATGGCGTACCTCCGCCTGAAGTTTACTATCAGCGACAGGACCACCGCGACCGCCATGAACCAGTTGAGAATTTGCCAGACCTGGTACTCAGACGAGCCGTCGTGGTACAACGGGGTAAGTATAAGGTTGAAGAAAACGGCGAAAGCCGTTAAGACGAGATAGACTGACAGAAGCCGGTTGAGTACAAGCATATTGTCTTAACACCTCCTCAATCTATAATCACAGTTTTACCTGCGGTTTAAGGCTCTCTCATCGGGACGTCTCTTGCAATTGTCCTCTATTTGAGTTAACGCTGTCAAAGAGTTCCAGTACCTCTCTGGACGGCTCCGGTGTCAAACTGGAGACCCCGATTGCCACCAGTAATGCTACCAGGAAGCCCGGGGTGGCCGGCTGTATGTCCCATATCCCGGAGGGGCCGCCGTCCATGTACCACCAGATCGAGGCAAGCGTCGTGCCCGCCACGATGGACGAGGCGGCTCCCCAGAAGTTAACCTGCGCCAGTACAACGCCAGTATCGTGACCGACCCAAAGGCTGCGCCCATTCCGCCCCATGCGTAGCTGACGAGGTCGAAGATCCTGTCCTCTCTTTCAATCGCCATGAAACGCTGCAATATTCGCTGCGCGCCAAAAGCGCCGAATGCCCATCCCGTTGCAGAGAGCAGAAAGACGAAGGTTATGGCCGCTCCACTTTCGCCAGTGAGGGGGTTCAGGAAGCTTCCGGCGTGGCCTCCCGCGTCCGTGAACTGGCCGTCCAACGAACCGGTCAGAACGACGACGATTAGCCGAAGACTGACCAGCATTAGCAGCGCCTGGAATACGTCAGTCCTGGATACGGCCAGGAATCCGCCAATCAGGGTGTAGGAGGCCACGGCGAAGAAGGTAAGAAGGACGCCGGTGTTTGCCTGAACCCCGAATTCCGTCTCCAGCAGCTTGGAGCCACCCACAAGGCCGGAGCTAACGTAGAAGACCACGAAGAAGACGGTTATGAACGAAGTGAGCGATCTCAGGATTCCGGTCTTGTCTCCAAACCGCACCTCGAAGAACTCCGGAATGGTGAGTACGTTGTTCGCTTCAATTGTGTAGCGGCGCAGCCTCCCGGCGATGACCTACCAGCTCAGCAGAACTCCTATGGCGGCGGCGATCGGGACCCACACCGACACTGCGCCGTCGGTGAAGGCTAGGGCGGGAAGCGCGAGCATTGTCCAAGCGCTGGTCGTCGAAGATCCGGCGCTGAGCGCGGCCGTGAAGCTGCCCAGCCGCCGGCCGCCCAGCACGTACTCCGACATGTCCCGCATCCGGCTGGCTCCCACCAGAGCTATGACAATCAGCAGAGTGAATTAGGTGGTGAAGCCGATTATCAGCCACGGGCTATCCATTGTGCTTCCGGTCTCCAGCTAGTGGGCGCCGTATCAAGGTCATAGACCACCAGCGCTCCGACTTGCCAGGCTGCGTCAGGGCAACGTGCTATCGACGACGCCGGGCCGAGACTTGGCGATTTCCATGAGCGCCGTTGCGAGCTTGTCCGGATCGTGGCGCGTCCGAATGCCCTCATCCACAACGTCGGCGAAGACCACCTCGCCTCCAAAGCCGTCAATGCGCCGAACGGGGGTTATGGCCGTCTGGCCCCAGTCGTGCGGGAGGTCTTCAACATTGTTGTTCACAAGGACATGGGTCACTGCTACGCCCGAATGAGCCCGGAACGCATCCAGGTGCTCCTGGACGCCATAGCCATCGGTCTCGTGGGGCTGGGTAGCGACGTTGCACACAAAGACCTTCGGCGCTTGGGAGGCGGTGATCGCTTCGCCAATACCTTGCGGCAGAAAGCAGGGGATAACGCTGGTGTAGAGACTCCCCGGCCCTATGACGATAAGCTCTGCCCGGGCGATGGCGTCCAGAGCGTCCTCTCCGGCTGCTGCTCCTTCAGGTTCGGTCCAAACGTGCTCCAGGGGATCAGGCGCCAGTCCCACTGACGACTCGCCCGCAAGTACATCGCCGGAAATGGTCTTGCCCATCAACACCAGACCTGTCTCATCGGACACCGGCACAACCCGCCCAGACAGGCCCAGGAGTTTGGCCGCAGCCTCAAGGCCCTCGCTAAAGCCTCCGGTCTTCTCATACAGGGCTGCCAGCAGGAGGTTGCCCAGGCTGTGTCCGTTCAGAGAGGAGTTCCCGTTAAATCGGTGATTAAAGAGCTCCTCCATCATGGGATCTCCCTCTGAAAGCGCGACCAGGCAGTTCCGAGCGTCTCCCGGTGGAGGCATCTGAAAGTCCTTCCGCAGACGGCCGGAGCTCCCGCCATCGTCGGACACGGGGATTATCGCCGTAAGGTCCCTTGTCTTGCGCTTCAGGCCCCGCAGCACGGTCGATTGCCCGGTGCCTCCGCCAATGGTTACTATGCGCAGTCCGTTTTCTTTGTGCTGGTACATGTCAATTTAGGTCGGCACCACCTCGTCTCTCCTTGGGAGAAGTCGGGGGCAGCTAGTTGCTGATGTATTATAGATAATATGACTTGGAGGAGGCAATTTTGCCATACGCAAAGCTGGACGAGATAGATCTGTACTACGAGGAGGCAGGCGAAGGCTATCCCATCGTGCTGTGCCACGGCGGCTTCAGCGATATAACGGAGTGGGACCCGCAGGTGGAGGCGTTGTCCAAACGCTTCCGGGTTATACGGTACGACCGGCGCGGGTGTGGTCGGTCCCATCCCAGAGACGTGCCTCAGCTAGCCGAGCTGTGGGTGGAGGACCTCCGGCGGTTCATGCTGAACCTGGGCTTGGAGCGAGCCTACCTGGGCGGCGTGTCATACGGCGGGATGCTGCTAATCGAGTTCCTGATGAAGCGCCAGGAGATGTGCAGAGCGGCGTTGATAGTCAGCGCGACGGCGCGGGGCAGGGAGAAGACCTCTGAGAGATCGATGTACTTCCCCAACAGGCTGGATGAGCTATCGGCGATTGAAGCGCCGACGCTGGTGATTCAGGCCACCAACGACTCCACCTTTCCGCCGGTACACGGCGAGGAGATGGCCGCCCGGATGCCCAACGCGGAGCTGGTTGTGCTGGAGGGCGGCCACACCATCAACAACCAGAACCCGCACGAGTTCAACCGGGTGATGCAGGAGTTCCTGGAACGGCAAGACGAAGTGGCGGGATAGTAGGCAACGCTCGCCGGTGTCAATGCGGCAACCAGCTCTGACACCCTTTGCCCTGTTAATATAGCGTTAAAATGAGGTAAGGCATATATGAAGTACGCAGTCATTATAGAGAAGGGGCCGAATAGCTACGGAGCTCAGGCGCCGGACCTGCCGGGGTGCGTAGCTGTCGCAGAAACGCGGGATGAGGTGTGCCGGCTGATCCAGGAGGCTATTGAACTCTACGTTGAGGCGCTGGAAGAAGAGGGCCTGTCAGCCCCTGAACCGCAGTCTTACGAACTGGTGGAGATACCGGCTTAGAACCCCGCTTTGTCTTCAACCGGGCGATGCTGGAGTTCCTGGCGAGGCAGGATGGGATCACTTAGGCGTATTACTCTCTTGTGTTCATCATTTCCTCATCAGTAACATTAAAGAGAATTGGAAAATTGGGAGCACCAAAATGGGAAGACGAGACCGCGAACGTCGGGAACGCTTGATAAACGGATCGGAACGCATGAAAGAATCCGGCCTACCTCGGGCTGACGAGCGGTATCGGGACCTGGCCAAAATGAGAGGGTGCGCTTCGGCAGACGAGGCTCAAATGTTCATGTATCTCTCGATGGGTAAGGAGTGGGAGCCTATTGAATGCCCTCACTGTGATGAAGTGCCATCAATTGAGGAGTTGCTCAAGAACAGACCATCATGTGAGGAGGTAGGCCACCCCGAACAACTCCAGGCAGTAATGGCTGGAGGCACTACGATTCCCTGTGTACTGTGCGGTGAAACTCCGGAATATGATCCTCCTGGATGAAGTGTTGGATCTGATTTGCCGGGCTACCTCGTCAATTTGACAAGAGCTTTTTGATCGTAAGTGCATAACGCGCGTACTAAGCAATCCAGTCACGCAGCCAAATGCCATAGATGCCTCGATTCCCCTGGCATAACAAATCTGACACCACTCTACCGACCACGGCAAACGTCATGTCCCGGATAAACTATTGGGTTTCCCCGCAATGCAGGTCAGACTCCCGCCCGGTATCAGAGTGCCGGACGCGCTTCAGAAGCAACCCTGCGGTTACGCCGTGCAAAGCTGTGCACTATCGTCAGGCAACTACTCGTCATTGAACCCCTGGGCTGCGTGTAGTACCATAGCCGCGAATCCATTCACCACTCAGTCCCCACATTCGAGAGGACGGCCATGAACAACTACAAGTATTCGCAATGGGACGGCTCCCAGCAGGTCTTTGAGCCAACAGAGGACGAAATCATGGAGGAAATGGCCGACGACCTCATGGACCACGGCGACGTGATGCGGTCGCTGCGCAGCCTCTTCCAGCGCGGGATGCAGGGCGAGATGGGAGAGCGTATGCAGGGAATGAGGGACATGCTGGACCGCCTGCGCTCCCGTCGCCAGGAGCGTCTCGAGCAGTACAACCTGGACTCGGTGATGGACGACCTCAAGGAGCGGCTGGACAAGGTTGTCGACACCGAGCGGCAAGGGATTGACCGCCGTCTGGAGGAAGCCCGCCAGCAGATGCAGCAGTCCTCGCCTGAAGAGGCCGCGGACAGGGAACAGCCCATGAAGCTGCTGGAGGAGCGGGCCGCGCGCAATCGGGATACCCTGGACAACCTGCCTCCCAACATGGGTGGCGCCGTCAAGGAGCTGACCGACTACGAGTTCATGGACCCCGACGCCCAGAGCCAGTTCCAGGAACTTCTCGACATGCTGAAGCAGAGGATGATGGAGAACACCTTCCAGAATATGCGCCAGCAGCTGCAGGACATGACGCCCCAGGATATGGCTGCGCTCAGAGAGATGCTGCAGGACCTCAACCAGATGCTCAGGGACCGTATGCAGGGACAGGAGCCGAACTTCCAGGGTTTCATGGACAAGTACGGCGAGATGTTCGGGGACAACCCGCCGCAGGACCTGGACGAGCTTATGGAGCGACTTCAGCAGCAGATGGCCCAGGCCCAGTCTCTCATGGATAGTATGTCGCCGGAGATGAGCCAGGAGCTGCAGGAGCTTATGGGGTCGGCGATGGACCAGGAGACGCTGAACGAGATGGCGCAACTGGCGGCGGCCATGAACCAGCTATATCCGCCGGACGAGTTGGCAAACCGCTACCCGTTCATGGGAGAGGAATCCCTGACCTACGAAGAGGCTATGGATCTTATGGGGCAGCTCCAGGGCATGGACGAGCTTGAGCAGCAGATACAGCAGGCGATGCAGCGGGGCAACATCCAGGATATAGACCCGGACAATATGGAGGCGCTGGTGGATGAGGAGAGCAGACGCAGCCTTGAGCAGCTACAGCGCCTCGCCAAGATGCTGGAGGACGCCGGGTATGTCACGCGCAAGGGCGACCGTTTGGAGCTCACACCCAAGGGCATTCGCAAGATAGGACAGAAGGCGATGAAGGACGTCTTCTCCCAGATGAAGCGGGACCGCCTTGGCAACCACGACCTATACCTGCGAGGCGCAGGAGGCGACCACACGGGCGAGACCAAGACCTATGAGTTCGGCGACAACTTCGATATTCACCTGGAGCGGACGGTCAGAAACGCCCTGCTGCGAGACGGCAGCGGCGTTCCCATCAAGCTGACTCCTGCGGACTTCGAGGTGCATCGCACGGAGCACGTGACCCAGGCCTCCACAGTGCTGCTCCTGGACCAGAGCCGCTCTATGGGGCTTTACGGCAGCTTCCAGTCGGCCAAGAAGGTGGCGATGGCCCTGGCATCCCTCATTCGCTCCCAGTTTCCCAGGGACAAGTTCTACATTGTTGGGTTCTCCGACTACGCCATTGAGCTGAAGGAGGATGAGCTTCCCCAGGTATCGTGGAACGACTGGGTTTCGGGAACGAACATGCACCACGCCTTCCTGCTGTCGCGCAAGCTGCTCTCCAAGGACAAGACGGGGACCAGACAGATCATCATGGTCACGGACGGCGAGCCCACCACACACCTGGAGGGCGACCGCGCCTACTTCAACTATCCTCCCAGCTATCGCACCATCCAGGAGACGCTGAAAGAGGTGAAGCGCTGCACCCAGGACGGCATAACCATCAACACTTTCATGTTGGAAAGCAGCTCCTATCTCATCGACTTTGTGGACAGGATGATGCGCATCAACAAGGGCCGGGCCTTCTACTCCACACCCCAGAAGCTTGGAGAGTACGTACTGGTGGACTACGTCTCCAATCGCAAGCGGCGGATAGCCTGAGGCTACTCACAAATATCTGGATTAGACCTTAGGCTGTCAAGGGGGCCCCAGGGCGGTGTTGTCTCTCAGTTTGGCAATGTGAGTTTACTGGTCTCTTAATTGCGCCTTACGCCAACGATTTCGTATGGCATTCACACTATGAATTATCAAGACTGTCGGCGACTGCTGGCCGATGAGTTGGATATCTGGGCGCCTGAACGCTGGAGTGCCCGAAATAAGGCTCTAAGGAGCGGGAATCGAATCATCGCCGGGGCATACTTGAACGCCACCGACGACGGGCGCGGCCTAGCTTACTTCACTTTCAGATCAGTTCGCTCCAGCAACTTTATTCGCCAAAGGACGGTGGACAAATCCCTATTTGACGATGTGCCCCACCACGAGATCCGAAAAGTGGATGCAATGTTCGTCAATATCCGCCCGAAGGATGGAAAATGGCTGGAGTCCTTGCGGCACTTATTCGGAGGCTCGGAGCCGGACACGGCTGAGGAAGGCGTTGGCTAAGGGCCATAGACCGGCTATAATTGAAGCTGTACACCCGTTCCAAGGGAGACGTAAAGATATGACACAGACCGGCGCTCAACTTAATATAGACGCAGTTCGTCAGAGGGTGATCCAGGCCGCTGAGAGGGCGGGGCGCGACCCGGCGGAGGTTACCATCATGGGGGCCTCCAAGCAGGTCGAGCCGGAGAGAGTCCTACAGGTCATTGCCGCAGGCATCAGCCACATGGGAGAGAACCAGGTCCAGGAAGCCGATGAGAAGTTCAACCACCCCGGGTTCTCGGAGAGCCACGTTACCCGGCACCTGATTGGACACCTTCAGACCAACAAGGCGCGACGGGCCGTCGAACTGTTCGATGTCATTCAGTCGCTGGACAGCCCACGCCTTGCGAAGAGGCTTGACCAGATCGCGGGTGAGATGAACCGCAAGCTCCCGGTGTACATCGAGGTGAACATTGGGCTGGAGGAGTCCAAGAACGGGATAGCCCCAGACAGTCTGACGGAGTTTGCGACGATGCTCGCCGGGTGTGAGCACCTTGAACTGGAGGGCCTGATGACCGTCCCGCCGGAATCCGAGGACCCGGAGGGCGCGAGACCTTACTTCAGGATGCTTCGAGAGTTGAAAGACGGCTTGGAGCAGCTTGAGTCATTCCAGGGCCGCAGCCTCAAGCTGTCGATGGGAATGAGCCACGACTTCGAAGTGGCTATCGAAGAGGGGGCAACGATGGTCAGGCTAGGCAGGATTCTCTGGGGGAACAGAGTCGTATAGAGCCGGCAGCTCCCCGTAGTACGAGACCTGCTTCTTGTTGAACCCGTAGCAGGGGGTGTAGGCTCCCGCCCTGAGCGCCTCCATAAGGTCACTCACGTTTCTGACGTCCCCGTGAAACAGCGTGCTTCCCAGGCCAATGCCCTGCTTGGAGTGGGCGTCGCTTCCTCCTGTGCCCTTGAAGCCCAGCACTGCGGCCACCTCCTGGGCAAAGCGGTTCTCAGCAATGTTGTTGGCCCCGTTGACCACCTCAATCGCGTCCACCAGGCTGAATATTGTGTGCTCAGCCGCTTCCTCTGGCGTGGCAGGAACCGACAGGGGATCCTCGAAGAGGATGTTGCGCGAGAGGATTCCGGAGGGCTCGAAGAGATACCTGAAGGGGTGGGCGATTATCATAAAGCCACCCGCGTTGTCCACCGCCTCACGCAGGTCCTGGACGCTTGTGACCATGCCGGCAATCTTGTCCTGACCCAGCGTGATGACGTGCCCCATATTTGTGTATACCTCGTTGGCGCGCACCAGGACAATATCCTGGTCGCGGGCAAAGTCCTCAAAGTCGTGGCGAGGCCAGCCGTTGTGCTCGGTAATCACCACACCCGTAAGCCCTATTCGACGGGCTTCTGACACCAGCTCTCGCGGCGACAGCGAGCTGTCAGGGCTGCCTGCGGTGGTGTGTATGTGCATGTCAAAAAAAGAACCCACTGCAAAGCTCCTGAGGGCAATCTCTCATGGAAACCATACGACGCCCTAATATATGTAATGTTATTTCACCGCTGCGTCAAGGCCAACTTTCGGGTATCCCCGGGATGTGTTGGTAATAGCAAATAACACCACCCAAGCAACAGACCACCCCTGCGAAAGCAGGGGTCTATAGTCCCTTATTACAGGGATACTGGATTCCTGCTTTCGCAGGAATGGGGGAAGATAGACATACTATCCCAACGGAGTTGGCAATACCAACACGTATCAGGAAGGCCAACTTCCTTGAGACTGCTCAGAGGGCAACCCACAAACACTGGCTGAGAGCGCTCAGTTGCACTATACTCTCACCACCTCGTCAAATGCCCAAGATGTCCGTATTTCGGAGAGCGATATGTCAGAGGCGGCTTCAGGCGATGCGCTGGATTTCGATAGAAGCGTCCTGGGTGTGGACGTGGACATCGGCTCTTACCAAGTGACCAAAGAGGAGATCATCGCCTACGCAAGGGCACTGGGCGAGACCAACCCCCTCTACGTAGACGAAGAGGCCGCCAGGGAAGGCCCATACGGGGCCGTTATCGCGCCCGCCGGGTTCTACACCTACATGCGCTTCAAGCCCGGTCCCAATCCCAGGCTGAGGGTGCACGAGAACAGGTTGGGCTACATGGCCGGTCAGAACATAGAGTACTTCGAGCCGATTCGCGCCGGCGACACCATCTCCGCCAAGGCCCGCATCGGCCAAGTGTACGCCAAGACCGGACGCACCGGCAAGCTGGTCTTCGTGGTGACTCGCACCACATACAGCAACCAGCACGGACGCACCGTAATGGTGGTGGAAAGCTCCAACGTCCGCAGCGAAACGATGAAATGAGCCAGGTCTACTTTGAGGACGTTGAGCCGGGAGACCAGATCGGCCCTCTGGTGAAGCAGCCAAGCGTCGAGGAGACGCGGGTCTTCGCTGAGCTATCACATCTGTCGGGACGCTTTGTCAGCGGAGACGGCGCCAGGGAAGAGGGCGCTGATCTGATGTTGGTCTCAAGCTGGCAGAGCATGGGCTACCTGGCCCAGCTGATCGCCGACTGGATGGGACAACACGGCTTCCTCTCCAGGTTCGACGTATACTTCCGGCGCAGGGTGGAGCCGGAAGACCGCTTGGAGTGCCAGGCCGTCATAACGGACACCACGGTTGCGGGAGAGCGCGGTGTGGTGACGCTGGACGCCTTCATCGTAAACCAGAGGGGAGAGCGTCCCCTCCAGGCCACCGCCGAGGTGGTGCTGCCCTCCAGGTCTGGTCAATAGCTTTGAACAAAGCCCAGGGCGAGCTACGTCCAGTCGCCAGATTGCGGGCGCACAATTGCAAAGTACGCTCATACCTGACTATAATCACGCTGAGGTAAGCTATTCGGGCCGGGGAAGCAGTAGGTCACATTGACACGCGAACTATCCCATCGATCCATTTAGCGTAACCATTACATTGTGGCCTAATGCCAATAGTCAAGAAAAGAGGTAAAAAGGTATGAAGGGATGTGTTTTCCATGGCCCCGGCGATCTTAGAGTGGAGGAGCGGGAGGTTCGCCGCCCGGGTCCGGGTGAGGTGCTGTTCAAGACAAAGGCCGCGTCTCTATGCTACTCCGACATTCGGGTATACAAAGGCGAGAAGTACGCCCAGAGCGGAGTGATCCTGGGCCACGAGATGGCGGGAGAGATAGTGGAGTTGGGGGAGGACGTATCTGAAGTGGAGGTTGGACAGGGAGTTGCCATTTGTCCCATTATGGCGTGCGGCTCCTGCCACTTCTGCATTCGCGGCAAGCGCAACAGGTGCCTGAACCGCCAAACGCTGGGGTACGACGGCGACGGCGGGCTGGCGGAATACGTGCTTGTTCCGCAGCAGTTGGTATCGCTGGGCCACCTTCTGAAGCTGCCCAAGGGCCTGCCCTGGGAGATAGCCTGCCAAGTGGAGCCGTTTGCATGCGCCCTCTACTCCATGCTGGTGTGCGGCATAGGGCCGGGGACATCCCTGACCATCGTGGGAGCGGGGCCTATGGGATTGACCCACCTTCTCATTGCCAGGTCGATGGGTTGCGGCGCGATAATCGTCGCTGACCCGGTGGAGGAGCGTCTGGCGGTCGCCGACGAGCTGGGAGCGACGGCGGTGGTAAACCCACAGCGTCAGAGTGTGAAGGAAGAGGTCATGAAGCTGACCGACGGCCTTGGCACGGACGCGTCGGTGGCCAGCGTCGGCAACGTGGACGCTATCCAGAGCAGTGTCGACGCCGTGCGGAAGCAGGGCATAGTCAACATATTCGGAGGCTGTCCCCCGGGAAGCGTCCTGCCGGTAGACCCCAACCGCGTCCACTACGACGAGCTTTGGATAACCGGAACCCAGAACGCCAACCCTGAGCACTATCAGAAGGCGCTGGAGCTCCTGAACCACATGCCTCACGCGCAGGACTTGACTACACATCGCTTCTCCATAGAGGATGCTCCCAAGGCCTTTGAGGCCCGCGGGCAGATGGATGGCCTGAAGGCGGTGCTGAATTTTTAGCGTGATGTGAGCGAGTGGTCCGCTCGCGCTACGCTTGACAAAAGCACCGTAGCGGGCCGACAATGGAATCAGGAGCAATAAGAAGGTGCGCCCGTGCGAAAAGCGGGAGCGTACCGAGCCCCCGGTGCTTGAGGTAGGGGAACACAAGAGATGGGATGTCCCGACAAGCGCCACTCTCCAGGGGGTGGAAAGGGGTGATTGCGATGGCTTCAATCCGGCAGCCGTCGGTGTTGTGCCCTGAACCCGCCAATGCAAGCCGATCCACGTCTCCTCTAGGCCCCCGCCGACGGCCTTCGTTGCAGCTTAGTTCCGACAATCCACAGGAAAAAGGAGCGTTATGACTGCGACAGCAAGGTTTACGACGGGAGTGATTGCCATCTTGGTGGTGATGGCCCTCACCCTGTGGGCAACCACCCTACAGGCGACGGCGAATGGCCCGGCGTCTGGAGGGCTGGTCCTCCAAGGCGAGAATATCGTCCAGTACGATGTGTCTGACAGGCCGCATCTGGAGAATGCGGTTCAGACGATAGTCCAAGGCATCGCCATACCAGGTGGCTGTACCTTCACCATTGAGATGGAGTTGGGGCCTGATGACGCAGGCATGACCGCCCGGGAGCTTGCCTATGACCCCGACACCTGCCGATCCACCTTTGAGACCGGCATCAAGGCTGGTATCCCAGGGGCAAGTGGAGGAGGCATGACTTACGACGAGGGCGGTGGCACGGTCGCTACCAAGGCCCGTCAGTTCACCGGTACCTGGAGAGACCCTGTTAACTTGCCCGTCAACTGGAACAGGTCCAGGCTAAAGTGGAAGTACGACACCGGCAGCGGCAGGGTCATTGAGATTCTACACGAGGATTGCCTTCACTACTTCTACAAGACTACCCAGTGGCGGCTGTCCTATGACTCCGGTTGCACGGGCGTCTACGCCAACAACGACACTCAGTACTGGGTCTACTCCAGTAAGGAGTTCGACAACGACTGGTTCCCGTGCACAAGTGGGAGGGGCGCCACGACCCGGGTGTTCAACCACACTATCAAGGGCAAGGGGAACGGCGGCGTCTCCACCTCGACCCAGATGAGCAAGTGGGGCGACTGCGCCGGCATGCTCCACGCCGAGGTTGACACCGCCCATTACAACTGGCCGCCCCGTTGATGCGGTGCAGTGGAGTACACGGTGGGAGTATCGTGGCTGAGAAACGTCTCAAGCTCGCTCTGATTGCAGCGCTGACCGCCCATGCCCTGGCGTGGGCGGTCACGCTATTCTTCGCCTGGGAGTTCAGGGAAGACTCCGCGGGGTTCAACCCTCTCCTGCTCGTTCCCATCGTCCTGACCGGAATCCCCGCGCTGTGCGCTAAGGCCGAGGGTTACAGCGTCGTCATCTGGCTATGCGCCTTGCCCCTGCTGGCCTTCTGCATCATCGCGTCGTTCACCGTGGGGCTGTTCTACCTTCCGGGCGTCGTGTTGCTGGTGATCACCGCGATCTCCCTGATGGGCGTGGACTAACAGAGAAGAAAAAAGAAGGAGTCTTCGGTCTCAGTTGCCGGAGGTCCTTTCTTCTAGCCCCCGTCCGAGTATGGCGGGGGCAACTTTGGAGCTTTTACACTTCTCTCCTAGCCCGCGCTGCGCTTGACAAAGAAAACGCCCTGTCCTAAGATAGCTTCTGGCTTGTTCATTGTCGCACAATCGCTCGGAGCAGAGCGAAACTGCCATAGTCACCCGCAAGCTCAGGGATAACCGGGGAGGGGATTTACGAGCCGTCGAGATGCGCCACAGTCCTAACGGGAAGCGGCGCAGAGATTACCAAGGTGAAAGGAGACCACCGTACTTGAGGATATTGTTGAGTTTTGATATAGACGGCACCCTGGAAAGCGGTGACCCCCCCGGGCCAGTCACCATGGAAATGGTGAGGAAGGCCCAGGAGCTAGGATGCACCATCGGAAGCGCCTCCGACCGCTCGCTCAGGGCGCAGCAGGATATGTGGGACAGGAACAACATCGTTGTGGACTTCGTATCACAGAAGCACCTGCTCATCGGCATCAGGGAGCGGTTTGAAGCTGACTACTACCT
The DNA here is from genome assembly GCA_965261605.1 of Dehalococcoidia bacterium. GTDB lineage: Bacteria > Chloroflexota > Dehalococcoidia > Lucifugimonadales > UBA2985 > DAOUJW01. The sequence goes on along the minus strand of OZ253466.1, from coordinate 2,559,867 downwards.
GCACATGGGCGACAGGGATCTGGACCGCCAGTTTGCCCTGGAGGCAGGGTTTGAGTTCATGTGGATGGACGACGTTCCGGCCAGCGAGCCCTGGAATGGGAAGAAGCCGGAGTAAACTAGAGTATTGACAAGCCTAGAGCGCTTTGCTAGCTTCCTATTGAAATGCTTGTGACTTTCTTCGCAAAAAGCTGCTGTTGTACGGGAGAGCCATAGGGGGCTGAAGGCAGTCTACGTACGCCATCGCGCGCCCCTTTCAGCAATGGTTGAAAGGGGCGCTTTAATTTTGTCCCGTTTCAGGAATCAGTCAGAACAAGACTTACAGACAGATGGAAATACAACCAGTAATAGTATTCGCAGGGCTATTCATAGGGGTTCTCGTTGGCCTCACCGGCATGGGAGGCGGGGCGCTTATGACGCCGTTCCTCATCCTCATTGGAATCCGTCCCACGGTGGCAGTGGGCACCGACCTCTTCCAGATGATGTTCACCAAGTCCTTCGGGGCGTGGCAGCACCATAAACAGGGATCCGTCGACTACAAGCTGGTGCTATGGCTGGCGCTGGGCAGCCTCCCTGGCGCCCTTGCCGGAGTCGTGCTGCTTGTGGTGCTCAGGGACCACTTCAACGTCTCTACTGACTTTTTGCTGACCCGCCTGCTGGGCGTGGTCTTGACCATCGTGGGGGTCGCCCTGCTGTTCCGACTGATCCTCTTGCGTAAATTTGCGCATCGGCAGATCTCCTGGGAGGGGCAGCAGTTCAAGGGCAGGAGGGCGCTGGCGATTTCCGGGCCGGGGGCCATCGTTGGTCTGCTGGTGGGGCTAACCTCGGTAGGCAGCGGCACCCTGTTCATCGTCATGCTTACAATGCTGTTTCCAATGGCAATGCGCACGATTGTGGGCACAGACGTCGCTCATTCGGCCATCATCACCGCCGGAGCAGGCGTGCTGCATATGGCCGTCGGCAACGTGGACCTGATCCTGGCGGCGAACATCCTGGCAGGCTCCATACCGGGCGTGCTGGTGGGCAGCCGGTTGACTGCACACGTTCCGGAGAAGGCGCTCCGAGGAGCGGTGGCAATCGTGCTCATGGGCGTAGGACTCAATCTGCTATAGATTTGGAAAGCTGGAAGCTTCGGAGGGATGAATTGCTGGATCCAACGGAAAAGACCCTGACTGCTGAAGAGATAGAGGTCGCCAACCGGGAACTGGAAAGCAAGTCGCCCCAGGAAATCCTTGAGTGGGCTCTAAAGGAGTTTCACCCGAGACTGGGGTTGTCCTCCAGCTTCGGCGCTGAGGATGTGGTGCTCATCGATATGTTGTACCGCATAAACCCGGAGGCCCGCGTCTTCACCCTGGAGACCCTGCGCCTTCCCACCGAGACCTACACCCTTATTGACCAGATTACGATGCGATACGGCAGCCTCGTGTTTGAGCCGTATTACCCGGACCTGAAGCAGGTATCCGATATGGTGGCGGAGCACGGCTTCAACCTGTTCTACAAGTCGGAGGAGCTTCGCAAGTTGTGCTGCGGCATTCGCAAGGTGGAGCCCCTGGAGCGGGCGCTCAACAGCCTGGACGCATGGATTAGCGGCCTGCGCCGTGACCAGGCTGTGACCCGTACAGACATAGGCAAGGTGGAACTGGACGAAGCTCACGGCAACCTCGTGAAGATCAATCCCCTGGCTGACTGGACATGGGAGCAGGTATGGGAATACATTGGCGAGTACAATGTGCCCTACAACGAGCTCCACGACAACGGCTTCCCCAGCATTGGATGCGACCCATGCACCCGCGCTGTCAGTTCGGACGAGGACCCCAGGGCCGGTAGATGGTGGTGGGAGCTCGACCCAAACTCCAAGGAGTGCGGCCTGCACTTGATTGATTCTCTGGACAGCATCAAGGCCGCCGCGGCGGAGAAGAGCAGATGATACCTCCTCACGGAGGCACTCTCATAAACGGCTACGTTGAGGGGGAGCGAGCCAAGTCGCTACAGGAAGAGGCCAAGGGCCTTCCGGTGGTCCCCCTCAACCCCAGACAGCTTTCGGACGCACATATGATAGCCCAGGGGGCGTTCAGCCCCCTGGAGGGCTTCATGGGGCACGAGGAGTATATATCCGTTGTGAACGACATGCGCCTCACCAACGGGCTGCCCTGGACGATCCCAGTGACCCTTGCCACCGATACTCTCCTGGGCTCAGACCTGAAAGAGGGATCCAGGGTCGCGCTCGCCAATGCGGCGGGCGAGGCCGTTGGTATCCTGCTGTTGCAGGGCAAATACAGGCGCGATCGTGAGGAGGAGGCCCAGAAGGTATACCGCACGACGGAAGACAGGCACCCGGGAGTGGCGAACCTGTACAGGGACGGTGATGTCCTGCTGGCGGGGAAGATAACCATGTTCCAGGGCGCGCCCAGCATGGACGAGGAGATAGCGTCACACCATCGCACTCCCTCCCAGACCAGGGAGTTCATTACAAACCAGGGGTGGAGCAGCGTAGTGGGCTTCCAGACCCGCAATCCCGTGCACAGGACCCACGAGTACATCCATAAATGCGCCTTGGAGATTGTCGACGGCCTTCTCTTGCATCCCATGGTGGGGGAGACCCGGGAGGGCGACATCCCCGCGTCGATCAGAATGCGCTGCTACGAGGCGCTACTGGAGGGGTACTACCCCAAGAACAGGGTGCTTCTCTCGGCGCTGCCTGCATTCATGCGCTACGCCGGTCCCAGGGAGGCCATCTTCCACGCCCTGGTTCGGAAGAATTACGGCTGCACCCACTTCATCGTGGGCAGGGACCACGCCGGGGTAGGGAACTACTACGGCACCTACGACGCCCAACGCATCTTCAGCGAGTTCGATCCTGAGGCCTTGGCCATACGGCCGATGTTCTTCGAAAACTCCTTCTTCTGCCGCCGCTGCCACAGTATGGCCACCGAGAGGTCATGCCCACACGGCCCAGACGAGAGGGTCGGCCTGACAGGCGCCCAATTCAGGGAGATGCTGAGCCAGGGCCAGATTCCGCCTGAGCAGTTCACACGACCGGAAGTGGCGAAGATCCTCATGGAGGCAACAACGGCCACCCAGACCCACTAAAGCAAGTCACCTACTTCCATGACCCAACAGTTGGTCTTCCGCGAGGTGACGCCCGACCGTTGGCCTGACCTGGAGCGTCTTTTTGAGGCGCCGGGCGGGCCAAAATATTGCTGGTGCATGCTGTGGCGCCCAATGCCCAGCGAAGCGAGACGGCAGGGCCGTTGGGAAAAGAGGGCGTCTATGGAACGCCTAGCGCGCGGAGGGGAGCCGGTGGGAATACTGGGTTACTCAGACGACGAGCCAGTGGCGTGGTGTTCCATCGCGCCACGCCCCACCTATCGCAAACTCGGCGGATTGGAAGACCCGGCGGAGTCCCCGGACGCGGTCTGGTCGCTGGTCTGCATGTTCGTGCCAAGACGCTTGCGAGGGCAGGGGATAGCGAAGCTGCTGGTGTCCGGGGCGGTGGAGCATGCCCGCAGCAGGGGAGCGTCGGTAGTAGAGGCCTACCCGGTGGACCCGGACTCGCCGAGTTACCTCTTCATGGGTTTCGTCCCGACTTTCGCCGGGCTGGGGTTCGAGAAGGTGGGCAGGGCAGGAACGCGTCGGCACGTCATGCGGCTGCGACTTTGAGGCGACCGCTCTGCCGGAATCCATCCTATGCCCATCCCCTTGCCGATAGACTCAGGAAGTAGCAGAATTGGGAAGCGGGGTATCCGGGCAAGCCCGCATCCCAACCAAATCCAGGAGGTCAACACCGTGGGCATTAGCCGAAGAAAGGCCCAGGAGTACGCAGACCAGCTTATGGAGGCTCCCTCAGCCCACATTGTGTTGACAGTGCAAAGGGGCAAGAGCGGCTTGGTGGTACTCCACAACGGAAGGGCCGTTACCAAGTGCCACGCCTCCAAGGTGGGGACTTGGACAGCCGCCTTTGTGGCCCAAGCGCTGGGCGTGGAGCTGCCTCCAGTAGGGAAGTCAGTAAGGGCAAGAGTCTCGACCGGCGCGCTGTGGCGGGCCGTCGGCATCTCAAGCCTGGATCTACGAAAGAGGGAGGCGCGTGTGCTGCTGCAACGCCTGCTGGAAGAGGCGGAGATGCAAAGGGCCGCGGGCACGGGAACGGACGTGAGTTAGGTTGGTGCCCGGCTTCGCGCAGGATCCGAACAGCCCCACGTTCCGCCTGGCAAACTCCCTGACATGGTCGTGTTGCCCTGACCAGGCTTGCCAGACGTCCCTCGCCCACAGATCCACCAGCCTTTTGTGATCATCCATATCGCGGGCAGGAGCCACGTCAAGGACAGTCATTGTTCCGTTTGGGACGGGTGGTTCAAACCACACAAACTGCGACGAGGCCTTGAGGGTCCGTCTGATGCCGAGCAACGCTTCAGAGGCAGTCGCTCCCCGTTCTAGGATCAAATGCAGGCTTACCAGATGCACGTTCAGCGATTGAATTGTCTGCCTGCCCGGCATTCCGGGATGCTGCACCGAATACGCGTCAACCGTCAGCCTGTGGGTTGTATCGAGAGCGCCAACCGAGTATTCCCTAGCGAGGACCTGCCCAAAGACCTCCCAGCAGCCCCAGCCGGTCCCAAGGTATTTGTGCGGAATCCCCGGCGCGTCATCTACCAGAGCGCCGCAGCCATAGCACGCGATCCGCTCGCCCACGGCGTCAGGAGCGGGACATGGCGCCACCTATCATAGCGCCAATCGAGCCAAGGAATACAGTCAGCAGCGGAATCCCTATGCCCAAGACCCTTAGCACCCAGTCTTCCACGTCCACAAGGGTCGCAGCAACTACCACCGCCAAGATAGCCGGAACTAGCATCAATACTCCCATGAGGACGCCTATGCCTACCGCCGTCCCCGGCTGGGCCTTCGCGCTGTTCCCGGCAAACCAGCCGCCGATCAGAGGGGCCAGTGGCACTGACACGAAGTGCACTATTGGTATGACAATCGTGAAAAGACAAACAAAGGTTATGCCGAAGCCCATGAAGGCGTATTTGACCATTTACAGATGCTCCTTCACTTTCTGCGCCAGTGTCCTGGTCATCCCCGGAATGGCCGACAGCTCTTCCAAAGAAGCCTCCTTGACTCCTCTGGCAGATCCAAACCGCCGCAGCAGTGTCCCCTTGCGCTTGGGTCCAATGCCCGGCACAGCGTCCAGGGCGGACTGCATCCCCTTCTTTGTGCGGCTCCTCTGGTGATATGTAACGGCAAATCGGTGGGCCTCGTCCCGGAGGCGCTGCACCAGAAAGAGGGCAGGGGAGTTGCGGGGCAGCATTATGGACTCGGGGGTATCGCGGACGAATATCTCCTCATTCTCCTTGGCCAAGCTGGCCAGAGGTACATCGTCAACGCCCAGCTCCAGAAGTACCTCCACCACGGCGTTCAGGTGCCCCTTGCCTCCATCGATGAGGACCAGGTCTGGGATTACTCCCCAGGACTGCGACTTCTGCCTGCCTCCCTCGGACGACTTATCAGCGTCAGCCTCGCCATCGTCATTGGGGCGACCCATGCGACGGAAGCGGCGACGCAGCATCTCCTGCATCATGGCGTAGTCGTCGATCCCCTCCACCGTCTTGATGCTGAAGCGGCGGTAGTGCGACGACTTGGGCCGTCCGTCTTCGAAGACCACCATGCTGCCCACAGGCGTAGTGCCCTGGATGTTGGAGATGTCGTAGCACTCTATTCTGAGGGGCAGCCGGGGCAGGTTGAGTCGCTCCTGAAGCTCCTCCATAGCCGACCTCAGGGCGTCCGCGTTGGAGACCAGCTTGGCCTTCAGCTGCTCCAGGCCCTGGCCGGCGTTCTCCTCCACCATCTGCACCAGCTTGCGCTTTTCTCCGCGCTCCGGCACGCGCAGATCGACCCTCTTGCCGCGCTTCGATTCCAGCCATTCTTGTATCAGACCGCCGTCCTCCAGCGGGTGTTGGAGAAGCAGCCGCGGCGGGATCTGGGGCACGGAGTCGTAGTACTGCTTGACGAAGTCCGACAGGATGCGGTTGGGAGTTTCGTCCTGCACGCCGTCCATAATGAAGTGCTCACGCCCGATGAGCTTGCCCATGCGGACAAAGAAGACCTCCACCCAGGCTTCGTCGCCGGTCCGGGCCATGGCGATGACGTCCTGGTCATCCTCAGACATGGAGACCACCTTCTGCCCCTCGGTGACCCGCTCTATGGCCCGAAGCTGGTCTCTCAGGACGGCCGCCCTCTCGAACTCCATCAGCTCGGCGGCGCCCTCCATCTTGCGCCGCAGATCTCGCACCACCGCCTCCGTACGGCCCTCCATGAACATAACCACCTGGTCGATGACCCTGCGGTACTCCTCCTTGTCGGCGGCCCCGATGCAGGGCGCCACGCACCTGTTAATGAAGTGCTCCAGGCAAGGCCGGGAGTCGTTGCCGGTGATAACTCTGGTGCAAGAGCGGTATGGAAACAGCTTCTTCAGCAGGTCCATAGTCCTGCGCACGGAGCCGGCGCTGGCGTAGGGGCCGAAGTAGCGGGCGCCGTCGTTCATCACGCGCCTTGTTATGTACACCTGGGGGAAATCCTCATTGAGGCCAATCTTGAGGTAGGGGTACGTCTTGTCGTCCTTGAGACGGGCGTTGTACTTCGGCCGCTGCTTCTTGATGAGGGTGTTCTCCAGTATCAGCGCCTCCGCCTCAGACTCAGTGACAATGAACTCGAAGTCCGCGATCCTGCTTGCCAGATGGCGAATCTTCGGCTCCAGGTTTGAGAGTGAACCAAAGTAGTTCTGGAGCCGATTGCGCAGGCTGGCGGCCTTGCCCACGTAGAGCACCTCTCCGTGTCCACCCTTCAACAAATACACGCCGGGCTTTGTGGGGGTCGCCTTCAGCTGCTCTTGTAAGCTACTTGTCGTCATACCAGCCCAAGTTTAGCATAGCAAGGCGGTCAAAGGTACGATGGCCGCGACCATGCGAGATGGATTTTGGCGACGGCCAGGTGAGTCGCTTTGCTTTTGAAAACTCTTCTCGTATAATGCCTACCGGAGGTCGTCATGGAAGTTTTGCTGTCTGCACCCAGGGGATTCTGCGCCGGCGTCATCCGGGCCGTCGACGTGGTGGACCTTTGCCTGGAGCGGTTCGGCAAGCCGATATACGTCCGACGCGAGATAGTGCACAATCCGTACGTTGTCTCCGAGCTTCGGGACAAGGGCGCCGTCTTCGTTGAGGAGCTTGACGAAGTCCCCGAGGGGCAGATGGTGGTTTTCAGCGCGCACGGGGTGTCTCCGGCCGTCTGGCAGGACAGCCGCAAGCGGGGGCTGAAGGTGATTGACGCCACATGCCCGCTGGTCACCAAGGTCCACCTGGAAGCCTTGAAGTACGCCCGGGAGGGCTACTCTATCCTTCTGATAGGCCACAAGGGTCACGACGAGGTCATGGGCACGATGGGAGAGGCGCCTGACGTGTCAATGCTCGTGGAGGACGTGGAGCGCGCCCGCACCGTCGAGGTTCCGGACCCGGACAAGGTTGTTGTACTGACCCAGACCACCCTCAGTGTTGACGACACCGCAGACATCGTCAAGACGCTGGAAGAGCGGTTCCCGAACATGCTGACCCGCAACGACATCTGCTACGCTACCAGCAACCGGCAGGCGGCGGTAAAGGCGATCTCAGGCGACGTAGACCTCGTGCTGGTAATTGGATCTCAGAACTCCTCAAACTGCGCCAGGCTGAGGGAAGTCGCAGAGGCCGAAGGGGTGCCGGCCTATCTGATAAATGGACCTGATGAGATTCAGGACTCCTGGCTCATGGGTGCAGAGCGCGTGGGGATTACCTCCGGCGCTTCTACCCCCGAGCTACTGGTCAATAGGGTGGTTGAGTATCTGAAACCCACAGCCGTCCGCAACGTGGAAGTGATGGAGGAGAACGTCAGCTTCCTTCTTCCCAAATCCCTGCGCTAGCCGCCGGGACACGATCTCGTCTTCAGCTAGCCGCGCCGCACGCCAAAGTACCTGACCTCCGGAAAGCCTCTTGCAAGGTCTTCCCAGAATTCGTCTTTCAAAAGCTCCGGGTACACTATAACGTCTCTCATATCCTGCCGGGACAGGAATCTCGCCTCAAGAACGTCCATTGCATCGGGTTCTCCGACGTTGTTCTCTGTAGTGAGGTCACCGGAGAAGGAGTTGCACAGGATGAACACCTCAAAGTTGTGTGTGTCGAAGTATTCGTCGATGAACTGACTCAGGTAGACCACCCTGTCGAGATCAACGGCGATCCCAGCTTCCTCAAAAGTCTCCCGCCGGGCGCAATCGAAAATGGACTCGTCACCCGCCAGCCCTCCACCGGGAGGTATCCAACATATCTCACCTGTGTGGGGGATACGTGACTTTATGAGCAGGAGCCTGTCGTCCTGGACAACCAGGGACGCGGCTCTAATCCTGTGTTTCATTGCTCACGGCTTGCGTAGCACAAAACCTGCCTCCAAGTTCACCGGCTCGTCAGGGATTAGCCTGTGGTATCTCCGGAGTCTGAGGTGTAAATAGACGAGAGATCCCATAATCGGACCTGCGACCAAGGTCACTATAAGCCACACCGTAATCTGATCTCGCAGCGACATGCCGGTAACGTTACGGACAATCAGCAGGTAGCTGAGCATCCAGGCGCCGGGGTAAACAGTCCGGCCCCAATAAAAGCCCTGGCGAGAAGCTGCCTATGGGTGATCTTGTGACCGCTCGTCGGCCTGAGTCTCTTGATAAAAAAGTCCTCGGGCCTAATAGAATAGGGTAGGAATACCCCAAAGGAGACTATTACGAGCGCCAGCCCTGTCAGTAGTCTCAGGCTCGTAATAGCTGCATCCATACGTCTCAGTTCCCTACTTCAGATCCGCCTTCAACTCGAAGTCACTACACGCCAGAGCGCCGTGGTTGCCCCTTAACAGCAGGGCCGGCACGCGCCGGAGCCTATCTCAGCACAGCAGTGAGAACGGCCAGGATGACCAGCATCAGGCCCGTTAAGACCCCGATCCGTCTCAGCTCAGGCCACATGTAGGGCGCAGCGGCGCGGGCAGCAGTGGCAGGTGTGTGCGCCGGCTGCGGGACGCTTCTCGGCGTTTCCGGTACGGCGGCAACCTGCGAGACCGCCGTGGCCTCCGAAGTAGCGGCTATCGGTTCTGTGCTCTGGCCAATGGGGGCGCTGACTTGCGCCTCTGGGCCCTGGGCCTGCGCTCCAGCCCTGTTGGACCTTCGTTTTCTCTGGCCTAGCTCCGCCTGTCTCACGGCAACTCGCCGCGATTTCTTAGGCATTAGATTCTCCTCCAGTTTATCGCTTCAAGCGGTGAGGCTTACCGGTTTACTCAAAGCATATATGACGATAGGGCAATAATGGAAGACACACCGGGCGGAATTTGGAATATTTTCCTATGTTGAGTTCCTATCCGCTAATCTGTACGATTTGTCGATGGCCTCCAGCCTGTCCACCAGCTCGGCTTTCTCTCCGTCGCCCGGGGGCGTGGAGAACCAGGCGTTGAGCATCTCAAGAGCCACCTCCGGCGAGGTGAGCCGCAGTCCCATTACCAGAACGTTGGCGTGGTTCCATTGACGGGCCCCGGAAGCTGTGGAGGCGTCGGTGCAGAGGGCCGCACGCACGCCGGGAACCTTGTTTGCAGCTATGCTCACCCCAGTCCCGGTCCAGCAGAAGAGGATGCCCTGGTCCGCCCCTCCGCTCGACACTTTTTCGGCCACGCTGCGCCCAACCTCCGGCCACGCGGGGTCGTCGCCCTCCTCAAGGGCGCCCACGAGTTCAACCGACATCCCCTTGGCCATCAGCTCTGCCACTACCGCGTCCGTCAGCAAAGTTCTTTCGTCGCTTCCGACCGCTATCTTCATCTGCCGCTCTCCGTCAGGCCCTTGGATGGGCCAAGTTGTAGTCTCTCTCCACCTGGTCTTCGGCCAGGTGGGTGTACACCTGGGTTGTGGATATGCTGGCGTGGCCCAGGAGCTCCTGAAGATACCGCAGGGGCGCTCCACCGCGCAGCATGTGCGTGGCGAAGCTGTGCCTCAGGGTGTGCGGAGTGATGGGAGTGCGAATGCCCGCCCTGCGTCCGTAGCCCTTCAGGATGAGCCAGAAGCCCTGTCGAGTCAGGCGCTCTCCGCGGTGGTTGAGAAACAGAGCGTCCTCCTTTTCGCCGTCCTTGCCGCGAAGAGCAAGTATCTCCGGCCTGACCTCCGCCAGATACGCGTCAACCGTGTCTACAGCCTGGTCGTGCAGGTTAATCAGTCGCTCTTTGAAGCCCTTCCCCAAGCAACGCACGTACTTCTCCCTCACGTTCAGGTCTCCCACGGCAAGCGAGACCAACTCGCTTACCCGCATCCCGGAGGCGTACATCAGCTCAATCATCGCCACGTCTCTCCGGGCCTCGACGGTCTCTCCGGCGTACGCCTCCCGAAGCAGCAGGGCCATCTCCTCTTCGCTGAGGGACTTGGGCAACGCCCGGCCTATACGAGGAGACGAGAGAGACTCCGTCGGGTCCTCTTCGACGACCCCTTCCTCCACCAGGAAGTTGAACATGGATTTCAGTGATGCGATCTTCCGGGCGCGGGTGGTGGCCGAGTAGCCCCTCTCCTGAAGCTCCAGAGCGTAGTTGGTCAGCAGGGAGATGTCCATCGAATCCCAGCCTCCCTTGAAGCCGCGCTCCTCCATCAGGTCAACCAACTGGTTCAGGTCGCTGCCGTAGGCGGCAACCGTATTGCCGGACAACCCCCTCTCAGATGTGAGGTAGTCCAGAAAGGCCCTTACCATTTCTCTCATAATACTCTCGCCTGTGAGACTTGATGGAGCATATTCTATCACATCGTTCTTAATAGCAACCAATTGGCCCAGTGTATTCCCTACACGTGTTGGTATTGCCAATTCCGTTGGGATACTGCGCCTTTCTTCCCCCATTCCTGCGTAAGCAGGAAACCAGGATCCCTGTAATAGTGGACGATAGACCCCTGCTCCCCGTTTCCACGAGGACAAGTTTCGCAGGGGTGGTCCGGCGCTTGGGTGGTGTTATTTGCTATTACCAACACACCCGGGAGTACCAGGTCCAAGGTTTCCTTGACAGCCTTATGGCCCAAATGTAGAATCAGCCCTGTTACCATCTGAAGGGGAAAGGTTGGCGTCTGGATGTTCCATATTGGAATGGACCCTAACATATTTCAGGCCGGGAACTTTATCCTGACCTGGCACGGCTTTTTTTCGTTTGTAGCCGTAGTGATTTCGGTGATTCTGGTGGCCCGTTGGGCCCGATCAGAGGATATTGAGCCGGACGTAGTCTACGCCACCGCCATCTGGGCCATCATCGGAGGTATCCTGGGCGCGAGGGTAATCCACGTCATAGACAGGTGGGACATATACAGCAGCAACCCTGCGGAGATCCTCGCCATCTGGAGCGGCGGCATCGCCCTCTTCGGAGCCATAATAGGCGGCCTGCTGGCCGGAGTATTGTACGCCAAGATCCAGGGCTATCCCATCGGGAAGCTGGCTGACATGGCAGCGCCGGCCATTCTGATAGGCCAGACCGTGGGCAGGATTGGCGACATCATCAACGGGGAGCACATCTCAAAGGTCACGGACCTGCCTTGGGGATTCGTGTACAGCCACCCTGACAGCCTTTCCTACCAGGTGCACCGAATGCTTTCCTCCCACCCTGTAATAGTCTACGAGATGATATGGAATATGGTGGTGTTCGGCATAGTCTGGAAGATGCGAGGACGCATACGGCCGTACGGTATGCTCTTTGCCATGTACATTGGCCTGTACTCTTTCGGGCGGTTTTTCATCAGCTTTCTGCGAGAGGACAAGGTCTGGTTTGCCGGTCTCCAGGAGGCGCACATCATCGCTATCTTATTGATAGCGATTGCTCTGCCACTTCTAATATTTGGGGGGCACCTGGTGTCGCGGGACGAGATGGAACACACATCAATGGGCGGCAGATGGCGACCGTGGCAATGGCGACCGTGGCGCTAGAAGGTCGCCGCGGCAGCCTCAGACGCTCTGGCTAGCCTGGAAGTCTTGGATAATCAACTTCAGGGTCCTTGACCCTCCCCAGGTGTCGACGCTCAGGCTGTAGACGATGTCCAGGAATTCCGTTTCCCCGCTCCAGTCCGCCCCTAAGCCAAAGGCCATTCCGGCCCACACCGATCCCTCGTGGTGCAGCTTCAGCCGCAGGTGATTGCCTTGAGCGCCCACAGGCTGGGCGTCAAGAACCTTCACTCCCTTTGTCAGGAACACCGGCTTGGGGTTGGCCTCCCCGTAAGGCGCCAGGCTCTGAAGAAAACGGAAGTTGTCGCCCATAAGGGACGATATGCGTACGTGCGCATCGATGTCTATGGCGGGCTGCAAGTCCATACCCGAAAGCTCCCTGACGGCTATCGCTTCCAGCCGCTCCTTCAGCAATGGGAGTTTCTCCCTGGGTATGACGAAACCCGCAGCCCTGGGATGGCCGCCAAATCGATCGAAGAGGTCGCCGCACTCCGTCAACGCGGATGCCAGGTCGAATTCCGGGATGCTCCGGCAGCTGCCCCTGCCCAGGTCTTCGTCCAGGGCCACCACCACAGCAGGCCGCCATCTCTCCTCCACCAGCCGGCTCGCCAGCAGCCCCGCTATCCCCGGTTGGAACTCCTCGCTCCAAAGGACAGTTATAGGCGCAGTGGGAGACTCGAAGCCCATCAGGCGCTTTGCCGCGTCCAGGGCCTTCTGGGTCAGGCCCTGGCGCTCCCGGTTCATCCGCTCCAGGTCGCGTGCCAGGGGAGCCGCTTCCTCGGTGGAAGCGGCGCGCAGGAGGTTATAGCCTTTACTGGCATGCTCCAGCCTGCCCGGGGCGTTGAGGCGAGGCCCCAGCGTGTAGGCTATCGTCTCCGTGTCCAGCTCACCGACCTCCAGGCCGGCCAGCCGAAGGAGTTCCTTCAAGCCCGGCCTGGGGTTGGTGTTGAGGGAGCGCAGGCCCGCCGCCACAATGTAGCGGTTTTCTCCCACCAGGGGCGTCACGTCGGTCACGGTGCCCAGAGCAGCCAGTTGCAGCAGTGTTTCGTCCCACGACCTGTCCATAGAGGCGTAAAGGGCGGTCACCAGCTTGAATGCAAGTCCCACGCCCGCCAGGTGCGGGAAGGGATAAATGGAGCCGTCCAGCTTGGGATTCACAATCGCGCAGGCGTCGGGGATCCGGGGCAGGGGAGTGTGGTGGTCAGTGATGATGGTATCCATGCCCAGTGATGCAGCCTCGCTCACCTCATCGACAGAAGTGACGCCGCAGTCCACAGTGATGAGCAGGGTGACTCCCTGCTCGTGGAGGGCGTGAATGGCCTGCGAGTTCAGGCCGTGGCCCTCCTTCACACGGTGCGGCAAATAGGGAATGACCCTGCCGCCCAGCCTGGCAAGGCCCTCCTCCAGCAGGGCTGTGGCGGTGACGCCGTCGGCGTCGAAATCCCCGAATATACCAATGGTCTCGCCGTCGCGGAGGGCGCGGTTGATCCTGGACACGGCGGACTGAATGTCGGGAAGGAGGAGGGAGTCTTCCAACAGTTTCTCGTCTGTGGAGAGGAAGGCTTTGGCCGAGGGCAGGTCGGTTACGCCCCGGTTGTAGAGGAGCTGGGCCGCCAACGGGGAGTAGGTGGACAGCTTGGCGTTTACATCGGCGGGAGCTCGGGACGCTACCCGCCACGCCCTACGGCCAGTCAAGGTTTGTCCGTCCTCTATTGCTCATAGCTGAGACAATCCTATCCAATTATAGCGCTAAGCGGAAGCTCCACCCGCACTCGGGAGCGCCTCGTAAACCCGCGTATAGATGGTCAGACTGCCGCGGAAGCTCCACCCGCACCCGGGAGCGCCGCCAGAATCTTTATCCAAAGCCAGAACGTAAGGCTTCCCATACAGACTACCTCCCAGACAAAGGAACCCCATGAACATATTCCCAAACACTTTGAATGGTCCTAGCATGAGGATACTCAATATGCAAATCAATCTCCATCCGACGCGCCTCAACATGCGAAAACACCTCATCATAAACCCACAAACCCAACGGCTGAGGCGCCCATTTAAAGCGCTCAATGTGAGCCTCGAACCTCCTATCAGGATCGGTCGAAATACCAACATAAAGAACCGGAATCCCAAGAGCTTCCACACAATAAACGTACCAATCACGCCTATCATACGGACTCGCCTTAATCAATCGACCCCTATACCACTCCCCCACTAGCTCACCTCTAGGAAGCTCCACGCGCACCCGTGAGCGCCGATACACTTTCGAGGACGCCAACGGAAGAATCGGGAAGCTCCACCCGCACCCGGGAGCGCGCTAGCCCTCATAGCTCCTGAAGGCAAGGCAGGTGTTGTGACCACCGAATCCCAGGGAGTTGGATATGACAGCGGACACCTTGCCCCGGCGGGGCATGTAAGGCGTGTAGTCCAGGTCGCAGTCCGGGTCGGGCTCCTCCAGGTTGATGGTGGGTGGTATGGCGCCGTTGCGGATAGCCAGGACGGATATAGCGGCCTCCAGCGCTCCGGCAGCCCCCAAGAGATGGCCTGTCATGGACTTGGTGGAGCTGATTGGTACTTTGTAGGCCTCCTCGCCAAAGACGGACTTGATTCCCATTGTCTCGAATTTGTCGTTCATTGGAGTGGATGTGCCGTGGGCGTTGATGTAATCGACATCTTTGGGACTTAGCCCGGCCTTCTTCATGGCCATTCTCATGGCCCTTGCCCCTCCCTCTCCCTCCGGCGCGGGTTGGGTTATGTGGTAGGCGTCAGCGGTGGCGCCGTACCCTATAAGCTCGGCCAGAGGAGTGGCGCCCCTGTCCAGGGCGTGCTCCAAGCTCTCAAGGATAAGAATTCCGGCCCCCTCACCCATCACAAATCCATCACGACCGGCATCGAAGGGGCGGGAAGCCCTCTGTGGATCGTCGTTCCTGCTGGACAGGGCATTGCAGGCGTTGAATCCCGCTATAGCGATGGGGCATATGGCAGCCTCGCTGCCTCCGGTGATGGCGACATCGGCGTCGCCCCTCTGTATCACCAATGAGGCCTCTCCAATGGTGTCCGCCCCGGTCGAGCAGGAGGATAGGGCGCTGTAGTTGGGGCCCTTGGCTCCCATCAGCATGGACACCCTTCCGGAGGCCATGTCTCCAAGCATCATAGGTATGAGAAAGGGATTGACCTTGGACGGCCCCTTCTGAAACATCGTCTCGAAGCCCTGAGACAGTGTGCGTATGCCGCCAATCCCGCTGCCTATCATAACTGACACCCTCTCGGCGTTCTCTTTGTCCAGGTTCAGGCCGGCATGGGCCACGGCCTCCTGGGAGGCCACGGCCGCGAACTGGACGAATCGGTCCATCCGCCTGGCCTCCTTGCGGTCGAGAAAGTCAGTAGGCTCAAATCCCTTGACCTCGGCTGCGATCTTCGTCTGAAAGGGCTCGGGGTCAAAATCGCTTATGTAGTCCGCGCCGGACCTTCCTGCCAGAAGGGACTCCCAAGTGGTGACGGCGCTTAGACCAACCGGGCTAATGATCCCCAGCCCTGTAATTACTACTCGTTTTGTCACTCGTCTGATTCCTTTCAAAAAGCAGCGCAGCTACTTGAGAATGCTGCCTCCCACGGCAGTATATTGCGAGTATTGTACCAGACCCCTTATGCAGGTTGTAAATAACCTGCAACGCGAGGCTGACCCCCTTTCCGAAGGCAGCGTTGTCTGTGAAGCACGTTGTCACTATAATGCCACTGCTGTGACTCACCAGACGCCTTTACCCACCGTAGCTATCGAAACCCAGGGGTGCAAGCTGAACCAGGCCGACTCCCAGGCGCTGGCACGGCGTTTCGCTGCCGCCGGATACCTGATTGTGGACGCCGGACAGCCCGCAGATGTATACGTCCTGAACACGTGCACCGTCACCCACGTTGCAGACCGCAAGGCTCGGCGCACCCTCAGGGCTGCCCGCAGAAGCAATCCCGATTCTCTCATTGTGGCGACGGGCTGCTACGCACAGCGCTCGCGGGGGGAGCTGGCGTCCCTGCAAGAGGTCGACCTGGTGCTGGGCAACACAGATAAAGGAGTGCTGGTGCAGCAGGTCACGGAGCTTCGAAGAGACGCTTCGACTCCCTGCGCGGTCGGGGACGTAGTCGATGAGGTGAGGGCGCAAGAAACAGTACATCGCACCAGAGCAATGGTCAAAATCCAGGAGGGGTGCAACCAGGTGTGCGCCTACTGCATAGTGCCCAAGGTCAGGGGCAGGGAGAGGAGCATCCCCCCGGACGACCTGATAGCGCAGATCCTCGCCCTGGAGGACGAGGGATTCCGGGAAGTGGTGCTCACAGGCACACAGCTCGGCTCATACGGCTTCGATATACCCGGCGCCGGCCTTGAGCGCCTGGTAGAAAACATCCTGCGCAAAACCACTATTCCGCGTATCCGGGTGTCCTCCCTTCAGCCTCAGGAGGTAGGGGAGGGGCTGCTGGGATTGTGGGAGAACCCTCGATTGTGCCCGCACTTTCACCTCCCACTCCAGAGCGGGAGCGACAGCGTGCTGCGGCGCATGAGACGGCGGTATACGGCGGAGCGCTTCGCTCAAACGGTCGAGCTTATCCGCGCCAGAATCCCCGGGGCGTCCATAACAACGGACGTACTGACGGGGTTCCCGGAAGAGAGCGAGGAGGAGTTCCAGGAGACGTACGGGCTCTGCCGGGAGATGCGCTTTTCCAACATGCACGTCTTCCCGTACTCCGTAAGGCCTGGCACCTCCGCAGCCCATTTCGGAGACAGGGTTGATCCTCTGACCAAAGGGAACCGCATGGATCTGCTACTCGATCTGGCCCGTGACCACGCCGCAGACTCCCTCCGATGCCTTCTGGGCCATGTGCGTCCCGTCCTATGGGAGGAGCGGGTGCAGGACGGCGATCAATGGCTCTGGTCAGGGCTGACCGACAACTACGTACGGGTGTACGCGGACGACACGCGGCAACTGCGCAACCACATCACGGACACTAGGCTCCTGGAGCAGCATGGGGCGCACCTCACCGGCGCGCCAGTCTAGCAACCCATACCAGCAGTGTCGTAGGCTCGCCTGCCGAGTCCAAGCCTCATAGGCTTACGGGGCGCAGAGTTATCCCGCCGTTGCGCTTTTCCAAGTAGCCCGCTCTCTCGTCGCAGCCGTGCCCGAAGATCACCAGCCATCCATCTTTTGCGGCCTGCTCCAGCATCTCCCGCTTTATCTCCAAGGTATCTTCAGGGTACTGGTCGTGGGCCGCGATGTAAGGCAGGGACAGATGATGAGACGTGGGGATTAGATCTCCCAGGAAGACCACCTTTTCGCTGCCGTAGTTGAGCTTCACAACCTGGTGTCCACGAGAGTGACCTCCCGTCTCCTTGACCCACAGTCCCGGCAGGATTTCGGCGTCGCCGTCCACCAGTTCAAGCTGGCCTGAATCCTTGAGGCAGGAGAAGTCCTCCATGTGGTAGGACGACTTGCCACGCTCATTGGGGGCCACAGCGTCCTCCCAGCAGGTCTTCTGGACATAGTAGGTCGCCTTGGGAAACACGGGAATGCACCCGCCAGACCGGTCTATCTTGGTGCAGCCTCCTGAGTGGTCGAAGTGCAGGTGAGTCAGGATTACCTTGTCAATGTCCTTGGCAGCGAGTCCAAATTCCTTCAGACCTTTGGCCAGCTTGCTGGAGGAGAGGCCGTACACCTCCCTCAGCTTGCTGGTCTCCTTCTTTCCCACGCCCGTATCCACCAGGATATTTTCGTGTTCAGTGCGTATGAGAAGGCAGTTCAGCCCCAGACTTACCCTGTTCCACCTGTCGGGCTTAACCTGCTGTTCCCACAGCACTTTCGGGACCTGGCCGAAAACGGACCCACCGTCGTACTTTATGATTCCATCGCTGAGAAGGTGGACGGTAGAAGCACCCGCTTTTACCATGGATTTTCCCCCTTTTGATGCTGGTCAACACAAGATAATAGAAAAAACAACCCGCTAACCGGGGCGCACTGATTCAGAAGGCCGTGGCCGCGAACGGGGCCTCTAAAAAGCCAATAGCCAGCACCATAAGGTGGCTTTGGAATTCTTGGGGAGGGAGCCATCCTCCCCGGAAAAGATGCTATTAGGATGATATGGCCTCCCACGATTGGAGTGTCAAGAGTATCATTGGTCGGTTTCTGGACAGTTTTTGAAGGAGCCTTAACAAGGGGCGCGAATCGCGCTGCCGGCTGAAAGAGTGGTGGAAGCGGGCGGGTGTTCCTGCCAAAAGTGCTTCCTAGAAGGAGCGAGGGATCCCAGCAGTATGAGAAGGAAATCAATAACTGAGGAGTCAGCTATACTGGCTCCGCAAATTCAGGTGTAGGTACAGACGATTCAGACTTCATCTTAGCTAGAGATTGCACGATTCCTAAAGCTGGAGTGCTGATCACTACTACTCCCGGGGGAAAATCGCCATCTAGTAGCAGGCGACTGTCCTGAGTTTGTGCAACCAGAAACATTATGCGGGCATTCTTGTCTTTAGCCGCACGGTATAATTTGTTGCAGGCCTCCAATACAGTCTCTCCCTCTCTCTGCACTCGAACCGGAATAGCGGTTCCTTCCAAGTCTTGCTTCAGAATTGCGTCTATACCTCGGTTGCGGTGGACCGGGACGTATTCTAGCCCTTGCAACAAAGTAAGTAGACCTTCATCGGCGTTGCGATAGGCTTCCCTACCCCACGTTAGCAGATGAGATTCACTCTTTTGGATGTTCTGGAGACGGGCGAGAGTCAGGGTTACGGCGTCATCTGATGTATCAATCCCAATAGCGTTTCGCTGCAACATATTGGCCGCAACCAATGCTGTACCGCTGCCACAGAAAGGATCAAGCACCCAATCATCCTGATTGGTAGCTATCTGGATTATCCGTTCCAACAAAGTCAAAGGCTTCTGAGTAGGGTAGCCCGTACGCTCTTTTGCCTTTGGGTTCAAGTACGGAATATCCCAAACATCGCTAAGAGGAACCCCTTTCTTTCCCCCGCTAGGTACCACGTTCCCGGACTGATCTCTTTGGTAAACGGTCTTGCCATAACCATCTCTTACGCGGCGCTGTAATATCTGGTCTACATTCGTAGACGGAGAATAATCCTCCCAAAGCATATTGAAAGTATAATCCGAAGATTTCGAATAGAAATAAATTGTTTGATGTGCGGGAAGAAGTGATTTTCTAGAGCTCGACCACCGTCTATAACGCCAGATAATCTCCGAAATGAATCGGTCTCGGCCCATTATTTCATCAAGGACAAGCCGTGCCAAGTGGGTTGAGTTCCTATCGCAGTGAAAAAAGAGTGTGCCTCTTGGCGAGAGCACGCGCCGAACTTCTAACAATCTCTCAAACAGAAATCTCGTATATTCTTTGTCGGATGCCCAAAAGTCATCAAACGAAAATTCTCGAGACCCATCACGAGTTCTGAGAGAATGTCTTTTTTGAGTAAAGAAGGGTGGATCTAGGTATGCGAGGTGGACACTGTCCGATTGCACCGTCTGCAATACTGACAGGCAGTCTCCATTGATAACTCTAGCTTTCGTTCCTTGCCACATTCTCGCCCGCCAATTTCTTTAATATACCCTTTAAGTCAACACCGGTGCGATTACTAATGAAGTGCCAAGCAGTGTCTCCATAGTGGTATTGACCATTAACTGCCTTATAAAGAGCTTCTACAGCTTGTTGAATCCTAATAGCCTGTGAGCGGTTGGGGTAGTAAAACATGACTCTTATAGGAGTGAATCCAGCGTCGCTGATTGCGAGGATCCTTGTGTGTTCTTTAGTAATATGGTCGCCATCTGTGGTGGCGTCGCGCCACTTAAGTTCAATAGCCTCTGCATTGATGAGATAATCAATTTCAAAGGTCCTAGGACGTTGTCCCCTAGTGTTGGGAACACGAACAGCCGCAGAGTCGGGGAATCTTTCGCTAAAGCATATTTTCGCCGCGCTCTCCAGAAACGCTCCCGCATACCGATACAAGAATCGTCCCTTGTTCTGGTATAGGTCAATCAAGTGGCCTTCCTGATCAGTGACTCCAAGCACCTGATATATTAAGAAATGAGCCGTATCATCAACTCGCATTTCGTTGACTCGTTCGTCTATCCTCCGACTGAGTTGATCAGAATAGTTTGAAGCGATGGCCCGAATCTTATCCTCAATTTCCATGAACAAAATATATCACGAAACGCGTAGCTACCGAAACAATAACCCTTCTCTCGTGGACGTGCGACCTCGCCCATAGTGTTGCACTGCAACTGCCGTTCACCTAAAATGAGCGTCGTAGGAACGATCGAGAACAGCCCTTCAACTCAACTGCCGAGGTGCGTAATGTCAGAACTTGAAGCGTTTATGAGCCGTATGCGGGCCAAGCACGACGATCTGGTCAAGCGCCTGATGTCCATGCCGGAGGCGCAAATGGGGGAGGTGGCGGCATGGGGCCAGCGCCAGATGCCCATACGGACGATGTTTTACCAGCTAATCAACCACGAGATAGAGCACACCGTACACGCGGTGAAGACCCTGCGGGACTTGGGCATTGCTCAATCGGAGGCCGAGGCAATTCTGGGACGGCTGGAAGAGGCCCGCGGCCGGCTGGAGGGGCTGCTTGTGGGCCTCTCCGATGAGGACTTCGACAAGGCCCCGGAGGGAGAGTGGTCCATGCGCCAGGTGCTGGAGCACATCATGGAAACGGAGGACGCCTATGGCAGCCGGCTGGAGCAGGTGATTAAGGACACTGCGGGCGGCTAGGCCGTCTCCGAGCAAAGACAGGACTTTAGGAGGACGCACCCATGCAAGTAACACCTCACGTCTATGCGTGCCACGTCGACGACGGCGCGGTGGCACACCCAGGAGGGAGCAACAACTACTTTGTCGGCGACCCCGCCGAGGAGATGATCCTCATTGACACGGGCCAGCACGACCGCTCCTGGACCCAACAGATACTCGACTACTACGAGAGCCTGGGCAAGCCGAAGATAGCCGGCATCGCCATAACCCACGGCCACGCGGACCACTACGGCGGCGTTGACAAGCTCTTCGACGCGATGGGGGAACCCGATGTCCGCTGCCACCCCAAGCTGACCAAGACCTTGGAAGCCCTGGTGCCCAAGGAGTCCATCAAGCCGGTGAAGTCGCGCGAGGTACTGAGGACGGGCGGTGGCGCTGCTTTGCGGTCCATCTTCACTCCCGGCCACTCCGTGGACCACGTGTGCTTCCACTTCGCCAGTGAGCGGGTGCTCTTCACAGGCGACACAATCCTGGGGTCGTCTTCAGCCACCGTGGGAGACCTCTCCGCCTACATGAAGTCGCTACAGCTGCTGACGACGTTCCGACACGACGTCATCTGCCCGGCTCACGGAGCGGTTGTGCCCGCACCTCGGGGCAGGCGGCTGGTGCAGTGGTACATGAGCCACCGGAGCCAGAGGGAGGAGGAGGTGCTGTCGTCCCTAGAGAAGGGCATCACCAAAGTTGACGAAATGGTGAAGGACATCTACCCAAAGAACCTCAAGAAGGGTCTCCGGGACGGCGCGGCGCGCAACGTCCGCACCCACCTGGACAAGCTCAAGAAGGAAGGGCGAGTTGAAGAGGTGGAGCCCTCCTACAAGCTGAAGAGCTGAGCAAGAGGGGCATCGCACAGCGCGTCCGATATGGCCGAACAACCCATGCTGACCTACGAGGCGTTCCTGATCCTGGCGGAGCAGCAGGGCTTGGCTATGGATGAAACGCACCTGCAGGAGCTGTTCGGCGAGGTGGAGTCCATGTTCCAGCGCATTGCCGTGCTCCGGAGCGTCGAGTATAGGCCTGATGCCCCTCTGGCGTCGCCTGAAGCCGTTTCAGAGGGATAGATGTATCTATGGAGGACCTGACCCGGCTCACCGTCGCCCAGCTGGCCCAGCGCATTCGGAGCAAAGAGGTGTCCCCTGTAGAGGTCGCCGAGGCCTTCCTGCGACGCATAGAAGCCGTGGAGCCGAAGCTCAACGCCTTCATCACGCGCCTTGACGACCACGCCCGCCGAGCAGCCACGACCGCCGAGGCCGAAATCATGGCAGGGGAGTACCGCGGCCCCTTCCACGGCATCCCCGTAGGCCTTAAAGACCTCTTCTGGACCAAAGACATACGGACCACCTCCGGCTCGCTGCTGGACGCAGATTTCGTTCCTGCTGAGGACTCTGCCGTAGCCTCACGGCTGATGGCGGCAGGCGCGTACTGCATCGGCAAACTCCACATGACGGAGTTCGCTTTCGACGGCACCAGCCGGAACCACCACTACGGCGCCGCCCGCAATCCTTGGGACACCGCGCGTATGGCAGGCGGCTCCAGCAGTGGATCTGGCGTGGCCGTGGCGAGCGGAGAGGCGCCCATAGCCTTGGGCACAGACACGGGCGGCTCCGTACGAGTACCCGCCGCGCTGTGCGGCATCACCGGCTTCAAGCCAACATATGGCCTCATCAGCCGCTTCGGGGTCACTCCGCTGTCCTGGTCTATGGACCACGTCGGTCCGCTGGCTCGAACTGTGGAGGACGCGGCCCTGGCGCTCAACGTGTTGGCCGGACACGACTCCAGAGACCGGGCCTCAGTAGATGTCCCGACTCAGGACTACACACTGGACCTGGACCGCGGGGTGAAGGGAATGCGCATCGGTGTGCCGCGGGAGTACGTATGGGACATGGTAGACCAGGAAGTGCACATAGCTTTCGATGAGGCTGTGGCCGTCATGGAGTCTCTGGGCGCAGAGGTGCAGGAGGTGTCCATCGCGGACCTGGAGCTTATCAACCCGGCGGGAAGCGTGGTACAGACCGCCGAAGCCGCCACCATTCATCGCTCACGGCTGCTGGCGTCGGGCGATCGGTACGACCCCGTCATCCGCAGGCGATTCGAGAGTGGGCTATTCGTACCAGCTGAGGCGTACCTGACCGCTCAACGGGTGAGGGCCAGGTGCAGACAGAGTATCCTGGACACCCTGGAGTGGGTAGATCTGCTGGCCGTACCCACCACGTCCATAGCTGCGCCCTTAATCGAACAGGAGAGCGTTGCCATAGCCGGGCAGGATGTGTCAACCAGGGAGGCCTTGCTGCGGATCACGCGGATATTCAGCGCGGTGGGCCTGCCCGCCATCTCGGTCCCGTGCGGGCTTACTGAGGAGCGCCTGCCCATAGGTCTCCAGCTTGTGGGCAAACCCTTCTCGGAAACGCTTGTCCTCCAGGCAGCCCACGCCTATCAGACCGCCACATCCTGGCATCTGGAGCGGCCTGAGCTATAGGGAGGTTTCTCACGCACCAGCCCGGTGAAGAGACCTTTGGGTGACTTTCTTCGAGGCTACATTCCAGCCAGTGTGAGTATGGCAGCTACATCAGACCTATAGACCACCCCTGCGGAGCTTGTCCTCGTGGAAACGGGGAGCAGGGGGTCTACCGAACCCAATCACAGGCATCCTGGATTCCTGTCCCCGTATCAAGTGCGAGGACATGCTTCAGGAGACCTTTGCGCAACTTGCTCCGAAACTCCGTTATATGTCATTCTGAGCGCAGCGAGGAATCCAAGGCGTTCCATCCAAGTCAATGCAGCTTTGTAGGCATAGGCTTTAGATTCCTCACTTCGCTTGCGCTATGTTCGGAATGACAGTAGGCGCGCCTCTTCACGTGATGATACACGGAGCTATGCAGGGGTCGCCTTACCCAGAAATGACGAGTAGTGTACAAAGCGAATTGCGCAATGGACTACGAAATTACCCTCGGTTGTCTTCTTCACAGGCGCGAGGCGCATTCAATCTGCGTAAAGTGTGGAAGAAAGGGTTACATAAAAGGGCCGAAATTGCGTAAAATAGAGTCACCAATCGGGCGATGCCCAGGAGGGGTGGACGTTGCGAAGATTCCCCAGTGAGGGATGGAGGAATGGCTCCTGGCTAGCCTTCTATCGAGGGGGTGAAAATGGCAGAGAGTGCGCTATCAGGACTGAGAGTCGTGGAGCTCGGCGATTTCATCGCCGCGCCATACTGCGCCAAGCTCATGGCTGACCTTGGCGCGGAGGTCATCAAGATCGAGCCGCCGGGCATCGGCGACTCCGCGAGACGCTACGGCCCTTTCCCCAACGACGAACCTCACTCGGAGCGAAGCCTCCTCTTCGCTTACATGAACACCAGCAAGATGGGCGTTACACTGGATGTCAGGAAGCCTTTGGGGAAGAGGGCCTTCAAAGAGCTGTTGAAAGACGCCGACGTGCTGGTGGAGGGCAATCCGCCAAAGGTGATGGAGGAGCTGGGGTTGGACTACAACTCCATAAAGGACATCAATCCGGCGCTGATCGTTACGTCCATTACGCCCTTCGGACAGACCGGGCCATACCGTGACTACAAGGCAACGGAGCTGGTCTCATTCCACATAGGCGGGGTGGGCTACGGAACCCCGGGTGAAATCGAGGAGCCGGAGACCCATCCGCCCCTCAAAGCAGCCGGGCACCAGGGCAACATGCAGGCCGGTATTACCGCAGCTTCGGCTACAATGTGCGCTCTCTTCGCCAGGGATTTCTCAGGGATGGGCCAGCACATAGACGTATCGATCCAGGAGCCCCTGCTTTCGGCCATTGGCTCCGACATAATTGCCCACACCAACAGGGGAGAGACGCCAACCAGAATTGCAGCGCTGGCCCTCCGGGTCCCCGGCCGAAAGCCTTTCCTGGCCAAGGACGGCTTCGTCACCATCACAATGGTGCAGGACCACTTCTGGGATTCACTCAAGAATGTGCTGGGAAACCCGGAGTGGACTGAACTTGAGATATTCAACGACCGCGAGTCACGCAGGGACAACATGGACGCTCTGTACCCGCTGGTGGAGGAGTGGACCCAGAACTACACAATGGAGGAGCTGTACCAGAAGCTCCAGGTGGAGGGGCACATCCCGTCCTCCCCGGTCCATGCCGTGGAGGCCGCAGTCAACCACCCTCACTTTGTTGAGCGGGGCACCTTTGTGGAGATGGAGCACCCTGATATAGGACAGTTCAGGTCGCCGGGGCCGGCATACAGCTTCTCCGAGACGCCCTGGCGAGTGGAGTCGCCTGCGCCGTCGCTGGGGCAGCACAACGAAGAGGTGCTGTGCGACAGACTCGGTTACTCCAGGGACGACCTGGCGCGGATGCGTCAGATGGGAGTCATCTAAATTTACAGCAGGTGAAAAGAATTCCAACGGGAGGGCGAGAAATGAGCCGATTACCTTTGGAAGGAGTCAGAATAGCCGATTTCACCCAGGTGGTGCAGGGCCCCTACGGGACCATGATGATGGCGATGATGGGAGCCGAGGTCCTCAAGATGGAGACCGCGAGCCGCTACCCAGGCGACTCCCGCGATTTAGGGCCCTTCGTGCGAAACAACGTCAGCAAGAAGAGCATCTCCATCGACTTTAAGGACCCCAGGGGAGTGGCGCTCGCCAAGGAGATTGTGAAGGTCAGCGACCTGGTCGTTGAGAACTTTGGGACTGGTGTGATCGAGCGGTTGGGCCTGGGCTACGAAGACCTCAAGAAGGTCAAACCGGACGTAATCATGCTGTGCAGCACTGGACTGGGGCGAAGGGGACCTTACAAGAACGCCATAGGCTACTACGCGGAGGTCGCCAACTTCGCCGGGCTGTCCTACCTCTCCGGGTACAAGGAAGGCAAGCCCGGGCAGGTGGCCGGCATCTGGGCGGACCACCTGACGGGGATGCTCATCGTGTTCGCGGCGCTGGCCGCGCTCCGGCACCACCGCAAGACGGGGCAGGGGCAGTACATCGAGATGTGCATGGCCGAAAACGTCATAGCAGCGCTTCCGGAGCGGTTCCTAGACTTTACCGTCAACGGTCGCCTCCAGCCTCCACAGGAGAACCGCGATCCCTGGATGGCGCCACACAGCGTCTACATGTGCGACGGCTTCGACAAATGGGTCGCCATAGCAGTCAGCAACGACGAGGAGTGGGCCTGCTTCTGCCAGGCCACAGGGCATCCGGAGTGGGCCGAGAACCCGCGCTTTGCCGACCCACTGAGCCGGTGGCACAACCAGGAGGAGCTGGACAAACTCATCACAGAGTGGACTTCCGGTCGCACCAACTACGAGGTCATGCACATTCTGCAGGAGGCGGGAGTGGCCGCCGGGCCGTCGCTGAACGCGGAGGGGTTGGTGAACGACCCTCATCTGATAGACCGGGGCAGGTACATACCCCTGGGGGTAGTGGAGGGCAACCCGTACACGCACTTGGCCCAGCCCTGGCGCATGAGCGACGCGCCAACGCCGGACTACCATCGGGCGCCAAACCTGGGGGAGCACAACACAGAGGTCCTGAGAGATCTCTTGGGCATGTCCGAAGAGGAGATTGCATACCTGACCGATGAGGGTGTTCTGAAATAGAGTTTGCGCCAAATCCCTTCGCGCAATGTCTATGGCCTTGTGAGGCCTTCTAAAGGTGAAGAAAAGGGGCAATGCCTGGCCCGCTCATGGTGAACCTGTCGAACCAGATGAACGGTGGCAGAGATAGTTCCTGTAGGGGCGGTTCGCGAACCGCCCCTACAGGTGTCATTCCGAGCGCAGCGAGGAATCCAAGGCGATTCTTTCAAGGCATCGCAGCCTTGTGCACTGCGCCATAGATTCCCGTTTCCACGGGAATGACGGTTGGAGCGCCTCTTCCAGGACTAATGGAAGGGTTATTCAAGGGTTTCCGTAAGGTAGCTTACGGGAGCCGCCAAGACGCCTAAAGCTGAGGCCGCCTTTCGAACCACCCGGCGTGCTGCTGGTAGGCGTAGGCCACGTTCATCACGGTGGTCTCGTCGAAGGGCTTTCCGGCTATCTGCAACCCAATGGGCAAGCCTGCTCCTGTGAAGCCGCACGGCACGGAGATGGCGGGAAGTCCAGTCTGATTGAAGGGCGCTGAATAGCTGGGCCGTCCCAGAGCAGCCAGCGGATCAAGCCCCTCAAAGGTGGACGCAGGCGTGACGGAGGTGGGACAAGCTATGACGTCCACCCTTTGCAGCGCCTCGGCAAACTCCCGCTTTAGAAGGCTGCGGGCCCTCTGGGCCTGGATGTAATCGTGGGCCGTAAAGAGGCTGCCCTGGTAGAATCGCGTCCGCACCATCTCCCCGAAGTTCTGGGGCTGAGACGCCATGTTGTCACGGTGGTACGCAAAGGCCTCGCTCAGCATAATGACCGTGTTGGATATGCCGGCGTACTCAAGGCTAGGAATCTCCACCTCTTCAAGGCGCGCCCCCAGCGCCTCCAGGTCGGCCAGCGCCTTGTCAACCGCCTCCAGGGTCTCGGGATCCAAGCCGGAGTCCGTGTCGAAGAAGTAGTGACGCGGCATACCGATGACCATGCCCCTGACGTCGCCCCTCAGATGGCCGAAGTAGTCCGGGACCGGCGCCTGGCTTGTGGTCGGGTCTCTGGGGTCAGGCCCTGCGATGACCTGTAGCATCAGGGCGGCGTCCTCCACAGTCCAGGTCATGGGGCCGCAGTGGTCCAGAGACCAGCTAAGGGGAATGACTCCGTAGCGGCTCACGCGGCCATAGGTGGGTTTCAGGCCCACAATGCCACAGAGAGAGGCCGGCCCTCGTATGGAGCCGCCGGTGTCGGACCCCAGAGATCCCATGCACAGGGCGGCTGCCACGGCTGCGCCTGACCCGCTGCTGGAGCCTCCGGTCACGTGGTCCAGGTTCCAGGGATTGCGCGCCTGCTCAAAGAGGCTGGTCTTCGGTCCTCCCAGGGCGAACTCGTGCATGGCCAGCTTGCCCAGCAGCACGCCACCGCCCTCCTTCAGCCTGAGGGTCGTAGTGGCGTCCTCGGACGGCACGCGGTGCTCCAGCACCTTGGACTGGCCGGTGGTGCGCACGCCCTCGGTGTCGTACAGGTCCTTGAGGGCGATAGGTATGCCGTGAAGGGGGCCTCTGTACAGCCCCTGCAGGACCTCGGCCTCGGCAACGCGCGCTTGAGCAAGGGCCTCCTCCGGCAGGAGTGTTACGTAGGAGTGGAGCCTGTCGTCCACCTCATCGATGCGCTCGAGGAAGGCCTTGGTCAGCTCCACCGGCGATATCTCGCCGGATGCTATCAGAAGGCCGGCCTCGCGAATGGTCAGGGTGCATAGCTCTTTCCGGTCTAGACTCACAGCGACACCTCCCTAGTCGGCGCTCCACTGAGGTGGAAACACGCCGGCCACCTCTTCTTTCTCCAGGTCAGCCGAGTGGAGCGCTTGCAGCCGCTCCAGGTTTCTCTGATAGTAGGGGATAAGCTTCTCTAACTCCTCGTCGGTGAGCGTCAGTCCCGCTCTCGCCAGCAGCAGGCGTATGGTGTCTGTTTCATTTTCTTCCATGATTTCGGCCTTTCAGATGTGATCAGCGATGGTTGTAGTTTAGGGGAGTAGGGCGTTGTGGGTCAATAAAAAGAGAGTGTAAGCTAAGTGAAAGAGCATGGTGTTAGGGGAAGATAACGAATTGAAAGAAATTACGCAGTCGGACAACGCTGAAATCTTCTTAGAGAGGGTCAAATCCATCAAACACATCATCGACGGTATGCTGCCCAAACCACTATCTGCCTTGCAGTGGCAGTTACTATTGGCAAACCTCAAAAAGTTGCACGACTCTCATTCTTTGGTACTGACCCAGGAAAGTCTAGGCATATGCGAGAAATACCTTACATATGCTAAGGGTGACGCTAGGGCTGCAAAAATTCTAAATGAGCACGTACTGCCGGCTCTGACCGTTTATCACCTTCAGCAGGTTGTTGAGAAGGCCACAAAAGCGTTTTGTCTCTTAACTGGTCTAACTACGTCTGATCGACTCATTAAGGATCACCGTACACCTCAACCACTGCTTCAAGCGCTTGAGCAAGATCTTCTAAAGGGAATAAGAAGTATTCTCGGAAGCTTTGAAGGTAAGGATTACCGGAAGATCCTGCGAGATGTCAATAGATTGGTAAACAACGAACCTCAGGTGTTGGCTAAACTGCCCTTTTCCTCAAGCAGGCAACAAATTGGTATTGATACCCTGCTCCATAATTTCGACATATTCTCCCAAAAGAACCTGGTTTTAGAAGGCATAGAAAACAGGGTGGTTACGACCTTGGCAGAACACTTACCTGAGTATAGAGAAGTAATCCTCGCCACTTCAGTGATAGCGTACGGCCGCGCTGCGGTGATGTGCTATGTCCTTGGTGCACTAACGTTTGCCCATGAGAGTCCGACTCGTTACCCAGGGGGTTACCTAGAGCCTGAAGACTACAAGGGAGACCTGGGAATCGTACAAGCAATCCCTCACCTCATAGAGAGGACGCCGCTATTGATCGCCAGCGTCGAAGAAGTGCTAAGGTATGTACAGAGGAACATACAAAACTCCTAATGGGCGTTGTGGTTAAAGATGTACGAACAGCGTCCACATATTGACTTCCCTAGTTGGGGGAAGTTTCTAATAGGGGTGTTGCAGAACGAAGGTCTGCAACTCTTTCAACAGGCCCACAATTTACCTTTATCCATCACTGGCTAATACTTGGCTTATGGTAGCGAGGTTACTCTGAGTAGAATCGCCCCAAGCACGTATTTCTGTCGATGAGTGTCCCCAAGGATTCTCTTTATCGTAAGGTCTGTACAAAAGCGTCATATACACTTGTACTACCACATCTCTTTCATATTCCTCGTCCGTAGTATCGTTAATCCCATTGGCGCCCCATTGCTGTAGTAATTTTCGAGCATCGCCAAGATCTACATGGATACCCGTGTATATTCTTTCGTGTTCTTCAGACATATCTCTCCTTCGACTTTTCGCCATATTACACTTTACAGTGTTTAAGGGTCAATCAGCGAATAGGGGTTGGTCAAGTCAGCCCATATGTGGTAAATTACCATAAGGATTACAGAAGAATTCACGGGAGGTAATATGCTGGACTATAAGCCAAACATGGTCCTATCGACCAAGGAGTACAACGTAGTAGGCACCAGGCCTATAAGGCACGACGGCACGGACAAGGTAACCGGCCGAGCTAAGTACGGCGCGGACATGCAATTGCCGGGTATGCTGCACGGCAAGGTGTTGCGCAGTCCGTACGCTCACGCCAGGATCAAGAGCATTGACTGCAGCAAGGCGCTGGAGTTGCCGGGGGTATTGGCCGTGGTCACTGCGGAGGACATGCCCAACATCTCAGCCAAGCTCGTGGACATGGAGGAGGGAGCAACCACCAACTACGGCTTCTTCTCCCGAAACATCCTGGCCAGGGAGAAGGCCCTGTACAAGGGCCATGCGATTGCCGCCGTGTGCGCCACCAGCCCTCACGTCGCAGAAGAGGCCCTTGATCTAATCGAAGTGGAGTACGAGGTGCTGAAGCCCGTCCTCACGGCATTGGACGCCATGAAAGAGGGTGCCCCCACCCTTCACGAAGCTCTGGTCACGCAGTCCAGCGCCACGCTGAGAGCGGGAGGGTGGGGTGAATCGCCTAGCGAAAAACCCTCCAACATCGCCAACCACTTCGAGCACAGGCTGGGAGACGTGGACAAGGGATTCGCCGAGGCGGACGTGGTTGTAGAGCGGGAGTTCTCCACGAAGCGAGTACACCAGGGCTACATAGAGCCCCACGCCGCGACGGCCATGTGGGGGCAGGACGGCTACTTGACCATCTGGACGAGCACCCAGCAGTTGTTCGGCGTGCGGGACAGCGCGTCGGCAGTGCTGGACATTCCCACATCCCACGTGAAGACCGTCGCAATGGAGATCGGCGGCGGCTTCGGCGGGAAGGGCGTGGGTGGCATGTACCTGGAGCCCGTGGCAGCCCTCCTCTCCAAAAAGACCGGAAGGCCTGTCAAGATGCAGATGAACAGGACTGAGGTGTTCGTGGCAAGCGGCCCGACATCCAGCGCCGACCTGAGGGTCAAGATTGGGACCACCAAGGACGGTAAGATCACCGCGGCGGAAGCCCACCTGGTCTACGAGGCCGGCGCTTTCCCCGGCTCACCTGTCGGCGGAGGCGCGCGCTGTATGCTAGCTCCGTACGACATTCCCAACGGCTATATCGAGGCCTTTGACGTGCTGGTGAACACACCCAAGACGGCGGCCTACCGCGCGCCCGGAGCCCCCATCGGCGCATTCGCCGTCGAGACGGTCATCGACGAGATCTGCGAAAAGATATCCATGGACCCGATGGAGTTCCGCCTGCTGAACGCCTCCCAAGAGGGAACGAGGCAGGTGACCGGCCCGGTGTTCGGGAAGATTGGCTGCGTGGAGACCTTTGAAGCGGCCAAGGACCACCCCCACTACTCCGCTCCCCTGGGGGGACCGAACCGCGGCCGTGGAGTCGCCGCCGGCTTCTGGGGCAACGGCTCCGGCCCGGCCAGCGCCATTGCCAGCGTAAACCCCGACGGCACGGTTAGCCTGGTGGGCGGCGCTCCCGACATCGGAGGGACCAGAGTGGTTATGGCCATGCACCTTGCTGAGACCTTGGGCCTCGCCGCTGAGGACGTAAGGCCCTCGGTAGGGGACACCGACTCCATCGGCTACAGCAGCGGCGCCGGAGGCAGCAGCGTGGCCCAGAAGATAGGAATTGCATGCGTTCAAGCGGGCGAGGATGTAAAGCGCCAGATGATACAGCGCGCAGCCAGTGTATGGGAAGTCCCGGCTGAAGAGGTGGAGTACGCCGCCGGCGTCCTCCAGAGCAAGTCCGACCCGGAACTGAGGCTCACCTTCAAGCAGCTGGCTTCCAGGCTCAATGCCACCGGCGGCCCGATTAGCGGTCGGGCCAACCTTAACCCCGGCGGAGCAGGCAATGCCTTCGCCATCAACATAGCGGATGTAGAGGTGGACCCTGAGACGGGCAAGGTGGACGTGGTTCGCTTCACCGCCATCCAGGACTGCGGCAAGGCAATCCACCCCGGCTACGTGGAAGGCCAGATTCAGGGCGGAGCGGTGCAGGGCATAGGCTGGGCGCTGAACGAAGAGTACTTCTACAACGACGAAGGTCAGATGATGAACTCCAGCTTCCTGGACTACCGGATGCCCATCAGCCTTGACCTGCCCATGATCGACACCGTAATCGTCGAGGTAGCCAACCCAGGCCATCCGTACGGCCTCCGTGGCGTGGCCGAGCTGCCCCTGGTGCCTCCAATGGCCGCCATAGCCAACGCCGTTCACAACGCCATTGGCGTGAGGATGGAAAAGCTGCCCATGTCTCCGGGAGCCATTCTGGAAGCCCTGTGGGACAAAGAGTCCAACGGCAGCTAGATCAACGACCAACCTGTAACTTCAGTGGGACGGCTCCCGCGATGTATTTCGCGGGAGCCGTCCCGCCGCAAAATCCGTAAAGAGCGCATCGCCTTAGACTCGAAGCATGGCGACGCCCAGGATAAAGGATGACTACTGAACCACAGTTGAACGAACAGCCCGACAAGCCCTGGATTGCCTACAAGCGCGCCATGATAGTCGTCGCCCACCCGGACGACGCGGAGTTCGGATTCGGCGGCGCGCTTTGCAAGCTGGTAAAAGAGGGTATGGAGATTGCCTACGTCCTGTGTACAAACGGGAACAAGGGCAGCGGCGACCCAGAGATGACCTCGGAGCGACTGGCAGTTATCCGTGAGCAGGAGCAGCGGGAGGCCAGCGCCATCACCGGCACCACCGACGTCACATTCCTCAGATATGGGGACGGCGAACTGGAGGCGAGCCGGGAGGTCATCGGCAGGATTGTCAGGGAGATACGCCGCTTCAAGCCGGAGATAATCTTCTGCCAGGATCCGGTCTGGCGTGGCCGCCACAACCACCGCGACCATCGAATGGCAGGCCAAGCAACATTCGACGCCTGCTACCCCTACGCCAGGGACCACCTTCACTTCCCGGAGCACCTGAGAGAGGGCTTTGAGACCCACAAGGTGACGGAGATCTACACGACGATGGGCGAAGACCCTGAGGTGGTCATTGACGTGTCGGACGTGATCGATACCAGGATAACGGCGCTGAAGGCGCACCGGAGCCAGATTGCGGACCCGGACGGGATTGAAGAGCGTATGAAAAACCGCACCTCGGAGGTAGCCGAGCGCTACGGCTACAAGTACGCCGAGGGCTTCCGGCGCCACATCTTCGGCTTCCGCCAGCCGCCCCCTAC
Source organism: Dehalococcoidia bacterium (assembly GCA_965261605.1). Taxonomy (GTDB): domain Bacteria; phylum Chloroflexota; class Dehalococcoidia; order Lucifugimonadales; family UBA2985; genus DAOUJW01. The sequence goes on along the minus strand of OZ253466.1, from coordinate 2,526,771 downwards.
TCGCAGCTCCTAGCTGGGCGCGTTCCTCCCTTTCTGGTCATTCCCACCCCCGAGCGGGAATCCAGATTCCTGCTTCCGCTAACCCTTGCATAACCTATGACAAAGCTCCCTGCCACCGTCATTCCCGCCTCCGAGCGGGAATCCAGGCGGGGTGGGGCGTGGACTCCCGTCTGCACGGGAGTGACGATGGGGGTGGTCGCGCCGAAGCGAGGTTGTTCAAAGCTCTCCTTCCGCAGGAATGACGTGAAGCGGTGTTATTCTTACGCCACCATCCCCGTATCAAGTACGGGGCAAGCTCTAACCTTCCCTCATTTGTGTGGAGGAAGGGATTCTGTGTGTGAGCCCAGGTTGTTCAAAGGTTCATTTACAGAGGCAAGGCGACCGGCCTCTTAGCTTGGGCGCTTCTGGTGACAGCCTCGGTGAACTCCATGTAGGCCACACCGTCCTGGAAGCTGGTGCGCGTCACAGGCTCAAGGCCGCGAATGGCGTTGACGAACTCCTCCTCCACTCGCCAGCTGCCCTCTTTCTGAGGCTCTATGGGTATCTCCGACAGGGCGCGATCGCCTCGCTTGCCGCTGGACAAAGTCATCGTTCGGCCGTCCAGGTGAATCGTACCCTCCGTACCAAAAAGCCAGACCTCGCTGGCGGCCCCAAGCCCTGTCACGGCGCTGAAGGCCAGGTGTGCCTGCGCGCCGCCAATCGTGCAGAGCACGTCCACGTGGTCCGGGACGGTGACCGCCGTCATCTGGCCGTCATCGCTGCGCCTCTGGGGAATGACCACCCGCGTCATTGCGTAGACCTCGGTGGCTGGGCCGACCCATCGCAGTAGAGCCTCGTACCAGATGCCCATAGTCAGGATGTTGTACCCGCTGACGGCCCGATCCTGTCGCCAGTGGAGAGGGCCGCGGAAGTCCGGGAAGCTGTTCTGGGTCACCCGCGCCTCAATCGCAATGAGGTCGCCCAGATAACCCGACGCCACCAGGTCCTGGACGGTGCGGTCCACCTTGAATGTGAAAGGGGAGGGCACAACCTGGGTGACAAGGCCGGGATGGCTGCGTGAGGCCTGGAGCATTGCCTTGGCCTCAGCCGCGTCCATGGCCATGCGCGCCTCCGTGAGGACGTGCTTGCCGGCGTCCAGGGCCGCAAGGGTGACGGTGCAGTGCATGTAGGGCCACGTCCCAATGCAGACGGCGTCCACGTCCGGGGAGTTGACCATGTCCTGCCAGTTGTCGAACACCCTGGGGATGCCGAACTCGTCGGCGACGCGCTGGCCGGAAGCCGCGCTGCGATTAGCCACAGCCACAACGTCAACCCCGTCGATGGCCTGGAATCCAGGGATGTGCTGGAGACGGGTGTTGGCCCCGGCTCCCACAAGCCCAATCCTGATGTTTGCATTTGCGCTCATGTTCACTCTCCGTAGGTGTTGTTGATGCTTCCGCCATATGATAGCATAGCGCTGACTCGCCAGTCTCCGAACTGGGGCGAAGTAAGAGAGCAGGGCAGCAACAGGGGGCGCACAATGGCTATGACCGTAGACGTGATAGACATCTTTGGTGACGCGCGCCACATGCACAGTTCTGCTCTTGAGCAGTGGGAACAGGTGGACATACGGGACGCTGCGGAGAAGGCTTGGTGCGCGACCGTACGCGCGACCCAGGCGTTGGTTCTTGCGCACACTGGTATTATGCCGGTAACCTCAACGCAGACGCGAATACAGTTGGACATCCTGGCAGACAGCGACAGCCGGTTCAAGACACTGATAGGTCGCTACTACACCAGGCAGACCTCGCTGCACGGCGATTGCTTCTACCTAGGCCTGTGCGAGCCTCTCCAGACTATAGAGCGCCGAGTCCGCGAGACAGCTGACTACATCCGGGACGCGGAGGGGCTGGCGGCTTTGCCGTCCATTGGACCAGGCGCGCCTTAGTAGGACATCAAGTTGCTCCGCGTACTCCATAGGCAGGTGTGAATTATGGGCATTGAGCTTGACTACGTTTTCCATCCCCGCTCCGTCGCGGTAGTGGGGGCATCCACAAGCGCCAATCAGGGCAACGACTTCTTTCGCTTCATGCTGGGCCACCCATTCAAGGGCGCCCTGCACCCAATAAACCCCAACGCGGAGGAGATAGAGGGGGTATCGTGCTTTCCCTCGGTGGAGGACGTGCCCGGGCCGGTGGACTACGTCATCTCCGCCATCCCGGCCACAAGAGCGCTCCAGTTGGTCGACCAGTGCGCCAGGAAGGGCGTGAAGGTCATCCACTTCTACACAGCCAGGATGAAGGAGACGGGAAGCGAGGAGGGGATACTGCTAGAGGACGAACTGCTGCGTCGAGCCAGGCAAGCCGGCATCCGGCTGATTGGCCCGAATTGTATGGGCATGTACTACCCAAAGGAGGGCCTGACCTTCAAGCCGGGGTTCCCTACGGAGTCGGGGCCGGTTGCCGCCATCTCTCAGAGCGGGGGTAACAGCGCCCAGATAGTCAACTTGGCAGCGGCGCGAGGAGTTCGTTTCAGTAAGGTGCTTAGCTACGGCAACGCCACCGACCTGGACGAATCCGACCTCTTGGACTACCTGGCCGAAGACCCCGAGACGGAGATCGTCGCGGCCTACATGGAAGGTGTGAAGGACGGACGCCGCTTCTTCGATGTGCTGCGTCGCACGGCGCGTGCGAAGCCTGTGATCATCCTCAAGGGAGGCCGCACGCAGGCGGGCGCCAAGGCTATCGCTTCCCACACTGCCTCTCTGGCAAGCTCCGGCGCGGTGTGGGAGGCCATGTGCAGGCAGGCAGGCGCGCTGTCCGTGTCCAGCATGGATGAGCTTATCGACATGATGGTGACATTCCGATTCATGCGGCCCGCTCAGGGGCTGCAGGTGGGGCTGGGCGGTGGGGGAGGGGGCATGAGCGTGCAGTCTGCGGACGCCTTTGAAGAGGCCGGACTGCGAGTCATTCCTCTGCCTGCGGACATACAGGAGGAGCTAAAGGCTCGAGATCCTGTGAACTGGGAGTGGATAGGGAACCCAATCGACGTGTCCATTCTCGGCGCAGGGCCCTTCAACTTCCGCGACATACTGCAGCTGATAGCGGACCACCCGGACTTCGATATGCTGGTCTGCGGCATAGATGAGCAGTTCAACCTGAACCGGCCCGAAGACGTGCCCAGAGCCAAGCAGACCGTGGATATGTTCGTCGAAGTGAGCCGTCAGACCTCCAAGCCAATGGCAGTTGTGCTGGGAGCCGACCTGCCCAAGGATGAGTGGAAGCAACAGGCCGTAGCGGAGTTTAGGGAGACGTGCGTCCAAGCGGGCTTGCCTGTTTTCCCCACGACTGGAAGAGCCGCCCGCGCAATACGGCGCTTTGTGGACTACCACGAGAGGCGGAAGGAAGGGGAGACGTCTTAGCTCTGGCTCGAAAGCGCTTGAATAAAGCGTTCTACGAAGGGCGACATCTCCCTGACCCTCGCTGGGTCCAGTCTCTCCAGTATCTCATAGCTGTCCGGGCCCTTCTTGTAGCCGCCTTTTTTGGTATTTCGGGCGGCTTGGTCAAGCCCGGCAAGCACGTCATCCTTGGAGACCTGCTCTATGTTCCGGTTTGCCGGAAGCGGCCCTCTGTTAAAGTCCTGCCCGTAGAATGATGCGAGGGCGTCCGCGTCAGCCAGAAACCAGGATTCCATTACCTGCACCATCAGATGACATTGGCCGTCTGTTGCTGTGGCGGGGCGGTCCCAGTTGTCGTTGGCCTTGAGGTGCTGCCACGTTTCTTGCGTCGTCACCGGCCCCTCGGCGTCCACCAGGAGCAAGGCGTTTAGGCCGGTTGAGAGGGCTTTGCTGAAGCTCCGATAAGCGTTGCCGCGGCTGCCACAGGCTACAATGTTGGATACTCCTCCAGTGACCCCCGCGTTTTCGATGAACTTTCTGAAGCCCCTGCGGCACGCCGTCTTCAGCGACTTGCTATCGCCGCCGCCCTCCACGTAGAGACTGGCGCTCACCATCTATTACCTCCAATCTCTCCACGCGTCCACATCTCACCCAGCCGGTACTCCTCCAGCCAGGGTTTCAGCTCCTCTGCGTCAAGACGGCGCATTCTGGTCGCGCCTTCCTCATTCTCGCACACTATCACGGCCTCCGGGGTTTCCGTGAGCGCGTCAACCAGCACGTCGGAGTGGGTTGTAACGAAGATCTGGCTGCGGTAGGATGCCTCCACCAGGAGCTTCGCCACCTCCGGGATGATGTCCGGGTGCAGCCCGAGCTCAGGCGCCTCGATGCAGACGACTCCCCGGGAGTTGGGATTGCAGAGCACAGCGAGCAGGCAGAGGTAGCGCAGGCTTCCATCGGACAGCCGGGTGGCGGGCACGGGATGACGCAGGCCCTTTTCGTGGAAGAATATCTGGACTGTGCCTCCGCCTATTGTGACCGTAACGTCCCTGAAAGACGGGTAGAAGTCCCTCATACGCTCCAGTATGCGCTCCCTTACGTCGGGCTGGTTAAGCAAGCCGCTTAGTACCACGCTCAGGTTCGAGGCGTCTTCCATAAGGAAATCCTGCGGGAGGTCCGGCTTCTGCGGAAGCCGGATTGGGGCGTCGCGCCCCAAGTCCAGTTCCCGGTAGAAACGTATGATGGTGAATATCGCATTAACCCCCCACAACTCCGGGTAGGCGCGGCGGTCTCGCCGCTGCGACAGGATAGACTGGTCTGGACTCGCCTCTTCCCAAGGGATGATTTGTTCGAGCCGGTCGCCCACTGGCGGCTCGAAAATCCCTACCGGATTTCCTTCCGTCAGGGCCACGAACTTGATAACAGGGCTGCCCAATACCGCCGGGCTGCCTTTGTAGCTATAGTAGAAATCTGGCGCTTCCCCGCCTGGCCCGGGCTTCATATCTTCGACCACCTCGTCCACCATCGTGAAGCGGTCCGCTGTGCAGGTAAATGATAGCCTGTACCTGAGCGGCCTTTGCGACCTGAAGGACACCTCCACAGTCGCCGTGGGCGCGCCTGGGACGCCCTTCCAGAGCCAGTCACGAACTCCACCACCCCTGCGGATTGGCTCCTGGAGATCCGATGGCGTTGCATGGAGAAGAGACAACGCCTCTATCAAGTTGGACTTGCCGGAGGCATTCGGTCCTATGAGGACGTTCAGTGGCTCCAGGGGAAGCTCAGCAGTATCCGGGCCAAAGGAGAGTATGTTCTCCAGGCGTATCGATTGAATGAACCTCATTCCTTCCATCTACTGTTCCCCGTATGACCGCCTTCCGCGCCACTAGGAAGACGGCTGAACCAGCCCCAGGAAGGCAAAGTTGGCGGAGGTCGGGTGCACCCAGGCCTCGTTGGGAGTCTGCTCGTTCTGAGTGATCCTGCCACCGCCGTCCTTGATCTGCTCCACCGTCTTCTCTATGTCGTCCACCTCTATGCTCACCATGTAGATGCCCTCGCCGTTGGGGTTGGAGGGCATAGCCCGCTCCTTCATAAACCGCCCCAGGTTGCTGTCGTCGCCTGAGGGCTGTATGAGTTCGATGAGACTCTGCTCTCCGTTGCCCAGGGTTGCGGAGATGAACCCGAAACGGCGCTCATTGGGCGGTGTCATAACCTGAAGCCCAAAGAGCTTCTCGTAGCGCTCTATGGCCTCGTCCAGGTTGGTGACGGCTACTGAAAAGTACCGGATGCCCTTGAACATGCTGTCCTCCTTAGTTGGTGTTGCTGACGCGCCCCGGCCTTTGGCGGTGCAAGGGATTCCGAGTCCCGCTAATCCCCGCCGAAGTAGCGGCGCGGGGCGTCCACAGTCATTGCATCGATCTGCTCCTGGGTGACGCCCAACTCCTTCAGCCTGGGAAGCACCCTGCGCGAGATGAAGCAGATGCCATCCGGATTGTAGTCGGCGCGGTCGGCCTCGGTCTCCGGGCTGTCGTCATAGCTGAGGGAGAAATCGTGGGAAAGGGTGACGTATTCGGCTAGGCCCATATCCACAAGCTGCTTAACAACCTGGGTGCGCTCCTCCCAGTTCAGACCGCCGGTGCGTCCGCCCGGGTAGTGGTCCATGCCCAGGAGGCATCCCTTGCGGGCAATGCCTGACAGGTAGTCTAGGTCAGCGGTGTCATTGCTGTGGCCGATGTACACCCTGCTGAGGTCGACGCCCTCCTCCTCAAAGATGGCGATCTGGTCGTTGCCGACCTTGGCCAGAGCCGCGGTGTGGGTGGAGATGGGCACACCCGTTTCGTTGCAGGTCATTGCCGCAGCGCGCAGCACTATATCGTTCGCCGGCGTCACGCCTTCTTCAGAGGTAGCAACTTTGATGACACCTGCCTTGATACCAGTTCCCTCAATGCCCACCTCTATCTCCCTGATGAACACCCTGGCCAACTCCTCCGGCGTGATGCGGCTGATGGCCCTTGGAATGTCCAACCATATCCCCGTGCAAGGAATTATGTGCACCTCCGATTGTTCGGCCACCCGTTCCAAAACGTCCATGTCGCGGCCCAGGTCCATAGTGGTCACATCGACGTAGGTGTTCACTCCATCGGCGGCGGCTTCCTTAAAGGCTTGCACGGACAGTGTGACAAACCTGTCCCGGTCTATGAGCTCCGGGAAGGTGTGGGGGATGCCCGCGGAACTGACCATGACGTGCTCGTGCATGAGGGTGAACTTCAGGTCAGCGACGTCCACGGGGCCAAGGACGGTGTTAACGGTCGGCATAGCGCACCTCCTGAGATTGGGCTTGCGTTTACTGCGGGTTCAGCTTCTCGCAGCCGCCGGCTTCAGCCTGTCCAGGTACTCCTTGCGGAACTTGGCGACCTTGGGCGAGATTACTATCTGGCAGTACGGCTGGCCGGCGTTCCGACGGTAGTACTCCTGATGGTAGTCCTCAGCGGGATAGTACTCGGGCAGGGCGGTCACCTCAGTCACTATGGGGCGGCCCCATGTCTTGGAAGCCTCAAGTTCAGCAATCATCTCTTCAGCCGCGGCCTTCTGCTCCTCGTCGTGGAAGTAGATCGCCGACCGGTACTGCGGGCCGACGTCTGCTCCCTGTCGGTTCAGCGTGGTGGGATCATGGATGGCGAAGAAGACACCCAGCACGTCCTTGTAGGAGATGGCCTGTGGGTCGAAGGTCACCTGTACGGCCTCCGCGTGCCCTGTCCTCCCGCTGCACACCTGCTCGTAGGATGGATTGACTATTTGCCCGCCCGTGTAGCCGGACACGATGCTCTCCACCCCAATCAACTGCTCGTAGACCGCCTCCAGGCACCAGAAGCACCCGCCGGCCAGCGTAGCGACCTCTCTGCCGTTAGCATTCATAGCTCGTTTACCTCCTAACGTAGTCGCTATTGACGGCGCCCGCGCGCCGTGCCGCCGGTTTTCTTAGCCCGCCAGATTACGGCCAAAGAATTCGACCGCCTTCTCCCAGGAGTCCATTGCCTGCTCCGGCCGGTAGTTGGGGCGATGGTAGTACCAGAAGCCGTGGCCTGCGCCGTCGTAGCGGTGGAACTCGTAGGTCTTGCCGTGTTTCTTCAACTCCTCTTCGTGCTGGTCCACCTGCGCCGGCGTCGGGCCCTGGTCGTCGTTGCCAAAGAGACCCAGAATGGGGCACGACAACTGGCTGGTGAGGTCTATAGGGGCGACGGGCATCTGCGGGGTCAGGTCCTCCGCGGCCATGACGACCCTGCCTCCCCAGCAGTCCACCACGGCATCGAAGCCCTGGACGCTGGAAGCAACCAGGACGGAGTGGCGGCCGCCGGAGCACGTGCCGATGATGCCCACCTTGCCGTTGGAGTAGGGCAGAGCCTTGAGCACCTGCATTGCCGCCTCGCAGTCGCCGATTACGCTCTCGTCGGAGACGCCACCGGCCGCGCGGGCGTTGGCTGCTACGTCGTCTGGCATACCGTGACCGAAGCGATGATACAGGTCAGGGCATATCGTCACGAATCCATGCTCAGTGAAGCGGCGGGCGATCTCCCTGTTGAGCTCGTCCCAGCCCGGAAGATGATGCGCCAGCACGATGCCCGGATATGGACCTGCTCCCAATGGACGGGTGGAGTAGGCGTTTATCAGGTCCCCGTTGTGCCCCTTCATGGTCACTGTCTCTGCCAACATACCACTATAAGAGCCCGTGTCAAACTGGTTCCACATGCTTGCCTCCTTGGTTCTTTTTGTTTTATGGACGACTACAATGCATTCCGAGGGACGCCCTCTGTTGCAACTAATGGGCGTCCAACGTGGATAATAGCAAAGACTCCCTGGCAGGTCTATAGAGTCCGCCTGCTCCAGGGAGTCTCTTAATCGTCATCTGTGGGCGGACAGCCGTGCTTTCGCAGGGGCCTACCGGGCGCATCAAAGAAGCCGTAGATTCCTGCTTCCTCAGGAACGACGGAAGAGCGGTCGCTGCGAGTCCCAGGCCGTAGGTTAGACGGAGGGGAGGCCCTCTCTGGGCCGTATCTCGTTTCTCAGCTGCGCCAGGTGCTCTTCGTAGTGGCCGGCCCACATCTCTAGGAGGCCCAAGGGAGTGACGGTCTCGCCGTTTCGCTCGCCCTTCCGCTCCAGCTGCTCCGGGGTCAGCTCCATAACCATAGTGACGGCGCTATCGATGTCCGCGAGGGTATTGTCCCTTATTCGTCGCCACCCAGCCTCCGGGTCGAAGCCGCCGCCTCCAAGATTAGGGCTATCCTCATCAAGCACGCGCTTCACCATGTTCCGGAGGTAGTCGCTGGTGGTGTGCCTGAGCAGGTCCACCATGGACCACTCTGTGCCGTTGTTGCCCACCTCGGCTGATACGTCCGAAAGGCACATCTCGTAGCTGTCCCGTATGCCGTTCAAGCGATCGATAATGGCCTGCCTGGTTGATTCCATCGTGTTCTCAGTCATGTATTGCCTCCTTACTTTGAGTTGAACTAGATGCCCGTCCAGATATAATGGCACTCTGCGTCCCTTCACCGCCACCCCTGGAGTCCTACCCCCGGATCAAGTGCGGGGCAAGCTCCGCGGAATGACAATCGCACCGTCACTCCCGAGAAATCGGGAGTCTATACCTCCTACATCTGGATTCCCGCTTGCGCGGGAATGACGAAATAGGTTTTGGTGGAGACGGGGGAGAGTCGAACTCCCCGTCCAAAGAGCTCTCCACTAGAATATACTACAGGCTTATCCGGTATTTGTTTCTCGCTCCCAAGGTCCCCACCGGCGCAGGTCCCTTGGGAACCAGCCGATAGATCTTGGTTCCTCCCTATCGGTGTAAGGAAGAGCAGCACCTCGACTTAATGGCGCCCATGTCCCGCCTTCGAGGAGAGGAGGGGATGGACGTGGCTGCCTAGTTAGGCAGCCAGTGCGAGCTTTTTCTCGCCAGTTACTTTTTTGCCGCCTGATTAACGAGGTTGACGACACCTCGGCCTGCAATCCTGCGAAGTCACCCCCTGTCGAAACCACGCGTCCCCAAGGGCTCTATTATACCACACTCCCTGGTCTGTTAGCTTTGCGTAACTCAGGTGTCTACCCAATACAAGCGTTCCCATTGTCATTCCAAAGGGAGCAGAGCGAAGTGAGGAATCTGAAGCTCCTGTTCGCAAGACCGCATTGTCTCTGGGCTACCTCTCAGGTTCCTGCTTACGCAGGAATGACTGGGAATGGAGCTTGGGAGCGTGTTTCGCCAAGGTCTCCTAGCCGCGGGAGGCTTCACGCATAGCCCGCCCGATCTCCCGGTCCTGGTCCCGGTCCATTATGGCCCTGCGCTTGTCGTACATCCTGCGTCCGCGGGCCAGACCCAGCGCCACCTTTGCCACGTGATTCTTGATGTACACCCGCAGGGGCACCAAAGTGAGGCCCTTCTGTCCCGCAGCGTCCGCGAGATCCGCAATCTGGCCTCTGTGGAGCAGCAACTTCCTGGGACGCATCGGCTCGTGGTTGTGGATGTTGCCCTGGGCATAGTGGGCAATGTGGGCGTTGTGAAGCCACATCTCGCCGCCATCCGCGCGGGCGAAGGCCTGCTGTATGTTCACGCGACCGTCCCGAATGGACTTGATCTCGGTGCCGGTGAGGACAAGCCCCGCCTCCACGGTCTCCATAATGTCGTATTCGTGGTAGGCCTTCCGGTTTACCGTGACCGGCCGGGATGGGTCTTTGACCTTTGAGTCATTAGCTTTCTTCGAACGTTTTGCGGCAGTCATGGTCTTTCAGCAACTCCCAAGCAACGCTCAGCGAGACGCCGGCGCTGCGGCGATTCCAAGGTGCTCCAGGGCCCTATCCAGCTGCGGGTCATCATGGCCGTCAGGCCCGTCCGTAACAACTATATCCGGCTTCAGGCCCTTTCCCTCGATGAGGCGCCCGTCGGGAGAGTACCAGCGTCCGGTGGTGAAGTACAGCCCGGAGCCGTCGCTTAGGGGCTTGGCCAGGTTGGCGCTGCCCTTGCCGAAGGTGGTCGTTCCAACAATTGAAGCTCGGTCCCGGTCCTGAAGGGCCGCCGCCAGCACCTCGCTGCCACTGGCGCTGCGATTGTTCACCAGCACAACAAGAGGGATGTCCAGCGCCAGCCCGTCCTCCTTTGCCGTGAAATCGTACCTGTCTCCGTTGCCGTAGACCAGGTACAGGACAAGCTCCTCATCAAGGAACTCGCTGGCTACGTTGATGGTCGTCTCAAGGGAGCCGCCAAGGTTGTTCCTCAGGTCGAGGACTATCGCCTCAACATCCTGCTCCATCATCTCCTCAAGGGCCTCGGCTAAAATTTCATCGGTGTTCTCGGCGAAGGATAAGATCCGCAGATGCGCCACGCTGCCGGGCAGTATACTCCACTGAACGCTGTCTATAGTAATGGTATCGCGTACCACCTCTATCAGGGTAGGTTCTGGAACGTCCCGGCGCTCCACCAAAAGCCTGACCGATGTGCCCCTGATCCCGCGTATTCGAGAAACGGACTCAGGGAGGCTCCACCCCCGGGTGCTCACGCCGTCCACCTCTATTATTACGTCGCCCACCTTTATTCCGGCCCTCTCCGCCGGCGTGTCGGGAATGGGCGCCACAATGGTGATTCGCCCATCGATGAGGTCTACGTGTGCGCCAATACCCTCGAATTCGCCCTTGCTGCTCTCCAGATAACGCGCGTATTGCTCAGGACTCATGTAGACGGTGTAGGGGTCGTTCAGGGTATCCAGCATAGCCTCTATAGCCACCCCGCTGAGCGCCCGCGGGTCTAGCGCGGCGGTCCCACTGTTCTCGGCATTGATCATAGCTTCTATGGCCGCCTTGCTGAGAGCCGCCGCGTCGAGAGTGTCCCTCTCGACAAACTGCTCCGACAGGCTGTTCCATACCTCTATGATTGTGTTCTCCTTTGTGGGGATGGCAGACTCAGAGATCCTGCGCCAGACATCCACTACCTCGTCTATGGCCGGAGGGGGCGTAGCATGATCAGCATGAGTCGGAGGCCGGCAGGCCGCAAGCGCGACGAGCAAGGCCAAAGCCAGGAAGAGCAGGGAAGTGGTTTTTCTGAATGTTCTTCGACTCATATCAGGTCGTCGCCAAGGCTGTATATCAATCTTAACACATCCGGTCTGAGCCGTTCCTGCGTCCCTGGAATCACGGGCGTTAAAGGCGTCGCGATTGTGTAGAATTTCACTTGATAATCCACAAGCGCTATGCTATATTATCGTGAGTCTATGAGATTGAAGGAGCTAGCCTATGCTTGAGGACTACTTCCGCCAGTATGGGCTCATAGCAATATTCACTGCGATAGCGGTGATTATGCCGGCCAGTCTGCTAGTCCTTTCTTGGCTTCTTTCTTTTATCAGGATCCGTCCCCACAAGCCCAACCCCGCCAAGCTCAGCCCGTACGAGTGCGGGATGGAAATCATTGGGGACCGATGGCCTAGGTTCAACTTCCGCTATTACATGTTCGCCCTGCTCTTCGTGGTTTTTGACGTAGAGACAGTATTCATATACCCTTGGGCGGTGCACTTCAATCAACTGGGGCTCTTCGCCCTGATAGAGATGCTGGTGTTCGTGCTTATTCTGCTGGTTGGGTGGGCTTACGCCTTGAGGTACAAGGCACTGGAATGGAGGTAACATATGACTGAGGAAAATAGACGTGATCAGTCAGCTGTGGAGACGAAGACGAACTTTTCCGTACCGCTCCACGACACCACGTGGGAGATGGACAGGGAGGAGGGGGCCACAATCAACGACATGAAGGCCACTCACCTCGGCCCGTACGCAGTGGACTCCATCCAGGTGCCCTCTGAAATCGGCCGGGACGTGGTGGTCACATCCATCGACGCCCTTTTGAACTGGGGCCGAAAATCCTCCGTGTTCCCACTCACCTTCGGATTGGCGTGCTGCGCCTTCGAGATGATCGCCAGCGCCATGTCCCGCTTCGACATCTCGCGCTTCGGGATGGAGGCCATGCGCGCCTCGCCCCGGCAGGCGGACCTGATGATAGTAGCAGGCACCGTCACGTGGAAAATGGCGCCCGCTATTCGCCGCCTGTACGACCAGATGCCGGAACCGAAATGGGTCATTTCTATGGGGGTCTGCGCCACCAGCGGTGGCCCCTACTACCAGGCCTACAGCGTGGTGCCCGGGGTCAACCGGATTGTGCCGGTGGACGTGTACGTTCCCGGATGCCCTCCGCGCCCCGACGCCCTTCTGTACGGGATAATGCAGCTACACGAGAAAATCAAGAAGAACAGCTTGGCGAACAGGTAAGAGGACGATAGATGACGATTGCCTTGGCAGTAGAGGACGTCGCACGGCGGGTGGCAGAGGCCGTCCCGGGCGTGGTGGAGGAGTCTGACTCCAATGACGTGTGGGTAAAGCCGGAGTCAATCCGGGAGGTGTGCAGGTTTCTCAAGGATGACCCCGACCTTCAGTTCGACTACCTGGTAGCCGTGTCCGCTGTAGACTACATTGACCACTTTGCAATGGTCTATCACTTGGTGTCCATTGCCAGGAACCACAGAATGGTGCTCAAGTCCCGGTGCTGGGACAGGGAGAACCCGACTGTACCCTCCGTAGTGGAGGTATGGGAGGGGGCGAACTTTCAGGAGCGGGAAGTGTACGACCTGATGGGAATCCGCTTTGAAGGCCACTTCAACCTGAAACGGCTCCTGTTGTGGGAGGGATTCCCCGGTCATCCACACAGGAAGGACTATCTGGAGCCTCCGAGGTAGAGAATCGGCATGGCAATACGCACAGAGCCAATCACAATAAACATCGGGCCGCAGCACCCCAGCACTCACGGGGTCTTCCGGATGCGCGTCACCTTTGACGGTGAGGTTATTCTGGACGTGGAGCCTATCTTCGGCTATCTCCACAGAGGCTCGGAGAAGCTGGCCGAGGAGCGCACCTACACCCAGGTGATAACCCTGACCGACCGTCTGGACTACGTATCGTCCATGTCCAACAACTTGGCCTACGTGCTCGCAACCGAGAAGCTGTCCGGCATCCAGCCCCCCGAACGGGCGATGTACCTGCGCGTCATAGCCGCCGAGCTTCAGCGCGTAGCCAGCCACCTCGTGGCAACCGGCTTCTTCCTCAACGACCTTGGAGCGCTGGCCACGCCTCTGATGTACTGTTTCAGGGAGCGAGAGAAGATCCTGGACCTCTTCGAGATGCTGTGCGGCGCGCGCATCACCCTCAGCTACATGAGGGTTGGAGGCATCTTCCAGGACGCTCCACCTGAATTTTGGACGGCCCTGAGAGACTTTCTGGGCTACATGCCGGACTACATCGACGAGTACGAGCGCCTCATAACCGGCAACGAGATTCTCCTCGCCCGGACCAAGAACGTAGGCGTACTTTCTGCGGAGCAGGCCATTAACTGCTCAGTTAGCGGCCCCGTGCTGCGGGCCAGCGGCGTTAGCTGGGACCTGCGCAAGGCAGACCCCTACGAGGTTTACGACCGGCTGGACTTCGATGTGCCGGTTGGCGCCGTGGGGGATAACTACGACCGCTACCTGATGCGCATTGCCGAGATGCGCCAGTCTCTGCGGATCATCGCGCAGTGCGTGACCCAGATACCGGAAGGCCCTGTGAGAACGGAGGCGCCCTGGCTAATACGGCCTCCGGTGGGGGACGCTTTCGGGCACGTGGAGGCGCCCAAGGGAGAGTTGGGCTTCTACCTGGTCAGCGACGGCACGATAGCCCCGTATCGCTGCAAGATACGCTCTCCGTCGCTCATTAACCTGACGGCCCTCAAGGATATGCTGCTGGGCTGGAAGCTGGCGGACATGATAGTCACCTTCGGCAGCGTGGATATAAACATGGGCGAGGTGGACCGGTAATGGGGCCGATAACCTCCGCTAACTCCTTTTACAGGAATCTGTACCAGTTCTTTGACGACTTGACGTTCTGGGGAGTATCCCCCGTTCCGAGTTGGCTGGCCTATTTCCTAGCCGGGTTCCTCATTGTGTTCATAGTCGTCAACGCCGTGGTGGTCGTGACGACATTAGGCACTTGGGTGGAGCGCCGGCTCATAGGCCGGATCCAGTCCAGGCTGGGACCCAACCGGTGGGGGCCTTGGGGACTCCTCACGCCCGTAGCCGACGCCGTGAAGCTCCTGACCAAGGAGGACACCAGGCCCGAGGGAGTCGACCCCTGGATATTCAACTTGGCTCCCCTTGTGTTTATCATGCCCGTAATCCTGGTCTTCGCGGTCATTCCCTTTGGCAAGAACACCTACGTAGCCAACCTGAACATCGGCATACTCTTCATCATCGCCGTGACCACGGTGCCGACAATAGGTATGTTCATGGCGGGTTGGGGCTCCGGGAACAGGTACTCTCTTTTCGGCGCAATGAGGGGAGTGGCACAGCTGATCAGCTATGAAGTCCCAATGGTGCTGTCCATCGTCGGTGTGTTGCTGCTGGCCGGCTCTCTGTCCCTGGTTGACATGGTTGAAGCCCAGACCATCCCGTTCATATTCGTTCAGCCTCTGGGGTTCTTCATCTTCGCAGTGGCGGCCTCAGCGGAGATGAACCGCTCACCCTTCGACATCGTAGAGGCGGACTCGGAGCTTGTAGCCGGATTCCACACGGAATACAGCGGTATGAAGTGGGGCACTTTCCAATTGGCAGAGTTCATCGCCCCCTTCGGCACGTCGGCGATAATAGCCACTCTATTCCTGAAGGGATGGGAAGGCCCCATCCTGCCGTCCCACCTCTGGTTCTTCATCAAGATGTCCTTCTTCTGGTTCATATTGCTCTGGATTAGGGCAACCCTCCCAAGGCTGCGCGTGGACCAGATAATGGGATTCGCCTGGAAATTCCTCTTCCCCCTTAGCATTGTTAATCTCTTTGTCACCGCTACCGAGGTGCTCATCTGGAAAGACCCAACTGTGGCAGAACTGTGGATCATGTCCGGGATAAACTGGGGCATCGCAATCGGCGGATTGGTCCTGTTCTCGCATCTGGCAGGAGACAAGATAACGACGCGGCCACCTCTGGCGACCGTCCCCGGCAGAGGCACCGGCGCAACAAGCGAGGTGAGATAAATGTACGGACTAGGTATTGCAAAAGGCCTACTTGTGACCCTGAGAAATCTGACCAAAAAGCCCTTCACCATCCAGTACCCCGAAGAGGCTGTGCCCCAGGCCCCGCGCTTTCGTGGCGAGGAGTTCGTTTGGTACGAGGAGCGGTGCACGGGCTGCGCCAGCTGCGCGAAGTACTGCCCTCTGGGCATCATCAAGATAGTGACACACCCCGGCGGCCTCAATATGCAGGAAGGGCAGTCATACACGGTTGACGTATTCGACATCGACATAGGCCGGTGTATGTTCTGCGGCCTGTGCGTGGAGGCGTGCCCCTACGATGCCCTGTTCATGGGTAGCGGATTCGAGCGCGGCCGATACAGACGGGACGACCTGGTTATCGACCTACAGGAGTTGAAGGAGGCGGAGAAGCGCCCAAGCACTTGGTTCCGCCCTCAACTTGAGGCCAAGAAGTACAACCCCCAGAACGGGCAGCCACTTTCCTGGGACGAGGTGGGACGCTAGATGCTTCCTCTGGATGTGGCCTTCTGGTCCATGTCGGCAGTGATGGTGGGCTCCGCATTGGGCGTGGTACTCGTGAAGGACATCTTCAGAGCAGCCCTGCTCCTGGTGCTTTCCTTCCTGGCGGTGGCAGGTCTCTTCGTGCTGCTGAACGCCGAGTTCCTGGCCGTGGTGCAGGTGCTCATCTACGTCGGAGCCATATCGATACTGATAATCTTCGCCATCATGCTTACGCGCAACGTCCAGGAGGGAAACCCGTCCAACGGCTTCGACCACCCGGCTCGCATACTGGCAACGCTGGTGCTGGTGGCCATCGTCTTCGTAGCGGTAAGCACCGACTGGAACACCTGGGACAGCCTGGGGCTGAATGTGCTGCCGGGGGACCCGGCCGAGAATCTAAGCAGCACCGAGCAGGGCGTCCGGGACGTATTCGGAAACACAACGCCGGTGATAGCTAGTCTCCTGCTGAGGGAGTTCGTGCTGCCCTTTGAGGTGGCCTCTGTGGTGCTGCTGGCGGCGGTAATAGGCGCGCTGGCCTTGGTGCGGGAAACGGAGAACGAGGTTTGAGTCTCGAAAACCTCCTCATTCTCTCAGGCATCATCTTCAGCATTGGCCTGTACGGGACTCTGGCCAAGAGGAACGTCATAGCCGTGCTTATGTCCATTGAGCTTATGTTCAACGCAGTGAACATAGCCGCAATTTCCTTTGCGCGATACGTGGTGCCGCGCGGCATAGCCGTGGATCCGGTGGCCGCCGAGAACGAGGTGGCCAGGGCTCTTGCCGAAGGCGCTTCCCTGGGAGAGACGGTGCTGAGCACTCTGCTCACAGGCCAGATATTCGCCATCTTCATAATAACCGTCGCGGCCGCGGAGGTTGCCCTGGGGCTGGGAATAGTCATCGCGCTGTATCGCAACAGGGAGACGGTAGACGTAACCCGGGCCAATATGATGAGGGGTTAGCAAGCTATGTGGGTAGACTTCAAGAAAGCGCCAAACCTGATGATAGCCGAGATGTGGAAGGAGCTCCTCGAAGGAGAGGGCCTGCCGACACACCTGATGCCGGAGGGGGACATACTCTCATGGGGAGAGCGGGTGCCGTTTCGCGTGATGGTGCCCAGGGGCAGGGAGCACGTAGCAGAAGAGATACTCAGGAAGCTGTAAACGTCAAATCTATGAGCGCGAATCAGCATATAAGAAGCAAGGGACTGCGCGTCTGCGCAGCATTGAGAACATTGTCTTCGTCTGAGGACTTGCGGGAAGTGAAAGCGACTATGTTCAAGGGAGAGGCGTAAGAGATTATGAGTGAGGGAGCGGCCTGGGCCATTTTCTTCCTGCCTCTGGCTTCCTTCGTACTTATAGCCTTTGTTATCAGGCCGTTCTTCAACCGCTACGAAGCCTTTAGCGGCTACTTAACAATTGCGGCCATCGGCACAGCCTTCTTCCTGTCCATATGGGCGCTGGCCGCGGTCTGGAACGGACACGGCGAGATAGGCTGGGATCCCCACTCCTGGCTTGTCATCGGGGAGTTGGAGATCTCCATCGGCATCCTCATGGACCCGCTCACCGCCGTTCTGCTGGTGGTAATCAGCGGGATTAGCCTGGCCGTCCAGATCTACTCCCAGGGCTACATGCACGGGGATACGGGCTACTCCCGCTACTTCAGCTTCATGTCCCTGTTCACGGCCTCCATGCTGGGACTGGTGCTGGCGAGAAACGTCATCCAGCTGTACTTCTTCTGGGAGCTCGTGGGACTCTGCTCCTATCTTCTCATTGGCTTCTGGTACAACCGGCCTGCGGCTGCGGCTGCGGCAAAGAAGGCCTTCATCGTCACACGTCTGGGTGACGTGGGCTTCCTGCTGGCGATTCTGTACCTCTTCTTCCACAAAGACGCCTTCATCTCCCAAGGCCTCAACCCCTTTGAAATCTCACACATCAACCTAATGGCTGTCGGTGGCGAGTTAGCAGGGGCGCAGATCATTGCCCTGGGCGGCGGGGTAGTCACCTGGATTGCGCTGGGCATCTTCGCCGGGGCGGTTGGCAAGTCGGCCCAGTTCCCGCTCCACATATGGCTTCCGGACGCGATGGAGGGTCCAACTCCCGTCAGCGCCCTCATACACGCCGCGACTATGGTGGTCGCAGGGGTGTTCCTAGTGGCACGCTTCTTCCCTCTGTTCGAAGCCTCGACCACCGCCATGAACACGGTGGCGTTAATCGGCGGGTTCACCGCCATCTTCGCCGCCAGCATGGGGCTGGTGATGAATGACATCAAGCGAGTGCTGGCCTATTCGACTGTGAGCCAGTTGGGGTACATGATGCTGGCCCTGGGTGTCGGCGCCTACGAGGCAGCCATATTCCATCTGTTCACCCACGCCTTTTTCAAGGCGCTCCTGTTCCTTGGGTCCGGCAGCGTCCAGCACGCCTCAGGCACCTTCGATATGCGGTACATGGGCGGACTCAAGAAGCATATGCCGTGGACCTACGCCACCTTCCTCATAGCCGCTTTAAGTATATCCGGCATATTCCCTCTAGCCGGCTTCTGGAGCAAGGACGAGATACTGGCAGGCGCATTCCATCACGGCGGGAATATAGGCAACCTGGTCTTCGCTATGGCCCTGGTGGCCGCGTTTATGACGGCTTTCTATATGTTCCGCGCCCTCTTCATGACCTTCCACGGAGAGTTCAGGGGCGGTGTTGAAGCAGAGCACGGAGGACAGGGCGGAGACCACTCGGTGCACCTGGCGGAATCGCCGAGGGTTATGGCCCTCCCAATGATCGTCCTGGCAGTACCTTCGGTGGTAGCAGGGTTCCTGGCCAACCCCCTGAACGCAGCCTGGGGCCTTGGAATCGTGCCGTCCCACTGGTTCGCTCACCTCATGGGCTACGTAGATCTGGTGAACGTTGAGCCGGAGCCTTTTGACATTACAATTGCTGCCGGGTCCACGCTGGTGGCCCTTGCCGGCATCGGGTTGGCCTATCTAATGTACCAGAGCCGCACGGTTAGACCCGAGGCGGTTGGGGCAGCCCTGAAACCGGCGTACGTGGCCGCATACGACAAGTACCACTTCGACCAGGTGTACGAGGACTGGATTACCCGCCGCGGCTTCTACGGTGGGCTGGCCGCCGGTACGGACTGGTTCGACAAGAATATTGTCGACCGTATTGTTGACAGCATCGGCTTCCTGGGGCGCAACCTGGGGCGGGCCGTAGCTACGCTGGAGACCGGACAGGTGCAAGCGTACGGCATCGGCATCTCCGCGGGTGTGCTGTTCATTTTGATAGGGTTCTTGATATGGGATTGATAGAAGGTATTTTGAGGTAGATTAGTGCTCTCTGTCTTAGTTTTTCTCCCCCTTGCCGGGGCACTGGTAGCGCTCCTGCTGAAGCAGGACAGACACATTCGCATGTGGGCTGCACTGGTGACTATTACAGAGCTGGCCCTTGCGATCGTCGCTTTCGTCATGTTCAGGACGGGCGACTACGCCAGGGAAGGGAACATGGAGCTGGTGGAGCGCTACGAGGACTGGATTCCCGCCCTGAACATCCAGTACCACCTTGGCGTGGACGGCCTGAGCATGCCCATGGTGCTCCTGACGGCCCTTCTGGGCATGTGCGCCGTTTTCGCTTCCTGGCACGGCATCAGGGACCAGGT
Organism: Dehalococcoidia bacterium; assembly: GCA_965261605.1. Taxonomy (GTDB): domain Bacteria; phylum Chloroflexota; class Dehalococcoidia; order Lucifugimonadales; family UBA2985; genus DAOUJW01. The sequence continues at coordinate 2,507,170 of OZ253466.1, read as the reverse complement.
CAAGGAGTACTTCATGTGGCTGCTGATACTCCAGACCGCGGTCATGGGAGTGTTCGTGTCCATGGACTTGATCCTGTTCTTCATATTCTGGGAACTGGAGCTCTTGCCGATGTACTTCCTCATCTCCAAGTGGGGCAGTGGACGGAGACAGTACTCCGCAATGAAGTTCTTGGTCTTCACATTCCTGGGCAGCGCCTTTATGTTCGTGGGCATACTGACGCTCTACTTCTCCGTCGGGACCTTCAACATCGTGGAGCTTCCCTCGGCCGTAGAGGGTGCCCGGCTTCTCCTGCCGGCGGCGTCCATATTCGGCCTCCTGTTCATTGCCTTCGCTGTGAAGCTGCCCGTGTGGCCCGTACATACGTGGCTCCCGGACGCCCATACGGACGCTCCGACTGCGGTGAGCGTGATGCTGGCCGGAGTCCTGCTGAAGATGGGCGGCTACGGAATGATTCGCATTGCCGTGGGAATATTCCCAGGCACGGCCCAGGATTACGCCTGGCTGTTGGCGACGCTGGCTATCATCAGCGTGCTGTACGGCGCAGTGGTTACCATGCGCCAGACCGACCTTAAGCGGCTCATCGCGTTCAGCAGCATCAGCCACATGGGATACGTGCTGCTGGGGATATCCTCAGTCGTTGGTGTAAGCGGCACGGTGTCTCCCGTGGGGCTGACCGGAGCGGCCATGCAGATGTTCACCCACGGCACTATCACAGGACTGCTGTTCCTGCTGGTGGGCATGGTCTACGACAAGGCGCACACACGGCACATTCCCGACTTGAGCGGACTTGCCAACCGAATGCCACTGACCGCGATCGTGTTCGTGGTAGCGGGGCTGGCATCCCTGGGCCTACCGGGAACCAGCGGGTTTGTCTCTGAGATACTGGTGTTCCTGGGGACCTTCCAAGTGTGGGCATGGATAACGGTGCTGGCAGTCCTGGCCATCGTAATCACTGCGGGGTACATCCTGTGGACGCTGCAACGGGTCTTCTTCGGACCCCAGGTGCAGCGGTTCGCAGACATAGGCGACGCCACGCCCGTGGAAGTGATCCCGATGGCAGCGCTGGTGATAGCCATCATGGTCGTCGGCATCTACCCGGCCGTGCTCACTGACGTCTTCCAACTGGCGCTTGAGCCTATAATCGAATCCCTGCAGCTTTCAGGAGCGCCATGAAGGTGAACGTACCATGACACTCCACGACGTATACCTCCTGTCCCCGGAACTGTCTCTGGCAGCCGTAGCGCTGGCGATAATACTCCTTGACCTCGTCATAGAGAAAAAGGGTGTGCTGGCGGCCTTGGCCGTAGCCGGTCTGGCAATACCCCTGGTTTTCAGCATAGCCCTTCTGGGCGACCTGAGCGGGGAGCCCAACGAGCAGATGCCGGGCGTCTTCGGGACTCTGGTTGTGGACAAGTTCGCCCTGTACTTCAAGTTCCTGGTGCTGGGCATCCTGGCCCTTGTCATCATGTCCTCCGTGGAATACACCTCCAGGATGAGGCAGTTCCAGGGCGAATACTACGGCCTGATGGTGTTCTCAGCCTGCGGAATGATGCTCCTGGCGGCGACCACGGAGCTTATCTCGATATACATAGCCCTGGAGCTGACGGCGCTGCCGCTGGCGGCCCTGGCCGCCTTCCTGCGGGACTCCCGCTCCAGCGAGGCGGGCGTGAAGTTCCTGCTGCTCAGCGCAATGAGCTCCGCGGTGCTTCTGTACGGCCTCGTCCTGACCTTCGGGTTCACAGGGACCACCCAGCTATCGGAGATATTCGAGCGTCTTGGCTCCTCCATGGACCCCGGAGTGTCCTTCGGCAGCCACGCTCTGTTCCTGGGAGTGATACTCATAGTGGCCGGATTCGGGTTCAAGATATCCTCGGTGCCATTCCAGATGTGGGTCCCCGACGTGTACGAGGGAGCGCCCACACCCATCACGGCGTACCTGTCCGTGGCCAGCAAAGCGGCGGGCTTCGCGGTCATACTCAGGGTGTTCTACCTGGCCTTTGGCGAGATAAGCCTGGACTGGGGCATACTCTTCGCCGCGCTCAGCGCCCTGTCCATGACCGTGGGCAACCTCGTGGCCATTGCACAGAGCAACATCAAACGGATGCTGGCGTACAGCACCATCGCCCAGGCCGGCTACCTCATGGTGGGCCTGGCGGCAATCGCAGTCAGGGCGCCTGAAGGGGAGACCCCCATCGGCCCAAGCAGCGTCCTCTTCTATCTTGGGGCCTACGCTGTGACCAACCTGGCGGCCTTCTTTGCAATAATCGCAATCTCCAGCCGCACGGGCAGCGACCTCATCAGCAGCTTTGCCGGGATGGGGAAACGAGCCCCCGTACTGGCGCTGGTCCTGGCCTTCTCCCTGGTCTCCTTGACCGGCATCCCTCCCACCGCGGGCTTCATGGGCAAGCTGTACCTGTTCAGCGCCGCCGTGCACAGCGATCTGGTGTGGCTGGTGGTGGTGGGAGTGATAAACAGCGTCCTCTCAGCCTACTACTACGTCAAGGTCATAAGGATTATGTACATGGAGAGGCCGGAGTCGGAAGAGCGAGTGACGACGGCCTACGTGCCCCAGGTGGCCATGTACATCGCCGGAATTGGCATCCTGGCCCTGGGCATCTTCCCCGGGCCCCTGATTGACTTTGCGGAAGCTGCTGCTGCTGTCCTGTTCCTCTAAGACGCGAATCGATCAGTCGGAGCTTCGTCAACCTCCCTCAGATGACGTACGCCCTCATTCCAGCGCATCCCGCTTGACGCTCTTGGCGTTATGATATAATGCGCGCCTAATCGAGATAGGGTGGGGAATCACTCTCCCAAACTGGTAACATGTCAGTGTTGTTTCTCCGGGGTCGAGGAGTGGTCAATGTACTGTTGTTGTGTGCGGTGGCAGCGCTCCTTTTCACAGCGTGCATTTTCAGGGATCTCGATGACGAATCCTCCGTATCAGTTCTGCAACGCGTACCGGACTCCCAGGTGTGTCACACGTTTTTTGTTCCTGACGAACACCGCAGCTTCACGCTCGATATGTTGGAACTCATTGACCTGATGGATAGCCGCCTGGAGGGCAGGACGCGCATCATAAGCATCCACGAGGCTCGCAACAAGTTTCCCTCGCTGCAGGGCTTCCGGAGGGGTTCGACCTGTCCAGCGTGATAATCGATGAGAAACGTCAGGAGAACGACCGGCGGGCGCCGTACCTCCCGTGCAACGTCGCACTAAAATACACCTCCGCGGACTCTCCGCACCCGTGGATTGAGATTGGGCATCCGCAGTGCTCCCCAGAAGGCGAGCAAGGCCCCACCGCGGACGCATCGGATTGGAGAGAGGTCACAGCCAGCGGGAAGCCGGCAACCATACTGGACGTGGAAGGTAGAGACTCGGTATCTCTGTTCGCTGCCGAGAATCTTACGTGTGTGAAGGTGTCGAGGGACGCCAACTTGACCGATGCAGCCATAGTCGCCATAGCGGAGTCGCTGGAGATGGTGAAAGAGGCGTCTTAGCAGGTCTCCGTACCAGGGACTGGCGCGGTACCAGATTAGCCCGGCTACGCCGATACAGCGACCTTCGCCATTAGCTCATCGTGGGGGATGAGCGTTGCCCCGAAGACTTGGGCAAACGTGGCGGCAGCCTGCTCATCTTCATCAGCGAATTGATGGACGGCGTACGGCCCCTCCATGATGTAGGGATACTGAGGCTGATTGCGGTAGCTGTCGTCCCACTGCGCCCGGGAGCCGGGACTTATTCGCGTGGTGACCGAGTGGGTAACGTCCATCCTCACGTTCCCGGTCCACTCCTCCCGCACCAGATGCAACCGGTTGGACTCGTCGCGGCTGACGTAGCGGACCACTTCATGAAGGTTGACATGCCACTCGAAGTTCTCGCACACGTCGCAGCCGTTGATTTTCAGGAAAGGCCTGAAGGCCGATGAAATCGATTGTCTTTCCAACATTTCGCCACGTCCTCCATGAGTAGACTTCTTGCGTATTGCCGCTGTCAGTAGCAACCCGCCGTGCGGTAATCAACTGCCCTTTTAATTTAGCATCGGGCATAAGGGCTGTCCAGTACATCTCGTTGACACCCCATAGGCCTGATGCTAGACTGCCCTTGCTAATGTCGGAATCAGATTATCATGTACGGGTGTGCACGACGCCTTCGCTGAGGAAGGGGCTGCGATGAGTAGCCCCCACAATGTCAGCATAGTCTACAATCACCGCGTACCTCAGGCTGAGCCTTTGGCCCGGCAGTTGGCTGATAAGCTCGGCATACCTGTTGAATCGTGCATCGTTTCCACCTTTGACGAAGAGGCCCGGCAGCCGCCTCCATCCACTTCACTCATAATCACCGTGGGCGGCGACGGCACCATACTCTGGGCAGCGCAGATGGCAGCTCCCAGCGGGATTCCAATCCTGGGAGTGAACCTGGGAAGAGTCGGTTTCATGACTGAGTTGAAGGCCGAGGAAGCTGTGGAGAGGGTAGGGGAGTACCTTGACGGGCGAGTGTGGGTGGAAGAGCGCTCCATGCTTCAGGCCAAACTGGTGATGGGTGGAGCAAGCGACGTGCCCGTACAGACCTTCCACGCCCTCAACGACGTTGTCGTGGGGCGGAGCGCCCTGTCCCGGCTGGTGCACCTTGAGGTGTACATCGACGGCGCGCCGCTCACCACGTACCGGGCTGACGCGGTTATCGTGGCCACCGCTACCGGGAGCACGGGATACTCCATCTCGGCGGGTGGCCCCATACTTCACCCCCAGTCACGCGACCTGCTTCTGAACCCCGTCGCAACCCACCTGGGCCTAGCTACGCCCTTGGTGCTCTCCCCGGACTCCAGCGTTGAGGTCGCTCTTCGCTCGGACTACCAGGCGATGCTCAGCGTCGACGGACGGATGGACATGGCGCTTGAGCCTGGCACGGTCGTCCATATAGACAGAAGCCCTTACACCGCCACCTTCCTGCGGTCCGGCCCTCCCAACCAGTTCTACGCCAACCTGACGGAGCGCCTCAGCCCCGACTTCCGCTCCGCGATCCCGCGGGTAACGTCCTTCACATAGGAGCCAAGATGCTGGATGAACCGACCATAGAGAGCCGCCGCATATACGACGGCAGTATCATCGGCGTCAGGGTGGACACGATACGCCTGCCCGACGGCGGGACGTCCCAGCGCGAGATAGTCGAGCACGGGGCGTCGGTGGTTGTCGTGCCGGTGGACGAGCAGGGGCGCGTGATCCTGGTCCGGCAGTACCGCAAGCCGCCTGAGAAAGCCCTCCTGGAGGCGCCCGCCGGTGGCCTGGAGGAGGGCGAGACGCCGGAAGAGGGGGCGCTACGGGAGCTTCAGGAGGAGATCGGCTTTATTCCGGGCAGTCTCCAGGGCATGGGCGGCTTCTGGATGGCCCCCGGCTTCTGCACCGAGTACATGCACGCCTTCATCGCCACAGACCTAACCCAGTCCACGCTGCCGCCGGACGAAGACGAGAACATAGAGGTGGAGCCCGTTCCACTTGGACAAGTGCCGGAGCTTATCCGCTCAGGGGAAATACAGGACTCCAAGTCCATTGCGGCGCTTCTGATGGCGATGCATTTGTATAGTTAATCACTAATTGTCTTCCAGATTGGCCTCTAAACTTCGAGGTTCAGCCATCTCAACCATATACACGATAGGACATTCAAACCAAAAGGCAGTCGACTTCATTGACCTGCTAAAGCAGCAAGACATCGAACTACTTGTCGACGTTCGGTCAAAGCCATACTCCCGCTTTCGTCATTTCAATCGTGAACTGCTCCGAGATAGACTGGTTGACCAAGGAATCCAGTACCTACACTTGGGTGACGAGCTAGGGGGACACCCGCCGGGGACTAGGTTCTACGAAAAGGAGCGAGTAATTTACCAGCGCCTTGCTACCCTGCCGGGATTCCGTCGCGGAATCAAACAAGTCATCGACCAAAGCGAACGGAGTCGCATTGTGCTCATGTGTGCTGAGGAGAAACCCGAGGAGTGCCATCGCCATCCACTGCTAGCTTCGGAGCTGCTCGAACGTGGCGTCCAAGTATTCCACATTAGGCGAGATGGCTCAGTAGAAGACGCTAGCACGTTCACGAGACAACCTAACCTACAGCTGCCCCTCTTCGAACCAGATGGGGAAGACCTAACGTGGCAGTCCCCCAAGCCAATTAGGCCGCGAGACTAAAGTTGAAGGCAGATATCCGGATACCTTCATCCCTCCGCTCGGCAATCTTGTTTGGCCATGCAGACGCAGATGGTCATCTCGCTGCCGAACAGTCACGGGGCTGGTTAGACCAGATGGGCTTAAGTGTCACCACTGTTGTGTCTTCCGAGACTCGGAATTACAGGTTTTGGGAGAAGCTGCCAGACTTTGACCTGTCTGATTACGGAATTATCGTGGTTGTAGATATCGCGTTCAGATTCAAAGATCCTGCCGGTTCTCTTGCAAGACTTCTGACCGTGTCGGATAGCCAACCTCAGAAGCATTTTATCATAATAGACCATCATCCATTGGTTCGCCCAAAGAGGGAACTACAGAATCTACAACTAATTGAGGTTGACGACCCTTACGACTGTTGCCTAGGCGTGCCAGACCCGGAGCTCATGCAGATAGCCGCCTTGTGCGACGGTGCGCCGACATCAGTAACCGCGACACCCCTGCTAAAGAAGCGAGCGCTAGGCGTTAAACGAGCTGCTGCAGACAAAAAAGGGGTTGCTGGCCATGCACTACTCGAATTCATCAGGAAACGCCGATGGGACTTTTTCGAAGCACTTGCCGAAGAAGACATAGAGATGCACAGATCAGCACGAGGCATCCGACGGTCCACCAATGAATCTAGTCCTCTGCTTGAGTACGCTAGGAGCCTCTCGCCTTTAGCGTAGACCAGATGGCAACTGGAAGCGAGTAGGTCACACCTGCCTTTGCGCGCATGTCGTTTTGATGTCCTAGGATTCGCTTCCTCAGCCACGGTGTTAGGTCCTTAAACAGCGTCCTAAACTGGCGAGGCGTCAATCTACGATCGATAGAGATGTCAGCAAGGTGAGAGGCTAGATGTGTCTTCGACAAGCGACTCTTCTTTGCCCTTTTGGGCTTGGTTCTAATCTCCAGCGTTGTGATAGGACACTGACGGGTAGTTGGGAAGCACACAAATGGTCCCATACCCAGTGTCTCGGCGACAATACCAGTCTCAATCTCAACTCTGAGTCCGACGAGCACGAGCGTATCGCGCCATCGACTCTCTCGCTCGACCATCCATCCTGGCTGCTTGCCCAGTTCCCATACAAAGCGCGTCAGCACTTCAACGTCGAGAACTTGAGGCAACAACACGCTTAGAGCCTCGGCGGAATCGTCGTCTACAGACTCACTTACGAGGCTGGCAATCTGGGTAGCCATTTCCTTGGGGTCTACAATGCCGGATGAGCCACGGGCCACTACTGTCTTTACTTCGGTTCTGTAGGAGGGACGGGCTAATAGCTGCGCAAAAATACACCCGACCTGGGACCGGCCAAGCCAATCAAGATACACAGCCTCAGTAAGGCAGTCGTCATTGACGAAGTCAGCTTCGCAGGTGACAAGACTATACTTCTGCAATTGCCCGACGTAGTCTTGGCGTGTAGGAAATGCCATACCGCGCCCGCGTTCATCATGTAGTTGGAGTCCCCTGTTAGTAGCTTTGAGTATGCTTCGAAGATCTAAGGGAAACATATGTACATTATGCACCGCGCAGAATCGGATTACAATTAGATTGCAGTGTCCAAGCATGAAGGATTTAGAGAGCCTAAAGGACATCGGTGACGAAGAATCGGAGTCTGGGAAAGGCCCGATTCTACTAACTTAGCGGAAGCATAAGTTCCAACTCATTGTAAAATCCTTCACTATCTGATATATTCTATGGAGATTTTTTGCAGGGTATGAGGAGGGTCTAGCTATGCTGGGACACGATGTCCTGGTGATAGGGGCAGGCTTGGCGGGCCTACGGGCCGCTCTGGCCGCCAGCAGTAAGGGAGCCGACGTAGCGGTCGCTACCAAGGTTCACCCTGTCCGCAGCCACTCGAATGCCGCCCAGGGAGGCATCAACGCGGCCCTCACTCACCTGGGCGACAACTGGGAGGAGCACGCCTATGAGACGGTCAAGGGCAGCGACTACCTGGGAGACCAGGACGCCATTGAGATAATGTGCCAGGAGGCCGGTCAGGCCATCATTGAGCAGGAGCACATGGGCGTCATCTTCAACCGCGATGAGACTGGGCATCTGGGCACACGCAACTTCGGAGGCCAGCAGAGGGCCAGGACATTCTTCGTGGCGGACTTCACCGGCCAGGCTATGCTCCACGTCATGTATGAGCAGATAATGAAGGCTGGCGTCCGGGTGTACGAGGAGTGGTTTGTCACATCCCTGGTCATGGAGGACGGGGAGTGCAGGGGCGCGGTTGTTTTAGAGATGTTGACCGGTAAACTACAGGTAATCAAGGCCAAGGCTGTCATAATGGCCGCCGGAGGGCTGGGCCGCGCGTTCGAGCCGACCACCAACGCCCTGATATGCACAGGCGACGGCATGACGCTGTCATACCGCGCTGGAGCGCCTCTAATGGACATGGAGATGGTGCAGTACCATCCCACCACTCTAAAGAGCAACGGCGTTCTCATCACCGAGGCCGCCAGAGGCGAGGGGGCTTATCTCCTCAACTCCAAGGGAGAACGGTTCATGGAGGGGTACGCTCCCAACATGCTGGAGCTGGCCTCCCGCGACGTGGTCTCCCGGGCGGAGCAGACGGAGATAAACGCAGGCAGAGACATTGACGGCTGTGTACTACTGGACCTTCGTCACCTGGGTCGGGAGAAGATACACGAGCGGCTCCAGTACATCAACGAGGTCTCTATGGACTTCCTGGGCATAGACCTTGCCGAGCAGCCCGTGCCAGTTCGACCTGGAATGCACTACCAGATGGGCGGCATCAAGACGGACGTCGACGGCGCAACCGTCATACCCGGGTTGTACGCCGCAGGCGAGTGCGCCTGTGTCAGCGTACATGGCGGGAACCGGCTGGGCGCAAACTCGCTGCTGGACACCATCGTTTTCGGGCGCAGGTCCGGAGAGGCGGCGGCGGTCTACGCACAGGAGACCCCGGACAGAGGGGTATCCGAGACCAGGCTGTCCGTCGACGAAGACTTCGTCAAGGAGTTGCTGGCGCGAGGGGACAACGGGGATACGCCGGCCAAGATCCGCTACGAGATGGGCGTCACCATGAACGAGCATGTGGCAGTCTTCCGCACTGCGGAGGGGATGCAGACGGCTCGGAGCAAGCTCCTGGAGCTGCAGGACAGGTTCAAGAGAGTCCCGGTGCAGGACAAGGGAAGCGTCTTCAACACCAACCTGATTTTCGCCATTGAGTTGGGTTTCATGCTGGACTGCTCAGAGACCATCGCCATGAGCGCACTGGAGCGGAAGGAGAGCCGAGGCGCCCACTTCCTGCTGGAGCGCCCCGAAAGGGACGACGAGAACTGGATCAAGCACATCGCGGTGCAATACACCCCGGACGGGCCCAAGCTGGACTATACGCCCGTTACGGTAACCCAATGGCAGCCCGAGGTCAGGTCGTACTAGCGGTGTCCATGAAGCGTCCCGTACTCTTATTTGGCGCCGCGGGAAACCCACATACATTGAAATCGCCGAAAGACTCTCAGTAACGAGAGTCAGCCCCTTCTACAGGAGGACCTGTAATGGAAGTAACCCTTAAGGTAAAGCGGTTCAACCCTGAGGCGGAGAGCAAGGAGCCTTACTACCAGGAGTACAACCTGGAGGTTGAGGACTACGTTACCGTCCTTGACGCTCTCATCAAGGTGAGGGAGGAGATTGACGGCAGCCTGGCGCTCCGCTGCTCCTGTCGCGCCGCCATCTGCGGCTCCTGCTCGATGCGGGTCAACGGCCACGCCAAGCTGGCGTGCAAGACCAAGATTTCGGATGTCGCGCCCAATGACCACAACGTAACGGTTGAGCCTATGGGCAACCTGCCTGTGGTTAAAGACTTGGTTTCCGACATGAAGCCCTTCTGGGACAGGGTGAGGGCAGTGCAGCCGTGGTTGAAACCCCAAGGCCCCGAGCCTGAGGAGGAGTACGTGGCGCCCGGCGAGGACATGCTCCACCTGACAGGGGTAATGAGCTGCATCATGTGCGGCGCCTGCTCCTCGGACTGCACGGTGCTAGAGGTGGACCGCAACTTCCTCGGCCCCGCGGCCCTTGCCAAGGCGTATCGCTTCGTTGCCGACCCCAGAGACGATGCCGACAAGGAGCGCCTGGGGAAGTACAGCGAGTACGGAGGGATATGGGACTGCACTCGTTGCATGGAGTGCGTTCAGGTCTGCCCCAAGGGTGTAGCGCCAATGGATCGCATAATGGTGCTGAGAGACAAGGCTATGGAGGCCGGATTCAAGAACAACAACGGAGCGCGCCACACGGATGGGTTCACCGAGCTGGTGAAGCACAGCGGCCGTCTGGACGAGTTGCGTCTGCCTATGAAGACCTTCAGCATGTTTGACATGCAGGCCATGATTGGAATGCTGCCGGTTGCCCTGAGGGCATTCCGTCGAGGCAAGGTGCCAAGCCCATTCCACAAGGCCATCCCTGGCGCTGAGAAGATCAGGCGCATTTTCGATAAAGCGGAGAGTGAGAAATGAAGTACGCCTTCTTTCCCGGTTGCGTTTCACGCGGAGGCTGCCCCGAGCTGTATCCCTCCGCTGTGAGCGTCTGCGAACGCCTGGGACTGGAACTTGAAGTGATGGAGGGCGCATCCTGCACCGGAGCAGGCGTGCTCCAGGAGAAGAACCAGAAGCTGGGAGACACGCTGAACGCCCGCACCTTCGCTATGGCCGAGGCTATGGGTCTCCCCATTATGACCATTTGCAGCACCTGCCAGGGTACAATGGCACAGGCCCACAAGCGCCTGACAGATGATCCGGAGTACATGGCCGATATCAACAGCGTGCTGGCGGAGGAGGGCTTGGAGTTCAAGAACACGGTCGTAGTGAAACACCTGCTTTGGATCCTGGTGGAGGACATCGGGCTGGAGACCCTCAAGGGATACGTGAACAGGCCCCTGACCGGTATGAAAGTAGCGCCATTCTACGGCTGCTACATCATCCGGCCCACCAACGCCCTAGGCTTCGATGAGCACCCGGAGCGGGAGGACTCGCTGGAACGGGTGATTGAGACGCTTGGAGCTGACGTAGTCGACTTCGCAGGCAAGACCAAGTGCTGCGGCTTCCCCATACTGACCATAAACGAGCCAAACTCGGTTGCAATGGTGGCCAACCACACTATGGACGCCAAGGGCTTGGGCGCGGATGCGATGGTAACTCCATGCCCGCTGTGCCACCTCAACCTGGACGGCTTCCAGCCGAAGGCGTCCGCAATGAAGCGGACCAAGATAGACCTTCCGATACTGCACCTGCCGCAGATGGTCGGCTTGGCGATGGGCATGGACCCAAAGGCTATGGGGCTGAACAAGCACATCATATCCACCGGCAAGCTCCTCACCAAAGTGGCCGTGGAGGCCTAGCGCTTAGACCCGCCGTACAACCGACAAATCAAGAGGCTCCATTCCTGAGTGGGAATGGAGCCTCTCTTTTATTATGTATCTGACGGAGGACGTTGCGTGTATTATGCGGGCTTGGCCGGGACCTCGCGCTTCCACTCCATCTTGCCCTGCTCAAGGAGGTCGTTGCCGAAGGTGTCATTGACCACGATGACAGGGAAGTCCTCCACCTCCAGCCGTCGTATCGCCTCTGTGCCAAGGTCCTCGTAGGCAACAACGTCCACCTTCTTGATGGCGCCGGAGAGGAATGCGCCGGAACCGCCAATGGCCCCAAAGTAGACGGCGTGGTGCTTCACAAAGGCTTCCCGCACCTCCTTGCTCCTTCCACCCTTGCCAATGGCTGCCTTGATTCCAAGCTCCAGCATCCTGGGCGTAAAGGGGTCCATCCGGTACGCCGTAGTAGGCCCGGCTGAGCCGATCACATCGCCAGGCCGCGGCGGTGTTGGGCCCACGTAGTATACAATCTGCCCCTTGAGGTCGAAGGGCGGCTCTTCGCCGCGATCCACGCCCTCCAGGAGGCGCCGATGTGCGGCGTCTCTTGCCGTATAAATCACCCCGGTCAGAAGCACCTGCTCGCCGGCCTTCAGGTCTGCCAGCGCCTCGTCTGTGAGGGGTGTGACAACTCTCTTTTGCATCCTGTTATCTCCTGTAAGACCGCAGACGGCTGTACTAGATGACCGCCGTCTTCTGGCGAGCGCTGTGGCACTGAAGGTTCACACCCACCGGCAGAGCTGTTATGTGAGTTGGGTAGGTCTCGATGTTAACGGCCAACGCAGTCGTGAGTCCGCCCCACGCCTGGGGGCCTATCCCTGTAGCGTTGACGCGCTCCAGAAGCTCCTCCTCCAGCTCAGCGACTTCCTGGTCAGGATTGTGCTCGCCGACCTTGCGCAGCAGGGACTTCTTCGCCAGGTACATAACGTACTCCGCGGAGCCGCCAATGCCCACGCCGACTATTAGGGGAGGGCAGGGGTTGCCGCCCGACTCCTCAATGGTGCGGAGAGCGAAGTCTATGACGCCCTGCTTCCCGTCTCCCGGTCTAAGAATAGCCAAGCGGCTCATGTTCTCACAGCCGCCGCCCTTGGGCATAACCGTAATCTTCAGGTTGTCCCCCGGCACAATATCCATGTGAACTATCGGAGGGGTGTTATCGCCGGTGTTGATGCGGCGTGAGAAGGGCTGCCGTACGATGGAGTTCCGCAGGAATCCCTCCTTGTACCCGCTTCGCACTCCCTCGGCAAGGGCATCGTTCAGATCGCCCCCGGATATGTGAGCTTCCTGGCCCAACTCCAAGAACAGCACGGTGGTGCCCGTGTCCTGGCAGAGGGCTATATGCTTCTCCTGGGCAATGTCGGAGTTCTGGAGAATGATGTCCAGGACACCCTGCGCCCTGGGCGATTCCTCATCCTGTCGCGCCTTCTTCAGAGCGGTCAGGACGTCCTCCGGCAGGTAGTAGTTGGCCTCCTGGCACAGGCGCGCAATCGTCTCGGTTATCTCTGATACCTGGATATCTCTCATACGGCTATGATCCTCCCGCCGATGCGATCCTGTTGTGCATAACCTCCACAAGCTCCTTGACGGCGCCTGCGGAACTGTCCAGGGCGGCCTTCTCCTCAGGAGAGAGCTGCACTTCTATTATCTCCTCGATGCCGCCGGCGCCCAGCTTGACCGGTACGCCTATGTAGAGCCCGTCTATGCCGTACTCGCCCTGCAGAAATGCGGCGCAGGGAAGGATACGCTTCTTGTCCAGTACAATGGAGTCGACCATCTGGAGCGCCGCCGCTGATGGGGCGTAGTATGCGCTGCCAGTCTTCAGAAGGCCCACTATCTCCGCTCCGCCGTCACGAGTCCTCTGCACTATGCGATCCACCACATCCTGTGGCATGAGCTTGGAGATGGGTGTACCGCCCACGGTAGTCGAGTCCACCAGTGGCACCATAGTGTCGCCGTGGCCTCCCAGAACGTAGGCTTGGACGTCCTCCACGGACGCCCTCAGCTCCTGTGCCAAGAAGGTGCGGAAGCGGGCCGTATCAAGGATGCCCGCCATTCCAACGACGCGCTCCCGAGGGAAGCGGCTCACTTCCAGGCACTGCTGAGCCATAGCGTCCAGGGGATTGGATACCACGATGATGACGCTGTCCGGCGAGTGCTTTGCTATCTGCTCGGTAACGCCACCGACGATGTCCATGTTGGTAAACAGGAGGTCGTCCCTGCTCATGCCCGGCCTTCGGGCCACGCCTGCGGTGATGACCACCACGTCAGAGCCGACGGTGTCCTCGTAGGAGTTGGTGCCGATTATCTGGCTGTCCGTTCCCAGGACAGGGCCGGATTCAAGCATGTCCAGGGCCTTCCCCTGGGGCAGTCCTTCCACAATGTCCACCAAGACCACATCTGCGTAGCCCCGCTCAAAGAGACGCTGGGCTACGGTGGCCCCCACATTGCCTGCCCCTACTACCGTTATCTTCTTGCGCATTTAAACTCCATCTCTCCTTAATCTATGCTGGATGCGCCCCAGCCTTTGAGCAATCCTGCGAGTGCAGACCGGGCGCGCAGCGCTTGTTCTAGCCGCCTATGTACCGGGCCCAGCGCTCCTCCAGGTCCGGCTCTTGAATTGTTTCCATAAGGTAGTCACCGAACTCCTTGCCAGTCGAGCCGGAGCTCCGACCGGTCATTACCACCTTCCGGTCATATTGGCCGCAGACGTCCAGAGCCTTGTGCAGCTTGCTCCCCAACTCCGTGAAGCCGACGTGCTCCAGGAGCATGGCCCCCGCTCTCAGCACGGAACTGGGATCGGCGTACTGGTCGCGGCCCTCCCGCACCATACGCGGGGCCGTGCCGTGGATGGCCTCGAACATGGCGTACTCCTTGCCGATGTTGGCGCTACCGGCAGTCCCCACGCCTCCCTGGATCTGTCCGGCCTCGTCCGAGAGGATGTCGCCGTACAGGTTGGGCAGGGCTATCACCTGGAATTCGTGGCGGCGCTCCACATCCAGCAGCTTGGCAGTCATAATATCTATGTACCAGCCGTCCCATTCGATTTCCGGGTAGTTGAGGGACACCTCTCTAGCCACGTCCAGGAATTTGCCGTCCGTAGCCTTGACTACGTTGGCCTTGGTAACCACGGTGACTTTGCTCTTGCCGGCCCGCCTGGCATGGTCGAAGGCCAATTCCAGGATGCGCCGGGAACCCGGGGTGGTAATGACACGAAAATCTACGGCCAAGTCTTCCGTCACATGGATGCCCTGGCTGCCGACGGCGTACACGTCCTCCGTGTTCTCCCGGAATATGATCCAATCTATCTTCTCCCTGGGAATTCGGACAGGTCGGACGTTGGCAAACAGGTCCAGAGCCTTGCGCATTGCCACGTTGGCGCTCTCGATGTTCGGCCAGCCGTCGCCCTGTTCCGGCGTATGAGTCGGACCCTTCAGGGTAACGTGGCACTTCTTGATCTCTTCCAGGACGTCGTCAGGAATTGGCGTCAACTGGGCGGCACGGTTCTCAATGGTGAGTCCCTCTATAGTGCGGAATTCCACTTTTCCGGCGTCCACTTCCGATTGCAGCAGATACTCCAGCACTCGCCGGGCCTCCGCTACAATTGTGGGGCCGATGCCGTCCCCTCCCAAGATGCCTATGATAATTGGCCTGACGCTCCCGAAATCCGTCCACTCGGTACCCGTGTTGAGGCGCTCCACGCGCTCCAACTGGCCCTCCAACACTTTGCCGAAGTGCTCTTTAGCCGCTTCAATTACCTGTTTGTCTGCCAATTCCGGCCTCCTTTGCCTAGAATCGATTGTCCAGCAGATGCCGCGTTGACACAAAGCCAATCGCCACTTCCGCCGGACGGTTGTCCAGATTCATTCTAGCCTATAACGGCCAGTATGTCGTTCTTCACCACCCTGGCCCCGGGCTGCAACCTAAGCTCCTTTATCGTCCCATCAACCGGAGAGGAGAGGGCGTTTTCCATCTTCATTGCTTCCAGGAAAAGTACGGTGGCCCCTTCCTTTACCTCCTGTCCCACTTCCACCGCGTAGCGAAGCAGAATCCCGGGCATTGGCGCCCTGATAACCGTGCCCTCCGTAACCTCCGGCGAGGCTGCGGCCGGGACCGCTTGCGGCGCGGCCGGCGCGGGAGCCGGTGGCGGCGCGGCCGGCCTTGGGGCCGCAGGCGCCGATACGGTGGATATGGCGGGCGACGTGACTCTGGCCCCTTGGCCGTTGGTCAGCGGTTCTACCTCCACCTGGTACTGCTCACCGCCGACGTAGACTGTGAATGCCCTCGGCGATCCTTGAGTCGCCAATTGCACGGGCGCTTCCGCCGCTTCCTGTGAACCCTTCTCTACCAGCAAGCCGGCCTTGGCTTTGGAAATAAGTTCGGCTTCCTCGTTGATCTGCTCCAGTGTCTTGGGCTTGACATCGTCCGGGATTGGCTCCAGACCGTACTTCCACTGAAGATACCGCAGTCCCGTCACAGGGTAGAGGGCGTAAACAAGAACATCGCCTGCATCCTTTGCCAGACCCTCGGTGGCCTCCCGGGCCCTGTCCATCTCCGGCTCCAGGTAATCGGCCGCCCGCCCGGTTATGGGCTCCTGGCCTCTCTCGTAGTCCTTAAGGACTTGCCTGGCTACATCGGAGTCAATGGGAGTGGGAGTGCGACCATACAGGCCGTAGACGTAGTCCTTAACCTGGCCGGATACCATTGCATAACGGCCAAAAAGTACGTTCTGGACGGCCTGGATACCTATTATCTGGCTGGTAGGGGTTACAAGGGGAGGATACCCCAACTCCCTTCGAACCTTGGGAAGCTCCTCAAACACCTCGCCAAGACGGTCCAGGGCATCGGCTTCCCTGAGTTGGGACGCCAGGTTGCTTGCCATTCCGCCGGGGACCTGGTGGCTCAGCACCGTGGTGTCCACCACGGAAGCCCTGGACGTGTCGAAGTGCTCCCTGTACTTGGGAGCTATGCCCTCGAAGTATTCGGACAGCTTGAGAAGGTGGTTGAGGTCAAAGCCAAGGTCTCGCTCCGTGCCCTGCAAGGTGACCACCAAGGGTTCAATGGCCGGCTGGGAGGTCCTCATGGCAAAGGGAGACAGGCAGGTGTCCACTATGTCAATGCCGGCTTCTATGGCCTTCAGAAGGGTCATAGATGCCATGCCGCTGGTATAGTGGGTGTGGAGCTGGATGGGGATTTGTATCTTCTCCTTGAGTGCCTTTATGAGGTCGTACGCGTCATAGGGCGCGAGAAGACCGGCCATGTCCTTGATGCATAGGGTGTCGGCCCCCATATCCTGTAGCGCCACGGCCTTGTTCACGAAGTAGTCCAGGTTGTAGACTGGCCCGCCCATACGGGGCCCGGTGACGGAGTAGCAGATGGCCGCCTGGAAGTGTTTGCCAACGGCCTTGATGGTTTTGGCGGCGACCTCAAAGTTGCGCTCGTCGTTGACGGCGTCGAAGACTCTGAATACGTCTATGCCCACCTCGGCGGCGTGCTCCACAAAGGCCACCACAACGTCGTCGGCATAGTTTCGGTATCCCACAAGGTTCTGGCCGCGTAGTAGCATCTGGAGGGGGGTGTTGGGCATGAGCCTCTTGAGTACGCGCACCCGCTCCCAGGGGTCTTCCGCCAAGAAACGGGTGGTAACGTCAAAGGTTGCGCCTCCCCAAACCTCCGCCGACCAGAAGCCGGCCTTGTCCATCTCCGCAGCGATCGGCTCCATGTCGGAGGTGCGCATACGGGTAGCCGCAAGGCTCTGGTGAGCATCTCGCAGGGTGGTGTCGGTGATTTTGAGAGTAGTTTGAGCCTTGCTAGATGTCATTGCCTCCCCCTCCGCCGCAGGAAGGGTAATGGAGAGGAGAGTGGCCCGGAAAGGGGTCAGGCCACTCTACAATGGTATGTTGCCATGCTTCTTGGGCGGCAGAGTGTCCCGCTTGTTCTGAAGCATTTCCAGCGCTTGTATTATCTTAGGGCGCGTCTCGGCAGGATCTATGATGTCGTCTATGAAGCCCCGGCTAGCGGCTATGTAAGGGTTGCTGAACCTGTCGCGATATTCCTCGGTCAGCCTATCCCGGGTTTCCTGCTCGTTCTCTGCCTGCTTTATGACATCCCGGTAGATGATGTTTACCGCCCCATCAGGTCCCATAACCGCAATTTCAGCTGAGGGCCAGGCATAGTTGATGTCGCCCTTCAGGTGCTTGCTGCTCATAACTATGTAAGCGCCTCCATAGGCCTTGCGAGTGAGCACGCTCACCTTGGGAACGGTGGCCTCCGCATAGGCGTAGAGCAGTTTGGCGCCGTGAAAAATGACCCCTCCGCGCTCCTGATCCGACCCTGGAAGGAAGCCGGGCACGTCCACTAGCGTCACCAATGGTATGTTGAAAGCGTCGCAGAAGCGGACGAAACGCGCCGCCTTGACGGATGACTTGATGTCCAAGACGCCGGCCATGTAGAGCGGCTGTTGGGCGACTATTCCCACAGGTTTGCCGTCCATCCGGGAGAAGCCCACCACTATGTTTTTGGCGTAGTCCCTATGCACCTCCATGAATTCACCCTGGTCCACAACCCGGCGTATGACGTCCTTCATATCGTAGGGCTTGGACGGCTCTTCCGGCACAATCTCCCGCAGTTCCGGGACGGTCCTGTCGACAGGATCCATGAGAGGCAGATAAGGGGGGTCATCTCCGTTGTTCTGGGGGAGGAAGCTGAGGAGACGCCTCACCTCTTCCAGGCACTCCTCGTCGTTGTCGAAGGCGAAGTGGGCGACGCCGCTCTCTTCGGAGTGGACCTCCCAACCGCCCAGCTCTTCATGGGTAATGTCCTCACCGGTTGCGGCTCTGATTACGTCCGGCCCGGTTATGTACATCTGGCCCGTGCCCTTCACCATGAAGATGAAGTCAGTGAGGGCAGGGGAGTAGACCGCGCCTCCGGCGGCGGGGCCCATGATGACCGAGATCTGTGGAATGACTCCCGACAGCAGGGTGTTTCGCAGAATGATCTCGCCGAAACCGGCAAGGCTGGAAACGCCCTCCTGTATCCTGGCGCCTCCGGAGTCGTTCAGGCCAACTATGGGCGCGCCGTTCTTGACCGCAAGGTCCATTATCTTGCAAATCTTCTCGCCTACAACCTCCGAGACGGAGCCTCCAACTACGGTGAAGTCGTGGGCGTAGACAAAGGTCAGCCTTCCGTTTACTTTGCCGTACCCGGTGACGACAGCGTCGCCGGGGTGGTGGCTCTCACCAAGGCCGAAGTCCGTGGCCCTGTGCGTAACGAACGAGTCCAACTCCTGAAAAGTTCCCTTGTCCATAAGGACGCCAATCCGCTCTCTGGCGGTTAGCTTGCCTCGTTCATGTTGCTGATCTATGCGCCGCTGGCCGCCGCCCAAAGCGGACTGCTCGCGCAGCCTCTCTAGCTCCTCCAGCTTCTTGTTGGAGGCTGCTCTCTCTATAGCCATGACTTACCGGACTCCTTTCCCAATCTTGGGGTCGCGCTTGTGACGCCAAGCACTTTGCGGATGCTATAGTATCAGATTATCCTCCAATACGCAATTTCAGTCCATATACTTTTCGCTAACTACTGGGGCTTCAGTTGATTCATACGCAATATGGCGCTTTCTTCCAAACTACTAATTAGACCCACGGCCAACCTCATCACTAACGGGGATGCTGTATACTTGTATCCACCACTCCTCAAGCCGGAATGGAGCGAATCAGTTGGCCGCAAGGGGACGAAACGTCAATGAATCGAGGCATCGAGGACCGCCGTAAATGATCTGGGTAAGACGCCTGCTGGCGATACCACTCAGCCTGCTTTTCATGTGGCTGCTGATAGGTGGGCTGCTCCTTATCCACCTGGAGGGATCGCTGCTGTCGCCGGAATTCCATAAGGAGCAACTTGAGAAGGCGGATGTGTACAACTTCATCCTGGAGGACCTGCCCCGGTCCGCAATAGACGAGCTGCGAGAGAACTACGATTCACAGACCGACGCCGACCTTGGGGACAACACTCTGGCGGACGTTGTCTTCCCGGTCATACTTGACGATGTTCCGGCCTCATTGACCAAGGTGATTCCCCCTTCATGGCTCCAGGAGCAGGTCGAGCAGGTCCTGGACCAGTACGGCGGCTATATGGCCGGGAAGCGGGACGACTTCGAGATCAATGTGCCTTTGCGAGACCGGGCGACTGCCCTGAGCCAGGAGGTCAGGCTGCTTATACCCTATGCCACCTTGTACGACCACGTCATGGACGACCTGATAAAGCCGGGCATAGACGAGGCGCTGGAAGACAATAACGCTGCGCCCCTCAATGCGCCCATCGACGCGGAGGACGTGGCCGGCTCAATAGAGAGGGCATTTCCGAAGGAGTGGGTCGGCGGTCAGGCGGACGCGGCCCTGGAAGAGGCTACGGCATACCTTGTCGGCGATAAGGGCGCCCTGGAGGTCAAGGTTGCGCTGGAGGAGCGTTCCCATGCTGCGCTGGCCGAAGTCAAGTCACTGCTCCAAAAGGCCGACGACTTCCAGATTGTCTTTGACGGTGTGATCAACCCAGTGCTGGACGAGAACGTCCCTGAGGTAATCTTCCTGCCCCTTGACGTGACCGTCACGGGTGAGGAGGTGAAGCTGGCTTTCCTCGACAGTGTGCCTCCGGAGTGGATTAAGGAGCAAGCCTTGGCGGTTGTAGACGCGGCAGGGCCTTACGTAATAGGGGAGACCGACACATTCCAGGTGACCATTCCTATAGCTGAACGCAAGAGCAACGCAAACGAGGTCATCGCGGCGCTTGCCCGGATAAAGCTCGGCGGTGTAGTCGACGAGCTGCCGGAGTGCGAGGGAGGCCTGCCGTCCCTCCGTTTGGAGGACATATCTCAAGACGGACTGCCCCAGTGCATCCCTACGGGTATGGCCCGGGACATACTGACGGGGCTTCTCGTCTCACAGCTCGAATTCGTAGACCTGGATGAGCTCCTCGGCGGCTTTGGCTACGATATACCGGACAGGATTGTCTACACCCAGGATGACATGCGCGAGTCCCTGGCGGACGCAGGCGGCGAGGATGCCCTGGAGACGCTGGACTACGTAAGGGAGGTGTTCAGTGAGGGATGGACCTACACCGACGCCGACCTGCGCTCGGACCTCATGTCAAGCGGCGGCAGCGGCGACGTCGAGGCGCTGGACGACTTGCGAACGTCCCTCCGCGACGGGTGGACGTTCACGGACGCCGACCTGCGGCGCAGCTTGAGAGAGAGCGGTGGCGAGGAAGCGGTGTCAGAGCTGGATCGCATACGGGACATATTGAGCCGAGCGTGGCTGGCCCGCCTAGTCATCTTCCTTCTGTGGGTCATCCTGCTGCTGGCCATTGGATTTTTGGGCGGCAGGCAATGGTGGAGCAGGCTCGCCTGGGCTAGCGCTGTGCTCAGCATATCCGCCGCCATAGCGACCATAACCTATACGGTTATATTGGACGCCGTAGTCCCGGGGCTGGTTACAAGCTTGCGCGAGGAGGCGCTGAGGAACGCGAACCCGGGACCAACTATGGCGCTGGTGGTGGACAAGGCCTCTGCCACTGTCCAACTCGTAGCGGACTCATTCCTGGGCGGCAAGGTGAGGAGTTCCAGCGTCACCCTGTTGGTGGTCGGACTTGCAGCCCTTCTGTCGGCTTTGGTAATACGCAGGCTGACGTTGCGCTAAGGCCCTACCTAATCCCGCTTACTGGCACCCCAGTGGCCCTTGCCTCTGGTGCTGGCGCGCCATCTTCGGAGGGTGCCCCAGTTTTTCAGGGCGATTCGCCAGGTGGGAAGGTCGTAGGGGCGGTTGGTGAGGCCGCGAACGCTATCCATCACTTCCTCAGTCAGAGGCGGCCCGTGCCCGAAGCAGGCCACATCCGCCTCAAGCTCTCTTAGCATGTGCAGGGAGGAGTCAAGGGTGCGGCGCTTGCGGCGGTCCCACATGAGCGGGCGGCTCAGCCTGTCGATGTTGTTGAGTACGGAGTCTCCCAGGAACAGCACCTGTGGCCCCTCCAGAATTGGGCAGATACTGCCCGGTGTGTGCCCCGGCGTGTGGATGATGCGCATCCCGCCAAGTATAGGAATCACGTCGCCGTCATCTACGGTCGTGTCCACGAAAGTGTCGTGGATCTCCCTTCGCACCCTGGCGGGTCCCACGCCTCTTTGCGCCCAGCGGTACCAGATGGGAGGAGCCTCTCCTTCGTCGCCCTTTATGAGAAGAAGCTTGCCGTCCGGCCCAGTCTCCGTCTCGTTCTTGTGGGCGACTACCTCCGCGTCTGTCAAATCGTGGAGCTCAGCGGCGCTGCCGGAATGGTCGAAGTGGAAGTGGGTAACGAGAATCCAGCGCAGGTCGCTTGGACTTCGTCCTATACTCTTTATATATGAGACTATGGCCTCCCCGTTTCCAGAGATTCCTGTGTCTACCACAGCAATCTGCTCATCCACCAGCAGTACGGCGTTACTCCCAGTTACGTTCTCTATGCGATGGACCCCAGGAGAAATCTCCATGCTAAAGCGTTCCTTTCTTCAGGGCTTGTCATCTTCCGCTGGTATATGCACAACACGTCCCGTTGCCGAGGACTCCCGGACGGCGTCCAGCACCTGCTGGCATCGATAGCCGTCGTAGAAGTTGGGCGCCGGTGACGTCCCTTCACGAATGCCGCGGAAGAACTCTCGGACCAGGAGACGGAAGGGCATCAGCCTGTCGTCCCGGTCATCGGCGAAGGGTTCCAATCTATCAGGTATGGGCAGCTGGGCCAGGGCTTCGTCCCCCGGCTTGGCTCCCAGCAGCGTGCCGTGAGGCGGCGGGTTGTATCCATTGCCAGTGTGGGGAGTCACCAGTGTACCGTCCCGCCCGTAAATTTCGATACCGCCTCCGGGTCCGAAGGGCGCGACATTAGTGCCCGTCATATTGGCCCATCCTCCGCTCTCAAATGTCAGGGTTAAGTTGAAGGTGTCGTCTGCGGTGGACTGAACAACGTTGCCCGATGAATCGGTGCGCTCCGGGTAGTGGGTGTACGCCTGGCCTGAAGCCGAGGCTACCTCGCCGAACCAGTGGCGCAAGCAGTCTATGTAGTGGGAGCCTAGCGCCCCCAGGAAGCCGCCTCCCAGCTCGGCGTCGTCTCGCTCGGACATGGGACGAGGTCGGAATCCCCTCTGCGGGCCGTTGGCCAGCCTTATGAGAGCCATGTTCAGGGAGCCAATATAGCCCTCGTCGATGAGCTCCTTCACGCGCATCCTCGCAGACGCAAAGCGGAACTCGTGGGTTATCATAGCCGTCACGCCCGTCTCCTGCGCCTTCTGCCACATCTCCCGCGCCTGACCCTGGCCCAGGGCAAAGGGCTTCTCGCAAAGCACGTGCTTGCCCGCGTTCAGAGCTGCCATTGTCATGAGATGATGGAGATTAACGGGGCCGACGACGCTGACGGCGTCCACAAAGTCCGCCTTCACCATCTCCTCGTAGTCCGTGAAAACGTGTGGGATGCCGAATCGGTCTGCCGCCTCCTGCGCTCGCTCCGGGCGGCGGGTGCACACCGCCGTGACTTCCGCTCCCTCCGACTGGAAGCCGGGTATCTGCACAGTAGCGCCGAAGCCCACGCCTATGACGCCAATGCGCGCAGGGCTGCTTGTCATGGTCTGGTCCTCAATTCGAAACCAAAGTTAGCTGACTTAAACCGCATGGATATCTCCGAGCTACCGCGCAACCGGCGCTTCGGCCTGCTCTTGCTCACGTCGCCGCTGCTCCCGGCTAGTGATCAGTCGCAGCGCCTCGTCCGCTCCCATGCGGCCCACCGGACCGGAAGCGTACATGGCGCCAAGGACCACGCCACCGCGTCCCAAGAGAAACTCCGCCGGCTGAATGTAGCCGCCGCGGTTTTCGTCCCACCAGGCGTCGATGAGGTCGGCGTCCTCGCGGGTTGCGCCGTAGGCGATGGGGAAGGTCAGGCCACGGTCGGCCACCTCCTGCGACTGCTCAAGGGTGTCCACGCTGATGGCGTAGACGGTGGCGCCAAGCTCCTCCAACTCCGCCTTGCGCTCCTCCCATGCGGCCAACTGCCGCTTGCAGTAGCTTCACCAGTGGCCGCGGTAGAAGAGCAGCGCTACGTAGCGGCTCGACATCTGGTCGGGGATAGTTACGGTCTCACCGCCCACCAGTTTCAACGTGAGGGTAGGGAACCTGTCGCCTTGTTGCAGCTTCTGACCCATGTCTCCTCCTAAAATGACTATGGAATAGCCCGCTTGGTATTGGTACGCCCGGAGGGATTCGAACCCACGACCCTCGGTTCCGAAGACCGATGCTCTATCCACTGAGCTACGGGCGCGTACAACTGCATTCTACTCCTTGACTGAGCAAATTGCACTCCATCAGGCTGTTGGGTAGTGTGTCAGTTTGAGTCAATGGATACGGTTGTGTATTCGCGTGATCCTTGTTTGCGTTGACCATCAATGCCCCCGTTAGCTATAGTTCATACGTGCCTCTCGCACAATGTCGGATTTTGGCACAGGGGTGAGTAGGAGATGGCCTGGGTAGGGTTTGGCGGTGCTGTATTATGTACTTTTCTGGGCATCTTTATGCCTGGTCTTCCTTGGTTGTTGTTTGGACCCTCACTCGTGTTTTCTTCATGGCTTTACGGCCACCTTACAGGGGTCCGGTTGGGTGCAAATGTACTCATCGCCATGCTTCTTGCTGGGCTTGCTTTCGGCCTCGACATGGGCATTATGTCTAGCGGGATTAGCTGGGCCTTTCTGAAGGCCTTTGCCGTATTCTTCATGGCGCAAACAGGCTCAACCTATGGCTGGATGCACATGGTAAGGAAGATTCTGGAGGCTCACCCACCTCCCGATGAAACTACCACCTAGTTCAAACTGAGACACTACCGGCTGTTGGGTAGTGTCTCAGGGCGTGATTCAACCCCCCGGGATTAGCGCAAACGGTCAGCGGCTAGAAACATCAGAACGACGGAAGGCACGAGGTACAGCCCAATGGTAAAACTGCTCAAGTACACAAAGACCGCGGCGATCCAGGCGATTGCCAAAGGGATGGTCCATCTGGTCCTCAGCGCGGCACAGACCAGCGTGCCGGCGCTCAGAACAACGGGCACGAATATGGCGTGCTTGGCGGTGGTACTGGTATCTTCCCGGAGTTCGTAGAGGAAGAACAAGGCGGCCGCCCACGCCAAGGCGTGAGCGGCCGCCGCAGGGAGTACCGGGGATGCCAGAAGCCACTGCTTCATTTTGCCTCAGTTGACTATTTTGCCTCAGTTGACTATAAGGATGGTCTCGGACCACAGAAGCCAGGAGCACCTCCCGACAGACTACTGCCAGTTCAGCCTCAGCCCAGGCCTATCCCATCGGGTGGTGACAACGTGGCCCACACCGGACAGGGTGATGTACAGCGTCCGAAAGTCGTTTCCGCCGAAGCAGCAGTTGGTCACTCTCTCATCTCCGACCTCGATGCGGGAGAGGGGAGCGCCGTCGGGCGCATGGACGGAGACCATCCCTGAGCCGTGGGCAGCGATCAGCAGGTTGCCGGCCTCGTCCAGGCACAGGCCGTCGGGCTGGGCCGGCTGCGGGACCGTCGTCAGCAGCACCCTGTTGGGCCAGCCGTCTCTAGGGGCAAATGCGCGAGCGCCGGCGTCCACCTGCGCAAGCACACCCGGACTCTCGATGGGGATGGCCCAGATTCGGCTGGTCAGCGACTCATTTACATAAAGGGTTGAGCCGTCAGGATTGAGGGCAATGCCGTTGGGAAAATAGAAGTAGTACTGGAGCCTCTTGACTCCGGTCCCGTCCGCGAAGGCGTAGTAGACGTGGCCGGACTGGACTCCCTCCCGTTTTGCGTAGGCAGGATCCGTGAAGTAGAAACCGCCGTGCGCGTCGAAGGCCAAGTCATTTGGGCCGTGAAAGGGTTGGCCGTCGCAGTCGCCATATAGGGTCTCTACGCGGCCGTCACGGTCAATCCTCTGGATGTACCCCGGTTCCTCGCCGCCGTTGTTGGCAACGTACAGATATCCGCCCGGGCCAAGGGCCGCGCCGTTGGGGGAGCCGCCCATCTCGGCGAAGGTGCGCTTGGAGCCGTCGGGGGCAATGGCCGTGATCCGAGCGCCGCCGGTCTCAGTTACATACAGCGTCCCGTCCGAGGCCCACACCGGGCCTTCAGGGAACTGGAGTCCGTCGGTTAGCACTTCCGGCGGTATAATTCACCTCCTCTAATGCGCTGTGGGCAACCGGTCAAAATCCCCTCTCTCACCGACCCCTATACTGGGCGGGCCTCTTCTCGACGAAAGCCCTCACGCCCTCCGCGTGGTCTTCCGTATTGCGAAGCATGGCCTGTCCGTAAGACTCGAACTCCTGCGCTTCCTGAAGCGCTCCTATCCGGCTCTTGTACACGGCCCTCTTGCCCATTCCCATGGCAACTGTGGGGCCGTTGGCAAGTCGCTTTGCCAGCTCCATAGCGGACGGCAATAGCTCTTCGTGGGGAACAACCTTGCTCACCAGTCCAATGCGCTCGGCCTCGTGAGCATCGATAATGTCCCCGGTCCAGATAAGCTCCAGGGCCTTGGGAACGCCCAAGATAAAGGGAAGGAAGAAGGTGCCGCCGCCGTCCGGCATATAGCCCCTTCTTATCCACAAGGCTCCAAACTGGGCCTTGTCCGAGGCGATCCTGATGTCGCACATGCAGGCGTAGGAGAGCCCAACTCCAACCGAATGCCCGTTGACGGCTGCGATGATAGGGCGGTCGCAGTTCCAGAAAGCCACCGACACCACATCTTCCGCGTGACTGCGCCTCCACGCGGGCCGCCCGTCCGGGTTGTTGAGACTCTCGTTCATGCCCTTGACGTCACCGCCGGCAGAGAAGGCTCGCCCGGCTCCTGTGAGGACAATTGCTCTCACGTCGGGGGTAAGGTTCTCCAGTATGTGGATCATCCCCTGGGTCATGTCCGAACTGGAGGCGTTCAGCCTCTCCGGGCGGTTCATGGTTATTATGCCAACTCCGTCTTGCACCTCAAAGAGAACATCCTGAAGCTCCACGATTTCACCTCCTGCGATACACTACAGGCAACCTATCAATTGCCTTGGCCTACCGACCCCTATACTGGGCGGGCCTCTTCTCGACGAAAGCCCTCACGCCCTCCGCATGGTCTTCCGTGTTGCGAAGCATGGCCTGTCCGTAAGACTCAAACTCCTGCGCTTCCTGGAGCGCCCCTATCCGGCTCTTGTATACGGCCCTCTTGCCCATTCCCATGGCAACGGTGGGGCCGTTGGCAAGTCGCTTTGCCAGCTCCATAGCGGACGGCAGTAGATCTTCGTGGGCGACAACCTTGCTCACCAGTCCAATGCGCTCGGCCTCGTTTGCGTCGATAATGTCCCCGGTCCAGATAAGCTCCAAGGCCTTGGGAACGCCCAGGATAAATGGAAGGAAGAAGGTGCCGCCGCCGTCCGGCATAAAGCCACGCCGTATCCACAAGGCTCCAAACTGGGCCTTGTCAGAGGCGATCCTGATGTCGCACATGCAAGCGTAGGAGAGGCCAATCCCAACCGAATGGCCGTTGACCGCCGCAATTATGGGGCGGTCGCAGTTCCAGAACGCGACCGACACCACGTCCTCCGGGTGACTGCGCCTCCACGCAGGCCGCCCGTCCGGGTCGTTGAGGCTCTCGTTCATGCCCTTGACATCTCCTCCGGCCGAGAAGGCGCGGCCAGCCCCTGTGAGGACAATGGCCCGCACGTCCGGGGTCAGGTTTTCGAGGATGTGAATCATCCCCTGGGTCATGTTCGAACTGGAGGCATTCAGCCTCTCGGGCCGGTTCATGGTGATGATGCCGACTCCGTCTTGCACCTCGAATTGAACGTCCTGAAGCTCCACGATTTCACCTCCTCAACGATGATAGGTTGTCGGAAAATCGGCGAGGTTTTATCGCCGTGTTTCGCAAATTTCTCCAGAGTCACACCATTAAGGGCGGAGAATTGCCAAGCGTCCCCATGTTAACACGCAGTGATGCTGGTTGCAATTCAGGAGGCCTAGCGGGGCGCACTGCCCACGTGGTTCGTCAAGCTCACCTTGAGCGGGAACGACCGGCGCCCGCGCCGTTGCCAAGCTATGGGATACCTGATATTCTCTTGGCGTATACATACTAGAGTGCCAGTATGCAAGCGGGTTCGTGCCCCGGCTTGGACATTACCATATGATGGATGGCCGATATGTTTCTTGCCGATCTTCCACCCACATCCGCGATGTCCTTTACGATCCCTGCTTCCAGAGCGTAGCGAGATAGCTACCGCGACGCGGCTGGCGGCGTTGAACTGGATGAGGAGGACGGCTATGCGGAGGGCTTCACAATCAGACTGTCTGACATAGAGCGATAGTCAGCCGGGACAACTCGTCAGGTCCCAGTAGGGAAATGAGGATAGGGAATGAATGGACAAATTTTGGATTACTCCCCTCAAACCAACTCGGGATTAATCGCGGGGGATGACGGCAACCGATATAACTTCGTTGGAGCCGAATGGAAAGACCAGGCCATTCCCAACAGAGGAATGCGGGTGGATTTCGAGGCGCAGGGGAGCGATGCCGTGTCCATCTGCCGTGCTATGTCGGCCTCCAGCGCCGGTATTGGCGGCGCCCTTGAGGGCGTGATGGGCTCCGAGAAAACCAAGGTGGTTGCCGGGCTGCTGGGGATATTCCTTGGCTGGGCTGGCGTCCACAAGTTCTACTTGGGTATTTAAGAAGCCCGCAATAATACAGCTGGCAGTTGGCGGCGGCGGCTTGGTGTTGGCAGTGATTGTGGGCAATACATTCATATTTTTGGGGATCTTCGGCATTGGCGTCTTCATTGGGTTTTTACTATACGCAATTGGCTATCTGGCTGCGATGGCGGCCGGTATACTCGGGCTGGTGGAAGGCATTATCTACCTGACCAAGTCCGATGAAGACTTCCAGAGTATCTATGTTACCGGCCAGAAACAGTGGCTTTAGTCGGACCCGAGCGGCGCAACTGACTGCGTAGGGCCAAGCCCCGTACACGATGTTGCCTTACGCTCTGAACACGCTATAATGGGGTGTGCTAAATCGACTGCCCTCAATGCTGTCCCTGCTGCTGGTGTCGATTTTCATCGTGTCCTGTTCAGGGCCGGAGCCGACTGCAACACCTGTTCCCACGTCCACACCCACCGCGGCCCCTGCGCCAACGAACAGTCCCGTACCCACTTCAGTCACCCTGTCCACACCCTCTGCCACGGAGGCGCGAATGCCACAAGACAACGACACGGTGGAGGTCCACTACCACGGCACTCTGGACAACGGCGAAGTTTTCGATTCGTCGCGAGAGCGGGAACCCTTCTCCTTCGTGGTAGGCAGCGGTCAGGTGATAGCAGGGTTCGACAGAGCTGTGCGGAAGCTGGCGCTTGGCGAGACCATCACTGTGCGCTTGGAATCGCTCGAGGCCTACGGCGAGCGACGTGACGACTACGTCCTGGAGTTACCAATTGATCAACTCCCTGAAGGCCTCAATTCAGGGGATAACGTGGTTTTTGAAAACGGCTTTCCCGGTGTTATCACGGTAGTTACAGAGGATACGTTCACTGTGGACGCTAACCACCGGCTGGCAGGGCATGCCCTGACCTTTGAGATAGAGTTGGTCTCGATCAAATGGCAGTAAATCCCAGTAAATCCAAGGAGGTTGCGGGTTGCTATCAGACCGGCCCGCTTGAATTCGTGAGATGACTACTAATGCGTCAGCAGAGCGGCAAATCGCCGTTCTAATTGATTTTGAGAACGTTGGTCTTAGCTCCATACAGTGGCTGTTTGACCAGGTGTCGGACATAGGCAGGATCACGGTGAAGAGAGCTTATGCGGACTGGGCCGACACGCGAAACAAGGCCGCCGGCAACCAGCTTCTACAGCTTGGCATAGAACCCATACACCGACCTCCCTCCGCAGCGGCAGGCAAGAACTCCAGCGACATCCGTCTGGTAATCGATGCCGTTGAACTGGCTTACCAGTCTCCCGTAGACACATTTGTGATCGCCTCGTCTGACAGCGATTTCGCCCCCCTGGTGAGCAAGCTCAGGGCAGCAGGAAAGGTCGTGTTTGGGGCCGGAAGGCGTGAAGCGACCTCCCGCACCCTGGTCATATCCTGCGACCGTTACCTGTACCTTGAGCAGGACCAGGCGCAACCCAGGCGCGCAAGGCCAGGTAGGCCACCCAAGCGTCAACAGCAGCAGCAACCGATCAACGACCTTCTCACGCGCGCTGTGAAAGCCTCCATAGACGAGCACGGGAAGGTAGTGGGAAGCAGGCTTCACCAGACCATCCAACGCCTTGACCCGGGCTTCAATTTCCGCGCTATGGGTCACTCCACATTTACAAAGTATCTTGAGGCGTCGCCTGAGGTGAAGGTCACCCGGCCAAGGGGAGCGGGCGACGTGACCGTGGAGCTGGCGGACCAGGCGCTGCTGACCCTGGCGGAACCGACCCAACCAGCGCCGACCCAGGCGACACCGACACAACCGGCGCCGACCCAGACATCAACGACCCAACCGGAACCGACACAAGCAGAGGAGCCTGTCGACGCCGATACGGACGTGTGGGCCAGGATAGATGACATCTGGCAGGTTCGGGCGGGTGAACCCGGTGGACGTATTCCAGGCCAACGGGCAGCCTCGGACGCAGCACAAGCCCTTAGCGTCCAGAACCTGAAGAGTTCGCACTACAAGACACTGCAACGACTACTGGACGTCAGCGAGTTCCTGCGCGCCAGGTGGTCCAGAGAGGGCAACGTTATAATCCGGCGATAGGGAAGGGGAGGACCTCCGCCGCTATGAGGTATATCTGGCGGTCGAGTATGACGTCATCGCCTCAATTGCGGAGTAGAAGTTGGCCGTCCCGCTCCTCCGTACTCTTCCGTCATCGCCAACCAGTACGTCACCTGAATCGACCAGGAGTTCCAGGTGGCTCACCACCTCCGGCACGGCAGCGAAGAACCCTCCGCCGGACAGCTTTCGGGGTGGGAACAGCTTTTCCGTCACCTTGGCCACGGTGTCCGCCCCTTCACCCATGATCCCCATGATGCGCTCAAGCCTTCGCACGTGGTGACGCACTATGTCCTGGGCGCGCCGCAGGTTGCGAATGTGAAAGCGGTCGTGGGTGTACAGCCTGTGGGCAGGGAAGACCGTCGTATGGTAGTCCAGACTTAGCACCTTGCCCAGGGACTTCAGGTAGCTCTCCAAGCCGTAGCACTCCCCGCTGTCGGCATACTCCTCCGGTATCACGCCAACAAGCGCCTCCGGGTAGGCCTGCTTGTACGTTGGGTGCGGCGATATCTGGGGCAGGATGTGGTCGCCGGTGAACACGACCCCATCGAGGCTGATGCTAATCTCGTCAACGGCGTGGCCCGGCGTGTACAGGAACTGCATGCCGTCAAGTTCCTCGCCGTCCCTGAGGGGGTGTATGGGCAACTTCTCTTCCAGGATGCTTTGGCGTCTTTGCATGTAGCCCTGGATCTGACTATGAAAGCGCGCACTGTCCTCGGGGCTACTTCTGCTCTGGTAAAAGGCTTCCTCTCGCTCCCTTGACTCATTGATAACCCGGTGCAGCGGCGACGCCTCACTAAAACTACCGTGATGGTAGCTGTAGGGCAGGAAGTGGAAGTACATCTCGTGGGCCCACAGCTCTGCGCCGCTGGCCTTCAAGAGGTCGTAGACGTTGCCGTCGTGGTCCTGGTGACCGTGGGTAATGATAACGCGCTTCAGGTCAGTCAAGCCCAAACCCAGGGTCGAAAGGCCATCCTTCAGTGTGTCAAGCGCTCCGTGGGATCCGGCGTCTATGAGCGTCCATCCCTGGCAGTCCATCAGGTATGCCCACGTAGGCCCCGTCCTGGAGCGATAGTCGTGGGGCAGGGATATGACGAAGACCTGCCTGCCGCTCTGCAGGGTGAAACGGGCCACAATTCCGTACCCGCTCTTTTCGCCCTCCTTCAGGACCCGAATGTCTTCAAGGTAGGGGTTGGCCGACCTATTCCAAGCTATGGTTTCTGTCACTGTAGCCAAGGGTTACTCACTCTCCGTCAGCTATGGGGTTATCGCGGGATGCAGGGTGAATGGGTGAGCGGAGGGATTTGAACCCTCGATCTCCAGGGCCACAACCTGGCGCCTTAGACCTAACTTGGCCACGCCCACCACGAACGACTGAAAACGAGGCGAAAGTAATTATACACTACTAGGCAACCGCCTCACGCTCCTTTTGCCGCTCTTTGTCAATACGGTAGTCGGTTTCCAGGCGCATCCAGACGTGGGCCGGGATTTCCAGCGCGCGTTCAAGATCCAGCGCAGTCCGCGGGGTGATGGCCTTCTTGCCGAGGATGATCTCGTGGACGGTGCTGACCGGCCGCTTCATTGCCGCCGCCAGTTCCCGACGGCTCATACCCCTGATTGCCAGCTCGGCTTTGAGCAACGGTCCCGGGGGATAAAGGGCGTCCTGGTCCTGTGGGTCCCTGGGCGGCAACTTATGCCTGCTCTGTGTACTGCGCCAGTACTCTACCAATACAGGCATGACATCTGTTATGGGGCGAGCGCGGGCAAACCAGTCGTCGTCCAACTCAAAGTCATCCGGATCCTCGGCGATTTGCCGGTTGATTTCCTCGTCCTCTTCAGGCGTAAGCCCAACGTCATCCGGCTTAAGTTTGGGCATATCTCCTCCTTTCCCTGGCATTGGCTCTGCGCAGACTTATTATGCGCGTCCTGTCATCTCGTATTGTGTACACCACCCTGTGAAGACGGTTGAAGATGTAACCTGTAGCCATATAGCGGGTCTCTGGATACCGATCACTCCTCTCGTACACAGCCGTGTCCCAGTCGAAGTATTCGACAGACGCAAAATCCAGGTTGCGTCTTGCCAGGGTCTCCTCTCGCTTGTTCTCATCCCACTCAAATACCACACTGATATTTTATTAACCGCAGCCAAGTTTGTCGATTGGCTCAGTCTTGTTGCCGCTCCAAAGCCAGGCGGTAATCCGCTTCCAGGCGCATCCAGATGTGGGCGGGGATTTCCAATACGTGCTCCAACTCCAGTGCAGTTCTTGGGGTTATAGCCTTCTTGCCGACGATGATCTCGTGTAAGGTATTCACCGGTCGCCCCATTGCCGCTGCCAACTTGCGTTGGCTCATTCCCCTGGCTTCCAGCTCATCCCTGATGAACAGCCCAGGCGGGATGACGGCGTTCGACTCCCTACTCTCCGTAACTCTAATCGCCATAATGCGCACTCACCTCTTTGATCAGAATTGTATTCTCACCGATTAGCTCCATTACCAACCGCCAGCGGCCTTGCAGTGTCATTGCCCACTCACCACTTCTACCACCTCTGAGAGGATGTATTCGTAGTGACCGCGCATGACTCAGTTCGTGGAGATTATTCGCTGCAACAAGTATCTTGATCCGCTGGATATATCTCAGGCCTACTGGTTGACCAAACTCGCGAATCGCCTCTGATACATCAAGAAAGCAGCGTTCAAGATATCTACTGGCAAACACTACCTCCATAAACAACTAGAGTGTACAGCCCGTAGGGGGTATAAGTCGAGCACTGCTACACAATCCATAAGACTGATTCTGGCACTTCCACCTTCCTGAAGAAAGCCGTATTCTGCGTTATGCTTTTCACACGCTTAGCTACGAAATCACCCCTTGCTCCCCGCAACGCTTTAGCCCCGCGCCAGTTCCATTGCCAAGTTGATGAGCGTCCGTGTCGGCACTCCGGTCGCCCCCTTGACCTGGTATCCGGACTCCTTCTCGGACATGAAAGTCCCGGCGATGTCCAGATGCACCCAGGGGGTATCCTCGCTGAACTCCGCCAGGAACTGGGCCGCCGCAATGGAGCCCGCCTTCCTTCCGCCGGTGTTCTTCACGTCGGCCACCTGGCTCTTGTTCTGCTCCTTGTACTCCTCGAACATCGGCATCTGCCAAATGCGCTCACCCGACGTCTCCCCGGCCTGAACTACTGCGCTCAGCAGGTCCTGGTTGTTGGTAAAGGCCCCGCTGCAAACGTCCCCAAGAGCCGTCACGATTGCGCCGGTGAGTGTGGCCACGTCCACCAGCCTGTTTAACCCCATCTGCCGGGCGTAGCAGAGGGCATCGGAAAGGACCAGGCGACCTTCGGCGTCGGTGTTCTCCACCTCGACGGTCTTGCCGCTCATCGTGCGCAGCACGTCGCCGGGCTTCTGAGCGGAGCCACCGGGCATGTTCTCCGTGGCCGCGGCGATGGCCGTGACGTTCAGCTTGGGCGCAAGCTGAGCAATGGCCTTCATCGCCGAGATGACGGCGGCGGCTCCCGACATGTCGCCCTTCATCTCGCCCATGCCGGCGGCGGACTTCAGGGATATGCCTCCGGTGTCGAATGTGATGCCCTTGCCCAGTATCCCCAGGTTATTGTCAGGATTGTCCGGGTCTCCCTTGTATTGCAGCACGATGAACTTGGGAGGCTCGGCGCTGCCCCTGGCCACGCCCAGAAGGCCGCCCATACCAAGCTCCTCCATCTTTGGCCTGTCCAGCACCGTCAGCTCCAGGCCATGCTCACCTGCAACCGATGTGGCGACCTCCGCCATGTGGGTCGGCGTCATAAAGTTGGAGGGTTCGTTGACCATGTCCCGGGCCAGCATCGTCGCCTCCGCAAACACCCTTCCTCTGTCAAGGGACTGCTGAAGCGTGGAGAGCTTGGAGGAGTCCGACTCGACCACCGTCAATTCCTTCAACCCCTTCTCGTCATCTTCCTGCCTGGTCAGGTGCCTCTTGAACGTATACAGTCCAAGCAGGCTCCCCTCTGAGATGGCCTGGGCCGACTCATCCACGTCCATCCCGCCGATTCCTGCGCCATGAAGAATGGTGGCGGCCTTTTCTATGCCGACGCCTCGCAGCCTGCGGCAGACGGCGCCCATCACCTGGCGCACCACCTCCGCATTGAAGCGGTCGGCCTTGCCCAGGCCTGCCACCACCACGCGGGCAGGGGGTATCTTGCCCAAGGTGTGGATTACGGTTATCTCCCCCTTCTTGCCCTTGATCTCGCCGTCGGCAATGAGCTTGGAAATGGCCCCGTCCATTGCCCTGTCGACAGCGCCGGTAGCTCCTGCGAAGGCTTGCACCCCCTCAAACAGGTTGACGACTATCGCACCTGCGTCTGCCTGCGTTATGTCACCGGAGACGGCCTTTATATCCATTTTGCTTTCCTTTCCGGATGAGCTCGGGTTGCTCTAAACCCTCACCCATCGCTGTATCTCTCGTACTATCTTCTCTATCACAGGGGTGATGTCCCTGGACGTGTCTACGGCTAAGTGGTCCCGCCTTATCGGCTCCACCGAATGCGCCATCCGATCATAAACGGACCGGCCTGCGGTGGAGTTGTCCTCCGGGTCGGCAGCGCCTTCATCCCTCTGACTGAGCCTCTCAGCCACCACCTCTATGGGCGCCTCCACCCGCACGAGGATGAGCTTGGCGCCGGCCCTGTGCGCTATGTTGTAGAGACGCTCACGGTTCGACTCCACAAGGTTGGTGGCGTCCAGCAGCACGGGGATACCCCTACGCACCATGTTTTCTACGAGGGCGTGACAGGCCCTGAAGAGCCGGGCGCTCTCGTCCGCGGTGTAGGCCGGGGTAGGGAATAGGGCCTTTCGCATGACGTCCGTCTCAACGACGGCTATGGGGAACCGCTCGGCCAGCCGGCGGCTGAAGTAGGACTTTCCGGTCCCCGGCAGTCCGCTTACCACCACCAGCACACCTCGTGGTAGAGGCTCAGGCACCAATGTGAGATGCCATTGCAGCAGGTTTACGTCGTCCGAGAGCAGAGCCTTATTCATAGAGCCGTAAGTTTCCCGTCGTTCGCCCGATGGCGGCTCCGGTCATGCGTCGTCCATTATATTCCCATATGCTGTGCTCAGGCAACGAAGGGGATGGGAACAGAATCTTAAGACTTGCGGGACGCAAACTTGACAAAGCGAACCCCTGTACGCATAATGCACACGAGCAGCGCAAGCGTGAGAATGGGAATATTTGAAATAGTACATACTTGGCACGCTTAGGTTCACAACACATACATATGCTGGTTGAGGTACTGAATTGACCATCGCAGATAAAGGGACTGAAAGGGCCTATTCTTTCGCAGACATGTTCTGCGGCATTGGCGGTTTTCATGTAGCCGCAAGCCAGTTGGGCATGCGGTGTGTATTTGCCTGTGACATTGACGCTGAGGCTCGCCGCGCCTATCAGCAGAATTTCGGCATAGAGCCTGCCGGAGACATCACGGCAATTGATCCCAATGACATTCCAGACCACGACATATTGCTTGCAGGATTTCCGTGTCAGCCATTCAGCATAATTGGGGCAATGCGGGGGTTTGATGACGCTCGAGGAACACTGATCTTCAATGTGGCTAAGATTATTGACGCCAAGCGTCCACAAGCGTTTGTGTTGGAGAATGTACGCCAGTTGTCCACTCACAATAGAGGCAAGACCCTTGCGAAGATAATTGCTGAACTAGCTGGATTAGGTTATCGGGCTGACTGGAAGCTCTTCAACGCTTTGGACTTCGGTCTCCCGCATAAGCGTGAGCGCACAATAATAGTGGGATTTCAAGACAAATCTACTGCGTTTGAATGGCCCAAACCCGCTGTGAATTCACTGTCGCTAGAGGATATACTTGAAAAGGACGCTCCCAGCACCTATTTCGCCAGTGAGGAAATAAGACGCAAGAGGATGGCAAAGCACAAGAGCACGTATGAACTCTCGATATGGCACGAAAACAAGGGCGGCAACGTGTCCAGTCATCCGTTCTCCTGTGCCCTGCGCGCTGGGGCGTCATACAACTATCTGCTGGTGAACGGCGAAAGACGACTAACGCCCAGAGAAATGCTCAGGTTGCAAGGATTCCCTGAAACGTTTGACTTGCCCGGGTCATATCAGCAAGTTCGCAAGCAGACAGGTAATGCTGTGCCAGTGCCTATGGTACGGGCAGTCTTAGAGGAAGTGCATAATGGATTATCAAGGTCCTCGATTGCGCGGCGGATGGAACAGCCCTATGCCATACCCTCTGGGTCAGATCCCGGACTCCCTTATTCTGTCGATCGCAGGCAATATCGTCTATTCGACCGCAGTCGGGAGAAGGGACCTGTCAGGAGATGATTGGGGAGATATTTTTGCAGCTGCCATAAACGGAGAGCATTTCAATAGTCCCCTTGGAATCGCTGACGTTGCCTTAGGGAACACTGCTTGGTCAGCGAAAACAGTCAGCTTAAGAAATCCATCTCGCGTTAATCAAGTTCGTTTGGTTTCGGGACGCAATGCCCCAGTTTTCTCTTTCGGCAACGATGACCCTTTTGCTGACATTCAGGAAACGGGCAAACAAGTCCTGCAAATCTGGAATGCTCGCGTCGAGGAATCTACACAGTGCTACCCTCATTTGCGTACTATAGTACTTATACGCCATATGGAAGCCTTTCGGTTCAAAGTCTTTGAGCAGCCCACCTCTCCGTTTGACCCCGCAGACTATACTTGGCGTCTCAATAGAAGTAACAATCTCGAAGGGCATAGTATTCACGGCGGATTGCACACCTTTACTTGGCAACCCCATGGTGCCCAATTCACAATCATTAGACCAGTGAGTGGTTCAGCGCGTTCTTTTGAGATTAAGAAACCAGACATCATAGACCCAGCTCAATTTCTAGCAAATCTGGGTTTCGCCGAATCTTGGGTGACATTCACATAGTAAAATGAGCCATGGCCGACACCGTATCACCTGAAACCCGCAGCAGAGTAATGGCTCAGGTCAAGTCAAAGGGCATGAAGCCTGAGATGAAGGTTCGCCGTCTGTTGCACGGACTTGGTTATAGATATCGTCTGCAGAGGGCTGACTTACCCGGCAAACCAGATATCGTATTCCCATCGCGGCAGAAGATAGTGTTCGTAAATGGGTGTTTCTGGCACAATCACCCGGATTGCCCTCGGGTTAGGATTCCGGCATCAAATAGAAACTACTGGGTGTCCAAATTGCAGCGCAACCAGGCACGGGATGAACGCAACATTGGGTTGTTGAAAGAACGGGGTTGGTCGGTGATGACGGTTTGGGAGTGTCAGTTGAGGGATATGGAAGCTACTACTGAAGCGTTGATCGAGTTTCTTGATAAACAGCCGCCCGCAGAAGATTAAGAGCGGGAAATGTACTGCGCTTTGACCCCGCTCATATGATCCTACAGGCTCACCACCGTATGTAAGGAGGATGCACGGCAGGTTGACAAAGCACATATGAGACCGGCTATACTTAAGCAAGCACCAGAAGTGATCCTCTGCGAGCGTCACATCTGGTGCTCTGGTTTTTAAGACTCCTCTCCATCCTAATCCACTTCCTCCCCCAGCTCAAAGTAGTGGAGATGCCTCACCCCGCAGGGTGAAAGGCTATTCCCATAAGGCCGGGGCCAGTATGGGACCCCATGACCGGGGTGGTCTCGCTCACCAGCGCCTCAACACAGTTGAACTCTGAAAGAAGCCTCTCCTTCAGAATAAGTGCATCGCCGGGGGATATGGCGTGCATAATGTTGGCCCGAAAAGGCGCCTCGCCTGCCCGCTGCCGCACGAGGGCTAGCAGGCGTTCCATCGCCCGCTTCCTGGTCCTGGGCCGCTCCAGGGGTCGGACCTCCCCGTTGTTCAGCTCCAGAAGGGGCTTCAGCTTCAAGACCGAGCCGGCGAAGGCCGCTATCCCCGGGATGCGCCCGCCCTTCCAGAGATAGTACAGGGTGTCCAGAAAGGCCACCAGATTGACGTCCCGCGCCACTCGTTTAGCCTCCGACTTGACTTGGTCAAGGTCCGCGCCTCCGGTGGCCGCCCGCGCTGCGGCCAGAGCAACCAGTCCTTCAGCCGCGGCTGCGGTGGAGGTGTCCATGACCTCTATCCTGGTCTCCGGGAGGGATTGCTGGGCCATTTCCGCGGAAGCGAGGGCTACGTTGTATGTGGCGCTGATGGTAGACAGCACCGTAAGGCAGAGCACGCTCTCGGCGGTGGCCGCGCCAGCTGTAAAGGCCTCTATAAAGCTGGCGGGGCTGGGGGCGGAGGTTACGGGGAGGTTCTCGCACTGAGCCAGGAGAGCGTAGAACTCGGTGGGCGAGATGTCCACCCTGTCTCGATATGTCTTTCCGTCAATGGACAACTGAAGGGGCACAACGTGGAGCTTGAGGTCGTCCACGAGGCCGGCGGGCAGACAAACGGCGCTATCAACTACCAGCGCTACTTTCGCTCGCAAGGTGTACACCCTCAGCCGGGAATGTCAGGCTAGAGCAGGGTAAAGCTAAACTGCGTGGTCGGGCTGCTCCCCCGGGAGTATTCCAACGTCCGCCGAATCCTGCCATTCGTCCTCGTAGTCTATCTTGGACTCCAGGAAGTACGGGCTCAGCAGGAAGGCAAGGCATATCGCAGACATTACGACCAAGCCCAGAGGGCCAGCCTCGCTCTGGTAGCCGAAGTAGACCAGAGCAAAGACAACCGGTATCGCTACAAGGAGCAAGCCTATTCTCAGCATCCTCTGGGTCATACGGCAGAATATAGCCGTGGTGACTGCCAGGGCCAGCAGACCCAGCGCCGTATAGACGTCGGTCTCCTGAAACTGCTCGGTTCGATAAGCAGTGAATCCTCCGTGACCCTGGAGAAACACCAGCCACGTGGCTATAAAGGGGAATGGGAGGGCCATGAGGGACGCTAGTATCCAGTCTCTCCTGATGACCCGGACTACTACGGCAGCCACACTCCAGAGGGACAGCGGCAGGTAGATAAGCATTCCCACATACGCCAGGATGGGCAGAGGCATGGAACCATGCGTCAAGAGGTTCCATACGCCGGATGCCAGAGCAAGAAAAGCAAAGAACCACACCGCAACCGGGGCGGCCAAACTATAGCCAAGCCACGGATAGACCCAGGTTGGTCTGCCGCTCCGCCAGCCTCCCACCCCTATGAGGAGGATGGCGGCGTAGCCAAGCACTACCCAGACGAGGCTGGACCACAGGTGAAGTGAGAAGTAGAGCGCGGCAAGAATATGGGGAGCGCTGGCCAGAGCCGCGTCACCCCAGGAAGTCCGGCTGTGGGTGGTGTACATCCCCTGAGCTATGTCGTGGGGATTTCCCATATCTCGCAGCGCCTCCTCCATTGAGTCGTCCGCGGACATACCCTTGTCCTGCAACTCCTGGGCCCTCTCTTGGACGTGGCTCTGAATTTCCCACAGGATCTCCCTCTCCTGCCGGGGCTCCAGGTGAAGTGCCCGCTTGAGGCTATTCAAGTAGACCTTCAAGTCTGTGCTCATTGAAATCATTCAGGATATTCCCTGCTCTATGATCATGTTCGCTGCCTGTGAGAAGCTCTTCCACTCCTCCTGCAAGCTCTCCAGGAAGTTCTTACCCTTGACGGTGATGTAATAGTAGCGCCGTTGCTGGCCGCTGGTGGACGTGCGCCACTTGCCGTCTATGAGTCCGTCCCCCTCCAGACGATGCAGCGCCGAGTAGAGAGTGCCCTCCTTGAACCTGAAGTACCCCTTGCTCCTGCTCTCCATCTCTCTAACCATCTGATACCCATACATAGGCTCCAAGGACAGCAGGGACAGCAACAGCGTCTCTGTATTGCCCTTGAGAAGTTCTCTTCGATACATAGCGCTCCTATCTATGCGCAGATTGAGATCATTATTGCCCATACCTCAGATGAGGTCAAGGCTTGGCATACGGAGGCGAAGGCTAACCTCCTCTAAGCGCATCGGCGCTACATTCGACACTTTGCGTGTGATATAGTTTGGGCAAACGCGCATACTATGAGGAGAGATGTTCACCCTAGGCATACTGACCAGCAGCGATATGGGCGCGAAAGGGGAGCGGGAGGACACCAGCGGCCAGGCCATCAGAGAGATGCTCGCGCCACTGGGATTCTCCGTAACGCGCTACGAAATCGTGCCGGATGAAGCCGATGTCATCTCCGCCAGGCTGAAGGAGTGGGCCGACAGTGGAGAGGTCGACCTGCTCGTCACGACGGGAGGGACCGGCCTGGGCCCACGGGACGTAACGCCGGAGGCGACCCAGGCCGTCATCCAGCGTCCGGTCCCCGGCATCCCGGAGGCGATGCGCCAGGCAGGCTTGGGCCATACTCCTATGGCAATGCTGAGTCGGGCCACCGCCGGCATACGCGGCAGCTGCCTCATCATAAACCTGCCTGGAAGCCCAAGGGCCGTAAGGGAGAACCTGGAGGCCGTAATTGGCGCTATCCCCCACGCCCTGGAGACCCTCAAGATGGCGAGGGTGGAGCGCCACCCAACCCAATAGGCATGGACATCCACATCCTGACCCTCTTCCCGGATATGTTTCGCGGGCCCTTTGACGAGAGTATCGTGAAGCGGGCCGTGGATAAGGGATTGGCGTCGATACACTTTCACAACATCCGGGATTACGCCCAGGACAAGCACAGGATTGTCGATGATTACCCCTTTGGAGGCGGAGGCGGCATGGTGCTCAAGCCTGAACCACTCTTCCTCGCAGTGGAGAGCGTCAAGTCCAGCATTGCGGAGACGAAATCCCACGAGCGTGCCGCCGAAGCGCCGGTCATACTCCTCACACCGCAGGGCAGCGTCCTGACCCAGGAAACGGCCGGGGGGCTGGCTCTGCACCGGGACCTCATCCTAATCTGCGGCCACTACGAGGGCGTGGACGAACGGGTAAGGAAGCGCCTTGTGGACCGCGAGATAAGCATAGGGGACTTCGTGCTGAGCGGCGGGGAGGTCCCGGCGATGGTGTTGGTGGATGCGACCGTGCGCCTGATTCCGGGAGTAGTTGGGGACACCGCATCCATTGCGGACGATACCCATGCCTCCGGTCTGATCCAGTTCCCCCAGTACACCCGGCCCGCTACGTATCGAGACTGGCCGACGCCACCCGTGCTCCTGTCGGGTAACCATGAAGCCATCCGCAGGTGGCGACGAAGGCAGTCGCTGCGCCGCACCCTGAGACAGCGCCCAGATCTTCTCGCCGAAGCGTCGCTCAGCCCGGAGGACCTTCGCCTCCTGGCAGACCCTGAGGAAGAGGCGGAGAGCTAGACATGGAGGATCGGATATTTACGCGGCATCCTCAGGGAAAGAAGGGCGTCAACATCAGCAAACAGAAGTACGATGCGATGAGGGCGGCGATCACCGAAATCCTGGCCGCCGGAGACATGCCCCACACCGACCTGGTGAAGGGCGTAGAGCAGAGGCTCCAAGGCGGTTTTGACGGCTCCGTCAAGTGGTACGTAGAGACGGTCAAACTTGACCTGGAAGCCCGTGGAGTGATGTGAGCGTGTACCCAGAATGTCGCCCCAACTCCTCAGGCTAACTCCGTAGCTAAAAGCTGTCCGCTACGCACTAAACTACGTCTAAACGGCTCACTCACCGCTCTGAAAAACGGCCCTTGAAAACCCCTCGCTAACCCCGTCTTTCGCCGGGAAATGGCCCCGGATTTCTCAAAATTGGTATTGCATAAAGAGGTATTCTATGGTAGTTTGGAGTCGTTAGGAACGAATAGGTTTTTTCTGGTGAAATAAGGTGCAAAGTGGTCTTTTCACATTCTTCGGGGAGCAGGAACACCGGGTGGATCCTCAGGGTCGCATATCCCTCCCGGCACGCTTCCGGGACGCTTTCAGAGGAGGCGTTGTTCTCACTCGGGGATACGACCGTTGCATCTCCGTCTACACACCTTCCCGGTGGGAAGCAGTGGCCAGCGATATGGCCAATCTCCCAATGAACAGGGCCAAGAACAGAAGAATGCGACGAGTAACGTTTACATCCGCTTTTCAACTGGAGGCCGACAGACAGGGGCGAGTGCTCCTGCCGGCCTCACTGAGAAGCTATGCTCAGATAGGAGACGAGGTAGTCATCGCAGGTATGGGAGACTTCCTTGAGATATGGTCCAAAGAGGCATGGCTCCAGGAAAGCGAATCCTTGGAGCAGGAAGCTTGGCTTATAGCCGAGACGTCCGAGGAGCGCCAATGAGCGTCGTTGCAATGCCTTACCACGTTCCGGTCCTGGTGCAAGAGGTTTTGTCTGCCCTCCAGGTGAAGCCTGGCGGCAGCTACATAGACTGCACTGTGGGAGAAGGGGGTCATGGCTCCGCTATCCTGGAGGCCGCTTCTCCGGGAGGCAGGCTGCTGGGCATAGACATGGACCTACAGGCTCTCCAGACGGCGGAAAGGGTGCTGTGGTCCTACAGAGATTCCTCAGTCCTGGAAAACGAAAACTTCCGGGACCTGGAGCAGGTAGCCGAGAGACACGGATTCTCTTCGGTCGACGGGATCCTGTTCGACCTGGGCCTATCCTCGCTACAGTTGCAAGGTGGAGGAAGAGGTTTCTCCTTCCGCACTGAGGAGCCCCTGGATATGCGGTTCGACAATCGGCAGGGCCTCACGGCCTGGGACGTGGTCAACGAGTACACCGGCGAGGAGCTTGCCAGAGTCCTTTTCACTTACGGCGAGGAGCGAAGGGCAAACCGGATTGCAAAGGCAATAGTCTACAGCAGGCCCATCGACACTTCTCTCCGGCTCGCCCAAGTAGTGGAGAGGGCAGCGAGGCGTCCATCCGGCCGCATTCACCCTGCAACACGCACTTTCCAGGCCATTCGCATAGAGGTGAACAGGGAGCTGGACAACCTAGAGAGCGTTCTGGGACAGGCGGTCTCCATTCTCAAAGCCGGCGGCAAGCTGGTGGTTATCAGCTATCACTCTCTGGAGGACCGTATAGTGAAGCTCTTCCTGAGACACGCCGACAGGAAAGCCCGAACCATGCACAGGGACAACATAAGGATTACTACCCCCTCCAAAGAGGAGGTCCGGACAAACCCAAGAAGTCGAAGCGCCCGGTTACGGGTGGCGGAGCGCATTTTAGAAGGGGACGACCCTTCTACAGATCCTAGTACTGGTATGGGGGTAAGGTCGCCGGAGTATTAAATACTAGGCCTAACTGGGGCAGACGCCAAGTAGCTAAATCTTTGCGGTAAAAACCCTCTCGCCCCGGAGACCTCACCCCCAACGCCAGTCGGATTCTCTTTTGGGAAGCCATATACCCAAGGGAGGTATAACAGATGAAGAACGAAACGCTACACGTTGCTGTAGATGTAGGCACATCAAAGGTCTGTACGCTCATCGGGCGCTCCCAGAGACCCGATGATATGCAGGTCTTGGGTGTCGGAAAGGCGCCATCGCGAGGAATGCAGAAGGGCACCGTCAGCAACATTGCTGAAGTCAATCAGTCAATCCAGGCCTCCTTGGACGAGGCTGAGGCCCAGTCCGGCATACGTGTAACTTCCGTTTGCGCAGGTGTATCCGGTTCCCACATCAGTTGTGTCAATTCCCGGGCCTCTCTGGGCAACCGCAAATACGACA
The DNA here is from genome assembly GCA_965261605.1 of Dehalococcoidia bacterium. Taxonomy (GTDB): domain Bacteria; phylum Chloroflexota; class Dehalococcoidia; order Lucifugimonadales; family UBA2985; genus DAOUJW01. The sequence continues at coordinate 2,463,183 of OZ253466.1, read as the reverse complement.
GCCCGGTAGATTCTGATGACTTGAAGCAGGTGCTTCGGGCTTGCTACGCCAATCACAATGTAAACGACTCCAGAATACTCCACGTGATACCCAGGGACTACTCCGTGGACGGCAACTGGGGCGTACGCGATCCCATTGGAATGTACGCTTCTTCTGTCGGAGTAGAAAGCCACGTGGTTATGGGAGACCCCACCGCTATAGACAACCTTGTAGAGGCTTTCCACAGGACCAAGGTCAAGCTCAAGGGCTTGATAATGGATCCTCTAGCCAGCGCGGAGGCCGTCCTTTCCGAGGATGAGCGGGAAATGGGCGTGGTCCTGGCCGACATCGGCGGAGGCACCACCCATGCGTCCATATTCATGGACGGCAGCATCTGGCACACCAAGGTCATACCCGTGGGCGGTTTTCAGTTAACTCGTGACATATCCATAGCCTTTACTACTTTCTTCCTGGCGGCCGAGGAGGCGAAGCTCCAGTACGGCCACGCGCTCCCCGATTCAGTAGACCCTGAGGAGGACATAAACCTGCCAGGGTTCGGGAATCAGGATGCAAGTCTGGTCTCACGGCAGGATCTGTGCCAGGTTATCAATGAGAGAATGGATGAGCTTCTGCGTATCATCCGCAGGGAGGTGAGCGTCTCCGGTCTGGAAGGCGTTCCCCCCGGAGGACTCGTTCTGACGGGGGGCTCGGCGAAGCTGTCCGGACTGCGAGAGTTGGCAAATAACATCTGGCCGGGGCCGGTAAGGATCGGCGTGCCCACAGCGTCGACATGGGTCCCGGACGACCTAGAGGACCCCTCCTTCGCTACAGCCCTGGGCCTTCTCATTTGGGATGCAAAACAACAACACGGGGCCAACGGCAACGGTTACTCCAAGCGCAGCCAACGTGGAAAGCACTGGCTAAGTATTTTTTCACGTAAGTCACAGGTATAGCAAAGGAGGTGCATTATGGCGGGCCAGTCTTATGAGAACGATGGTATAGCCAGGATAAAGGTGGTGGGGGTAGGCGGGGGAGGCTGCAACGCCGTCTCCCGGATGTTCAAGGAGCGGGTCCAGGGAGTGGAGTACGTTGGTGTCAACACCGACTCCCAGGCTCTCATGCGTTCCGAAGTACCCTTGAGAATCCGCATGGGGGAAAAGCTGACCCGAGGCCTGGGCGTGGGAGGAGACCCCGAAAAGGGCAAGGATTCCGCCGAGGAAAGCAGAGAAGAGCTGTATGAGGCTATAAAGGGCTCAGACATGGTATTTGTGGCGGCAGGCATGGGCGGCGGAACCGGGACCGGCGCAGCGCCGGTGGTGGCCGAAATTGCCAAAGAGGCGGAGGCCCTCACTATAGCCGTCGTTACAAAGCCCTTCAGCTTCGAAGGAAGCCGCCGCCGGAAGCTGGCCGACGAGGGCATTGCCAAGCTGAAGGAGAAGGTGGACACCCTGATCATCATTCCCAACGATCGGCTTTTCGCCGTATGTGATGAGACGGTGACAATGGAGAACGCCTTCCGCTTGGCGGATGACGTGCTGCGGCAAGGAGTGCAGTCCATCGCAGAGCTTGTGACGGTGCCTGGTGAGGTCAACCTAGATTTTGCCGACGTGAAGACGGTAATGAGCAACGCAGGGGCTGCATGGATGGCCATCGGTCGTGGCACCGGTGCAAACAAGGCTGCTGACGCCGCCAGAGCCGCCGTTAGCAGCGCTCTCTTGGACGTGTCAATCGAGGGCGCCAAGGGAATACTCTACAACGTCACCGGGGGAAGCGACCTGTCCCTCCTGGAGGTCCAGGCGGCCGCCGATGTAATCCGCGAGGCCGCTGACCCGGACGCCAACATCTTCTTCGGTATGGTCACCGACTTGAAAATGGAGGACGAGGTAAAGATCACAATTATTGCCACCGGCTTCTCTACAGAGGAGCGCGTCCCTGAGAACGACGACCACATCTCTCAGCTCGTGATGGACGCTATCCACGACGACGCTGAGTTAGAGATCCCCCCATTCCTCAGAAGGCAGAACAACAACAAGAGGAGGGCGAGGATCTACTAGAAACATCCCGTCCAAATAACGGGAGCATTCTTGAGGCCACCTAATTTGGTAGGTGGCCTCACCGCGTCTTGAGAGATTGGCAGAAACCCTTGCCTTTTGATTTTTGTTGCGTAGAATATAGTAGACTTAACGCGAAGGAAGATTAATGCGAAGATTCCCCCTGAAACGTTTCCTCTTGGTCGCCATCTTGGTGACCCTTGCCGTGACATCTCTTGCTATCCAGGAGATACGAGTGTCAGCCGGTGGCGTCAACTTCGTCCGGGGCTCAGACAGCATTCTGGGCTTGCGACTGGGTCTGGACCTGGAAGGGGGAAGCCACTTGGTCTACGAGGCCCTCCCCGCAGATGGCAGCGAGTCGCCAACCTCGGACCAGATGGAAGGCGTCATCCAGACCATAGAGCGGCGCGTCAACGCCTTTGGAGTCGCCGAGCCTATCATCCAGAGCATGGGCGCGGATCGGGTGCTGGTGCAGCTTCCGGGTGTGGGCACAACCAAGGCCAGGGTCGCCTTCCATCAAAACGTGGGGACGGAGGAGCTGCGCACCGTTTTGGTCAATCTGGGACGCTCCAACGCTCTCATTGAGCGGGAAGACAACCGCACCTATGAAATCGAGCTTCCTTCCCTCAGGCCGCGTGAGATTGACGCCGACGGAAACGTGGTCCGGATCGCAGAGCGAGACGAGATTCAGCAGGCGTTGGAAGAGGCCTTTCCCGCCGTCGCCATGACCCTTGAATTCTCAGATCCGATGGACGTCGAAGTCGTTAGCTCCGCCCTGGGCCGGGAGGACGCGGCTGTTATCAGGCAGTCGGACACTTCGTTCACCGTCGAGATACCTTCGTTGGAGCCGGCTGACGCGAATGCCCTTCTGGAATCATTACAGTTGCAACTGCCCTCGCTGAGATCTTCCAACGTAGCGGAGTTCTCTTTCGTGATAACTGGAGGGGTTGAGGAGGCCAAGCGGCTCATCGGGCAGACGGCGCGACTGGAGCTTATGGAACGCACCTGCCTCAACGACCCCGCAGACATCACCCAAAGGTGCGAGGACCCCGAGTACCACGTGGACACTCCCCTCAACCTTACGGGCGACGACCTCGCGCGGGCCTATGCCGGCACTCACCCCACCTTGGCGAGACCTATAGTGAACATAGAGTTCAGCAGCGATGGAGCCAGGATATTCGCAAGGCACACACAAGATATTGCCGGCACCAACAATCGCACGGCCTTCTTCCTGGACGATGAGCTGCTCATTGACCCCATAGCGCGCCAGGTTATTTCCGGTGGCCGGGCCTTCATCCAAAGCCCCGACTTCACTCCTGAACGGGTACGCACCATCTCCATTCAGTTGGAATCCGGGCGCCTTCAGGTTCCACTGGAGCTTATCCAGGAGTTGGAGGTGGACGCCACTCTGGGAGCGGACTCCCTGAGGAAGAGCGTTGTCGCAGGGCTGATAGGTCTGGGGTTAGTCCTGCTGTTCATGGCCCTCTACTACAAGCTGCCCGGGGTGGTGGCGTGCATCGCCCTGGTAACCTATGCGTTAATGGTCATTGCTATAATCAAGCTTTGGCCCATAACCCTGACGCTTGGAGGAATAGCCGCCTTCATCCTGTCCCTTGGAATGGCCGTAGACGCAAACATCCTCATCTTTGAGCGTGTCAAGGAGGAGTTGCGAAGCGGACGCTCCCTCATGGCGGCCACGGAGACGGGATTCAACCGCGCTTGGCCCGCCATCCGTGACAGTAACGTGTCCACTTTCATTACATGCGCCATCCTCTTCTGGTTCGGCAGCCGCTTGGGCACGGGCTTGGTGACCGGGTTCGCGGTCACACTCTTCATCGGGGTGGCTATGAGCATGTTCTCGGCCCTAACCGTGACTCGCACCCTCTTGCGGATAGTGGCGATCACACCACTGGGGCGGTACCTCTCTCTGTACGCGCCCGTGGGTAGAATAGACGTAGCTCCCAGGACGGGCTCGCCTCTGGGAGACAGGAGATAAACAGCTTTGGACTTCGTAGGTAAGCGACACTGGTTCTTTCTCGCCTCATTTGTAGTGGTTCTTGTGAGCATCGCATCGCTGGTGACGCCCGGCGGCCTCAACGCGGGACTTGAGTTCACCGGCGGCTCCTCAATGACCCTGGAGTTTGCAGAGGGGGTGGAGCAGGAGGACCTGCGCGGCGTGCTAAGCCAGCTGGGCCACACCGATGCCGTAGTCCAGCGCCTGGACGACAGGAGCTACTTCGTGCGCACCAGACTCCTGGAGGAGTCTCAGGCAGGTGGCGCTTCCGAGAGGGAGAAGATCGTCAGCGCCCTTGAGTCGGGCCTGGGATCCAGTGTTGAAAGCTCGGAACTGTTCTCAGTTTCTCCCAGCATCGCCACAGAGACAGTGCGCAACGCCATCATCATCGTTTTCATTGCCTCGATAGCCATCATGGTCTACATAACCTGGGCTTTCCGAAGATTACCGTCGCCGTTCAGATACGGGATATCGGCCATCATCGCCCTTGTCCACGACGTAGTAGTGGTGCTGGGTGTCTACTCCATATTCGGGCGGATCTTCGGCTTTGAGGTGGACGCCCTGTTTATCGCCGGCATCCTGACTATCATTGGCTACAGCGTGAACGACACTATTGTGGTCTTCGACCGCATACGGGAGAACCTCATTAGAGGCATTGGAAGGGACCTGGGCTCCGCTATCAACGTCAGCATTCAGGACACACTGGGACGATCCTTCAACACCAGCCTCACGCTTCTGTTCGCTATCATGGCGCTGCTGCTATTCGGCGGGCCTACCATCCGGGACTTCCTTGTAGTGCTCCTGATAGGCATCATCGTCGGGACGTACAGCTCCATCTGGATCGCCAGCCAGGCTCTCCTGGCGTGGGAGAGCGGCGACATTGGCAAGCTCTTCCGCAGGCTGCCTCTGCCAATACCGTCCCGGGGTAGGTAGTCGGGAGTATTTTTGCCGGCCCTCACCAAGCCGGGGGAGTGACGGCTGTGGCAAAGTGACTCCAGAGATTCGGCGATTCAAATTAGAAATAGAATAGTAGTATGCTACAGCAAGAAACATACCGGCAGCAAAGCAGGGTATTTCTTGATAGCGCCAAGGAATTCCTTACACAGGGGAACTTGTACCAAGCGTCCGAGAAGGGCTGGGGCGCGGCTGCTCAAATCGTAAAGGCGTTGGCCGAAAAAATCGGTTGGAACCACAGGCATCACAGCCTGCTACAGCAGGCCGTTGATACGTTGGCTGAAGAGACGGGCGATCAGGATTATCTTATTCTGTTTAGCAGCGCAGATAGCCTACATAAGAACTTCTATGAGGGAAAGATGGCGCAAGCTACTGTAGCCCTCCATCTTGCACAAGTGACTACTCTTGTCGAGAAAGTTGAGCAGCGGCTTTAGCTCGACCGGCGTGCCTGTGTCCCAGACTACTCGCCCGCCAGGAAGGGGCTGATGAGACCCGCGCAGCCACGCGCAACATCGTTAGCCACTCGGCCTCCCTACGGCTTGATGGTAACCCGCCCGAAGGTCTCCTTGTTCAGCATGGCCCTGTAAGCCTCCAGCGCCTCGTCAAAGGAGAAGCTTTGGGAGACTACGGGGCGGATGTGACCCTTCTCCACGAGGTCGGCCACCTCCCGCAACTGCTTGCGTGTCGAGCCTCCGGTCCCCATAATGTGCGCGTCTCTGAATATGATCTCAGCCGGGTTCAGCGCCAACTGACCGGGCCCGATGGCCCCCACAATGACCATCCTGCCAAACTGCGCCAGACTTCTGAAGGAGCTGTTGAAAGTCACTCCGGCCACGTTCTCCACCACCACGTTCACGCCCTCGTCTCCGGTCATAGCCATAACAAGCTCGCTGAAGTCCAGTTCATCCACCAGAAGCACCTCGTCCGCGCCTACCTCGCTCAGGCGGTCCATCTTCTCAGGCGAGGTGGTGACGGCAAAGACCGATGCCCCTATGGCCTTGGCTATCTGAATGGAGTGAACACCCAGCCCACCACCGGCCCCCGTAACAAGAGCCCGCTCCCCGGCCTGAAGCCCGGCCACGTCCTTAATTGCATTGTAGGCCACTCCGATGGGGCAACTGTATAGGCTGGCCCCGTCCAGGTCTGTGCCCTCCGATAGGGTGACCAGGGCGTTCTCATGGAGCTTCACGAACTCCGCCAGCCCGCCGTCTATCCTGTGACCTATGCCGCGCCCGTTGGCGCATCGCTGCTCCATACCCCGACGGCACTGGTCGCAGTAGCCGCACGGCTCCGTGAAGATGGAGGCCACCGGGTCTCCAACCTTGAACCCCTCCACCGAGTCGCCTACCTGTGCCACCGTGCCGGAGATCTCGTGGCCCAGCACCACTCTCTCCTTGACCCCGCGGCGCAGCACTCCCTGCATAACCAGCACGTCGTGGTAGCAGAGGCCGCAGGCGTGCACCTTCACCAGCACGTCCTTGGCTTCCAAGGGCGGGACTTCCCTCTCCTCAATGGTAAGTCGAGGCGCCTCTCCGGGTTCTTCCAAGACCAGCGCTTTCATAGTTGTATCTACCTCGTCTTTCTGTGGCGGTCTGTCTTCTGACCACCAGCATAGCATATCTCTCACCCTGAGGAGAGGCTGCGCCTGGACATTCTCACATACCCTTCGATTGCGGACAGAGTCGTACTATAATGGGTCTACAACTTAACGACCCATAAGGAGGCGCCATGAAGGTGGGAGCCCACGTTTCCTCCGCCGGAGGGATGGATAAAGCAATTGACCGTGGCCAGGCGATGGGCGCAGAGGCCATCCAGATGTTCATTTCTTCACCCCAGGGATGGGCCTTCAAGCCGATTGCCTCTCCACTTATAGAGAAGTTCAAGGAGAAGGCGATCCAGGCTGACATAGCCCCAACATTCCTCCACTGCATTTACCTGGTCAGCCTGGGAAGCCCCACGGAGGAGAACCTGCAGAAGTCCGTCGGGGCGCTCACCAACTACATGAAGGCAGCCGGGGAGATCGGCGCTGCGGGAGTAATCTTCCACACCGGCAGCCACCGCGGGGCCGGCTACGATGGCGTCTTCGACCAGGCCGTAAGAGCGATGGCGCAGGTACTGGAAGCATCCCCGGAGAATGTCTCTCTCGCAATTGAGAACAGCGCCGGGATGGGAGACCACATCTGCTCCAAGTTCGAGGAGATAGGCCGGCTGATGAAGGCGGTAGGCAGCCCGCAGGTCAAGGTGTGCCTTGACACCCAGCACCTCTTCGCTGCGGGGTACAACATCGTGACCCAGGACGGCATCGAGCGGACGATGGAGGAGTTCGACAGGGAGATAGGGTTGGACAACCTGGTGGCCGTGCACGCCAACGACAGCAAGATACCCTTTGCAGGCGGCGTGGACAGACACGAGAACATCGGCGAAGGGCACATGGGCGTGGAGGGCTTCCGCGTCATCATGGGACACGCCGCCTTCAGGGATGTCCCGTTCCTTCTGGAGGTGCCGGGAGCGGAAGGCAAGGGCCCGGACAAAGACAACGTGGACGTCCTGAAGGGCATAAGGGAAGAGCTGGGGATGAAGACCTAAAGGGCTGAGTCGGCACTGGCCTGGAGGCGCCTGATGACCTCCTCATCAGATAACCCCTCTACCAACACCGTCTTTTGGCGTGAAGTGTGCCCCTGGGCTATTTCTAAAGCCGACAAAGGAATCCCAAGGGAACGGGCAAGGAGACTTAACACAGCGTCGTTGGCCTTGCCCTTTTCGGGTGAGGCGGTCACCCTCACCGTAACAGAGCCTACCTCATTCACCGTCACTCCCGCACGGCGGGCCCCGGGTTGAACTCTCAGCGTAATTCTAGCTTTTTCCATTTCTTCTTATCCGGTGGGGCTGACCGGCCCAGCACATCGAGCGGTCAGCCTTGAGATTGTCAAGGATTCACGGGTGGGCTACCCAGGAATCCCTAGCCGCACACCTCGGCGTAGGCACTTCCACTCCAATCTTGCACGACGACAATCACCCGGTGTTCGATTAGTCATCTATCGATCCAATCCCAACCAAAGACAGGTTATTCGTGACATTCTACAGCCATACGTGCATCCCGAAAAAGTCCCGCCAACGACTTAGAGAGATCGAATCCATTGCTCATGTGAGGGACTACAAGAGTGGCGTACGCAAGTAAGGCAACGGCCGGGAGCGACGGTGTCATACACCTGGCTCCATAGAACACGCTACGAAAGGCCACGACTCCGGTGCTTGGCAGGGATCTGACGAAACCCGAGATGGCACGCAACACGAAACAGATACGCGAGCGTTTTCTGAGTTGGAATCGTCTTATCTACAGGGAGTGAAATGTTAGCGATTTCAATCGCATGAAAGCAGGGCAAGGTTATGTGAGAATTCTAGGCTTTGATCCAAGACCCCGAGGAAAAACACACGTCAATAACAAAAATATGATTGGAGGGAAGAATGACTCAAGCAGTCAGACATGCGGTGCCGCTACTGCTGATGGTGGCCGTAGTGGCGAGCCTCTTGCTATTCAGCACGAATACCGCTAGCGCGAATCACGGACTCGCAAATGACTACTGGCATATTCACTGGGAACGGTCAGCAAACCCAGAAACACTGTTTTATAGGATTCGTGATGACATTTGGGACGAGAACGGTGGATCATATACAGATCCAATAGATGATGCTGCATATGACTGGACGACGGCTACTAACCAAGACTATATCTCCTTCAGCCAAGTAATGTCAGGTAGTGGAGACATTGAAGTGTTTGTATTCAATGTGGACTATAGCGATTTGCTCGGCTGGGTCAACCCTAATCCTCCGTCGAGTACACCCAGTGCAAGTCATATCTTCTGGGTAGACGTCGTGCTCAACTCTAATGAAATTGAAGACGCCATAGATGATGGATATCCGTCGGACTTGCGGCAAAGCGTTGCCGCCCATGAGCTAGGGCATGCAGTGGGCTTGCCCACCCCACAGTTTCTCTATCTACGGATGCAATAATGCATCTGGGCTGGAACGGCTACGATACTGTACAAAGTAGAGATGTTGATGTTTTGGGGTGGAACGCACTATACGGTCATACAGATTAGTATGACCCTGCGATGAAATCTCATCATAGGATAGAGAGAAGGAAGGGATAGAATGACTAAGAGAACTTCGTTGCTGGCGATTTTTCCTATAACGCTGATAATTGCCCTCGCCGTGGCTGGAGCAATTGCAGCCGACTTAGGGGGGAATTCTGAGACGCCAGTCACCTCAGAAGAGGTTGCGGCTGGCGAGGCGTGTTTGGATATTAATACCATTGTTGGAAACACCCACAGTGGACCCATGCTTGAGTACCTTGTGGCAGATAGCATGGCGACTCTAGTGGAGAAGTCGCCAATCGTTGCTCGCGGGAGAGTCGTGGCGGAAGAGGATCCAATAGAAACAGATTTCCCAGTCAGGGCGCCACCGAGCTATATCGTGAGCACTTTCCAGGTAACCGAGGTTCTAAAGGGTGATATCCAGGAAGCTCAGATTACCTTCGGTCACTTTTGGAGTAAATCACACCCTGCAGTGCCCGTTGGGTGTGAAGCTCTCGTCTTCCTGAGACAGGTTGATTCACCTCACGGCAACGATTATACGATCATAAACGGTCCACAGGGCAAGTTTATGTTAGCTTTGGACCGGGTCTCACCTATGTCACAGGCCAGGTTCGGCATGAGTGCGCAATATCGTGACATGTCGGGAGAACAATTCCTTCAAGAGGTCCGGGAGAGCATTGCCTTGACCAGCGGGCAATAACTGTGAGGGCTTCGCCAACGCCGACGAAACAGGCGGACAGCAGTATTCCAGCTATATGACATGGTGGTCATACTGTGGTGCGGAGGGGTTGAAACTCCCCTCCGCACCACAGTATCGTCACACCTGGATCGCGATAGAAGTGAGTATGGGCGTTTATGGCACCGGAGGCTCTACGTGCACTTGGACACCGTACTCCTCAAACATGAGGTCGACTACGACTGTGTCATCCTCAGAGGTTATCGGGGATTGCAGGTGCAGTTGGATTGTCTCAATCAAGCCAGATTCAGAGACTGACACTACCACCTCAGGTTGATGATCCGCCGAACGATCCAACAGAGTGTTCGCGTTAGGCGGGTATATTTCTGAAACCCTATTGAAGCATTGCTCGTCCACCCCACTATAGGTATCTGACCCCAGTCTCTCTACCATTGAAAGCGTACTCACACAATCAATCAGCCCTGGTATAGAGTCTAGTTGGCCTATGTTATGTGGCATAGTATAGATGGGATTCATCCCTCGGAGGAGAGTCCACGACCCTTTGTCCTGTCTTTGCCAGACCCGTCCGTCGGCATGAATCTCTTCGATCATCTGACCAGAAGCTGTTTGAGTGGTTACGGACCACCTGTCGTTGCGGGCATACTCAAATGTCCCTTTTAGGATAGTTGCATTCGCGTCCGACACAGTAATAGTGCCGATAAAGGTGTCCTTCAGTGTTGACTCGTGGGCTCCGGCGAGGATCTCGTTTGGGGTCAATGAGGAGTTGGTCCAGGGCTGAAGGAGAATAAGGAGAACAACCAACACCACTGCCACCGCGGATACGGTAACGGGGGCCAGCCAACGAGTGGGACCTCGACGGGCGGCAGCTAGATCGGTTTTCACTTGTTCTAGCCATTCTATTCGTGGCTCGCGCGCCGAACGAGTTGTAGATAGATCCTCCGAAAGCCGAAGATCCAGCTTCCTGAGCTCTTCAAGCGCATCCTTACAATCCTCGCAGAAGTCGAGATGTTGTTCGAATGCAGCGCGCTCCTCTTCTTTGAGTGCGCCTGCAAAATAGTCTTCAACCTGATGCTCGAGGTTCATAACCTTCCCTGAGATGAAGACGAAGCATCCGATAGGATTCACTCAGGAGCCTTCTTATAGTTCCCTCCGGCTTCTCCAATAATTGCGCTATCTGAGGCGTTCTATAGCCTTCCGCGTAGTACAACTGGATTACGGCTTGATGATCGGGTGGAAGTAAAGCAACAGTTCTAACCAGGTCCATGTGCATCTCAATGTCTTCTGAAGGGACAGACGAGTTCAATTCCGTCAGAGGTTCTATTCGCTTAAGCTCCCTTTGGCGGTAACGTAGCCTGTCTATTGCCCGGTTTACGACGATCTTAATAAACCACGTCCTGAATGCAGATTCATTCCTGAGCTCCCTGATGGACTTCACAGACTGAATCGCTGCATCTTGAAATGCTTCCTCAGCGTCCTGCCGGTTTCTAAGTATAGCAAAGGCTGCTGCAAAGGCACGAGAGGAATGGATTTGGATTAGCTCTGCAAGGCAATCAGCGTCGCCTTTCTTCGCCCTCCATACTAGACTAGATTCACTAACGTCCATTCAATTAAGTATTCTACTCTGTTTTGTGTAGAGAATAATGCGTGAATTGTGCTAGCATGCGCCGACAAAATATGTACCAATAATCAGTGGGCTCCAGACGCGGGCCCCGACATGCGCTTATGGATTCCCGTTTGCACGGGTGTGGTTAGGGTTCGCCCCCTTCTGAATCTTCCCCCTTGAGGGGGAAGGGTACTGGGACGCCTCGCGTTGAAGTAGCCCCAGTGTTATTGTACAATGCTTCACATATAATCCAAGAGGTACGCTATCGTTATGCTGCCAATTCGTCGATTGCCCGGGATGAAGTACGAGAGCCCACAGGAGCTTGGGCGCAGGACAGCCGTCCAGGACGGGATGCGGGATCTCTTCTCGTCCCACGGCTACCAGTGCATAGACACGCCCCTTCTGGAGCCTACGGAGCTGTTCCTCCGAAAGTCCGGGGGAGAGCTGGCAGCGCGCATGTACACCTTCACCGACCCGGGCGGCAACAGGGTGAGCCTCCGCCCGGAGTTCACGTCCTCCGCCATACAGTACTACCTGGAGAGGGCCGACACTGAGCCTCTGCCCCTTAAGCTCCAGTACAACGGCCCCGTCTTTCGATACGATGAGTCGACAGGGTACAGGCAGTTTCACCAGATGGGAGCGGAGATCATTGGCTCCGACGAACCGTCGTCCGACGGCGAGGTGCTGGCAATGGCCCGCGAGGGACTCACACTCCTGGGCGTCGCACAACCTCTTTGTATCGTGGGGCACATCGGGGTGCTGCACCGGATGCTGGACGGTCTGGGCATATCACTCAGGGCACAGGAATTCCTGATTGCGAGCTTCCACCACCTCAGGGATGGGGAGGAGGGGAGCAGGCGCGTGCAGGAGCAGGCGCGCTCACTGGGGCTGCTGACATCCGACGACACAGCCAGGGGGCTGCGAATGCTAATAGAGGGTCGGGACGAGGCGGAGTCCTTTGACCTGCTGCAGGACCTGTTCCAAGAGTCCCTGACCGGCCTCCTGGGCAGCCGCACAATGGAGGACATCCTGACTCGCTTCACCGACAAGCTTCAACGGGTCGATGACCCGAAGGGGATAGAGACGGGCATTGCGCTGTTCTCGCGTCTCGCATCCATAGCCGGAGACGAGGAGAGAGCGCTGCCCCAGATACGCTCCGTGACTGAGGAATTCGGCCTCAGCCCGGACGTCCTGACGCCCTTGGAGGATGTGCTGGCCGGCTTCCACGAGCGCTGCCCCTCCGTATCCGTGCAGGTGGACATTAGCCTGGTGCGGGGAATCGCCTACTACACAGGGATGGTCTTCGACATCATCACCCTAACCACGGACGGCCCCGTGTTCCTGGGCGGCGGCGGTCGCTACAACGGCCTGGTGAAGGCCCTGGGAGGCGACGATGACGTGCCTGCCCTGGGCTTTGCCTACACAATTGAGAACATTCTGGACCTGCCGTCAGGAGAATTGGAGGAGAGACATCTTACGTCTAGCAATCCCCAGCGACGGTGAGCTCCACGAATCGACCCTGGGCTTCCTTCGAAGCAGCGGCGTGCCCATAGAGCGCCCAAACCCTCGTCGATACACGGCCTCCATACCCAATCTGCGCGACACCAGCGTCCTGTTCCAGAGGACCGGGGACATTCCGCTGAAGGTGGAGGAGGGCAGCGCCGACCTTGGCGTTACCGGGCTGGACCGCTTTCTGGAGTCGAGGGCGGAGGGCGGGGACTCGTTTCTGGTGAAGGAGGACCTGGGCTTCGGGCGCTGTGAGCTTGTCATGGGCATCCCGGACTCCTGGATGGACGTGACTTCCATGAGCGACCTGGCTGACCTGTCGATCGAGCTGCGGGAGCGGGGAAGGGACCTGCGGGTCGCCACGAAGTACCCCCGGCTGGTCCAGCGCCATCTCTACCGATACGGCGTGAACTACTTCTCGCTGGTGCAGTCGAGCGGCACGTTGGAGGCCGCGCCCGCAATGGGCTTCGCCGACATCATCGCCGACATTTCCTCCAGCGGAACCACTATGAGGGAGAACCGCCTCAAAATGATAGTGGACGGGACCATCCTGAAGTCTCAGGCATGCATCATCGGCAACCGGCGGCTGCTGGCGCAGGGTGAGTCCTCGCGACTGGAGACCAGGGGCCTGCTGGAGCACATAGAAGCGTACCTGCGCGCCAGAGACTTCTTCAGCATTACGGCCAACATCAGAGGCGATACGCCGGAGGAGGTGGCGGCCCACGTAGCCCAGCGCCCGGAGGTGGCGGGTCTGACGGGGCCTACCATATCCAGGGTGTACAGCAGAGACGAGGAGACGTGGTACGCCGTGACCACCGTCGTCCCAAGAGAGAGGCTGCTGGAGGCGGTGGACCACCTGCGTCAGATCGGCGGCAGCGGCATAACCGTGTTCCAGGCCCATTACGTATTTCAGGACCAGTGCTCTTCCTACGAGACGATGCTCCAGGCGCTGGGCGGAAGCTAGTCGATTTAGAGAGAACGATGCCTAACTTCAGCGCACACCTGGGAATGGCGAAGGACGCCGCCTCGCGGCTGGACCACCCGACTTTGAACAACAATATGGGCGCATTTCTCCTTGGGTCCGTGTCCCCTGACATACGCATAATCACCAGGGGAAAGCGCGACGACACCCACTTTGTCCCGCTGGATTTCGAGAGGGAAGGGGATGGGATAGAGGGTCTGTTTCACTCTCACCCCAATCTGGCCCAAGCCTCTGACCTCAACGAGCCTACCAAAGCGTTCATTGTAGGGTTTGCCAGTCACCTGTTCACTGACGAGCTGTGGATACTGAATCTGTACCGGCCGTACTTCGGCAACCGCGAGGTGTTCGAAGACAAGCTACGCGGCAACCTGATGGATCGCGCCCTTCAGCTGGAGCTGGATCGCAGGGAGCATCTGGCGATGGGCGGGACGACGGAGCTGAAGCCCTTTATGACAGATGCCGAGAAGGACGTTGACATAGGCTTTATCTCGGCGGAAACCCTCGTTGAATGGCGGGAATGGGTCCAGAACTCCCTGGGCGGTGAGTTCACCTGGGAGAGGCTTCGATTCATGGCGCGGAGGGTGGCCCGCCAGGAGGGCGAGGGGACGGAAGACAAGCTGAATGAGTTGGTGGACGAGTTCCTGGAGTCCGTTCCGGACGCCTTGGAGCGGATATACTGCGCCGTGCCCGAGGAGCTCGTGGCGGCGTTCAGAGAGAGGAGCATTGAGGACTTGCTGAGCTTTGCCAGAGGGTATCTGCCGTGAGGGTAGTTCGTGGTATGGACGAGGGCAGGAAGGCCCTCTCAAGGACGTCCGAAGGCCACTCCACGCCGCCGGAGCTGCTGGAGGGCATCAAGAGAATCTTCGGCGAGGACCTGACCCCGGAGGGGGCTGTGAGCCGCATTGTGTCGGATGTAGCCCTTCGCGGCGATGACGCCGTGCGCGAGTACACTAGGCGCATCGACGGAGTAGAGCTTGAGGAAATGGAGCTTGACCGAGATACCGTAGTTCGGATTGCAGAAGAGGCGCCCCAGGAGACGCGGGAGGCGCTACGGCGCTCCGTGGGCCGGATACGCGACTTTCACGTCGCCGGCCTGCCCCGGTCCTGGATGGATATGGAGAGAGGCTTCGGGGAGATAATCTCTCCGATAGAGCGTGTGGGCATCTACAGCCCGGGCGGCCTGGCATCCTACCCATCCACTGTGCTTATGACCGCCATCCCGGCTAAAGTGGCGGGCGTGAAGGAGATTGTGCTGGCTACACCGCCCCAGGGCGACCGAGGGCCCAACCCCGCGGTCATGGCCGCAGCCCTCATCGCCGGGGTGAACAGGATTTTTCAGGTTGGAGGCGCCCAGGCTATAGCAGCGCTAGCCTACGGCACGGATACCATTCCCAAAGTGGACATGGTGTGCGGGCCCGGCAACATCTTCGTGACCCTGGCCAAGAAGATGGTCTACGGAGAAACAAAGATCGATGGCCTGGAAGGGCCGACGGAAACCCTGATTGTAGCGGACGACGACGCCAACCCCGCGCTCTGCGCCGCCGACCTTCTTGGGCAGGCGGAGCACGATATGCTGGCTACCCCAATCCTGATTACCATGTCGGAGAGGCTGGCGCCTCTCATCCAGGAGGAACTCCAAAAGCAGTTGGACAGCCTCTCCCGCAAGGAGACTGCCCAAGCGTCCATAGAGGCAAGGGGGGCTATTGTGGTAGTGGACACCCTGGACAATGCCCTGGATCTGGCCAATCACTACGCCCCGGAGCACCTGTGCCTGATGGTCAAAGAGCCTTGGCGCTGCGTGGACAAGGTGCACAACGCTGGCGGCGTCTTCCTGGGAGACTTCTCGCCGGAGGTGATGGGCGACTACGTTGCAGGCCCAAGCCACGTTATGCCGACCGGAGGCACCGCCCGATTCAACTCCTACCTGGGAGCGACGGAATTCCTGCGAAGGATGCCGGTAGTAGACCTGGACCCCCAGACGGCGCTCCGCCTGGCAAAGACCGCAGCTACCATTGCCCGAGCCGAAGGGTTCGACGCCCACGCACGCGCGGTGGAGATCCGGGCGGAGATACAGAACAGGACGCCCAGAAATGGTTAGTCAACTTGTACCGCGACCGCCGGATCGCGGATAGATGATCGCAGGACGCCCGAGTTGGCCTGCTCGTAAACTGAGTGCTGAAGTATGAAAGCATCTGAAAGAATGGACATCACATCCCTCTTTCGTCGGGATCTCAGGGAGTTGAACCCATACAAGGCCGTAGACTCGCCGGAAGCGCTGGCGGAGATGGCCGGGATACCGCCGGAGCGGATAATCAAGCTGAACGGTAACGAGAACCCCTACGGGCCGTCGAAGCGGGTGCAGGAAGCGCTGGGCCGCCACGAAGGTTACCACATCTACCCGGACGCCAGGCAGAATGCACTGCGGAGCGCCCTTGAGGAGTACACCGGCGCGCCCTCGAGCCACATCATCGTAGGAGCCGGGGCCGACGAGCTCATCGACCTGCTGCTGAGAGCTACACTGGAGTCCGAGGAAGGGGTTATCGACTGCCCGCCCACCTTCGGGATGTACACCTTCAGCACCCAGGTCAACGGCGGGAGACTGGTCTCCGTGCCAAGGGACGACCGGTACAACGTAGACCTGGGCGCCGTGAAGGATGCCATTGAGCCTAACACGAAGGCCGTCTTCCTGGCCTCTCCCAACAACCCGACCGGCAACCTTGTGTCGGAGGAGGTCGTTCTGGGGCTGCTGGAGGAAGACCTCCTGCTGGTGATTGACGAGACCTACTACGAGTTCAGCGGGCACACGGTGTCGCACCTGGTGTCGACGTATCCCAACCTTGTGGTGCTGCGGAGCCTGAGCAAATGGGCCGGTCTGGCCGGCCTACGCCTGGGCTACGGCATCATGGACCCGCGACTCCAGCTGCTGCTCATGGACATCAAGCAGCCCTACAACATCAGCGCCGCGGCAGAGGTGGCCCTTCTGGCCTCTCTGGGAGACCTTCCCTATCTGAAACGCAACGTGGAGGCCATTGTCGGGGAGCGGGACCGCCTCTCCTCCAGGCTGTCAGCCATAGAGGGGATCAGCGTGTGGCCCTCTCACGGGAACTTTCTGCTGTTCGACGTGCCCCGTGACAAGGCAACCCTGGTGTTTCAGGGGCTGGCGAGCCGCGGAATCTTTGTGCGATACTTCAACACACCTCAGCTTAGAGACTCACTCCGAATATCCGTAGGAAAGCCGGAGCACACGGACGTCGTCGTAGAAGCCCTGGAGGATATAATCGCGGAACTGCGGTAGTCCAAGCCCGCGTGAAGCCTCACCGCTTCCCCGAAGGTGCGCTGACATGCGAGCCAAACGACTCCAGCAAGCGTGGAGATAGATAGTGAGCAATCGTACTGCTTCCCTCACAAGAGACACCCGAGAGACCCAGGTAAGCGTGACCATTGACCTGGACGGGACGGGCCAGTACTCGGTAGACACCCCCAACGGGATGTTCAACCACCTCATAGAGCAGCTGGCCAGACACGGCCTGATGGACATCACTGTTTCCGCCAAGGGCGATATGTCCCCGGGCTGGCACCATCTGGTGGAGGACGTAGGAATAGTCCTGGGACAGGCGCTCCATCAGGCAATAGGGGAGGGAAGAGGTATAGTCCGAATGGGTCATATTATGGTTCCTCTGGACGAGACCCTGGCCCTGGTTGCCGTGGATGTTGGAGGTAGGCCCTATGCAGTGGTCAAGACGCCCTTCCAAGACTCACACATAGGGGACCTGCCTTCAGACCTCGTGCGCCACTTTCTGGAGGTGTTTGCCCTTGAGGGACGGCTGAACCTCCACGCCGAGATCCTCTACGGAGCCAATGAGCACCACAAAGCGGAGGCTCTCTTCAAGGCGCTGGCCCGGGCGATACGCCAAGCCGTCGCCATCGACCCGCGCATAGCCGGAGACGTGCCCAGCACCAAGGGCACCATCAGCGAATAGACGCGAATGGCTGTGGAGTCTTGAGGCTTCTTACACATGGCAACCACTAATCAGGCGATCAAGAGGACTTCTTTAGCGGGGGACCCCAACATTACATCCGAAGCGTTCCCGACAGGGCTAAACATTCCTCTGCCAATTGATGGCTCCACTCCAGTGGAGTACGCCGAGACTCTTGGAGAAGCCTACTCGTCGTCCGTCAAACACGGCGACCGGAAGAATGGCGGACACTACCTGACTCCCGCCCTAGTTGCAAGGTTTATGGCAGAGTGCGCTGCGTATTCTCAACCGTATCTGCGGGTATTGGATCCGGGGAGCGGCGCCGGCGTTCTATCGGCTGCGGTATGCGAGGCAGCAGCAATCAGGGGGACAGTTCGAAATCTGCACATAGATTCCTATGAGACGGATCATTTGCTGGCCGCCCTAACGCGTATATCCTTAGCCTTCTCGCGTGAATGGCTTGCTCAAAGCGGCGTCACCATGACATTCAACGTGATGAACGATGACTTCGTCTTAGCATATTCTGATGTCCTTCAAGGCGCATCGAAGGCCAAAGTTCGCGCATATAGTCCCGATAAACACCACCCCGAATTTGGGCTCGTGATTTCAAATCCTCCATACTTCAAAATAGCAAAGAATGACCCACGGGCGATAGCTGGAGCGTCCGTAGTGCATGGTCAACCCAACATTTATGCCCTGTTCATGGCTGTTTCTGCTGAGCTCTTATCGGAGTCTGGTAATCTTGTCTACATCGTGCCCAGAAGCTTTGCGGCAGGGCCTTACTTCAGGAGATTCCGAGAGGTTTTCTTCGAGAGCGTAGCCCCCATCGCCATTCATCTATTCGATTCCCGTAAGGATGTATTCAAAAACCAGACCGTTCTACAAGAGAACCTTGTGATAGCAGCCCGCAAAAGGGCGGAAGGCGAAGCCCCAGATGAGGGTAAAGTAGTAGTGACCCACAGCAAAGGCGCTCACGACCTCGCACATCGACAAAGTCTCACGGTGGGGTTGAAGTCTGTGATGGACTTGAACAGTGAAAATAAGGAACTTTGCATTCCTGCTAACGCAGGAGACTTGGAGTTGGTACAGAAAATCAGGTCTTGGCCTAACACACTACATTCTCTTGGCTTGGATATCTCCACTGGACCTGTGGTGCCATTTAGAGCCAAGCAGCTCTTGGCACAGGCCCCAGAGCCGTCTACAGTTCCATTACTGTGGATGCATCACGTACATCCCATGAGAGTCGAATGGCCCTCAATAAGCATCAACAAGCCCCAGTGGATTAAGGATACGACAAGAGCAAGAAAGCTCTTAGTGGCAGATGAAACCTATGTCCTGTTGCGCCGTTTCAGTGCCAAAGAAGAGAACCGCAGACTCGTGGCCGCGCCCTTGATTCAGCACTGTCTAAATACACAAATGTTGGGGCTGGAGAACCACCTAAATTACATCCGCGGAGTTTCGAGCGCCTTAGATGAAAATCTTGCCTACGGACTTGCGGCCCTTCTCAATTCCGTTTTCCTAGACCGTTACTTCCGCCTTTCCAACGGTAATACGCAAGTCAGCGCTACGGAATTGCGGATCATGCCACTCCCAGCCGAAAAGCAAATACGTTCCATTGGCTCAGCTTTAATTGCGCGCCTCCGACCGCGAACTGACCTCACCGAGATTGATGCTCTCGCTGCCAGGATTCTTGGCCTCTGATTGCAGCCTTAGATGGGCGATCGTTGGTTACAATATGAGCAAGCTAGATGAAGCGCGGGACATACTTGAGCAATTCGGGTTGCCTCCGGCCCAACAGAACGATATTTCCTGCCTGACACTTTTGGCACTTGCGGGACTCTCTGAGGGTGATCCCTGGAGGAGTCCATCGAAACCGTCTCTCACCATTCACCAGATTCTGCAATTCATGGGTGCGACCTACGGCAGGGCGTACGCGGAGAACACGCGAGAGACTGTACGGCGGCAGGTAATTCACCAGTTCCTGCAAGCACGATTAGCTGACCGCAACCCAGACGATCCAGACCTACCCACCAACAGCCCTCGTTCTCATTACGGCCTCACAGACGAAGCACTTAACGTAATCCGTTTTTACAAAGGCAGTGCCTGGGAAGCCGCTCTCCTCGCCTTCCGCTCAAGCCAAGGTACGCTCTTGGAAGTATACCGAAGGAGACGCCAGATGAGGGAGATTCCTGTCCGCACCTCCACTGGCGAGGAAATCCGCCTCTCACCAGGTAGGCACAACAAGCTGCAGGCCGCAGTGGTGACAGACTTCGGAAGTAGGTTCGCTCCTGGGTCAGTCCTGTTGTATCTGGGAGATGCCGCTCAAAAACTTCTTCACATAGACCAGGAGAAGCTTGACGAGCTTCGCGTTCCATTTACCGAGCATGACAAGCTACCCGATGTGATGCTCTACGATGAGGATCGAAACTGGCTATTCCTAATAGAAGCCGTCACTTCTCACGGCCCCGTGAGTCCCAAAAGAGTGGAAGAGCTAGAAGCTACGCTCAGCAACTGCACAACCAAGCGTCTGTATGTAACCGCTTTCCCGGACTTCAAGCAGTTCAAGCGCCATGTGGACAACATCGCCTGGGAGACAGAGGTTTGGATCGCCGAGATTCCGGACCACTTGATCCATTTCAACGGAGACAAGTTCCTCAGCACATAATAGACTAGCTGAAGGGAGCTTAGGTCAACCAGCCCCCTCGCTTTTGAGGGTCTCCTGTACCAGATCTACCTCTTCCGCTCGGCTGCCGGCGGTCCCACCCAGCCGGGCGCGCTTTAGCATTGTCAGCATCTCCCCGACGGCGGGGCCTTGAGGCACTCCCATCTCTATGATATCCCTTCCGCCCAGAGCCGGCTTGACGTGGCGCAGCTTCTCCAGGAACAGGGCCAGGTTTGCCCGGGCTGTCTCCTGGGCCGCCGCCAGAGCGCACGCCTGGACGGCCGCGGTCTCACACGAGGCCAGGACGTCGTATAGTCGCACTGCAGAGATGTGCTCATCGGAGAGCAGGGGCATCCGTTCCTTGGTGGCAATGGCGTCCCGGACAACCCTGGCCCATCGAGTTGGCAGGCGCAGGCGCTCGATAAGTCCTTCGCCTTCCGCGGGGGTGAGGGCATATGCCAGCAATCCCACCCACACCAACTCCTCGATGCGCCCCTTGCTTCTTTCCATCGCAGAGCGCACGGACTCACCTGACTTGGACAGAGCCGGGTATAGGGCGGCAATCACCCCCAGCTTCTCCGCTCGCAGGAGAATCCGGGAGGCGTCCTTTTCGGCGAGCCAGCGCTGGATTTCCCTGAGCAGCCTGTCGCCGCTGATTGTGTCCAGCATGGGCAGGTTCTCGATTAGCAGGGCCTCTGTGCGCTCCTCCAGCCGGAAGCCCAGTCGTTGCTCGTAGCGGACGGCACGCAATATGCGGGTGGCGTCGTCCGCAAAGCTCACCTCGTGGAGCACCCGGACAAGTCCGCGTTGCAGGTCCTCCTTTCCGTTGAAGAGGTCCAGCGGCCCGTCCTTCGAGTCCATATGAAGGGGAACGGCCATAGCGTTGATGGAGAAGTCCCGCCGCGCCAGGTCCTCTTCAATGGCGCCGTGGGCTATCTGAGGAAGGGCGCCGGGCCTGCTGTAGCGCTCCGTCCGGGCAGTCACGAGATCAAGGGACTCGCCGTCCACCTTCACTTTGGCTGTCGAGAACTGGGAGCGGGACACCACCTGGCCGGACAGTCGCTTGGCCACGACGTACGCCATAGTCTCAGCGTCGCCCACCACTACCAGGTCAATGTCTCCGACGGGCCTGCCCAGCAGCATGTCGCGGACGCTGCCGCCCACCAGGTACATGGGAACGCCTTCGTCGCGGGCAATGCGGCCCGCCGACCTCAGAAGTTCCAGCTTCCCGGAAGGGAGGCCGGCCTCCAACAGCTGCATAAAGTCCACTGAATCCCTCACCATTTTGCCTCTGCCGATTATATCACGGCGCTATCCCGGGGCTTCGGACGGCTTTGACTCGACTATCAGATGGGCGTAGAATTGTCCCAAAGGCTATCCGAGGAGGAGACGCTGTGGCAGCGGACCTAACGGCTCTGGAGCGAGTCCTGGGAATATCCTTCGGCGACGGTACGCTTCTCTCCCAAGCCCTCACACATCCCTCCGCGGTTAATGAAGACCCCCAGGAATTCGCCGCCTCCAACCAGAGGCTTGAGTTCCTGGGGGACTCTTTTATAGATTTTGTGGCAGCCAGGGAGCTGTACCTTGGACTGCCACAGATGACGGAGGGCCATCTTACGGAGCTGCGGTCGTCCGTGGTGAGGGGCGAAGCCCTGGCAAGGGTGGCTCGCGGCATAACCCTCGGCTCCTACCTGTACATGGGCCAGGGAGAGGAGGGCAGCGGCGGGCGCGGCCGGGACTCCAATCTGGCGGCGGCGCTGGAAGCTGTTGTGGGGGCTATCCTTCTGGGCAATGGCATGGAGGACGCCTACACCGTCACCCTCCGACTGCTGCAGTCGGAGCTGGACAGGGTGATACAAGAGGGAGCGCCCAAAGACCCCAAGTCGAGGCTTCAAGAGGTTATGCAGGGCATGGGAAAAGGGGCTCCCGTCTACACGACCGTTTCTGAGACCAGCGTCGGCCACGAAAAGACGTTCGCTATAGAGGTCGTATTGGACGGCCGTGTCCTGGGCCGCGGCTCCGGGCGCCGCAAGCTGGATGGGGAGCGCGCCGCCGCGCTGGAGGCGTTGAAGACGCTGGAAGGGTCTGCCTATACCAATCCTCCAGGATAGCGTCGTGAATACAGAAAATGGAGGAACTGAAGTGCTCCATCAGGTCCATGACCATATTGTTAGCGAACTTGGCGAGAGTAGTCGCACGGACACCATCTTCGTGCTCACTGCCATTATCTTCAACCTCATTGTCCTTGCCATAAACTTCGGCGTGGCCACAGAGGCCGCGATAGAGGGTGATGCTGCCACATACGACATCATATTGGTCGTGTTCATCGCTATGACGGTACTGCTCAACGTTGTCGCAGTGGCTGCATTGGTCCTGGGCAGGCGGACCCGTCGCATACTACTCGGCGGCTTAGTCGCCATGTACCGTGACAACGACGTCGACAAGTATTACGAGCCGACCCTCATGTCGAATTACGGCGTCCGCTATCTTCTCTTCGCAGGGGTGATCGCGACTCTGGCAGTCACGGCGATCATAGTCCCTTTAATCATACGCTTTACCAACGCAGCGTGATTCGATGCATATTCCGCGGTATTCCTGGGGTGAGTTGCTATAGCGAATAACACCGCTCACCCCCGTATCAAGTCCTGTCCCCGACTCCGGTCGGGGAACGGGGCAGGCTCTGAGCGGGAATGGCTCAAGTAGCTGACTGTCGCCTCTGCGGTGTCACCAGCAGGAGCAGGGAGGGCAACACCAGCAGGGCCGCCGCGGCCGCCATGAAGACCATGACTGCGGTGAGGATGCCGTACGCCGAGAACATCGGCATCGGCGCAAACCCCATTATGGTGAATCCCGCGACGCTGGATGACGCCGACGCTATGAGGGCCATGCCCGTGCTCCGGGCCGCCCGTTCTATCGCCTGCATACCGTCTCCATCCCGCGCCAACTCCTCCCGGAACCGTTGTGTGAGGTGAATGGAGAAGTCCACGCCCACTCCAATGGACACGGCGCCAATGGTGGCCGTTACGAAGTTGAGATCAAACCCCAGCAGGTACATTATCGCGTAGAGCCAGGTCACCACGAGGCCAATGGGGATAATGGTCACCAAGGCATAGCGTATCGAGCGCATGAACAGCGCCGCCACCAGGAAACAGGCCGCCACTGCAATAGGCAGCGATATGAGCAGAGAGCGCACTGCTGCGTCCAGGGAGGCGGCCCGGGTGAAGGCAGAACCGGTGAGACCCGCTGCAGAGATCGAGGGTACGTCCTTAAGAAACTCCAGGTCAGCCTCTACCGCCAGACGCGCCCTGGATATCACCGATTGCTCTCTGGTGCCGGGCAGGCCAACCAGCATCTGGATAGCGTCGGGATCATGCCCGGTGGGATCGTGGAAGAGGCTGCCCTGCACCTGGGCCGGTGTGAAAGCCATCGTGGATGCGTTCAAGGGAATACCGTACTCTACAATGTAGTCGAAGGCCGCTCTGACTTGGGCCTGAGTGTCCGGCATTCTGTCCCCATCCGAGTCCGTGATGGCCTGCTCCGTGACAAGCTCCACCTGGGCGAGGGCGTACTCGCTGCCGATGAGAAGCTCCATCAAATCAAAGATAGTCCAGCTGTACAGAGTGGGCTCTTCATCAATGCCCTTGGCTACGTACGGGTTGGCTTTCAGCTTGTCTTGAAGCTCTCTAAGGGCCTCAACGGAATCGGGGGACGTCAGGTCGCCCTCTATGTAGATGATACCGGGCTCGCCCTGAGTTGCCCCAACGTGATAGTCGAGCTTGTCCAGGCCCACCACGAAGTCCGAGCCGCTATCGAAGAAGTCTTTGACGTCAAGCTGGGCCTCCAGTCTGAGGGCAAAGACCAGGGCTACGCCGGTCACCACAGCCACTATGGGCAGGACAACGAGGCGACTCCGGGCCAGCCTTGCCATAGACCACTCTGGACTGAGAGCGCTGCGACGCGGGCCGTCATCGGGAGAGCGCGCCGTTTCCAATGCCGAGGCAGCGGTGGCCTGCCTGCCCTCCCTTCGGGCGTCCAGCCGCATGAAGACCAGGGGCACCCAGATTCCCATGATTATGAAGGAGGATACTACGGCTATGCCGGCGGCAACACCGAAGCCGATTATCGACTCTATGCCGGAAACTGTGTTGGAGAAGAAGGCCACGCCGTCGGTGAGCATGGCCAGCACCAGCGCGCCCATTACGCCGGCAAACCCCACTCGCAGGGCCGGACGGGGCCCAAGTCCCTTGCCTCTCTCCTCGCCGTACCGGTGAAGGGCGTGGATGGCAAAGTCCACCCCAAGGGATATCATGGCTATGGGCACAATCAGCTCCACGACCAAGCCGGCCTTGAGCCCCAGGAGGTTGGACAAACCCTTGAGCCACACAATCAGCATCACGAGCCCTATGGCGGAAAGAAGCACCGCTCGCCAGGAGCGCAGGCTTATCCCGATTACCACCAGGACGGCCAGAACGGTGGCAAAGATGAAGGGTACGGTGGTGCGCCCCTCATCCTGGGACTCCAGGTTTGGGTCTACTGCAACGCCCCAAAGTCTGTAGTTCCGCTCTTCGCCCCTCAGGATTGTCTGCACGTTTCGTCCAAAGTGCTCCTTCTGCACGGCGGTCTCGTCGCCCCCGACGGTGATGGTCCGTGGGCCTCCGCCCAGCCTGTCGTTCTCCGCTATCACGAAGTTGATGATGGCGGGAGCACGCCAGCGCCGGTACTGCCCAATCCTATCCGACTCCTCCAGGGTGAACGTAGCCCTCTCCGATATGGACTCCATGAGGTTGAAGGTGGGGGATCCCTCTTCCAGCACGAAGTGGAGCGCTATCTTGACGTCCTCGTCACTGGCCCGTTCCAGGTCTGTGCCCATGTGGGCCAGGACAGACTGAACGGCGTCGGCGACGGTGTACATGCCGTGGATGGGAATCTGAGTGTTGGGGTTGTTGCCCTTGTACAGATAGGGCTGGGCCTCCAGCTTGGGCGGGCGCAGCTCCCCGCGCTCGTCCGCGCTACGCATGGCCTCCTCGTTCTGGTACAACTCCCAAAGCGCAGCCTGGGTGAGAACGTCGCCCTCGGGTCCACTCTTCGACTCCACCATGAATGACGGCACATAGAAGGCAGGTGGAAAGCGCTCATCCACCAGGTCTCGGAGGTCGAATATAGGCCCGCCGGGCTCCGTCGAGGCCTGCTCGTCCGACGCCAGAGCTATGAGTGGGAAGATCAGCAGAAGGGTAGCTATACCCACCCCGGACACTATCCAGCCGGAACGCCTCTCCAGAAAGGCGCTGAACCTCGCCGAGGCAGTTACTCTCATAGCTATGCGTTTGTCTTCACTTCAGGTCTGACTCTCCAGATCCGGGTTAGGCTTGCGGACCGGAGTGCAACCGGCGCTCGCAGATTGACCGTTGGGTTCCCTATTGTTATTATCGGGCATAGCCTGGTGTAAGGAAAGCGCAAGCCAATGAAGCCCATCTTGCTGGCTGCCCTGATTCTGACTACGTTTCTCTTCGCGCTGGCGGGCTGTTCCGCCGAATATCCCGCCGAGAACCAGCTATCCTTTGCGGTTGGTGCAGAGGACCGCGCTTGGGAAGGCGCAGAAGGCGCACCTCTTGAACCGACCCCGCAGCCACAAGGCACTTCCGTACCGGAAATGCTGGAAACACAGGGTTTTACAGACCCGGATGGGGACGGAATCGACGTCAAGGTGGAGCCGTCGATTCCATCCCAAGAGCGCATCATCGTGCATACGGCATACATGTCCCTGGTCACCGACGACGTAGCCCTTACCATCGGCCGCGTGGGAGACATGGCAAGCCTGCTGGGGGGTTGGGTGGTCAACTCGGAGCGCTCGTCCCGTCACAGAGGCTCCATCGCCGTTAGAGTGCCCGCCGCGTCCCTGGATGAGGCCCTTCGACTAATCGGGGAGATGGCCGAAGTTGAGGCCCGCGCCATCACCAGCCAGGACGTAACCGACGAATACGTGGACAGCCAGTCACGACTGGTCAGCATGAGGGCAACGGAGCAACGGCTGCTGTCCTTCCTTGAACAGTCGGACAGCGTGGAGGATGCCCTGCTAGTCCAGAAGGAGCTTTCCGACCTGCAGCTCAGGATAGAGGAGACCCAGGGACGGCTGAACTTCCTGTCTCAGACCGCGGCCTTCTCTCTGATAGAGGTCAGCATGAGACTCGCCCCTCAGACCATCGACGTGAACGCCGGGCCGGACACCTCCGCGCGAGTGGGTCAAGCCGTAAAGTTCCGCGCTTCATTCGTCGCCCCGCCGGGCATCGACCAGTACACCTACATCTGGGACTTCGGCGACGGGTCGTCGGTCGCCGGCAGCGGCACCATACCGACCCAGAGCGGCGAGCGACTGACCGCCACGGTGACGCGCAGCTACAATGAGGACCTGGATTCCGAGTACATCGCGACCATCACACTGGAGGGAACCGGCGAGGGCGGCATAGCCGAGGGTTCCGATTCCCTTGAGGTGTCGGTGAGGCGCGTGCCGACCATATCGGTGTTCGCCGGCGAAAACAGGACCGTAGAGGAGGGCGCTTTGACGGAGTACAGCGCCTCCTTCACAAAGCCGGGAGAGCTGTGGGACTACCAGTACCAGTGGGATTTCGGCGATGGCTCTCCCACGGTCACGGGCAACCCGGAGGAGGGGAGCACGCGCATAGATGAGGGGCACGCGTTTGCCGACCACCGCCCCTTCGCGTACACGGCCGCGCTGACGGTCAGCGCCATGAGCGACGCAGGCCAGGTGTCCGGCTCCGACTCCATCGACGTGCGGGTGACGGAGGCCGAGCGCTTCCTGGTAGGCGGTTGGGAGATCGGCGACACCTTCAAGTCGGCGGTGCGGGCGCTCTCGACGCTGGTCAGAGAGCTTGTGAGCCTCTCCATATGGCTGGTCGTCTTCCTGCCTATCATCCTGTTGGGTGTAGGCGCTCTCCTCCTGCTGCGCCGCTTCCTGAACCGGCTTGACCCTTCCATTCGACGTCGCCAGTACGCCAGGGAGATTGTAGAGCCGCCGCCCGAAGAGCCGCCCGAACGGGAATAGGGCAGGGGCGCGTACTCCACGGGACGCCAGTGGTGAGCCACATCGAATCATGTGAGCGGGCGCAACAACTCACCGCCACGCCGCCCCCGAGGGTACTTTTGCGCAATTTCTGTGTATGTCCAGAAAGGACGCACTCATTGTCATTCCGAACGCAGCGCAGCGGAGTGAGGAATCTAAAGCCTTTGTCTGCAATGCTACCGTATCTATTGTGAAGACCTCTGGATTCCTCGCTGCGCTCGGAATGACAGCAAATGGAGCTTGGGAGCAAATAATGCAAGAGTTTGCTCCGAGCGGGAACCAGACCCCCGCTCCCCGTTTCCACGAGGACAAGCTTCGCGAGGGTGGCTAGCGTGCAGCCGCGTTGCGACCGCCATAGGCCCGTGCTATGATGAATTGTGATGTTCAACAGGTTACTGGGAAGGCGCGACAAGGTCCAGGAGGGACTCAAGAAGAGCCGCGAGTCCTGGTTCTCCCGCATGGTGCAGATTGTCCAGCGCAGACAACTCGACGAGTCCCTATGGGAGGAGCTGGAGGAGCTACTCATATCCGCCGACGTAGGCGTAGCTACCTCAATGAACCTCATCGAGAGGATGAGAGCCGAGGCGTCGTCCCGGAACCTGAAGGAGGCCGAGGAGGTCGTTGACCTGCTGAAGGCGGAGTTGGTTGCTCTGCTGTCGGCCGCAGATGGCGCAAGCGGGCGGGAGCAGTCGCACACCCCCGGACAGCCCCGGGTGATACTGGCCATTGGAGTCAACGGGGTAGGGAAGACCACCAGCATCGCCAAGCTGGCCCACTACCTGACGGAGCAGGGGAGTCGTGTCCTGCTGGCCGCATCCGACACCTTCCGGGCGGGGGCCATAGAGCAGCTCCAGTCCTGGGGCGGGCGTATCGGTGTCGATGTCATCGCGCACAGGGCGGGCGGCGATCCCGCGGCCATTGCGTACGACGCCCTTGAGGCCGCCAGAGCGCGAGGGATGGACGCCGTCATAGTCGACACCGCCGGGAGGCTCCACACAAAGCAGAACCTGATGGAGGAGATGAAGAAGATCTCCCGCGTCCTGTCCCGCCTCGACCCCCAGGCGCCCCACGAGACCATTCTGGTCATGGACGCCACCACGGGCCAGAACGGAGTGATACAGGCCCGCTCCTTCACGGAGGCTATGGGGTGCACCGGGGTGTTCCTGTCAAAGCTGGACGGCACGGCCAAGGGCGGGACCGTCGTTGCCATTGTCCAGGAGTTGGGGCTGCCAGTGCTCTTCATTGGCACAGGCGAAGGTATGGATGACATGGCGCCCTTCCACGCCGCCGAGTTCGTTGAGGAGCTCTTCTCTCCCGTAGGCTAATGGGAAGACTGGGCCGTCGCCTCAAGGACCCCCTAAATGGAAGACGGGGACTGACGACGTGGCAAACGCCTTAACCTGGCTCCTGGCCGCAGAGCTTATCGGCCTCATAGCCTTCCCTTTGGCATTTATCCTCTTTAGCGGCCTCAAGGACAGGGGATATTCCGTAGCCAAACCCCTGGGTCTCATCCTGCTGTCCTGGCCCCTGTGGATGCTAGGCTCGCTTCACATTGTGCCCACCACGCCCCTCACCCTTTGGGCCGCCTTGGGCCTGTTCGCAGTCGTCTCCGGGTGGTTCGCAATGCGACGGCGCGCGGAGATGTTGGATTTCGTCCGCCGGGAGAGGCGCGCGCTCATGCTGGGGGAAGTGGTGTTCCTCGTCCTGTACGGGGCATGGGTCATCTACCGAGTCTACGACCCCTCCATCGATTCCACCGAAAAGCCGATGGACTTCGCATTCCTCAACGCCTCCATCCTGGCCGGCTTCTTTCCGCCGGAGGATCCGTGGCTGAGAGGCCACGACCTGCCATACTACTATTTCGGCTACCTGATGATGGGCAACCTGACGGAGCTTACCCTCATCCCCTCCCGCATTTCCTACAACCTTGCCATTGCCCTCATACCGGCGATGGCCGGATCCGCTGCCTATGGCCTGGTGTACAACCTGACGCGCGCCCACGGAGCATCGTTTCGTAAAGGGATGGGGTTCGCTCTTGTGGCCCCGGTGTTGCTGATAGCGGTGAGCAACCTGCAGGGCGCACTGGAGTTCGTAAGGCTGCGTCAGTGGGCGCCGGCGTCGTTCTGGGAGTGGTTGGGAATCAAGAACTTCGGCGCCCTTGAGGCGGCTTCCTGGCGACCAACCGAGCACCTGTGGTGGTGGCGAAGCACACGGGTCATAGACAGCCTCAACGAGCAGGGAGGCAGCTTGGACTACACCATAACCGAGTTCCCGTTCTTCAGCTTCCTCCTGGGCGACCTGCATCCCCACGCGATGTCCATCCCCTTTGTCCTGCTCTTCCTCGCCTTTGGCCTAAGCGCCTTCATGTCGCCGGCCCGTCTGAGCGCGCGGTGGATTTTGGAGCAACCGGGTACTGTGGTCGTGGCTGCGCTGCTGCTGGGCGGACTCGCCTTTGTCAACGCCTGGGACATAGTCACATTTGCCGCGCTCTGGGCGGCATTGCTTGCATTTAAGGCCGTTCGCCAGGAGGAAGGTGTGTGGACGAGAGCGCTGCTCCAGTCATGGCTGCCGGTCGCAGCGACCCTGTCGCTGGCGATACTCTTGTACCTGCCCTTCTATGTCAGCCTGGACAGCCAGGCAACTGGCATCCTGCCTGTGGGCGAGGTAGGCACGCGGCCGGTGCACTTCCTCATCATTTGGGGCCTGTTCCTTGTGGCGCTGCTGCCCTTCCTGCTCAGGCAGATACCGCGAGCACTGTCGCTGGGCGCGGGCGAATCGTCCGGCGGGTATCCCAGCGCCGACGCCGACAACGCCGCTCCGTACGGCCTGCGCTCAAGCCTTGCCAATCTGGCCCGCTCCAGGGTGTTCTGGCCAAGGGCTTCCGTTGCAATTGGCGTAGTGTTTGCCCCGCTGTTCGTATGGGCCGCCTGGCAGCTGGCCTGGAGCACCCTGACGTGGTCAACCGACCCCATAGTAGTGGTGGGCGAGCGGTTTCTGAACACCGCTCCACTGGCCCTGATTCTCTTCGTGAGCCTGTACAGCCTTATCCGGTACGCCGAGACCGGTGTGTCTCCCGTAATGGTCTTCGTACTATCCATAGTGTCGCTGGCGCTGCTCCTGGCGCTGGGACCGGAGTTCCTTCGAGTGGACGACCTCTTCCACAACAGGATGAACACCATCTTCAAGCTGTATTACCAGGCTTGGACTCTCCTTGCTATAGCTTCCGCCTTTGGCCTATACTTCTTGAATTCGACAAAACCCCCATCCGGGAGCGTCTACAAATGGGCCTTGAGGGGATGGTGGGTCCTGGCAGGAGGTCTCTTTCTGGCATCGCTTTACTATCCGGTGGAGGCGGCCCTCACCAAGGGCGGGAACGGCGGTGAGAACACCCTGGACGGCCTGGCCTACATCGCCCGCTCCAGCCCCGGGGAGTACGCCGCCATCCAGTGGCTCCGGGAGAACGGGAAGGAGGGCGAAGGGATAGTGGAAGCGGTTGGAGACAGCTGGAGCGCCTACGGCCGTGTTTCCTCCAGCACCGGGATGCCGACCGTTCTCGGCTGGCCCTGGCACGAGCACCAGTGGCGCGGCTCCCGCGAGGCCTTCGAGGGCAGGGAAGAGGATGTCAGAGCCATCTACACTACACCCGATGCTTCGGAGGCAATGCGCCTCCTGAAGGAGTACAACGTTCAGTACGTGGTGGTAGGCCCACGCGAGAGGGTCTCCTATGGCCTGGGCGGACTCGCCAAGTTCCCGCGAATCGGTGAATCGGTGTTCGAGAGCGAGGACGTGACAATATACCGTGTACGAGAGTGACAGAGCCGTTATGAAGGAGTCCAGCGTCGCCTCTGTGGACGAGCAAAAGGGGAGCCTGCTCTCCCTGCTGGCTTCCCACTGGGAGGTGGCAGCGTACGCGCTGTTGATACTGGTGGCCGCGTCCATGCGTTTCTGGGACCTTGGCGCAAGGGCCATAGGTTACGACGAAAGTCTGCACCTGTACTACAGCTTCCGCCTGGCCGAGGGCCTCGGCTACCAGCACAACCCCCTTTCACATGGCCCATTCCAGTACCACGGCATTGCCGCCATGTTCTTCCTCTTCGGAGACAGCGAGTTCACCGCGCGGCTGCCCGCGGCAATATTCGGGACAGTCCTGGTAGGCCTCCCTTACTTCTTCCGCTCGCATCTGGGCAGGGCAGGGGCGCTTGTAACGGCCGTCCTTCTGGCCTTCTCGCCAATGATGCTCTTCTACAGCCGCTACGCCCGCAACGACATCTTCATGGCCGTATGGACACTGAGCCTGATCATCCTGATGTGGCGCTATATGGTCGAAGGCAAGCCTCGCTACCTGTACCTGAGCGCCCTGACGCTCGCAATGGCATTCGCCACCAAGGAGACGACCTTCTTCGTCGTAGGCATTCTGGGAAGCTACCTGCTGATAGTGGCAGCGAAGGACTGGGTTCCCTGGCTGCTGCGTCGGCCCGCCGCTACCGGAGTCGGCGCAGACCAGCCGAACGACGAGTACCGCTACACACCGGGCATTGGATACGGCTACGGGCGCGCCAATCGACCGGCCCGGCTATCGGCGTTCTCGCGACCAGGGGTGTTCCTGGTCCTGCTGTCAACCCTGCTGCTTCCGCAGGCCGCAGCCCTGGTCAGCCTGTTCCAGAACTTTCTGAAGAGCTACGGGGTCGTTCTGGCCGGCAGCGGCGGTCTGGTAGGCGCACCCGCCGGAGACGTGCTCTGGACAATCCAGGACGTGGACATAACCAAGGGCATGGTGATAGCCGCGCTGGTGGTGTTCGCGGCGCTGTGGTTCTCGACGCTGGTCGGAGTCTCGTGGAACAGGGGCGTCTGGCTGCGCTGCGCCGCCGTCTTCTACAGCGTGTGGCTGCTCCTGTACACCACCTTCTTCACCAACGCACTGGGTGTTGCCAGCGGAATGTGGCAGTCCCTGGGGTACTGGATAGTGCAGCACGACGTTAACAGGGGAGACCAGCCCTGGTACTACTACTTCGTCGTCGCGCCTCTGTACGAGACGCTGCCACTGATCTTCTCCGTAGCGGGAGTGGTGTACTACACCCTTCGAGGCAACAGCTTCACCAGGTTCCTGTCCTACTGGGTGGTCGCGACCGTCCTGCTCTACACGTGGGCAGGGGAGAAGATGCCCTGGCTGTTGGCGAGCATAGCCCTGCCCATGATAGTTCTTTCCGGGAAGCTCATCGGGGATATGATAGCGGCCGTCCGGTGGCAGCGCGTCCTGAGCGCCGGAGGGCTGTACCTCATCCCCTTAACGTCGCTTCTCCTCTACCTGCTGGTGAGGCTCATCCTCTTCGACATAGAGCCGGGCAGGTTCTTCAACTTCGTCGAGTTCTGGGCCCTGTTTGTAGTCGTCCTCGTGATAGTGGGACTGGGAGTACACCTGGTCCTGCGCTCAGGCTCGGGCAACGGGCTGAGGATTGTGGCCCTGTCCTTCGCCCTGGTTCTCCTCGTGTTGGCCGTCAGGACGGGCTGGCACGCCAGCTATATCAACGGCGACGTTCCGGAGGAGATGCTGGTCTACGCCCAGGACTCGCGGGAGGTTCCCGGCATAATGGCGGATATACGCGAACTAGCCCAGAGTACGGGCGAGGGAGACCAACTGCGCCTTACCGTGGACAAGGACATCTACTGGGGCCTCATCTGGTATATACGCGACTTCGAGACCATCGACTATTTCGATGCGGGCAATGCGACCCAGGAGCCGGAGGGTTCGGCGCTGCTCATCAGCGACGGCAACAAGGACAGGATGGCCAGATACGTCGGAAACTACGGCCCCGGCAAGGAGTTTCTGTACCTCTGGTGGCCTCCGGAGGGGTACAAGCCGTGCAGCGACAGGCGGGACGAGCCGTGCCTGGGCCTTGGCGAGGCCTTCACCAGCCTGGTCAGCCGGGACAAGTGGCGCGGTTTCCTGGACTACTACGTCTACCGCAAGACGGACATAGATTATCTCAATCACAGGGCCATCGCGTACTTCGTGGAGGAGCCTTCAGAGCCTTGATGTCTCCCCACCAGAATCCTGCTTCCGCATACCTTTGCATAACTCCGGCGTATCTTCCAGAAGAGGCGCGCCTACTGTCATTCCGAACGTAGCGCAGCGAAGTGAGGAATCTAAAGCCTCTGCCTGCAAGCTGCATTGCCTTGGATGGAACGCTTTGGATTCTTCGCGTAGTTTATCCTGAGCGTAGCCGAAGGGATCAGAATGACATTCAACGGAGCTGCCGCGCGGGTTGCGCAGAGGTCTCCGCAGGCTAGAGTCCACGCCTCCACACACCCCCTCTGGATACCTGCTTTCGCAGGCATGGTTTCGTTGACCCGCTCATAGCCTGCCCTGTACTTGATACGGGGGTGAGCTTGTCGAACCATATGAGCGGAGTCCACTACACAGCACACCCACGCCTGCGGGGGAAGGGGCATTCTCTTCCCCTGAAGGGGGAGAGTCAGAGAGGGAGCGTACCCCATCCAGGGGCCATCCAAAGGCCTCCGTAGCGAGGGAGGGCCGGCATGGCGGCGCGAAGTTGACCGGCCCCATCCTTGCCGAGGATACCTTGCGAGACATTCCGGGCGATATGCTGTCCGTCCCCGGCTGAGGGCGCGTGGCTTCAGCAGAAGGGCAGGCCGCCAAGGTCAGAAAAGTTGCTCAACTGGTCTTCCAGGCTGCTTGGCACGCACCCGCTCAACTGATTGTCTTGGAGGTCCAGATTTGTCAGGTTGGCGAGGCTGCCCAGCTCCGGCGGTATCTCCCCGCTCAACTCATTGTCGTCGAGCCGCAGCAGTGTCAGGTTGGCGAGGCGGCCCAGCTCCGGCGGTATCTCCCCGCTCAACTGGTTTTCGGAAAGCCACAGCGATTTCAGGTTGGCGAGGCGGCCCAGCTCCGGCGGTATCTCCCCGCTCAACTGGTTCTCATGGAGGTACAGCTGTTCCAGGTTGGCGAGGCTGCCCAGCTCCGGCGGTATCTCCCCGCTCAACTCGTTGTTGCGGAGTTCCAGCATTTCCAGGTTGGCGAGGCTGCCCAGCTCCGCCGGTATCTCCCCGCTCAACTCGTTGGAGATGAGGTTCAGCGTTTCCAGGTTGGCGAGGCTGCCCAGCTCCGGCGGTATCTCCCCGCTCAACTGGGTGTAGCTGAGGTCTAGCTTTGTGACTCTGCCCTCGTCGTTGGTGGTGACGCCGTACCATTCGCCCAGGGGCGCGTCACTCAGCCAGTTTGTATAGCTATTCCAGTTCGGACCGTCGGTGGCGATGTAGAGGGCAACCAGCGCCTCCCGGTCCGTTTTGGCGGAGCCGGAGGTCCGCCCAATGGTGAGCAGCGGCGCTTTGGTAGCCGTCGGCCGCGGCGCAGCGGTGGCCGTGGGCGCGTCCCCCGGCATGGGGGTGGAAGCTGCCGCCTCCGTCGCGGGCGTGGACGCGGCCTCCGTCCGGGGCGTCGCCGTTGCCCGCTCTCCGTCGGCGTCCGGCGCATCGCCGCCGCAGGCTATGAGGACTGCGGGCAGCGCCAGCGCAAGGACAATGCCCAGCAGGGCAAGCCATCTTGTCGTTCCTGCACTCGTCATTGTCGTGACCTCCTATCTTTTCTTTGCTTCGCGCAGAGCGTCCGGGGAAGAAGGCGCGCCCCTGGCGCCGTTTCCGCCAGCTGAGGGCGCGTGGCTTCAGCAGAAGGGCAGGTCGCCAAGGTCAGAAAAATAAGATCTGCTCATCACCCGGACTTCCAGGCTGCGTGGCACGCACCCGCTCAACTCGTTCCCGCCGAGGGACAGCTTTTTCAGGTTGAAGAGGCTGCCCAGCTCCGGCGGCAGCTCCCCGCTCAACTCGTTGTAGCTGAGGCCCAGCGCTTCCAGGTTGGAGAGGCTGCCCAGCTCCGGCGGTATCTCCCCGCTCAACTGGTTTCTGTCGAGTTCCAGCTTTTTCAGGTTGGAGAGGCTGCCCAGCTCCGGCGGTATCTCCCCGCTCAACTGGTTTCTGTCGAGTTCCAGCTTTTTCAGGTTGGAGAGGCTGCCCAGCTCCGGCGGTATCTCCCCGCTCAACTCGTTGCCGCTGAGGTACAGATTTGTCAGGTTGGAAAGACTGCCCAGCTCCGCCAGTATCTCCCCGCTCAACTCGTTGTAGCCGAGGTTCAGCCGTTCCAGGTTGGCGAGGCTGGCCAGCTCCGGCGGCAGTTCCCCGCTCAACTGATTGGCTTGGAAGTCCAGCGTGTGCAGGTTGGAGAGGCTGCCCAGCTCCGGCGGTATCTCCCCGCTCAACTCGTTGCCGCTGAGGTCCAGCCGTTTCAGGTTGGCGAGACTGCCCAGCTCCGGCGGTATCTCCCCGCTCAACTGATTGCGGTTGAGATACAGCACTATCAGGTTGGCGAGGCTGCCCAGCTCCGCCGGTATCTCCCCGCTCAACTGATTGGCTTGGAAGTCCAGCCATTCCAGGTTGGCGAGGCTGCCCAGCTCCGCCGGTATCTCCCCGCTCAAACCGTTGCCGCTGAGGTTCAGCGCTTCCAAGTTGGAAAGGTTGCCCAGCTCCGCCGGTATCTCCCCGCGAAACCGGTTGTCGTCGAGGTCCAGTTCTGTGACTCGACCGTTGACGTCAGTGTCGACGCCGTACCATTCGCCCAGGGGCGCGTCACTCAGCCAGTTTGTATTGCGTTTCCAGTTCGCACTGTCGGTGGCGACGAAGAGGGCAACCAGCGCCTCCCAGTCCGTTTCGACCGAGGTCGGCCCAATGGTGAGCAGTGGCGCTTTGGTAGCCGTCGGTCGCGGCGCAGCGGTGGCCGTGGGCGCGTCCCCCGGCATGGGGGTGGAAGCTGCCGCCTCCGTCGCGGGCGTGGACGCGGCCTCCGTCCGGGGCGTCGCCGTTGCCCGCTCTCCGTCGGCGTCCGGCTCATCGCCGCCGCAGGCCATGAGGACTACCGACAGCGCCAGGGCTAGGGCAATGCCCAGCAAGGTAAGCCATCTCGCCGGTCCTGTACTCGCCATCATCGGGACCTCCTATCTCTGCTTAGCGCCGGCCGCTACGGGCAAAAGCCGTCCACGGAATCCGGCAGGCGAAGGTATATAAGCCCGTCACGTTTCAAACTAGCCGGAGCGCATCCGCTCAACTGGTTTTGGCTGAGGTACAGCGTTTCCAGGTTGGAGATGCTGCCCAGCTCCGGCGGAATCTCCCCGCTCAACTGATTGTCGGAGAGGTACAGCCCTAGCAGGTTGGCGAGGCTACCAAGCTCCGGCGGTATCTCTCCACTCAACTCGTTGTCGCTGAGGACCAGCCATTCCAGGTTGGAGAGGCTGCCAAGCTCCGGCGGTATCTCCCCACTCAAATCGTTGTGGTTGAGCGTCAACTGTTGCAGGTTGGCGAGGCTGCCAAGCTCCGGCGGTATCTCCCCACTCAAATCGTTGTTGTAGAGCTGCAGCCCTTGCAGGTTGGCGA
This sequence comes from Dehalococcoidia bacterium, assembly GCA_965261605.1. Lineage (GTDB taxonomy): Bacteria > Chloroflexota > Dehalococcoidia > Lucifugimonadales > UBA2985 > DAOUJW01. The sequence continues at coordinate 2,426,148 of OZ253466.1, read as the reverse complement.
GGTTGCCCAGCTCCGGCGGTATCTCTCCACTCAACTCGTTGTCGGAGAGGTACAGCAATTCCAGGTTGGCGAGGCTGCCCAACTCCGGCGGAATCTCCCCGCTCAACAGGTTGACCCTGAGGTCCAGCTCTTGCAGGTTGGCGAGGCTGCCCAGCTCCGGCGGAATCTCCCCGCTCAACTGGTTCCCGCCGAGGCCCAGAAATGTCAGGTTGGCGAGGTTGCCCAGCTCCGGCGGTATCTCCCCGCTCAACTCGTTGGATTCGAGGAACAGCGTTTTCAGGTTGGCGAGGCTGCCCAGTTCCGGCGGTATCTCCCCGCTCAACAGGTTGCCCCATATGAGCAGCTCTGTAACGCGCCCGTCGGCGTTGGTGGTTACGTCCTCCCATTCGCCCAGGGGCGCGTCACTCAGCCAGTTTTCGTTTCCTTTCCATTTCTCACCGGCCGTTGCGTTGTAGAGGGCAACCAGCGCCTCCCGGTCCGTTTTGGCGGAGCCGGAGGTCCGCCCAATGGTGAGCAGCGGCGCTTTGGTAGCCGTCGGCCGCGGCGCAGCGGTGGCGGTGGGCGCGTCCCCCGGCATGGCGGTGGAAGCTGCCGCTTCCGTCGCGGGCGTGGACGCAGCCTCTGTCCGGGGCATCACGGTCCGCTCTCCGTCGGCGTCCGGCGCATCGCCGCCGCAGGCTATGAGGACTGCGGGCAGCGCCAGCGCAAGGACAATGCCCAGCAAGGCAAGCCATCTCGTGGTTCCTGCACTCGTCATTATCGTGACCTCCTATCTTTACTTAGCGCCGACCTCTACGGGCAATAGCCGTCCACGGTATCCGGCAGGAGAACGCTTAAGCTGTTGCGGTTCAAACTGGCCGGAGCGCACCCGCTCAACTCGTTGTAGTCGAGGTGCAGCAATTCAAGGTTGGAGAGGCCGCCCAACTCCGCCGGTATCTCCCCGCTCAACTCGTTGTAGTCGAGGAGCAGCAATTCAAGGTTGGAGAGGCTGCCCAGCTCCGCCGGTATCTCCCCGCTCAAGTCGTTGCTGCCGAGGCCCAGAAATGTCAGGTTGGAGAGGCTGCCCAGCTCCGGCGGTATCTCCCCGCTCAAGTCGTTGCCGTCGAGGAGCAGCAATTCAAGGTTGGAGAGGCCGCCCAACTCCGCCGGTATCTCCCCGCTCAACTCGTTGTAGTCGAGGCGCAACTCTACTAGGTTGGAGAGGCTGCCCAGCTCCGGCGGTATCTCCCCGCTCAACTCGTTGCCGTCGAGGAGCAACTCTACTAGGTTGGAGAGGCTGCCCAGCTCCGGCGGTATCTCCCCGCTCAACTCGTTGCCGTCGAGGAGCAGCAATTCAAGGTTGGAGAGGCTGCCCAGCTCCGGCAGTATCTCCCCGCTCAAATAGTTGCTGTTGAGGCCCAGATATGTCAGCTTGGAGAGGCTGCCCAGCTCCGGCGGTATCTCCCCGCTCAAGTCGTTGTTGTCGAGGTCCAGATATGTCAGGTTGGAGAGGCTGCCCAGCTCCGCCGGTATCTCCCCGCTCAAGTCGTTGCTGTTGAGGCCCAGATATGTCAGGTTGGAGAGGCTGCCCAGCTCCGCCGGTATCTCCCCGCTCAAGTCGTTGTAGCTGAGGTGCAACTCTACTAGGTTGGAGAGGCTGCCCAACTCCGGCGGTATCTCCCCGAGCAGGCTGTTGTTGTTAATGTTCAGCTCTGTAACGCGCCCGTCGGCGTTGGTGGTTACGTCCTCCCATTCGCCGAGGGGCAAGGCGCTCAGCCAGTTGTCGCTACTATACCAGTTCTCACCGTCCGTTGCGTTGTAGAGGGCAACCAGCGCTTCCCGGTCCGTTTCGGCGGAGGTCCGCCCAATGGTGAGCAGCGGCGCTGTCGCCGCCGTAGATCGCGGCTCAGCGGTGGCCGCGTCCCCGTCCCCGGTCTCCGTGGCCTCCGTCCGGGGCGTCGCGGTCCGCTCTCCGTCGGCGTCCGGCTCATCGCCGCCGCAGGCCGCGAGCGCTGCCGTAAGGGCCAGCGCAAGGACAACGCTCAGCAGGGTCACGTATCTTGTCGTGTGTGTACGGATCATTTTCTTTACCTCCCGTTTTTATTGGCGCCATAGCCAATAGATTCATTCGGGTATCATAGCGGCGCTGTTCGCCAATATCAACAGACCCTGGGAATACCGGCGAGGCCTCCCGTATTGTCCTCGTTCGTACATTGTAGGTATACTGGTTCAATTGTAACCAAACCTCTTGAGCTTGGAGCCTCGCGTTTGCACAAGTCCTACCGCTTCTGGCTTGCCATAGGGATAAGCGCACTCTTCCTGGGCATCTTCCTGTCCCGCCTGGACATCGGCGAGACGTGGGAGAAGATGGGAGAGGCCAACTACTTTGCGCTTGTACCGGCCATTCTGGTCTACTTCGGTTCGGTCTTCTTCCGAACCTTCCGGTGGCAGTACCTTCTTGCGCCGGTGAAGGGCCTGAGCGTCCGGCGCCTTTACCCCGTGGTGGTGGTCGGCTATATGGCCAACAACATTCTCCCCGTGCGCCTGGGTGAGGTGGTGAGGGCCTACTACGTGGGGGAGCGGGAGAATGTCAGCAAGGTCGCTGCGCTTGCCACCATAGCCGTGGAGCGGGTGTTCGACGGCCTCACGCTCCTTTTCTTCGCCGCGGTCGTCGGCCTGTTCCTGCCGATAGTAGGACTGCTGCAGGGGCTAGCGGACAAGGCGGGAGTCCCCTGGGTGTTGCTGGCACTGGCGATGTCGATGCCGTTTGTCGGGGTGCTCCTCTTCATGATAGCCGCAGCGTCCTCGCCTCCCTGGTTCGAGACCCTGCTGGACCGTACGACGGGTATCCTCCCAGCCCGGGTCAGGGACCGGGTGAGAGGGCTGATCAACGTGTTCATCGACGGGCTCGCGTCGCTGAAGGACCCCAGACGCCTTGCGGTGGTGTTCCTGCTCTCCCTGCCGGTGTGGCTGATGGAGGCGCTGATGTACTACATAGTCGCCTTCTCCTTCAACCTGGACAAGTCCTTTGGCCTGGCCGAGATGGCGGGCGTCATACTGCTGGTCACCGCCGTCTCCAACCTGGCTACGTCGGTGCCGGCGGCCGGAGGAGGCGTCGGAGCCTTCGAGGTGGCGGCGGCCACGACCCTCACGCTGCTGGGAGCGGAGGCGTCAGCGGCGGGCGCGTACACCATCGTGGTGCATGCGGCGCTGCTCATACCCGTGACATTGCTGGGCTTTGTATTCCTCTGGGCTGAGAAGGTATCCTTTGGCCAGCTAACGCGAGAGAGCCGAATGCAGACATCCCCGTTGCCGTATCCAACTACGGGAGCGAGACCGGAAACGGAGGATTCCCGATGAGAGTTGGCATAATAGGGGCGGGCGCGGCCGGACTGGCGGCCGCCTATGCCCTGGGCAAGGCCGGGCACCAGGCGTCGGTTTACGAGGGCGCGCCCTTCCTGGGCGGGCAGGCTTCTACGTTCGACGTGGGAGGCGGCCGGCTGGAGAGGGGATACCACCACCTCTTCACAAGCGACACGGACATAGTTGATCTGGTCCACGAGATTGGCCTGGGCCACAAGATGGCCTGGATAGAGTCCACGGTGGGTATCTTCTACGGCGACAAGATCTACAACTTCGTGACTCCGGGCGACCTCCTGCGCTTCACGCCCCTGAGCCTGTTGGACCGATTCAGGCTGGGGCTGGTCACTCTGTACCTGCGCAGGTATAAGGACTGGCGGAAACTGGAGCCTTTTGTGGCTTCGGATTGGATCCGCAAGTACGCCGGCAAGGGCGTCTATGACGTGGTGTGGGGCCCGCTGCTGAGGGGCAAGTTCGGGGCGCACTTCGACAAGGTGGGGATGCCCTGGTTCTGGGGCAAGATACAGACCCGCTTCGCCTCACGCGGCAAGGGGCTGAAGGGAATGCAGAGGGAGCGTCTTGGTTATCCGATGGGCAGCTTTGCGGAGATATTCGAGGTGCTGGCGGAACGCATCAGGGAGCAGGGCAGCGAAGTGAACCTCTCCACACCTGTCAGGTCCATCGCCGTGGAGGACGGCCGGGCCGTAGGCCTGGAGATCCCGAACGCCGACGGCGGCGCTGACGTCCGTCGATTCGACGCCGTGCTGGCCACAACCCCGTCCTACGTCTTTCCAAGGCTGGTGCCGTCGCTGCCGCAGGACTACCTGGAAAAGCTACAGAACGTCACATACCTGTCGGCGGTGCTGGTTATCCTGGTTCTCAAGGAGCCGCTTTCGCACATCTACTGGCTGAACATAGCCGACCGCTCAATCCCATTTGTGGGCCTCATAGAGCAGACCAACTTCGTCGACCCATCCCTCTACGGGGGCAAGCACATCCTGTACATCTCCAACTACCTGGGGGAGGACAGCCCGCTGTTCCACATGTCTGAGCAGGAGCTGCTTGACGAGTACACACCGCACCTGAAGAAGATAAACCCCCGCTTCGACCCCTCCTGGATTGAGGAATGGCACTATCACAAGGTGGCGGCGGCCCAGCCAATAATCGGGACCAACTACTCCCAGCAGATACCCGACCACCGCACGCCCATCAGGGACCTGTACCTGGCGAACACCACCCAGGTGTACCCGGAGGACCGGGGCACCAACTACAGCGTGCGCATGGGCAAGCAGGTAGCCGACATGATAATGTCGGACCTGGGATAGGACTGAAGGAGAACACTATGCGAATAGGCCTCATTTCGGACACCCATGTACCCGGCGGCGCAACGGAGGTGCCGCCACAGGTGGCAACCGCCTTCCAGGGGGTCGATCTCATTCTTCACTCCGGCAACATATACCGGACTGGCACCCTGGACTGGCTGGAGCGCATCGCGCCGGTGAAGGCGGCCGGGGCCATTTACGGCGACCGAATGGAGACCCCAACGGCCTATGCTATGGAGTGCGCCGGCGACCCAAGGGTCGCCCAGCAGCAGATCATGGAGTTGGAAGGCCACGTGGTAGGCGTGGTGAACAACCTGCTTATGGACGGCTTTTCCGACGAGCTACTGCCAGGGATCATTGAGGCCCACCATCTGCCCGAGGGGGCTCTGCCAGTGATGGTGGAGGAGTACTTTGGGACGGCGCTGGACATCGTGGTGTTCGGCCGCACCCTTCACACGCTGGTGGAAGAGCACCAGGGACTGCTATTCATCAACCCCGGAAGCCCTTCGCTGCCCAGGCAGATGCGCAGGCTGGGCTCCGTGGCGATACTTGAGCTGACGCCTGGAAAAAGGGACGCGTGGGTGGTGGACCTGAGGGAGCTCAGCTAGAAGAGGGCCGGGCATCCTGAATAGAGTGGTCTACTTGAAAGAAGCATTCTCCTCATCCATTCCTGCGGAAGCAGGAATCCAGAACACCTGTAATTCCACCCAGTAGACCCCTGCTTTCGCAGGGGTGGACTATGTGAATTTATGCGAATGTCTCCCCTCAATTGGGAAGAGGATTTACAAACGACCCCATTGTGAGTTGCGGCTCTACTTGGAACGCTTGACCGGCTTGCTTGTCTTGGCCCGGGCCGCCTCGTAGATCTCGATGTACTGCTCCACCGAAGTCAGGGAAATGGCCTTGGCAATCAAATCCATTGACAGGTCTTCCGGCTTCTTGAAGCGTATGCAGGCCTTCCCCATGTTGAGCTTCTTGCCGCTCGCACGGTACTCCTCCTCGAACCACTCCTGGAGTTTCTGGTCTCCGTAGACGTTCATCAGGTACAGAGACATGTAGTTCTTCTGGGAGCAGAGCGCAACCGCCTGCAACGCCTGGCCGTTGTACGTCACCGGATACCGCTCCAGGGGGATGACGTAGCCTATCATCCCGAACTGCATGATCTCTTCGTATCCCTCAGGGATGCTGTCCAAGATCACTTTGCGCACAGTCTCCATCGAGGCGCGCCTGTCCTCCGAAAGCTCGTCCAGGTACTCATCGACTGTTGTTGCAGCGCTGTACATATCCCTCTCTCCTGTGTATCGTTTGAACGGGGCTATTGTACTATCGACATACCCCCTCATCAAGACAAGTGCAAACTATTGAACCATCCATCGCCTTGTGCTAACATCCGCATAGTTAGAAATTTCACGAGGTCTAAGTATATCGTGAACAGCAACGGCGACGTGAGAGAGCAAGTGAGAGCAGCCCTGGCTAACCAGACAGCCAGGACCGTCACCATGCTATCATCTCTCCTGGCCATCGAAGACGAGATTGGCTACATACCACGGGAGGCCATCGAAGAGGTGGCCACCTTCACCAACTCCACCGTCAACGACGTGTGGGGCGTGGCGTCCTTCTACACCAACTTCCGATTCACTCCCCCCGGCGAGCACGTGGTAGAGGTGTGCTGGGGCCCGACCTGCCACCTGCTGGGCGCTATGGAGCTATTGCAGTCCGTCCTCCAGACCCTTGGACTTACGGAGGAAGGCGACACCCCGGACGGGAAGGTATCCCTGAAGTACAACACCTGCCTGGGGGCCTGCTCCCAAGGCCCGGTGGTTCGCATTGACGACAAGATATTGGGACCGCAAGCCTTGGCCGAACGGCAAGAGGCTCCCATGTCCCAGAGCATCTCAAAAATGATTGGCAACCTCAGGAACGGGAGCTAGGACTTCACGCTATGGCCGGCTACGAAGAAATCCAGCAAGAGGCGCAACGCCGCTATCAGGAGCTTGAAGCCGGCGACAAGCCGTGGATTCGCATCGGCACCGCCGTCTGCGGAGAGGCCGCGGGCGCTATGGAAGTGGTGGAGGCGTTCAGGTCCGAGCTTGAGAGCAGGGGCATTGCCGCAAACATCAGCCCCGTCGGCTGCCTGGGTCTGTGCTTCGCTGAGCCTCTGGTGGACATCCAGAAGCCGGGTATGCCAAGAATCTTCTACAAGAACATAGCGCCGGAGCAGGTTTCCGCGCTGATTGAGTCCTACTTGGTCGGAGACGACCCTCGCCCTGACCTGGCCTTGGGCTACACAGGGGACGGAGCGGTGAATGGCATACCTCGCCTGGATGACCTTCCGATGTGGGGACGGCAGGTTCGGGTAGCCCTGCGCAACTGCGGCCACATCGATCCCCTGGATATTTACCAGTACATAGCGCAGGGCGGCTACGCGGCCCTCGCCAAGGCCGTTTCGCAGATGCAACCCCAGGACGTCGTCCAAGAGGTGCAAACTTCCGGTCTGCGGGGCAGGGGAGGCGCGGCCTTCCCGACTGGCACCAAGTGGAGCTTCCTGTCTCGCTCACCCGGCCCTGTGAAGTACATCCTGTGCAACTGCGAGGAGGGAGACCCCGGAGCCTACAACGACAAGGGCATCCTGGAAAGCGACCCCCACTCTCTTATAGAGGGCACCATACTGGCCGGGTACGCAACGGGCGCCAGCAACGGTATTGTTTTCATACGACACGGCCATCACGGGCCTATCGAGAGGACGGAGCGGGCCATTGAGCAGGCCTACGAGTTGGGCTTGCTTGGCGAAAACATCCTGGGATCCTCCTTCAGCTTCGACGTGGAGGTCTCCCTGACGGGCGAGTCCTACGTCGCCGGAGAGGAGACGGCCCTCATGGAGTCCATCGAGGGGAAGCGCGCCATGCCAAGGTACCGCCCTCCGTTCCCGGCTCAGGCGGGAGTCTGGCAGCTTCCCAGCAACATCAACAACATCAAGACCCTCTCCTACGTGCCGGAGATCATAGCCAGGGGAGGGGAGTGGTTTGCAGGCATCGGTACGGAGAGCAGCAAGGGCACGGCAATCCTCTGCCTGTCCGGCAACATCTCAATGCCCGGCATGGTTGAGGTTCCAATGGGCATCACTATCCGGGAGGTTATCGACGAAGTTGTCGGAGGCGTCCCCGGGGGAAGGCAGGCCAAGTTCCTTCAGACGGGTGGCCCCCTTGGAGGCGTCCTCTCAGCGGAACAGGTGGACATTCCGCTCGATTTCGACGCTATGCAGCGGGCCGGCGCCATCCTTGGCTCCGGCGGAATCATAGTCGCCGACGACCGGGCCTGCGCCGTCGACATGACCCGTCTGCTCATAGCCTTCTGCCAGTACGAGTCCTGCGGCAAGTGCTTCCCTTGCCGACTGGGAATGACCAATATTCTGGAGATACTGGAGCGCATATCCAGGTTCCAGACGAGGCCGGGCGACATGGAGCTCATGCGTACCGTCGGCCAGAACATGGCCTCGGCCTCCCTCTGCGGACATGGGCAGCTGGGATGGAACCCTGTCCAATCCGCCCTCCAGCACTTCCCTGAGGATTTCGCAGCCCACATGGAGGAGGGCAGGTGCCCGACGGGACAGTGCACCGGCCCCGTATTCACTCCCCAGCGCACAAGGCCTCGATGGACATCGGCGCAGCCGCTGGAAATCAGAATTTAAGGAGAACTATGGTCGCTGATCTCAGCCTGGTCATAGACGGCCAGGAAGTAAGGACCCAGCCGGGTAAAACGGTCATACAGGCGGCCATGGATGCCGGACTGTACATCCCTTACCTTTGCTACTACCCAGGAATGAAACCCTACGGGGCGTGCCGCATGTGCGTGGTCGAGATTGAGAACACCAGAGGCACTCCCGCCTCATGCACGACGCCCGTGGCCAACGACATGGTGGTGTGGACCAACACGGAGCAGATACAGGAGCTGCGCAAGGGCATTACGGAGTTGGTGGTATCGGAGCACCCCCACGGCTGCCTCACCTGCCACCGCATCGAGCTATGCGGGCCCCAGGACATATGCCTGCGCCACGTCTCCGTCACCGACCGGTGCGTGGCCTGCCCCAAGAACGACCGGTGCGAGCTCAAGGACACCACCCTGTACGTAGGCACCGGCCTTACGACGCCCCTGAATTACAAATACCGGAACCTGCCCGTAGAGAGCAAAGACCCCTTCTACGACATGGACTACAACCTGTGCATCGTGTGCGGGCGCTGCGTAAGGGCCTGCGAGGAGATACGGGTAGACAGCGCAATCACGTTTACGGAGCGTGCAGGGGTCTCCCTGGTTGGGCCTGCTCATGGCTCCTCGCTTCTGGAGTCCGGCTGCGAGTTCTGCGGCGCGTGCATCGACGTTTGCCCGGTGGGCGCGCTGGTGGAGACGGAGTACAAGTGGGAGAAGGCGGTGGAGCGCGTGTCCACCACCTGCCCGCACTGCCCGGTGGGATGCCAGCTGAAGCTGGAGGTTAACAAGCGCGGCAAGGTGATCCGCGCCATCCCGGACCTGGAGGCGGAGGCCAACCACGGCCAGGCCTGCTTCAAGGGGAAGTTCGGATTCGAATTCGTCAACAGCCGCGCTCGCCTGAAGACTCCCCTGATACGACGCAACGGCGTCCTGGAGGAGGCCTCCTGGGAAGAGGCAATCGCCCTGGTAGCCGAGAGGCTCGGCCAGTACAAGGGCGACCAGTTCGCCGCCGTGGCTTCCTACAGAGGCACCAACGAGGAGAACTACCTGCTGCAAAAGTTCACCCGCGCAGTCATGGGAACCAACAACGTCGACCACTCCTCCAACACCAGACCGGAGATGGCGCAGCCCCTGGAGGAGACGCTGGGATACCAGGCAGCCACCAACCCGATATGGGATCTTGAAAACGCCAAGTCCATCCTGGTCATCGGCGCCAATGCCACTGAGGAGCACAACGTAGCGGCGGTCCCGGTGAAGCGCGCCGTGAGGAACGGAGCGAAGCTCATCGTCATCGACCCGCGAGAGGTGGAGCTGACTCGCTACGCGACCATGTGGATACGACCTGAGCCGGGGACGGACGCCGTCCTGGTGGGGGGAATCCTGCGGGTCATCATGGACGAGGTGCTGGAGGATGAGAACTTCCTGCGAGAGTCGTGCGAGAACCTGGACGCCCTGAAGAACTCTCTGTGGCGCTTCGATCTCAAGAAGGTTGAGGAAGCGACTGGCATATCCGAGGAGGAGATACGGCAGGCTGCCCGCACATTCGCCCAGAACGGCCCCGCCGCGATCCTGTACGCCCTGGACACCGTATCAGCCTCATCGAGAGTCGATCTGGTGCAGGCACTGTCAAACCTGGCCCTGATGACGGGCAATATAGGCAAGCCCCACGCAGGCCTGTACCCGCTGCGGCCCGGCACCAACGACCAGGGCTCCTGGGACGTGGGCTGCGTGCCCAACCTGTTGCCGGGATACAGGGGACTTGAGGAATCTGCAACCCTTCAGGAGTCTTGGGGCGCAGAACTGCCGTCGGGACTAGGCCTTGGAATCAACGATGTCTTCCAGGCCGCCTCGGATGGGCGCGTAAAGGCCATGCTCGTCGTGGGCGACAGCCCCAACTTCACCAACGGCCAGCTTGGAAACGCCGCACAGGCGGCGGGACAGCTGGAATTCCTGGTGGTGCAGGACACGTTCCTCTCCGACCTGGCCCAGTCAGCCGACGTGGTGCTGCCATCGGTCACCTTCGCCGAAAAGGAGGGCACCTTTACGAACCTGGAGCGGCGCGTCCAGCCCCTGCGGAAGGTGCTGGAGGTAGGCAACACCCAGGCTATGCCCGACTGGTGGACGCTGTGCCAGATAGCCCAAGCCATGAACGCCCAGGGGTTCGACTACCACTGCCCGGCCCAGATACTGGACGAGGTCTCCCACGTCGTGCCCATGTACGCCGGCATCTCCTACCAGCGCCTTCTCTCCAGAGAGAGCGTACTCCAGCCGGCCGGAATGCCCGAGAATCCATTGCCCAGCCAGCTTTATCCAACCGAGGGAGGTCAGAACTTTGGCGTACAGTGGCCCAGCGCCTCTCCGGACGACCCGGGTGTGAGTATCCTCTACGCCCAGGACTCCCAGGCCGGGAAGCACAAGCTGCTGCCAATGGAGATCAAGGACGTCCCTGCAATGACCACGCCGGACTACCCTCTCCTGTTCCTTCCCGGACGGGTGTTGCAGCAGCCACAGAGGGGCATAGAGATAGAGGTAATCGGGGAGAAGAACCGCATCCAGCGTGACGAGATACTTCAATTTCACCCTTCCGACGCAGCCTCCCTGGGCATCGGGGAAGGGGAGTGGGTAGAGGCAATCTCGGCACGAGATCGAGTCAGGGCCAAGGCGCATATATCGGAGGCAACTACCCCCAAGACGGTGTCAGCCACCTTCCTCTTCGGCGAGCTGGCCGCCCGCCTGGAGGAGAGCGACGACCCGGACCCCATGTCCAAGGTGCCGACCCTCGACATGGCGCCCGTAATGGTGGCCAGGGCGGAGGGCTAGTCCCGATCACAGCATAAGAGCGATGCCATGAGTAGGGGCGATTCGCGAATCGCCCCTACGTTGTTTTAGTCAGTCCGTGCGCCGCGATCCCTACATAGGTGTTAGATTTCTGCCTCCGCAGTAGTGGTAAGTGTGGCGGCACGCTCTGGCGCAGTCGTACCCGCCTCGAAGGCGAAATTCCACGAGCGGCCATACGTCCTCCGTTCCGTCAGAGCGACTTCATCATTCATTTAATGTCATTCTGAACGCAGTGAAGAATCCAAGGGGTCCCAATGAACTCTGCTTTACAGACACAAGGACTCGGCTATGGTGGAAGGCTCTGGATTTTTCGGCGCTTCGCACCTCAGAATGACAGTGGAACAACCCACATTTCACGTCTCCGCAGAAGGTGACGGGCGACCAGACCTCGGTTTTGTCGTTGCGTATAACATCCCCGCAAGCGTGATTTCGCCTTACGAGAGGGCGCGAGCCTATTCCTCTGCGACTCCCCGTCCTGTAAAATCTCCTTGCACCCACCCCACAGGAAGATACAGACCTATGGCCTCAATCACGCCCGCGCGGCAGCAATATCTGAAAATCAAGGAGCAGCACCCGGACGCCATTCTCCTGTTCCGCATGGGCGACTTCTACGAGACATTCGACGAAGATGCCCGGATAGCCGCCCGGGAGCTGGAGATAGCCCTGACGTCCCGGGAGATGGGCAAGGGACAGCGCGTCCCACTGGCGGGCATACCCTATCACGCCCTGGACAGCTACCTGGCGCGTCTGGTCAAGCGCGGCTATAAAGTGGCTATTTGCGAGCAGACGGGCGAGCCGTCTTCAAAAGGCCCGATGGAGCGCGAGGTTGTGCGTGTGGTTACTCCCGGCACCGTGACCGAGCCGTCGCTGCTGGACCAGAGCGCCAACAACTACCTGGCCGCGGTGGTAGTGCACGAAGAGGAAGCAGGCCTGGCGTACGTGGACATAACCACCAGCGAGTTCGCCACAACGCAGATACCCCTGGATGATCTGCCTCTGGAGCTAGAGCGACTAAGCCCCGCGGAGGTGCTCTTTCCCCAGGGCCGGGAGGTCCCCTCCGGCATGTCTCTGCACCACGTCACCGCCCTAGAGGAGGCGCTGTTTCGTCCCGGAGAGGCAGAGGAGGCGCTGAAGGAGCACTTTGGCGTGGCAACCCTCGAGGCGTACGGGTGCCACGGTATGCCCCTCGCCATAGGGGCGTCGGGGGCCATTGTGAGCTACATACACAGTACCCAGAAGACCGGGCTGGAGCGCCTCCAGGGGCTTCACACATACTCGCCCAGGGCCTTCATGCTCCTGGACCACCAGACCCGCAGCAACCTGGAGCTGTTCCAGGGAGGAAGGTGGGGCAGGACAGCGCACTCCCTCCTGGCAACCCTGGACATAACGAGCACATCTATGGGCGGTCGACTTCTCAGGAGGTGGGTGGGACAGCCTCTCCTTGACCTGAGCCAGCTTGAGCAGCGCCAGGAGGCGGTGGAGGCCCTCTTCAGAGACCAGATACGCAGGGAGGAGGTCATCGACGTCCTCAAGGCCGTGCCGGACCTTGAGCGACTTCTGAGCCGCATCGCCGCCGGAACAGCCATTCCCAGGGAGGTCGCATCCCTGAAGGACGGGATGGAAGCCGTGGCGCGCCTGAAGACGCTGATCGAAGGCTCCACAGGGCATCTTTCACGGCTGGGAGAGCGCCTGGACCCGTGCGATTCCGTGGTCACGCTGGTAGGCGAGGCGCTGGAGGACGCACCGGCCGCATCTTCTGCGGAGGGCGGCATCATGCGGCGTGGCTTCTCGCCGGAGTTGGACGAGCTTCGGGACGCTTCCAGGAACGGCAGGGAGTACATTGCCAACCTGGAGCGCAAGGAGAAGGAACGCACCGGAATCAGGTCCCTGAAGGTGGGCTACAACCGGGTTTTCGGCTACTACATAGAGGTGAGCAATCCCAATCTGCCCCAGGTCCCCGACGACTACGTCCGCCGTCAGACCCTGGTGGGAGGCGAGAGGTTCTTCACCCCTGAGCTGAAGGAGTACGAGTCCATTCTGCTCAACGCCCAGGAGCGCATGAATGACCTGGAGCAGTCGCTGTTCCAGCAGGTGTGCAGGCAGATAGCCGCGATGGGACAGCGCATCGCCTCAACCGCGTCCGGGGTCGGTCACATCGACGTGTACGCAGCCTTGGCCGAGGGAGCGGCGCGTCACGGCTACGTCCGGCCGCGTCTCGACAACGGCAGCGTCATCGACATAAAGGAGGGCAGGCATCCGGTGGTGGAGCTTACCATGCCTCCCGGCACGTTCGTCCCCAACGACGCCTACCTGAGCAACGAGGACGCCCAGGTGATGCTGCTCACCGGCCCCAACATGGCCGGCAAATCCACCTACATAAGGCAGGTGGCCCTCATCGTGCTTATGGCCCAGATCGGCAGCTTCGTGCCAGCGATGTCCGCCACAATAGGCCTTGTGGACCGCGTCTTCACTCGCGTGGGTCTCCAGGACGACCTGTACACGGGGCAGTCCACCTTCATGGTGGAGATGGTTGAGACGGCGTCCATATTGCACCACGCGACGCCGCGCTCGCTGGTGGTGCTGGACGAGATAGGCCGGGGCACCAGCACATACGACGGCCTGGCCATCGCACGGGCGACCGCGGAGCACATCCACACCAGTCCGCGCCTGGGCTGCAAGACCCTCTTCGCCACCCACTACCACGAGCTGACGGAGCTTCCGCAGACGCTGCCCAGGGTGCGCAACTTCAGCGTGGCCGCGGTGGAGAGCGACGGCAACGTGGTGTTCCTCCATCGCATTGTGCCCGGGGGCGCCGACCGGAGCTACGGCATAAACGTGGCGCAACTGGCGGGGCTGCCCGCGCCTGTGGTGAGCCGCGCCTGGGAGCTGCTCTCGGAGCTGGAGGGAGGGGAAAGACGACTCCCCAAACCTCGACAGCGCCCCCTGTTCACCCTCCCACATCCGGTTGTACAGGAGCTTCTTGGCCTGGACGTCTCCTCAATGACGCCCATTGAGGCCATCAACGCCCTGTACGGCCTTCAGAAGAGGGCACAGGAGGAAGAGAAGGGGTAAGTTTGACCCAATGTGTCATACCCCTGCGTCCCTCGTACGGGGTCTTTCGATTGTCACCCCCGCATCAAGTGCGGGGCAGGCTCTGAGCGACAGCGAAGGGTCTAAAGTCCTTGTCTCCATTCCTACTCTTCAATACTCGGACCAAGTTCTTGCTGAAGGATTTTAGATTCTTCGCCTGCGGCTCAGAATGACATATCCCAACAACCGAAAGACCCCGGCGTCCCTCGCGCTTGCCTGATATGGAATGCACCGCCTATAATGGCCTCGGTAAGAAGGCGTGAATATATTCTTCGATTGCGACTACACCATAATCGCGTGGGACGGCAGTCTCCGTCCCGGCGTAAGGGAGCTTTTCAAGGCGCTCAAGGACGACGGCCACACCCTCTACATCTGGTCCGGCGTGGGCATACGCTGGTACGAGGTGCGAAAGCACGGCCTGGAGTCCTACATCACCGACTGCTTCCACAAGCCCATCTCGGATTTCAAGCGCAGGATGATTGCTGCGGGCCTCAGCCCCTGGCCGGACCTGGTGATTGACGACTACCCGGAGATAGTGAGCACGCTTGGCGGTATCAGGGTCAAACCCTACGTCTACGAGCGGCGGACGGACACGGAGATGTCCAAGGTATACTATGTAATATCCGCCCTCTGCGCCCACGGAAGCCGGCCCGTCGAATTTGAAGACCCCCTCTCTCCAGACGACGTGTAGCGGCCCTGTCATGCCGATACGGGTTCTCGCTCCCCAGCTGGCCGCCAGGATCGCCGCGGGCGAGGTGGTGGAAAGGCCCGCCTCGGTGGTCAAGGAACTGGTGGAGAACTCCCTGGACGCCGGCGCAACGTCGGTATACGTCGAGATCAGCGGCGGCGGGCTGGAGACGATACGAGTGGTGGACAACGGGGAGGGCATACCCCCGGATGAGGTGGAGCTAGCCTTCCAGCGCTTCGCCACCAGCAAGCTGTCGCCGTCGGATGATCTGGACCGCATAACCACCCTGGGATTCAGGGGAGAGGCGCTGGGCAGCATCGCCGCAGTCTCCACGGTCGCATTGCTCTCCCGGCAGGCCCAGCAGCCCGGCGGCGTTCTGGTGGAGGTGGAGAACGGCGAGATTGCCCGTGCCGTCCCCCAGGGAAGCCCACCCGGAACATCCGCAACGGTACGTGGCCTGTTTCGGAACGTGCCTGCCCGCCTCAAGTTTATGAAATCTCCCTCCGTCGAAGCCTCCAGAGTGCGCACCCTCCTGCACCAGTTGACACTGGCTTACCCGAATGTGGCGTTCCATCTGGACGTCGACGGCCGCAGAGCCTTCTCGTGCGCCGGCAGTGGAGACCTCCGCGACGCCTGCTCCGCCGTGTACGGCCCAAAGACCGCGAAGTCTCTGCTGGACGCCACATACCCCGACCCTCCAGGAGATAGTTCAACAGGCGTCCGCGGTCTCATAAGCCCACCGGACATAAGCCGCTCCAGCCGAGGCAGCATCAACATCGTCGTGAACCGGCGCTGGATACAGAGTCGTACTCTGACTTTCGCCCTGGAGGAGGCCTACCAGGGCTTTCTCATGGAGCGCCGCCATCCCCTGGCCGTCGTGCACATAACCGTTCCGCCCGAAGAGCTGGACGTGAACGTGCACCCCGCCAAGCTGGAGGTGCGGTTCCGGAATGAGCGCGAGGTGTTTTCGACACTACAGCGGGCGGTCCGAAGCGCCCTCGTGACTCACGCCCCGGTGCCCACCGTGCGGCCGGACACGCTGAGCGTCCGAGACCCGGCGGCGCGCCCACCCGCTACACAGGCTGGAACCACCCAGCAAGCTCTATCCCTGTTTGCGCCCGAAGACAACAGGGGAGGCGCTCATACGCCCAGAGAAATAGTGCCGTCGCTGCGAGTGCTGGGGCAGGTGCAGAGCCTGTACATAGTCGCAGAGGGGCCTGGGGGAGTGTACCTGGTGGACCAGCACGCCGCCCACGAGCGGGTGCTGTACGAGATGGTGCGAAACGAGATGGAGGACACCGGCCTGGAGGCTCAGGGGCTGCTGGAGCCTGTGGTAGTCGAGCTTGCGCCCCTCCAGGAGGAGGCCTTTGAAGCACATCGCTCGGAGTGGACCAGGTACGGCTTCGAGCTTGAGGCATTTGGGCCGAACTCTCTCCTGCTGCGCGGCCTTCCCTCCTTCCTTTCGGACGCCGACCCCAAAGAGGCTTTCCTGTCAGTGCTGGAGGACATGGGACAGGGAAAGGAGGCCGTCGACTGGGAGGAGAGGATGACAAGTTCCATAGCGTGCCACTCGGCGGTCAGGGCAGGGAAGGGCCTTGCGCATCAGGAGATGGCGCACCTGCTGGCGCAGCTTGAGGCCACCAGCCAGCCCAACACATGCCCCCACGGTCGCCCGACAATGGTGCATCTCAGCGCCGCACACCTGGAGCGGGAGTTCGGAAGGCGCTAGAGGAGCGCTAGCTTTCCACAGCGGCCTATCATGTCGGACTTAATTCTCTACGCCGTTACCAGCTTCGCCATTGCCTTCCTGGGAACCCTGGTCGGCCTCGTGCTGGGAGTGGTGCGCCTTCCACTGATCTATATGATCGGCCTATCCCCGGGTGTAGCCGCGGGCACCAACGTTGGAGTGACGGCGGTGAGCTCCTTAGTGGGAGGGTGGCAGCACTTCCGAGAAGGCCGCTTGGACCGCCGCCTGTTGGTAACGATAGGAATACCGTCGGTGATCGGGTCCTTTGCCGGAGGGTTTCTGGGCAGCGTCATCCCCGCTTGGGTCATCCTGGCAGCCGTTGCGGTAGCTGTGCTGTGGCAGGGATCGGTGTTTCTCATTCAGGGCCGGCGTGAGTCAAGGGAGGGCGACGGTGGTGGCTCCCAAATCCCTACCCCTCGGAGGAACTTGCCACTCGAGATTGCTCTCGGCATGGGGATCGGGTTCCTGGGATCCCTGGTGGGTCTCGCCCTGGGAATCATACGGCTTCCCGCCATGGTGCAGCTGCTGAGGGTGTACCCACCCATAGCCGTGGGGACCAATCTGGCCATCAACTTCGTTTCCGCCCTGTTCGCAATAGTCGGACGGCTCTCTTTCGGACAGGTGGACTACACGGCGCTTGGGGTTATGGGGCTTGCAGCCGGCGTGGGGGCCTACTTCGGAGCCAGGACAACCGGAAAAATAAGCCAGGCCTCGTTGAGTACGCTCATCGGCGCGGTGTTGGCGCTGGTCTCAGTTCTGGTGCTCTATCAGGCCATCCAGGAATTCCGCTCCTGACGGCCGTCTCTTGCGCACACGCCTTCAGCAGTTCCCCACAAAGCCAAGGCACGCCTAGGTCTTCTGGGTGATGCGCAGGGCGGACCGGGCTATGACTGCGACGTATACTACTACGAAGATGCCACCAGTCGCCACGGCGACGGAGGCCGTCAGCGCGGTGGCGACGGCCCCGACGAAGAACCCGCCGACGGACGTGAAGCCGAAGGTAAGGCCGTAGATACCCAGCACGCGCCCTCTCATCTCGTCGCGAGACAGGAGTTGCAGCATAGTGCCCATAGTAACGTCGTAGGCCATCAGGAAGCCCCCAACCATCGCCACCAGCACCAGTGAGGCCGTGAACGAGGTGGAGAAGGCGAACAGCACCAGCGTCGCTCCCGCTCCCAGGGCAGTGCCCACGAGCAGCTTCCCCTTGTTCCTGTAATCTCCCAGGCTCGACACCGTTATCGTGCTCAGGGTAGAGCCGACTCCGCTGGCGGCAGAGAGGTACCCCAGCCCAACGGCGCCCACGTGGAGCACGTCCCGGGCTATCACAGGCATCATCACGAAGTGGGAGAACCCGAATGCCTCGATAATGAGGCTGAGAAGCAGCAGCCTGCGTATATCCCCGGCCCGCCATGCGTACCTGATCCCCTGTTTGACGGAACGCCAGAAGGGCTCCCGTTCTATGGACGTTTGAAAGCTGCCCTTGATGAACCACAACAGCCCCAAGCCGACCACGGAGCAGCACCCGGCGAAGAGGTAGCTGCTGCCGACGTCGTACCGGGAGATGAGAGCGCCTGCAATCAACGAGCCGATTACGCGGGTTATGTTCATCCCCGCCAGCCGGGTTGCCATCGCGTTCAGAAGGCGGTCGGGCCCCACCAGCTGGTAGGCCAGGGAGTTGGAGGCGGGGAGCTGGGTCGCCATGAGCAGGCCCTGCACAAGGGCTGCCAGTATCAGATGCCAGAGGGCTATGTTGCCGGTGACGAACAGCACGCCCACGGCGATGGCCGCCGCGCTACTGCCGAAGTGCACCACGGCCAGCACTTTGCGCTTGTCGAACCGGTCTACGATTGTTCCCCCGAAGGCTCCGAACCCCACCAGGCCAATACCCTGCAGACCTGCCACTAGGCCGACCCAGAAGGGGGAGTCCGTGAGCTCCAGCACGAGCCAACCCTGGCTGAGCATACGAACTCCCATAGACATGGAGGAGAAGAATATGCTGACCCAGAGCCACCGGAACTGGATTACTTCGAAGGAGAGCAGCAGGCGCGAGACCCCAACGCGCTTGGGGTTTTGTTCCGAGAGAGTAGAACCGCCTTCCTGCACTGCGTCTTTTTCCTACTTCTTCATGGGCAAGGAGTTCCTGTATCCACAGCCCGCCGATGCTCCGCCATACTCTTCCGGAGAGCCTTAGGCAAACCTGTTCCGAGCGAATGATATACCTTTCCAGATGCGCGGGGGAAGGCAGGAACAGGGGGTAAGGGAAGTGAGGGGATGTTTGCAGAGGTTACTGCCTGCGGGGAAACCGCCTCAGAGCCGACTGGACGGAGGCTAAGCAGTGAAGGCGCGTCTACCTGTTCAGGTTCAGGTAGTCGGTCACAGTCTGCCTTCTGGCCTCTTCCGCGTCGTAGGAGTGGTACTCGTCTATGAGTACTGAGATGTCTTCCTGTGGGACCAAGATATTCCCTTCATACATTATGGGGAAGTTGTGCATAGCGGACACCAAGGACCCAAATACCGGTATTTCACTGGTCCTCTTTATCTGCTCCAATCCCTCTCCCACACGCTCAACGCGCTGGTACTCGCTCCAAGTGTCTATGTAATCCGACAGGTAGCCCCTCTTTGTCGGCTCGTCTTCTCTAGTGTTGATGCTCTCCAGGACTTCGGTTAGGGCAGGGAGGCCGTGCTTGCCCTCTTTCCTCACCAGGATGGTCCCCTGGCAGCCAAGGTCCGTATCGCTCTCCGCAGCCTCTGCTATCTTCTCCAGAATACAGTCGATGCGATCCTGCTGGGTCAGGTAATCTCCTACGACATCCCTCTTGTCAACTTCCAGCGTCTCGGAGCGGACGTCCGCCAGCAGATCCGGCACATCGGACGAGTATACGATGAGATCGCCGTCATACGCCAGGGGGCCGGAGGGAGCGGAGTCCTTCCCGAATTCTCCTAGGATATAGTCAGTCTCCTCCGCGACCGCATCGGCAACGCAAGCCCCGCTCATCGCCAGAGCGATAACCAGCAGGCCAACCATCGACCACCGACGGAAGAATCGGTTCAGCAAGTCACTGTCTCTGACTTAAACATTATGAGTCTCGCAATCTAATGGTCTATTAAGGAGAAACATAGCAGCGCTTCGCGCGGCCTGCAACGAGAGGGAGTATAGCACACAAATGTCCAGATACGTCAAGGCCTATGCCGCTCGCGGCCACGCTATTCAAGATTCAGTCAATCGCGCCCGGGGGTTATCGCAGCCGGAAGCGGCTCAGCCTACTGCCCCAGTATCTCAGCCGTGATCCAGGTCGCGGCGTAAACATGGAGCCTCCTGAGGTTGCGGCCCCTGAGGCCTTCCGGAAGGTGGAGAAATTCCTGGTCGTAACCGTCAGCGTAGCCGCGGCCGCCATTGCCAGCGATGCCTTGGTCAAGAAATCCCTTCGACTCAGCAGTGTTGACGCCTTCTCCGCCCTGTCGGCCATGGTTGCCTCCTGAAAATTGATTGTAATTTGTTGTCCGAAACTCTCGGAATTGCTATTGACTAACCTCAAAGCCGAATTGTACACTACGTGAAGTTTATTTCAAAGTCCCTTGCGGAATTAGCTTGGAAATTTGATTAAAGAAGGGCATGAATCGCCTGGTAGTGGTGGGACTAGTTTAGTAGAGAGTAACAATGGATCCAGAATTCATAAACAGCAGCGACTGGCGAGCTATCGGCGACATGCTCACCTTCATTTGGCTGCTTTTCTTTGCAGCAGTAGGATTTGGTTTCAACTTTCTGATGGCTCATGCCATCATTCCCTCCCTCGTAGGCTCAGGACACCTCCCGGCAAGGCTGGACAAGGCGCGCCCGGTATTCTACGGAGGCGCTGCGCTGGCGTTGGCGGTAGTGGTGTTCGCCCTGAATAGGGCCGCCGATAAAGCCGGGCTCATAGCGGAGTTCTGGCCCCGGTGGTGGATATAACAAGGCGGTCGAGCGGATCATAAGGGACCCATTTTCAGTAAGATAAATTGACACTGGATAGGAGAATGGAGACCAAGTGCTTATAAGGCGAATAGCGTTGCTGCTGGTGGTGTCGGTAGGTGCAAGCGCTACCGGCATTGTCCTTTTGCTGGCGACAGCCTTCGTGGCCCGAGCGTGGTGGACAACGCCATTTGAAGTGCTGGGTTTCGGAGCAGCCCCTGAGCAGCCAATCGCCTTCCCCCACACGGTACACGCCGGCATAGATGTCTGGACGGACTCCGAGGGCAATCCCAAGCTGGACGCAGACGGCAACGAGATGTACGGTCTCGGCCTCGACTGCACCTTCTGCCACAGGAACGTGGATAAGGGCGCAACCGCCAGCATCCCGCCGGTGGAGCAGTGCCTCTTCTGCCACGCGTCCGTACAGGGCGAGGAACTGGCTGAGGTGGCCAAACTGGTGGACGCCTGGGAGAACAAGGAACCCGTCGCATGGGAGAGGGTGCATAGGGTGCCCGACCATGTGCGCTTTGTGCACGAGGCCCATATACGTTACTTCTTGGAGCGGGGAGAAACCCCGGCGGGTGAGCCTGCTCTTGTGGCCGCGGACGTCTGCTCCACCTGCCACGGAGACGTGGCCGCTATGGCCGAGGTCAAGCAGGAGCGCAGCCTGAAGATGGGAGACTGCGTCGACTGTCACCGGGACAACAATGCGCCTACGGACTGCACAACCTGTCACTATTAGGATGAGCTTTAAGTTATGGGAATAACCAGAAGACAGTTCTTGAGATGGACGGGGGTATCGGCTCTGGGAGCCGTGATATTCAACGGTTGCCGCATACCTGAAGAAGAGCTTCAGGTGGAGAGCCCCGTAAATCTCCCGGAAGACTTGGTCACGGGCATAGACAACTGGTACGCCACAGCCTGCCGGCAGGACCCCGGCGGATGCGGCGTCATCATCAGGGTAGTGGAGGGTAGAGCGAAGAAGGTCGAGGGCAACCCCGACTTTCCCATCAACCGGGGCAAACACAGCGCCCGTAGCGAAGCTGGCCTGCAGGCCCTCTATCACCCGGACCGCCTAGAGACCCCTATGTTCAGGGCCAACCGCAGCGACGATTTCCTGCCCATCTCTTGGGAGCGCGCCCGTGAGATTCTGAACGCGGGGATGAACCGCCTCTCGGACAGGAGCAGGTTTCTGCTGGTGACGGAGCCGCTGCGAGGTCACCTAGCGCTGCTCGCCAGTGAGTTCGTAAAGGCGTACGGTGGCAGGCACATGGCCTTCCAGTCGCTGGAGCAAGTCAACCTCCACAGGGCAGTCAAGGAGGTGTTCGGCCAAGACAGGCTGCCGGACTTCGACATAGAGAACGCGAATTACCTCTTCTCCTTCGGAACGGACTTCCTCTCCACTTGGCTGTCACCAGTGAGGTACGCCAGAGGCTACGGCGAATTCCGCCAGGGCGACAGGAAGAGGGGAGTACACTACCAGATAGACACTCGCTTCTCCATGACCACAGCCAACGCCGACAAGTGGGTCCCGGTAAAGCCGGGAGGCGAAGGCGTCCTGGCGATGAGCATGGCCTACGTCATTATCAGGGACGGTATGGGCAACACCGACGCCGCTGCTGCTCTGACCGACGGGCAGGGACACGAGGCCCTCAACGCCTTCGCTCCGGACAGCGCGATGGTGAGGGACACCACCGGTATGGAGAGTGCAGCCATTGAGGACTTGGCCCACACCTTCGCAGATGAGGGCCACCAACCCAGTCTGGCCATAGGAGGAGGCTCTGCAGGCGCTCACAAAAGCGGACTGTTCAACCTCAAGGCCATCTATGCCCTTAACATTCTGGTGGACAACGTTGGAAAGAATGGCGGCGTGATTTTCAACCCGCCTCCGCCGCTGCCGGAGTTGTCCAGCAACGAGGTGGCTAGCATGGGTATGCCGGCCTCCTTCCAGCAGTGGAGCGACTTGGCCGGTTCCGGTTCAGTGGATGTGCTCATGGTGCGTGGAGCAAATCCCGTGCATGGACTGCCTCCGGGCGCCAATTTCTCCAATGTAGTTAACGGAGCAGGCTTTGTGATCGCCTTCTCCAGCTTTATGGACGAGACCGCAAGCATGGCCAACCTGGTCCTGCCGGAGCACGTCTACCTGGAGGACTGGGGCGACACCGATCCGGATCCTGGCCCGCAGTACCAGACCCTTGGAATACAGCAGCCGGTGGTCAGGCCGTTCCTCCCCGGCACAAGCGGCTTTGGAGACGAGTTGCTCGTTCTGGGCAGGGAGCTTGACCTTGGACTGGAGGGCAAGCTCAGCTTGGCTCCCGACGCCACAATGCAGGACCTGCTAAAGGCCGGGGCTGAAAAGCTATGGTCGGAGAACCGTGGCTCGGTTACGGCCTCCAGCTTTGAGGGATTCTGGAACGGCGTGTTGCAGCGGGGCGGCTGGTGGGATACTCAGTCCAGAAACGATTCCGGCGTTGCAGAGATCAAGCCCCTTGACACCGCGTGGCCGGACATATCCTTCAGCGACGCCCCGGGTGGAGGCCAAACCTTCAACCTTGTTCCGTTTGTGTCCAACTCCATCGGCGATGGGCAGTTGGCACATCTGCCGTGGCTCCAGGCAACGCCTGACCCCATCACGACGGTGGTCTGGCACACTTGGTTGGAGATCAACTCAAAGACCGCGGAGGAGATGGGTATTCGTGAAGGTGACTTGGTGATAGTCACGGCCGAGGGTGTCCGGACCCTGGAGGTTCCGGCATACCCGCACCCGGGCGTGCCGCCGGACACAGTGTCCATGCCGATAGGCCAGGGCCACACGGCCTTGGGGCAGTACGCGGAGGGGGTAGGCGCTAATACACTGTCGCTGCTGTCCGCGATCTCGGACAGCGAGACAGGGGCGCTGGCGTGGGCGGCGACAAAGGTGAGGTTGGCAAAGGCGCCTCTATCAATAGACCTGCCCAAGTTCGCAGGAAACCAGTTTGCAGAGGAGCCTCACAAGGGAGTAATAATCAAAGTCACGGGCCCCAACTAGGCAGCCGGGGCTTAGGAGAAGCATGGTCCAGAATCGCATAGATCACAAATGGGGCATGGTGGTGGACGTAGACCGGTGCATCGGGTGCCAGGCGTGCGTAGTGGCGTGCCAGGCTGAGAACAACATACCCCTGAACACCGAGGATCGATTCCGCCAGCGCCGCGCCATCCAGTGGATCCACATAGAGCGGTACTGGGAGGGCGAGTTTCCTGATGTGAAGGCCAGATTCATACCCATTCTGTGCCAGCACTGCGAGAACGCCCCCTGCGAGCCCGTGTGCCCTGTGTACGCCACCTATCACAACAACCAGGGAATGAACGTACAGGTATACAATCGTTGCGTGGGCACTCGCTACTGCGCCAATAACTGCCCCTACCAGGTGCGATTCTTCAACTTCTGGGAGCCAGTCTGGCCGGAATCCCTGAGGAACCAGCTGAATCCGGACGTCACGGTTCGCAGCCGCGGCATCATGGAGAAGTGCAGCTTCAACGTGCAGCGCCTGCGGAGAGCGGAGCTCATCATCGAAGGTCAGCAGGGAGGCAGGATATCGGACGAGGACATGAAGATGGGCAACTACCTCCCGGCCTGCGTTCAGGCGTGTCCCACGGATGCGCTCGTGTTTGGCGATTTCAACGACCCCGACAGCAGTATTTCCAGGATGAAGAGCGAGCACCTGCACGAAGGCGGCAGGGGCTACAAGCTCCTGGAAGACCTCGGTACGGAGCCTAACGTGATCTACCTGAGCAAGGTGGATATGTACGCTGAAACGGCGGGTGACGGCCATGCATGAGCTCCACCGCATGCCGGCGCCGGCACTCCTGAGCATGACGCCTCAGGGGATAACCGACGATGTCCTGAACAGGCACATGTCGGCGGGCAAGAAGTTCTGGCTGGTAGCAGCCGGAGCGGCCGGCCTTCTGGCTCTGGGAGCGATAGGGTTCTTGATGCTGCTCGGCGAGGGCTTTGAGGACCGTGGAGCGTGGGCCTACTACGCGGCCATCTTCGCCTACATATTCTCAGTATCCCAGTCGGCTGTGCTGGTGTCAGTGGTTTTGAGAATGGTCAAGGCCCACTGGCGGAGGCCTCTGGCAAGGATATCCGAAATGTTCGCCGCGGTGGGCGTGTTCGCATTTATCATGATGATACCACTGCTGTGGGTCCTTCCTCCCATTGACGGGCGAAGGAGCTTGTGGTTCGAGGCGCCCGGCTACAGCCCGCACGTCTGGGACACCATTGCAATGGGTCTTTTGGTGATTAACGGCCTTGCGCTGCTGTACTTCGCCTCCTTACCGGACTTGGCAACTCTTAGAGATAACTCCAGCAAACGCCAGGGCCTCTATCGAAAGCTGGCTCTGAGCTGGGCGGGCACTCGCAAGCAGTGGAAGATGCTGCACGCCGGCATAGGCACACTGGGCGGGTTCTACTTTATGTTCCTCATCTTCGTGCACATGCTGATAAGCGTCGACTTCTCCATGAGCTTGGTGCCTGGCTGGAAGGACGCCATCTATCCGGCCCATCACGCCCTGAGCGGGCTTCAGTCCGGAGTAGCGGTAGTGCTGGTGACCATGTTCATCCTTCGGAAGTCAGGCGGGCTGAGAAGCTACCTTGAAGTGGACCAGTTCTGGGGCCTGAGCAAGCTGCTGCTTGCCCTTTCTCTGCTGTGGTTCTACTTCTGGTGGTCCAGCTTCTTTACCTACTGGTACGGACGCACACCGGCAGAGCAGGGCGTGCTTAAGCTTCTCATGTTCGAGAGCTACAAGCCGGCCTTTGTAATTGCGTTCCTTTTGAGTTCCCCCTTGCCCTTCTTCATTCTCATGTGGAACGTGGTCCGCAAGACCGCCTGGGGACCGGCCCTCGCAGGAATCGTCGTTCTCACAGGGACGTTCTTCAATATGATTCGACTGTACGTTCCCGCCTTCTCCATCGAAGACCCCACGCTACACGCCTTGGAGCACATCCCGCCGGCAAACTTGCCGGGATTGACTGACGTGCTCGTAGTAGCCGGAGCGTTGGGAGGGGCAGTCCTGTTCTATATGCTGGCCACTCGCATATTCCCTATAACCTCGATTTGGGAGTTGAAGGAAGGCCTGTTACTTCAGCGGATGCGCAGATTTCTGAAAACCGAGGTCAGGGTGTTGGCCAAGCCGGAGTAGGGATAGCAAATCCCGAACGATATGGCCAACGATATGGCCAAAGAGACTAGGAGATTAAAGGATGCAGGAAAGAGTTAAGCTCACAGACGCCGAGATTAACCGTGACCTTCTCCGTTCCATAATGGAGAACCCTCTGTGGTACTGGCTGGTGGTGGGCTTCCTGGCCACGATAGTCCTGGTTGCCTTTGGCGCCGCCGGCTATATGTTCAACAGGGGATTGGGCGTGACGGGCCTGAACCGGCCCGTTATGTGGGGGTTCTTCATCACCAACTTCGTGTTCTGGATCGGTATCAGCCACGCTGGTGTTATGCTTTCGGCCATCCTCCGACTGGTGCAGGCCGAGTGGCGGCGCCCCGCGACCAGGGCCGCTGAGGTGCTGACGGTCTTCTCGCTGATGACCGCGATGCTGATGCCCCTGATCCACGCCGGACGGCCATGGCGAGTCTTCTACTGGGTCTTCCCATTCGACTGGGCCAGGGGAGTGTACCCCAATGTCCGCTCCGCGCTAGTGTGGGATCCCGCAGCGGTGTTCACTTACCTGACCAGCAGCATACTCTTCGTCTACATAGCGCTGGTGCCGGACATAGCTGTAGCCAGAGACAGGACCACCGGTTGGCGTCACATCCTGTACTCAATCCTGGCGCTGGGTTGGAGGGGTAGCGTTCGGCAGTGGAAGTTGCAGCTCATCGCCGGCATACTTCTCTCCGCCATCATACTGCCCATCTTCGTTTCGGTTCACAGCATTGTGTCCTGGGACTTCGGCATGGCCCTGGCGGTGGAGGGATGGCATAGCACCGTCTTCGCCCCTTACTTCGTCATCGGAGCGGTCCACTCAGGAGTGTCTGGAGTGGTGACCGTGATGATCGTGCTCCGGTACATCTTCAAGTGGCAGGACTACATCCGCTACGAGCACCTGGACGCCTTGGCCAAGCTGCTGATTGTGGTGGCAACCACCTGGTTTTTCTTCTTCCTGCTGGAGTTCTTCTTCGGACTGTACAGCCTTGAGGCCCCGGAGATTGCGCTGCGAGAGATGCAGGTATTCCACTTGCCCTGGTCGGCCTTCTTCATTACTTTCCTTTTCGCGTCCTACTTCATCCCCGTGCCATTGTGGCTCTTTAAGAAGGTGCGCCGCAGCATAAAGTGGATGCTGTTTACCACCGTCTTGGTCAATGTCGGTATGTGGCTTGAGCGGTTCATCATCATAGTGCCAGGCCTGGCAAGGAAGCAGAATTTCAGCTTCACCTGGGGAGGCTACACTCCCAGCGCGGTGGAGGTCATCATCATCGGCGCTACCTTTGCGCTGGTGTCAATGCTGGTACTGCTGTTCGCCAAGCTATTCCCCCTCATCCCTATAGGGGACACCAAAGAGGGCGTAGTCTTGGAGGACTCGATTCAAATCGGAAAGGTAAAAGTTCCTGCCGTTATGCGGGAGGATTAAACCCACTGGAGGTCCTTTATGGCCAATAAAAACATACTAGGTCTTTTCAGCGACGCGACCACGGCGGCAGACGCCACCGACGTACTCTTGGAGGCCGGCTGCTCCCAGGAGGACTACGATGTCCTCACCGGCAGCCCCTATCCGGAAGGAGCGTTTGGGGAGAAAACCCCGGCTCACCACGTCTACGTCTTTCCCATTGTGGGCGCTTTGATGGGCCTCACGGTGGCCGTACTTCTCACGGCCGGGACCCAGCTAGCCTATCCCCTAGTGACGGGCGGCAAGCCCATCCTGGCCATTCCGGCAATGACAATCATATCCTACGAAGCGACCCTTCTTGGCGCGGTCTTGTTCACCATACTGGGCATCATCTTCGAGTCCCGTCTGCCCAGGCCCAGGTTGGACCCGTACGACCCGCGTATCACGGAAGGGTACATTGGACTGCTCGTTACGTGTCCCGAAGAGAGGCTGGACACCGTTGACCAGGCCCTGCGCCGGGGCAACGCGGTGGACGTAATCCACGAGCGAGGTAAGCCGTTTTGGATGCCGTGATAAGTCGTCAGAGCGGGAAGGCGCGCTCCGCTTGGAGAAGGCCCATGCCGGGGCTTGTGATGGCCGCCCTGTTGTTGGCTGTTGCCGCCATTGGCTGCCTGCCGTGGGGCAGGGGAACCTACCAGGTGGAGATATTCGGGGAGATGCACTACACTCAAGTGTACCGCTCCCAGGAGCCGCCCCGTCTCTACCCGCCGGAGGGATCCATGCCATTCCAGCCTGTCGGTGAAGGACCTCTCGCCGTGCATGAGATGATGGCTATGGAGAGCACAGCCGACAGCGTTGCTCTCGGTCAGAAGCTGTACGGCGTCAACTGCGCAGTGTGCCACGGGACCGCCGGTAAGGGCGACGGCACTATGAACAACTTCCTCCTGAAATGGAACGCTGTCGCGCCTACTGACCTAACGGCTACAACGACAATGGAGAGGGACGACGAGACGCTGTTCGGCCTAATCTCTGAGGGGGGACCCACCAAGCTTGCGCTAGCTCAGGCAGGCCAGGACTCCAACATCGTCGGCAACACCATCTCCATGCCGGTCTTCCGGAAGCTCCTAACTGAGAATGAGCGGTGGGCACTGGTCCACTACGTCAGGGGTCTTCAGAGCCAGTAGCAGAGGCTGCCTGAAGCGAAACAAACTCGACTGTCTAGTATAGTCTCATATGCCGCCCCTCTCGAGGGGCGGCGCTTCTTTGTGGGACACGCCCGATTACCGCAGACCAACTGCACCTATAAGGAACCGTCTCATGCCCCGCGTACGAGCAACGGCTTGGCAAAAGCGCCAAAATCGGGGATACTCACAGAGGAATAGCCATAACCGCCGTCTGAACCTCCTTTGACGGCTCTGGATAGGAAGCGAGCTTAGTATGCAGACCGCCGGGACTCAGCGCCGTCCGCGCCTTCAAATGTTCACGGCTCTCAGGCATTCGAGCTTCCGCCGCTTCTGGATTGGCATGGTCGCCTCGGTCCTTGGCTTTCAGATCATGACCGTTGCCCAGGGATGGCTGATATATATCCTGACGGATTCCCCGTTAGCCCTGGGATACGTGGGACTGGCGGCGGGGCTACCGGCAATAGTGCTGAACCTGTTCGGCGGCGTGATCGCCGACAAGGTGAACCAGCGCCGCCTGCTGATAGCCACTCAGACGACCTCAAGCATGGTCATGCTTGCTCTGGCAATCCTCACCCTGACGGGGCTGGTAGAACCCTGGCATATCATAACCAGCGCCTTTCTCATCGGATCCGTACAGGCCTTTGACACCCCCACACGTCAGTCTCTCTTTCCCCATCTCATCGACCGCGAGGACATGCTGAATGCCGTGGCCCTCAACTCTATGGTGTGGCAGGGGACACGGGTTATCGGGCCGGCCATTGGCGGGGTCATCATCGGGACGCGGTTGGGGGTTGCGCCGGGCTTCTTTGCCCCTTTCCTGGGATTCCTGATGATGGCTGTGATGATCGCCACCCTGAGACTGCCTCCCATCAAGCGGGCCGAGGGCGCCTCTTTCTTCCATGACATGGCCCAGGGCATCAACTTCGTGCGCACCAACACAATCTTTGCCTTTCTGATCAGTATGACATTCTTCAACAGCATATTCGGGATGTCCTACATCTTCATACTTCCCGTCTTTGCCAGGGACATCTTCAATGTGGGCCAAATTGGCCTAGGAGTACTGCACGCGGCCTCGGGCGCGGGCGCACTGCTGGGCACGCTCATAACGGCATCCCTTGGCAACTTCCAGCGCAAGGGCTGGCTGATACTTGGCGGCGCAGTGCTGTTCGGCACGTTCCTGATACTCTTCGCAGTCACAGGCTCGCTCTTCAAATTCTTTCCCCTGAGCCTGGTCTTCATTTTCTGCGCGGGGATGAGCACGTCCATATACATGATCACTATTATGAGCACCTTGCAGATGATGGTCCCCAACGAGCTGCGAGGCCGGGTTATGGGAATATACGGCATGACGTGGAGTCTGCTGCCCGTGGGCGCCATGCAGTCCGGCGCAGTCGCCGAATATACCAGCGCGCCACTTGCGGTGGCGATAGGAGGCGCTGCGGTCATCTTCTTTGCCATAGTGATGGGTTTATCTATACGTCAGGTGCGCACCCTGAGCCCTCAGTCATAGGGCATCACCGGATAAAACGGCGGAATGTTCCGAATGCGCCCTCAATTGGCTTGCTCTTCCGGGGCGTGGCCTGTACAATACCAGTCGAATTTCTTCAAGATATCAAGATATAGAGAGACAGCGCAATCGCAGAAGGACATTATCATGGATGTAGACGCTATCATCCCCCTTGTGGAAAACCCCAAGATACAGGAGTTCCGTGCGGGAGACACCGTTAAGGTCACCATCCGAGTAAGGGAAGGAGACCGAGAGCGGCTCCAGGCGTTCCAGGGAGCGGTAATCCGCAAGCGAGGCGGCGGGCCGGGGTCCACGTTCACCGTGCGCCGCGTCTCCCACGGCATAGGCGTCGAGCGCACCTTCGCCTACTACTCTCCTGTGGTGGACTCCGTAGAGGTGATGCGCCGTGGCCTCGTTCGCCGCGCCCGACTGTACTACCTCCGAGGACTCCACGGCCGGGCCGCCCGGATCAAGGAAGACAGAAGCCGCTCCAGGGAGTAGGGCCAGCTTCCGATTTCCCTCCGGCATAGCATACCCAGCATAACCCTCTCGTAAGATGATGAAGTACGCCGAGGTGGCCGTAGACGCCCCCGCGGGGTACGACCGCACCTTCACGTACTCAATTCCTGCCGGGTTGACCATCTCCCCGGGCCACTTGGTGCAAGTTCCCTTCGGCCCTCGTGTTCTGCCCGGAGTGGTTTTCGGGCTAAGCAACGAGTCTCCCGTACCTGAGACCAGAGATGTAACAAGCACATCCCGCGACCAGCCCATTCTGTCTCCCGATCACTTGGCCCTGGCGCGCTGGATCAGCGACTACTACATGGCGCCCCTTTTTGAATGCGCCGCGTTGATGATGCCGCCGGGCATACGAGAGCGCAGTCTCAGCTACTACTCCCTGACGCAGCGCGCATCCGGGCAAAGGCTGTCTCCGCCTCAGCGTCGTGTTATGGACTACCTGGCTTCCAGAACAAGAGTGGAGCGGGGGGCTTTGCTCAGAGCGCTGGGGCCCAAGATAGACTCCGCTCTGGTCTCACTGGTGCGGCGGGGCTTTATACAGGTGTCCTCGGAGTGGCGTAACCCAACGGTGCGGCCCAGATACGCCATACACCTGGAGCTTGCGCCTTCGGCAGACACGGATGGGAGGGAAGCCACACTGAATCGCCTGTCTCCCAGGCAGGCCTCCTTCCTTGGCTACATGGAGGAGCAGGACGGGCTAGTGCTCCGTGCCGCGGCCGTCCGGGAGTTCGGTGCGTCCGTCGTTGGGGGGCTGGAGACAAAGGACTTGGTGCGCCGCGTGGACGTGCGCCTGGATCGCGACCCGCTCAGAGGCAGAG
This sequence comes from Dehalococcoidia bacterium, assembly GCA_965261605.1. Classification (GTDB taxonomy): domain Bacteria; phylum Chloroflexota; class Dehalococcoidia; order Lucifugimonadales; family UBA2985; genus DAOUJW01. The sequence continues at coordinate 2,394,850 of OZ253466.1, read as the reverse complement.
TCTTCCCGCCGGACGACCCGCCCGTTCTCACCCCAGACCAGCAAGGTTGCGTGAGCGCGATAGAGAGCGCCATAGACGGCCCATCCTCCCATGTTTTCCTGCTCCACGGCGTCACCGGCAGCGGGAAAACGGAGGTTTATCTCCGCTCCCTTGCCCACGCCATAAGCAGGGGAAAGCGGGGAATCGTGATGGCGCCGGAGCTGTCCCTGACCCCGCAGACCATCGACCGTTTCAGCCGCCGCTTCCCGGGCAAGGTGGCCGTCCAGCACAGCGGCCTATCCGCGGGGGAGCGGTTCGACCAGTGGTGGCGCATAAAGGAGGGCGATTACGGGGTAACGATAGGCGCGCGCAGCGCCGTCTTTGCGCCCCAACCCGACCTGGGGCTGATAGTCATCGACGAGGAGCACGAGCCCACCTACAAGCAGGACGACGCGCCTCGCTATCACGCCCGGGAGGCGGCCCTGAAGCTGGCGGAGCTGACCGGCGCGGTGGTGGTCCTGGGCACCGCGACACCGGACGTTGTGACCTATACCCGCGCCGTCAACGGGCGATACCGTCTGCTCAGGCTGCCGGACCGCTTAGCAGCCGTGGCCGGCGCGCGTTCCAGCGGCGCGGGATCTCAACCCTCGGTACAGGTCGTAGACCTGCGCCGGGAGCTTGAGGAGGGCAACCGCAGCATCTTCAGCCGCGCTTTGAGCCGCGGGATAGGCCGGGCTGTCGAGGCAGGCGAGCAGGTGATACTCTACCTTAATCGCAGGGGCAGCGGCAGCATGGTCCAGTGTCGCGACTGCGGACACGTCATGCGGTGCAGCCGCTGCGAATTTACCCTCACACACCACGCCCAGGCAGGCAAGCTCCTCTGCCACCGGTGCAACTATCGCCGCAATCCCCCAGGTCAGTGCCCCAAGTGTCGAAGCCGCCAGATACGCTATCTGGGCCTCGGGACGCAGCGCGTGGTCGAAGAGCTGCAGAAGGACTACCCCGATATCAAGGCGCTTCGGTGGGACAGAGACTCCACCTCGGCAAAGGGGTCCCACGAGAGGATAATGGAGGGTTTCCTGCGGGGCGACGCCCAAGTGCTGGTGGGCACACAGATGATTGCAAAAGGGCTACATTTTCCCAACGTGACCCTGGTGGGTGTGCTGTGCGCCGATATTGGCCTCTTCCTCCCGGACTTTCACGCCGGAGAGAGGGTCTTCCAGCTCCTCTGCCAGGTGGCGGGCCGGACGGGAAGGGGCCCCCTGGGAGGGCAGGTCGTAGTTCAGACCTACTCGCCTAATCACTACGCCGTAACCGCCGCCTCCGCCCAGGACTACGCGGCCTTCTACGACGACGAGATGACCTACCGCCGGGAGCAGGCATTGCCTCCCTTTGCGCGCCTTATTCGTTTGGTGTACACGGACATAAGCCAGGCCATATGCAATCGGGAGGCCACCAGAATGGGCGACGCGCTGAAACGGCAACGCGATGCGTGGGGCCTCACCGACACCGACATCCTGGGGCCGGCTCCCGCCTTTCCTCCTCGTCTGAGGGGGCGGTATCGATGGCACATCATTCTCAGGGGCCAGGATCCCCGGTCGCTGCTGGAGAAGGCGCAGATTCCGCCGGGCTGGAACGTGGACGTAGACCCGATGTCAGTCGCATGAGACAGAACTTTGGATTTACACACGCTCTACCCGCAACTATAATTGGCTTGAGGAGTGATAATTTGCCAGGAGGCGGCCCTTGACTGTTTTGAATCTTCGCACACTGCCGGACCCCGTCTTGAGACAGAAGGCGAGACGGGTTACCAAGATTGACGACGCACTTCAGAAGCTCATCGATGACATGATAGACACCATGAGGGCCGCTTCGGGCGTAGGCTTGGCGGCCAACCAGGTGGGCGTGCTCCAAAAGATCGTCGTAATCGAGATACCGGAGGAGGAAGAGGTGCTGGTGCTCATCAACCCGGAGATAACACGCCGGGAAGGGGAGAGGTTGGTAGAGGAGGGCTGCCTCAGCATCCCGGGCTATCGAGGCGAGCTGACGCGCTCCCTGAAGGTGCGGGCGCGAGCGCTGGACCGGGACGGCAACACGATGCGAATCAAGGCCGAGGGACTCCTGGCGCAGGCCTTGGAGCACGAGACGGACCACATCAACGGGACGCTCTACATTGACCACCTGGAAAGCTCGGAGAAGCTCTGGAAGCTGGAGCCGCAAGAGGCCTGATTCCGGACCGAAGCGATTTGAACCCACACAGCCCCGCAAGAATCACCGGCTCCCCGGTGTCCGCTGAGACTCTGCCCCTGCTCCGCATCCTGGCGGAGTTCTTTGCAGGCCGCTCCGCGACGGCGCATCTGGTAGGGGGGACGCTCAGAGACGCACTCCTGGGACGACAGCCCGGCGACATCGACATAGCCGTTATCGGTGATGCAATATCGCTGGGACGAGAGCTGGCAGATGTTACGGGCGGCAGCTTCGTCTCCCTGAACGAGACCCACGCAACGGCCAGGGTGGTGCTGCCCGAGCGGTGGAGCGCCGGAGGCGAATCGCCCGCCAGAATCCACGTGGATCTGACGTCCTGCGAAGAGGAAATTACCCGGGACCTGGCCCGAAGGGATTTCACCATCGATGCCCTGGCTCTTCCACTGGACAACGCCTTGGCGGAATCGCCCTCGGACAGGCTGATAGACCCCCTCGGCGGCCTGGCAGACCTGGCTGCGGCCACCCTCAGACCTGCTTCCGACCGCGTCTTCCAGGACGACCCGGTTCGGCTGCTCCGCGGCGTTCGCCTGGCCGCCCAGCTCGGCTTCTCCCTGGACGACAGCGCTGTCCAACTCATCCAGCGGGACGCCCACTTGTTGACCACCGTAGCCCCGGAGCGCCTACGGGACGAGCTGCTCAAGACTCTCGCTGAGCCCGGGGCGTCTCTTCACCTGCGCCTCATGGACGACCTGGGGTTGCTCTGCCTGCTCATTCCCGAGCTGGAGGAAGCCAGGGGGGTGGAGCAGCCCAGGGAACACTACTGGAACGTCTTCTACCACTGCGTCGAGGCTCCTGGGGCGCTGGAGCAGGTCACCGACCGAGACGGCATGGCGGACAACGAAATCCTCGCCTGCGTTCCCTGGCACGCCTCTCTGGACACCTACTTCGATGAAGAGATCAGCGACGGCCACACGCGCCGCACCATCCTAAAGCTGGGATGCCTGCTGCACGACATATCCAAGCCTGCCACCAAGACCATCGAGCCGACGGGTCGCATTCGATTCATAGGCCACGACGTCCAGGGCGCGGAGGTGTGCGATACGGTCCTTCGCCGCCTGCGCATGAGCAGCCGCGCTACTCACCTGGTGAGCACGATGGTGAAGCACCACCTGCGTCCCACGCAGATGCGGCAGGGCGTTGAAATGCCGACCCAACGAGCAATATATCGCTTCTTCCGAGACCTGGAAAGCGCGGCCATAGACACCCTCTACCTCAACCTGGCGGACTACCTGGCGGCCAAAGGCCCCGCCGTTGAGTGGGACGACTGGCAGGGCCACTGCCTCCTCATAGGCCACATTCTCCACCAGGGTCTCAGAGAGCGGGACGACCTCCAAAGCAAGCCCAGGCTTGTGGACGGCCACCTGCTCATGGAGACACTGGGCATAGCCCCCGGGCCCGAGTTGGGACGCCTTCTGGAGGCCATCATGGAGGCCCAGGGAGCAGGGGAGGTCACCACCCGCGAAGAGGCCCTCGAACTGGCTGGCCGCCTGCTAGAGGACCCCCCGGCAGGCATCTCTCAGGCCCCCGGCTAGCCCACGAGTCCGAGACCTTTACGGTAACCTGCTCCGAAGCTCCGTTTCCTGTTATTCCGAGCGTAGCGAGGAATCCAGAGCGTTCCATACGAGACACCGTGGCTTTGCGGGCAGAGGCTCCAGCTGCGACTCACACTAACACCTGCTCCAGCCAAAACGGCGCTTGCTGTCAAGCTATGACACCCACAGGTTGTGGACTACCAACCAAGTGCCCCAAAATGTTCCAAATTCCTAAATGAGGCTATTGAAACCCGTGGACTTGGTGCATATAATCACTATGTTGTCATACGGGGATTGAAGGACACATCATATTGTGCTTTAGTCCCACCGTGACTCAAAGAATACAGGATTCAGATCCAAGAATAGAGTCCAATGCGCTGTCCATACTGCAATCATCCGGAATCAAAAGTAATCGACTCGCGGAACTCCACGGAAGGGGTACGCCGTCGCCGGGAGTGCATACAGTGCGGGCTCCGCTACACCACCTATGAGCGCATACAGACAACGGCCCTCATGGTGGCCAAGCGCGATAGCCGCCGGGAGGAGTACAACCGGGACAAGCTGATAAGCAGCATCCTCAAGGCGTGCGTCAAGAGGCCCCTTCCCACCGGCCGCATCGAGAAGCTGGTTGACGAAATTGAGGCCGAGCTTCAGCAGTTGGGCAGGGCGGAGATCCCAAGCTCCCACATCGGAGAGATGGTCATGGAACGCCTCCGCGCCGTTGACCGGGTTGCCTACATGCGTTTCGCCAGCGTGTACCGGGACTTCGCAGACATCGAGAGCTTCAAGCAGGAGGTGGAGGCGCTGCAGGAGGCCCTGGAACGAGAGGTTCCCAGCCCGCAGCTGCCCCTGATTCCTGAAGACCCGCCGGCCCGCCGGCGTCGCGGCAGGCGGCCGCGGGCCACTCCCGGTATGCCAATGGATCTGGGAGGCGAGACGCCGCAAACTTCGTAGACGTACCTGAGACCAAGCAAGAGCAAATCTGGAGGGAGGATCTAGCCATGACCATCGCAGGAGAAGCGGATAGCAATGAGACCACCGGCAACGAGCCGACCATCGCAGCTGAGGACGTCCTGGCTGCCGTGAAGGCCGCCGGAGTCACGGACCCATCGGTGGCCCAGCAGATAGCCGAGAGCCTGACCAAGCCCAATGGCAACAGCGACTCGGATAAGCAAACCAAAACCTCAAAAGACAGCGCGGAGGCCGTGGAGACCAGGGGCGCCGTGCCCGCCATCTCCGAAAACGCCATGGTTGTTCTGGAGAAGCGCTACCTCCGCAAGAACGACGATGGCGAGATCATCGAGAATCCGTCCCAGATGTTTCGGAGGGTCGCCAGAGCCATAGCCGAGGCGGAGCTTTTCTACAACCCCAAGGCTGACGTGGCCCACTGGGAGGAGGCCTTCTACGAGCCAATGGCCCGGATGGAGTTCGTCCCCAATTCACCCACGCTTATGAACGCCGGCACGGGAGCGGGAACGCTGTCCGCCTGCTTCGTCATAGGGCTGGAAGACAGCATGGAAGGAATAATGGAGACGGCCAAGGAGGCCGCGCTGGTGCAGAAGTTCGGGGGAGGCACGGGCTTCGCACTCTCCAACATCCGGCCCAAGGGCGCGCCAATATCCACCACTCACGGGAGGGCCTGCGGCCCCGTGGCTGTGCTTCGCCACCTCTCGTCCGTCTCAACGCTGGTGACCCAGGGAGGGAAGCGCGACGGCGCCAACATGGCGGTGATGGACGTGCATCACCCGGACATCATGGATTTCATCACCTGCAAGACCACCGAGGGGCAGATTCACAACTTCAACATATCCGTGGGAGCCAGCGATGAGTTCATGCAATCGGTGGATAGGGGCGAGGACTACGAGCTTCGAGACCCGCGCACCGGCCAGGTTGTGGGCAAGGCTAACGCCGCGGACGTCTTCACCAGGATTATCGAAGGGGCGTGGCTCAACGGCGAACCCGGCACAATTTTCCTGGACGAGGTCAACCGCGACAACCCCACACTCCACGTAGGCCGCATGACCGCTACAAACCCGTGCGGAGAGCAGCCCCTGCTGCCGTACGAGTCCTGCAACCTGGGATCCATCAACCTCGCCAAGTTCGTGGTGGATAACGACCGCCAGCCCATGGTGGACTGGGATGGCCTGAGAGAGACCGTGCGTATCGCCACCCGCTTCCTGGACAACGTCATCGACGCCAACGGCTACTCCGTCCCGGAGATTGAGCGAATGACCAAGCTGACCCGCAAGATCGGCCTGGGCGTGATGGGCTTTGCCGACATGCTGGTGATGCTAGGCATACCCTACAACTCCCAAGAGGGGCTTGAGCTGGGACGCAATCTGATGAGATTCGTCCGGGAGGAGTCGGACAACACCTCGGAGGAGCTGGCGAAGGAGCGCGGTGTCTTCCCCGCCTACGAGGGAAGCGCCTACCAGAAGCAGGGACGCCCAATGCGCAACGCCTGCCGCCTCACCGTGGCCCCTACGGGCACCATATCCATGATCGCGGGATGCTCCAGCGGTATAGAGCCTCTCTTCTCCCTCTGCTACCACAAGCACAACATCCTGGAAGGCCAGAGCCTGCTTTACGTCGACGCCAACTTCGAGCAGGTGGCGCGCCAGGACGACTTCTACAACGAAGACCTTATGGAGTTCCTGGCCAACGGCGGCTCCATCCAGGACAGGGAGGACGATGTCCCGGAGTGGGTGAGAGAGGTTTTTGTGACCGCGGCGGACATATCACCCCAGGACCACGTGCGGATGCAGGCAGCCTTCCAGGAGAGCGTGGACGCCGCCATATCCAAGACCATTAACTTCCCCAACTCGGCCACAAGGGATGACGTGCGGACTGCGTATCTCCTAGCGTGGAAGCTGGGCTGCAAGGGCATCACGGTCTACCGCGCAGGCAGCCGCGAGGCGGAGGTGCTCACGTCCGGAGTGGCCGGCAGGGGAGAGGCCGACCTGGCGGAGGACACCCAGATGGCCATGGCGATTAGGCCCCGCGTGACCAAGGAAAGGCCCCCTATGGTTCAGGGCATCACGGACAGGGTGCGCACGGGTCACGGCAACATGTACATAACCGTCAACTTCTCGGATGGGGAGCCTTTCGAGGTGTTCTCAAACCTGGGCAAGGCCGGTGGCTGCGACTCGGCGCAGTTGGAGGCCATATCTCGCCTGGCGTCCCTGGCCCTGCGTTCCGGCATTGCGAAGGAGCAGATAGTGGAGCAGCTGATGGGCATAACGTGCTGCCCGGCCTGGGACGACGGCACGATGGTGCGCTCGGCCCCCGACGCCGTGGCCCTGGTCCTCAGCCGCCAGTCCGCGACCCCGGAGATGCAGGCGCCGCAGCCCAAGAGCGCCGTTGCGGTGCAGCAGGAGCTCTTCCTCAAGTCGGAGGCCAACGGCAACGGCAGGCGGGACCAATGCCCCGACTGCTACGGGTTCCTGGTCCACCAGGAGGGCTGCGAGAGGTGCCCCAGCTGCGGCTACGAGAAGTGCGGGTAGGAGGGGTTACAGAATGGAAGAAACTATAGGAAAGCGTATCTCGCGGTTAATTCAAGAGAGCGGTCTAACGCCAGAGGATCTGTCATATCTGAGCGATATCAGTCCTCATAGAATAGGGCTCTTTCTCAAAGGGATGGCTCCTGAAGAGGAAGAGATACCAAGACTAGCGCAGGCTCTCGGCGTGTATACGGTAGAGCTAAGGTACAGTCTTGCGGGAAGTTTTGGGAGATTCCTGAGAGCAAATGATGACTACTGGTCTTTCCCAAACCTGTGGCCTAACGTGGAATCGCGTACAGGACAAAGATCGCAGGACACAGACGAACCCGAAAAAGACCAACAATTATTTGAGGGTGTGCTAGAAGAGTATCAAAAGGACCAAGTCTGGTACAACTATGGTCCTCCTCCTCCTTTTTGGAAACAGTAGAGAAGATTCTAACTCAGGACAGATGGCAATGCTCAACAAGAATACGAAGGAACTGCTACGAGCCGCTTCGGGCCCACCGACTGACTTAACCAAATTCGGCGAATCCTTGGGAGTAGTCGAGGTCGAATGGAAGGAACTGAAAGTGGACGGCATGGTTCTGCCGAAGGGCTCAGGGTACAAGGTTATCCTGAACACCAACAAAGGGGTGCGGTCTCGCTTCTCATGGGCACACGAACTGGGTCATATCATCGTCCAGTCAGGCTCTCTAGCTAAACCCCAGTTCCGGGGATCTCCACCCAGTCACAGGCAACTTGAGAAGGAATGCGACAAGATTGCGGCCGAAATACTCATGCCTGCAGAACAATTCCGAGAGCACATGGAGCAACAAAATCTTGGCTTAGCGGCCGTCCCAAGTCTAGCGAGCATCTTTGAATCCTCCGTCTTGTCAACAGCCATTCGCTTTACAGACTTCTTACCGTTCCCGGCTGTATTGAGCAAGTGGAGCGTCAACTCAAACCAGCCAATACATAGTTGGTTACACGCCAACAACAGGTGCAGGCCAAACAGATATGGGATACCCAAGGGGATTAGAGCAAAGGACGTAAGTGAACTGGGGTCCCTTCAGGCTCTCAAGACTTCGGGTGTAGTCCGAACTGAAGAGTACCTCATGTGCACACAACGCTCTGTGGGGGGAGAAAGACAACGGTGGATGAAGTTTCCTACTGAATCATTGGCAATTGGTCCACAGGGAAACAAGTACGTACTATCGCTTTCCTATGTAGGAGAAGCCGACCGGAGCACCACCAATTAGATTGGGAGGCCCATCAGACATGCAAAGGGAAGGACGACCAGACGTAGACGCCATTTGGGTCAAGCCTCACCTGAACCGCAAAGGCAACATGGTGAAGTGTCACTGGCGCACCCGACCCCGAGTGGTGAGCGTAAGGGGCCACTTCCGTGGGTTGAGCTACGTGAAGCCCTTCAAGCGCCGCAGGCCGGTCTATGAGCCGCCCGTGGACTTCGTGCTGGCGGGACAGCCCCTTTCGTATGAGCACACCCTGATCAACCTGCTGAGGGACGTGGAACCCCTCATGGGCTACTGATTGGGGCCAAATCTGAATAATACGCGCCGTCCTGCGAGGAAAGCGGCGGGAGCGGCGCGACGGGTAGGACGCTCTGCGTCTGCAGATATCCCTAACGGCGCTCTCCTGGAGAGAGCGTACACCCAAGGCCCCGATACACCGGGGCCTATTCTATTGTACCATTGAGGAACACCCAATATAATGCTTGCAACGGTCTCCGGGGGAGCCGTGAAGTGACGCTACGCATCCGTTTTCGAGAGCCACAGGAGAAGTCAAAATATGAGCAGCAAGTCCATCATCGCCATCACAATGGGAGACCCGTGCGGTATCGGGCCGGAGGTGGTGGCCAAGGCCCTTGCCATCCCCGAAATAACCCGGGAGTGCCACCCCCTGGTGATAGGAAACGCTCCGCTGCTCCGGAAGACGGCGGCCGACCTGGGCCTAGCCCTGGACATAACGCCCGTATCCTCTGCAGCGCAGGCTGCGGACAACGCCATCTCCATACTCGACCCGGGCAACCTGAGACCGGAGGACATTGTGCCGGGCCAGATCAGCGCAGTGGCTGGAAAGGCCTGCGTAGAGTGGGTGCTGCGAGCTGGGGAGCTGGCCCTGTCGGGCGACGTGCAGGCAATGGCCACGGCTCCCATAAACAAGGAAGCGGCCCAAGCCGCCGGTTACAACGACATCGGTCACCTGGAGCTGTTGCAGAGCCTCAGCGAGGCCAAACAGGTTGCCACTATGCTCACCGCCGGCAACCTGCGGGTGGTGCATCTGACAACCCACAGGTCTCTGGCGCAGGCCGTGGCCTACGTTACGAAGGAGAACGTCCTGGCCAAGCTGGAGCTCATCCAGACTTGCTTCAAGGACTGGGGATTCGACTCGCCCCGGATTGCCGTGGCGGCCCTTAACCCCCACGGAAGCGACGGAGGCCTGCTGGGGCGTGAGGAGATCGACGAGATTTCGCCGGCGGTGGAGAGCGCCCGCGAGCAGGGCATCGACGTCACGGGCCCTGTGCCGGCTGACTCGGTCTTCCCACAGGCTGTGGACGGTCGATACGACGCCGTCCTGGCCCTCTTTCACGACCAGGGGCACATCCCAATCAAGATGAAGGATTTCGAGGGGAGCGTCAGCATAAACCTGGGGCTGCCCTTCACACGGACCTCTGTAGACCACGGCACCGCCTTCGACATCGCTGGCAAGGGCATAGCCAGCGCCAGAGGGATGGTGAACGCAATTGAGGTTGCCACCGTCATAGCGAACACCGGATGCCTGCCCAGGGAGTAGGCACAACTACGCCCACCATACCTAACTCAGGTTCAGGACGGCCCACCGCTCATGGCGAGCTTGTCGAACCATTTGAGCGGGGCGAGGCATGGCACATACAGGCGCTATAATGTACATTCTGAAGAGGACTTATGGCTGACAAAATGACACTGGCATTCATCGGCGGCGGCACTATGGCCGAGGCCATTCTGTCCGGCGTGCTGGACAAGGGGCTGGCGGCCCCCGACGCAATCTGCGTTGGAGAGCCCGTAAGCGGTCGCAGGGACTACCTCAGCGAGATGTATGGGGTTAACACCACCTCGGACAACATCCATGCAGTAGAAACAGCCGATATGGTTGTTCTTGCGGTGAAGCCACAGCAGCTGCGGGACGTGTTGAGCGAACTGCGCGGTCGCCTCGTCAAATCCCAGGCCGCGCTGTCCATTGTCGCCGGAGCTTCCATCAAGAGCATATCAAGGGGGCTGGATCACGAGGCCGTTATACGGGTAATGCCCAACACGCCGGCCCAGGTGGGGGAGGGGATGAGCGTCTGGACCGCATCGCCGGGGGTCACCACCAGCCACGAGGAGGCGGCCCGGACGATACTGAGGTCCCTGGGAGAGGAGATGTACGTCTCAGAGGAGAAGTATCTGGACATGGCCACAGCCCTCAGCGCCAGCGGACCGGCCTACGTCTTCCTATTCTTGGAGTCGCTTATAGACGCCGGGGTGTACCTGGGCCTGTCCAGGGAGATGGCACAGACTCTAGCCCTGCAGACCGTCCTGGGAAGCGCGGCCCTGGCCAAGAGCTCCGGCAGACACCCTGCGGAGCTGCGAAACATGGTCACATCTCCGGGTGGCACAACGGCAGAGGCGCTTCTATCGATGGAGGACGACGGGCTGAGGAGCGCGATTATCAACGGAGTTATCGCGGCCCACGAGAAGGCCGTAGCACTGGGTGAGGAGGACTAATGGCCGCCCTCGTCTACTACGTAGTCATGCTACTCTACTTTGTGATTCTGGGGCGGGTAATCCTGGACTGGCTAGTCATAGGAAGGGTAATGCAGCCCCAAAACCCCATCAGGTACGCCTTTATCAGCGTCACGGAGCCTTTTCTGGCGCCACTACGCCGCTACGTAACTGTCGGGCAGATAGACCTCAGCCCAATGGTGGCCATCTTCATCCTGATCGCAATACAGAAAGTGGTCGAGAGAAGTCTGTAGCGCGGGGCGGGGCCAGGAGTTGGGCCTTCCGTACAAGGGCACGTAGCGTGACTACAGCGGCGCTATCCTCATCTCGCGCTCTATCTCCGCAGTCTTCTCCTCTAGGTGTCGCTCCATAGCCATTCGATGCCTCACACGGCCTTCAGCTATCCTCAGGACTGTAACGGTTGGTATTGAGATAACTCCGGCGTCAGCGGCCATTAGGCCTGCTCCTATGACTGAGTAGACCGAAGACCGCCCTAGGCGGACCGTCCCGCGCCTAAGCGATTCCTCAACTGTAGAGCGTCCCAACAGCACCTGCCGACCCTCACTCAACCCAATAACGACTGCTGACACTGCGGGGATGGCATCAAATGCGAACTCAGCGCTCTGATGCAGTATGTCTGTGACCAAGTCTTCAGAAAATTCTTCTATATGCTCTGTCGCCTCCTCGGTTATATCAGCGTTGGATATGTCGGAGGAAGTTATATTGTCGTAATCGGCTGCCTTGTCACTGAGCTCTTGTGTGGTAATGACTTGGATATCCGGGTACTTGTCGAGAGCGCCTTTGACGTAACTCAGAGAGTTGGTGGCCTTAGCTTGGATTTCGTCGACAGTCTCCCCGTTCTCGTTAACGATTGCCAGATCCCATCCGGGTTGGCTGGGAGATTCGGCCAGCCTGGCCACTTCCCCCGGCGATAGTTGTATGCCGCCAACACTCTCACCCGAGTTCAGCTTCTCTGCCAAAAGTACCTCAAAATATTTACCCTTTATGCCGTTGACATCGCTTTCTGTCAGGGCGTCGAGGCCTTTGTTTGTGTACAGTTCAATCGCCTGCAATAGCTGCGGGTTGGCGTCCGGCTCGAGCCCCAAGCTTGTGACGTCATCAAGCCCAACGTCAGCGGCAAGGGCAGCCAACTCCAATATCTCCCGTTCCTGGCGCAGGCTATACTGACGCGCCAGATTCGGTATGGCGTCGCGATCCTGGGTGGGGTAGGACTCTGCCAGCTTTATTAGTTCATCGTATCCCATAGCAGCGCCTAGAGAGAGGTAATCAGGGCAGCAACGCTGCCAACAAGAGCCAGCACAGAAATAACTCCGGAGGCCAGAACCCACCCGGACAGGGGAGAACGCTGCTCAGGCGTGGAGAGCCTTTCTCTCAACTCAGCCTGCCCCTGGCGTATTCCAGCTTCAAGCCGGGATAGTCTCTCCCTTAACTCAGCTTGATCCTGGTTTAATCCGTTCTCCAAACGAGTGAGCCGCTCTCTCAGTTCACTCTGGCCCTGCTGCATTCCGGCCTCAAGATTGGAGACCTGCTCTCTTAGCGCAACCTGGTCATGATGTACCCCAACAACGGTTGTCGTAACCGCTTCCGTAAAGCCCTCGAAATCCTTCCTGAACCCCGCTCCTGTAACGGTGTCCACAGCGCCGGTTACTCCTTCTCCGGCCGCGCCAAACGCGCCCCGGATTCGCCCTAAGACCCCGTGGCCGCGCTCGTCGTCATCTTGCAGGTCAACTTCTTTAGGTTCGTTCGTTTGGTCGTCTTTCTCGTTCTCCATTGGCCGAGTCTCCTTTAAGGCGGGCGAAGCAGTTATACAGGCAACGCGGGGATCTCAAACGCCAACCTTCGCCTCCTCCAGGCCCCACACCTCAGGCATCAGGTACTGCAGCCCCAATTCTCGCATGGTCTCCGGCAGTGGCTTGCCCGTCTCCCTGTCCCATCCGGCGGTCTTGTAGTAGGTGAACACCATCGTCTCCCAGTTGGCCTTGGCGCTGGTGCCGGCCGCCGGGCCGTCGATGGGAGTGGACCAGTACCTTTCCGACGGCCTCTCCAGGTCCACGCCTATGCCGCACCTGAGATTGAACAGACGGAACATGGCGGCGCTCCGCTTGCCGAACAGCATCGCCTCTCCCTTGGTGTAGTCCCATCCGGTAAGGGCGTTCAGCGCCTGGCATATCAGCTCCACGTAGGTATTCACCGTGAAGCTGCACACACCCAGGGCGTCCACGAAGTTCCTCTTGCCCAGCATGGCTGCGAGCATATACGCCACTTCCTCGGGATTGAAGGGGTCGTGGGTCTCCGGCAGTCCGAACTCCTGGGCCTGCTGGCCACCTCCCTCTATTGTGCCGATGTTGGTCACACACCCATCCAGCATCTCGGACCACCGCCCGCGATGATCGTGGCCGCGTGGAGTGGTGCCCTTGTGAACGAACACGGCGCAGTCGTAGGCCTCGCCTCCCAGGCGCTCCGCAGCCCGCTTGACCCCCTCGGCCAGCAGGTCGCCGAAGCCCTCCCTCCTGGTTATCATCTGGAGCAGTGTGTTGGCCGCCTCTGAATCGCCCCACTTCATCTCCAAGCCGCCCAGTTGCTCCTTTGTTATGTAGCCCTTCTCGTAGCACTCCATAACCCAGCCCATCACCCAGCCAAACTCGTTTACGTCCACGCCGGCCTTGTCCACCTGGGTGTTGAGCCACATCATATCCGAGGTGTCGACGCTTCCTATCTGCGGGCCGCACATGGCTATCCCCTCGGACTCCGCCTCGTCCACAAGAGTGCCTTCGTGGTTTCCCTCAGGCACCACCAGGATGTGGCAGTGGCCCTTCATCCCGCAGCCGCTGCACTGGTGTCCCCGGTGCGGGAACTTCCCGCGAAGGGTCGCAGGCTCAAGCTCGTCCAAGCGCGGCAGAACAGGGTAGATGTTTGTGGTCAGGTTCTTAATGGACAGCGCCCCCGATCGGTTGTTGCGCAGGGGTCCGCTCAAAGTCCCGTACTCGTAGGTCGGAGTGCCCTTGACCTCGTGGCTTATCATGTCGGCGGCCTGCATCAGGCCCGCCGGGTCGTGGACGCCGACGCCCTTGCTCCCGCGAACGATGGCGATGCACTTCACACCCTTCTTGCCCATGACCGCGCCGCAGCCGTTCTTGCTCGCCACGTGGCCGTAGTCGCCCTCGATTATGGCCCACCTGACAAGGTTCTCTCCCGCCGGACCGATGCCGTATACGCTCATCTGGTGGCCGCTCAGCCCGTACTCCTCCTGGAGCAGGTCCTGGGTCTCCCACGTGTCCTTACCAAGCAGGTGAGAGGCGTCCCTGAGCTCCACAACGTCATCGTTGATGTGGACGTAGACCCACCTGCTGGCCTGTCCCTGCAGTACGATGCCGTCGTAGCCGCAGTACTTGAGGTTGGCTCCGAAGAAGCCCTGGGCGTTGGTCACGACAGCGCCGCCGGTCATTGCGCCCCTGGTCACGACGGTCAGGCTTCCTGTACCCCAGACCGGCGTGCCGGCCAGCGGACCCGACCCCAGGAAGAGCCTGTTCTCGGGATCATCCCAAGCAGTCTCAGGAGGCACCTCCTCCCACAAGATCTTGTAGCCAATGCCCACGGCTCCCAGGTAGTAGCGACACTCCTCGGGAGTCAGCGTCTCGGTCCAAATGCGCTCCGTGGTCAGGTCAATGCGCAGTATTCTTCCGGTGTAACCGCCCGGCATTTGTGTCTCCATTGGAACACCTCCTTGAGTGGATGCCCTCAAACTTACGCCCGCAACAAAACTGTGAGATCTCTTTGGGGCACTTGTAGAATACAACCCGACCAGGGTGAATTCAACCGCCGCGCCGGGGGTGGGGGAGGGGACTATATCTGAAGCGTTCTTTAGCCTGCTTTCTGCCAGTGCATATTGGTTCCGTTCCCAATACTATTACGACCTAATCTATCTCGCATGCTACTAATATTCTGTAGACTTATAGTCATCAAAATATCCATGATGTGGTGTGAACAAGAATCATCTTGTGAAACTTGGGGAGAACATTAGGCAACTGAGAAAGGCCAAGGGCCTTTCCCAAGAGGCTCTTGCTGACATGTCGGGCTTGCACAGAACCTATATAGGAGGTATCGAGCGCGGCGAAAGAAATGTCAGTTTTGCCAACATTGTTCGCATTGCAGAAGCTCTTAACGTTGAGACTAGTCGAATTGTGAAAGGCATTTAACTGATTTGGAAGAATCCCCCTATAGGAGTCTGGATGAGGACTCGTGGATAACCAAGACTCACGAACTTATTGAAGGTCATCCGCTGAGTAGAGACAAAATTGTCGAAGTGGTAATCAGTTCGTGGGAAGGGATTCTTGGCACTCGACTGGGGTCTGGTGGACACCAGATTGGAGTAGATGTGCTGCCCACTCCTCAAATCATGGCATTCCTGCTACATGAGCTGATTCCGCTTGAACTTGCACAGCAGCATCCGGGTGTGTGGCGTAGGGGCAATGCATCGGATGAGAAAGATGTCGTGTACCTTCCAGACGAATACTATTCATTTGAGATCAAGGCATCATCTAGTCCTACGGGTATCTTTGGCAACAGGAGCTATGCCCAGCCGTCCCTAACTGCCAAGAAACACAAGGCAGGGTACTATCTAGCAGTGAATTTTGAGAAGTTTGGCGACGGCCAAGTAAGACCAAGAATTATGCGCATCCGTATTGGATGGCTGGATCACACCGATTGGATTCCACAAAGAGCTGCTACAGGTCAGCAAGCCAGACTTAGTACTAAGGCTCGTGACAACAAGCTAGTTGATTTGTACAAGGCTTCATAGTAGACGCCCTTGAGCCCGCTCCATCTCCATTGTCCTAATGACTCGTTCCAGCCGTCCAATACCAATATCGAGGTATTCTTGCTTAATCTCAAACCCTATGGCACTTCGCCCATTTCGAATGGCAACCTCTGCAGTAGTACAAGAACCCATAAATGGGTCAAGAAGTAGGTGGCCCGGGTTTGAACATGATCTAACTATTCTCTCAATAACCGCTACTGGAAACTGGGCCGGGTGTTTTGTCCGTTCTGGCGATGCACGACGCCCTGTCATCTCCTGTCCTGTGGTGACTTTCGGAATCTGCCAAACATCTGTAGGATTCTTTCCTAACTGATTGACTCGCAGACGCCCATTCTTGCGCTGACCTGGATATTTTACGTTTGGGTCGCGAACATCATCGAGATTGAAGGTGTAATGGTCCAATGATTTGACAAGCCAAAGAAACTTCTCGTTCCTAGGGGAGAACATCTGCTTCGTTGCCACTCCTGCTCCATAATTCCAAACAACCTCTTGCAAGAGATAGAAAGGAAGCCTTTCCCAAAGCAAATACGCTATAGGCACCGCTCGTCCCCTGCCTGGAACTTCAACATACCCTAAGTTGAGCCAAAAGGCACCGAATGGACTGGATAGGCGATGTACTTGTCTAATCCATTGCTCACTCCAGTCAAGATAGTCCGCTAAGGGAATGGTGGTTTCGTATTCTTTTCCAATGTTGTACGGTGGGCTGGTAACTGTTAAGTCGACAAGAGAACTTGGCAGATATTCCATAGCCTGCAAAGCGTCGACATGATAAAGCGATACTCCATGTGAATGAAACGAGGGTCTACCAAGGATCGCGTGTACTTGTTCTAGTTTGGCAATGGGATTTGTAGTCACCAAGTTGAACATTCCCTCACTAAATGATACTAATAGTAATCACTTTGAGCATTAGTGTCAATCTCCGGAATCGCTTGGTGATGCCCTAGGGACTCGCCTTGTGGCGACAGACCCCCCCTACGGCCGCGCTTCGGATACTGGGGCGCCGCCGTCTGGCAGGACAGCAGACTTGGGCGGGTTGGGCCGCCTGGCGAGGAAGAGGAAACTGACGCCTATCAGCATGGCCACGATGAAGCTGGTGAAGGCCACGGTGTAGCTGCCGGTGGTGTCGTAAATCCAGCCGGCGAAGACGGGGCCGGAGACCGTGGTCGGAATGTGGAACAGCTGGTTGAATCCGCGTATGGTCGCGTAGTTCTTCCTGCCGAAGTACTCGCCGACGATGGCCATGTAAACTGGGATTGCGCCGCCATAGGAGATGCCATAGACCACCACGAACACCCACACCTGCGTCATGGATGTAGCGTTCATCAGAATGAATATACCCACCGTCTGGAGGAGAAGGGTGGCAATCATTATGTGCCGCTTGTCCACAAAGTCTCCCAATAGTCCGAAACCCAAGCGCCCAATCAAGCTGATGGTGACCATCAATCCCAGCGCCCCGCTGGCCTCCACCAGAGGAATATCTCTCACGGCGGTTAGGTAGACAATCAGGTGGACAACTACAGAGGTCATAGCGAAGGACCTGGCGCCGGTGCCCAAAATCAGCATCCAGAAAGCCCTAGTGGACAGCGCTTCCTTGACGCTAAAGTCGTGCTCGGACCACGTCACCTTCATCGAAGAGGGCCCGCGACGGCCCTGAGCCGGTGCGGCAGACGCCTCAACAACTGCCGCGTTGGGATCGTCCCCATCCGGCAGTAATCCGTACTGTTCCGGCTTGTGCCTCAGCAGCAACGATAGGGGGATAATAATCACAAATATGCCGATGCCAGCCAGGAGTGCGGTGGTGCGCCAGCCATAGGCGTTCACCAAGTAGCCGAGGGCGAACACCGTGAGGCCGCTGCCACCGGCGCCCAGGGAGAAGACGGAGAAGGCACGGGAGCGTTTCCTGATGAACCAGGCGTTAACCGAGGCCATACTGGCATGGCCGAAGCCTGTGTTGTAGCCAATAGACATCCATCCGGCGTAAAGCAGGCCAAAGGCTACGAGGGCGCTGATGTGCAGAGGGCCAACCTGGAAGGAGTCTACCGAGCTCATGGCCATGAAGCCAAAACCCGTAATCACCGCCCCAAGGACGGCCATTTTTCTGGGCCCGAACTTGTCCACCGCCCAACCGATAATTGGCCCCTCAATCCCTCCCTCCAGGCGTGAGAGGGCTATTATGGCTGCTCCTGCGGCGGCAGACCAACCGAACTCGTCCAGCAGGGCTTTGTAGAAGATGGGGAATCCGTAGAACCAGACGCCTGCGCCATACACGTTTATAGCGGCAGCGGCGGCTACAATGTACCAGCCGTAGAATATCTTGGGCTTGCGGATGGGTGTCGCGAGAACGCTCACTTCGCGGCATATAATACCACAAATCGCACATCGGAACACCCCGAAACACGAATTGCCAAATATTTGGACGGGAAAGTGGACTTTAGGCACGGGCCCCGGGCGTCTCGGAGGCAGCGTCACAGGGCATAACGGTTGAGCCTGCCCCGGCTCTGAAGTTGGACCCTGAGCGAAAATAAGCCTAGGCCCCAGGAGACCCTTGCGTAACTGCCGTCATACCGGCGAAAGCCAACGCCCAGGAGCCTCCGTAATGCTGCGAAAGGCCCTCACCTCGGCCCTCTCCCAGAGGGAGAGGGGGTTTTCAAAGTTTAGTAGCAGCGGGAAGGCGGGGAGTGCAGCAAGCGCATCAAGGAGGCGCAGGAGGACGTGGAGCAGGAGCCGACGCCCGACATCCTTCGGAAGCTGGTCCCGTGGGAGAGAAACGGGAGCGGGAGCGCCAAGCCCTCGCTGGCGATGGCAGTGGATCTCTAACCCAGAGGAGGTGTCGCTTGGCCGAATTCGTCGCGGCCCCAACAGACCGGGGAGCCGTCGGAGCGGAGGGCGCAGGTGTGAGACCCTCCGCTGCTGATGGCGATGAATGTTTCACCAGAGGGCGGCGACGCTTGGCCGAATTCGTCGTTGCCCCAGCAGGCCGTGGAGCCGTCGGAGCGGAGGGCGCACGTGTGCCAGCCGCCGCTGCTGATGGCGGTGAATGTTTCACCAGAGGGCGGCGACGTCTGGCTGGCATCGTCGCGGCCCCAGCAGACAGGCGAGCCATCGGAGCGGAGGGCGCACGTGTGCCACTCCCCGCTGCTGATGGCGGTGAATCTCCCGCCCGGGAGAGGTGACACTTGTCCGAACGAATTGGCGCCCCAGCAGACAGGCGACCCGTCGGAGCGGAGGGCGCAGGTGTGATACCGGCCGCTGCTGATGGCGGTGAACGTTTCGCCGGAGGGCGGTGACGCCTCGCCGACCCCGTTATCGCCCCAGCAGACAGGCGAGCCGTTTGAGCGGAGGGCGCAGGTGTGAAAGTATCCGCTGCTGATGGCGGTGAAACTCTCTCTGGAGGGCGGCGACGCTTGGCCAACATCGTCGCGGCCCCAGCAAACCGGTGAGCCATCGAGGTGGAGTGCGCAGGTATGAGCGCCCCCGTTGCTGATGGTGGTGAAACCCTCGTCGTAGGGCGGCGATGCCTCGAAAACATCGTTGTGGCCCCAGCAGACAGGTGCGCCGTCGGGGCGGAGGGCACAGGTGTGAGCGTCCCCGCTGCTGATGACGGCGAAGCCCTCATTGGAGGGCGCTGGTAGCGACACTTGGCCATCCGAATCCAAACCCCAGCAGACAGGTGATCCGTTGGAGCGGAGCGCGCACGTGTGAGCGCCACCGCTGCTTATGGCGATGAAACCCTCGTCGTAGGGTGGCGATGCCTGGCCATCCGAATCCAAACCCCAGCAGACAGGCGAACCGTCGGAGCGGAGCGCACACGTATGAGCGCCCCCGCTGCTGATGGCGGTGAAAGTCTGGCCGTAGAACGGCGATGCCTGGCCATCCGAGTCCGAACCCCAGCAGACAACTGAGCCGTCGGAGCGGAGCGCGCACGTGTGATACTTGCCGCTGCTGATGGATTCTAACTTTTCGAACGAAGGCGGCGATGCTCGGCCATACCTGTCGGGGCCCCAGCAGGACGCTAAGCCGTTGGAGCGGAGCGCGCAGGTGTGAGCGTCCCCGCTGCTGATGGAGACGAACCTCCCGCCGGCGGGAGGCGATGCTCGACCATACCTGTCGTCGCCCCAGCAGAGGGGTGAACCGTTGGGACGGAGTGCGCAGGTGTCATACCTGCCGCTGCTAATGGCGATGAACTGCTCGTCCAGGGGAGGCGATGCCTGGCCGTACTGGTTGTCACCCCAGCAGGCCGATGAGCCGTCCGGGCGGAGGGCGCAGGTGTGATTGACGCCGCTGCTGATTGCGATGAACTGCTCGCCCAGTGGAGGCGATGCCTGGCCGTACTGGTTGTCACCCCAGCAGACCGGGGAGCCGTCTGGGTGGAGGGCACAGGTGTGGGCGTCGCCGCCGCTGATGGTGATGAAGCCGGACAGCGTGTGCGTCTGCGCAGGCGTGGCGGTTGGCGTCTGCACAACCGTGGGAACCACTGTTGGACTCGGTGTCGGAGTCGCTGTTTGGGTGGGGGCTAGAGGAGGAGACGCTTGGCCAAATTCATCGTGACCCCAGCAGACCGGCGAGCCGTCAGCGCGGAGGGCGCAGGTGTGATTGACGCCGCTACTGATTGCGGCGAGCGCGCCCAAGGGCGGCGATGCCTGGCCGTGCTGGTTGTCACCCCAGCAGACCGGGGAGCCGTGGGCGCGGAGGGCGCAGGTGTGAAAGTATCCGCTGCTGATGGTGGCAAAGCTCGTGCCGGAGGGGGGAGACGCCTGGCCAAATTCGTCGTGGCCCCAGCAGACTGGCGAGCCGTGGACGCGGAGGGCGCAGGTGTGGCCGAAGCCGCTGCTGATGGAGGTGTAGTTCTCGCCGGAGGGGGGCGACGCCTGGCCGACATCGTCGCGGCCCCAGCAGACCGGCGAGCCGTCGGATCGGAGGGCGCAGGTGTGAATGTCACCGCTGCTGATGGAGGCGAAGCTCTCGCCAGAGGGGGGCGACGCCTGGCCATTTCCGTCGTCGCCCCAGCACACCGGGGAGCCGTCAGCGCGGAGGGCGCAGGTGTGAAAGTATCCGCTGCTGACGGCGGTGAAGTTCTCGTCGGAGGGAGGCGACGCCTGGCCAACTTCGTCGTCGCCCCAGCACACCGGGGAGCCGTCAGCGCGGAGGGCGCAGGTGTGAAAGTATCCGCTGCTGATGGCGGTGAAGTTCTCGTCGGAGGGAGGCGACGCCTGGCCAACTTCGTCGTCGCCCCAACAGACCGGGGAGCCGTCAGCGCGGAGGGCGCAAGTGTGCCAACCCCCGCTGCTGATGAAGGCGAAGGCGGTCGGCGTAGGTGTAGCCGTGGGAACCGGCGTTGGGGTTGGGGTCGGAGTCTCCGTTGGAGTAAGAGACATCGTCGGAGTCGGGGTCGGAGTCGGAGCCGCCGTTGGAGCGGGCACGGCCGTGGGGGTGACAGTCGGCGTCGGCGCTACTGTGGGAGTCGGCGTCGGAGCCGCCGTTGGCGCGGGCACAGCCGTGGGAGTGGGAGGCGAGGAGGGTGTTGGGGATAGGGTTTGAGTCGCGGAGGGCGTTGCGCCTTGACCGGGTGTCGCAGAGCCGTCCCCGACGTCGTCGGAGCAGGCGGCTACGCTCAGAACGAGCAGGCACGAGAGCGCGGACAGGACAGCGGCATGGAAGCCTCTGAAGCGCATTTTCCTCCTCTATGGCCTCGTCCTTACAAACCAGGCCCTGTTCCGAGCGCCTGCCCTGAAGATCCCCGGCGGTCTGCCAGCCTTTGCCGCGCGTGGCGCCATGGCACAGCAAGAATCGAGAGTATTGTACTGGACTAGGGTGAATCCGTACAACACACCGCGGGCCAAGCGTACCAAGGTGTTATAATCGCGCTCGCCGGGCCATTACCAACGAAACCATGCATATCCATCAAGGCGTTTGCCTTCGGATGGACCACCGAACCAGGAGGCACATTGCGGCAGGAGGAGTTTGAGGATATGGTCTTGGACGCCATACAGGAGCTGCCCCAGGAGTTGCTGGCGCGTCTGTCCAACGTGGCGATTGTGGTACAGCATTGGCCAACCAGGGAACAGCTCGATGAGGCTGGGCTTGAGGGCAAGGGGGACCTGCTTGGGCTTTACGAGGGAATACCCCTTACCCACAGGGAGGGCTACAACCTGGCGCTGCCGGACAAGATCACCATTTTCCAAGGGCCCGTGGAGGCCATATGTCGCACTCCACAGGAGATAGCCAAGGAGGTCAAGGTGACCGTGGCCCACGAGATCGCCCACCATTTCGGAATTGACGACGAGCGTCTTCACGAAATGGGGCTTTACTGAGTCGTAGGAAGGGGCAACAGAGCCATACGGGTAGCTATACGAAACGGCAAGTTACGCCCCTGAGCCGGTGGCGACCGGCTAGAGATAGATACCCTTTACCCTGCGCATCGCGTTGATGCGCTCCTCGGCAAGACGGTCCGCCGCCAGAGAGGTGGCTATTCCCTGGCTGTCGGCGGTGTCCATCACCCTGGTCATTGTGTCGTATATGCTGGCGACCCTGTCCATCGCGGCCTCTCCGTCGTAGGGCCGGCCCACCTCCATAGAGATGTTTATTATCCCGCCCGCGTTGACAATGTAGTCCGGAGCGTAGAGGACACCCTTTTGGCGCAACGCCTCTCCGTGACGGTCCTCCAAGAGCTGATTGTTGGCGCTGCCAACCACAGCACGGCACTTCAGGCGCGGAATGGTCTGGTCGTTGAGGATGCCGCCAAGGGCGCACGGGGAGAAAATGTCGCACTCCACTTCGTAGATGAGGGATGGGTCCTCCAGGACATCCAGTCCCTGCTCCCGGGCGACAGCGAGCGCGGCCTGGTTGATCTCCGCGACGACCAGACGCGCTCCCTCCTCGCGCAGGTGGCCGGCCAGGGATGACGCCACCTTCCCGAAGCCCTGAACAGCGACGACGCGGCCTTGAAGGGAGTCGTTGTCCCAGAGACGGGCGGCGCAGGCCTTCATCGCATTGTAGATGCCGTAGGCCGTAGCCGTAGCCGGGCCGCCGCTGCCCCCCTGGCTGACGGGCAGCCCCATGACGTGGGACGTCTCCAGCGCAATCCACTCAAGGTCCTGGGCAGATGCGCCCACGTCTTCCGTGGTGACGTATCTGCCTCCCAGGGAGTCCACAAAGCGCCCGTAGGCCCTCATCATGGCCTCCGTCTTATCCTGGGGGGACGCCATTATCAGCGACTTGCCCCCTCCAAAGTCCAGCCCAGCGGCCGCGGCCTTGTAAGTCATACCCTTGGAGAGCCGAAGCACGTCCAGTATGGCCTCTTCCTCCGTCTTGTGGGGCCAGATACGCACGCCTCCGAGGGCCGGGCCCAGGGTTGTGTCGTGAATGGCGATGAAGGCCCTGAGACCTACTTCCTTGTCCACGAACACAGAAAGCTGCTCGTGGCCCTCGGACTCCATGTACTCTGTGACGTTCATGGTAGTTGCTGTTTCCCGACGCTCTCCACCAAAGAGAGAGTAGTCCCTTCCCCCGCTTGCGGGGGAAGGTCAGGATGGGGGTCTCCCTCGTCTTCCAAGGCCTGCGCTATTACCTCCAAAACTGCACCCGTCTCTTTCAATACAGAGTTGTCCCAGAAGCGGAGCACATTGAAGCCAAGGCCTGTTAGGTAATCATCCCGACGGGCATCTAGCTCTGCCTGCTGAACGTGTTGGCTGCCGTCTACCTCAATGATGAGGCGTCTCTCCAGGCAAATGAAGTCAACGATGTACGGGCCTATGGGTCGCTGGCGGCGGAACTTGAAGCCGCGTACCTGGCGCATACGGAGGTGGGACCAGAGCTTGCGCTCTGCGTCTGTAAGGCTACTTCGGAGCGCTCGCGCCCTTCGGGTGGTCATACCCCCATCCTAACCTTCCCCCTAAGAGGGGGAAGGGATCTTTTGCACTCGTTTTAATCCGCTATCGTGAAAGCAACCATACAGCGTACAAGTAGGACTCCCGGAACACCCCGGACAGAGGTGTATGGCGAACCCACCCCTACTCCCACTCTATGGTGCCCGGGGGCTTGGAGGTAATGTCGTACACCACCCGGTTCACTTGCGGGACCTCGTTTACTATGCGATTGGATATCCTGGCCAGCACATCGTAGGGGAGACGGGCCCAGTCGGCGGTCATGGCGTCCTCGCTGGTGACGGCGCGTATGGCCACCATGTGGCCGTAGGTGCGGAAGTCGCCCATGACGCCCACGCTGCGGGTATCGGTAAGCACCGCGAAGCTCTGCCAGAGCTCCCGGTACAGGCCGGCGGCCTCTATCTCGTCCATGACTATCCAGTCGCAAGCGCGGAGCATCTCCAGCTTCTCCCACGTGACCTCGCCGATGATACGGATGGCCAGGCCGGGGCCGGGGAAGGGCTGGCGGTAAACCATCTCCTCAGGCAGTCCCAGAGCCAGCCCCACCTCCCGCACCTCATCCTTAAAGAGGTAGCGGAGCGGCTCCACCAGGGAGAAGGCCATATCCTCCGGCAAGCCGCCCACGTTGTGGTGGGTCTTGATCTTGGCCGACGCCTTGTTCTCCGGCGTCTGGCTCTCTATGACATCGGGGTAGAGGGTGCCCTGGGCCAGGAAGTCGACGCGGCCCAGGACGGCCGCCTGTTCCTCAAAGACGCGTATGAACTCCTCGCCGATGGAGATCCGCTTCTCCTCCGGGTCGATCACCCCGGCCAGGCGCGTCAGGAAGTCCTCCGTGGCGTCCACGCGGACTATGTTCATATTCAGGTTGCGCTCAAAGGTCTCCATCACACGCTGGGACTCCTCTTTCCTAAGAAGGCCGTTGTCGACGAAGACGCAGGTTAGCTGGTCTCCCACGGCGCGGTGCACCAGGGTCGCGGCCACGGCGGAGTCGACGCCACCGGACAGGGCGCACACCACCTTCCCGTCTCCAACTTCTGCACGAATGCGGCCAATGCTCTCCTCAACGAAGTTGCTGGCAGTCCATGCGCCCCGGCACCGGCAGATGTGGTACAGGAAGTTCTCTATGACCTTCTTGCCCTCCGGTGTGTGCACCACCTCCGGGTGAAACTGGAGGCCAAGCACCCCTTCATCGTTGCCCATAACGGCTATAGGCGAGTTGTCGGTGTAGGCTAGGGAGCGGAAGCCCGGCGGCATCTCCAGCACCTGGTCTCCGTGGCTCATCCATACGGTTGTAGACGAGGGCAGATCTGCGAAGATGAGGCTGTCCGCAGCGTTCTGGTGCAGGACTGCGTGGCCGTACTCCCGCCTGTTCCCCGGAACTACCTTGCCGCCAAGCTGGTGCGCCAGGACCTGCAGGCCGTAGCATATCCCCAGGATCGGGAGGCGTCTTTCGTAGATCCACATTGGGGCCATGGGCGCATCCGGCTCATAAACGCTCGCCGGGCCTCCGGACAGGATGACGCCTTTGGGATTGAGATGCGCCACCTGGTCCCAGGCAGCGTCGTGGGGGACTATCTCGCAGTAGACCCTGGACTCGCGGACGCGACGGGCTATGAGGCGACTGTACTGGGAGCCGAAGTCCACCACCACCACAGATTCGTCCCCGGCTTTGTGAGGGTTCTCAGGAATGGGTCGCAACCCTCCTCTCTCCTCGGCGATCTCCAGATAGGTGGAAACCTCTACGTCACCGCTGGCTGCTATTCGCCGAGTGGTGGGGCCGTTATTTTCTGAGACCATTTTCTCCTGAACTCATGCGACGGTGACCTCAGATTAGCATCTGTGCTATACTCAGTCAAGGCAAAAATGGGTACTCCCAGAGCCGTTCAAACCCCTGCGTGCATGCTGGAGAAGGCCGTGTCCGCCCTCAACCGGGGCGGGCTGGTGGCGTTCCCCACTGATACGCTGTACGCCCTTGGCGCCCACGCCTTCATGGAGGAGGCCATTAGCAGAGTGTACGAGGCGAAGGGCAGGCCCCAGGGTATGGCGCTTCCCCTGCTCCTCAGCGGTCCAGGGGAAATAGACAGGGTGGCAGTGGATGTTCCCCAGGCAGCCTGGGATCTAGCGGAGCGGTTCTGGCCCGGGGCCGTCACGATGGTTCTTTACAAAGCGCCCTCGGTTTCGTCTACAATTACGGGTGGTAGGAATACCGTCGCAGTGAGAGTGCCGAGTCACCCTCTGGCCCTGGCGCTGATGGAAGGGGTGGGCGCTCCGTTGACGGGCACCAGCGCAAACAGGTCGGGCTGGCCAGACCCGGTTACCGCTGAGGTGGTGCGCCAGCACTTGGGAGAGGCGGTGGACGTGGTCCTTGATGAGGGGCCATGCTCGCTTGCGAAGGCCTCTACTATAGTGGACATGACGGCGGAGCCGCCTCGGATTGTGAGAGCGGGCGCCGTCTCCAGGGCGGAACTGGAACGGTTCTGCCCCGGCATTGCGGAGGCCTGACAAGGGGACTGCCGCAGAATACGAAGACAAGGAGCGAGAGTTGAGGATAGCCCTAGGGTGTGACCACAACGGCGTGGAGCTTAAGCTCCAATTGATAAACATGTTGAACGAGTTGGGACACGAGCTCAAGGACTTCGGCTGTTACGACACCAACTCCGTAGACTACCCGGACGTAGCGCAGGAAGTGGCGATAGCAGTCGGGGAAAGCCGCTTCGAACAGGGTATCCTCATTTGCGGCTCCGGCATTGGGATGAGCATTGCCGCCAACAAGGTGCCCGGCATTCGCGCAGCCCTCTGCCAGGACCCCGTATCCGCCAGCCGCGCGCGGGAGCACAATGACGCCAACGTCCTATGCCTTCCCGGCCTGTACATCGAGCGTAACGCCGCACAGGAGACAGTAAGAGCCTACCTGGAAGGGGAGTTCGAGGGTGGCCGTCACGCCCGGAGGGTGGACAAGATCAGCTCGCTGGAAAAGGCCTCCATGCTGGAGACTTCTAAGATGTCCCACTCCGGATGAGCGCCATGAGCCTTCCCACAGCCTTCAACCGTTTTAGAGACCAGATAGAGACGGAGATCAAGTCCCTGGTCCTCGAAGAGGGCTTCCCTCTCTATCGCATGATGGGCTACCACATGGGGTGGCTGGACGAATACGGAGAGGCTGCTGAGGTGGAGTCCGGAAAGCGAATACGTCCCACCCTCTCCCTCCTCGCCTGTGAAGCGCTTGGCGGCGACGTGAAGGCGGCGCTTCCGGCCGCCACAGCCGTAGAACTGGTGCATAACTTCTCCCTGATCCACGACGATATTCAGGACGGCAACTCGGAGCGACACAACAGGCCAACCGTGTGGTGGGTCTGGGGGCCGGCTCAGGCGATCAACGCAGGCGACGGGATGCACGCCCTGGCTCGCCTGGCGCTGCTTCGCCAGACCGGCGAAGGTATGTCGCCGGAGCGCACACTGAAAGCTGTGGGCCTTCTTGACCAGGCCTGCCTGCGCCTCTGCGAGGGACAATACCTTGACCTGACCTACCAGGAGCGCGTAGACATCTCCCAGGACGCCTACTTCAAGATGGTGGAGGGGAAGACCGCCGCGCTCATCAGCTGCGCCGCGGAGTTGGGAGCTGTCATGTCGTCGGCAGAGGAGCCGGTAGTGCAGGCGATGGCGCAGTTCGGCGCCAAGCTGGGGATGGCGTTCCAGATAAGAGACGACATCCTGGACCTGTGGGGTCAGCAGGACACGGGCAAGCCGCTCGCAGGTGACATCCTGAACAAGAAGAAGTCGCTGCCCATAGTCTACGCCATTGAGAACGCCAGCGGCGCGGAGAGGCGGACCTTGGGTGACGTGTACTTCAAGCGCGTGATGGAGCCGGAGGACATCGACAAGATCATTGAGGTGCTGGGGACCCTGGGCGCCAGGGAATTCTGCCAGGCAAAGGCCGACGCGCTGTGCAATGAAGCCGTTCAGTCCCTCAAGGATGCCGGCCTGACATCTCAGCAGTCGGAAGGGCTTGAGGCTCTGGCCCGGTTCATTGTGACCAGAGAGAGCTAGCGCCCGCCGGAGGAGCCATGCAGAAGAAGAGCGTGAGGGACATAGAAGTCGGCGGCAAACGCGTTCTTATGCGGGCGGACTTCAACGTGACCGTGGAGGATGGTCGGATAACGGACGACAGCCGCATCCGCGCCGCGATTCCT
The DNA here is from genome assembly GCA_965261605.1 of Dehalococcoidia bacterium. Taxonomy (GTDB): domain Bacteria; phylum Chloroflexota; class Dehalococcoidia; order Lucifugimonadales; family UBA2985; genus DAOUJW01. Next base: position 2,366,924 of record OZ253466.1, on the reverse strand, counting down.
ACAATACGCTACTTGCAGGAGCAGGGCGCGCGAGTCGTCCTTTGCTCGCACCTGGGCCGACCCGGGGGCAAAGTGGTGGAGGATATGAGACTGACCCCCGTGCTGCATCGCCTGTCGGAGCTGCTTCAGAAGGAAGTGCTCTCCATCGATGACTGCACAGGCCCCCGCGTCGAGGCTGCGGTGAACGCTCTGCAGCCCGGCGACGTCCTTCTCTTGGAGAACCTCCGCTTCCATGAGGAGGAGGAGAAGAACGACCCCGAATTCGCCAGATCCCTGGCGTCCCTGGCGGACGTGTTCGTGAGCGACGGCTTTGGCGTGGTCCACAGGGCCCACGCCTCCACCGAGGGCGTGACAAGATACCTGCCTTCCGTCGCGGGCTTCCTTATGGAGCGGGAGCTGGACGTGCTTGGATCCCTGCTGGAGTCCCCCCGGGAGCCTCTGGTGGTGGTTCTTGGTGGCGCCAAAGTGACCGACAAGATTGGGGTCATAGAGAACTTCCTGGACAAGGTGAACACCATTCTCATAGGCGGTGGAATGGCCGCCACCTTCCTAAAGGCGAAGGGCCTCGCCGTGGGCGGCTCGCAGGTGGAGGAGGACCGGCTGGAGTTTGTGCGGGAGGTCTTTGGACGCGCCGAGGAAAAGGGAGTGGATTTCATCATCCCGGTTGACGTAGTGGTCGCCGACTCCTTCAGCCCGGACGCCGCCAGCCGAACCGTGGACGTGGACGCTGTGCCGGACGGTTGGCTCATATTGGACATCGGTCACAAGACCCTGGACACATTCAGGCGTGAGGTAGCCCGCGGCAAGACAATACTCTGGAACGGCCCTATGGGCGTCTTCGAGTTCCCGGCATTCGCCACCGGGACCCGGGAACTGGCAGCGGCCCTGGCAAGCCTCGACGACGCCGTCACGGTTGTGGGCGGCGGCTCCACCGCCGAGGCTGTTGACTCGCTGGGCTTGTCAAGCAGATTGACCCACGTATCCACGGGAGGGGGAGCATCCCTGGAGTTCCTGGAGGGCAGGACGCTGCCGGGAGTTGCCGCACTAATGGACAAGGAGGCATGACGCCGTGATAGATTTTCCCCACATCAGCGAGATATGCACCCCCACGACCTCCAAGGTGCTCATGCTGGTCATAGACGGCCTTGGCGGGGCGGCGCATCCGGAGAAGGGCAAATCTGAGCTGGAGGTTGCAAGGACGCCGAACCTCGACCGTCTGGCCTCTCGAAGCGCCTGCGGTCTCACAACGCCTGTCCTGCCGGGCATCACGCCTGGAAGCGGGCCCGGGCACCTCTCCCTCTTCGGCTACGACCCGGTGAAGTACCTGATTGGGCGCGGCGTTCTGGAGGCCCTCGGCATTGACATCGATATGCAGGAGGGCGATGTGGCTGCCCGCGGCAACTTCTGCACCCTGGACAGGGACGGCAAGCTGCTGGACCGGCGGGCCGGACGCATAAGCTCCGAGGAGAGCGCCCCTCTCTGCGAGCAGATGGACCAGATAGAGGCGCCTGGTGTGGAAGCCAGGGTATTCCCGGTCAAGGACTACCGCTTCGTGGCCCTCTTCCGCGGACAGGGCCTGAGCGAAAGGGTGACGGAGACCGACCCCCAAGTGCTCGGCGTGCCGCCAAGGCGTGTCGAGGCGCTGGACGCGGAAGCTCAGAAGACCGCCGTCGCTGCCAACGCCCTGATCGAGGGCGCGCGGGAGTTGCTGACGGACCGGGACCGCGCCAACATGGTCATGCTGCGAGGCTTTTCCCAGCTGCCGGACCTTCCCAGTTTTGGCAAGACCTACCAGCTCAACCCGGCCGCCATTGCCGCCTACCCCATGTACAGGGGACTAGCCAAGGTTTGCGGGATGACTGTCATTCCCACGGGCGTCACCTTCCGGGACGAGGTCGACACCCTGAGCAGCCACTTCCAGGAGCACGACTTCTTCTACCTGCACTACAAGCACGCCGACGCCGCCGGTGAGGACGGCGACTTCGACGCCAAGGTCCATGCGCTGGAGGAGGTGGACGAGTTCATCCCAGAGCTTGTTGATCTGAACCCGGACGCGCTCATCGTGGCGGGCGACCACGCCACTCCCTCCATTCTCGCCGCCCACAGCTGGCACCCCGTCCCTCTGCTAATTCACTCGAACCTGACCCTCGGTGAAGGGGTCGCGGCCTTTGACGAAAGGAACTGCGCCCTGGGGTCTATTGGGCGCATACCTGCAACCCAGGTCATGCTCCTGGCGCTGGCCCACGCTGGCAAGCTGATCAAGTTCGGGCCCTAGGGAGCTTTGCTCAATTTGAATGTCGGCTCTCCTCTGCACCGGAAGGAGACCTTTGCATAAGTCGGGATATTTCCCAAGAAGACACCCCGCCGACATTCCTGCGAAAGCAGGAATCCATCTCTGGGTGGACGGGTGTCGCCCCGACCCCACCCGGATTCCCGTCCCCGTATCGGAGTACGGGGCAAGCTTCACGGGAATGACAGGGAATGGAGTTTTAGGCCTGTCACGCGATGGTCTCTCGAGAGGGCAGGGGAGAGGCTCTACAGCCTAAGGAGCTGCCACACAACCTAAACATAACTGCAAAACTGACTTGAGGAGGTCATTTCATGCCCACGCCAATAGTAGCCGGAAACTGGAAGATGAACACCGTTGTCCCGGAGGCCATTGTTCTCGCGGCCGAGTTACGCAACGCCCTCGACGCCATAAGCGGCGTGGAGAAGGTGGTGTGTCCTCCCTTCGTCTCGCTGATGGCAGTGAAGGGCCTCCTGGACGGCACTTCGATCAAGCTGGGGGCCCAGAACATGCACCACGCAGAAAAGGGCGCCTTTACCGGCGAGGTGTCGCCGGGTATGGTGGCCGGACTGTGCCAGTACGTCATCCTGGGCCACTCGGAGCGGCGCCAGCTCTTCGGTGAAACGGACGACACGATTAACAGGAAGGTGCAGGCCGCGATAGAGATTGGTCTGAAGCCGATTCTGTGCGTTGGGGAGCGCTTGGAAGAGCGTGAGGGAGGCCGGGCCGAGGACGTTGTGACCCAGCAGCTGCGAGGCGGGCTGGAGGGCGTATCATCCGTCGATACGGTCGCGGTGGCCTACGAGCCGGTGTGGGCCATAGGCACAGGGGTGGCTGCTACAAGTGAGATCGCCGAGGCGATGATGGCCTCCATACGTCAAGCCCTGGCGGACCTGTACAGCGAGGATACGGCGCGGGACGTGCCGCTGCTGTACGGAGGCAGCGTCACGCCGGACAACGTCGCCGAGTATGCAAGCCAGCCCAACATCAACGGGGCGCTGGTGGGTGGCGCAAGCCTCAACGCCCAGAGCTTCGTGGAGATAGCGCGGCGGATGGCAGTGGGGTAGAGGGAATAGTCGGGATGCCCATAACATCCGAGGAGTTCCACGCCAGGATCATTGACATTGCTGTTCCTATCCGCAAGAGTCTGGAGAGAGAATGGGAGTTTGCCTTTAATGCAGGGGAGGTAATGGAGTTACTGGCGCGGGTATGGCAGAGGACTGCGGCATATGAAGAAGTGGTGTTGGCACTGGAGCGACTGGTGGAAGACGGCCTTGTTGAGTCCGAGGTTATCGACGGAGTCAAATGGTATAATATAGCCCAATCTGAGACGCGAAGAAGGATTGGGTTCCGGCAGGAGAGTTGAAGAGATGCCCCTATCGAGACGTCAATTTGAGATTGGAGTTACCGCGCAGGGAGAGGAGTGGATGCGCCGCATCTACGAGTTCCTCTCCGGTGACAGGAAGCACGCCTACAGCAGGGCCGAACTGTATGAGAAATTTGTGGGAGATATGGGTATGGACCCCAACCAATTTCCGTCAGTGCTGGACGCCCTGGAGAAGGTGGGAGGAGTGGAGGCCGGGGAGGTCAGGGGCACAATGTACTACACCTACCGGCTGGACATGGATACGGGCAACTGGATACCATATTGGCCTCCAAGAGACGCCGAATAGCGTCGCAGCAGGCACAAGCCTATGAACTACTGGCAGGTTGCCGCCGGCGAGGGCACGCGGGACTTCTCGGACGTGTTCTTGAAGTACGGCGTCATCCTGATGGGAGCAGGAAACCCAGGCTCATTTCTCGAACACCCGGAACGCTACAAGGGACAAAAAGGCTGGCAGCGCAAGATAGTAACCCTCGCCGAGAAGTTGAAGCGTGGGGACGCAGTTATTCTGAAGAGGGGGCACGGCACAAATGGGCGGATCCTGGCTGTTGGGCGCGTAGCCAGTGATTACGAATGGCTTGAGCCCTTTGAAGATGTGGACGGCTGGGATCTGCGGCATGGTCGCAGGGTGGAGTGGTTCAAACCTAATTCACCGATTAGCGTAGAAGGCCTTGCAAGAGGAACCGTCAAGAGGTCCTTCAAGGGCAAACCCAGGAACGTGGCCGACACCCTTTTGTTACCTGGAGGCAAGAAGTGTGAGTCTTTTGAGACACCTCAGCAAGCCAAAGCCATTTCGGATGAAGAACTGGTTAGAAACCTTATAGAAAACGGCCTGCGCCCCGCCGACGCTGAAGCGGTGATACGAGCCATTTGGCACCTACGGCGCCTGGCCGGATGGTATGTCCCACAGATGGACGAAGTCAGCGAAGATGATGTTCGCACCTTTCTCATAGTCCCTTTGCTAGAGGCATTAGGATGGACTCCGAAACAGATTAAGTTGGAACGGACTATTGGAGGAAAGCGAGCAGACGTATCACTGTTCCGAGAGGAATTTAAGAAGGACGCCAAGGCATCGGTAATCTTGGAGGCCAAGCGCATGGGAATGGGCCTTGACCGCGCTGAGCGTCAAATTAGAAAGTATGCCGATGAATGCAATATGGTGGTGACGTCAACGGGAGACCGTTACTGGCTCTACGTCAAGAAGAAATGCGAAAAATGGGATGCCTCCGCCATGAAGGAAACCCACCTATTGGCCTACATGAACCTGTTCTTACTAAAGGACCGTCACCCGTACCTGGAGCACGTAGGCGGCGCGCCCGACCTCCTCAAGAACCTCATGCCTGGCTAGTCGCCTTGCAGCAACATACCTCTCACCCCCTGATCGCCGTTGTTGGGCCAACGGCCGCGGGCAAGAGCGGCCTGGCGCTCAAATTGGCGCGTCGGTTCGAGGGGGAGATAGTCAACGGGGACAGCAGGCTGGTATACCGGCACATGGACATTGGCACCGCCAAGCCGTCACAGCAGGAGCTTGGCTTGGTCCCTCACCACCTGGTGAACATCGCAGACCCCGACGACACTTACAGCCTGGCGCTGTACCTATCCCAAGCGAGCCAGACCATACAGGACATCCAGAGCCGCAGCAAGCTGCCATTTCTAGTAGGAGGAACCGGACAGTACATCCGGGCCTTGCTGGAGGGCTTCTCAGCCCCGCAAGTGCCGCCAAACCCGTCGCTGAGGGCCGGACTGCAGAGACAGGCCGTTGAAGAAGGCAGCGAGAGCCTGTGGAGGCGGCTCCAGGAGGTCGATCCAGAGGCGGCGGTCAGCATAGATTACCGAAACGTGCGGCGGGTTGTGCGCGCCCTGGAGGTGTACCAAGAGACTGGAGTGCCTTTCTCCCAAGCCCGAAGTCGAGAAAAGCCGCCGTACAACAGCCTGATGATTGGCCTTGCTCTGGAGCGGAAGGCGCTGTACCAGCGTATCGACCGGCGCGTGGAGGCTATGGTGGATGCCGGCTGGCCGCTGGAGGTGACTCGGCTCCTGGAGATGGGGTACCCTCCAACCCTGCCGTCAATGTCCAGCCTGGGGTATCGGGAGATAGCCGCGTACCTCAGCGGGGACTTGTCCCTTGAGGAGGCTGTGGAGCGCATCAAGACCGCCACCCACAGATATGCCAGGAGCCAGTACGCATGGTTCAGGCTGAACGACCCTCGCATCCAGTGGCTGGAGTCAGACGACGAAGCGCTTCTGGGTAACGCGTCCCGGCTGATTGAGGACTTCCTGTCGGCGCTGTCGTAACGAGCCTGGGCCAGAGCTAAGAGAGACAGAAGCAAGCCCCGCTCACTTGGAGCGGGGCCATTGCAGTTACCGACGTTGACTATTCTGAGGCGGTTATCAGTGGACGAGCGCGCCGCGGCGGGCGTCCTGCTTGGCCAGGAAGCCAAGGACGACGCTCTTGAAGATGTCCGGGGCCTCACGGCTGACGCTGTGACCTATACCATAGAGTATGGCCAGCTCGGAGTTGGGCAGCTCCTCGGCGGCCTTCTTGGCGTTGTCGGGCACAAAGGTAGCCCCTAGATCATCCGCGCCGTTGAGAATAAGGACCGGTGTTGTGACGTGGCCCACCTGACCCTGACGGTTCGGGAAGGTCGCTCTGAGCCGCTCCGTGGGCTCGAAGCCGGCGGTTGTGCCGGCGAAGAGCAAGGCAGCTTCCACCATCTCAGGATGCGCCAGGGTGAACTCCAGGCTGAGTAGCGAGCCGAGGGAGCTGCCGCCTACGTAGGCGCGATCGACCCCCAGGTGGCCCAGCAGCTGACGCAGGTCCTCCACCCAATAATCGAAGGTGTCCGCATCCGGCGCAGCGCTGGACTCGCCGCAGTTTCGCCTGTCCCAGACTATTACCCGATACTGCTCCGCAAAGGTGGAAATGTGGTCCTCCCACGCGGACAAATCGGAGTAACCGCCGTGGGAGAGCACCAGCGGAAACCCGGAGCCTTGCTCCTTGTAGTTTATTCGAACGCCGTTAACTTCGGCAAAAGGCATCTCAAACCTCCTGTTCAATCTTCAATTTAAAGGACGGGACTACTTGATGTGAGGGGCGTAGTCCATCCCAATCTGGCCCAGCGCCTTCAGGTGATCGTATTCCTCCTCCGTGAGCTTCAGCACGTCACGGTAGATGTAGTCGTTTTCCTCCCCAAGCCTGACGGGCGGCTTCCGGACCTCGAAGGGCGTCCTGGACATCTGGAAGGTGGTGCTGGGGTACAGGTGTGTGCCGATCTCCGGGTGAGTGATGGGCACAAAGAAGTTCCGTTCCTTAAGGTGCGGGTCGGCGTAGGCGTGAGGTTCGTGAAATATGGGCCCCGCCACGATGCCCTCCTTCTGAAGGAGGTGGAACAGCTCTATTGGATCCTTGTCAGTCGTCCAGACTCCGATGATCTGGTCGACATCGTCGTGGTTGGAGCGGAGACCGTTCATATCCTCAAACCGCTGGTCTTCCACCAGCTCCTGTCTCTCCATGAGACGGCACAGCGTATGCCACTCCTCAATCCTGCCGATGGATAGGGTGATCCACTCGTCCTCTCCGGCGCAGGGATAGGCGCCCTGGACCAGCCAGGGGTCGCGGTTGCCGATGGGGCCGGCCACGCGCCCGTTGAGCTCGTAGTCCATGAACAACTCACTCAGATGAGGGACGAAGTTCTCGCCCTGGGAGAGGTCAACGTGGGTGCCCCTACCGGTCCTCTCCCGCTGGTGGAGCGCCATGACGGTGGCGAAGCCGATGCCCACGCCCGTAGCGGCGTCGGCGGCGACCGAGGCCGGCGCGCCCTCCGGGTCCATATCCGGGTAGCCCGTCACCGAGGCGTGGCCGTAGAGTGCCTCGAAGTGGGATCCGAAGCCCCTGAAGTGGGCCCAAGGCCCGGTCTGGCCCATACCTATGGAGGAGACCATGATGAGCCTGGGGTTCCACTCCCGGAGAACGTGGTACTCGAGGCCCAGGCGGGCCATCGCTCCCAGGGCTATGTTCTCAACAAAGACGTCGCTCACCTCCACCAGACGCCGGAACACATCTCTGCCCTCCGGGGTGTGCAGGTCAGCAGTCATAGAGAGCTTGTTGCGGGAGTGGGCGTTGAACTGGGCCACCCTGTTCCACGGCCGCTCGCCGGGGTCCCGGTTGGGGTAGCGGGATTGGGCTGCCCTGGCCTCCGCCTCCTTGCTCGGGCGAGCGAACTGGCCCCGGGTGGAGGTGGGGAAGACGTTAATCGACTCGACGCGGATCACCTCGGCTCCCATATCCCCAAGGAACATGGTGCCGTAGGGTCCCGCAAAGACGAGGGTCATATCTAGTACGCGAATCCCTTCAAGGGGCAGCTTCTTCCTGCCGTTCGAGGGGGCCGGGGCAGGCGAGGCGGGGGCAGGGGAGACGCTCTTGGGAGTAGCGGTCTCTTTCAGGACCTCCTCGGTGTGCTGGCCCAGAGTGGGCGCCGGCCGGCGAATCCGCCACCAGCGCTCCTTGGTGTAGATGGGAGCTCCAGTGTGCCGAACTTTGCCGGCTTCGGGATGCTCTATCTCCGTCCAGTAGCCTCTAAACTCGAACTGGGGATTGTTGTCCATCACGTCATTGATGGAGTTGACGGCCCCCGAAAGGATTTCGTTGGCCTGACACTGCTCCAGCACCTCGACCATGGTCCGCTCGAGGACCCAGGGCAGCCAAATAGTGGCCTCAAACTCTTCCCTGAGGTCCAAGTCCAGCTGGCCCATTGGAGGAGAGAAGGGAGAGTCTTCCAGAAGCTCAGGCATACCCAGCATGGCGACAGTCCTCGGCCAGAATGCGCCTCCGCCCTGAATGTTTATGTAGCCGTCCGCGCAGGGATAGAACCCCGACGGATAGCCCATCCTGGCCCCTCCCAGTCGCATAGCGCGCTCACCAGTGTACTGGTAGGCGAGGAGAGCCGGCATACGGGTGTTATAGGAGGCCAGCTGAGTCTCCATTATCGATACGTCCACCTGCTGCCCGGAAAGGCCGGCGTACTTCTGGCCGTACCAGGCGAAAAGCGTCGCCATGGCCGCCACGTTGCCGGCCTGGAACTGGACGTGGTTGCCTCCCAGCTTCAGCGGGTATCTATCAGGGAGACCCGATGCGTTCATCCGGCCACCCATTGCAAAGAGTGTGATTTCCGACGCCAGATAGTCGCGGTAAGGGCCATACTGCCCGTAGTTGGAGACGGAGGTCATTATGAGATTGGGATTGATGCTCTCAACCGTCTTGTAGTCCAAACCCAGCCTGTCCATTACGCCGGGGCGAAAGTTCTCCACAAGGACGTCGGCGCCCGCTATCAGCTCCTTCAGCGTTGCCAATCCCTCAGGCGTTTTGAGGTCAAGCACAATGCCTCTCTTGTTGACGTTCAACGCCAGAAACATCCCGCTCTTATCGGGATGAGAAACATCGTTGGGGAAAGGACCAAGGGTGCGGGCGTAGTCGCCGGATCCGGGTCGTTCCACCTTAATCACATCTGCGCCGTAGTCGGCCAGCATCTTGGTGCAGTAAGGCCCGGCCACACCGTGAGTAATATCTATGACACGAAGGTCAGATAGGGGTTGTGGCTCCAAATTCGCTTCCACGTGCTACCTCCTAGCGTAGACTCTCAACCCGTAGGCTGTTGGCAATATAGGATAGCACTTTGACGCCCGATTGTCTGTCTCGCAGCGTTTGGATATTGCCGAAGTCAATTTACCCTGCCCAGATCTGAACCCACTTGCCAGACAAATCATATTACTGTAGAGTAAGCTGGGCTTGTTATCTGTTACGTAATGCATTACAATGATTAGAGGATTCAAGGACAGGAATACCCAAAGGTTCTTTGAGGGTCACGAGGTACGGGAGTTCCGCGCATTTGAAGGTCAGGCAACGCGGCGACTAACGGTACTGGACAACGCGTCTTCATTGAGAGACCTGGCAGGCCTGCCCAGCAACAGACTGGAGCTGCTTTCAGGAGACCGGGCGGGCCGGCACAGCGTAAGGATCAATCGCCAGTGGCGCATCTGCTTCCGCTGGGGAGATGACGGGCCGTATGACGTGGAGATAGTGGACTACCACTGATAGGAACGAGAGATGAGTATGAGCACTAGAAGCGGCATGAGACCGGTGCATCCGGGAGAGATACTGGGAGAGGAGCTTGAGGAGCTTGGAATGTCCGCAAGTGCCCTTGCCAAGGCGCTGGGAGTCCCTACCAACCGCATCACGGCCATCCTGAAGGGCCAGAGAGGTATGACGGCCAACACAGCCTTGCGCCTGTCGCGCTACTTTGGGACTACTCCAGAGCTCTGGATGAATCTGCAGAAGACCTACGAGCTACGCGTGGCGGAGATAGAGGCGGGCGCGGACATCGCAGAGCGGGTCAAGCCCAGGATAGGCGGCCTTGCCATGGGACTCTCAATAAACGAGCCTCAGGCAGACTATGACGCAAGCCGCAGCGAACTATGATAGAATCTAGTCAGCGCATGAAGACTTACGAACGGCGCTTTGCCTGCTTGCACAGTCAAGCGCATCAGCATCACAAGGAGTGTCCGTGAAATTCACAAAGATGCACGGCGCGGGCAACGACTATGTCGTGATCGACGCTCGCGGCCTTGACGCTGACTGGCACAGTCTGGCCAGGGACATGTGCCACCGCCGCCTTGGCGTAGGGTCAGACGGCCTGCTCCTGGTCTTGCCCTCCGACTGCGCGGACGTGCGGATGCGTATGTTCAACCCAGACGGATCAGAGGCGGAGATGTGCGGCAACGGCATACGCTGCCTGGTGAAGTACGTCCTGGAGCGGGGAATCGTGAGCCGAGACAAGAGGACTTTGGAGGTGGAGACTCTGGCGGGAGTACGCAAGCTGGAGCCGTTCTGGAGCGATCGCAGGGTAACAAGCTCTCAAGTGGATATGGGAGAGCCGGAGCTGCGTCCTGAGCGGATCCCGGTCGCTCTCTCAGAGGACATGGCTGGAGGGCCAGTGCTGGACTTCCCCCTCAGCGTGGAGGAAATAGACCTGAATCTGACCTTCGTTTCAATGGGCAATCCCCACGCCGTCGCCTTCATAGATACGCCTGTAGAAAGATTCCCTCTGCATCGAATCGGGCCACAGGTGGAGAACAACAGCCTGTTTCCCAATAAGGTGAACTTCTCCATAGTGAACGTCAAGGAAGAGGGTCGGCTTTCGGCGCGGGTGTGGGAGAGAGGGGCGGGGGAGACCATGGCGTGCGGCACAGGGGCCTGCGCCATAGCGGTGGCAGCCCGACTACAGGGCTACACCGGAGACGAAGTTGACATAACGTTACCGGGAGGCATCCTCAGCATATCGTGGGACGCAAAGAGCCAGGTGTACATGGAAGGTCCGGCCGAGGACGTCTTTGACGGAGTGTGGCACGGGTAGCCAGGAGACGTTGAATGAAATTTGCCAATCGCATAGAGCAGCTTCCGCCGTACCTGTTTGTGGAAATCAGCCGCAAGATTGCCCAGAGACGCGCCGAGGGAGCGGACGTGGTCACCTTTGCCATTGGTGACCCGGACATTCCCACGCCCACGCATATACTTGACCGTCTCCACAAGGCGAGCCAGGATCCGCCCAACCATCGCTATCCTGAGTCTGAGGGCCTCCTGGAGTTGCGGCAGGCGATTGCCCGGTGGTACGAGAGCAGGTTCGGCGTAGCCTTGGATCCCGTCACAGAGGTGCTGCCGCTCATTGGGGCCAAGGAGGGCATCGGCCACGCCGCTCTCTGCTTCATCGACCCTGGGGACGTAGCGCTTGTGCCTGATCCCGGCTACCCGGTCTACTCCGTCGGCACGCTCTTTGCCGGCGGCGAATGTTACTGGATGCCGTTGCTGGAAGAGCAGGACTGGCTTCCGGATCTGGACGCCATACCGCCGGGAGTCATCCACAACGCCAAGGCGCTTTGGATCAACTACCCGAACAACCCCACCGGAGCGATAGCCGAAGCTGGCTTTTTCGAGAAAGTGGTGGCCTTCGCGAAGGAGCACGATATGCCAGTGCTCCACGACGCCCCGTACACAGAGGTGGCCTACGACGGTTACAAGCCCACGAGCTTCCTTGAGGTGGAGGGAGCCAAGGACGTGGGAATAGAGTTTCACTCCCTCTCCAAGAGCTACAACATGACGGGATGGCGAATAGGTATGGCCGTAGGCAACGCTGAGATGATAAACGCCCTCATGCGTGTGAAGTCCAACCTGGACTCCGGGATACCCCAGGCCATCCAGTACGCCGCCATAGAGGCGCTGACTGGCCCACAGGACTGCATCGAGGAGCACAACCTCATCTATCAGAAGCGGCGCGACATGCTGGTGGCGACCCTGAGGCAGATCGGACTGGAGGTTGCCGTTCCCAAGGCCAGCCTCTATGTCTGGGCCAAGCTGCCAGACGGATGGAAGTCAGCGGACTTCGCCGCCAAGTTGATAGAGGAGAAGGACATCGTGGTAACCCCGGGTGCAGGCTACGGCAGACACGGAGAGGGGTACATACGCCTGTCCCTTACCATTGCAGACGAACAGCTGGAGAAGGGGCTGGAGCGCCTGTCCTCGTGGCGCATACCGACCCCAACCCCCTCATAGACACAAGGAGGACCCTGCCACGCCCAAGACACCGATATCCACAAAAGTCCGGCCTGAAAGGGCTGTCGTAGTGGGAGTGGATGCCAGGAACAAACCCCACCTGTGGACGCTAGAGGACTCCATGGAAGAGCTGGGGCAGCTTGTGTACACAGCAGGCGCCGAAGTAGTAGGCTCACTTTCGCAACGCCTTCAAAAGGCTACCCACTCCTACGTTGGCAAGGGGAAGCTGGAGGAGATCCAGGCGCTCAGAGAGGACCTGGAAGCCGACGTAGTGATTTTTGACGACGAGCTGACGCCTGGGCAGCAGCGCAACCTGGAGGACGCCCTCAAGGTCAAGATTATCGACCGCACTGCGCTCATTCTGGACGTCTTTGCGCGGAGAGCGCGGACGCGCGAGGGGCGATTGCAGGTGGAGCTGGCTCAGCACGAGTATCTCCTTCCGCGCCTGGCCGGTCAGTGGACGCACCTGGAGCGTCTGGGCGGCGGCATAGGCACACGCGGCCCCGGTGAGACCCAGTTGGAGACCGACCGCCGGCTGATCAGGAACAAGATTCAACGGCTGAAGAAAGAGCTTGACGAGGTGCGGCAGCAGAGGGAACTGTACCGCAACCGTCGGAAACGCCAGGGGATTCCAATCGTGTCCCTGGTGGGTTACACCAACGCGGGAAAGAGCACGCTCCTCAACGCACTCAGCGATGCGGGCGTGGTCGCGGAGGACAAGCTGTTCTCGACGCTTGATCCGGTCACAAGAAGGATAAGACTACCCGGCGAGGGTTTCTTCCTGCTGACGGATACGGTAGGATTCATCCAGAAGCTGCCTCCAAGCCTGCTGGCCGCATTCCGGGCAACCCTGGAGGAGTTGGAGGAGGCGGACGGCATCCTGCACGTTGTCGACATAACGCACCCGAATGCCGCCGAGCAGGTTCAGGTGGTGGACGATCTGCTGACCGAACTCCGCCTGGACGGCAAACCTCGTATCTGGGCCATGAACAAGATGGACCTTCTGCTGGATGAAGCGCAAATACGGGAGCAGATAGACCTCCTGAAGGCTGAGAGAAGCGAAGACCGCATTGTGGCGGTGTCGGCAGCTAAAGGATGGGGTCTGGACAGCCTGCTGGAGGCTGTTGAAAATCTGGTCAAAGACATGGGACCAGAACCTGGCAGCGACGCAGGGTTCTGGGCAAACCATCGATATCAAGAATAAGGAGAACCGAAAATGACTATGGAGATAGAGGGCCTGCCTTCCAGGCCATTCTTCAACTGCACCCCCGAGGGGCTGGATATTCTGGACTCAAGAGAGATGAGTGGAGCAGCGCGCTTGGACGCAGTTGAGCCGTGGATGCGCTTCGAGCTTGGCGACAGGAACATCATAGACTCCAAGCCCCGGAAGGCAGCGAGCTCCAAGCCGGGCCAGGTCACGGTGGAGTGCGAAAGCGGTACGGTCCACATAGACTTCGAAGACGGAAGGGCCAAGAAGGTCACGGCCCAGGGGGAGTTCATCTATATGGGCGACCTGGAAGACCGGAACGAGGGCCTGGGGTACATACCTGTTTCCTAGTGGTGCAGCAGGGGTTATAAAACTTCGCCCTATATAGGAGAGACTTACGTGGCTCTTAGGCCAGGCCTGTTTACAGACAAGGTTCAGGGCCACGTCACTTGCCGGCTTGAGATAGCAGTTGCTCGAAAAGCGTGGCAATCCATATGGCCGTAGAGGGCATATGATGCCTGTCCCTCCAGACGACCTAGAAGTCGGTAGACCATCCCCTTAGCTGTAGGGTACGCTAGAATTGCCAGCTAGGGGTTAGTCTCCCCCTAGTGTAGTGGCTCCCACTCCTTCCTCCCCCCCGGGGGAGAGCCGGGGGAGGTCGGTTTTTCGCACCTAGTTTAGCTAAATGGCTGTCACTTAATATTGAGAGTTTGGCATATTCTTCAAGCCCGCAGCTTCATTGGAGCCTTAGTGAGTGCCAGCCAGTAGCAGCACTTAGACAGGCGCTGGACTTGCCAAGGTGGCGGCGGGAATTCAATGAAGGCCTGGTGCTGTGATTTTCCAGAGAACTCGCCATAAATTCGCCACTGTACTCTTTGACAATAGGGGAAATCCCCATAGGATTATTCCTAGAGTAAGCGAAGCTAGGAGTCGTCATATGGACAATGAATCAGATATATTGTCATTTCCCATTAGGGAAATTGAGCGAGATGTTCTTGAGGCCGCATTCGACTCGGGATCAATAGGCCAAGTTTCTGACCTCAGAAATGTCGATAGTTATGGGAGTCCGGGTTCGTACGATTCACCTGCACGTAAGCGGCTTCTGGACAAGTACCAATCAGAAAGGGAACTGGAGCAGTTAGAGGTCGTAATGGATTATCTCCTAGGAGCCTGTCCGAGAAACACGGTTGGCGAGTGGTTGGGTGTATGATGGGTCCAGTCCAGTAGCGGGGAGTTGTTGATGAGCAAGACCTACCTTCCCTACGAACCCGACCAGCAGTTGCTGTTGCCGGCGGCGTTGCAGGAGTGGTTGCCTGACGACCATCTGGCCTACTTCATATCCGACGTGGTGGACCAGTTGGACATGTCAGAGGTCACCGCTCGCTACGAGCGGGAACGGCGTGGCGGGCCTCCGTATCATCCACGAATGATGGTCAAGGCGCTGCTCTACGGCTACTGCGTCGGGGTGGCGTCCTCACGCCGCATCGCCCAGCGTCTCCACGAGGACATCGCCTTCAGGGTGTTGGCGGCGAACAACACACCGGACTTCCGGACCATCTCCGACTTTCGCAAGGATAATCTGGATGCGCTGTCGGGCCTGTTCATACAGGTACTGGCGTTGTGCCAGCAGGCGGGGCTGGTGAAGCTGGGGCACGTGGCGCTGGACGGCACGAAGGTCAAGGCCAACGCATCGAAGCATAAGGCGATGAGTTATGGACGCATGAAGGAGAGGGAAGCGCAGTTGGCGGCGGAGGTAGCGGAGTTGTTGCGACAGGCTCAGGCAACGGATGAAGAGGAAGACCGGCGGTACGGCAAAGACAAGCGTGGAGATGAGTTGCCGGAGGAGTTGGCCTTTCGAGAGGGTCGGTTGGAGAAGATACGGGAAGCCATGGCGGCGCTGGAAGCCGAGGCGCAGGCGGCTGCCGAACAGGCCGAGACCGAAGGTGGTAAGCTCCCGGGTGTGCCCGATGACAAGGCCCAGCGCAACTTCACCGATACTGAGTCGCGCATCATCCCCGCGCCTGGAGGAAAGGACTTCCTGCAAGGGTACAACTGTCAGGCGGTGGTGGACAGCGCTCACCAGGTGATCGTGGCGGCGCGGGCCACCAACCAGACTTCGGATAAGCAACAGGCTGCGGCGATGATGGAGGAGACCATCGACAACGTCGGCGCAGTCCCCAGGGAAGTATCCGCCGATGCCGGCTACTACTCGGCAAAGGCAGTCGACGAGCTTTATGCTCTGGGCGTGGACCCGTTCGTCGCGCCGGAGCAGACCCGCCACGGCCGGGTTGTGCCACCCGCGCCCCGAGGTCGCATACCCAGCCATCTGTCCCCCAGGGACCGGATGCGACGGAAGTTACAGACCAAGCGGGGTCGGCAGCGCTACGCTTTGCGGATGCAAACTGTGGAGCCGGTATTCGGTCAGATCAAGCAGGGCCGGGGATTCCGGCAGTTCCTGCTGCGGGGACTGGAGAAGGTGAACGGCGAATGGTCGCTGATCTGCACGGGCCACAACCTGCTCAAACTGTTCCGCTTTGGGGTCAATCTGCACAGGAAAGCACGGGGCGATGGGCCAGCCCAACGCATCAGGAACTTTTGCCGAGGTAGTGAGCACGGCGCTATTCGCAAAGCTATCTGGGATCTGGCCGGGGCAACCGGCACAATTAATTGTCGCGATCCATTGTCGCTGACCCGCAAGCACCGTTAGATAATCCTCGGACGGGCTGCTAGAAGAACGATTGCTCTTTCCCTCAAGGCACTGGCGTGGTGGCGGGTGGCGGCATGGCATATACGCCAAGGGCATAACGCCTAAAGGCGTTGATAGGCTCAATAGACTCCGCCAACCGCGTCGCACTTGGATGAAGGAGAACTGGTTTGCTTTGGTGATTGCTCTCATCACAGGCTCTAGCGCCATCGTAGGCGCCGCGCTGTCGGCGCTCTTGAGGTAGGAACTGAGCCCCGCGCCTCGGTAGACGCTAGAACGGTGTCCCTCGGTCCCGGAAGGACATTCCTTCTGAAACCCAACAACTCATTCTGGAGGAGCTTCGGGCTATCTGCAAGCTCTTGGACGTGGGCATCGGATATCATTTTCGGGAAATACACAACATATTGTGAAGTTTCTTCCTTGACTTCAATTTGTTCTGTTCTTAAACTCAATGTGAGACCAAAAGAGAGAGACAGCCAATCGTATCGGCTGTCCCTCTACTTTCCTCACCTAGGGTAGATGGCGCTTGGTATGCGTCTCTACCCCTCGCATTCCAAAACATACCCTCTAGCAGGTAGGTTGGTCAAGGTCTTGGAGGGGGCATTCTCGAAATACTTAGTTAAGGGGATAGAGAGTATGAAGAAGGTGGTAGAGCATAATGGAAGCCTCATCGAACTGGATACCGAAAAAGACACTGTAGTTCATTCCAAGAATCTTGCGGACTCCCCAAGCGATGGGGCTGTGGAGACCTTGTATAGGGGAAAAGATCGAGGGACACACTATCTGGTCAGCAGTGATGAAGTGTATGCCATTATGACCAAGGAGCAGACAGATCAATGGCTCCTCGACTGCGATGCTCCTAGGGAAGCCTTTGTCCGAAATGGCTCCCAAGTCCTGAATTCCTAGAGTCTCTCTGGACAAGTGACCCAATCACCATAACCCGACTAGTGAGAAGTCTACTAGATCAACCTCCGAATAGCTGTCTTTTGCTGACCATTGCGAGCTTGCCGTTCTCGTCCAGTCTATAGCTCCGGTGAAGCCTCTTCCTGCACTTGGTGCAGGTCAACCGGAACACTCCCAGCTTCGCATTCGTGTACTCCATCGAGTGGGGCAGGAATCTCCTGCAATCCTCGCAGAGCCTCTTGATCTCCTTGCTGTCGGCGTTTAGGGTGCTGAGGCCGAGGATTCCGCTAATCTCCTTGGACTCCTTGCTTTTGGGGATAGCACCAATGGCTTGAATCCCTCCAGTCGTCTTGCTATCATCTGAATCCTTCCAGAGAGTAGCGACTATATCGGCCAGATATTTGTCTTCGAGTTCAATGCTAATCTTAGTGCCGTTCGGCAGAGTTGAAGTAATCAACATAATTCGCCTCCTTTCGGACCTGGAAGACCGGAACGAGGGCCTGGGGGTACATTCCTGTTTCCTAGCGGCGGTGCAGGGGTTATAAAACTTCGCCCTATATTTGTTATGTCAATTTATAGAGGCGGATTTGCAGCCCTACTTTACATAATGTAGTGGTATGCTGCTCTTCCGCAGACGCTCGCGTCTTGACTTTAGAGTGAAAGAGTGCCAGACTCCTTTCTTGAATCCCAGTCCTACATCTTCCCGGGCTCAAGTCGACAGGCCTCTTCCCATTACTTGGGAGTTGCCTGCATTGGATGGGATGAAGTTCCAAAGACAGGACGCGAATGGCAACCGAGACGCAAGCTGACCGAGAGGTGCTCCGCATAGAGGACCTTCACACCTCCTTCTACACCCGCGAGGGTGAGGTCAAGGCGGTAAACGGGGTCAACCTGTCTCTCAAAGAGAACCGTATACTTGGCGTTGTTGGAGAGAGCGGCTCCGGGAAGTCGGTTACCGCTCTCTCCATGCTGCGTCTGGTGCCCCATCCCGGGAAGATCACCAAGGGATCGGTGTACTTCAAGGGCATGAACCTGATGGAGGTAGGCAACGAGCAGCTCCGGAGGATTCGCGGCAAGGATATAGCTATGATCTTCCAGGAGCCCACCTCCGCCCTAAACCCTCTGCTGAACGTCGGCACCCACATGGAGGAGATAATGCTGGCCCACAGCTCCATGTCCAAGCAGCAGGCCAGGGAGAGGTCGCTCCAACTGCTCCGGGAGATGGACCTACCAGCGCCTGCCCACATCCTCAGGCAGTACCCGTTCCAGCTAAGCGGCGGCCAGGCGCAGCGGGTGATGATTGCCATGGCAATGGTCTGGGACCCCCAGGTCCTCATCGCCGACGAGATCACATCCAACCTGGACGTCACCCTGCAGGCCGACGTGCTGGACAGGCTGAAGCGGCTGCAGGCGGAGAAGCACTCAGCCATACTCCTCATCACCCACGACATGGGCGTCATTGCCAAGGTGGCCCACGAGGTGTCGGTGATGTACGCCGGGTCCGTGGTGGAGCACAGCGACACGCAGACCATATTCCGGAATCCATATCATCCCTACACTTGGGCGCTCCTCCAGTCCATCCCGCGACTGGACGATCCAAGGCGCACTCTACAGCCTATCCAAGGCTCATCCCCGGACCTGATAGACCTACCGGACCAGTGCCCCTACATGGCGAGGTGTCCCAAGGCCACCAACTTCTGCCGGCTCAACCCCAAGCCTCCGCTGGAGGAGGTCGAGCCGGGACACTTCGTTGCCTGCTACAATAAGATAGAGTACGACGCCTAGAGTCTGTGTCATTCCTGCTTCCGCAGGAATCTGCCTCACGCTACCTGGCTGTACAAGTCCGACGATTCGGGATTGCCTTTCTCCATCAACTCAACCCCCGACACCTCCTTTCGTTTCTTCAGTGTCTTCTCCTCACTGACGGCCCCTTTTACGCAAGGATCTGCCACTGTTCCAGATGTTCAGATTCCTGCTTGGTGATACCTTTGAATAACCCATAGCGTCATCCCGCAAGAATTGCCCTCACCGTCATTCCTGCGGAAGCATGAATCCAGGGAACCTCTGATAGTGCCCAGTAGACCCCTGCTCCCCGTTTCCACGAGGACAAGCTTCGCAGGGGTGGTCTATGCGCAGAGGAAGTTATGCAAAGATCTCCTTTCGCAGGAATCCATCTCTGGGGGGACGGGTGTCCCCCCGACCCCACCTGGATTCCAGTCCCCGCATCGGAGTACGGGGCAAGCTTCACGGGAATGACATGGAATGTGGCTCAGCCTAATCTCCCATAGCCTTCTACGGACTGGTCCAGGAAGAGTATGTTCCAATACAACCCGGCTTGCCCTGGGGCGATCTGTATCCTTCCTCGACTGCCTTAAACCTTCCTGGGACTATTGTTGCCATACTGCCGCGGCAGTTCTACCATAAGGCATTCTGGAGTCTCACGTCGTTTGCCTTATGGTATTTCTATGGCAACCCACTATGGCAATAGGTTGACAGCATTATCCACCTTATGGTAGAGTTATGGCTGTGCCTTATGGCAACTAGCTGTTCCCTGAGGAGAGAGCTGTGGCAATCGACCTGGGCGAGATTGAGAAGGAACTTGAGGAAGAGATACGCGAGCTGGAGCTTGAGAAGGCCGGCTACGAAGCCCGACTGGATGAAAAGCGCCGCCTTCTCTCAAGGCTGCGTCATGGCGCTGCCGAGCAGCCGTCTGCCCCCGCTCCAGAGGATCCCGTCCAATCTTCCGCCATCGTTAACAGCGGCAGGGTGAGCATTACGGACCTGGGCAAGCACCACTACGAAACTGCCGGACATCGGTTCAAGAACGCCGGTCAGCTATTGGACCACTTCGACGTCCCCCACTACTTCTCTCACAAACACCCAAAGAAGGGGGACGCGGCGGCGCGGGAGATCCTTCGGTGGACGAGGCGCAGTCCGAATCTGGCCGCTACAGTCGCCGTGGTGCTCTCCGACGGCTCACGGATGGGTCTGGACACAGCCGTAAACCGCATCTGGCCCGACGGCTAGGCCCGGCCGCTTGACTGAAGCATCTCAGGCCACTAGGAGACCCTGGCAAATACCTCCACCAGGAACTCACCCACCGAGTTCTCGGTTATGCGGCCAGTTTTGACGGCCCGGTCCGTCTCCAGCAGCCCTCTGTGAAGGGCCTCCAGCGCATCCTTGGAGTGGCGTCTACCCTGCTCTAGGGTCTTCCTCAACACCCAGTCGCTGGACAGCCCCAGGCGTCTTCCCATCTGCTGCTGCGGGACCCCGCTACCCGCCAGGTCTTTGGCCAACAGCAGAAGCCTGACCTGTCGAGCCACCATGACTATAATGTACTGGCCGCCCGCCCCCTCCTCCATGAGACGCTTTATAGTGCGGAGGGCATCTGCGTAGCGGCCTTCCATAACGGCGTCCACCGCGTTGAATATACTCATCTCCCGCGCCAGGGGCACCAGAAGCTCCACGTCCTCAGCCTCGACGGTGCGCTCCTGGCAATAGAGGGACAGCTTCTCCACCTCGCCGCTCAAAGCCCAGAGGTTGCCGCCCACAAGCTCCGCCAGCAACCTGACTCCCGCTCGAGAGATGTTGCAGCCCCGCTCTGCGGCCCTCTTCTCGATCCATCGAGTCAGATCAGCGCCTCTGAGCTGCTGAAACTCCCTGACCTGGCCCAGGGGCGCAAGCTGCGTCAACAGTGGGTTGTCCCTTCTTATGGCGCCGTCCATCAACACCAGATCTGAGGACGGGGGCATACCCGGTATGTGCTCAACAATCGACAGCCACGAGGAAGAATCTGCCTCCGCATTGCGGCCGCGGCCCCTTCTGGGAGATCTCTGGCCCTCGAACTGCGCCAGCAGGCCCTCCACAACGATCATGCGACGCTCCGCCAGGAAGGGCACGGTGCTGCACATGGCAATAAGCTCACCCGGCGAGATTGCAGAGGCCTGGGACACCGTCACGTTGGCGTCCATCACGTCCATAGGCCCAACGTGCGACTTGAGGTCGTCCAGCGCCTCGTGAATGGAGAAGTCGTCCGAGCCGTAGAGAATATGAAGCATAATTTTCGCTGATGGGTGCATTCCCAATTGGGTCTAATCTAAAGTATAATGTATTTTTAACAACGGATAGTGCGGAGCGAGCCCAGAAGCTCGGAGAAGTTCAGATGTTGAGAGTGGCGATTCCCATTGTACTGGCCCTGGCCTCGGCCACGGTCCTCAGAACTCTGCTCCTGCCCCTGATTATCTCGGTTCTTGCAGGCGTCATACTGACTATCATGCAGTCCTCGGGAAGGAAGCGCCCCAACACCGGGCAGACCAAAGAAGAGAGGGATAAGGTGGTGGACGGCAGCTACAAGATAGTCGATGACGAATCCCAGAAGTAGCGGAGAGCCTCTGTATCAAAAGGCGCGCCAATTGTTATTCCAAACTGAGCGCAGCGAAGTGAGCAATTCAAAGCGCCGCCCGCAAGAATACGCCGCCTTGGATTCCTGCTTCCCCAGGAACGACAGGAATACGAATCTTCACGACAATTTGCAGAGCTTTGTGGAGAGCGCTTTGAAGGCCGGAAGGAAGCCATAAATGCAAAGGACCATCAGCCGCTACGTACTCCTTGAGCAGGTGGGAAGCACCGGCCTCGCAACCGTCTATCGCGCCCAAGAGCCTCACCAGGAGCAAGAAGTTGCCCTCAAGGTGCTCCGCCCCTACCTGTGCACTGACAGCGCCCTCATGGAACGCTTCACCACAGAGATGGAGCGCGTGGCCGCGCTGGACCATCCCAACATCCTGCCGGTGTATGCCAAGGAATCGGAGGACGGGATGCACTGGGTAGCCATGCAGTACGTGTCGTGGCCCACGCTGAGACAGTGGGTCCAGCATCCCATACCCGTCGCCCAAGCCGTCATGATCTTCAGGCAGGTCGCAGATGCGGTGGAGGCGGCGTACAGCCAAGGAATAAGCCACGGAGACATCAAGCCGGGCAACATCTTCCTGGACCCAGACACGGGCCGGGTGGTCCTGAGCGATTTCGGCATGGTCATTCTTGGTGAAGGGGCAGCCCCGGGGATGAGAATGGCCCTCAATACCCCGTTGCCCACCTACAGCGCCCCGGAGCGCAGCCAGGGAGCCCCTCCGAATCTGCGGTCCGACATCTACTCCCTTGGTGTGCTCCTCTACGATATGCTGACTGGAACCGCGCCCTTCAACGCCCTCGAAAAGACCTCAGTGCACGCAAAGCAGGTCACGTCCGCGCCTCCTAATCCCAGCGACGTCAACCCGAACGTTCCGGCGAACCTGAACGCCATAATCCTCAAAGCGCTCACCCCTCATCCCGAAGGGCGCTATGAGACTCCCCGGGCGTTCGTAGGGGCCTTGGCCACGATGATGCCCGTGCCGGAGACGCCCTCCCCGCCGTTTACTGCCACGGAGAGGTCGGGTCTACAGGGAAGCCTCCCGGGCATTGATCCCCCGCCGGCTCCTTCCGTCATAGAAGGCCCCGCAATTATCTGTACGGTCTGCGGCCAGACGAACCCGGCAGGCAGGGAGTGGTGCCTCGATTGCTGGAGCGTTTTGGGTCGAGTAGCGGCAGCGCCGGGACAGGTGGTCATCCCGACGGAGGAGAGACTGCGCAGGTGGAAGCGAAACACCAAACTTATCAAGGCCGCCATGGCATCGGTAGTGGCTGCGGTAGCCTTATTCACTGCGGCCCAGATATTGGACATCAGGGCGCCGCTGGCAACACCGGCGTCCACCATGAGCTCAGTTTCAGGGCCCGGAGAGTGGGCCATGATACACCGCACCTACGGCGGTCCCATGCCAGTCCCGGGTGAGCGCAGCGACTTCAGCGACGCCCAGGTGAAGTGGACCTTCAAGGGCTCGGACGCAATAGTCTCTACCCCCGCCGTTAAGGGAGGCCGGGTGTACGTAACCACCCACGACCGGCGTATCGTAGCCCTGGATGCAGAGACGGGAAACGTCATCTGGGAGCAAATTGACACCGCTCCCATCGATTCATCCCCGGCGGTGACGGACGATATGCTCTTCTACGGCTCACGTGGCAAGCGGGTCATAGCCCTGGACGCCGACACTGGAGAGTTCCGGTGGGAGTTCGTGGCGGAGAGGAATCCCACAATGGGATCTGCCTTAGTGGAGGACGGGGTGGTCTACATTGGATCCGGCGACGAGAACATCTACGCGCTGGACGCCCTCACCGGTGAGGAGATATGGCGCTTCGCCACCATGGACTGGATCACCAACACACCCGCCCTGTCGGACGACAAGCTGGTCGTTTCCTCGATGGACGGCCGGGTCACCATTTACGACACGGACACCGGCAAGAGGCGTTTTGCCTCCAGGGTCATCAACCGAAGCGTAGTGGGGTCTCCAATTATAGTAGAGGACTCCATCTACGTCCCGTATCGCGACGGCCGCCTCATCTCCATCAACCTCAATGAGACGGAGTTCCCCCTGTCGGCCAAGTGGTTCACGCTCAAGACACAGCTCTACGTCTGGGCCCTCATGGGTCATCCGGGGCTGCCCAAGGGCTTTAACTGGTCGGTGCGGCTGGGCGGGACCATCCTAACCACCCCCGCGGTAGACGGAGACACGCTGTTCGTCAGCACCCAGGAAGGCAGACTCATGGCCGTCGACAGGCACACGGGAGACCGGCTGTGGGTGTATAAAACCGAAGGTAAGAGCCTCTCCACACCTACCATAGTCAACGATCTGATCCTGGTAGGCGACCGCGACGGAGTCCTTCACGCCGTGGACTCTTCAAGCGGAGTGGAGCGATGGACGCTGCCAGTCGCCGAGCACAGCCTCTCCACACCAGTGGTTGCGGGAGGCACCCTCTACCTGGCCTCAAAGGACGGCACGCTCTACGCCGTAGAGTGAGACGCTGAATTGGAGTTCGGGATTGTTGGCCTCGCCAAGTGTGGAAAGACCACCGTTTTCAACGCGCTTAGCAGGGGCCGCGCAGACGTAAGCCCGTCTTCCGTCTCAGCCACCAAGCCCAACCTGGGTGTGGCCAAGGTGGAAGACCCCAGGCTGTGGCCCTTGGTAGAGATGTTTCGACCACGGAAGACGGTGCCCGCAGAGGTCAGGTACACCGACTTCCCCGGAACTCCAGAGGGCCTGGCCAAGTCCCAGGGAATCGCAGGAGAGTTTCTCAACCTGCTTCAGAGGACGGACGCCCTCCTGCACGTTGTCAGAGCCTTTCAGAACCCCACAGTGCCTCACGTTGACGGAGAGATAGACCCACACCGGGACTTGGCCGTAATGGACTTGGAACTGGCTTTCGCCGACCTGGCCATCCTGGAGCGGAGGGTGGAGCGCCTGGAGAGCGAGCTGAAAGGCGCAAGAGCCCAGGAAAGGGAGAGCAGGCTGAGAGAACACGCCACCTTGGATAGGATCAAGGGCGAACTGGAGCGAGAGGCGCCAATCCGGGAGCAGGAGTTGTCCGCCGATGAGACCAAGCTATTGGACAACTTCCAGTTCCTGACGGCAAAGCCCATGCTAATCGTCTGGAATATCGGGGAGGAGGACGCGTCCGAAGCGTCGGCGCTTGAGGAGTACCTGAATTCCCGGTACTCCAGGCCCGGAGTGGAGGTCGTGGTCCTCTGCGGAACGCTGGAGATGGACCTGACGGAGATGGACGAGCATGAGGCCGAGGAGTTTCGGAGCGCAATGGGGCTTCAGGAGCCGGGGCTCCACCGCGCCATCCGCGCTTCCTACCAGCTCCTGGGCCTGGCATCCTTCTTCACCGTCGGCCCTGACGAAGTGAGGGCCTGGACCATCGACAGGGACACCCTGGCGGTGAAGGCCGCCGGGAAGATTCATACCGACATTGAGAGAGGATTCATCCGCGCAGAGGTGATCTCCTATGACCATCTGATACAGTGCGGCAGTCTTGCCGAAGGAAGGAAGAAGGGACTGCTGCGCCTGGAGGGAAAGGCATACCCCGTCCAGGACGGCGACGTGGTCAACTTCCTGTTCAACGTCTGAAGACGGCGTACCCCAATAACCTGCAATTCAACGGTCTAAAGGAGCTTCCTGAAGTGTGGACACCTCTCGCGATGACCCAGAGAAACGACGGAGCACACAGCCCGCCCAGGGACATTGGCCTCTACATACACATCCCCTTCTGCCACACCAAGTGCCCCTACTGCGACTTCAACACCTACGCTGGAATCGAGGCCCTCATGCCCGGCTACATCGAAGCGCTGGCGCGGGAGATACGCTGCTGGGGCACTCTCCTGGGCGCGCCACAGGTGAACACCATATTCTTCGGTGGAGGCACACCGTCCTACGTCCCCAGGCAGGCTATCGCGAACATACTCGATGCCGTCCACGTCGTATTCCGTGTCGCTCCCGACGCCGAGGTCACCATTGAAGCAAACCCGGGCGACCTCCTTGAAGGAGACACTGCCTCCCTCCGCGAGGCGGGCGTCAACCGCCTGAGCATAGGCGTGCAGAGCCTGGACGACTCACTGCTGGAGACCCTGGGTAGAAGGCACACGTCACAAGAGGCGGTGACGGCGTATCGAGAGGTGCGACGCGCCGGTTTCGGCAACGTCAGCTTAGACCTGATGTACGGCTTGCCCTACCAGAGCCTGGCGCAGTGGCGGGATACGCTGGAGCAGGCGCTGGAGTTGTCGCCGGAGCACTTGTCCCTCTACTGCCTGACCCTGGAGGGCGGCACGCCCATGGAGCGGCAGGTCAGCCAGGGAGAAATGCCAGAGCCGGACCCGGACCTAGCAGCGGATATGTACGCTCTGGCGGAGGACATGCTGGCAGCATCCGGCTACCGCCACTACGAGATCTCCAACTGGGCCAGGCCGGGCATGGAGAGCCGTCACAACCTGACCTACTGGCTCAACAAGCCCTACCTTGGAGTGGGTCCAGGAGCGCACTCGTATCTGGGCGAGTGGCGGTTCCAGAACATCAACTCGCCGCGGGAGTACATAGGCCGTCTTCGCGACGCGGCTGCTCAGTCATCCCAAGTCGAGACCCTCTCCTCCGATGCCTTGCTGGGAATCCCCTGCGTGGGGTCGACAGAGGTCATCGACAGAAGGCTGGAGATGGCCGAGACTATGATGATGGGGATGCGGCTGAATGATGGAGTACGCCTGGAGGACTTCTACGACAGGTTCGGCGAGAACGTTACTTCGGTGTACGGTAAACAGGTGGAGGATCTGACGTCCCTGGGGTTGATCGAGCAGATAGACGGCGCGCTCCGTCTCACCAGTCGGGGGCGGCCGCTGGGCAACGAGGTGTTTTTGCGTTTCGTTTAGGTCATGCCAGGCGTAACCGACGCACACGTGAGGCAGGTGCAGCACAAATGACGGGCAACGAGTTCAAGAGACGGCTGGACAGTCTGGGATCGGAAATCTCCCGGGGCCTGGTGTACTACTCCGTCTGGGAGGCGTTGTGGCCCACGGAAGAAACGGTCAGGATCATCGACAGGCTGAGGAATTTCGTCAGCCCCATACGCGCCGCCCTCTTCGAGACGGTGCTCCTGCGATTCTCAAGGGTGATGGCCAAGGACAGCGATTTCCCAAGCCTGCCGGCGATGCTGCAAGCCGCAATTGACGATAAAGACACCCTCGCTCTTCATGCCACGGTAAGGGAGCTTTCCGAGATGTCGGAACAGCTCGGGCAGCAGGAACGCGCCCTGGAGAACCTCTTCCGGGTGAAGGACCAGCACATAGCGCAGCTGGGCGGAAACCCATTCGATGACGCGACCCTGCGAAAGGGCGACGTGGAGAACTTCGTGAAGTCAATCCAGTTAGTCTTCAACCGTCTGTACACCGCCCACGACAATGAGCGCTACATCTGGTCACCGCAGCCGCAGCGCTCGGCCATGACAACGACACAGATGCTGGAGTTCCTGGAATCGGAGATGCAGGTGAGCCAGAGGGAAAGAGAGTCGGGATAAGTCGGTCTGGCGAACCGGGTACACCTCTTTGACAAAAAAACGGACTTTCAGATAATATTGGATGGTAATTGAAGCTTTTGGGAACCCTCGCGTAGATAGAAGGAGACTGCGATGTCCGCCCGCCGTTCCGCATCCGGGTCAAGCCAAAGCCCAGTCCCGCCCGGCGGTGAGCCGGGGGTGAAGACCTACGAGTTTGAAGTCGAGTTGCAAACGGATGAAGACGGCTGGCACGTCTTCTATCCACCCTGGTCCAGCATCGGCGCCTCAACTTGGGGCTATACTCAAGAAGAGGCCCTGAATAACATCCGGGAAGTCCTGTCGATGATAGTCGAGGAACTTCTGGAAGAAGGAAAGCCGGTGAGCATCGCTAAGGTCGGAGGTCTGTTCAGCGGAACTTCGGTCCTTGTGACCGTGTGAACAGCATTGACTACAGCCGTCTGCGTTCCATCACTGCGGGACGATTGGCACGCGCTCTTACGCAGGACGGCTTCGAGCTTCTCCGCCAAAGAGGAAGCCACCACCGCTATGGACACTCCGACGGGCGTCGCGTAACTGTCCCTTTTACGCGAAGGGGAGACACCATCGCCACAGGGACTCTTAGATTCATCATAGAGGAACAGGCCCGTTGGACCGCAGACGATCTGAGACGGCTGGACTTGATCAGAAATTGACCACCGCGCGGCTAAGGCCGTCCACATTCCCCTTCAAAGCCATCCTGGTAACTCTTGATGCTAGTCAAGGAGGGTCATGCGTATCTTAGCGCTCACCTCTGCAACCCTGGGAATACTTGCCGCGTCGGTCCTGCTAGCGCTGCTGCTTCGCACCAACTCTGAGTTGAACACAACTAAAGACCAGTTGAAGGCTAGCCAAGCACAAGGAGAGCGGCTTTCCTCCGACCTCCGAGCAACCACGGAACAACTGACCCACAAGATTGCCGACCTTGACACCGCCAACGCACAGCTGGGGAGCGCGGCGGCGGAGAATGCGGGCCTGCGGTCTGAGCTTAAGGTGACAAAGGAACATCTGACAACGCAGATAAGCGAGAACGAGACGTTGACCGCCAACTTTGTGGCATCCAGTGAAAAGCTGGGAAGCAGGACGGCGGAGAATGCGGCTCTAACCTCAGATCTTGAGACTGTCACACGGCAGTTGACCGGTAAATCGGCTAAGTATGAGACCCTGCTGAATGAGGTGGGAACTCTGGAGACTCTGAGAGTCGATAGAGATAGCCTCCTTGGCGAGATAGAAGCTCTGAGGAGCTCGATAAGAGAGCTGAAGGAGCAGAGAACACCCCTATTAGTCCAGTCATATACGGTGGGATTCAGATGCACCGGAAGCATGGAGCCGAAGGTAACCTGCCTGGACTCGGCAACCTGGCTGCGTAACTTCAATCCAGAAGACATAGCAATAGGAGCTGTAATCGTCTTCACTCCGACCCCAGAGTGCGAGCTTGGGGTGGGAGCTGTGTCCCACCGGGTCATGGACATTAGAGAGGCGCAGGGGACATACTACTACTGGCCCAAGGGGGACGCCAATGCCGAAGCCGACGGGTGCTGGATACCGGACACCAACGTATACGGATACCTGATTGAGCTGCACAAGGACACTCATCCGGGGAACAGCAATCTCCGCAACAGGATGAACACCGCCCGGGCGGAGAGGGACGAGACCTTTGCACAATTCAAGGCTGCGTAGGAGGCCTACAGCCGTAGATACCTTGAGTACTGCGGAAGCAACCCGGACGCATGCTCCCTGGACTCGGCACGCGTTGCTGAGTTGGACAGGCTGTACGACGAGTACATCCGTCTATTCGAGCTCCATCAGACCGCCTACGCGGCTTGGAATGTTGTCTATCAGGAGGCGTGGGCAAGCTATTAGCCGTTATCCAAATTGCCCCTCCCCTGCCCTTGTGCTATCCTTCTCTCATCTTCCCCGGAGTCTCTCCAGATGTATGTTGCAGGCACCGCAGGACACGTAGACCACGGCAAGTCCACCCTCGTCCAGGCCCTGACCGGGATAGACCCAGACCGCCTGCGCGAGGAGAAGGAGCGCGGCCTCACCATTGAGTTGGGATTCGCCTGGCTCACACTGCCCAGCGGCCGCGAAGTCAGCATTGTAGACGTGCCCGGTCACGAGCGGTTCATCAAGAACATGCTGGCCGGAGTCGGCGCAATTGACCTGGCAATGCTGGTGGTCGCTGCCAACGAGTCGGTGATGCCGCAGACCAGGGAGCATCTCGCCATCCTTGACCTGCTGCGGATCAGAAAGGGCTTGGTTGTCGTAACCAAGAAGGACCTTGTTGACGAAGAGATAGTCGAACTTGTTATGGCGGAGGTGGAGGATGTGCTCAAGGGCACTACCCTGGATGGCGCTCCTATGGTCCCGGTATCAGCCGTGACCGGCGACGGCCTGCCGGAGCTTCTGAGCGCCCTGGACGATCTGCTGGAGACCACCGAGACCCGGAAGGACTCCGGAAGACCGCGCCTCTCCATCGATCGCGCCTTTACCATGCCAGGCTTCGGGACCGTGGTAACCGGCACCCTGATCGACGGCTCCCTGTCCGTGGGCCAGGAGGTTCAGATATTGCCGTCCGGGAGGGTGTCGCGGATACGGGGGCTCCAGAGCCATCGCCAGAAGATAGAGACGTCATCTCCCGGAAGGCGGCTGGCGGTGAACCTGTCAGGGATATCCCACGACGACATACAGCGCGGCGAGGTGCTCACCATTCCGCGCTGGCTCAGACCGACCATCGCCCTGGATGTCCGCCTCCAGATTCTGGCGGATGCCCCCAGATCCCTCAAGCACAACAGGCCGGTCACCTTCCACTCCGGGTCCAGGGAGGCCAATGCGAGGGTGCGGCTCCTGGAGACGGAGGAGGCGCAGCCCGGTGAGGAGACATGGGCGCAGGTGCGGCTGGAGAGTCCCATGCCTCTGGTGAAGGGAGACTACTTTGTCATACGCTCCTCAGACGCCACAATCGGGGGCGGCACTGTGGTGGAACCCCACGCCAAGCGTCACCGTCGTCGGCACAGCCCCACTCTGGAGCGCCTGGAGGTTATGGAGCGCGGCTCCGAGGATGAGGTGCTTCTCCAGACGTTGCAGTCCGCCGAACCGTGCGACCTACAGACGCTGGCCAACCGCAGCAACATCTCCCCGGCCGACGCCCGGACCCTGGTGGATAAGCTGACCTCTGAGCGACGAGCGGTAGCGCTCGGCAGCCTCGACTCCGCGTCCAGAGCGCTTGTGTTCTCCGCGGAGGGCTGGGCCGCCCTGTCCGGGAGGGTGCGCGGTGTCCTGGAGTCCTACCATAGAGAGCGCCCCCTGCGGGTCGGCATCCAGAAGGAGGAGCTGCGAAGCCGGCTGAATCTGACCGCCCAGCAGTTCCAGCTTGTCCTGCCACGCCTCACTGAGGATGGCGTTGTGGCGGAGGACAACAACCTGCTCCGTCTACCGCAGCACAGCATAGCCCTGAGCGACCGGCAGCGGTCCAGCATAGAGGCGTACCTGGCGGCGCTGCGCTCCAATCCATACTCTCCTCCAACGGACACAGCCATTTCGGACGATCTGCTGAACCTGCTGATTGACGAAGGCCGTGTGGTCAGGCTAAACGAATCGGTGGTTTACGACACCGCCGCCTACGAGGAGATGGTGGGAGGAATCGTGTCCACCATCAAGGAGCAGGGCAAGATAAACGTGGGACAGGTGCGAGACCAGTTCCAGACCAGCCGCAAGTATGCGTTGTCCCTTCTGGAGCACCTTGACCAGCAGCGCGTCACCCGCCGCGTCGGCGACGACCGGGTTTTGAGATAGCCAGTGTCACTGGACCTGCATAAAGTAGCCGGCCAGATTGAGGGGGCAGCCGCAGCCCTCAACGCCCAGGGAGCCGACAGAAGCGAGCGTCTGGAACGGGCGCTGGACGTTCTCACAAAGGCTCAGCCGGAATCGCTGGAGGAGAAGCGACAACTGAGCAGAGCCACTTTCCTCATTCCCGGTCTCACGGGGTCGCTTTCCGGGCGACACCCCTCCCCTGCCCTCCCCGCAAGCTACACCGCCATGGCCGTAGACGGCTCCCACATAGACGTGGACAGGCATCTTCCCGTCCAGTGCTTCCTCATAAACATCGGCAGGGTGCGGATACAGTACGGCGCCAGTCCGGGGGCTTGGCTGGACAGCGAACCCCGGCTCTACGCGGGCGACGATAGCCTGCACGTCTTTGAGCCGGAGGGCAGTCGGTACAGGCTGCTGGAGGGGCCTCTTCTGGGGGCCATGCGCGCCGTCGAGGAACTGCGGGCCTTGGCAAGCCTGGCACGGCAGTCCGACCCGGACATCCCAACCATTGCCCTTATCGACGGCTCGCTCATACTTTGGGGGCTGGCGGGACAGGCACACCCCGACTTCGTCAGAACCGCGCTGCTGGAAGAAATGTTCCTGCCGGCTATGGAGGAGCTCAGGCAGCTGGCGCTGTCCAGGCCTCTGGCCCTGGCGTCCTACATCAGCCTTCCCCGCAGCACAGAGGTGGTAAACGCCCTGCGCCTCGACGAGGGCCTGTGTCACTACGAGGCGGCCAACTGCGACATGCACTGCCGGGCGCTGCGCCCCGGTCAGCGTCCATGCGACGGGGTGTCAGGCGTACTGGACAGGGAACTGTTCGAGGCCTTGCTAGAGGAGAGGGATAGGTCAGACATCTTCTCCAGCACGTCATCAATCGTGGAGCAGTACGGAGACCACCGGGTGCGCTTCTTCTACCTTAACGCCGGGGCGGAGCTGGCGCGGGTGGAGGTGCCTCGGTGGGTAACCGAGGACAACACCCTGCTGGAGCTGACCCACGCCATGCTGGTGGACCAGTGCCGCAAGGGGCACGGCTACCCCGTCGCCATCTCAGAGGCCCACGAACAGGCCGTGGTGACCGTGGGAGACCGGGAGGAGTTCCGGCTTATCGTGGAGGACGCCCTGCAGAGGCAACGCCTGCCCGTATACACATCCGAAAAGAGCCGCTCCAAGAGGCTGAAGTGGCTGTAAATGCAGAGCCGCGCCTGGGCGAGGTCGTGGAGACGTCCACAACCGGCTTCTGGACCCAGTGCTATCGCCTCTATGAGTCGCCTCCCCTGGGGGCCTTGGTGCGGACGGGCGGCCCCTACCCTGCTTACGCGGTGGTTCACCATGTGTCCACCCAGGGCATAGACGCCTCCCGCAGGCCGGTAGCCAGGGGCGAAGATGAAGCCTCCGAAGAGGACGTCTACCTGAGCAACCCCCAGCTTTCCCAACTGCTCCGCACGGACTTCCAGGCCATCGTGGTCGGCCACAGTATCAATGGAGACCCGCGTTACCATCTGCCGCCGACGCCCCCTCCCATCTACGCCTTCGTGTACGCCTGCGAACCTGAGGAGATAAGGCGTTTTACCTCCAACACGGCTTTTCTGCGCCCGCTTGCCACGTCCGGCATCCCGGCCCTGGAAGAGGTGGTCGCAGCGTGTCTCAGCCTCGCCTCAGAGGCACAGACCGAACCCAGCGGCTTCCTGGTGGAGGCCGGCAAGCAGCTCATGGGCATCCTCTCCGGGGAGTTCCGGCGAGTGGAGGCCATTCTACAGAGGGCAACGCGCTGATGGACTCCCGCAGCTCCGGCAAGTACCTGGGTATGGTGGTGGGAGGCTCCCTCAGCAGAGGCGTTGACGTTCGATTGGACGCCCAGGCCCAAGTTGAGGAGATGGCCCTGGGCCAGCACGTGGTGATACATGGCAAGAGCCGGCGCTTCTTCGGGGTGATCACCGACATAGCCCTGGAGTCCTCTGATGAGTCCCTCAGGGGAAGCCCTCCAGACCTGTCCAACCCGATTGTCGCCCAGGTGGTCGCCGACACCGCCACATTCGCAACGCTACGCGTGCTGCCGATGCTTGCCCTGGAAGGGGTGCTGGCCGCGGTGGACGGCCCAACGCCCGCCAAGACCGTGCCTCCCCACTTCGCGCCCGTGCATCTGGCCTCGGAAGAGGACGTTCAGATGGTCTTCGGCGCGGAGGATAATCGACACTTCTGGGTGGGCACCCCCCTGGACATGGAGACCCGTGTGTGCCTGGACCTGGAGGAGTTCGTCAAGCGCTCCAACGGCGTTTTCGGGAAAAGCGGCACCGGAAAGAGCTTCCTTACAAGGCTGCTGCTGGTGGGCATTCTTCAGAAGAGCGCGGCCGTGAACCTGGTGTTCGACATGGAGAGCGAGTACGGCTGGATGGGTACGTCCGAGGGCGCGGGCATGGTCAAGGGTATCAAGCAGCTGTTCCCGTCCCAGGTGTCCGTATTCTCCCTGGACGATGAGCACAGCCGCAGGCGCGGCGTTTCCCCGGACTATCTGATACGGGTGGGCTATAACCAGATCACGCCGGAGGACATTGAGCTGCTCAGGGAGACCCTCGGCCTATCGGAGGTGGCCGCCGACGCAGCCTACAATCTGGCGGGCAAATTCGGGCAGGAGCGATGGCTGGGACAGTTCCTGGAGCTTGGCGGCCAGGACCTGCGAGAGCTGGCAAACGACATCAACGTCAACGAGAGAGCCCTGTCCACCCTTCACAACCGGCTGGGCCGGCTCAAACGCTTCCACTTCATCACCGAGAGGGAGTCGGAGGAGTCGGTGGAGGAGATACTGCGCAACCTGGACAGAGGCATACACGTGGTGGTGGAGTTCGGGCGGTACAGGCACGAGCTTTCGGCCTACATGCTGGTGGCGAACCTGCTTACGCGTCGCATCCACGAACGGTACGTGAGGCGCAAGGAGGAGGCAATGGGCGACGCCTCCCGGGAGCCCCGACAGCTTGTGATCACCATAGAGGAGGCTCACAGGTTCCTCAGTCCAAGCGTCGCGTCGCAGACCACTTTCGGCAACATCGCCCGGGAGATGCGCAAGTACAACGTGACGCTGCTGGTGGTGGACCAGCGTCCAAGCGGTATCGAGGATGAGGTGATGAGCCAGCTTGGGACCAAGCTTTCCTGCCTGCTGGACAACGAGCGAGACGTGGACGCTGTGACGGCGGGCGTGTCCGGGGCCAGGGAGCTGAGGTCGGTACTGAGCAAGCTGGACAGCAAGCAGCAGTCGCTTATATTCGGGCACTCGGTGCCGATGCCGATTGTGGTCAGGGTACGTGACTACGGCACCAACGAGTCCTACAAAGAGCTGGGCTTCCGTGAGGCGTCTGAGATGCGGCGCGAGATGGAGCGGGACGCCAGCGACCTGTTCGGCGGGCGGTAGGCAGGGCGCGGCCTGTCCGATATAAGTCGCCTACTTTCCCACTCACCATGAGCCTGTCGAAGGGCGTGAGCGGGCGGTTTATCAGCGCCTGTTGTGGTGAAAGTTCGCGCCTACCCCTATTCAAGACAATTGCAGCTTGCTAGAATTGCGCCAAGTGAGTCTATTATGCCCAAACCGAACAAAGAACGTGCGAGAGAGCGCCTTCAGAGTGTGAGGTAAGCTAACCAAAACACCAAATTAGGCCCCTGCCAGGCGTAAGAGGAGCAAGGAGAGCGTTGACTGAAGAGAACAAAGCCCTTTACCGCAGATTCGTTGAAGAGGTCTTCAACGGCAAGGATCTGAGCGTAATAGATGAGCTTGTAGCCGAGGACTTCACTGAGCACAGTCAGCCGCCGCCTGGGATTCCGCAGGGCACGGAGGGACTCAAGCGCATATTCGCCTCCTACTTCAGAGCGTTCCCCGACCTGCACGTAGCTATTGACCTGCTGATAGCGGAAGATGACCTTGTGGCTGCGTACCACACCGTAACGTGCACCCACACCGGCGACTTCATTGGCATCCCCGCCATCGGGAAATCCATAAAGGTTGAGGAGGCGCACATTTCGCGCTACGCCGACGGCAAGGTGGTGGAGCACTGGGTGCAGATGGACATGATGAGCATGATGCAGCAGCTGGAAGCGCTCCCCGCTCCTGAGCAATAGCCGTGGGACACACCGAGCACTCCCAATGACCCCTGACGCCTCAGTAGAGAACGACCTGGACGCCATGCTCCTCCCCTGGAGCAAGGTATCGACGCGCAGGATGTTCGGAGGACACGGGTACTTTGTGGGAGACCGCCTCTTCGCCGTCTACCACAAGGGGGCCGTCGCCACGAAGCTCCCGGATCCCTATCGCACGCAGGTCCTGGACAGCAAGCGCGCCAGGCCCTTCACCCCACATCCGGGCAGACCTTTCGGCGAGTGGGTGGAGTTTCCGGTCGAAGATTCAGGCGGGGTCGAAGAGCTTCTGCCGTTGCTGCAAAAGGCATTCGAATACGTTCTGAAAACGCCTCCCAAGGGCAAGAGGGCCTCAAGGAGCGCGGTTTGAGAGCGTTGGTTGTAGGCGGCGGCGCAAGAGAGCACGCCATAGCCTGGAAGCTGAGGCAAAGTCCCCTGGTGGACGAGCTGTACGTAGCGCCTGGGAACGCCGGCACGGCGGCCATCGCAACCAACCTCTCGATTGCCGACAAGGACCTGGATGGGCTGGCTCAGGCGGCGCGCCTTCACAGTGTGGATCTGACAGTCGTTGGGCCTGAGGCGCCACTGGCGGAGGGCATTGTGGACCATTTCCAGGCCGCCGGTCTTTCCATCTTCGGACCTACACAAGCCGCGGCCCGCATCGAGAGCAGCAAGGTCTTCGCCAAGGAGCTTATGGCCAAGTACTTCGTCCCGACGGGAAGCGCGGAGGTCTTCGACTCCTACGAGGAGGCCGAGCGCTACGTCAGGATGCACTCCCCTCCCCTGGTGGTGAAGGCGGACGGCCTGGCTGCCGGAAAAGGCGTGACCGTGGCAAACACCGAGGAGGAGGCCATCAAGGCCCTCCGGGAGTGCATGGTCGAGCGGGTCTTTGGCCCATCCGGTGACCGCGTTCTGGTGGAGGAATGCCTTAGCGGGAGAGAGGTCAGCGTGTTCGCGTTCGTGGACGGCGAGACAGTCTCCCCGATGGTCGCAGCCTGCGACTACAAGCGCGCCTACGACGGCGACCGCGGCCCCAACACCGGAGGCATGGGAGCGTACAGCCCGCCGGAGTTCTGGAACGCCGATCTGGAGCGGGAGATACGAGACACCATTATGGCCCCGACGGCGCGCGCCCTGGCTCGGGAGGGCTGCCCCTACCGGGGTGTCCTCTACGGCGGACTGATACTCACCGATGACGGCCCCAAGGTCATAGAGTTCAACTGCCGGCTGGGCGATCCGGAGTCGCAGGTCATCATCCCGCGCCTGTCGTCCGACCTGGCTGGGATACTCGTAGCCGTGCTGGAGGGTAGGCTAAGCGAAACGGCTATAGAGTGGAGCAGCGACGCCTGCGTCGGGGTGGTAATGGCCCCCGGAGGATACCCGGGCAGCTACGAGACGGGCTTTCCCATATCAGGGCTTTCCCAGGCCCGGGAGACGGCAGAGGTGTTTCACGCAGGCACCAGGCCTTCCGATGACGGCAAGGCAGTCGTGACGTCAGGAGGCCGGACGCTGACGGTCGTGGGCAGAGGCTCCAGTCTGCCGGAGGCCAGGGAGCGGGCCTACGGGAACATCGAGAAGATAAGCTTTACGGGCGGCTTCTATCGAAGAGACATCGCCGCGAGAACAGGAGTTGAGTAATGCCGTTGGTTGGCGTAGTCATAGGCAGCCGGTCTGACGAGTCGGTAGTCCAAGACACCGTGACGGTCCTGGAAGAGATGGGGGTCTCCCACGAGGTATCAGTCATATCGGCTCACCGCTCCCCGGAGAGGGCCAGAGAGTATGCAAAGAGCGCCATAGAGCGAGGCCTTGAGGTTATTATTGCGGCAGCCGGAGGCTCGGCCGCGCTGCCGGGGGTAATGGCCTCCTGGACCACCATCCCCGTCATTGGCATACCACTGACCTCCAGCGCGCTGGGTGGCGTGGACTCCCTTCACGCCATAGTCCAGATGCCGCCCGGAGTACCCGTGGCCTGCGTATCCATCGGGCCCTGGGGGGCGCGCAACGCCGCATACCTGGCCGCGTCCATTCTCGGCCTCAAGCACGAGGACATAAGAAAGTCCTATGAAGCGTATCGGGAACGGCTGGCGGCGGGCTAGTTCCGCCCCCGCAGCCCTTCTTACAGCGCTGGTCCTTTCCCTTTTTCTGGGAGCATGTTCCGGCTCGGCCCCGCCGGAGGACGTCGTGGACGCCTACTTCTCCGAGACCAAGCGCGGGGATGTCCGGCAGGCCCTGGAGATGTGGGAGCTGTCGGCGCTTGGACCGGCCCCGGTCGACCTGGACCCGGGTCAGCAGAGCATACGGCTCGATGCCCGTCGTGAGCTGGCGGAGACGCTGACGGAGGCCCTGAGCATGGCCGGAGACAACCTCCGATGGGAGCGGAGCGGCCTCGTTATCTACGACATCCGGGACGGCGTTGCCAGCGTCACGGACGACCTGGATGAGGCAAACGTGGCTACGGTACAAGTAAACCTGGCCGTGGAGCGCAGCGATGTCCCTGCCCTGGAGGAGCAGCTGGCCTTCACGCTGTGGAAAAGCGCGGACGGCGGCTGGAGGGTCACCGGGCTGGACAAGGGACTGCCGGTGCTGGAGGACTTTCTCAGCGAACTGCGGGGTTCAGGATAAGTGTGTATTCCTCAGCCTTCAACTATGCTAATCGCGTTACCTGAAAGGATGATTAGCCACGTAGCCCATGTGGAAAATGTAGCCAGAGCCAAGGGAACCAAATACCCGCGTTGTGGAAGGGTTCTACCCCATATACCGGCAGGTGGGACATTCGGTACAGGTCTATCCTTGTTCAGCAGCAGCCAACCCACGGATACGCACCACGCAACGAAGTTTAGGAATCCTAAGCCTAAGCCTATACTCGTAATGCTAAGCGTAACGCCAAGACCCAAGTCCGGAGTCACGAAAACTATCCAAAGTATAGTGGTAAACCAGCTCAAAAGCGCTAAAATGTAGAACACCCGAATTAGAATGCGCGATGCACGTCTTTCCAGCATTCTCAGTACCAAGTAGAGCCAGGGGAAGAACAGCAGCAGTGAATATACACCACCCAACATGGTGTAACGGCGGGGATTCAAGCCCAGCTTACTTGCAATGACTCTACAGATGATGGCCCCAACCGGAGCCCAAACTACTCCCAGGACCGCCATATAGTGGTTGAATATGAATAAGGATAGAAACACAAACATTTTAACCCCAAGCTATCCAAGTTATCCAAGCTCCCCAAATCACTCAACTCACCTCTCCGACAGTGCACCCAAAATGAATGAGACTCGACTGGATGTTGGGAACCGTATACTTCAGACGCCCGCCTGTCCAGAGCTATCTATGCACACCTCGTTATAGGGCAATTGCAAAAACTTCGAAGACGATCAAGGTGCCAAAAACAAATCGGACCAACACTTGTGCACTTTCGACCTGCATACTGCTTTCAAATAGACAGCCGCTGCATCCTGGATAACCCAACAGATATTCCGCCCTTTTGCACAGCAAATAATCTTGTTACCAACGGGAAGACGGGGTATGATTCTATATCGTGGAACCATCAATCCGCAGAGGTGAATGGTGATAGACAGGTACGCCCGCCCCGCCATGAAAATGGTGTGGTCGGAGGAGAACAAGAACAACAAGTGGCTCCAGGTGGAGTTGGCAGTGTGCGAGGCGTGGACCGAGGAGGGCGTTATCCCTTCTGAGGACATGGTCAAGCTGCGAAATGCGCAGTACGATCCGGTCCGTCTACAGGAGGTGTTCCAACGCACTCGCCACGATATGACCGCCTTCCTGCAATCGGTCACTGGCGGGTTGGGCGATGAGGGCCGTTGGATCCACATGGGCCTTACCTCCCACGACGTGCAGGATACCGCCCAGGGCCTCCAACTCATCGAAGCCTCCGACATCCTGCTGGAGGGCGTCGACTGCCTCCTTGAGGCGATCCAGAAAAGGGCTGTGGAGCACAAGTACACGCCGATGATGGGCCGCACCCACGGAGTCCACGCCGAGCCCACTACCTTCGGTCTGAAGCTGGCCATCTGGTGGGACGAGATGCGGCGGAACCGGCACCGACTGGAGGAGGCCAAAAAGAACGCCGGTGTGGGCAAGATATCCGGAGCCGTCGGCACTTATGCCACGGTCCCGCCCCAGATAGAGGAGCGTGTGTGCTCCAGGCTAGGCTTGGGCATCGAGACCGTATCCAACCAGATAGTGCAACGGGACCGCCACGCGCAGTTCGTGACAACACTGGCCCTGATAGCGGCGTCGTTGGAGAAGTTCGCAACGGAGATAAGGGGCCTCCAGAGGACAGAGGTGCGAGAGGCGGAAGAGCCATTCGGAGAGGGGCAGACCGGCTCCTCGGCGATGCCCCACAAGAGGAATCCGGAGCTGTCGGAGAGGGTGTGCGGCCTGGCCAGGCTAATTCGGGGCCACGCCGTGACCGCCCTGGAAAACGTGGCCCTGTGGCACGAGCGGGATATAAGCCACTCCTCCGCGGAGCGCCTCATTCTCCCCGACTCCTGCATGGCGCTGGACTACATCATGAGCATCTTCACGGGCGTGATAAACGGCCTCAGGGTGTACCCGGACAGGATGAAGCAGAACATTGAGATGACAAGGGGGTTGGTATTCTCCCAGAGGGTGATGCTGGCCCTGGTGGAGAGCGGCCTCAGCCGCGAGAGGGCCTACGAGATCACCCAGCGCTGCGCCATGAGGTCGTGGGAGGAGTCCCTGGACTTCCGCCAGCTTCTCCGGGATGAGACGGATGTGACTGATCACCTGCCGGGAGATGAGTTGGAGGCCATATTCGACTACAACTACTACATGAGGTTCGTTGAGAACTCCTATATGCGGCTGAAAATCGAGGAGTGAGGAAGCCATTGAGCAACACGTCGCTAGAGCCTGTCAGAGAGACCAACCTGCCCAACCGCCTCTACACGGGCAAGGTGCGGGATACCTACGATATGGGCCAGGGCCTCCTTCTGATGGTGGCCACCGACCGGATTTCCGCCTTTGACGTCGTCCTGCCCACGGCCGTCCCCCAGAAGGGTATGGTGCTGTCCCGCCTCTCGGCCTACTGGTTCGAGAAGACGGGCCATATTGTGCCCAACCACCTGGTTGCTATGGGGTACGAGCCCGGCAA
The DNA here is from genome assembly GCA_965261605.1 of Dehalococcoidia bacterium. Classification (GTDB taxonomy): domain Bacteria; phylum Chloroflexota; class Dehalococcoidia; order Lucifugimonadales; family UBA2985; genus DAOUJW01. Next base: position 2,326,823 of record OZ253466.1, on the reverse strand, counting down.
GCAGGCCGGCCTGGATGACCTTCCTCCCGAAGTTGCGGCCCGCGCTATGGTGGTGAAGAGAGCGGATCGCATCGACATTGAGTGCGTAGTGCGAGGGTACATCACCGGCTCCGCTTGGGCGGAGTACCAGGCGGAAGGCACCGTGGGGGGCGCGGCAATGCCGGCGGGCATGAGGGAGGGCGACCTCTTCCCAGAGACACTGTTCACCCCAACCACGAAGGCCGAGACCGGCCACGACATGCCCATGAGCCTTGACGAGGTGCGGGACATGGTTGGCAGCGATATGGCGTCCAGGCTGGAGAATGTCAGCCGACAGGTATACGAGTTCGCCCGGGACGACGCCAGGGCCAATGGCATAATCATCGCCGACACCAAGATGGAGTTCGGAATGCTGGACGACGAGCTGATACTGATAGACGAGTTGCTCACGCCCGACTCCAGCCGGTTCTGGGACGCCGCCCTGTACGAGCCGGGCAAGTCCCAGCCCAACTTCGACAAGCAGTACGTGAGAGACTGGCTGTCCGCCAGCGGATGGAACCGGGAGCCTCCCGCTCCCAAACTGCCCCCGGACGTGGTCGACAGGACGCGGACCCGCTACATTGAGGCGTTTGAGCGCATCACCGGCCAAGGCTGGGATGCATCCGTGGAGTCAGTGGGCTAATGGCGACCAGAGAGCGAGGTCGCAGGCGAAGGGCCCACGAGCGGGCACAGCACCGGGAGGAGCGGCGTTCGAGAAGGCGTGGGCGCCGTAAGATCCTGAAATGGACTGTCGGCGGCTTTGTCGGCGTGGTCTTCACGATTATCGTGATCTCCCTGATCATACCCCCAAACCTGGATCTCAGCGCTCTCGGAGGCGGCAACGCCGCATCGGAGGAAGCGGGCGGTGAGGTGCAAATCCAGGGCAATTTCGAGATAGAGCGGGGCGAGTCTCACCAGCCCTATAACTCCTTCCCACCCACATCGGGCTGGTACTACGCCATTCCCACCGAGGATGTCGTCTGGGGTGTCCGCGACGAGCTGGTAGAGGAAGAGGCGCAGGTCTCCTACCTGGTGCGCGGCGCGGTCATGGTGCAGTACAACTGCCCCATCGAGTGCCCGGACCTGGTGAGGAATCTGGAAAGGGTTGTGGACAACTACCCGGAGGCCGTAATACTGGCCCCCTATAGCAATATGTCCTCGACAATAGCCCTCACGGCCTGGGGCTGGCAGGACGCCTTTGAGGAGAACGAGTTCAGCGAGGCCAGGGTCAACGACTTCATTCAGGCGCACTTCGGCATGGGGCCGGAGGATTTTCGACAGGTGCAATGATGTTTCTGGCCAGAGTGTACGTTACCCTGAAGCCCACAGTTAACGACCCCCAGGGCAAGACCATCCTGAGCGGGCTGAAGGCCCTGGGCTTCGACCTTGCCAGCGACGTGCGGGCTGGCAAGTACCTGGAGATAAAGCTGGACAGCCAGGATCGGTCTGTTGCGGAGGCCAAGGTGGAGGAGATGTGCGACAAGCTGCTGGCCAACCCCGTCATCGAGAGCTACCGGTACGACGTGGAAGAGCTGGCGGGATAGACAAGGAATCAAGCCATGCCTGAATATTACCTCGGCATTGACGTCGGCTACTCCGAATCCCGCCGCACCACCGGACTCTGCCTTATCACCATTGACCAGACCAGTCTCCAATGGCGCTGCTGCAACACCGGCACCGAGGAGAGTGAGCGGTGGGAAGACCTGCGGAGCCTAGTGCCTAAAGATACATCATTAGTAGGCGTAGGCATAGACGGCCCACTAGCGCACAAACTGAATAAAGTCAATCGCTACCGGAGTGCTGATGCACTACTCTCCCGGGGCCACTTCCAGCGTCGCGGCAAGCCCGGCCCGACTAACTCTCCGACTGGCCGAGACCTCCACGCCCACGCCACAAAGTTAGCCATGCTGGTCCTAAGTCTTCAGTCTGAGGGGTATTTTGACCTTCAAGATGCAGACCACCCGGACCGTATTCACGAGGCTAGAATTCTGGAAGTCTTCCCCACCGCCTTCCTGGCTGTACTCCTGACCGATACCGACCATACTGCTGTTGCAGATCAATACGCACATAGTAAGGTCCCCAGAGGGAAGAAGTCCGACAAGTTTTGGGAGAAGGCCATCGAAATGCGCGCTCTGCAATGCCTTGTTCAAACCCTGACAGGATTCAAGCCGGAGGGCCTAGAAGCCATTACGGATCACGACCACCGCGCCGCTTTCATATGCGCCCTTGCAGCACTGTGTGTTGCCAGAAGTCAGTACGTGGCAGCTGGCGACCCAGAGGGCGGCCACATTGTCCTGCCACCCATCCTCCAACCCTGGGCGGAGGATTCTCTTCGGAAGAACCTTGGCTCGGTGCGCAGACTAGGCAGATACCACAATCACGATAAGGCGCAAGTCATCTGCAACGGCAATCTTTGGAGTTAGCGAAGGCCTACCTGGGTGCTCCCTACCCCTTGTCCTGCAGGCGCTTTAGCTGGAACAGGTACTGGTTGGCGTAGCCGGCGTACTCACCCCACCTCTCCAGAGACCAGATACGGCCGGTTTTGTAGTTTAGCTTAGCACCGTCCAGATACCACTCCTCCATCGCCCGGCGTATCCACCGGTCTATCGGGAAGGCGCTCATCTTGTCCAGGGAGAAGAGGAGCACGCAGTCGGCCACCTTCTCCCCCACTCCGTTCAGGGACATCAGCACGGCTTTGGCTACGTCATAGGACTGGCCTCGTAGAGGAGCAAGCTCGATCTCTCCCGCGGCCACCTTCTCGGCGGCCTCGGCCACGTACTTGGCGCGGAACCCCATCTTCAAAGCTCTCAGGCTCATCTCCCCCGCCTCGGCGAGTCTCTCAGGGGTGGGAAAGGAGTGATGCACGTACCCGTCCAGCTCCAGGGGTTCGCCGTACTCGCGAGAGAGTGTGTTCATTGTCCAGGAGATGCGCGGGATGTTGGAGTTTGCGGAGCAAATGAAGGACACCAGGCACTCCCACGGGTCCTGGCGCAGGATGCGCAGCCCCGGATAGCGGTCGATGGACCCGGCCATGTAGGAGTCGGTGTTAATTGCGGAGCAGATGGCCCCCAAGTCGTCGTCCAAGCGCAGGTAGTCCCGCAGCAGGGCCTCCACCGGCTCCGGCGAGGACAGCGAGCTTCGCGCCTCTATTCGAGAGCCGTCCTGCTTGAGGCCCAGCAGGTTCCCCTGAACAACGCCGTATGACCACTCCCCGTGCCTGTGCCACCGGAAGGCCTGGCCGCTCTCCAGGGTGACCACCAAGTCAAGAGGTTGAGATACTTGGAGGCTCAGTGAGCGACTGCCAGCCATTTCTCCACTTCTCTCGACAGCTCCCTGAGGGAACCCTTGGACACGGTGCATTCGGGTATGGACTCAAGAAAGACGCGGCCGTACCGCCGGGATATGATGCGCTGATCGAGCACGACCACCACTCCCCTGTCCTCCTCGCCGCGTATGAGGCGCCCAAACCCCTGCCGGAAGCGCAGCACCGACTGCGGCACGGCGTACTGGTTAAAGGGGTCTTCAAACAGCTGCGACCGGGCTGCGAACACCGGCTCCGTGGGAACATTGAAGGGCAGCCTGGCGACCACCAACGCCTTCAGCGCGCCGCCGGGTATGTCAACACCCTCCCAGAAGCTGGCCGTGCCCAGCAACACCGACTTCGGCTCCTTCATGAAGGTTCTCCAGCAGCGCACGCGGCGGGCCGTCGACACCCTGGGCCAGCACCCGAAACCCGTCGCCCTCCAGGCTGTCCTTTATCCCGGAGCGAGCGGCCTGGAGTGAGGCGTGGGAGGTGAACAGGCCCATAGTCCGGCCCCCTGCGGCGCGGCATATGTCCATCAATGCCTGCTGCAATGCTCCCCGATAGCCGCCGTTGTTGGGATCGGGCATGTCCCCGGGCAGGCACAACAGGACGGACTTGGGGTAATCGAATGGCGAGTCCACCAGCAGCTCGTCCACGTCCTCAAGGCCCAGCCGTTCGCTGATGTGACGGAAGTTGCCCTGGGTACTCATGGTGGCGCTGGTAAGGACAACCGACTCCTTCTGCGAGAAGAGGCGCTCCTGAAGAAGCTCCCCAACCTCCAGAGGCGCAGCGTTCAGCGCTATCTCCCCTGCCCTGTTGTCCTGGGTCACCCAGTAGATGCGGTTGTCCTCCGGCTGAGCGACGAACGACTTGAGCTTCTCCCGGACTTCCCCAATATCGCCGGTTGAGGAGGATACCTCCATAACCAGGGTATCCAAGCCGGCAACATGGGTTTCGTCCAAGCCGGACAGACCGACCGACACCCTCTCCAGGTTCCTGGACAGGTCTGCGAGGGCCAGGTCGGCGTTCTCCCAGGCCACCTCCAACTCAGACCAGTCCGGCTGCGCCCGGGAGCCGCGGGTGATTTGGAGGGCAAGCTGACGGGCGTCTCCCTCATCGTGGTGATGCTCCAGGAAGCTGGCGAGAGCGGCCCACAGCTCACCGACGCGTTCCTTGGCCCTGGGCAGCAGGGACTCGCCCTCGGCTGCGAGGGGTTCAAGGACCGCCGCCCTGGGTGAGGCGAATAGCTGGCCAAGGGCAACCCTGAGCGCGCCGTACAACCCCCGGCTGCCCTCCAGCCTCTCCAGGCGCTGCTCCACCATGCCCTGGGACAGACTCCACCCGAACTGCCGTGTAGCCTCCTCTTCCAGGTGGTGGGCCTCATCCACTATCAAGTAGTCGTAGTCAGGAATGCTTCCGGTTCCCTCCGCCAGGTCTCTCATCAGAAGGGCGTGGTTCACAACAACAATGTCCGAGGCTTCCGCTTTTGCTCGTGCTGCCCTTAGAAAGCAGCCTCGCTCACGCCAGTTGGGGCACTCGGCAGCGGAGATGCGGCTCCACTGGGAGGAGTCCCTGGGCGTCATGTTCATCTCCGCCCTGTCCCCCGAGGACGTGGTCTGGAGCCAGACCAGCACCTTGGAGGCCAGGTTCGCCTCTTCAGGAGAGATGGTCGCCTCTCCCCTCAGATAGCCCAGGCGTCGCAGGCACAGGTAGTTGTCCCTCCCCTTCAGAAGGGCGAAGGAGGTGTCGCCAAGCTGCGGCGACCACTCGGCAAGGGCCCCACACAGAGTTGGCAGGTCCTTGGATATCAGCTGCTCCTGGAGGTTGATGGTGTTTGTGGACACCACCACCCGCGCTCCCTTGGCCTGGGCGAAGAGCGCCGCGGGAAGCAGGTACGCCATCGATTTGCCGACTCCCGTCCCGCCTTCAACCACCAGGTGTTTGCTCTGCTCCATAGCTTGTGCGACGGCCAGGGCCATCTCCACCTGCTGAGGCCGGTAGCGGTAGCTGTCCATGACCTGGGCCAGCGGGCCGTCCTCCTGGAAAAACCCGGCTATCGCGTCTTCTTCCTCATCGAATGGCGTAACCGGCGCGACGGCCGGCGGCGCTGCGGTATGCTCCGTCGCCGGAACCTTCTCCGGGACGGCCGGCGCGACGGCCGGCGGGATTGCGACCCTTCTTTGACTGACGGCGCCCTGAAGTCGCAGAAGCAACTGGGCCAGATGCGTCTGGGCCCTGGAGTGAAGCGAGTAGATCTCCAGAAGCACCGCTTCGTCCATGTCAAGGGCCACTCCCTTTAGAGCGTCGAACACCCTGAAGGTGACCTCGGCGTCCGGCACGGCGCGGTGAGGCCTGGGATGCTGAATACCCAGGGACGCCGCCAGGGATGCGAGGGCGTACTCTCTCAGTTGGGGCAGAAAGATAGAGGCCATCTCCCGGGTGTCATAGCGGGGGTTGGACAGAGGCATACCCTTCTTCAACAGGAACTCTATGTCAAAGGCGATGTTCTGCCCCACTATGGGACAGTCGCCGATGAATGACTCCAGGCCGGGGGCCACCGAGGCGAAGGCAGAGGCCTCATCAACCTGCAATTGTGTAATTCCCGTCAACTCGCGGATGAACTGGGGCAGCGGTCTGTAGGGGTTTACCAAGGTCTGGAATGTATCCAGGACTTGGTCGCCCTGGAACTTGACCGCGCCCACCTCGATTATCTCGTCGGAGTTGGGATTGATGCCGGTTGTCTCCAGGTCCAGGGAGACGCAGGTCTCCTCCTGCTGAGGCCACAGGGGGCTAACGGATTGCGTCATGAAGTACGGAGCGCTCGTCTAAGGGGTACAAGGGCCACGACCTTTCTGGAGGGTCTCAAAGATTTTAATCGGTTGGAGATTGGAGCGTCAATTGGAGAAAATCCGCGATGGCCGTCCTCACCGGCGCCGCTGACTGCGCTTCCATGACAACAAAATCAGCACAACTATTGCCGCGGCGATGCTGATGCCATAGGGCCAGATTGGGAAGGACAGCAGGAACAGCCCTATGTTAATGAAGACTACTGCGGTGAGGGAAAACATACCAATAAGGACTGCCCCGATGATTATAAAAGACAGGACTTTGCCCAGAATTCTCATAGCTTTCCCAGTATACCTGAGCAGCGCTTCCTAAGCCACACTACCCCTGCGAGCCGTCCACGGTGCAGGCAACGTACGGCTCGTAGCCAGCGCGTCGCAGGTTATCTGCCAGGGACACGGCCGCCGCCGCGGAGGCGCACAGGGTGTACAGCGCAGGGCCGCTGCCCGTCAGGTGCACCGTGCCGGCTCCCGCCTCGAGGAGGGCGCGGCGGTGTTCCTCAAGGCTCGGAAAGACCTGCGACGCCACCTCCTCGAACACGTTGAAGAGCAGCTTGCCTCCGGGCCTTTCGTTGTTCTTGATACACGCCATCAGCCTGAAAGGGGCTGATCCATTGCTGTAGTGGGACGGGTCCAGGAGGCCGTACAGGGTGGCCGTCTTGGCGGGCACCTCGTCCGGCGGGACCAGCAGCAACAGATGCGAGGTGGGCATGGATAGAGTGCGCCGCACCACCTCTCCCCTGCCCTCCATCATCGCCGTGCCTCCCAGGAGGAAGAAGGGCACATCAGAGCCAAGGGAGGCAGCCAAGGGCATCAGGTCATCGCGGCCCAGGCCCAAAGACCAGAGCTCATTCAGGGCTTTGAGGGTAGCAGCGGCGTCGCTGCTACCGCCGCCCAGGCCGGCGGCCATCGGTATGGACTTGTCCAAGTATATCTCAGCGCCTCCGGGGTAGCCTGTGTGCTCCTTGAGGAGAGCGGCCGCCCTGAGCGCCAGGTTGTCCGGCGTCTCCAGGGATGGCACGCTGCACCGTAGGGTGAGCCGGTCGGAAGGAGCGAAGCGCAGCTCGTCGCACAGGTCTATGGTCTGCGCCACAGACGCTATGGTATGGTAGCCGTCGTCCCGTTTGGACAGCGCCTCCAGCGTGAGATTCACCTTGGCGTAGGCCCTGACGGTCAGCACAGACTATGCTCCCTGAAGGCGGAGTAGAGGCTGCCCCACTCCTCCAAAGTCAACGCCTCTGCCCTTAGTGTATAGTCGATGCCGGCCTCAAGCAGAAGCTCCTCAGCCCGCGCGCCCGTCAGACCAAAGGCATGGCCGAGGGAGTTCCGCAGCTGCTTACGAGGGCCGCTGAAGCCAGCCCTTACCACCTGAAAGAAGGCCTCTCTGTCATCTACCGGCAGCGCCGGCTTGGGGTACACGTCAATCCTGACAATGGCCGAAGTGACCTTTGGGGCCGGTCGGAAAGATCCGGGGTTTATGTAGCCTGCGATGCGCGGCCTTCCATATAGTTGCACACCCACTGACAACAGCCTCATTTTGCCGGGAGAGGCAGCCATGGATTGGGCCACCTCCCTTTGCACCGTGACCGCTATGAGCGAAGGCGGTTGAGGGCTCTCCAGAAACCGCCTCACGATGGGAGTCGCGGCATAATACGGAAGATTCGCCACCACTTTGTACGGGGCGCCGACCACGGATGAGTCCCACTCGCGGGCGTCGCCATGGATGACGGCGACGTTGGGAAAGCCGCTCAGTTCGATTTTTAGGCTGGCTGCCAGGTGGTTGTCCAGCTCAACGGCGGTGACCCTGGCCCCAGTCTCAGCCAGCAGCTTTGTTAGGAGGCCCGTGCCCGGCCCAACCTCCACCACCACGTCCGAAGCCCGGATGTCCGCAGCCGCAAGGACGCGTCGCAAGGCGCCCTGGTCCACCAGGAAGTGCTGTCCCAGAGACTTCCGCGGCGCCGCAGAGGTCGGTCCCAGGATGGACGGTCCGGTCACAGCGTCCACCCCTTGGCCGCCGTCAGGCCAATGCCAAGGCTCTGCTCCAACCGCGCCCAGTAAATGTTATCTTCCCCCACTGTATTGTGAGTCAAACTTGCGGCCTCCGTCGGCGTAGCCTACCGACAAGAAAAGAAGCCGTGCACCCTCCTTCGACCGGATACCCAAGACATGCCCCACCAAGCGACTCGAGCCAGGCTTCCCTGGAGCACCCGTAAGCTTCCGCTTACCGCTGCTTCCTTCCGGACCTGACGGGGTTCACGGGCTTCCGCCGCCCAGGACCCAGCTCTCTACATCCACCCGGAGGATAGAGGCCTTGGACTCAAGCCTGGGGAGGGAGTTCCACCCCGCTGTAGCGGATTGCGGGTTCAGGGCACCGCTAGCTCCCCGTGTAGCACGGCTTCCACTAAATCCTAGAGCAGCCTAATCGCCGTGTCAACGCGCGGCTTTCAAGAGCAGGCTCCTCTGCACGCTCATCTCTGTCGATAATGGCAGAGCTTGATACGGGGGTAAGATATCCCAACACTCTCCACTCCATTCCTGCGCAAGGAGACCTTTGCATAACTCCGGTGTACCTCCTGGAAGAGGCTATCTTCTCCGTCATTGCCGTGAAGCTTGCCCCGTACTCCAATATGGGGACGGGAATCTAAAGCCCTTCTTCCAAGGCATCGCAGCCTTGCAGACAGCGTTTTAAGATTCCTGCTTCCGCAGGAATGACGGTGAGGGCAATTCTTGCGGGATGACGCTATGGGTTACGCAAAGCTCACCTTGCGCAGGAATGGGGGAATAGAGAGGCGGCATCCGAACGGAGTTGGCAATACCAACACGTATCAGGAATACCGGAGACTGACCGGCCTTGCAGGACGTGAATATCATGCTACAATCTTGCTTGGATTGCCCTTTGAGCCTGAAGACTCCCAATGCGGGAAACCCCGGTTAATATCTGCCCGGAAGCGCGTGGGCGCTGTGGTACAATCATCCGTAATTTGTCATTGGTTGCGCAGGAATTGGGAGCAAGGAGGGAGATGGTGATGAAATCCAGCTTTTCAGCCTTGGCGCTATGCGTGATGCTGGCTCTTGTGTTCGTGGTGGGGTGCGGCGGCGAGCAGGCGACCGAGCGTCCCACGGCCACCGGCGACGAGGTACAGGCGACTGAGCGCTCCACGGCCACCGGCGGCGAGGTACAGGCGACTGAGCGCTCCACGGCCGCCGGCGGGGTACAGGCGACCGAGCGTCCCACGGCCACCGGCGGCGAGCAGGCGACCGGGGAGTTCGCCTCCGTCAGCGCCGGGGGCAGACACACCTGCGGGGTGAAGCGGGACGGCTCCGTAGAATGTTGGGGCTTGAACAATGATAACCAGGCCACGCCGCCGGCCGGGGAGTTCGCCTCCGTCAGCGCCGGGAGAAGCTACACCTGCGGGGTGAAGCTGGACGGCTCTGTAGAATGTTGGGGCTATGACGATTGGGGCTCGACCATGCCGCCGGCCGGGGAGTTCGCCTCCGTCAGCGCCGGGATCAACCACACCTGCGGGGTGAAGCTGGACGGCTCCGTAGAATGTTGGGGCTGGAACGATTTTGGCGAGACCATGCCGCCGGCCGGGGAGTTCACCTCCATCAGCGCCGGGAGCGACCACACCTGCGGGGTGAAGCTGGACGGCTCTGTAGAATGTTGGGGCGATGACGATGATGACCAGGCCACGCCGCCGGCCGGGGAGTTCGCCTCCGTCAGCGCCGGGAGCGACTACACCTGCGGGGTGAAGCTGGACGGCTCCGTAGAATGTTGGGGCGATGACGATGATGACCAGGCCACGCCGCCGGCCGGGGAGTTCGCCTCCGTCAGCGCCGGGATCGACTACACCTGCGGGGTGAAGCGGGACGGCTCCGTAGAATGTTGGGGCCGGAACCATAGAGGCGAGGGCACGCCGCCGGCCGGGGAGTTCACCTCCATCAGCGTCGGGTACACCCACACCTGCGGGATGAGGCTGGACGGCTCCGTAGAATGTTGGGGCGATGAAAGTGACTTCAGGGCCACGCCGCCGGCCGGGGAGTTCGCCTCCGTCAGCGCCGGGGCCGGGGGCGGCCACACCTGCGGGGTGAAGCGGGACGGCTCCGTAGAATGTTGGGGCGATGACGATTTGGGCAGGGCCACGCCGCCGGCCGGGGGGTTCACCTCCATCAGCGTCGGGGACAGCCACACCTGCGGGATAAGGCTGGACGGCTCCGTAGAATGTTGGGGAGCCACCTACTACTCAGACCAGACCACGCCGCTGGCCGGGGAGTTCGCCTCCGTCAGCGCCGGGGGCGGCCAAACCTGCGGGATGAGGCTGGACGGCTCCGTCGAATGTTGGGGCAATAACAGTGGGGGTCAGGCCAGGCCGCCGGCCGGGGAGTTCGCCTCCGTCAGCGCCGGGAGCGGCCACACCTGCGGGGTGAGGCTGGACGGCTCCGTAGAATGTTGGGGCTGGAACCATAGAGGCGAGGGCGCGCCGCCGGCCGGGGAGTTCGCCTCCGTCAGCGCCGGGAACTTCCACCCCTGTGGGGTGAAGCGGGACGGCTCCGTAGAATGTTGGGGCGATGACGATGATGGCGAGGGCACGCCGCCGGCCGGGGAGTTCGCCTCTGTCAGCGCCGGGTACTTCCACACCTGCGGGGTGAAGCTGGACGACTCCGTCGAATGTTGGGGCAGGAACCGTGATGGCCGGGCCACGCCGCCGGCCGGGGAGTTCGCCTCCGTCAGCGCCGGGATCGACTACACCTGCGGGCTGAGGCCGGACGGCTCCGTCGAATGCTGGGGTGGGCCGTCAGTTGTATTGCCCCCGTGGCTCGGCGAATAGTCCACAACGGGGGCGGCGGCTGAGTTCAGCCGGGCCGCCCCCGGCAAACCGCAGGGTAAGGCCCCCGGCGGCGGCGCGGATTCCTGCTTGCCGAGACCTTTGCAGACAACGCTTCTGGATTCCTGCCTCCGCAGGAATGACGGACGGAGCGCCTCTTCCGGGATGCCGCTATGGGTTACGCAAATGCCTGAGCAAGCAGGAATCCAGGAACCCCGTATAGTGGACGATAGACCCCTGCTCCACGTTTCTACGAGGACAAACTTCGCAGGGGTGGTCTGGTGGTGGGGTGTAGTTGCGCCACTCATCTACTTGGGCAAGCTCCGTCCTTGATACGGGGATGAGCGGGCGCCTGACCCAACGTGGATGCCCTAAACTCACAAATATGGGTTTGAATGTAGGGGCGGTTCGCGAACCGCCCCTACATGGTTGCTTTGGCTCGCTCTTGGCTTGCCAGTTAACGGCGCTCCCGCGCTACGGAATCCCGAACCCTACCTCAACGATATCATCGTTTCTGGGCACATATGAGGCTACGTCGGCAATCCTTATGCCGTTCACGCGCAGGAACACTTCCCCGGCGTCTCCACTGGGACACTCGTCCTCATTGGAGTACTCCTCGCCGCTGGGCAGCTTTATCCTGTCGTCGTCAAGTTCGAATCCAACGCTGGCAAAGTACCTTTGCAGAGTAGCGTTCCGTCCGACGTCCACAGCGGACTGGGGATGGATGTGGACCCGCCCGTCGCCGTGGGAATGCACCTGGCCGTCCGAAGCCTCGTCCGTCGGCAGGTCCTCGCCGCAGATGATAACCGTGTAGGGAGCGTGCCAGTGATCGCCAATCTGGGGATAGCGTTGCCCGCTACCCTCACCCCCAGACGAGGCTAGTATCAGAAAGCCCAGAAATCCCAACAGGAGCATCATGCCCCCCCCGATTCCGAGCCACATCTTCGGGGTGAACTTGCGTACTCGTCGCTCCCCCCGTCGTCGTTCCACTCTACCTTGCCCGCGCATTGCCATATGCCAGACCTCTATTCAGTAACGTATTTCCCGTACCCGGATCCTGTACCTTTTCTTTCGTATCCTCCCAAGCATAGCTTGAGACTTGAGGTATAATAACGCTAAATATAATCCAGCGCACCAGTCTAAACAATAAGGCGGGGAAAGTCCAATGGAGACGACACAGCTAGAGCAGGAGTTGGGAAGGAGCATATCGGGAGAGGTCAGATTCGACCCCTACTCACGCGCCATGTACAGCACGGACGCCAGCATCTACCAGATCGAGCCTCTGGGGGTTGTGCTGCCCCGCAGCAAAGAGGACGTGATAGCCACGGTAGAGCTGGCCCGCCGGTACGGAGCGCCCATCCTGCCCAGGGGCGGCGGCACCAGCCTGGCCGGCCAAACGGTTGGCCGGGCCATAATAATCGACATGTCCAAGTACATGAACAATATACTTGAAGTCAACGCCGAAGAGCATTGGGCGCGGGTGCAGCCCGGAATCGTCCTGGAGGAGTTGAACCATCGCATCAGAGACACTGGCCTGTTCTTCACCCCCGACCCCGCCACCAGCAACCGGTCCAACGTGGGCGGCGCAATCGGAAACAACTCCTGCGGCTCCCACTCTATCGTCTACGGAAAGACCGTCGACCAGGTGCGGGAGCTGGAGACAGTCCTGTCCAGCGGCGACGTCGCCCAACTTGGCCCGCTGACCTCCTCCGGTCTGGAGGCCAAGCTGCTCAGGGACGGGCTGGAGGGCCAGATCTACAGGGAAGTGACGGACATCCTCAGGAGCACCGCTGGCGATGTGGAGGAGCGGTTCCCCAAGATCATGCGACGCGTTGGCGGATACAACTTCGAACAGTTCACCGAGAATTCACCTTTCAACCTCGCCAAGCTCATTGTCGGCTCGGAGGGCACGCTGGCGACCGTTACGGAGGCCAAGCTGAACCTCGTGCCTCGTCCCAGAGCCACCGCCCTGCTGGTGGCGCACTTCCACGAGCTGAACGAGGCTATGGAGGCCACGGTGGCGACCCTGGAGCACAACCCGTCGGCCGTGGAGCTTATGGGCCGGGTCATCTTGGATCAGATGCGCATCTCGGTGGGTTACTCCCGTAGAAGCTCCTTTCTCCAGGGAGACCCGGAGGCCGTTCTCCTGATTGAGGTCTCCGGGGAGTCCGAGGCGGAGCTTGACGCAAGGCTGGAGAGGATAGAAGGCAGCCTCAGACGAGGAAACATGGGCTACGCCTTCGTCAAGATGACGAGCAGCGAAGAGCAGGCCAACGTCTGGGAGGTGAGGCGCGCCGGAATAGGGCTGATGATGGGTGTCAGCGGGGACGCAAAGCCAATCCCTTTCATCGAGGACTGCTCGGTCTCAACCGAGAAGCTGCCGGAGTACATCCGCCGCGTCGACCAGATGATCCGCGAGAACGGCACGGTGGCCGCCTACTACGGCCATGCAAGCGTCGGGTGCATACACGTGCGCCCCTTCATCAATCTGAAGCAGCAGGCGGACGTGGACCGGATGTACAACATATCGAGGGAGGCAAGCGACCTTGTGATGGAAATGGGCGGCGCCATGAGCGGCGAGCACGGCGACGGCCTGGTCCGCAGCATGTGGAACGAGAAGGTCTTCGGTTCACGCCTATACAACGCCTTCAGGGACGTCAAACGCTCCTTCGATCCCACCGGCATAATGAATCCCGGCAAGATCGTGGACTCCCAGCGTATCGTGGAAAACCTCAGGTACGGCCCTGCCTACACGAGCCTTACGCCCACGACCAAGCTCAGCTTCGCCTCCGAGGGCGGTTTCAACCGCGCAGTGGAGATGTGTAACGGAGTGGGGCTCTGTCGCAGAACCCTCGACGGAACGATGTGTCCATCGTACATGGCTACCCGTGAGGAGGAGCACTCCACCCGGGGCCGCGCCAACGCCCTCAGGGCGGCCATCTCCGGCCTGCTTCCCCAGGATGAGTTCACCAGCAATCGGATGTACCAGGTGCTGGACCTGTGCCTGGAGTGCAAGGCGTGCAAGGCGGAGTGCCCCTCCCAAGTGGATATGGCAAAGATAAAGTACGAGTTCCTGAACGCCTATCACCAGAGGCACGGCTACTCCATGCGCGAGCGCATCTTCGCCCACATATCCGCACTGAGCAGCGTGGGGTCAGCGCTGGCCCCACTGACCAACTGGGCGTCCGGGCTGCCCTTGACTAGATGGGCCATGGACCGCTTCCTGCGTATAGACAAGCGCAGGCCCATGCTACCCTTCGCACGGCAGAGCTTCGCCGGCTGGTTCCGCTCCAGAGAGAAGTCCGCGGACACCGTGCAAAGCCAGGGCCGCGTAGTGCTGTTCAACGACACCTTTATGAATTTCAACTATCCATCCGTCGGCGTAGCCGCGACGAAGATTCTGGAAGCGGCCGGCTTCCGGGTGGAAGTCGTGGAGCGCAAGTGCTGCGGGCGTCCGATGATATCCAAGGGGATGCTGGACGCGGCCCACGACAACGCCCGCTACAACGTCGACCTGCTGTACCCATATGTTGAGCAGGGCGCATACATCGTGGGATGCGAGCCAAGCTGCCTCCTGACCCTGCGGGACGAGTACCCCAATCTCCTCAATGATGAGAAATCCACAATGGTCGCGGACAAGGCCATGCTGCTGGAGGAGTTCCTGGATATGCTCAACCGGGAGGGGCGACTGAACCTCAACTTCAAGGACACCTCCCATAGCAACCCAAGAAAGATGCTGTTCCACAGCCACTGCCACGCCAGGGCGCTTGTTGGCACTGCGCCGTCACTGGCGGCCCTTCGGCTGGCGCCGGGTTTCGAGGTCGAGGAGAGCAACGCCGGATGCTGCGGCATGGCCGGGGCTTTCGGCTACGAGAAGGAGCACTACGACATCTCCATGACCATCGGAGGACAGCGCCTCTTCCCTGCCGTGTCCGCGCTGGATCGAGACGCAGAGGTGGTCGTTACCGGCATATCCTGCCGCCAGCAGGTTCAGCACGGCACGGGCCGCACACCCAGGCACCTGGCAGAGGTGTTGGCGGAGGCTCTGGAATAGAAAGGCAATTGAATAACTCTCTAGTAGCCCTCAGGTTAGGCGCGTTCATTGCCATTCTGAACGGAGCGCAGCGAAGTGAAGAATCTAACGCCTATGCCTGCAAAGCTACGGTGTTTCCCATGAAGGATTTTGGATTCCTCGCTACGCTCGGAATGACAGGTAAATCGAGCGTCGACATGAGCTTCGTAAAGGTCTCCCTAGAAGGAGGCTTGCAGCCCTCGTCCCCAAACGCAGCTATGGTGGTACAATAGACGCCTATGGAACAGCACATCCGCCCCAACCTGCAATACGCCATCTTCTGCTCGGAGTTCGTTGAGAGCTCCGGGCAGGTGTCCATCCTTGGCGTCCTGGACGGCGTGGACGTCAGGGGCACCATCCAGCGCGGCCAGCCCGTTCCCCGTAAGGTCTTTCCCCTCAAGCTGGTCCTGGGCATCAATGCGCCCGAAGGACCACACAGCGCCAAGCTGGAGATAACCAGACCCTCAGGCGGCATATCGACCACCGTTGACCTGGAGAGCTTCGAGCTTCCCCCTGAGGAATCGGTGCACCGCTGCATCGCCAACCTGGAGATGGAGGTTGAGGATGACGGCATGTACACCTTCACCGTGTACCTTAACGAAACGCCAATTGGCTGGGCCGTGCTGCCCATATCATTCGTTGTAGAGTTCGTAGACTAGGAGCGAAGCGACCCCAGCATCCTTACGGAGGTGAATCATGACAACCGAAGGTTACGCCCGGCCGGAGATTCTCGTTGAGACCGATTGGCTTGAGGAGCATCTGAACGACGCCGACATTCGCATTGTGGACTGCGACAATTACGACCTCTACCAGCGCGCCCACGTCACGAACGCCGTGGGGATCCCGGAGCACAACTTCATCAAGAACCCGGACTACGCCAGTGACCCAACCGGCCACCCCCTCGTGGCGTCGGCGGAGGATTTTGCGCGGCTGATGGGCAGAATGGGCATAGGAAACGACACGACAGTGGTGGCCTACGACGCCGGCGGGGGCACCCGCGCCACCCGGCTGTGGTGGGTGCTCAACTACTACGGCCACACCAGGGCCAAGGTGCTCAACGGCGGCTGGAAGAAGTGGCACGACGAGGGTCGTCCCACATCGACGGACGCGCTGAGACCGCCGGAGGCCTCCTTCACCTCCACGGAAATCCCCGACCTGGTCTGCCTGATGGACTACGGCGTCTCGTGCGTCGGGGACCCGGACACGGTGTTCCTGGACGTGCGCTCGGACGACGAGTGGAGCGGCGCAGGCCCCCGCGGCAACAAGCGGGCCGGGCACGTGCCCGGGGCCGTACACCTGGAGTGGCTGAACTTCGTCACCAGCGACAAGCACCAGACCGTCAAGCCCGCCGGAGATCTGCGGGCGATGCTGGAGGAGCGCGGCGTAACGCCGGACAAGCAGGTCATAACCTATTGACAGGGTGGCATCCGTGCGGCGCACGGAGCGTTCATCCTGGCCCTGCTGGGCTACGACCGCGTACGCAACTACGACGGCTCAATGGGAGAGTGGGCCAACCGCGACCACACACCCCTGGTAATGGAGACGGCGGGGTGAGTGCAGGGAGCGTTTAAGTCATGGCGCAAAGGACGCTGTGATAAAATACAGCTACGCGCCAGGAGTGTGGAGGGGAAATGGAAACGAGATTGCTATCATTAGATGAACAGAGAGCGCTCATCGCAGAAGAAATCGCTGCGTATGAGAAGATGCGCGACGACCTGGAAGCCAACCACCTCAATCAGTGGGTGGTCATCTACAAGGGTGAACTCATTGGAACATATCTTGACTTCCAAGAGGCGGCCGCAGACGCTGTACAGCGCTTTGGACGCGGTCCTTACCTCATACGTCAGGTAGGTGTAGAACGCATAGTCCACGCTCCTTTCTCAATTACAAATGCCCGTCGTTAGCACGGCCATTGACCTGAATCTGGGGCCAATACTTGATGTTCGGATTGGCTTTGATCCCAACTTCCGCCCGGGCGTTTCCCCTGTTCTGCCCCAAGAACTCTTGCCTGCACTGGTTGACACGGGCGCCGGCATAAGCAGCGTTGACGAGCGCCTTGCCAGTGCCCTCAACTTGACCATTGTCGATTCCATCCAGCAATCCGGTATCGGAGGCACAGTGCTGTGTGACGTCCGCCTTGCCCAGATTGAGGTCCCGAGCCTACAGATTGTCTTCTACGGGAACTTCGCTACCCTACCACTTATGGCGGAAGGACTTCCGTACTCCGCAATACTGGGTCGGGATATTCTCAGACACTTCAGGATGCAATACGACGGTCCTGCGGACACTCTCACCATTGAGTACGCGCCCAGAATTTAGCCCGAAGGCTGGGCCAGATATGTCCCTCCGCAGTTTATCCATAGCCAAGCCAATAATAGCGTTCCTGGCGGCTCTAATGCTGCTGTCTGCCCTGGCGTGTCAGGACGAGGGGCCTGCTTCGACCAGCCCTTCGGCCACAGCAATATCTCCAGCGCCAACGACCACATACACGCCAACTCCACGTCCTTCTGACACTCCCCTGCCAACGCCAGTACCCACACCTACTTCTATTCCCACACCAGTGCCCACTAACACTCCCACACCGACGCCAGCACCTACATCTACTCCTACTCCCACGCCAGCGCCCACTGACACTCCCACCCTGACGCCGGCACCCACACACACTCCTACTCCAACACCTGCGCCCACCAACACTCCCACCCCGACTCCTGCGCCCACCAACACTCCCACCCCGACTCCTGCGCCCACGTCTACTCCTACTCCTACACCTACGCCTACGCCTATTCCAGTTGAGCTTTACGTCTCTCCCATATCGCCGACTCAGATGGACGTAAGTTGGTCGCTGGGTGTCACAGATGCGACGGGGATCTCTCTTTACAGAGACGGTGACCTCATAGCCACACCATCGATAGAAACCCAGTCAATAGAGGACGCGAAGCTTGACCCCAACACCAGATATGTCTACAAGCTCGTTGTAAGCCGTCTAAACGACGCGGAGGTCGCAGATGAGAAGGGGGTGGCTACCCTTGCATATCCTCCGAGGATTTCCACTCAGATGGCCACACATTGGACCGGGTTCCAGCAGCCCATAATCGACGAACTCAACCCGGACTACACTGAGTACAGAGTGTTTCTAACAAGACATGGTTCGCTCACTCCTGTAATGGATGTGGCGGATACCGACTGGGGTACAAGCAAATGCAGGAAGATAGATGGCCTCGAACCGAAGCAGTTCTATGAAATCTCGGTCACCGCAAGAAATCTTGACGGAATTGAGACCGAGCCCGCGGACCTGATTAGAGGTTCCCCCTTTGATAACGCCCTTGTTTCTACCAGAGTACACGCAGCCAACGAAGATCCGTGGGCCAAGGACCGGGTTCGCGACGTCGTTCGCATATATGGGCTTACGGAAGCCGCCGAGGAGTGGATGAATAGCGACATTCACATCGGGTGGGAACGCGGCGAACCGGGATATGCCGGGGCTCAGTGGGGTAAACCCACTGTGGGGCACAGCTATCCCGGAACGCTTATGCACGAGGCAATGCATGTGTTCTGGCAGTTTTGGGACGGGTTTCCAGAACCATGTGACCGGATGAACTTCTACACATTCAGGCGCGACGTGGCGCAATTCGTTATCGACTTCCGGGACTACTACCACTCCGACTTCAGCGAGTCTTTTGACTGGGATTCCTGGCGTCTGTACTACGACATGATGGTAGGCCTCCTTGAAGAGGCATCCCCAGACAACGAGGATTTTTGGGAGATCCTGGAGCGACGTGAATACATAAAGCTATGGTGGGGATTCTTCCATATCATCGAGACCAACATCCCGCTCCAGGCTCCACGAAGCTTGTCCCTGTTCCCTCCAACGGTTCAAAAGTATTTCCAGGGGTTCATGAAGCCGGGGGAAGAAATTACATGGGAAGAACAGATATTTTGGTACTCGCGGCTCGCTGAGGAAGACCAGGTACTGGCGCACCCATTCACTTCCCACGCCATTACACACCACACAATTGAGTCAATAGCAGATCCCGGACACCCGCGAACCAGGCTGCCTGAGCCATTAAGAACACATTTGAGGGAAGCCAACCGGCAAATGCTCGTCGACTTCATAAATACCCTGGAGGACATAAGACCCTGGGAGTGGCGGGAACAGTCACCCTGGTTCTGGCGATACTATGTCAGATGGCACCTCTATCGTGCATCTCTCTATGGGTCAGAGCTAAGTCCTGAGATGGGACTAGAGTCGGAGGAGGCCAACCTTGAAGCCGTTCTAACGGCCCTGGAGTCGTTGTACAACTACCACTGCCTGCCCAAGGAAACTCCGAATTGCGGGTACGACCGCCACTCCCTTAGCCTTACGAGAAGGGACGCAGCCCACGAGACCATTACAAACCTGGATGCACTTACCGATAAGCAGCGAAGAGTCCTCCTTGAGATGATATTGTTGGAGCGTGGCTAGTACCAACACCCAGACGCTTTGGACGTATCCAGCCCCCTGCGTTGACACCGCGGCAGGCTCCTGAGAAAATGGCGCCAGTCCAAACCTACCCTTCCCTATCCTGTTCTTAGGAGAGGCGCCCCATGACCCAATCGCAGCCGACCGCAGCCCTTGACCACCTCCGCGTTCTCGACCTCACCAACGGCTTGGGCCAGATGTGCCCCCGCGCCCTGGGCAACCTAGGCGCAGACGTCATCAAGGTGGAGCCAACCGAGGGCGACCCCACCCGTCGCATGGCGCCATTCGCCGGCGATGAGCCGGGCCCCGAGCGCAGCCTTCGCTTTATCCACTCCAACCGCAGCAAGCGCAGCGTCGTCATAGACATGGACACGCCGGAGGGCCGTGACCTCGTCCGCGCCCTGGCGGAACGCTCCGACATCCTGGTGGAGGACCGGACTCCCGGGTACCTGGCTGGCCTCGGCCTGGGCTACGATAAGCTGCGGGAGTTGAACCCCGCCCTCGTCTACGTCTCAATCACGCCCTTCGGCCAGTCCGGCCCCCACTCCCGCTACCGCGGCGGCGACCTCATCACCCAGTCGACCTCCGGCATGATGATTGCCAACGGCGACGACGGTACGCGGCCCTGCATGGCGCCCTACGAGATCACGGCCCAAGTCGGCTGCGTACAGGCGGCCTTCGGCGCTCTGCTGGCCATACGCGCACGGAGGACCACCGGCCGGGGCCAGCACGTCGATCTCTCCCTCCAGGAGGCCACCATATCGTCGGAGCACCCCTACATCTACCGCTACTCCCACGAGAACGTCATCACCCGCAGAGAGGGCAGGCACTCGCCCTTCGGAGCTGTGAACACCTACCTCTGCGCCGATGGAGCCTACGCCAACATTTCCGTGTACAACGACGGCCACTTCGCCCGGCTGGCCAGGGACATCATGGAACACCCCATACTCTCGGAGGACGTCTGGATGAACCGGACGGTCCGCCGCGAAAACCGGGAGCTGATCGACACTCTGCTTGAGGAATACACCGAGACCGTGGAGTGCGACGAGCTTGTGGAGCGGGGCCAGCGAATCGGCATCCCGGTCACCCCAGTGCTGACGGTCGACGGCTTCGTTCACCATCCGCATACGGAAGCGCGGGAGTTCTTCGTGGAGATGGACCATCCCGTCATAGGCAGGCACCGCGCGCCCGGCCCTCCCGTGCAGTTTGGCGCTTCCCCGTGGCAGGCCACTCGACCGGCGCCCCTGCTCGGCCAGCACACCGAGGAGGTCATGCAGGAGATCAACGACATTCGGCCTCGCCGCCTGGACTTCGCCGACGCCGCGGACGACTCCCCTGCCCCAACGCCTCGCAAGCCCCTGAGCGGCATACGTGTTGCGGACATGACCAGGGCCGTGGCCGGCCCCGTCTCTACCCGTTACCTGGCTACGTTTGGCGCTGAGGACATCAAGATCGAGGAGGCGGGCGCTCCGCCGGCGCAGGAGCCGCAGGAGCTGAACCGGTGCAAGCTCAGCTGCATCGCCGACGCCCGTAGGCCCGGCGGCAGGGAGCTTATCCAGGAGCTGGTCAACGTCAGCGACGTTGTCGTCGAGAACTTCAAGCCCGGAGTCATGGACAAGATGGGCATCGGCTACGACGACCTTCGCCAGGGAAAGCCTGGACCTGATAATGATTGCGATGCCCGGCATGGGCAGCACAGGCCCGATACGCGACTACCTGGCCTACGGCCAGCAGGTCATGGGCCTGACTGGCCTCACCCACATATGGGGGCATCCTGAGTCGCCGCTCAACACCCGTATCAAGATGCCCTACCCTGACTTTGTCACAGGCTCCTTCGCGTCCCTGGCGGTTATGGCGGCCCTGGAGTGGCGCGAGCGGACCGGCGAAGGCCAGTACATGGAGATAGCCCAAGTTGAGGCGACCGCACACCTGATGGGCGTTGCCTATTTGGACTACCTTTTGAACGGCCGCATCGCCCAGCCCAGGGGCAACTTCAGCGACACCCAGGCCCCCCACGACGTCTATCCATGCCTCGGCCACGACGCCTGGTGCGCCATTGAGGTTGGCGCCGACGAGGAGTGGCAGGCGCTGGTTCAGGCAATGGGAAGGCCCGCCTGGGCGCAGGAGGAGCGGTTCCAGACCCTGACCGGCCGGATAGAACACAAGGAGGACCTGGACAGGGGCATAGGAGAGTGGACGCGCGGGCTGACGCCTCGGCTGGTGATGAACACGCTACAGAAGGCGGGAGTGCCCGCGGGCATTGTGGCAAGCGGTGAGGACCTCTACTACGACATACACCTCCGCTCCCGGCCGGGGGCCATCGTCTCCATAGACCATCCGGGCCTGGGCGTGATGGACTTCAAAGGCGTCAATGTTCACCTGTCGGAGACGCCCGGCTGGGCCGGGGACGCTTCTCCAGTGAGGGGCCAGGACAACATGTACGTTTTTCTGGGCATCCTGGGCCTTGACCATGAGCGAATTGAGGAGCTGGCCTCTAGCGGGACGATTACGTAATACGGCAGCCTACGGTCAGGCGGCTTGCGGCGGCTTGCCGGAATGTGATACAAACATTGGAGGCGGGTCAGCGTTGCCCGGGGTGCGGCCCCTGCGCGGCCGGCTCTTCTCCCTGGACGATCTACTACGAGGCGCGTACGCTAGCGCTGCCCCCACGTGGCCTGCTCTTCCCGGTAAGGACGGCATTAGAGAAGCGGTGTAATGGCCGAGCTTGACTACATAACCGTAGAGGGCTTCAAGAGCATTGCGTCCATTGAGAAGTTGAAGCTTGGGCCACTCACCGCGCTCATAGGCCCCAACGGCTCCGGCAAGTCTAACTTCCTTGGCGTGTTCTCCTTTCTGAACGCCATAAGACAGGGGCGTTTGCAGGAATACGTTCTCCGAGCAGGAGGCGCCGAAAGGATCCTGCACTTCGGCTCCAGGGTTACCAAGCAAATCAAGGTACATGTCTCCTTTAACGAGGGTGTCAACCAATACGAAGTCCGTCTTGAACCTGATAACGAGGACAGGCTGCTCCCGTTGTATGAGGTCGCCTATTTCCGGAACAAAGCAACATACCAAGAGCCGTTCTCAAAGGGCTTAAGCCGCTTTGGGCTGGAAGCCGGGATAAGCCGGGAACCCACTAAAGGAATTGAGGCCCACGTGCAGCGCCACCTTGACAGCTGGCGTCTCTACCACTTTCACGACGCCGGGTTTGACTCTCCAATGAAGAAAACGGCGGATGTGAACGACAACCGCTACCTGCGTTCGGATGGATCTAACCTTGCTCCGTTCCTGTACCTGCTTCGGGAGAAGCGACCGGATTCCTATAACCTGATTTTGGGCGCGGTGAGGCAGGCGGCACCGTTCTTCCGCGACTTCCGTTTGGAGCCGCAGCTCCTGAACCCGGACAAGATGAGGCTGGAGTGGACACACGAGGGCACAGACGCCTATTTCGACGCGTCCTCGCTATCCGACGGTACGCTGCGCTTCATTGCGCTGGCTTCCCTGTTCCTTCAACCCTCGGAATACAGGCCATCGGTGATTCTGGTAGACGAACCGGAACTGGGTATGCACCCCTACGCCATTACCCTGCTGGCGTCGCTTATGAAGCAGGCTTCAACGGAAGCGCAGGTTGTAGTCTCTACCCAGTCGTCCCTTCTCCTGGACCACTTTGAGCCAGAGGAGATTCTAGTGGCGGAGCGGGTAAATGGGGCCACGGAATTCACCCGGCTCGATGCATCCCGGCTGGCGCCTTGGCTTGAAAGTTACAGCTTGGGCCAGCTGTGGGAGAAAAACGAACTGGGCGGGCGGCCAAGGCCGGAGTGACGAAATGACCCGTATTCTTGCACTGGTAGAGGGCCAGACGGAGGAGAATTTTGTAAACCATGTCCTAGCCCCGCATCTATATGCCTTCGGCTACACCGCCGTCAGCGCGCGCCTGCTTGGAAACGCCCGCCAACGCAGCCGCCGCGGCGGCATAAGGCAATGGACCTCCACGCGCTCGGATATTCTGAATCACTTGAAGGAGGACAATGCTACTCTTGTTACTACAATGGTCGATTACTACGGGCTGCCGGACACTTGGCCGGGACGTCGGGAGGCAGGAAGCCTGAATAGCCCGAAGGAGCGGGCGGCCGGAGTAGAGCGGGCTATCCTGGATGATATTGCCAATTCCCTTGACAGCGATTCCGAAACCCAACGCTCTGTTCCATACGTGGTTATGCACGAGTTCGAAGGCCTGCTGTTCAGCGACCCGATTGAATTCGCTCGTAGTATTGGAAAGCCCGACCTGGCGACCAGCCTTCAGGCGATACGCGCCGGCTTCAGTTCCCCGGAAGAGATCAACGACTCCTCTGAGACCGCACCGTCCAGGCGCGTTCTGGACTTGTACGCAGGCTACCAGAAGCCCTTGATGGGCGTTCAGGCCGCCAATGCAATTGGCCTGGACGCCATTCGCAGGGAGTGTCCCCTATTCAGCGAGTGGATAGGCAAACTCGAGCGGATAGCGTAGGACGGGAGTGG
The DNA here is from genome assembly GCA_965261605.1 of Dehalococcoidia bacterium. Lineage (GTDB taxonomy): Bacteria > Chloroflexota > Dehalococcoidia > Lucifugimonadales > UBA2985 > DAOUJW01. The sequence goes on along the minus strand of OZ253466.1, from coordinate 2,302,783 downwards.
ACTCTCGAGTCTGCGAGAGTGACGGCCCGGCAGAAGTCGTTGCACCCGCTCACCTACTTCGACAGGCTCACCACAAGCGGGTCAGTCTCGCCCCAATGGCCAAAGTCCCGTTGACAATGCCTAAGGGCGGTGCTAGCCTGCTCGCCATCTACTATCCTCACATCAGACTAGGAACATATGCCACTCCATAGTGAGTCTATATCCAAGCAAGCAATAGCAGCCCTGGCAGTTGTAATGTTGGTGCTTGCCTTGGCGTGCCAGGGTGAGGCCCCTACACAGACCAGTCCACCAGTTACAGCCACATCCCCAGCGCCCACGGCCACCTACACGCAAACCCCGCGTCCCACGGAGGCTCCATCTCCCACCACTACCGAAACCCACGCGCCTACTAGTACGCCTGCTACAGCGCGCCAAAGTATGATGTCTACGCACGATCTGGTAAATCAAGCCGTTCAGAATCTGGCGAACTCTCGATCCGTTTCATTCGAAATCGACGCCACACTTGAGGCGCAGACCGATGATGGGACCCATCGCATTCCAATAAAGTACACCGGCGAAACCTTCTTTAGGTCATTCGACCGAATGGATGTTGCCGTAACAACCGGCAATGAAACTGACCATAGGCGCGTCCTTACGGTAGGCTCGTTGCTCGACAGGACACTTCTTTTTGACCCGTCAACCGGGAATTGGGAAGTAGATGGACGTGAATCTCCATTTTCAATTGATTTTGAGGGGCTTTTTGGACTGGAGCCTTCAAATATTAGTGTCTTCAGTCTCCGCGAAGGAGCCGCAGACAGTCAGACCGTAAGGCAACCGGTTAAAGTGGCGCTGAGATTCATTGAGATCGCTGGGGCAGTGGTAAACCTGGATGCAGTGTATTCAATAGGCATAGATGACGGTCACCTCTGGGAAATTCAAGCGTCCGGCAAAATGATGTTACGTCCGGAGACCACATTGCTCGGGGATATAAATGCTGAATCGGCCTCGATAAGTCTAACGGCAAAGCTGTTTGACCATGGCAAGCAAACAGACATGGATCTTCCTGTGTCAGCAGTTCCACGTTACTCGCATCAAGCCTGGCCTGTTATCGGATGGCCGAATACTCCTAGCCGGCGGGCTAGGAGACGGTGACAGAAGAGACGGAGTGTTTGAGTTTTCCTGGGGCATGCCCGCAGAACTGTACAATCCTTCCACAAATACCTGGACATTCCCGGATTTCGCTCAGCCCCCTCTACTTATTGGCTCAGCGCTTGGCATGGGTAACGACGAGTTCCTGTTCGCCGGATTAGGCTTAGAGGGCAACTTCGCGTTCTTGTTCAGGCCTGTCACGGACGAATGGACAGCGGCGTCTGGCCGTGAGTTTAACTTGGCCTTCCCCAACATGCTTCTGCTCGAAGACGGGCGCGCTCTTCTTGTAAGCGGAGAGGACATTTTCGGCGAGTTGGGAGCGGGGTTTGAAAGAATAAATGCCGTGGAGATCTTCGACCCAGCCTCTGGCGCATGGATGCAAGCGGAGAGTATGCACGAGCCCCCGCCTTTTGTATCGATGACACATTCGTGGAACTACGCAGGGAGGCAGCAAACATCCTTTGGGTTACGTGTTTCTGAGATTGAGTGGATATTTTCGTCGGCTGGAGGACGTGCGATTGTATTCGGCGTCGCGGGAGGCCAACCTTTTGGCATAAAGGCCTACGGTGAGGCCTACGACCCGTCCTCCAACAAGTGGACAATTATGGAAGAGATTGAACCCTACTATATTCCAACTGCCGCCGTAGAGCTGTCAGACGGCAGACTACTGGTTATCGGTAACCATACCTGGCGGGACGACCTGGATTACCTTGCGCCAGGATTCCCAGACATTGTTGAGCTCCAGGATGGGAGAACGTTTGATGTTGACGAATACTTGGATCACCTGCATGGCGCCAGAATTTACGACCCCCTGACAGACGCTTGGACCATCGGGGAGCCTATGAATCACGTCAGGGCGGCAGCCACCTTGACACTCCTGCCAGACGGTCGTGTACTGGCGGCGGGAGGATATGACCCCGGGGGTTCATTCAATCAACAAGTGGAGCACACAACCACGGAGATTTTTGATCCTGCAACCGGCGAATGGTCCCCGGGGCCGGATCTAGCCGAACCCCGTTGGAGACATTCGGCTACTCTGCTCCCAGATGGTCGGATAATACTGCTGGGCGGTCTCAGATTTCTATCAGAGTCCGGACCTCCAGACGTGCATCTCACAGCCGAAGTCATTGACCCAAGGTAGCTGGCTTCATCCGGGCGATGTCCCACCCTGTGGCCCCCGGACTAGACCCTCGTCACAGGAACTCGACCCAGATATGCGGGCCTCTTCGCAGTAACAGCGAGGAGGCCCGCAGCCTTTTCGTAGCCGGTCAATGGTGCGCAGGATGAAAAAGACCGCACAAACGCGCACGTAACTCCAATATGGCTACTATCGTCTTTACTCAGGCAATATGTAACGAACTACGTCACTGCATAGCCCTCGCATGCAACACAACTTGACAGGAAAAAGGTCATTTGTAATAATATCCTCGGCATCCAAATTCGAAACTGGAGGTGACGCTTGCCCAAACAATCCCCGGTACCCAATGACTTCAGCAAGCCCTTCTGGGACGCTTGCAACGAGGAGCGCCTCATCTTGCAGAACTGCAAGGCTTGCGACGCAAGACGCGGGCTGAACGCCCTGCAATACCCGCCCTCACCCACGTGCGTCAGATGCGGCGCTTCTGATACGCTGGAATGGCTTGAGATGGTCGGGCGCGGCAACGTAAGGGAGTACTGCGTGATGTACGACTGCCGGACCCGGTCGCTTCAGGCCGACCAGCCCTTCAACATCGTCTGCATAGAGCTGGAGGAGGACCGCAGCGTTCTAATGTACTCCCACCTCCCCGGAACTCCGGTGGACGACGTGCCCATAGGGGCCAAGGTGCAGCTTGAGTTTGAGGTAACCCCGGCCACGGGCCAGAAGGTCCCCGAATGGCGGGTCGTGGCGTAAGCCGCCTCCGTATCCCCCAGATAAGAAATCACAGAGAGAGGTGAGAAATGACTACTGGACAGACCAGGAACGCACCAGAGTCTATGTATCGAAACAAGGAAGGGCTTGGCGTATGGGAGCACAGGGGTAAAGTAGCTGCCGTCGGAATAGGCCACTCCCCCACCGCGCGGCGCTGGGACGAGACCGCTGAGTCCAGCTTGGGCGCTTGGTCGATCATGGCCTTGCGCAACGCCCTGGAGGACGCCGGCGTCTCCCCGGACCAGGTGGACGGCCTTGTGATCAGCCCGGGGAGCCTGGGCGAGCCCTGGTCTCCAAGGCCAGTCCCCGAGGATTTCGCCAACATGTTCCAACTGACGGACAACCCCAACGACGGCCTCAGCCAGATGAGCGCGGACTTTGTGCTCAAGAACATGCCGGAGCTGACCAACGTCAACTTCACCATGTACGGCCCTGGGTGCATGTCCAACGCCATCTGTGTCGCCGCACAGGCCATAGGCGACGGTATGACCAACACCTGCCTTGTGCTGACGGGACGGAACAACCTGGCGGGCCGCTACGGCCAGTACGGCGCCAACGCCCAGGACACCGTCTCCGGAGCGGGACAGTTCACTTCGCCCTGGGGCCCCACCGGTCCCACCGGGGACGCCCTGAGCTTCTCCCAGTACCTGCGCAAGTACAACGTCAAGAAGGAGATGTTCGCTCCCTTCGTCGTTAACGAAAAGCGCAATGGCCTCATGTTCCCGGAGGGATTCTTCGCCCAGCACAGGCCGGACGAGGTCATCACCATCGAGGACTACCTGGCCGCTCGGTGGATAGTCAAGCCCCTTAACTTGTACGACTGCGACATACCAATGTGCGTCTCAGTGGCCTATCTCTTCACCACCGCAGAGCGGGCCAAGGACATGAAGCAGGATCCGGTCTACATCCTTACCCACGCGACAACCAAACCCAATTTCGGAATCTGGCAGACGCTGGAGGGCGCCGAGGCATCCACGGACAGCACGGCCCGCAAGCTGTACGACGGCTCCGGACTCACACCCGGCGACATCGACATTGAGAATATGTACGACGGCTACACCACCTTCCACAACTACTACCTGGAGAGCCTGCAGTGGCACGGCGTTGGCAAGGGCGATGCTCTCCACTTCTACCAGGGCGACATCAGCGTTGAGGGACCGCATCCCATCTCATCCAGTGGAGGGAACTCCGGCAGCGGTCGCACCCGCATATGGATGCACACGGACTCCATCCAGCAGTTGCAGCAGCGAGCCGGGCAGAGACAGGTGCGCATAAAGAACGGCAGGCCGGAGACTGCGGTGTCCGGCGGCCCCATGCCCCAGACCGGCGACTTCATGATCTGGAGCACCAGCCCGGACTAGGAGAAGGGCCCGCAACTCTCAGGTGAAACGGAGGTGTTTCGTCGGCAATCAGGCGTTTAGAGAGGTAACTATAATCGTTGAGATTAGAGCGGGTCGCTACGAAACGCGTCCAGGCTATAGGCGCACTACAGCAACACCTTGACAAGAAAAACCATATCCAGTAATCTTGCTGAAAGTGCGCTAAAGAAGCACAAATTTAGATGGAGGTGAGAATTGCCTAAACAGTCTCCCGCACCTGCGGAAGGTGACATAACCAAGCCATTCTGGGACGCAGCGAACGAGGACCGTCTGCTTGTGCAGCGATGCCTGGCCTGCACCGACAGGCGAGGCCTCACTGTGCTACAGTTCCCGCCGGAGCCAACTTGTGTCTGGTGTGGCTCAGGTGACTCCCTGGAGTGGTTCCAGCCTTGTGGTCGGGGAACCATTGACACCTATGGTATCCTGCACGACGCCGCCCAGAGACAGCTCCAGCCTGATCAACCTCTGAACGTGGTTGTAGTATCCCTGGAAGAAGACCCTAGGTGCCAGATGCTCTCCCACCTTCGGGAGACCCCGGTAGACCAAGTGGAGATTGGCGCCATCGTGGAGGTAACCTTTGAGGTGACTCCTGCAACGGGACAGAAGGTCCCCGAGTGGCGGGTGGTCGGCTAAAGTCGCCCCCGGTACCTGGAAACCACAAATAACATAGAGAGAGGTAACAAATGACTACTCAGAGAGCCCCTGCTTCGACGTATCGTAACAGAGAGGGACTGGGTCTGTGGGAGCACCGTGGCAAGGTTGCAGCGGTGGGAGTAGGTCACTCCCCCACCTCCCGGCGCTGGGACGGCACCGCGGAGAATTGCATTGGCGCACTGGCCATTGACGCCCTGCGAAAGGCCATCGCCGACGCCGGCGTCAACCCGGCGGACGTTGACGGGCTGGTAATGGACCCCGGTACAACTACAGGCGCACACTGGGAAGAGGGTGACCCCATTCCCATGGATGTGGTCAACGCCTTCAACGCCACGGACGACCCCCTGGACGGCATTGCCAAGCTGAGCGCCGAGTGGATCCTGAAGAATATGCCGGAGCTTTCGGGCATCAACTTCACATTGTACGGCCCGGGTTGCATGTCCAACGCCATCGTCGTAGCCGCACAGGCAGTCGGCGACGGCATGGCCCACACATGCCTGGTGCTTAAGGGCTGGCACAACCTGTCTGGCAGGTACTACCAGGGCGGCGCCGCCGCGCAGGAAACCGTGGCCGGAAACGCCTGGGGTCAGCTGTGGGGCACCCGAGCGGGCACCACGGACGCCTTCACCTTCCAGGAGTACCTGCACAAGTACAACAAGACCCATGACATGATGGCCAACTTCATCGTCAACTCCAAGAAGAACGGCCTGATGTTCCCGGAGGGCTTCTTTGCACAGAACAGGCCCGAAGAGATTACCAGAGAGGACTACATCAACGCTCGATGGATCGTCAAGCCGTTGAACCTCTTTGACATGGACATCCCCATCATGGGCACGGCCGCCTACCTGTTCACCACCGCAGAGCGGGCCCAGGACATGGCGCAGAAGCCGGTCTACATCCTCAACCACGTCACTACCCGCCCGAAGTTCGGACTGAACCAGGGTCTTGAGAACGCCATGCTCTCCACCGAGGCCACGGCCCGGAAGGCCTTTGAGGGCGCAGGCATTCAGTCGTCCGACCTGTCCTTTGAGAACATGTACGACGGGTTCACGGTCTTCCACAACCACTACCTGGAGGGCCTGCGCTACGGAGGCATGAAGAGGGGCGAGGTCCTGGACTTCTACGAGTCCGAGGACATCAGCATCTCTGGTCCGCATCCCGTATCCCCCAGCGGCGGCAACTGCGGCAGCGGCCGAACGCGCTTCTGGATGCACACCGACAGCATCCAGCAGCTCCAGGGCCGGGCCGGCGACCGCCAGATCAGCAAGCCGGCAGAGATCGGCATCTCCGGCGGTCCCATGCCCCAGGGCGGCGACTGGACGGTCTGGAGCTCCACCCCCGGCTAAATCCTCCCAAAGAGGAAAAGTTAGTCCAAAAGAAGGGCCTCCGATCCAATTGGATCGGAGGCCCTTCGGTTTACCGTCTTCAGCTTACAAGCAGAACTTCCCAGAACTCTGGGCCGTGCCCCTAACCTACCTTCCTTCGCTTGCCGGGAAAATTGGCTGTGGCAACGGAAACTCGTCTCCCTCTAGCTCAGCCCAGACAACTCCACCACTCTCGCCTCGCGCTTTCCGTCGCCAAGCTCCAGAATCGCAACCTGGCCCAGCCTTCGCACGTTCCTGGGCAGCGACGGGCTGCCAGGGTTGATGAAGAGAATGCCCTCGTGCTCTTCCACCACGGCGTAGAGGGTGCGCCCGAAGACCACAATGTCCACCGGGGTCTCGAAGAAGTCCTTCACCATCTGGGTCAGAAGCTGATCCGGCAGCCGTTGTCTCCCAATGGAGCCGGGCATGATCTCGTCGCTCAACCTGGGCAGCCATATCTCGTTCACCATGCCTATGGTTTGACCCTCCAGCTCAATGACCTGCTGCTGAGCAACCCGAGTATCCCCCGGGACCTCCAGCATGAAAGGCTGGGGCTGCTCAGCCTGGCCGCCCTCCAGCCTGGCGGCCGCCGTCACGGGCGCAATGCGCTCCAGCCAGTCCAGCACCTCTTTGGAGTGGATGCCCCCCGCGTGAAGTATCCTGTCCACGCCTTCAAAGGCCCGGGCGACCTCCTGTGGTATTTCCTCTCCACTGCCGGCGCGGGTGTCGGAGATGATGCCTATCTTCATTCTTACCTCCAGCTTTCTTTCGTCCTGGCGCATTGCAATACGGCCGCAACCGGCCTGTCTCATATAGCGACCTCAATATGCCACACTTGAGGCCATGCCGCAACTGGAGCGTTGGCGATGGACGGAGCTCCCCGGCAGCGCTCAAAGCCCCGAAACATCGTAAACAAGCAAAGCGAAACGCTAAAAGCGGCGCAGTGCTCGACCTATCGGTTGACACGCGGCATCTTCCGCGGCCCGGCAACGGCCCGATGATGTGCCCAGACCGGAGCAGACTATGCTATCCAAAACCACAAGAACATACGGCGTTGACAGCTTGGCCTCGTTATCCTAGAATCGCCTTGGTGTACCATTCTATATTTATGGAGGTGGGATTTGCCCAAACAGTCTCCGGTACCCGATGAACTAAGCAAGCCATTCTGGGACGCCTGCAACGAGGATCGGCTGGAAATGCAGACTTGTACAGCCTGCAACAGGATACAATTTCCGCCTGAGCCAACCTGCTACGAGTGTGGCTCCAAAGACACCCTGGAGTGGAAGGAAGTCAGCGGTCGGGGCAAGATCTACTCGTACGGAATCATGCACGACTCACGCATCAGAATTCTGCAACCGGACCAGCCCTTCACCATTGCGCTGGTGCAGCTGGAGGAGGACCCGGGCATCCTCTTTTACTCTCACCTGCCCGGTACCCCTGTAGACCAAGTGCCGATAGGGGCCAGCGTGCAGGTGGAGTTCGAGACAACTCCGACGACGGGCCAGAAGGTCCCTGAGTGGCGGGTGGTCGGCTAGAACGACCTGCCATCGCAGATATAGTCAAGATAATCAGAAGGGAGTAGACAATGACAACTTCACGAACTCCACAAGCGCCGGCCTCCACGTTTAGAGGCACAGAGGGCCTCGGGGTATGGGAGCACAGGGGAAAGGTAGCGGCCGTAGGAATCGGGCACTCCCCCACCGACCGTCGTTGGGACCTCAGGCCGGAGACCAGCGTGGGCGCTTATGCCATCATCGCCCTCCGGAACGCAATGGAGGACGCGGGCGTTACGCCGGACCAGGTTGACGGCCTCGTCCTGGACCCGTCCACAACTACTGGCGCTATGTGGCCGGCGGACAGGCCCATTCCGGATGAGTTCTCCCAGGCCTTCAAGCCGGGCGCCAACAAGGTGGACGGCATCAGCTCCCTGAGCACCGAGTGGCTGGTAAACAACATGCCGGAGCTCAGCGGCATCAGCTTCAGTATGTACGGCTCCACGTGTATGTCCAACGCCATATGCGTTGCCGCGCAGGCCATTGGCGACGGCATGACCAAAACCTGCCTGGTGCTGAAGGCGTGGGACAACCTGGAGGGACGGTACGCCCAGGGCGGCGACAACGCCTTGGACACCATCGGCGGGAACGCCCAGTGGAGCAACCCCTGGGGCGCAACAGGCCCCTACTACCCTGCCCACTGGTTCACCAGCTACACCAACAAGTACGGCGGCAGCCACGACCAGATGGCTCCCTTCGTGGTGAACTCCAAGCGCAACGGCCTCCTCTTCCCTGAGGGGTTCTGGGCGCAGCATCGACCGGAGGCTCTCACAGTTGAGGACTACCTGTCCGCTCGCTGGATCGTCAAGCCCGTGAACCTGTACGACTGCGACATCCCCATAACGGTCGCCGTGGCCTACGTCTTCACCACAACCGAGCGAGCCAAGGACATGAAGCAGAAGCCCGTCTACATCCTCAATCACTCGGAGGCCAGGCCGAAGCTCCGCAGCGTCGAGTTGACGCTGGAGGAGTGCGAGGACTCTGCCGCGAGCCTGGGCAGGCGTCTGTACGAAGGCGCGGGCATCACCGCAGACGACCTCTCCTTCGAGAACATGTATGACGGCTACACCCTGTTCCACCATCTGATGATGGAGGGTCTGAACTACAGGGGCGTCAAGCAGGGCGAAGGGCTGGACTTCTACCAGACCGACATCAGCATTGAGGGGCCGAACCCCGTGTCGCCCAGCGGCGGCAACGCAGGCAGCGGCCGGACACGGATCTGGATGCACACGGACTGCATACAGCAGATCCAGGGACGCGCCGGCACGCGGCAGATCAGGATACCGGCGGAGACCGGCGTATCCGGCGGACCGCATCCTCGCGGCGGCGACTTCGTTGTGTGGGGATCCACCCCCGACTAAGCCTTCGCCACGGCACACAGGACTACCGCGTGTGGGCCTCCTCTCTTCTATTGAGAGGAGGCCCACCGGTTTATGGCAAGCCTTCGACGCCTAAGCAACAAAGCACAATATTCCCGCTCATAGCCTGCCCCGTACTTGATACGGGGGTGAGCCTGTCGAACCGCTTGAGCGGGAATTCTGAGGGCGTACTTACCCCGCTCATTTCCTTCGAGATTCCTCTTTCTCAATTGACACTAAATCTTCAGTTGGGATACCCAGTGTGATACTCACGTTGTTGTCACGGTCAACTGTGATTTGATCCACGATCAGATGCAGGATGTCTCGACGCTCCTCGGAGGATAAGTTATCCAGCCCATCGCCAACCTTTCCAGCCCACTCGACGATGTTCTCCATAAGAACGCGCTTCTCAACTGTCAACGACTCCTGGGTGCGATAGTCATCAAGCTTCGCCCGGGCGGCTTCCAGACGTTCGAGGATTAGCTTGCGCTGATGGTCGAGCTGGTCCTCGGTGATCTTTCCAGATACATACAAGCCAATGGCCCTGTCCTCCTCCATCTGGATTCCCCGGACCTCACGCTCTGCGCCGGCAATCCGCTTCGCCAGCCCGCCGTCTTCCTGAGTATCCAGCGACTCGATGCCCTGCACGATGAGGTCTGGATTCTGGACAACCTTCTTGACATAGCTCCAGACCATTTCCTCCAATCTGTCGGCCCTGATGTATGGCCGTTCCCGGCACCGCAGGCGCTCCCTCTGCATCCCGTAGCAGTAATAGCGCCGTTGGGGAGACTTGTAGCTGTAGCTGTACGTCTTGTCTTTGTACTTCGCTGTCGCACGGATCTTCGACCGGCAGGCGAAGAGCAACCCGCATTCGGCGCACCTGAGAAGGCGCTGCAACAGGTAGAAGATCTTGGTGCTCCGCTTGGATAGCGAGGTCCTCTGCTTCTTGATGACCTACGCCCTGTCCCAGGTCTGCTCGTCCACCAGCGGTGGGAAGGGAATCCCGGTCCACGCATCCTCCGGCTGCCTGTACACGCTGATCTCCTCCCTCAGTCACAACCCAGCGTGCCTTGCCGTACCACCAGGCGCCCTTGTAGACCTCCTTCCCCAGAAGAGCGCAGACGTACGCGTTGTACCACCGCGAACCCGGTCTCCATGTGGGCGCGTTGTCCTGAGCCAGTTGCCGGGCAATCGCCAGTCCCACCAATCCTTCGTGGACGTACTGCTGAAAGATGCGCTTCACCACCTCAACCTCCGGCTCGTATACCACCGGCTTGCCGTCCTCCCCGATCCGGTACCCGTACGGGACCGAACCGTTTGGCATCCGCCCCTGCTTGGCCTTCCCCCGCTTGGCCTTCCCCCGCTTGCCCATAGAGGCTCTCTCCCGGAAGTTGTCCAGCTCGATCTTGCCAATGGCCGCCATGAGGCCGAAGGTCTTCATGTCGATGGTGTCCATGACCGCCTCCAGGCGTTTTTGGTACGCCTCGACCACCTCCATGAGGGCGACGGCAGGGTACATCCCACGGCTGAGCCTGTCCGACTTCCAGCAAACGATGGTGTCGAAGCGTCCCTCGTGTGCATCTGCCAGCATCCTCTGGAACTCGGGGCGCTTCTTGGACCAGCCCCTGCCCACCTCCTGGTAGCGCGCCCACTATGGTCAGGCCCCTGCGCTCGCAGTAGGCCTCCATATCGATGGTTTGCTCAGACAGAGAGGTCTTGTCCTCCGGCCTGGCGCTTGTCCGATACGCGCGCATAGATGGCCGCCCGATTCGTCTCTGCCTTCCTCTCCACGCCTCTCGCCATGATCGCCTTGTATATTGGTTTTGGTGTGTAACAATCACTTCAGTTAGGCGGATCGGGGTGCGGCAGACCGATGACGCCCAGGTCATGGAAGACCGTAAAGGAGCAGGGATCGCCGCACCTCCCCCCACGAGTAGAGCCCGAACAGTTGCCTGGGCCAATCGAGCCCGCATCGCGCAAGGACGGGCCGACCTCACACAGGAGGTACTGATGGAAGGAGAACCGAGATTTGTAGGCATTGATGTCTCAAAGGCCCAGGTGGACGTTGCCGTCCGGCCTACGGGACAGAGATGGGTCGTGTCCTACGATGAAGACCTGGGTTGAGGAATTGGTCTCCCAGATGGTGGACTTGGGGTCCGCCCTGGTGCTGCTGGAGGCCACGGGCGGGCTGGAACTGCCGCTGGTGGCCGCCCTGACCGCTGAGGCGCTGCCGGTGGTGGTGGTCAACCCGCGTCAAGTTCGAGACTTCGCCAGGGCTACCGGGACGCTGGCCAAGACCGACGCTCTGGACGCGGCAGTCCTGGCTCACTTCGCCGACGCCGTTCGTCCCTCCGTGCGCCCTCTCAGAGACGCCGAGACCCAGGTCCTCAACTGTTGGCAACCAGCAAGAGTGGGACGCTATGAGAGCCGCGAGATCAGTAGTCGGATGGAGGTCTGGCGAGCTCCCTGAGGACCCTGTTGTGCTGTCTTCGCCGTTTGATTGTTTGAGCCTGCACCTCCCTTCTGCATTGTAGTATCTCTTCTCGCCTGCCCCTGAGGCCATCTGAGGGCGTCACATTTCCCCGGGCCTGTGATAGCGCCGGTAGTTGTAGTAGCTAACGGAGGCCACGATGGTGTAGGTTTGTTGGCAACCAGCAAAATTGGGAGCACCACTATGAGAGCGGAGAGATCAAGCCCGACTCCTCCTACCAGCAAATCCCTTTTGGGACAGGCTCAGTTGCCAACATTCATCGTCATCTGGTAAATTGCCCGTGTCCTTAAGGCCTAGTGAAAGGGGGTATCCAATGAAGACTCAGACCGTTGGGCTCGGCGCTCTGGTCGGTGGCTTGCTCTTTGTGCCTATGGTTGCAGTGATGTACCTGGCGGACAAGTTGCTCGACTTCTCATTCGCACCCTATGACATCTTCGACTGGATTGCCCGAATTTTGCCTGGGCCGATCGTGACGTTCGGCATTGATCTGATGATAGATAGCTTGGAAATGCTAGGCCTCAACGTCGCGGCCACTGCGAAGACCGCCGAACATATCCAGGCGGTGCTAGCGTTCGCTATCGCCGGAATCGTGGCAAGCATCATTGTATATGGTATTGTTGGACGCCGACCTGCCGGTAGCGGGCCCGGTTTGGGCCTCCTGGTGGGCGCTGTCCTGGGCTTGCCAATCGCAATGATCTCGGCAAGCATGTCCCAGTCCTCGACCCACGTGTCATTCATCTTCCTATGGGTTCTCGGTGTGTTTTGTGTCTGGGGCGTCGCCACAGTCGTTACGGCCCGTAGACTGCTGCCTCAGTTCTCCTTAACGACTGGCGGCTCGTCGGCGCAGGAAGGGACGCGGTCCGTGGAAGTCGTCGGCAGGCGGCAGTTTCTCATCCAAATGGGGGCAGCAACAGCTACCGTCACGGTTGTTGGCGCCGGCTTGGGGCGCGTCCTCGAAATAGACGAGCGCAACCGCTTGGAAGCCGAATTAGAGGCGATGAAGGCCTACATGTCCGCGACCCCGTCGGCTATCGAGCTGCCCAACGAAAACGCCCCTCTCAAACCTGCTCTCGGAACGCGGCCCGAATATACCGCCGTCAGAGACCACTACAAGGTCTTCATCCGTTCGGAACCAACGGTGATCGATGGTGCAACATGGACTCTGCCCATCACCGGCCTCGTGGATAACCCAGTGACTTTTACTCTGGACGACCTCCGGACCAGGTACGAGGCTCGCAATGAGTTCGTCACCCTGAGTTGCATCTCCAATCGGGTGGGTGGCCCCCTGATAGGCACCACCTACTGGACAGGCACCAGCCTACAGGACATCCTTGCCGACGTTAGACCCCGGACGGATGCGCGCTATCTGTTAATAAGTTGTGGTGACGGTTTTTATGAGACAGTCGATCTTGATTTGATCGACTCCGACGAGCGGATCATGCTCGCATACAACTGGGACGGCAGACCTATACCGTTCGATCACGGGTTCCCTCTGCGGATTTGGCTTCCCGATCGCTTTGGCATGAAACAGCCCAAGTGGATCACCGGAATCGAGGTGATAGGCAATTATGAGGCGGGCTACTGGGTTGGACGCGGTTGGTCCAAGGAGGCGCTAGTCAAGACCACATCTGTGGTGGATACGGTGGCGGTGGACTCGGTGATCGAGGACGGTGACCGTAAGCTGGTCCCCATTGGTGGAATCGCCTACGCCGGTGCGCGAGGCATCTCCAAGGTGGAGGTGCGTGTGGACAACGAACCCGAATGGCGCGAGGCGGAATTACGCACCCCGCTGTCGGATGTTGCCTGGGTAATCTGGCGCTACGATTGGCCGTTCGAAGAAGGACGCCATGACTTCCAAGTCCGCAGCGTGGAGGCGGACGGAACTCCGCAGATCGAGGAAGACGGCCCGCCAAGACCGGATGGCGCATCCGGAATCCACACCAAGTCAGAACGACTGAAGGCGATATAGACGACTCGATTAGTCTCACTGCTCAACCTGTCAATCGCCAAGGTCTTTATCCCAGCCATCGCCGCGGTCATTGGGCCACTCGAGCGCCTGGTAGATAGACTTAGGTTATGGGTCGGGGGTCAGCCACCTCCTTGGGGTCAATCAAAGCCCGGTGCGGAGACAGCCGCTTCCGGCTCCCTCCACATCCTTCCGTGACATAGATGGGCGCAGGCCGGAGCCTGTGGCAGGACCTTCCGGCGGCATGCCAACTACTATTAGGAACGAACATTGAGAATCCACTCCCAACCCTTTCTGTTTATCGCCATTCCACTTATGTGTATCTTGGCGTCCATCCTGTTCCTGGCCGCCTGCGGAGGCGGCGAGAGCAAGGAGGACATCATCGCTCAGACCTGGGACTGCTGGGCCCAGGGGGACACTGAAGTCTTCGAGCAAAGCATGCTCATGACGTTCCCCACCGCCGACGATATCGACGACGCCAAGGCGCAGTTCATCTATGTGAGTTCCGTCGCTCCAATCGAAGACCTGAAGGCGAGCCGCGACGAAGCCTGCGGTGTCTCGCCTTCCTAGCCTGCCACCACGCTTCCAACGGCCCCGGCTACCGCTCCGGCCGCCACACCTATCCCAGGTTGGTTCAGACCGGCCTCCACCAGGTTGACTTCCCAATCCTCTGCTGGTTGGAAACAGACAGGCTCAGGATGGGCGGTGTCGTGCGCCATACCCAACACACATTAGGAACACCGCTTTTGGTATTCCCGGGTTGTGTTGGCTATTGCGCATGGGGCGCCCGCTCATCCCCGCGGAAGCCGACATACCAACACATATTTGGGAGTGGCGAAAAGGGTGTCTCAGCATTGACTCCCATAGCAACTCCGCTATACCATACGTACGAATCTGCGGATACATGGTGCCGGTCAAGACTTGGAGGGAAAGAAAATGACCCGTACACACACGACAAGATATGGGACCCTGTTGAGCATTGTCCTTGCGCTGGCCCTTACGGCGGCGCTCGCGGCCTGCGGAGGCGGCGAGAGCAAGGAGGACATCCTCACTCAGACCTGGGATTGCTGGGCCCAGGGGGACACTGAAGTCTTCGAGGCAAGCATGCTCATGATGTTCCCCACCGCCAACAATATGGACGACGCCAAGACACAGTTCATCTATGTGAGTTCCGTCGCTCCGATCGAAGACCTGAAGGCGAGCCGCGACGAAGCCTGCAGTAACGTGCCTTCCTAGCCTGCCACCACGCTTCCAACGGCCCAGGCTACCGCTCCGGCCGCCACACCTATCCCAGGTTGGTTCAGACCGGCCTCCACCAGGCTGACTTCCCGACCCTCTTCTGGTTTGAAACAGACAGGCTCAGGATGGGTGGCGCCATGTGCAATAGCCAACACATATTTGGGAATGCCAAGAGTGTCTCAGCCTTGACACCATCAGAAGCTCCGCTATGATACCCGTATGAATCTGTGGATATATGCGCCGGTCAAAACTGGGAGGTAAAGAAAATGATCCGTACACGCACGACAAGATACGTGACCCTGTTGAGCGTTGTCCTTGCGCTGGCCCTTACGGTGGCGCTCGCGGCCTGCGGCTCTGACGAGCCGTCCGGCGTGACAGGCCCCGACCGGACCGCGTCCACCCCAACGGAGACGCCGGCCTCCCCCGCACGGACGCCTACCACGCCAGCGTCAGGGGCCGCGCCCACTGCCACCGATGCGCCTGCACCTACGGCTACGACAGCGCCGCCCGCGGCCTCCGGCTCCGTGGAAACGGACCGGGAAGCGCTGGTTGCCATCTACAACACAACGGACGGTGAGAACTGGGATGAAAGCGCCAACTGGCTGAGCGACGCTCCCCTCGGCGAATGGGAGGACGTCAGCACCAACGACGACGGGCGCGTGACAGGGCTGAACCTCAACAACAACCGGTTGAGCGGGGAGATACCGGCGGAGCTGGGCAGCCTCTCCAACCTGAGAATTCTGTATCTCCGCGACAACGCCTTGAGCGGGGAGATACCGGCGAAGCTGGGCAGCCTCTCCAACCTGAGAGAGCTGATCCTCCGCGACAACGCCTTGAGCGGGGAGATACCGCCTGAGTTGGGCAGCCTCTCCAACCTGACAAAGCTGTTCCTCAACGCCAACAACTTGAGCGGGGAGATACCGCCGGAGCTGGGCGGCCTCTCCAACCTGGAATATCTGTACCTCGACGACAACGACTTGAGCGGGGAGATACCGGCGGAGCTGGGCAGCCTCTCCAACCTGTGGCATCTGATCCTCGGCGGCAACGACTTGAGCGGGGAGATACCGGCGGAGCTGGGCAGCCTCTCCAACCTGATATATCTGAACCTCCCCAACAATTACTTGAGCGGGGAGATACCACCGGAGCTGGGCGGCCTCTCCAACCTGGAGTACCTGGAGCTCGGCGACAACGACTTGAGCGGGGAGATACCGCCTGAGTTGGGCAGCCTCTCCAACCTGAGGCGACTGCTCCTCAGCGGCAACGAGTTGAGCGGGGAGTTATCGGCGGAGCTGGGCAGCCTCTCCAACCTGAGAGAGCTGAGCCTCGGCAGCAACGAGTTGAGCGGGGAGATACCGCCTGAGTTGGGCAGCCTCTCCAACCTGACACATCTGCACCTCTCCGGCAACGACTTGAGCGGGGAGATACCGGCGGAGCTGGGCAGCCTCTCCAACCTGAGAGGGCTGGGCCTCGGCGACAACGCCTTGAGCGGGTGCGTGCCAAGCAGCCTGGAAGACCAGTTGGACTTTGACGTATCTGACCTTGGCGACCTGCCCTTCTGCTGAAGCCACGCGCCCTCAGCCGGGGGCGGACAGCATATCGCCCGGAATGTCTCGCAAGGTATCCTCGGCAGGGATGGCGCCAATAAAACCGGGAGGTAAAGAAAATGACCAGTACACGAACGACAAGATACGTGACCCTGTTGAGCGTTGTCCTTGCGCTGGCCCTTACGGCGGCGCTCGCGGCCTGCGGCTCTGATGAGCCGTCCGGCGGGGCCGGCCCCGCCGAAACGGACCGGGAAGCCTTGGTTGCCCTCTACAACGCAACGGACGGTGAGAACTGGAATGGAAGCGCCAACTGGCTGAGCGACGCTCCCCTCGGCGAATGGGAGGGCGTCACCACCAACAACAACGGGCGCGTTACAGAGCTGGGCCTCGGCGAGAACGCCTTGAGCGGGGGGATACCGGCGGAGCTGGGTAGCCTCTCCAACCTGACAGAGATGTACCTCAACGAGAACGAGTTGAGCGGGGAGATACCGGCGGAGCTGGGCAGCCTCTCCAACCTGAGATATCTGAGCCTCCGCGACAACGACTTGAGCGGGGAGATACCGGCGGAGTTGGGCAGCCTCTCCAACCTGGTAGGGCTGAGCCTCGGCAACAACGAGTTGAGCGGGGAGATACCGGCGGAGTTGGGCAGCCTCTCCAACCTGGAATGGCTGGTCCTCGACGAGAACGAGTTGAGCGGGGAGATACCGGCGGAGTTGGGCAGCCTCTCCAACCTGGAATGGCTGGTCCTCGACGAGAACGAGTTGAGCGGGGAGATACCGCCGGAGCTGGGCAGCCTCTCCAACCTGACAAGGCTGGGCCTCGGCAACAACGAGTTGAGCGGGGAGATACCGCCGGAGCTGGGCAGCCTCTCCAACCTGACATGGCTGTACCTCTCCGGCACCGACTTGAGTGGGGAGATACCGGCGGAGCTGGGCAGCCTCTCCAGGCTGGGTTATCTGTACCTCAGCGACAACGACTTGAGCGGATGCGTGCCAAGCAGCCTGGAAGACCAGTTGGACTTTGACGTATCTGACCTTGGCGACCTGCCCTTCTGCTGAAGCCACGCGCCCTCAGCCGGGGACGGACGGCATATCGCCCGGAAGGCGCTCCCAGCGCGTGTTGACTATGGCGCATGGCGCTGCCCGCTCCCGTATCAAGTACGGGGCCTGCACCCGCTCATGTTGAGCCTGTCCCAACCATTTGAGCGGAAAGATTTCGGGCGTGGTTGCCCCGCTCATTTCCTTCGACGCTCCCTGGTGAAATCCCCTGGCAGGAGGCGCTTCTGTTCCTGTCGGCGTACCCCCTGTGGTACGCGGGTGTGATCGCCATCTACAACTTGGGGGGCACGAGAAGGTAATCTCCGCCTGTACGATGGTCTCCTGCGGCGCGGGCATTGCCGGCTATTTCTACGCGCTAACTCGTGTATGACGGAGCGGCGGGCCCGTCAGCCGCCCGCCGACGCCGTCAACCCCCGCGCCTGCCCACACCAACCGGCGCCACGCCTATTACTACCAGGAACCATATCGCCCAGGCCAACAGGAGCGCCACGAGGCCCTGGCGTGGTGGATGAGGGAACTGGAGAAGGGGATGTGCGGCGCTCCCATCCATTGCAGGCAGGACCCCAACAAAGGCCCTGCCTGGAGTAAGGCATGGGGATCAGCAGAATGGCAGACCAATTCTGTCGACGTCGCTATTCTGTACTCCTCGCAACCCTCCTGGTATGCACCCGGTCAGCTGGTCACCACCTAGCCTCAGAACTTCCAGGTTCGAGAGTCTGCCCAGCTCGGACGGTATCTCCCCACTAAAGTCGTTACCGCCTAGCCACAGAACTTCCAGGTTGGAGAGGCTGCCCAGCTCGGACGGTATCTCACCACTCAAGTCGTTACCGCCTAGCGCCAGACGTTTCAGGCTGGAGAGGCCGCCCAGCTCGGGCGGTATCCCCCCGGTCAACTGGTTACCGTCTAAGTGCAGAAATTCCAGGGTGGAGAGGCTGCCCAGCTCGGGCGGTATCTCACCACTGAACTGGTTGTCTTCAAGACGCACACTGCCTAGTCTAGGGAGGCTACCCAACTCAGGCGGTATCTCGCCGCTCAACTGATTGCCGTGGAGTTCCAGGGCTGCCAGGTAGGGGAGGTTGGCAAGTTCCACTGGAATCTCCCCGCTCACCTGGTTATCCTTGGTTCCCAGTATTATCAGGTAAGTAAGGCTGCCCAGTTCGGACGGCAGCTCCCCGCTCAGCTGGTTGTCGGTAAGGCGCACATTAAAAACACGCCCGTTGCTGTTAGTGTGGACCCCGTGCCATTCTGCAAGGGGAGCCTCGCTCAGCCAGTTTGTGTTGTTCGTCCAGTTGTCCCCGTCCATAGCATTATAGAACGCAACCAGGACTTCCCTATCCGTGGCAACTGAGCCCTGGGGAGGCCCAGACCCGCTCCCGGCCCCCTCAGTTGCCGGCGCAGCGGCGGTCCCGGACGTGGGCGAGGTCGAAGGCGCATCGGAGCCGCAGGCGGCGGTCAGGGTCGCCAGAATCAATGCCAAGGCGCAAATGTGCAGGGGACAGCCTCTTGTTATCCGTCGCAGTATCGTCATGCTTATGTTTCACCTTTCGCAGAGTATATCAAGCATATAGTAAGGGCTGAAGCGTATATTGAGAACCCTCTGCCGATTTCATGTAACTGTTCCGGCCGGACCGGTCTCCCTGTCCCCTGCCCTCTCCGGAATGGCTGGGGAGGAGCGTGGGAGCGTCTCAAGCGATGGTGAATGCGAACAGCAAGGGCGGCGACAGGATTCCAGCTGGGCGTGTAAAGAAGCGGGATTCCCTGTATTATAGACCGCAAGTGGTACAACCCGGGCCTGGTGCGGGGAGACCTGCGATGGGCAGGAAGGAAGGAGTCCTATGGCGAGTGTGTTGGCAACGCTGGCTGGCCTTGTTGTCATTGGTTTGCTGTTCGCGATGGACCCTGGCGGAGCCATCGCCCAGAGTGGCTTCCCCGAATACCGGGATATGGGTTGGAAGCAGCTCACGGTCTGGGGCTTTCGCACGATTGGCATCGGCGTCGGGCTGCTGCTCGTGCTGGTGCTGTGGCTCAAGTACCGACGCAGGCATGGGATCAGGCCTCGGGATCCATTGGAGTTGGGGACGCAACAGCGCACTGGGATGCCGGCGGCAGTGGTGTCGGTGCTGGAAGGCCGGGAGGTCAGCGACCGAACACTGCTGGCGGCGATAATCGAGATGTGCCAGCGCGGCGCGTTGCAATTCCAGTGCGTCGGAACGAGGAGCGGCTTCCTATACCGGCTGTCGCAGCAGGAACCCGCGCAGTTTGAGTGGGAACAGTTGATATGCGACAGCTTGCCATCGCGGCCCACATCGGTTCAAGCGCTGCGTGACCTGATGGACGGGCATAAGGAGGCTATCGGGGACCAGTTGGGGGAGTACCTGCAGCACCAAGGCCTTTTCCATGACAACCCGATACGGATAAGGAGGGAGCGTCTCGCGGATGGATTCGGATGGGCAACGTTGGCAGCGGCCTTGATGGGCGTTGGCAGCGGGCTTTGGATGGCTTTATGGCTGACCCAATGGTGGGCGAATTCCATCGTCGGCGCGGTCGTCGGCTGCATATATTGGTTCATTGCGATCCCGATGCACACGGGTATGATGCCTCCAACGGAGGCGGGGGCGTATGAGATAGGTCAGTGGCTTGGTTTGAAAAAATCTCTGACCGGACCTGACCCAGCGGCCGGACGGGGCGAACCCGATCCCATGCTGGCCTATGCCATCGCACTGGATGCGGCTCAGCCCTGGCTGGACGATTCAGTCTCGGCTCCACCATGGTTTGGCTCCGGTGAGTCAGCCTCCTTGCGAGCCTCAGACCTGGACGTGGCCTATCACGGCTTTATGTCCGCGCCGGAGTGGGGCCTGACAGGACGGTCCGAGGGCGGGGCGGAAGCGGCTGCGGGGCCAGACGACGCGGCGGAGCGGGAACTGCTCCGGGAACTGTCCCAATTGGAGACGTTGCGTAGCGAGCAGGCTGAAGGGACGGCGAACCGAGAAACTGCTGCCGAACATTGGCAAGTCGCAAGCCAGGCAAACGCTCCCAAACCGGACCAGACACTCTATCAAGACGGAAAAGTCCGGCTTTCGCAGCGACGTCTGACGCTCCCCGGCAGAACCATTGAACTCCGCGTGATTTCGTCGGTTTGGGCTGACCAACAGCGTGTGAAAACGGGCGGGTCAAACTGGCTCCTGAAAGCGCCCGGTTTCTTGTTCATGTTAGGCGGGGGCCTGATGTCATCTCTCGCTTCCCTTCTCTTGCTGTGGTCGCTGCTGTTTCACGTCCTGTATTGGTTTGGCCTCTTATCAAGCGCGAATGACCCCGATCCTTTCGAGCCTAATTCGGCGATTGAGTGGGCTATCCACGGCGCGGTTATCGGGATAGCGCTCCTGGTATTCCACGTGGGGAACTGGTTGAATGACAAGAGCGCTCGAACACAGAGCATGTACTGCGCTGCGGTAGCGGTTGACGGCAAGAGCGAGACAACGTATTTCGGCCACACCGCAGATAGTCTGTCGGCGGAAATGATGGTGGCGGAAGTCCGCAAGGCCCAGGCTGCCGCCCGCAGCGGAGACGACGCCAATGACGGGTACTGATGCCACTGGTCAATTCGGATGCACGTACTGTTACAATGAAGTATTCGCAGAGAAGCGGTGAAGGAGGCGAAATGTTGCGACTGGTATTGGCCGGCTCTGTCGCCGTGCTGACCATACTGATGGCGGTAGCTTGCGGAGGTGGGGACTCCCCCACATCAACCGCGGCTCAAGATGGCAGCGGTGGGTCCGAGGTCACGGCTGCGCCCACATCAACCGCGGCTCAAGATGGCAGCGGTGGGTCCGAGGTCACAGCTGCGCCCACATCAACCGTGGCTCAAGATGGCAGCGGTGGGTCCCTGGCCACGGCTGCGCCCACATCAACCGTGGCCCGGGACAGCAGCGGCAGCTCTGACCTCACTGAGTCCAAGTATGCGGCCTACTGCGGGGAAGCAACCAACTGGCCCGAAGGAGAGGATGAACTGAAGACATGGGGTGAGGTGGTGCAGTACGGCGACAGAGTCCTAGACCACCTCGAAAATGTAACCGTGCCTGAGGAGCTGAAAGACTATCACAACGCCTTGGTTGCCGTATTTAAAGCCTCCTATGACTTCTCCCGTAGGCAGGATGCGAGCGAGCCATATGACGAAAACCTGGTCAATCAAGACTATGATGTCGCCGTTGAGTTCGTCACCCTACTTGGTTTCTCGGGCACTTTAGACAGTGAGGCCGTCTCACAAATGCGCGATGCAGGCTGTCTCCTTTAAGAATATCCTCCCAACTAGCAAGACCACACGGACTCACATGAGCTAGACGCCCCATGCCGCCCCTCTAGCCCAGGCGTCAGCGCACCCGGAAAGCCCCATCCCAAAAGCCGTGCCTGGAGAGAAAGAGGTCGGGTATTCGCGGGACCGCAGGTATCCTCGGGACGTGTTGGTATTAGCAAATGACACGATCCTAGAGTCAGACCACCCCTGCGAAGCTTGTCCTCGTGGAGACGGGGAGCAGGGGTCTATAGTCCCATATTAAAGGGGGCGTGGATTCCTGCCTCCGCAGGAATGGGGGATAGAGAGGCCTAATACCCCAACGGAGTCGGCAATACCAACCAGGAATACCGGACCGCAGGTCCGACTCAATGTTGGGGACTGCCGCTCAAGGTCGACTCCTGCTATAATGCAATTGCCTAGGAAGGGTGCAGGCCTGACGCTGGGCCAAACCCTGGGCCTGGTTAGAGTCGGTGAGGTCGTAGATTGAAGATAGAGTTCCGTGACAGCTTTTCGCTGCAGAGGGCACGGAGCAACCAGCAAGGGGGTTAGACCATGGCGACGAAAGAACTGCGCGACCGCGTTGATGCCCAGTGGGGACAGCAAGCTTCCGCATGGGGTCAGGAAAACCACGACCGCGAGCGCAAGCTGATTTATGACTACGTGGACCAAGATGAAAGCATCATGGGGCTGGTGGGCTGTACCTGGGGGCCCGAGTCGGCATTCGCCGAGGGCGCGGGACTTATAATGCGGCAGCAACGGCTCAAGGGTGTCGCCGTCGTCACCGACCTCAGCGTCCACTTCGTCGCCCACAAGGGCCTCAACAAACTTGTGACTCAGATGCCATTGCCCAGCATCACGGCAGTGGAACAGGCAGGCGGAGTAGTGACCGTGGCCGGCGCCGGTATCCATAATTGGGCCGGGATGGGGCAGGACGACCCTTTCCAAGTCCGGGATATTCAAGACGACTTCGGCAACTTGGGCGCCCGCTTCGCCGAACTGGTGCAGCGGCTCCAACCCGAGCCTCGCTCAACTGTCCCTCTCTCAACTGTCGCCCCCTCCTCCTCCGGTCAACACTTCGGAATGAGCAAGACCGAGCGCATTGACGCCCAGTGGCAGGACCGTTCCTCAATGCCCGGCCGAACGAATCCCGGACTTCTTGCCGGCCTTCTTAGCAACCTCTCGGGCGCAAATCTCAAGAAGTACGAAGGCGAACGCAAGAAGCTCCACGAGATCCTTGATGGCGACGAGAACATCGAGTACTGGCTGGGAGGCCGCTGGGGTTTGCCCAACGATTTCGAGGCCTCCACCATCCGTGGGGGGGGCAAGACAGGCCACAAGGGTATCGCAGTCGCTACAGACCGCCGGGTCCTCCTGTTGCGGAGTGGTGCGCTCGGCTCCGGGGCAATAGAACTGCCCTACGACCGCATCGATGACGTTGAATACAACGATGGGATGAGGTCCTCCGGCGTCAAGTTCCAGGGCAGTACAATCGCACTCTACAGTTTCTACTTCGACCACAACAACAAAGCTGGCGTCAAAGGCCAAGCCCGGCGTCTTGTAGATTGCGTCCGGCAGCATCTGGCCGCGCCTCCCACCACAGGCGCGAATTATACCTCCCACCCCGCCGGTTTGCTACTCAGGCTCCCCAGCAAAGTGAGTCCCGATGGGATGGAAGACAGCAGATGACCTCGGGTCGCCTCTCCTAGTGTTGCTGACGCCAGTTTCAACTCCGCCACCCAACTGGACAAAATCAAGAACCTTCGTGTTGAGGTTCAAGCCGGCTCCGTGATTGGTATCCTGGCGAGGGCCAAGCCAGTCTCCAATCCCATACCAGCTATCTGAAGACTTTTAAATCGGATGGACGTACTGTTACAACGAAGTATTCGCAGAGAAGCGGTGAAGGAGGCGAAATGTTGCGACTGGTATTGGCCGGCTCTGTCGCCGTGCTGACCGTACTGATGGCGGTAGCTTGCGGAGGTGGGGACTCCCCCACATCAACCGTGGCTCAAGATGGCAGCGGTGGGTCCGAGGTCACAGTTGCGCCCACATCAACCGTGGCCCGGGACAGCAGCAGTGGGTCCGAGGCCACGGCTGCGCCCACATCAACCGTGGCCCGGGACAGCAGCAGTGGGTCCGAGGCCACGGCTGCACCCACATCAACCGTGGCCCGGGACAGCAGCAGTGGGTCCGAGGTCACGGTGGCCGAGTATGCGGTTTGGTGCGCGGAGAAGGAGAGGAGCTTGCAAGAATCCGACTTGACGTCGGGGCAGGCGGCAAAGTATTTGGCCGACATAATAGACGCATTCGGAGACATGTCTGCGCCGGAGGAACTGAAAGCCCTTCACGACGCCTTCATTGCATTTCTAAAGGCCAGCCATGATTTCGTCCGGATGCAAGATGCGAGCGAACCGTTTGACAGCGCATCGTTCGGGAACGATGAAATCGACGCCCTGGCAGATGCTTTGTTCGGTGTAGCCGATACTCTGGACGATGAGACTTTATCACAACTGGTTGATGTAGGCTGCATTTTTTCTTAACCACCCCTGAGAACTGGCGCTATCCTGGAAACTCGAAATCGGATAACCAGGGACAGGTGACAACGTGGCTGGAAGGCCCCATCCCAAAAGCCGTGCCTGGAGAGAAAGAGGCCGGGTAAGGGTTATAACCCCTACTCGGCCTCCTATCGTGCTTGGACGGGTGTTTATGGGACTCGCTTTATGTCAACCCTACCGACCGCCAGCCTTCGCCAATCATGTCTTAGTCATCAGATAGATCCCCAGGCCGACAGCCCCGTAGAACATAACCAGGGTGAAGACATACACTACCTTCTTACTCTTGGTCACTGTGTAGAGCAACCCCCCTATTAGAAAGTAGGCCAGGATGACCAACATAGGCCCGAAGAATGCCCACGGACAAGCCGGATTACACGGGTCCATTATAGGACACCCCCTTCACAGCCATACACTCAGCCCCACTAAACCGCCTCACATTCGCAGGCATACAGCCGCGTATCGACAATTCAACCATCCGGCGGCCCGTCCAGGAACGCCGGTTGACCGTCCTCCGGAAGCTCCAGCTGAGTACGGGCAGGGTACACCGCATCTGCCGGCAGAGCAATGGCGGACATGGCTCAACAGGAAGCGGGACTGCCCTAGGGAATCTCTGAACAAGCCGTCAACACGACCATCTCCCCTATCTGATCATACTGCAATCCACGGACTTATTCAGACTACCCCTAGAATGACGTCGAGGAGATAGTCAGGGCCGCAACCGCGGCTATCCCCAAACCTCACCCGGATTTCCCACCCCCAAGGCGGAGCGCATCGCGTGGGAAGTGGTGGAGTCCATTCCTCCCAAATCCGAGCCACTTACCGAGACTCGAACCAGTCAATCAGACTGTACGAGGCTAGCTGGCTGGACTGGAGCAGTGCAGCAATTAGGAGATACGAACGTCTCCGTTCGCCGCCTCCAAATCGACGGCCCACGAGTACCGGAGCTTTTGGTGTCTATTGGGTAATAGGGATGGACAAGCTCAGAATGAGCGGTGTTATTTGCTATTGTCACCACCCCCGGGGAATACATCTCAAGCCCCCCCAACATTGACATCAGGCGTGGATTATCCTATCATCGCCACTAGTCCACAATACTAAAACGGAGGTGAGATTTGACCAAACCATCCCCTGTACCGGACGAAGTAAGCAAGCCCTTCTGGGAGGCCTGTAACGAGGGGCGGCTGGTGGTGCAGAACTGCACGGCCTGCAGCAGGCTGCAACACCCACCGCAGAAGGCGTGCCTGGCATGCGGCTCAGATGCCAATATGGAGTTCCGAGATATGAGCGGACGCGGCAAGATCCACGGGTACCTTGTCAGCCACGACTCCCGGGTTATGATGCTACAACAGATTCAGCCCTTCAACCTCGCCGTGGTAGAGTTGGAGGACGCCCCCGAAATCAAGATGCTCTCCCACCTCCCAGGCACCCCCACAGACGAGGTTCCAGTGGGCGCCACGGTGCAGGTGGAGTTTGAGGAAAGCTTCAACGGACAGAAGGTCGCCGAGTGGAGGGTGGTCGCCTAGACCATCTCAACCCTGAACGCATAACAATTCATTCATAGATAGAAAGAGGTGAAACATGGCGCCAACTCAAAATGCACCGGCCTCAGTCTACCGTCGCGACGAGGGGCTGGGCGTATGGGAGCATCGCGGCAAGGTGGCGGTGGCAGGCTATGGGCAGGCCCCGACCGCCCGTAGGTGGGACGGCAACCTGGAGACCAGCCTGGGCGCTTGGCAAATACTTGCGGTCCAGAAGTGCCTGGATGACGCGGGAATCACCATCGACGATGTCGACGGAGTGGTTGCCTGCCACCAGGGCATGGGAGACGCATGGGGCCCCCGCGAATTCTTCGCCCCGCCCTACCACTCCGAGGACGGCCTCAGCGGAGTGAGCGCGGACTGGATAGTCGAGAACATGGGCCTGAAGAACGTCAAGTTCACGTCCCACGGGCCTTCCTGCATTTCCAACGCCCTGTGCGTCGCCGCCCAGGCCGTGGGAGACCGCCAGACAGAGGTGTGCCTGGTTATCAGGGCAACCGGCAACATGCCTGGTCGATACCACCAGAACCCCTCCAACGAGGTCTCGGGCAACAGCCAGTGGACAGATACCTTCGGCTGGGGTCTCATGCCCCAGATCGGCTTTGGCTTCGAGTCCTACTGCCGCAAGTACGGCTCCAACCACGACCGGATGGCCCCCTTCGTGGTGAACCAGCACAGGAACGGCCTCATGAACCCGGAGGGGTTCTACTACCAGCACAGGCCGGAGCTCTTCACCGCAGAGGACTACCTGGCCGGCCGATGGCTCCAGAAGCCACTGAACATCTGGGACGCCGACCTGCCCATCCAGACAGCGGTAGCGTACCTGTACACCACCCCGGAGCGGGCAAAGGACATGAAACAGCCGCCCGTCTACATTCTCAACCACGTCACCCAGAGGGGCGTGGTGCGGAGCTACGTCGAGACCCTTGAGGAGACCGAGGCCTTCACCGACAGCATCGCCAAGAAGGTTCTTGAGGGATCCGGCCTCACCCCGGGCGAAGTTGACATCTACAACCCCTACGACGGCTACACCCTGTTCACCCAGTACTACCTGGAGGGCATGGGCTGGCACGGCGTAAAGAGGGGCGAGGCGCACGACTTCTACGCCAGCGACATAAGGGTCGAGGGATCGCACCCCTTCAGCTCCAGTGGCGGGAACTCCGGCAACGGGCGCACTCGCTGGTGGATCTACACCGACTCAATCCAGCAGCTGCGGGGCCAGGCAGGCCAGCGACAGGTCACCATAAAGAACGGCCGACCCGAGACCGCCGTGGCCGGCGCATTCACCCCCGGCGCCTCCGACTGGACCGTCTTCGGCACAAGCCCCGACTAGACATCCGGCTGGGCAAGCATTTGGATCTTCACGTGGGCCTCCTCCACCCAATGGGTGAGGAGGCCCATCGGCTAAACGGATTGCTCCCATGAGTGTCTTTGATAGATACATACCGTCCTTCCTAGTTTCCATTCTCCCAGCTTACCTTTTGTCTATTGCAGTAATTCTTATTCTTGACCAAGTGGTCTCGGACGGCACCGACATAGATGCAGTTAGGTATCCTGTCATATTCACTGCGTTTTTCGCCAGCCTGGCCACACTTACCCTGTTGCTGTCGAAGGCATTAACCGGTTGGCAACGCGGCATAGGCCTCAGGCTCCTTGGGGCGGCTTTTTTGTCCTTCCCATTTGCCCTAATGATTACTTGGGTAGTCGACATCATAACTAACCAGTTTATTGACCGAATAGCTTGGATGCCACGGTATGAAGGCTGGATTGGTCTTGCATCTCTCTTTGCGAGTTTGATCGTTTGCACTCTTTGGGTCTTGAGAGCTGATAACGGCCACCTTGCCGTAAGCCGAGGCTGCGGTGTATTTGCCGCAGCATTGTTTTCCCTAATTGGCGTCGCAGTGGTGGACCAGATCCTCCAACCTCCCCCTCTGGATCCAATATTTTCGCCATTTTGGGTGGTCGCATTCGCTGCCGTGATCGGAATGTTCGTGGGTACCATTGTATTAGTAATCGCATGGGACTACAGAAAGCGGGCGCGATCCCATTGGCGCTAGAACACCAAAACTATACGGAGGAACATAATGGCAATCTTTCTTACTGAAGAGGACGTCCGGCGCCTCCTGCCAATTGGGTGAGGAGGCCCATATAGCAATGCGCCAATACGTGATGAACCCAAGCTTTACTCTCAGAAGCCTCAGAGGAATTTTATTTTCGCTTCCCGCCGCATTCATGTTCACTTTCAACGTCGGCGCGTTTCTCGTCGTACAGGACTGGGAATCTGAATGGCAGATAAGCCTTACCGGTTTCCTTGTGGGTTGGGCCGCGGTGGGAGTATGGATAGCAGAGTCCAACTCCCGTACGCGCACCCTGAGCCGGGCTTGCAGAGCATTGGCCGTAGCGTCGTTTCTGCTTCCCGTCGCCCTGATTGCAGGCTTGATACACACGCCTGACCCCCAGAACATGATACTATCGCCATACATATTCATGATCTTCTACGTCCTTTTTGGAACGCCTCTGGGCTTCGTTTCGTGGAGAATGGCCCAGTCGTTTGCGAGGAAGGACCAGGACCAGATCGAAGGACAATGAAGGCGCTCACCGCCTAAAAGGAGAACGACATGGCAATCTTTCTGACTGAAGAGGAGGTCCGGCGCCTCCTGCCTATAGACGAGGCGATAGAGACCGTTGAGCAGGGTCTGAGGGAGCAGGGCAACGGCACCGGCGTCAACATACCCCGGCATCGCGTCCAGGCCGGCGGAAGGGGCATAACCATGATGCTGTCCGTCCTCGGCGAACGCGGCGTCGCCGGGTTCAAGGCTATGGGCGCCGGAGGGTCTCTGGTTCTGCTGTACGGGGACGAACCTGCCAGGCTCCTGGCGGTCATGCAGGCCGGCAGCCTGGGGCAGATACGCACGGGCGCAGCCACAGGCGTGGCAACCAGGTACATGGCGCGAGAGGACTCCTCCACCGTGGGGATCATCGGCACTGGGAACCAGGCCATAACGCAGCTTGAGGCGGTCTGCGCGGTCCGCAACATCCGCTCAGTCAAGGCGTTCAGCCGGACGCCAGAGCGACGGGAGGAGTTCAGCCGTAGGATGAGCGAGTCCCTGGGCGTCGAGATCACCCCTGTGGCATCGCCGGAAGAGTCTGTCAGAGATACCGACATCGTCATAGTGATAACCAACGTGCGGACTCTGGACCCCGTCCTCTTTGGAAACTGGCTGGAGCCGGGGATGCACATCAACGCTGCGGGCGCCAACTCCATCAACCGCCGCGAGCTGGACGAGAAGGCCGTCACCATGTCCTCCGTGATAGTCGCGGACGCTGTAGACCAGGCCAAGCTGGAGTGCGCCGACCTCGCCGTGCCCATCGACGCCGGTCTCATGTCCTGGGACCGCGTGTTGGAGCTGGGCCATGTGGTGACCGGCCAGGCCGCAGGTCGCAACTCACCGGAGGACATCACCCTCTTCGAGTCCCAGGGCATTGGCCTGGAGGACGTGGCGGCAGCGGCCCACATCTTCCAGCGCGCCCAGGCGGAGGGGGTGGGCGTACCCCTACCCTTCTAGGCCGTGACCTCGCCTTCGTTCAAACCCGTCGCGCTCTTCGTACTGCTTTTATCCGTCTGGCTGCTGGCAGGCTGTTCAGAGCCGGGGAGCGCGACGACTGACGCGCCCTCCCCTACCCCACTCCACGACCTCGCACCTACGGCCACTGCGCCTCCGCCTGCGACCTCTGCCCTTACTCCCACTGCCACAACCCCGTCACCTGCGCCCGCCGCCACGCCGGCAACAGGACGGCCTCAACCCACCACAACGACGACGGCATCCCCGCTCGCGCCCACCTCCCATCCACCACTCCCGGCGCTTCGGGTGGAGCGGGCTTTCCCAAACCTGGCCTTCCCCCGGCTCACCAACCTGGTCCAGCCTCAAGACATCCCGGACCTCTTCTTCGCAACCGAGCAGGCCGGGGTTGTCCGCGTGTTCCCCAACGACCCGGACGCAGCCGAGGCCTCCGTGTTCCTGGACATCCGGGACATGGTGAGCGAGGACAACAACGAGGAGGGTCTGCTGGGCCTGGCCTTCGACCCCGACTACGCCGCCACCGGCCATCTCTACGTCTACTACTCCGCAGCATCGCCTCGACGCTCCGTTCTATCTCGATTCACCGTCAGCGATGACAACCTTCGCGCGGCCGACCCGGACAGCGAGCTTGTCCTCATGGAGATACCACAGCCCTACGGTAACCACAACGGCGGCCAGCTTGCCTTCGGCCCGGACGGCTATCTATACGTTGGCCTGGGAGACGGCGGCAGCGGCGGCGACCCAAGGGGCAACGGCCAGAACCTGGGTACGCTGCTGGGCTCCATCCTTCGAATCGACGTGGGGGACGCCGTCCCTGATCTCCCTTACGTCATACCACGCGACAACCCATTCGCCGGAGTCGAAGGCGCGCGGGGTGAGATATGGGCGTACGGGCTGCGCAACCCCTGGCGCTTCTCCTTCGACATGGAGACGGGCGCGCTCTGGACGGGTGACGTGGGACAAAACAAGTGGGAGGAGGTTGACCTGATAACCCAGGGGATGAACTATGGCTGGAACGTCACGGAGGGAAGCTACTGCTTCTCCCCACGCACGGGCTGCGACTCCTCCGGGCTGGTGGCGCCCGTGGCGGAGTACGGCCGCTCCGACGGCTGCTCCATCACCGGCGGGTACGTCTATCGCGGCGAGGAGATACCGTCTCTCAAGGGCGTCTATGTGTACGGAGACTACTGCTCAGGCAGGATATGGGGCCTTATCTACGACGGCCAGTTGGTGACGGAGCAGGCGCTGCTTGTCGAGTCGGATCTCCTCATTACATCATTTGCAGAGGACTCGGAGGGCAACCTGTACGTCCTCTCCCGCAATGAAGGCGTCTACCGCCTGACTCCGGCGTAGCCGTGAGTCGTGTGGCAAGGCCTAGGTCACAGGTGCAGCGTCACCTCGCCTGCCGCCAGGACCTGGACGGAGCCGTCGTCCCTGCGCATGAGCAGGCTCCCGTCATCGTCCACCCCTTCAGCGTATCCCTCGTACACCGCATCCCCTGAAGCTACCTGTATGCGGCGGCCTACCGTGTCAAGCAGTGACGCCCACCGCTCCCTGACTGGGTCGCCCTTCGTAATGCCAACGTAAAGCGACTCCATCTCCTCCAGAACGGCTGTAAGAAGGTCCAGGCGCGGGAATGGATGTCCCAGCTCCCGCCTGAGACTGGTGGCAATATCCCTAATCTCCGGGTAATCGCCGGGATCGAAGTTGACGTTGACCCCCATACCGACAATGGCAAACCCCTTGGAACCCTCCGACGACGCCGCGGACCCTTCTATGAGGATGCCCCCTATTTTCCTGCCGCCGACGCGAACGTCGTTGGGCCACTTGATCGAGACCTGCGAGGGCGACGGCACAAGTCTGCCGAGCGCTGTGGCAAGGGCCAACGAGGACATCATGCTAAGCTGTGAGGACGCCTCCAAGCCGGGGCGCAGAACCAGTGAGAAGAGCAGGTTCGCCCCTGGCGGCGAGACCCAGGTCCGCTGAAAGCGCCCGCGCCCTTGTGTCTGCTCTTCCGCAAGCGCCAGCGTACCCTCCGGAGCGCCGGCCAGAGCCGCCCTCCTCGCTTCGTCCATAGTTGAGGTTGTGGTTGGGAAGAAGTCTACTCGGCTGCCCAGTATGGACGTGCGCAGGGCCTTCAGAACAATCTCGCTGCTCAGTGGGTCGTCGTAAAGCACTTGAAGCGCCCCCTAGTCAGTAAAGCGTCGGACGTTAGGAGGTCCAGGGTACAAGCAGACCGGCATGGCGCTGATAGGCAGGCCTGTAAGCCGAGTCCTGTATCCCGAAATATCGGGACGGCGATCATCTATCTGGGACTTCAATTACTCAAAGCCTCTAGCGGCCAACCCGGGGACGGGACGGGCACCCTCAGTCCCCCTATTAGGCCTTGCACCGAGTGAGGTTTACCATGCCTCCGGTGTCGCCATCGGAGCGGTGAGC
The DNA here is from genome assembly GCA_965261605.1 of Dehalococcoidia bacterium. Lineage (GTDB taxonomy): Bacteria > Chloroflexota > Dehalococcoidia > Lucifugimonadales > UBA2985 > DAOUJW01. The sequence goes on along the minus strand of OZ253466.1, from coordinate 2,270,739 downwards.
TCTTACCTCGCCATTTCAACCTTACCCCGATAAATCAGGGCGGTATATTTTCTGTGGCACTTTCTGTCGGGTTACCCCGCCTGGCCGTTAGCCAGCACCCTGCCCTGTGGAGCTCGGACTTTCCTCCCCGACTACGTCAGGGCGATCGCCCAGCCTGCCTATCAACTCTACTCCAGTTTAACACCGGCGGCTGCCAGGGTCAAAAGCGATGGCCTACCTCTCCTGAACAACATCCGCGCCCAGCGTGGTTATGCGCTCCACGTCTATGACCACAGCGAATCCCTGGCGCTCCGGGTCCCTGTCCAACTCCGGCTGCACTACCCTAGCCATTACCTCGTCCCGGACCGACCCGTCGCGATACACTGTTACATCGCCGTAGAGCCGCCAGGCCAGTCTTCTGGCCGGATCCCTGTACATCACCACAACCTTGGGGTTCTCTTCGATGTGCTCCAGAATCGTGCGCATGCTGCGCTCCCAATACGCCAGGCGGCTACCGTCGAGGGCCATTACGCTGCCCTTGAACCCTAGATTCGGGTCCCCGCCGGCGGAGGCTGTGCCCACAATGCAGGGCGTCCCATTTGCCAGGGCGTTGTCGATTGCTTCACGCATCTCATCGGTAAATTCGATCATTGCTCACTCCTTCAGTGTCAACATTACATGATCAGAGTCGTCTCCCACCGATACCCTGGATACCATGGCGCGAATAATGTGGCCGATGGCATCCCTGTCCAGCGAGTCCCAATTGCTCAGCAGGCGGGACGCATCCCCGCCGGCGATGGCGTCAGTCAGGTCCGGGTGAGGCGCAGAATCCTTCTTCAGCGCCTCTCTCTGCGCATCTATTTCCTCAAGACCCAGCCTGAGATGTTTCAGGGATATGGCTCCGGAGGCGGCCCTCTCCAGTGTCCTCAGAAACTGCGTCTCAAGGAGCTTCACGCCCTTTGCTGCCTTGGCATTGGGTTGATAATCAACCGGCTGAAGCCTTGTCTTTCCACTCTCCAAGGCATCCCTGACCTTCTCCAGCACATACTCCTCAAGGGCTTCGGAACGCCAGGTGTGGTAGCGGCACATGCCCTGGTTCGTTCGAGACTGGCACTGGTAATACCGGTAATGCCCTACAGCGCTGGAGCCGTCCTTTCGACGCCACCCCTGACGCCGGCTCACCCCCAACATCTTGTTGCCGCAGAAGGCGCAAAAGGCCAAGCCGGACAGGAGAAACGGCTCCGGGGCGCGTGATACCCGATTGGTCTTCATTCGCGTCATCTTCTGTTGAGCCATCTCAAAGTCCTCAGGGTTGATTATCGCCGTATGGCTGCGGGGCACCCTCGTGCCGAATCTGGAGTAGGTGCCCAGATAAACGCGGTTGCGGAGGACATCTCTGACCGTGACTATGCTCCAGCCGCCTCCGCCGCGAGTGGGTACTTCCCTCTCGTTCAGGTGACGAACTATGCGCCTCATACCAATGTCCTCACGGAGGTAGAGATCATAAATCAGGCGCACAGTAGCCGCCTCTTCAGGTATTACCTCCAGCTTGCCCTGAGACCCTATCCTGTAACCATTGGGGGGCTTGCCCAGCCCCTCCCCTCGGAATGCCTTGGCCATCATGGCCTCTTTTATGCGCTGCCCTCTGGCGCCCCCGTCACCGGGCCAGTGCTTGAGAGCTTGCTGATAGGGATCAGGCATATCCTCATCAATGCAGACGACCCTGGAGCCGAGGACATCCATCTCCAGCAACCGGCGTACGGAGGACTCCAACGTGTCTCCGAGGTGCTGCACGCCTGCGGTAACCACCAGGAACTCCGAGCCGGACCTCTTCATATAGTCAAGCATATTCCCGTACTGGGGTCGCCCGTTCTCCACCCCCTCCCACTCCACAAAGGTCTCCACGGGTTGGTGTCCGTTACGCTGGCAATGATTGGAGAAGGCCTCGAGTAAGTCGGCTTGCTCCTGATCTCCATTTCGGACAACGAAATAACCGATGGCCTTCATTGATGATCAGCTTACATACAGTATCCGGCTGCAGCTGGGGCACTTGACAGGCTCCGGCGATGTGCGGGCCTGCTGCACCACCCTGGTTGGCAGGGTTATGCGGCAACCCTGGCAACTACCTCTCTCCACTTTAACCACCGCAAGCCCTTGGCGCGTGGAGCGAAGGGTATCGTATAGGCTCAGATGGGCGGGGCTTACGAGAGCTGACATACCATCGCGCTTCTTCTGCAACTGGGCCAGACCTTTCTGTAGGTTCGACCTCTCGGCCAGCATGCGCGCCTCATCCTGCTGCCAGGAAGACTCCATCTCTTCAAGAGTGGTTTCCAGCGCTCCCAGACTGCCCTCGGCTTCCTCTACTACCTCCAGGCTCTGGAGCAGGGTATCCTCGTGCCTCTTCTGCCGTTCTCGGAGGAGGTTCAGCTCGGTTTGTAAATCCTCCAGCTCTCGTGGATTGCGAACGGTCCCGCCGTAGAGCTTAACTTCCACCTCGCCAGCCTTGCTTTGGGAGGCCTCAACGGTCATCTCCAAGTCCCTGCGCTCCGCCTGCTGCTTCCTAAGTGTTCCCCTGGCCTCCTCCACTGCCTGCCGGGTCTGGACAAGCCGCTGTGTGTCCGCCAGAGCCGCATCCAGGGATGCGATAGTCTGGTTATGTCTGTCTATGTCCTCGTCAACGACCAGAAGGTCGTATAGCTGATGAACAACTGTCATATTAGCTCTCGTGTGGCTGCTATTGTAGGGAGACGAATCTGGCATGTCAACAAAACGGCGCCGCCTGAAGGATGGGCAGAAAAGATTGTGAATACTTGAACAAACATATCCCCTATGATAAAATTTAGTCTTGCCAATCGAGCCTGGGATTCACCAGTGAAGACGGATTGAGGTTGTAAGCAGTATCCATTCGGGAGGAAAAATGAAGAAGCAGTGGTTCTTGTATTTTGGAATAGCGATAATCGCCATTGTGGGCTTAGCCTGTGGGGGAGGCAGCGAGCCGGAACCCACCAAAGCGCCTACTTCTACCCCATCGCCCACGGCCACGACTCCGGCGATGGTCGAGCCCACCCCCACATCCCCACCCATGGTGGAGACTCCCAGCGCCCCTACAGGGGACGGCGTATCCCTTTCGCTGGGTTCCGTCAACAGCGACGACCTGGTCTTCGGCACGGAGTCACTCACGGCCGGCGCCAGCTCAACCGTGACCGTAACCTACACCAACAACGCCATCACACAGCAGCACAACTGGGTCCTGGTGCAGAACGGCACCAAGGACGACGTAGCCCTTGCCGGAGTGTCAGCGTCAACCACCGACTGGCTCCAGCCGGACGATCCCAACGTAATTGCGAGCATTCCGTTGCTCGACCCGGGGGAATCGGGGCAGGTCACGTTTACGGCCCCCGCAGCAGGGACATACCAGTTCGTGTGCACATTCCCAGGCCACAACGCCACCATGCACGGTACATTTGAGGTGACGCCCTAGTTTTTGAGGGGACACAGACAGGGGACAGTCGAAGCAACTATCGCAGGGGCTTGGTCGAGTGCCAGGCCCCTGCCCTGTTTTGAAGGATGACGCATTCCCGATGGAACGCGGGCCAATCCCTGCTCAGGACTCAGGCGGGCCGGATGACATGGAGAGGTTGATCATGCCAGCCATGTAACCTGCTCCGAACCCGTTGTCGATGTTTACAACGGCGATGCCCGGGCTGCATGAGTTCAGCATCGTCAGAAGGGCCGAGAGCCCATGAAAGTTCGCCCCGTAGCCTACGCTGGTGGGCACTGCAATAACCGGCGCCGATACCAAGCCTCCTATAAGGCCTGGGAGAGCGCCTTCCATCCCGGCCACGGCCACTATGACCCTTGCTTGTCTTAGCATGGGCAAATTCTCCAGCAGCCTGTGCACCCCGGCTATGCCCACGTCCCACAACCTCTCCACAGAGTTGCCCATCAGCTCTGCAGTAAGTGCAGCCTCCTCCGCCACCGGCAGGTCGGACGTTCCGGCGGCCACCGTCAGCACACCCGGCACAGGCGCGGCCTCTCCTGACGACCGGTCCACCACAATGACATTCGCAACCTCGCTGTAACGGGCCTCCGGCAGCGCTTCCCTGACCTTCTCATACGCATCGCCCCCTGCCCTGGTTATCAGGAGTTTGGAGGAAGTCTCCGATATTTTCATGGCAATCCGGGACAGCTGCTCCAGGGTCTTTCCCGGGGCGTACACAACCTCAGGAAAGCCTGTGCGAATGGCGCGATGATGGTCGACTTTGGCAAAGCCCAAGTCCTCGAAGGGGAGCGTCCGCAGCTTCTCCAGGGCCTCCCCAACCTCCGTCTCTCCTCGCTGCACCTGCGAAAGGAGCTGCTCCAGATACCTGACGTCTATGTCATGCCTCCTTGCGCCTCGCTGCGGCGTTGGATGAATCATCCAGGTCTGTCGGAGTGTCTATCCCAGACATTCATTGCACCTGCAAATGGCCCTCAGGTAGTGATGGTTGTAGATCCCAGTCTCATGGGCGTCGCTCCACAGCAGGCGTACGGCGTAGTTCCCAACGGGCATCCAATCAATCAGCCATACTCCATCTACATCCTCTATTTCGCTAATCTCCACGCCCCGATGGCTGCGCTTGCACAATACGCATGGACAAGCGCCCCGCAGAAAGCCCCAAGGATAAACGCCCGTATGGCCGTCGTCCCAGGCTATGCTGAGAGCCCCATTCTCACCCGAGACCTCTATGTTTAGCGGAGCAACTCTGTTTGCTTTATCTTCGGAGGACATAGTCTGAGTCCCTGTAACCACCTCAAGTGGAATGGTGTGACCCACCTCAATGTGAAATTGTACTCCATTTCGACGCGAGTCTGTACCTCATACCCGCAGTTCATTATCGTTTTGAGGGGTATAGTGTGTCCGAATCGAAGTTCATTGTAGACCTCAACGCGGGCCGCCTGGTCAAATGACTGAGGATCACGGGAAACGACACGACATTCGTACCAGGTATCGAGGATGGCAGGTTAGTGAGCATGGCCCAAGAGGAATGACGTATCCTCGTGACAATGAACAGGAACATAGTGAGGCGCAGGTTGATAGCATCGGGCAAGCTGAGGGCCATCCTTCTGGAAAGCGAGCGCGTAGAAGAGCAGCTTCGTCAGATCGTCATGACTGCAAGCTCGACACGCAGCGGGATTTCTCTCTGTGCATAGAGCGCAACTCACCCTTGGTAAGAACTGCCAGAGAGGAAATCAGGGATCAGGCGTCTCCCTACGTCTTTCAGACTCAGGACATAATAGTGAAGTGCCCCTCCTGCCGGAAACCCTTCTGGAGGGGCACTCATTGGCGCAACATACGTCGAAGACTAGCCAGGTGGGATGCTTTGTAAGTCGTCGTCGTTACACATATTGTATGTCAGACTGCAGTCTAGAGGCCGGGAATTACGCTGCGTATCTTCCCGGGGAATGCCGACCCTCCTCTGCTGCCACCTTCACCCTTCAAGCCCGTCGCAATCAAGGTGAGCTTCACGGAATCCTCCAAGCCCTCGTCCATGGACATTCCAAAGAAAATGGACGCGCTCTTCCTCACCGTCTTGCCAATCAGGTCGCCTGCTGCGTTGACTCCACCCAGGGTCAGGCTATGGCCACCCTTGACCGAAAAGAGAACCCCCTGAGCGCCCTTGATGGACATGTTCAGCAGTGGGTTGGCCATAGCCGTTCGCGCTGCATCCACTACACCCATCTTGCCTCGGCCCTGGCCGATGGCCATGAGCGCCGCTCCCGGGAAGCCCATGACGGTCCTTACGTCCGCGAAGTCCACATTTATCTCGCCCGGGACGTTGATGAGCTCAGAGACGCTCAGGATGCCCTGAGTTACCACGTCGTCAGCAGTCCTGAAGGCTTCCACCATCTCGGCATCGTGGTCGACGTACTTGAGGAGCCTATCGTTGTGGATTACAATCAGGTTGTCTAGGAAGGGCCGAAGGCGGGCTACTCCGTTCATTGCCTGGCCGATTCTGCGACTCCCCTCAAAGCTGAAGGGTGTTGTTACAACGCCCACCACTAGGGCGCCCATGTCCTTGGCTATGGAGGCTATATAAGGCGAAGCCCCCGTGCCGGTGCCGCCGCCCATGCCTGACGTAATGAACACCAACTCGGCGTTCTTCAGAGCGGCGCGGAGGTCGGCCTCCGACTCCTCGGCAGCCTTCTCGCCCATCTTTGAGTCGCCGCCGGCGCCCCAGCCGTGGGTCGCCCTAGCGCCAATTTGAACTATCTCAGCACCCTGTACGGAAGGCTCCAGGGATTTGATGTCCGTGTTGACCATCACAAACTTAACGCCCGGGACCTGGTCCTTCATCATCCTGCGCACGCAATTGCATCCCCCTCCGCCAATCCCCACCACCTTTATTCGCGCAGGGGCCCTTTCCCACTCCTGGTCATGGGCTACGTTGTTTTCAGTTGTATGGGTTGCTAGCATTGATCTCTCATTTCCTTTCCTTCACCTGGCTAGTGGTCCGACATCAAGCTACGCAGTTAAGGTAATATCAATTTGGAACCAACTTAGACCTAGTCAAGAGACTCACCGGATAAAATCCCCATCCTGCCTATCCGAGAGACCCGGCACTCTGGGCGGTAGCCCAGAAACCTGTTGAACTGATAACTCTGTACCGAATCCTTAATCTCGCCCGGCCATCGAAGGTTCAGTTATAGGGTTGAGTGAATTCTTACTGTTACGATTATGCCTGTACTGCACCTCCTCTGTTGTGTTTACCCTATACTAAGCTAGTCATCAGAGTTTATTCTATACTAAGCTAATCATCAGATATAGTCAATAGATTCAGGCGTATCATATCCAGAGCGCCATGTGAAGCACTCTTTACAATTTCTACGCTTCTGGTTAAGATACATATATCTTAATAGATACGGGTGTTACGTTATGGTTACAGAAAAAGCCCCTTTGTTCCGTCCATACTCTCCCCCTGCCAATATGCAGGCCTTCTTGTACCGCATCCGTCGGATGAATATACCCCCGCGAGTCACCCGGGAGATACTCAAAGGCATAGGCATCTCGGAGAACATCATCCCCAGAGTGCTCTCAACCCTGCGATTCCTGGAACTGATCACGGACACCCATGAACCCACGGACATCCTGAGAGGTCTTGCCGGCAGCACCGAGGACGAGTATCGCCAGCTGCTGGAGCGGACCATCCGAAACGCCTATGCGGACGACTTTACGATCATTGACCCCGGTAGAGATCCGCAGGAAGTCATTATGAACGCCTTCCAGAAATACACTCCCCGCTCCCAGCACGCGAGGCAGGTTATGCTCTTCCTTGGGCTCTGCAGAGAGGCCGGACTTGCGACTCTGGATGTGCCCCGAAGGCGGGAGATGAGGAGCAGGACCCAGGGTCGGAAAGCCGTTCGCGGGAGCGCGGCGCAGCGTACGACACAGCAGCCGGCGGACGGCGGCGCTCCCAGCAGCAACGGAGCAGCCGCCATGAGGGAGGCGTTGCCGGAACCCACCCAGTTCCTGGGGCTTTCTCTTGAGGACGCAGCGTTTATGCGTGAAGACGACTTCTGGGAAGTGTGGAACGCTCTCGGCACGGTGTTTCTCAGGCGCGCGCAACGGATATACGCAACCCCTCAGCAGGAATACGCGGATTCCCAGGAACAGACGGAGGATGAAGGATTCTGATAAATGCCCTACACTTATAGACTAGACGCGTCCAATGGTGAATCAATCCGGGACTTGCCAAAGTGAAAGGAGTTCCCAAATGAGCCGCCGCGCAGCCTTCGTGTACCACGACATCCTGTCTCGCCACGTCCTCCGCGAAGACCACGTGATGATCCCTACCCGCCTTCGCTACACCTACGAGCTTCTGGAGTCGTACGGCGCCTTCCAGCGTCCCAACGCCGTCCTGGTGGAGCCGCGCCAGGCCGCGGAAGAGGAGATACTGACCTCTCACACCCAGGAGTACGTGAGCGCGGTCCAGAGCCTGAGCCGCGGGGAGGCCGGGTACAATCAGGACGCCTACGGTTTCAGCGACCATGGCGACAATCCCGTCTACTCCGGCATGTACGAAGCCTCCTGCTGGTCCACTGGCGGCTCCCTGCTGGCAGCGGAAATGGTGCACAAGGGAGAGGTGGACGTGGCCTTCAACTGCTCCGGCGGGCTTCACCACGCCATGCCGGGCCGAGCCTCCGGCTTCTGCATCTTCAATGACCCAGTGGTAGCAATAAAGTACCTGCTGGAACAGGGGCAGCGGGTGGTGTACGTGGACATCGACGCTCACCACGGGGACGGAGTGCAGCACGCCTTCTACGACACGGACCAAGTTATGACCATATCGCTGCACCAGTCCGGTACGTACCTGTTCCCCGGCACCGGGTTTGTCAACGAGATGGGAACGGGAAGCGGCCTCGGCTACTCCGTCAACGTACCGCTCTACCCCTACACCAACGACGAGCTTTATCTGTGGGTCCTGAATCAGGCAGTAGCGCCCCTTATCCGTGCCTTCAAACCGGACGTCCTTGCCACTCAACTGGGCATGGACCCCTACTTCCGGGATCCCATCACCCAGCTTGGCCTCACAGTCCAGGGACACTCTCGACTGGTCGAGGAGCTGGGGAAGCTGTGTCCCAAATGGCTAGCCTTTGGCGGAGGCGGTTACGACGTTGGAGCGGTGGCTCGCGGCTGGGCGTTGGACTACGGCGTGATGCTGGAGGAGCAGTGGCCCAACGAGATCCCTCAGGACTATCAGGAGCGCTACGGTCTGAAGCTCCTCCGCGACCCGGATGGGCCGTCATTGGACCCTGGTGTCCTGGCCAAGGCACGCGAAGTCGCCGAGGAGGGCGTGAGAGAGGTGGAGAGCCGCATATTCCCGGTCCACGGCTTGTAGGGGGGCCTCCGGCTCCCCACGTACCGGAAGTCCGCATATCCGGTCCGCCCACTCCCCTACCCTGCCTTGGGTATCGGGGCTGTAGTCGGGTCCTCCCACGCATCCCATGCTTCAAATGGCCCATTATGACGAGGAGCGCGGAATACGAAGACCATTCGGCGGCAATACTAAGTGTTGGGAGAACAAACAGTTTTACCAGGAGTCATCCTGCCCAACCCAGAGAAACATGGGACGACCACCCTTGCTAACGGGATAATCGACCCGCTCGACTTCAAAGCCGGTCTCGGCCACCAGGCCCGTTGTGTGGCTGTCCACCTCCACCTGCAGCTCGCCGCCCCGCTTGATGAAGAACACGTAGGTCGACTCAATAGTCGTGTCGTCGGGTTCGAGGTCCGCCGAGTACTCAACGAACGTTAGCTCGGTCTCGGCGTCGTGATTGGTCTCGAACGTTTCGGTGTAACAGGCGCCACAATCAGCAGACCACCAGGGCGTAGGTGAGAGCGCGCCGTCTCGAGGACGGGCAGCCGGTCAGCCTCCGACGTCATGTAGCTTATGGCATCGTGGACAAGGACGGCGTCGAACGTCCCGCCGAGCCGGACGGTCCTCATGTGGCCAACGTGGTGGGAAACGCCGTGGTTCAGCCGCCGCGAGCGGGCGAGCATCGCTTCCGACAAGTCGACTGCGGCCGCGTCGAACTCGCCGACAAGTTGATGGAGGTGGTGGCCGCCTCCGGCGCCCAGGTCAAGGATGCTTCCCTTGCCCGGCTCGAGTCTCTTCCGGAGTTCGCGCAGCCAGTAGAGGGCCTCTTCTTAGTAGTTCTCAGGAGGACTCATCACAGCGGCCACAGGTGAGCGAGGTCGCCGTAGAGTCTGTGGTGTCCGTACGCCAATGGGGCCCTACATTCATAAAAAGCGAAACGCGGCGCTTTCACGCCGGTTTCCTATGCTCGCAACTATGGTGGATGCGCTGGCCCCAGATAAGTCGCGGATAATCCCCAAGCATTGAAAGCGGGCCAGGGATTGTCCTGAACTGGAAACGGGACCTATACCATTAGGACGGGGAAGAGAGCCAGGAGAGTCTATTGGCTGGAGTCCTGATCTTGCTCCGAGGACTCCTCCATACTCATTGCGTCAGGGTCTCCCATATACTGGGCCATCTCACTGAATAGCGACAGGAACGCTTCAGCGTCATTCTGCTGATTCGCTAAGGTGGGGCCTTGCAGATACCGGAACAGCTCGCTGTCCGCTGAAAGCACCAAGGTAGTATCTTGCTGGAGGGAGTTGGTGTAAGCCTCAAGGCTGCGCCTGAAGGTGAAGAACTCCAGGGCCTCGGCCAGCGACTGAGAGTCGATGGGGTTCAGCGCATCATCGCCGGATGCCGCCAGCGCCCTCAGGGCATTAGCGGCCTCGAATCCGATGACCAATTCCATGGAATCAATGGTCTCTGGACCCAAAGCTCGTATCGCCTTGATTACGTCCTCAAGGATGTCGACGCTGAGAACATTTCCAGCCCTCAGGTCTGCGATAGTCTCGTCGGTTATGAATTCTACGTCCAGAGCCCCAATGGCGTCCAGCACCTCTGGGGATAAAGACTCTAGGGCATCCAGGGCGTCCAAGGCTTCTGGACGCAAGGCTCCCGTGCCCAGAACCCGCGCGAATATCTGGACAGCCTGGGCTTCACCTTCACCGGAGAGGATGTTGGCATCCCTGTCAGCGTTGGCCCTGATAATCCGCACTCTCCTGGACACATCAGCTGTGATGGTGAGGAACTGCTCCGCGCCCTCGGCCCGGAGCCTCTGTGCCTGAACGGAGCGCTCAGAACGCATCCGATCGAATACGCTTGCCTCTGCCGCGGTGGGGAAGTCGGCCCGCTTGACCCTCACGTCCACAACCTCAACTCCCCACTGTTCCTCGGTATTCTCCCTAAGACCATGGAGCACAAGCTGCATCATTTCAGCGCGACTTGGGTTGCCTTCTTCCGTTTGCCTGGGTCTTACAATGATAGTTCCGTCATCCTGGGTTATGGGGTCGCCTCCGATTATATCCTTCCGGTCTCTCACACCCACCTCATCGCGGATGGCTGAGATAGCCAGGCTTCCGATACGCTGCCCGGCGGTGAACTCGTCCCGCAGGTTCTCCAGAAAGACCTTCGGATCACTGATCCTGTAGCGGATGTAGGCGTCTATCTCAAGGAACTGGCTGTCCCTGTCGGGCATACTGGCCACCGGCACGTCGATACGGAGCAGCCTCTTATCGAACCGTACAACGCTCTCAACAGGTGACTTGAACTTCAGGCCGGGGCTGATAATTCCCCTCTGCACCTCTCCAAAGCGCGTTATAACCACGAACTCGGTCTCGTCCACCGTATAAGCCACCCCAAAGCCAGCCACCTGGGCGAGCAGAGCCACGAACAGAAGGACGGCAAGAGCCATTCCAATGATTTTCATCATGGCGTAGTCACCTCATTGTCGGTCAATGGGAGGAACTGCAGCAGACTGCCCTGGCTCTCCTCAGACAAGATGAACTTCTTGATGCCGGGCAAAATACCCTCCATTGCCTCAAGGTAGAGACGCTGGCGGGTAACGTCTGGAGCGCTGAGGTACTCTATCAAGACTGACCGGAATCGGTTTACTTCACCGGTGGCCCTGGCTATGCGCTCAGCTTTGAAAGCCTCGGCAGCCTGCACCACCTGGGCGGCGTCACCCTCCGCTCTGGGAATCCGGTCCTGCTCAAAGGCCTTGGCCTCGTTGATGCGACTCTCTTTGTCTACCCGGGCGTTGACCACGTCATCGAAAGCGGCCCTCACCTGGTCCGGGGGGCGCACCGTCTGAAGCGCCACGGTGTTCACCTGGATCCCGGTATCGTATTGGTCCAATATCTCCTGGAGCAACTCCCTAGTCCGCGCCTCCACTACCTCTCTGTTGAGCACCAGCGTGTCGTCAATGCTGCGCTGTCCAACCACCTGACGCAGGGCCGCCTCCGTGGCGTCCTTGAGGGTGCGCCCCTCAGGATTACCTCTTTCAATACTGCGTACGACCTCTCCCGGGTCATCGACGCGGAACAGGTATCTCTCCAGATCCGCTATCTGGTACTGGACGACCATTTGCACGTTAACGATGTTCAGGTCTCCCGTGATCATCAACGCCTCTACCGGAGTGTCGCTGGTTACGCCGGTATCCGTTGTGAAGAAGCCCAACTCCATGCTTCGGCTCACTTCAACGTCAACGATGGTGCGCTTGCCTATGGGAGATGGGAAGTACCAGTGAAGGCCCGAGTCCGCGGTGTCCTGAAAGTCTCCAAAAAGCTGAAGGGCCGCCTGCTCTCTGGGGCCCACCTGATAGACGCCGGTGGCGAGCCAGCCCAAGATGAGCAAGACAAATGCGGCGAATACAATAATCTTCATGCCGCCACCACCCAGCTTCTGAGTAACCCCGCTAATCACGTTGCCTATGTTCCGGAGGATTTCCTCCAACTGGAACTCAGGCCGCTGTCTCCCCCCTGGCTCGAACATATACTGCTAAACTCGTCTTTCTTCTAGTACCGCGATATTCCTAGCTTCACGTAACCTCAACACCTTAACACAGATTCGGGAAATAGCAATACCCCACTCCCCGACCTCCTGCTCAGTTGCCGCTCTGAGCAAGGCCGATGGAACGGAAGTGTGCTCTCCTTCAGACCGCTTTGACGGTCCATTAAGCAATCGTCACATCCACACCGGCGTAAGTCCTCTTCTCGTTACGCTCGAGGGATTTGAACACCCTCAGGTAGTCCCTCAGATATCGGGTTATCAGGAAGTTCTGCCGGGCATGCTCCCTGCCCTGCCGGCCAAACTGGTCGGCCGTTTCAGGGTGCTCAATCAGGTAGGCCATCTTTTGAGCACACTCGGAAGGACTGCTGACCAGGTATCCCGTCTCGCCGTCCAGGACTTGCAACGGTATTCCCCCTGCCCTGCCCCCGATGACCGGACGCCCCTTCCACAGCGCCTCAGTTACCGCCAGGCCAAACCCTTCTCTCAGGGATTTCTGTATCACGACATTGGCCCCGGACTGGAAGGCGTTTATCTCCACATCACCGATGCCGTGGACTATGTTCGGCAGGATGTGGACATCCGGGTCGTCCCCGGCGCGCTCCGCAGTCTGGTTATAGTAGTCCCAGCCCTCAGGGTCGTCATTGGCAATAGCTACAAGAAAGGCTAATTGCAACTGGGGTATCTCTTTCTTGACCTGCAAATATGCCTCAAGGACTCCTATAGGGTCCTTCCACACATCCATCCTGGACGCCTGGATAACCAGGGGGCGCTCAGGGTCTATGCCGAAACGACCCAGCACTTCATCCACGGTCTCCCGGGAGATGGGCGTGTTCTTTGGGCTCAGTGGATCTATGGCGGGAGGAACCACCCATATCTCCGAGTTTCTTATGTCCTTGTTGACAAACTGCTCAAGAGTGAAGATAGCGGCATCGTAGGGCTCCAGGTACGGCGTTATGTACTCCCAAGCCTCGGGCTGGGCATCCGTGGAGTCGATGTGGCAGCGCCATATCCAGCGCGTGCCCCCGTTGCGATGCCCGTTCTCTCGGAGTAAGCGAAGGATACCGGCAGGCTGCGGATCGTGCACAACCACAAAGTCGTAATCGCCCTCGAACCGCTCGGCGTTCATTACGTTATAGTCGCGCCACGTCTTCCACATCTCCGGGGTCCAGTCCACCCGGGCGCCCTGAAGGCTGTTGTGGAGCTGCTTGGTGACGTTGTAGAACACGCCGTCGCCGTGCATGACCTGCCAGTCCGCCTGGAGGCCCGCGTCGTTCATGAGTGGGACCAAGGAGTACAGGAGCTCGGCTACACCGCCACCAAAAGCGGTAGCGTTGATGTGAAGGACTTTAGCGCCCTTGAGGGATTCAGACAGTCTGCTTATCTCATCGGCGTTCTCGTCTCCAATGATAGCCCGATAGTCTTCCAGCAGCTTCGGGAAGGTCTCAACCTGGGTCAGCATCCTGTCGCCTCTCTAATATCGGACAGCGGGAAGCGCTTCGGGATACCCAAGAGGGCTAAGAGAGAAACGTGCTTTTTAAGGTCCGTCTGTCGTGTCGTACGTCACCTCCGAGTCGCGCATAAATAGGCCCAGCCCCGCGGAGGTCTGGGCCTACCGTTTGTACAGGGATTCTCCCTCCAGCCGGTCCGTTGCAACGTTGGAGAGTGTCACTTCGATTGAAATGCTAAATCTATCACATACTCTTGTCAATAGTATCTCTGATAGCGTGGCATTCCTCAGTGTGACGTCGGTTACGTGGGCTTGAGGCTGCCGCTTGCGCCTCATGGATGCTCGTTTCTCTATCGGCGCCAGGATGTTATCATTGTGGTACAGTCCCGGTGAGAACTTCGGCCTTCGGGGTATACCGGGAATCCCCATGAGCCTCAATACCGCTCAGGTCCCGGAACGCTCAGGAAGCGCCTCAATATGATCCCACTGACAGACCCGGACGTACAACGCCGTATCAGCCCCTATGTGACCCTGGCACTCATAGCGCTCAATGCCGCCGTATTCCTCTACGAGCTGCTCTTCTTGGGCGGCTTTCAGACCACCCAGTTCTTCTACAACTGGGGGTTGATTCCGGCCAAGCTCTCCGAAGGTCTGAGCGAGTTCGGGCAGGTATGCGAAGGACGAATCATCTCCACTCCACTGGGCGCAGTGTGCCAGGGGACCATCCTGGAACTGGAGGCTCACAACGAGGTGTGGGTCACGGTGCTCAGCTCCATGTTCATTCACGGGGGGTTCATGCATTTCGCCGGAAACATGGTCTACCTGTGGGTCTTCGGGGCCAACATTGAGGACGGCCTGGGCCACATAAAGTACCTGGTCTTTTACCTGGCGTGCGGTGTAGCAGCCGCATTGACCCAAGTTTACATCGACCCGGACAGCCGGATACCTTTGATAGGAGCTAGCGGAGCCGTCGCCGGGATACTTGGCGCATACATCATCATGTACCCCTACAACCGGATTACCACGATTTTGTTCTTTGGCCTCATGTTCGTGATACGGGTGCCGGCGCTGTTCCTGCTTGGGTTCTGGTTCTTCATCCAGAACGTACTTCCGGGACTCGGATCACTGGTAACGACCGCCTCCAACACTGGCGGCGTGGCCTTTTGGGCCCACATAGGCGGCTTCATAGCCGGGTTCCTGGTTATGACGCTCTATCTTGCGATCACCCGGAGGCGCGCTTTGCCGAACGTGCGGCGAATCCCCTGGCGATGGTCGCGATGGTGATCTCAGGCGGGCGCCGGCAGTAGATTGACCACCACCGTGCCGATGATACCCAGCAGCACTACGCCTATCTCCCATAGATCTACCGGAACGGACGTGGGAGTACTACTGCGGGAGTTTCCCCAGTAGCGGTTGAGCGGGGCCTGGGCCCAGACTATGATGGTAATGGCCATGGTAAGGCTAATAGCATTGATAAACAGCAGAAGCATAGAGCCTGAGCCCACCAAGGCCAATGGGGCAAACACCAAGATGGTGTAGAGCATCATCAGCACAAAAGCCAGGTCCGGGCTGAGAGACGTCTCAACTCCAGACTTCGCGGCAAGGTCGCGAATGACTCTGACGTGCTTGTGTATGCGGAAGAAACCGTACACAGGCACAAGGAGGGACAGTGCGTGCCAAACCGGGTAGTGGACATCCTGCGTCTCCGGCTGGAGCTGCTTCCAGGTAAGATATGCCCAGTAGTAGAAGTATAGCCCCAACGATATTATGGACAGGACAATGAGACGGGTGGAACCGATGAGGAGAGCGTTGGCAGGCGCAGTCCCCGTTATGTAGGGGTAGCCCCCGCCCTGCTGCTCAGGACCGTCTTCCGCGAGTTGATTCCCACACTGTGGGCAGAAGCCGGCGCTCTCCGGATTCCGGTTGCCGCACATCGGGCAGGCCTTGGTAGCTACGGGAACATCGGTGCCCTCTCCTGTCGTTACCTCTCCGAAGGCCCGCCACCCGCACTGATGGCAGAAGCTGGCGTTGTCCTGGTTAGGGGTGTTGCACCTGGCGCAGGGCTTCTCAGGCATTGGCGGTTCTCCGGGTAGGTCTCTTCATCACTTCAACCTCGCTAGTCAAACCCCAGCTTCCTCTCCTTCAGGCTCACAAACCCCCTCTGCGCCAGCACCACGTGGTCCAGGACTTCAATGTCCAGCAGCTTGCCCGCATCTATGATCTGCCTGGTAATCTGTACATCCTCATCGCTGGGTGCAGGGTCGCCTGAGGGATGGTTATGCGCCAGAATGACAGCCGGGGCGTTGGAGCGGACCGCCTCTCTGAATATCTCGCCGGCGCGTATCACTGCGGAGTTCACGTTGCCCTTGTACACCTCGTGGATGGACTGAATACGATTCCTGGTGTTGAGCAGCACAACCCGCAGGTGCTCCTGCTCCAGGAACGCCATCTCCCCCTGAAGGAGATTGGCTACGTCCTGGGGAGAGTGGACAGTTGGCCGGTCGTTCTCGTGAAGGGAAAGGGCGCGCATACCCAACTCAAAGGCCGCCTTGACCTGAGCCGTCTTGGCGTCGCCGAATCCGTGGACACTGCGCAACTCGTCGTAGCTGGCCCGCGCCAGCCCGGACAGTCCGCCAAACTGGGAAATCAGCCTCGTGCTGAGGTTCAGGACGTTCTCGGACTGGGTGCCCGTGCGAAGAATGATTGCCAACAGCTCCGCGTTGCTCAACGACGAGGGGCCATAGTTTCTCAGTCGCTCGCGAGGCCTCTCCTCCTGGGGGAGGTCTCGTATCATAATCCGGTATTCCGGCGACTCCTTGCCTTCGGTCATTTACACAAACCACGGCCTGCGTGTTGGGGGGCACATCGAATTAGTAAAAGCCCTAGGTCTCCGCCTTCTGTTCCTCAAGGCAGTTGGAGCAGACGAAGCTATCCCCCTGCTCCAGGGCCACTCCGCGGGCCACGTTGCGCGTGCGTCCGCACACGGTGCAGGTGGCCCGTTCGAGGGGTACGTTGCCCTCGCTGGGCTCCTGTTCTTGCCCGCGAAAGCCCTGGTAGTCGGGGTCCAGGCGTTTCATCGCCTGGAATCTTTCCTTGTCTTTTCTACGGCTCATAGCTTTACCATGCGGCGCAGGAATGCCTCACCACCCGTTAAGGACACCGCGGCGGAGAGGTCCGGATCTCCAGAGCTATTGTACGGCTACGACGGCTCCGGCGGCCTCCAGCTTCTCCTTCACCTGCTCCGCGTCTTCCTTGGAGATCCCCTCCTTTACGGCTTGCGGAGCGCCCTCCACCAGGTCCTTGGCCTCCTTCAGACCCAGGGTAGTCACCTCGCGGACGCCCTTAATAACGTTGATCTTGTTGGGGCCGATCTCCTTGATGATAACGTCAAACTCCGTCTTCTCCTCCTCATCTGCGGGCGCTGCCTCTGCAGCTCCGGCTGCCGGTCCAACCATCATTGCCATAGGCGCCGCGGCGCTGACCCCGAACTCCTCTTCAAAGAGCTTAACCAAGTCCGCCAACTCCAGCACGGACATACCCTTTACGGCCTCAAGTACCTCATCCTTTGTCATTTTCCCTCTCCTTCTTGATTTGACAAACTACCGACTGTGTCCGCCTCAGCTAAGGGGCTGCTTCGGCCTCAGCCTCCTCTTCCTCAGTAGGCGGCGACTCTTCTTCATCTGCGACAACTTCGGCCTCCGCCGTCGGAGCCGATTCCTCATCGACCTCGGCCTGGACTTCCGCGGGCGCGCTATCCTCTGCTACTTCAACAGGATCGTCTGGCGGAGGGGTCTCGGCTTGCTCAGCCGGCTCGTCCATAACCGCAGTCCCGCCCTGGGATCCACCGCCGCTTTCAGCAGCGCGTTGCAGGACGGTAACCAAGCCCCTGAGAGGGGCGCTGAGCACATAGACCAGTCCAGTCACCGGCGCTTGCATCTGCCCCAGAAGTCTGGCCAGCAGTTCCTCTCTGGGGGGCAGCGTGGCCAGGTTCCTGACCTGATCGCCGCTTATAACACCTCTGCCCATCACCGCCCCGTTAATCACCAGCGGCGACCTTGTGGAGGTGATGTAGGTATTGAGGCCCTTGGCTACGGCGGCCTCATCTCCATACCCGAAAGCCAAGCCGGTTGGGCCCTGCATCACATCGCCAATTCCCTCCTTGCCCAACTCCTGGGCCGCCAGTAGAGTCAGGGTATTCTTGACAACCCTGTACTCTATACCCTGCTCTCGCAGTCGCTTCCTTAGCTCCGTCATAGCAGAGCCGCTCAAACCCTGGTACCCCGTGGCAATGGCTATGGTGCACCGGCTCAGCTTGTCCTTTATCTCTTCAACTTGAGCTTCTTTTCTAGCAGTAGGCACTATGCTCCCTCAAAATAGTTTTGGCTCCCCGAGCCAGAAAGCCGGGCAGCCAAACACACTTTCAGCGCGTTCTGGTCACTTGGTTTTCTGCCTCGGCGGGAATGTTCATCAATTAAGGCCTGTGGCCACCCGCTTTCTGCGGCAATGCAGTCTGAATTTATTGCGTCCTCTTAATACTACGTCCTCACCGCCATCATTCGAGGAACATCCAGCTTGATGCTGGGGCCCATAGTAGTGGTTAGGTAGGCAGTGCGTATGAACTGCCCCTTAACGGCCGACGGCCTTGCCTTCACCACCGTGTCCACCAAGGCATTGAAGTTATCCAACAGCTTTTCGTTATCGAAGCTCACCTTGCCCAGAGGCACGTGAATTATTGCAGTGCGGTCCAGGCGAAACTCCACACGGCCCATCTTGGCCTCTTCGATAGCTCTGGCGAAATCCTGGGGCTGAACCACTGTCCCGGCCCTGGGATTCGGCATCAGCCCCCGACGACCAAGGACGCGTCCCAGACGGCTTATACGCCCCATCACGTCCGGGGTAGCCATAGCCACGTCGAACTCCAGCCAGCCCTCCTCAATTCTCTGCACTAGGTCGTCGTCGCCAACGTAGTCTGCGCCGGCCCGCCTGGCCGCAGCTGCGGCCTCGCCGACGGCGAAGACCAGTACTCTGATCTCCCGGCCAAGGCCGTGAGGCAGCAGGGCAACGCCCCTCACCAGTTGGTCCGCGTGACGCGGGTCCGAGTTGGTGCGCAGGTGTAACTCAACCGTCTCATCAAATTTTGCCCTGGCCGTCTGCTTGGCTATATCCACGGCCTCTCCTGGTGAGTACAGTCTGTCCTTCTCAACCGCCTTTGCGGCTTCCGTATATTGCTTTCCGCGCTTTACCATGTGTTATGCATCCTTACTCTGCTATCTGGACACCCATGCTCCGCGCCGTCCCCTCTATCACCTTCACCGCCGCCTCTATATCCGGTGCATTGAGGTCCGCCAGCTTTATCTGTGCAATCTCGCGCACCGCGTCCCTTGAAATGGCGCCGATGGTCTGTCGGTTGGCGGCTGCGCTTCCCTTCTCCACACCCGCGGCCCTCCGTATGAGGTCGGACGCCGGTGGAGTTTTGGTTACAAATGTGAAAGACCTGTCCTCGTATATAGTAATGTGCACAGGAACAATGGTGCCCTCCCGAGTGGAGGTCTGCTCATTGTACTCCTTCACAAAGGCCATGATATTCACGCCGTGCTGGCCCAGAGCCGGACCCACCGGGGGCGCGGGCGTTGCCTTGCCTGCGGCGATCTGAAGTTTGACAATAGCGCGAACTTTCTTAGCCAAAGTTCCTCCTAGAGCTTCTCCACCTGAAGGAAGTCCAACTCCACGGGCGTTTCCCTACCGAAGAAGGAGACCAGTATCCTCACCTTGCCCCTGTCTGCCATCACCTGGTCCACAACACCGATAAAGTCTGTAAATGGGCCGTCGGTAATTCGTGCGCTTTGGCCCAGCGTAAAGCCCACCTTCACCCTTGGAGCCTCGGATTCCATCTGGCTTAGTATCTTCTCGACCTCGTTTTCCTCCAAGGGCACAGGCTTGGGCCTTCGCTCCTGCTCGTCCTCAGCCGATACAAAGCCTGTGACTCCGGGGGTGTTCCTCACCACATGCCAACTGTTGTCGTCCATGGTCATCTGGACCAGGATGTAGCCGGGGAACACCTTGCGTCGGACGGACCTCCTCCTCCCCTCCCGTATCTCAATCTCCTCCTCCGTGGGAACAACCACCTGGAAGATTCTGTCCTTCACATCCATTGTGGTAACGCGCAGTTCCAGGTTCTTCTTCACCCTCTCCTCCTGACCGGAGTAGGTGTGAATGATGTACCAACGCGCTTCCTGTTCGCTAGTAGTGCTCATAGATATCAACCAATTGAGTTTTTGTCCTCATGTCAAGAATGCAAAGAGCCGTCCAAAGCCCAAGTCAACAGCGCCAAGCAGAACTCCCACAAAGGCGGATATTACTATCACCAAGATGGTGAGACGGGTGGTCTGCTCCCTTGTGGGCCACACAACTTTCCTGAGCTCGGAGACGGTCTCGCGGAAAATCTGGAAACCGGGAACTCGCCGCCCACGGTCAGCGCCCTGGGGCCGTAGGGCCCTTCTCAATGGCGATGAACTAGCCACGCTTTTCTACCTTATCTCTCGATGCGCCCTGTGCTGTCGACAGCGCGGGCAGTACTTGGAAAGCTCCATGCGCTGCGGGTCGCTGCGCTGGTTCTTAACCGTTGTATAGTTGCGCTCGCGGCAATCGCCGCAAGCCAGGGTTATAATCGGGCGTACCTCTCCCCTCTTCCTTGCCATTTTATGCCTCCACCTTTGTGATAACGCCCGCTCCCACAGTCCGGCCGCCCTCTCTGATAGCGAAGCGCAGCCCCTCTTCGAGAGCTACCGGGTTGATCAGCTTTATGCCCATCTTGACGTTGTCCCCGGGCATTATCATCTCCACTCCCTCAGGAAGAGAGATCTCGCCAGTTATGTCTGTGGTACGAATGTAGAACTGGGGCTTGTAGCCGTTGAAGAAGGGCGTATGCCGACCTCCCTCCTCCTTGCTCAGAACGTACACTTCCGCCTCAGCGGCGTTATGCGGCCTGATAGAGCCGACCTTTGCCAACACTTGGCCTCTCTCGATATCGTCACGCTCTACGCCTCGCAGCAGGCAGCCTACGGCGTCCCCAGGCTCGCCCTCGTCCAGCGTCTTATGGAACATCTCTACACCGGTTACCACCGTCTTCTTGGTATCAGTGATGCCAACTATCTCCACTTCGTCGCCGGTCTTTACCATCCCTCTCTCCACTCGACCGGTCACGACAGTTCCCCTGCCCTTGATTCCAAACACGTCCTCAACCGGCAGGAGGAATGGCATGTCACGCGGACGCTCCGGCATGGGAATGTAGTCGTCCACTGCCTGCATCAACTCCAGGATATTATGAGTCCACTCAGAGTCGGGGGCGCCCTCGTCCTCCAGGGCCTTGAGTGCGCTCACCCGCACTATGGGGATGTCTTCCCCGGGGAAGTCGTAGGCGCTGAGCAACTCCCTCAGCTCCAACTCCACCAGGTCCAGCAACTCGGGGTCGTCCATAGCGTCCACCTTGTTCAGCGCCACCACGATGCTGGGCACCTGCACCTGGCGAGCCAGCAGAATGTGCTCGCGGGTCTGGGGCATGGGTCCGTCCGGGGCGCTCACAACCAGGATGGCTCCGTCCATCTGGGCGGCGCCGGTGATCATGTTCTTGATGTAGTCGGCGTGACCGGGGCAGTCCACATGGGCGTAGTGACGGTTATCCGTCTCGTACTCCACGTGCTGGATAGCGATAGTCAGACCCCTGGCCTTCTCCTCCGGAGCGTTGTCGATGGTGTCGAAAGCCCGGTACTGGCTGCCCGTGTGCTTGCTCAACACCATAGTGATAGCCGAAGTAAGAGTGGTCTTGCCGTGGTCGACGTGACCAATGGTGCCTACGTTCAGGTGGGGCTTGTTCCTCTCAAATCTCCTCTTAGCCAAATCTTTACCTCCTAAAGTTTTGCAAGTTTACTCTATATGGAGCCCACAATCGGATTTGAACCGATGACCTCGTTCTTACCAAGAACGTGCTCTACCAACTGAGCTATGTGGGCAGAATCCTGTTTTCTGTTCCATTTCTCTCTGGTGGAGGGGGTAGGATTCGAACCTACGAAGCCCTTCCGGGCGCCAGATTTACAGTCTGGTGGTATTAACCGCTCACCCACCCCTCCGGATGTGCCTTAGTTTATCACCTCTCGAAAGAACCCGCCAAGTCTTTTCCTTTGTATTTAGCCTCTTCTCGGGGCCTTTTTCAGCCCGAGAGGGGATTCGAACCCACTAACCTACCGATTACAAATCGGTTGCGCTGCCCTTGCGCCACTCGGGCGTCCTCTCCCGACAGTGACATAATACAACTTCCCCTACAGGGGAAGCTACACTATATGATAACACAATCCCGCAAGACCTTGAATACAATTTGGGATGGAAATCACGTATTGAGAGAATTTAAGAGGATGGACTTCAAAAGTCAAGCCGGCCGAAGGCCTATTTGACCGCTCGGCGATTTACCCGGACAAGGTTGTGAGCGCTGATTTCTCCATTCGACCGAACATGGTACCTGTTTTAAAGATTACATATTACAGAGACAAGACAGAGCGACTACCCAATATTGACACCTCTATAGAACATTGCTATAAAGATTATTGGAATGCCCCCTGGCGTCCACTCCACTCCAAAAGCTCCCTATCCAACCAGTAAGGCCAGCCACTTAGGGCTATAGGCTGTTAGGTAAGGAGAGGCTCTGGGAGAGAGAGCATGTCAGGTGAGTAATGTGGGGCCAGGGAAGGAGACTTTCCTGGCCCCTCTTTTAGTTATATTGTGTTTCTACTGAACAGGGCTAGGTGTTGCTTTGGCTCGTTTAGCAATATTTATTGACGGCGGATACGTCGACAAACTAGCGTCCACCGAGTTCTCAGTGTGGGTTGACTACCAAAAGTTTGTGAATGAGATAGTCAATGTCATCTCAAGTAATACCAAAGAGCCTCTGGATCTGCTACGGACATATTACTATAACTGCCTGCCATACCAAAGCTCGCCTCCCACTGCTTTCGAAGAAAAGCAGTTCGCCAGTAAACGCAGCTTTTTTGGAGCGCTAACCCGGCTTGACAAGTTTCTAGTCAGGGAGGGCAGGTTAGCGTTTCGCGGGCGCGACAACCAAGGCGAGCCTATATTCCAGCAGAAGCGTACCGACCTGCTACTCGGCCTTGATTTTGCTCTACTCAGCGGTAAGCGCCAAATTACGCACGCGGCACTGGTAGCCGGGGATAGCGATTTCATATCTGCAGTTGAGATAGCGAAACAGGAAGGAGTTGTAGTTAGCCTTTTTCACGGACCCACCAAGGATAGGAGAGAGGATTCAAACTATGCTCAGGAACTGTGGTCCGCAGCAGATGAGCGTGTAGAGTTGACTCAGGGCTTTATGGAAATGGTTAGGCTAATCAGATAAGCGCGAGGGCATTAACTTTTGAAAATGTAATAGTGACACCCTCGCTGGATTGACATAGAGATGATAGGGGGTATAATGAGCGTGGCATAGCACCTTAACAGTTGAATAGTGGAAGGAAGGTTCTTTAAGCGAGTTTGATCCTGGCTCAGGACGAACGCTGGCGGCGCGCCTAATGCATGCAAGTCGAACGGCCCCTTAAGCCTTCGGGCTTCTGGGATAGTGGCAAACGGCTGAGTAACGCGTAAGGGATCTGACCTCGGGAGAGGGATAACCCATCGAAAGGTGGGCTAATACCCCGTACGCTCTCCCCACGCATGTGGGGCGAGGATAGCCCCGGCGAAAGCCGGGACGCCCGGGGAGGACCTTGCGTCCTATCAGGTTGTTGGCGGGGTAACGGCCCACCAAGCCTAAGACGGGTAACCGGTGTGAGAGCATGAACGGTCAGAGGGGGACTGAGACACGGCCCCCACTCCTACGGGAGGCAGCAGCAGGGAATTTTGCGCAATGGGCTAACGCCTGACGCAGCGACGCCGCGTGGGGGAAGAAGGCCTTCGGGTTGTAAATCCCTTTTCTGGGGGAAGAGTAAGGACGGTACCCCAGGAATAAGCCCCGGCTAACTACGTGCCAGCAGCCGCGGTAATACGTAGGGGGCGAGCGTTGTCCGGAGTTACTGGGCGTAAAGGGCGCGTAGGCGGCCTAGGTAGTCCTCGGTGAAATCTCCCGGCTCAACCGGGAGCCGCCCGGGGATACTCCTAGACTTGAGGACAGCAGAGGAGGGTGGAATTCCCGGTGTAGTGGTGAAATGCGTAGATATCGGGAGGAACACCAGTGGCGAAGGCGGCCCTCTGGGCTGTACCTGACGCTGAGGCGCGAAAGCGTGGGGAGCGAACCGGATTAGATACCCGGGTAGTCCACGCCCTAAACTATGGATGCTGGGTATGAGGGGTATCGAACCCCCTCGTGCCGAAGCTAACGCGTTAAGCATCCCGCCTGGGGAATACGGCCGCAAGGCTAAAACTCAAAGGAATTGACGGGGGCCCGCACAAGCAGCGGAGCGTGTGGTTTAATTCGATGCAAAGCGAAGAACCTTACCAAGGCTTGACATGTCGGTGGTAACCCCTCCGAAAGAAGGGGTGACCCCTCGGGGAGCCGTCACAGGTGCTGCATGGCTGTCGTCAGCTCGTGCCGTGAGGTGTTGGGTTAAGTCCCGCAACGAGCGCAACCCTCGTCGCTAGTTGCTTTCTCTAGCGAGACAGCCCCTAAGAAGGGGGAGGAAGGTGGGGATGACGTCAAGTCAGCATGGCCCTTACGCCTTGGGCTACACACACGCTACAATGGCTGGGACAATGGGTCGCCAAACCGCAAGGTGGAGCCAATCCCATCAAACCCAGCCCCAGTGGGGATTGCAGGCTGAAACCCGCCTGCATGAACGCGGAGTTGCTAGTAACCGCAGGTCAGCATTACTGTGGTGAATACGTTCCCGGGCCTTGTACACACCGCCCGTCACGTCATGGAAGCCGACAATGCCTGAAGTCCGTGGGCTAACCCGCAAGGGAGGCAGCGGCCGAGGGTGGGGCCGGTGACTGGGACGAAGTCGTAACAAGGTAGCTGTACCGGAAGGTGCGGCTGGATCACCTCCTTTCTAAGGAGTCCTGCAAGTGTGGACTTGCTCCACACCCAGGTACCCCAGTTCGGTCGATGGGTGATCGGCCCCAAATAGTGAGGTCGCAGCATGACCCGGTCTCCTTAACCAAGACCGGTGGGATCTCCCTCACCACCAGGGACCTTTCAGAACTAAACCCCTGAGAGAACCCATCGTATATACACACATTCGGAAACTTTCCTTCCTTCCACTATCCAACCGCTAAGCGCTATCCATAAACACCAAGCAGGGGGCGATGTGAATCGCCCTCTCTCTTTAATTTACGAACCTATCCCCTGCCCATCCACCCAGGGTCTCCCCAAATCCCCCGCACCGCTATATACTTGTATCCGCCGTGGGGCTGTAGCTCAGTTGGGAGAGCGCCTCCTTTGCACGGAGGAGGTCAGGGGTTCGACTCCCCTCAGCTCCACTTCTCTCCCCTCTTCCTATGCGTTCCATAGCCGTCCCAGTGTGTCTCATTTAGGCCCCTTACCGTAGCTGTAGCAGGTATCATTAAGGCCTGATTAGTCAGGTCGAGGCCTCCCCGGCACTCCCCCGCAATCCCTTGCTATCTCGCCTCTATTGTGGTAATTTGCGTGGTAACAAGTTGAGGAGGCCACCTGGCGTGAAGTTTTCGGCAACAGAAGTGAAGGCGCTCAGTGAGCCGGGCCGCCACACGGACGGCGACGGCCTGCATCTCTTCATAAGCAAGTCGGGCGGCAAGAGCTGGGTGCAGCGGATAACCATCGACGGCAAGCGGCGCGATATAGGCCTGGGAGGGTATCCGTCTGTGTCGCTAGCCCAGGCTAGGAAGCGTGCATCCTACAACCGCGAGGCGGTTGGCAATGGGAGGGACCCAGTTGCGGAGAAGCACAGGCCGGCGATGCCCACCTTCCGAGAGACTGCCTATGCTGTGCACGAAGCCAACAAGCCTCGCTGGCGCAACGGGAGCCACACGTCAGGGTGGATCCAGACCCTCGAACGACACGCCTTCCCAAAGATCGGCAACAAGCCTGTCGACACCATAAGCCGCAGCGACCTGCTGGCAGTCCTTACACCCATATGGTCGACGCGCCCCGAGACCGCCCGGCGAGTCAGGCAGAGGATGCGAACGATATTCAGGTGGGCCATGGCCAACGAGCTCGTCGAGGGCAACCCGGCAGGGGAAGCCATAGACGGGGCCCTGCCGTCGATGCCCAAGGTCAAGGCGCATCTCAGGGCGCTACCCTACGAGGAAGTGGGCGCGGCCCTCAGGACCGTCGATGCGTCCCAGACCTCACCCGCTTCGAAGCTCTGCCTAGCGTTCCTGGTCTTCACGGCGGCGCGCTCCGGTGAGGCAAGGGGCGCAACTTGGAATGAGATCGATATGGAAGGCGCTACGTGGACGATACCGGGCTCCCGTATGAAGGCAGGCGAAGAGCACCGGGTACCGCTCAGCAATCAGGCAGTGGGGGTATTGACACTCGCCCGCGAACTCCAGGGTGGGTCAGGTCTGTGCTTCCCCTCTCCCCTGCTCCGCGGCCGGATGCTGAGCGACATGACGCTGACGAAGATTCTCCGTGCAACAGGCCTTGCGGAGCGGGCGACTGTGCACGGCTTCAGGACGTCCTTCAGGACATGGTCAATGGAGCAGACGGACGCGCCCTGGGCTGTCGCGGAGGCGGCCCTGGCACACCAGCTCGGGGGCAGTGTCGAGCAGGCTTACGCCAGGTCCGACCTGTTCGTACGACGGCGGACCCTCATGCAGCAGTGGGCGGACTACCTCACAACTTAGCCGCGAAGCATCAATCAGGCGGAACCCAGGGGGCGGCGGCCGAGCCAAGTTCGCTGGTCGACAGCGGCCGGGACTCTATCCAGGCGGCGATGTCGCTGGCCTTCCACCTGACGCCCGTGGCGCTGACCCTGACGGGCCGCGGGAATCCTCCCTCTGAGATAAGCCTGTAAATCGAGGCGCGGCTCAGTCCGGTCAGTTCCTCTACTTGTTGACAACGCAGCAGCCTTTGGTTCATCCTGGCGCTCCCTTCTCCTGAGTTTACTCATGTTGCCTGGTCGCTGCGGCCGGTCCGGCCGCAATTCTCTTCCACCTGGTCTTTGAGTTCACCGACGGCGCCGACGGAATGAGCGGGCGCCAGCGGCGTCCATGCCGTCTCATGCCCCGCCTTGCCGCCGTTGCGCCTGCGCGCGGCGGGATGTTCCGGTCATTCCTAGAACAGGTTCACTTACTTTAAGTGTAGACGGGCGCGGCGACGGAAAGTGGAGCATTTAGTAGCGACTTATCGATACGTTGTATCGATGGAAGCCCCTATACACTGGGCAACCGCCCTCACCATAGGTCTCGTCGTGTCCGACACCCTTTGGACATAGGGAGGCACCTTGGCGACCGTGAGTAGCGTGGAGCAGGCTCTCGCAGGGAGAGAGGGAGAGGGAATGGGAGGGAGACCGCAGCCTGAGGGAGGCTCAGGCCTCAGTAGTATCGAGTAGCCCGATGCGTTCGGCGATGGCCTCAGAATGCTTCCGAATCTCGTGCGTGAAGCGCATTTCCCAGATGCCCTTCACGGTATATTCGGAAAGGCCCAGCACACATGCCACGATGCGGCAACCCGATACGTATTTGCCCCGTGGCGGTACTTGAACTCTATCCAGGAGCCCGATGACAAACTGGATGTGGAGATTGCGCAGAAGGAGGGCCGGTTTGACGGGGGGGGTGGGGCTGGACTTTTGTCTTGGAGTAATGCCGCACCCTACGCCTGCCAGCAGCCCTCGGATGCCACCTGATCTCCGGACGTGGGATGGTCTTGACGGGGTCATCAAGCTCCTCAATGTAGCGCTTGAGGGCGTCGCTGTAGACCGGGTGGAACTTGGCGAGCTCAATGTACCTCTGCAGCGTTTCGGGGGAGGATTCGCCCATGGGGGGCGACAGGAGGGCTGCGAGGACATTCGCCATGGCCTCGTACTCCCCATCGGGGTCCAGGTTGATCTTGTCGGGGATGCCGGCCAGCAGCGGCCTGGCAATCCGGAGACCCTCTTCATGCCACGGGCGTCGTTTGTCATCCTTTGTGCCAAGCCACTTCTTCCGCCGGTCGGCCCGCTGCACTAGAGTGGTGAGAAGCTGACATTCTGGGTAATCCGTCCACCACTCCCCGGCCCGTGCTCCCATGTAGGCCTCCAGGGTCTCCCTATCGGACTCCTCTTGCCTCTCCTCGAAGATCCAGAGCAGACACTCAAGTGCTTCTTCCTCGCTGGGTGCGTCGGTCTCGGGGGCTAGGGTACCGAGAGCAGCCTCTTCAATGTGTTCAAGGTGCAAGTCGACGAACCACTGGACGATGAGAAGCAATTGGGCAAATCCTCCCGGCAGCAGCTTCACCCGCGGGTCCCTCCTTCCGGTGTCCCAAGTGGCTTGGGTCTGGAGTGCATATGTGTTGCCCTTGACCGCTCTGCCACGGGTAGTGGTGGCAACTTAGGACGGTAGGGCGGCAATCAAGTGAAAATGTCTCACTTTTGCTGATTGCCAAAAATGCGCATCAAACGGGAGTCACAAAGGCAATACTCGCCCCGCCTCCCGCAGGGCCTTCCGTCTTTTCTGCACATCCGGCAGTACATTGGACATTAATCCCCAAAAGTCCCTGGAGTGGTTCCGGTGTGTGAGGTGGGCCAACTCGTGTACGACAACGTATTCGATAAGTGCCGGCTTCAACATCACTGCGCGCCAGTTGAACCGCAGCGTGCCATCAGGCGCGCAACTTCCCCAACGTTGGCGCTGGTCTCGGATGAGCACAGGCGAGTTTTCTCCACTGCCCAGTCGTGGCCACCACCGCCCAACGCTGGCCGTCAGCCGTTCCTTTGCACGTAAACGGTACCACGCAATAACGGCCCGACGTACCGAGCCAAAGCGTTCAACATCGCCAATACCCTCCGGTACAACTATCCGAAACCGCCAATGATCGAAGCGCACCTCAGGAGAACGCACATTCCCGGACTCGACTACAATGCGGACGTTGCGGCCCAGATACGGAAGCGTCTCGCCGCTGACGAAACGCTTGTGCGCGGCTTCAAGCATACCCTCTGAGGCATGGCTCAGAATCCAAGGCGCCCGCTTCCTTACGATTGCCCGTAAGTCGCTCTCCGGTGTTGCCATTGGCGCGGCAACCTGCACACCACCACCGTCGACTGTGATTTGCACGGTCTTCTTGCGCCTCCCGCTGCGCCGGACCTGGTATAGAATGGTCGTGTCGCCGAATCGGATGACGCTGCTCTCACTCACTGCCCGCTCCTGCGACCGGCAAGCTCCACGATCCGGCTCGCCAGTTCATCCAGTTGCTGTTCGGTATATTCACCCGTAGGTCTCAGCTCGCGCTTTATGTCCCGGCGCATCTGCCGCTTGATATCCTCGTTCGATTGCCAATCCACGACGCTACTGTGACGGGCTACCACTGATTCCACCCTGATGGCGACGTTCTTCGCCTCATCGTCCAGATTTGCGTGGTAGGGGGATTGACTCTCACGCACTCGAGCCGCGGAGCCGACCTCCCCTGACCCACCGCTGAGCAGCTCTAGGATGGCGAAAGCCACTGGCGACAGGCCGTGCTCGGCGGCGACATCCGCCTCGCTTCGCGCTTGCCGCAGAATCGGTTCCATTCGCAGGCACGCCTCCGCGGAGTCTATCAGACGATTGCGAAGGTCCTGGATGATGCGCTCAAGCTGCGCCGAAAGCCTCTCGAAATACACGGGGTTGTCTGCCAGCCTCTCATGTATCTGCGCTCGTATGGAGTGCTCCATAACGGAAGCCCGCGCCTCGTCGTGGGGCAAACCCGCTATCTTCTGGTCAAAGTCCTGGTCGAGTATTGACACTGGACTCATCAGATCCCGCACGCGAGCGCTGATGCGCTCGTCCACCAGTTTCTTGACCTTCGCTCCAATTTCTGTCCAGTTGGTAGCGGCGTCTTCTCGTAGGAAGTGCGAGCGGACGTAGGCCCGTATCTCAGTGAGCCTCGCCAGCCGGTCTGCGTAAGGCAGAGCTCGCGGATCCGGAAGGAAGCGGTCCATCAGCCGTGTGAGTTGGCGGTAGTCCGCGTTGAATCGCTCGAACAGGTCGGCCTTGAAGTTGCCCTCCGTATCGGCATCCGGCGCGAAGACCCCTACGCAGTCCCACGTGTCACTCAGGTTGTGTCCCTTGAAGTGGGCCTCTGCCCGGACCGCCGCCGACTCTACCACCTGCACCGGGTCTTCCTCCATCCGTCGCATAGAATCCTGAACATCAGGCCAATCAAAGCTGGATAGCGCTTTCTCCAGATCACGAGACACGCCGTGGTAGTCGACCACGATGCCCTCTGACTTGTCTGTGACGACCCCGTCCCACTCGTGGGAGAATCTGCGGTTCACCCGGGCAATGGCTTGGAGCAGGCCGTGCTCTTTCAGGGCCCGGTCCAGGTACAGCGCTTGCTCCACGGGAGCGTCGAAGCCCGTTAGCAGCATGTCCACGACTACCAGCGCCTCCGGCTCCCCATTGGGGTCTACAAAGGCACTTGTAATCTGCTCTTGTTCAAGTTCCCGGGGTATCCTGAACTCCGGCCCGTCGCCGGAAGTCGTAGTGATTATCGGGTAAGCCCGCAGGCCGAAGTTGTTCAGGTACTCGGCGTAGCGCAGGGCGGCGCGGCGACTGGGCGCGACCACCTGCGCCTTGAACCCATTGGGACGTATCTTCGACTTGAAGTGCTCCGAGATGTCCAGGGCAATCATCTCTATGCGACGCTCCGCCTCGGCCACCGTCTCCTTGTTGGCATAGCGGCGTCGTATCTGCTCCTGCACCTCTGGCGGCTGGTCTCCGAACATGGCCTCGTATAGCCTGTCCAGCGTCTCTGGCCCTTCTATAGCCAGTTCCGGCAGACGCGCCTCGTAGAGTATTGGCACGGTCGCTCCATCGGCCACGGACTGGGGGATGGTGTAGGAGTCGATGAGAGGTCCGAAACGGCGCATGGTGCTTCTGCGAAAGTCCTTGTCTATTGGAGTGCCCGTAAAGCCGATGAGGGTAGCGTTGGGCAGGCCCTGAGACATTCGGGCTCCCAGGGTCCCGTACTGGGTGCGGTGCGCCTCGTCCACCATCACAATGACGTTATTGGATGGGTTCAGCACGTCTAGGTCTTCTCCTGTGGCTGTCAACGCCTCCTCGAACTTCTGTATGGTGGTCATCACAGTGCGGCCAACGCCTGTCGTCAGCAGGCGCCGCAGGTCTCGGGTGCTACTTGCTTGCTCAGGCGCGGGGAAGCCGCAACGCTCGAAAGTGGCGGCTATCTGCCTGTCGAGCTGCGTCCGGTCTGTGACGACGACAATAGTGGCGTTGGCGAGCCGCGGCTCTCGTCGCACCTTGGTCGCCAGCCAAAGCATGGTCAGCGACTTGCCGGACCCCTGGGTGTGCCACACGACACCGCCGCGCTCTTCCGGTTTGCCGCCCGACAGGATGCGCTTCACGGCCGACCGCACAGCGCGATACTGCTGGTAGCGTGGCAGCTTCTTCGTCAGGCGTCCTCGCTCCGGCTCGTATATGACGTAGTCCCGCAGCACGTCCAGCAGCGACGACGGGGACAGCAGCCCTACGATGAGCTGCGCCTGGCCCAGCGGCTCTACGCCGAAGCGCTGCCTCACCTCATCATCCGAGTAAGGCAGGACGGACTTCCACTCGAAGTAGGCATCCTCCGACGCGCCCTGTGCTGCGTACACAGCAGCGGCCCCGCAGTGCGCGACGCACATCAGATTGTAGTGGAACAGCTCCGGAGCGCCGCAGCTGCGCCACTCCGGCCCGGCCTCCTGGTAGCGGCGCAGCTGCCGTACCGCCTGGGATTTCCACACGTCCATTAGGGACGGCGATTTGGCTTCCATCACCACCAGGGGGATGCCGTTTACGAATAGCACAAGGTCCGGGATGACCATCCGCTCGTCGTCCTCCGGGCCGCCGCGCTCATTGCTGCGCCTGACGCGGAATTGCGTGGTGACCACGAACTCGTTGAGGCCGCCTTCTGGATGGTCGAAGTCAAAGAAGCGGACGGTGCGCGTCTCCCGGCCCCGGGTTGAGTCCACCGTCAGGGGCATTCCGTAGGTGAGGTACTCGTGGGCGGCCTGGTTGCGGGCCATGCCAGTCGCCTCGATACGCTCCAGGTTGAATATGGCCCGCTCCGCCTGCTCCTCCGTCATCCACTCGTTGAGCCGCAGCAGCGCCCGCCTCAGTCTGCCCTTTAGAAGCGCCTCCCGCTCGTCTCCCCGCTCAGATGCTAGTGCCTCTCTCGTAACGTACGTCCAGCCAAGCTGCTCCAGCAGCCGGCGCGCCGGCTCCTCCGCGTGGTTGTACTCGTTGAGCTTGGCCGTGGAAGTCAATGTCGTGGCGCTCGTATGAGTTCCAGCCCCGGGGCACCTTCAAAATCTCCGTCATCAGCTACTAGTGGGCAATCCAAATAAAGAGCGGTTGCAGCAATCCAAGCGTCGGCGGTGTTTAAACTATGTCCAGCCCGCACTCGCTCTATACGCAGTTGTGCAGAGATATTAACTAAGGCTATGTCGGGCCAAATGACCTCGTATTGAGCCATGTGCTGCATCAATTCGTTTCGTCGTCTTTCACCCCAGTCATTGGCAAGAGGCCAGAAATGTATCTCTTCCAGCGTCTGGAACGATACAATAGCCTGCCGCCCTTCCAAGTGTCCCTCATAAAACGGAGCCCGCCAATCTCGAGCTCGATTGAAAATGATGGATACGACACTTGTGTCCACAACTACCAGCCGGAGACCTGTAACCATTAGGCGTCTCGGCCTTCACGGACTACGCGTATGAACTCGTCCACGTCAAAGGGTTCGCTCGCGGTGACTACGGTCTCAGGATCGAAGATCTTAGGGTTGGGATTCTTCAAAAACGCCTCCATGTCAAAGGGCTCACTACTGGAGCGCGTAGCAGTGATTTCTTCCACCTTTACCGACTGCCACTGTTCGTTGTTGTTAAAGCGTCCCTCGCCTTTAACCTCAACGAACTGAGTTGCGAGACGGCGCATCTCATCGTCCAAATCGGGGTCGAACCGCAACGGCACATAACGGTCTCCGTAGCGGTGGAGTTGGGCCGTTCGCTTGTCCCAGTTGACCATCTTAAGCCAGCCGTATACCAAGGCCTCTTCAGTCTTTTGAGCTTGATACGGAACACGCTCACTGAATCCGTTCCTGGGTACGATCACCACTCTTCTTAGAACCTCAGCATCGCCCAGCCAAAGTTGCACGTCTACGGGGATTTTGGGTGGTATCCTCCAGAGCCTGTCCACTACAGATTTGGGAAGGGTAGAACCGTATCCCCCGCTCCAATGCTGGAACGCGTGGAGAGCCCGCTCTCCGTAGCGTTCCGATATGCCTGAGTCTATAGCGTCGGGGTCCAGAGTCAGCTCGGCCACAAAAGAGCCCGGGCGAGTGGCTGAAAGCTGCAAGACGCTCTGGTCCTTAATCCACTTGGGAGGTTTACCGCGCTTGCGTTGGTAATTCGCCAGGTGCTCGACCATCAGCTGTAGGGCGTCCTGGATGCCTTGGAGCGCGGAGACAAGGGCGTCTACCGGCACCCCATGCTTACTGATACGCGGCCCTTCAAAGGTCAGGTATAGCTGTGTCATCACCGCCTCCTCCTTCCCAACGCCTGAGCGCGATCGTTGCTCTGAAGAGAATTATACCATCCCCGCCAACTACGCACGTAGCTGCTCCAGCAGCCGGCGCGCCGGTTCCTCAGCGTGGTTGTACTCGTTGAGCTTGGCGGTGGTGGAAGTCATGGCGACTCCCGTCGGACGTCTTCCAATAGCTTTCGTAGCTGGGGTACCAGACCTGGAATGGCGTCCTGGATTATCGACCAAAGGATGGCGTCGCTGATATGCAGGTAGGCGTGAGCCAGGCGGTTTCGAGTCCCTATCATTGCGTGCCATGGAATGGACGTATAGGCTTCTCGGACATCAGCAGGGACATGAGTGGCAGCCTCGCCGATCAGTTGAATATTGCGCAGAGTGGCGTCATAGGTTCTTCGGTCGGCGACAAATGCGTCCATGTCCAGCCCAGAGGTATAGCCCAAGACCGTTTCCGCAAAATCCAGCATGTCCTGGACGTAGAAGCTCCAAGGGCGCTCCTGCTCTCGGGAATCAAACATGAACAGCGTCCCTCTCAACGAACGGGCGTATCTCCTTCCGCACTTCCGAAATAGTGGCCACATCCACCGGCCTGCCAAGGATGTCCTCCAAATAAGACACCACCCCGAAATAGGCCTTCCAGTCAGGGGGTGCGACAAACTCGACAAGGATGTCGACGTCGCTGCTGTCCGTGGCCTGGTCCCGGGCGAAAGAGCCGAACAGAGCGAGACCGGTTACGCCAAAGCGCTCCGCAAGCGCCGGCTTGTGCGTCCTGAGCAGGTCAAGCGCTTCATCTCTGTTCATCGACACGGCTCCTCCGCGTGGTTGTACTCGTTGAGCTTGGTTGAACTAGGTGTATGCATTTTGCACCCTGCGAATGGAGTTATTCCGAAGTCCCTAGCCCATCAGAAACTTCAAAACCTCTGTGTGTGACCTCAAAAACTTGGCCTTTGCCTCTTGGGTCTGTAACGAGTCCGTAGTCCAAGAGGTCCTCAAGGGCTTGCTCCCATCTAGCCTCTGACTTTGCATTGCCCCTCTCGGTAAAGCTCTTACCATTTGCCTGTATCGTCAGACCACCAGAAGCCGCTGCTTTGAGTATCTCTCTGGCTGAGCTCTTCGTTGCTGCAACGAGAAGTTCTTTTGCGTCATCCGATAGCTGCGGATACGCGGCGTTGTTTGATGGCTGCTCCTCAACGGCCATAGGCTCAGATAACCCTTGTGTCAGCAAAGCAAGCGCGGCTTCAAAATCGCCCGCTGTATGCCAGTCAGTTCCCTGCAAGTTCACTGGACAGCCTGCCGCCTCTAAGCGTTGTGCTAGTTCTTGCCTCCGCTGTGAATTGTTGGCTAGATGTATGGCATGACGCCCGGCAACATCGCTGAATGGTCGCAAGTTGCCAAGCTCTACCAGAACAGTCCGGTCTTGGTCTCTGGCCATTGCCATGCCGGCTTCAAACAGGACATTGGGTCTGGCTTGACCGGTCAGTTGAGTCTCGTGGAGAAGGTCGCTGTCAATTCGGAACTGTTCTCTCAGTCTAGCCTCATCATCTGGTGTAAAAAGAACTACAACCGCGTGCGCCCGGGAAAAGGCAGCATCCAGAATCTCTCCAATATAAGGTGATGGCTTGCCTGTGGCACGTACAGCTTCGGACCACTCCAGCGGATGGAGGTCAATTGCCCTCAGGAACTCGAATAGAGCATCGCGGGCTTCAGTATTCCTCCCATGAACTACAAAGACATCTCGAGTGCCTGTTGCGGGTCTAACCTCCTGT
This sequence comes from Dehalococcoidia bacterium, assembly GCA_965261605.1. Lineage (GTDB taxonomy): Bacteria > Chloroflexota > Dehalococcoidia > Lucifugimonadales > UBA2985 > DAOUJW01. The sequence continues at coordinate 2,235,466 of OZ253466.1, read as the reverse complement.
GAAGAGTGAGAGGCAGACTCGGATTCACTACCCGGTGGGCCAGTGATGAATTCGTCTGTCACATCCTCTCCGTTGTTGGCGAGGAGAGCTGCAGACAATCGACCTCTGTGATCAACCCCCACGACGGTTCTCCTCGCTCTATATTGCTCCAATATTGTCGCGTTAAGGTATGCCGAGTCTTGGTCGGTTTTGTTTATCTGAATACGCCCGACATCTTCAGCAGCTATTGCTCGTCCATCAATGACTATAGGTGTGCCTTTCTTGTAAGGGTCGATAAAACGATTTGTTAACTTTTCCAGATTAAGGTCAAGCTCTACATCAACCTTGGATAGAGCGGGTTTTGACGTAATGCGGACATGATAGTAAGGCACTATGAGTCACCTCCCAGAGGCACCCGCACGCGCCCCGTGAGCAGCGCGTCCGCGGCCGACGCCTTCAGCAATTGTAACCCATCCCGTTCCTGGCTCGCCTGCTCTATGGCGTCATCCATACTATTCGCCACTGCCACTATGGTCTGCTGCTCAGCTAAAGTTGGTTTTGGCACACGCATACCTTCGATAAGGGCGCAATTCAGAGCGTCCTGATTTGACCCTTGCCCGAGAGCGCGAATGTGAGAATAATTTTGCCTAGCCCAAGTGAAGAAGAAATCTAAGCTGAAATCTCCGTCCGCTCCGAACACGGCAGCGAAATTCTGGTTAATTGCTGCGTCAATCTTAAGCTGTGCAGTCATCCCGCGAGTCTTGCCCTGCCCAATCATAGCAATCAATACAGATCCCCTTGGGACAACCACAGCCCCTGCCGAAGCAACTGCCTGAGATGTAATGAACTCATCGGGTACTTCAATAAGAGTATCGTTCACTTGTCCTGTCTTGATAAACGGAACGTCTCCGTCCTGCCAATAGTTTGTCTCAGCGCGAGAAGGCGTGGTCCCGTTGCGTACCTCCACCACATCCCCCAGCCGCACCACATCCCAGCACGCCGGGATTGTGCCGATGCCCGGCGCTTCCTTCCACTCGCTGTGCCAGCCGGGGACGCCGCGGGTGAGAAGCTCGTGGAGCAGGGCGTCCCGCAGGCGCTCCGTGGCTGCGATGACCTCCTCCGTGCGCTCAATGGCGTCATCAATGGAGTCCAGCACGGCGGCAATTGCCCGCTGCTCCTGCAAGGGAGGCAGGAGTATGGGAAGGGATTTCAGCACTTCTGGTTGCACACGCTGTTGTCCGGCAGTTCCTGTAAAGCTATTGACGCACTCTCGAATGTTCTGTGGCTGAGTCAATACGCGAAACAGATGTCGCGGATCCATTTGGCTATCAGCGCGCACTACATGGAACTCAGTAGAACCGAAACCGAACCTATTGGGCAGATCACCCAAAAGAGCGTGTTTGCCGTTCTGGAGACATGGCGTAATCTTCGCGAATATGACATCACCCTCTTCAAAATAGGTGTAGCCACTTGATACTTCGCGATAGGGGCGGTCCTGGCGTTCAATGACCCCAGACAAACGCTCACCGACTGCCGCCATTGGCAGGAAGCTTATCTGGGTGTCATCTGGGACATTCAGTCGTGGCCGTCTTGGATTGACCTCCGCCACATCCCCCAGGCGCGCCACCTGCCAGCCATCGGGAACGTGCGTCCTGCCGATCATCACCCCGCCCTAGCAGCGTCCGGGACGGCAACCTCAATCTCCACCATCTGAAAGGTGGTCGAGATCGTTGGGCCGGCTTCGCCGTACTCAGCCAGAGTCTCCTTCTCGCGCTCGGTCAGGGGTTGGCAGTGATGAGCCATAGCCTCTTCCACGGACATGGGCTTCTCCGGCAGCGGTTCACCCTGTTCCATCATGGCTTCAATATGGAAGGCTACAGCCTCTCGAATCATCCCTTGTATGTCTTCCCAGGTCTTGCCCGTACTAATGCAGCCGGGCAAATCGGGCAGATAGGCGCAGTAGTTGTTGGGGGTCTTCTCGTAGACAACCACATACTTCAGCTTCATCGGTCTCCCTCCTGAATTCCCGCTTGTCTCAGAATAGCCCGCCAAGTCTTTGGATGCAAATCATCGCTCGGATGGCCCGGAACGGTAACGGTCCCGGGCTTGTCGGGGTGATGGTAATGGCGGTGGCTGCCCCGGGTCCGAGCCAACCTCCAGCCGTCTCTCTCTATGAGCCGGATCGCGTTTCTAACCTTGGGCATATTTCACGTCCTACGCCTTACTGGACATCATCGCCCTGTTGTTGTCATTCCCGCTCATGGGCTGTAAGCTCATACAGCGTGAGGCCCAGCCCGGCCTGTTTGGCTTCCAGCCACTGCTTGAAGGACCGCCGGCTCTCGCCGGACTTGCGGCCCGCCAGCAGCATCTCGACGCTGATGTCTTCGTCCAGGTCGGGCCAGTGGATGCCCTGTCCGCCGCCGATGAGTTCCCAGTGGATTCGCTCCTCCGTCGTCGCGTGCACAAGCCGTGGGTACCACGATAGCGGCACAGAGATGTCGCGCCCATCGGACAGCTGGACGGCAAGAACATCCTCCGTCACAGAGACCGTCATGGCTTCCGGCACGTTGATTTCAGTCGTTGAAACGTACACCCACTCCCTCAAGAATGATTCTTAATGCTCCTGTATGATACGCTCGACGTGTCTAAGTTCATAGGGCCTCAATCCACCGCTGCTCTGGAGCGCTACCGTGTCCAGCCAGAACTTGGCGATGTGATTGTCCCTCTGCACGTGCACGTGGGGCGGCTCCGGCCGGTCGCCCAGATAGAAGTAAAACCGGTAGGGACCCCTCTCGCAACAATGTCGGCATTGGTCACTCCTCCCCCTACCGGACGTAGCCCATCTCCCTTAGCAGCGCGTCCATCTTCGATACGGCCTCGTCCCGCCTCCGCTCCGCGTCTCGCAGCTGGGTGAGGGCCTCCTCCACGCTCATTACGTCTACGACTTCAGTGGTGTCCACGTACCGGCTGATGTTCAGGTTGAAGTCGTTGCCCCGTATCTCCTCCAGGTCCGCGACGTGGGCGAAGCGGTCCACGTCCTCAAATGCGCTGTACGCCTCCACTATCCTGTCGATGTGCTCCTGGTCGATGAAGTTCTGCGCCCTGCCTTGTCGAAAGCTGCCGGGCTGAGATGCGTCCACGAACAGCGCCTTGCCCCTGCGCTCCGGCGGCTTGGCTCTGTTCAGCACACAGATGGCCACGGGTATGCTTGCACCGAAGAAGAGGTTGGGCGCCAGACCGATGATCGCCTCAAACAGGTCTGCCTCAACTATGCCCTTGCGTATTTTGCCCTCCGCGCCGCCCCTGAACAGGACGCCGTGGGGCATGACCACCCCCACCATGCCCTGGGCATTGGTCACCGCCAGCATATGAAGCAGGAAGGCCAGGTCGCCCTTGGTCTTGGGCGGGATGGCGCCGTAGCGGTCGAAGCGATGGTGCGGGTCGTTGGGCGCGAAGTCGTGCCCCCAACTCTTGAGGCTGAAGGGGGGATTGGCGACGACCCTGTCGTAGGAGAGAAGTCGTCCCGCATCGTCAACCAGGCCCGGTTCGGCGATAACGTCTCCGGCCTCCAGCCGAGGGGATCGCAGCCCGTGCAGCAGCAGGTTGAGCTTGCCGATTGCCAGGGTACCAAGGTTGCGCTCCTGCCCATGAAGCGCCAGGTTGCGCAGGTCTCCGCCCTTCTCCCTAACGTACTGGGCTGTGTAAATGAGCATACCGCCGGAGCCTGCCGTAGGGTCGCAGATGCGCATCCCCTCCGACGGCTCCAGCAGTTCAACTATGAGGCGCACCACCGAGCGGGGCGTATAGAACTCGCCGCCCTTCTTGCCGGCATCGTCCGCGAACCGGTTGATCAGGTACTCGTAGGCGTCGCCCAACACATTGCCGCCGCCTGCATCGTCCTCCCGCAGGTTCTCATCGCTCAAATCCATGTCCCCGAAGTGGTTGAGCAGGCTTCGGATGATGCTCTCCCGGTTTGCCGGGCTGCCCAGCTTGCTCTCGTCGTTCCAGTTAGTGCCGGTCAGCACGCCGTCCAGCCTGGGGTTGAGGTCTTCGATTTCGTGGCCAGCGACGTTGAGCGTCTCCCCAAGGTTCATTGATGCCCCTGTAATCGCTGTCCACCTGGCGGTCTCCGGCACGAAGAACTCGTGCTCGTCGCGGTCTTCGATGGCCACCGCATGCGAGATGCCAGAGGCCACGGCCTGCTCCACCTCCTCGTTGAAGCGGTCCGAGAGGCGTTTCAGGAAGAGGATGGAAAAGATATAGTTCTTGTAGTCCGCCGAGTCTATCTGGCCCCGCAGGATGTCTGCGGCCTGCCACAGCTTAGACTCAAGCTCCTGTCTGGAAACTGTCATGGAATGCTCCTCCAGGCTACGACTTCGACCTGTAGCCAATCTCTTGTATGACCGAGTCTCGAATGGCTTCGCGGCGAATCCGCGCAGCCTCCACAGCCGAATTGTATGACTCCTCGGAAGCCTCCACAAGCCGGGCCACAATACTAAGCTCACGAGGTGATGCCACGGGGATCTCGATCTCGCCAAGGCTGCTTGCAGACAACGACGTGACCGTGGAGCTCACGGTCAGTCGCTTTTCTATCTGGGCACGGCCATGAGTGGAGGTCAGGAAGTACCAGAGCCAATGGCCCATTCCCAACTCCGGCTGCTTGGGTCGAACTACCAACAGCGTAACGCCGGCAACGGTCCTGGACACCTCTGGTGGCACCAGTGCCGCATGTATAGACCCGGAGCGGGCCGTTACCAGCACATCGTATGGTCGGAGGAGGTGGCGCTCCGTGCGAACGCCCTGAACGACCCCGACCTCTCGCAGGCCATCAAGCTTCAGCCAGCCGTCGTCACTCAAGTCGCCGCTCTCGACCAGCCGCAGCATCCATTCGCCGGAACGGGCACCCGCCCCATGTCCCGCCCGCGCGAGGCCTTGGTAGATTTCGGCCAATCCTAGAAGAAGACTCATTATAATATTGTATCCGTATCTAGCGTTATAAGCAACACGGCCAATTATTGAGAGAGATGTGCAAAATAGAGAAACTCCCCGAAGATAGGTCGCAGACCTATTGGGCCGGGCGTGGATATGTCCCTACAATTGAAATATAGGCACAAAATAGTCGAGGTCGTAGGCGTCTGCAAAACACCTGCGACCTCTAGCCAACCAGGAGAAAGCACCTCCAGATGGCGTTACCTCATTCTATGACAACCATATCATCGGCTCAAGTGGGGCCTAGCCTCACTGAAGTCAAGGCAATACTCAACAGCGTGGATGCTACGGCCTTGCTTGAGCGGCTCCGGCTGTACCGATGGACCGGCAGCAGGTGGAGGGGGCGGTCTGGCTACTCTGTAGAAGCCCTCTGGCGGGCCGTTCTTCTGAGTTACATCCTGAACATACCCAGCACCAGCGCCCTCATTCGCAGACTACAGGAAGAACCGCGCCTTCGCCGCATCTGTGGCTTCAAAGCGCTACCTCAAAGGTCTACGTTCAGCCGATTCTTCTCCAGGGTTAGCCTCCACTTAGACCTAGTGCAGCTCGCCACCACGACCGCGACCGACAGGCTACGCGACTACCTTCCCAACTTGGGGGATAAGGTCGCGGTGGACAGCACCGTCGTCAGCAGTTACTCCAATCCCAACAGGCACCCGATCAGCGATCCCGAAGCCAGCTGGACGGCCAAGACCAGCACCAGACCGGGTGCGAAGAACGGGACGGAGTGGAGCTTCGGCTACAAGCTTCACGTCGCCGCTGACGCCGAGCATGGCATTCCTCTTTGGGGTATTGTTAACGACGGCCAGCCGCAACGATGTTTCGGAGTTGCCCACGCTCATAGACGGAGCAGCCGACGCCTACCCTTGGTTTCGGCCTGGGTATGTGATTGGCGACAAAGGCTACGACTCTCAGGCAAATCACCGCTATGTAATTGCGAAAGGGGCAGTACCAGTCATTCACATACGCCGGGCGCGGAACAGCGGGCTACAGGACGGCATCTACACCAACGAGGGTGTCCCTACCTGTGTTGGCAACCAGCAACACTGGCACTGCCTCGGCGGGTGTCGGTCGGTCTAGTTTAGTTTGCTCTTATATAATATCAGTCTATTGTCTGTCCCCCCCACCACTCGAAACTTTCCTTTATGCCTAAAGTGTCCCATGTATGGTACTATATGCGTCACAATATGTGCGCGTAAATTCGCGACTGGGCGTCACATAAACTGCATGAAAGGTACACACATAATGCCTAGATTAACCCCCCCGCAAGTTCTCCGCATCCGGGAGCTGCACGATGCTGGTTACACAATAGAATCACTGTCTCAGTCCTTCCGTCGGCACCGCAGAACCATCGCACGCGTGGTCCACCACGAGAGCCATACGCGTGTACGAAAGACCGCGGGGCAACTGCCAACACCGCCGCGTAGCGGTAAAAGCCTCAAGGAACTTGTGGAGCGCGATATGGCCCAACACGGCACCGCGCAACACCGTTTCCGAGGCCCTGGTCGGTCCCTGGGTGCATAGCACCTTTTTCACGTCACATTCCCCGTGTACGGCGGCCTGAATGTGGTTCCTGAACAATCACGATCTCCGGCATCTTGTACCCCTTTGGCTTATCGTCGCCTCCGCGACCGCGCCGGCGACAGGAGCGGGAGTAGGGCACTGGATCCCGGCGAGCTGGTGGAAACGAGGTTCATAGAGGCCCGTAGCGCCATTCTGAGGGCCTCAACCGACCTACGGCCCTACCCTTTTCGTGCCTGAGTCTACATAAGAGGTATAGCGTGTGGGTTGCTCCGAGGCCCTGGAGTTGGCAGTGGTGAGAGTTGCGCTCCCTGGACCGGCCCGGGATCCACTACCGGCGTCCAGTGGATCCCGGGTCCGCCTGGGGCCAACCCCGTTTTAGATTGTGCCAAAAGTCGAGCAACCCGAACGTCGCCTTGGATGCTCGCCGCCAGTGCTATACTAGCCACCCACTGGAAATAGAAGGGAGAAATACGGTGAATGAGTATATGGTATGGCTGAAGGACGGCCGCACGGTGATTGTACGAGCAAACACCGTTGTAGTTAGGTCCACTCAGGTGCTTTTCATGGACGCAACCCGCAATATTATTGCGTCCTTTTCGGATCACGCGGGATGGGCTAAGCGGGACAATGTAAGCGAGTCTGCAGACGCTGGAGAAGGCGACGACTCTACATAACTAGTATTAGTGTGCGGGTTGAAATGCCCAATTTGGGGGCTGGGTGAATCTGCAACCTATTCAGCGAGGCCGTGCTGAACCGTCCGTTTGAAGAACTCTCTGCTTCCGAAAAGGCGGGCCTTATAGCTAGGTTTGAGCATAAAGTAAGCGTCCACATGCCTTTATGGGTCCGGCTGCCGCTCCCCGTAAACTAATCGGTCAGGATGTGGCTCCAAGTAATGCTAGTGGTCGATGTGGTGCCGAAACGAGAGAACGCAAGGCTGCTCCAAGCCCATCAGGGCAGCAATGATTCAGACCGGGTTCGGTCTTGGAACCGACTCAGAGAAAATTGCGCAACTCCCATCAGACAAAGTGGAACCCCGCCAGCGCGCGCTGGCGGGGTTCCACTTTTCCCTCGAAGTTGCGATATCTAGTATAATCTGAGTTGGTGTAAGAGTGCTCACATCACCCAAGGCGGGCGGTCTGAAGTCGGACCTCCCGCCTAACTGTCAAGGCCAAATTCATTTGCATGAAGGAGCAACCCTTTAACAAACCGCAACCCGGACGTTAGCGAGTATCCCCTTGGTCGCCCCGGTCGTCCCATCGTCCCCCGCGAGGAATGGTCCCCCTTCCGCCCCATCTGTGCAGGGGAGGGGTACGACCTCCCCCACGCCGTCAACTCCGGCTGGGCGGTGCGGGTCTCCAACTGGGATTTCACCGGCAACGGCAACCCTCATATCCTGGTCATCCACAACGATTTGATTCCGGAGTTCCGGGCCATGGCGCAGACAGCGCGAGGTGATCAAGAGGAACACGAGGTCACCATCCTTGATCATCTTGTCGTCTACACCGAGGCTGTCGAGGACGCAGACGAAGTGTACGGCAAGGCGGTTGACGAGGCCGACAGAATCCGTAGCAAAGCCATCCGAGACGCGGAGGGTGCTTTCCTGGATGCTGTGCAGCGGCATCAATCCGATCACCAAACAGTAGCTGATAAGCGCGACCGGATAGAGAATAATCGGAACATTGGAGAATCCCGCGATGTCCACATCCGAAGCTACGGACAGTGAACTGATTTTGATGAGCAAAGGTGAGGCTAAGGCCCCGTGAGTGAGATAGAGCTTTCAGTCAGTTTTCCTCTCGATTCCCAAGGCTTCCTTCGCCGTGCTTGTTCTGCCTGCGGGGGAGAGTTTAAGTGGTTGTCGGTAGAAGGAGATGCCGCATCTCCTTCTCCGGAAGAATATTTCTGCCCTTACTGCGGGGCGTCCGCAGCACCCAACGACTGGTTTACCTTGGAGCAACGAGCGTACATCGACGCAGCGGTTTTCGACGAGGTATTTGGTCCTTCATTCGAGGAGCTAGCAGAATCCGTTCGGCAGTTGAACCGATCGTCTGGGGGGCTAATTGAGATCACCGCCAGTATTGAACCTCCCAAACGACGCCAGGCGCCACCTGTATTCGAACCCGATGATATGAGGCAGGTCACCTTTTCTTGCCACCCCAAGGAACCCATCAAGGTTAATGAGGCGTGGCGTCGATCAGTGCACTGCCTCAGCTGTGGAACAATCTCAGATGCCTGGTCGTAGCAAGGGAGATGTCGTTGGGAAATGGGTGCTCGTTGACCCCCTAGGGGAAGGCGGTAACGCAGAGGTCTGGAGAGCGCGTGACGGCGATGCGGACGTTGCGCTCAAGATTCTACACAGGCACAAAACGGATTCAGAGCCATACCAGCGCTTTTGTCAGGAAATCCAAGCGCTGAGGCAGATCGGTTCCCATCCCTGCATCATGCCACTGCTAGATGCGAGCCTCCCCAAAGCGCCATCCAGAGCACTCCCAGCATGGCTGGCGATGCCCATTGCGATGCCTATCGCTGAGTCGCTTTCGCAGTCGGCGCTTCGCGAAGTAGTGACCGCAGTTGCCGAAATCTCGGATACGCTGGCGGACTTACACGAGCGCCTTCATATACACCATCGGGACATCAAACCCTCGAATCTGCATCTGCTTGATGGACATCTTGCAATCTCAGACTTTGGCCTCGTGGATCTCCCCGACGCCAATGATCTAACTGTTTCCGGTCGACCGCTAGGGCCGAAATACTTCCTAGCGTATGAGATGATCGCTGACTCGACGCATGCCGATCCCGCGCCAGCGGATGTTTTTTCGCTGGCGAAAACTCTGTGGGTCTTGTGCACGGACCAGCGGTGGCCCCCACAGGGGGAGCAACATGCTTCGAATAGCGCGTACTCAATCGCGAGTATCCGGCCACACCCGCTCGCGCGTCACCTTGATGAGCTTATCGAGCGGTGCACGCGGCATGAGCCTTCGAAGCGTCCCTCGATGAGGCAGGTCACGGAGGAGCTCCACGCTTGGCTGGCTCTGGATGAGGCAACTCCACAACAATCGGTAGACTTGTCGGCCATGTGGAGCAGACTCCGTGAGACAGCTGAGCCAAGGCTGCGCCAAGTCAACGAGGAAGCCACGCAGCGACAGTGCTTCCAGGCAGCAGTTCGACGCTTACAGGAATTGTTGGAGCCGTTGCACGCTGAAATCCGACGGGAGTTTCCTGCTGCTGAGTTCAATCAGCGACCGAAATTCGTCGAGACGATGTTCTATGAGTCCTCGAAGCATGAGACAACCAACTCGGACATTAGAGCGACGATCCTGTCAGGGCCTGGATGGAATCCTGTTCTGCTGGCCATAGGTTTTTCGGTTCGAACTAGAGTGAGTGGCGAACTAGCAGCCCGTCCGAGGATTATCTAACGGTGCTTGCGGGTCAGCGACAATGGATCGCGACAATTAATTGTGCCGGTTGCCCCGGCCAGATCCCAGATAGCTTTGCGAATAGCGCCGTGCTCACTACCTCGGCAAAAGTTCCTGATGCGTTGGGCTGGCCCATCGCCCCGTGCTTTCCTGTGCAGATTGACCCCAAAGCGGAACAGTTTGAGCAGGTTGTGGCCCGTGCAGATCAGCGACCATTCGCCGTTCACCTTCTCCAGTCCCCGCAGCAGGAACTGCCGGAATCCCCGGCCCTGCTTGATCTGACCGAATACCGGCTCCACAGTTTGCATCCGCAAAGCGTAGCGCTGCCGACCCCGCTTGGTCTGTAACTTCCGTCGCATCCGGTCCCTGGGGGACAGATGGCTGGGTATGCGACCTCGGGGCGCGGGTGGCACAACCCGGCCGTGGCGGGTCTGCTCCGGCGCGACGAACGGGTCCACGCCCAGAGCATAAAGCTCGTCGACTGCCTTTGCCGAGTAGTAGCCGGCATCGGCGGATACTTCCCTGGGGACTGCGCCGACGTTGTCGATGGTCTCCTCCATCATCGCCGCAGCCTGTTGCTTATCCGAAGTCTGGTTGGTGGCCCGCGCCGCCACGATCACCTGGTGAGCGCTGTCCACCACCGCCTGACAGTTGTACCCTTGCAGGAAGTCCTTTCCTCCAGGCGCGGGGATGATGCGCGACTCAGTATCGGTGAAGTTGCGCTGGGCCTTGTCATCGGGCACACCCGGGAGCTTACCACCTTCGGTCTCGGCCTGTTCGGCAGCCGCCTGCGCCTCGGCTTCCAGCGCCGCCATGGCTTCCCGTATCTTCTCCAACCGACCCTCTCGAAAGGCCAACTCCTCCGGCAACTCATCTCCACGCTTGTCTTTGCCGTACCGCCGGTCTTCCTCTTCATCCGTTGCCTGAGCCTGTCGCAACAACTCCGCTACCTCCGCCGCCAACTGCGCTTCCCTCTCCTTCATGCGTCCATAACTCATCGCCTTATGCTTCGATGCGTTGGCCTTGACCTTCGTGCCGTCCAGCGCCACGTGCCCCAGCTTCACCAGCCCCGCCTGCTGGCACAACGCCAGTACCTGTATGAACAGGCCCGACAGCGCATCCAGATTATCCTTGCGAAAGTCGGAGATGGTCCGGAAGTCCGGTGTGTTGTTCGCCGCCAACACCCTGAAGGCGATGTCCTCGTGGAGACGCTGGGCGATGCGGCGTGAGGACGCCACCCCGACGCAGTAGCCGTAGAGCAGCGCCTTGACCATCATCCGTGGATGATACGGAGGCCCGCCACGCCGTTCCCGCTCGTAGCGAGCGGTGACCTCTGACATGTCCAACTGGTCCACCACGTCGGATATGAAGTAGGCCAGATGGTCGTCAGGCAACCACTCCTGCAACGCCGCCGGCAACAGCAACTGCTGGTCGGGTTCGTAGGGAAGGTAGGTCTTGCTCATCAACAACTCCCCGCTACTGGACTGGACCCATCATACACCCAACCACTCGCCAACCGTGTTTCTCGGACAGGCTCCTAGGGTGAATCGTGCATTGCGGCGAAGCGCTGCTCTACCCTGCCCGTAAGCAGCACGACGCCGATGACGATCAACCACACGAAGAAGGTGACACCCGTGATTCGATGCATGATTGTCGCGGCGTCCACCCATATGAACTGCATCCCGATACCAATCGACACCGACGCAGGCGCAATACGCCTTATCGCACCGCCGTCCTTCCACTGGCGATGCGCCGCAAACCCCAGCGCCAACCCTGCTACAGAGAAACCTATCTTGCCGGTGAGCCACCGGAGATAGGCTACGATCTCTGTTGATGAGTCCACGGCGCTGAGGGCAGCGGCCCCGGGTGCATCCGGCGCGGATGCCGCCAGCGCCAGCGCGCAGGCGCCGGATACGGCCGTGAATGCTCCCGACGCTACGAACAGGTACGGGACAATGGGAATCCCAAATCCCCCTAGAATGACCCTGGTTCTCAACAGGAACCACGCCCCGGCGATGAGCGTTACTCCGGAGATGAACCGGGCAGCGCCGCTGAGGCTGTACATGGCCTTGCTCGCGGCGATTGCCCGCAGCGACTCCAGCAGAGTTGGTTGGTCGGCGTCCGCGGAGACGCGGGCGTACACCATAACAACGGTGGCCGCCGCCGTCAGCAGCAGAAATAGCCCCGCTCTGCGCGCAGCGGAGTCCTTAGGCTGGCCTATTGGGGTCTCCATTGGTTGACGTATGCTGTCCATATCTTCGGGTCTCCTCTATCCCGGTCAGTTCAGTATCCAGTGTAGCGATGTGAATGGATCACAGGCGCAAGGGATAATCGGGCAAGACATGATCCCTGTGTAGGAATCTGGCGACTTGTCTGCCTGGTTCCGGACAGACGCGGTACATTGGACGATAAGAACAAGCGGGAGGCCTTGGCTCAATCTCACATGTCCGCCGCCACTGCCCCATCCAACAATTGAGGGCATTGCTCTTTGCCGCGTACCCTCTTAAGGAAGACTTGGGATATAGACTCACGCCGTTTACGTAAGAGGGCGTCAACCCTTTTGGGCGCCCCACGTTTGCTGGAGTCCTACAGACAGGTGAGGATCAGTGGTTGAGCAGGGAATCGAAAAGCTCTCGCCAGCTTTCAGCAGACTCGCTTCCGTAGGTGACACCGGACACAACGATGCCGCTGGCATCGATGGTGGCATAGGCAGCTTGACGAGTGACGTTGTAGCTCTTCAGCATGTCTAAGTCGGCGGAGGTCATGTCCCAGGTGTATCCCTCGGACGCCTTGTAAGACAGTATCTTTTCTACGCTCTCAGAGGGGTCCACGTTCACCGCAAGAAAGCCCAAGCGGTCAGCGTATTCGGGGTGAACCTCCTTCAGTTGCCTCAACGAGGCACGGCAGGTTGGTCACCAAGTGGCGTAGAAGTAGAGGACCACCGGTTGGCCCTGCAGGCTGACCAGAGTAACCTGCTCACCATCCACAGTGGTCAGGGCGAAATCCGGGGCCTTCTGTCCCGGTTGGTGGCCTACATCCACCGGCGCTTGGGTGGGTAGTGAGGTTGGTTCAGGTGGTGAAACGGTTGTAGGCGCCGCTGTGGGTGGTTGTGTTTCCGCAGATGTGCCAGGGGCGGTGAGCGTGGAGGTGGGGAGAGCAGTCGGTGCGGAGGTGGGGAGAGCAGTCGGCGCACTGGTGGCGGGCGATTCGCTGCCACAGCCGACGAGCAGAACGGCGGCCATAGACACGCATAAAGCCAGGGGCAGCCATCTCGGTATGCCAGTGAGGATGTTCATTACGCCTCTATATGTCCCTATCTCCCTCGATTAAGGTCGGTTTCAAGTGTTGAGGATAACAGGTGAAATCTATGCTGTCCACCCCATTGAGGGTCGCTTCGGTTGAATCCCGTAGGTACGACTGGGAAGTGAAGGCTCCTCACATCTCACCTGTTGACACGTAGTCAGAGCTTATCTCAAACTACCTCTCAGGCCCGCGGCTCATCCGAGTATACTGTCGCGGTTGAGACCGACGATTAGGGAGATGAATCTATGATGATCAGACGCATACTGGTAATCGGGCTTGCCTCTCTTGCCATCCTGTTCTCCGTGTCTTGCGGAGGACAGGACTCGGAGGAATTGACGGAGCTGCAAAATGCAGTCAACTCCCTCCAGCAGGAGGTCGAGTCACTCAGAGCGGACCTGGCTCAGTATGAGGCAGACGCTGACCAGCAGGCGGAAGACGTATTGGATAAGGACTCGAAGCTCACTGAAGCCGTGAACCAAACCGCTGCGGAAGCCGATGAACTGGAAAAGCAACTCAACATTATCACAGACATTCTGGAGCAGCAGTATGAGGAGACCTTCACATTGCAGCTGCTGCACGTCTCGGACATGGACGGCTCCGTAGGGGCGCTGGCTGACGTGGAGAACTTCTCTGCTATTCTGGACGGCTTCAGGCGGCAGCTCCCCAACAACACCCTGGTACTGAGCTCAGGAGATAACTACATCCCTGGGCCGCGCTACTACGCCGCTACCGACGGCGCGATGGCTCATGTGCTGGGCGTGCCAGGGGAAGGCCGCGGGGACATCGCCTTCCTCAACGCAATGGGCTTCCAGGCGTCCGCAGTGGGCACCCACGAGCTTGATCGCGGCGTCGGAGCTTTTGCCGCGGCGATAGGCTCCGAGACCGAAGACGGCTCCCTCTACCCAGGCGCCATGTTCCCCTACCTGTCCAGCAACCTCGTGTTTGCCGCTGATGAGGACCTGACGGATATGGTGGCGCCCGACGGTCAGGAGGCCTGGCTCGCAGGGGGAGGACTCGCGAAGAGCGCAGTCATCACCGTCGGCGGCGAGCGTATCGGGGTTGTGGGAGCAACTACGCCGACCCTGAAGAGCATAACAGCTGCCAGCGGCATCGAGGTGCTGCCCGCAACTGAAGAGAACATTGATGGACTGGCCGCCATCATCCAGCAGGAGGTCGACGCGCTGGTGGGTCAGGGCATCGACAAGGTCATTCTGCTGGCGCATATGCAGCGTATCGACATCGAGAAAGAGTTGGCGACAAAGCTGGTGGACGTCGATATCATAGTTGCCGGAGGGTCAAATACGATTCTGGCGGACTCTACAGACCGACTGCGCATTGGAGACAATGCCGCAGGGACCTATCCCCTGCCCTTCGAGTCCCCCAAGGGCGAGCCCGTGCTCCTAGTCAATACCGACGCCGACTACCGGTACCTTGGGCGTCTGGTGGTAGAGTTCGACGCGCAGGGCCTTGCGCTCCCAGACTCCATTGATCCCTACGTAAGCGGCGCCTACGCCACGGACACGCAAGGAGGCCAGGCATTCGCCGGGCGGCCCATCACGGAGGTGACCAGAATAGCCGAGTCCCTGCGAAACGTGCTCAGAAGCCGCGACGGCAATATTCTGGGGAAGACTGGCGTCTTCCTGGCGGGCGACAGGCGGGATGTGCGCACCCAGGAGACCAACCTGGGCAATCTCACCGCCGACGCGAACCTGTGGTATGCCCGGCAGTTTGACCCTGAGGTAGCGGTCTCCCTGAAGAACGGAGGCGGAATACGCGACAGCATAGGCCTGAAGGTACAGCCGCCCGGTACTACCAGTCCGACAGATGTAGTGCTCCTGCCGCCGCCGGCCAACCCGGACTCCAACAAGGAGGAGGGCGACATCTCACAGTTCAAAGTAGAGGGCGCAGTGCGCTTCAACAACGGGCTGGCGATAGTTCCGGTGACCGCGCGGCAGCTCGTCGAAGTGGTGGAGCACACAATCGGTTTTGAAGGCGTCGGAGAGGCAACCGAGGGGCGGTTTCCCCAAGTTGGAGGGATGCGCTTCAGCTTCGATCCAACCGCGCCCGCAGGCGAGCGCGTCCGCTCTCTGGCTATCGTGGACGAAAACGGCGCGGTAGTCGACCGCGTGGTTGAGGATGGCGCTCTGGCAGGCGACCCGGAGCGCCTGATAAAGGTGGTCACTCTGGACTTCCTGGCGAACGGCGGCGACAGCTACCCCTTCCCAGTCCCCACCGCCGACAGATTTGATCTTGCGGGCGAGGGCGGCCAGCTTAACGCTCCGGACCCCAGCTTCCCGGACACCAACGGGAACGGCTTCCTGGACGAGGCGGTACAGACTGACCCCGGCCTCGCCGACTTCGCCAGGACGGGGTCCGAGCAGGACGCTCTGGCGGAGTACCTGGCCCACTTCTACAGCGATACCCCCTTCGACCAGGCGGAGACGCCACCCATTGAAGACCGGCGCATCCAGGACCTCAGCATTCCCGACAAAGAGGACACCGTGTTCGAGCAGGAGGTTGCGTAAATGACCGAAGACAGCAATGTTCCCGCGGTCGGCCGCCGGGCCGAGACCCCGGACACCCTTGCACCCGACGGCTCCGAGATACGGCTGCTGCTGGGCGAGCCGGAGGCCGCAACCAAGGCGTCCTTATGTGAAGTGACGCTGGGAGCCCGGGAAGTGTCCCGTCCGGTGTGGCATCGCAGCGTCGAGGAGCTATGGTACGTGATTAAAGGGGTCGGCAGAGTGTGGCGCTGCCCGCCGGACAAGGACGCCGCAACAGTAAAGCCCGTGGAGGTCGGCCCGGGAGACGCGCTGGTAATCCCAACCGGGTGGAGCTTTCAGTTCGCAGCCGGAGAGTCCGCGCTGACCTTCCTATGCTTCACCTCACCTCCGTGGCCCGGCGAGGACGAGGCGCAGCCCGCTTCCCTTGGAGGCCTGGGCAGCCCAACGGTCTAGCTAACTCCTACGGGTCTTTATCGGTCCGCTTCGCACCAGAGACGGCATCCTGTGACGCCCAATGTGATGGGAACCAGCGTATCGACAATCGCCCAGATGACCCAAGCCTGGTGATTGCCATCCAGGCTGTCCCCGCCAAGGGCCAGCAGCGAAAGCCAGTTGTGCAAAAACAGGATGGTAACCGCAGCGGTCAGGTAGAAGAGCGCCGTGGCATCCAGATACCGGCGGGTAACGGACCCGTCCAGGTCGCTTTCACTCTCCTCACGCTTGTTGGCGTAGTTGAAGATCAGCGCCAGCGCCAGTCCCACCAACATCAATACGTCCAGGACGTTCCATACACCCGGCACATCGATGGAATCCAGGAAGAACGCGTTGATAATGAAGAAGACCGCTACAGCCACAGCCGCAAGAACCATGTAGACTCCGACCACTCTCTTCAGTGCAATCATAAGTCTCCTTAGTTTTCCGCCGGCGGTTAAAGTTGGATGCGGAACAACTTTCTATGGTTAGGATACACAAGCACGAGAAGGATGCGCTTGACCTAAGAAGACAAAAAGGAGAGTGGCAGGCGCGTAAAATCCGATGAAGCGCTGAACTGGCCCGGGGCCGCGCATATGAGAGCGCGGCCCCGGGCGTCTTTAGTACATCTGCGGGTGCAGAGAAGTAGCTATCGACATCTCAATGTCGCGTATCGCCTTGGTCATGGCCTGGCCGATGAGGTCAAGCCTGCGCACCTGCTCTATGCGCGGGGCCGCGGTCTCCAACTCCTTGCTTGACAGCAGTTCAGTGAAGATTCCGCATGCGTGAGCCAGTGCGATAATCACGATGTCGCGGGGATCCGGCACCTCGTCGCTGAACAGCACCTCCATGATACGCAGCTTCACCTCCCGCTCCACCTTCCCGTCAATGGCCGGGTAACGCCTGGAGCGGAACACCCACATGAAGCGGTCGTCCCTGGATTCCAGAATCCCGTGTTTGACCAGCCGCGAGAGAGATTCTTCAAGTATGGCCTCGCCTCGAGCAGCCGTGCGCTCTACCCAGTAGCGGGCGTCCTGCACTTCCTCGCCGGCTGCGATATCCGCCAGCACAGCGTCCAGCAAATTGTCACCCAGTGGCGAAGAGTCGATCAGGATGAGCTTTTCAAGATCGGTGTCTATGCGGTACTCTAGCGCGAGGTCCATCAGCACGCCTCCCGCGAGGGCGTAGTTGAGCGACCAGTTCGGCACACGCGCGAATCTGCCATCGTCGTCAAGCAGAAGCAGGGTGATTTCCTCGGTGAATCTCAGCATAGCGCTACCTCTCTCATCATTTACTTACAACTCTCGATACACTTTTATTATAGGGTATCCAGTTACGTCCATCAACGTCCGTAGGGGGGCACAGGCCGTTCACGCCGGCTGGGTCTTGACGTACAGGCTACACACACCACAACTACTGCGTCCCACTGGAACACTGGCGCTTCAGGGTTTAGAATACGACCCATGGCAAGCTGCGCGAACAGGAGCAACCGACCCAGCTCAAATGACGTGGTTTATCCAGTGAGAAAAGCCGTATCCTGCCCACCTCCAATGTCATTCGGAGGAAGCGTGTAACGTGATGGACAATGAGGGAGCCTATTCGGAAGTAGCTCGTTTGCGGGCCGTCGTGGCAAAGACCGGCTGGTGCGCTGCGGCTTTCGTAGTAGCCCTGCTCGCCGTCGCGGCGTCTATCGCCTGCTCATCTTCTCCCGGCGCTAGCGACGCCACTCCAGACAGCCGGGTCTCCCCTACCCCGACTTCGAGAACAGGCCAGGAGACCTTCACTTCCACCTGCGCCGCCTGCCACGGGGACACCGGTCAGGGCCAACCCAACTGGCATATTCCCAAGGAGGACGGCACGCTTCCTGCGCCGCCCCTAAACGGCGAAGGTCACACCTGGCACCACCCGGACGGTTTCCTGTACAGGGTAGTTAGCCAGGGTGGAAGGATACAGGAGGGCCCGGGCGTGCCGGACTTCAAGAGTGGTATGCCCGCGTTTGGCGACAATCTAAGCCATGAAGAGATAATAGAGGTGCTCACGTACGTCAAGAGCCTCTGGAGCGGCAAGACCAGCCGCAGCGGCCTCTCGATAAGTGAGTCTCAGGCCTTCGTTAGCGAGGGCGACCCATTTCCGGCGTCAGGCGGAGGCTAGACTCCCGCGGCATCAACTCCCCTAACCACTCCCATTTGGTTATAGCGATTCGCTGGGGGCGGCCCTACCACCTCGGCTAGTAGAGTACCTGATGGTGGTGTAATATGAGGGGCATTAAGAGGTGTCTCGCAGCCTGACGGACCAGCGACCGGAGGAGGAGCCAGTGAACGTACTTGCGAATCGCAGACGCGTGGCGGTGACGGTGGGTATGGCGCTTCCGGCGATTGGGTTCTTTCTGGCGCGGCCGTACATCGCCCAAGCTCAGGGGGTTGACGAGGAGACGCAGTTCATCTTCAACACTTTCGCGTTCCTGGTCTGGGGCGCGCTGGTCATGTGGATGTGCGCCGGATTCACCATGCTGGAGTCCGGCTCAGTGCGCACCAAGAACGCCTCCATGATCTGCCTGAAGAACATTGGTCTCTACTCCATTGCCGGCCTGGCATACTTCTTCATCGGCTACAACCTGATGTATGTAGACGTTGACAAGGTGATTGGCTCCTTCAGGTTTATGTACGGTCCGACGGTGGATGAGATAGCCCTGGTGGGCGGACAGGCCGAGGCGGTGGCCGGAGTGATCGAGAAGGGCTATTCTACAATGTCGGACTGGTTCTTCCAGATGGTCTTCGTGGCTACCGCTGCCTCAGTGGTGTCCGGCGCCATTGCCGAGCGCATAAAGATATGGCCTTTCCTGCTATTCACGCTGATCCTGACCGCCATAATCTACCCCGTCGTGGGCGCGTGGACGTGGGGCGGCGGGTGGCTCAACGATCTGGGGTTCAAGGACTTCGCCGGTTCAACCATTGTACACGGCACGGGCGGATGGGCAGCCCTGGCAGGCGTAATGCTCGTGGGGCCCAGGCTTGGCAAGTTCCGGAGCGACGGCCGCGTCAGGCCAACGCCTCCATCAAACGTACTTGTGGTAACCCTGGGCGTCTTCATCCTCTGGTTTGGCTGGTTCGGCTTCAACGGCGGATCGCAGCTGGCGCTGGGGAGCGCTGCCGACGCGGTGGCAATGAGCAACGTTCTGGTCAACACCAATCTGGCGGCAGCCGCCGGCGTCATGGCGGCGCTGTTGGTATCGCGGCCCATCCTGGGGCGCATGGACCTCTTCGCAGGACTGAACGGGGCGATAGCCGGGCTTGTCTCCATCACCGCAGGACCAGACATTACAGAGCACTACTGGGCCGTCATTGTAGGGGCCGTCGGCGGGGTCATCTGCACCGCCGGCCTGAAGCTACTGGAGAAGGTCAAACTGGACGACGTGGTTGGCGCCATCCCCGCACACCTGATGGCCGGAATCTGGGGGACTATGGCGGTCTGCCTCACCTCCGGCGGGCAGTTCCACATACAGCTGCTGGGCGTTGTCTCGGTGGGAGCATTCGTGTTCGGGACTACGTGGCTGCTGTGGCGCGTGATGGCCTGGACGCTGGGCGTCCGGGTATCCCACAAGGTGGAGCAACTGGGCCAGGACGTCGGCGAGTTGGGCATGGAGGCATACCCGGAGTTCGTGCTCATGCCGGAGGACTTCGAAGAGGACTAGCTCAGGCCGGTATTCCGATGCTTGACACCGAGCGCAAACAATACTTAACATCACAATGTAGTGTATAGGATTTTTGGAAATATGACGCTCCGGCACAGCCTTGCCTTGCTCGTGGTCTGTTCCCTGCTCCTGCTGGCGGCCTGCACGGACGAGACCGGCGCCACTCCTGACTCGCAGCCCACACCAACCTCTGAACCCGACGTAGTAGAGCGGCTCAGGAAGAACGCCGAGGAGTTTCAGTACACCATTGGGAAGCGCGGCGGGGCCCTGACCGTAGCCACCATTTCCGAGCCTCTAACCCTCAACCTCGCCATATCCACCGACGCCGGTTCGTCCGGCGTCCTGGGGTATCTCTTTGACGGGTTGACCGAGACCTCGTGGCTGACCGACCGGGTGGAGCCGGCGCTGGCGGAGTCTTGGGAGAGCTCGGACGACGGCCTGACATGGACATTTCACATTCGCAGGGACGCAACCTGGCACGACGGACAGCCCTTCACCGCCCACGACGTGGACTTCACATTCAACCGCATCATCTACAACCACGACATACCGGCCAGCAGCCGTCCGTCGTTCCACTTCCGCTTCCTGGACGAGGCGAGCGGCCTATGGGAAGAATCGCCCATGACCGTCACGGCGCTGGACGACTACACCGTCGAATGCGTGTTGCCCATGCCCTTCGCCCCGTTCCTCCGCTCCATGGGCACAGCAATATATCCCAAGCACGTCTTGGAGGCGCACGTGGACGACGGCACATTCACATCCACTTGGGATATCGATACGGACCCGTCCCAGGTCATAGGCGCTGGCCCGTTCACCATCGGAAGCTACGTCCCGGGCGAGCGGGTGGTCTTGCAGCGTAACCCCAACTACTGGCTCAAGGACGATGAAGGCAACAACCTGCCCTACCTGGACGAAGTGGTCCAGATAATAGTCCCGGACTTCGAGGCCGAGCTTGCCAGATTCCTGGCAGGCGAGTCGGACACCTACGGGGTGCTGGGAGAGGACCTCCCACAGCTGGAGCCGCTACAGGAGGAGGGAAACTTCACCATACACAGGCGCGGACCCGCCTTCGGGACTGCCTTCCTGGGCTTCAACATGAACCCCGGCGAGATGGGACCCGGCCAACCCTTCGTGGCGCCGGAGAAGCTGGAGTGGTTCCGCAACACGCAGTTCCGTCAGGCCGTTGCCCACAGCATTCACAAAGACGCCATCATCAACGACGTCCAGCACGGTCAGGGCTACCCTCAGTGGTCATCCATAAGCCCCGCCGCAGGTGATTTCCACAACCCGGGCGTTCGGAAGTACGAGTACGATCTTGACAAGGCCAACGAAATCCTGGACGGACTCGGCTGGACGGACACCAACGGCGACGGCGTACGGGAGGACGGCGACGGCAACGAGATAGAGTTCACGCTGATAACCAACACGGGCAACAGCGTACGCGAGAGGGTCGGTGAGATAATCAGCCAGGGAACCAGGGATATCGGCTTGAACGTGGACTACAAGCAAGTTGAGTTCGGGGAACTGGTCTTCAGTCTGACCGTATCGTACGACTGGGAGGCCATGATCGTAGGCTTCACCGGGGGGTCGGACCCATACAGCGGCATCAATTTCTGGCACAGCAGCGAGGGCCTGCACCTGTGGTACCCCTACCAGCCGGAGCCCGCAACGGAATGGGAAGCCGAAATAGACAACCTGTATATCAAGGGCAGCCAGGAGCTTGACCACGAAAAGCGGGTGGCATACTACCACCGCGCCCAGGAGGTCGCCGCGGAGAACGTGCCGGTCATCTACACAACGCTCTCCGAACGTCTGACCGCAACCCGCAACATATTCGGCAACACGACGCCCACCCTGTACGGGCTTTGGGACACCCGCTACCTGTACCGGACTGACATCTAGTACAAGCGGGAAGACAAAGAGTCTGTGATATTTCACACTATTGACACGCTCAATAGGTTTAGCTAGTCTTTGAGTACTTAGCGTTGTCAGATCCGCGCGCCGCTGGCGCTCGAAGGTCGAATCTCGCCTCCAAGCGAAGAGTTTAAGACAACCGACGATCTAGCGTCCCAGCCGGACACAGAGCGGACTTGGGTAGGAGTGTGTTCTTTGGGTAGTCTAAATCAATCGCGACCAAATCAGGAGCAGGAGAAGCGTCCCAACATCTTCGCCCGCTTCGATCGCCATATGCAGAGCAGGACAATGGCGGGCCTGCTGCACCTATTACCCCTGCTTGCAACAATTGTCGTCATCCTCTTTTTTGTAGGCCACGCAGACAACTTGATTCGGCCCCTCCCCTTTGTGGCCGGACAACCCTGGGACTTTACCGGCATTGGGATAATCGTACTCTTCTTCCTCTTCTATCTTGTGGGACTCATAGTCGTCATCCCCACGGGACGCCGGCTGATGGACGCATTGAGCTTTGTTCTTGCGCGCACTCCAATAATCAAGACTATATTCGGCGTCACCAAGCAGGCTACGACAGCCATGACGTCGCAATACAACTTCAGCCGGGTCGTGTTCCTGGAGTGGCCCAGGGAAGGTATGATTGCGATGGGCTTCGTGACCGGCCGCATCCACTCGCGCGAGAGTAACCATTCAATGGTTGTGGTATACATTCCCACAGTACCCAACCCAACTTCCGGGAACATGGCCTTTGTGTTGGAGGACGACATTATTGAGACGGACCTCAGCGTTGAGGCGGCAATGAAGCTCGTCTTCTCAGGCGGTATAGTCCTGCCGGAAGCAATCACATTGGCGAGAGTGCCCAGAGACCCCGACGAACCGTTCCACAGATTGACCGGTCAGTTCCGAGCCGAACGCTAGCTTGGCGCAGCGTTTCCCGAACTGATTCAAGCGCCAATCCCTCAGCGGTCTCGGCTAAGCGTGGGCTATATTCCGTCCTCTTGCACTGCTACCCCAGTCTATTCTGGGGCTCCGTATCTTTCCACTGAACGGCTCTAGTCCTGATCTTGCTCCTCATCCACTTCTTCGCCGGCCTCCTGTTCCGTTACCGCCGTCTCCATGACCAGTGGCAGATCTATGATCATCTCCGTATACTCACCCGGTTCCGAGGTGGCCCTGATAGCGCCGCCGTGCTGCCGGATAATATCGCTGGATATGGCAAGCCCAAGCCCCGTCCCCTGGTCGGTGGGCTTGGTGGTGAAGAAGGGGTTGAATATCTTATCTATAACGTCGTCCGGTATCCCACTGCCGTTGTCCCGGATACGTACCTCTATCTGCTCTTCTTTGCGCCGCGTGGTGAGCCATACGGTAGGGAAATAGACTTCCGAACCATTCCCCGCCTCCACCCTGGCGATTCGCTTCTCATGGGTGGCGTGGCAGGAGTTGCTCACCATGTTCAGGAATACGCGGCCAAGGTCCTGGGGTATTACGTCCAGCTCCCCCACATCTGGATCGAAGTCCTGTTGCAGGTCAATCTGGAACTCCGTATTGGTCGCTCTGGCGCTATGGTAGGCCAGCTTAGAGTATTCGTCTACCAAACCGTTGATGTCCGTGGGTCTGTGCTCTCCTGAGCCGCGGCCCATCATAAGCATATCGTGGACAATGCGATTGGCGCGGGAGCCGTGGGTGCGAATTCGCTCCAGATTGCTGCTCAGGTCCTGGGAGATATCCTGGATGAGACCCCTCTGCTCCTCGTTCAGAGTCCCCCCCCCCTCTTCAAGGATTTCATTCAACTCCTGAAGAAGCTCTGCCGAGACCTCAGAGAAGTTGTTGACGAAATTCAGAGGGTTCCTGATCTCATGGGCCACTCCTGCGGTGAGCTCACCAAGGGCCGCCAGCTTCTCGCGCATGACTATCTGGTTCTGCGCCCTCTGCAAGTCTGCCAGAACACTCTCCAGTTCCTCGTTCTTCCCTTGCAGCTCCTGAGCCAGCTGTTCCACCAGGTTCAATCTCTGTATTTCAAGAGCATGCTGACGGAACACCTCCAGCGCCGCGGCCATATCAGCAACTTCATCTCTCCCGCCAATCTCCACCTGGGCCTCCAGATCTCCCCTGGCCATACGACGCATCCAGTCTGACAGCATTTCGAGACGGCGCAACAGGACCCGCCACACAAATTGCCAGGATATGAGCATAGCTGCGGCTACGCTTATCGCGGTGATAGCAAGCAGCAGGGTACGCCCAGTCAGAATTGCTTGTGTCGATGCTTCGGTAGCCGCCTGTACATTTAGGTGGGCTGCGTTTACAAGGCCATCCACCTCGTCCACAAGCTCAACAGCTATATTTCGGTTTGTCGCGAGGAGGGACTGTTGACTCTGGAGAAGCTCAAGCTCCCGGGCGCGCAGATCAAACCCGTTCTCCTCCCCCATGCCCAGATCAAAAAGCCAGGTGAAGATAGGGATAAGCACCGCGCGAACCTGGTTATCCTGAAGGCTGTCCACCCTTCTATCTATGCTGCCGGCGATCGCCTCAAACCGCTCGCGCAGCGGCTCTATCAGAGGCGCTTCCGAGAGGCTGAAGACGCTGACCAGGAGCTGAGTTGCGACGTTGGCGTCGGCCTGAATTTCGGCAAGACTACGATACAGGCTTAATTCATCTTCCGTGAAATGGAACTGCGGAATCGCCGGGGGCTCTCCCGGATTCCTGTATCCCGTCATCGTATAGAAATACTGGTTGTCCACAGCCGGCACCACTGTGGCGTCCAGCCTGGTGTTAACGGTCGTAAGCTGGTCTCTCAGGGCATCCCTCTGCTCAGTTACTATAAAGATTTCATCCATGGAGTCAGTTACGTTGTGGATGTTGATCACCAGTGAGTTGGCATGCTCGCGTATCCGTTGGACACCGGCATCTCCCGTGCCCCTCTCCTCAAGAGTGTCTATCTCTCCCTCAAGCGCCGAATGGGCGCCTTCAATGAGAGCGGCAACCTCACCAAGGTCCTTGGCATTTGCCGCGGACGTCAGCCGCGGGGCCGCGGTCACTAGGGTGTTGCTGTGCTGAGCAATGCCGAATGCCGCCTCCAACTCCGGAACGCTCCCCTCGTTCACTCTGCTCTGGACCTCACCAACCTGGTTGAAAGAGAACCAGCCGACAAGGCTTGCTGCCACGGTCATCACGACCGCTCCCCCGATCACTAAGTACAGCTGGGTAGAGATGCGAAATCGCAGGCCGATTATGCTCTTCAGTTTGCCAATCATTGCTCCGCGTCCCTCAAAGAAGTGACTGGGTAAACAAGGCCATCTTCCCCGATCACTGTCAGGAATACGGTGTCCGATCCCTGGTTATCGCCGCGCCCGTAGCGGAGCTGGAACCCATCAATGTCAATTATATTCGCGCCCCGCAGACTCTCCAGGAAGCAGGCTCTATCGACTTCCCGGCCGCACCCTTTCAAGCCGGCAATGGCCAGGCGGCCGGCCAGATAGCCCTCAAACGATACAAAGCCAGGTACAGCCACCGGGTCGTAAACGGAGAGAGCATTGCGATAGGTAGCAACTATGGGAATTGTGTCGTCCATAGGCGAGGGCACCACCTGAGTGATATAGACCCCGGCCCCGCTGGAGCCAAGCTCCTGAGCCAACGCGTTGGTCCCCACAAAGGAGACGGTCATAAATACGGGGTCCATGCCAATCTGGCGCGCCCAGGAGATCAGGGCCGCAACCGGCTCGTAAGCTCCTACCAGGATAACCGCTTCCGGGTCTCCGCGGCGCAGGTCCAGTAAGGCCGCCTTTACCGCCGTTGTGTTGCGTGGATAGACCCCAATTGCCACCGGCTCCATGCTGCGCCGGTCCAGTGCGAGCTTGACTCCAAGGTACCCGGCGCGTCCGAAGGAGTCGTCCTGGTGCAGCACGGCTATTCTTTCAATGCCAAGGTCATCAATCAAGCGTGAAACCATCTCCGCAGTCTCCTGGAAATAGGAAGCCCGCAGATTGACTACACTGTTCAGCTTCGCGTCCCGCAGGAAATCGGCCCCCGTAAAAGGCGCTACATATGGAACGCCTGAATCCTCGGTAATCGGGACAGCTGATCTGGACGTTGGCGTGCCAACAGCGCCAATTAGAGCAAAGACCTCTTCCTCATTGATCAGGTGGATGGTGTTGGCGATAGCCATTTCCGGCTCGTACTCGTCGTCAACGGACATCAACTCCAGTCGACGCCCATTGACGCCACCTTGCCGGTTGACCTCGTCGAATGCGGCCTGAATGCCAAGTCTCATGCCCACACCCAACTCCTGGGCCGGGCCGGTGAATGCGGCGGACTGGCCGAAAAGAATGCGGTCGTCCATGACTCCGGGGTCAGACAGTTCAACTGTGGGGGTAGGAACCACTTCCGTGGGGACAACCACCGTCACTTCCGGGGAGCTCGGACAGGCTCCCAGAATCACAGAGATAGCCAGGGCAAGCGCTACCCACGCCCCCCTCCGAATCAGAAGAGCCACCGGCAGACGCCTTGCCAGGTTCATTTACGTCCTGCGGGCGACCAGCGTCAGATGGTTTTTCCCTTGATCTCGCCGATAGCTCATATCGTCCATGGTAGTGCGCACTAAGTGAAGTCCAAGGCCACCCACGCGCCTGTCCTCAAGATCCGAAGCCAAATCGGGCTGTGGGGCGTCATTCAAAGGATCGAATGGCTTGCCGTCGTCTACGACCTCAATTGTGATCGCACCCTCTTCGGAGGTCAGGCAAATGTCGAACTCATGGACGCCCTCATCATGGCCGTAGTCTATGATGTTAAGACCCAACTCTTCAAGGACCAGATTAATGCGAAAGACGAGGCCATAGGCCCAACCCTCTCTGTTTCCAATGTCTTCCACAAACGTGGCGATGTTAATAAGCTCATCGCGAGTGGTTGTTACCGTTATACAAGCCGTTTCACTCACAACTAACCTCGACGTATGATCAGGCATGTAGCATCATCAAACTGGGGAGTGTCGCCGGCGAACTGTCTCATAGCATCGAAGATACCCTGGACGGCGACCTCTGCGTCCTTGGGCGGGGATGACACAAAGACTCCCTGCAAGCCCACTACCCCGAACTGCTCGCCTTCGCTGTTCAAGGCTTCTGTAACTCCATCCGAATAGAGCACAACGCTTTCTCCGTGCGACAGGTTGATGGAGTCCTGCTCGTAGTCCAGGTCGGGCCACAAACCAAGGGCCACACCACCTGTCAGCGGAAGCAGAGTTGAGCTGCCGTCCGCCCGGACGAAGAGCGGTGGGTTATGCCCACCATTGGCGTAGATGAACTCTCCGCTCTCAGGATCGAATTCTGCATAGAAGATGGTAACGAACATCGAAGCCTCGTTGTCTTCGTTAAGGAGTTCGTTCACCTCGCGAAGCACCTCACCGGGACCTGTGCTGCCAATGGACGCGCCCTTCAACAGCGTACGGCTGGACATCATGAATAGGGCCGCAGGCACACCCTTGTCAGATACGTCTGCAACGGAAACGCCAATACGCCCATTCTCCAGACGCACAACGTCAAAGAAGTCGCCGCCCACGTTGCGCGCAGGATCCATGTTGCCGTAGACCTGATAGTCCTCACCAGACGGAAAGTGGCTGGGGAGGATGGACTGCTGCATCTTGCTGGCAACGTCAAGCTCGTTCTGAATGGCAACCAGCTTGTCGCGTGACGAGAGAGCCTCGCGCCAGTCCGCAACGTGCTGCAACGTCCGCTCTATGGTGATCTGAAGGTCTTCAAAGTCAAGGGGCTTGGTGACAAAATCAAACGCCCCCCTGTTCATAGCGGTGCGGATGTTTTTCATGTCTCCGTAAGCCGATATGATCACCGCGCGTATGTTTGGGTCAACCGCAGGTATCTGCTCAAGGAGAGTGAGGCCGTCCATCTGGGGCATATTGATATCAGAGAGCACCATATCAATGCCCTCTTCGTGCGCCAACTGCTCAAGGGCCTCGATGCCGTTGTGCGCGAACAAGAACTCATAGCGGCCGGACCGAATACTGCGCCTCATGCGCTGCAACATGAGGGGTTCCAGATCAACTTCGTCATCGACCACCAAGATCTTGTATGGTCTCTCGGTTGACGCCAATTCGACCCCCTAATTGCTCTATGCCATTACTACTGTCTTGCTCAGGCCAAGCCCCATTAACACATGACGCCAGTCGACGTGAAATAGACGCTATGAATTAACCACCGAGAGCGGAAATCGCCTCGTCTTGAGAAGAGTGAATGGGGATGATTTTGTCGAAACCGCTGACCTCAAAGATCTCGCGGACCGGCTCAGAGAGGGAGCAGAGCGCAAATCGCGCCTCTCTCCTCTGAAGCGATTTGGCCGTCATCAGAACAACACGAATACCCGCGCTGCTGATGTACATGAGGTCCTGAAAATTCAGGATCACGGCGCGGTCGCCCTCTTCAATCACGGAATCCAAGTCATCCTGGAACTGCCTGGCATTGGTGCCATCTATCCGTCCTTCCGCCTTCGCGACCAGGGTATCTCCCTCACGTTCTGCTTGGATTGCCATATTCCTGTCTCCCTACACGTGCAGATAATATTTCGGCCAGCAAGCTATATAGAGCAAGACTACAACAATACCAGTTGGTAAGGCAATACCTCGTGCCAGTGTATATCAGGGTTTAGGAGAACTTATAGACCGGGACTATAGCAGCATTCGGAAACAGCGACTGAAGCTTATTCCCGGGAGTCTTCCCCGAACCATGCCACCGTGTTTCTCAGGCCGTCCTCCAGAGAGAACCCCGGTTGCCACCCCAGCCCCTGGCGCGCGCCTGTGATATCCAAATATATCTTGAACACCTCCCCGGGTTTGGCCGGTCCGTAACCGGCTTCCAGAGGGTAGCCCGTGATCTCCTTCAGCAGGGAGAAGATATGGTTTACGGATGAACCTCTTCCAGTGCCTATGTTAAAGGCCTTGCCACTCCCCGTCTCCAGGGCCCTTACGCTGGCCTCGGCAACATCGCTGACGTGGAGAAAATCCCGCTCCTGCTCCCCGCTGCCGTTGATTACCACCGGCCTCCCTTCCAGCATCGCCCGGGAGAATATGGCGACCACGCCCGCCTCTCCGAAGGGGTCCTGCCGGGGACCGTAGACGTTGCCCAGTCGCAGTATGGTGTAGTCCAGGTCAAAGGACTCTCCATAGACGTACAGGTATTTCTCGACGGCGTACTTTGATACCCCGTAGTGGGACAGGGGTTGCACGGGATGGGCCTCGTCGCAGGGGAGATAGACTGGGTCGCCATAGATTGCTCCTCCGCTGGAGGTGTAGACGACTTTCCTAACTCCGTATTTGACACAGTTTTGCAGGAGGTTGAGAGAGCCTCGGACGTTGGTATCCGCATCGGCAACGGGATCCTGCATGGACTTCTGCACGCTGATCTGGCCCGCATAGTGACACACGTACTCCGGCCTCTCCTCCGAGAACACCTCCTCCAGAGTCGACGCTGCTATGTCCGTCCGATACAAAGGCACATCCGGAGGGAGATTGGAGATACGGCCTGAACGGAGGTCGTCCACCACGGCCACGTGGTGCCCCAATTCCAGCAGTCTGTCAACCACGTGCGAGCCTATGAATCCGCCTCCTCCCGTAACCAGCACCCTCGCGGCCGCCATCAGGTCTGCTCTCCGGCGATATCATTCGGTTTCATGGGTCTGGAGTATAGCAGAGGCGTATGGCAAGCGGAAGAAGGAGAATACCCAGGATACCGTCAACTAAAGTACGCCTCGAGGGCTTCGCGAGACGTGTATCGGAACCGATAGCCCGTGTCCCGCTCCACCTTGCCGGTGTCCACCAGCCAGGGATAGCGTATGAAGTCCAGCCCCGCAGCCGGTGAGTCCTTCTGGAGTCGCAGCGTCCAGGCACCCTGAACCAGTGGATATACCAATAACGACGGCACTCTCAGCAGCCTCTTGCCGGACAGAGCCACCATCTCGCTGTAGGATACGGTCCCTCTGCCGGCCAGGTTGAAGACGCCCCGAAAGCGGTCCTCCCTTGCGGCCAGTGTCATCAGCTCAATCAGGTCGTATTCGTGGAGGAACTGGAGCGGAGGATCGTATCCGCGGACTGCCACCAGGAAGGGCTTGGCAAAGGCCTGGGTTATGAAGTTGTCCGCCCCGGGCCCCATGACGACGCAGGAACGGAGCACGGTTACTCTAACGTCCTGGTGGGTACCACCGTGCTTCTCGAAGATTCGCTCTGTCAGGAACTTGTCCAAGGCATACTGAAACCCGATTACAGGCCGCACGAGGCTGTCCTCCGTGAGCAGCGGAGGGTTGTCGTGGCGCGCCCCGTAGACGGTTGCGCTGCTGAGGTAGACTATGCTCTTGACCGCCGCCTCAGCGCAGGCATCGAGCACGCTGATCGCCCCGAAGGTGTTCACGTGACGAGTGGAGTTACTGTCGTGGCTTGGCCGCATCGCAAAAGCCAGGTGTACCAGGGTATCCACACCCCTCTCCCGGAAGAGGTCTCCCAGGGGCTCCTGAACGTCTTTCCGGAAGAAGACCACCTTCTCGGATGTGGAGACGGACGGCGGCCTCCGGTCTATCGCAACAATCTCCTCCACGTCAGGCTCAGCTTCCAGGCGCAAGACCAGTCTGGAGCCAATGTAGCCTGCGGCCCCGGTAACGGCGACTCTCAGACCCGCCTACTCTTCCTGGACCTCGTCCACAAAGTCGAAGACCAGGTCTCCCATGCCGGCAACCACAAATCCCATGCCTATCTTATGAGTCCCCTTATTCAGAGAGATACCCTCCACCTGTATTGTGGAGACCAGATTCATCTCCAAGCTGAAAGTCTTCTCCTCCGACACCGCGTCAAATGGAAGCCTTCCATCGGCAACTGTAAAGAACGACCTATTCATTGGCATCTCATCCCCGTCCACCGTCAGGGGCATGAGCTTCCTGGCCTGCCCCGACCCGAGATTGTTTTGCAACTGGAACTGGAAGCCGCCCGGCATGTTGCGCAGACTGCCCTTTACATAGAGCCTCCGCAGGATAAACCCGGGTACTCTCATAGCGCCACCTCCTGACATTAAGGTATTATCTGCTGCTACGCTTGAGGCAGATTGTTCTTCATCAAGTATAGGGACCTCTCCGTCTCGACGATATCCTGGGGAAGCGGATTCGCCCCGCTAAGCATGGAAGACAAGACGAAAATCTGAGCCGCCCTCTCGACAAGTTCGCACACGCTGAGGGCCTGCTCAGCCGTTGCGCCCGCGCCAAGGAGGCCGTGATTCCTCAGGATAACAGCCCCTCGATCCTCCAGGGCCAGGCAGGCCTTCTCCGCAAGCTCCTCGCTGCCGGGAAAGCCGTAGTCCGCCACCCTCACAGTACCCCCAACGGCAACAACCAATTCGTCGATTATAGGCGGCAGGTCCAGCCCTGTCACCGCCAGGACTGTGGCATAGACCG
Source organism: Dehalococcoidia bacterium (assembly GCA_965261605.1). Lineage (GTDB taxonomy): Bacteria > Chloroflexota > Dehalococcoidia > Lucifugimonadales > UBA2985 > DAOUJW01. Next base: position 2,204,252 of record OZ253466.1, on the reverse strand, counting down.
AGTGGGTGTGGACGACCGCGCCAACATCCTTCCTGACCTTGTACACCGCCGCGTGGGTTAGGGTCTCTATCGAGGGCGTCAGATCGCCCTCTACAGGGTCTCCGGCGAAGTCCACGACTACAAGGTCTTCCACCTTCATCCGGTCGTAAGGCATCTGAGAGGGCGTTATCAGCAGCAGGCCGTCGTCGCCGCCTCGCTGCAAGCACATGCTGGCGTTGCCGCTGGCGCCCGCCACCAGACCACCGGACGCCATTCGCTGCACCACGCTCAGCAACGCCTCCCGCTCGCTGTTCCACTTGCTCATATTTGGCCTCTCCTAGAGAGTCATGTCCTCCAGATTTGACCCAAGCGTACACCACCGCTCGTAGTAGTCCTGGTACTCGGCGGAGGTAGCCGGGTCCGGCTCGACGAATTGCAGGTCTCCCCGCATAGCCTCTGAGGCTTCGGCAAGGGAGTCATAGGCGTCAGCGGCCACTGAAGCAGCCATAGCCGCCCCCAAGCCGCTGACGTGAGGAAGCCCGGCCTTGTAGACCTCCCTGCCAAGAACGTCGGCTATCATCTGCACAAAGACTGCATTGTTGGTCATCCCGCCACCCACACATATTCTACCAGCCCTGCGCCCCGTTATGCTCTCTATTTGCGTCATGTTGGACTTGACCGCAAAGGCGATGTTCTCCAGGATGGCTCTGGCCATGTGGCTTCCGTCCAGGCCGTAGTGAGTGGTGGGCACCGGCATTATTATCCCTCCCAGTCTGAACCCAACCCTTCCCATGTCCATCCTGGATGGCCCCATCAAGGCAACCACACCGTTGGATCCCGGAGGCGCGTCCCTGACCATTCTCTCCAAAGACTTCAGACCACTCCCTGCACCCCTGCCCCGGAACGCCCTAATCATCCAATCGAGGGCGTAGCCGGCCACCCCTGTGCTGCTCTCCACAACGTAGCAGTCGGGCACAACGTGAAGTCCGGTCCACGTGGCCTTGCCAGGCGAGAACACGGGGCGAGACGAAACCTGCTGCACAGGCGCGCTCCACCCGGCCACCAGACCCGCTTCCCCCTCCGATGTCACGCCCATCCCCAGCAGGCCGCACTGGGTGTCGGCCCCTCCAACTGCTACGGGCGTATCCGGGGTCAGTCCGACGCTGTCGGCAACATCGAGCGCGATTCCCCCCAAAAGCGTTCCGGCAGGCCGTAGCGACGGATAAAACGGCAGCTCCACCACCAGTTCCCTGTGAAGGGACTTGCACCAGTCTCCTTGTCTTATGTCCAGAAGACCTGCCTCCCCTGCCAGGGAGGGCTCGCACGCCAAGGTTCCCTGTCAGGCGATACGCCACCCAATCCGCCAAGGGGAGCACACTTTGGATCCGATTGTACCTTCGCGGGCTGTGCGACCGGAGCCATTTGAGCTTGGCTGGGGTAAAGAAGAAGGATGGCAGATGACCAGTGGTATCGTAGATGACATCCCCGTGGGTTTCGTCCATAGCAGAGCCTTCGAAAACGGCCCGCAGGTCCATGTTGGGTCCGGCGTAAACCTCTTTGCCGGTCTCATCCAGTGCAACCACACCCTGCCTCTGGCTGGTTATCCCCACTGACGCCACGTCTTCGGCGACGAGACCAGACTTGCCCAGGGCCTCTCCAACAGCCCGGCCAACCAGCGACAAGAGCCGCTTGGGGCTGAACTCCCTGGCGATGTCCGGTGCGCCTGCGGGCTTAAAAGACGCCCAGCGCCTGGAAACTACGGCTGTACAGCAACCCTCCGTGTCAACAATGAGGCATTTCACGCTGCTGGTTCCGACGTCCAGAGCCATGAAATGCCTACCGCTCATAGGACTCGTACACTTGGGGATTGACCAGGTTTTGGGGCCTCATTCCGTTGGCAAAGCGCAGAATATCCGTCACTATCATACGGGTATACCTCTCCAATGTGCCGTCGGTAGCCCCCCCGATGTGCGGGGTCAAGACCACATTGTCAAGGGAGAGGAGCGGGTCTCCGGGCTGGAGAGGCGCAGCTTCATGGACATCCAGGGCGGCCCCCGCAATCCGTTGCATCCTCAGCGCCTCGACCAAGGCGCGGGTATCCACCAGCTAGGGAGCGGCGGTGTTTATCAGAAATGCGCCGGGCTTCATCTTCGCCAGCTTGGAGGCATCAATAACAGGCGCGCCGTCCTCCGGCCCGGGAGCGTGGAGCGACAGGAAGTCGCTGGATCTCACCACGTCATCCAGGGAAAGCATGGTCACGCCTTCCGGGACAGCGGTCTCTTCCGTGATGTACGGATCGTAGGCAACAACTTCCATCCCAAAGGCGCTTCCCAACCGGGCTACTCGCTCACCTATAGCGCCCAAGCCTACGATACCCAGCGCCTTCCCGCCCAACTCCTGGCCACGCATGGAGATATAGGGGTCTATCAGGTCCTGCCAGTCTCCATCCACCACGTATCTATGGGCCTGAGTGATCCTCCTTGCCAGGGATATCATCAGTCCCAGGGTAAGCTCCGCCACTCCCTGGGCCGTCCTGGCTGGCGTGTTGACCACCACCACGCCGTGCTCGGTAGCGGCTTTTATGTCCACGTGGTTCACAGCAGACCTGCACACGCCGACAAAGCGCAGGCCTTGAGCCTCCTGAAATACCTCCTCAAACACGAAGTCCGCCTCTATCACCAGCACGGAGGCCTGCTCATCGTTGAGGCGCTGCGCCAGCTCGTCTGGAGCATAGAGGGACTGGGTGTCCGTCCAGCTTTCGTAGACCACGGAGAGAGAGGTACTTAGCTCCTCGAGCCCGACTGGAGCAAGTGGCGCAAGAACCAGGGCCTTCACCCTGACTGCTCCCTTGTGGACAGCGCCTGGGCAGCCGTCAGACCGCTGCGTACCGCCCCCTCCATAGTACCCGGCCAGCCCGTATCCACCCACTCCCCTGCCAGGAAGAGGTTGGAGATGGGCGTCGCGCTGGGCAGACGGTGAGCTTCGACGCCGGGAACGGAGCGGAAGGTAGCGCGGGGCTGCTTCACTATCAGCAGGCGCTCGACTTGAGCATCCCTGGCGCGCGGGAATACGCTCTTCATCTCATCCAGGAACATCTCGCGTATCTCCTGCTTGGGCATATCCGCGTACTGCCAGGCGCCGCTGAGGGAGATGCACAGGTACTGACCTGAATCCCCCTCATCGCCTCTCATACGGGTCTTGTTGAACACCCACTGCAAGGGGCTGTCCACGAAGCCGGAGAAAATCTCCCCCATTACGGGACGGTCGTACCAGATGTGAACGTCCACAATGGGCGAGTAGGACAGACCTTTGGCGCGGGAGAAGAAGTCACCATCCGCCAGGGACTGTGGCAGCATAGCGGTGAGGTCGTAGGAAGGCAGAGCGGAGATGTACCAGTCTCCTTTCACAACGCCGTTCGAGGTCTGGACGCCGCACACCATGTCGTCGTCCACCGTGATCGCTCTGGCGTCGGCGCCCAGCAGCACCTCCCCTCCCCTGGCTGAGAGATAGGATTTGGTCGCCTCTGAGACAAGTTCGGAAAGGCCCACTTTGGCATAGCCGATACCGGCGCTTGCCCTGGACTTGAGCACACTCTCCTGGAACACCATCAACCCCATATCCGCGCTCACCTCTGATATGTCGTCGTTGAGCGTGGGCAGGATGATGAGGTTCCAGAATCTGTCTATGGCCGAGTCCGTCTGGTGATGGCGTTTCAGCCACAATGCGAAGGTCTCCCCACCCGGTCTTCCCTCCCCGTTCCTGCGCTTGGTCATGTATATGCGTAGACCTCCATAAAGGACTCGGAGTTTCTCACTCCACGACAAGTACGGGTAGCTCAGCAGAGACGGCGCGAGATGAAAGAGTGCAGGCAGGTTGACGCTGCGGAGGACTCCCTTCCTCCCGCCGTAGCCGAGTACAGGAACATCAAGCCTTGGAGGGATGTGGGTGTTGTGCAAGGCGCCAAGCTTCTCGAGGAAGTCCATGTAGGCCGTGCAGCAGCCCAGAAAGACGTGCTGGCCGTTGTCTATCTCCTGGCCGGTGTCGGGCTCGGGAAAGGAGAACGCCCTGCCGCCCAGAAAAGGTCTCTTCTCCATCAGGACCACCGGATGGCCGCGATCGGCGAGGTCGCAGGCGGCGGCCATACCCGCCAGCCCGCCGCCGACAACTACTACCTTCCCGAGGCCCTTGCCGCTATTCCGTTCGCCCATAGCCTCGCCATAAGCACAAGCTTCTCGCGGGTGCTGAGGCTTACCCTCCTGCCGAAGACGTTATAGTCGGATGCCTCTATGCGGTCCAGCAGCCGGCTGTACGTGCCGTGAAGCACTGCCGGGCAGGCCCTGGACCTGGGCGACAGCATAGGCAGAAGCTGCTTGCCCTTCCTGAAGTACTCCCGGGCGCGCTCCACCTGAAACCTCATGAGGTCTCTGAAGCCGTCATCGACCCTTCCCAGGAAGATGTCCTCTTCCGAGCAGCCAAAGCGAGCCAACTCCTCCTGGGGTATGTACAGCCTGTCCCGCTCCGTATCCTCCTCCACGTCCCGGAGGATGTTGGTGAGCTGCATTGCCAGACCCAGGTCAACCGCGTGCTCCCTGGCGCCGGGGTCATTGTATCCGAATATCTCGATGCAGATCAGCCCTACCGACGAAGCCACGCGATAGCAGTACTCCCTCAGCTCCTCAAAGGTAGGATAGCGCGTTTTGGAGATATCCATCTCAACACCGTTGATCACCTCTTCCAGATACTCCATCGGTATGCTATAGGTGTTTATGGTATCCTCCAGAGCAACGTACACTTGGCCCTCAGGCTCGCCGGCACAGGCGCGGGCAAGCAGCGCTCGCTGCTCGGCCACCAGCCGCATCTTCTCCTCCACCTCAATGAAGTCGTCCGTGGCGTCGTCACACAGGCGGCAGAAGGCGTAGACGGCGTAGATTGCCCTTCGCTTCATAGCAGGCAGGGTAATGAAGGCGTAGTAGAAGTTCTTGGCGCGCTCCTTGGTGAGTCTACGACAATACTCGTACGCTTGGTCCAGCTCACTGGCCATGAACGTCTCCCGATCCCAATGGCGGGATGTTCAGATTTTTCTCTTCAGCTTCAACCCGGCCGCCGTCCTTGCGACAAGCCATGCCCTGGCGATCTTGGACAGGGTTGGGCGGCTGCTGAGAACGTCGTATTTCCGGCGCTCAATTGCCTTCAGGATGTGCAGGCCACCCAGGGTAAAGAGGGCTATGTCCAAACGCACGGCTCCCTCCACCGTATCCACCAGCTCAGCGCCGTGATCGAAGAGGGCCCTGGCGCGGTTCACCTGGAAGCGCATCAGGTCCCTGAAGGAGTCGTCGACCACCCCGGCGTGCAGTTTTTCCTCCGTGTACCCGAATCGCTCCATATCCTCCTGGGGAATATACACGCGGCCCATGTCCAGGTCGCGGCGCACGTCCTGCCAGAAGTTGGTCAGCTGCAACGCCGTGCAGGTAGCGTCCGACAGGCGCTGTCTCTCCTCGTCACGGTACCCGAACAGATAGAGGAACAGATGCCCGACCGGATTGGCGGAGCGCTCGCAGTAGTACAGCAGGTCATCGTAGGTGGCGTGGCGACTGACCTTCTGGTCCATGCGGTTGGCCTCTACGAGCTTCAGGAACGGCTCCTGGGGAATCTCGAAGCGGTGTATCGTCTCCCGTAGGGCCACTGCGATGGGATGGCTGGGCGTGGATGAGTAGCAACTGCGAAGCTCATTCTCCCACCAGTCCAGGAGGCTCAGGCGGTCGCCGGGGGACTCATCCCCCAGGTCATCTACAAAGCGGCAGAAGGCGTATATAGCGTAGACGTGAGGCCGCTTCTCCCCGGGGAGGAACCACGAGGCGACGGTGAAGTTCTCGTAGTGAGACTTGGAGAGCTTTCGACAATACTCATACGATTGCTCCACGCTCCACTGGCCGCGAGCGCCCGCTATAAGGGAGTCCATGTCGCCCTTTCGTCATTCGCCCAGTATCTGGACCAAGACCTCCCTGGGCCGAGGCATATCCAACTCAATGAGAAACACCCTCTGCCACTTCCCCAACTGGAGTTGGCCGTTCACTATGGGTATGTTCTCGCTGGTCCCAAGCAAGAGATGCTGGCAATGAGCGTGACCGTTGGGACACTCGTCCTCGGTCATGTTCACCGTTCTGATGGAGAAGTCGTTGTGCTGGTAATGGCCGTTGCGGGACGCCACCTTTTCCAGAAACGCCGTCATGTCGTTCAGGAGCAGGGGTTCGTTCTCGTTGATCCTTATAGCAGCGGTCGTGTGCTTTGAGTACACTACGGCGAAGCCGTTTTGCACCTCCGAATCCTTGACGTACCGGCAAATCCCTTCCGTGATATCCACGAACTCCGGCGCTTTGGTTGTCTCCATCTTGATACAGTAGGTGTTCGCTTTCATTGCCCTCTCAGTCTCCTTGCCAAAGCTGGTCTACCGCAGCTATAGTATTGTACCCTAGCATAACGATGTACCTTTTGCAACATCTCCATCCAGGTTATGCACGATTCCACGCATCGACGCCACATCCGGGCAGGCCTTGCGAGGACGACCGCCTAGCGCCGGCGAGTCAAAATGAACTCCACAAGCTCCTGCATCTCCTCCCTGGCGCGCTCCGTAGTCGGTACGCTCTCCAGCGCCTCTTGCGCCAGATCGGCCTGCTTCTGAGCAAGCATCTGAACGTAGTTCGAGACTCCCAACTGCTCCAGCACGTCCATCATTGAGGCGACGTCCCTGTCGTCCACCTCTTCCTTGGCGTAGATGGACTGTATCTGCTCCCTCTCCGCGCCGCCGGCCTTCTCCAGTGCGTACACCAGAGGCAGCGAGTTCTTCTTCCTCCGCAGGTCGTTCCCTATCGGCTTCCCCGTCTCCTCTTCGCAGCCCCATACGCCCAGGTAGTCGTCCCTTATCTGAAATGCCAGTCCCAGATAGCGGCCGCACCGCGACATCGCCTGTACGGTCTCCGCATTGCCACTGCCCACCAGAGACCCCATGTGCATCGAGCAACGAATCAGCGCACCCGTCTTCCTTGCAACCATCTCCAGATAACTGGCGGTATCTATGTCCGTCCGGCCCTCGAAGTCCATGTCCAGGTACTGCCCCTCTATCATCTCCAGATAGGCGTTGCTCAGCGCCCGGCTGCACCCGGCCACCACGTCCGGCGCGAGCCTATCTCCGACAAGTCGCTGAACGCCCAGGTCGGCCAGGACCCGCATCACGTTTCCGGCCTGGAGCGCCTTGGGCTTGCCCCAGACCGCCCACACTGTGGGTCGATGATGGCGCTGCAGGTCACCGTCCTGGATGTCGTCGTGGATGAGGGAGAAGTTGTGGACAAGCTCCAGCGCCGCGGCGGCCGGGAGGGCCTGCTCCGGCAGCCCGCCCACGGCTTCGCAGGCGAACATGCAGAGGGAGGGCCGCAGGCGCTTCCCCTGGCTCAGGGGAGTAGGATTCCCGCTTTCGTCGACCCAGCCCATGTGGTACTTGAGCATGGTGCACATGTCCGGGTCGTTGGGAGACAGCAACTCATCCAGGGCTTCTTCAACCCCGTCGAGGTACTTGCGCAGGATGGCCGGAGTGGCGTCCGGGTGGTTCCGCTCAGCCTCCACAGGTCGCTCCCTCCCGGCATCGTAGGCTGCAACGCTAAGGGCCAGCCGAGTGGTCTGGCCGGAGCGCCGTACCTCTCGTATCGATGCATCGTGTTACGATGTAGCTATGCTAACAGAGGCCGTATTGGGTGTCAAGGATAACAAGGGCATGTCCGCGCAGACGGCATCTGGGACCACGTAGGGGCGGTTCGCGAACCGCCCCTACATTTTCGTCATGCCCGTGACGACGGGCATCCAGGGGTGGAGTGGCGTGGGCTCCCGTCTGCACGGAAGCGACGGAAAGCCTACCCACCCTCCGCCCTACCATTCCTGCGAAAGCAGGAATCCAGGACGCTCGTGACAGCGGCAAGTAGACCCCTGCTTCCGCAGGGGTGGTTTGTGGCTTCCTACCCGCCCTCCGCCTCCTCGTTAATGAGGCGCTCCGCATAGCTCAGAAGCACCTGCGCCCTCTCCGCCGGCGCCTTCGTCGTCTCCAGGTACAGTCGCAGCGCCTCCTGCGGCGACAACCCCTCCACCGAAGCGCCCCCCAGCCGGGTGCGCCGCTCCCTGGTAACGTCCCGGACTATGGGCGCGACGAAGTGGGCCGACGCCAGCGCGTCCCGCACCTCGTTCTCCCGCAGCTGCGCCTCCACCTCCTGGGGCATGGTAATCCTCACCCTGACTATGGCGTCGGCGACGTGCCTGCGGGCGATGGCCTTGAGCGCCTCCTGCGTGGGGTCTTCGTCCGCGTCGACCGCGACCTCTATGGTGAGGAAGCGCCTGGCATTGACGGGCTGAAATCGAAAGTCGACAAGGCGCTGACCCCGGGGCGCTGTCGTGTCCAGATCGATGACGCAGAAGCCCTTGTCGTCGTTCTCTTCGCCAAAGTCTATGCGCTCCAAGCTGCCTGAGTAGACCACGTAGGGATTTTGGGAGAGCGTCTGGCGCTTGTGGATGTGGCCCAGGGCAACGTAGTCCAGCTCAGGCCGGGCAAGGGCGCTCTGCATCAGGACGGGGTCTCTGCCCAGGAGCATGGACTGCTCGGAGCTGGTCCTGGCGGTGTTGAGGGAGACGTGGGCGGTCAGAATAGCGGGCAGCGACGGGTCAAGGCTCTGCGCTTGCCAGGCCAGCAGGTTGGTCACCCGTTCCTGGAGCTGCCGGTTTATCTCGTCGATGGTGAGGCTGCGAGTCTCCTCCCTGGCCAGGAAGGCGCTGCGACGTATCCAGGGCAGGGCGACGACCTGCAACGGGCCGGCGGTGGTGTGAACGATGTAGGTGTCCAGGCGGTCGCCGATGGTGACGTTGGGGACGGAGAGCGTTGGGAAGATGTCCAGGGCCGTGGCGCGGCTGGCGATGTGGGGCAGGTCGTGGTTGCCCACAAGCAGGAAGACCGGCACGCCCTCCCGGGAGAGGCGGGCTATACGCCTGGCGAACTCTCGCTGGTGGGTCTGCGACGGGTCTCGGCTCTTGTAGGCGTCGCCGGCAAATAGCACGAGGTCGACGGAGTTGTCCAGTGCGAAGTCCACCACCTCATCGAAGGTGGCGAGGAAGTCCATGAGGCGCGTGCTGAGGCCGGTGTCCGGGTCGGTGGAGCCGTAGCTCTCGACGCCTATATGCACGTCTGAGAAGTGCAGTATGCGCATGGCTACAGCGCCTCCCACTCCTCCCGGCTAATGCCGGCCTGCCTTAGAATCCGCAGTAGAAATTCCCGGCCAATGTCGCCTTGATGCGGGTTGGGAATCCAGACGGTGGTATCGCCGCGAATCATCTGCTGATGGCTGCCCCCGGGAACGGGGCCCCTAAAGCCTGCGCGGCGGAGGACTGCTATAAGACGTCGCCTGGATATTGGGCCGAAGCGCGGCAACTAGACTAGTTCCTTGATTCTGAGAGCAAGGCCGTCCACAACAGGAACGTCAAAGTCCAGGGTTATGCGCAGCAACAGCCACTCCTCCAGCACCTCTTCCAACACCTTGCGGCATTCCTCAAGTGTATCTGCGTTAGAGTAGACGCCCTGGAACCCCGGGATCTCTCCATAGAAGGAGCCGTCATCACTCAGGATTTCGTATTCAGCCTTGGCCATTGCCGCGGCGATGTATTCTCTTATCATGGCCTTCCTCCTTAGGGTTATTCTACCGAGCGGGCGGCGGCTGTGTACAGCGAAGTTAGAGACAGGAGCGGCGATCAGTCGATCGCTTCCCCGAATTTGAGATCCATGCCGTCCACTACCGGCACGTCTATTCCGCGGGATACGCGGAAGAGCGCCCAGTTCTCCAGAACGTCCTCCAGCATGTTGCGACACTCCGCAAGCGTTTTGGCGCTGGCCTGGACACCATTGAAGCCGGGAATCTCGCCGTAGTAGGAGCCATCTTCCGGAAGGGTCTTGTATTCAGCCTTGGCCATCGCCGCGTCTATGTATTCGCGAATCATGGTCTCCCTCCAGGGCCTATTGTAACTGGCGGAGAAATGCCGTGCATAGCAGAAAGCCGAGTGGCTACCAGTTGAAGTGCAACTCTATGTAGTCGCCGTCCCAGGGCAACGACTCCACCCAATTCCACACTTCCGACGCCTGATCCTGTGTGAGCGACTGCCGCTCAGCAAACCTGTCCAGCATTTCGCGCACTTCGTCCTTTTCGAACCACCCGTAGCTGTTGCCTTCACCACTCATGAATCCCGCTACGCAGGCGTGCGTACACATTTCATCCAAAGCAAATCGATATGAAAGCCCGCGAGGACGCTCCAGTACCGTTGTTGTGATGATACCTATGTCCAGCCCCATTGCTCTGACCTCCTAGAAGAGATGGAACCGGACCTTATCGGACCCGGAGTGGGATGTCAAATGGTAGTGGACGAGACGGCAGGGTGAACCTACTTGGGTAGGAGGTCACTCGGGTTTCTACCGGCGTCGGTTTCAGCATTTAATTCATCTGTGAAGGCCTCATACAAGAGGTCTTTCGGATTCACACCGGGCATAAGCTCCGATGACGCTCTGAAGAAGTCCCTGATGTCCATCTGATCTTCGCCGCCGGAGATATTCTGCGCCCGCCGCACGGCCAATCTGCATGCAGTATTTGCAACTCTAGTCAACGAAGGCAACCAACCATCTATGGAGTCCGTTAGCTTCTGTGTCAACGTTGCACTGAAATACTGGGCATTCTTCACATCGTTGCTCTTCCTCAAGAAGTCCGCGATTAGCCAAATAGTATGGAATGTCGAAAATCTCATCCTTTCCAGAGAGCTTCTCTCCAAAGCGTCGAGAATGCGCCACGGCAAAAGCAATTGCTGAGCCCTCACGCCGGATGGGAAGGCCGTATCATATATCTCCCATTCTTCGGGATTCCTAATTCCTTCAAATACAAACCGAACGCGGTCAAGGGCTATGTCCGGCTTACCGAGAAATGCCAGGGAGGCCTGGGCAAGGGACTGCACTTCAATATGGCGCTTGCGCTTACCCGTCTTGTACTTAGCCTTTTCAGGATCACTAAGTACCATCTTCCAGTAGCCTTGCTTGACCTCATAAAACCACGGTGGACTGACCTCCCGTTCAAACTCATATTGCAAGATCATTTGCTGCTTCTCAAAAGCGGCGTAGTCGCGCGCTCTCAGCGCAGTCTGCGAGTTGGAGGCGATGGCAATCCTCTCCGCTAGGTCTCGGTCTGCCACGGTAAGCTTTACGTCTACGAGGGTTTCTTCAAGTTCTTGGGTAGTCCTGTTGGCGAGCGTCACCGTGGTTTGGCAACCATTCACAATCTGGAGGTTTTCCACCGTCAACTGCTGGCCTTCAAAAGTGAAGTTTTCACAAGTAGCGCATAGGCCGTTATTTAGGAGGTGGAATCGCTTGCGGCCGTCTTCCGTACTCAGTTCCCTTGCAATGTTCTTATTTACCTTTGCGTTGGCAAGCGGGCCCCGCGGATTGAGAGAGAAGAGACGATAACCCAAGCCCTCTGTCTTGAATACGCGTACGATCTCGCTAGCCTTCACGGTAACGCGAAGCGATTTTAGATTATCTCCCTCGACTGGATACTGCATTCGTTCATCGACGCTCAAGGTAGCCGTTGTGTTACCCCCTATGCGGTATCCTGCGCGATAATCCTCAAACTGGTTGGCCAGATTCTTTTCATCCACCATCTCGAGGGAGCAACTACAGTTTGTTATACCCCCGTCCTTCAAGGTCAGCGGACGCTCCGTAATCTGCCTAGACTGTCCGAATCGTGTAGCAGCCGCTTCGAAGCCACTCTTGGATGCGAAGACCAATCTCAGCGTGTAGCCTTTGCTGAGCGCTTCGTCCAACTGAACGGACAATGCCCTTACGGATTGGTTGTTGCTCGCGTCAACCCTCGCCGGTTCAAGTAGCGCCTCGGGCGCCATCCAGAACTTTGCTGCCTTCGCTTCCCCTGTCCGCGTAGTGCCACCCTCGCTTTGAAACAGGAGAATAGTTTCATCTTGGTCATCTACGAAATACCCGTCAATTTCTAAATCACCGCTCTTGTCTATGGCCGTCAACTCAATAATTGTCGTGTCGGCCACATTGGGATCTGGCAGTGTGAGTTGGAAAGCGGCGTGACGGAACGCCTTCGCCTCATCGTCCTCGTACCACGTTGCGGCAAGTTCACTAACGTGATCGCGGAAATCCTTGAGAGTTCGTCTATCGTCACTAGAAGCCATAACCTGTCTCCTACCCGAGTTACCTTATATTATAACCTTACCTGCACGTATATGCCCTCCTCGTGGCTTTCTTCACTAGGAACAGGCTTACCCTCCAGCATCAGGCACTCCAGGTGAAAGGCAATCATCTCCTGTACGCTGCTCAGGGCTTCCGAGGCGTCAGCGCCGTAGTCAACGATGTCCAAAGCCGGAACCTCGGCTATGGTCTGCCCTGTCTCAGAGTCGTAGGACAGGACAACCCTGTACCGATAGAGGTCTTCCGTCTGCATTTCGCTCAGGAAGGCTGCTTAACGCCCAATTCCTCAAACGTAAACTCTTTGAGGATGTCCAAGTCTCCGAAGTGCCGGCTGGCGTCCAGCACCTCAATGGCCGTCAGGCGACCTTCCGCGTCATAGTCCAGGGCCACGCCATCCGAGGGGTGCTTCGAGGTCATAGTCCCACCCTGGAATCGTATGCTAAGAGCGTCTACTTCAGGATCGTAGGTGATTTTCATGACAGCCTCCTTTAGAAATAGTACACATACATAGTCACGATTACAATGTCAGCATCTTCTTCAACGAATATGGGATTGACTTGCTTGGTCTGGTAATGACGGCCATACCAATAGGCGTTGAATGCAAAATTCATGGAGCATTGGAGGCGGCCCAAGTCCGCTTGCTCCCACGCGGCGCTTTGCACAGATTCAACAACCTCGTTTTCCGTAGCTCCACGCTCAATCATCTTTTGCATGGCGTGGAACGTGAGACGGACAGGCTTCACTCCCCTACCCCGCTAAGCGGGCTGACAGCGTATCCAGGAGCTCCGGGATGGGAACGCGGGTCTGCTGCATGGTGTCCCGGTCTCGTATGGTGACAGCGTTGTCCTCTTCGATGGTCTTGAAGTCCACCGTGACGGCCAGCGGCGTGCCAATCTCGTCCTGGCGGCGGTAGCGCCGGCCTATGGACTGGGCGTCGTCGTACTGGGACACAAAGCTCTTTCGCACCATGTCGTACACCTCGCGAGCCTTGGGGACAAGCCTCTCGTTGCGGCTCAGGGGCAGGACAGCCACCTTCACCGGGGCGATGGCCGGGTGGAGGTGGAGCACCACGCGGGTGTCCCCCTCAACGGTCTCCTCGTCGTAGGCGTCGAAGAGGAAGACGAGCAGGGCGCGGTCTACGCCCAGGGCCGGCTCGACAACGTAGGGCACAATGTGCTCGTTGGTCTCGTCGTCGAAGTAGTCCAGCCGCACGCCGCTATGCTGAGAGTGGGCCTTCAGGTCGAAGTCGGTACGGTTGGCGATGCCCATCAGCTCGCCCCATCCCCAGGCAAAGCTGTACTCGATGTCGGAAGTAGCCTTGGAGTAATGGGAGAGTTCCTCGTCGGCGTGCGGGCGCAGTCGCAGCCTGTCGGGTCGAATACCCAGGTCCGTGAACCAGCCCATGAAGTCGTCCATCCATCGCTGGTGCCACTCCTGGTCTGTGCCGGGCTTGACGAAGAATTCAATCTCCATCTGCTCGAACTCCCGGGTGCGAAAGGTGAAGTTGCCCGTCGTGATCTCGTTGCGGAAGGACTTGCCAATCTGCCCGATGCCAAAGGGAAGGCGCTTGCGGGTGGCAACCAGGACGTTCTGGAAGTTGACGAAGATGCCCTGGGCAGTCTCCGGGCGCAGGTAGGCCTGGGACGCGGTGTCCTCCACCGGACCGATGAAGGTCTTGAACATGAGGTTGAAGTTGCGCGGATCCGTGAGGCCGCCGCCGCAGTCGGGGCAGGCGTCCGATTCCAGGTGATCGGCGCGGAATCGATGGTTGCAGGCCCTGCACTCGACCAGCGGGTCGGTGAACGTTTCGGCGTGGCCGGAGGCGACCCACACCTGAGGGTGCATGAGGATGGCGGCATCCAAGCCCACCATGTCGTCCCTGTCCTGGATGAATCGCTTCCACCAAGAGTCCCGGATGTTGCGCTTCAGCTCAACGCCCAGCGGGCCGTAGTCGTACGTGGAAGCGAGGCCGCCGTAGATCTCGCTGGACTGGAAGATGAAGCCCCTGCGCTTGCACAGTGAGACGATTTTGTCCATTTCAACCCGATCCAGACTGCGATCCAAGGCGCGCCTCCAGAGGTCGTATTTGTGGGAATGAAGTTACCAAGTTCCCTATGAATTGTCAAAGGCAAGACGACTGAAAGGGCGATGGTCTCCCCTGCACTGCCAACAGAAATCGTCACTCCTGACTTCTCGGGAGTCCACATCCGCCCCTCCTGGAGCCCGTCTGCACTGGCATGACGACCGCGCTCCGTACCGAACGCATGGTGATCAGAGAAGTCGGGGCTGGCCCTGAACAAATGGCCCTAATAGTAGGGGGTATATACTGCTTTCCCTAGAGCGGCTCAGGCCCGAAGCGGTTTGGGCCGCTGGTACCGGAAAGGGCGCACAGCACGACCAGCACTAACCCGCCAACATAGGGGATAATATTGACCAGTATCCACCAATCGCTCCGCTTGGTGTCGTGCAAGCGCCTGGCCGTCACTGCCAACGAGGGCAAGAGCAGAGCCAGCACAAATAACCCAAGAATGACGAAAAGGAGTTCTGAGACAAGCATACTAACGAAGATTAAGGCAGCTAACAACACATCGACAAACAGAATGTACCATCAGTATTCGGACCGGCGCGCACGTCCATCGAAGTTGGCGTAGTTCCTTAGAACCGTTTGTATTGACTGCATCAGAGACATGCTATTCCACCTCAGAGCCTGGTTTTTCGATTTAGCGGGAGGCAAGCCAGGAATCCCATCACCCGTTGCCACTGCTCACGATGGTATCACGACGACCAGGGCAGAAACAACCTCAAACGCACGAGCAACCACACCCCTTCCCCTCCTGGATGCCCGTCTGCACGGGCATGACAATGGCGAGCCATCCCTGTAGGGGCAGTTCGCGAACTGCCCCTAGCCGGTTGTCTCTGCTACCACTCGAATCCGTTCCCTGCTGTTGACACGCGCTCATGATTGTGATAGGGTGCGCATAATCCTAAAGCTATGTACGTTAGAGGGGACAAAGGCCAGGACGGAGAGGAGTAAGGGGGACACATCCATCCAGCGAGTCTGGTACGGTGGAAGCAGACGTGGAATGACCCCCCGAAGGTAGCTCCCGAGCCGCCAGAAGAAAGTCCCGCCAGTCGGGGCAAGTAGAACTGACCGGGATCGTCTCCCGTTATCAAGGACGAGGGCGTATTGGCGCCCTGATAGAGCGTCCCGGCTAGCCGGGGAAAAAGGGTGGCACCGCGGGAATTGCTCCCGTCCCTTTGGGGCGGGATTTATTTTTTGATTCGACATCACCGGACGGAGGTGAACAAAGATGAAGCTAACGGGAGGACAGATAGTCTGCGAGAGCCTTATCAAGGAGGGCGTGGAAGTCGTGTTTGGGATACCGGGAGGAGCGATCCTTCCTCTGTACCAGACGATGTATTACTACCCCCAGATCAGGCACATCCTGACTCGCCACGAAGAGGGCGCATCGATGGCGGCGGACGGCTACGCCCGGGTGACTGGCAAGGTGGGCGTGTGCATGGCAACCTCCGGACCGGGGGCGACCAACCTGGTCACCGGCATAACGACGGCCCAGATGGACTCGGTGCCAATGGTGGCCATCACGGGACAGGTGTCCAGGGCGTCCATTGGAAGGGACGCCTTCCAGGAGACGGACGTGACCGGCATTACCCTGCCCGTCACCAAGCACAACTACCTGGTGATGAATGCGAGCGAGATTGCCGAGGCCATCAAGGAAGCATTCTACATCGCCAACACCGGCAGGCCCGGCCCAGTCCTGGTAGACATCCCCAAGGACGTTTTCACCGAGACGGCGGAGTTCCACTACCCGGAGGGCGTCGACCTGCCGGGTTACAAGCCCGTCATGGACGGCCATCCCGCCCAGATCAAGAAGGCTGTGCAGCTCATCGCCGAGGCCAAGAGGCCCGTGATTCTGGCGGGCCACGGCGTCATCATCTCCCGCGGCTACGATGAACTGAGGGAGCTGGCCGAGAAGGCCCAGATTCCGGTCATCACCACCCTATTGGGACGGAGCTCCTTCCCGGACGACCATATGCTCTTCGTGGGTATGCCCGGGATGCACGGTGTTGCCTACGCCAGCCTGGCAATCGACGAAGCGGACCTGGTGATTGCCCTGGGGATGCGGTTTGACGACCGCATAACGGGCAAGATCAGCGCCTTCGCTCCCAACGCCAAGGTGATTCACGTGGACATAGACCCGGCGGAGATCGACAAGAACGTCCACGCCGACGTGCCCATTGTGGGAGACCTCGCGAGAGTGCTGCGACAGATGAACCAGATCGTTCAGCCGGCCACTCACCCCGAATGGCTCAAGCGCATCGATGAGCTCAAGCAGGAACATCCCTCACTGCGCATCCGAGAGACGGACAAGCTGCTCCCCCAGTACGTTGTCCGCGACCTGCGCGAGGCCACCCAGGGCAACGCAATTGTGGTGACCGGCGTGGGCCAGCACCAGATGTGGGCGGCGCAGCACTACGCCTGCACCGAGGCCAACTCCTTCATCACGTCCGGCGGGCTTGGATCGATGGGGTTCGAGGTGCCGGCGGCTATGGGCGCCCAGGTGGGCAAGCCCGACAGGGTGGTCTGGTCGATATGCGGAGACGGCGGCTTCCAGATGACCATGTGCGAGCTGGCTACCATCGTGGAGAACAACATTCCGGTGAAGTTCGCCATATTCAACAACGGCTACCTGGGCATGGTGCGCCAGTGGCAGGAAATCTTCTATCAGAAGGACTACTTCTCCACCCACTACACCGGCAACCCGGATTTTGTGAAGCTGGCGGAGGCCTTCGGGATGCTCGGCATACGTGTGAGTCGGCGGGAGGAGTCCATTGAGGCCATACGAGCGGCGATGGCCCATCCTGGACCCGTCCTGGTGGACTTCATGGTGGAAGAGGAGGAGAACGTATACCCGATGATTCCCCCCGGAGAGACGGTAGCAGAGCTGATGGAGGAGCCCTTCGCAAGGGAGGTGAGATGACAACAAACACGGTACAGCACACCATTGTAGCGCTGGTGCAGGACAAACCCGGCGTCCTCAACCGGGTCGCGAGTATGTTCCGACGGCGCGGGTTCAACATAACCAGCCTCGCCGTGGGCCACAGCGAGACCAACGGCTTCTCCCGTATGACCTTCGTTGTGGACGGGGACGAAGCTACCGTTGACCAGGTAACCAAGCAGCTCTACAAGCTGATAGACGTGGTCAAGGTGTCGGACATCTCCCAGGAGGACGTGGTGGTACGGGAGCTGGCGCTGATAAAGGTGCGCACTACCGCCTCCACCCGCCCGGAGATACTACAGCTGGCGGAGATATTCCGCTCAAGCGTGGTGGACGTTTCGCCGGACTCCGTGATCCTGGAGGTTACTGGAGACGAGGACAAGGTTGACTCGCTGATACGGATACTCAAGCCATTCGGCATACGAGAGGTCATGCGGACGGGTCGAGTAGGCCTGATGCGTGGCATGACCAAGTCCCTGGCTATGGACAACGGCAACCGGCCTGCTCGCAGCAACAGCAGGTCCAACGGCAGAGATTAAGAGAGCTAAGACGAGACGGCCGCCCTCCATAGTTCGGGATAATAAGCCTGTGCTTTCTCCGTCAGAGGTTTGTTGGCCTCGGCTGGAACCTGCTCTAGGTCAAACACTGGTGATTTCCAGGCCGCGCCTGTGCTGAGAGGGTAGTATTTGAGTTGTCCCCCGGATTCGCCGTACCACTCGAACACGCGTCCGCCTGACGAGTCGTCTCCATTCAAGTGCCCCTTACCAGTGGTAGTGAAATACCAGTTAAGCTCGGATGGATCTGGGAGCACAAGCGGAAACTTGAACAACTGGTATCTCACTGTGCTCTGATGCCACATGAGCGCCAAGTAACTGCTTCTCGCAATATCCACAGCATGTCCCTTGTAGGTAGAGGCAGCACGATGCCAACTCTCAACTAGGTTCACTAGGATAGTACCGACCTCTATTGCTCGCCCCTTGTAATCTAACGCCGTTATCCCATAATCACCCAAGGCCTCCCACATTTTCCGTGCTGAGTTGGAGAGCTCGATCGTCACTCTCCTATCCCTGTCTATCCTGCTCAATTCCTTTCGCATCTTGCCGGAAAGCCCAACATATTGAGCCGGCGGATTAGCATCAGGGACTAGGACGTCGAATATACCTTTGTTCTCAGGAGCAATTCCTCCAGTAACCTCCGCTATTGTTCTCTCAAAGTCGCGCCATCCTGGAAGGGTTCCTGAATTCACTGTAAGCTGACCCGACCCGTCTTGAAACGTGCTCAATAGCAACCGAAACAGTTCCAGTTCGCCTTCTGTGGGATCGCGGTGAGCGAATGGCCTTTCAATAGTGTTATTGCCCCTTGTCACTACTTATTTCCTCAACTCAAGATCATCCCGTAGAAGCTCATCAGTCGTCACGTCAAACAACCTAGCTACTCTGAGAACCAGCACAATTGTTGGCTGTTTTTTGCCCGCCTCTAGCTCACTTATGTAGCCGTGAGCGGAGTGGCCGAGTGCTATAGCCACTTCTTGCAGAGTCATACCATTCTGGGTCCTGAGGGATTTGAGCTTCTCTCCGAATCTACTTACCCCTAGATTCTCTTGATAACCCCTTGACATACTAGTGCTCATATATTATTATTGTCTCCAATAGAGACAAAGTGCCTTCTTATTCCAAGAGGAGGATACATGGAGCAACGGCGACCCCGCACCAAAGAAGCTAGACTGGTCAATAGTCCTTTCAAGTGGGTTGGGGGCAAATCTAGACTGCGACGGCACATAATCCCGCTCCTACCTCCTCATACTTGCTACGTTGAACCCTTTGCGGGGGCAGCTTGGGTTTTATTTGGAAAACCTCCAAGCGACGTTGAAGTCTTAAACGACATTGATCAAGAGCTAATCAACTTTTTTAGAGTTGTTCGGGATAATCCCGAGGAACTCATAGAGTCCTTCGAATGGGAGCTAGTCTCCCGTGCTGAGTTTACACGGCTAGCCCAGACGGACCCAGTAAGTCTGCCTCCGATCCAACGCGCACACAGATTTTACTACATTATTATGGCAGGATGGGGGGGAGAGCTCAATTATCCGAGGTTCCAGACCAGTATAAGTGACGGTGGTCATGGCAACAGGCTAGCAGGCGCTTTGAAGACCCTACACGCGCGGCTTGAACCTGTTCACAAGCGCCTTAGCACAGTTATAATTGAAAATCTGGACTGGAGTGAGTGCATCAACCGGTATGACAGCGATAGGACTGTATTTTACTTGGACCCCCCGTACCCAGGGAATGGCGCAAATTATGCCCATAACATGCGCTCGTGGGATGACCATTATACCTTAGCAGAACGCCTTCGAAAGTGCCGTGGGAAATGGCTCCTCTCATCTTACGATATTCCTGAAATACGCGAACTTTTCAAGGACCATGTCATTATTCCAATTCAATCAGCCTCCGGTATGGTTACCACCAAAGGGGGGAAGGAACGCGTATTGAACCGGGAAGTTATTGTAACCAACTACACCCCCACGACTCGCGCATTGTTCGAAAAACCTCAGCACAAATATGGGCAGACAGAGATGTCTGAAGATACTGAATCTGTATCTCTTCAATATGGTCGGCTAGTGTAATGTAATAAGGAGGCAACAGGCTATGGCCAATATTTACTACGAAAATGATGCGGACCTTTCTCTGCTTGAGGGCAAGACCGT
Organism: Dehalococcoidia bacterium; assembly: GCA_965261605.1. Taxonomy (GTDB): domain Bacteria; phylum Chloroflexota; class Dehalococcoidia; order Lucifugimonadales; family UBA2985; genus DAOUJW01. The sequence continues at coordinate 2,184,277 of OZ253466.1, read as the reverse complement.
TGGGGTCATCGGGTACGGGAGCCAGGGCCACGCCCACGCCCTGAGCCTCAAGGACAGCGGCGTCGATGTCGTGGTTGGGCTGTACGATGGAAGCTCCAGCTGGCCCAAGGCCGAGGAGGCTGGCCTCCGAGTCGCCACAGTGTCCGAAGTCGCTCAGCAGGCGGACATGATTATGATGCTGGCGCCGGACCACCTCCAGTCCAGGATATATCGAGAGTCAATCCAGCAGCACCTTCAGGAGGGCAAGACCCTCATGTTCGCTCACGGCTTCAACATCCACTACCAGCAGATAATGCCCCCTCCCCAGGTGGACGTGTCCATGGTGGCGCCAAAGGCGCCCGGCCACCGTATGCGTGAGATTTTCACCCGCGGCTCAGGTGTACCGGGCCTGCTCGCCATACACCAGGACGCCTCCGGCAAGGCGAAGGAAAACGCCCTGGCCTACGCCAGGGGGGTCGGCTGCACCCGGGCGGGAGTACTGGACACCACCTTCAAAGAGGAGACTGAGACCGACCTCTTCGGAGAGCAGACCATACTCTGCGGCGGCGTCTCAGCCCTGATCAAGGCCGGATTCGAGACTCTGGTGGAGGCCGGCTATCAGCCGGAGTCCGCATACTTTGAGTGCCTCCACGAGCTGAAGCTCATCGTTGACCTCATTTACCAGGGCGGCCTGGGTTACATGCGCTACTCCGTCAGCGACACGGCGGAGTACGGCGACTACAGCCGAGGCCCGCGTGTCATAGACGACCACGTTAAGGAGAACATGAAGCTGATACTGGAGGAAATCCAGAACGGCTCCTTTGCCCGCGAGTGGATCGCCGAGAACGACGAGGGTCGTCCCAGGTTCAACGTCCTGCGCCAGCAGGACAAGGAGCACCCCATAGAGCGGGTGGGCAGCACCCTGCGCGATATGATGGGTTTTCTTAAGGAGGCATAGTCTGCTAAAATAGTATCGGCTATGTTTACGAGTAAGGTTACATCGGAGGTACCACACGTAGTCCGCCAGAAGGGACGGCTTATGGCAATGGTCGTCTCGGCGGACTGCGTTGTCCTTTAGTTTCTCCCAGATACTTTGGCGCGTCCCTACCCTGCAAAGACGCGCGCGTCCTTCGCAGGGATAGTCTCACGCACAATCCTCAAGCAGAGTTCCCCAGCGCACTGGGAAGAGACAAAGGAGTGACCCCAAATGCCTGAAGACAAGGTGATAATCTTCGATACAACGCTGCGAGACGGCGAGCAGGCCGCTGGAGCAGCCATGACCCTCGAGGAGAAGGTCGAGATTGCCAAGCAGTTGGAGCGCCTGCGCGTCGACGTCATTGAGGCGGGATTCGCAGCCAGCTCCCCCGGCGACTTTCTGGCCGTCCAGACCATCGCCAGAGAGGTCAGGACGCCAACCATCTGCTCCCTGTCCAGATGCGTCACAGAGGACGTGGACAGCGCGGCAGCGGCGCTCAAAGACGCCGCCCACCCTCGCATACACGTCTTCCTGTCCAGCTCGGACATCCAGATAATGCACCAGCTGCGGAAGAACCGGGAAGAGGTCATGGAGATGGCGGTGGCCGCGGTGGAGAGGGCCAAGAGGTACTGCGACGACGTGGAGTTCTCCCCGATGGACGCAACCCGCACCCAGCCGGAGTACCTGTACCAGCTGCTGGAGGCCACAATCGCCGCCGGCGCCACGACGGTCAACATACCCGACACCGTGGGCTACGCCATCCCGGAGGAGTTCGCCAGGCTGCTCGTGGACATCCAGAACAACGTCCCCAACATCGACAAAGCGGTTCTCTCGGTGCACTGCCACAACGACTTGGGCCTTTCGGTGTCCAACAGCCTGGCCGCCGTCAAGGTTGGCGCCCGGCAGGTGGAGGGTTGCATCAACGGCATAGGAGAGCGGGCCGGCAACGCATCCCTTGAAGAGATCATCATGAGCCTGTCCACCCGCAAGGACTACTTCGGGGCTGACATAGGCATAGACACCACCCAGCTGTACCGCACGAGCCGGCTGGTGAGCGACATCACCGGCTTCGCCGTGCAGTCCAACAAAGCCATTGTCGGCCAGAACGCCTTCCGGCACGCCTCCGGCATTCACCAGGACGGCGTCCTCAAGGAGCGCACGACATTCGAGATTATGGACCCCAGATCTGTCGGCATTCCCAGCAACACCCTGGTGCTGGGCAAGCTGAGCGGCCGGGCCGGCCTCCGGGCAAGGCTGGAGGAGTTGGGATACCACCTCACCCAGGAGAACCTGAACTCGGTGTTCCAGGAGTTCAAGGACCTGGCCGACAAGAAGCGCGAGGTCAATGACCGCGATCTGGAGGCGCTGATGAGCGACCATCGACGGTCTGAGATTGAGATCTGCAAGCTGGACCACGTCCAGGTCTCCTGCGGCGACCACGAGATCGCCACGGCCACGGTGCGCATCATCGACCCGGATGGCCGCGTCCTCACCGACGCCGGCACGGGCGCAGGCCCCGTGGACGCGGTCTGCGTCGCAATCAACCGGATACTCCAGGTGCCCAACACCCTCCAGGAGTTCTCCGTTGGCGCTATCACGGAGGGCACGGACGCCCTGGGAGAGGTGACCATCAGAATAGCGCGGGACGGCAAGGTGTACACCGGCCGGGGCTCCTCAACAGACATCATAGTTGCCAGCGCCAAGGCCTACGTCAACGCCCTGAACAAGCTTATGGCGATAGAGGGCATCCCGGACACAATCGCAGCCATCAGATAGCGGGGGCGCAGGCACTCCCCTGCCCGATTGTAGTAGGCCTCTGTAGGGGGCGATTCGCGAATCGCCCCCTACTCGCGTCTAGGCGAAGACGCGGCAGTATCACGACCACCAGCGCCCGCGTGACCACAGACTCCGACCGCGCCCTTAGACAGGCTCATGGCACAAACATTACGAAATTATTAACTTTCTTACTCAGATAGGCCAGATTCTTGCTTACGCACAAATAATCCAGCGGAGAGCAGTCCAAAAGCCCAACAATCCGGCTTAGTCTCGTTGACACACCTAGAGGCAGCCCCTATCATCCCGTTCTAAAGTAGAGCGCTCTTCCGGAACAGGGGGTGACTCATGCTCAGATACATTGCGCAACGGCTGTTGGCGGGGCTGCTCACCGCGTTCCTAGTGTCTCTGATACTATTTGTAGTCCTACGCATTGCGATCGGCGACCCTGCGCCGCACCTTGCCTACGAGTGGCCTCCTACGCCCGAGCAGCTGGAGCAAGTGCGAGAGACTTTGGGGCTCAACACACCTTTATACGAACAGTACCTCAGTTGGATTGGAGGCTGGATTACAGGTGACTGGGGAGAATCGTGGTTTAGCGCCGAGTATGTGTGGGAGAATTTCGTCGACGGCCTGCCGACGACTCTCCAACTTGTCGTCATGGCTCAGGCTATTGCGGTACTGGTGGGCATACCCGCCGGAGTGCTCATGGCCCTGAAGAGGAACTCATGGATAGACCGCCTCTGGCGAACTACCTCCGGGATGTGGCTGGCGCTCCCCATATTCTGGACAGCTATTCTGCTGCTGGTTGCGGGACTACGCTTTTACGATTGGAGACCCAAGATCGGGTACATCCCTCCGCTAGAAGACCCTATGGGAAACCTAATCATGTTCATATGGCCTGCGTTAATCCTGGGTATCCCTGTCTCAGTCTCCATAGCCCTGATGATGCGCTCCTCTACGCTGGACGCGCTGCGTCAGGACTACGTCCAGGCTATGTCTGTATCAGAGCCGGGTCACTCAGCCGCCGTCTTCCTACATACTCTGAGCCATACGCTTGTGCCGGCAGTTGCCACTCTGGGCCTGACCTTTCCGGCCATCGTCGGTGGAGTGTTATTAGTGGAACGTGTCTTTTGGCTGGACGGGGTGGGTCATTTGCTTGTCGAGGCTTTGAACCAGAGAGACTCCCCTATCGTAGAATCTCTAACACTTTTCTTCTGTGTCTGGATAGTAGTGGTCAACACCCTGGTGGACATCCTCTGCGGCTGGCTGACGCCTGGCGTACGCTCCACAAGGAAGTCGCCCAGGGAGGAGTGGGACCATCTGGCAAACCCCGTCCGGCTGGTGTAACCCCACTGAGGGAGGGACATTATGACCAGATACATTGCGCAGCGGCTGTTGGTGGGGTTGCTCACCGCCTTCATAGTGTCCTTGACCCTGTTTACCTTCCTGCGCGTTATTCCAAGCGTTGCGCCCGGGTGGACTCACAGGGAATATTATCCGCCCCCCCTAATTCTCTGTTGGGATGACTGCGAACTCAATAGAGAATTCATGGAAGAGATTCGCAGAGAACTCGGCCTAGATCCGCCGCCTCTTCACATGCAGTACCTTCACTGGGTCGGTAGTTGGGTTACAGGCTATTGGGGAGAGTCCAGGTTTTCTCCGGAAAACTTCGAAAGACCCTGGGTAACATCTTGGAGCTACGGCAAGAGTACCTTCGAAACTTTCAAACAAAGGTTTCCTGTGACCTTGCAACTGGTAGTCATGGCCCAAACTCTGGCATCGCTTGTCGGGTTATCAGCCGGGGTTATCATGGCGCTCAGGAGAAACACGCGGATTGATCACGTTGGACGGACAATCTGTAAAGCAGGACTGGCTCTCCCCGTTTTCTGGACAGCAACCCTGCTACTGGTTGGAGGCTTCTACTTCGTTGATTGGAGTCCACGGGTTGGGCACAACCCACTCCTGGAAGACCCGTTAGACAACCTGGACCAGTTTATCTTCCCCGCAATAGCCCTGTGTTACGTTAGCTGCGCCGCCGTCGCTCTCATGATACGCTCCTCCACGCTGGGCATATTGCGTCAGGATTACGTCCAGACCACTCCCGTCTCGGGTCTGGCGCACTCTGTGGCTGTGTTCCTGCACGCGCTGAAGAACGTCCTTGCGCCGGCGGTTGTCACATTAGGTTTCACATTCCCTGCAATTGTAGGCGGAGTTCTTATCATTGAGCCGCTCTTTAATTTGGACGGCGTTGGCAATATGCTGATTAAGGCCGCCGTTTCCGCAGATTATCCTATAGTTGAATCCCTGGCCCTCTTCTTCACCGTGTGGGTGATCGCTGTCAACACCCTGGTAGACCTGGCCTGCGGCTGGCTGAGGCCCGGCGTACGTTCCAGCAGAAAGTCCCCCAAGGAGGAGTGGGACCATCTGGCAAACCCGGTGCGGCTAGTGTAAACTAGCCCTCAACATCCAAGAGAAGGACGCTATGCACAGATACATCGCACAACGACTATTGCAGGGGCTGCTCAGCGCGTTCCTTGTATCGCTTCTGATTTTCGTCATCCTCCGGATAGCGCCCGGAGACGTGGCGATGATGGTGTACACCCAGGGAGACGAGGGCATCGCGGACATTGACGAGGAGGCGCTGGATCGGATCCGGGAGAACCTGGGGCTGCACAGACCCCTGCACTTGCAGTACCTGGTCTGGGTGTGGGACATGGTGACGTTCGACTGGGGCACATCCTACTTCCACGGAGGGAACGTCTGGGAGGACGTAAAGCAAAAGCTCCCTGTGACGGTGGAGTTGGGTATCCTGAGCCTGATCTTGTCCGTTGCAATCGCCTTCCCCATTGGGATACTCATGGCGTTGAAGCAGGACACCTGGAGCGACTACGTCGGCAGGGTGTTCTCCCTTGGAGGGCTCTCTATACCCAATTTCTGGATCGCCACCATGGTGTTGGTGGTGGGACTGTACGTATTCAACTGGAGCCCGCGTCTGGAGTACAAGAGCTTCTTCGATGACCCCTTTGGCAACCTGAGCCTGATGTTCTGGCCCGCAGTCATCGTGGGATACAGCTCCACGGCGATAAAGGCCAGGATGCTGCGCTCCTCCATGCTGGAGGTGCTGCGACAGGACTACATAAGGACGGCCCACGCCAAGGGGTTGAGCGGCGCAGCTGTGACGTACCGCCACGCGATGAGAAACGCCATGCTGCCCGTGGTCACAATCGTCGGGTTCTCCGTAGCGGCTATCATCGGCGGTTCCGTGATAATGGAGACTATCTTCCAGATGCCCGGACTGGGCCAGTACCTGGTGGCAGGGATGAACAGCCGGGACTACAACATAGTGCAGTCCGTGGTCACCTTCTTTGCCATGTGGATAATCCTGATCAACATCCTGGTGGACATCTCGTACGCCTGGCTGGACCCGCGCATAAGATTCGACTAGGAGCAGACCGGAGGCGTCAACACGCCGTCATTCCAGCCTCACAGAGGAAATCCACAATTGTCCCAATCATGGTGGGCTGGATTCCTGCCCCGTATCGGGGTACGGGGACATGCTTTCACAGGAATGGCTGTGGTGTACCCTTTGACCCTCTCTGCCTCTCCCGCTGAATGGAGCGAGGGGGGTTACCTGGGCTCTCACACTTCACCAGGTTCGGGGCAAGTAGCTTCGGACTACGTCTGGTTCCTGCCCTGATCCCTGAGGAATTCCTGAACGCTCTTGATGGTCGCCTCCTCCGTGCTCAGGATGACGTAGCCTCCACGCTCTCCATCAATGGTGGTCTGGGCGATCTCCCATCCCTGGTACTGGTGCCCAATGAGGCAGTCCGCCGGCACCCGCACGTGGTCCAATTCAATGTGACTGTCGCTTCCCATGAGGAGGTCCTGGGTGCTGACTGAGATGCCCGGCAAGTTTGCGTCTATCATAAATACGCCCAGATTTAGCTTGGCAGGGCGTGTGACATCGGTGACGGCCAGCGTCCAGAAGTAGTCGGGGTCAAACCGACCCATAACAAAGGCCTTGCTTCCGTTGATGATCCACTCCTGGCCGTCCCGAACGGCGTGGGTCTTGATTGAGGCTAGGTCGCTGCCGGTTTCCAACTCGGCAAAGAGCTGCCATACCACGGTCTCGCCGCGCAGCGCGGGTGGAACGTACCGCTCTTTCTGCTCCGGGGTGCCCCAGACAAGCAACGGGGGAATCCAGCGCTGCGTGTTGCCAATTGAGGGAAGATTCAGGCGTCTAATCTCTTCAAGAAAGACCGACTCAAGCGCCGGGTGCATCCCGCCCCCGCCCCACTCCAGGGGCCAGGACGGCGCCAGCCAGCCCTTGGATCCCAGCTTGCACCGGAAATCCCTCAGCGTCTGCTGGGTCTCCCTGTCCAGAGGCCTGCCGTCCGTGGGGATTTCTATGTCCTTGGGAGCGTTGTTTTCCAGCCAGGCGCGCAGGGCCTCTCGAAACTGCTGCTGTTGATCAGTGTAGTGGATCTCGAAGTCCACGGCGCCCTCCTTTGCGATTCACCACTGCACGAGGCAAGATAGCCGCTCCGTGCGCACAGACGCTATTCGACAATCAGAATAGTGGGTTGATGGAAATCTACCCCATATTACCACCAAAATTGCCGGGCGACTACACCGCGCTCCGGCAGGCGGCTCGGAATCAGCGAAATGGGACCGGATTATCGCTCAAGCACCGTCCTGAGCAGGCGTCTTGCTTATGACCTCAATCAGCCGGTAACCGTACATGGAGGCGTCCTGCGGCGGCTCCTTCTCGCCCGGCCAGGCGTCGTACTTCTCTATTCTGAGCTCGTAGACGTACCCCTCTTCATAGTCGAATCCCTCTATACTCTCGTAGAAGAAATTTCCGTCCACAACCATGCACTTCATTGGCCCCACGCCTACGCAATCCACCAACTCAGGGCCGACGATTACCTCAAGGGCCTCGCTCTCAGATACAGAGAAACTTACAGTACAAGCGGCGGCGACCAAGGCCAACGCAGCTGCAATCGTTATCAATCTTTTGGCATAACGAAGTGAAGTTGACGCCTGAGACCGACCCTGGCGGAATTCTGCGGCGAGCCGTGTCCGGCGATACTGCGGAAAACGCTTGAAGAGCCGGAGAGATTTGGTGACGGCTAGCTGCTCTTGTCGGCAGCGAGGCACTGGTAGCAGTTGATGTAAAACTCCATGCGGTGACCAACAACCTGGCCCTGTATGTCGCCGCCGATGGCGCGCAGCAGGCGTTCCACAGTCGCTGCGCGGAACTCTCCAACCTCGCCGCACTTGACACACACGGTATGGTGATGGTGCTCATTGCGGGACAGGCTGTACTTTGGAGCGCCATCCATTAGAGCGAGCTTGCAGATAACGCCCTCTCCCAAAAGCAGCTTAATGGTCCTGTAGACCGTTGCGCGCCCCACCGAGGGAAGATCTTCGCTGATCTCCTCCACAGTAAAGCCCGACTGCTTCCGCTCAAGAAGATTGACGATGGCCTGCCTGGGAGCCGTAGACCTGTAGCCTCGGTCTTCCAGGACCGCCATAAGATTGGGACGAGAAGTCTGTACCTCGTTCATATTAACGGCACTCAATTTCACCTGATGTAGTATAGGTATAGTCTACTACCGGTAGGATGGTCTATCAACCAGCCCTTCTCTAGCGAGGTAGCGCCTGTGCTAGAATGGCGCTGTCTGGTATATCGACGCTATAATCGATTCCAGTATAGCAGGAAAGCGCCCGGATGAGCTTGGAAACGCCAGAGAGGTCTTCTGAATATTGTCCAAAGTAAGGCATAGACCGGGAAGCATTGAGCCGCAGGACGGCGTCTCGCCTGTGCGGGCCGGTCTCACCGCGGGGTCGGTTGCAGCCGTTGCGGCCGTGCTCGTCAACCTCCCACTGGAAGCGCCCACCGACACCTACTTCAACAGCGCTCCGGTTATGGCGGGGTCACTGGCCGTAGGCCTGGGCGCAGGAGCGCTCTGGAGAGCGCTGGATGGTCGCGGACGCCGTCCGGCTATCCTCCTCGTTTCGATGACACTGGCTTTCTGCCTCGTTGCCGTCATGGCCGTGGCGGGCGAAACGCAGATGGAGCGCTCGATTTCCTACATAGTGCCGCTGGCGGCAATCGTTTTCGGGTTGACGGGGTCCTTGACCCTGCTGCTCCTGCGCGCCAGGGTATCACTGCCCCGGTGGGTGACAGCCCTGATAGTGCTCCTGGCAATCGGCCTCGGAATTGCATTGGCCGGCCAGGGAGACCAGGAGAGCGGCCGGCTGGAGCTTCCCCCAAGGACCACATCCTATGTTATCCTAGACTCCGCCCCTCCACACTAAATTGGCATTTGAGTAGAAAGCGACGGTCCAGATTATGCCCACTAGATACAGGCTCCTCATTGGAGCGATTGCGCTATCCGTAACCCTGGCGCTGCTGGCGGCCTGCGGCGGCTCCGGCGACCCAACTGCAACCACCGCGCCGACCTCAACGCCCGCCCCCACCAGTACGCCGTCCCAAGACACTCCGACAGCCTCGCCCACAGACCAGCCTACGGAGACAACGGCGAAGATGGAGGATACGCCTGAGCCGTCGCCCACACCGGAGGCCGAGGCGTCGATGAGGATAATGGGCGAGTACGAGGGGGTTACATTCGTTGTTTCGGACGGCTCAGAGGCCACGTTCACGGTGGAGGAGCAGCTGGCGAGGCTGCCTCTACCCAACGACGCGGTAATGCGCACCACTACCCTGTCCGGCGAGGTGCACCTGGACGGCAGGGAGTCCGTCATCCAGATAGACCTGCACTCGATGTCCAGCGACCAGGAGTTCAGGGACAGGTACGTCAGGACAAGGATGTTCGGCGGGCACCAGTTCGCCACCTTCACTGTACCCGACGTCGGCCCGCTGCCCGAAGGTCTGGACTCCGGAGAGCCGGTCACGACCCAGGTCAGCGGCTCCCTGGACATCCGCGGCATTACTGTGCCGATGGAGTTCGACATTGAGGCGCGGGACGACGGCAGCGAGATGTTCATACTCGGACGCACGACATTCACATGGCAGCAACTGGACATCCCTCCCCCAACTGCTTCGGTTGTTGTAAGTATTGAGGACGACGTGAGGGTCGAGGTGCTGCTGACGGTTATCCCGCAGTAGGGTCAACGCTCCGCCGGGCTTAGTTCTTTGGGGGTCACGGGAATCATACGGGCCACAGACTGCTCGCGACAGAGACAAGTGAATTACTTGCTCAAGGAATCGATCTCCCCGCCATTCCTGCGGAAGGAGACGTTTGAATAACCTTAGTAGATTATAAAAACACCTTCCCTCGTGACGCGGAGACCCTTGCATAACCTATGACAAAGCTCCCTGCCGCCTGGATTCCCGCTCGGAGGCGGGAATCCAGGCGGGGTGGGGCGTGGACTCCCGTCTGCACGGGAGTGACGACGGGGGTGGTCGCGCCGAAGCTAGGTTGTTCAAAGCTCTCCGAAAGCAGGAATCCAGAGCGTCTCATTCGAGGCACAGTAGCTTTTTTCGACAGAGGCTTTGGATTCCTCACTTCGCTCCGCTCCGTTCGGAATGACAGCGGTTCACGTCTCTTGGGGATATACCAGGGTTAGCCAAGAGGCTCCGGTGGCTACTGTTGCACGAACCTCCGATAAACCTCTTCTTCTGACAGGGACTCCCTGTGGAACCAGTTGGTCTCAATTACGCCGTAGACTTCTGACAGGCCTTCCAGAATGCGCTCGGTGAGTTTGTAAGCGTCTTCTGCGGACTCAAGAGGAAGCTGCAATCTGTCCATCTCCACCAGGATGTTGGATATAGCCCTGATAAGCTCCACGGTACCCACCTGTGTGGCGTTGTTGCGGGCGGTGGCCAAGCTGTGGTATATGGAAGACGGCTCGTGGTACTTCAGGAGCATGGACAGGGAGTGGTCCGGTTCGTCGATGTCAATGCCGCGAACCTTCGCAGCGTTCACCAGAGACGCGGCGAGCGCGTGGATGTCGTCCCCGTTGTCCACTGCAGCTCTGGCAAAGGTGTTGATAACCCGTGTGACGTTCTCAGCCCGCTCCAGCCAGCGTCCCAGCCAGATCAGGTTGTACACTCTGGAGTCGGTAAGCCATCGGTCTGTGTTAAAGGCCCGAGCCCTTGGTTCTACCATCTGTCCTGCACCTCTTTCCACGGGTTATTGGTCTCTATAAGGCTCAGGGCGTCCTCAAAGGAAATGGTTTCCCTGTCAAAGTAGACCTGCGCCGTGGCAAAATCCAGATGTCCCGACCCTCTTGAGATGAAGGAACCGGTTACGGGCGGCACCTCCGAATAGTCACGCCCCACCCCAAGCTTGAGGTAGTCAGTCCCGATCTCAATGACTATACCCCTAGTGGGGTCAGCAGGCAACCAGCCTGCTTTGGGATGAAGGAACTCCATCCAGGCGTGAGTCTCACCGGCCTGGCGCGTCAGCAGTCCGCTCACGTACCGCGCAGGCACGCCCAGGGACCTTATCATGGCCAGCGCCAAGTGGGTCTTGTCCTGGCAGACGCCCTCCTTGGAAGCCAGCACATCGGCAGCCGTGGTGTTGACAGAGGTGTTGCCCCTCTGGTAGATGATCTCTTCCCACACCCAGGCCACTACTCTGTGTATTAGCTCCAGCAGGGTGCCGGAATCGCCCGCCACGGTCCTTGCCGCGTCGGCCACGGTATCGGGGTCCACCAGAGGAGAGGGCGCCAGGAACTCGAACGCATCCGGTCTGTGCTCAATGGAGGATAGAGACATATCTGCCACCAGTGGGGCCGCAGGCTCCAGGTACACCTCCCCTATCGAGGCGATTGTCAATTCCTGGTGTGGAGCCATAATGCGCACTCGATGCACTACGTTGCCGAATCGGTCGGAGTAGGCTACTTTCTTGCCGTCCGGGTTGGTCTGGATGTCGCGGCTCTCCACCCACTGCCTATGGTCCGAGTAGGCGGACAGCCTGAGAAAGTTATCGTTCTGGACTACTACGTCCGAGTAGGTGTACCTGGCAACATAGGCGTAGTGGACCGGTACGGCGCTGTCGCCTACAAGACTACCCAGCTCGGCTTGCATGACCCACCTGAAGAGTTATTAGTGACCCGACTGGAAGGCTGGGATACACGAGTAAGACCTCCCGGAAACACGCTAACTTCGCCATTGCCGTTCTGGGTGGCAAACACCCTCAGGTCTACGTACCGCTCCTGCAACCGGCCGCTAACTTCATCGAAAACCACGTGCTTCGAGAAGTCAAGGGTTTCCTGGGCTATGAAGGTCTGGGGCTGCTCAATCACCTGCCGGGCCAGACGGTTTTTGTAAGTGACCCCGAGATCCGGCATGATGTAGACTCCCAGTCCTCCGTACCCCTGGCGGATCTTCAGCACAAGTTTGTCCAGGTTCTGCAGGACGTATTGCCGGTCTGTCGGCGACCGCAGGTCGTAAGAGACCGCCTGGTCCAGTATTGCGTCCTCTCCCAGGTAGGTCTTTATCATGTCCGGCACCCACAGAAAGACCAGCTTGTCATCACAGGCGCCGGTCCCCATCGCGTTCACCAAGACTACTTTATTGTTAAGATAGGCTTCCGTCAACCCGGGCACGAACATGTCCAGGTCTTCTACACGCCGGTAGATCAGGTCCACCTCAATGTCCCCGTCCATCAACCTGCACCATACCCGACCGTTGTGTCCAACGTAAAGGTCCGAGCCCTCAACCAGGGCAACCCCCAGCAGCTCGGACAGGTAGCGGTGCTCGAAGAAGGCGCCGCCGTACTTGCTGTCCGTCAGCAGTACGCATGTGGGAGAGTCCGTGTCGCACAGAGAGAGGAACATCTCCTGGTAGGCGGCCTTTATGTCGTAGGGAACTATGTTGTAGCCCTCGGAAAGCTCCGGCATGACCTGAAGACCTATCTCAGTGGACTTCATCTGGTAGCTAATGCCCGATGGTATGCGCAGGTTGTCCTCCAGGATTACGTAGTTGCCATCCCCCATGTGAACAAGGTCTACGCCGTAGATATGCACGAAAACGTCCTTGGGAGGCCGAAAGTCCTGCAGCTCCGGGTTGTAGTGGTGACAGGAGAAGAGCACGTCTTCAGGGACTATGCTCTGCTCGCCGCAGTACAGTTCAAGCATGAAGCGGTTAATGGCCTTCAAACGCTGCGCAACGCCCTGAGCGATGTTGTCCCAATGCTCCTTGGGAATGATCCTGGGAATCCAGTCGATGGGCACAGTGCGGAACTCTCTGGGATCCAGGCGAAAGGTGAATGCGTCCCTTGTCGCGAGGTCTCTGGCCTGCTGGCAGCGACGCTGCATCTCCTCCATGCCCAGCCTGTCCAGGTTGTTCATCAGATTCTTGTACACGGGTCGGACATCGCCATGCGAGTCTATACACTCGTTCAGGAAGTGGTCTGCCGAAAACGTGTCCGTCAACATAGTTCCTAGCTCTCCGTAAAAGGCCTTAACCGGTCGAGGGCGCGCCTGCGCACGGCAACGTACTCAACCACCCGCCCCGTGTCCCACTCAATAGAGGGAAAATAGTAGCATATCATCGCGAAATTGCAACCACGTTACAACATGGTAACAGGCAGGTTACGGAAGCGGGGCCGTGCAAAATAAGATGAGCGGTGTCTACTCAAGAAACGCCAAAAATCGAGGCAATTCAAGCGCGAGCAGCCTTCAGGGATTTCTCGGCGCTACCACTGCACGAACATGGGCATTACAACGTGGACGTAGTCCTCGTTGCCCACGGGCTTGATCACCCCCGGGCTGGAAGGGGTTGAAGTCTCCAGCGCCACCTCTCCGCGCTCCATAGCCCCCAGCACGTCCGTCAGGTAGCGGCTACTGAATGCTATCTTGGCCTCGTCGCCCTCTATCTTGGCGTCGATCTCGCCCTCATTGTCCCCAGTCTCCTCTGCCTTGGAAGTGATAACCATCCTGCCGGCCTCGCCGTCGGACCCGGGGATCATCTGGAGCCGCACGATTCCACCACCGTCCCGAGCGAATATGGACGCTGCTCGGGCGGCTCGGTTGAATTCCTGCAGATCGACAACCGCTCTGGTGCCGAAGCCTTGGGGTACGAGCTGGCCGTAGTTGGGGAAGGCGCCCTGTATGAGCTGCGATACTATCTCGACTCCCTTCAGGTGCACCAGCAACTGGCTCTTGGAGGGAGTGACCACCAGGTCCACGGGCTCGTCCTGGTCCGCAAGCAGGCGCTGCAGCTCGAGAAGGGTCCTGGAAGGGACTATGGCGTGGGTCTCCTCCGAAACAGGCTCCAGAAGAGGGGCCTTGTATACGGCCAGCCGAAAGCCGTCGGCGCCCGCCAGGGTGAGAACCTGCTCCGAGGCCTCCAGCTTGATTCCTGTAAGCACCGGTCTCGTGTCCTCCGTGGCCGCGGCGAAGACCACACGGCCGATGGCCGTCCGCAGGACCTGCGGGTCTATTCGGACGGTCATACCGTCCTCTACCGTAGGGATGGGTGGAAACTCCTCGGCGTCGGTGCCGTTGATATGGGCTTGGAAGCGGGCGCAGCTGAAGTGGACTCCCTTGGGTCGAGGAGTCAACTCCATGTCTATCTTCTCGTTGGGCAGCGAGCCAACGAAGTCGGATAGGAGTCGCGCAGGTATGGTGATGGCGCCCTCCTCCTCGACCATAGCCCCCACCCAGGTAGTGATAGCCAGTTCCAGATTGGTAGCCGACAGCTTGAGTCTGGACTGGTCGGTCTCCATGAGGACGTTCTGAGTTATAGGCAGAGTGGTGCGAGTGGCCACCGCACGGCTAATCATAGCCAGTCCCCTATTAAGGTTTTCCTGCAAACAAGATACCCTCATGGCCCACCTTTAGAACAGATTTAACAGACTTCCAGTAGTATAAGTCTGTGGAGGAGCAGCGTCAATCGATATAAGTTCCCTCAGACCCCCTACATATCCTTACCCTACCAGCTTGCGAATGTCCCGTAGCACCAGGTCAATGTCCCAGTCAACCGCTCCGTCGTAGTACGCCCTAACCTGGCCTTCCCCGTCTCCAAGGGCCAGTCTGTTGGTGTGGACTACGTTATACTCGTGGATATGAACGGAGCCGTCCGGGTGCAGGTGCTCCATGCTCTTAGGCGCCTCCGTATAAACCAGCTTGAAGCCGTCCGTAATGATGCGCTGCATCTCGTCTGGCGAGCCTGTCAGGAAGCGCCAGGCGTCATGGTCGACGTTGTGGGTATTGGCGTAAGCGTGGAGGACATCCGGAGAGTCGTATTCCGGATCTACGGTGAAGGAGAGCAGCATCACTTCGCTCCCCAGAAGGCCGTCTTCCTTCAATCGTTCTTGCACCTGCGCCATACGGGGAGTCAGTGTGGGGCAGAAGTCAGTACAGTTGGTGAATACGAAGTTGGCAAGGACAACCCTACCCTCAATATCGTCCCTAGTGACCGTGCGACCCATCTGGTCGGTCAAAGAGAAGGACGGTATCTCATAGTATGTGGGCAGGTCATCGGAGCTGCAGGCCAGAGTCGCAACACCTAGCACACACAGTAAACCGACAAGCCACTGTTTCGTTCTCGGAACACCCGGTTCAAGCGACAAAGGCGCGATCCAAGACCAGGCCCAAGAACAGGGCTGCCAGGTAGACGGTGGAGTATTTGAACAGCCTCATGGCCCATACCCTCTCAAGGGAGCGGTACAGCTTTATGGAGAGGGCCACCTGAGGTATGCCCAGCAGAACGGCCGTCGCGAGGTAAAGCGCCCCGAACAGGCCCATAGCCGCGGGCAGCGCCGTCAGAGGAACCAGCAGAACGGAGTAGAGGAAGATTTGCCGTCCCGTCTCCCTGTCACCCAACACCACCGGCAGCATGGGTATGCTGGCCTTCCTGTAGTCCTCCTTGAAGACCAGTATCAGGGCGTAGGCGTGGGGCGGGGTCCAGAAGAAAACTATGAGAAACAGGAAGATGGCGGACAGGTCTATACTGCCGGTTACGGCGACCCAGCCAATCATTGGCGGAAAAGCGCCGGCAGCGCCTCCCACCACAACGTTCTGGTGCGTACGCCGCTTCAGGTAGACGCTGTAGAGCAACACGTAGTACAGCCATGCCACGGCCCCCAGAACGGCTACAAGAGGACTTATCAGGAGAAACAGCGGGATTGAGAGCAGGCTGATAGCAATGCTGAAGGCCAGCACATTCCTCGGCGAGACCTGCCCCAGAGGCAGAGGCCGGCGGCGAGTCCGCTCCATGGCCATGTCCAACTCCCGGTCCAGATAGCAGTTCAAGGCGGCGGCGCCCCCGGAGCACAGGTAGCCGCCGACCAGAAGGATACCAGCCATGCTCAAGGCTACTGTGCCACCACCGGCTGCCAGCATCCCGGCGGCTGTGCTTATCAGGAGTAGAAGGGCTATCCTGGGCTTGGTGAGTCGGAAGTACACCCTGGCAGTTGAAAGCAGTCGCGGGTAAAGCGCCAAAGCTGGCCCGCTGGGTGGGAAGGAGGTATTCATCGAGCCACTCCAAGGTTTGCTCTGCCGGAAGCGATGACAGGCTCCTCGACTTCAGAGGCGCCATTCCACAGCCTGCCTACGAACAGCATGGCAAACGCGAAGAAGAGAATGGCTGCAACCAGATGCAGCGCGCGTATCTCCGTTGGCAGGCGAAGCAGCACGTTGCCGAGGCCAAGGGCTATCTGCACGCCCAGCACTCCGGCCACCAGCCATGTAAATTGGACAATACCGGAATGACGGACACCCATCGCCCTAATGATCGCCACCAGCATTAGGACAGCCACCAGAAAGGCCGCAATCCTGTGGGCCATGTGAATCCAGTGGATGGTTACCATATCCCCAACCGATATTCCGCACAACGGAATCGACGTGCATGCCAGAGAAGCCCCTTCGGTGCGGGTCACGTATGCGCCGGTTAGGACCACAATGAAGGCAACGGCCGCCAACACCGAGATGAACCACCGGAACCGGTCCCATCGATTGTCCAGGGCCACCTCTGCCGACTGTGGAGTCATGGGAACGGCGGTCCTGGCAACTACGACCGCCAGCACCCCCACAAGGCTCGTAGCGATGGCGGTATGTATCAGGGCCACGCCGGGGCTCAGCTCCGAGAGGACCGTGTATGCACCGAATCCTGCCTGTATCACAATAAGCACAGCTGACAGCAGCACCAGGCGAATTGTGGTGTTCCGCGCTCCGTAGCGGGAGAAAGCCGATATGACCATAAGGAAGGTGAAAACCCCGGCCACCGCGGCCGACAGGCGATGCATGTACTCCAGCCAGGACGTCAACTCCCAGGGAGGTATTACTCGTCCGTAGCACAAAGGCCAGTCCGGGCAGCCCAAGCCGGAGCCTGTGACGCGCACCACTCCGCCCATTGTCACTGCCATCAGCGCAGTGACCAGAGAAGCCACGGCCATCGCCGGGAAAATACGCTTCAGCCCTGTGCCCATATGCTAACTTTAGCCTCTCCCCTATCTTAGCCCGGTTTTCACTACAAAGTCGCCTGAAACTCCTGGATCCCCTCCCTCTCCTCTCTATAGAACCATTTAAGAAAGACGATGCAGATGGCCGGCAGGAAGACGGAGAGCCAGGAAACCTTCATTATTATCCCGCCCATCTGCTGGTCTGCCAACGGGGATATGTTCCAAATCCTGGGCGTATTCTCATAGAAGGAGTACATTACGTCGTTGGAAAAGGTGAGGGCCGCAAACAGCGGTGTTTGGGAGATGGACAGGGCAACCAGATAGAGTATCTGGGCCGCAGAGGATATACGGGGCAGCTCCGGCAACGGGCTCAATATGGGCCACCACACTATCACGGCGGCGGACATGAAGAGGAGGTGCTCCAGAATGTGGACGGGATGCTCCCGCAGAGCGCCCTCGTAGAAGACGGGGAAGTGCCACATGTTGAGCACGACGTTGAAGATGAGAAAGGCTATGAGTGGTTTGGTGATGATACGCCCTGCTCTCAGCACTGCGCCGTTGCTCACCAACGGCCTCAGCAGCCATCCCGGAGTCCCAAGCAGCAGCAGTGGCGGCGCCACCAGCGTTAGCAGCGAGTGCTGGACCATGTGTGCGCTGAAGAGATAGTTGTCGCTGAGCTCGTGAATGGGGCCGGCAAGGGCAAACAGCATGACTCCTACGCCCGTCATGAAGGAAAGCACCTGCCCCCGAGTAGGCTTTACCATGTCGTCCAAGACCAGCCTCTCCCGAAAGGGACCGATGTACAGCAAGTACAGCCCGGAGAAAAGAAACAAGCCGGAGTAGAGGTCCGTGTGCCAGTGCCACTCCCACCAGGAAAATGTCTCTTGGTACTGGTAAGCCTGGGCAAAAATGGACGCTTTTGTTGCTGAAGCTAAATGCCACATCTCAGGGCCTCCGAGACCTCACCCATTATACAACAGCTAACCCGCCGTGGGGGGCCTGGGAGGAGACATGGAGGCCTAGCGCCTGCTAGGGGGCAACCTCAAAGGTCCCGAACATTGTCGCGTTGTGGCCGGGATATGTGCATACGAACTGGTATGCGCCTGCCCCCGGGGCCGTAAACGTGACCTGGACAGACTCCCCTGGGTTGAGCAACCGGATGCTGGCTATCACGTTAGGGTCATCGGGGTTGAGCCAGTTAACCGGATCTACCAGTCCGGCGGTGGCCACCTCATCCTTGGTCCCGTCCTGCACCATGACCCAGTTATGCTGCTGAGTAACGGCGTTGTTGGTGAACCTCAGCGTAACCTCTTCCCCGGATTTTGCCGTAAGAGAGTCTATGGTGAACCGGAATTCGTCGGTGCTGGCGGAGCCTATCTCATGCGTGAAGTCGGCCGACAAAGCGCCGGAGACCTGGGTATCCGATGACAGACCGGCCGAGGCATCAGTGGCTGTCGTCCCGTCGGCGCTGGTTGTGTCCGTGGCGTGGTCACCCGCCGCGGGATCCTCTTGCTGCGCGACTACGATCCTTTCGCCGGATACGATGGAGAACAGGGCCAGCAAGGCCATTATGACCGACGAAGCCAGTATCAGCCCTCCCACGTAGAAACCGGAGAAGATTCTGCTGTCGAACTTCAGGTGCATATAGAACATCGATACCATCGCGAACTTGACGGCGGAGAGGATCAGGAACATGGGGACCACAACGTTTTCAATGGCCTCAATGTAGAAGATTACGAACTCAACGGCGGTTATAAGACCCAGCAAGGCGGCCACTTTTGCATATGTGACCGGAGTGGGATGACCGCTATCGTGGACTCTACTCGACATAGCTCATCTCCTCACATACAACGGTTGCCAGGAGGCGCCCGCTCATGAGTTGATCACCCCTATCAGGTAAATCACAGTGAATATCACAATCCACACAACGTCCACAAAGTGCCAGTACAGGGCGGCTATATCTACGCTCAAACCCTCCTGGGGAGTGAGGTCGCCCTTGAAGGAGTAGCCGAATAGCGATACAAGCCAGACCACTCCGAGGGTTACGTGCGCGCCGTGGAATCCCGTCAGTGTGAAGAAGGTGCTTCCGAACAGGTTGGTCCGGGGCGTAAGACCGCCGTGAATGGCGAACTCCCTGAACTCGAAGACCTGGAATCCCAGGAAGGTAGCTCCCAGGAATGCGGTGCATAGTATCCAGATCCGGAAGTTCCTTACGTTCCCCCTGCGTATATTGGAGTAGGCCATCACCATCATAAAGCTGCTCATAAGCAGGACAAAGGTGCTTACGGTGGTGGTTGGTATGTCGAGAATATCGGCCGGTGTCGGCCCACTCACGCTCTGGCCATAGTAGATCAGATAGGTGGCTATCAGAGAGCCAAAGAACATGCACTCCGAGCCCAGGAAGACCCAAATGAGCATTTTCCGGTGGTCTATACCGGTTGTCGTCTCGTGTTCCGGGCTGTGCTCTACGGCTGGGGTGTGTTCCAACTTGCTAGTCTCCCTCCAAGCTGTCTCTCAGTGGTTGCTAGGCTCTGAGGCCGGCTCCATAGCCCACCCATAAACTCCGACCATTGTTATCACCACACCCGCTACCGCAACGATGGCTCCCAGTAACTGGCCTGGCTGATGTAGTACCATGCCGTACCCTGCAACGGCCAAGCCGAGGGCGGCGATCAGGGGTAGGTACGATGGACTGGGCATGTGAATGCCGTGGCCCTCATCCGAGTCGTGTTCCTCGTCATCGCTGGCTCCCTGAGGGACCGCGTGACCGTTGGCGTACTTCTGGTCCCAGAAGGCGTCCCTGCCGTGCACGGTGGGAATGGTGGCGAAGTTGTACTCCGGCGGAGGCGAAGGTATCGACCACTCCAGTGTCCTGCCGTCCCAGGGGTCGTTTCCGGCGGGCTCACCCTTGCGAACGCTCCAGAAGAAGTTGTGCAGGAATATCAGTACGGAGAGAACGATTATGAGGGATCCTCCCGTGGCTACAAGGTTCCACAGGTCCCATCCCATGCTGGACTCATAGGTGGGCTGCCGCCGCGGCATCCCGTCCATGCCCAGGAAGTGCATGGGGAAGAAGGCGACGTTGAAGCCTATGAACATAACCCAGAAGTTGAGCTGGCCTAGCTTCTCACTGAGCAGTTTACCGGTGGCCTTGGGGAACCAGTAGTATATGCCGGCGAATACGGCGAATATACTGCCCCCGAACAGAACGTAGTGTATGTGAGCTACGATGAAATAGGTGTCCTGCTGCTGAGCGTCGGAGGGCGCTATGGAGTGCATCACGCCGCTCAGGCCCCCAATGATGAACACGAAGATGAATCCTACGGCAAACAGCATAGAGGTGCTGAGCCTTACTGAGCCTCCCCACATTGTGCCTATCCAGTTGAATATCTTGATGCCCGTGGGTATGGCAATGGCCATCGTCGTCAGGGCAAAGACGGAGTTGGCGACAGGGCCCAGGCCAACGGTGAACATGTGGTGGCTCCAGACGGCCCAGCCCATGAACCCGATGGTGATACCGGAGAGGACCACTATGGGGTAGCCGTACAGAGGCTTGCGGGAGAACGTGGGCAGTACCTCCGATACTATGCCCATTGCCGGGAGAATCAGTATGTACACCTCCGGGTGTCCGAAGACCCAGAAGAGGTGCTGCCACAGCACAACGTCGGCGCCTGCGTTGACGTTGAAGAAGTTCATGCCGAACTCCCGGTCGAAGAAGAGCTCAATAAGGCCGACGGTTATGACCGGGAATGCTGTTATCAGAAGGAAGGAGGTGACCAGCGTCATCCAGATGAAGACTGGCATCCGCATCATGGTCATGCCGGGCGCCCTCATGTTGATTATGGTCACAATGAAGTTGAGGGCGGCGGCCACGGAGGAGACACCCAAGACTGCCAGGCCCAGCAGGTAGAACTGCATGCCGTCCCCGGGATTGACACCAGGGCCCGTCAAAGGAGCGTAGGCAAACCAGCCCGCGTTCGGGGAACCGCCCATGAACCACCCGGACTGAAGCAACAGGGCTCCAAAGAGGAACACCCAGTAGCTGAAGGCGTTGAGGCGCGGAAACGCCACGTCCCTAGCGCCGATCATCAAAGGCACAACAAGATTGAAGAAGGCTGCGCTGAGGGGCATTATGGCCAGGAATATCATCGTGAGGGCGTGCATGGTGAACAGCTGGCTGAACACCTCCGGGCTGACCAGGCTGTGCTCCGCCCGGGCCAACTGAAGCCGCATAATTGTGGCTTCCACGCCGCCAACCATGAAGAAAATGAAGGCGGTCACCCCGTACAGGGCCCCGATCTTCTTGTGATCAACGGTTGTGATCCAACCCCACAGCCCAGTGGTGCTGGTGGGTCTCTGAAGCACTCCTATCGTTGTTGCCATCTCAGGCCTCCGAGGTTCTTGTTTACGGGCGCTGCCCGTAGTTTGAGAGCATTATACATCACCAGGGTCACTCGCTTCACTCCAAGCTCAGGAGATACGCCACCAGTTCGGTGATCTCCGTATCGGTAAGAGCCTGATCCGGGTCGTAGTACACGGGCGCGTCTCTGGCCATCAGGTTGCCCGGCTTTATCTGACTGGGGTCTTCGAGCCACTCTCTCAGGTTTTCGGCGTTCAAGTCCCTAATACCCGCGGCCATGGTGCTTCTGCTGGCAATGTGGGTCAGGTTGGGGCCCTTGCTGATCCGAACGCCTTCCCTTGTCTCGTAAGCCCGGTTGGGGACATCCCGGTCCGGCAACTCCACCACCCCAGAGATTGTATGACACAGGATGCAGCCACTTGTCCTGAAGACATTCAGTCCCGCCTTGGGCAGAATATCGTCGTAATCGTCGCCCGGCGTAGCTGCGTCGGCCAGCTGGGCCTGCGTCCACGCATCGTAATCCTCCTCGGTATCCACAATGACGCGGAACCTCATCCAGGCGTGGGACTCGCCACAGAACTCGGCGCACTGGCCGAAATACTCGCCGGGGTCGTCCCCCTGGAACCACATGGTGAGATTCTTGCCCGGTATGATGTCCAGCTTGCCGGCCAGCTTGGGAATCCAGAAGCTGTGGAGAACGTCGCTTGAAGTCAGGTTGACCTCAACCACCGTATCCTCGGGGACGTGAAACTCATTGGACGTCTTCACACCGGAGTCGGGGTATTCTATTTCCCACCACCACTGGTGGGCAGTGATGTTTATCTCCAGCTTGTCGCCTGAGGGCGTGTTGGAAACGTAGAACTGAGCCGCCACGGTTGGGACAGCGACCACCGCCAGCACTATGGCCGGGGCAATGGTCCACGCCACCTCAAGGCGCATATTGCCGTGGGTCTGCTCCGGCATCCCCTGCCCGGGCTTTCTGCGGAAGCGGAACACCGTGTACAGGAGTCCGCCGCCCACCACAATCATTACGACCAGCGCCGCCCAGAAGATTTGCCAGAAGAGTTGCATCTGCCTCTCGGCAACGGGGCCGTGAGGATCGAAGGTAGACTGAGGGTGGCTTGGGTAGCAGCCCGTCAGCAGGACGACGCCGAGGATTGTGACTAAGGAAGCGAATAAGAATACTGATCGGTGTTTGGAAGTCACTCTTGCGTTCCTTTTACTCCTCAGCCATTATCCACTACGGGGATGCACACTCCGGCCAATCTCCCTGCCGGACTCAAGCCGTTTGTGTGAAGCGTCACATAGTCTAGCACGGCAATTTCGCATTTTCAAGGGGTTTCGATGGGTAGTCTATCGCTCATTTTCAAGAAATCATCAAGGCAGGGGCCTATTCTCCATCCTGACCTCCCCCACATGGCATGGGGGAATGTACTCTATGCACTCAATTTGGGTAAGGCAAAGGTGTCCACCAGGGGAATCAGGCAATCGGCTAGTCCCCTATCCCCAGAAAGCCGCGGGTGACCTGGATGAACTCCTCCGGCTTGTCCACAGGCACAACGTGTCCGGCGTCCTCCACGTCCACGTTGCTGAAAAGCGGGTTGGCCTTGCACATACGCTCTATGATGTCATCGGAGAGTAGAGGGCTTCCCAGGCCGCGTACCTCCATGATGGGACAGCGGATGGCCTCCAAGCTTCGCCAGTAACGGTCGATGGCCTCCTGGCTCTCCATATCGCTGAGTGGCACGGTCAATAGCAAGGGGTCAGCCTTCCACGTCCACTTGCCGTCCTCCCGCTGCTTCATCCGGTCCTGCAGATCCCTCCGCAAGCGGGCGTCCGTGGCCCACGGGTTGCTGGCGCGCGCCAACTCTACGGCCGCATCGAAGCTGTCAAACTCCAGCGGCGTTGGCGGGCGGCTGCCCCTCTGCTGCCGGGACTCTTCACTGGGCTCAGGGCCAATGTCGACCAGGATGACCTTCTCAACCTTGTCCTGGTGATCGGGAGTGTACAGGATGCTGTTCCACCCTCCCATCGACAGGCCAACGAGGGTAACCTTTTCAAAGCCAAAGGAGTCCACAAGAGCAGCCAGATCCTCCACGAATCGATCCCTTTCGTAGCCGTCTCCGGCCCACTGGCTGCCGCCGTGCCCGCGCTGATCAAAGGCGTAGACGTGGTAATAAGGGGACATGGCCTCTGCGAACTCATCCCAGATGTGGGCCTGGCCGCTGTGGCCGTGGAGACATATCATGGGCGGCTTACCCTCTGTCCCCCAGTCCAGGTATCGGAGTCTGACGTTGTTGACGGTGACAAACTTCTCCTGCGCTTGCACGGTGGTCATGGCGTCTCCCCTCGAACTACTGAAGTCTGATGTTGCGCCCCGGTTTCCCGTAGCTCCGAGGCACTGTCATTGTAACAGCCGAGAGGCTCTGCCGCCAGACCGTCAAATTATTGGTATTCTCAACACGCGTTGGTTATGCCAACGTCGGTTGGAATACCACTCCCATCCCGCTCATAGCCCGCGCCCGCTCCCCGATCGGAGTCTGGGACAAGGCTTGATGCGGGGAGCGGGCGGCGCCATGCGCCATAGCCGACACGCGCCGGGAGCGCCCTCCGGACGATATGCTGTCAGCCCCCGGCTGAGGGCGCGTCGCTTAAGCAGAAGGGCAGGCCGCCAAGGTTAGAAGAGCTTCTCAACTGGTCTTCCAGGCTGCTTGGCACGCACCCGCTCAACTCGTTGGCGCTGAGGTCCAGCCATTCCAAGTTGGAGAGGCTGCCCAGCTCCGCCGGTATCTCCCCGCTCAACTCGTTGCCCTCGAGCCATAGCACTTCCAGGTTGGAGAGGCTGCCCAGCTCCGCCGGTATCTCCCCGCTCAACTCGTTGTTCTTGAGCCCCAGCAATTCAAGTTTGGAGAGGCTGCCCAGCTCCGCCGGTATCTCCCCGCTCAACTTGTTGTTGTATAGGCCCAGTGATGTCAGGTTGGAGAGGTTGCCCAGCTCCGCCGGTATCTCCCCGCTCAACTCGTTCTCGCTGAGGCTCAGATATCTCAGGTTGGAGAGGCTGCCCAGATCCGCCGGTATCTCCCCGCTCAACTCGTTCTCGTTGAGGTACATCTCTGTCAGGTTGGAGAGGCTGCCCAGCTCCGCCGGTATCCCCCCGCTCAAGCGGTTGCGGCTGAGGGCCAGCCATTCAAGGCTGGAGAGGCCGCCCAGCTCCGCCGGTATCTCCCCGCTCAAGCTGTTGTCGTAGAGGCTCAGCTCTGTCAGGTTGGAGAGGCTGCCCAGCTCCGCTGGTATCTCCCCGCTCAAGCCGTAGCCGCCGAGATCCAGCACTATAACGCGCCCGTCGTCGTAAGCGTAAGTGCCGACGCCCTCCCATTCGTAAAGGGGAGCGTCGCTCAGCCAGTTGTCGCTTCTCCTCCAGGTCTCACCGTTCGTTGCGTTGTATAGTGCAACCAGGGCTTCCCGGTCCGTTTCGGCGGAGCCGGAGGCCGCGGGCGGCGCTGTCGTAGCCGCAGGTGTAGGCGCAACGGTGGCAGTGGGCGCGACCCCTGACCCTGGCGTGGAAGGCGTCCGTGCGGGGGAGACCGGCGTCTCCGTTGGGGCAGATGCGGTCCGGTCGGGGCCTGTCACGCCGGATGGCTCATCGGAGCCGCAGGCCGCGAGCGCCGCCGTAAGGGCCAGCGCAAGGACAACGCTCACCAGGGTTATGTATCTTGTCGTGTGTGTACGGGTCATTTTCTCTACCTCCCGGTTTTATTGGCGCCATAGCCAACACGCGCCGGCAGCGCCTTCAGGCCGATATGCTGCCCGTCCCCGGCTGAGGGCGCGTGGCTTCAGCAGAAGGGCAGGCCGCCAAGGTTAGAGTAGATAAGGAATAACTGGCCTTCCAGGCTGCCCGGCACGCACCCGCTCAAGGCGTTGTTGTTGAGTCTCAGCTCTATCAGGTTGGAGAGGCTGCCCAGCTCCGCCGGTATCTCCCCGCTCAAGCCGTTGTCGTTGAGGTACAGCCTTTGTAGGTTGGAGAGGCTGCCCAGCTCCGCCGGTATCTCCCCGCTCAAGCCGTTGTCGTTGAGGTACAGCTCTATCAGGTTGGAGAGGCTGCCCAGCTCCGCCGGTATCTCCCCGCTCAACTTGTTGTTGTATAGGCCCAGCCATTCCAAGTTGGAGAGGCTGCCCAGCTCCGCCGGTATCTCCCCGCTCAAGTCGTTGTAGCTGAGGCCCAGCCGTTCAAGGTTGGAGAGGCTGCCCAGCTCCGCCGGTATCTCCCCGCTCAAGCCGCTGTCGCTGAGGGACAGCTCTATCAGGTTGGAGAGGCTGCCCAGCTCCGCCGGTATCTCCCCGCTCAACTTGTTGTTGGCGAGGTACAGATGTGTCAGGTTGGAGAGGCTGCCCAGCTCCGCCGGTATCTCCCCGCTCAAGCCGTAGCCGCCGAGGTGCAGCCATATAACGCGCCCGTCGTCGTTGGTGTAGACGCCCTCCCATTCGCCGAGGGGAGCGTCACTCAGCCAGGTGTCCCTGCCATCCCAGTTCTCACCGTCCGTTGCGTTGTAGAGGGCAACCAGGGCTTCCCGGTCCGTTTCGGCGGAGCCGGAGGCCGCGGGCGGCGCTGTCGTAGCCGTAGGTGTAGGCGCAGCGGTGGCCGTGGGCACGTCCCCTGACCCTGGCGTGGAAGGCGTCCGTGCGGGGGAGGACGGCGTCTCCGTTGGGATGGACGCGGTCCGGTCGGGGCCTGTCACGCCGGACGGCTCGTCAGAGCCGCAGGCCGCGAGCGCCGCCGTAAGGGCCAGCGCAAGGACAACGCTCAACAGGGTCACGTATCTTGTCGTGTGTGTGCGGGTCATTTTCTTTACCTCCCGGTTTTATTGGCGCCATAGCCAATAGATTCATACGGGTATCATAGCAACGCTGTTCGCCAATATCAACAGACCCAGGGAATACCAGTTATCTGATGGATTGAACCTGACACAACCTCTATTGGTAGTCAGTCCAGGGTATTTCGATTATAGGAATATGTCATTCTGAGCCGCAGGCGAATAATCCAAAACCCTTCAGCAAGAACTTGGTCCGAGTATTGAAGAGAAGGAATGGAGGCAAGGACTTCAGACCCTTCGCTGTCGCTCATAGCCTGTCGAACCATATGAGCGGTGGAGCGCTCCATAACCAACACCTGTAGAGAATGCCAAATTATTAACGGACGCCTGTACCATTGTGATAGAATTCCAATCATTCTATCCCCGGATGGTGTCTGTGTTTCAGGCAGCAGGTACGTACCTTCAGAGAGGCTGGCCGAGCGGTACATCGGCGCAAATCAAACAGGACCGGCAGACCGGACAAACGGAGGTCTAATGCAGCGCACAGAATCCAGGGTCTCCACCCGCACACTCATTGGTCAGTTGAGCTCCGACATTTCTGAGTACACCCGGGGCTGCGCAGCCCTTTCCCTGGGCCAGGCAAAGGAGAAGCGCGCCGCAGATGCCCTGCTGAAAGCCCTGTCAGACGAGTCCGCCTGGGTGCGCGGCTGGGCCGCCTTCGCACTGGGTGAACTGCAAGAAGCCCGCACCCTGACCGCCCTCTGCAACATCCTGGGGGATGAAGACCAATGGGTGCGTCAGCAGGCCGCCGATGCCGTGGTCCGCTTTGACAGCCGCCTGGCCAACAGCGCGCTGCGTAAAGTCCTCCAGGGGGACAACCCTATGGCGAAGGCGTGGTCCCTCCACGCGATAGCCCAACGCGGCGACCCTGAGTCGGCTCTGGACGTGGTGCCGATACTGGAGGACGAAAGCCGTGCGGTTAGGCTGAGCGCTGTGCGGACGCTCTACCGACTGGGCCAGTCCTCGGCCGTGGCTCCCGTCCGCATGTTCATGCGGGACCCGGATGAGCACCTCAGAGGCGCGGCCGCCTATGCCCTTGGAGCGCTGGGAGACCACGAGAGCGCCTCGGCTCTATCACTGGCTCTGACGGACCCCACGCCGTGGGTGAGGCGAAACGCGGCCTGGTCTCTGCTGGAGCTTGGTGAGTCGCTGCGCCTGGTGGCCTCAATGATCGAGGACACGGACGCAGGTGTACGGACCTTCGCCGTCAGCGCCCGGGAGAGGCTTCAGAAGATGGGGCAAGCCGGTGATACGAAGCCGGAGCCGGGCGGCGAGCCCTTCGCAAGGCCCGGCTGAGTTTACCGACCATTACCGCAGGGCAACGACTTGATTGTCATTCCCGCCCCCGTATCGGGTACTGGGCGGGGGATGGATGCCCATCTGCACGGGCATGACAATCAATCCACTGCTTAAGGCCTCTCCCCTATTCCCGTAAAGGTCAGCATTGGGCAATCGCAGGCGCGGCCCAGGATTATCCAAGCTGCGACAGAAGCTCCTGGATGCGGTCTCTGCGCTCCTCCAGGCCCTCCAGCCGGCCCCTCTCCCGCTCCACCACCTCCGCGGGGGCTTTGCCTGTGAACTCAGTGTTGCTCAGCCTCTGTGACAGCCTTTGGAGATTCTCAAGGCACTCCTGAAGCTCCTGCTCCAACCGGCTCCGCTCCCTGGCTGTGTCCACCAGCCCCTCCAGCGGGACGAGAACCGTCGCTCCACTGAGAACCACAGACACGGTCTTGTCCGCCGGTGGTCTTGGTGAGCCTTCCTCCTGGAACAGCAGAGGCTCCGTTCTGGCCAGGCTCTTTATCGCCGGAGCCTCTTCCACGAGGGCAGCCCTGGACGCCGACAGCTCGACCACGGTCTGCAGGGGTTGGCTGTGAGGTATCTTGAACTCCGCCCGCACGTTTCGTATCGCTCTGACGATACCAGTCAGGAGGTCTATCTCCTCTTCGGCCTCCTGGTTGAGGACGCCCGTTTCCGGGTGAGGGTATGGCGCTACTATGATGGCCTCGGGCAGATCGTCTCTCTCCGGCAGACGATCCTTGAGGCTCTGCCATATCTCCTCCGTCACAAAGGGGATGAACGGGTGCATCAGGCGGAGGCTCTTCTCCAGAACGTGAACAAGGACAGGCAAAGGAGACGCGTCCTCGCCGGTCCGCAGTCTCAGCTTCGCCATCTCGATATACCAGTCGCAGAACTCTCCCCAGAAGAAATCGTGTATCTCCCGTTGGGCCTCTCCGAACTGGAACTCCTCCATGTTGCGCTGGACGCGAGACGCCACCCTGTTCAGCCGACTGACTATCCACCTGTCCTGCCTGTGGTCAGTGGCGGGAGCCTGCCAGCCCTGCGGCGCCGGCGATTCGTCGATGATTGTGAGCACGTACCTGGCGGCGTTCCACAACTTGTTCACGAAGTTCCTGCTTGCTCCCAGCTTGCCTGCATTGATGCGCATGTCGTTGCCGGGGGTGTTGCCCGTGATGAGGGTGAAGCGAAGGGCGTCTGCGCCGTATTCTTCCAGGGCATCGATGGGGTCCGTGACGTTGCCTCGGGTCTTGCTCATCTTGGCCCCCTGCTCGTCCCTGATGAGGCCATGAAGGTACACGTACTTAAAGGGTATGTCACCCGTGTTCTCAAGCCCCATCATAATCATCCTGGCCACCCAGAAAAAGAGGATGTCGTAGCCGGTTTCCATCACAGTTGTGGGATGGAAGTACCTGAGATCCTCGGAGTCGTCCGGCCAGCCAAGTGTTGAGTGGGGCCACAGAGCCGATGAGAACCAGGTGTCCAGCACGTCCGGGTCCTGGACAAGATTGCCGCTTCCGCAGGAGGGGCACGCCCCCGGCGCTTCGACGCCTACGATGGGCGCTGCGTCCAGATCCAGGAAGATGTGGCTGGCCCCGGCTTCCATCTCATCCCAGTATAGTCCTCTATCCCTGAGGGAGCGGTATGTGCCGCTTGAAGCGCCATCCGACTCCGCCAGGACTACCTGTATGCTGTCCCCGGAACAATCGAGGCAGTACCAGGCCGGAATGCGATGCCCCCACCAAAGCTGGCGGCTGATGCACCAGTCCCGAATATTCTCCATCCAGTTGAGGTACACCCTGGCGAACCTCTCGGGGATTATCTTTATCCGCCCGTCTTGGACAACGTCCATAGCCGGCTTGGCCAGGCTCTCCACGCTGACGAACCACTGCTTGCTCACCAGAGGCTCCACGGCCACGGAGCAGCGGCCACAGTGCCCCACGGAGTGGACATAAGGCTCTATGGCCTCCAGCAGCCCATCCTCTTCCAGGTCTCGCAGTATAGCTTCCCGGCACTCGAACCTGTCCATGCCTTCGTAGGGCCCGGCTTCCCGGTTCATTGTGCCGTCCAGGTTCATGGCGGTAATGACGGGCAGGCCATGTCGCTGGCCCACCTCGAAGTCCACCGGATCGTGTCCGGGTGTTATCTTCAACGCCCCAGTGCCGAAAGTGGGGTCAACTGCCTCATCGCCGACAACCGGGAGAGGGCGATTCAGCACCGGAAGGAGCACCCTCTTTCCGCTGAGGTGGCCGTATCTTTCGTCATCAGGATTCACCGCAACTGCTGTATCGCCCAGAAGGGTCTCCGGGCGTGTGGTGGCCACAGTTACGTGGCCTCCGCCTTCCTCAAGGGGATACCGGATGTGGTAGAGGAAGGACTGCTCCTCAATGTGCTCCACCTCCAGGTCCGACAGGGCCGTGGAACACCGCGGACACCAGTTGATTATCCGCTCTCCCCGGTATATGAGTCCCTTGTCGAACAGGTTGGCGAAGGTGGTGCGGACCGCTCTGCTGGGGCCTTCGTCCAGCGTGAACCGACGCCGGCTCCAGTCGCAGGAAGCTCCCAGGCGCTTCTGCTGCTCGTCTATGGTGTGGCCGTACAGGTCGACCCACTGCCAAACCCGCTCCAGGAATTTCTCCCTTCCCAGCTCCTGCCTCGTGACACCCTCCTGGGCCAGCGCACGCTCCACGACCATCTGTGTCGCAATGCCTGCGTGGTCGGCTCCGGGGAGCCACAGCGTCGGGTCTCCCTTCATCCGGCGCCACCGGGTCATTATGTCTTCCACAGTAGCCACCAGAGCGTGGCCCAGATGCAGCTCTCCCGTCACGTTGGGTGGAGGCATGATGATGACGAAGGGTTCTTTGGACGGGTCTATCTTCGGCGTGAAAAATCCCCCGTCCGTCCAGAACTTGTAGAGACGCTGCTCCACGCTTGCGGGGTCGTACGCCTTGGGGATATCGGCGGCGCTCTGCTCTGTTTGTCTCATATCTGAAGAACCAGCCTCGACTACTGGGATAAGGATGCGATTACGCACCTATTCTATGGGAATTATATACTATTTTACCCCATCCCTCTTTAGCTGGGCTTGTCCCGTTTCCGCGTCTTCACCACCACTTGGACGATGTTCTCAGGAGTATCGGGGATTGGCTCAGGAGCAGGCTTTGGCGGTCTGCCCTTTGGTCGCTTTGATTGTGTAGTGCTCATAGCGTACCTCCTGAAAATGTCCGCCTTTTGCTCATTATACCCTCCGCTTGCGTGTGATGACAAATCCGCACGCTGCGATTACATTTTATGATACACTCCCTGCGGACTCTCGGCAGGTCCAGCACCGGCGTCTGTTCATTGGCGTTGGATGAGGCGTCGTGCCTCCTTGTGGACTGAGCCGGACGCAGGCGATCTGCCGAGAGTAGCCGAAATCCAATGCCGCAAGGAGGCTACCTATGCAGAGACTAGGACACAATCAACCGGATTTGCCAGCTTCACCTCCACCAGTATCATTATCGGAGGGAGGTGCACCAAAGACCTTATGGCTCATTCCCATCTTGGTCACCATCGCGGCGACCATCTGGGTAGTAGCTAACCACTTGGGAACGAATGTGAATCCCCAAAGTGGCACAGATATACTAGGGCGCAGATTCACAGTGGGAGATAGTGACGTGCTAGCGGCTGTCCGTGAGGCCGCAACGATCGCGAGGGCGTCACTGGCGATGGCGGTGTCAGTCCTGAGCTACATATTTGTGGCGAGCTTGGACCGGATGATGCGAGAGTAGCTGAGCGTCGGTCTACTGGGCCAACCCCTCCCGTGCTATAATAGCCGCATTAAAGAGAAATCCCCTGAGTGTTTGCGCACCCAGGGGAGGGACCAGGGAGATGGGGAAACCAACTTTGAACCCCATCTTACTCCCCGCACTGACACTTTGTCAAATTTCGGGTGCCCCTGGTCAGAAAGGAGCACCCGATGCCTCATCACTGGGAACAGAAGTATTACGACAGGTTCGACGCCTACGCCTTAGCGCAGAAGAACGCTGGTCAAACCACGAGCAGCTACAAGGTCGTGTTGGGATGTCCCGTTTGCCCTCAGGCTCGCCGGTATCGCACTGGCCCTGTACTCTGCGTAGCCTGTGGAGTCCTCAGTCAAGCGGGTATCGAACATCACCGACTGCCGGCAAAAGCGCGGTAGGTCCTATTCCTTCTATACCACGAGGTCCTGATACCTGAGCCTCTTGCCCGACATATTCCCAGCCATTCGCTCCATCTGTGTCTCGGTGTCCAGTGGTCGGTTGTTGTGACGCCCTGAGAACTCAGCTGTATATCGCCCCAGGTGCTTGACGCTTACGTGGTGGTAGACGCCATCAATTCCCCTCTTGAGCGTGGCCCAAAGGCTCTCAATCCCGTTGGTGTGGGCCTGCCCCCGGACGTATTCACCCGCGCTGTGCTTCACTGAGCGGTGGAAGCGGGGCATACCATCGTAGGCCTTGGCGTCGTCGCTGTAGACCGCGCTGGCTGGCTCAGTATGCGCCGTGATGAAGGCGTGGAGATTTGGCTTGTCCGTGAAGGCTATGGGCTGGGCCACAACTTGTCCGGTCTCCCTGTCCTTCACCCCAACAACAGCCGTCTTGCCCACTGGCCCGCGTCCAGCCCGTAGCTTCTTGGAGCTATGCTTGTTCTTCTCCTTGCCGCCAATGTAGGTCTCGTCTACCTCAACGGGACCGGAGAAGAGCGGTCTATCCGACTCCCACGTCTTCCGTATCCTGTGAGCCAGATGCCAAGCCGTCTTCTGAGTGATGCCCAGGTCCCTATGTAGCTTCATGCTGGAGACGCCCTTGAGGTTAGTCGCTAGCAAGTACATCGCCAATCCCCACGCCTTGAGCGGGAGCTTGGAGCTATGCATGATGGTGTCGGTCTTAACGGAGAAGTCCTTGCGGCAGTCGTTGCATCGGAAGGGCTGGGGCTTGCGGGTAGTCCTGTGCTGAATGTCCAGCGAGCCACAATCAGGGCAAGCGATTCCGTTAGGCCAACGCTGCTCAACAAACCACTGCTCGGTAAAGTCAGGGTCGGCAAACTTCTCCACAGCCTGAATCAGTGATAGCCCTGTCCTGAAGTGTTTGCCTGGTGCGTTCTGTGCCATGTTTCCCGCCTCTTATTTTATGATACCATTTTACCCCAATTTGAGGGCGGGTGTCAAGCGTTTGGGGTAAAATGGTATATAATTCCCTATTCTATCACTCCCTTGAGACCAGTCAACGAGATGTGGGGCGGCAAGTTTTAATAGAAGTGTAATATACGTAATGTGGGTCTGAGACGTTACTGGCTTATTGGGGCCGCGGTCTATCAGATCAGCCATTCCTGCGGAAGGAGAGCTTTGGACTACCTCGCTTCGGCGCGGCCACCCCCGTCGTCACTCCCGTGCAGACGGGAGTCCACGCCCCACCCCGCCTGGATTCCCGCTCGGAGCCTGCCCAGTACCCGATACGGGGGCGGGAATGACGGTGGCAGGGAGCTTTGTCATAGGTTATGCAAGGGTCTCCGCCTGGCGGAGGGAGGAATATTGGCGCCCTATCTGGCGCGCCCTTCCTGGCGCATCTTCTCCAGGAACAGGATGCCCTTGCGGGTATCGCTGGCTACTCTGGCGCCCTCGCTGTTCTGCAACCGGTACTTGAACAGCCAGTAGGTGAACTCCTTCATCTCGGTCAGAGTCATGGACTCGCTTGCCGGGTAGCCCTTCTTCTCACGGAAGAGTTTCAGGAGCGTATCCTGGTCGAGGCCGTAGACGCGGCGATAGGCCAGGTCGGTGACTCCCGACGGCGACTGTACCCCTCCGCTGTGTATCCTCTTCCACTCCTCCTCCTCCACGCACTGGACGACAGCCTCTTCGACGACAACCCCGTACCAGTAGTTCAAATAGGCGCTGTACTTCTGATGACCCAACAGGTCCTTGAACTCCTCGCCGGTGACTGACCCGGAGACGTCTCCGGTGAACAGCAACTCCCTCCTGGCTTCCTCCGGCACAAGGCCGTCCACCTCCGCCAGAAGGCGTTCAGCCAGAAGCAGCCAGTCGAAGGCCTCACCGTCCAGGAGGTACTTGTTGCGACGCTTCCGGAAGGTCTCCTCCGGCAGTGTCCACAGTGACATGGACTCCAGGAGGGACTTTATCCAGTCCTTGCCCTGGGCCAGGGAGTTTTTCAGATGCTCTATAGCCTGGGCGTTGGACAGGTCGTCGGAGGCCGCTCCCTGCCCGTCCATAGCGTCACTCATCGGGCTTTCCTGCCCAGAAACGAGAGGAACTCAGATGCAGTCCGGGTGTTCATAATGTCATTCGCCCGGCACCATCCCCTGCGAGCGACGGCCACGCCAAAGCGCATGTTGTCCATGTGCTCCAGGGCATGGGAGTCGGTGCTGACGACCAGGTGCGCGCCCAGATCCCTGGCCCTCAGGACGTGGGTGTCCTTGAGGTCCAGCCTCTCCGGGGAGGCGTTGATCTCCATAGCGGCGCCCGTCTCAGCGGCGGCCCTGAACACCGCCTCTACGTCTATGTCTATTGGCTCCCTCTCGCCCAGAAGCCGCGTTGTCAGGTGCCCGACGATGTTCACGTGGGGATTACGCATGGCCCTGATCACCCTCTCGGTCATCCTGTCCCGCTCCTGGCCCATAGCGGAGTGAACTGAGGCCACGACCACGTCCAGTTCCGCCAGAATCTCGTCCGGGTAGTCCAGAGAGCCGTCCGCCCTGATGTCCACCTCGGAGCCGGTCAACACCCTGATGTCGGGCAGGCTCGCGTCCAGCGCCCGGACGTTGGCGATGTGGTTTCGCAGGCGCTCTTCGCTCAGGCCGTTGGCTATTCCCCTGCCCGCGGAGTGGTCGGTGATGGCGACGTACTCATAGCCCCGCCTCCTCGCCGCCTCCACCATAGCCGCGAGGGGCTCCCGACCGTCGCTTTCATTGGTGTGGCAGTGTAGGTCTCCCCTGATGTCCTGCACCGTTACCAGGTCCGGCAGCGTTCCCTGGGCGGCCCTCTCCACCTCCCAGAGGCCTTCCCGCAGCTCCGGCGGTATGGGCTGCAAACCCAACCGAGCGTAGAAGGAGTCCTCGTCCGGGAATTTCTCCATCTCGCCAGTCTCGATGTTTGTGATGCCGTACTCGTTCAGGGAGAGACCCATCTTGCGGGCGTAGTCCCGGAGGCGTATGTTGTGCTGCCGGCTACCGGTGAAGTACTGGATCAGAGCGCCGAAGCCGGCGTTGTCCACCATGCGCAGGTCCACCTGAAGGCCGCCGTGCACCACGACGCTTGCCTTGGTGGGGCCGTGCGCCAGGACGTCCTGGACCAGTGGAAGCTCCACAAAGGCGTTGAGCACCTCTTCCGGCTGCTCGGACGTGCCCATTATGTCTATGTCGCCGATGGTCTCCTGCCACCGCCTGAGGCTGCCGGCAACGCCTATCTGCTGAATTCCCGGGCACCGCTCACGGAGGGCGTTGACTACGGCTTCCGAAACCGGCAGAGCGCGGCCCAAGGGCACGCGAGTGTCCTTGGTGCGCAGGGAGCCAATGTGGCGGGCGATGTTCTCCGCGGTCTTCTTTCCAAGGCGTGGAAGAGCCACCAGCCTGCCGTCTGAAATCGCCTGCTCCAGGGCGTCGACGGTGGATATGCCAAGTTCCAGGCTTATCCGGAGCGCCGTCTTGGGGCCTATGCCAGGCACATCCATAAGCGTAAGGATGCCCTCCGGGAACTCCCCTTTCAGCCCCTCGTAGTACTCCAGGTTACCGGTCTTGACCAGCTCCTGTATCTTCTGGGAGATGGCCTCTCCAATGCCCGGTATCTCCCGAAGGTTCTCCCCGTCCTGCACCATCCGGCTCAACTCCACCGGCAGGTGGTCGATGGTGCGCGCCGCCCGCTGGTAGGCGCGTACCGTGAACACCGACTCTTCCTTAAGCTGCAGAAGAGCGGCTATCTTCTCGAAGACCTGGGCTATCTCGGCGTTGTTCATTGGGCAATTCGCTAAGAGGGCTGCTCAACTCGAAGCCGTACCGGCAGAAGGCTCTCCCTGGTATAGAATCTTTCCACTATCTCAGAGCCGAATTTGGCGAGAAATAGCTCGACTATCGCAGCCCTTTCAGTTTCCGTGTCTTCAACAGTCTCCATAGTGACGGAGAGGCTCGCCCCCGCTATCTCTACACTCGCCGACGGATTCGCCTGGAGGTTTCTGTACCAGTGGTTCGGCCGGTCGTCTTGAGCAGAGCCCGCCAGAAGATTTATACGGCCATCGTCATAGGCGAACCACAACTCCACTCTACGCGGCAGCCCCGTGCTGCGGCCCGTAGTGGTGAGATACAGGTTCTTGGCGGTGTGAAGAGGAGATTGGATGTCGTTTTCCGATGCCATGAGAGACCGGTCCCAGCTAAGCTGCTACCCCGTGGCAACGCTTGTACTTCTTGCCGCTGCCGCAGGGACAGGGATCGTTCCGACCCACCTTCCGAGCGCCGGCCGGCGCCTGGCGGCCGCCCGACACCGCTTGGGGCGTTTGCACCCTGCGGACGGTAGCCCTCGCCTCAAGGCCGGTGTGGTAGATGGTGTGGACGATGTCGTGCTGGATGCGGGCCAGCAAGCTCTGGAACATCTCGTGCCCCTCCCGCTTGTACATGACCAGGGGGTCACGCTGACCGAAGGCCTGAAGGCCAATGCCCTGACGCTTTTCCTGAATGGCGGTGAGGTGATGCACCCAGTGGGTGTCCATTATGCGCAACATAACCAGGCGCTCCAGCGTCCGCATCTCCTCGGAGCCAAACTGCTCCTCCCGCTCTCCGTACAGGGCGTCGGCGTGCTCCAGCAGCCGCTCCTCCACCTCCTGCGGGTGCATCCCGGCCATGCTGTCCCTATCCAGGCCGGGCGGCATTGGGAAAATGGTCTGAAGCTCAGAGACTAAGGTGTTCAGGTCCCACTCCTCGCTGTCCTGGCTGGAGAGATGGGTGGACACAAGAGAAGACATCTCCTTGTGGATCATCTCCTGGATGTTCGCCTTCAGATCAAAGCCCTCCAGAGTCTTGCGGCGCTCGGAGTAGATAACGTCGCGATGAGCGTTGGCTACGTCGTCGTACTCCACCAGATGCTTGCGCGCCTCAAAGTGGGAGCTCTCCACCTTGGTCTGGGACGCCTCTATGGACTTGTTGACCAGGCGGTTCTCGATGGGCACGTCCTCCCCCATGCCGGCCCACTCCATGAACCCCTTTATGCGCTCTCCACCGAATCGCCGGATGACGTCGTCCTCCAGGGAGACGTAGAACCGGGAGCTTCCGGGGTCTCCCTGCCTGCCCGCGCGGCCTCGGAGCTGGTTGTCTATGCGGCGGGATTCGTGGCGCTCCGTCCCTAGGATGTGAAGCCCGCCCAGATTCACAACTCTGTCGTGGGCCTCCTGCCACTGCTCCGGGGACACGTCCAGGCTTGCCGGATTGCCGCCAAGGATTATGTCAGTGCCGCGCCCGGCCATGTTTGTGGCCACCGTGACTGCCCCGGGACGTCCGGCCTGTGCCACGATTGTGGCCTCGCTCTCGTGATGATTGGCGTTGAGAACCTGGCAGGATATGCCGCGGCGCTTGAGGATCTCGCTCAGCATCTCAGATTTCTCAATGGAGACTGTGCCCACGAGAACGGGGCGGCCCGTCTTGTTCACCTCCTCCAGGTCGTTCACTATGGCCTGGAACTTGGCCTTCTCCGTGGCGTACACCACGTCCGTGTAATCCTGGCGAACCATCGTCTCGTGGGTGGGGATTGAGACCACCTCAAGGCCGTATATCTTCGCCAGCTCCTCGGCCTCGGTGGCGGCCGTGCCGGTCATGCCCGCCAGCTTTGCGTACATACGGAAGTAGTTCTGGAGGGTAATGGTCGCATAGGTGATGCTCTCCCGCTGCACCTTGACGCCCTCCTTGGCCTCGATGGCCTGGTGGAGGCCGTCCGAGTAGCGGCGGCCCTCCATGAGACGCCCCGTGTATTCGTCCACAATGACCACCTGGCCGTTCTGCACCACGTACTCACTGTCCTTGTTGTACAGCACCAGGGACCTGAGGGCGTTCTCTATGTAGTGGGTGTATTCGACGTTACTCAGGTCGTACAGGTTGCCCACGTTGAGCCACCGCTCCATCTTGGCTATTCCCTCCTCCGTGAGGTTTATGGTGCGGTGCCTCTCGTCAACTTCGAAGTCCTCCCCCCTATCGAGGCGGGAAACCAGTTTGGCGATGTTGGTGTAGACCTGGGTCGGCTCCTGGGCCGGGCCGCTGATGATGAGCGGCGTCCTCGCCTCGTCGATGAGAATGTTGTCCACCTCGTCCACTATGGCGTAGTGCAGATCGCGCTGCACCTTCTGGGAGTTGTCGACCATCATGTTGTCCCGCAGGTAGTCAAAGCCGAACTCGTTGTTGGTTCCGTAGGTGATGTCAGCGGCGTAGGCCTCCTGCCTTCCAGCGGGTCTCATTCTCGCCAGGCTGGGATCATCGTCCCTGACGGAGGAGTCGTAGAGGAGGGCGGCCTGGTGCTGTAGACAGCCGATCGTGAGGCCCAGCATGTCGTAGATGGGGCCCATCCACTGGGCATCCCTCTTGGCCAGGTAGTCGTTGACGGTTACAACGTGGATACCACGCCCGGCGAGGGCGTTCAGGTAGACGGGCAGGGTCGCGACCAAGGTCTTGCCCTCTCCCGTCCTCATCTCCGCGATCTTGCCCTGATGGAGGACAATGCCACCCATCATCTGTTCGTCAAAGTGCCTCTGGCCCAGGGTTCGCCTGGCCGCCTCCCGGACGCTGGCAAAGGCTTCCGGCAGAATTTCGTCCAGGTCCTGCCCTCGCTGAAGGGCCGCACGGAGTTCCAGGGTCTTGCCTCGAAGCCCCTCGTCCGACAGCCTCTCCAACTCAGGCTCCAGGGAGTTTATCCTCTTGAGCAGGGGTTGCAGCTTCTTGACGACCTTATCGTTGGACTCCCCGAGAAAGCCGAATATCTTGTTTACCATTATCTACGGCATCTCCTATTCGAACATGGCTCCCACTGAGAGGCCTTCGTGAATCCTGCGAATGGCCTCGCCCAGGAGGGGCGCAACGGACAGTACGGTCACCTTGCCGTTCTTCTTCTCCTCCGGCACCGGAAGGGTGTCCATTGCCACAAGCTCCTTGATGGGGCTGCTGGCTATTCTGTCGGCGCCGGGCCCGGAGAGGACGAGGTGAGTGCAGCAGGAGTAGATGTCCTTCACCCCGGCCTTCTGCAATGCCCCCACGGCAGACATCAGCGATCCCGCGGTGTCGATCTCGTCGTCGAAGGTGAGGACGTTCATTCCCTCAACATCACCTATGATGTTGAGGCTCTCGGCGTTGTCCGCATTGTCGACGCGCCGCTTCTCTATGATTGCCAGGGGCACTCCCAGGCGGGCAGCCATATCCCTGGCCCGCTTGCTGATGCCGATGTCTACGGACACGACCACGAGGTTCTCCAAGGCCTTTTCCTGGAAATAGCGGGCCAATATGGGTAATGCTGTGAGCTCGTCCACCGGGATGTTGAAGAACCCCTGTATCTGGCCGGCGTGCAGGTCGATGGTGAGGACGCGGTCGGCCCCGGCGACACTCAGGAGATCGGCAACCAGGCGGGCCGTTATGGGCACTCGCGGCTGGTCCTTCTTGTCGGTGCGTCCGTAGGCGTAGTAGGGAGTGACTGCGGTGATGCGACCCGCCGAGGCCCTCTTTGCAGCGTCGATCATGATCAGCAGCTCCATAATGTGATCGTTGACCGGGTAGGCAAAGGGCTGAATAAGGAAGATGTCCCGCTGCCGAATGTTCTCCTGGAACTGGACAAAGGTGTTATCGTTGCTGAACTTGAAGACGTTGCACTCCCCTTTGGGAATCCCAAGGTATTCGCTTATATCCGTTGCCAGGGAGGAGTGCGCCCTCCCCGAGAACACCATCGGCGTTTCATCACGACGCAACATTTGATACCCTCACGCTGGTTAGATTAGCATCCGGGCCCGCGAACCCACAGACCCCTGAACGACCAGATGTCATCCCCAAAGCGCTCTTCCCAGTCATTCCTGCAAAAGCAGGAATCCAAAGCCTTTGCCGGTAAAGCAACGTCAGCATCTATGCAATACCCTGGATTCCCGATCGGGGCCTGCCCCGTACCCCGATACGGGGGGCGGGAATGACGCAAATATGGAATTGCAACACATGTTACGCAAATGTCTCCGTGCTCGCGGGCAGGCCTGGAGAGATTCCACCCCATGCCATTCTAGGGTCGATTATAGCATAGCCGCGGCCTGCCCCAAACCCGCAAGTAATCCATGTGAACCACAAAATTGACGCTCCATAGCCGCCGACGCGGGGTATAATCCAGAGCAGCGCACATCCACATGAACTATCGGCAAGACGTTATCGAAATATGGCAAGAGAATACAGAATAACCCTTCTCAGACGTATTCTGAACCGCATGGTGACAGTTTACGTGAGGCTCGGATTGCCGCCTCGAAAGTACCACCTGCTCACGGTCAGAGGGCGCAGGAGCGGGCGAATGCAGACCACGCCCGTCTCCGTGATGGAGCTTCAGGGGCAGCGGTGGCTGGTGTGCCCCTACGGAGAGCGGCAGTGGGTAAAGAACGCCCGGGCCGCCGGCGAAGTGTCGCTGACCAGGGGCCGCCGCACGGAGACCGTCGCCGTTGAGGAGGAACTTGACCCGGTAAAGAGCGCCAATGTGCTCAAGCGGTACGTCCGGGAGGAGCCAATCACCCGCCGTTTTTTCAACGTAACCCCCGACTCGCCCATTGAAGACTTCATCCTGGAGGCGCCCCGGCACACGGTGTTCCGCATAGCCAGGCCGGCGGGATCGGGATAAAGCGGAACGAGGCGGGTTGTGAAAGGCCGCTCCTCTTTGTCGTTCTGAACGCAGTGAAGAATCTAGAGCCTCCCACCGGCCAGCGCTCAGATCTACCCACCCGGGGACTCTCCAATTCTCTACATAGCCTGTGAGACTCTTTTGACAGGATAGACGCAGCAGACATGCCCAATCCCGTTATACACTGGGAGATCACAGGAAAGGACGCCCCAAAGCTTCAGCAGTTCTACGCGGACCTGTTCGGGTGGAACGTGGACTCCAACAACCCGATGAACTACGGCCTGGTGGACACCCAGACGGAGGACGGAATA
The DNA here is from genome assembly GCA_965261605.1 of Dehalococcoidia bacterium. Lineage (GTDB taxonomy): Bacteria > Chloroflexota > Dehalococcoidia > Lucifugimonadales > UBA2985 > DAOUJW01. Next base: position 2,143,474 of record OZ253466.1, on the reverse strand, counting down.
AACGGAGGCATAGCCCAGGAGCAGGAGTCGGCCACGCGCGTCACGGTGTACGTGCAGGTGGACGACCTCCAAGCGTACCTGGACAAAGCGGAGAGCCTGGGAGGCAAGACTATTCTGCCCCCCACAGTGATCCCGGACACGGTCACACTGGCCATGTTCACCGACCCGGAGGGGAACATCATGGGTATGGTGACCGGGTAAAATCTGGACGGACCTCAAGGGTCGTGCTACAGCGTCATTTGCACCTGCGGCCTCCGCGCCTCTCTGCGCCGGGAAATCCCTAAACAGTAACTACTCCCGTCAACGCGGAGGCCGCAGGGGGTCGGGGAGCGATCCAGCAAACAGACTCACTGGCCCGCAGCGCCCGGTAGCGGTCGGTCACTAGCTGTACACGGTCTGCTTGAGGGGCGCCGTGTACAGGTCCGCAGCCCTCGCGGACGCCCAGGTCCCCTGTATGCGGCGAAGCCTTTCGCTTATGAGGCCGGACAACGCGGTCATCACTGAGTAGCCGAACTCGCAGTCCCGGTCCATCTCTTCTCTTAGCGCTGCGGCGTCAATGTTGACCATTGTGCATTCCCTTGTGGTCTCCGCGCTTAGAGTGGCCCTGTAGGGATCTATCAACGAAGACCAACCAAAGGTGCCGTAGGAGTCGATTATGGAGACTATGGAGCGCAGAGTGGCGTCTCCACTCCACAACCTGACGCCCATAGTGAGCTTAACGGAACCGCGCTCCAACAGGTACAACTCGCTAAGCGCTTCTCCCTCCCGGAACACCTCGGCTCCGGCGGGGAAGAACTGCACCTTGGCCAAGTCGGCCACCCTCTTCAGTCTGGACTCATCCAACGATGAAAAGAGACTGGTTTCTCCTATTAGCTTAACGATCGACATAGCAAAATCCTCCCAGTAAGGCTATTCCCAAGGCCTACGCTATTTCGTAGTCATCCAATGGCCCCTCCCGGCGGAGTTCAATCCATCCCCGCCTGCTTCTTGGGATCCCCTCCATCTTCGCCCCGTCCCATCTACTAATCCCGGCAATCCGAGCCTCTCCCCGATACGTGAAAACCATACGCCCCGCAATGGCCGAATGCCTACTAAGGAGAGAATACAGCAGGTGTCACATTATGTCAAGTTTGTGCGTTATATCACACTCTTTCCATAGGCATAACCTGTTTGTGATACGTATCACGCATATTGTGAGGCAAAGTGCAAAGCGATTCCGCGCATTGGCAAGGCGCCGACTCTAGCGCTGCTATGCCTCACCCAATCTGTGCATCAAGCGGCGCTTGGAACAAGAAAAGCTGACGCCTTGGGGGCAATACACTACAGGGCGGTTTACAAGCTCTCGGTTAATTGAGGCTTCTGCGTGACTCCGGCGCTTCCCAAAAGAGGCGTGCCCGCGACCATTCCTACAGGGAGCACAGTAAAGTGAGGAATTTAGAGCGCTACCCGCAAGGCTGTGTTTCCCTGGATGAACCGCTCTGGATTCCTGTGGAAGGTGAGCTTTGAATAACTCATCTGTCAGGCAACAAAACCTCTTCCCCCTTCGAGGGGGAAGATTGAGATGGGGGTAAATCTTGTTGGTGACACACCGCTTGTTTGCCCCATCTTTGCCCCCATCCTAACCTTCCCCCGCTTGCGGGGGAAGGGATATATGATTACGCAAAGGTCTTCTTCCGCAGCAAAGACGCGGCCCTTACAAGGCCACGTCAGAGTATGAAAGTGAGCCATTTCCATAGGGATTACAGGGAGCGGAGCTTCGGAGGAGTTTATGTGAAGGTTTTGTCCGTTTGGAAGCTTCCGAGAGGCGGATTTGCCCGTTCCTCTCTACGCCCCGATTTTGATCCCTCCCTGGCAGGCCCTGCGCAGGGTCTCGATGGCGGACAGCAGCGCCAGGTGGCTGGTCATGGGATTGTCCGGGTGTGGCACGTTCTCCATTGTGAATCGGAGGGTCCCGCTCCTGCCCCGAGCGTATATCTCGTGGATGTTGCCTTGGGCCTCCGGATCGGCGATGATTCGCACCTTGGTCCGCTCCGGCCCTATCCCGGCCAGGCTGAGCACTGATGCTACATTGATGTTGAAGGGGAAGCGCTTCACCGCTTCCAGGGCGTTTCCCTCGAAGACCACCTGGGCAGATGTGACCTCCTCGGCCGGAGTCTGGGATGTAGCCGTTACGTCGACCAGGGTGCCGGGAGGCTTGCGGGTGGTGAGGGTCACCTCCTCCAGCTCGTCCCGCGCCGCCCGTATGGCGTCGATGCCGCCCACGGCCCCGGAGGGCGCGAACACCCGGCAATCCTTCTCATCGGCCAGAGCCGCGAGCCTCGAAAGCAGTCCGCCGTCCAGAAGGGCTCCCGTGCTCATAATGAGCAGGTCCTTGCCATGAGAGAGAACGGCCTCTCCGTACCGGCGCACAGCCTCTTGGGAGGCGGCCTCAACCACCATGTCCACGTCCTCGGCGGCCGCGATCTCGTCGAAGGATGACACAGGCTTTGGACTGCCCTTCAGCCGCTGGGCCAGGCTCCGTGCAGCGCTCTCGTCCTGGTCGAACAAAGCGACCAAGACCGCGCCCGGGACTTTTCCCTCGTCAACTGCGAGGGCCAAGCCGCGGCCTATGGCCCCGCACCCCAGAAGGCCTATTCTCTGTTCTCGACTGGTCATAAAGCTCCTCCGGCACTATATTAGCAGGTCTGGAGGGCAAGGTGTATACGCTCTCAGCAAAGAGGGCTTGAGGCGCAAGGGGCGCGTTATGGAGAGCCGGGGTGTTGCGCTTTACACGAATGCGTGTAGAATATCGGTATGGAGTACAGGAAACGGCGTGCGCCGAACCACCAGTGGGACGCCGAGAAGGTGAAGGCGCTGAGGGACCACCTGGGCCTCACCCAGCAGCAAATGTCGGATGAGATGGGCACCCGCCAGCAGACCATCAGCGAGTGGGAGAGGGGCATGTACCGGCCCCGGGGCGTCTCCCGCACCATGCTGAACATCATAGCGGATGGAGCGGGGTTCAGGTACGAGACGGACAACTCCGGGGAGCCGGTCAAGAGCGAGGAGGAGACTGAAACAGGTTGAGCGGGGCGAAGCGCTCAGGGGCTTGCGGCGCGGTGACAGTCCAGGAGGGGCGCGGCAAGGCCATTGTGCAAAGAGACACAAGGCGTACAGGGAGGGGAACACGAACAAGCTAGAGAGCAGGGACATCCGGGAGGTCCAGGTATCGGAGTGGTGGCGCAGCGGCGCCATCAAGACGGTGGTAACCACGGAGGGGCGCTACCTCAGGGTGCTCTACCCGGGGAGGCCCATGCCCCACGCCGGCCCGGACTTTCGGGACACTCTGTTGATCACTGAGGAGGGAGACCTTATCCGTGGAGACACGGAGGTGCACCTGAGGCGTCGGGACTGGGACGGCCACGGCCATCGAGGAGACCCTCGCTACGACCGGGTGGTGCTCCACCTCTTCCTGCGCGGCGGAGGCAGACCCCCGGAGCCGGGAACACAGGTTCAGGAGGTGATGCTGGGAGACCGGGGAAACAGCCTGACCCAGACGGGAAAACCGCCAAAGCAACTCATGCCACAACCAGGCGTCGTCGCGCCTCTGGAGCGCCTGACCGCCCTGCCCTTGCCAGAGCTGGAGCAGGCGCTGGAGGAAGCCGGGGAGAAGCGGTTCCTGGGCGCGGCCTGCGCCTTTACAAGGCGTCTCCGGGCCGGAGACGCCCAAGAGGAGCTGTACACGGGCGTTATGGAGGCGCTGGGGTACAGCCAGAATAGCGCCCCTATGGAGTTGCTGGCCCGAGGGCTTCCCCTGCGTCGTCTAAGGGAGCTGGCCGGACCGGGAATGGACACCGCTGCCCTGGAGGCTATCCTCCTGGGGGCGACGGGGCTGCTTCACCGCCAGCTCAGCCTGGGTCTTCCCGACAATATTGGAGATGACAGCCGCGCAAGGGAGATGGAGGCCAACTGGCGGGCTGCCGGATCGCCGGTTGTTGTCCCAAGCGGCATGTGGAGCAACGCCGGGCTGAGGCCTCACAACAGACCCGCCCGTCGGCTGGCGGGCGCCGCCGCCCTGATACGGAGACACCGGGACGGCGGGCTGCTGGAAGGTCTGGGGGACACGCTTCAGAGTAAGAGAGCCGTGGACTTAGAGAGGGCGTTAGTGGTGGTGGATAATGGGTCTGTGCCTCGACTGTCAGACACTCACAACGCCAAGACCAGGGCGCCCGCCCTTATAGGGAAAAACCGGGCCAGGGAAATAATCATCAACGTACTGCTGCCCTTTTTCTACGCCAGGGCGCATCTCCTTGGAGACCCTGGTTTGGGAAGGCGGTGCCTGGAACTGTACCGCAGTTTCCCGCCGGGCCAGGAGAACGAGGTCACCCGGGAGATGAAGGGGTTATTGGGCCTCTCCAGGGAAAGACGGCACGCGATAAACTCCGCCGGCAAACAGCAGGGGCTGATTCACCTGTACGGGTTGCTGAGCGGCCAGGACGGGCGAGAGACCTCTTGACAGACAACGGGATGGGCCCAATGAGCGCAGCGCCCCGGGACCTCCCCATGATGGCCGGCGAGAGCGTGGACATGGCCTTCGGAGAGAAGGCGGGCCTGGGCGCGGATGCGGCAAAGGAGAAGACCGCCTTGCTGCTTACGGATCGCAGGGTCATCCGGCTCTCCAGGGCAAAGAGAGGCCTGGCAGTGACCTTCCTCTCTCTGGGTGACATCCACGGCGCAGAGGTAACCCACCGACCGAGGAGCGCGAAACGACTCTTTCGCATGGCGCTGCTGCTGGCCGGGGCGGGAGCCGCCCTGATCGCCGTCGAGTGGCACCCCCTGTCCTGGGCGCTAGGGGGCCTGCTGGGCCTGGGGGCGATGCACCACTTATACCAGTACATCTCCGTATCCCAAGAGGGGTCAATCCTCTTCCGAACGACCCAGCAGGAGCTGAGCATACCCTACCGGGGTCGAGGCGCGGAGCAGGTCTACGACCTGGTGAACAGGTTCTTCCAGCTGAAGGCCATGTACTCCCCTACCACCGACGTTAGCAGCGTCAGCCGCGGTGATAGGGAATACATCGAAAGACCTGGCAAGCCCTTCAGGCAGCTGTGGCCGTGGGGCCAGGAAGTTTGGTACGAGACGTGGTTCATGGACAGGAACACTCCCATAGCCGAGCTTCGCCTCAGCGATGGGGCGAAGGCGGGGGAGTATGAGACGTGGTTCATGGAGAGAGACGTTCCCGTATCGGAACTGCCTCCCGTGGATGAGGCGAAAGCGGGCCGCTCCTTCGTACAGACCGATAATGACCCAACCCCGGATGGTGGTGAGGTTCATATTCCACCGGAGGACGCCGAGACCGTCGGTGAAACCCGTCGGTGAAACCAGGGAGGGATAGACTGCCTCGCCGTCCGGGTCTTCTGCTGTAGCCTGACGCGCCCGTATCAACCCAGCTTCAGACCAGGCTCCACGTCCAGGTCCCAACCGTTGCCGCCGACCCTCTGCTGCTGAAAGTAGCCGCAGGCAGCGATCATTGCGCCGTTGTCGGTGCAGAGGGCAGGAGACGGAATGAGCAGGGGCAGATGCGACTTCTCCCTCAGCATAGACCGGAGCATGGAGTTGGCGGCCACACCCCCGCCCAGCATAATCCCCCGGACGTTGTGCTTCCGCGCCGCATTCAGTGTCTTGGTGGTCATGACGTCGGCCACCGACAGCTGGAAGGCGGCGGCCAACTCCCTTACCATGTGAGGGTCCGGGCCGGAGTCCTCATTCGGAGGGTATAATCCCTTCTCCCTGGCCTTGTGCAGAAGGGCCGTTTTGAGGCCGCTGAAACTGAAGTCGTGCGACCCCCTCAGCCAGGCGCGAGGGAGCGTCTCTTCGCCTGCGGCGCCCTGGGAGGCACGCTGCACCTCCGGGCCGCCGGGGAAGCCCAGCCCAAGAATACGCGCCGCCTTGTCGAAGGCCTCGCCTGCGGCGTCGTCCCTGGTGCGCCCCAGGAGACTGTAACGCCCGTGGTCCTCCATCAGTATGAGGTCTGTGTGCCCGCCGGAGGCTATTAGGCAGAGGAGAGGGAAGCCGGGGTCGCTTTCGGGGTCTGCACCCTCCAGCCAGTTGGCGTATATGTGGCCCTCCAGGTGGTTAACGCCTATCAGCGGCAGTCCCGCGCCGAGAGCCAGGGCCTTTGCGGCGTTCACGCCGACCAAAAGGGCGCCCGCCAGCCCCGGGCCGTGGGTTACGGCTATTGCATCGATGTCGCTCCAGGTCAGGTCGGCTCTGCCGAGGCCGGCCTCAACCGTTGGCACAATCTCCAGGACGTGCTGCCGGGATGCCACCTCCGGCACAACGCCTCCGTAGCGGGCGTGCAGCTCCACCTGGGAGGCGATGACGTTAGAGAGCGCCTGACGCCCGTCCTCGACCACCGATATGGCGGTCTCGTCGCAGGAGGTCTCGATGCCCATAATCCTCATAGCAGGGAGATAATACCTCCGGCGTCCCGGAGAGTCAATTTTGGCGTTCGGACAAACGGGGTGTCGTTAGTATGGTGTGTTATAATTGTGGGCAAGCCAGCGCCAGACTGCCGGTCTCCCACAGAGTACCGGTCCGCCGCGATGAAAGGGGGCGCAATGAATGCGATCGAGTTTATCCAGTCCACCCTGTTCGAGCTGAACCGGAGCTTTGTCAACGAGGTGGAACCCCTGACAGACGTACAGATGCTGTACAGGCCCACTCCCCAGGCCAACTCCATCTCCTTCCTGATGTGGCACTTCACCAGGACGGAGGACAACTCCTTTCACCGGGTGAGCAGCGTTGAGGGCGCCCAGTCCGTCTGGGCGAGTGAGAGTTGGCACGAGCGCCTCGGGCTGCCGGAGACGGGGTCCGGTACGGGTTTCACCCCCGACCAGGTTGAGGAATTGAAGCCCAGTAAAGAGGGGCTTGTGGGCTACATGGAGGCCGTAAGGCAGTCGGTGCAGGACGGCCTATCCAAGATGACGGACGACGACCTGGACCGCCCACTGGACCCGGACAACCCCAGGCAGACCGTGGGCCGCCAGATCCAGAGCATCATCATCGGGCACGGCTTTTTCCACCTGGGTGAGGTAAGGTTTCTGAAGGGTCTCCAGGGTATGCCTTTCCCTAGGTAGCGATGCCATTTGCGTAACCGCCATCTCTGGTATGCCCACTCCATTGCCACTCCATTGCAGACGGGGGAAGGGGTCTTATCGCCCCCTTCAGGAGACCTTTTGTATAACTTGCTCCAGAGCTATGTTATCCGTCACTCCTGCGGAAGGAGAGCTTTGAACAACCTAGCTTCGGCGCGACCACCCCGGTCGTCACTCCCGTGCAGACGGGAGTCCACGCCTCACCCCGCCTGGATTCCCGCTCGGAGGCGGGAATGACGGTGGCAGGGAACTTTGTCCTGGGTTATGCAAGGGTCTCCGGAAGCAGGAATCCAGAGCATTTCACGCAAGACGCCGGAGCTTTGTGGAGGGAGGCTTTAGATTCCTCACTCCGCTTCGCTTCGTTCGGAATGACAGTGGACGCGTCCCTTTTGGAGTTATACACGAGTAACGCAAAGGTCTCCTTCAGGGACAATGTCGCAGCCTGCCCCGTGCTTGACATGGAGATGGGGGCAAACAGACCGGCATCCAGGTAGCGCGGAGAGCTACTAACAAAACCACAACGCTTGAAAGAGGAACGCTCACATGAGCCACGTCCACATGTACGTCTACACCGGCATCCAGTCGGATGACAGCAAGTGGTTGACGGACGAGATGGCCTACAGCGCGCTGGCGGACTCCATTGCGGCGCAGGAGCTTGTGCTGGGAAGGTCGGTGGAGTGGACCGGCAGCATAGGAGACCCGCGGGAGGAGCCGGGGGGAGTGTGGATCGTCTACGCCAGAGCGCTGGCTCTGACGGGCAACGCCAACGACGGCACCCCATGTTCGGACAGCAGGGACACCATGGCGTGCGAGGAGCTGAACAGCTACTTCAACGCCTGACGGCAAATCCTCCACAGTCGAGACTGTAGAGGAACATTTTCCGCCCTGCTTCGACAGACTTCCCAGGGAAATCACCTCCCGAATATGGTATGCTAAGGCCTAAACCGCCAACTAGCCCCTTTGACAGGAGGAGAGACATGGAAGAGCATCAGGTATCGCAGCCTCTTTCGGGCCTTCGGGTCGTAGACCTCACTCAGGGCATAGCCGGACCCTACTGCACCAAGCTCCTGGGCGACTACGGCGCCGACGTGATCAAAGTGGAACGCCCGGGCGTCGGAGACTACACCCGCACATTGGGCCCCTTCCCCGAAGACACAGCCCATCCGGAGAAGAGCGGCGCCTTCCTTTTTCTGAACACCAACAAGCGGGGAATCACCCTGGACCTCAAGTCTCCGGATGGCATCGAGGCCGTGAAGGAGATGGTAAAGGGTGCGGACGTCCTGGTGGAGAGCTTCAGTCCGGGAACAATGGAGGGATTCGGCATGGGCTACGATGCCCTTTCGAAGATCAACCCCGGTCTGATAATGACATCCATAAGCAACTTCGGGCAGACCGGTCCCTACAGGGACTACCTGGCCTCGGAGATCACCACATACGCGATGGGCGGCCGGATGCACGCCTCCGGACTGCCTGACCGGTACCCGCTGAAACTGGGAGGCAACCATACCCTGTATCAGGCCGGCAACAACGCAGCATTCGCAACGCTGCTGGCTTGGCACGGAAGGGAGCGAAATGGACTGGGCGGGCGGCACGTCGACGTATCAATGTTGGAGACCCAGATGGGTTCCATCAACGGGCGCCTTCTGGGACTGGTGCAGTACCAGTATACCGGCGAAACCGGCAAGCGCCTGGGTCCCATAAGGGCGGGATACCCGGGTGGAGTCTTCCCATGCGGCGACGGCTATATATCGGTGTCGGTTGGAGGCCCGCGTTGGCCGTCGCTCTGCAACGCCATAGACAGGCCCGACCTGATAGACAGCTACTACGGCACGGCCATGGGCCAAGTCGACCTGGACGCCCGGGACGAGTTCGAGTCCACCATCTGGCTGCCCTGGCTGCTGGAGAGAACAATGGTCGAGGTGGTGGAGACCGGCCAGTCCAACGAGATGCTCATAACTCCCATAGTGACCATCGATCAGGCGGTGGATCACAGCCCGCAGCTCTCCTTCAGAGAGTACTTTGTTGAGGTGGACCACCCGGTAGCAGGTAAGTTCCGCTACCCCGGCGCGCCCATATTCAACGACAAGGGCTGGTGGAGCATCCAGATGCCCGCGCCCACCCTGGGCCAGCACAACAAGGAGGCGCTGGAGGGACCGGCGGGAGTCTCCGGAGCATGGAAGAGATCCGAGTCGATTGAAAGTGACAGAAATGACTCTGGAGCGTCAGAGCCGGCGGCCGCTACGGGCGAGAAGAAGCTGCCCCTGGACGGGGTCCGGGTCGCGGATATGACGGTCATCTGGGCCGGCCCCTATGGCACCATGTTCCTGAGCGACATGGGAGCTGAGGTGATCAGGGTAGAGACCCTTCAGCGAATGCCTCCGGGCCGAAGCCAGTTTGCGCGGCCGGACCCGGATGCGGAGAAGAAGCGGGTTACCTCACCGTATCCCAACCGCGACCCCGGAGAGCGAGCCTGGAACCGCTCCGCAGGGTTCAACGTGCACGCCAGGAACAAGCACAGCATGACCCTGGACCTGAACTCACCCATGGGGCTTGAGACCTTCAGGCGCCTGATTGAGGCCAGCGACCTCTTCATTGAGAACAACGCGTTCGGGTCTATGGCCAAGCTGGGCATCGACTACTCCGTTGTGAGCCAGTGGAATCCACGGCTGATCATGATCTCGATCTGCGGCTTCGGCCAGACGGGGCCATGGAACTACTACCGGGGCATAGGAACGCAGTTCGAGTCCGCCATAGGCCATTCGACGGTCATCGGATACCCGGACATGGATGTCGAAGGCGCGCCTGCGTCGGTGGCTACAGACGCCTCGTCCGGGGTCACCATCGCCATCGCAGCGCTTATGGCATTGCGGCAGCGCGAGAAGACAGGCAGGGGCTGCTTTGTGGACATTTCACTGGCGGAGAATTTCCTCCCCCACTTGGGTGAGCTTTTCATGGAGTACACTATGACCGGGCGCGTTCCGGGTACCCCCGGCAACAGAGACCATCTGCGCCAGGATGTGCAGGGCGCATACAAGTGCAGCGGAAACGATGAATGGATAACAATAAACGTAGGCAACATCGAGCAGTGGCGCTCCCTGTGCCGCCTCATGGAGAAGCCGGAGCTGATAGAGGACGAGCGCTTCGGCGACATGGCGGGGCTGTGGGCCAACCACAACGAGGTCGACCGGATCATTGCGGAGTATACCGAGAACTACGACAATATCGACCTGTTCCACAAGCTCCAGGGCGCGGGGGTCACCGCAGGCCCCGTGATGCACGAAGCCCACGCCTACGCAGACCCCCAGATGAAGGACAGGGGGTTCTTTGTGAAAGTCGATGCGCCGGAGGTGGGCGTCCACTGGTACCCCGGCGCCACGTACAAGATCTCAGGCATACCCTTCGAGGTGCGCAAGCCGCCTGTAAGGCTGGGAGAGGACAACGACTACGTCTATCGAGAGGTGCTGGGTCTGACGGAGGAGGAGTACGACCACCTGAAGGAGCTGGGCCACATAGGAATGGACTTCGCCCCACACGTGAAGTAGCCTCAAACCCCACATTTCCTGATTAACAATAGCGGGAGACACGCTTGGCGTGTCTCCCGCTATTTAACATGCAGGTCTTGGCCTTACTACTAAGCCTTCTTCTCCTCCATGGCCTCCAGGATGGCCCCGGGAGACATGGGCAGCTTGGTCATACGTACACCAGTCGCGTGGTAGATGGCGTTGGCCATGGCCGGAATCGGCGGCACCAGCACGGTCTCACCCACTGCACGCACCCCGAAGGGATGCCGGTTGTTGGGCACCTCTATGATTACGCAGTCGATCATGGGCAGGTCCAGGCTGGTGGGCATTCGGTAGTCCAGGAAGCTGGAGTTGGCCATTGTGCCGTCCTCCGTCATGTAGTACTCCTCGTGAAGCGCCCAGCCGAATCCCTGGAGCACTCCTCCCTGCATCTGCCCCTCTACGTAGCTGGGATAAATAGCCGTGCCGCAGTCAAGGAATGCGGTGCTGCGGAGGATGTCCACCTTACCTGTCTCAGGGTCCACCTCAACGTCAACTATGGTCCCGGCCAGCTGAGGCCCCACACCGCCCTGACGGTCGGACGCGGAGCAGGTGACCGGGCCGCCGGTGTCCATCAGCTTGCCCGCAAGCTGCTTGAAGGTGAACCTGTCCTCCGTGTTCTTCTTGCAGATGAACTCGCCGTCCATGAAGTCCACGTCCTCCGGCTGCACCTCCCACAGCAAAGCTGCGCGGGCGCTCATCTGACTTATCACATCTGCAGCGGCTCCTATTGCCGCGAGGCCGGTGTCGAATGTTATCCGGCTGCCATTGGTGCCTCCGGTATAGCCCACGGAGTCCGTATCAACGACGGTGGGGTTCACATCCTCAAAGCCAATGCCCAACACCTCGGCGGCCTGCATGGCAATGGACGACCGCGTTCCGCCAATGTCCACCGACCCTGTGATGAGATTGATGGTTCCATTGGCATTGACGTTAATGGTCGCCGACGACCCACTGCCGCCGCCGTTCAGCCGGTATCCAACGGCAACGCCGCGCCCACGGTTGGGGCCTTCCAGAGGAGCGTTGTAGTGAGGGTGTGACTTCATTGCCTGCTCAACCTCCTCGCAGCCGAACCGCACATGGAGCACGCCGCTGGAAGTCCTGTCACCCTCATGGACGGCGTTCTTCAGCCGGAAGTCCATCGGATCCATACCCAGCTTCTCCGCCAGCTCGTCGATAACGGTCTCCGCGGCATAGGTCGCCTGGGGCTGCCCGGGCGCCCGGTATGCGGACGTCTTCTGCTTGTTGACCACAACGTCGTAGCCGTCCACCAGCAGGTTGTCGACCCTGTAGGGCCCAAAGCTGCTCATAGCGCCGCCGGCCACAGGCGAGCCGGGGAAGGCCCCTGCTTCATAGGCCAGGTAGATCTGGGCCGCCGTGATCTTCCCGCTCTTGTCTGCGCCTATCTTGCACTTCATGTAGGTTCCTGATGTGGGCCCGGTGCCCTCGAAGACCTCCTTGCGGCTCATAGCGATCTTGACTGGCTTGCCCGTCTTCTTGGAGAGCAGCGCCACCACGGGGTCGAGATACGGGGCCTGCTTGCCCCCGAATCCTCCGCCTATCTCCATAGGAATCACCTTAACCATGGACTCAGGGATGCCCAGTATTGCGGCGGTTGAGGCGCGTATCGGGAAGATTCCCTGGGTAGCAGTCCAGATCGTCACGTGGCCGTCGGAGGACCACAGGCCGGTCGAGGTCTGCGGCTCGATGTATCCCTGGTGGACGGACTGGGTGGTAAACTCCCTCTCCACAATCACGTCCGCATCCTTGAACCCCTGCTCAAGGTCGCCCCGTTTGAACTGGACGTGGTCGGCTATGTTGCTCTTGACGCCGGTGTCCTCGCCCATACCCATCCGCTCTACGCGGAACCTGGTGGTCATGTTGTCGAGGAGAAGGGGCGCGTCCTCCCTCATGGCCTCACGGACGTCGAGGATGGGTGTAAGCACCTCGTAGTCCACCTGGATGAGGTCCAGGGCTTCCTCCGCTATGTGGGGGCTTTCAGCGGCAACAACCGCTATGGCGTGACCCTTATACAGCGCCTTGTCGCTAGCCAGAACGTTCTCCGCCACTGTGCGAATGCTCCCCCTGGTCTCGAAGTAGTCCAAAATGGCGTCTTCAACGATTGGAAAATCCCTGGCCGTGATCACCGCCTTCACGCCGGGCATCGCCTCCGCCCTGCTGGTGTCGATGGAGCGGATGCGCGCGTGTGCGTGGGGGCTGCGAAGTATCTTGCCGTGCAGCATCCCGGCCAGATTGATGTCGGCGCCGTACTTGGCCCGACCGGTAACCTTGTCAACGCCGTCGTGGCGTATCGGCCTGGTGCCGATTACTTTGAACGAACCCGGGGCCCTGCCCTCTCGATCGGTGGTAGCTGTCATGGAGACTCCCTCCTAAACTAGGTTTTCTGCGGTGTGCCGGAGGAAGCTGCTCCGGCGCTAATGTTGACGGCGCCCAAGAATTATGCGGCAAGCCGCCACTAAGAGCTTACCGAAAGTTTCAGCGTTAGTCCAGCCGTAGCAGGACGGCCACCGAGACCGGCGGATCGTGCCGTAGAGGGCAGAACAGCGAACGCCTAATTGAACTGTGTGCCGCGGCGTTCAAATGAAGCTGCTCAGGAATTCTGAGCAGGCTTACCACCCAAGGGCTTAGTCGATTGGGGTTTGGGGGGGGCAACTCTTGGCGCTGTACCCCTCTTCTCAACCGGAGATGGCTCTACAGCCTTTTTGGGTTCATCGGAAGTCATTGCTACTCCTGCGGAAATCTCTTCCTAGTTTAACTAAATCATATCATGGATTGTGGTCGCAACCCAACCCTCCGCAGCCTTAGAATCTGGATGCCCCCTTGGATTGTAGAAGTACGCATACATTAGGACCGATTTGACCTCCGAGGACACTACAACCTCCCACGTCTCCTGATGCGACTCGCCCGGCTCAACTACCAATTCATTCTCATCCCAGATACGATTTATCTCCTCTATGGTGGGCCATTGAAAATCTGTACGTTCACGAAGTGCAAACACCTGAGCATAGAGGCGCTCTACATCTTCATCGGAGATTGGGAGTATCTGTTGGGCTCGGTATAAGCCCTTCCGGAGCTCCACCTTTACTCTCGATGTATTATGCAGCGTAGACGTGACTGCAATATGAACATAGCTGTCACCTATGTGTCTGTGGGAAACCTCCTGGGTAATGGTCAAATGGGGCTGAAAGTCTCTGAAGAGCTGTAGCTTGAAGACGGCGAAGAGCCCGCCTGCCACAATCGCTGTTATAGTAACTGCGGACTGCACTATGTTGATCAAGTCTCTCGTTCTTGCTAGACCTAGCCAAACACAGCCAACAGCCAGGAAGACCAAAAGAGCGATTACTATCATCGCTCCCAAAATCATCCGGGACTGTGTCATAAGCCTCCTAACCGCTCACTAACTCACAAAGTTCAGTTCTGTCAGCCTCAGCCGATATTCTAACATCTAATCTGCCAATCCCTCGGTGCACGTCCCCTGCCCTACCACTCCTCACGACCCTGCGCCCGCCCCCCAGTCCTGCTCCGAATAAAGGTTGTCGGGACCCACTTGGGCAAGTATCTCAGCCAGGTCATACCTCTTCTTTCTCAGCACAGCCTCATCGTCCTTTGGCGAGTTTCCCATTCCTGACATCTCTTGATTCCGGCCCAAAACTCTAAATGTGCAAACTAGCCCTTTTTTGATATGATTTCAATTGCTGGAGGGGTGGCCGAGTGGACGATGGCGACGGTCTTGAAAACCGCTAACCCTCACGGGTTCATGGGTTCGAATCCCATCCCCTCCGCCAGTAGCCTTCATCCATTACCATCCAACGTGTTCTAATGCGTCTCATACTCGGCTGCTTTAGGCACGACTTGGCCTCAATGATCGTTCTAATGCCGTCTTGCAAAGGCCTCAACGATTTGGTGCAATCTCCGCCGTAATGTGGGATGAATTGTGGGATTACTTGGGGCAATGGGCAAGCTAACTGATAGGTCGGTCCGCAGTCTGAAGACATCTGGAAGATTCTCCGACGGAGAGACCTTGATCCTGTTGGTGTCACCGTCTGGGGCTAAGTCCTGGGTACAGCGGATTAGAATCAATGGACAGCGGCACGATCTAGGACTGGGCGGCTATCCGGTGGTATCCCTGGCCCAGGCCAGGCGCAAGGCTCAGGACAACCGAGCATTGGCGAAGTCCGGTGGCGACCCCATAGCCGAGAAGCGGGAGGAGGCGATGGTGGCGGCTATGCCAACCTTCGAGACCCTAGCGCAACAACACATCGCCGAGAACCGACACGCCTGGAGGAACGCCAAGCACGCCGGTCAGTGGCTTTCCACTCTGGAAACCTACGCCTTCCCCACAATCGGCACGGTCAAGGTCAATGAGATCTCACGGAAGCAGGTGGTAGACGCCCTCTCGCCCGTCTGGCACACAAAGGCGGAGACGGCCCGACGGGTTCGGCAGCGCATACGTGCCGTAATGGACCGGGCCGTAGCCTTGGGGTACATCGACTACAATCCGGCTGGTGACGCCATCAATGGGGCGCTGACGAAGATGCCCCGTGTGAGGGCGCACCACCGAGCTCTCCCCTACCAGGAACTACCCTCAGCGCTTCAAGCCATTAGAGAGTCCACCACCAGCCCGTGCGTAAAGCTGGCCTTCGAAATGTTGGCGCTGACGGCCTGTAGATCTGGCGAAGTCCGAGGTATGACCTGGGATGAGGTGGACTTGAAGACAGCGACGTGGACGATTCCAGCCGCGAGGATGAAGGCCGGCAAGCTCCACCGCGTGCCTTTTCCCTGGAGGGCCCTGGCAATCCTCGGAGAGGCTCGAAGTCTGAGCGAGGGCGACGGCGTCGTCTTCCCCGCTCCACGCTCCGGCGGCATCCTTTCGGACATGGCATTCACCCAGATGCTTCGGAGACTGGATCTAGACTTCGTACCACACGGACTCCGCTCCAGCTTCCGAGATTGGGCTGCCGAGCAAACCGACGCACCACACGCTGTAATGGAGACCGCATTGGCGCACACAGTGGGCAATGCAACCGAGGCGGCCTACTTCCGCTCTGACCTCTTCGAGCTGCGCCGTGGTCTCATGGAGAAGTGGGAGGCCTTCTTGGAGGAAGGCACAAACCGATGATCTGGTCATCGCGTCAACTCGCCATGATGCGGATGTCCAAAAACAAGCCATACGAGCACGCGGACGTTGAGGCGAGTAAGATGAGGGAGGAAATCGGACTCAGGTGGTTCCTTGGGTATGGAGACGAGCAGTTGGCACCAAAGGAGCTGGGGACCATCGTTGACGACTGTCTGGTGGAAAACATCAGAGACCTGCTCATAGACTTTGAGCAAGGTGAAGTTGGACTAGAAAGGTTCAAGTGCGCCGTGCGTCTTATTGAAGAGGGCGTGAAAGATGACCCTGATTTGAAGGCCTACGCCACGGCCCCCCAGAAAGACAAGAATCTCCCCTTGGCCAGCGAGACGTTCCTGGAACTGGCCGAGCGGCGGGCGGTTTGCAGGGGTAAACCACCAGACCCTTCGAAAGAAGCCCCTAGACTCGCTGGCGCTCTTTTGGGTATAGTCTGGAACGCAGACTGGGATGCATATGACTGGGACCTTCGAACGTATAGCCGGTTTTGTGCAACCCTTTGGCTTCATGATCGCAATCCCTATGAGCTCCTGATCTACATCTTTCAGGCTCACTGGAACCCGGCTGCATGGGATACCCTGATGTTGATCTGTGAATATGAGGTCCAGCGTGGCATGGGTGAGATAATACAACTGCCTGACAACCTCCTCCGCTGGCACGTCGCGGCCAGCTTTGGCTATCCCGAGCGTCCCGGAGTGGCACCAAAGCCTCCCGGTCCCCCAACGACTCACGGCAAGAAGCATCGGGATAACGAAATCCGGCATGCCGTAGACTTGCTCCGCCAAGTGGGTGTGCGTAAGATGGCCGCCTACGATGCCGTGGCGCGAGCCGTCCATCTTGAAGCGGGATCAGTTCGCAATATCTGCGGCAAGCCTTACTGGACACTTAGAGATATCCGGCTAGACATAGAGGGGCGCTTCATGCCACCCAAGCAAGCGTTGATGTCTGGGCCCGTCACAGGCTCTGATTCTACTTCTTCCTCCTGAACGAGGGGCAGCCCTTATCTCGCATTAACGCCCCATACAGGACTCAGATTTGCCTCCACTTCTTCCACTGCCTCCAATGCAGGCATGAATTGTCTTGAATCGGTGGAGGCAAGGCGCTCTTAGGTGGAGGCAGGTGCGCCAAAGGCATCCCCAAGCCCAGGCCTCTCTACAATTTGCCTGCATTGTGGGAACGTCCTGATGCGCCGGTCCTGGTGGCTGAGGGGGAGAAATCCAGTGACGCCGCTGGGGAATTGTTCCCGTCCCACATCGCCATCACATCTATGGGCGGGGCGAAATCGCCACACCTGAGTGACTGGAGTCCCCTCATTGGCCGCGAAGTAGTTGTCTGGCCCGACAATGACGCCGACGGACAGCGCTACGCTCGAGAGGTTGCGGCTCTTGTCCTCAAGGCGGGCGCGTCGAGCGCCCTGATCGTGCAGCTACCTGAGGGACTACCTGTCGGTTGGGACTTGGCCGACTCAGTTCCTGACGGTGTCGACGTGGAAAAACTCTTGGCTGATGCCATGCCCGCTATTTCCGACGAGGGCAACCCGGAAGCAGATGAAAAGGGAGCCGGTCAAGGACATTCTCTGTCATCGGGAGACCGGCTTCTACGGTGGGCTAGCGAACTAATAGAGCTGTACTGCGATGGAGAAGAGGCCTACGCCAACGTCCGGATTGACGGTCACCGCGAGACCCTGCCTGTCCGCTCAAGGGGGTTCAACCGGTGGCTCCGAAAGCTCTATAGAGATGAAACTGGAAGAGGAGCCCCACAGGAGGCTTTGACTCATGCGGTGGAGAACCTGGATGCTGAGGCTCCCCGGGCAGTGCAACGGAGGGTACACCTTCGCACCGCAAGTCACAAAGGCAAGATCTATATCGACCTGGGCGACGACTCGTGGCGAGTAGTGGAGATCGACGCTGGAGGTTGGCGAATCCTGAGCAACCCTCCAGAGGTGCGGTTTCGACGGACACCCACCATGAAGTCGCTCCCTGTGCCGGTGAAAGGGGACGCAGTACGGGGTATCAATGCCCTGCGTGGCTTCCTCAACGTAGACGAAGGTGACTTCGTTCTTTGTGTCGCGTGGCTCCTGGCCTCCCTGAGAAACACTGGGCCATATCCGATCCTGGCTCTAACTGGAGAGCACGGGGCCGCGAAGAGCACGGCTGCGAGGCTAATTCTGTCCTTGGTGGACCCGGCCCGCCCGCCTACCAGGGGAGTGCCCAGGGACGAGAGGGACGTCGTCATAGCGGCCCGTAACCGCCATGTTCTCGCCCTGGACAATCTGAGCGGACTGCCCACCTGGCTTTCTGACACACTCTGCCGTCTCTCCACCGGCGAGGGCTATCTGACAAGGGCCCTCTACACCGACGATGTAGAGGTGGTGTTTGAAGCCATAAGGCCTGCGATACTCAATGGCATTGAGAATCCTTCCGTCCGGGGAGACCTTGCTGACCGGTCCATCATTATCAGACTTGCCACGATAGCGGACACTGCCCGCTGGACGGAATCTGAGCTTATGGACGCCTTCGAAGAGGTGCGACCCCGCATCTTCGGAGCTCTCCTGGACGGCCTGTCTGAAGGACTGCGGAGGTACGGCAGCGTGAATCTGGGGCGGCTGCCGCGTATGGCCGACTTCTGCAGGTGGGCTGTCGCCTGCGAGGGGGCTTTCTGGTCCCCGGGCAGTTGCCTGGCCACATACGATGATGCCCAGGCAACTGCCACGGAAGATGTGGTAGAGGACTCTCCCATTTGGCCGGCGCTGCGCCAGTTCCTGGAGGAAACCCCAAGTTTCGACGGGACGGCGACGGATCTCTTGAATCAGATTGGCGCATACAAGCAGGGTGAGAAGGGTCCTAGGGGTTGGCCTTTCACCGGCGCTGCGATGGGAAAACAGCTTATGAGGCTCGCGCCATCCCTACGGAAGTTGGGATACACCGCTGACTGGAGGAAGACCAAGGGTGGTAACTTCTGGCGTCTAGCGTCGCTCCGGCAAGCGGGTGGACTGGCGCTGTCAACCGACGCAGAGTCAGCTGAGGCGAATGAGACTGCCTAGCCAGCGCACGACTCAATGGTCAACATCCGCCAAGAACGGCGGCGGCCCCATGCAGGTCCGCCTATTGTGGCGCCAGTTTGTTCCCCTCTTAAGGTATTCCGAAATCAACGAAGTCATTCCTTCGCTTCTCTCAGAGTTGAAACTAATCCCAGCTTCTCCTGCTACTAGGCAGACTCTCACCAAGGCGCAGGACGTCTACTAGCTGGCAGTTGTGGGAGTTGCGGCATTCAGGGCCGGCGTGATCCCGGCCCGCGAAACCGGTGTGAAGCGGTGCCGTGTTCCTTCATATCCTTATCGATCAACTCCTTGAGGCTTTCCTTTCGGGGGGTTGGCAGCTGCGCCACCGTCTCCCGTACACGGGTGTAGCTGACGCGGTGGACCACACGTGCGTATGATTTGTCGGTGATGCTGAGAGTTCACTGCGTGCAGTTGTTCTACAATCTCAGCGATCCTGGGATGGAGGACCTGCTCTACGAGGCGGAGTCGGTGCGGCGGTTCGTGGGACTGCGGCTGTCGGAGGCGCTGCCAGACGAGAGCACGATACTGCACTTCCGTCATATCCTGGAGAAGCATGAGTTGGGGGAGGGTCTGTTTGAGGAGATCAAAGGTTATCTGGAATCCCGGGGACTGCGGCTGAGGGAAGGGACCATAGTGGACGCCACCATCATAGAAGCGCCGTCGTCCACCAAGAACCGGGCTGGGGCGCGAGACCCTGAGATGCGCCAGACCAAGAAGGGGAACCAATATCACTTTGGGATGAAAGTGCATATTGGGGTGGATGCGGATACGGGTGTGGTGCACAGCTTAGCGACGACCCCGGCCAACGTGCATGACGTGACCGAAGCCCACCGGTTGCTGCACGGCGGAGAGTCGCAGGTATGGGGGGATGCTGGGTACGTGGGAGTCGAGAAAAGGTGGGAGAATCGGGAGTTGGCGTTGGATTGGCAGGTGGCTATGAAGCCGGGGCGGCGGCGGCAACTGGATCCGGGGAGTAATGCTGCCTTGACGGAGAAGCGCAAGGCATCCATTAGGGCCAAAGTGGAGCATCCCTTCCTGAAGGTGAAGCAGCTGTTCGGTTATGCCAAAGTCCGCTACCGGGGTCTGGCCAAGAACACCCAACGTCTGGCGCTGCTGTTGGGATTGGGTAACTTGTTGACCGCCGAGAGCCGATTGGCGGCCTGAAGTGGGAGCAGTGGGCTCAACTCCGGCTGGAGACCCCTGGTGGGGCCGGTACAAGGCCACCAATGTCCCTATGACGCCCCATCGGTGGCGGAACATTTCCGCAAAACAGGCACAGTCAACTTAAACCCGGCTGATGTCCTGTTATTCAGAGATTCCCTAGGTCAAGAACAGAGGACACTACGATTCTCTTGTTCCCTTCAGGATACTGTAGAGGAGACTTACGCCGTCTCAAGAACTCTTGTTTCGTTTGGCCACCTATTACTTACTTGGTGAGTTCTACTCATTCGTCGCCCACCCCTCAGACAGGACCTCAGCCTGCTCAAGGACCGTCTGCGTCGCCTTTTCCTGTTTGTCTGGCGGGTACCCGTGTCTTCGTAGGACTCGGCGAACCAGCACCCGGAGTTGCGCCCTCACGTTCTCCCGCATTGTCCAATCGATTGTGACATTGCGGCGTACGGTCTCCACCAAATCCCGTGCTATATTCCGGAGCGCGTCGTCTCCCATGACCTGCACAGCGCTGTCGTTGGTCTCTAGGGCGTCGTAGAAGGCCAACTCATCCTCTGACAATCCCAACCTCTCTCCTCGTGCGTTGGCCTCCCGCATATCCTTCGCAAGCTGTATCAACTCCTCAATGACCTGCGCCGTCTCAATGGCCCGGTTCTGGTATCGGCGCAGTGTCTGCTCCAGCATGTCTGCGAAGGAGCGAGCTTGCACCACGTTTTTGCGCCGCCTGCTGGACACCTCGCCTTTGAGCAGCTTCTGAAGTAGTTCCACTGCCAGGTTTCGGTGAGGCATTCCCTCTACTTCCGCCAGGAATTCGTCCGACAGAACGGAGATGTCCGGCTTGTCCAGGCCCGCCGCCGCGAAGATGTCCATCACCCCTTCTGGCGCGACGGCCCGCGAGATGATCTGCCGTACTGCCAAGTCCAGGTCCTCTTCTGGGCGGGCCTCCCCTTCCGCCCGCTTGGACAACGCCGAACGCACCAGTTGGAAGAATCCCACATCGTCGCGAATGCGCAGAGCATCCTCGTGGGGCACAGCCAGTGCAAAGGCCTGCGATAGCTCCAGAACGGCGCTCATGCACCGCTCCCTGCCGTTCTCCTGCGCCAGGATGTGCTCCTGGGCAACGGGAATCAGTCCCATTCGTTCCTGAGAACTTCCCGTCGTCCAGTGAGACCAGTCGAAGCCGTGGAACAGGGCGCAGCACACGTCGTATTTCTCCAGCATCACCGCAACCGCCGCCTCCTGGTCCAGCGCAGTCTGTCCCCTGCCACCGCTCTCCGTGTAGGTGGCGAGCGCCTGCCTCAGTTCATGGGCCAGCCCCAGGTAGTCCACCACGAGGCCGCCGGGTTTGTCCTTGAACACCCGGTTCACTCTGGCGATGGCCTGCATCAACCCGTGGCCTCGCATTGGCTTGTCGACGTACATGGTGTGAAGACTTGGAGCGTCGAATCCGGTCAGCCACATGTCCCGGACCAGCACTATTTTCATGGAATCGGCTGGGTCTCGGAACCTTTGCGCCAGCGCCTCTCGCCATGCCTTGCTACGGATGTGCTGCTGCCACTCCGGGGAATCGGAGGCCGAGCCGGTCATCACCACCTTGATCGCTCCCCTGGCGTCGTCCTCGTCGTGCCAGCCCGGGCGCAGGCGCACCAATTCCCTGTACAGGTCGACGCAGATGCGGCGGCTCATGCACACCACCATCGCCTTGCCGTCCATGACCTCCAGCCTCTGCTCGAAGTGATCGACTATATCCTGGGCCACAATCCTAAGCCGCCTCTCCGTCCCAACGATGGCCTCCAGCTGCGCCCACCGAGTCTTGAGCCTCTCCCTGCGCTCCACCTCCTCTCCCTCTGTGGCCTCCTCAAAATCAGTGTCTATGTTCGGCTTCTCGCCCTCGTCGAGGGCCAGCCTTGCCAGCCGGCTCTCGTAGTAGATGGGCACCGTCGCACCGTCGTCCACAGAGCGCTGGATGTCGTAGATGCTGATGTAGTCCCCGAACACCGCCCGCGTGTTGGCGTCCTGAAGCTCGATGGGCGTGCCGGTGAAGCCAACGAAGGATGCCCTGGGCAGGGCGTCCCGCATGTGGCGGGCATAGCCGTCGACGAAGTCGTACTGGCTGCGGTGGGCCTCGTCTGCGATAACCACGATGTTGCTGCGCTCCGATAGGATGGGGTGGGTATCGCCCCTCTCCTCCGGGAAGAACTTCTGGATGGTGGTGAATACCACGTGGCCAGCGTTCACCGACAACTTGTTTCGAAGGTCGGCGCGACTCTCCGCCTGTTCCGGCGGCTGGCGCAGGAGTTCATGACAGCGCGAGAAGGTGCCGAAGAGCTGGTCGTCCAGGTCGTTGCGGTCCGTGAGGACAACGATGGTGGGGTTCTCCATGCCTGGCTCCCGCACGATGGCCCCGGCGTAGAAGGCCATTGTCAGGCTCTTGCCCGATCCCTGGGTGTGCCAGACGACGCCAATACGCCTGTCCCCTGGCGCTCCACCCGGCTTCCTGCCGGCCTCGTACCGCCAGCCCACATCGGCGACCCGCCCTGCCCGCTCACGTTGCAGCTCCGCAGCCCGCAGCGTCTCGTCAACCGCCACCCTCACGGCGTGGAACTGGTGATAGCCCGCCATCTTCTTGACCAGCTTCCCGCTGCCGTCGTCGTCGAAGACGATGAAGTCCCGGATCAGGGCGAGGAACCGCGCCGGCTCAAATACGCCCTCAAGCATCACCTGAAGCTCGGTCATGTGGGGGGCGGCCAGGGTCTCGCCTGCGATCGTTCGCCACGGCTTGAACCACTCCCTGCCCGCGTTTAGGGCGCCAATACGGGCCTGTAACCCGTCGGAGACCATCAGCGCCTCGTTCATGGAGAAGAGGCTTGGAAGCTCAGCCGTGTAGGTCTGGAGTTGCTGCCAGGCGGTCCAGATGGTGGCGTCCTCATCGGCGGGGTTCTTCAGCTCAATGACTCCCATGGGCAGGCCGTTGACGAACAGCACGATGTCCGGCCTGCGGGTGTCCCTGTTCTCCGTGACGGTGAACTGGTTGACAGCGAGGAAGCCGTTGTTGGCGGGATTGTCGAAGTCCAGGATGCGGACCTGCGCCCCGCGAATGGAGCCGTCCTCCGCCCTGTGCTCCACAGTCACGCCGTCGACCAGCATCCGGTGGAAGGAGCGGTTGCGGGCTTCCAGTGTCGACCCCTCAGGGCCGGACAGCCTGCGAAGGGCGTCATCGAGCGCCTCAGACGGCAGGCCAGCGTTCAGTTCAGAGATGGCGTCCCGCAGCCGGCGCTCCAACACGACCTGGCTGTAGTCCGACCGCTCAGCGTTGGGTCCGTCAGGTCCGATGTCCGGGCCGTGAGTCGTCCGCCAGCCCAGGCCCTCCAGCCATTCCAGCGCAACCTGCTCAACGTCGGCTTCAGTGAGGGTCATTTGGGCCCACAGGAACCGATGTCAAGTTGCGAGGGTTGCGTAGTTCATATCCGCTACCTATTCGGTAAATGTCCCCATCTAGGCTGATGGGATTGCGATTTTCAAACGCTCTGATTACAGTAGTATACGACGACTCCTCAAATTGGACATTCAACCTAATGGGATGGCCATCTTGAACATAAAGAATTGTTGCTCGTCCATCGAACTCCCTTGGTTCCCTAGCCAATGCAACCACTTGTGCCACCACGGTTTCGTCGAGTAGTGGTTCGTTTCGACGGAATGATCTGGCTGCCTCAGTCAGAATGTCAGCTGAGAACTCGGAAAACTGAAAACGGTGTTCACCTATAGTGGAAGGGCGTACCGGGGCCCAGAACAAGTCGATTTCTATTCCTTCGCCTTTCTTGGCCAAATTTGCCAGTGCATCGCAAAGATTCGCACTGACGCCATGAGACACAGCCTGTCGAAAGCTCGCTAATGGGTCGTCAATAACTGCCCCAAATATTGCCTCACTGGAGTGTGTCAAAGCTTCTGCTAGTTTGAGGGTAGCGCGGCGGGGGAATGGGGCGTAAAAATCGTCTCCCATGTCCGTTTGAGTTTCAAACCCAGCTGGCACTGGGGAGTGCAAAGTTAATTCGTAACCTTGATGATGCCCGGGCAATGGTCGCACGTTGTCCAGGTATTCTGCAACATCCGAGCTCAACGGTCCGCGATAAGTCGCCTGGGGTCTTTCCACAGCACGCGCCGCGTAGGTAATCATGCTCATAGCGTCATTAAATAAGGCCGCGCTTTGCCTCAGCGATAGCGGTTCCTTGGCCATTCCATTGGCTGACCGCATTCGAATTACGTCGGCACCCGACGCAGAAAGATCGTAGTAAACATCCAGCTGGGAACGCTGCTCGACCTGGGCCAAAACAGCCACGGACTCAGCCATGTTCTCTGCGTATCCGCCTATGGTGTCCCTGTGAGGAACCAAGACTTCCCATGTTCTGCTATCATGCTCCTTTGCAAAAACGGTGATAGGCCTCTCTCCCCAAGTCCCCGCATCAATCCAACCGCGGGACCTAAGATAAGCGCGAAGACTTACTATGGAAATGGAAGATAACGCGTCACGGTCTCGTATTTGGACTATCACAGCGCACCCGTCCTTTCAGTATTCTCCATCATCCCTGTGAGTTGAGCGCTGTCAAAAACATTCACCAAAGGCAAATAAACCGTAATAGTGTCTTGGTTAGTCGATGCAGGTCCTCCGTTCAGTGACACCCAGTAAGCGCAATAGCGCAGGCACAGTTCCTCGTCACTCTGGATTATCCACTCATCAATCGACTCCGGCATTACAAGAACTATCAGAATGCGAGGGTTGATTGCCTCCAACCTCAAATCGTCATAGTTCTTGACCGACAATGGAAAGTGGACATTATTTTCCCTGACAACGTCTCTTGCAGTGGCCTTGGCTTGGAACTCTATTCGAGGCCTCTTGCCAAAGTCTGCCTTTAAGGTTCCATCAACACTGTCAAAGTCCACCCTTACTTCTTCAACTTGAAATCCCGCATGGGAAGCCACGGCTTCGATATAGGACAGAGAGAAGCGGGATTTTTGAGTATTAAGGTCCATCAGTAGAGTCTACTCCCATCCGCATCTCTCCGCTCACCAGCTTGGGCAACAGCGCATCCCGCTGCGCAGCTAGACTACGGGATTCTTCTATGAATTGCTCTCGCCTGATTCGTGCTACCTCAGCAATCGTACTGAACGTTGTTACAAGTTGAATCGGTGGCACCATTATTTCTGGAATCCTCAACGCATCAATTGGCAGCATATTGACCGTTGTACCGGTTGCGTAGCCACTAACGGCGTCGTGCATTACCCGGGTGTTCAGGAGTTGACAGATATACTCATGGGTAAGGCCTAAAGAACTCTTAGGGCGCACCTGATATATGTGATGACTGAATAAGCCGAATTCTCCAAACCGCTTGGGCACTATTGCCGCAAAGCCGATAAGCAACCGGTCATGGCCCTGCTCTGTATTGGCAACCATCACTTCTCCAGGCTTTACTACATGCCGGGGTTGATAGTCACCATTGTAATACTTTATGCCATCGTCCTTATAGCCTCCGCCTTCATAGATAGAGTTGAGGTTATGCATCGGCACACCACTAGATGAAAGGCCGGACCCCTTGTAGGACAATCCCCTTTCCACATCTATGCATTCCCCCAGCGCCCTCACCTGCCAGCCCTCCGGGATGGGCCCCAGTTCTGAGTCCACGAGGCGGTCTGGGAAGAGGTCGTAGAGGTGAGACGGGAGGCCTGGGAGGGACTCGCCGGGGCGCCAGCGGCCGTCCATCTTGGCGCGCACAGGGTCAAAGTCAACAAACCAGGACTTGAACAGCGCACGCGCCATCTCCTCCAGCGTCTCGTTCATACGACGGTTCAGTTCTATCTTGTCGTCCAGCGTCCCAAGCACATGGGCAATGGCCCGCTGCTCGCCTATGCTCTTCGGAACCCTTATGGGTGCGGCAGTCATGGTGGAAGCGCTTGCATTTGGCTGAGCTGACTTGTCTCCGAGTACGCCCCGGATGAAGTCCACAAAACCCACCGACTTGAGGTAATAGGCCATGAAACGTGCGTCGAACTCAGGCCTAGTCTTCAAGCGAATCAAGTACGATGCAAAGACGGCCTCCGGTGGTTCCTTAACATACACGCTCACGCCTGTTGAAGCTCCGGTTCGTGCTATGACGATGTCACCGTGATGGAGTCGGTATTTGTCGGTTGTGTCTATGTCGGCTTCCACATACGGGACTGTATCCCAGTCAAGATGACCTGAAACAATATCTGTGATCCGAAGAAACTTAGGTCCATTAGTGAGACTTGAAGCAGACGCGGTCAGTCCATAATTTATTGAACTGCAAGCATCTGCTAAGGTGCAATTTACCCATTCGCCTGTTTTGCTATTCATTGTCCCAAGCTACACAGCCAAGTCGACCTTGACCCATCGCTTCCACGGTTTCCCTACACTATTCACTCGCCCCAAAGACCAGCGCATCAATCACTTCAACTCCGCAGTTGCGTCCCCAGCCTCCATTCCTTACTGTGTTGCCTTCACTGCAGCGTCCACCACGGCGGCGGTAGCCTGGGGTTCCGGGACTGTTTCGCCGTCCTCTCGCATACCTTCGATGTGGAACTCGATAGCCTCTCGGATTTCTTCCAGCAACTCCTCACGGGAGTTCGCCGTAGCCACGCAGCCGGGCAGATCCGGCACACAGGCGGCGTAGTTGTTGGGGGTCTTTTCAATTACGACGGTGTATTTCATGGGCTATGTTGCCACATTCACCTGATAGACTACGTCCGCGTCCCTGGGCGCTTCAAAACCTTCGTCCTTTAGCACCTCAAGGTACAATGCTATAGCTTCGCTGACGCTTTCCAAGGCGTCCTCAACCGATTCACCCTGAGAGTAGCAGCCTGGCAGCGCCGGGACCTCCGCCCAGAACCCCCCTTCTTCGGCTTGATGGATTACAACTGAGTACTCCATAAGTTGACCTCACAATAACTCTTCAAATTCCTCTGGTGTTAGACCTGCCCGCTCGATGGCATCAAGCAGGAGGCCTACCTTAAGCGCTCCCACGTGCACCGGCAAGACAATGATTCTCCCGTCCGGGCGCCTCAGTATGTGGTGGCTGCCCCTAACGCGGACCGTCTCGAATCCCAGGCGATGGAACGCCCTGATCGCGCGCTGTGCACCCACGTTTCGTAGTCTTCTACCTCCTGAGCTCAATGGAGACTTGCCTTGAATCCACTAGGACCGTCCGGTCTGTGGACGGCATGATTCATTTCGCCCCATCCGTGTCCAAGCCAAACCCAAGCCGGGCCAGGTTCTCCTCGATGGCTACGTCCAGCCTCTGCGCCTCGGCCTGCTGTTCCCTCCACTGGGCGGAGAGGCGGCCCATCTTCTCCTCGAAGGGTTCGCCGTCGTCCTCCTGCGGGGCCGCGCCAACATACCGGCCGGGAGTGAGCACGTGGCCGTGCCTGCGCACGTCCTCCAGCGATGCGCTCTTGCAGAGGCCGGGAACGTCGGAGTACTCGCCTGAGTCCTCTTCGCCGCGCCAGGCATGGTAGGTATCGGCTATGCGTGCAATGTCGTCGTCGGTCAACTCCCGATGGGTGCGGTCCACCATGCGCCCCAGCTTGCGGGCGTCGATGAACAGGACCTCGCCCCGTCGGTCCCTGTACCTCCCGCCCCTGCGGTCCCTGGACAGGAACCAGAGGCAGACGGGAATCTGGGTGGAGTAGAAGAGCTGGCCGGGCAAAGCCACCATGCAGTCAACAAGGCCGGCCTCAATCAAGCCCTTCCTGATCTCACCCTCGCCGGACTGGCTGGAGGACATGGAGCCGTTGGCCAGCACGAAGCCTGCCGTGCCGTTGGGCGATAGGTGATAGGCCATGTGCTGCACCCAGGCGAAGTTGGCGTTGCCCCTGGGCGGCGCGCCGAACTGCCACCGCCTGTCGTCCTGGAGACGCTCACCTCCCCAGTCGGAGACATTGAAGGGGGGATTGGCGAGGATATAGTCGGCGCGGAGGTCCGGGTGACGGTCGTTGTGGAAGCTGTCGCCGTGGGCAATCTGGCCGTCGATGCCCCGGATTGCTAGGTTCATCTTCGCAAGCTTCCAGGTAGTGTAGTTGGACTCTTGGCCGTAGATAGATATGTCGGCCCTGGCCCTGCCGCCGTTGCCGTTACCCGACGCGTGAGCGCGGATGAACTCTATGGACTGGACGAACATGCCCGACGACCCGCAGCAGGGGTCGTAGACGCGGCCGTTGTAAGGCTCCAGCATCTCCACCAGCAGACGCACGACTGAGCGAGGGGTGTAGAATTCGCCGCCCTTCTTGCCCTCGGCGCTGGCGAACTGGGAGAGGAAGTATTCGTAAACCCGACCCAGGACATCCCTGGAGCGGGACTTCTCATCCCCTATATCTATGTTGCTGATGAGGTCCACCAGTTGGCCCAGGCGCGTCTTGTCCAGCGCGGGACGGGCGTAGTCCTTGGGCAACACGTCCTTCAGGGCCGGGTTGTCCCGCTCGATGGCGGTCATGGCGTCGTCCACCAGTTGCCCGATGGTGGGCTGGTGGGCCTGAGCCTTGAGACGGGACCACCGGGCTTCCTGGGGCACCCAGAAGATGCTCTGGGCACGGTACTCGTCGGGTTCCTCCGGGTCGGCGCCCTGATCTCGCTCGGCCTCCAGTTTTGCGTAGGCCTCCTCAAAGGCGTCAGAGATGTACTTGAGGAAGATGAGTCCCAGGACCACGTGCTTGTACTCTGCGGCGTCCATGCTGCCCCGCAGAGCATCGGCCATCCGCCACAGCTCGGCCTCATAGCCGGTGGTAGCGCCGTTGTCTGCGGCCTGGGTGTTGGATCTACGTCCCGCAGTCGTCATTGCTAAACTCCTATAACAAAGGATATGCGTCAGGGCAGTCACAGTCAATTCCAGACGGAAACGGGCGTAGGGAGACTAGGTCGTCCCTATCAGGCCCTTAGGTTCCCTTGATTGCGCCAACTACATACCGCCGTTAAAATCCAATATGGGCCATCTAGCCTGAACTTGTCGAAGACAGCCCTAGCGAGTCAATAATGTGAGATGGATTGTGGGATTAACTATGGGCCTTCCCCGATTTCATAGCTAAATATACCCCAGTGCGGAGGCTATCCCTCCGCTTGAAGAACGTCAATTGATCTTGCGATACGTGGAAGAAACGACAGCCCCAATTATCAAAACCATCGCCCGCGCCCGCCGTCAAATCGAGCTGCTCCAGAAGTACCGCGCCCGGCTCATCGCCGACGTAGTGACCGGCAAGCTGGACGTGCGCGAGGCGGCGGCGCAACTGCCCGATGAGACCGACGACCAGGAACCGATAGACAGGGATGGCCTTGTACTGGACAATATGGACGATGGCTCCTCTGATGTCAGTCAACTACTGGAAGAGGAGCAGACTATGGAAAGGGAGGTGACCGCATGACAGACTGGAGCAAGTGCCCGGCAGTGGAGAGTGTGCCCGGCAAGGTGAGTGGCAATTGGGTGTTCACGGGAACTCGGTTGCCGGTGTACGCCCTATTCGAGAACTTGGCAGAGGGCGCTACGATATACGACTTCATCGAATGGTTCGGCGGGGTGGAGGAATCGGAAGTGAAGGCGGTGCTGGAGCACGTGGCCCAAGACCTCCGTGCCAAGGTCGCCCATGCGCATCCTGTTCGATAACGGGACGCCCAGGCAGTTGCGCCGGCGGCTTTTCGGCCATGACGTCGAAATGGCTGTGGAGCGCGGTTGGGATACCTTGACCAACGGAGTCTTGCTGGATCGGGCTGAAGAAGCCGGTTTTGAGGTCCTCATCACTACCGACCAGGGCATCCGATACCAACAGAACATGTCAAACAGGCTGGTGGCCGTAGTCGTCCTGATGAACACCGCGTGGCCCCGCATATCGCGGAGAGCGGAGGCCATCCGCAACGCCCTTGAGGGGATACAGCCTGGAGAGGTGAAAGAAGTCCCCATACCAATGAGAGGAGAGGGATAGCGTGACCACCGACACCAGCGAGAAGGGGCTTGAGCGACTCATCTGCACTGCGCTGACGGGAGCAAACTGCGACCCGAGGCGTCACTGAACGGCTTCTCGTCTAACCTGATTGCAGACAAGATCCAAGAAGAGCCGTACCGCTTCCTAGTGTGCGCCGACAAGTTCCAGACTGGCTACGACGAGCCTTTGCTGCACACGATGTACGTGGACAAGCCGCTTTCGAGCGTGAAGGCGGTTCAGACGCTATCGCGCCTCAACAGGGCGCATCCCAAGAAGCACGACACCTTCGTGTTGGACTTCGCCAACGACGCCGACTCGATCCAGGCCGCCTTCGCTGACTACTACCGCACCACCATCCTGGCGGAGGAGACCGACCCAGACAGGCTACATGACCTCAAAGCGGTCCTCGACGGCTATCAAGTCTACAATCCGATCCAAGTGGACGAACTGGTTGAGCGATACCTTTCGGGAGCCGAGCGAGACCTGCTCGATCCTATCCTGGACAGTTGCGTCTCAGTCTACCGGGAGCACCTGGATGAAGATGGCCAAGTAGACTTCAAGGGCAAAGCAAAGGCGTTCCTCCGGTCCTACGGGTTCCTGGCAGCCATTCTGCCCTACACCTACGCCGAGTGGGAGAAGCTTTCCATCTTCCTGACTTTCCTCGTTCCGAAACTACCCGCCCCCGTCGAAGACGACCTGTCGAAGGGGATTCTCGAAGCCATCGACATGGACAGCTACCGGGTGGAGAAGCAAGCGGTGCGGGACATCCAACTTCCCGACGAGGACGCGGAGATCGGTCCGGTCCCCACCGAAGGCGGAGGTCAGAAGCCGGAACCGGATATGGACCGGCTCTCAAACATCATCAGGGACTTCAATGACCGCTTCGGCAACATCGAATGGAAGGACCAGGACAAGATCGAGAGGGTGATTGCCGAAGAGTTGCCCGCAAAGGTTGCTGGGGACAGGGCGTACCAGAACGCAATGGCCAACTCAGACCAGCAGAACGCCCGGATTGAGCATGACAAGGCCCTGGAACGCGCCATGACCGAGCTTCTGGCAGACCACACCGAGCTATTCAAACAGTTCAGCGACAACGAATCGTTCCGCCGGTGGCTCTCTGAGATGGTCTTCGCTGCCACTTACGTTGGAGCGTCAACGCATGCTGGTACTCCAAGAGTGGGATAGCCTATCGGCGGAGTAACGACTGGCTCCGGTTTCGGAAGGTTTCGGTGTGGAACAACCAACCTTTTCCACAGTCCCACTGTGAGGGTGTGGCGCAGCCACAGCAGCACCACCTAGGTTTGCTCTACCTCAATCCGCTTCAGTTACAGCCAGCGAGCGTTACTAGCCTGAACTGCCCTACAAGAAACAGTCCGGTTGATATGATAGACTGGATAAGATCATTTTCATTGGATATTCTAGGTATCAGGACAAACATAAATGCCGAAGCTTCGCTTTGTACATGCCGCTGACCTGCATCTTGATAGCCCATTCCGGGGTATACAAAGCGAAGCGCCCGCAAATGTCGCCGAAACGCTTCAACGCGCCACCTTCGACGCCTACGACAACATCATCGGTTTGTGCCTTCGGGAGCAAGTCGATGCGTTGCTAGTGGCTGGCGACGTTTACGATGGTGCCGACCGCAGTCTGCGGGCTCAGTTAAAGTTTATAGATGGACTGATCCGACTGGATGCGGCCGGTATCAGATCCTTCATCTGCCACGGTAACCATGACCCTCTGGACGGCTGGGAGGCGCGGTTGGATCTGCCGTCGGGATGCAAACGCTTCGGCTCAGAGGTCGCCGGAGCGCCGGTATTTCCTGACGAGCCAGAGCGGGCGATGATCTACGGAATCAGCTACCCGCGCCGAGAGGTGCTTGAAAACTTGTCGCAGCGTTTTCTCGGAATCGCAAAGGGGGGCAGCTTCAATGTCGGCTTGCTCCACGCCAACGTAGGGGGCAACCCCAACCACGATGCCTACTCTCCCTGCTCCGTCAACGACCTAGTCGAAACCGACATGGACTACTGGGCGCTGGGACATGTCCACACCAGGCAAGTGCTGCGTGAGCAGGGGCCTTCCATCGTCTACCCCGGAAACTCCCAGGGCCGTCATCCCAACGAGTCGGGCGAGCGAGGCGTCTACCTGGTAGAGGTGGATGATTACGGTACGGTGCGACTGGAATTCCACGCGATAGACGTAGTCCGCTGGGAGACTCTGGAGGTGGACATCGCCGGCCTCGAAGATGAACAGGGACTGCTGAATGCCATCGACGATGCGGTCGTTTCCTGCGGCGAATCTGCGGGAGGGCGTCCGGTGGTGATTCGACTGGCGCTGACCGGCCGGGGACCGTTGCACCGTCGGCTGCGCCGCGAAGGCACAATTGACCACATCCAAGAACGTCTTAACGAACAGTTTGCCAATGCCCAACCCTGGCTATGGTGCGAACGGATTCAAGTTAACACTGCCGCGCCAGTGTCGGTAGATCGCATCGCCGACCGCGAAGATTTCGTCGGCGACATGGCGCGACTAACCCAAGTATTACGAGACAACTCCGAGGGATTAGCCGAGTTGCAAGGGTTGTTGCAGGGACTGTATGGATCCAACCGGGCGCGGCGGTACCTGCGCGACCTGCTTCCTGAAAATGACGAATTGTTGGAGCTTCTGTCCGCAGCTGAAGAGGAATGCATTGCTGAACTGGTAGACGACGAGGATGACGCATGATATTGGAAGAGCTTTACCTAGACGGCTTCGGTCGCTTCCATGAACAGACCATTGGCCCGTTGTCCCAACACATCACCGTGATATACGGCCCCAACGAAGCAGGCAAGAGCACCTTGATGGCCTTTATCCGCGCTATTCTTTTTGGATTCCCGCAGCAGCGGCGCAACGAATACTATCCACCTCTCTCCGGCGGGAGGCATGGTGGCCGTATCCGGCTTTCCGACGATGCAGGTGAAGTCTACACGCTGGAGCGCTTCGCTGGAGCGCGCGGTGTTCAGATGGCCCTGCGGACTGAGGACGGAGAGCTGCTGCAAGGCGAGACTCAGATGGAGCGTCTCACAGGCCGTGCAACGCCAGATATTTTTCGGAACGTTTTCGCCTTCAGTCTGGACGAACTCCAGAGCGATAGGCTGATGAGCGATTCAGAGATAACCAACCGCATTTATAGCGCTGGCCTAGGCGTCTCCAAACTGCCGGATTTTACCAAAAACTTGGCCGCACGCAAAGAGAGAATATTTTTGCCTAGAGGTAGCTCGCGAGAGATAGCCGTGCTACTAGGCCGGCTGGAAGGCATAGACCAGCAGCTGCAGGGGATTATGGGCAACGCAGGCCGCCATCGCGCCCTCATCGACCGCAAGTCTGGGATTGATTTAGAGCTGAATAACGCCGAAGATGAGATTTCGCAGATAAACACTCGTAGCGTCGAAATCGATAAACTACTATCTGGCTGGGATGACTGGCTGGCGCTGAAGGACTGCGAAGCGCGGTTACGGGGAATTCCCCGGTTCGAGCAGTTCCCAGAGGACCCGATTGCGCGTCTGGATGTCTTTGTAGAGCAGGAGCGGCAAGCGAGAGAGGATGCAAGAGACACCGTCGAGAATTGGCGCCAGTCTAAGGAAGCCGCCGACGCCGTAATCCCAAACGAAGACCTTATAGAGTTTGACGGCGAGATAGAAGGTATCCGACGAGGGCGCAGTAGCTTTGATAACTCCGTTCGCGACTTACCGGAGCGCCAGGCAGAGTTGGCTGCGATGGAGGTCGGCCTCGCCGAGAATCTGCGCGAACTCGGGCACAACTGGGGCGAGACGGATCTGGAGGAATTCGACACATCTCTAATTGTCCGCAATGAGGTAGACAACTGGAAGCAGCGTACGGTCGAAGCTCAAGGAAGCACCCAGGAATCAAGTATCCGCCTAGAACAGGCCAAGGCGAGGTTTCAAGATCTTCAGTCGGAAACACGAGAAGCCAAAGAGAAGCTGCCAGTTGAGCCGCCGCTGCTGGGCGCTGCCATGTTGGTGGAGCGTCAAGACGCCCTGCGAGCTGCCAGAGGACGGCTCGGCGAGTACGAGCGGGAGCGCTTGAACTTCGAAAGCTTACGTAGCCAACTTAATATGCTTTCAGGTGCTCAAGCATCACCGACCCAATCTTTTGGACATCCAACTCTTACACTTCTCATCTTGTTGGGACTGACCGGTGTTGCCATCATTGCAGCTGGAATATCCCTGGGTGGAGATGCGTTGGTATTGGGCATCATAGGTGGTTCAGCGCTGCTAGTTGTTGCGGCCCTGTGGCTGTACATGGGGAA
The DNA here is from genome assembly GCA_965261605.1 of Dehalococcoidia bacterium. Lineage (GTDB taxonomy): Bacteria > Chloroflexota > Dehalococcoidia > Lucifugimonadales > UBA2985 > DAOUJW01. The sequence continues at coordinate 2,109,117 of OZ253466.1, read as the reverse complement.
GCAGCCTCCACCCACCAGTCGGCCGCCAATAGCTTCTGACCTAAGCCAACAGGTTGCGAATGCGGAAGCCGCTACTGTGTTGGCTAGGCAAGCGTTGTTTGAATCTGGAGCGGCAATTGGTCTGGCCGAGCAGCCCAACGCTGGATCGCTGGACTCGGTGGAAGCGCACCTAGAGTCTACTCAAAACGAGCTAAGAATTTGGGATGATGCCAATGCGCGTGTTGAGGAAACGTCACGCCTGGAGAGGTTGCAGGAACAACGGGTCAAAGATGGAGCTCAGAAGCACGCATCGGAGGAGGCCTCAATGAGGGCGGTGCAGCAGGAATGGAAACAATGGCTCCTGGAGAGAGGCCTGGCCGAGACGCTGACGCCGGACACTATGACTACCTTCTTGGCCCGCGTTGACACAGCACGCACCTCTTTGGCAGAGACCGATCGGATGCGGAGCCGGGTGGCTGCCATCGAGCACGACATAGACGAATTCCGCGAACAGGTGAAACCTCTGGCTCTTCGCCACGGCATTCCTCTCAGCCCCGATGACCAGCCGCAGTTGGCATCTGTGGCCGACGATCTCATCAGGAGCCTAAACGAAGTTAAGGCCGGCTTCTCCCAGCGGGAACAGGCCAAAACGCAAGAGCAGGAAAACCAGTTGCGTGTAGAACGACTGCAGCAGCGGTTGGTGTCGGTGGAGAAGGATATCTCCTCTCTCTTGACTGCCGCTGGCACAGACGACCGCGAGGAGTTCCGCCGCCGGGCGCGCCAGCATGGGGAACGGCTGGAGCTCGAACGACAACGTGACGATCATCTCCGCAACCTGGAGCGTGTCAGTGGTCCGGACGACCGGTTTGCTACCTTCCGAGATTCCTTGGAGCGTTCCGACCCAACCCAACTCAGAGAGAATTCGACGCGTTTGTCACAGCGACTCGACGAGGTAAATGCATACCGCAATCAGTTACTAGAGGAGCGGGGCGGCATTGACAACGAGTTGGCACAGTTGACAAGCGAGGAAGAGTCGTCGACTCTGCGCATTCTCCGCAACAGCCTGCTGGAGCAGTTGCGGGAACACGCCCGCAAGTGGTCCAGGCTCACCATAGCGGAGTCACTGCTGGAGAAGACGCGGCAGAAGTTCGAGCGGGAACGCCAGCCCAGCGTTATCCGGCATGCTCAAGGCTTCTTCACTAAGGTCACTGGAGAGCGATATATCCGGCTGTATGCTCCTATTGGGGGGAATACAATAACTGTGACGGAGCCCAACGGCGCCAGCAGGCAGCCCAACGAGCTGAGCCGTGGAACCCGGGAACAACTCTATCTGGCGCTGCGGTTCGGCCTCATTCGGGAGTTTGGCGAACACGCCGAACATTTGCCAGTCGTCGTCGACGAGGCACTGGTCAACTTCGATCCGGAGCGGGCTCGCTTAGCCGCCGAGTCCTTGGCTCAACTCGCAGAAACCAATCAGGTACTAATATTCACTTGCCACCCTACCACAGCAGATTTGTTCTCCACAGTTGGAGCGCAGGTGGTGGACATTAACAGTAATGTCTCCTAAACGCTGAGGGGAATTATGGCACATATTCAGATCAGGAGTTTGATTCATACTCTCCGTTCTCCAATCCAAGACGGTTCTATTGAATGCGAATTGTGGGAAGAACAGTGGGAATAACTGCCGGGAACACCGGAATCCATAGCTAAATATACCCCAGTGCGATAGTCATCTCCGCCGGAAGCCGGTGAGCTCATGCCAAGGATTGCCGGCCTCCACAATCCAGACCAAAGGACGAATGTGCCCCACATCATTGCCGGTCTGACCCCTGAAGCCGCCAGCGACATATGCATGAACCGGTGCAAGGCTATGTGCTGCCGCGGCTCACTGATACTCGTCCTGTCCGCAGCAGAGGTCCCGTTCTTTGAGGAGCAGGCCGCCGCGCTGGGCGCAGCCGCGACCATCACACGGACGCCCTCAGGAGAGGGATGGGTGCGCTTCTCTGATCACGAGGGTGAGCACTGCCCCATGCTGGACGACACCACATCCAGGTGCCGCATCTACGAAGACCGTCCTCAGCGCTGCCGAGACTTCCCGGAGACCCTTACGCCGGGCTGTGCCATCTCCGGCGGCTGAACCGTCAGGAGTAGTGCGCTGAAAGCCAGAAGGGGCCGCTTGTGCGGCCCCTTCGTAGTGTTCTGATTGCGTCAGTCCGATGTGAGCTACTGGTATCCAAGCTCCTTGTAGCCCGCCTCCAAAGCAGCCTGTATCTTATCTATCAGCTCGCGCGCCGACTCGGGGCTGAGCTCCACGGCAACCCGCGCGCCGGGGCCTTTCGCCTCGTTAACAAAGTCGATGGTCAGTGCATGGTCCATCGGAGCGTGGACAGGGTGATCGTAGTAGACGTTGGCCTGGTTCAGTGAGAACCAGCCCTGCGGCCCCTTCCCGCTTCCTGTTATCGCTGCCTTTTCAATGATGTAAGTGCACATATCTGCTCTCCTTGGTAGTCTGTAATCTCAATTACTAGCTCAGGTACTTGCCATACCAGGCGAATACCTGCTGCCACGCCTCCGTCGCCGACTCCGGCCGGTAGCTGGCGCGGTCGACGGCGAAGAAGCCGTGACCGGTTCCCTCGTAGCTGTGGAACTCGTAGGTCTTGCCGTGCTTCTTCAGCTCCTCCTCCATCCGAGCGACCTGCGCCGGGTCCGGGTTACCGTCCTCGACTCCGAACAGCCCGAGGAGGGGGCAGGCCATATCCGCCGTCATGTCTATGGGGGCGACGGGCGTAGAAGGCGTCAACTGGTCAGCGGCCGCAACCACTCGCCCACCGTAGCAGTCGACGGCGGCGTCCAGGCTGGGGATGTTACAGGCGACCAGATACACCTGGCGTCCGCCGGAGCAGTAGCCTATGACACCAACCTTGCCGTTGGTGTACGGCAGGGACCGCAGGTAGCCGGCCGCGGCCTCCACGTCGCCGATGCAGCGTTCGTCCGGCACGCCACCGGCGGCGCGGACAGCGGCGGCGGCGTCATCGCTGCTCGCTCCCGGCGCCTCTCGATAGTGGAGGTTCGGGCAAATGGCCGCATACCCGTTATAAGCGAACTTCCGGGTTATCTCCTTGCTGCCCTCGTCCCAGCCCGGCATATGGTGGATAACTACCACGCCCGGATAGGGGCCTGGCCCCAGCGGACGGGCGGCGTAGCTCTGCACATCGTCTCCGTTGTGTCCTTGGATGTGGACGGTTTCCGCTAACATTCCTTGATACACAGCGATTTCCCTCCTGGACAAAGATTTTAAGGACCTTGTGACAGGATAGAGTATAGCACACGCCCTAGGAGTATCGAAGGGCTGTTGGCGCTTGGCGTAGGGATATGCAGGCAGCCTCTCGGTCTGATACGCTAGATACAGGAGAACACGATGGCCGGCGATGCAGCGATGCATTGAAGACGGATATCCGAGAGATTAAGGGCATCGTTAGATACATAAGGACTTCTTAAGGATTAGCCGCTACACTGGAGATACTATGAAGAACTCAAAGCGCCTCACAAACATAATCCTGATCCTTATTGTTGCGGCCGTTGCAGCGACAGTCCTGGCCTGTGGCAGCGACCCTGAGCCTGATCCAACCTCCGTCGCTACGGCTACTCAATCGCAGCCAACGGCCACTACCGGCAGCGGCGGATCTACGGAAGACCCCACGGCCACGACAGGCGGCAGTGGATCTACGGAAGACCCCACGGCCACGACCGCCCCAACAAGCGAGCCCGATCCCACCCAGGAGCCATGCCCTACCCCTCCGCCGGTAGAGGAGACGTTCGGGGAGAGGCCAGTGGCGCCGGAACTGGTCGGGATCACCGGATGGATCAACACAGAGCCATTCACCATGGAAGACCTGAGAGGCAAGGTTGTCCTCGTAGATTTCTGGACCTACACCTGCGTAAATTGCATCCGCACATTCCCGTTCCTGAGGGACTGGAACCAGAAGTACGCCGACCACGGCCTGGTCATCGTGGGAGTTCACGCCCCTGAGTTCGAGTTTGAGAAGGTCAAGGAGAACGTGGAGGCGGCGGCCGTTAAGCACGACCTGGGTTGGCCCATAGCGCAGGACAACGACTTCAGCACCTGGAGGGCATACACCAACCGCGCATGGCCGTCCAAGTACCTGATAGACAAGGACGGCTTGGTTCGATACGCCAAAGTGGGAGAGGGCGACTACAATACCACGGAGCAGAAGATTAGAGAGTTGCTGTGGGAGACCGGAGCTTGCACGTCTCATATACCGGTGGGCACAGTCAAACGGCCGAATCTGGACCCCCAGGCCGGCTCAGGCGCGCAGACCCGTGAGCTCTACGCAGGCCGTGACCGTAACAGAGGCAACCTGCCCTACATTGCCAACCCGGAGTACTTCGAGGCGCCCCCGGACACCCCTACCGTGTACACCGACCCGGGAGGCCACATGAACCATCGCCTGTACCTCCACGGGCTGTGGGAAAACGGCGCTGAGAGCGTGACCCACGCCCGGGTGACTGAGAACTTGGAGGACTACATAGCCATCAACTTCCTAGGCACCACTGTGAACACGGTGCTGGACTTCGATGGCGGAGAGCCGTTCAAGGTGTACGTGACCCTGGCCGGCGAGCCTATTCCGCAGGATTTCAGCGGAGCCGACATACAGTGGGATGAGAACGGAAAGGCCTACTTCATGGTAGACGAGCCCCGGTTGTACAGGGTGGTGGAGCTGCCCAGCTACGGAGGGACTGAGCTCCAGCTCTCTTCCAACTCGGACAGGTTCAGCCTCTTCACCTTTACCTTCGGCTCTTACGTCGAGGGGCCCTAGGAGAGGCGACTAGCGATTCCATACAGGGAGCAGCATCGATGCGTAATCTGACACGCCGACATCATACAGGTTTACTCGCCGCTATGGCCGCAGTCGCGGCCATAGCGGCTCTGCTGGCCCAGGCCTGCACTCAAGCCCCTACCGCGACGCCACCGCCTACCGCAGCGCCGACGGCAGTGGCAACGCCCATCGTAGTTGAGAGCGCGCCCACCGAGACCCCGGAAGCGCCGGCGCTGTCGGGACTTCTGGCTACCACGGACCTAGGCGTGGGCGACAACAGGATATCCTTCCTGCTGATAGACGCCGACTCCATCGTCACCGTCCCGGACGTAAGCGTTGTCTCCAGAAACGTCTCTAGCCAGGACTCGTCCAAGGCCGTGGAGGAGCATGCCAGCGCCTCCTTCCGCCTGTGGCCCTTCGGCACCAGGGGGAGCTACGTGACAAGCCTCACATTCGACGAGCCCGGGGAGTGGGAACTGGACGTAGAGGTGACTAACGAGGACGGCACGGTCAGCGCCGCGCGCATCCCGCTGGATGTGAAGGAGACCAGCTTAACCCCGTCAATCGGCTCCGCGCCTCCTATGACGGTCAACAAGACGATAAGTGACGTGATCCTGCTGCAGGAGCTGACAAGCTGGTCGACGCCGGACCCGGACCTGTACATGGAGACCATCCCGGAGGCCCTGGAGAAGGACCGGCCCGTGCTGGTGGTGTTCTCCAGCCCCTCCCTCTGTACCAGCCCAACCTGCGGCCCTCAGATTGAGGCCGTACAGGAGGTCAAGAACCGGTTCAAGGACCAGGCCAGCTTCATCCACGTGGAAGTGTACGACAACCCCGCCGAAATCCAGGGCGACCTGAGCAGAGCGCGTTACTCTCCCGTTGTCGAGGCTTGGGGGCTGACCAAACTTGAGGACTACTTCAACGAGTCGTGGGTATTCATCATGGGCCTGGACGACCGCGTCCTGCACAAGTATGAGGGATTCACGTCGGCTGAAGAGCTGGAAGATGGCCTGATGCAGGCGCTTCAGTCCACATAACATTTCTGAGAAATACACCATGCGCATTGGACTGATATCCGACACCCACATCCCCGAGGCCGGCCCCGATATGCCGGCGCAGGTGTACGAGGCCTTCCGCGGCGTCGACCTCATCCTCCACGCCGGGGATATGCACATCATCGACGTGCTGGACTGGCTGGAGGGAATAGCCCCCGTGCTGGGCGCCCGGGGCAACGGCGACTACCCTTCCGCGTACACCAAGAACCGGCCGGGAGTGCCGGACGACCCCCGCGTTAAGGTGGCGCACGTAATCCAGATTGAGGAGCTACGGGTTGGCCTGATACACGGCTTCCCACTGCCGAACGATATACCCTGGCGCACCCCTGAGGAGATGCTTGAAATGTACTTCCAGGGGCCTGTGGACGTGGTGGTGTGTGGAGACACCCACGAGGCCCGCATAGACCGGCAGGCCGGCGGCCTGCTTATAATCAATCCCGGCAGCCCTGCCCTGCCCAACCAGTTATCGGCCCTGGGCAACATCGGCTTCCTGGAGGTGCACGGGAGAGAGGCTGAGGCCTCCATAGTGCAACTGGAGTGACGGCGTAGAGAGAGACCTATGGATGACTATGTGGCTCTCTCCTTTACAAGAATTCACCTATCCACAGGTGTCCTGGATTCCTGCTTCCGCAGGAATGGATGAGAAGAGTACTTACTCCAGAACGACTACGGAGTTATGCATAAGTCTATGTATACTGGAGTCCACACCACACCCCGCCGTCATAGGTTATGCAAAGATCTGCAAGGGATGTCGGAGCCGCCCAACAGCAAAACAGGAAGCCCTCTCAGGGGGCTTCCTGTTTTTGAACTAAACGGTTGGTAGTCGCCCTTTCTGGGCGATCAGCTCAGGACTATTCCCGAGGCATCAGTTGGTCAACCTTGGACCGCGTCCCGTCCGGGTCGGTGAAGAAGTCGTAGTTGACGGGGATCCAGGACTTCCACTCCTCCGGCGTATCCTCCTCCACGAAGATTGCGGTTACAGGGCACACCGGCTCGCAGGCGGCGCAGTCGATGCACTCGTCCGGGGAGATATAGAGCATCCTGTCATCCTCGTTGTCCATTCCGTAGATGCAATCTACGGGACAAACGTCAACGCAGGCGCCGTCCTTTACATCGACACATGGTTCGGCAATGATGTAGGTCATTATTCAGCTACCTCCTCGGGTAGGATTTTATCGCTCCGCGCTTCCTCATTCAATCCCCTGCCCGCGCCTATGAGCGACAGACAGGCTCAGAGGGATGTTAGCATAGCGCTATAACAGGGTCAATAGATTTGGGTCGATGGATATGCTATGCTGAAAATATGGTGGCGCTGCTGGAAGCCAGGGACCTGACGAAGCATTACGGACGCACTGTTGCACTCGACGGTGTGTCCTTTGACGTTGGCGAGGGTGTGACTGCGCTGCTTGGCCCCAACGGAGCCGGCAAGAGCACTGCGATGAAGCTCTTCCTTGGACTCATTCAACCCACCTCCGGCACGGCTACAATCTTGGGCGAGGAGCCATACCGCTCCATAGAAGTACGCGCACGCATTGGCTATATGCCGGAGCACGAGGCTCTGCCCAAAAGCATGACCGCCTCCGAGTTCCTTATGCACATGGCGCAGATGAGCGGCATCCCGCCCAGCCAGGCCCGCACCCGCGCCGCAGACGTTCTGCGACACGTGGGGCTGGACGAGGAACGCTTCCGGCCTATGGGCGAGTACTCCACCGGCATGAAGCAGCGCGTGAAGCTGGCTCAGGCCATTGTCCACGACCCTGTTCTGGCGCTGCTGGACGAGCCAACCGCCGGGCTGGACCCGGAGGGACGCCTGGAGATGCTAAGCCTTATCAGCCGCACCGCCAATGCCTTCGGCATTAGTGTGATGCTCTCCACCCACCTTATGGGAGACGTGGAGCGAACGGCGGACTCGGTAATCGTGCTGGAGGCCGGCGCCCTTGCGCAACAGGGAGCCGTCGCCAAGCTCACTGAGGAAACGGAGACGCTGCTCATTGAAGTCGCGGACCGGCAGGAGGAGTTCGCCGAGGCTCTAGCGGAGCGCGGCGTGCGGGCAGCGAGCAAAGGCCCGCTGCTTCTGGTGGAGCACGCTCGCGAGGAGGACTACGACCTCATCCGCGACGCCGCGGTGGAGTCCGGCGCCCGACTGCGGAGGCTCTCGCCGGAGCGCCGGGACCTGACGGACATCTTCAGGAGCAGGCCGGAGTGATAGAGCGAGACGCGGAGGTCTTTGACCTTGGATACCAGCATTATACCGGCCCCCGGGAGGGGCGCAACCGCGCCCGGATGGCCCTATTCCAGAACGGCGTCCGCACCATTCTTGGCATTGGCCGTGGCGGGCGAGCGAAGATACTGCCCGTCCTGCTCTTCCTAGGGGTGATGAGCCCGGCGGTAGTCTTCGTCATAATCCTCTCCTTCATCGACGAAGCCGGGGCGGACTTTATCCCCGGACCTGCCGACTACTACGGGATAGTGGGCGTCGTGCTCATCATCTTCTCCGCAATTATGGCGCCTGAACTGCTAGGGCCAGACCGCCGGGACAACGTGCTGCCTCTCTACCTGGTGCGCCCTCTCACGTCCACCGACTACATCCTTGCGCGCTTTCTGGCCTTCTTCGTCATTGCGCTTGCGCTGGTCTACGCCGGTCAAATCATCCTGCAAGCAGGACTCATCCTCACCGCGGACTCCCAGATAGACTACATAAAGGACAACTGGACGGACGTGCTGCGCATTCTATTCGTGGGGGTTCTCGTCGCGCTGTTCATATCCGTGGCTCCCATGTCCGTGGCCGCGTTCACGACTCGGCGAGCCTACGCCGCCGCATTCGTTATAGCTATCTGGCTCCTGTCGACAATCACGGTCAACTCTCTGACCGCTGAAACCTGCACGTCAGAGACAGTGAGCAGCAACGGCACGGTCATCTCCAGCTCAGAAGAGTGCTCCCCCTTGACCGGCGACTGGGCGCCCTACATTGGCTTGTTGGACGTGGGCAGCGTTTCCGACAACATCAGCTCTATAGTGTTCGACACCGAGCCCGAAGGCCCGTCCATGATGGCCGTTGCCGAGCTTGACAACAACGCCTGGCCCATCGGGGCCTACCTGGCCTTCACCGGCATTCCAGCTTTGTTGCTGTGGAACCGCTACCGGAGGATTCGGTTATGACAACGCAACCAGCGCCCCAGCCAGCACCCATAGAGGTGGCGGGCGTCTCCAAGTGGTTCGGCAGCGTGGTGGCCGTCAACGACGCCTCCTTTCAGGTGTTCCCCGGCGTGACTGGCCTCCTGGGTCCCAACGGCGCGGGCAAGACCACGCTCCTGAACATGATGTGCGGTCTGACCCGCCCCTCCCGCGGCCGCGTGCGAGTCCTGGGAGAGGATGTGGGCGGCAACATCGGGCTGTACCGTCGGATCGGGGTGATGCTGGAGCACGACTCCCTTTACCCCTTCATGACGGGCCGCGACTTCGTGCGCCTGTCCGCCAAGCTCCAGGGAGCGGACAACCCGGAGGCTATCGACCGGGCCATTGAGGCAGCCAACCTACAGGACGCCCAGGACAGGCCGACGGGGACCTACTCGCGAGGGATGCGGCAACGCATTCGCCTGGCCGCGTCCATTGTGCACGATCCCCAGGTGCTGATACTGGACGAACCCCTGAACGGCACAGATCCCCGCCAGCGCGTGGAGTTTGCCGACTTCATTGGGCGGCTTTCGGCGGAGGGCAAGACGGTGCTCATATCCTCCCACATCCTTGAGGAGGTGGAGACCCTAGCTGACCGCATCCTGCTGGTGGTGAGCGGGAAGCTGGCGGCAACGGGAACCTACCGCGCCATACGGGAGAAGCTGGACGAGCGCCCCTTCCACGTCCGCATCGCCGCCTCCAGGCAGCGCGAGATGGCAGCCGCCCTGGTGAAGCTGGAGGCCGTTGAGTCGGTCTCTCTGGACGACGACTCCATCGAGGTGCTGACACACAACCTGGCGGATCTGCAGCGCATGGTCCCCAGGCTGGCGAAGGAGATTGACAGCCGCCTCTATCGCATCGAGCCTCTGGACGAGTCCCTGGAGAGCGTTTTCTCCTATGTGGTGCAGCGATGACGGGCGCCATCTTCACCCTGGCGCTGAGGCAGGCAGCCGCACCGCGGAGGGCCATATTTCTTGTGCTCCTGGCGCTGCTGCCCCTGGGACTGGCTGCCCTTATACGCGGACTGGGCAACCCCGGCGGCGGAGACCTGATAGCCGGCGTGCTTGAAGCCCTTGTCATACACGTAGTGCTGCCGCTGGTGGTTATAGTGCTTGCTACCAGCGCCTTCGGCAACGAGGTGGAGGACCGCACCCTGAGCCTGCTAACCACCAAGCCCGTGCCTCGCTGGAGCATCGTGCTTGCCAAGCTGGCCGCTACAATCATCGTGGCTGCGCCCCTGATGATTGCAGTTTCGGCGGTTGTGACCATGATGGACCCGGACGGCAGCGGTAAGGCCGCGACGGCTGCGGCCGCGGGGACGCTGGTTGGAGTCGTCACCTATGCGTCGGCCTTCACGTGGGCCGGGCTGCTGACGACACGCGCGCTGGGATTCGCCCTCATCTACGTGCTGCTGTGGGAGGCGATTATCACCAGCTTCCTGGAGGGAGCCCGGTACCTGAGCGTTCGCAGCTACACTATTGGCACAATGCACGGCCTGGACGAGACCACCTTTAACGAAGATCTGGCCATTGATCTCCAGGCTGCCCTGGGAGGCGCTGCGATCGTGACCGTGCTTTTCTTTTTCCTCTCGGTGCGGCGCCTCAGCCGGATGGACATCCCCTGATGCAGATCTTCGTATAACTCTTGGATTAAGCATACCCCCTCTCTGACCCTCCCCCTGAAGGGGGCGAGAAGAGAGAACCTAAAAACCTCTTGACAGGGCAATGGCCCCCATTCGTAAGGAGGAATCATGGACCTGGAGCTACAAGGCAAGACGGCGATTGTGACGGGAGGCAGCCGCGGCATAGGCAAAGCCATAGCTCGCGAACTGGCGCTCGAGGGTGTGGACGTGGCGATCGCGGCGCGAAACCAAGAGCGTCTGGAAGAGGCTGCGCGTGAGCTGGCCGGGGAGTCCGGCAGGCGAATCGTCCCGCTGCAGGTGGACACCGGAGATGACGACTCTGTCAAGGAGATGGTGCGGGCGGCGGCTGAGGCCCTTGGGCACATCGACATTCTGGTCAACTGCGCGGCGCAGCCCGGTGGAACAACGCCACCGGCGTCCCTGACGGACATCACCTCCGACCACTTCTGGCCGGATATGAACGTGAAGGTGCTGGGATATCTGCGCTGCGCCCGAGAGGCAGCTCCCTACATGGCGCAGCAGGGATGGGGGCGTATCATCAACCTAAGCGGAATGGCCGCCAGGCAGGCCGGCAACACCATTGGGAGTATGCGCAACGTGGCAGTGGTCGCCATGACCAAGAACCTGGCAGAGGAGCTTGGCCCCAAAGGGATTAACGTAACGGTAGTGCATCCGGGTGGCACGCGCACTGAGAGAACGCCCCGCGCCCTGGAGGAACAGGCGCAGCGCCTGGGCGTCACACTGGAGGAGGCGGAACAACGGATGGCCCAGGGCAACAGCGTACGAAGGGTCATTGACGCGCGGGACATAGCCTACGTGGTCGCGTTCCTAGCCTCCCCCCGTTCCATAGCCATCAACGGCGATGTAATCGCCGCGGGAGGCGGCGTTGGGCGGGCCATTCACTACTGAGGCCGCAGGGCAAGAAAGACATGTAGGGGCGGTTCGCGAACCGCCCCTATGAAGGGTGAAGCTCTTACAACGAATCACCCAGACTTCCTACGTATCACGGAACATTGCAAGCATCTCCACCTGAGTTTCCGTCAGTTGAAGTGTGCGATTGTTCGGCGACGGGTAAATCTCAGCTTCACGCCACAGTTCTTGTATTACGCTAGTCGCGATGCCGATTTTGACAGCACGTTCCTTTAGTCGTTCCAGCAGCACATGAGCATCAAACAAGAAGACCGAGGCAATGGTCCAAGGCTGGACCGTACCTTGCGAGGATGCCGGAGGGGTCTTTGGGCCAGCCAAGACCAAGTAGCAATCAGGGAGCGCGTCGGGCCTGATATCCAAAATGCCCTGGCTCAAAGAGTATTTCTTGATGTTCACTGATTTGCCTGCGAGACCACCTTCTCTGAAGTGGCCGTCGCTACCCTTGTTAACAGCGGACTCAAACAGTTCTATATCAAAGATAATGGAGGCGACAAACTCCCCGATGTGTCCTGGATGTGCAGGATGCCCTATTATCGCAGCGATCTCATTCTCGACAGCATTTCTTTCTTTGATGAGTGCCGCAAGGCTTTTTAACTCATCCCGCTCTGTCATATGCCTTCTTCTTTCTTGAGGCTTCGCCTACCGCTCGTGGTGAGCTTGTAGAACCATTCAAGCGGGCAATTGCCACACACTCAAGCCCACTCATTTCCTTCGACTGGCTCAGGATGAGCGGGCTTACCACCACGCCCCAGAATTCCTGCCTCCGCGGGAATGACGGACAGACGCGTTCTTACAGCCCCAGAGTAGCCTTCATCGTAACGCCTATATCCGCCGGCGAGGGTGCTATGTGCGCTCCCGCCCCCTGCAGCGCCTTCACCTTCTCTTCGGCGCGGGCTGCGCTGCCGGTAATTATTGCCCCGGCGTGTCCCATGCGCTTTCCCGGAGGAGCCGTGGTGCCCACAATCAGGACGACAACCGGCTTGGCGAAGTGGTCGCGGATGTACTCCGCCGCCGCCTGCTCCTTGGTGCCGCCAATCTCTCCGATGAGAACCACCGCGTCCGTGTCAGGGTCGTTCTGGAAGAGCTCCAGCAGGTCCACAAAGGACGTCCCCACAATGGGGTCGCCCCCTATGCCCACACAACTGGACTGCCCTATTCCCAGGGCAGTGAGCTGGTTGACGGCCTCGTAGGTAAGTGTGCCGCTGCGGGATATGACGCCCACCCTGCCCGGCATATGGATGTTGCCCGGCATGATGCCCACCTTGGCCTTGCCACCCGGCGAGATCAGGCCGGGGCAGTTTGGGCCTATCAGTGTGGTGGGCTTGTCCTCCAGGTACTTCCCCACCCGCACCATGTCCATTACGGGAATGCCTTCCGTGATGCAAGCAACAAGAGGCACACCGGCATCGGCGGACTCCAGAATGGCGTCTACGGCAAAGGCAGCGGGCACGAAGATGAGGCCCACGTTTGCCCCGGTCTCCGCCACAGCCTCGCTGATGGAGTTGAAAACTGGAACCTTCTCCTCCCACGTCGTGCCGCCCCTGCCGGGGGTCACCCCGGCCACCAGGTTGGTCCCGTACTCCATGCAGCGGAGTGCGTGAAAGGTTCCCTCCCTGCCGGTAATTCCCTGCACCAGAAGGCGGGTATTCTCGTCGACCAGAATGCTCACTGGGACCTCCTTGTTGACACTAGATTATGTGTGCTGATCTCTCAGGATGCTCTGAGGCTCGCCATTGAACTCCGCAATCCTCGAATATTCATTACCGGCTTGCTTGGTCTGGGACAGGATCTCTCTTGGCGAGTTCATTTGACACACTCAGGATGGATGTTTAAAGCCTCCCACAAACCACGTACTGAGAATCTTGCAAAGTAAGCCTCATCTTGAAAGTCCCATATCCTAACGCGAAAGGTTTCGGACTCTAATGTTTTGGCGATGAAATCACTCTTGGACTGTGCTTCAGCATTATTATAGGAATCTAGGGAGTCAACTTGATCTAGTATCTCCACTAGAAACTTATAGAACGTCGCCTCATTATTGGTAGATTCACTCCACAGGGCTGATTCAACTGGACGAGAATCCCAACGAACCTCACTCCTAAAGTTACTCGTATTATAACCTGTGGCCATATATCGGTCCCAATTAATTAGCACCTCGTATTCTGAATCTTGAGAGCTTCCGCATCTCACGAACAGACGCGGTGCGCCACCTAGCCCATCCAAGTCGTGTTCCACCGCCGTCGTGTATACAACAACTCTTCGCTCATCAGTTAATGGATCCATAAGCTCTGTAGCTAACCAGTCATTAGGGACTGGCGTGGCGGTGGGCGTAGGAATTGCTGTCGGCACGGGAGTTGCAGTAGGAACCGGCGTTAAGGTAGGAATTGGAGTTGGTTCTGGTCCCGTCGTAGGAGTTGCAGTCGGTACAGGAATCTCAGTAGGAACCGGCGTTGCTGTAGCAGCAGGTGTCGCCGTTTTCACTGGAGGCGCAGTAGGAACCGGCGTTGCTATATGAGTAGGTGTCGGAGTATCTGCTCCGGGTTGCTCGCATGATATCAAAAGCAACATCAGAAGCAACGCAACACCTATTGCTATCTTCACCTTCCTCTCCCGCTCTATGAAGTTTTCGCGCTCTTGATGGCGGCGGCAGCCTCGTTCATGTCATTTGCCAGGGTTATCGTCAGGCCAGACTCGGCCAGGATCTCCTTGCCCTCATCGGCGTTGGTTCCCAGCATCCTCACCACGATTGGGACGTGAGCCTCCGTCTCCTCTGCGGCCTGGACTATACCCCTGGCCGCCACGTCGCACCGCAGGATCCCGCCGAATACATTCACCAGGATGCGCTTCACCTGGGGGTCGGACAGCAGAAGCCTGAAGGCCTGGGCCACCTGCTCTTCGCTGGCGCCGCCGCCCACGTCCAGGAAGTTGGCAGGCATAGCTTCCGCCATAGTGATGGAATCCATTGTTGCCATAGCCAGCCCAGCTCCGTTCACCATGCACCCCACGTCGCCGTCCAGCTTCACATAGGAGATGTCGAACTTGCTGGCCTCCAGCTCCAGGGGGTCCTCCTGATCCATGTCCCTCAGAGCCTGAACATCGGCATGGCGAGACAGGGCATCGTCCTCGAAGTCGAGCTTGGCGTCCAGGGCGAGCAATTGCCCGTCTTCAGTGAGGGCCAGCGGGTTGATCTCCGCCAGGGAACAGTCCTTGGCCTCAAATAGTCGATAGAGATTGGCGATGAGGGCCGCCGCCGGACGTATGAGTTCGCCCGGAAGGCCGATTCCATAGGCCAGGTAGCGACACTGGTGCGGCTGAAGCCCTACCACCATGTCCACGTTGGCCCGCAGTATCTTCTCAGGCGTGGTGGCCGCCACCTCCTCGATGTCCATGCCGCCTGCCTCGCTGGCCATGATCACAGGTCCGCGGGACGCGCTGTCGATCACCACAGCAAGGTAGTACTCTTTGGAAATCTGGGCCGTCTCCTCCACCAACACCTGGTTTACAGGCACTCCGTCAGGTCCCGTCTGGTGAGTGACCAGCCTCTTGCCCAGGAGACCCTCGGCAACACCTTCGGCCTCCTGGGGCGAACCGACCACCTTCACGCCTCCCGCAAGGCCCCTTCCGCCAGCGTGGACCTGGGCCTTCACCACCGCCTTTTCGCCCATCTCTCCGGCTATCCGGCCGGCTTCCTGGGGGGTGGAGGCCACCCCACCCTTGGGTACCGGTATCCCGAACTCAGAGAGTACCGCCTTGGCCTGATACTCGTGGATTTTCATAAGTTTCTCCCTGGCCTGATAGATTCCAAGGCCCGGATTGGTGGTGCACACCCTTCGGCCTCTGCCCATCATCATAGCCGTAACCGGTCACTGGTGTCCAGCATGGAGAGGGCGGAGACAGTTGCAGACCGGCCTGTCCTCAAGATTGTATAGAATTGCTGGACTAACTTCATTGACATCGGCTAGATTTACAACATATGCTCTATTTATGGATGCCTGCCTGGGTTTGTGGATGAGACTGGCGTTCTATCAGGTGATGGTATTCACCGTCCGCTTTAACGGTGTGGAAACGAGAATGGTGAGCAAAAAGGAGAGTGCGGCTGTGACCGGCGTCCATCCCTTAGGCGGGACGACGTTACCCGGGCACTCCACACTCACACTTTCACATTATAGTGATGTTGACGGACTGTCAATATCGCTATTGCACTGAGGTGATTGCCAAATGACTAATTCGAGACAGATAGCAAGACAGGCAGCTATGGAGATGCTGGCAGCTAACCCATTGATAATCGACACGGAAACAACTGGACTGGGTAGAGCTGACGAAATCGTTGAAATAGCCGTTGTCGATGTCACAGGAGCAAAGCTCCTGGATAGTTTGGTTGACCCCACAGTCTACATTGGGGCGAGTGCCGCCGCTGTTCATGGCATATCCGACGAAGACCTTGAAGATGAGCCAGCCATCAAAGACTTGATGCCCCGCCTAAGGAAGATGTTTGATAAAAGAAGGGTCCTTTCTTACAATTTCGACTTCGACCGCCGCCTGATTGCACAGTCCATTTCGGCTTATCAGCTATCCTGGCCTTCCAAGTGGAACCACTGGTGGGAACAACCTGTAGAACAACACTGCATCATGCGCTTATATGCCCAGTATAGAAATACTAGCCGCTGGCAGAGACTAGAAGACGCGTTAGATCAATGTGGGCTAGTTGTTGATGGACAGAGTCACCGAGCACTCACTGATGCTCAAAGCGCCCTTGCTGTCCTGAAGTATATGGCTCTTAACACCTAATCCAGGCTAGCTACTGGCAGGGATTGTTTATATTACACGAGCCTCGCACTGCCAAGTCTGCCCAAGCCCTTGGCGTAAAGGGCGTTACCTGTTAAACTAGCTCAAGCAATTTTCTCGGCTGGCTGCTAACCGGATGACAGCCCTCAGTCAGGAGGTTAAGGTGCTACCAGGTAGAGAAGACTTCTGGAATATTGGTTTCCCCCTCTTTGGGGCGTTCGTTTACACCGTTCTGGCCGTCGCCAGCATATCCATTGCATACGGGCTCTTCATGCGCTTCCGCTTCTGGAGTCTGGGCAAGCCAATGCCCGACCTGGGGCCCTGGCAGCCCAGGGTGAAGCGGTTCCTGACCCTTGCCTCGGTAGACATCTTGATGCATCGGAGGTTCCTCAAGAAGGACCTCTATCCCGGCATTATGCACTTCTGCCTGTTCTGGGGCGCAGTTTTCCTGCTCATTGCCACCACTACCGCCGCCATAGAAGACAACCTCAAGGAATGGCTGCACTACAACTTCATCACCCGATACTACAGGGTGGAAATGTCGTTGATTTGGGACTTATTCGGTGGAGGCCTTGCTAGCATTGGCGTCGGCCTGGCCCTCTATCGCCGGTACGTCATAAGGCCACCGCGGCTGAACACCCTGCTTGAAGACCCCATTATTCTGGGCCTCATCTCTGCACTGATCCTCACCGGCTTTGCCGCCGAGGGACTGCGACTCGGCGCAACCGAGCTCAACCCGGAAAGCGTCAGATACGCCCCCAGCGACGCCATATGGTCTCCCATAGGCTGGGTTTTCGCCAAGACCTTCAGCGGCATCGGTCTCACCCCATCCAACATGGAGCTCATCCACAGGGGTATGTGGTGGATCCACGCCGCCTTTGTGGCCCTGTCCTTCGCCTACGGGGCCGCCGCCTTCAACAAGCTGACCCACATGATCATGGGACCCGCCAATGCCTTCCTGCGCTCCGACCGACCAAAGGGAGCGCTCAGGCCAATGCCGGACTTTGAAACGGCGGAAAATTTCGGAGCCAGCGATATCAAGGACTTCACCTGGAAGCAGCTTATCGACTTCGACGCCTGCACCAACTGCGGCCGCTGCCAGGACCAGTGCCCCGCGTGGGCCAGCGGAAAGCCCCTGTCGCCCCGCAAGATCATCCAGGACCTGCGCGGCTACATGGAGCAGCGCGCCCCCGTCCTGCTGAGCCTTGGCGCGGATGCGCCCGCTCCGGAGGTGTCGATGGTGGAACACGTCAGCGAGGACGTGCTCTGGTCCTGCACCACCTGCCGCGCCTGCATGGAGGCGTGCCCCGTGTTCATTGAGCACATCGACAGCATTGTGGACATGCGCCGCTACCTCGTGATGGAGCAGGCCAGCCTTCCGGACACGGCGATGAACGCCCTCCTCAGCATGGAGGCCCGCGGCCATCCCTGGAGAGGCACCCAGGCCACCCGCACCGACTGGATCGAGGGGCTGGACGTTAAGACCATGGCAGAGGACAGCGACGTGGATGTGCTGTTCTGGGTCGGATGCACGCCCGCCCTGGAGGAACGCAGCCAGAAGATGGCCAAGGCTATGGCAGCTACGCTGAAGCTGGCCGGCGTCAACTTCGCCATCCTGGGCATGGAGGAGCAGTGCACGGGCGACCCGGCGAGGCGCTTGGGCAACGAGTACCTGTACCTGACAATGGCGGAGCAGAACATCCAGACCCTCAACAGCTACAACGTGAAGAAGATCGTGACCATCTGCCCGCACTGCTTCAACAGCATCAAGAACGAGTACCCGCAGTTAGGCGGCAAATACGAGGTGGTGCACTACACCCAGTTCGTCAACGAGCTTATCCAGCAGGGCAGGATAAAGCCCCTGAAGACCATCGACACGACCCTGGCCTACCACGACTCCTGCTACCTGGGACGGCACAACGGCATCTACGACGAGCCTCGCGAGATTGCCAATGCGATACCAGGCGTACAGGTGATGGAGATGGGCTCGAGGTGCCGGGAGCGCGGCTTCTGCTGCGGCGCCGGCGGCGGTCGGATGTGGATGGACGAGACCGGCACGCGCGTCAGCGACATCAGGACTGACCACTTCCTGGAGACCGGCGCAGAGACGCTGGGGGTGTCGTGCCCCTTCTGCATCCAGCAGCTTGAGGCGGGAATCCAGACCAAGGGACTCCAGGACACCAAGAAGGTGAAAGACCTGCTGGAGATCCTGGTGGAGTCGGCGACCCCGGACCAGCCGTCGTCAGGCTCATAGCTGACCTCTGAAGAACCTCTTGTCCCTTCCCTCGCTTTGCGGGGGAAGGTCAGAGCCTGCCCCGTACTTGATACGGGGATGGGGGGCAATTTGCGGTGTGTCCTCTCACACGATTCACCCCCATCTCAATCTTCCCCCTTCAAGGGGGAAGATGCTTTATAGCCCGACAGATGGGTTTCGCAAACGTCCTCATAGCGAGTCTACACCCAATCCCGGGAGTTGAGCGTGTCCTCATCTAGCCCACAGGAACCCAAGCGAAGGAGAAGGCGTACCGAGACCAGCGCGTTTGGCTCGCCGGGACGCATCGGGCACGACTCCACGTCCTTCTACGGCAGCCGCCTCTACTCCGACCTGCAACCCGAGAAGAATGTCCCATACGTCGAGAACGCGCTTCCGCCCGACGTCGTCAACCGGGTCTTCTGCAAGAGCAGCGAGAGCATGGACGAGCTGCCGGACTGCAGCGTTCACCTGATGGTCACTTCGCCGCCCTACAACGTCGGCAAGGAGTACGACGAAGACCTGTCACTGGCAGATTATCTGTCGCTTCTCAAGAGGGTGATGGCGGAGGTTCACAGAGTTCTTGTGCCGGGCGGCAGGGCCTGCATAAACATAGCCAACCTGGGCAGGAGACCCTACATCCCTCTGCACATATATGTGATCCAGGACATGCTTGATTTGGGCTTCCTGATGCGTGGCGAGGTCATATGGGACAAGTCCTCCAGCGCCAGCCCGTCCACGGCGTGGGGCAGCTGGATGTCGGCCGCGAACCCCGTCCTCCGCGACACCCATGAGTACGTCCTGGTGTTCTCCAAGGACACATTCAGCAGAAAGAATCCCGATAAGCGCCCCAGCACAATTGCCAGGGATGAGTTCCTGGAGTTCACCAAAAGCGTCTGGACATTTCCTGCGGAGTCCGCCAGAAAGGTGGGACACCCCGCCCCGTTCCCGGTGGAGCTGCCTCGCAGGTTCATCCAGCTGTACACCTTTGAAGGCGACGTGGTGCTCGACCCCTTCATGGGCAGCGGCACAACGGCGGTGGGGGCATTGAATAGTAGTCGTCATTTTGTCGGGTACGAGATTTCTCCGGAATACCAGGAACTGGCCCACCAACGGTTGTCTACAATGCCTCAAGTCCTCCCAATAGCCTTGCCGGACGATGAGACGATTGAGGAGGCAAGCCATGCCGACCGTTCAGTATGATGAGATTGCTCGAGACAACTATCATCACATCAGTAGCTCGGAATTGAGCAATGGACGGCTGCGTGATTACTTCAATGGATGCTTTCAGCAAGCTATTGACGAGAAGGCTTGCTATCCAGCGTGGGCCTGTGTGGCCTGCATTGGCAGTGGAACCGCTACCGCAGAGTTTGGCAATTTGCCTCAGATATGTCCAGTATGCGGATCAAACAGGGTGTTTGAGGTAGCCACGTTTCAAAGCCGGTCCTCAATTGTTGGGAATGTTTTTGAAGGCGCTGTTCTACATCTCCTAGTAACCCGGTTTGAGTTGCCGGCCGCTTCCACACCAGGCAATACTGATACGCACGACATTGAGGTTACTCCCCGAGTCGCTATTGAAACCAAGGGGTCTCCACGTATTGTGCGGAACCCTGACAACACGGTTACCGAGATCGCTAGGCCCGGATTGGATCGCTCCGACACATGGAAGAAGGCTCAAGCCAATGCTCGCAACTTTCGCCGGCGCAACCTGAACACTCCATTCTATATCGTATCTAATGCCGTACCATCGGATCTGGTAGTCTACCGCAGTGACGACATCACGGGCATCTTCAATATATGCCAAGTTGACCGGCTCAACTCTCTAGTTGCGGAGATTCAGGCTGCAATACATTGAACAAGCCGGGTATAGGCGTCTCCCCTACCCCACCCTGGCCTTGGCCTCCTGCCATAGCGCTTCCTTCTCATCCATCGACAGGTCCGTGAATTCAACGCCACTCTCTTTGCAAATGTCCTCCATGCAGGTGAAGCGGCTGTGGAAACGCCCGTTGGCCCGCCGCAGTGACTCCTCAGACTGGACGTTCATCCACTTGCCCACGTTCACTAGGCAGAAGAGCGCGTCGCCAAGCTCCCACTCCCTCTCCTCGTCGGTGACGGCCTCCCTCAGCTCCTGCATCTCCTCCTCCAGCTTCTCCCACACGCCGTCGATGCTGTCCCAGTCGAAGCCGGCCAGCCCGGCCCTGCGCTGTACAAGCTGCGATTGCACCAGCGCGGGCAACGCCTTCGGGACGTTGCCCAATCGAGAGGCGTCGGCTCGCTCCTGTTGCTTTATGACCTCCCAGTTGGACACGACCTGCTCAGACGTGCTCGCCTCCGCGCCCCCGAAGACGTGGGGGTGTCTGCGGATGAGCTTCTCGTTGATGGACCTGAACACGTCGCCGGCGGTGAAAGTCCCCTCCTCCTGAGCGAGGCGTATGTGGAAGACCACCTGCACCAGGATGTCGCCCAACTCCTCCGCCATGCTCTTCGGCTCCCCGCTGTCGATGGCCTCCATAAGCTCGTAGCACTCCTCCAGTAGGTTCTGTTTCAGGGAGTGATGGGTCTGCTCTCTGTCCCAGGGACAGCCACCGGGGCTTAGCAGCCGGTAGACTACCCTCTCCAGGGACTGGTAGGTATCTAGTTGCTGGAAATCGCTGCTCTCCATATATCACATCGCCTTTCTTCGGCAGTATGCAGGGATTATAAGCACAGCGGACGAGTCGGGCAATGCCCGTCTCAGGACACCCCGCCTTGACAGCTACGGAGGGGTGGATTACCATTTGCTCAATGCCGAGGTAGCTCAGGTGGTAGAGCACGGCACTGAAAATGCCGGTGTCGCCAGTTCGACTCTGGCCCTCGGCACATTGGCAGGCAGGCTACGATATGGGGCAGTTTTAGAGCACCATCCTGACAGGAAGGTGCTCTTATGTTTCTCAGAACGGATGGACTTCGCACTGCAATCCGCTTTCAAGCCGGTGTAGATAGGCTCCTGACGATGGCTTTGGAGAAGCCCTCAACATTGACAACCCCTGGGGGCTATGCTACATTGCAGGCCAGTGCGCATTTGCTTTTGAGAGCCTTGCCGTCCCCCGTGCAAGAGTCACCCTCCTTAGCAAAAGAAGCTCCCAGTGCGACTGTTCATAGAACGGCAACCATCCCACCAGAGAGGGGGATTGAGGTGATTCAACGGCATTCCGGAATGCACCTCAGGTCTGTGTTATGACTAGATCCGCCTCTAGCGGTGAGAGAAGAAGCGCCCGGTTCATTGAGCAGTGCACCGAGATGCTTAAAGACCGTCGGCTCATCCTGGCAAGCAACCGGGGGCCGGTGGAGTACCACGTCACTCCCGAAGGCCAGTTGCAGGCGCGTCGAGGCAGCGGCGGCGTTGTTACTGCCCTTAGCACACTGACCAACTACGTCGATTTCACGTGGATCGCCAGCGCCATGGGCGAGGGAGACCGCCGCATCGCCCAGCAGGTGGAAGGCGGCAGAATCCGCTCTCCCCTGCCCGGCCAGAGCCTCTACCTCCGATACGTGGTAACGCCCCGCCGGGTGTACCACAAGTTCTACAACATCTTCTGCAACCCCCTGCTGTGGTTCTTGCAGCACTATATGTGGAGCTCGCCATTCACGCCCAACGTGGACGAGTCCGTGTACGACGCCTGGGAGACGGGCTACATCCCCGTCAACAGGTCATTCGCCGAGGCCGTTGTGGAGGAGGCCAAGTACAGCCCCTCCCCTCCCTACGTGATGCTGCACGACTACCACCTGTATCTTGCGCCGGGCATGATTCGTGAGGCTCTGCCCGATGCCATCATCCAACATTTTCTTCACATACCCTGGCCCGACCCGACCTATTGGCAGATGATCCCCGGCTTTATGAGGAGCGCCATCTGCGGCAGCCTGTGCGCCAGCGACATCTTGGGGTTCCAGACACGTCGGGATGTCCGCAGCTTCCTCCAGAGCTGCGAGATGTTCCTGGACGGAGCCGAGGTCGATCACGCCAACTACAGCATAAAGCTGAACGGCCACGAGACTGCCGTGCGATGCTACCCAATCTCCATCGACGTGGAGGAGCTGCGGAAAATCGCCAGCTCTCCGAGGGCCATCGACTACGAGAGAAAGCTGCGGCCACTGCTGGGCGAGAAGACCATCATCAGGGTTGACCGTGTGGAGCCGAGCAAGAACATCGTGAGAGGGTTCCGCGCCTATCGTCTGCTCCTGGAGCGCAATCCTGATTTCATTGGGAAGGTCAAGTTTCTCGCCTTCCTCGTGCCCTCCAGGACCCACATACGGCAGTACCAGAGGTATCTGCAGGATGTGGACGCCCAGGTGTCGGAGATAAACGAGAGCTTCGGCACGGAGGAGTGGCAGCCCATTACGGTGTTTTACGAGAACAATTACACCCAGGCCATGGCCGCAATGAAGCTGTACGACGTCCTCCTGGTCAACTCCATCATCGACGGCATGAACCTGGTGGCCAAGGAGGGCCCCGTTGTGAACACCCAAGGCGGTATTGTCATCCTCTCCGAGACGGCGGGGGCGTACAACCAGCTAAAAGACGGGGTGATAGCGGTGTCCCCGGCGGACATAGAGGGCACCGTTCAGGCGTTGTACCAAGCCCTCACCGCTTCTGTGGAGGATCGGGAGAGGCGGGCCAGCATCCTGGCCCAAGAAGTGGAACGGGAAGACGTGATCAACTGGGTGAACTCCCAGTTCCAGGACCTGAGAGCCTTGGCTTAAACCCCCGCGATACTCCGCAGAAGCTCCTCCACCTCCGGCACTCCCCTCAGAAGAAAGTCGGCCTCCTGCTCCACCTCCGGTGGCGTGTCCGCGCCAACCACGCCCAACGCCAGCCCCCTGCAGCGTCCCCGTGACGAGAGGGAGTGAATAGCCCTGAATGCGTCCACGTCCGTAACGTCGTCCCCGATGTAGATGACGCCGTTCAGCCCCGTCTCGGCTACCAGTCGCTCCAGGGACGTGCCCTTATTGACGGCAACCGGAGGCCGTACCTCCACCACCAGCTTGCCCTCGGTGATGAGCAGGCCCCGGGCCGCGGGGGCGCTGTCCAGGAAGGCAAATATGGTGTCTCGCGCCTGGGCAGGAGTGGGCGACAGGCGGTAGTGGACGCTGGCCGTTACCCCCTTGTCCTCCACAATCAACCCGGGCGCGTCCAAGCCCCGGCCCAGAGCTTCTACAACCTCTCGGACTACCGGGACGTACTGCCTGGCCTCCTCGTGTATCAGTATCCCGCCGTCCTGCCACCTCTCCAGGCCGTGGTTGCCCACGTAGACCATCCCGTCCAGCCCGACCATCTCTCTGGCCTTGAGGGCGTCCCTGCCGGAGACGGCCGCCACGAGAGCCATCCTGGAGCACAGCGTCTCCAGGGCATCGCGGCAAACGGAAGACACCTGCGCCTCCTCAGGTGTAGGCGCGATTGGTGATATGGCGCCGTCTATGTCTGTGATGAGACCCGCGGGAGCGAGGGACAGCACATCTCTTATTTCGGTCAGATGGCGCAGAGCGTTGGGCTTGCTAATTTGGCCCCTCCCCTACTGCAAAGCTCGTCCCGGCGCCAAAGAGAGCAGCGCGCTATCCCTGGCGCGTAGCGACCCTAGAGCAGCCGGTCGTCGTCCGGGTCCTCTTCATGATGCTGGTGGGCAGCTTCCATTGAAGCCGTCCTGGGCAGGGTCGGAGTGGGTTGGTCTCGCTTTGTCTTGCGAGGAGGCAGGTTATCGATGGCCTCTTTAACCCGGAGCGCATCCTCTACTTGCATCTGCCTCAAGTCCAGGACGATCGCCTGGACGCCCGTGTCCTGGAGCACGGTCAGCTCGCCCTGGCTCAGCGGGCGAGACATCAGCAGGAGCAAAGGCTTCGAGGTGAGGTCTCTGATGGATCGAACCTGCATCAGGTTCTTGACGGAGAGTGGCTCAGCATCCTCCAGTCCGGTCAGGAGCACCGCTTCGACCGGAATCTCCTCCAGAGATCTCCCCAGTTCCTCCGGGAAGTCCGCCGGAATCGCTATCAGACGTCCCAGCTCTTCTCCCGCCAGCACCTCTGCCGGAGCGTCGATCTCGGAGAAGATGAAGAAATCCCCGCCCTGCTCCTTGAGACCGTCCAGAGATTCCTTGGCAACAGTACCGGGCCATAGACCCCACAGGACATCCCCCAATTTGTTATTGACAGCCTCGCCATCGGCAATAGATGGAGCGGCCAGAACACAGAATTCGACCTGTAGGCGGGTTAGCGTTTCAGTGGCCTCCGCGTCCGCCAAAGCTATCAGCAGCATAGAGGCGGGCTTGGTCTGAGTACGGATGGCGCCAAAGCCCAAAGGCTGCAATAAGGGAGCGTCTAATTTTTCCAGGCGTTCAATCAGTTTGCTCATACACTTCTCCTAGCGGGAATGGAAACGGACGAGTGGCATATCAGCTACGGTTTGAGGCCTCGTGGCCTGCCCGTAATCCTGGCAGGCCCTCACAATCGCTTGCGTTAGAGGCCGACATTAGGACTGATTGTAGAGCAATTGAGACGCCGATTCAAGGACGCCTGCCGTCGGCTCGTTGCCGTAGCGCGCCCAATCCCGCTACTGAGGGTATGTGTTACAATGATTCCGGCTTACCAATGACCCCTTCAGAAATTACCCCTTCAGAAATTACCCCTTCAGAAATTACCCCTTCAGACTGGAGGACTAGAGTGCCGGAGCTGTCGCCTGATGCCCTGTTCAGGATATGCGATAACCAGTGCCTGGACTTCGAGACCACGGCGGACCTGCCGCCATTGCAAGCGATCATCGGGCAGGACCGAGCGGTACAGGCGCTGGAGTTCGGCTTGGAGATAGAGGAGAAGGGGTTCAACATCTACGCCGCCGGGCCGTCCGGCACGGGCAAGACGGCCGCCATCACCAACTTCCTGAAGGAGCGGGCAAGGTCCAAGAGTGTCCCTCACGATTGGTGCTACGTCTACAACTTCAGGAGTCCCAACAACCCCCGGGCCCTCAGCCTGCCTCCTGGCAAGGCCAGGGAGTTCCAGCATGACATGAGAACTCTGGTTACCGAAGCCGGAAGGGACATTACCCGGCTCTTCGATAGCGACGAATACTCCAAGCGCAGGGACGAATTGACCCAAGGCTTCCGGCGAGAACGTGATCTGCTTTTCAAACAGCTTGACGAGCGAGCCAGAGGAGATGGCTTTATTCTCCAGTCCTCTCCTACCGGCTTGGCTCTGGTTCCCCACCGTGAAGGCAGACCACTCACTGAAGAGGAGGTGTCATCCCTCACACAAACCCAGCGTTCTGAGCTTGGGGAACGCCGGCAGAATCTGGAGACGGACCTCAAACAGGCGCTAACTCAAGTTCGCGTCGCCGAGCGCAGCTTGAACGATCTCATACAAGAGATGGACCACGACATAGTGCGAAACGCCATGGACTCCCTGGCAAGGGAAGTTCAGGAAAAGTACGCCGCACTTCCACAGGTCGTCTCCTACCTGGAGGAAGTTGAGGAGGACATGGCGGAGAACGTCGACCTGCTCAGGGCAAAGCCCAGGGAGCAGAGGCAATCGTCCGGCCCCCTGGAGCCACCTCCGGACACCCAGAACAGCCTGCGTAGATACGAGGTGAACGTCATTGTCGACAACTCTGACCTGCTGGAGGCGCCCGTAGTATCGGAGTTCAGCCCGACTCCGTACAACATCATGGGACGAGTGGAAAGAGAGGCTCAGTTCGGCGCCCTGCAGACAGACCTCACCATGATCCGCCCCGGCTCCCTGCACCGCGCCAACGGGGGCTACTATGTCGTCAGGATAGAGGAGGTGCTGCGCAATCCCCTGGCATGGGAGGGACTCAAACGGTGCCTCAAAGACGGCGCCATCACCATTGAGGAGACGGCGGACCGGATGGGCTTTATGACCACCAAGGGCCTGGCTCCGGAGCCGATACCACTCGACATCAAGACCGTTCTCATCGGCAATCCTGTGCTCTACCACACGCTGTACACCCACGACCCGGACTTTGTGGAGCTGTTCAAGGTGAAGGTGGATTTCGACAGCACCATGGACCGCACGGAGGAGAACGTCAGGGACTACGCCGCCTTCATCTGCGCCCTCGGCGAGAAGGAGGCCCTGCTGCCGGTGGACCGCAGGGGCGTGAGCAAGCTGGTGGAACACAGCTCCCGCCTGGCGGACGACCAGACCAAGCTGTCCACCCGCTTCTCAGAGATAAGCGATATCATCCGCGAGGCCAACTACTGGGCGAAGAAGGACGGATCGCCCTGCATAACCGCGCAGCACATTACCCGCGCCGTGGACGAAAAGGTGCACAGGTCGGACCTGATACGAGACAAGATAGTCGAGATGATCAGGAGGGGGACCATCGCCATAGACACGGAGGGCGAGGCCGTGGGTCAGGTCAACGGGCTGGCTGTCCTGAGCCTGGGCGACTTCTCCTTTGGACGGCCGGGCCGCATCACAGTAACCGTCTCTCCCGGCAGAGAGGGGCTAATCGACATCGAAAGGGAGGCGCGCCTGGGAGGGAGGCTCCACACCAAGGGCGTGATGATCCTGGGAGGCTACCTGGCGGACAAGCACGCTCAGGGCATCCCCCTGTCTCTTGTAGCCCGACTGACTATGGAGCAGAGCTACGAGGAGATCGAGGGTGACAGCGCCTCAAGCGCAGAGCTGTACGCCCTGCTCTCCCGCCTTGCGGACGCTCCCATAAGGCAGGAAATCGCCGTCACCGGGTCGGTCAACCAGAAGGGCCACGTGCAGGCCATAGGAGGAGTTAACCAGAAGGTGGAAGGCTTCTTCGACGTTTGCAGGGCTAAAGGGCTGACCGGAAGCCAGGGAGTGATGATACCCGCCGCCAACGTGCAGAACCTGATGCTGCGGGAGGACGTGGTGCAGGCGGTGCGCGAGGGCAGATTCCACATCTACAGCGTAAGAACAATAGACGAGGGCATTGAGATTCTGACCGGAGCAGAGGCCGGTTCACAGCTGCCAGACGGCTCCTTCGAGGAGGGGTCTGTAAACCAGCGCGTGTACAGGCAATTGCGTGACATGGCCAAGGGACTCCGGGACTTTATGCGCAGCGACGACAGAGACGGATACGCGCACAGCGTTGGTGGACAGGCTGTCGACATAGAGCGGGGCGCTCCAGTCGATGCAGAGAGCAGGGAATTAGGAGAGGCACTTGACTGACCGGCCTTCGGAGCTGAAGACGCTGGCTGAGAAAGCCCGCGTCTTCTTCAGCGATAAGCACGCAGCCCGGGAGCGGGCTTTGCAGCTATCCCGCAGCACCATCCAGCTGTCCTCCACGGCCATCCGCGCCGTCCACCGCAACGAGTATGACGAGGCCCGCGAGCTAATCCGGTCGGCCGGGGAACGCGTGGCCGAGATGAAGGACATCCAGACCCACCACCCGGACATCTACTACACGGGATTTGTGCAGGACGCCCAGAAGGAGTACGTGGAGGCCAACGCGACCCTGGCGTTCATCACAGGCGCTCCCCTGCCCTACCCAGAGGAGCTTGGCATATCCTACGGCGCATATCTGAACGGCCTGGGAGAGACCATCGGGGAGATGCGTAGATACCTCCTAGACTCCCTCCGCCGGGCGGACGTATCCCGCTGCGAGGAGCTTCTTGACCTGATGGACCACATCTACACGGAGCTTTTCACTATGGACTTCCCGGAGGCAATCACGGGAGGATTGAGGCGCACCACCGACGCCATGCGGGGCATACTGGAGCGCACCCGCGGCGACTTGACCACGGCCCTGAGACAGCAGAGCTTGGAGGAGCGGCTTACACAGCTATTGAGCCGCGTAGCGGGGGAAAGCCTTGACTAGGGTAATTCGTAGTGATAGATTGCACAATTGGGTATGAACAGACAAGAGTCCGGTCGCTATCTTTCCGGGTCCTTAGGAGGTAATTAGTGGAGAACATATACATAGCCATAGCTACGGGTGCGCTGGCACTACTCTTCGCTTTGGCGCTGACCCGCCTTGTCCTGAAAGAGGACCAGGGCACCGACGCCATGAAGGAGATTGGCAAGGCCGTCCAGGAGGGGGCCTCTGCCTTCCTGGGCCGCGAATACAGGACCCTTGCCATATTCGTCGTGATAGTAACCGTTGTCTTGGCCCTATTCATCGACCCGGAGACGGCCGTGGCCTACGTTGTTGGCGCCATCTGCTCCGCCGGCACCGGGTACATAGGCATGAGCATAGCAGTCCGGGCCAACACCCGCACCGCCAGCGCCGCTATGAGAGGCCTCAACCCCGGACTCCGTGTGGCCTTCAACAGCGGCGCGGTAATGGGGATTACTGTAGTGGGGATAAGCATCATCGGCCTCTCCATTCTGTACCTAACCTTCCAGGACATCACAATGGTAGCCGGCTTCGGCTTTGGCGCATCATCCATTGCGCTTTTCGCCCGCGTGGGCGGCGGGATATTCACCAAGGCCGCAGACGTTGGCTCAGACATTGTGGGCAAGGTTGAGGTGGGCATCCCGGAGGACGACCCCCGCAATCCGGCCACCATTGCCGACAACGTTGGCGACAACGTGGGTGATGTGGCAGGCATGGGCGCCGACCTGTTCGAGTCCTACTCTTCCTCAATAATCGCCACCATTGCCATTGCAGCCGCAGTGGCCGCGGCGGGCGCCAGCGACTTCGCGCCGAAGATCGTCCTGCCGTTCCTTATCGCATCTATGGGCATAATAAGCTCAATCCTGGGCACATTCCTGGTACGCACTGGCGGCGATGCGTCCATGAGCAAGCTGCTATGGGCGCTGCGACGCGGCATATACTTCGCCTCCGTACTGGTCATAGCCCTCTCATACGCCGTTATACAGATGCTTGGCGTAGAGGACGGCAACAGGATCTTCATGGCCATCGTGACCGGACTCGTAGCCGGCAACGTCATAGGCTTTGCTACTGAGTTCTACACTTCCTACGAGTACTTCCCCACCAAGCGCATCGCGGAGTCCTCCCAGACCGGAGCAGGCACAACCATCATCACCGGATTTGCGACTGGCATGATGAGTACCCTCGTACCCGTTGCATCGGTGGTCGCGGCCATTCTCATCTCCTACTGGGCCGCAGACCTGTACGGCGTGGCAATCGCAGCCGTCGGTATGCTCTCCACCCTCGGCATCACCCTGGCCACCGACGCCTATGGCCCAGTGGCCGACAACGCCGGCGGCATTGCCGAGCAGGCCCACCTCGACCCTGAAGTCCGGGAGCGCACCGACGCTCTGGACTCCCTGGGCAACACTACCGCAGCCACCGGCAAGGGCTTTGCCATCGGCTCCGCCGCCCTGACCTCCCTGGCTCTGCTGGCCGCATACGCCCTGACCATCGAAGAGCTCAACCCGGACGCCGGCAAAGTGGTCTTCGACATTCTGGACCCGAATGTGCTGGTGGGCCTGTTCATAGGGGCGCTGCTCCCCTTCGTCTTCTCCGCATTGACCATGCAAGCCGTCGGGACCGCCGCCTACGCGATTGTAAACGAGGTGCGCCGCCAGTTCCGGGAGATACCCGGCATTATGGAGGGCACCGGACGCCCGGATTACGCCCGCTGCGTGGACATCAGCACCAAAGGGTCGCTGCGGGCCATGATACTTCCGGGCACTATGGCGGTCGTCGCTCCCATAGCGATGGGCTTCATCCTTGGCCCTGAGCCTCTGGGTGGAATGCTCATAGGCGCCATCACTGCGGGATTCCTCCTTGCAGTGACAATGGCCAACGCTGGCGGCGCTTGGGACAACGCCAAGAAGTACATCGAAGCAGGCCACTTCGACGGCAAGGGGTCGGAGACCCACAAGGCCGCCGTGGTAGGCGACACTGTTGGCGACCCCTTCAAGGACACTTCCGGCCCGTCGCTGAACATCCTCATCAAGCTGATGTCCGTCGTTGCCCTGGTGTTTGCGCCGCTGTTTGTGTAGATACAACCAGCAACTATAGGAACAATGTCAAAGCCCCCGGCCATGATGTGGCCGGGGGCTTTGTGCTGCGACCTTGCAGTGATATACTTCCCCGCGTAATGAACAGACGTTAAGACACGGACTATAACGTAGTGCAACAAAAACCCGTCTTTTAAGGAGCGTCATATGCGCGCAGCAGTTATAAGCGAGCCGGGCGGCCCGGAGGTCTTCCGCATCCAGGACATTGAGGAGCCGACGCCAGGCCCTGAGGAGGTGCTGGTAGACGTCAAGGCCACGGCTCTCAACCGCGCCGACCTGCTTCAGCGTCGAGGGCGCTACCCAGGCCCGCCGGGCACCCGGGACGACCTGCCAGGCCTGGAGATGGCCGGCGTCGTGGCTGCCGTTGGAGAGCGGGTTGACACCGTCGGCGTGGGCGACCGTGTGCTCGGGCTGCTGTCGGGCGGTGGCTACGGCGAGCGCGTGGTAACCCACCATCGCATGACGGCCCGCATCCCGGAGAACCTCAGCTTCACCGAAGCCGCGTCGATACCGGAGGTGTTCCTCACTGCATACGACGCCCTCTTCAACCACTGCAATCTCGCTATGGGCGAGTCCGCGCTGATACACGCCGCGGGCAGCGGAGTGGGCACGGCGGCCATCCAGCTGGCCCGAAACATCGGCGCCAGGAGCTACGGCACCGCCGGATCGGCGGAGAAGCTGGCAAAGGCCGCCGACCTTGGCCTGGACGTGGGCATTAACTATAACGAGGAGGATTTCGCCGAAGTGGTACGCGACCGCTCAGGAGGCCGCGGTGTTGACGTCATCCTCGACGTCATAGGCGCGCCCTACTGGGACAGGAACATATCCTCCCTCGCAGTCAAGGGAAGGATGGTCATAGTGGGAACTATGGGCGGAGCAACCCACGAGGTGAACCTGGGTTCGCTCATGGGTAAGAGGCTTCGGGTGCACGGCACTGTTTTACGGGCGCGACCAATTGAGGAGAAAATTGACCTCAATCAGAAGTTCGTAAGGCACGTGCTGCCCCTGCTGGGAGACGGCCGGATACGCCCGGTGGTCGACAGGGTTTTCCCACTTGAGGAAGTGGCAGAGGCCCATCGCTACATGGAGAGCAACGCCAACTTCGGCAAGATAGTCCTCAGTATGGAGTGAGTGCTAGAGGGCCAGCGCTTCCTTCAGCCGCCGAATCGCTGCCTCAACACCTTCGGAGTAGTCGTAGACGGCAGAGCCGGCCACCGCAATCTGCGCTCCGGCCCTGGCCACCAGCGGCGCCGTATCGAGGTTTACGCCACCGTCGACCTCAAGCTCCGCCTTCACTCCACGCCTGTCCATGATGCTACGCACGCGGGCTATCTTCTGAGGGCTCTCCGGAATGAACCTCTGGGCAGGGTAGCCGGGGTTGACGCTCATCACCAGCACCTGGTCCATCAAGTGCAAAGCGCCCTCTATGGCGAGGACTGAAGTCCCGGGGTTGATTGCCACACCGGCCTTAGCGCCGCGCTCCTTGATCAGCTCAACGACCCGGTGCAGGTGAATGCAGGCCTCGGCGTGGAACGTCAGGATGTCTGCACCGGCGTCCAGGAAGGAGTGGATCTGCTTCTCCGGGTCCCCGACCATCAGGTGGACGTCCAGGGGAAGGTCAGTCCAGCGTTTAAGGGCCTCAACTGTGCGAGGCCCCCAGGTGAGGCCGGGGACAAAGTGCCCGTCCATAATGTCGACGTGAATCATATCTGCGCCCGCCCGCGTTGCCTCGGCGACCCCTTCGCCCAGGCGCGCGAAGTCCGCCGAGAGGATGGACGGCGCGAGCTTTACGGGCGGTCTCTCAACCAAGGGGCGCCTCCAGAAGCTCCTTCGCCTGCTTCATTGCGTCCTCTACCTGACGGGGCCCAGTGCCGCCTTTTACATCACGGCCTGAGATGGAAGTCTCCGCGCTGATGGAGTATACGTCTTCGTCGAAGCGCGGGGAGAAACGCCGGTACTCCGACATATCCACCTCACCGAGCGCCTTGCCCTGGGAGGCGGCGTACTTGGTCAGTTCCGACACGATGCCGTGAGCAGCGCGGAAGGGTTCGCCCTTTCCCACCAGGTAGTCGGCGATATCGGTCGCCAGCATGTAGCCGTCCCTGGCCGCCCGGCCAGTGCGCTCCCGGTCTATCTCCATCGTAGATATCATACCCGCGAATACTTCGAGGGTGCCAAGCAGGGTGTCCACCGTATCGAAGAAGCCCTCCTTGTCCTCCTGGAGGTCCCGATTGTAGGTCAGTGGCAAACCCTTGAGCAGGGTGAGTATACCCATAAGGTGACCGTAGACGCGGCCAGTCTTGCCCCTGGCCAGCTCTGCGAAGTCCGGGTTGCGCTTCTGAGGCATTATGCTGCTGCCGGTCGTATAGAGGTCGGCCAGCCGTATGAAACCGAACTCTTGGGAGGACCACAGCACCATCTCCTCCGCCATACGAGACAGGTGCATCATGCAGGCGGCGGCGGCGGCGTGGTAGTCCACAAGGAAGTCCCTGTCCGCAACGGCGTCCATGCTGTTCACGCTAACGCGGCTGAACCCCAGCTCGCGAGCGACAAACTCCCTGTCGATGGGGTACGGAACACCCGCCAGAGCGCCGCTTCCCAGAGGAAGGACGTCGGTGCGACGCAGGCAGTCGTGGAAGCGCTCCCTATCCCTCTGGAGCATATGGAAGTAGGCCAACAGATGGTGGGAGAGGAGAACAGGCTGGGCGCGCTGTAGGTGGGTGTAGCCTGGTATCATCACCTCTTTATGGGTCTCAGCGACGGCAATGAGCGCTGCCTGGAGCGCCTTGATACACCCCAGAGTCTCACGTATCGCCTCCTTGCAGTAGAGACGCATATCCGTAGCCACCTGGTCGTTGCGGGAGCGGGCGGTGTGGAGCTTCCCGGCGGTGTCCCCTATCTTCCGGAACAGCGCGGCCTCCACGTTCATGTGAAGGTCTTCCAGGTCCTCCCGCCATTCAAAAGAGTCGTCCTCGATGTCCTGGCGAATGGAGACCAAGCCTTCAACGATAAGCTCAGCCTCCTCCCGGGAGATGATGCCCTGCTTCTCCAGCATACTTGCATGGGCTATGGACCCGGCCACGTCCTGCCGGTACAGCCGCCGGTCATAGGAGAGGGAGACGGTGTAGGAAGATACCCTGTCGTTCTTGGTCATCTACAAACCCTGCTGTCTATCACCAAGCTCTCATTTCCTTTGATGATACCCTTTTGTGACCCGGTATCTTTCCAAAGAAGCCGCTCCACCATCATTCCTGCGGAATCAGGAATCCCATCTCTGGGTGGATCGGTGTCGCCACTGCCCCACCTGGATTCCCGTCCCCGTATCGGAGTACGGGGCAAGCTTCACGGGAACGACAGGAGAAGGCAATCCAGATGGTATGACTCCCCCACGCCCCTACTCGGCCACCTGTCCCAGATCCGGGAGATCCAGAGGCTGTACCCTGCCCTGGGTGCGGCCAGCCAGCCCAAAGATGTGGATGAACCCCTCCGAGGCGCGATGATCGAAGCGGTCTCCCGTGTCGTATGTGGCCAGATCGTGCTGGTAGAGGGAGTAGGGCGAGTTTCTGCCCACCACGGTACAGCTACCCTTGAACAGCTTCAGTCGCACCGTGCCAGTGACGTGGCGCTGAGTACTCTCTACATAGGCGACCAAGTCCTGGTGAAAGCCTGTGTACCAGAGGCCGTTGTAAACCATTTCGGCAAATTCCTGGGACACCCTATCCTTGAACCGAATCTGGTCTTTGCTGAGAGTGATGCTCTCCAGGGCCTTGTGGGCCGTGTGGAGCACCCGGCCGGCGGGGGCCTCGTACACCTCTCGGGACTTGATGCCCACCAGACGGTCCTCCAAGTGGTCGATGCGTCC
Organism: Dehalococcoidia bacterium; assembly: GCA_965261605.1. Classification (GTDB taxonomy): domain Bacteria; phylum Chloroflexota; class Dehalococcoidia; order Lucifugimonadales; family UBA2985; genus DAOUJW01. Next base: position 2,074,655 of record OZ253466.1, on the reverse strand, counting down.
GACGCCGTGCTCCCCGGCGGTGGCGTTGAGGTGGTTGACCAGAGCAATAGCGTTCATCTCCTCGCCGTCAACGGCCTGTGGAATGCCCTGCTCAAAGGAAATCTCCAAGTAGAGAGGCGAGTTGGGCGCCTCTTCCGGGGACTGCGTCCAGGCAAAGGCCTCTTCCGGCGGCTCCTGCCACGGGTCTTCCAGGTTACCAGCCTCTATGCTGCGGCCCCACAGGTTTTCGTCTATGGAGTAGGGGCTGCGCTGGCCCTGCTCCAGGGGCACCTGGTGACTCTGGCCGTACTGGATCTCCTCATCCCTGGTCATGTTCCATTCCCTGGCCGGGGCGAGGATACGAATGGATGGGTCCATTCCGGCGATGCTGAGGTCGAATCGCACCTGGTCGTTGCCCTTGCCAGTGCAGCCATGTGCCACGGCCCGCGCTCCCTCCAAGTGGGCGACCTCCATCAGGTAGCGGGCGATTAGGGGGCGCCCCAGGGCCGTAGCCAGGGGGTATTGCCCCTGATAGACCGCTCCCGCCTGAAGGGCAGGCCAGACGAAGTAACGGACGAATGGCTCCTTGCCGTCCACCACAAGGGCTTTGACCGCCCCCGATGCTAGAGCCCTCTCACGGACGTTGCCTATGCCCTTCCCTCCACCCAGGTCCACGGTGAGGGTTATCACCTCCGCGTCGTACTTCTCCTTCAGCCAGGGTATGGCTACAGAGGTGTCCAGTCCGCCGCTGTAAGCTAGCACTACTTTTGTCGACATTTTCTAACCCACCGCCACTTCTTTCAGGGCTACCTCCAGCTTCTCCAGGGCCTCATCCACCTCGTCCGCGGTCACGTTCAGCGGAGGCATGAGGCGAATGGCGTTGGGCCGCAGCGGATTTAGAAGCAGCCCCTCCTCGTTGGAGCGTGCAACCAGCTGGGGAGCGATTTCGGCGTTCAGCTGGATGGCCAGTAGAAGCCCCAAGCCTCGCACCTCCGTGATAATGGGGTAGCGGGACTTCAGATTCTCCAAGCCCTGGTTGAGACGCTGACCCATAGCCCTCACGTTTGCCGATACGTCGTTTTTGATAATGTAGTCCACCACAGCGGCGGCTCCGGCGCAGGTAAGGACGTTGCCCCCAAAGGTGGAGCCGTGGTCGCCGGGGGCAAGGAGGCAGAACTTCTCCTTGGCCAGGAATGCGCCGATAGGCACGCCTCCGCCCAAGCCCTTGGCAAGCGTGATGGCGTCCGGCTCCACGCCGAACTGCTCATAACCAAACAGCGTACCCAGGCGTCCCAGGCCCGTCTGCACCTCATCCAGGATCATCACAAGGTTGTTCTCATCGCACCATTCCCTGACCTGCCGCAGGTAGTCGGGAGAAGGAACGTTGACGCCTCCCTCCCCCTGGACGGGTTCCACCATAACGGCGCATGTCTCGTCGTTTGTGGCCTCTTTGATAGCGTCTATATCGTCATAGGGAACGTTCACAAAGCCCGGAGAGAGGGGCAGCCACTGCTCCTGGTAGTGAGGCTGTCCAGTGGCGGCGGTCATAGCCAGCGTACGGCCGTGGAAGGAGTTGAGGGCCGTAATCACCTGGTATGCGCCGTTGGCGTGAATGCGCCCGTACTTACGGGCGAGCTTGATCACCCCCTCGTTAGCCTCTGCGCCGCTGTTGCCGAAGAAGACGCGGTCCAGGCAGCTGTTGTCCACCAGCAAGCGCGCCAGATCGATCTGGGGTACAGTGAAGAACTGGTTGGAGGTCTGGATCAGGGTGGCGGCCTGCTCCTGTATCGCCTTGACCTGAACGGGGTGAGAGTGTCCCAGGCTGTTCACGGCCCAGCCGGATGTGAAGTCCAGGTACTCCTTGCCGTCTTCGTCCCACACCCGTGTGCCTTGCCCTCGCACAATAACAATAGGCTGGCGGCGAGCCACCTGCATGTAGTATTTACTCTCCAAGTCTCTCAAGGTGCTCATTGAGCGCCTCCTTCCGTAGGCTGTATCATCTTCTCCAGGTTCTCTTCCAGCCGGTCCAGCGCCCGCCTGATATCCTCAATAGCGTCCGTGACATCCTGAGCCACGGGATCACTCAATGGCCGGTCATCCGGCGGCGGGCCTGTATCCGGGGGAGCGCCCTCATCCGGAAGGTCTCCCATCACAAGCTCGTCCAGGGCGCTCCTGAAGTCACCCTTCATCACAACCCTCTTTGCGTCGGCGACTATGACCTGCTTAAGCTCCGGGAAGGTGATGTTTTCCGCCTGGATGTAGAGAGGCTCCACATATAGCAGGAACTTCTCGTCTTCATGGACGATGGGAATGACCAGCAGGTTACCCCTGATACAGCTGGCTCCCCTCTGGCACAGGAGTGTGAACTGCTGCTTGATGGTAAAGTCGTTGTCGATGCGGGCCTCAATCTGCTCAGGGCCGTCCACCTGCGTGCCCTTGGGGAAGAGGAAGGATTTCAGTGTGCCATACTGGCCCTTGTCGTCGTCGCTACGGGCAGCCAGCCACGCAACCTGGTTGGGTTTGTCCCGCGGGGTGAAGGGAAGGAGCATAACGAACTCCTCCTTCTCCTCGCCGGGGAGCTTCATAATGACGTAGTAAGGCTCCATAGGCTGCTCCGTCGCGGCGAACAGCTCACGGGGCACGCTCCAGGGGTCCTCTCGGTTGTAGAAGTCTATGGTGTCTCGCATATGGTACAGAAGGTACTTCTCCGCCTGAATGGAGAAGAAGTCCTCCGGATAGCGAATGTGGGACCGCAGGGAATCCGGCATCTCATCCTTGGGTTTGAAGAGCTCCGGGAACACCTTAGCATAGGTGCGAATAATCGCGTCTTGTTCGTCGAATATGTAGAAGTCCATGTCCCCGTTGTAGGCGTCTACGACCACCTTGACGCTGTTACGAATGTAGTTGAACTCATCTTGAAAGGGATCCGAATACGGGTACTGGCTGGTGGTAGTGTAAGCGTCCTGTATCCACCACAGCTTGCCATCCGCTACGACCATGTAGGGGTCCTCGTCCAGCATCAGGAAGGGCGCTACCTCACTGACCCTGTCATGTATCTCGCGACGGTACTGGATGCGGCTGTCCGGGCCCAGGGCGCCGCTGATGAGAATGTTGACGTCCGCGAACTCCCAAGCGTAGGCCATACGGCGCAGCAGTGAGCTTATGTGTATCCCGCCTTCGCCGGCGTAGCTGGTGCGTATGGGTGAATCGGTATCAATTGCGGGGTAGTCGAACTCCGGCTCCAGGGAATTGACGATTACGTAGTTGACGCTGTTCTCTCCATAGTATATCTGGGGCTGCGTCACCTCCGGGACAAGGCCTTCAAGTGATTCCTTGCCCGGCCCCGGGGGAATGTCCTTTACGAAGAACTCCGGCCGCCCTTCAGTAGTGAACTCCGTTGTAGGGCTCATGGCTACGCCGAAGCCGTGGGTGTACTGGAGGCGACTGTTGACCCATGACTGGGACTGCTCAGGCAGGTCCTCCGTGAACAGCTCGCGGGCGCCCAACATCACCTGGCGTATCTTCCCATCGATGCTGTAGCGGTCCACGTCCACGTCGGCGAACCTGTAGTAGGTCCGGAAGAACTGCACCTGGTTGTAGACACTTCTGAGGGGCCTGTGGTCCCACAACCGGATGTTGTCTATGGTCTCGGGATTGGCGGCCACGATATCGGCGGTCAGGGGCGCCAGTTCACCGGCCTCGTCTCCGGTGGCGATGGTGGCAAGGTCGTAGTCGTCCTCCTCTATGCGGTCGAGAGCGAACCCCTGGCGAGTAAAGTCAATACTGCGGGGGATGTACTCGCGCTCCTTTTCCAACTCGTTGGGGTTGACCTGGAACCGCTGCACCAGAGCCGGATAGACGTTTCCGACGATTATGGCTGCCGCCACCCAAAGCCCTATAGACCCCACTATGAGCCTAATGGACCGGAAGTATGAGTTAGCCAGTAGCAACAAACCGACGACCGTGCTGATTACCAGCAGGATGCGAAGAGCCGGCAGGCGAGCGTTCAACTCCGTATACCCTGCGCCGAATATGGCGCCGCTGGGAGAGAACACGAGCTTGTGTATCTCTATCCAGTTGTTCCATGAAGTTATCAGAAGAAGCAGCCCTATCAGGATTGAGGCGTGAGCTATCATCTTGGGGGTAATTCCCGTGGAGATGTTGACGCCCCGCAAGCTCAGGTTCAGCATGTATATGGCGACTGAACCAACCAGCGTTACGATGAACGCCCCCAGCAACCATCCCTGCGCCAGGGTGTGTACAGGTAGGGTGAAAACGTAGAAGGCCACGTTCTTGTGAAACACCGGGTCCTCGGCGGGAATGGCCAGGCCGGAGGCCGGGTCTACCGTGGTAAAGGGCACCTCGTTGATGAACCTGAGCAGCGTCTCCCACTGCCCGCTTACCAGAGACCCGAATACGATAGCCAGCAGAAATACCGCCAGAACTATGCCCCATCGGAATAGCTGGGTAATGATACCGTACACCTGCTGAGATACGGGGATGCCTGGCTCACCCTTGGAGGTCCTGTAGGCGAACACGGCATTGGGCACTATTATGAGAGTAAAGATAATGGCCCCGGTAAAGAAGAGCCATACCCTAGTGGTCAGCACCCTGAGGTAAACGGTGTCGTAATCCAGGTTGTCGAACCAGAGCCAGTCGGTGTATATCTGGCGGAGCAGATTGGCGACCACAAAGAGAGCAATCAGTCCGCCTAAGATGATTGCCCATTTCACCAGGGGACGAGGGTCAAGGGGAAGCACCCACTCTTCGCCGCCATCCTGGGATGCGAATGGGCCGTCGTCCGAGTTGCCCCTGAAGAAAGCCATTACGCCTGACCTATCCTGGTGCCCGAGGGCCGTCCTTCAATGAGGTCCAGGAGAGAGCGGCTCTTTCTCCCGTCCGAGATCTGGGCCACCTTCACGCCCTCCAGGGCGCGGAGACAGGCTTCCATCTTCGGCACCATGCCACCGACGACTGTTCCGGACTGTATGAGCGCCTGACCCTCTTCGGTAGTTAGACTGCCGATGAGGCTCTGGTCGGAGTTGAGGACTCCCTCAACGTCCGTGAGGAAGACCATGTACTCTGCCTTCAACGCCCGGGCAATCTCCCCTGCGGCGGTATCCCCGTTAACGTTGAGAAGCGCGCCGCTGTGCTCTGAGGAGTCCATGAGGTGAACGGCAACGGGCGCTATGACAGGCATATACCCGGCAGCCAGCACGCTGAGAATGGGATCCGGGTTCACTTGCTCAACCCGCCCGACGTACCCCAGATCAGGGTCCAGTATTCGGCCTTGTAGCATTGCGCCGTCCACACCGCTCATACCCAGAGCTTTGCCACCAAGCGCCTGTATGGAGGACACCAGGTCCTTGTTCACCAGGCCGCACAGCACCGCCGACACTATCTCCATACTGGCCGCATCGGTTACCCGGAGGCCGCGGACGAACTGCGGCTGCGCTCCCACCTTCTCCATCCACTGTGAGATGACCTGACCGCCGCCGTGCACCACGACAGGCGTCGCGCCTCTCTTCTGAAGAGCGACCAGATCTTCCAGCGTAGTATCCTCGTTTCCGAGGATGCTGCCGCCTATCTTGACGACCAAGGAAGGGGTAGAAGCAATGTTTTGGTTTACCATAAGGGACATTGAAGCCGGCTATCGATTCAAAGAGCGCCCGTATCAGGTGGTATAGGCGCTGTTGAAGGTTACGTATTCCTCGCTCAGGTTGCAGCCCCAAGCCGTGGCGGTGGCGTCCCCGATGTTCAGGCTGAGGCGGATGGATATTTCGCTGCCGCTCATTGTCGCGACCACGGCGTCCTTGAAGAACGGGATGGGTCTCCCCTCTTCCATTAGGCACACCCCGTTGATGTAGAGGGCTATCCGCTCCTCGACCACCTGAGCGCCGCTATATCCCAAGGCAACGATGATGCGCCCCCAGTTGGGGTCCCCTCCGTGTACAGCGCTCTTCACCAGTGAAGAGGAAGTTACGGCACGGGCCGCCATCCGGGCGTCGGCCTCGCTTTGCGCGCCGTCTACCACAACTTCTATAAGCTTGCTGGCACCCTCGCCGTCCCTGACAATCTCCTTTGCCAGGTACGTACAAACCTCATCCAGAGCGTTTTGGAACGCGTCCTCCACCTCACCTCTCTGTAGTCCTATCTCGCCACCGCCGGCCATGCCGTTGGCCAGCAGGATCACGCTGTCGTTGGTGCTGGTGTCGCCGTCTATGGTGATCATATTGAAGGAATCGTCAACCGCCCGCTTCAGAGACTCCCTGAGGAAGGAGCTTTCCACTGGAGCGTCCGTAGCCAGGAAGGCCAGCATCGTCGCCATGTTGGGATGCACCATGCCTGAGCCCTTGGCAATTCCTCCCAGGGTGTACGTATTCCCTCCGGCGGTGAAGGACACGGCAGCCTCCTTGGAGCGCGTGTCTGTTGTCTGGATGGCGCGAGCCATAGCATGGCCGCCATCCGGCGTAAGCTCTATGTTGCCCATACCGCCGCTAATGAGGGCCATAGGCAGTTCGACGCCAACCATACCTGTGCTCGAAGGAAGCACCAACTCTGGATCCAAATCCAGATGACGTCCAGCCAGGGCGGCCATCTCAATGGCGTCCTTCATCCCCTGCTCACCGACGCAGGCGTTGGCGACGCCGCTGTTACAGACAATGGCCTGGACTCGCCCTGCGGACACCCGCTGCTCGTTCAGGACAACGGACGGCGACCTCAATTTGTTGGTGGTGAATGTGCCGGCCGCGTTGCACGGGACCTCCGAGCAGACAACCCCCAAGTCGAGTTTGTCCTCAGCGTAAGTCCTGATGCCGGAATAGGTGGCTCCCGCCGAGAAGCCCCGGGGTGATGTGATGGTGCCATCTTCCAGCCATTTCAGTTCAGTAGTCAACTTCTACATTGCCCTTTCACACTATAACACTATACTAGAGCATAGCAAAAGGTTTCAATAGATGGACGCTAACACCGTCTCTGGGGAACTCAATTGGCAAGACTACGCGGAGAGAAGAGAATGAGCGAATGGCTCTGAGCAGATTATACCCCCTGGACATGAACCTGACCTTTGACGACCGCCTCTACAACCTGGGCGATACCATTCACATCCTCGCGGAACTGACCCCCAGAAGAGACGTGGTCATTAGGGAGGCGAGGCTGGAACTCGTGTGCGAAGAGGACTTCGTGATGAGCTACACGATCATGTCGCCCGGCCGACCCAGTCTGTCCTCACACCGCACACCCGGAGAAGTGTACATCAGCCCGCCCTCGATGCGGCAGCGGGTGAAGAAAGAGGAGAGGGAGGCATACGTACACAGCAGCGCGCCTCTCCTTGGGGATGCGACCCTCCAACGTGATACGGCTGTCCAGTACAACGCCGACCTATACATCAATACGCAGGCCCCGCCTCGCGTCAGCGTAGCAAGGATTGAGTGGAGACTGGAGGGGTTTGTGGACGTGGTAATGGCACGGGACGTCAGGGTGCGCTACGGGGTACAGGTGGAGTTGGGGTGAACTAACCGCGCCAATACCAACGCGAAGCGCCACACCACCTCACTTGCTGCCCTGTTCCAGTTGAGCAGTCAAATCTCGCTGGAGGCGTCGCAGCCTGCTGCTCAGCCTCACGGGGTACTTCGCAGGGTTCTTCACTACCTTGAAGCGATCGTCAAGGGCGGCGAACTCAATGCGGAATCGCTCCCTCAACTCCTCAATCGCAGGCGGAGGAGCCAGAATTTCGCCGTTCTCCATGAAGATCTCCAGCAGAGGCTCAGCGCCGGATTCGGGCGGCGTCTCGTCTGACAGACCGATAACATCGCCTCTAAGCCGTCCTTCGTCGTCCCGGAGGCGGAAGACCTGCTTCTCGTCCGCCAGAGAGACCTTGCCTGTGCTGAGCTTGAGAACGGGACGACCGGCGTACTTCACCAGCTTGTAGGCCATGTCGAGCCACGGAGCGTCGCCGGATACGGCCATGCGAGTGCCCACGCCAAAGGCGTCGATGGGCGCTCCAGCCTGCACAAGTTCATCCACCTGGAACTCGTCCAGGCCGCCGCTAACCAGGACCCTCACGTAGTCCAGCCCGGCTTCGTCCAGGACGCGGCGCACATCACGGCTCAACCCAAGAAGGTCGCCGCTGTCCAGTCGCACCGCCCGCAGACGATGCCCACGCGCCTCCATCTCGCGGCCCACCTCGGCTGCCTTGGCCGCGGCTGCGACGGTGTTGTAGGTGTCCAGAAGAAGCACTGTGTCGTCGGGGAAACTCTCGGCGTAAGCCCTGAAAGCGTCGATCTCCCGCTCAAAGCTGGTCACAAAGGAGTGGGCCATGGTGCCGGCTATGGGCAGCCCGTAGGCCTTTCCCGCCAGAACGTTGCTGGTGGAACTGAACCCCACAATGTAGCTGCTCCGGGCCGCCTTCATCCCGGCGTCCACGCCGTGGGCGCGCCTCAGGGAGAAGTCCACCAGCGCCTTCCCGCGCCCGGCCCACAGGCAACGCGCCGCTTTGGTTGCAATAAGGCTCTGGAGGTTGACCTGGTTTATGACCAGGGTCTCAATAATCTGCGCCTCGATGATGGGCGCGGTTATCTCCAGCGCCGGCTCGTTGTGGAAGTAGATCCTACCCTCCGGGATAGCCCGCACCCGCCCGGTGAAGCGCAGGCTCCCCAGATAGTCCAGAAAGTCGTCGGTGAACGTGCTCGTGGAGCGCAGGTAGTCGATGGCGCTGCTGGAAAAGGAGAATTCCTCCAGATATCGCAGCACGTCCTCCAAGCCCGCGGAGACCAGGTACGACCTCTTGACCCGCGAGGGGCGTACAAAGAGGCTGAAGGTGGCCTGCGATGACATACCCTGCCGGAAGTAGCCCTGGGCCATAGTCAGCTCGTACAGGTCCGTGAAGAGGGCTGCGTCCTCTCTGGATAGGGCGCCCGGCTTGTCCATTGAGCTGTACCTTCCCCTCTTGTCCCCCCTGGAGAGACCTTTGCGTTACTTGCTCCCAGGATTCTTTCCCCGTCATTCCCGCCCCCGTATCGGGGTACGGGGCAGGCCCCGAGCGGTAATCTAAGGCATTGCACCCAAGTAGCGCAGTTTGTCGGCAGAGGCCTTAGATTCCTGCTTCCGCAGGAATGACAGTTGGTGCGCTTCTTTTAGACGGGATATGCGCTAAGTTTAAGGATACATTGGATATCCGTCAAAGGCGATTGCATAAGCTATTGCAAAACACCCCCGTTGTGTGCTGATATTCTGGTGAGAGCGGTCGGCAGACCGCTCGACAACCAGGACAATTCAGGAATGTCAGAAGCGCTTTGATTCCCATCAGACTTTCGGTAAAGAACTTCCTCTCCTATCGCGACAACGTCCCCACGCTGGACTTGGAGGGCGTCCACGTGGTATGCCTGTGCGGCGAAAACGGCCACGGCAAGTCGGCGCTGCTGGACGCCATAACCTGGGCTTTATGGGGAGGTTCCCGGGCCAGGGTGCAGGAGGACCTGATTTTCCAGGGAGAGAGCGAGATGCAGGTCGACCTGGAGTTTCAGGCAGGCGAAGGCCGGTACAGGGTCTCGAGAAGGTACGCCCGCTCCGCCAGGTCACGCCAGGGCGCAACCGTGCTGGAGCTTTTCTACAACACGGAGAACGGGCTCCAGCCTCTCACCGGCAACTCTGTGAGAGAGACGGAGGCGAAGATACGCTCCCTCCTTCACATGGACTACGACACCTTTGTAAACAGCGCCTTCATCCTCCAGGGCCGCGCCGACATGTTCACCACCAGCGGAGCAGCCAAGCGCAAACAGGTCCTTGGTGAGGTGCTGGACCTCTCCTGGTACGACCGTTTGGCCGAGAAGGCGCGGGGAGAGTCGCGTGAACAGGAAAGGACGACAGAGCGCCTGGAGGCCGAAATTGCAGGCATAGACCGGGAGCTTTCCCACAAGGAAGAGCACGAGGCGCGACTGGCAGAGATACAGTCACAGATGCGCATCATAGAGCGCGAAGAGAAAGGCTGCGAAGCTGAACTGGAGTCGCTACAGGATGAGTCACGAAAACTCCAGGGGCTTCAGCAGGAGATCGAAAGGCTGGAGCAGGATGAGAAGCGCATCTTGGGCGAGGTCAAGGAGCGCGAGTCGAGGACGGCGGATATGTCGAATCGCCTTGAGGAGGTCCGCTCCAGGGCGTCACAGCTGACCGCCCTGGAAGCCGAGTTGGCCCAAGTGAGGAGTCGGCTGGAGGAGCTTGCCGCTCCGTCTGAGGAAGCGGGTAGCCTTGGAGTGCGTATACGGGAGCTTGAATCCAGGGCGAACCACCTAAGGGAGGTCAACGCCTCTCTGAGGGAGGAGGAGCTGCGACTCCAGGGCTTTCAGCAGGAGTTGGAGAGGCTGGAGCAGGATGAGAAGCGCACTCGAGAAGAGGTGCAAGAGCGCGAGCTAAGGATTACGAAAGACGAGAAGCGCATTGAGGAGCTGCGGGCAAGGGCGAGTGAGCTGCCGTCGCTGGAAGCCGGTCTAGCTTCGGCGGCGGCTCGCCTGGAGGAGCTTGCCTCTCCATCCGCGGAAGCGGAGAGTCGAAGAGGGCGCATACAGGAGCTTCAGTCTGAAGCCCGCTACTTGAGCAATGAGAACGCCCGCCTGAGGACAGAGATGGGCGACTTGCGAGTGAAGGTGGACCTTCTTGAGGAGACCGGCGGCCCCAACGGGATCGGCGCGACCTGCCCGTTGTGCGACAACGTCCTTGGCCCGGAGGGCTGCCTCCACCTGGCCTCCAACTACCGCACACAGGGTGAGAATAAAGCCAATGCCCACCGAGACAACCAGGCAGTCATCAAGAAGGCGGAGGCGGAAGTGTCGAGTCTGGAAAAGGACCTTGGGAGAGTCGAGAGCGAGAGGCGTCGGGAGCAGGCCGCGGCGCAAGAGCGCCGCGATAGCCTGACCAGGGACGTAGAGCAGGCCAACGCAGCCGGTGAAGAGGCGACCAGGCTGGCCGCTTCCCTGGAGTTCGAGGAGTCGCTGCTTGCGGCAAGCCGCCGGCGCTTCAATGAGATCCAGGCCGATATGCCATCGCTGAGAGAGTCCGTCTCAACCCTGCCGGGCATCCTCGATTCGTACCGCCAGAATGCAGCAGACATCCAAAAGGCGGAATCGGAAAGAAACGGCCTGGAGAAAGACCTGGAGGGTATAGAGGGTGATAGGCGCAAGGAGCAGAGCTTGGCAGAGGGGCGCCGGGATAGCCTTACAAGGAACGTGGAGGAAGCCAGGGCCGCCGGGGCTCTGGTCGATCAGATGGCCGCTTCCCTGGAGTCGGAGGAGTCGCTGATGGAAGCAAGCCGCTTACGGATGAAAGACGTACAAGACGCTATGCCCCCGCTCAGGCAGGCCGGTTCCGCCCTACCCGGCATCCTGGACTCTCTGCAGGAGAGCAGGAGCAGGCTGGAGAGTCTCAGGGGCCGTAGGCAGCAACTCTTGAGAGACTTGGGCGAGATGCAGGCGCGGCTGGACCGCTGCCTTGAGCTGGAGACTCGTCGGCAGGAGTGCAGCAACACCCTGGCAGATGCCTCATTCCAGAAAGGGGTGTACGACCAGCTATCGACGGCCTTTGGCAAAGGCGGGATACAGGCCTTGCTAATTGAGCAGGCCATCCCGGAGTTGGAGAACCAGGCCAACGACATCCTGGGGCGCGTCAGTGACCATCGTATGAGCCTCAAGCTGGAGACCCAACGCGAGAGGCGCAGCAGCGGCGGCGACCCCATAGAGACACTGGACATCAAGATCTCCGACGAACTGGGTACCCGCAGCTACGAGAACTACAGCGGCGGAGAGGCGTTCCGCATCAACTTCGCCCTGCGCATTGCCCTGTCCAGGCTGCTGGCGCATCGCTCCGGCGCTCCCCTGCCCACGCTTTTCATAGACGAGGGATTCGGGAGCCAGGACGCCGCCGGTCTGGAGAAGCTGGTGGAAGCCATAAACGCCATCCAGAACGACTTTCAGAAAATTGTGGTCATAACCCACATAGAAGAGTTGAAGGAGGCCTTCCCCGTGCGCATTGAGGTCACCAAGACCCTTCAGGGGTCCACGTTCCAGATGAGCTAGGAGCCTACACCTGATACTCCATGCCTTGTACACTACAGGAGTGGTGTGAATAGCTATGCAAAACGCCGGTATTCTGATAATGTACAATGGTTAGTGGTCTGTACTATGGACTCGCTGTTGTCATTCCTTTAGATGGAGTCCTGTAGGTGAAGATAGTTTCCGTAATCAACTACAAAGGTGGTGTAGGAAAGACCACCGTAGTTGCAAACATCGCCGCAGAACTCGCTTGGCGCGGGGAAAGAGTCTTGCTGATTGACTTGGACCCGCAAGCCAGTCTCACATTTTCATTAATCAGTGTGGATTCTTGGGCAAAAAACTACTCTAATGACAAGACCATCCGCAACTGGTACGACGCCTACATAGATCAAGACCAGAACCTTGAGTTGTCTTCTCTCATCGTCAACCCACCAACCATCAACAAGATTCTTAGTGAAAGCAGTAATGGAGGGGGCGTTGACCTCATTTGTTCCCATTTGTCGCTGATCAACATAGATTTAGAATTGGCAGCGCGGTTAAGTGCTGGTACTATGCGCCAAGCTCAGATCAATTTTTTGAGGTTGCATTCGAGATTGCTAGACGGGTTAGAAACGCCGTCTATTCAGGGAAATTACGGCTACGTCATAATTGACTGTCCGCCGAATTTCAACATCGTGACGAAGACGGCTATCGTCGCCAGCGACCGGATTTTGATACCAGCGATCCCGGATTACTTGTCGACATTGGGGATTGATGAGTTGAAGCGACATATTGACGAACTTGCAAAAAACTTTAACGATTACACCAAAGGATCTGGCGCGCTTACATATGGCAGAATTGCTCCGTCAATCATAGGTGTAATACCAACGATGGTACGAGTATACGGAGGTCAACCAATAAAGGCTCAATACACATTTATTGAAAGGATCAGACGCGCCAATGTGCCCGTGTTTGATACCTTCGTCCGAAGAATCGACACTCCATATGGACCCGCCCCGCAGTACGGGGTGCCTGTGGTACTTGGGAGCATCGCCTCGGGAAGGCGAACCATAGCCGAAGAAGAGATGGAGGAGTTGACTACAGAGTTCCTCAAGAGGGTTTAATATGGCGTTCTATATGAGTGAGTCAAAACAAACCATAGCTAAGTTGTTCGTTGCCTTCGCGGACGCCTTGAATTCAATGGACGACCGCGAGTTTGACCTGCTTATCCAAGGCAAGGCCAAGCTCCGGCTTGTGGAAAAGCCTAGGGCTAAAAGGATACCATCAGATGGATTGCATCTGGAGGAAATTCTTGACGAAGTGGCTCAGAAACTCAACGAAGCTGAGTCCCTGGAAGTTGCAGAGAGCTTGCTCGCCTCCATCAACCTACCCCGCAAGAAAGACTTTCTCTTGCGTCTAGCAAAAGTATGTAATGTGCCTGTGGCGTCTAAGGACAGTATTGAATTGATCGAGAGACAGTTGATTGAGAACGTGGTTGCTGCCAAACTCACCTCACAAGCCATCCAGAAAGTAGCTTTCTGACTAACCTCAAAGTATCCTGTCTCCCTAAGGGCACTCGCGTGTCCCAGCATCATTTCCTAGCCAACTCTGCGTTGAGAAGCTTCTACCTAATATCAGTATTCGCCTGAACTTCAAGGACGCTATAGGTGAGCGTGTAAGACAGCAGCAAATGGCTGTATGGAGCTTACCTCCTCGTAGAGGGAGGCTAGCCACCACCTCTTCATTGACAGCCACATAGCGCCTTGATATATTCGCTGTGGTGTTGAGATGGACTCAGTAGAGACTCTTGAGTTGCTTATTCCCAGGAGCCGGATAGCAGACACCGTCAAGCGCTTGGCCCGGCAGATCGAGGCCGACTATCCCAAGGAGATGCCCCTGATGGTGGGAGTGCTCAAAGGCTCTTTCATATTCATGGCAGACCTCGTCCGGGAGATACAGAGCGATATGGAGATAGACTTCATGCGCACGTCCAGCTACGGCAGCGGCTCCGTCTCTTCAGGAAGAATCAAGCTTCACTTGGGAGTTACCAGCCCCGTAAAGGACCGGAGCGTGCTTATCGTGGAGGACATAGTGGACACGGGCCTGACCACGTCCTACGCCGTGCGGTATCTCCGTCGGAAGGGCGCCGCGTCCGTCAAGGTCTGCGCTCTGCTGGACAAGCCCTCTCGCAGAGAGGCTCCGGTGGCCCCGGACTACGTTGGCTGCACCGTGCCGGACAAGTTCCTGGTGGGCTACGGCCTCGACTACGACGAACGGTACCGCGCTCTGGCGGACATTTACGTATTGACAGGAGACGGCAATGGACCTTAAGGGCCTCATAGAAGTAGCCAGGGGCGACGCCCAGGCGGACCTGGTGCTGACAAACGCCCGGATCGTCAACACCTTCACCGGCGAGATCGAGGAGAACAGCGTAGCCGTGCATCGCGGCCGCGTGGCTGGAGTGGGCGACTACACTTGGGCGCGGAGGATCGTGGACCTGGGAGGCAAATTCCTTGCGCCTGGGTTCATCGACGGACACTTCCACCTGGAGAGCACGTACCTCCACGTCGACCAGTTCGCCAGGGCCGTCGTGCCCAGAGGCACGCTGGCGGCGGTGACGGACCTTCACGAGGTGACCAACGTGTCGGGCCTGGACGGTATGCGGTACATCATGGACTGCGCCCGAAAGGTGCCCGTGGACCTCTTCTTTATGGCCCCTTCCTGCGTTCCCGCCACCCACATGGAGACATCCGGCGCCACGCTTGGCCCGGAGGACATAAAGAAAGCCCTTCGATGGAGGGGTGTCCTGGGCCTGGGAGAGCTCATGAACTTTCCTGGCGTCATCAGCGGCGATAACCACGTTCTGGAGAAGGTGCAGGCGGCCCACGGACGGCCCAAGGACGGTCACGCTCCGCGGGTGAGGGGCAAAGCCCTCAACGCCTACCTCGCCCCTATCATAGGCTCGGACCACGAGTCCACAGAGTACGAGGAGGGGTTGGAGAAGCTGCGCCGGGGCATGCGTCTGATGATCAGAGAGGGTTCCTCGGAGAAGAACCTGGAGGAGCTTCTGCCCCTGGTCAACCAGGGAAACTATCACCGGTGTATGCTTGTAGTGGACGATCGCAACGCACTGGACGTCCTGAAGGATGGCGATGTAGACGCTGTGGTGCGCAAGGCAATCCGGCTGGGCTTGGACCCCATCAGAGCGATTCAGATGGCCTCCCTCAACGTTGCAGAGTACTTCCGGCTGGAGGGACTGGGAGGCATAGCGCCGGGCTATCACGCCAATATGCTGGTCATCCGTGACCTTGAGGCCCTGGACATTGAGCAGGTCTACTACAGAGGCAGGCTGGTGGCCGAGAACGGGAAGGCGCTGTTCGACGCTGCCCTTCCTCCCAACGACTCGATGGCTCGCACCATGCGCGTAAAGCCCTTCGCCGTTGAGGGGCTGGCGCTGAAGTCCAAGGCCACCGAGACCTACCCTGTGATCGAGATAGTCCCGGGGCAGATAGTGACCCGGAGACTGGACGAGCGCCCCAGCCGAAGCAACGGCAGCATCGTCGCCGACCCGGGCCGCGACCTGCTAAAGCTGGTTGTGGTGGAGCGGCACCACGCCACGGGTAACATGGGCATCGGGCTGGTCAAGGGCTTCGGACTGCAAAGAGGCGCGCTGGCCACCTCCGTAGCCCACGACTCCCACAATATCGTTGTGGTCGGCGTGGACGACAGAGACATATTCGCCGCAATCAAGGAAGTGGAGCGGAACCAGGGCGGGCTGGCGGTGGCGGCGGACGGGATGGCCCAAGCCTCGCTGCCGCTGCCGATTGCCGGGCTGCTTTCGCCGGAACCCCTGGAGACGGTGGCGGCCAAGATTGAGGATCTGGAGAGACTGGCCCGGGAACTTGGATGCTCGGTACACTCTCCCTTCTCGGTACTCTCCTTCCTCGCCCTTCCGGTTATCCCTGAGTTGAAGCTGACGGACATGGGCCTGGTGGACGTCATGGCCGGAAAGCTGCTGGAGCTGGAGTAGCCCGCCATGGCCACAATCGACGCCATCACCTTCGACCTTTGGCAGACCCTGATAATAGACGACCGCGAGCTGGGCAGAGCTAGGACCCAGCGCCGGCTGGAGGGCGCTCTGGAAGCCCTCACCGGCGCGGGCTATGACTACTCGCTGGACCACCTCCGGGAGGCGTACAGAAGCTGCTTCCGCGCTTGTCGCGCAATACACCACGACGAGAAGGACGTCACCTTCGACGAGCAGGTCAACATGTTCATTGATTTCATCGATGACAACCTGTCACGGCGTCTGGGCGGAGACGTGGTGGAGCGGATCACCTACTGGTATGCCGAGTCCTTTTTCGACTTCCCTCCCCGCGTCGATCCGGAGGCGCACGGCGTACTGGAGGAGCTGTCAAATCAAGGGTGCAAATTGGGCATGATATCCAACACCGGCATGACCCCAGGCCGGCTGTTCCGCAGGTATCTGGCTCAGCACGATCTCCTTGACTTCTTTCAGGTCCTCACCTTCTCAGACGAGGTGAAGCTCTCCAAGCCTTCTATCGAGATGTTCCACACGACCCTGGACGCTTTAGGAACGTCACCGGACAGGGCAGTCCACCTGGGAGACCACATCGCCAACGACATCCACGGGGGCAACCGGGCCAGTATGTGGACTGTGCTGCTGGGCAACGCAGAGGGCCAGGAGAAGATAGCTACGCCTCACATGACCATACAGAGCCTGGGAGAGTTCCCACAGGCACTACAAGACTCGCCCCTTTTTGGTTAAGCCAAGCGCCGGCGTCGCTGCGGCGGGGTTATCAAGAAACATCTTGACGTATTGGTGTCTCAGTCTCATAATGGAACGAAACTAGATAGGAGCGCCTTCTATGACTACGACACGAGAGAAGTTCTCCAGCCAGGCCTCCCCGGAGTTGCTGGCCGCATTGCGTGATGTTGCGCGGAAAGAGGGGCGTCACTTCCAGTCGGTGCTGGAAGACGCCATGCAACAGTACATTGATAGCAGAGAGCAAGGCAAGGTTCGCCCGGAGGTAATGGCTCACTACCGGGCCAGCGTCGAAAGGCACCGACGCCTCTATGAGTTGCTGGCCAAGTGACCCACGACTTCCCCACAATTGAGGAGGTCATTGAGTTCCATGATGCTTTGATAAGCGAATTCGGCGGAGCTATGGGCATCCGTGACGAAGGCGCGCTGGCTTCCGCAATCATGCGGCCACAGATGGGGTACTACGACACCCTAATTGAGGAAGCAGCCGCCCTCATGGAGAGCTTGACCATGAATCACCCCTTCGTGGACGGCAACAAGCGAACGGCCTTCGCTGTCACTGAAGCCTTCCTCCGCATGAACGGCTACTTCATAGACTGCGACAGCGACGAGGCATACGCCTTCTTCATGCAGTTGTTCGAGACCAACTCGTTCAGGTTCGCCGAGCTGGCGGCCTGGCTCGAGGAGCGCTTCCGCCCGTTGCCGGGGTCTTGATGACAAGCAAGGTTTATATGGCGGTTAGCCAAGCGCCGGCGTCACAATAGCGGCGGGCTATTTTCCACCCTCCCAAAGCGTCGGGCGCGCTGGCTGTAGGCCACCAAAGCCTTTTCAAGTTCCTCTTGGTTGAAGTCAGGCCAGAGGGCGGGCGTGCAATAGTATTCGCTGTACGCCGACTGCCACAGCAGGAAGTTGCTCAGTCTAAGCTCGCCGCCCGTGCGTATGATAAGGTCGGGGTCCGGGATGCCGGCGGTGTAGAGACGACTGCTGAGCATATTCTCATCTATCTGCTCGGGGGTCACGCCCTCTCTCACCAGGGCGCGTATCGATTCCAGGATCTCCGCCCTTCCTCCGTAGTCAAAGGCCACGTTGAGGGTAATTAGCTTGTTGTCTTTGGTAAATTCCACGGCATCGCACACCGCCTTCTGGAGCTGAGGAGAGAGCCTGTCCAGCCTGCCCAGGTGCCGCAGTTTTACCCCCAGTTTGTGGAGCGCCCTGGTCTCCCGGTAGATGACTTCCTGGAGGATGTCCATCAGCCCATTGACCTCTTCATAGGGGCGATCCCAGTTCTCCGTCGAGAAGGCGTAGATGGTCAGATACTTCACGCCGGCGTCTGCAAAACCTTCAATGACGCGGCGTATGTTCTCAGTCCCGGCCTTGTGCCCGGCTATCCTGGGAAGCCTTCGCTGCCTGGCCCACCTCCCGTTGCCGTCCATAATTATGGCTACATGCACGGGTACGGGACCCTTCTGGGACCCGTTTTGTATGGTTGCTTGGTTTTGCGACTTCATGGGCTGTCTCGCCCTAGACCTCCAAAACCTCTTTCTCTTTCTCCTCCGCTATGGAGTCCATCTGGGCGATGTGAAGGTCAGTCATCTTCTGCAGTTGGTCCTGGGCGCGCTTGGACTCGTCCTGCGATATCTCCTTGTCCTTCTCCAGCGCCCTCAGCTTTTCAAGGATACTCCTCCTGATATTGCGAACTTCCACCCGGCCCTCCTCCACCTTCTTCCGCACCAATCGCACCAACTCCTTGCGGCGCTCCTCGGTAAGCTGTGGTATCGCTAGACGAAGAACGGTCCCGTCGTTGCTGGGATTCAACCCCAGATCGTTCTTCAAGATGGCCTTCTCCACTGCAGGCAGGCTCTTGCGGTCCCAGGGCTGCACCACCATCAAGCGCGCCTCCGGCACGGTTATGGAGGCCAGTTGGTTCAAGGGAGTAGATGTGCCATAGTAGTCCACCAGGATATTCTCTATCAGGCCAGGACTGGCTCTCCCGGTCCTGATGGCGCTCAACTCCTTCTTCAGCGCCTCTACCGACCTCTTCTTCCTAACGTCCGACTCTTCCAAAACTTCATTGACAGTAACCATTGGCCGCTCCATACGTAGAAAGTTACTCTTGCCCAGCGCCATCCGTAATGAGAGTGCCCAGTGATTCGCCCTTGAGTATGCGTGTAAGGCTCCCGGCAATGTACATATCAAAGACCACTATGGGAAGCCTGTTGTCCATACAAAGAGAAAGCGCAGTGGTGTCCATAACATCCAGCCGAAGATTCAGCGCCTCCATATAGGTTATGTGGTCGAATTTCTTGGCCTGGAGATTGACCCTGGGGTCGGAGTCGTAAACGCCGTCCACCTTATACTTACTCATAAGGAGAACCTCAGCGCCCAACTCCACCGCACGCAGTCCGGCTGCGGTGTCGGTTGTCATGTAGGGACTTCCGGTGCCGGCGGCGAGAATCACCACCCTGCCCTTTTCCAGATGACGAATAGCACGCCTCCTTATGTAAGGCTCCGCCACCGCCTGCACTGCAAAGGCCGTCTGGGTGCGAGTGGTTATGCCCTCTCTCTCCAGAGCGTCCTGCAGGGCCAACGCGTTGATGATTGTAGCCAGCATACCGGCGTAGTCGGCGGTCGCCCGGTCCATTCCCTGAACGGAAGCTTCCTGCCCCCGCCACCAGTTCCCCGCCCCCACAACAAGCCCCAATTCCACTCCCAACTCCACCACTTCCTTGATCTGCCGGGCAATGAAAGACACCGCCTTGGAGTCCACGCCGTAGGGCCGTTCTCCCTTTAGAGCCTCTCCGCTCACTTTGAGCAAAGCTCGACTGTATTTGACTCCAGCGCCCGGGATTCCCCTACTCTCCAAGGGCAAACCTTTCAAACCGTCTTACTCGAATGTTTTCCCCGACCTGGCCTACCGTCTCGGTGATCAGGTCTCTTATGGTCTTTGTCGGATCTTTGATGAAGGGCTGCTCCAGCAGGCAGGCCTCTTCAGGGTTTACGGTAGATTCGTCCGGGACCGCTTCGCTGTCCAGGAAGCGAGGAGACATCGCCGCCACCTGCATCGCCAGGTTATGCACCAGATCCTTGAACTCCGTAGTCCTGGCTACGAAGTCCGTCTCGCAGTTCACCTCAACCAGAGCGCCTACGCGGTTGCCGGTGTGTATGTAGCAGTCCACAGCCCCCTCTTGAGTATCCCGGCCGGCCTTCTTGCCAGCCAGGATTACACCCTTCTGCCGCAGCAACTCCGCGGCCTGGGCCACATCACCATCCGCCTCTTCCAGGGCCCGCTTGCAGTCCATTATCCCTGCGCTGGTCTGTTCCCTCAACGCCTTTATAGCTTCTACTGACGCCTGAACCATATCTCTATACATCCCCCTGCTGCTCAGCACCGTTTCCGTCCTGGTCCTGTAGCATCTCTTGTATATCCACATCGTCCAAATCCGCCTCTTCCTCCGCCGCCAGCGTCATGGCAAGCTCCCTGCGCCTGTTCATGCCATCGGCTACGGCGTCGGCCATGCGAGCCGTCACCAGGCTGATGGAGCGTATAGCGTCATCGTTACCGGCAATAGGGTAGTCCACCAAGTTCGGGTCGCCGTCGGTATCGACTATGGCGACTATGGGAATGCCCATCCGACGGCCCTCCGCCACGGCTATCTTCTCCCTGCCTATGTCCACTACGAAAAGCGCGCCGGGCAGTCGAGTCATTTCCTTGACGCCGCCGAAGTTCCTGTTCAACCGCTCTATCTCGTCCTCCAGCTTCAGGCCTTCCTTCTTGGTGAGAAGGCCGAACCCACCACGCGCCTGCCGCTCTTCCAAGCGGACCAGGTGGTCGATACGGCCCTGTATGGTTGGGAAGTTGGTCAGCATACCGCCAAGCCACCTGTGCTTGACGTAGAACATCTCGCACCTATTGGCCGCCAGCTCTATGGAGTCCTGGGCCTGCCGCTTGGTGCCCACAAAGAGGACGCTATCTCCGCCCGCTACCACGCTAGATATGAACTGGCGCGCCCGCTCCAAGAGGTACATAGTCTGCTGCAAGTCTATGATGTGGATCCCGTTCCGCTGGGCGAATATGAATTGCTTCATCCGAGGATGCCATCTCTGGGTTTGATGCCCGAAATGTACCCCGGCTTCCAGTAATGACTTCATTGTCAGCGTCTCTTGAGGCGCTGCTTCCCGCTCATCCGATACGACCATAAGACCTGCCTTCCTACTCCTTCAGGCACAAGCCCACACGCTAATTTTCGCCAAGTATATCACATCAAGCTGCCAAGGACAATGCGGGCAGCCCACACCACATCAAACGGACACTCTTGGGGTGGCCTCCGAATTTTCAGGCAGACGTTCGTCCCTGGAAAGTCTCTGTATTAACGCCGCCAAGCCAACCACACAGACTTGCTCTACCTCATATCCAGGCTGATGTCCATCGCCCTGACTGAGTGGGTGAGAGCGCCCACGGATATGAGGTCCACCCCCGTCTCGGCGACGGCTCTTACGGTCTCCAGGTTGATGCCACCGGAAGCCTCCAAAAGGCGCCTGCCTCCAGACATAGCCACCACCTGCCTCATCTCCTCGGGAGACATGTTGTCCAGCATAATGACATCGGCGCCGGCCTCCAGCGCCTCCCTGGCCTCGTCTATGGACTCCACCTCTATCTCAACCCTCAGGGTGTGCGGCGAGTTCTCCCTGGCGCGGTTCACTATCTCCGCCAGCCCAAGCTCCTGGGCGCGCAGAGCGGCGATGTGGTTGTCCTTGATGAGGATGCCGTCGGCCAGGTTGTAGCGATGGTTGTGGCCGCCCCCGACTCGCACGGCGTACTTCTCCAACTGACGAAGCCCGGGCACGGTCTTACGCGTATCTATGATGCTAGCCTTCGTCCCTTGCACCGCCTTCACGTAGGCGGAGGTCGCCGTTGCGATGCCGCTGAGTCGCTGTAAGAAGTTCAGGGCAACGCGCTCGCCCTTGAGGATGCCGGCAATGCTCCCCTCCACATCCGCCACCACGTCTCCGGGCGAGACCTCCGAGCCGTCGGCCATCAGCACGCGGGTATCAACAGAGGGATCGGTCTGTCGGAAGACCTCCAAGGCCACCTCAACGCCGGCAATGACGCCCGTGGTCTTGGCGACGATCAATCCCAGCCCGCGGATGTCGACTGGAATCAGGGAATCGGTGGTGATGTCGCCCTGGCCCAAGTCCTCCTCCAACGCACGCTCTACGATAGCCTTAACCGAGGATGTGATTTGAAGCATTGCAGCGTATATTCTCCTCGCAGCCTGGTCAGCGATAAGCCTCTCGACGGTGACGTACAGCTCGGATTGTCACTAAACTATCCCGGTCATCTATGGTATACAGAATCCTGTAGTCCCCGGCTCGCAAGCTGTACTCCTCCCGACCTGTAAGCTTCTTAATGCCTTGCTGCCTGGGATTGTCACCAAGGGAATAAGCCTTTTCCCTGATTCGGGCACTCTCTCTTGACGAAAGTCGGGACAGTTCCCTCCAAGCGGAGCGAGAGAACCGGACTCGATATGTCACCCTGCCAAGGAGGTCTCTCCCATTCTAGCCATGACCTCCTCGATAGGGTACGAAGGCTCACCCTCTCGGTCTCGTATGATGGCAATGTCCAGAACATCCTCCCGGAGGTAGGGATAGTCCAGTAGCCGTGAAGCAACCAGTCTCTTCTCGGCCTTCGACAAGGACTCAAGAGCCATCATAAAGACCTCTGCCCTGCTCTCCTTGCCATCAGCCTTCATTGGCGCCCCTATCTGCCAAGTTCTTCTCAAGTGGTCGGGTAGGCTCTGTCTCGCACTCTCGGACGAGCCCAATATCCAACACCTCTTCTCGGAGCTGGGGGTCATCAAGCAGCCGAGAAACTACCACCCTCTTCTCCGCCTTTGACAGGGACTCAAACGCCTTCATGAAGACCTCAGCCCTGTTTGCTTTGCCGTTCATTGCTAGGACCTATCCTACCACATTCAGAGAGTCTCTTAGGAATGTGCCAAGCCCCTCTCCCCTACACCTCTTGCAGCATGCGCTCCAGGGCAACGCGGGCGTGGTGAGCCGTTTCGTCGTCTACGGTGATGCGGTTGATCACCTCTCCGGCCACCAGACGCTCCAGGGACCACAGCAGGTATGCCGGGTGGGTGCGATACATGGTGGAGCAGGGGCAGACAACCGAGTCCAGACAGAAGACCAGCTTGTCCGGGTTCTCCAGGGCAATGCGATTGACCAGGCTTATCTCGGTGCCCACGGCCCACTTGCTCCCCGAAGGCGCCTCGTTGATGGTCTTGATGATGAACTCCGTGGAGCCGTCGCAGTCGGCGGCCTGCACCACATCCATCACGCACTCCGGGTGCACAATCACGTTGATGTCCGGGTAGGCGGCCCTGGCCTTTTCTATCTGGGCCACGCTGAAGCGGGTGTGCACTGAGCAGTGGCCCTGCCACAGGACCAGCTTCGACTTCTGAAGCAGCTCAGGCGTGCTGCCGCCCAGGGGCTTGAATTGGTTCCACAGGACCATCTCGTCCAGGGGGACGCCCGTCTTCAGACCGGTGTTGCGGCCCAAGTGCTGGTCCGGGAAGAAGACTATCCGCTCCCCACGCTCAAATGCCCACTTGAACACCGCCGGGGCGTTGCTGGAGGTGCAAACAATGCCATTGTTTCGGCCGCACAGGGACTTGATCGCGGCAGTGGAGTTCATGTAGGTGATGGGAATTATGCCGCCCTCGCCAAGGACCTCGGTAAGGTCGTCCCAGCAGTCGAGGACATCGTCGGTGCGGGCCATGTCCGACATGGAGCAACCGGCGGTGATGTTGGGCAGAATGACCTTCTGATGGGGCGCGCTGAGGATGTCCGCCGTCTCCGCCATGAAATGGACGCCGCAGAAGACGATGTACTCGGCCTGCGGCTGGGCCGCGGCCTGCTGGGAGAGCTTCAGGGAGTCGCCCCGGAAGTCGGCGAACCGAACCACCTCGTCACGCTGATAGTGGTGGCCCAAGACCACGACACGGCTGCCCAGGACGTTCCTGGATTCCCGGATGCGTCGCTCCAGTTCCTCGCCACCGAGGTAGTGGTACTCTGCCGGGATACTCTGCCAACTCACAACGGCGGCGAACTCCTCCGCCAGAGGCTTCACGGTCAACGGCTCATCAATACGGCAGAAAGCGGACTGCTCCGTCTCAGTTAGCGGTATATATGGAAGTTTCTCTGTAGTTGTCATGCTGGATCACACCACCTTAATAAATATACGAAATTGCGGGCTAGTTGGCTAAAGCGCCCTGAAGGGACCAGGGACTGGTCTTTCCAATGCTCACGCTGACCAATTCTCCCAATAGGTCGGCTTCGCAGGGGAAGAACACCAGCTTGTCGCTGCGAGTTCTCCCCTGCCACTGACCCTTGCTATGGCTGTCCACCAGAACATCCATCGTGCGTCCCAGCAGGCCGGTGTTAATGTCGGCGGCAATGCCCTCCTGAAGCTCCTCTATGGCCTGAAGCCTGGCTTTCTTCTCGTCGATTGGAACGTCGTCTTCCATCTTGCGGTCGGCTATTGTGCCAGGCCTTGTCGAATAGGCGGCCGCATGCACCTTGTCGAACCTGGTCTCCCGAATGAGGTCCAGGGTGGCCTGGAACTGCTCGTCCGTCTCCCCCGGAAAGCCGACGATGACGTCGGTGCTCATGGAGACGTTGGGTACAGCTGACCGAATCCTGTCGACCAGCCGACGGTAGTCGTCACGGGTGTAACTCCGACGCATATTCTTCAAGACAGTGTCATCTCCCGCCTGGAAGGGTAGATTGAAATGTTCGCACACCTTGGGCGAATCTGCAACCGCCTGGATTATGCGGTCGCTCATGAAGCGAGGATGGGAGGTGAGGAAGCGAATCCGCTCCAGGCCGTCAATGGGATGTACCGCCTCCAGTAGGTCTGCCAGGTCCGGCTTATCCGGCAGGTCGTGGCCGTATGCATCGACAGTCTGGCCCAGAAGTGTGACCTCCCTGACGCCGCGTTGCACAAGAAGCTCCACCTCTCTGACAACGTCGTCTACCGGACGGCTCTTCTGACGTCCGCGCCTGTATGGGATGATGCAGAAGGAGCAGAACTCATCGCAGCCGTGAATGATGGGAACGTAGGTGGTGACTTGCGGCCTGACGGGGACCAGGTTCTGCAGGCAACCCTCGGTGTCCAGTCCTAGACGACCTCCAATGAGGTCGATAAGCGGGGCGTACTGCTGAGGCGCCATGAACACGTCCACGTATGGGAAGCGCCTCTCAAGCTCGGTGGTCCTAGGACCCACCATGCACCCCATCAGGGCGACGATCCGCTCGGGGTCGCTCTGCTTGAGGGGCTTGAGGGACGTGAGCATCCCGGTGACCTTGTCCTCGGCGCTCTGTCGCACGACGCAGCTGTTCAGGACAATGACGCCCGCCTCTTTGGGCGAGGCGCACTCCCGGTAGCCAAGCCCTTCCAAGGCTCCGGCCAGCCGCTCGGAGTCGGCCTTGTTCATCTGGCAGCCGATGGTCCAGATATAGTAACTCTGGGAACTCATCTGCGTTTGTGGCATTTGTGCTTTACCCTGGCGTTTAATAAGCGCTGGCGGAGGGAATGGGATTCGAACCCATGAGAGAGCTTACGCCCCCTAACCGCTTAGCAGGCGGCCGCACTAGGCCACTATGCGATCCCTCCTGCCTGTACAATAAATATAGCAGAAGGAACGCGCTGCTACAAGGCTTTGTCCAGCTTGTCTACCACAGCGGGAAGTGATACATTCCCAAGGCTCGCTACCAGGGAGCAGTAATGTGAAGTGAGGCATTCAGAATGAGTAGATTTGTTGCGCTCTATCGGGCCCCCATGACGGCCAGGGAGCAGATGTCGAAGGCCACTCCGGATGACGGAAAGGCGTGGATGGACTGGTTCGGGGAGTGCGGAGATGCGCTGGTGGATATGGGAGCTATGCTGGACGTCGGTCTCAGGGTGGGTGTCTCCGGAAGCTCCCAAGGCGATGCAAACGTGACGGGATTCTCAATCCTGGAAGCGGAGAGCATGGAGGCAGCGATTGCTATGGTGCAGAGTCATCCCCACCTGCGTTATGCTGAAGGCTGCGAGATCGAGGTGCGGGAGTACCTGACCCCGCCGATGTGATCTGCTGCGCCGACTGCCAAGGGCCGCTTCGAGAAACCGGATCTCCGGGGCTGACTCAGGATCCTGGGTAGGATGAAGGCATCCACTCAGTGCAATTGGTGTTCGTTTGTGATAACCTCCGGCAAAGATCGTGTCCTTTCACCACCACGGAAGACGTATCCAGGTTATTCTCGGTATTGGCTCGTCGTCGTTCCGCTAGGTTCTGCACATGAATATAGAAGGGGCGCAACTCCAAGAACTGCAAAGCGAAGCTCGTTCTCTCCTTGACTCGTGGGTCCAAGAGATCCCCTTTCTATAGTGATCCAGTTGATCGTATGTTCCCGCTTCAATGGCATCCAATACAGTAGTTATGCTATATGAATTGATATCTCTCGTATAATCCGTAGCCACAATATCAACAATGAATAGAATGAAACCAAGGATTCCTAGCAGCCCGAGAGAATGATGGAGTCGACCGGCTAACTCTTTCCTGGTCATCGGAACCCCATTGGCGCTAGGGTAGGACTACTTGTCACAGGAGGCGCGCAACCGCTATCGCGCGGCTACAAGCTCACTCCGAACCTGACTCCTGGGCGTATCTTCAATCACCAGCGATCGGCCGAGTACTCGGAGCGCTCTCTCAATCTGGCTGATATGGGAGCTGTACCCCGGATCGCAGAGCTTGCGAACAGCGGATTCTGTAATTCCTAACTTCTCAGCAAGAGCAGCCTCTGTAACGCCTTGCTTGCGCATAGCGGCATATATGACCAACTTGGCTGCGGTAGCTGGCCTAACGGGGATTACCACTTGGCCCCTGGCAGCATCGCTGGGCGTTGGTATATCTTGGCGTTCGTCCACATAAAAGCTTAGGGCAAGAGACAAGGCATCCTCAGCCATCTCCAGGGCCTCCTCCCAAGTCCAACCCCCGGTAATGGCCTCAGGCACATCTGGGAAAGTCACCACGTAGGCTTCCAGTCCAGTTGCCTTCTCTTCTTCCTCATCGCGGACAATGTGGCATGGAAAAGAATAGCGCATGATTTTAGTCCATTCACGACTCCATTGTAGTACCTGGATGTACGCTTTGCCACAGGGCCGGAAAGCAGCTTGAGGCAAGCCCTGACACCCCGTTTGACATTCCAACTACGGCGTCATAGGGTATTGGAGGGTCGGCCAATACGACCTTTTTCGCCAGGAGATCACCACCCAGCCCAGGAGAGAAGAGAATGACTTTCAGAAACCCGCCAAGCGCCGAGGAGAAGGCCCTGCTGGAGAGAGCGCGCCGGCGCCTGCCGGGCGCACAGCTCGGCAACATTACGTCGGCTTTCGAGGACGGCTTCATAGTGAAGGAAGGCCGTGGCTCCAAGCTATACGACTTCAGCGGCAACGAGTACATCGACTACCTGATTGGGTCGGGGCCTATGATACTGGGGCACGCTCACCCCGCCGTTCTGGACGCCGTGCGGGAGTGGCTGGACAAAGGCAGCACCTACTTCATCACCAGCGCGCCGGCCATCGAGCTTGCGGAGGAGGTGTGCCGCGCCGTGCCCTGCGCCGAGAAGGTGCGTTTCACCACCAGCGGCACCGACGCGACCTTCCAGTGCCTGCGGGCTGCGCGTGCCTTCACCAAGAGGGACAAGATATTGAAGTTCGAGGGCGGGTATCACGGCACCCACGACTACGCCCTGATGAGCATGGCCCCTTCCAGGCTGCTGGACTTCCCCCAGCCACTGCCCGGCTCCGCAGGCATCCCCAGCGCTATACAGGAAACGGTGCTGATAGCGCCGTTCAACAACCTGGACGCAACGGAGCGCATAATCTCTGAGAACCGTGACCAGCTTGGAGCCATTATAGTGGAGCCGTTGCAGCGCATCATTCCCCCGGCGCCCGGCTTCCTGGAGGGACTACGAGAGGTTACGGCACGCTACGACATCCCTCTGATCTTCGACGAGGTGGTCACGGGATTCCGACTCGCCTACGGCGGCGCACAGGAGTGGTATGGCGTTCAGCCGGACCTGGCCGCCGTAGGCAAGGTGGTGGGCGGAGGATACCCCCTTGCGGCGGTGTGCGGCCGCGCAGACATCATGCGCCACTACGACGCCTCGGAGTCGCAGGGAGAGGAGTTCATACCCCAGATAGGAACCCTTAACGGCAATCCCATCGCCTGCGTCGCCGGCATGGCTACCCTGGCCGAGCTGACGAAACCCGGGACGTACGAGCGATTGCGCGCCACGGGTCGTCGGCTGCGGACGGCGCTGGAGGAAGCGCTGAGGCAGGCGGAGGTCCCGGCCCAGGTCATAGGCGATGACACCATCTTCGACGTGTACTTCACCGACCAGGAGATTATCGACTATCGCTCCACTCTCTCGGCCTCAAGTGAAACCATGCAGCGATTCAACCGCCTGCTGCTGGGAAGCGGCATAGTGAAGGGAACCCAGAAGTTCTATATGTCCCTGGCGCACACGGAGGAGGACATTCAGGCCACCATCCAGGCTTACAGGGACGTTGCGGAGCAACTGAGGAGCGGATAACAAAAGGCGGGGCGGCCTTGACGACCGTCCCGCCTAAATATCTGACCTAAGGCTTCAGGCTCAGGCTGAGCCGCCCGAAATCGCGGGGAGGAAGTGTATCTCGCTGTCCTCCTTGACCTTTTCGAGCATCCCCAGGTTGGCCGTCTCCCCGTCTATGATGACCGCCAGACCCGGCATTATGTCGTCCTCGTAGCACAGCTCTTCCTTCAAGCCCGGGAATTCCTGTTCCAAGTTGTTCACCACCTGGCGAACGGTGGAGCCTCCAACCTGGATCTGCTCCTGCCCATTGGTTATTCTCTGCAGTCTGGGTGGAATCCACACCTCTGGCATATCTATCTCCCCGAGTCGCTGCCGTTGTTGTTCTTCTCCTCCAGAGCCTCCAGTATCCGTCCAGGCGACATCGGAAGCTGCGTCATTCTGACGCCAATGGCGTTGCCGACGGCGTTGGCAATCGCTGCCATTGGAGGAACCAGGGGAAGCTCCGCCACTCCACGGACTGCGAAGGGATGGCCTCCGTGAGGGACCTCGACTATCACGGTGTCAATCATGGGCAGGTCAAGACTGGTGGGCATCCGGTAGTCCAGGAAGCTGGAGTTGACCATCTGGCCCTTGTCGTTGAAGAAATACTCTTCGTTGAGGGCCCAACCGATGCCCTGCACCGCTCCGCCCTGAATCTGGCCTTCCACGTAGCTCGGGTGAATAGCCTTTCCGCAGTCCTGGACGGCCGTGTAGCGGAGTATGTCGACCTTGCCGGTCTCCGGGTCCACCTCCACGTCCACGATGTGCGTAGCGAAGGCGTTGCCGTTGCGGCGGTCGTTAACTGTAGCCCGGCCCACTATGGGGCCGCCGTTGAGGTTGAGCCTCCCGGCCATCTCCTTAAAGGTTATCCGGAGGTCGGGATCCGTCCGGTGGCTCAGCGCGCCGTCCTGGTATTCCACGTTCTCCACGGAGGTCTCCCAGATGGTGGCCGCTCGCTGCATCATCTGGCGCTTGATGTCCTGGGCAGCCTCGTAGCAGGCCAGTCCGGTCTTGTAGGCGACGCTGCTTCCTCCCGTAGGAGAGGTGAAGCCGATGGAGTCGGTGTCTCCCACGGAGGGCTTCACGTCCTCAGCCGCGATGCCCAGCACCTCGGCCAGCTGCATGGCTACCACAACCCTGCTGCCTCCGATGTCCGGCGACCCCTCAACCAAGCTGACCGAGCCGTCGGAGTTGACGCTGGCAATGGCGCTGGCAGGCCCGCCGCCGTTGCCCCAGAAGCCGCTTGCCACGCCCCTACCGCGGTAAGGGCCCTCCAGGGGCGCAGCGTAGTGGGGGTGATCTCTGGTCGCCTCGAGCGTCTCCACATTGCCTATGGTTCCGAAGACCGGCCCCACAATCTGCCGCGTGCCCTCCTTGGAGGCGTTGAGCAGCCTGAACTTCAGGGGGTCCATGGAGAGCTTCTGGCAGATCTCGTCCACCACCTGCTCCACCGCAAAGGCGGCTGCGGGAGCGCCGGGCGCCCGGTACGCGGCAACCTTTGGCTTGTTCACAACCACGTCAACAGCGTCGATATGGCCGTTGGGAATGTCGTAGGGGGCGAACATACAGCGAGCGCCGCCTCCAACCGGCGAGCCTGGGAAGGCGCCTGCCTCGTACACCAGCGCGGCCTCGGCTGCGGTGATGTGCCCGTCCTTGGTGGCGCCCATCTTCACACGGATGTTGGTGCCGGATGTCGGACCCGTGCCCTCGAACACCTCGATGCGGCTCATGGTCACCTTCACCGGCTGCCGGGCCTTTCGGGAAAGGGCAGCCGCCACCGGCTCAACGTAGGTTATCGTCTTCCCGCCGAATCCGCCGCCAATCTCCATGGGAATGGCCTTCACCTTGGACACGGGAACCCCAAGCAGGTTCGCCGTCTGCTCCCGCATGGCAAAATGGCCCTGGCTGCTTGACCATAGAGTTATGTTGCCTTCCATGTCCCACAGCGCCGTGGCAGTATGAGGCTCAATGTAGCCCTGGTGAACGGCCTCCGTGCTGAACTCTCTCTCCACTATTACGTCCGCTTCCTGGAATCCCTTTTCTATGTCACCCAAACGATGCTGGAAGCGCTTGCCGACGTTGGAGCCGCCGACTCCGTCATCGCTCGTTCCGCCGGCCCCCGTGGCCTCCGGCACTGTAACAAGCCCCTCGTGCAGGAGCGGTGCGTCCTCCTTCATGGCCTCCCTGGAGCTGAGCACCGGAGGGAGCACCTCGTAGTCCACCTCAATGAGGGAAAGAGCCTCTTCTGCAACGTGAAGGCTGGTGGCGGCTACTGCGGCCACGGCGTGCCCCTTGTACAGCGCCTTCTCATTGGCCAGGCAGTTCCGGCTCATAAACCCTATGTTCCTGATCTCCCCCTCGCCAACGTCGGACGCTTTATCGGAGATCTGCACAAGGTCCTTGGAGGTCACCACAGCCTTTACGCCCGGCAGCTCCATCGCCTTGCTGGTGTCTATGGATTTGATCCGGGCGTGTGCATGGGGACTCCTGAGAATCTTGCCATAGAGAAGTCCGGGGAGATTGATATCGGCTCCGTAGCGGGCGCGGCCCGTGACCTTGTCCAGACCGTCGTGGCGAATGGGCCTGGTGCCAACCACGTTGTATTCCTTGTTCGAAAGAACGATGTTCGGCTTGTAATCCAGCATAACTCCTCCTAAATCTTGGCTACAGCGATTCTGTATGTTGCGAAAGGTCTGGAATCAACGCCTAATTTACCACAAACCGCCCGTCTCAACCAGTCCAGGACGGCATCAGTCCGGCTACGGCTGGGTCGGGATACGACCGGAGGCCATAAGCCACATGCGGGCTATCTCCGGCCCAATGAACTTGAACGTGCCTCTAAGCTCCTTCTGGAGAAGCGCCAGATCATCTCCGGGCAGCACTCTGTAAAACCAGTTACAAAAGGAGTGGTGCTCGCTCTGCAAGCCCTGGATGATGCGGGCGTTGACGATGCACGCCTCAATCTTCTTGCGATTGCGAACGATTGACGCGTCCTGCAGCAGGCGCTCCACGTCCTGCGGCCCCATGGCGGCCACGTCGTCGATGCGCCAACCGTTAAAGGCGTTGCGGAAGAAGTCGCGCTTGGCCAGTATCATGTGCCAGTTGAGGCCGGCCTGGAAGATCTGAAGGCTCATAACCTCAAAGAGAGTGTCGTCGTCATCCGTGGGCCTGCCCCATATCTCCTTGGCGTACCACTCCCTCAGCGGGTTGCCCCGCGCCCACTCCTCTATCTGACGCCTCTCGTCGTCCGCCGAGACCATGCTGCCTCCGTCCTCTTCGAGAATATGGTCCTGCGCTTATCTCTACGCTATTCTAACCTGGCCGGTAGGGCAGACACGCCACGTAGTCTGACCATGTACGTCCACAGGTCACCCACATCAATGAGATATCCAAGGCGAATTAGTGTCGATTACGAACCATTCTTTGGCTTCCATGCCCACATAGCGAGTCAGACCATAGTTGACGCTCGTACCTACAACAACTCCGACCCCAAAGGGCATAGCCTTTGCGAGCGCTTTTCTTGTAAGAGTTACTCCTACGCGCCTAAACGCATGTTTGACAGCTTGAAGCGCAGTGCCTTTCAGGTATTCGTTGAGCATTCTTACCCCAGCTTTAGTGCCCAGCCTGGCCCTAACATCTACTCCTGCGCGCTGAAGGCTGCCAGTTGCAGCGATGAGAAAGACTAGATAACGGATATCCTCAGATGTAATGTCATATCCAAAAACTGCAGCCAAGCACATGCACATGTCTACCTGAAGCTTCATGGACACCGCAGTATCCGCTGTTGCCCCTCCCACAACCGCGACAGCGGTGCCCAGACCTGGAATAATTCCCGATAGACCAGTGGATCCACCCACCACCCCAGCCAGCCGGGCGTATCTCTTGATGATCTGGTCAGCGGCCCTCAATTGGTGCTCCCACTCTGGGTCGCCAGGATGCTTGTTTCTGCTCTGCTCGAGATTACGTTCTGCTATAGCTTGAGCATCCTCAGGGGATATAGCCATGGATTCGACAATCTTTAGCAGGCGCGATTCATTATCTCCGGAAGATTGAGTCACGGTGTGCATCCTCTCTAATAGCCAACTGGCGCCCGACGTAAGGCCAACCCGCTCCTAGAACACGTCCAGGGTGAACGCCATGCCCGCCGGCGACTCCTTGAAGTCCAGCACGGCTGTGGTAAGCCCGTCCGTCAGACCGGCGTCCATCAGCAGAATGTTCATACCCTGGTGGGAGACCACGTAGTCGTCCTCGCCCTTTTCATCAATTACTATCCCGAAGTCCCCTTCGCCCTTCCAGATCGGCGGCATGGCCAGCCTGAGAAGCTTGCCCGGAGCCAGAGTGCGCGTCTCCAGTATGCGCTTCAGTTCCTCTTTTGCCTTGTCTGTTACGGTTACCATAGGTCTTGCACCGGAATGAGGAACCAGTTCGCTAGCTTGTAGCTCAGTTCCTTCATGGCGTCAATTGAGACAAAGAGCCTTCTTCAATTGGCAACCGATGACGGGTCGGAGTTAGAATGTTGGAGGGAGAAAGATCCTCTTGGCTAGACGCGTTCATTCTTTCCTCCAATGCCGCCGCTCTCTCTTGAACTCTCCGGCTTGCATCTCTTAACCGGAAAGTATATTGGGGGCTATCTGCAATAGCGTGAACCAACCCTCTTACAACCACAGTTTCCCACGCTCTTTCCCAAACCACACATGCCTCAAGGAATTTGTCAACTTGCTCCTGAGTCGGAGGAGACTCTCCTTTATTGTATGGGCCAGTGGTGTATTGCCGCCATCCCCCCACCCTAGCGTGCTCGAAGGCCTGTGCGGGACTAGCATCAGGATGCTCTATTAGGTAAGGCACCATTTGGGTGGAGAAAAATCTTCCGTTGATCTTGTTTATCACAACGTATTCAGCTAGTTGCGCTTGCCTGTCATACGCGACTCGCCCCACAGATTGAGCTATTGTAAAGTTAATCAATCCATTCTCTAACATGGAGCGAACTTTAGGCTGCAACCTTAGCACTCTTAGCAATTGCGGCCACTCAGGTCCACCACCGAGTTTACCTCTGAAAGTATCCCATTCGTCAGGTTTCTCAAGAACTCCCAAATCAGAGAGGGATTTCTCCAACGCCTTTAATTTGGTCTCCGGGCTGAGAGATCGAGTCTGAAGTACTCTACTGACCTTCTTGAACATCAAGTCTTGAGAGGACGGTCTAGGAACAATCTTAGCCCTTAGACTTGGGAGTTTCACCAACTGTGCGGCGCGCCATCTGCGCTCTCCGTCATGTAGGTCAAAGAAACCCGTCCAAGTTGAACTGTCGGCCAGGATTGGAAACACGGTAATCTCGTCCAATTGACCCACGAGTTCAATGTTCTTGCCCAAGTCAACCAGGTCGGCTTCATCAAACTCTTGCCTGAGATTTTCGGGGTCCGGCTTTATAAGTTCGCAGGGAATTTCAACTATCTCTCCATACCACTCTTCTACAGCGCGCAGCACGAGGGCTTCCAGTCCGTTGGCACTCATGATTCTCCTTGCATCGTATTACAGATTAGTCAGCCGCTGTTGAGCTTGTTGCAAAGCCAGTTGAGGCGCATTATTGGGTACCCCAGTCTGCAACATTACCCAATTCCTGAGCTGCTGGCCTAATGACGCTTGTGCCTGTCTCAGGCGTCTATTCAGTTGTTGAACCCTTCGAGCATCCCTCTGAAACTGAAACAACATAGGATAGTTCTGAAGTTGAGGGATGATCTCTTGGATGTCTGCGTAGGGTATCCCATGGAACCCAGATAGAATCTCACCTAGACTCCCGTCTCCAACCATTCTAGACTGAATTTGTTGCAAAGAAGGCCAGTCTTGATTTTGAACCGCCCGCCGCTGCTCTTCAATATTCTCAGCAGTTCGGACACTTCTGGTGGTCGCCTCGCGGGTACTAAGATCTCTACTCCTTAGCATTCGCATCGACGCCAAATCTCCGGCAAATAGTGGAACTGTTTGCGGATGGTTAGACTGAGGGTTCACCCAGACATACCAAGTGGCTTTGTAAATGTACTCGCCTCCAAATGGCATCGCATTGAACGTGAAGTAACCGGGAGTCCTATTCCGAAAGGCCTCCCTGCCTACGCGCTGAGCATTACGGAATCTGCGTAGATAGGGTTCTATCCTTGTATTGATAGATGGTACGTAACCCAAGGATGCTTGGAGTGTATCATCCAGCGTAGCCCCGTATCCGCTGTGAGCTAGGTAGAGACCTATGCTGAGATTATCACGTTGTGTTTGAACACTAGGTGGCAATCCACTCTACCTCCAGTCTATCTTCGTCAACTAGGTCTACAGAATGGCATCCCACGCCTCATATCAATGCGAGATACCGCCGGAAGAGGCCTTCAAGAACATATTTTAGCACATTCATATGATGCCAATGGAGTAATTGTAAAGCAGGCACATCGTCTCTCTACTATGTAGGCATTAGGAGACGCAAGGAGGTACCCGCGCCATTTCTTAAAATCCTTACAGTTTGTGCCAAATGGCACAAAAGGTATTGACGACCTCATTGATGGCACCTAAAATGTTCAAGTTAGGTGAAATATCCTCATCTGTAGAAATATCTTAAGAGATCTTAACGGTTGTGTGAAATGACAGTGGGCGAAGAGCAGGCAGCCAAGGAATACCTACTGACCCGGGTAATCGACATCTTTGAGGAGGTGACGCGCTCTGGGCCGTACAGCGTGTCCCGGGAATGGTTCACTATGGACCTTACAATGCCGCAGGTCAGGGTGCTCTTTCTATTGCTGCAGGAGGGGGCCCTCCGGATGAGCGGACTCGCCTCCACCCTGGACGTTTCAATGTCCAGCGCAACAGGGCTTGTGGACCGTCTGGTGGACAAGGGACTGGTCAGCCGATGGCCCGACCCGGAGGACCGTCGCTCCGTGCTCTGCGCGCTCACCGAAGAAGGCCGCGAACTGGCGCAGCGACTGCTGGCGGCAAGGCGCCACCGGTGGGAGGAGCGGCTGATGCCCATGTCTGAGGACGAACTTGAAAAGGTGTGCCAGGCTATGGAGCTTGTACTCACCGCAACGCGCCGGACAGCTACGGAATCGGAGCAGGCCGCCGCGGGAACCTTGGGACGCTAGCGCATGTTGAAACCAGCGAAGCGTTCCTGACTGTCGATTTGTTTTTAGAACAAGACGCAGATAGCGTTTTAAGGAGCTTCCATGTGGAGACCTGCTAGGAAGAAGACAACGGAGCGGGACGAGGCGACCCAGGCCCCCGAAGCCGCGGACGGAGGCGACGGTCACCGGGGAGGCAGCGCGCCCCCGGTCAGGGGCGGCGGTGGCGGCGGCGGCGGTGGTATGCCGATGGGCGGGGGTGGAATGGGAATGGGCGGCGGGGGAGCGCCCATTTCCTTTCGAAACCTGACCACGTTCACATCCTTCAAATATCCTGCATTCCGCCTTTATTACGGGGCCATGGTGGGCCAGATGGCCGCCATGAACATGCAGATGTTCGCCCGTATGTTCCTAGTCCATGAATTGACCGAATCCGGAATGGCCCTAGGCGTAATGGCCCTGGCCAACGCCTTGCCCATGCTCTTCTTATCCCTCTTTGGGGGAGTCATTGCGGATCGCGTCCAAAAGAAATACGTTCTCATAGTAGGCCAAGCAGCCTCGGCCGTGGTTTCCCTTGGCATTGCTCTGACACTGATATTTGGACTAATGAGCCCAGAGAGCTTTTGGATTCTTGGCCCTTGGACTCTTGGTTCCTGGTTGATCCTGATTGTAGCCGCACTGATCCAGGGAACCATTATGGGGCTCATGATGCCCTCACGCCAGGCAATGATAGCCGACCTTGTTGGCCAAGAGGAGCTCATGAACGCCGTAGCTCTCAATACATTTGGCATGAACGCAATGAGAGTGTTGGCTCCGGTCCCCGTGGGATTCATAACCCACTCGTGGGGCTTTGAGGCTGTATATCTCGCAATGACTGCGATGTACATAATAGCTGTCACCTTCGTGATACTTATGCCTAAAGTGGGAACAGTTAGCCTGCGTGGGCGAGGCGCCTTGAACGATATAGTGGACGGACTTAGGTACGTTCGCCACGAGACCGTACTCATGCTGGTCCTTATGATAATATTCGTGGTCACTCTCCTTTCGATGCCATATATGATGCTGTTCCCTGCCCTCTCTGAAGATGTCCTTATGGTGGACAAGAGGATGGCTGGATGGCTCCTCGCTGCATCCGGCGTGGGAGCCATGATTGGCTCAATCTTCCTGGCGTCCCTGCCAAACAAGAAACGCGGCCTGATGCTCATGGTGGGAAGCGCCATCCTGGGTGTGGCCCTTGTAGGACTGTTCTTCTCTAGCTCCTGGTTCCCAGGCACCGCCTTGCTCTTCGCCTTTGGTTTCATCTTCTTCGTGGGCATAGGCCAGACGGCACGAATGACCCTGGGCAACACCCTGATTCAGTACTACGTGGAAGACCAGTACCGGGGAAGGGTGATGAGCCTTATGATGATGGAGTTCGGGTTGACCAGCTTTGGGGTTTTCTTCGCGGGAGTAATGACCGATGTGATTGGGGTACAGTGGTCGGTCGGTGGACTGGCTATTCTCCTGATAGCCTTCTCCGTCCTGGTAATTGCATTAGTGCCACGCATTAGGAAACTGGACTAAACGGCAGGGATTCAAGCAATGCAACGAAGACCCGGAAGAGACGACACAGCTGTAGAGGGCGACAACGGCAACGGCCGGTTGCCGCCGGAGTTGGCGGCGTCTGGCGGCAGGGCTTCCGGCGGTGGACTGATCGGCGGCACATTCGCCTCCCTGCAGTATAGAGACTTCACATTCCTCTGGCTTGGACAGATAACCCACGCCTTTGCCCTGTGGATCGACCAGTTAGCCAAGCCCCTGTTCATCCTGTACCTGGGCGGGTCAGCTGCCGACCTTGGGATGATACTGGTAGCCCGGACCGTCCCCGCCGTCATCTTCGGGATGCTGGCGGGTGTGGTAGCCGACAACTTCAACCGGCGCACAGTGCTCCTCATCACCAAAGTGGTCGTATTTGGGCTGAGCGTTGGGTTTACCGCGCTCATCATCTTGGGCATCGTGGAGATGTGGCACATCTTTGCCTACAACATCCTGCGGGGCATGACTATGGCTTTCGACCAGCCGGCCCGCCGCGCCATGATACCAACCATCGTTCCCGCAAACCTGGTCACCAACGCAATGGCCCTGAGCACCGGGAGCATGACCGCAATGCGCATCGGCGGGGCGGCGGCGGCCGGCATCCTGGTTGCCACGTCTGGGTTCGGAGTCACATACGCCGTAATGACCGGGATCTACGTGGTAGCCATCTTCTTCACCTGGATGATGAGGCCCGCAGACCACCAGCGCACCGGCTACCAGGGCGTACGCAGCATGGGCGGCGACCTAGTCGAGGGAGTGAAGTACGCCTGGAGAATCCCGGACATAAGAGGCGTCCTTATCATCTCATTGGGATGGTTCACATTTGGTATGGCGTTCATGCAGATTTTCGCCCCGCTCTTTGCGGTGGATGTCCTTAAGGTGGACACAGAAGGCACGGGCTTCCTTGACGGCCTCGTGCGCTTGATCGCCGGAGATGGAGGCGAAGGAGCGGAGGAAGGGGCGAAGGGATCGCGGCTGTTTGGCGCTATGCTGTCTGTGGCGGCCGTGGGCAGCACCATAGGCGCGCTGGTGCTGGCAAGGACCAACCCAACAAAGCATCGAGGGCTGATAATGATAGCCCTGCTCTTTGCATTCGGCCTTCTCCTCATCACATTCTCAGCCTCTACCTACCTCAACTCAGTGCCCTTGGCCCTTCTCGTCCTTCTGTTCCTTGGCGTGGGGCAGTCGGGATTCTTCCCGCTCATTAACGCCGTGCTGGTGGAGAAGGCCCACGAAACCATGCGTGGGCGGGTCTTGGGTGTGCTGGCCCTGGACAGGGCAATGACGACCGCCGGAGGAGCCGCGGCCGGCTTCATGGCCGAAGCGATGGGCGCGCAGATGGCACAGATACTCTTTGGCGTAGGGCTGGTCATCACCGCTATGGCTATGTTCAGCTTCTACCCGCCACTAAGGCGGATAGACTAGAGAGGTTGGAAGGATATAGCTTAAGGCAGGCGACCAATGATAGGGACAGGCTCTCAGAGACCGGACCCGGCGCCC
Source organism: Dehalococcoidia bacterium (assembly GCA_965261605.1). Taxonomy (GTDB): domain Bacteria; phylum Chloroflexota; class Dehalococcoidia; order Lucifugimonadales; family UBA2985; genus DAOUJW01. The sequence continues at coordinate 2,036,046 of OZ253466.1, read as the reverse complement.
GACGAAGGCGCACCGGAGGTAGAGTGGAAAGACCCACCCGAATGGCTTCCCGCTACCTTCCACTCCTTGGCATACAAGAACTACCTGCTACTCTTCATAGGCCAGATAAGCAATTCGCTGGCTTTGTGGATGGACCTGGTGGCGCGGCCGGTACTGGTGGTCGCGATTACCGGTTCCGAGGTCCAGCTTGGACTGATATCCCTGGCCCGGGGCGTCCCAATGATGTTCCTGGGACCCATCGGCGGCCTGGTGTCCGACAGGTTCGACCGCAGGGTAGTCATGCTCTTCTCCAAGAGTTTGAGCATGGGCGTGAACACACTGTTTGCCGTCATCATAGTCACAGGCAACCTGGAGCTATGGCACATCTACGCAACGGCTATCCTGCGCAGCCTCCTCATGGCCTTCGACGGCCCGGCGCGCCAGGCCCTGCTCCCCAGCCTGGTCCCTCCCGGCCTGCTTCTGAACGGCATTGCCCTGAACACGGGGAGTATGCAGATTGTCCGCATCCTCAGCGCCTCCGTCGCTGGCCTGCTCATCGCGTTTTGGGCCATAGTCTTCGATTACGGGGTGGACGACGCCCGCAGCTTCGGCGGAGTGTACCTGATAACGGCTGCGGCGTACGTGGTAGCGGTGGCCGCCACGTTCATGATCAGGGTGCCAATTGAAGGGAGGGTGGAGCAGACGAGAGACACGTGGTTGGCCGGTCTGATACACGGGTTCAGATACGCCAAGGATAGCCCCGTCATCTTTGGCCTGCTGGTCCTCTTCGCGGTCCAGTCCCTATTTGGTATGCCATACCTTCAGGTGTTCGTACCCTGGCTCGCCCTAAAGGTGATGGACATCGGAGCCGAGGGAGTGGGAATGCTTCTGGCGATATCCGGCGTTGGGTCTCTCGCGGGCGCGCTGGGACTCGCTACTCTGGGAACTAGGCTGCGAAACAGGGGGCTGCTGATTGTTGGCGGCCTTGCCATGTACGGCCTGGCCCTTACGGGCCTGGGTCTCACCTCCGTTCTACCCCTTGTGGCGATACTGGGTCTTGCGGTCCCCGTGCTGCCCTTAATTATGATCATCATAGTCGGCGTAGGCCAGACCGCCATGATGACTCTGCGGACTGGTGTGCTCATGGAGATAACCCCCAACGAGCTGCGTGGCCGCATTATGAGCCTGATGACTCTGGACCGCGGGTTCAGCACTCTGGGCAGCGGCGCCGGCGGATTCGCAATCTCCCTGGTGGGCGGCCCCATTGCGCTGGCGGTCTACGGCGTGCTCTGCGCCACAGGAGCCATATTGGTCGGCATAATTCTTCCCGCTGTGCGAAAGATCGACTGACTCACCGCCCAACCCCGGAACCCCGACCGGAACAGCGCCCCTTTCCCTACCCCCCGTCCTTGCAACAGCACCAGTCTCTGCGTTTGGAATGACGCCCTCTTCTAGGAAGTGCTATCATCTGTGCCAACGTCTACGCGCTCTGAGATGACAAATGGCTGAACAAACCTCCGTTTCCGGCGCCAGGTCTGCCCTCTCAAATATACTCAGCACGCCAGCCCTGCGATACCGGGGGTTTAGGCTGCTGTGGCTCTCCACGGCCTTCAGCAGCTGGGGGTTCGTGGGGGAAATGGTGGTGCTTGGGTGGGTAACCCAGGTCCTGACGGAGGACACCTTCATAGTGGGAGTGGTGCTAGGGCTGAGGATGGTTCCCTTCTTTCTGCTGGGCTTGCCGGCAGGAGCAGTAGCAGACAGATTCGATCGGCGCAGGCTGGTGGGCGCTGTGAACATAGGCATGGCAGCCCTGAGCGCGGGTCTCGGTCTGATCATCATGTGGGACATAGTGGTCGTCTGGCATCTGGCGGCTTTCGGCTTTGCAGGCGGCTGCCTGCGGGCCGTGAACCAGCCTGCGCGCCAGAGCCTGGCCTACGACATTGTGGGAGGTGGCAACGTCATCAACGGCCTGGCGCTCATGTCGATGGGTATGCGTGTGGGAGCAATCGCCGGGTCTCTGTCGGCGGGATCTCTCATGGCGCGACTGGGCGCTGACGCCGCCTGCGTCGCCATTGCCGTTGGCTACGTGCTCTCCGCCGTCACCATGCAGTTCATCCGGGAGCGCGGACAGGCGGCTCCGATAGAGCGAGAGCCGGTGTGGCAGATCCTCAAGGGGTCCTTGAGCGAGCTGCGCCACAACCGCTCCCTGCAAATGCTGGTGGCCCTGTCCGCTATGGCAGAGATACTGGGGTTCTCACACCAGGTGCTAATGCCGACACTGGCCAAGGACATTCTCCAGGTAGGCGCGGAGGGGCTGGGTGTGATGAACGCCCTGCGATCCATTGGGGGTATTCTGGCGATACTGCTGCTGTCCGCGATGGGTGATGTGCGGCGCAAGGGAGTTCTGTATCTGATTGTGCTGCACCTATTCGGAATCTCCCTGGTCTTCCTGGGCTTTGCAACCACCTTCTACATGGCTATTCTGGGCATCACCCTGGTCAACGGCATGGGTGCGCTGTCGGACATCCTTTCCCAGAGCCTTGTCCAGAGCGTCGTGCCCAACGAGTTCAGGGGGCGCGCAATGGGGTCATGGACACTGGCCGTGGGTATGGGGCCGCTGGGGCACCTGCAAGTAGGAGCGCTGGCCGCCACATTCGGGGTGACATTTGCGCTGGCGACTCACGGAATCGGACTACTCGTCCTTGCAGTGGGAAGCCTGGCCCTATTTCCCAGGCTCAGAAAGCTGTAGGCTGCCAAGAGAGGATGGCTCGGATATATGGAAGGTCATAGAGGCTTCCGCAACAGAGACTCTTCGCAGCCGACTACTCCCATCACAATAGTCAGCATGCGGCGAGTCCTCGCTTACTTCGTTCCGTACAAGGCCAGGTCGGTCTACATACTGCTCTGCATTGTAGCCTCGGCCATCCTGGGACTGATCCCTCCCATTCTCATTCGCACAATGATAGACCAGGCCATCCCCGACAAGGACCTGACACTGCTGAGCGTGCTGTCCCTGGGAATGGTGCTAGCCGCCATCCTCTCCGGCTTCATCGGCGTGGCCCAGAACTACCTGAGCAACCTGATAGGCCAGGGTGTCATGTACGATATGCGGAACCATCTCTACCAGCATCTCCAAAGCCTGCACCTGGGCTTCTTCATCGGCGTGCGCTCCGGGGAGACCGTCTCCCGGCTCAACAGCGACGTGGCCGGCATACAGAACGTTGTGACGGGCACTATGGTCAGCATCGTGTCCAACGTCGTAATCCTGGGCACAACCCTGGCCATGATCTTCTACCTGAGCTGGCCCCTGGCCCTCATATCCGTCTTCATCCTGCCACTCTTCATTGTGCCCACCCGCAGGGTAGGCCGTATCCGACAAGAACTGACCAGGGAGACCCAGCAACAGCGCGCCGACCTGACTCACATTCTCCAGGAGACCCTCAGCGTGGGCGGGTACATTCTTATGAAAGTGTTCGGTCAGGAGCGAGCCGAGAGGGAGCGGTTCAGGGAGAAGAACCGGGAGGTGATGAGGTTGCAGGTCCGCCAGGCGCTTGTGGGACGATGGTACTTTATGATAATGGGTCTCTTCGGCACGCTGGGTCCTGCCCTAGTGTACTGGATGGGCGGATGGCTGGTGCTGAGTGACGCCATGACGGTCGGGACTGTGGTGGCCTTCGTGGCCTACCTGAGCAGACTCTACGGACCGGCCTCGTCCCTTGCCAGCGTCCACGTGGATGTCACCGCCTCCGTTGCGCTCTTCGAGCGGATCTTCCAGTACCTGGACTTGTCCCCGGAAATAGACGACTCGCCAGACGCCCACCCGCTCCCGCGCGTGAAGGGTCGCGTCGAATTTCAGAGCGTGTCCTTTTACTATCGAGAGGGGCACACCGTGCTGGAGGACGTCTCCTTCACAATGGAGCCCGGCCAGACCTTCGCCCTTGTGGGGCCGAGCGGCGCCGGGAAGACCACCCTGACCTATCTGCTGCCCCGCTTCTACGACCCAACCGCCGGGCGCATCCTCATCGACGACCAGGACATCAGTCACACGACACTGGCGTCCCTGAGAAGGCAGGTTGGTGTGGTGACCCAGGACACCTTCGTCTATCACGACACCATGGGCCACAACCTCCTCTACGCACGCCCGGACGCCACTCAGGAGGAGATTGAGAGGGCTTGCCGGGACGCCCAGCTCAAAGATGCCATAGAGAACATGCCCTGGGGGTTAGACACCATTGTGGGAGAGCGGGGCTACCGTCTATCCGGCGGCGAGAGGCAGCGGCTGGCAATCGCCAGGGTGATACTGGAAGACCCCAGGCTCATCGTCCTGGACGAGGCCACGTCATCTCTGGATTCCATATCTGAGCGCCTCATACAGCAGGCGTTGGAGCCTCTGCTGAGGGAGCGAACGGCGCTGGTGATCGCCCATCGCCTATCCACAGTCCTGAACGCGGACCAGATACTGGTGATGGACCACGGCAGGATAGTGGAGCGCGGCAGCCATCGGGAACTTCTGGGCCTGAACGGCCTCTACACCCGGCTGTACCAAGCCCAGTTCCAGGACCAGGAATCGCTGGCGGATGTCCCCGTTCCCGGAGACCATTGAGTACGGTACTCTGTGTGGGCACTTAGGCGCCTTCCCACCTTGGAGACCTTTGAATAGGGAATTATATATCTGTGAACATTTGGATCGAACAAGCCTTGCTCGGATTAGGCGTGAGCAAGGTTGTCAAACGCTAGCGCTTGGCTATACAATGGGTTTATAGCTAGCACGCTAGCATGGTTAGGAGGTTGACTATGGCAGAAGGAAAACCGCGTGGACGCCCAGCCCGTCCTATGCCTCCCAAGATAGACGCCTCCCCTGAGCAGATTGCGGAAGTGGTGCTTCAAGTGCCTTACAAGGAGATTGCCCCACGACTGGAACAAGAGGGGAAACGGCAAGGCACTTCTAGGTAAGTGCAATTCTCTACATTGCATACTGGCTGGCATATGATTGTCGTCAGCCTGCAATGTGTTGTCTTCCTAGGAGTTGTGTTATGGCGCGAGGTGCATCTTGAGGCCACAGATACTCAGATTGACACCATAGTAGCGGCCGGACGTGGCTTTGAACCATTCATATTCATAGCATTGTTCAATTCGTTACTAATAGTGGAAGGAGGCTCAATGCTTGCGGAAATCTTCAAACAGGGACGATTTGAGAAGGGTAAGGCTGAGGGCTTCAAAGAAGGTTACGAGAAGGCTAAGGAGGATATGGCACAAGAGCAAGCTAACAATAATCCGCCAGCCCAAAAACCTTCAGAGGAATCACCTAAGCAATAAGGCTTTTGTACCGGAGTCGCTTTCCCACTGAACCCTGAGCCATACTTGTCATCTGGTCGGTTGTGTCCAGTGGGCGGATGTTGTGCCTTCCCGCGAACTCTCCAACGTACATCCCCAAGTGCTTGGTGCTGACGTGGTGATAGGTTCCGTCAATCCCACGCTTGAGCATTGTCCATAGACTCTCTATTCCGTTGGTGTGGGCCTGTTGCCGCACATACTCCCCAGCACTATGCCGCACAGTCCTATGGAGTCGGTTCGGCATATCCTGATAAGCCGCGTGTTCATCGGTGTAGACTATAGCTCCGTCTTCTGTGTTCTGCGATACGAAACCCTGTAGGGAAGGCTTGTCAGTGAAGGCAACTGGACGGGCAATGACTTGATTGGTCTCGCGGTCCCTGATGCCAACTACCGCAGTTTTTCCTACTGGCCCGCGCCCGGCATTGAATTTCTTGCTGGCGTGCTTGTTGCGCTCTTTCCCGCCACGGAGAAGATAGCCTCTTCTAGGAGATACACCGGAGTTTTGCAAAGGTATCCGGAAGCAGGAATCCAGTATGCCTGTAACGGCGTCCAGTAGACCCCTGCTACCCGTTTCCACGAGGACAAGCTTCGCAGGGGTGGACTATGGGGAGGTGGAGTCTTGCAAAGGTATCCAATGTGGGGGAAAGTCGGTATGGGGACAGTCACAAGAGACCGTCTCTACCCTCCGGCCGCCTCGCCCTGCGCCTTCGGCAGTGTAAAGCTGAAGGTGCTCCCCTGCCCAACCACGCTCTCGACCCAGATGCGCCCGCCGTGCGCCTCCACTATCCCCCTGGCTATGCTCAGTCCCAGGCCCGCGCCGCCTGACTCCCGTGAGCGCGAACGGTCCGTCCGGTACGACCATTCGAACAGGCGGGACAGGTCCTTCTCCTGTATGCCTTCGCCCGTGTCAGCGACCTCCACCTGCACCTCCGCGCCGACGTCCCTGGCTCGTATCTGAATGGTGCCGTCGGGCGGCGTGTGCCGGATGGAGTTCTGCACCAGGTTGTAGAGAACGCGCTGGACTCTCCTGGTGTCCATAACAACGGGCGTGATCTCCCCGTCCAGGCTGCCCTGCAAGCTCAGGTTATGCACCGCGGCCTGGGCGGACATGCTCTCCAGCGTGTCCGAGATAAGATCCTGTAGAGACGCCTCCTCCATGTGCAGCTCCAGCACTCCGGCGTCTATCTGGGAGAGCTCGAACAGGTCGTTGACCAGCTGGCTCAGGTTCTCCACCTCCGTCAGGGAAGTGCGTATGTACCGTCCCACCGTGGCTGGATCGCTGACAACGCCGTCGTTTATGCTCTCCAGCATCACCCTGATGGAGGCCAGGGGCGTCCGCAAGTCGTGGGAGACGGCAGAGACAAGCTCCCTGCGCGCCTGCTCAAGCTCCCGCTCCCGGCCAAAACTGGTTCTCAATCTGTCCGTCATGGTGTTGAAGGCAGAGGCCAACTCTCCTACCTCGTCGTTGGTATGGATGGACACCCGCGAGTCCAGCCTTCCGGCGCTCATACGACGGACGCCGTCCACTAGCTCCCGTATGGAGCGGGAGGTTTGCTCCGAGAGGGCGAAGGCTACGAAAATCGCCATCCCCACTGAGAATCCGAGAAGTCCCGCAAGAAGGGCTAGGTCGTGGCCCGACAGGAACATGAGCACGGCCGTGAAGCCTACGTTGACCAGGGCCAGGATGGCGGTGACCACCGATACGAAAAAGAACTTGGAGCGCAGCGAGCCAAGCCAGGGCGGCGACGGCAGCCTGGGCGCAACCAGCCCAAGGAACACGGTTGCCCCTCCAGATATCAGGAGAAACGAAGCGATGGCTACCAGGTCCTTCAGCGGAGGACTCAGCAACACGACGGTAAGCAGTACAACCAAGGTTGTCATGCCAAGGAGCGTGGCCGCTGCCAGAGCCACGCTCCGCGATACTCCGGCCATGCGCATCACTCCTCGAACTTGTACCCTATACCCCAGACTGTCTTGATGTATCTCGGCTTCACCGGCTCCGCCTCCACCTTCTCCCTCAAACGCCGGATGTGGACGGTGACGGTGCTGGAGTCCCCGGCGTATGAGTAGTCCCACACCTTGTCCATCAGCTGCTCGCGAGTGAACACCTGCCCCGGGTTTGACGCCAGGAAGAATAGGAGGTCGAACTCCTTACCTGTCAGCGACACGTCGCCTGCCCTGGTTGTCACCACGCGGGTCTGCGGATTGACGGTAAGCTGATCGAAGCGCAGCGTCCCGCCCGTCGTCTGGGTCTGCCCGGAGGATATGCGACGGAGAACGGTCTTGACTCGCGCCACAAGCTCCCGCGGACTGAATGGCTTGGTCACGTAGTCGTCGGCGCCCAGTTCCAGCCCCACAATCCGGTCGGTCTCGTCCCCCTTGGCGGTCAGCATGATGATGGGGACCTGGCTGTCCTTACGGATCTGCCTGCACACCTCCAGGCCGTCCACACCTGGCAGCATCAGGTCCAGGACCACCAGGTCGGGCGCCCACTCCTGGGTCAGCCTCAGCGCATCATGTCCGTTGGCTGCCAGGGACACGTCGTACCCCTCCAGGCTCAAGTACCGCTCCACCACCTCCGTGACGGTTGGCTCATCGTCTACCACAAGCACTCTCTCCATCATTCCCTCCCTTGTTCCTTCCAGTATACACCCGGACGCTCTGAAGGTCTGAACGACCTTTAAAGTTCGTCTACGTCTATAGTATGCCAGTAAGGTTGCAGGAAGGTGACAAATATTACAAAACTCTTAAGACCGGCCTATGACACTCGGAGGGTTTTGTGCCTGGGTTGAAGCCGGTGCGCCGCTTCAGATTCTTCAAGGTGTTCAGTGGGCGCTTCGTGTAGGGGCGCTTCGCGAAGCGCCTCTACGGAGACCGCAATTCATCACGCCAGGAGGCGATAACGACGATGAAATAGTCAGGAGGCATGATGGGTTATGGCCCCTTTCCTGCTAGAATACCACGACCATGTTCTGCAAAAGACGGTCGAGTTGAGACGCGTAGCGGCAGTGTGCCTTTGCCTGGCAGTCATAGCCATCCTGGCCGCGGCCTGCGACGGGAATCGTGCGACTCAAACGCCCGTGGATACTCCTGCTCCCACCAATGCCCCGACGCGTACAGAGATACCCACGCCTACCGACACACCTCTGCCTGCTGAGACACCTACCCCAACAAAGCTGCCCGCGCCTACCGACACCTCTGTGCCCACCCTAGCTCCGACTCCCACGGTTGAGGTACACCCAGCCGCCACTCCTACTGCCGATGTGCTGGCCGGATTCTCTCCGCCGAACCCGGTGGCCGGTGTTGGGGACGTTCATGAAGCGTTCATAGGAGGGCAGCGCTTCCGGCTGGAGGTGGCTCGCACTCCGGCGGAGCGGGCGCGCGGGCTTATGAATCGGGAAAGCCTGCCGCGCGACTCGGCTATGATCTTCGTGTACCCTCAGGAGGACTACCGGGGGTTCTGGATGAAGAACACCCTCATTCCCCTGGATATCCTGTTCCTGAACTCCAACGGAATAGTGGTCGACGTCCAGGCAATGACGCCGCAGATTGGCGCGCCGGACTCTGAGTTGACTGTCTACCGCTCCGCCTCGCCGGCCAGGTACGCCATTGAGATGAACGCGGGCCTGGGCGAGGAGCTTGGCATAGAGTCGGGGGAGCAGGCGCTCTTTCGCTAATTCTGGTATACCTATAACCAATACCAGCAGAGTATCGACATTGTGGTTGGTATGGTATATTATACCTCTACCATACCAGAGAGGGGCTAGATGGCTATCACAATTGAGATAGACACCGAGGTTCAACAAGAATTAGCAATGCGAGCCAGTAAGGAGGGAATTAACTTGTTTTCGCCTGATACCCCGAACCGAGTTCTAAGGATTCTATTGGAGATTGACCAACCGCCAAACCAGTCGGCAGGAAAATCGGTTCTGGAGAAGCCTCAAGTACCCACTAACATTTCTTCGAGTGCCAGCACAAATCCACCGACCAGAGGACGGGCCCATAAGCGGATCGGGCCTAGGCTCCTGAGGGAGCACCGACTTAGCTGCGAGAAAGGCTATTACTCCGATACCGGCAAACCATACCAGAAACCAGCCGGTTTCCCTGTAGTATTCTTTGACCCCAACGGATACCTTGTCGTTAGAGACGAGCACTCCCTGTATACCAACACATACATAAACGTCGGCGCGCAAGTCAGCATACCCGGGGGGATCAGCAAGGTACCCGGCTACGTCAGATGTGAGCATATACATGGCTAGAGGCACGACCCTTAGTCACACCTCATAACGCTGAGTTTACCGTAGAGAAGCGACGGCAATTTTAATTCGCCTAAGCGCGGGCTTACACCACGTGGGGGGCGTAGTCCATACCTATCTGGCCTGCCGCCTTCAGCCGGTCGTACTCCTCCTCTGTCAGGCCAAGCACCTCGCGGTACACGTAGTCGTTGTCCTCTCCCAACCGCACGGGAGGCTTGCGGATCTCGAAGGGCGTCTCGGACATCTTGAAGGTTGTACTGGGATACAGGTGGGTGCCCACCTCGGGAGCCGTGACTTCCACAAAGAAGCCTCTCTCCTTCAGATGGGGGTCGTTGAAGGCGTGGATTTCGTGAAGCAGCGGCCCGGCTATGACGCCCTCCTTCTGAAGCGTGTGGAAGAGCTCAATCGGGTCCTTGTCGACGGTCAACTCCCGGACTATGCGGTCGAAGTCGTCGTGATGGGTTCGCAGGCTGGTCATGTCCTCGAATCGCTCGTCTTCCACCAACTCCGGGCGTCCCATCACCCGGCAGAGGGCGTGCCACTGCTCGATCCTGCCGATGGAGATGGCGATCCATTCGTCGTCTCCTGCGCACTGGTAGGCGCCCTGGACAAACCACGGATCGCGGTTGCCCGGCGAGGTCGCCACTCGCCCGTTGATAGTGTAGTCCATGAACAACTCGCCCAGGTGCGGCATGAAGTTCTCCCCAAGGGCCACGTCCAGGCGCACTCCCCTGCCCGTCTTCTGGCGTTGGTGCAGCGCCATGACTGCCGCCATTGCCAGGGTGACGCCGGTGGATGCGTCGGAAGCGACGGAGCCCGGGATTCCCTCAGCGTCATGTTGGGGTAGCCGGTGACGGAGGCGTGGCCGGTGGCGGCCTCAAACTGGCTGCCTATGCCCCGGTAGTAGTTCCAGGGGCCGGTCTGGCCGAAGCCCGTAGCGGAGATCATTATGAGTCTGGGGTTCCACTGGCTGACCGTCGGCCAGGATACGCCCAGTCGGTCCATGGAACCAAAGGCGTTGTTCTCAATGAATATGTCGCTCACCTCAATGAGGCGTCGGAATGTCTCCAGGCCGCCGGGCCCTGTCAGATCCAGGCTGATTCCATGCTTGTTGCGAGAGTGCTGGGTGAAGCCTCCAAAACGGTTCCAGGGACGCTCGCCCGGATCACGGTCCGGGTATGGCGAGGTGGCCGCCTTTGCCTGGGACTCTTTGCTTGGTCTGGCGAACTGGCCGCGGCTGGTGGCGGGAAGCTGGTTGAGCGACTCGACGCGAATCACCTCTGCGCCCATATCGCCGAGGAACATCGTTGCGTAGGGACCGGCGTAAATCACCGTCATGTCGGTTATCCGAACGCCCTCCAGGGGCAGCTTTTTCTTCCCGTTTCCACTCTTGGTTGAGGGAGCAGCTGTTGAGCGTCCTGCGGATGACGGAGCGCCGGAAGCGCCGCTGGTAGTCCCAGCAGAGCCTTCTACCCCGGTCATACGACTCACGGCTTCGTCGGAGTAGCCAAGCTCATCCCGAAGAACCTCGGTGTTGTGTTGGCCCAGCATTGGCGCCGGCCTGCGTATCACCCACCAGTCGTCGTTGGTGTAGATGGGCGCTCCGGGATAGCGGAACTTTCCTGCCACCGGGTGCTCTATCTCCAGAAAGTACCCTCTGGCGTCCATCTGCGGGTTTTCCACCACCTTGTCCAAAGTGAGTAAGGGGGTTATGAGAAGTCCGTGGGCCTGCCCTTCCTCCACAACCTGCTGCTGGGTCCTCTCCAAGAGCCACGGCAGCCATATGGTCATCTCGAACTCCTCCCGAGCGTCCATGTCCAACTGCCCCATTGGAGGTGCGAAACGGGGGTCGTCCAGAAGCTCCGGCATACCGAGGGCAGCAACAGCCAGGGGCCATCTCTGCCCTCCTCCGGAGACGTGGATATATCCGTCGCCGCAGGGATAAGGCCCGGAGGGGTACCCCTGTCGAATGCCACCCAGCCGCTTGCCGCGATCACCGTTGTACTGGTACATGATGAGGCCAAGCAGGCGACCGTTGATGGAGGCCATTTGCGATTCGAAGATGGAGACGTCCACCTGCTGGCCGCCCAAGCCCTGGTACTTTCGGCCGTACCATGCGAACATGGTCGCCATAGCAGCGTTGTTCCCCGCCTGGTACTGAACGTGGTTGCCGCCCAGTTTCAGCGGGTACAGGTCCGGCAGGCCGGATGACGTCATCCTGCCGCCCATAGCGTATAGGGTAAGCTCCGACCCCACATAGTCCTTGTACGGGCCGGTCTGCCCGAAGTTGGATACTGAGGTGTATATCAGGTCGGGGTTGATCTCGTGCATGGTATCGTAGCCAAAACCCAGCTCATCCATCTCGCCGGGCTTGAAGCTCTCCACCAGGACGTCGGCGTCCTTCGCCAGCTTCTTCAGCGCCTCCACTCCCTCGGAGGTCTTGAGATTGATTGTAACGCTTCTTTTGTTGGTGTTCAGGAACAGAAAGATGCCGCTCTTCTCAGGGTGAGAAACGTCCTGTGGGAATGGGCCGAGGGTTCGTGCGTAGTCACCCGTCCCTGGCTTCTCCACCTTAATCACGTCGGAGCCGAAGTCCGCCAGCAGCTTGGTGCAGTACGGGCCGGAAATGCCGTGGGTCAGGTCTATTACTCGAAGGCCGGAGAGTGGCTGTGTGTCCTGGTTTTCTTGCATAGGTAGCGCTCCTGAGACAAGTCTTCCTCGAAGGATGTTTCGGGGTAGCATATCATAACGGCGGAGATTTTGCCCGGCTTGCATGATCACGCGTATTCCCTGTGTGATGGCAATAGCGAATGACACCGCTCACCCTGAGCATGTCGAAGGGAGTGAGCGGGAGCCTCACCACCGCTTTAAGCCCGCTCAAATGGTTCGACAAGCTCACCATGAGCGGAAAGGGGGGATCCGTCAGATGCAGGGACGCGCTAGGACGACGCCACGAACTTCATCGACAGCGAGTTTACGCAGTGGCGGGTGTTGGTGGAGGTCAAGCGCTCGCCAACGAACACGTGCCCAAGGTGGCCTCCGCAATTGGCGCACTCGATCTCAATGCGCATGCCGTCCGGGTCGGGCAGGCGGTTGACGGCGCCCGGCGCCTCCTGATCGAAGGCAGGCCAGCCGCACCTGGCGTCGAACTTTGTGTCGGAGCGGTACAGCTCGGCGTTACACCGCCGGCAGAGGTAGACGCCCGGCTCGTAGAAATTGTCGTACTCCCCGCTGAAGGGGCGCTCCGTGCCCTTCCTCTCGATGACGTAGGACTCCTCCGGGGTCAGTGGGTTATAGGTAGTCTTATCTACTTCAGTCATTTCTCCACTCTCCTTCCAATCGAATTAACCTACGGCTGCAACTCCGCATACGCTGACAAGCAGCGCAATTAAGACGAGCCTTAAAGGATGTTTCGGGGTAGCATATCATAAACGACTGAGATTATGCCGGGCCTTGAGAGACGTCTGCCACGTTGCCTGCAATTGACGCTGCGCTCAGGCGGTCTACCCGTTGGGCCGGCAGATGATGCCGCCGGACTTTAGAAGTCGAAGTCAGGCGATAGAATGTAGGCTATTTCGTCTATATCGCAGGTGATGTCAATGGTGATCCGGCTTCCGCTTCGCCTGCCTCGCGGGTCATCGCAATCGCTATCGAAGGCATCATCCTCCACTGACTCAAAGGCGTCATCGGCGTCATCGGCGGACTCAAACTGTAATACAAATGCAGTTTTGAAGTCCCGGGAGCTTGCATCTTCAACTGAAAAACCTATGACCTCGCATCTACTGTAGTAACAATCGGAATCGGTCCCGACAACCATATAGATGTCTGCGGAGAGGTCCGGCAAGATGCCTTTGACCTCATCGTACATGGACGAGCCGCCACGATCGCGACGGCGAAGCAGGTCCTCCATCAGATCTTCTTCCTCCGCAACCAAGACGGATCCGTTGGGAAGGAACGCAAACGCCTCCCAGAACTCCGAGGTGTCCAACCACACCTCTACCCCACGTATCTCGTCCTCGTCATAGTCCTGGTCATCCAACTCATCCCTCAGATCGTCAAGATCCTCCAACTCCCCGAGGATAAAGACATCGTCGCCATTCACCTCTCCAAAAGCAATGGATCTCAAGTCTCTGAGGCGTACCCCACAGTTGGAATAGAAGTTCGTGTCGTCCCACTCGTCCGCTACGTCCTGGCGCAGGTCGCTCAGATTGTCGTCATCATCCAGCCGGGCCGTATTGACATAGAGCGCTCCCTCGGCGTCTCTGGGAAGCATTTTCAGAAGGTCGTTCACCGCGTCGCCGCCCCCGCCCCCGCCCCCACCTACGCAGGAAGTTATCAAGAGCGCACACAGCATGGTCATGATTACAACGAACACTCTGGGTTTCATAGTGATACCTCCCGTCCACAGTACACGTAGGCAAATGAGAACAGTATAACGGTATGTTACACATAATCGGCCTCTCAGTCCATCTGTCCGTTCTCGTCCAGACGGCGATCTTCATCGGTTAGCCATACCCCTCAAGCCGGTGTAGAATACAATGTAGAAAAGACAGTAGGTGAACATGCAGTTCAAAGAGGTGATGAAGACGGAAGTGATAACCACCGGCAGGTATGAGACTGCGGCTAACGCCGCCGGGGACATCAATAAACCCTGTATATGCTAGAATAGCGTTATCTTCTGAAGAGTGACTGCACACGCCGATGGAATACTCAAAGATCATAACCATAGACCCGGGAAGGCGCGGCGGGAAGCCATGCATCCGCGACCTCCGAATCACCGTGTATGACGTGCTGGAGTATCTGGCATCCGGCATGTCTGAGGAGGAAATCCTGGCCGATTTCCCGGACCTGGAGCGGGAAGACATCCGAGCGTCCCTGGCCTTCGCGGCGGATCGAGAGCGCCGGCTGGTGTCCCTGCCTCCCGAATGAGGCTTCTGTTCGACTCCAACATTTCTCACCGCTCGCCCGCCGTGCCAACGCTTGCTGAGAATGCCTTTTCATTAGTAGCCACTCCCATCGGTTAGCCATACCCCTCAAGTCGGTGTAGAATACAATATAGAAAGACAGGAGGTGAACATGCAGCTCAAAGAGGTGATGAAGACTGAAGTGATAACCACCGGTGGAAATGAGTCCGTGACCGACGCGGCCAAGAGCATGAGGGGAGCGAACGTCGGGTGTCTTTTGGTGGTCAGCGGCGAGTCCCTGGAGGGCATCGTCACCGACCGCGACCTGCTGGTCGGCTGCCTGGGCGATGGCCACAACCCCTCCGAGTGCCAGGTGTCCCGCCACATGAGCAGCCCAGTCATTACGGAATCGCCCGCCACGGAGATCCAGGTCGCCGCGCACATGATGGTGTCCAGGAAGATCAAGCGTCTGCCGCTGGTGGAGGACGGCAAGCTGGTCGGACTGGTGTCCTTCTCAGACTTGGGGCACAGCATGGGGTAGGACACAGGGGCTGATTTCAAGGAAATCGTCCCCCGACACGAACTTTTATGCTAAAATAGGCGCATGTCGCTATCTCTGTTTCACCCCATCATCAGGGAATGGTTTAACGGCAGGTTTGAGGCCCCGACGGAGGCCCAGGCCAAGGGTTGGACGGCCATATCCGAGGGTCGTCACACCCTTATAGCCGCGCCCACAGGGTCCGGCAAGACTCTGGCCGCCTTCCTGACCTGCATTGATGGGCTGGTGCGCGCGGGCATGGAGGGGAGCCTGCCCGATACCACCCAGGTGGTGTACGTGTCTCCGTTAAAGGCCCTCTCCAACGACATCCAGAAGAACCTGGCCGCGCCCCTGGAGGAGATACAGGCTCTGGCTGAGGAGTCGGGGAGCTTCCTGCCGGATATACGAACTGCCGTCCGCACCGGAGACACCAAGGCCTCCGAACGGCAGCGCATGGCAAAGAAGCCGCCCCACATCCTGATAACAACCCCGGAGTCGCTGTACATCCTGCTCACCTCCAAGAGCGGGCGCAGGGCTCTTGCGGGAGTCAAGACCCTCATACTGGACGAGATCCACGCCGTCGCCGACGACAAGCGCGGCTCCCATCTGACCCTGTCCGTGGAGCGACTGTGCAATCTGGCCGAGGGACCTGTCACCAGAATCGGGCTGTCGGCCACACAGCGGCCCATTGAGGAGATGGCGCGTTTCCTTGTGGGCAACGACAACATTGGCGCGGACGGTACTCCCGACTGCCTGATTGTGGACTCAGGCCACGCTCGCAACCTGGACCTGGCGATAGAGCTGCCCCCCAGAGAGCTTGGCCCCATCGCCTCCCACGAGCAGTGGGCCGAGACCCTGGACGACATCGCCGACCTGATCCGGTCCCACGGCACAACCCTGGTCTTCGTCAATACCCGCCGAATGGTGGAGCGAATCGCCCACCAGCTGTCCCAGAGGCTTGGGGATGAGGCTGTGGTTGCGCACCACGGCAGCCTCTCCCGCACCACAAGGCTTGCCGCCGAGGAGAAGCTGAAGCATGGCGAGGTCAAGGTGTGCGTGGCTACAGCCTCGCTGGAGCTGGGAATAGACATCGGCGTGGTCGATCTCGTCTGCCAGATAGGGTCATCCCGCTCCATCGCCGTGATGCTTCAGCGCGTCGGGCGGTCGGGCCACACTCTGCTGGGCACCCCCAAGGGTCGTCTCTTCCCCCTGACCCGCGACGAGCTTGTGGAGTGCACCGCCCTGATGCGAGCCATACACAACAACAATCTGGACTCCCTGGTTATACCTCCCTGGCCTCTGGACATTCTTGCTCAGCAGATGGCGGCCGCCTGCGCCGCGGAGGAGTGGGACGAGGACGAACTCCTCGACCTCTGCCGCCGCGCCTACCCCTACCGGGACCTGCCCAAATCAGAGTACGAACGTGTGGTGGAGATGCTCTCGGAGGGATTCGCTCCCAGGCTGGGACGCAACGGCGCTCTTCTGCATCGGGACGGAGTAAACCGCCGGCTCAAGGGTCGACGTGGAGCCGGAATAGCCGCCATGACCAGCGGCGGCGCGATTCCGGACACGGGAGACTACGACGTCATTGCCGACCCGGAGGAGACCTTCGTTGGCACCGTCAACGAGGACTTCGCCATCGAGAGCATGGCCGGAGACGTGTTCCTGCTGGGCAACACGCCGTGGAAGATCAGGCGTATCGAGAGCGGCCGCGTCCGGGTCGTAGACGCTGAGGGCCAGGCTCCCAGCATCCCGTTCTGGCTGGGAGAAGCCCCCGGCAGGACCAGGGAGCTCTCGGAGGAGGTGTCCGAACTGCGTGATTCCATAGACCGGAGACTGGACAAACCGGCGGAAGCCGAGAGGTGGATTGTGCAGGAGACCGGCGTGTCGGCTGAAGCCGCCCGTCAGCTGGTGGCCTACTTCATAGAGGGCAAACGCGTGCTTGGCATGGTTCCCACGAAGCGCAGGGTGGTCGCTGAGCGGTTCTTCGACGACAGCGGCGGGATGCAGTTGGTCGTTCACGCTCCCTTTGGCTCTCAAATAAATCGCGCCTGGGGCATGGCGCTCCGTAAGCAGATCTGCCGCACCTTCGACTTCGAGCTTCAGGCCGCAGCCACGGACGACGGCCTCAACTTCTCACTGGGGCCCTCTATGTCCTTCCCCCTGGAGGATGTGTTCAGCTACATCTCCCCCCGCAACGCGGAGGAAGTGGTGATGCAGGCCGTCTTTCAAGCGCCCCTCTTCGGGGTGCGATGGCGATGGGACGCCGCCCGGTCGCTGGCCGTGCTGCGTCACACCGGCGGTCGGAAGGTGCCGATTCCACTGCTGCGGATGAGGTCCGAGGACCTGCTGGCCGCCGTCTTCCCCGCACAGGTCGCATGTCAGGACAACGCGCCGCCGGGCGACATCGAGCCGCCGGACCATCCCCTGGTCTTCGAGACCATCCGCGACTGCCTCACGGAGGCAATGGACGCGGCGGGACTCAAGGAAGTGCTGACAAGCATCGAGAGCGGCGAGATTGAGGTGTATGCCCGGGACACGGTGCAGCCGTCGGTGTTCTCTCACCAGCTGCTCAACACCATGCCCTACGCCTTCCTGGACGACGCGCCTCTGGAGGAGCGCCGGTCCAGGGCCGTCCCACTGCGACGCGCCCTGCCTGACGACACCAGGGACCTGGGCAAACTGGACCCCGAAGCTATACATGAAGAATCGAACCGCGCCTGGCCCACCATTCGCGACGCCGATGAGCTGCACGACGCCCTGCTGCACCTGGTCGCTCTTCCTCTGGGAGCGCGCCTCGTCAGGGACCGAATGCCCGGAGTAGGCGACGGCACAGGGTTGCTGGAAGGCTGGTTTCGAGAGCTGGTTCATACCGGACGGGCCTTCCGCCTTCAGCACGGAAGCGGCGAGACGGCATGGGTCGCCACCGAAAGGGTTGATCTGGCTCTCACAATCTACCCGGAGTCCAGACTGGAGCCTCCGCCTGGCAACGGCTTGGCGACCCCTTCGGAGACTGACAGGGACGATGCGGTGTACACTCTGCTGCGGGGCTGGGTAGAGTGCTCCGGCCCGTTCACCGCCGAGGAGATGCGCGAGACGCTGGGCCTGTCAGACTCCGACGTGAAGATAGCCCTCGCGCGGTTTGAGAACGAGGGCGTGATACTCCGAGGACAGTTCCGATCGGGGTCCCTCGGCGAGGAGTTCTGCGACCGCCGGATTCTGGCCCGGATACACCGGGCAACCATCGGCCGGCTCCGCCGGGAGATTAGGCCCGTAACGCCCGCCGATTTTGTGAGGTTCCTGCTCCGATGGCAGTGCGTCGAGCCCGGCCGGCAGCTCCAGGGAGAGGGAGGAGTGGAGGATGTTATTGAGAAACTCCAGGGCTTTGAGGCGGCGGCCCAGGTCTGGGAGTCGGACATCCTGCCCTCCCGCATATCAGATTACGCCCCTTCAATGCTGGACGGGCTGTGCTTTGGGGGCGAGGTGGTTTGGGGACGCCTCACCCGCCACAGTGACAACGGCCACGCTTCCCCAACTCGCTCCCCCCTATCCAGGGCCACTCCCATAACCCTCGCCCTCCGGGAGTCCCTGGACTGGCTGCTGGACGGACGCGTTCATGCCGACGACGACATAACCGGCGGCGCGGGAGAGGTGCTGGAGCTCCTCCAAAAACGCGGCGCGTCCTTCCCGTCCGAGCTCCAGGTCGCCACGGGACGCCTGCCTTCCGACGTGGAGGAGGCGCTGTGGCTGCTGGCGGCCGCCGGCCTGGTGACTTCCGACGGCATGGCGACCCTCAGACAGCGCATCAAAGGAAATTCAGACCAGGGACGCCGCGCCTTGCGGGCCCGGCGTGCCGGTTCCCAGCGGCGCGGCGGGTACAGTCGCTGGTCTGTGCTGGAGCCGCCCAATCCGGTGACTGACACCGTAGAGGCCAAGGCGCGGCAGCTGCTACGTCGGTACGGCGTTCTGTTCCCGGACTTGCTGGCCCGGGAGCCAATGGCCCCGCGATGGAGAGATCTGACGCAGGTCCTCAGAAGGCTGGAGGCGCGCGGGGAGATTCGCGGCGGTCTCTTTGTTTCCGGCTTCATGGGCGAGCAGTTCGCCCTTCCGGAGGCGGTGGAGATGCTGCGCAGCGTCAGGGGCATCGAGCCCAGCGGGCAGCTGGTGACGGTCTCGGCGTGCGACCCGCTCAACGTGGCGGGCATCCTGACGCCGGGCGATAGGGCGCCCGCCGTTCCGGGGAACCGAGTGGTCTTCAGGGACGGCGTTCCCGTATGCTCCTTGGAGAGCGGAAAACTGGTGGTGAGAGCCAAGGAAGGAGACCCCGGCTTGGCTAGAGCCCGCTCACTGCTCCAGAATGCCCCCTATAGAGAGGTGGCGGCTGACCTGGCCAGGGTGTGACACCGCTATGCCAACCACCTCCATTGTACGATACCCTGCAGTCCTTGATGGAGAGAGGGGAGCATACGGCGTAGTAATCGTTGACATGCCTGGGGCCTGTTGCGCTATGGGCGCAACCGTAGATGAGGCGCTGGCCGCAGCCGAGGTCGCGCTCGCCGACTTTGCTAGGGAATCTCTGAATAAGTCTGTGGGTTGAGGCATTATAATAGAGGTGAGCAAACAATGGTGATGGAGGAGTGAAGAGATGATGGAGCAGCCGACATTTGCAGACGTGGAATACGAGAGCAAGAAGCGGAGGACCCGTCGGGAGGTATTTCTGGAACGGATGGATGGTCTGATTCCTTGGCAGCGTCTGGAGGAGCGTATCCGCCCGTATTACCCTAAAGCTGGTCGAGGGCGTCAGCCATATGATTTGTCGGTGATGCTGAGAGTTCACTGCGTGCAGTTGTTCTACAATCTCAGCGATCCTGGGATGGAGGACCTGCTCTACGAGGCGGAGTCGGTGCGGCGGTTCGTGGGACTGCGGCTGTCGGAGGCGCTGCCAGACGAGAGCACGATACTGCACTTCCGTCATATCCTGGAGAAGCATGAGTTGGGGGAGGGTCTGTTTGAGGAGATCAAAGGTTATCTGGAATCCCGGGGACTGCGGCTGAGGGAAGGGACCATAGTGGACGCCACCATCATAGAAGCGCCGTCGTCCACCAAGAACCGGGCTGGGGCGCGAGACCCTGAGATGCGCCAGACCAAGAAGGGGAACCAATATCACTTTGGGATGAAAGTGCATATTGGGGTGGATGCGGATACGGGTGTGGTGCACAGCTTAGCGACGACCCCGGCCAACGTGCATGACGTGACCGAAGCCCACCGGTTGCTGCACGGCGGAGAGTCGCAGGTATGGGGGGATGCTGGGTACGTGGGAGTCGAGAAAAGGTGGGAGAATCGGGAGTTGGCGTTGGATTGGCAGGTGGCTATGAAGCCGGGGCGGCGGCGGCAACTGGATCCGGGGAGTAATGCTGCCTTGACGGAGAAGCGCAAGGCATCCATTAGGGCCAAAGTGGAGCATCCCTTCCTGAAGGTGAAGCAGCTGTTCGGTTATGCCAAAGTCCGCTACCGGGGTCTGGCCAAGAACACCCAACGTCTGGCGCTGCTGTTGGGATTGGGTAACTTGTTGACCGCCGAGAGCCGATTGGCGGCCTGAAGTGGGAGCAGTGGGCTCAACTCCGGCTGGAGACCCCTGGTGGGGCCGGTACAAGGCCACCAATGTCCCTATGACGCCCCATCGGTGGCGGAACATTTCCGCAAAACAGGCACAGTCAACTTAAACCCGGCTGATGTCCTGTTATTCAGAGATTCCCTAAGTTGATGGAAGAGAATGGCGAGTCCATTCCTCAACCCAGCGCCATAGAGGACGTTGAACTGGAAGCCGGAGAAATGGTAACTTACGTGCCGCTCTCTGCTCCAGCGCACGCCCCATAGGGACGCCACGCCTACCCCAGCCGGTGTGAAGCGCCGCTAAGAGCTAGCCCGCGTCCGAAAGTGCGGCAGCCATTTCCGCAGCCGAGGGAAACCGGCTAGTTGGATCAGGTTGTGTAGCGCGCTCAACCACGGCTGCGATGGCCTCAGTCACTCCTGAGCGCGCCAACCTTATGTCCTCGCCCTCGTCAGGCAGCCTGCCGGCCAGCATCTCGAACAGGACTACTCCCACAGCATATATGTCCACGGCGTGGTCTACGGAGTCGCTCCGCAGGTCGTCCTCCTGCTCGGGCGCCATATAACCCCGGGTGCCGCGCCCCGGCTGGAGCGCAGCGATAGCTCCGTCTCCGGCTATCCCGAAGTCGGCCAGCTTGGCCGTGCCGTCATTGCTCAACAGGATGTTGTCCGGCTTGACGTCCCTGTGGACAACGCCGGCTTCGTGGGCAGCCGTCAGCCCGGCCAGGATGTCGCGGGCTATTCGCAGAGCTTCTTGTATAGGCAGTTGTCCATTATCTACCCCGCTCAGGCGTGTCCTGAGATCTCCCCCGGGGACCCACTCCATAACAAGGTATGGCCCCAACGACGCGTCCTCCCCAACATCGATGACAGACACGATGTTTGGATGCCGGAGTACCGCCAGCAGCTCCGCTTCCCGGCGTATCTCCTCCATATCCACATCTCCAATGAGGGCTGCAAACAGGGAGTGCGCGTAGGAGTCGTACCGGTTTCCCAGCGCCTTCAGCGCGACGTCCATGCCGGAGACGGGGTCACTGGCCCTGAAGACGGACGCCTGTGAGCTTCCTGCCTTGCCCAAAACCCGGAACCGCCCGATAGTCTCGGGAAGGGGCGCTCCCTCACCGGAACCGTATTGAAAGGCGTGGTCTACCATTTAAGTAGTGTTGGCTAAATCTCGTCCAGCCGCTCAAAGGAGACGAGGATGATGGTGATGTTGTCGGTGCTGCCCCAGGCAATAGCCCGGTCGATAAGGGCGTCCACCGCTCCGTCGCCACCTTCCAGTATGGTCGCGGCGATAGACTGGTCATTCATGAAGCCGTGGAGACCGTCGGAGCACAGCAGGAGGCGGTCACCTTCCTCCACTGCAAAGGAGTCCGTAAATGGGACGATTGGTTGCTCCAGCCCCACGGCCTGGGTGAGGGCATTGCTCATATAAGCCCTTGCCTCCTCGGGTATCCAGACGCCTGCGCGGGCCTGCTGTGCCGCAAGGTTGTGGTCTTCAGTCAGCTGGGTAAGCTGTCCTCCCCGGAGCAGGTACGCCCGGCTGTCTCCCACGTGGCCCAGATGCACTCTGCCGCCCGACAGCAAGGCGACCGTCGCGGTGGTGGCCATCCCGGCTCTCTGAGGGTCCCGGTGCATCGACTCCCCGGAGAGACCGGCCTCGTAAATGGCCTGGCTGATGTCACAAAGCGTCCGGGCCAGTATCGACTCAAGCGAGTCCCCGGACGCAGGCTCTTCCGCGGCCTCTTGAGCGCCGTACTCCTTGAGGAGCAGGTCTACGGCCATAGCGCTGGCATCCTCACCGCGCTCGTGACCCCCAAGCCCGTCGGCGACAATATATATGGCGTCTATGCCGGGCCGAAGAACGACGGGCACCTCCAAGACGCCCAAGCAGTCCTCGTTGTTCTGCCTGACGGGGCCTTTCTCGCTCCGCATTGTCACTCTGGTACTAAGACCCATGCCTCAAACACCTGCCACGGCTGATATTGTGCCGGGTTGCCAATGGAATTCTACTCGCTAGAACGCCGGAGACACAAGAACGACGCGGCATAGTATTGCGCGCATATGGTCTAAAATGCGATTCCGTGGTAGAATAGGCTAGTTTCTCAAACGTGAACCCGGAGTGAAGGGAGGAAAGATTGCTAAAAGAGGCTGCCCGAAACTACGGGTCATTCCAAGATAGCCTGAAAGCCCCAGTCCACCGCTGGTTTACTTATCCAGCTGGATACTCCTACAAGCTGGTTGAAGCCAAAATCGAGGAGAGCAAACTTAGCGACCAAAGCTACATTGCAGATCCTTTTGTGGGCACAGGAACCACATCTCTTACTGCAAAGATGTTAGGCATCAGTTCGATAGGCGTAGAAGCTCATCCATTTGTTTATTGGGTAGCAAAGACAAAACTGTCTCTTAACCACGATATACCAGCCTTGACAAAGGACATAGAGAAGGTCCTGAATACCGCCCAGTCCATAGAAGACGCCTACATTGATAATGCATGGCCGCCACTGATATACAAGTGTTTCTCTGAAGAGAATCTGAAGAAATTGTTTGCACTACGGAAAGCCATACTGGAATTCGACAGCGACCCTCAAATAGTAGATTTTCTAAGACTAGCTTTGACTTCCACTCTGCGCACTGTAACAACTGCCGGTGCAGGTTGGCCTTACATAGCCCCTAGCCGATACGCCAAGCGGCAGGTCCAGAGGGACGCTTTTTACGAATTCGCAAAGACATGCAGGTCAATGGTGGGAGATGTGCAATATGCGCAGCTAATGGATGTCCCTGCTTCCTGTCATAAACTGGTAAATGGCGATGCCAGAAAGTTTGACGATTATTGCGACCCAGCCAGTGTTGACCTGATTCTCACATCTCCGCCATACCTGAATAACTATGATTACGCAGACCGAACCAGATTGGAAACTTACTTTTGGGGCATATACAACAGTTGGGGAGAGATTACCCGGGAAGTAAGAGACCATCTAATCATTGCAGCCACAACACAGATTCGCCTCACACAGATGAGCAGTGTGCTCCAATGTCCTAACGTCAAACAGGTCAATACGGAAGTCCACAGCGATCTCATGGATATCATCAGCCGCTTGTCAAAATTACGAATGTCAAAGGCTGGCAAGAAGACCTACAACGTAATGGTTGCAGGCTACTTTGAAGACATGTTGAAAGTCATCAAGGCAGCATATAGAGTGCTAAAGCCTGGAGGCCATTTTATCCTGGTGCTTGGCGACTCAGCACCCTATGGCGTTCATGTTCCCACAGACGAGATAATAGGGAAACTTTCCAAATCCGTGGGATTCTCCGATGCCAAGATCGAAGTGCTGAGAGCCAGAGGTGACAAATGGGCGCACAATACGCAACGCCACAAAGTACCCTTGCGAGAAAGTATCTTGACCGTTCTGAAGTAGGAGGTGTCTAAGTTGGTATCCAATCCTGGGAGTGCTCTGGGTGAGGCCGTGGGCAAGCTGTTTGAGAGGGCTATCATTGAAGGACTCAGGGAAGAAGTCGAGGCTCGCAATCACACGATTCGGCCCGCCAAGCTCACAAATGGGAGTGGGAATTCCTATCAGATTGATGCCGTAGTGTTTGATGACAGTGGTAATCCAATCATCATTATAGACCCCAAGTACATTCGTTACACGAAGCACAACAGAGATAAAGGTAGCTGGCTATGTGTTGCCCATTATAATCTTCGTAAGACATATCCATCTATCAGGAAATCAATTGCCGTGCTAGGCGGTAGGTGGTCTGTACCTTCAAAGGGTCTTATACGGAGTTTTGGGGTAGAAATACTCGAGGTACCCTTTGATGATATAGCTGGTGTATTGGCCCGCTGGGATATAGACTTCGACTGGAATGAAAGTGACCGAGCAGCTGCAAGCACTGCGTGGAATATATACGAAAAACTAAATGACAATGACCGGAACAGTATAGCCTCAGATCTGATCGCTGGCATCCTTGAACAATTGAAATCAGATGTAATTCTTGTTCTGGAAACAGATATAAGCGCTATTCCACATCGCGTATCTGAAGTGGAGATGCTTCTAAAAACCGACCAAGGCGAAATGCTGTTGCTCAGATTTAGCAGCATAGCCAATACCCTTCAAGCAATGGCACAACTGGTGTCTGATCGCCCAGACATAAACGAATTGCTTAAACGAGATCCTTGATTATTCCGTTGCTACTAAGGATATCCTAATCCAGCCTAGATAAATGGAGAGATGACCGTAGGAGCAATAAATGTTAAAGTGTACGCAGGTTCCTCTATCGTCCTGAAGTCAAACTAGCGTTCTTGATTTCAAACCGAGGCACCTCCTAGAATATGAACTTATCCGCCCAACATTCTCAACAAATCTGGTTATTGATTGGATAGGATGCTATGAACGTAGAACAGCTAAGGGACTCCCTGCCGGTCACTCAGGACATGGTCTATATGAACACGGGATGGTCGGGGCCCATGCCCGCCCGTGTTCTTAACCGCATTCGCGAGACGCTGGAACAGGAGTCCAGAGGCGGGCCCGCGAGCGCCAAAGGGTTAGCTATAACTCGAGGTTTGCAGGACGAGGCCCGCGCGTCCCTCGGCGCGTTACTGAACGTCGAAGCCGAAGACCTGCTCCTAACCCACAGCACCAGGGAGGGCCTGGACGTTGTCGTATACGGCATGGACTGGCAGCCGGGGGACGAGTTGCTGATATGCGGCCTGGAGCATCCCGCTCTGACCTCGCCCGGGGATGTGCTGGCCCAACGAAAGGGAGTCATCGTAAGAAGCCCCGACATCTCCCCTACAGCCAGTCAGGGTGAAGCGCTCGAAGCCATAACGTCGTCGATCACCCCAAACACCAAGATGGTGGCTCTCAGCCACATACAGTACACTTGCGGGCTGCGAATGCCCATCAAGGAGATAGCCCAGGCCGCCCGCGAGAGGGGCGTACCGTTGCTGGTGGACGGCGCTCAGAGCATTGGGCACATTGAGGTTGACCTTGGCGACTTGGAGTGCGACTACTACGCTCTGCCCGGACAGAAGTGGCTTCTGGGCCCGAATGGAACGGGCGCGCTCTACGTCAACCCCGCTCGCCGGGGCGAGGTGGAGCCTCTGTTTTCCACCAACGCGCTGGAGGCAACGCGCGCCACGGAACGCTCTCCCCTGGCGCGATTCAACCTCGTAACGCAGAACCCCGGCCTGATTGCCGGCCTCTCTGAGAGCGCGCGGATCGCCACTGAAATCGGGATACGAGCTATCGAGGAGCGGGCCATGCTCATCTCAGACCTCCTCCGGGGAGAGGCCTCATCCATCGACGGCTGCACCCTCCTCAGCCCCAAATCCCGCGAGTCGGCGTGCGGGCTGGTGACCGTGAGCTTGGACGGCTGGCCGCCCGCGGACCTGGTGGCTGTCCTCCAAGAGAGATTCAGCATAGTGGGGCGGACGGTGCACAACCCGGACGGCATCCGCTTCAGTACCCACTACTTCAACACGGAGCAGGAAGTGACCCAGGTGGCCGCTGCGCTGAAGCAGTTGGTTGCCGAGGGGTATTCGCCTCCGTAGGCGCCCCGTCCGATATATACCCGGGAAATTCAATCCGACTGTTTCAGAAAAGGGGGTTGAAAATGGCAGATAGCGCGCTTTCCGGGCTGAAGGTCGTGGAGTTAGGCGATTTCATCGCCGCGCCCTACTGCGCCAAGCTCATGGCTGACCTGGGCGCAGAGGTCATAAAGATAGAGCCGCCGGGCCTCGGCGACTCCGCGAGACGCTACGGCCCTTTTCCCAACGACGAACCCCATCCGGAACGGAGCCTCCTCTTCGCATACATGAACACCAGCAAGCTGGGCATTACCCTGGACGTCACAAAGCCCCTGGGCAAGAGGGTGTTCAGAGAGCTGCTGAAGGATGCCGACGTGCTTGTGGAGGCCAATCCGCCAAAGGTGATGGAGGAGCTGTGGTTGGACTACGACTCCATCAAGGACGTGAACCCTGGGCTGATCGTCACGTCCATCACCCCATTCGGCCAGACCGGGCCGTACCGGGACTACAAGGCAACAGAGCTTGTCTCCTTCCACATAGGCGGAATAGGATATCCTACGCCCGGGGACGTGGTTAACCCGGACACCAACCCGCCCATGAAAGCACCGGGCCACCAGGCGGACATAATGGCGGGCGTGACAGGCGCGTCTGCATCCATGACGGCCCTGTTCGCCAGGGAGTTTACCGGCGGGGTCAGCACATCGACGTCTCGGAGCAGGAGACGCTGCTGCGGGCCAGCGGCAACGCCGTGGTCTCGCACATGCATAGGGGGGAGACCCCCAGCAGAATTGCCGGCGTCGGACGTCCCATCGCCGCCAGGAAACCCCTTCAAACCAAGGACGGGTTCTTCACGGCCCAGTTCTTCATGGACCACTTCTGGGAGGCGCTGAAGAATGTGCTGGGCCACCCGGACTGGATGGAAGAGGAGATCTTTGCAGACAGGATGTCCAGGATGGATAACCTGGACGTCATTCTGCTTCTGGTGGAGGAGTGGTCCAAGGACTACACCCGCGACGAAGTCTATCAAATACTCCAGGTGGAGAACCACATTCCATGCCTGCCCATAAACGATATGGCAGACCTGTTCGCGCATCCACACTATGTGGAGCGCGAAACCTTCGTAGACATGGAGCACCCGGAAATCGGCCGGTTCAAGTCTCCGGGGCCGTCATACAGGTTATCGGGAACGCCCTGGAACGCCTCAATTCCCGCGCCTTCGCTGGGGCAGCACAACGCTGAGATCATCTGCGGCCGGCTGGGTTACTCCATGGAAGACCTGGCGAGAATGCGACGGATCGGCGCCGTCTAACGTGTGGAACGAGACGAGCGCGGCCATAGAAGGAATCTAGGAGGATCGACAATGGGCAAACTGCCATTGGAGGGAATCAGGATTGCCGACTTCACCCAGGTGGTGCAGGGGCCCTATGCCACCATGCTCATGGGCCAGATGGGAGCGGAGGTCATCAAGGTAGAGACTGAGAGCCGCACGGCTATGGACCAGCGCATGGGCGGGGCTTTCACCAACCTAAACGGAAGCAAGAAAAGCATCACAATCAACCTCAAAGACCCCAGGGGAGCCGACGTAGCCAAGCGTCTGGTCAAGGTCAGCGATGTGGCTATGGAGAACTTCGGAACGGGCGTTATGGAGCGGTTTGGGCTGGGCTACGATGATCTGTCCAAGGTGAATCCGGACATCATCATGCTTTCCAGCCAGGCCCTGGGACGCACCGGGCCTCTGAAGGACGCTATCGGCTACTTCGCCGAGGCGTCCAACTTCGCAGGCTTCTCGCACCTCACCGGCTACAGGGAAGGACGTCCCGGAATGGTGGGCGCCATCTGGGCGGACCACCTCACTGGGATGCACATGATCTTCGCCATACTGTCCGCCGTGAGACACCACCGCAGGACGGGGGAGGGGCAGTACATCCAGATGTCCATGGCAGAGACCGTAATCTCCGCCATACCGGAGGCCATCCTTGACTATTCGGTGAACGGAAGAGATCAGGGCCGCCAGGAGAATCTGGACGTGGCGATGGCGCCTCACAACGTCTACCGTTGCCAGGGGTTCGACAAGTGGGTAGCCATCGCGGTCGCCAACGAGGAGGAGTGGCTGGCCCTCTGCCAGGCCACGGGCCACCCGGAGTGGGCGGAAGACCCGCGCTTCTCCGACTCCCTCAGCCGGTGGCACAACCAGGAGGAGTTGGACAAGCTAATCACAGAGTGGACACTCCAGCGCACGGACTACGAGGCCATGCACACACTTCAGCAGGCCGGGATAGCCGCCGGGCCGGTCTTGGACGGCGCCGGCCTGGCCGACGACCCGCACCTCAACGAGCGGGGCTCTTTCGTGCCTGTGGGCGAGCTTGAGGACAAGCCCTTCTCCCAGATAGCCCATCCCTGGAGAATGAGCGGCTCGCCGACTCCCTACTACGCCGTGGCTCCCGCGATGGGCGAACACAACCGGCATGTCCTGGAGGATGTGCTGGGAATGAGCAGGGAGGAAATAGATCAGCTTACCGAGGAGAATGTGCTGGTCTAAGAACCCGGCTGCTGGTTGGGAGCAGGCTCTCGGAGGTAGGCGTCGGAGCCGTCCAGCCAGTCTTCCCGGATTGGGCTGAAGGCGTCGATCTCGACAGTTTCCTCAAGCGCTTCGGCGCTGTGTTCGGCATTGGAGGGAATGTTGAGCGTCTCCCCTGCCCTCACGATCACCTCATACCCGTCCACCACAAAGCGCAGGGCGCCGCTGAGAACGTGGGTTATCTGCTCGTTTTCGTGTCGATGCGCGGGCACGATGGCGCCTTCGGGGAAGTAGATGCGACCAAGCATAACCTTTTCACCGGTGACTATTCGCCTGCGAATACCGCCTATCAAGCGGTCCTCGTTGACCTCTTCCCAAGGCACGGATTTCATATGGTGTACCCTCTCTTGGCTTCTGACGCCCTTGACAGGCCATCATTGTGGATGCGGTGGATACAATACTCTCCAATACACTTCCCGTCAATCAAGCGCCACAGCCACGTTACAACATAGCCTCAACCACTGTTATGAGCACGGTCAGAGTCAGAAGACTCAGGAGTGTCCCCAGCACCACTGCGTTGGTCACAAAGGACGGCCGCGCCTGGAACTGGGTAGCCAGGATGGTCGTGAACACCGCAGTTGGCATGGCTGATGTCACCACCAGGACCTGCTGCAGAAGCCCGTCGATGCCCAGAGCCAGAGTGAGCAGGTAAGCTGCGCCCGCAGATACCACCAGCCGCAGGATGACGGCAGACGCCAGGGAGCGCAGGTCCTCCAGCGAGAAGCGCGTTGCCAGCTGGATGCCCAGGACCATCAGCATTGACGGCACAGCAGCGTTTCCCAGTATCCTGGCGGGCTCTCCTATGGTGGTCGGTAGCTGCACTTCCAGCAGATTTACGGCCAGTCCGAACACAGTGCCGTATACCAGTGGCATTCGCACCACCGACAGCAATGCGTCCTTGATCTCGAGCTGGCTGCGGGAGGCCAGGTACACCGCCAGGGTGCCGCCCAGGGTTGCCTGACACACGAAGAAGACCACGGCAAACTCAACTCCGGCGTCGCCGAAGGCCAGCAGGGCTACCGGAAGGCCGTAGTTACCCGCGTTCATAAAGAGGGTGACCAGGAGAAAGGCGCTGCTACCCTCGCGCCCCAGGGCCAATACACGCGCGACCGCGATGGAGAGCAGGTACATCGCCGCGGCGAGACATACGGCGAACAGGGCTATCTTGCCCATCTCCTCCAGGGGTATGTCCGTCCCGGCTAACGAGTTGAACACCAAAGCAGGGGCGAAGATGTACAGGGTTATCTGGCTAATGGAGTCGCTCGATACGTTCCGAAACCTGCAGATCAGCGCGCCAATCCCCGCCATCAGGAAAACCGGCGACACCACTTCTGCAAAAATCTCAAGCATATTGGGACCCTAATGGAAGGCCTAACCGGGCCGGCAAATCATTACAACTCTAGCAGCAAATACATCATATGCCAGTCTAATGTCAACCCGCGAAAATGCAATGGTTATATTGCTGCCGTCCTCCGTATCCAGCAGAAACGTCGAATTGATACAAGCTCATCTCGTTGACATCCGCGCGGGCGAAAGCCTACAATGTAGCCACTTGCAGAACGGGAGGAGCAACCAAAACTGTTATGGTATCCGGTCAAATCAGTCTCTCAGAGGCCTTAACCCGGTATCTCTCCAGCCGACACGCCCAGGCGCGGCCGGACACTCAGCAGGAGCTTACCAAATTCATCCGCTGGGGTGGGTGGGATCGCTCCTTGCCCTCCATTAAGCCACATGAGGCAGCCGAGTACGGCGATTACGTGGCGTCGGAAGCGAGGCAGGACGCAGGTGATCACCTCCAAGTCGTCAAGGATTTCCTCACATTCTGCTACAAGAGCAATTTCACTGAAACGTCCCTGGCCAAGCACATCAAGGTGCGAAAGGCCGGCCGCAGGGCAGCCTCCAGGGAGAGCGCGCGGGCTGCCATCGACATCACCGAAGAGGGTTACCAGAACCTGCTGAACGAGTTGGAGAAGCTCAAGGGCGAACGCGTAACGGTGGCCCAAGAGATAAGCCGAGCCGCTGCTGACAAGGACTTCCGCGAGAACGCTCCTCTGGACGCCGCTCGAGATCGTCAGGGACTCATGGAAGCACGCATACGCGAGTTGGAGGACTCGGTCCAGCGCTCCCGTTTGGTGGACGGCAGCGGCTCCGGGTCAGCCAACCAGAGGGACCAGCGGATCAAGCTCGGAAGCAAAGTCAAGCTCTCCGACCCCACATCCCCCGCATCCCAGGAGGAGATGGTGTACACCCTGGTAAACGCCTCGGAAGCGAGTCCTATGGACTTCAAGATGTCCGTCGCCTCTCCGGTGGGCAAGGCGCTGATGGACCACCGTGCCGGCGATGAAGTCGAGGTGGCTACGCCGCGAGGCAGTCTGCGCTACCGCATTGATGGAGTAGACTAGACTATATCCTGCGGCGGCAATTGGAATACTCTACCGGACTCTTCGCCAGGGCCCAGAGAAGGGCCCTTTACTTTTGCCGCAACTGGCCCTAAGTAGTATGATATAGGACGATATGCCAGACGCCAGATATGATTTGGGTCGAGCAGAGACCGTCAAAGCTGAGGCCATCGGAGAGCCGGGGCAGCGCACATTCAGGCTCTTGGTGGACGGGCCGAGGGGCAGCGCCTGCCTGTGGATGGAAAAGGATCAGCTGTCCCAGTTATCCATGGCCATACAGCAGCTTATGGAGATGTCCTCCTCCGAAGAGGCGCGAGAGGAGACCCCGCGCCCGCCGTCCGGCCTGTCGAGCCAGGGACAACCCTCCCTGGAGTTCAAGGTCGGAAAGCTCAGCCTCGGCCATGAACCGCGGCAAGACCTCTTCCTCATCGAAGCCCATGACCGTGAGGACGACCAGGATGGAAGCCCGTTCATGGAGTTCTGGGCCTCTCGCTCCCAGATGAAAGACCTGGCCGAGGAGGCGCAGGTGGTAGTCGCTGCCGGCCGACCCCTGTGCCATCTGTGCAGCGCGCCTATGGGGCCTGAGCCTCACACCTGCCCGCGCTCCAACGGCCACAACTCCTTCAGATTGACCTGACGGCTATGTCGTCAGAGCGGGAGGCGAGTAATGCATCTGCTTACACCAATTCCCAACAGGCGCCATGGAAACTGAGAGAAGGCCGGAGACCCCCGAAGACGAGCTAAGCAGGTTCCTGCTGGACGGAGAGATCTCCTCTCCGTTGCTCATTCCCCAGGGATCCAACGACACGTTCCTGGTGTCGGTGTCAGACGGACCGCAGACCCGGGACGCGGTGTACAAGCCTCGCAGGGGCGAACGCCCTCTGTGGGACTTCCCTTCCGGCACGCTGTACAAGCGAGAGTACGCCGCCTACCTGGTGGCACGGGCGCTGTCCTGGAATTTCATCCCGTGTACCGTGATACGCGATGGCCCCTACGGGGTAGGCTCTTTGCAGCAGTTCATTGATGCGGACTCCGAGTCCAACTACTTCACGCTGCGAGAGGAGTGCCTGGAGGAGCTGGAGCGCATAGCCCTGTTTGACCACCTTGCGAACAACGCCGACAGGAAGGCGAGTCACTGCTTCAAGGACTGGGGCGGCAGGGTGTGGTCGATAGACCACGGCATAACCTTCCACGAAGACCCGAAACTGAGGACGGTTATCTGGGATTTCGTTGGGGAGCCGATATCCGCTCACCTCATGGAGCAGATGTCAGCTTTCCTGACAGACTTGCGGTCGCCGGGGGAACTGACGCACGAGCTGTCGCAGCTGCTGGCGCCGGAGGAGACAGAGGCGCTTGATAGGCGTATCGAGGGCCTGCTGGCATCTGGGCGCTTCCCAGACGCCGACCCGTACAGGCGCAACGTGCCCTGGCCCTGGTTCTAGGAAAGACGCCTCACACCAAGAGCGCGGTAGAGGGGAGTGAGCAAGGCGGACAGAGTGGCGCCCGCTCAGCTATCCCTGCGGAAGCGGACCTTTGCATAACCCATAGCGTCATCCCGCAAGAATTGCCCTCACCGTCATTCCTGCGGAAGCAGGAATCTAAAATCGCTGTCTGGCAAGGCTGCGATGCCTTGGAAGAAGGGCTTTAGATTCCCGTTTTCACGGGAATGACGGAGAAGATAGCCTCTTCTAGGAGATACACCGGAGTTGTGCAAAAGCCTCCGAATGCAGGAACCTAGCCACCCTGAGTGTAAACAAAAACACCCGCCCGCCCAAGGCTTGGGCGGGCGGGTGTCTACTTGAGTGACTGGTATACTAGCTGCCCGAGGCAGTAGCGGTGGAAGGCGTGGGGGCCGCTCGCTCCTGGGTTCGGCTGATGCCTATGCGCCGAGCCAAGACCACCTTGGCGATGTTGGTGCTACCGCCGGCGTGGTTCTGCCCTGCCCTGGAACGCTGGTTGACCTCGTGGCGTCCGCCGTAGGGTACCTCAGGCTCGTTCCTGTCCAACAGGGAGTACATGCCCATAACGTCTCGCACTCTGCTGGCAATGCGGAGGCTGGACTCACGGCCGTACACGTTGCCGACGTTGCCCTGGTAGTTGATATCCATGTGGCTCTGGTACATCCAGAAGGTGCGCTGGAGCAGCAGGCCGTGGATGTGCGCCTCGAGTACGGCTTCCATTGCCGTCTGCTGCGCTATAGCGTCGCTGCCCTTGGCGTACTCCACCAGCTCGTCCACCACCTCGTTCCGTGCGAATGCCTGGCCTCGACCGCCGTGCTCCTGCTCCAGGCTGGTGTTGGACACCTGCCAACCCTGGTGGTCGCCGCCGATGAGATGGTCGCCGGGCACCCGGACGTTGTCCAGGAAGATGGCGTGCTGGTCATGGCCGGGGAGGAGCGCCTGCTCCTGGACCGCCAGCCCCTCTGAGGGAACGGGGACCAAGAAGAAACCCAGGTTGCGGTGTCGCGGCGCGTCCGGGTCGGTCATCATGGGGCCGAAGAGGTAATTGGGTCCTCCGGCGTCCCACTGGGGCCTGGGCTTGCCGCTGACGAATACGTTGGAACCGGTCAGGAGCCAATCGTCGCCGTCGCGAACTGCGGTGCTCTTGTAGTCGGCCAAGTCGGCGCCGGAGCTAGGCTCCGTGAACTTCTGCCAGGCCGTGGTCTCGGACTTGAGCAGAGGGACCAAGAACTTCTGCTTCTGCTCCTCAGTGCCCCAGACCAGAAGGGCCGGGAACACGAACTGGTTGGTGAAGTTGTTGGGGACCCTGTAGTTCTGGTACTCCTCCGAGATGATGGTCTCGTGGTCTCCGGTTAGCCCGCCGCCGCCGTACTCCTTGGGGAACGTGGGGAAGAGCCATCCCTTGGCCGCCAGCTTCTGATGCGTCTCGCGCCAGAAAACGTACTGCTCCTTGCTAAAGTCCCTGGAGTCGTATGGTTCCTTCATCTCCTCGGGGACATTCTCGTCCAGCCAGGATCGAACCTCCTGCCGGAATTCTTCCTGCTCCTTGGTATAGGGTAGTGCGAAATCCATTGGTACCTTCCTTTCCTTGGTATGACCCCCTCTATGTACTCTTGCCGGGAAACACCCATCCGCTTTCGGCCCGCCCGAGAAACCCAAAACGGGCACAGCAAACAAACGGGTATACCCTGACGCGGTAATTCTACCACCCCTGTCGGGGATGTCAAGCGCGTGTTGGCCCCGCTCAAAACGCTGAGCGAGTTAAAGTTGTACAATAGACTTCCAGATAGGCAAAAGGAGCCTTACGGCTATGGGAAGCTTCGAGTTCATCGACCACACAGCAGACGTAGGCATAGCGGCAACGGGGAAAGACTTGAAAGAGGCCTTCGCTCAGGCTGCCAGAGGCCTCTTCGACTTCATGGCGGACATGTCCAACGTGCGGGAAGCGGAGGTGTGCGACGTAGCTGTCAGCGCATCAGACAGGGACGCCCTGCTGGTGGCCTGGCTAAACGAGCTGCTCTTCCTGTGCGAGGTCGAGAATCGGTACTTCTCCCGCTTCGAGGTATATGAGATGGAAGACACCGAGCTCAAGGCCCGCTGCTACGGCGAGCGATTCGACCCCGGCAGGCACAGGCTGAAGTCCGGGGTGAAGTCGGCAACCTACCATATGCTCCGGGTGGAAGAGGGAAACCCGGCCAGAGTCCAGGTGATACTGGACGTATAGGAGTTGAATCAGATGAGCGGTAACGTCAGAGTGCCAATTCGCCAAATTGACGACTGCAGATGGGAGGTCCCGCAGGACTACAAGAAAGGGATGCAGGTCCCCGGACTGGTGTTTGCCACCGAAACGCTGATGGAGCAGATATCGGCGGACAACTCCCTGGACCAGGTGGCCAACGTGGCCTGTCTGCCAGGCATCGTAACGGCTTCAATGGCCATGCCGGACATACACTGGGGCTACGGCTTCCCAGTCGGGGGCGTCGCCGCCACGAGGGTGGAGGACGGAGTAGTGTCCCCCGGCGGCGTTGGCTTCGATATCAACTGCGGGGTTCGCATGCTGCGGACCGGCCTGGTGGAGGACGAAGTAAGACCCCGCATAGAGCAGCTGGTCAACGCCCTCTTCACCAACGTCCCCTCAGGGCTGGGGTCTTCCGGCAAGATACGCCTTCAGGGTAGAGAGGTCGATCGCGTGCTTGCCCAGGGAGCGCGCTGGGCCGTCGAGAGGGGTTACGGCGTTCCGGAGGACCTGGAGATGAGCGAGGCCGGCGGCTGTCTGGATGGCGCTAACCCGGATAAGGTTGGCGTCAGGCCAAAGCGGAGAGGATCGCCCCAACTGGGCACGTTGGGCTCCGGCAACCACTTCCTGGAAGTGCAGGTGGTGGACGAGATATTCGATGCGGAGGCCGCCCGCATCATGGGCGTAGAACAGGTGGGCCAAGTGACCGTTCTCATGCACTGCGGTTCCAGGGGCCTCGGGCATCAGATTTGCGCCGACTACCTCAAGGTAATGGACGGCGCTGTGAAGAGCTACGGCATCGAGCTACCGGACCGTCAGCTGGCTTGCTGCCCAGTGGAATCCCCGGAGGGGCAGGACTACATCGCAGCCATGTACGCCGGGGCCAACTTTGCATGGGCCAACCGCCAGTGCATCGCCCACTGGGTGCGCGAGTCATTCGCGCAAGTCTTCGGCAGAAGCTGGGAGAGCCTGGGCATCCGCCAGGTCTACGACGTCTGCCACAACATCGCCAAGATAGAGGAGCACCTGGTGGACGAGCGCAGCGTAAAGCTCTGCGTCCACCGCAAGGGCGCCATAAGGGCCTTTCCCCCGGGTCACCCGGACATCCCCGACAGGTACCAGGGCATAGGCCAGCCAGTGCTTATTCCCGGCGATATGGGGCGCTACTCCTTCCTGGCTGTGGGCGCGGCGGCGGCTCTGGAGGAGAGCTTTGGTTCCACCTGCCACGGCGCGGGTCGCGCCGCAAGCCGCTCGGCGGCCAAGCGCCTTCTCAAGGGACGCGACATTCAGGCAGAGATGGCCGAGCAGGGTATAATGGTCAGGGCCCACGGCTGGGACTCCCTGGCCGAGGAAGCCTCTATTGCCTATAAGGACGTGGCGGAGGTGATTGAGGCTTGTGAGGCAGGCGGGGCTGTCAAGGAAAGTGGCCCGGATGCGCCCCCTGGGGGTTGTGAAGGGCTAAATTGATGGTAAGCGGAAAAGGAGATCCAATGCCGTACGGAGTCACTATAAAAGAGGGCACGGGTGACACCCGGGTCGATATCCAGTGCAACCATCAGAGCGGGATGCTCTACGTTGTCCCCGCGGAGGCCAGCTGGGTGTGCCAGCCGGAGAACATCCACGCCCACGCCCTGGCCGGCTTCCTGAGGGAACTGGTGGAACTGGATGACCCCAGAGTTAGAGAGCTTATGCAGCGGTGGGGACTGTACTACAGGGCCAGGCCCATTGAGTCCGAGGAGGAACAAACGTAGTCACTCCACGACCCTGAAGAGCAGGTTTTGCAAGATCCCATCAGGGGTTTTAGAGAAAAGATTGAGATGGGATTGAATGAGATAGTGGGACCGCTATCTTTGCCACCATCCCCGAATCAAGTACAGAGCAGGCCCTGGCCTTCCCCCACAAGCGAGGGAAGGGATGTTATGCACCCGGTTCAGGGCTGCCCAACTCTCCACTGGACGAGTCCTTTTCCTCCTCCGCCAATGTCCCGTTCACTGAGGTCTGACCTTCGTTGGTGAGGTCTCCGCTTGTTGGAAGTGGCGCCGGCGTCGCCGACTCTGGCGCGGAGTCGGTAATCTCTGGCGCCTCAGAGTCGAACAAAGTCTCAAGCGCCGTCCCCTCCACCGTCTCGTTGACCATGAGATAGGTGGCTATCTGAGCCAGCTTAGCGCTGTTGGTGGTAAGCAAGTCCGTAGCCTTGGAGTACGCGTACTGGATGAGGTTGTGCACCTCGTTGTCTATAGCCTCGGCAATCTTGTCGCTGTAGTCGCGCTGCTCCGATATCTCCCTGCCCAGGAAGACAAGCTCCTCCTTCTTCCCGAAGGTCCTGGGGCCAAGACTGTCGCTCATGCCGTATCGGGTGACCATGTTCCGGGCCAGACTGGTGGCGTGCTCCAGGTCATTGCTTGCGCCCGTGGTGCTTTCGCCAAATGTGACCTCCTCTGCAACTCTGCCTCCAAGGGCAGTTGCAATCATGTCCTCGAACTGGCCTTTAGACATGAGATACCGGTCCTCCGTCGGCAGCAGTCGAGTGTAGCCTCCCATACCGCCGCGGGCGATTATGGATATCTTGTGCACTGGGTCGGCGTTGGGCAGCAAACGCGCTACCAGGCCGTGCCCGGCTTCGTGGTAGGCTGTGATTTTCTTCTCTTTGGCTGTGATAACGCGGCTCTTGCGCTCCGGCCCGGCAATCACCCGGTCGATGGCCTCTGCGAACTCGGTAGGCCCGATGTCCTTCTTGCTATGTCGCGCCGCCAGTATCGCGGCCTCGTTGACCAGGTTGGCCAGGTCCGCTCCGCTGAACCCCGGCGTCTGTTGCGCCACCGTGCCCAAGTCGACGTCCTGAGCCAGCGGCTTGCCCTTGGCGTGCACGTCCAGGATGGCGTTGCGGCCGTGGATGTCCGGTGCGTCCAGGACAACTCTGCGGTCGAACCGGCCCGGCCTCAACAGCGCCGGATCCAGAATATCCGGCCGGTTGGTGGCCGCCAGTACTATCACGTTAACCCCGGTGTCGAACCCGTCCATCTCCACAAGGATCTGGTTGAGGGTCTGCTCCCGCTCGTCGTGGCCCCCACCGAGCCCTGCGCCTCGATGCCGTCCCACAGCGTCTATCTCGTCAATGAAGACGATGCATGGGGAGTTGCGCTTGGCCTGGTCGAACAGGTCACGCACCCTGGAAGCTCCAACGCCCACGAACATCTCAACGAATTCGCTGCCGCTGATGGCGAAGAAGGGTACCCCGGCCTCTCCGGCCACCGCCCTGCCCAGAAGCGTCTTCCCCGTACCGGGAGGACCCACCAGGAGCACACCCTTGGGTATCTTTGCTCCCAGGGAGGCGAATCGCTCCGGGAAGCGGAGAAACTCCACCACCTCGTGCAGCTCCTGTTTTGCCTCCTCAACCCCCGCCACGTCGTTGAATGTGACTGTGGGCTTGTTGCCCACGAACATGCGCGCCCGACTCTTACCGAAGCTCATGGTCTGGTTGCTGTTGCCCTGGGCCTGGCGCATCATAAACAGAATTATGGCCCCAAAGAAGACGAGTGGCAGGAAGTTTATGAGGACGCCGAACAGGTTGCCAAGGCCGCTGGTCCCCTGGACCTCTATCTTCACCGCGGTATAGTCGGCGCCGCTCTCATCCAGAATTCTGAATATGCTGGTGCCGCTCTCCTTGCGCGACCGGTAGGTCTGCCCGTCAATGCCGGTGACGCTAAGGATATTGTCGTTTACCGCAATCTCCCTTACCTGATTGCCCTTCACCAGCTGGATGACCTCGCTCAGAGGTTTGTTGTCAGAGCCGGAGGGAGCCTGGAAGAAGGTGAAGAAGATAGTCAGCACCGCGACTATTATGAGAAGGTATACAAAGCTGTTCCGCATCCACCGATTATTCATGGAGATTTTCCTGCTGGGGCTACTTGTGATATCCGCTACTTTAATATTACCTTAATCCGTGCTCAAAGGCAAAGACTCCTGTCTACAGCCCAGTGTAGGGCAGTTCTACGGGCATTCTCAATAGAAATTCTTAAAGAAGTGTTACGATAGTGCGACTACGGGTCTGCAATTTGCCCGCTTGTCCTGAAGGGCCGATGGTAGGGGCGGTTCGCGAACCGCCCCTACTTGCCTCTGCCTACGCTCATTTTGTTTAGCAATTTCACTATAAGCGGGAGGCTGGTATGCGTCTCTACCTCACTCCGAGTCCTTGGGCTTCAGGCCCCGCAGGGCGAACACGAGCACCAGGACAAGCAGCACCT
Source organism: Dehalococcoidia bacterium (assembly GCA_965261605.1). Lineage (GTDB taxonomy): Bacteria > Chloroflexota > Dehalococcoidia > Lucifugimonadales > UBA2985 > DAOUJW01. The sequence goes on along the minus strand of OZ253466.1, from coordinate 1,996,978 downwards.
GAAGGCCAATATAGGTCCGCAGGATGGGGCCGTAGCTGCCGGTGGTATCGTAGACCAGCGTGGCCGCCAGGGGACCGAGGGCGTTTGCCACCATCTGCCACGGCACTATGAACCCGCGCAGTGTTCCCAGAGACTTCGAGCCGAAGGTGTTGGCCAGCAGAAGCTGTAACATCAGGAAGGAGCCGGCGAAAGCCGCGCCATGCAGCACTGCGAAGACCATACCCGTGGCAAAAGAGTCGATTATCAGGAAGAGGTATATGCCCACTCCCAGTCCCGTCGAGAACACCGCCATCAGGATGCGGACGGACGTGCGGTCTGCAAGATACCCTGCGCTCAGGGAAGCCGGGACGCTCACCATAGCCCAGGTTAGAAGCACCACGGCCGCCTGGACCTCTGTAAGGCCCCTATCCAAAAGGTGCGGGGCCAGGTTGAAGTTAACGCCCGTGTTGACGAAGTTGGTGAGACAGTAGGCGCCAAGGATTATCCAGAATGGACGCGTCCGAAGCGCTTCCCTCAGCGTGTAGTTCACCTCCTGCGCCTGTACCTGCCCGCCTGATTTGCCCTGCCCTTCCTGATCTTCCGGATCCTCGGGCCTTACGCCGTCCGGGAGCAGCCCCATGTCCTGGGGCTGACGCCGCATGAAGATGGATATGGGAACGAGGGTCAACGCCATCACCAGCAGACCCACGCCCATAGCCGCCGTCCGCCAGCCCACCATCGGAATCGCCGTCTGTGTAGCCGCGGGTATTGCTCCGCCTCCAATGCGCTGTCCCAGGTTGGCCATAGCCATGGCCCGGCCTCGCTTCTTTACGAACCACTTGGCAACCACCGTCTGGTTAGTGAGATTTATGACTCCCTGGAGAGCCACCCGGCTGACTATCAGGGCAAGGGCGAACTGCCACAGCTGGTCGACGTGCCCCCATGCGAAGATGGCGATGCCGGACATCAAGAAGCTGACGAAGAGTATCCATCGTGCGCCAAACTTGTCTATGGCAGGCCCTGCCACCAGCGCCAGCACGCCGCCTATCACGGTGCCAATGGCCCCAGCCAGGGATACGGTGGAGCGCGTCCACTCGAACTCGTCGGTGATGGGCCTGAGGAAGACCCCTATGGTAGGGTTGATCTGTGCCCCGGATGCGAGCGATGAGAGGAAGACAACCCCTACAATCACCCACCCGTAGTATATGCGGCGGCTCCCGGTGGCTGGCTTCAACTGGAGGCCTTATTTCCATGCCGGACCGGTAGAGACGTACGAGTAAGTCGATTTCGGGGCATCTAGCTTACCTCTCCCACAAGCTCAGGCCACTGGCTCTCAAGGGCCTCCCTGATGAATCGATGCTCCGGACGCTCCAGGAGAGGGTCCTGTGACAGCAGAGCGGAGGCTTCTTTGCGGGCCGTAGCCAGCAGTTCCTGGTCGGACAGGCGAGCCTGGCGAAGATCCGGCAGCCCGCTCTGCCTGGTGCCAAAGAAGTCCCCGGGTCCCCGAAACTTCAGGTCTTCCTCCGCAACTGCAAACCCGTTGTCGACCCGCTCCATGACCAGCAGCCTCTCCCGCGCCTCCGCCGATGGGTAGTCGGAGAGCAGAAGACAGAAGCTGGAGTGCTCGCCGCGGCCAACGCGCCCGCGAAACTGGTGAAGCTGGGCCAGTCCAAACCGCTCCGCCCCCTCTATGAGGATAACGCTGGCGTTGGGGTTGTCTATTCCCACCTCCACCACCGGCGTGGACACCAGAATGTCCATCTCCCCGCGGTAGAACCGGGCCATGACCTCCTCCTTCTCCCTGAGTGGCATACGCCCGTGGAGCAGCCCGATGGAGAGGTCCGGAAACACATCGGTGGAGAGGCGGTCGAACTCGGTGGTTGCCGCCCTGGTCTGCAGCGTCTCCGACTCCTCTATCAGAGGGCAGATTACGAAAGCCTGGCGGCCCTCCTTCACCTGTCCGCGAAGGAAATCGTAGGAGTCCTGCCGCTGTTGAGGTTTCACAAACCGGGTCTTAATCTTCTGCCTGCCGGGAGGCAGTTCGTCGAGCACAGAGATGTCCAGGTCGCCGTACAGGGTCAGCGCAAGGGAGCGGGGTATCGGAGTCGCCGACATCACCAGCAGGTGTGGCGATTCCCCCTTCTGCCGCAGGGAGGCGCGCTGCATCACACCGAAGCGGTGCTGCTCGTCCACCACGGCGAGGGCCAGGCGAGGAATCTCCACCCCCTGTTGCGCAAGGGCGTGTGTCCCAACCACGATGTCCAGAGCGCCCTGGGCCATCAGGTCCTGCACCTCTTTCCGCTGTTTCCTGCTGTGGCTTCCAATGAGTAGCCCCACGTAGATGGGACGCGTGAACGGCTCGATAAGGAAGCTGAACAGGTTGCCGTGGTTGTCCGTCCGCGAGAGTCCTTCCAGGAGCCTTGATATGGTGTTGTAGTGCTGCTCAGCCAGTATCTCCGTGGGCGCCATGAAAGCGCCCTGACGGTCGTTGGCAACCGCGGTTAGAAGGGCTGCCAGTGCCACGACGGTCTTGCCGCTTCCCACCTCTCCCTGGAGGAGTCGGCTCATCGGCTTCTCCAGGGTCATGTCTTCCAGTATCTCCGCCAGCGCCTTCATCTGGGCGCCTGTAAAAGAGAACGAGAGTCTTGAGAAGAAGGACTTGAGCAGCTCTTGGCTCGTTGGCAGTGGTACGGCGCCGCGGCTCTCCCTCCACTGCCGGCGCCGCGAGAAGACGTACATCTGCATGGCGAACAGCTCGTCAAAAGCCAGGCGACGCCGCGCTTCCTCCTTGGCGGCTTCATCCGCGGGATAGTGCGCCTGGAGTATCGCCTGAGATAGCTCCAGCACATCAACACGACGGCGCATAGGCTCCGGGTACGGGTCCGGTATGCGATCCGCCCATTTGGTGAGCGTCTCATTGACGATACGGCGCAGGGTTCGCTGCGGGAGCCCCTCGCTCAGGGGATACACGGGAACCTGCTTGCCGGCATTCCCCGGCTCCTCACCCTCCTGTAAGGTCTCGTACTCCGGGGACTCCATAACCTTTGATCCCATAAACACGCTTACCCTACCGCTGATGAGCAGCCTGGTCCCAGGCTTGAAGCGCTTCGCCAGGTACGGCTGGTTGAACCACACCACCCTCAGGTTCCCGGTCTCGTCCCCGGCCACTGCTTCCGTAGCCCTGATGCGTCCGCCCAGCAGCGTCTCCCTGGCTTCCCAGACGTTCACCATCACCGTCTGCTCGGCGTCTATCTCCAACTCGGAGACCTTCAGAAGCTGGCCGAAGTCGTTGTGACGACGGGGAAACAGGTATAGGATGTCTCTGATTGTATGTACACCCAGGCGCTTCAGCTTCCCTTCCACGGTGGGCGTGACCCTGGGGAGCGCCGATACCGGCGAGGCCAGAGTGTGCTCAGGTGAAGGCTCCTGCTTGGGGGAGGATCGCGCTCTGGGAGATGAGGCTTTCTTTTTGGGTGGGCTTGCACCCGTCTCCAACGCCGTCAGCGCATTATCGATCCACTTACGCCTCTGAGCCGCCTTCAGGCTGGCGTACTCCTCCGGCAAAGGCTCAATGAGCGAGTCAGCCGCTCGCCCTTCTACCCAACGCGCCAAGAAGCGGTCAAGCCCTCCGACGACGGCGGTGTTCTTGTATCCCTTGCTCTTCTCCAGGGAGAGCACCTTCTTCAGCGTAACCAGCTCAGTCGATGTCATAGTATGTCAGACCAATATTAGCGCCGTCCGCGCTGCGACATATCGTAGCATTGGCAGTCTCCAACTGACGTAGGCCACAGCAGCCGGAGGAGTAGACAGTGACTCTTGAAGGTACGCGTTTGCGGCGTTTGACGGCATCTCTCATCGCAGCTACGAACTGGAATAGCCGTCTGCAACTGACAGGCTCCAAACAGGTCTCTTATCCGGCACTAAGGAGCGCCCTCGGACTGCTTCCTGAATGCCACACCAAGCACGCCCGGACCCAGATACGTTCCCACCACCGGTCCAACCTGGCTCAGTATCACCTCGCCCTGCGGAAGGTGCGGCTGAAGGCGCTGAGCCAGTGCCCTGGCCTCATCCGGCGTAGTAGTATACACCACCGCCAGGTCCTTCAGCGGCATCTCCGCCTGCACTAGCTCGCACATTCTGTCGACGCCCTTGGCGCGAGTGCGGGCGCGCTCCAGTGGATGGGCCTCCCCGTCCCGGATGGTCAGCAGAGGCTTGATGCGCAGAAGTGACCCCATAAAGGCCTGGGCCTTGCCTATACGCCCGCCCTTTTCCAGGTACTCCAGTGTGTCCAGCAGCCCAATGAACCCGACTTTAGAAATAGTCGCCCTAGTCTCCGTCACCACATCGTCGAGGCTGTCGCCGCGACGGGCTGCCTCGGCAGCGGCAATTGCCAACATACCCAGTCCCATTGACCCCTGCAACGAGTCGATTATCTCGATTCGACACGCCCCGCCGTACTCCTCCAGCGCCTGGGTCGCGGAGTTCATTGTACCGCTCAGCTTGGCGGAGATGTGGACCGATAAGATCTCGTCCGTGGTCTGCCCCATCTCGTCGTAAGCGCTGAGGAAATCGCCCGGCGTGGGCTGCGAGGTTGTAGGCAGTCGGGATGCGGTCACAAGCCGTCGATAGAACTCGTCGGCGGTGATCTCAACTCCGTCCCGGTACACCTCAGTGCCGAAGTGAACGTTCAGAGGGACAACCGTTATCCCCAGCTCCTCCGCCAGAGCGGGCGGCAGATCCGCAGTGCTGTCCGTAATGACCTTTACCGTCATATTTGAACTCCTCACTCCACTGATAGTATGTAATTATAGTGGGGCTGGCCTCCAAAGACCACTTCCACCTCCACGTCCTGGAAGCGTTCCCGCAGCTCCTCGCTAGCTCCGTCGGCCTCTGCCTCTTGGGTATCGGCGCCCCAGTATAGTGTAATCAGGGAGCCGGAGTCCGGGCCGATCTTCGCCACCAGGTCGCAAAGCACACTGGTGCGGTCATCTCCGGAAATAACCATGCGGCGCTCCAGAAGGCCCATGACCTGGCCTTCCGCTACCTTGACTCCGCCCAACTCCGCGTCTCTCTGGGCGTTGCAGACGGCGCCGGACACTACCGCCGAGATAGACTGCTCCATGTCCCTCACGTTCCCCTCGAATTCCTGCTGCGGATTGAAGGACAGCAGAGCGGATATGCCTTGGGGTATGCTCTCCGTCGGAATGACCGTTACCTGCCTGGGCGAGAGGGAGCGCGCCTGCTCCGCCGCCGCAACTATGTTGGGATTGTTGGGAAGGAGGATAACACGCTCCGCGGCGACACCCAACACGGCGTCCAGTATCTCGCGGGTGCTGGGGTTCATGGTGTCGCCGCCGGAGAGCACGGAGGACGCGCCCGAGCCGAGGAAAACCTCCGCGAGACCCTCGCCGGAAGCTATCGCCAGGACTCCCACCGGCTTCAACTCCTGCTTCCCGCGACGCGCAGCCACGAACTCCTGGTGCTGCTCGTCCATGTTGACGATGCTCACCTGGGACAGCGTGCCCAGAGACACCCCGTAGCTGACCACCGGGCCTGGGTCCTCGGCGTGAACGTGTATTCTGACCACGCCATCTCCCCCTATCACCACCGTAGAGCCGGCCAGCGACTCCATCTGCTCTCTGACGTCGTCCGGGTTCAGGCCTTCACCCTGGATGAGGAACTGTGTACAGTAACCATACAGGTCCTCTTCCGTGGCATCGATGAAAACCTCACTGACTGCCTGGGCGGTCGCTGCATTTACGTCCAACTCAGGAGCCGTTAGCTCTATGGCCCCAAGCTCCTCTTCGCGAAGCCCCGACAGCGCCCCTTCCATAATGACGGACAGGCCAAGGCCGCCGGCGTCCACTACTCCTGCCTCTCGCAGCACCGGAAGAAGTGTGGGCGTCTTCGCAACCGATTTCCTTGCAGCCTGGCACACGGCATCCCACATCTCTATAACATCGACGCCGCGGTCGGCCTCCTGCCGAGCGGCCTCGGCCATCTCGCGAATGACCGTAAGCATAGTGCCCTCCACCGGATTGCCCACCGCCTTGTAGGCTGCGGAGGAACCTTCCGCCAGGGCTGACGCCAAGTCTAGTGTGCTGAACCGGTCTATGCCATCCAGTCCCCTGGCCAACCCCTGGAAGAACTGGGCAAGGATCACGCCGCTGTTTCCACGTGCCCCCAACAGAGCGCCGCGGGCCATAGCGGTCACGGATCTCGGAGAGATAGGACCGCCGATATTGGCAGATTCCTCCTCCAGCGCCTTCATGGTCAGCAGCATATTGGTGCCCGTGTCGCCGTCCGGCACAGGGAAGACGTTGAGGGCGTTGATGGCTTCCACATTGTCCTCAAGAGCCCTGCGGCCCTGAACGAGGATACGCCTCAGGTCTTCACTGTCGATGGAGGTAATTGTCGATTCCTCGCCTCTTGCCATGTGAGCCAACCTCGTGGCAACGGCAACACCTGGGTAGGCATTGCCAAATTCGGAAGCATCTGATAGGATTCCTTCTGGATTCTACAGGAACGGCAATATTCCGTCAAAACGCTCCGGGCAGTGAGCTTTGTCCCTGCTTAGGGGATCCGAACACCGCCGGAGAGGAAACAAAGAGGAAAATCATGGCCAAGTGCGATATGTGCGGCAAGATAGGCCACGCAGGCAATAACGTGAGTCACTCCAAGCGGAGAACCAAGACCCGCTTCTTGCCCAACATCCAGCGTACCACTCTGGAGATCAAGGGCAACCGCCGCCGCGCCACCGTATGCACCCGCTGTATGCGGACCCAACGCAGGATTCCCGCATAAGGCCGCGGCCCAATAGAAGCCTCCGGCTGACCTGACTGCGTCGCCGCGGGGTACCCTGCGTCCCGTTATGATCGCCCTTGGAGACCTTTGAATAACCCGCTGTCGTCCCGGGAAAAGCATTATTCTCCGTCATCCCTGCGGAAGGAGACCTTTCGTAACCCGCGCGGCAGCTCGGTTGAATGTCATTCTGAGCCCTTCGGCTACGCTCAGGATAAACTACGCGAAGAATCCAAAGGGTTTCATCCCAAAACAGCGCAGTTTTGCGTGCAAAGGCTTTGGATTCTTCACTTCGCTCCGCTCCGTTCAGAATGACAGCAGGAGCGCCTCTGCTGATATAACACGAGGTGGTACGCACCGGTCTACCGCCGCAAGGCGCGCCCTAGACTATACTGCCGCCGGACAGGAACGGGTTGGTCAGCTTCTCCCTCGCAACACTGGTGTCGGGTCCGTGGCCGGGATACACCTTGGTGTCCGCTGGCAGCGTCATTATCTTGGTGAAGATGCCCAGAACGAGCTTCCGCCCATCGCCCTCCGGCGTGTCAAACCTTCCCACGCTCCCCTGGAACAGGGTGTCGCCGGTGAACACCGCACCGCCGCCGTAGTAGCAGACACCGCCCTTGGTGTGGCCCGGCGTCTCGATGGCCGTCAGCTCAACGTCTCCCAGATTGAATACATCGCCGTCTTTGACGAATATGTCCGGGTCCGGAGGCTCCTTCGAACCCGGTATCATCAGTGTCATCCACTGCCTGTCACGACTCAGCAGTTCAACGTCCGCTTCGTGGATGCCGTAGATAGCGCCAGTGGCCTCCTTGAGGTCAGCCACCGCTCCAATGTGATCTCCGTGGCCGTGGGTGTTCAGAATGTACTTGACCGTCAGCCCCAAATTCTGAACCTCTTCCAGGATCAGGTCAGCCTCCGCACCAGGATCTATGATCACGCACTCCTTGGTCTCCTCAGACCCCACAATGTACGTGTTCTCCTGCATGGCGCCACCCACCACCAACGGTACAATAAGCATCAGCATCTCCTCTAATGACGTGTATCGGCGTGGCTACATTCTTGGAAAATAACGCGTCGCTGTCAAGAACGTTGCCATAGAATAACGTAATTATTTCTTAAGCTCTCCCTTGTTGACTCATAACTGAGGTAGGTCTAAGATGGGCTGTGGCGTAAGTCGCGTCTTTGGCCTCAAACACGCCGCAGGCTCTTGCTAGACCCGGGAGGCAGGCTTTGTGTACAGGCAAGGAAGGATGTCTCTTTGGCCAATAACGGGGAACATCCACCTCTTCCACCCGACGGGGGAGGCGACCGGGAGGACACAGGTCGCCAGGAGGAAGCGATGCGCGTCGCGTCCACCGGCGGCTCCGGGCGGCGGGGCCGCAACGAAGACCTGAGCAACGCCACCACTGAAGAGATCCTGGACGTACAGCTGAAGTCGCACGGTGGAGGCGGCAGAGGAGGAGGGGGAGGGGGAGGGGGCGGCAGACGACGCTCCGCATACGCCACCCGCGACCTCACCCAGGGCAGCATTTCCAGGAACCTGTGGTTCCTCGCTTGGCCCCAGATGATAGAGGGCACCCTGAACATGTTGGACAGGGTAGCGGACCTCTTCTGGGCCGGGCGTTTCCTTGGCTTCCACGCCGTGGCCGGCCTCGCCATCGCCCAGCTGTACACCAACCTCGTCATGACGGGTCGCATGGGCCTGGACATGGGAATGCAGGCGATGATAGCCAGGGCGATCGGGGCGAATCGCTTGCAACTGGCAAACCACGTAGCGCTCCAAGCCTTCACCATCACCGGCATATTCTCCCTTCTGATGGCAACCGTCGGCTTCCTGTTCACGGACTTCCTTCTGAGTATAATGGGGGTCAGCCAGGACGTTGTTGAGGTGGCCAGCGCCTATATGCGGATCCAGTTCATAGGCTTTGGAGGCCAGGCCTTTCGCATGATGACAGGCAGCGCTCTTCAGGCCGCCGGCGACCCCATGACGCCCATGAAGGCGACCACCATCTCCCGCGTGGCGCACATCATCCTCACACCCGTGCTGTTCCTGGGCTTGGGCTGGTTCCCGCAGTACGACCTGGCGGGCGCAGCCCTGGCAAACGTGGTTGCCCAGGGCCTGGGAGTGGCCTGGAACACTCAAGCCCTCTTCAGAGGCACTTCCAGACTCCATCTGAGCCTGCGTAACTACTACGTAGACATTCCGCTTCTGATCCGTCTGGTCCGCATCGGCGCTCCGGCCTCCGGCACGGGAATGGAGCGCTCCATAGTCCACCTGCTTCTGGCGCGCCTGGTGACGCCATTTGGAGACGTCGCTCTGGCGGCCTACGGCATCACCAGGAACCTGGAGATGTTCACCGCTATGGGGAGCATGGGCCTGGGGCGGGCCTCCGGCACCCTGGTAGGCCAGAACCTCGGCGCAGGAAACGTCGACCGGGCCAGGAAGACCATCTTGTGGGCCATTTTGTACATAACTGTCATACGAGGATCACTGGCTGTCCTGCTCATGATATTTCCCGTTCTTTTCATATCCATATTCAACAGCGATCCCGAGCTCTTGGAGGTCGCGGTCTGGTGGGTGCGCATTCAAGCGTTATCCGGATTGGTTATGGGAAGCGGCATGGTGTTCCAGCAGTCCTTTAACGTTGCGGGTGATACCGTCGCGCCCATGGTCGTTACCTTCATAGCAATGGTGGCAGTTGAACTCCCCCTGGCCTTTGCCCTGTCCCAGTGGACGTCTATGGGACAATTCGGAATCCCACTGGCAATCACCGTAGCAATGGTGGTCAGGACCGCCGTATACTTCCCCTACTTCTTGAAGGGCAGGTGGTCCCGCGTTAAAGTACTCGAATAGGGTCGCGCGGTGACCGTACGGGCCGGAGGCAATAGGTTTCATAGAACGATACTGGGAGTAGACGCTTGCGTATTCTCGCCATAGACGTAGGTACCGGCACACAGGACATCCTGCTATTCGATTCGACCAGGGCCGTTGAGAACTCGGTGCAGATGGTCATGCCCGCCCCAACGGTAATCGCGGCGGGGAGAATCCGCGAGGCTACGACGGCGCGACGACCCCTGGTCCTAACCGGCACCAACATGGGAGGCGGCCCGGTCACCGGCGCCGTTCAGGAGCACATCGCCGCGGGCCTTCCGGCCTACGTGACCCCGGCAGCAGCCGTCACCTTCGACGACGACCCGGAGATGGTGCGCGGCATGGGCCTCACCATAGTGTCGGAGGATGAAATCAGCCGCATGGACGGGGCCCGCGCTGTGCTGAGAGACCTGGACCTGGATATGGTTCGTCAGGCCCTCCGGGCCTTCGAGGTGAAGCCCGACTGGGACGCCATTGCTGTAGCGGTTTTCGATCACGGCAACTCTCCGCCCGGCTATAGCGACAGGCGGTTCCGCTTCGACCACCTCCGGCAGCAGGTGCTGGGCGAACGCCAGGACGTCTTCTCTTTCATCTATATGGCGGAGGATGTGCCGGACTATCTCACAAGGATGCGCGCCGTCGCGGAGACGGCCGGCAGCGATGTCCCACTGCTAATGGTTGACACGGCTGAGGCTGCGGTGCTCGGCTCCCTGGAGGACGACCATGTCGCGGCGCATCAGTGCAAGGTGGTTGCCAACCTCGGCAACGAACACACACTCGCCTTTCATCTTCACGGGACCAGCATTCTGGGCCTCTTCGAGCACCACACCCACATGCTGACCAGGGAGCGCCTTGAGGAGCACCTGCTGGAGCTGGTTAGGGGTGACGTGGACGGCGATACCATATGGAGAGAACAGGGGCACGGCGCAATTGTCGTCCAGGGCGGCGAGGAGCTGGGTTTCCTCAGCGTCATTGGCCCTATGCGAGGGTTGCTGGAGGGATCTCGGCTGAAGCCCTATTTCGCGACTCCCCACGGCTCCATGATGCTCGCGGGCTGCTTCGGGCTTGTCCGCGCCTGGGCGGAACGAATGCCCTCAAGCCGAGACGAGGTCCTCCGCGCCCTGCGCACAATGGGCGAGGACATAGGCCACGCACACTAGGAGCTCTGAGACTCCAGCTCAGAACGCTGCCTCGCCACCCAATCATCCAGCCATCGGCGAAACTCGTCCAAGGCTGGCGGAGCGACAAAGAACACGTCCACGTCAGCCGGGAACTGCACCTGATGCCGCTCGTTAATGATCAGCAGGCCAACCTCATCCTGCCCAAGGGTTTCATCAATACGACCGGCTATGTGCTCGTAGCGCCTGCGCACGGAGTCGTTGAACCACTCGCGGAGCTGAATGGCCACCTTTTCGCTGCTGAACGGCGCCATTAGGCATCTCTGGAGGTCGAGGGTCTCCCACAGTCCCTCCGCGTCCTCGGTGGCCTCAAGAGTTGCCCCGGCCTGGCGCCATTCCCGCACAAGGGCTAAGCTCGGCGTCTCTCCGACCTCCAGGCTCCGTATCCCATCTTCGCCGCCCTCGACTACACTCTCGTGGTAGATGTGCTTTACAGGCCCGAGTCCCGCCTCCAGGGACGAAATCTGGGACCGCGTCTGCTCCCAGAAAGCGTTGAGGATGGCCGCGCCCTCTTCCTCAAGTGTCGGTGGGTGGTATAGTTGGGGCACCAGCAGCAACTTCCTCTTGCCCCGGAAGTCCTCCGCAGACGGGCGTTCGATTCGTCCAAGCTCCTGAGTCATCTGCTTATTCCCTTGGAAACCTGGGCAGTCCTACAGCGTGATCGAACCCCGGAGACCCAGGAGTCCCTTGATGTACTCCATCTCGCCCATGTGACGGTTGTCGTGTCCGTAGATGTGGGTGATTATGAGCTGTCCACGGCTGAGACCTGTTGTGCGCTCAACGTGGCTCACGGTTTGGGCCATCTCCTCCGGGTCCAAGCCGGCCACAAAGTCCTCCACCTCACTCCAAACCCGCTGAGCGTAAGCAAGGATGTCCTCCTTGGGCGCAAAAACAAGATCTGCCGCCTCCTCGTCCGAGAGCAGCATACCCGTGCTCTCAGAGTCCATCCCCCAGCGCTCCGCCCATCCCTCTTCATCCCAAATCTCCGGGCGACCCTGGACGTGGGCGCGCAGATAGTTGTCGTCGCACCTGGCAATGTGCCAAAGGGCGAAGGCCAGGCAGTGCGCGCCGGGCATTGGAGACCAGCGCAACTGCTCGTCGCTTAGGTCGGAAACCAATACCTGAAGCCTGTCGTGAAGCTGGCGGAGTCCCCAGGTCATCACGAAAGCCGAATCGCCGATCTGTCGGTCTGCCAAGCCAAAGACCTCCTGTTAGCGGGGCGCCCTGCTAGAGTCCCACAATGGGGTCTCGAAACTGCTGGAGTATCTCCTTCAAGTCCCCTCCAGGCGTGGTCCCGTGCAGGCTTCTGGCGATGGCTTGAATATCCAGATGGCGGCTGTGCTCGATGGGAGGCTGCCACGCTCCAAGCAACGGGGCTATGGACTCGAAGTCGTCCAGGTCCCACTGTGGCAGAATCTCCTCAGCCCAGACCGACCTGTCGATGTGAATCGTAACGTCGTCACTGCGGCGGATGGGACCGAAGGTGTCGCGCGCCAAGCCCAGGGATTTCAGTGTCTCCCTTCGCCCTTCATCGGGGACGTCGTCAGTCGCCACGCTGCCCACCATGGTTGCCTGGACGTGGAGAATCAACGGCACGTCTCCTCCCCGTCTTGTCCTCTCCATCAGCCGGGCCGACTGAGAGGAAATGGGGATCCTGATGCAGTCCGGCTTGGAGTCCTGCGTGGAGAACTCCGGAAGGGACGGCGCCAGCAATCTGCGCCCGCGCTCGTGCGGCATCCACAGCTCAGCGTACAAGTAGGACAGGTCCCACTTCAGTACGCCCGGCTCTCCCTCCGCCTGGCGGTACTCGAAGGGTATGCGTATACCCATTTCCTGCGGCGACAGGGCCGACACCCGGTCCTCGTGCAGGTACATATTGTAATCAGTCCCAGATTCGCTGTGAAAGCGCGCAATTACCAAGTTGACACCTCTGTGTTGTACTGAGGGGTGTGCAGGATCGACTCCCTGCACACCTGTCTGTATGGATAACTGAAGTCAGGCAACCATCCCAAAGGACGGTCGGCCATGAACTACATCTTGAACTCTGCGGGCTCCACGTACTCCCAGGGTTCTCCGGCGCGATACTTCCCGGCAACCTCAAGGACCTTGAGGGCGTACTGGAAGGCGTAGGGGATACCGGGGCCACCGGGAACGAAGCCGCCGGCGATCATGCCAACGGATACCGCCTCGAAGATCTCCCCGTCGGTTGCGCCGGCCTCGATGGCCGGAACTACGTGGATAAGGCAAGCGGGGGAGCGATATGCCACGCCAATGGCCGTGAACATCAACTCCTTGATCTTGCGTTCGAGAGCGCCATCCTGCCAGATGGTGTTGTAGAAGTCGGCGAATCGCTCTCCCGCCTCAGGAGCCACGGTGTTTATGATCTGAAACATCCGAGGCGTAAAGAGCATCTTCTCCTTCATATAAGCGTTAGCTTCTTCTGCTCTGTCAGCCATGTTTTCCTCCCTTTCTGAAGATGTGTCTACGGTTTCAGTTTCCACAGGCCCGGCAGCCGCGCCTGCGGTTGAGACTGTCGTCGCGTCGCCCGCCGGTGTGCCCCTGCGGCCGAATAGCCATCCAAAGAAGTCCGGAGGCACGTCGTCCATGTCATCTCCTCCTGTTCTTTGCCCTGGATGTTCCAGCTACTGAGACGATAACGGCCTCTCAGCAGAACGCCCCTAAGCTTTTGAAGGCTTGAGGGGCGCAATACGTGTCCTTATCGGGGATGCCCCTCTATAGGCGCGTACACCTGCAACAGGACTGATTATCCATTTCACAACTTATCCTAATGGCGCAGAGATGGTATGTCAAGAAGTTGCGCAGCCTATGCATGTTTAAGTGGAACCACGTCACATTCTTGCCTTCCCTCGATTTCCTCTGTATCTTTAAACTATCTGCTAATACCAGGATACAGGGGGATGTGATGGGAGACACGAAGGCGATGCTGGAAAAACAGAACGCATTCTACGAAACGATACGCGAGGAATTGGAAGCTGAGTCGTTTGGCAAATGGGCAGTTGTGTCGAACGAGAGTTTGGTAGGTGTGTTCAACTCCAACAGCGAGGCCTCTGGGGTAGCTCTCCGACTAATACCTGAGCAGGTGTGTCTGGTGAAGCACATAGGATATGTTCTCTCTGTGGCTCAGTTGATGTCCCAGGTGAGGCGTGTACCTGTACGGAATCCATAACTACCAACCGTTGGTGCATGGTATTGTTAGGCACATTGACGATATGGTCGTTCACGACACATTGCAGTTAAATTCTATGAGGAAAACGGGGGGCGGTACTATGTTGATTGACACCGGCGCTCAGGTATCGGGATCTGACTGCTCAGACTCAAAGAAAGCGCTGAAGAACCAGTGCAATAGTCGCCGCCACGGTCGCGGCTACACCCATCCCTCCCAACACCGTAGCAACCATCCACTTGATGAGACGCGTTTCAAGTTGGGCGAGGTCGGCTTTGGTGGCATAATGCCTAAGCTCTTCCCTGAGTTCGGACCGAGTAATCGGTGACTCCGCCGTTGTCATTATCCTGCTCCGATCTATTATGAATCTAGGATAGCACTATGTGCAGGGATTGGCAAAGTGTTCCAATGATGAGGTAGTACGAACGGCATTTCCACTGGTAGGGATGTGCTAAAGGTATACGGCTTCTGCAGCTAACTTGCCTTGCTCTAAACTGAGACCCCCCACCCCCTACGGGTCTGCCGGGCGCTTGGTCAACGCAAAGAAGAGCAGCCAGGCGGTCAGGAGGCCTGCGCATACCCACATAATCTCATGATGCTCGATTCGGGGATGCACGACCAGGTACAGGATCGCCCACACGAAATGGACGAATGCCAGCCATCGCATAAAGCGCGGCGCGGCCCCCCCGGCAACCCGTATCTCGCCGCCAATGGCGTCGTCCTGCTCCTGAGGCTGCTGAGGCTTGGGGGCCGCAGCGGGTTCTTGGGCCTCTTCGATCCGCTCAGTCATTTTCCCTGCCCTGTTCCGGGGCATCCTCCTCAAGGGGAAGCCTGCTCATCTCTTTCATTGCCCTCAGCTGCCCCGAGCGCACGACCCAGACCATGAAGAGAATCCAGAAGAACACAATCGACCCTACGGCGGAAACAACTATGAGTGTTGACTGGTACATACTATATTCCTCGACAAGATTATCTCAGCGCCAGCAGGTACTCCACAAGGGCGTTGAGGTCCTCATCCGACAGGTGAGCAAAGGACGGCATCAGGCTGCCCTTCACGACAGCCCTTGGATCCTTCAGGTGGACCAGGTGCCAGGTCGCATTGGCGTGGGGACGCCGCGAGACAAAGGAGAGGTCGGGGCCCTGCCGGTTGGTGCCCCACAGCACCGGCTTCTGGTAGACGTAGTCCCCCGCCACGGACTCAGGGCCAATGTCTCCAGTCTGCAATACAGTGCCGATATCCACCTCGACCGATCTCACCTGCTGAGTGTGGCAGTACCAGCACCCCTCCCTTATGTAGATATCGCGGCCCTTGAGCTGGATTTCGTTGTAGTCCACGGCGTTCTCGGAAGCCTCCGGAGCCTGGATGGCCGGGATTCCCACGGTCACCATCAGTCCCGCGGCCAGTACCAGGAGCGACCCCACAATGAGATAGGCGATGGTCGGCTGTCTCATGTCTACCCCTGGCTGCGCTCCGACGCAGAGGACATCGACTCAGGCCGGCGCAGGTTGCTGAGCACGGCGTAGGCAAAGAACGACACGCCCACGCCTATGGCGAGGCCGCTCGCGAGTCGCATGAACATATATGGCTTCATCGCTTCAACCGTCTTTATGAACGGGATGCCGCCGCTCAGCCAGTTCTGACCCTGGATTAGGCCCGCAGCCCACAGCGTCATCATGAACACCGACAGGCCTATGAGCACCAGCCAGTAGTGCCACTCCATCATGCGCCTATGGAAGGGGTCTCTCCCCAGGATGCGGGGCAGAAGGTGGTAGACCGCGGCAAATGCCATGAAGCTGAATGCGGCGACAAAGGCCAGGTGGCTGTGCCCTATCACCCAGTTGGTGAAGTGGACCTGGGCATTGAAGTTCCGGAAGGACTGGGCCACCCCCTGGAAGCAGGTGAAGATGTAGAAGACGCAGCCGGTGGCTAGGAAGCGCAGGGGCACATCCTCCTTTACCTTGGCCCAGGCTCCCTGCATGGTCTTGTAGAAGTTGTAGGTGAATGCGATGTTCGGCAGAGCGGCAATGATGCTGAAGGATACTGAGAGCAGCTCCAGCCACTCAGGGCCTGGCCCATACAGCAGGTGGTGCTGACCCGTCCACACACTGAGGAAGCCCCACACTGCCAGTCGATAGCTCCAGATGGGGTTGCCGGAAAGCCTCGGCAGGAGGTAGAGGACCATTCCCAGGAACCCCGTCGTGAACCATACGTTGAACAGGTTGTGAACATAGAAGTAGTTGAGGATGGCGTCGTTCATTCCGTACAGAGCGCCGGAGGTGTCCCAGATGACGTTTCCTACGCCGTACACCAGCACGATGAGGGCGCTGGCGGCCATGAAGTTCCACACGCTTACGTAGAGGCGACGCTCCCGCCTTCGAAATACGGTGCCCCAGACGTTGACGGCCAAGAGGAGGAAGCAGCCGACCATCATCAGGTCAAGGCCCCAGACTAGCTCGGCGTACTCGCGTCCCTGGTTGAGCCCCATCAGCAGGGTCACCAGCGCGCCAAGCATGGTGACGTTCCACAACCCCAGGTTAACCCAGGCCAGCTTATCGCTGAAGAGGGGCGCTCGTGTGAGGCGCGGCACTATGAACAGCATGGACCCGGCGTAGACCATGGAGAGCCAGCCGAAGATGGCCAGGTTCACGTGCATCGGCCTCAGGCGGCCGAACTGCAGGTACGGCCGGAGGGCCATGGGGATGTGGTCTGAGATTACGGGGAAGAATAGGAAGAAGGCCATGAACAGGCCGGCCAGTCCGGGGATCACCAGCCAGAAGACGGCGGAGCAGAGGAACCAGCGAGCGGCCTGGTCCTGTCGTGTCCGCGCAGCTTCAGGGGCAGGGGCTTCCGCCACCCTGCCGCCGGCAATAGAACTGCTAAAGGGCCAAGCAAAGTTCCACAAAATCAAACCGCGTCATTAAGAGTCCCGGGAGTCTGCCTGCTCCTCAACCCTAGTTCGACCCTGTGCTTCTTATGCAGCGCTGTTCCGACCCCTCACCCCACCACGCCAATTTCCGCATGGATGGGCACTGCGTTGACCATGGAGTTGCCCACGGGCGAGGTCTTTATCGTATCCTCCCAGAGCCGCCGCAGAGTAGCCTCGTCTTCGTCCGACTTCACAAACAGCTTGGCCTTGATCCCGTCGAAGCCGGAGTGTCCCTCGCCGCCCAGGCCCAGGAACGTAAACACGTTGTCCTGGCTGGCGTCCAGCACGACCTCCATGTCATAGATCTCGATCCCCTGCCTGGAGGCGTTGAGCACGAACCCGGTGGCCAGGCATGCGCCCAGAGCGCCGAGGACGTACTCCATGGAGTTGGGCGCCTCATCCTCGCCCGTCAGGTGGGCCGGCTCATCTATCAGGAATGTGTGGTTCCTCACCAGGGCGCTGAACTTGAATCCGCCCTTCCATCGGATCCTGGACTTCTTGGGCGCGTGCTGCGCGCCCTGCTGCTCCGCCACCTGGTTGACGGCTTCCTCAAATTCTTTTACGTTCAGGCCATTGACCAGCTTGGGTTCTTCCATCGGTTTAGCTCACTCCTCCCAGGTTGACATCCCAGGGCCGACTAGGAATAGGTCGTGCGCAGCTCCTTGGCCGCCTCAGAAATGATCTGGAGCTTCTTGAAGGCCATCTCAGCCGAGTTCATCGGGCGCTCCGCAAAGGTGCCGAAGCCGCAGTCCGGGTTGAGATAGATCTGAGTTGGCTCGAAGTACTTCAGGGCTTCGTTGACCTTCTCCACCACATCCCGCGGGGATTCCAAGTCGTCCGAGCGAGGATTGACAACTCCCAAGCCAATCTCCCGCTTCTTGGCGTACTTCTCGAAGGCCGCCAACTCGCCTGCCCTTGGTGTTGCGTACTCAAGGACAAGCTGGTCAAGCTGCATTGAGGTGAGGTAGGTGAGGAGCGGCTCGTAGGTGCCATTGAGCAGCGACTCCTCCTTCCGACTCCAGTTGCCCCGGCACACGTGGACTCCCAGGTGCATTCCGTCGATGCCTCTGAGCACTGTGTTCATCAGCCGCAACGCCCACACCATCTCACGCGTCGGGTCTCCGGATGAGGCTGCCATGGAGGCGCACATGAAGGTGCGCTCCTGCACGTCAGGCTTGAACATCACGTTGGTCAGGACCGGCTCGTCCAGCTGAACGAACTCCACTCCCGCTTCCTGCATCTCTAAAAGCTCCTCCCGAAGCACCTTTACTATGTCTTCGGCCAGGCTCTCGAGGGTCGGGTACACGGCGTCCGAGACGCCCTTCACCCACATGGAGCGGGTGAGCAGATACGGCCCGGGGAGGGCAATCTTGATGGGCTTGGAGGTGTGCTTGCGCAGGAACTCGACCTCGTCCATGGCCAGGGACTGGCGGCGGGAGATCTTCCCGACAACAGTAGCGTTGTGGATGGCGAACGCCGGCGCGTCCAGGCTCCTTAGCTGCTCGTCGAAGGAAGTCTTGTCCTCGACGTGGTCCATTAGCTCGGCAAGGCTCATGAGTTTCACGCCGTCCATCTTGTCCACCACGAAGGAGTAGAAGTTGTCGCGTCGCTGCTCGCCGTCGCTGACGATGTCGACTCCTGCGTCGTCCTGGTACTTCAGGCACTCCAGGACCGCTTTGTCTGCGACCAGGTTGAAATCCTCCCAGCTCAGCCGACCGGCCTGTCGCTGCCTGAGCGCCTCCAGGAGGTCCGGAGTTCTGGGCCAGCTTCCTACAACGGTTACGGGGAACAGAGGCAAGCCTTCAATAGTCATCTACGCATCTCCTTGACAAACTTTCCAGAGTGCAAAGACCGTCCGGCCGCATTGCCGAAAGGCGTCTCTGCCTTCAATACCCGTGTGCAGACCTCGTTATTCTAATTTGAGACCAACGGCAGGTCAAGCGCGCGTCGAAATTCGACGCAGGCTAAATGAGGCCTTCAGGCACGTCCACTGTCATGCGACCTCTCTCGATGTCCACGTCCACCACCACATCGCCCAGGGCCGGTACGAGGACCTCTTTATCGCCGAGGCGCACAACGTAGACATCGTTGCTGCCGGTGGACAGGATGTCCTCCACCGCACCGAGGTACTCGCCCTCGGAGGTCCAGACCTCCATGCCCAGTATCTGGAAGTGATAGTAGGTGTCCTGGGAGAGGATTGGCGCTTCCTCCAAGGGCACCTCAAGCCTGGCCCCCTTGAGCCCTTCGGCGTCTTCTCGCGTATGGACGCCGTCCAGCTTGACCAGCGCAAAGCCCTGATGCCATCGACATTCCGTGATGCGCTGGGACTGTCCCTCCACCAGAAGAGGGTTGCCGAGTGAGAACCGTTGAGGGTTGTCCGAGTGAGGCTGCACCCTCACCTCCCCTTCAAAGCCCCAAGCTCCCGCGACAATACCCACAAGCGCCACGGAAGGAAGGACATACGGCTTGTGTGGAGGGAGTGATTCGTCGTTCACCGCAGAGAGGCGCTTTCCTTGCTAAGGGGAGACGTTGTGCGGAGCCGCCTAAAGGGTCAGACTATCTCCAGGCTGGCCCTTGTATCTTCCTTGACTGCTCTTACTCGAAGCAGAACCCGCATGGCCTGAGCAACCCTTCCCTGCTTGCCGATTATCTTGCCCTTGTCCTCATCGGCAACCAACAACTTGAGGACGACCTGGCCGTCATCATCGGACTCCTCGGTTACCCTTACCTCATCGGGGTTAGAAGCGAGCGACTTAGCGATGTACTCGATCAACTCTTTCATTACCCCTGTTACCCCCTCAGCTTCTCAAATATACCCATCTTTCTCAGCATCATCTCCACCGGCTCTGAGGGCTGTGCTCCGTTGCCAAGCCACTTCACGACCTTGTCCTCATCCATGGTTATGGTGGGAGGATCCGTGAGGGGATTGTAGTGGCCAACCTGGTCCACAAAGCTGCCATCTCTGGGCGCTCGCGAATCAGCTACCACTATGCGATAACTGGGCTTCTTCTTGGCTCCTACCCTGCGCAGTCGAATCCGTAACATATTCCCCACCCATCGTTTGTGCCAGGGAGACCCTGGTTATTGTCGCCATTGTAGAGACGGCCGTAATCTTTGTCAACAACGATGACACCCCCGCAACGATTCGATGATGTTTGCGCCTGTCGCCAAGGCATCACATTCTGCACTACAGGCAATTTGTTCTAAACTATTGACAAAAGCGGACGCGTGTTCTATTATGCCTCCAACACATCACTGGAGGGTAGAATGTCTGAGATGCACTCGGAGGACAGATATCAGTTGCGCAAGGCGCAGATGGATGCGGACAGAAGGAGCTTGGAGGCCAGAAAGGCCCAGCAGGAGCTGGAGAGACTGGTGCTGGAGCTTGAGCACAAGTACGGCCTTATAGACGACGGCAGGACCATTGATCCCAGGAGCGCCACCATTCAGGGAACGCCCCAGACGCGCAGGGGCAACGGCAAGGACTCCCAAGAGGCGCTGGAGACAACCACGGTAGAAGCAGTGGCCGCTTAGGCGATCATTCTTGGTTCACATTGCCGGTAGGAGCGGCAGGCAAGCCTACCGCTCCTACCGGCGATACCTCCGTCATAAGCGGCCGGGTGGTTAAGTCCGGCCAGCCTTGCCTGGGGATACCAGGCTCCTGAGCCTGCGGACGAGAGATCTCAAGCGCCTTCTTCGCAGTTCAAGCCTTGGGGACAGGTAGTTCACGGCTTCAGGCCCTCCCACCAGCAGAGGAGCGCTCCATCGGCGCAGGGCCTGCTGGGGGCCCTCGTCGCCGTCCCGGGGGGAACCCTCGAACTTCTGCAGCGGCCGCCACTCCCCTCCTCTCCACTCCACCACCGCTCCTCCGGCCTCGCGGGCCAGCACAACCCCGGCGGCCACATCCCAGATGCGGGAGCCACCGAAGATTGAATATTGAAAGACGCCTTTGGCTACCAAGACCATCTCGCACGCTATGCTGCCCATAGTCCTCGTCTCGCCCGGAACCCTTCCCCTACCCCTCTTCAGAGAGAACGCCCAGGCATAGCCGGCGGGCACGCCTGCCAAGCCTGAGGACTTGGGAAAGGGACCGGAGGACACCCTCAACGGCTCATCTTCTACGAAGGCCCCCCCGCCGGTCCTGGCGTGGTACACGCCCTCGCCCGCAAAGCTGTGCGGCAGGAAAAGGCTGCCCACCACGGGAGATCCCCGGTAAAGGAGACCTATGGATACGGCGTAGAAGGGCACGCCCGCGGCAAAGTTGGCAGTTCCGTCCAGCGGGTCTATCACCCACACGAAGTCGGCGTCCTGTGCTCCGGCTGCAGCGTCGCTTTCCTCCGCCACAAGTCCGTGGTCGGGGAACTCCCTGGCTATCTCCTCCCGCAGGTGCTCCTCGATCCTAAGGTCCGCCTCGGTCACGGGGTCGGTCTCCCCCTTGTCCTTGTAGTCCACACGGGTGGCGCCCGGTTGGTAGCGAAGAAGGACTGCCCCGGCTCCGCGGGCCAGGCGAATGGAAGCGTCAGCCATCTCTTTCAGGACAGGCTCATCCGGTATATCAATGTTCATATTCGAGGCGTCTCCAGATGCTGGATGCAAGTCAGCCTACCCGCAACTCAGCGAGTCGGTCAGGTACGGCTTTTTGACACCCCAACAGGGGAATGCTATCATTTGCGACACTGGGGATATGTATTGTCCACAGCAATCAGATTGTACAATTGTACTCTTCCATCTCCACCCACATCTTGCCACGAAAGGCAGACAAATACCATATTTGTCTGGCGGCAGGTGGGCTGCTGCACAGGTAGCAGTACACACAAGGGAACACACCGGCGGAGAGCATCCGGAAATCCTCTGAGAGGCCGTAATCTATCCGTTGCCCGTCCCGCTCCCGGCCTTCTCACAACCCAAGGGCTTTATTGTAATGCACAAAGCCACATAATAGCCGTTAGACACTAGCTGCATAGAGGTACGACAATGGACCAAGTATCGACGATTTATCTCATCCTTCTAGTCCCGTCCCTTCTGCTATCGGCCTTCTTCTCCAGCTCCGAGGCCGCCCTTCTGTCGCTGCGAAAGGTGAGGATCAGGGGTCTCGTGGAGAGTGGAGCGCACGGCGCCGAGCGGGTCGCCGGGATGGTGGACCAGCCTGCAAAGGTGCTTCCCACCATACTTCTGGGAAACAACCTTGTGAACACCTCTTTCGCCGCGCTGGCCACAGTAATAACGGTGACTCTCATGGGAGAGGGCCGGGGCGTAATTACGGCCACCATAGTCAGCACAGTCGTCCTGCTGGTGCTGGGAGAGACGCTGCCCAAGACAATCGCCATACGGCACTCGGAGCCCCTTTTCTTCTTTTACGCCAGGATCCTCAAGTGGGTTGAGGTGCTGCTGTGGCCACTGGTGGCCCCGCTTAAGCTGATCAACCGCCTGCTGGCGTCTCGGCTCGGGAGCGACCCGCGTGCCCTGTTCACCGAAGAGGAGATCAAGGCGGCCATCTCCATCGGCATGGAGGCGGGAGCCGTGGAGGAGGAGGAGGCGGAGATGCTTGAGAAGGTATTCCGCTTCGGCGACCGCCAGGTCAGAGAGATAATGACTCCCCGGACCGAGGTGGTCTGGCTGGAGGCGGGTACCGTATTGAGGGACTTCCTGACCATGTACAGAGATCACTCTCACACCCGGTTCCCGGTATTCGAGGAGCACATGGAGAACGTGACAGGCGTGCTGTCTGTGAAGGACGTGGTCACGGCGATGGCGCGCGGAGACCTCTCGGAGAGCAGCCCGGTGACGGCTCTACTCCGGCCCGTGGATTTCGCCCCGGACACCAAGGCGGTCGGACCTCTCTTCCGGGAGATGCAGAAAGTGGGAAGCCAGCTCACCATGATCGTCGATGAGTTCGGGGGCATTGCCGGCCTGGTGACCCTGACGCAGCTCATGGAGGAGGTGGTCGGTCCGGTTGGTGAAGAGGGAATGGAGCCGGAGATGGAGTACGAGACCATCGACGAAAACACCTATCACATCGACGGCGGGATGCAGATAGACGAGGCCAACGAGGAGCTGGACCTGGGCCTCCCAACGGGCGACTATGAGACTGTGGCCGGGTTTATCCTGGAGTCGCTGGGCCACATCCCCGCCGAGGGGGAGCACCTGCACCACAACAGCCTCCGCCTGCTTGTGACTCACGTGAGAGGGATGCGGGTAGAGAAGGTGATGGTCACCAAAGGAAACCCAAACCAGGGGCATTGACGCCCCGGGAATCAGGCGGACATTCCTTGACAATCACTATAGAGGCCTTTGCATAATCACGTTCTGAACCTCCATACTCCTGTCATTCCTGCGGAAGGAGACCTTTGCATAACCGCGTTATCGTCACTCCCGCGCAGGCGGGAGTCCACACACCACCCTACCTGGATTCCCGCTCGGAGCCTGCCTCGTACTTGATACGGGGGCGGGAATGACGGGAACACGGTCACCCAGACCAAGGTTACGCAAAGGTCTCCGGAAGCATGTCCCGTACTACGATACGGGGCAGGAATCCAGGGCGTTTCATCCAGAGCAAATGTGAGAGGGCTGGAGCAGCATGAAGAGCAGCCCCGATAGCGGCGCAGCCCTGGAGCGCAAGCTCATGAAGGACGTGGAGCGTATGCTGAGGGGTTTGGACCCGGGCCTGACGCTCTCTCCGATTATAGTCGCGGTCTCGGGCGGTCCCGACTCCCTCGCCCTGCTGCTGCTGCTCACACACCTGAAGGAGACCCTGGGGCTGACCTTGCACGTGGCCCACCTGGACCACGGACTGCGGGGCAGGAACGCAAGAAACGATGCGCTGTTCGTTGAGGAGGTTGCCCGCGATCTCGACCTGCCCGCGACTCTGGGCGAAGAGGACGTGAAGTCGTACATGGCCGGCCGCGGCATGTCGCTAGAGGAGGCGGCCCGGGAGGTGCGATACTCATTCCTCTCCAGGGTAGCCGCCATACAAGGAGCCTCGGCAGTCGCCCTGGGTCACACGGCTGACGACCAGGCGGAGACAGTGCTTATGCACATCCTGCGGGGGAGCGGTCTAACCGGCCTTGCGGGAATGTCCGAGCTTTCATACTGGCCTTCGTCCCGGCATAAGGAGCGCATAGCCCTGGTGCGCCCTCTCCTGAATGTGTCGCGAGAGGAGACGGCAGCGTACTGCCGGTGGAAGGGCGTCGCGCCCAGAGAAGACCTAACCAACCGCTCACTTGAGTTCACCCGGAACAGGACGCGGCTTGAGCTTCTGCCGTTCCTGAGAGATTACAACCCCCGTATCCGGCAGGCGCTGCTGCGCCTCAGCGCCTCCGCCGCCCATGACCAGGACTACATCCTGGGAGAGGCCGTGCAAGCTATGGGCAAACTGGCGACAGCCGACGGAAAGGGCATTCATATAGATCGCAAGGGATTTGCCTCCCTGCACCCCGCCATCAAACGTCACGTGCTCAGGCTTGTGTACGAGGAGGTCACCGGCTTGGCAAGCGGGCTGCAACACCGGCACATCGAGGATATGGTGAAGCTGTCCGACGGAGGTGTCGGCAGGAGCGTAGACCTGCCAAACGGTCTGGTATTCACCGTGGACTACGGTTACCTAACTCTGAAGGTGAACAACAGCGGCGCGTCCGGCCCACCCGCCCTACACGGCGAGTATCCTCTGTCTATCCCCGGAGAGACGCGCATCCCCGGATGGACCGTCTCCGCCCGGCTGCTGCCCTACGGCGAGGGCCATTTGGATGCGGGCGCCTACACGGCCCGGATGGACGCGGAGCGCGTGGGCCGTGGGCTCCACGTGCGCGGAAGAAGACCGGGTGACAGGTTTATCCCACTGGGCATGGACGGGTCGAAGAAGCTACAGGACTTCATGGTGGACGCCAGGATACCCGCAGACGCACGGGACAGTGTGCCTCTGGTAGTATCGGAGGAAGGGATTGTGTGGGTTGTTGGGCGCCGCATTACCCACTGGGCCAGGGTGAGAGAAAACACCACCAGGATACTGGCGTTGGACTTCTCTCCAGCCGACGCTACATAAGCTCTACAAGCCGGGAGTTTGGCGTCAGGCCCGGAATCCGGCCACGCTTGGCTACGGGCTTGCCGTCCACCTCATGGATGTCGGCGTTGAACTCACAGGGCGGGGCGCTGCTGATATGGCTCCCAACCTCAAAGGCGTTCACCGGCGCTCCGGCCTCCACAAACTCCCTTATTCGCTTCCCGTTCAGGTCCCCGGTTATGAATATCTCGACATGGGAGTGGCCTGCCAGATCCAGCCTGGCGCGGATCTCCTTCAACGTGTGTGGGTTCACCTCGTAGTAGGTCTGGGACGCATCGAGAATGACGCCGCGGATGCGATGTCGGAGGCTTCTTGCCAAGCCAATGGACTCCTCGGTCTCGTCATTCACTATGTTCACGGGGGACACGCGGGAAACCTCAGGTGGCATGTGCTTGTCAAAGGCCTGCATAGCCCGCAGGGTGTCTCCCATAATCAGAGCTACGTCCGGAGATATGGTGCCCGTGGGAGTCGCGCCAGCCAGCCTGGCGCCCAAGGCGGTGGAGCAGGACACGCATCCGCCTACCACAGCCGCATAGTCCATTATGCCCGCGACACTGGGGTGGACATGACGCGCTCCTACCGATATAACCGGTATTCCGCCTGCCGCTGTTACGCACTCCCTGCTGGCAGTGGCCCATCCGGTGCAGTGAGAGAGGGTACCGCTGATAGCAGTCTCGTACAGGCCGAATGATCCGTAGGGCGCCGTGATTCGCAGGGCCACTTCACCGGCGGCGACCTGGGATCCCTCCTCCAGGGCCAACGCCTCACGGTTGCCCTCCGGGAGGACCTTCTGGAGCAGCGCCTTCACCTCTCGGATACCGCAGAGCACACCGCTCCTTGTGGGCGAGAACTCTACGGAGACCATTGGGTTGATTCCCTCGTTGCGCAGAATGGTTATTCCCCGGTGAAGGCCCACATCGGCGGTCTCCCCCACTTGAACTGAAGGTCTTACCTCAAAATCTTGATCAGGCATTATGGCCCCTCAGAACCTCACTTTTTAGATAGGTGTTACGGGACGACAATTCACTATTATACGAACCAGTATGAAAAAACGATTGCGACGGAAGAGATGGCGCCGTGACAGGAAACTTCAATTGCCTCAGCATCTGCTAAGCGGGCGCAGCCGCCTGGACGGTTACCAGCTTGGCCCCCAGGATTCTTTCTATATGTTGTAGCGCCCACTTATGGGCCTCTTCATCGAAGCTCGCCACTGCATCGGATGCGACCTCAACGGCGTAATCCCTGTTTCGGGCGTCGGCGGTGGTGTGCAGAACACAGATGTCGGTGCAGACACCGCACACAACTATCTTGTCGGGATTCAACTCCTTCAGACGCTGCTCCAGATCGGTGTTGAAGAAGGCGCTGTAGCGCTGCTTCTCTATTCGCTCTCCGGGATACGGAGCCAGCTCAGGTATGACCTCCGACTCCGCCGTCCCTTTCACGCAGTGCACGGGGAACATCTGGAACTCCAGGTCGTCAGGCGCGTGGGTGTCGCATATGTAGAATATCCTGGAGCCGCGGGCAGTCTCCTTCTCCAAGAGCGTCTGCACACTGGGAATGATCCCTCTGGCGTCATCACCGCAGTAGAGGTTGTTGCCCTCTTCAAGGAACCCCCTCAGCATATCCACCACCAACACTACGTCTGTCATGCCGTCGCCCCTGTCTCTAATATCTCGTCCGGTAGATTGCGGCTATATATTACCCAAGGAGATGTGGAACTTCAAGGAGAGTTAGTTCTGTTCAATTGGGAGAGGTAACCTTTGATAGCGCAGAAGTATATGAGGGCCAGGGCGCTGTCCGAATCCATGCGATTCCTGGCGCACACTATCTTGCTGAGTCATTTTGCTCATCGAGTTCTATATCTTGTAGCACGATACTACGCCCTCTCTGTAATCCCCTTACAATTACATTCGAATCCCACATCGGTTGGACGATATCATTCATCATACCAATGGGTACTCTTACAGAGCGAGATTTGCCCTCTTTATCAACAATCTTGATTCTATTGTCTTCGTCTCCCATAGCATCCGCAAATCGGAGCGTTCCGCGGATTTCGACAGGCTTCCCGAGTATTTCATCTTCAGTCGCAGCCTCTACCATAGGTGACAAGGTAATCTCGGCTGCTGGCTTCGTAATTGACACACGGCGTTCTACACGATCTCTTTCCACGGTAAAGCCTACTTGTTGGACTCGTTCTCCGTCCGGTGCTATCTTCTTTGCGAGCCCAATGAAGTTACGCAAGTAAGGCGGCTCCGGGATACGTTCCTCTAACCCACGAATATCTGAACCATCTACCATCTCCATCAAATCCATGAATTCGTCAACAATCACTTGTATCTCGGTTGGAAGATGGAGTTGTCCCGTTGGACGACCAACCCGCAATGTGACAACAAAACTGGCAGCTCTTGGCATAGAAAGAAGCACCGGGAAACCCTCGCGTACAGTTTTCCGTGGGCCTCGCTCACTGAAAGGTGATTCTCTTTGCCGCTCAGCTATTCGACCAATCAATTTTGATGCATCATCAACCCTGCTCACAAAGTCGCCCGAACTGACCATTCCATAACCCACTTCCTTACCCGACAAACTCATTTGTACCTCATCCCTCCCCAATTCAATCCCCCTAAGACCAAGGTGCCTATGGAAATTTGCTTGTGTAACGAGATCACGAAGTTCTTCCGCAATTTCAGGCGGAGGTTCTTTGGCTAGAGCCTTGTATGCTATGTGTTCTGCTTGACGATAATCGTTGCAGCGCAGCGCCAACGTGCCAGCACTGCGGTGTAAAACAGAAAAGGTTGGTTCGATATATTCTCTCAAATTGTCGATAGCAGCAAGCTCAAGTTCTAACGCCTGTCGAGAAAGATTCAACTCTTCTTCCACATTGCCACGTAGACGCTGAATAAGGGCAAACTCTGCTAAGTCCATCGCCCTATTGTGGAAATCATTGACCTGGTTCATGTCTCCTGTACCTCGGCAATCGGCCTTCCAAACTCAACCACAATTATATAAGCTGGAAGCGATCCGGCGGAGGTCTGACTCTGCTTTATTTTCTCTCCTACTCGTTTGGCGATTCCGCTTTCAACGCTACCATAGCTTTCTCTAGCATTGAGGATGCCAGATACTTCCAATCTTGCCTTGCTCTGGAAAGGGGGTCCATCCGTCTCATAACCTAACCAATAATCAATACCTGTGCCCTTCACAGCCCTCTCTATCACTGTATAACCAATTTCTTTCTTAGCCAGCAGAACCGCGATAGCTGTAGCTCCAAATTGAGTGGCTTCTTGGAGATCAGCCCATGTTCGAAAGGTTTGATCGCTGGTGGCCGGCCAAGACAACGCAACATCTTTAACTATAAGACCTGTTACGATGAGGCGCACCCCCTGCCTGTGTCCCTGTGTTTCCAGACATACACTTGCTGCTTCCGCAAGAGCGCTTCCCCAAACAGGCGTTATGGCAGGGAGCCCCGCTTTCAATTCGTTTAGATCAAGCAATTGCCCGACCTCTAATTTTGCTTACTTTTACCACTTGCCCTGTCGCAAGTCAATGACTCACGCGTAACGGTTCTGTTAGGTTTGTAGAGGTAGCTGCTTATACTCCAAATGACCTTGCCACATCTTCCCAACCGAACAGAACTAAGAGTTGACTGGGCCTTGGAGGACTTTCACTTGATGTAAGACGATTCACCCAGGAACACGAGAGGTGGATGTCCCGGATCAAGGCTCACATCTACTCTGTCCCCAATTTCATACTCGCGGGTGTGAGGCTCCAGGCAGTGGACTATGCCGCCGGACGCCAGAGATACCCGATACAGAAAGAAGGCGCCCTGAAAAGTGCGCTCCACAATGACACCTTCTCCTGCTTCCGAAGGCCGCATGTTTACGTCGTCAGGCCGCACCATCACATCCATGTCATTGCCGGACGGCAGCCCGGGGGGAAGCGGGGCGTTGCCCAACTCCGTACACAGGGCGCCGTCGGATGAGTGAGCGGGCAGGAAGTCGGCCAAGCCCATAAATCTGGCCACGTAACGAGTAGCCGGGGCATGGTAGATGCGTTCAGGCGTGTCCACCTGCTCCACCCTGCCCACATTCATAATCGCTACCTTATCGCCCAAGACCATAGCCTCGTCCCTGGAGTGAGTGACGAATATTGCGGTAGCTCCACTGGCCTTTAGAATGTCCCTGGTCTCCTGTCGCACCTGGTTCCGGAGGGCGGAGTCCAGATTTGAAAATGGCTCGTCCAGAAGGAGCACGTCCGGCCACGGCGCAAGGGCGCGAGCCAAGGCTACCCGCTGCTGCTGGCCCCCCGATAGCTCGTGGGGCATTCGGCCCTCCAGAGTTTCGAGGCTTGCCAGCGACACCATCTCCCTGGTCCGCTCCGCTCTGGAGGGACCCCGCGGCAGTCCGAAGGCAATGTTGTCTTTCACGTTCATGTGAGGGAACAGCGCGTACTCCTGGAACACCATTCCCACCTGGCGCTTCTCCGGGGGCACTGCCGTACCAGGCCCGGCAACAACCTGTCCGTTGATCTCAATTGTCCCGGTGTCGGGCGATTCAAGCCCGGCGATCAGGCGCAGCGCGGTGGTCTTGCCACACCCGCTGGGACCCAGCAGAGCAAGAATTTCTCCCTCCTCCACGCTCAGATCCAACCCGTCCACTGCCATGACGCCACCGAAAGACTTGGCAATACCTGTGCATCGGACCGCTATCCGGTTCACCTGCCACTCCTTTCGCTGCGTAATATCAGGAACGCCATTGGTATGGAAGATGCGAGCACGAGGAGAAGTCCCCCGGTCGCAGCCTGTGCAAAGAAGCCTTCCTCAGCCGCACCCCATACAGATGTAGCCAGCGCCTTAAAGCCGATTGGGCTAAGTATAAGGGTAGCCGGGAGCTCTTTCATGGTCAAGAGGAAAACCAGAGCCGCCCCCGCAAGTATACCTGGACGCACCAGTGGCACGGTGATTGAAAGCAGGGCAAGGAAAGGCGTGCGCCCAAGGCTTCTGGCAGCGTCCTCCAGCACGGGATCCACCTGGAGCAGCGAAGACCTGACGGCTCCGACTGCTGTTGGAAGGAACAGGACCATGTAGGCGAAGATGAGGAGTCCCAGTGTCTGGTACAACGGCGTGGCAAAGCGCACGCCGAAGAAGACCAGCGCAAGGGCAACCACAACGCCCGGCAGAGCAAAACCAAGGTAGGTGAATCGCTCCAGAATACTGCTGAGCCGGCCCGGGTAGCGGACCGTCAGCGTTGCTATAGGCACGGCCGCCAGTATGGTAACGAGGGCAGCAATCCCGGAAACGGACAGCGAGTTCCTGGCCTGGCCCCACAGTGATGGCAACGCCTCGCCGGCCGAGACGCCCCGGACTACCCAGTATCCCAGGACTGACATGGGCATCACAAGGGAGAGCAGCACGATTGTGGAGCACAAGGCCAGAGCGGGCCAGCGCCATCGCCCCAAGCGAACTGTGGGCGCGGGCCGCACGGCCCCAGTGGCGCTTCTGTGGTAGCCGGCCCTGCCGCGTGCGCTAGCCTCCAGGACCAGTATGGTCAAGGCGAGAGCTACGAGCACAAGGGACAGGGCCGCCGCCAGGTCACGAGCAAGATAGCCGTACTGTACGTATATGGCCCATGTGAAGGTCTCGTATCGCAGCAGCGACACCGCTCCGAAATCGCTGAGGGTGTAAAGAGCCACCAGCAGAGCGCCGGCCGCTATCGCAGGACGCAGGAGTGGCAGCGTAACCCGGAAGAACGTGGCCCAGGCGCTCTTCCCCAGGAGACTGGACGTCTCCTCCAGGGAGGGGTCAATGTTGCCCAGAGCAGCGCGGACGGGCAGCAGGACATACGGGTAGCTGAGCAGGGTCAGCGTAAACGCCGCCCCGGGGAAGCCGAATATCTCCGGAAGGCGCTCCACACCCAGAGGAGCCAGCCACCCCTGTAGCATTCCCTTGGGCCCCAGCACAATGACCACCAGGAAACCTGCAACATAGCTGGGTATCACCAGAGGCAGCGCCGTGACCACGGACCACATCCCACGAAGCGGAAGGTCGGTTCTGACGGTGAGCCAGGCCAGCGGCACAGCAATTACGACAGAAGCGCCGGTCACGGTGGCGGCCAGAAGCAGGGAGCGGACCAATATGTCCAGGGTACGCGACCGGAAGAGAAGGTCCCAAACCTCAGCGCCCGCTCCCAATGTGCGCAGTATGAGGTAGGCAATGGGAATTAACATGCCCATTCCTACAAGGGCCGCGGGCACCCAGATAGCAGCGGGAGGCCGCTCTCGGCGCGCCCGCTGTCCACCCACCACCCCAGCCCGGAAACCGTTTACTTCCCTAAGCTTCACTCTATTGCAACCCTAGCCATAGTAGCACCTACGGCAGCACACCGGTCTCCCGGAGCAGCTTGACCGTGCCTTCAAGGTCGGCAAGGTCTTTCAATGGAACGCTGGGCCGGTTGATCTCCTCAAAGGGGACCAGCAGCCTGTCGGTATTGACGCCCTCGACGAGTGGATACTCGAAGGTCTGACCGGCGAAGTACTGTTGGGCAACCTGCGACAGCATGAACTCAAGGAACCTCTCCGCGTTCTCTCTGTTTTCACCGGAGGATAGTATACCCGCTCCGGCAACCATCACCACCGCGCCTGGACCGCCCGCTCTGGGATGGTAGTTGCGGGCCGGAAAGGAGTCACCCTCCTCGGCGAGAAAGCGGAACAGGTAGTAGTGGTTCACCAACCCCACGTCGATCTCGCCGGCCGCAACTGCTGCAACCTGGGGGGTATTCTTCGAGTATATAGTGGGGTCATTGGCCTGCACGCCCTCCAGCCACTCACGCGTCTTGTCCTCGCCCCACAGGACCCGCATGGCGGTAACCATCGTCTGAAACGAGGTGTTGGTGGGCGCCCAGCCGATGCGCCCCTTCCACTCGGGGTCAACGAAGTCCCAGATGTCGTCCGGCAGGTCCGCCTCAGTCATAGTTTCTGGATTGTAGACGACGGTCCTTGCCCGACCGGATATGCCCACCCACCTGCCGTCCAGAGAGCGGGCCCACTCGGGCACAAGATTGAGCGTAGAGTCCGGGATACGGACAAACATATCCTCCACGGCGCCCAACCCTCCTGGGCCCTGGGCAAAGAACACGTCTGCCGGGCTCCTGTCACCCTCCTCTTGCAGAGTTGCGGCCAGCTCGGAGGCGCCGGCATACTTTACCTGCACATTGATACCCGTAGCCTTTCCAAACTGCTCGATTATAGGCCCCACCAAGCTCTCGCTTCTTCCAACATACAGTGTGAGGTCTCCGGGATCCCTCTCAACTTCTACTACCTGAGCCGTTGGAGTTGGCCCTGTGGTCGGTGTAGGGTCCGAGCTTGTACAGGCAACGAGTCCGGAAAATGTTAACAATAGCAAGACAAGCCCTGGAAAAGCCCGCTTCCGTAGCGCCATTCTACCGAGTATCATTGTTGGGTTCCCCTCCTTACTTGTTTTATACAGACTTGCCGTAAAATGTGTGCCAACACTTTTACACTAGGTCGCTACACATCAAAACTTAGTAAGTGCATACTAACGAATGAGCTTATAGCATACTAAATTAGCAATGTCAATCCCTAAATCATGCTGTATATTGACTCAGAATCCCGGGGGGGCTATCTTGGGTTCAGGTGTGTCATGACCAATCTTCGCAACGATTCCAAAGACGGACCCGACGCCGTACTGGCTGCGCCGGAGCGTCTGTCGCAGGTAGCTGAGAACTACCTCCTCTCTCTCTACGTCCTGGGAGAGGAGGGCTTGAGAGCCACGTCCGGTCAGTTGGCGGAGTACATAAGAACGCTTCCCGCCGGCGAGGGTCTGGGCACTACCCTTCCCTCCATAACCGGTATGCTGCGCAGGATGGCCCGCGAGGGGCTGGTGGAGATGACTGCTTCGAAGGAGGTCAAGTTGACCCCCAGGGGTGTGGTCCTGGCCGAGGGGATGGTGCGGCGGCACCGGCTGGCGGAGAGGATGGTGGTCGACCTGCTGGGGCTGGAGCTTCACAAGGCCCACGAAGAGGCCCACAGGCTGGAACACGCCATTTCCCCCGACCTTGAGGTCAAGATCCGGGAGCGGCTGGGCAATCCCACCACGTGCCCTTTTGGCAGACCCATACCCGGCAGCGGGTACACTCCACCACCCGGCCCTATTTTGGCTTTGGACCAGGCACAGCCGGAAGTCGGTTACTGTGTCGATCGCGTGCCGGAGGAGGACACGGAGTTGCTCCGTTTCCTGGTGGAGTTGTCCATACTGCCTGACAAGAAGGTCACAGTAGTGGACGCCAGCCGACACCGGGGCGTAATCACCGTCAGGACAGAGAGCGGGGAGGACGCCCTGGGCTACAGCGTTGCAGCTCGTATCTGGGTACGCCCCTGGGTGTAGCGGCCCGACGGCCGCGTATAGAGCGACCCAGCTACACGCTCCTGGCTCCGGGTAGACCTACGTCACATCTCACCTGAACTCTTCATGTTTGCCTACACATCCATAGGAACCCCACCCTACAGTCGCTGCTACAGGTGCGGAGAAGAACTGGGCATGAGTAGGTCCATGATGTACAGGGTTGACGCCGGCCCTGTCAATATCTCAGAGCAGCAACTGGAATCGCTGCGGCATCAGTTTGCGTTGGGCTGGTCTCGTTGGTCAGGCGGCAATCAGGACTACTGCCAGCGTTGCCGGAAGAACTCCAATTGGAAGGATGATTTGCCATTCAGTGAGCGTCGTCCGGCCCGCGAGGACGCATTGGGCTTTGCCGTCCTTCCGAGCCTCCTCGCGGAGGCCCCACTTGCGGTCTACGGGCTGAAGGGCAATCCCCTGGGACTGCGCCTGAGCGACCTGGACTGGAACACTCGCGGTCCTGGCCGGGCCATCCTGCGCTACACCTCCGGGGAGCCGGACTATCCACAGCGAGCGCTTGACCTGACACAGGACGCGGACCTCTCACGAGAGCCGGGCGAGGAGCGCTTGATGGTGGATCTGAGGGCCATCATCAGCCTTGTCCTCGGTTGCGCGTCCACGGAGCAAAGGGAGAGCTACGAACGCCGGCGCAACGTCCACCGGTTCTGGAACCTGGACTACGTCAGCCGCGCTCATCGCCGGAACGTGGCCATCCAAATCGACGGCAAGCACACCGAAGTGGAGCTTGCCCACTGGCAGGAGCCCCAGCAGATAGCCATAGCCCATCTCACCCTGGATGGCCGCCCGGCTATGGCGGTGTCCGTGGGTGTCTCGCAGGTACAGCTACTCGGTCTGCTCAAGAGCCTGGTCGCGCTGAGGCAGGACGCGGACGCCCTGGCAGAGCACGACCGGGACTACAGGACTAGGGCGTGTTCACACAAAGCGTAGCATATCGAAGATGAGTGCGAATGAGATGAACCCGAGGAATATCACATCGAGCTTCTCAAAACGTGAGAAGATGCGACGAAACCCCTTCAACCGCCGGAACAGCCTCTCTATTTCGTTGCGTCTCTTGTACATCTCTCGGTCGTACTCCCACGGATGAACCCTGGTGCTGAGGGGCGGAACAACGGGAGTGAACCCCAAGGCCAATGCAAGCTGGCGGGTCTCATTGCCCTCGTATGCTCGGTCCATTAACAGGTACGGGTTCTGAACCTGCGATCCCAGCCGGTTGAGCAACTTGCGCCCCTCCGGCGCATCGTGGGCTTGGCCCGGAGAGAGGGAAAAGGCTATGGCTGTTCGAGCATCCGAGGCAACCATATGAATCTTGGTGGTCCAGCCGCCCCGGGACTTGCCGATGGACTGCGGTCCGTTTTTTTTAACGCACCAGCGCCATCGGGATGCACCTTGACAATGGTGCTGTCCATCGAGACCGCCTCCAGTTTGATGCACACTATCTGTTCTCGTTGCAGGTATTCGAACACCCTGTCCAGCACCCCGTTCTTCGACCACCGGTTCATTCGGGTGTATACAGTGTGCCAGTTGCCAAACCGGCTGGGCAACCCACGCCACTTGCACCCATGCTCGGCGACATACAGCATGGCGTTCAGCATTTGCAGGTTGGACAGCCTCACGTTGCCACGCTGAACAGGGAAGATTGGAGCTATGCGTTCGTACTGAGCTTCTGTAATTTCCATACCTGTATTGTATCAAATTCAGGCTGCTTTGTGTGAACAGGCCCTAGCCGACCCACCTCAGCCTGACAGCCCCAGGTCGGGCAGCGGGGTTATGAGGCCAAAGGCAGCGCCCTGCGGATCGATAACGAAGGCCAGCCGCCCGACGTCCTCTATGTCCGTCGGCGCCAGGGCCTCGTGCCCTCCCGTGGACATGGCCTTGTTGTAGGTCTCGTCCACGTCGTCCACATCGAAGTAGACGCTCCAGTGGGATGGGATGTTCATCTCCCGGACTTGAGCGGGCATCTCCATTGTGCCCGCAACAGGCACCTCTCCGGCCATGTACACCGTGTAGTCCACGCCGTCTGGCATAGTTGCGGTCTCGGACTCGACTCCCAAGAGGCTCGTGTAGAACTCGATAGCAGCCGGAGGATCGGTGCTGAGAAGCTCGCACCACCCGATAGCGCCGTGCTCATTCTTCACGCCTGCACCGGCGTGGGATTGCCCCTGCCAGAGGTTCACCATCCCGCCAGAGGGATCTGTCACAAAGACCATGCGACCGTTGTCGAACACGTCAAACGGGCCTGCGACCACCGTGCCGCCGCAGTCGGGGACGCGGGCTGCGATCTCGTCCGCATTGTCCACTGCGATATGCACCATCCAGTGGGGCGGGACTCCCATTTGCCTCTGCTCTTCCGGCTGGGTGTACATTGCCCCCGTGTAGGAATCCTCTTTCATGGCCATGGAGTAGACGATCTCCCCGGCTTCATCCATTGGATGCTCATCATAGATCCAACCGAACAGCTCTGCGTAAAACGACTTCGCCGCCTCCTGGTCGGTGGTCGAAAGATCGACCCAACACGGCGTCCCCTGTGTGTATGACTCTATTTTCATTTCAGGTTTTCACCTTCCCCTTCCATATATTCCTTCCCGATACGAGGCCCGCCCTGAAGCAGGCGCGACCAGGATTGTACGGCAAGCAGACCCGTATGCGAAAGGGGCGGATGTCAGCAGGCTGCGCTTGGAGAATCGCCAACTTTGCCTTACAATATGTGCAAGGAGCAGCTTATGTTTGAAGCGCTTTCGGAAAAGCTGAACGGAGTCTTCAGCCGCTTTACCAGCAAAGGCCGTCTCACGGAGAAGGACGTGGAGGAGGGCCTGCGGGAGGTGCGTTTGGCCCTGCTGGAAGCGGACGTCAACTTCAAGGTTGCCCGGGATTTCATACATCGGGTGAGGGAACGGTCAGTGGGAACCGAGGTGCTGGAAAGCCTCAGCCCCGGCCAGCAGATAGTTAAGATAGTCCACGAGGAGATGACCAGGATCCTGGGAGGCGAGTCCTCCAGGCTGGACATAGCCCCTCAGCCTCCAACGGTGGTGATGCTTGCCGGACTTCAGGGTTCGGGAAAGACCACCACGGCGGCAAAGTTGGCCCTCAACCTCAAGCGCTCAGGCCAGCGGGCGCTACTGGTGGCCGGAGACCTTCGGCGTCCCGCGGCCATAGAGCAGTTGGAGACCCTTGGTCGACAACTGGAAGTGCCCGTGTACAGCGAGGGGACCGACTCCAACGCAGTCCAGGTGTGCCGCCAGGGGGTGCAGAAGGCCAAAGATCTGGACGTCGGATGGGTCATCCTGGATACCGGCGGCCGGCTGCACATCGACGACGAGATGATGGGCGAGCTTGGCGAGGTGGTCAAGGCCACGTCACCCACTGAGGTCCTTCTGGTGGTGGACGCCATGACCGGCCAGGACGCGGTGCAATCGGCAGAGGGCTTCCACAGCGGCGTAGGATTGACGGGCCTCATTGTCACCAAGCTGGACGGAGACGCTCGCGGCGGGGCGGCCCTGTCCATATCCGAGGTGACCGGCCTGCCCATCAAGTACATTGGGACCGGCGAGAGACCGGACGCCCTTGAACCCTTCCATCCGGACCGCATGGCATCCCGCATCCTGGGTATGGGCGACGTTCTGACGCTGGTGGAGAGGGCCCAGGAGAACATCGACCGGGAGCGCGCCCAGGAGTTGGAGCGGAAGATACGCAAGGCTACCTTCAACCTGGAGGACTTCCTGGAGCAGCTCCACCAGGTCAACAAGATGGGGCCGCTGAGCCAGGTTATGGAGATGATACCCGGCATGTCCTCCCTGACGCGCAAGATGTCGGCGGAGGACCTGGACGAGAAGCACATGAAGAAGATGGAGGCAATAATGTACTCCATGACCCTCAAGGAGCGGCGCAACCCCGACATCCTGAACGGCAGTCGGCGGCGGCGCATAGCCAGGGGCAGCGGCACCTCGCCCCAGGAGGTGAACCAGCTTCTCAACCAGTTCCGCCAGACACAGAAGCTGATGAGGCAGATGTCCTCCGGGAAGCTGCCCCGCAACCTGATGGGGATGTTCCGATAGGAACTTCTCCCCCCACCCCCTACTAAGCTGCTTGTCTTGTTGTCAGTTGCGCAACAGCATCCCGGGCTGGCACTGGCGGCAGTAGTTGGTGAGACGCTGGTTGGCCCCGATGGTGGTGATGTTCCCGCCGCAGCGCGGGCAGGGCGAGCCGCCTTTGCCGTGCACCTGAAGGAAGTCACGCACCTTCACGTGGATGTCCTCATTCATACGCTCCCGCAGCACGTTGATGGCGCTGTGCAGAACTCTGGGGATGGAATCGTGCAGACGGCCCAGGTCATCCTCTGAGAGGGCCTTGCGCTTTTTGAACGGGAAGACGCCCGCCTCGAACAACGCCTCGTCTGCGTAGGCATTGCCAATGCCAGCCAGGAACCGGCCGCGAGTGAGTATGCCCTTGATCTCACCCTGGAATCGGCGCAGCCCGCTCCTGAAATCTTCAAGCGAAGGGTACTCATCCAAGACATCAGGGCCTTGCTCCCTCAGCCTGGGTATCTCCTCCAGCTGAGAGGTGTGAATGTAGTAGGCCATTCCCATCTGGGTCTCATCCAGGTATCGGATTTCGGAGCCGTCGGATAGGGACAGCAGGAAGGACGTTCTCTTGGCTAATCGCTCCGAGGGGCGGCAGAGCCTGAGTGCGCCGGTGAGCATGGGGTTCACAACCAACATCCGCTCTCCCGAAAGAGCCATCAGCAGGAACTTGCCCCTCCTACTGAAATCCAGGAAGGAACGACCGGCTACGTCCCCAGAAAAGTCGGTTGAGGTCAGAACGCGCAACTCCAGGGGTCTGAGCACCCGCGCCTGCTCCACTGCGAGGCCTTTGGCCCGCCGGGCCAGCACCTCTTTGACAACCTCCAGGTCAGGGGCTTCCGGCATAGTCCTACCTAGTT
This sequence comes from Dehalococcoidia bacterium, assembly GCA_965261605.1. GTDB lineage: Bacteria > Chloroflexota > Dehalococcoidia > Lucifugimonadales > UBA2985 > DAOUJW01. The sequence goes on along the minus strand of OZ253466.1, from coordinate 1,958,614 downwards.
CTTATGCGGAAGAGACGCGTCATTAGCTTTGCGGGATGGGGTGAGCACGTCGGAGACATCAGGCGCGCCTGGCTCGGAAGCTCGAAGACAGGTCAGTTCTGGTTGAACTGGTCCCCCATCTGGTTGAGGAAGTCCTCCACCTCCTGAGAGAGCGGGGTGCCCTCTTCCTGGCTCTCGCCGCCCTCGGCCTTCTTGAGACGGTCTTCGTACTGGCGCTCCAACTGCTGCACCAGTCCCCTTACCTCCGGACTGCGATTCATGGCCGCCGTCACCTCGTCGTACTGCTGCCGCGCCCGCTCCTTGATCCTGTCCAGGTCCATTGTAAAGTTATACAGATTGGAAAGCAGGTTAAGTATGCACAGGCGGCCCGCGTGGTCCGCCTCAAGCTGGGCGTACTGGGGCAGATGGGCTATCAGCCCCATCGTCTCGATGCCCATGTTGCTTGCCTCCTGGGAGATCACCGAGGCAATACTGGTGGGTCCTTCGTAGCTGCTGGCCTGCACGTTGAGTCCCCTGACATCTTTCAGGGTCTGCTCACCCGTGGCGGTCCCGGTCACCAGTATAGGCTTGGTGTGAGGAACCAGGTCATACATGCCGCCAAGCAGGCAATATCTCTCCACGTTGAATTTTTCGAGGAGCTTTATGATGGACTGTATGTAGCCCTCGCTGTTCATGTGAGGCTCCAGCAGGTGCAGGAAGATGAAGTCGTTGTCCCCCGGTCCCTTTGCATACCGCACCTGGACGTTGGGCACTGTGACCTGCCGCTGCCCGTCGTTATCGCTGTAGATGGTGGGTCGATAGCGTGTGAAGTCGAAGAAGATGCCCGGCCTGGTCAGCTTGGCCAGGTTCTGAGCCTGGAAGTGGCGCTCCAGGCTGCGGAAGGTGAGCCTGCCCACACCTCCGACGTCCACCCAAGGGCGGAGGGCGGCAAAGGCGTGTGGGTTTTTCAACTCCGGCAGCGGTTCCTCTAGCTCGAAAGCTCTGAACTTCATGAAGCTATTCTAGCACAATGCCAGATAGTCTGCACGAAATCGGCGTGGGAAGGTGGTATCAAGATAGGCGTGTAGTATATGAGCGTAGCCCCCCAGGTTAGTTCATACACTTTACGTTACATTACCACTACCGAGAGCGAAATTGCGAAGCAAGCCGCGAACCAATATACTCTTGCCGGCTGGAGTCAGTCGCAGGCTGTACAGGACAGTCCAATAGCGATTCCCTATCAGTCACATAAGCGCCGGACCGCCGAAAGGAGCCGCAGTGACCGACCAATCTATCCTGAAAAACGAGCTGAAGGCCCAGTGGGAAGCGATGGCAGAGGACTGGATGAGACAGGTCCAGGATGGCGAGACGTCACACCGCGAGGCCATGCTCGACGGGTGGATGCTCGACGCCGTTGGGGACGTATCGGGCCGCAAGGTTATTGACCTCGGCTGTGGCGAGGGTCGGTTCAGTCGGATGCTCGCAGAGCGAGGCGCCGTGGTGACCGGCGTCGACCTGTGCCGTCCATTCATAGAGTTCGCCAACGACCATCGGTTTTCCAACGAGGCTTACCTGATCGGCGATATGGAAGACCTCCATGAGGCGCCCGGCGACGAGTTCGACCTCGCCGTTTCATACGTGACGCTTGTCGACGTCCCGGACATACGAAGTGCGGTAGGCGAGGCCTCTCGAGTCCTCCGTCGCGGCGGGCGATTCGTAGTCTGCAATTTCCACCCAATGGCCTCAGCGAGTCCAGGCTGGATCAAGCAAGGGAACCGGAAGATCCACTATCCGGTCGATCGCTATTTCGACGAGGGTGAGCGCGACATCTCCCGACGGGAGGACCAACCCTGGACCAATTTCCACCGGACATTGTCAACACACTTTCGCGCGTTCCTGGACGCCGGGTTTACAGTTGAAGACATCCGCGAGCCGACACCGACTGAGGAGCAAGCCGGGCGGTACCCGTTTATCAGCGACAACCTACGAGTCCCCGAGTTCATCATCTACATCCTGCGTAAACCCTGATAGCCGAAACCCGGCGCCTGCTACTCGCTTAGGCGGCGGCGAATCACAAACTCTTCCACGACGCTCATGGAAGTGACTAGGTGACCCTATGTTACCTGGCAGGCCGCGGGGTGGTCTTAGAGTTCCCCATTCCATATACGGCGTATCGGCGCAGATGCTATACTCAGCCAAGGCAGACTCCCGCGACATGGAACCAATGGTCTCCAGTGGCTCCCAAAGCAGCGGATATCAAGTGACCGTTCAAGTCGACAGGATACCAGGAGTCGTCCAAATTGGGTGGAACTCCGGCGGATCTGGTGGCCTGATTAAATCTGCTGGTCCTTCAGCCCATGATTGAGCCAGACGAGACGGTCAAGTAGGTGCATATGATAACCATTAGGCCAGCGACGCAGAACGACATCCCTAGTATGAGAGATCTAATTTCGCAGTCGGTCGAACAAGGTGAGGTGTTGCCCAGAACACTTCAAGAGATCACCGACCTTCTCCCAACGTTCTTTGTCGCCGAGTCAACGGAAAATAGAGTTGTCGGCACAGCCGCCTTGGAAGTCTACAGCCAGAAACTCGCTGAGATCCGTAGTTTGTGCGTCTCTCCCGATGCCCAAGGCGAAGGAATAGGCAAAGCATTGGTTCGCGCCTGCCTCGATTTGGCACGAGAGAGGGAGATTTTTGAGGTGATGGCCATCACTGAAAAGGAGTCCTTTTTCCGCTCCTGTGGCTTCGACTACGTCCTTCCCAACCAGCGGAGAGCGCTATTTATACTGCCGGGGAGCGAAGAACCCAACACAGACTAACTCCGAATGGTAAGGATGGACTATACGTTTGCGCCAATGACTGAAAGACATGCCCGCACTGCTTTGGCGTGGCAGTATAGATCCCCTTTTGCCTACTACAACAACGACCTGAACCACCTTGAAAAAGACCTAAGGGACTGGGTTGATCCGGAGAAAGCCTACTTCTCAATCGTTGGCGATCAAGACGCTCTCATAGGGTATTGCTGTTTTGGAACGGAAGCTCAGGTTCCTGGCGGTCTCTATGAGGGTGATGACACCATCGATATTGGGGCGGGAATGCGTCCGGACCTCATGGGCACTGACCTTGCTCCGGCCATTCTGGAAGCCATTCTTACCTGGGCTAAGTCAGTGTTCTCTCCACTGCAATTCCGGGTGACCGTCGCCACCTTCAACCGGACGGTGATAAGGCTATGCTCTGTAGCCGGGTTCGAGCCTGAGCTCAGATTCATGAGCAAAGCCGATCAAGATGAACGTGAGTTCCTGATAATGACCCGGAAGGCCTGACCGGCACATCCGCTGCGAAGAACGGGGCCCGGTGGACCCTTGCCACAATACCAAGGCGTGGATGGTGACTATCTACAGCGCAAAGGTTCCTCACTGTGCTGCGCTCCATTCGGAGTGACAGTTGACGAGCTACTTCCGGTATGACTCCTGAGAGCTACGCCAAGGTCTCCGGGTATGGGAGTGGTTGCCAACGGCTTGACACAGCGACTGATCGCTGTAGTATACATCTCAGTTCTTAGGCCCCCGTTAACCCAAGCTGTGGCAAGTGCGTCCGATAGTCCTGTATAGCGTTGTCGCCGTCGGCGTACTGGCCGTCTCCACCGCGGCTGTACTCATCCGTCTGGCAGACGCCCCGGCCTTGGCCATAGCTGCGTATCGCCTGTCCCTGGCCAGCCTGGTGACGCTCCCTCTCGCCATGGCGAAAGACCACCAGGGCCTGCGCTCCCTGAGCATGTCCCAATTCCTCTGGTGCATGGCCTCCGCGCTGGCCCTCGCCGTTCACTTCGCAGCGTGGATTGCCTCCCTGGAGCATACGTCGGTGGCAAGCTCGGTTGTGCTGGTGACAACCAGTCCCCTGCTGATAGCCGCTGTCTCCCACGTGGCTTTTCGGGAGCGACTGACACCGGCGGTGGCCGGAGGCATAGCTCTCGGCGTGGCGGGCGGCCTCGTGCTGGCCCAGGGAGACCGCGCTGCGGGCGGCGGCGAGCTTTACGGCGACTTCCTGGCGTTAATCGGAGCAGTTGCTGCGGGGACATACTTCCTGATTGGCCGCCGGGTCAGGCGAAGTCTCTCCAACGTCAGCTACATCGCTATGGTGTACCTGGGGTCGGCAGTTGCTCTGATGGCAGCGGTAATCTTTGCAGGCACTCCACTCACCGGCTTCAGCGCCGGAACATATTGGATGATACTTCTGGTAACATTGGTACCCCAACTCATTGGTCACTCATCACTCAACTGGGCACTGGGGCACCTGAGCGCAACTCTGGTTGCCGTGGCAGTGATGGCCGAGCCGGTAGGCGCCACGATCCTGGCCTGGCTGATACTTGACGAAGCGCCTCCCGTTACCAGTGTCATTGGGGGGACCCTGGTACTATCCGGTGTGTATCTGGCCTTCCGCAGGCCGGTGGCCGCCTGGAGTTAGGGACACGGATTAACCGAGGGAAAGAAGATGGCTTGACCCACCCAACGATCCCAGCAACATACATCGCAGCCTGCAGAATGTTCCAGTTGCACAAGGTCAATAAGTGCGTCCGATAGTCCTGCATAGCGTAGTCGCCGGAGGCGTGCTGGCCGTTTCCACTTCGGCAGCCCTCATCCGATTGGCGGACGCTTCACCACTCGCAATAGCTGCATACCGGGTTGGACTGGCCGGCCTCATAACTGCTCCTCTGGCGGTCACCATGGATTACAAGGGCCTGCGATCCATGACCAGAACAGAGCTTCTCTGGTGCCTGGCATCTTCCGTGTCGCTTGCCATCCACTTCACAGCATGGGGGTCATCCCTGTCCCACACTTCCGTAGCCAGCTCGGTTGTGCTGGTGTCCACAAGCCCGCTGCTGGTTGCCGCGGTCTCTCACCTGGCCTACCGGGAGCGCTTGTCGCAAACGGAAGTTGTGGGCATTGGTATGGGAGTAGTAGGTGGCGTAGTTCTGACTGAGGGAGACCTGATCACCGGAGGCGAGCTGCTTTACGGAGACTTGCTGGCCCTGGCCGGGGCGGCAGCTGCGGGGTCGTACTTCCTGATAGGCCGTAAGGTCAGGCGGACCGTCTCCAACATCAGCTACACTGCAATTGTCTATCTGGGTTCCGCAATTGTGCTTGTGTTTACGGTCGCGTTCACGGGCACACAGTTCACAGGCTTCACAGAGGTCACTTACTCCATGATCATCCTGGTTACCCTTGTGCCACAGCTTTTGGGCCACTCATCGCTCAACTGGGCATTAGGTCACCTGAGCGCAACACTGGTTGCGGTTGCAGTGATGGCCGAGCCTGTCGGCGCCGTAATGCTCGCCTGGGCGATACTTGAGGAGACGCCTCCAATGACCGGCGTCATAGGCGGGGCGCTGGTGGTCACGGGGGTGTACTTTGCATTCCGGCGGCCCGGAGCCGATCTGGCTGAGCCTTGACGTATCATCCGCATTGCCATAAATTCGCGTGGTGATGAGCAAAGCCATTCTGGGTGTCGACATAGGAGGCACTTTCACTGACTTTGCCCTGATAGCTCAGGGCGAGGTCAGGGTATTCAAGCTCTCGTCTACACCGGATGACCCGACCCGGGCCGTAATGGCAGGGCTGCAAGAGCTTCAGGTATCGCCCGACGCCGACATATCCCACGGCTCCACCGTAGCCACCAACGCTCTGCTGGAGCACAAGGGCGCGCGCACTGCCCTGCTGGTCACCGAGGGTTTCGAGGACATGCTGGAGATCGGCAGGCAGAACCGCCCGGCGCTGTACGACTTCGGGGTCGAGCGTCCGCCGCAGCTGGTGCCCCCGGAGCTGCGTATAGGAGTCAGAGAACGTCTGGACAGCGAGGGCCGCGCCGTCATCCCCCTGACCGCCGAGGACGCCGCGCGCATCGCTCAGCATGTCCGGGAAAGCGGCGCCGATGCTGTTGCCGTATCCCTTCTCTTCTCGTTTCGCAATCCTGAGCACGAGCGTTTGCTCAGGGAGGCGCTGGACGGCCAGGTAAGCGACGCCTTCATCTCCGTTTCCAGCGATCTTCTGCCGGAGTATCGGGAGTACGAGCGCACCAGCACGGTGGTGGTCAACGCTTACGTCGGCCCGCCTATGGCGCGCTACCTTCAGCAGTTGGGCGAGGCTCTGGGCCCGCGCCTGCGGATAATGCACTCCGGTGGAGGGAGTCTCTCGGCAGCGAGGGCGGCGCAGGAGCCGGTTCGCACACTACTGAGCGGCCCCGCCGGAGGAGTAGTGGGAGCCTTCTACCTGGCATCCCAGGCGGGCTTCCCCCAGGCTATCACCCTGGACATGGGCGGCACCTCCACCGACGTATCTCTGTGCCCCGGAGGAATTCAGGAGACAACCTCGGCACAGATTGGAGGCTACCCCACGCGTATGCCGACCATAGACATACATACGGTGGGAGCAGGGGGAGGCTCCATAGCCCGAGCCGATCCCGGCGGAGCGCTGCTGGTGGGCCCTCAGTCGGCGGGGGCTGAGCCGGGACCGGCCTGCTACGGCCGCGGCGAGCGTGTAACGGTAACGGACGCCAACCTTGTCCTGGGTCGTCTGGACGAAGGCCGGTTCCTGGACGGAAGGATGACACTGGATGCGGAACGGTCGCGCTTCTACCTGGAGCTGCTGGCCTCTGAGCTGGGGCAGGACGTCGTAACCACCGCCGAGGGCGTCCTCAGAGTCGCCAACGCAACTATGGAGCGGGCGCTGCGCACAATCTCCCTGGAGCGGGGCTTCGATCCGCGTCCATTCACCCTTATGGCCTTTGGCGGAGCCGGCCCCATGCACGCCTGCTCTCTAGCCGAGGGTCTCGGTATAACGCGGGTCTTAGTGCCGCCGCACCCCGGCGTCCTCTCCGCCCTTGGGGCCGCGCTTGCCGACGTTGTGAAGGATTACTCCCGGACCCTGCTGCTTCAGGAGTCAGATGTGTCCGCCGATGTCCTTAGAGACGCCTTCCGGCCTATGGAGGAGCAGGCGCGAGAAGACCTCGCGCGAGAGGGATTCGAAGGGAACCGGCTGCAATTGCAGCGTTTCCTTGACCTGCGATACGTGGGCCAGTCCTACGAGTTGACCGTCCCCTGCCCTCCCCTGGGCGCGAGGGTTGCGCAGTCCGCGGCCCGCCGCTTCCACCGCGCCCATCGCCGCCGCTACGGCCACAGCGACACGTCCCAACCGACGGAGGTGGTCGCGGCTCGGCTGAAGGCAATCGGCCCAGTGGAGAAGCCCGCAATCGCGCCCGCGGCTGAAGGGGCGCAAGATCCCGAAGCGGCCATGATCGAGGAGCGGCCCGTGGTGTTCGATGGCAAGCGCCTGCCTACACGGTGCTACGACCGCTCGCTGCTGCTGCCGGGAAACGCCCTTTCAGGGCCGGGACTGGTCTTGCAGATGGACTCCACGACCGTCATCCCGCCCGGATGGACGGCCCGCGTGGACGGCTACGGCAATCTGGTTATAGAGTCGTCTCAAGTCGGAGGTTAGCTATGCCGGATCCAATTAGCCTGCAGGTGTTTCACAACCTCTTCTCCTCTGTGGCCGAGGAGATGGGTGTGGCGTTGGGACGCAGCGCCTTCTCCGTCAATATCAAGGAGCGCCAGGATTACTCCTGCGCCCTCTTCGACCCCCAGGCTCGGATGGTGGCCCAGGCAGCCCACATACCCGTTCACCTGGGGTCTATGCCGGCGTCCGTGGAGGCTGCCCTGGAGCGGCTCACCCTCTTGCCCGGAGATGTTGTTGCCCTCAACGACCCTTACATGGGCGGCACGCACCTGCCAGACATTACGCTGGTAGCTCCCGTATTCGCGGATCTGGAAGACGGGCCCGGGCTCGTGGGGTTCGTGGCCAACAGGGGGCACCATGCCGATATAGGCGGAATGACGCCGGGGTCGCTGCCTCTCTCCACGGAGCTGCTACAGGAAGGGCTGATAATACCTCCCATCAAGCTCGTCAGGAGAGGTCGACTGAACGCGGAGGTGGTGGAGTTGATCTGTCGAAACTCCCGCACTCCCAACGACCGCCGCGGCGACCTGGCCGCTCAGCTAGCGGCCTGTCGCGTGGGCGAGAGACGACTTCAGGACATTGTGTCCAGGTACGGTTGGGAGGAGACTCACCAGCACATGGAAGGCCTCCTGGACTACTCCGAGCGCCTCACCCGCGCCGCCATAAGAGAGATGCCCGATGGCGCGTTTTCCTTCATGGACTACCTGGAGGGCGACGGCTTCAGCGACGAGCCCCTGCCCATCCAGGCCACGGTGCGAGTAAACGGCGAAGAGATGGAGGTCGATTTCACAGGCACGGCCTCCCAGACGGAGGGGTGTGTGAACGCCCCCTTCGCGATCGCACTCTCAGCCGTCCTATACGTGGTGCGGTGCATCGCCGGCGAGCAGGTGCCCGCCAACCAGGGCATCCTGAGGCCGGTCGCAGTGTCGGCGCCGACGGGGTCGTTGGTCAACCCCACTCCTCCTCACGCCGTAGCCGGGGGCAACGTGGAGACCTCCCAGCGGATTGTGGACGTGCTCATGGGGGCTCTCGCCCGGGCCATGCCCAACCTCATACCCGCCGCCAGCCAGGGCACTATGAACAACATCCTGGTGGGTGGCCGTCACCGAAGTGGGGAGGGTTTCGCCTACTACGAGACCATTGGAGGCGGGATGGGCGCCCGCCCGGACAAAGACGGCCTTTCCGGCGTGCACACTCACATGACCAACACACTGAATACACCTATTGAAGCGCTGGAGTTGCAGTTCCCCATGCGGGTGCGTCGATACGCTCTGCGCAGGGGATCAGGCGGCGAAGGCGCCTATCGGGGAGGCGAAGGGATCGTCAGGGAGATGGAGTTCCTTGCGCCTGCCACGGTGACTCTGCTCACGGACCGGCGACGAAGCGCGCCCTACGGCCTCCAGGGCGGCGGGCCCGGAGCCGCCGGGGAGAACATCCTCTACAGGAACGGCGTAGAGGAGATATTGCTCCCGTCCAAGGTAACCTTCAGGGCGGAACCCGGAGACATTCTCAGGATGCTCACGCCCGGAGGAGGCGGATGGGGAGCCGGAACGGGCCAACGCCCGTAGGTGGACAAGTGGCTTGACTTAGCCCGCTTCCAATGTTAGACTTCCTCAAAGTCGCTTTTTGATTGGAATGTCATTACAGCGCTCGGAAAGTCCCCTTGGAGTTCTGGGCAGATAGTTTGGACATACAGTGTAGCGACCCAGAATAGACCTTAGGAGGGCTTCTAGCGTTGACTGACAAGAATTTGGTATGCAGGGAGTGTGGAGTTGAGTTCCTATTCACCGAGGGTGAGCAGGAATTCTATCAGAAGCGCGGGCTCCTGAACGAGCCCAGCCGATGCCCGGAGTGTCGTTCCGCGCGGCGTCGCGCCCGCAACTACGAGGGGGGATCCCGCCCAATGTACTCGGTGATTTGTGCAAACTGCGGCAAAGAGGCCGAGGTGCCTTTCCAGCCGCGTCTGGGCAGGCCGGTGTACTGCAACGATTGCTTCGCAACGGAGAGGGCTGCCGGGTAACATCATCGTCAGCCGGCGTTCGGCTCCACAGCGCGCCTCTCAACTCTTACCGGCCCGGGTTCCCTGTGGCATTGGCGACCCGGATGCTTCGCAGTCCGGGTGTTTCGTCAAGACCGTTCATTCGGGGCCAGGGTCGGTTTACTCCAAAGTAAGGCTGTGCTATAATCCTGCGCGAAGAGAATAGAGAAAGGTCACATATAGATGCTGGGGAAGTACAGGAAGCAGGCCCTAATCACGGAGTACCAGCTCAAAGAGGGCGACACCGGGTCTACCGCCGTGCAGATAGCTTTGCTCACGGATCGAATCAATGGGCTCAGGGACCACCTCAGGGTACACCGCAAGGACTATCATTGCCTACGGGGGCTGCTGAAGCTGGTGGGTCAACGTCGCCGGCTACTGCGCTATCTGAGCAGAGAAGATAGCAGCCGCTATAGGGAACTGACAACTAAGCTCCTCATTAGAAGGTAGCACCCTCGCGAGGGTGCTCTTTCTTTATTCTCCCTATTTGCTATCGCTAGAGGAGGATATTGGTATTTTGTCACACAGTGTAAATAGAGAGATCGCGGGGCGGTCTCTCACAATTGAGACAGGCAAGCTGGCCAACCAGGCCAGCGGCTCAGTAACCGTCAGGTATGGAGACTCCATTCTTCTGGTCACCGCCTGCGCTTCGCCCAACGCCAGAGAAGGAATAGACTTCCTGCCATTGACCATAGACTACGAAGAGAGGCTCTACGCTGCCGGAAAGATCCCGGGGAGCTTCTTCCGAAGAGAGGGCAGGCCCACAGAGAACGCAACCCTGGCCGCCCGCCTGACGGACCGGCCCCTGAGACCCCTGTTCCCCAAAGGACTGCACAACGAAATCCAGGTGGTCGTCACCGTTCTCTCCGCAGACCAGGAGAACGACCCCGACATCCTCGGGATAATCGGGGCGTCCGCGTCCCTGTGCCTGTCCGACATCCCCTTTGACGGGCCCGTTAGCGCTACAAGGCTCGGCTACATTGATGGCGAGATTGTAGTCAACCCCACCTTCGCACAGTTGGTTGACAGCAGCCTTGACCTGGTTGTGGCCGGCACCAAGGACGCCATCGCTATGGTGGAGGCCGGAGCTACAGAGGTATCCGAAGAGGTGATCATAGAGGCGGTCAGGAAAGGTCAGGAGACGAATCAGCAGATCATCGCTATGCAGGAGGAGTTGATCGGCCCGGCGGCAAAGGCCAAGATGAATCTCTCCGTGAACGGAGCAGCCGGCTCTGACCTGAAGGAAAAGGCCGCTCTGATATTGGGAGAGCGCCTGCACTCAACCGTCTTCACCAACCGTGAGAAGGGAGAGAGGGACGGCGATCTGGAGTTGCTCAACGCAGAGGTGAAGGAGCAACTGGGTCAGGACTACCATTCCAATGAAATCTCAGAGGCCCTTGTGGCCCTTGTGAAGCAGACGGTGCGCTCCGGCATAATCGATCGCAGCCTGCGTCCCGACGGCCGGGGTTACAAAGAGATACGCCCCGTAAGTTGTGAGGTATCATACCTGCCCAGGGCCCACGGCTCCGGGCTATTCTCCCGAGGCCAGACCCAGGTTCTCACCATTGCCACCCTGGGTTCCATGGCGGAGAAGCAGAACCTGGATACCATCAGCCCTGAGGACAGCAAGCGGTACATGCACCACTACAACTTCCCGCCCTACTCCGTCGGAGAGGTGCGGCGAGTGGGCGGCCCGGGCCGCAGAGAGATTGGCCACGGCGCCCTTGCTGAGAGAGCCCTCCTTCCCGTTGTCCCGGACGAGGACGAATTCCCGTACACCATCCGACTGGTGTCGGAGGCGATCAGCTCCAACGGGAGCACATCTATGGCTAGCGTTTGCGGCAGCAGCCTGGCGCTGATGGATGCGGGGGTGCCCATCAAGGCCCCGGTAGCCGGAGTGGCTATGGGTCTTGTCATGGCGGACGACGGCCGCTACGCCATCCTGACGGACATCCAGGGAGTCGAGGACTTCATGGGTGACATGGACTTCAAGGTAGCAGGCACAGCCGAGGGTATAACCGCTCTTCAGATGGACATCAAGGTCAAGGGCATAACCTACGCCATAATGGAGGAGGCCCTTCAACAGGCCAAGGAAGCCCGATTCTTCGTGCTGGACAAGATTAAGGCGACTATGGGTCAGCCCAGGGACGACCTGAGCCCCTACGCGCCGCGGATGCTACGGATTAGCATTCCAGTGGACAAGATCGGAGCTGTGATTGGCCCCGGCGGCAAGACCATTCGCTCCATCATTGAAGAGACCAAGGCCACCATAAACGTTGAGAACGACGGAACTGTGATCATCGGCTCCGTCAGCGGGGAGGCAGCCCAGAAAGCGGTAGAGCGGATTGAGGCTCTGACCAAAGAGGCGGAGGTAGGGGCCATTTACACTGGTAAGGTCACCCGCCTTATGAACTTCGGCGCTTTTGTGGAGATACTTCCCGGCAAGGACGGACTGGTCCACATTAGCGAGCTCGCGGAGGAGAGGGTTGAATCGGTGGAGGACGTGGTCAGCGTCGGGGATGAGCTCACAGTGCTGGTGACGGAGATAGACGCTATGGGACGCATCAATCTCTCACGCCGCGCCCTGCTCAGGGACCCCAACGACCCGGCTCCGGCTCCGGCGCCCAGGCCCGCTCCTTCGAGCAACGGCCCGCGGTTCGACAGGGGAAGACCAAGGAGCAACGACGACCGTCCCAGGGGGCCGCGCCCTTCAGGATCGCGTCCTCCCCCCCAGGGAAACCGGAGGCCACCTCCCAGGGACAGTTAGGTCGGTAGATAATACACACTTCGGCGACAAGGCGAAGAAGATGACGAGAGTTCTGATACACGGAGTCCTGGGCAGAATGGGGCGAGAGGTGCTGAACGCCGTCTGCCGGGAGCCGGATTTGGAGCCGACCTGCGGCGTTGATAGCGAGGCCGCCGAGGGCTCTATTGCCCTGCCGGACGGCTCCGGCGATATGCCCATCTCACCGGACCTGAGTAGCATCATAGCCAGATGCCGGCCACAGGTGATGGTGGACTTCACCAACGCCGGGGCCGCTATGGAGGCGTCCCGCGTGGCGGCCGCCCAGGGCGTCAACCTTGTGGTCGGCACCACAGGGCTTACTGAAGATAACCTGAAGGAGTTGGATGGGCTGGCAAACGAGCACCAGATAGGGGCGTTTGTTGCCCCCAACTTCGCCTTGGGAGCGGTGCTGCTCATACATCTGGCCCGCGGCCTGGGCAAGTACTTCGACTACGCCGACATCGTCGAGATGCACCACGAGACCAAGATAGACTCGCCGTCGGGGACGGCTATGGCCCTGGCCAGGAGTCTCGGAGAGGACAGGGATAACCCATTTCACAGGCCCATCCCTGAAAGAGAGCCTATCGAAGAAACCCGCGGCGGAGACCTGGGGGGCGTGTCCATTCACAGCGTGCGTATGCCGGGTAGGATGGCCCACCACGAGATCATCCTGGGCACTGCCGGTCAGACCCTGAGTCTGAAGCACGACACCATCAACCGCGAATGCTACATGCCCGGCGTTGTCCTGGCCACCAGGGAAGTATCGAACTGGAAGGGACTGGTAGTGGGTCTGGACAAGTTGCTTGGACTCTAGCGTTTAATGTATAAAGAAAAGCGTTACTCTAACAGATCAGGTGGAGGGAAATGAGCTTTCGAGTTGCAATAGTGGGCGCCACCGGCTTGGTGGGAGGGGAGTTTCTCAAAATCCTTGAGGAGAGGAGGTTCCCTATGGACTCTCTTCGCCTCTACGCCTCGGACCGGTCTGCGGGAAAGCGGCTTTCATTCATGGGCGAGGACCTGGTTGTGGAGGAGACGAGTGACGACTCCTTTAACAACGTGGACATCGCCCTGTTCTCCGCGGGCGGCGACATCAGCAAGCGGTTTGCACCCATAGCGGCCAGGGCGGGAGCCGTGGCCATCGACAACAGCTCAGCCTTCAGGATGGACCCGGAGGTGCCCCTGGTGGTGCCCGAGGTCAACCCCAACGACATAGACACGCACAAGGGCATCATCGCCAACCCCAACTGCTCTACGATTCAGCTGGTGGTGGCCTTGGACCCTCTGCACAGAGTCAACCCTATACAGCGCATCGTCGTATCCACCTATCAGGCGGTATCCGGCACAGGCGCGGCAGCCGTGGAAGAGCTGAGAGAGCAGATCGCCAACATCGTTGAGGGCAGACAGGACGAGGTCGCTCCCAAGGCGTACCCTCATCAGATAGCCTTCAACGCGCTTCCATTTGTGGAGAGCTTCCTGGATAACGACTACACCACGGAGGAGTGGAAGATGGTCCAGGAGACCCGCAAGATTATGCACGAGCCGGATTTGCCGGTGTGCGCCACCTGTGTGCGGGTGCCTGTGTACACAAGCCACGGCGAGGCCGTGAACGTGGAGTTCAGCCAGTCCATGACCCCGGAAGAGGCCAGAGAGATTCTCTCCTCCTCCCCGGGTGTCACGGTGCAGGACAATCCTAGTATCCATTTGTATCCGCTACCGATCTCGGCCACAGGCGCCGATGACGTCTTTGTGGGACGCATAAGGCGGGACTTCTCCCACCCAAAGGGCTTGGCCATGTGGGTCGTGGCGGACAATCTGCGGAAGGGCGCAGCCCTGAACGCCGTACAGATAGCAGAGGCTATGGTTAGGCAGGAGATGCTTACACCAACCAAATAGGAGGTAGGTACTATGGTTTCCGTAGGCAGACTGATAACGGCAATGGTTACCCCCTTCGACGAGCAGGGGCAGGTAGACTACGCCCAGGCTAAGCGTCTGGCCTCCTCCCTGCTAGAGTCCGGCAGCGACGGGCTGGTGGTCTCCGGCACCACCGGCGAGTCGCCTACCCTGACCACTGAGGAGAAGCTGAGACTTTTCAGGGAGATCAAGTCCGAGTTGGGCGACCGCGGAGCCGTGGTTGCCGGCACCGGAAACTACAGCACCGCGGAGAGCATCGAGCTGACCCAGGAGGCTGAGAGCGCGGGCGCGGACGCCGCCCTGCTGGTGGTGCCCTACTACAACAAGCCCACTCAGGAGGGCCTGTACCAGCACTTCAAAGCCATCGCAGAGAGCACGCGACTGCCCTGCATCCTGTACAACGTGCCCAGCCGCACAATCACCAGCCTGGCTTGGGAGACCACCGTAAAGCTTGCCCAGGTGGACAACATCATCGGCGTTAAAGAGGCCAGCGGGGACCTAGACCAGATCTCACGCATCATATCCGGCGCGCCGAAAGACTTCCGGGTGTGGAGCGGTAACGACAACGACACCTTCGGGATCATGTGCATGGGCGGATACGGCGTGGTGAGCGTGGCATCTCACCTGGTGGGGCGACAGATCAAAGGAATGATGGATCTGGTCACAGCCGGAAAAACCTCGGAGGCCGCGGCGGAGCACCTTCGGCTCATGTCCATCTTCAAGGGACTGTTCATCGTGTCCAACCCGATTCCTGTGAAGTACAGCCTGAACCACGTAGGCTTCGCGGTGGGCAAGCCCCGGCTGCCACTCACGGAGCCCGACGAGAAGACTGCAGAGCAGCTCCAGGCCATGCTGAAGGACTACCGGATAGACATCCCGGTGGCGGCCGGGGCTTAAAGCCTCTACCACCACATTACTCCCGCCAACGGCTTCAGAGCAGGGCGCTTCCCTACGGAGAAGACCCTGCTCCCCATAGGCAAATGAACAGTCGAAGATTGGCCGGCAGACACCAATGAGCTACCCGCACAACTCCGTAATCGTTCGCGTCCACGAGATAGCTCTCAAGGGCAAGAACCGCCCCACCTTCTTCAACCAGCTTGCCCGCAATATCAAGGAGGCGCTGCACGGGCTGCCTGTGAGTCGCGTTGGAAAGCGACACATGGGCGTTGAGATAACCCTGCCGCCTGAAGCGCCGTGGGACGAGGTGAGCGAAAGGCTGAGCCAGGTGTTCGGCGTAGTCAAGTTCTATCGCTGCTACAAACTGCCTCCGTCCCTGGAAGCCATCAGGGAGTTCATCACCGAGGAGATACCCAAGCTCACCTTCAACACCTTTCGCATCACGTCAAAGCGCGGCAACAAGTCCTTTGCCCTGACTTCGCCTGAGCTTAATCGCGAGTTGGGTACTCACGTCCAGCAGCTTACCGGTGCAGAGGTCAGCCTTAAGGACCCGGAGGTCAACATCTTCGTGGAGATGCTGCCCAGGGAAGCCCTGGTGTACTTCAAGGAGGACCGCGGCCCCGGTGGACTGCCGGTGGGAGTCGGCGGTAAACTTGTTGCCCTCATGTCCGGGGGCATTGACTCGCCGGTGGCGGCGTGGCGAATGATGAAGCGCGGATGCGAGGTGACCTTCGTTCACTTTCACAGCTTCCCCCTGGTCGATGGGACGTCACGAGAGAAAGCCCGAGAGATAGTAGAGCTGCTGAACAGGCACCAGTTCCGCTCCAAGCTGCTGCTGGTGCCTTTTGCAGACGTGCAGAGGGACATCATCCTCTCGGTCCCTCCCGCATACAGGGTCGTGGTCTACCGTCGTTTCATGGCCAGGATAGCCCAGCGTATAGCCCGGGAGCACGGCGTCAAGGCCCTGGTGACGGGCGAGAGCCTGGGGCAGGTGGGATCCCAGACCCTGGAGAACATGGTGACTGTCAGGAGTGTGCTCGACCTCCCGGTGTTCAGCCCGCTGATCGGGATGGACAAGGAGGAGATCGTAAACGAGGCGCGGAGCATCGGCACATACCCCATCTCCATCATCCCGGACGAGGACTGCTGCACCCTCTTCGTTCCCCGCCATCCCGTGACCCACACCACCGCCGAAGAGGTGGACAGGCTGGAGTCCTCCCTGGACATCGACGCCCTAGTGGAAACCGCCGCGGCCAATGCCGAGGTCGTGAACTTCACAACAAAGAGTTCAACCCCAAGACCCGGCTCATTGGTCGCAGGGTAGCGACTGGACTGGTCGAAGAGCGGGGGTATTCTTCCCTGCTCACATATCTTTAGAGACCCCTGGCATTGCCTAATGGTGTAAACTTAAGGAGATGTACCGGGATAGTAACGGCTCCACTGACCAGATGTCATACCGGGCTCAGAGCAGGGTATTCCTGGCCCAGGCATCCGAGAAGCTGAAGGACGGGGACATCCCCCAAGCCTCGGAGAACGGTTGGGGAGCGGCAGTTGAGGTCCTGAAGGCCATGGCAACCAAGCGTGATTGGGAACACTACAGCGAAAGATCGCTCTACGACATCGTGGATAAGTTGGCTGAGGAGACCAACGACCAGGATCTCAGGGGTTTGTTTGCCGTAGCCAATCAACTGCAGACAAACTTCTACGAGGACTGGCTTAGCCGGGCAGCAGTTGAAGCGCACCTCCGCGATGTGGCGCGTTTCGTTGCCAGAGTGGAACGACTGATAGATATGGAGTAGACTGGAAAGAGCGCGCTCCCGTCATTCCTGCGAAAGCAGGAATCTCGTGAGCACAACCCCGGATTACACCAAAGGAATGGCGATTATCTACTTGTTACAAGGAGATTGTGATGATGGATGAAGAAGAGCAAATCAGGCATTACGTTGTTCCTCCAGATTCACAAGAGCAATTCCACGAGGAGTTCGGGGGTCAAATCGGTGACGAAGTTCTCTTTTACAACGTGAAGAAAGTCTTTCTAGGCCGATTCCGTAGCAAACAGGGGATAGAGACAGTCGGGATGGCTCTAACCTTCAGCGGAGAGACTGAGTCGGGTCCAAGTGTTGTTTGTTCGTTGCCCTTGTCAATGGCAAAGGCTATGCGTGATTCGCTTGATGACCTTCTCCCGAATGATTCTTCATCGTAACACTCCTAATCTTACTTCAAGTAGATAATCGCCAAAGGAATCCCAGCCTTGACCATCAAAGACCTCAAAAGCATCACCCTGCCCGTGGCGGGAATGACCTGTGCCGCCTGCGTCTCCCACGTGGGCAACGCCCTTCGAGAGGTGGACGGTGTAACCTCCGCAGAGGTCAATCTGGCAATGGAGCAGGCCACCGTTGAGTTCGATTCTGAGCGAGCCACCATCCCCGAGCTCATCGAGGCGGTTGACGACGCCGGGTACAAAGCCGGCGTGTCTCGCGTCACGCTGAACATCGGCGGAATGACATGCGCCGCCTGCGTCTCCCACGTGGGAAACGCCCTCCGAGAGGTGGACGGCGTACTCTCTGCCAGCGTCAACCTCGCCACTGAGCAGGCAACGGTAGAGTACATCCCCGGGCAGGCCTCCCTGCCCGACATGAAGGCTATGGTGAACGACGCCGGTTACACGGTGGATGGGGTCGACGACGAGGGAGCCGAAGAGGGCGAGGAGCGCCTGGCCCGCACCCGTGAGGTCAGGGCGCTGGCTCGCAAGGTCATCATTGCCGGCGCGGTCGGCGCTGTGATGATGGTCACCATGTACATCCCCCTTGAGACCCTGGGCCTGACTTCATTCCAACTCAACCTCATACTCTGGACGCTAGCCACGCCGGTGCAGTTCTGGATTGGGGCGACCTTCTACCAGAGCGCCTGGGGCGCCCTGAAGCACCGCACCTCCAATATGAACACCCTCATCGCCATTGGGACCAGCGTGGCGTACGGCTACAGTACGTTCCTGACCTTCTTCGAAGGATACTTCGCCGACGCTCATCTGGTCCACGCCAACAGCGCGCTCAGCCACAGCACCGGAACCTACTTCGACGCATCCGCCATTGTCATCTCCCTGGTGCTGCTGGGGCGGCTGCTTGAGGCCCGCGCCAAGGGGCAGACCTCCGAGGCCATTCGCAGTCTCATGGTCCTGCAGCCGAAGACTGCCAGGGTAATGAGGGACGGCGTGGAAACCGACGTGCCCATTGATGAGGTCGCTCTTGGTGACATCCTGGTGGTGCGCCCGGGCGAGAGGATAGCCGTAGACGGCGAGGTGACCGATGGCGAATCGGCAGTCGATGAGTCCATGCTCACCGGAGAGAGTCTGCCAGTGGAGAAGAGCGCAGGCTCCCCGGTTTATGGCGCCACTATGAACAAGGTCGGGAGCTTCCGCTTCCGCGCTACGAGGATAGGCAAGGACACCGCCTTAGCCAACATCATCCGTCTGGTACAGGAAGCCCAGGGGTCGCAGGCGCCAATACAGCGCCTGGTGGACCGGGTAGCCAGCAGATTCGTACCCGCAGTGCTGGGTATAGCCCTCATCACCTTTGTGGGATGGATAATCTGGGCCCCGGTCCCGCCGGTGGTCCCCATTGCCATTCTAAACCTCGTTGCCGTGCTGGTTATCGCATGTCCCTGCGCCCTTGGCCTGGCAACGCCAACGGCCATCGTCGTGGGCATTGGCAAGGGAGCGGAGCGCGGCATCCTGATACGCAATGCGGAGGCGCTTGAGCGGGCATACAGGCTTCAGACGGTGGTGCTGGACAAGACCGGCACACTCACCATAGGCAAGCCTGCGGTCACCGATGTAGTATCCCTCCGTATGCCTGAGGACGACCTGCTTCGACTGGCGGCGTCTGCCGAGCGCGGCTCCGAGCACCCTCTGGGCAAGGCTCTGATTGAGGCGGCCAACGACAGGTCAATGCCCTTGGATGAGGACTCCGATTTCCGGGCTCTGCCGGGCCACGGCGTTGAGGCCCAAGTCAATGGCTCTACGGTAGTCCTGGGTAATCCGGCCCTGATGAAGGATATAGGCGTCTCTCTGGACAGCCTGGAGAGTCGCGGGCGCGAGCTTTCGGAGCAGGGCAAGACGCCTGTCTTTGTGGCGGTGGACGGCCACGCGGCCGGCGTCGTCGCCGTGGCCGACACGCTCAGGCCGGAGTCCCGCGAGGCGGTGGAGGCGATGCACAAGCTGGGGCTGGAGGTCATCATGCTCACCGGCGACGACCGGCGCACCGCCGAAGCCATAGCCGCGCAGGTGGGCATTGACCGGGTTATTGCCGAGGTGCTGCCGGACCAGAAGGCCGACAAGATACGCTCGCTTCAGGAGGAGGGCAAGACCGTGGCTATGGTGGGCGACGGCATCAACGACGCCCCGGCTCTCACAAGAGCGGACGTCGGGATTGCCCTGGGCACCGGTACAGACGTAGCCATCGCGGCTGCCGACGTCACTCTCATGCGCGGCGACCTGCGGGGTGTGCCACAAGCCATCGCCCTGTCCAAAGCCACCACCAGGACTATATGGCAGAACCTGTTCTGGGCATTTGGCTACAACACTGTCCTGATACCAGTCGCCGCAGGCCTTTTCTTTGTGCTGTTCTTTGAAGTCCTCAACACCGGCGTTCCGGACGGCCCTCTGCGGTACATCCTGGGAGACTACGGCTTCCTCAATCCCGTCATGGCCGCGGGCGCGATGGCCCTGAGCTCCGTCTCAGTGGTCACCAACTCGCTGCGACTGCGCAAGATCCAGCTCAAATAGCTGCATTTTAGTAGGAGAGGAGAGGCAAATGCTGCGTATACCATTCCTGAGCGGCCGTGGCGGCGAGACCGCCACCGACCCCGTTTGCAAGATGGAGGTCAACGTCAAGAATCCAAACGGAGGCACCCACGAGCACGAGGGCCAGACCTACTACTTCTGCGCCCCCGGCTGCCGGATTGCCTTCTCCAAGGAACCGGAGGCGTACCTCTCCGGCGAGAAGAGCATGGAGATGTAACCCTTTCGGGTGGGCGGCTCGCGCACGACCGCCTTGCGATTGGCCACCGGGCCAGCTATCATGGATGGTAGGAGTCCAATGGCTAACGCGTTGCTTTCCGTAAAGTCCACCACCATCTCGGCGCTTGCGCCGTTGCTCTTGGCCGCGGTCATGCTCCTCGCTCCGCTCGCTGCGGGCTACGCCTGGGTGTCCGGAGGCCACGCAGACGAGAGCCACGTTCACCGGCACCTCCTCTTGGAGAAGCTGATTCCAAACTCCTATCACCACCCGGTGGAGCTCCCACCCGCCGAGGAGAACTCGACATCCGGAGGGGTCGGTCTGGACAGCAGCGTTGTCCTGCACGGCGTCTCAGCCTTTGCGCTGCCTGCCGTAATGGCGCCCGCATTCCTGCCAGAGCTTGTCAGCTACTTCGACGGGGCTACGGCGGCTCTGCTCACGGCTGCGGCCGCCGCCCTGCTTCTCACACAGTACGCCCTGCCCTACTTCATCAACTCGCCACGTCCTCAGACGGACGTCGCTCCACCGGAAAGACCTCCCGCCCCGTAGCTGCGTCCCCACCTTTTTTCTTCTCTCTTTGAACAGCGAGGGTTGTGCCCTTCGCCGAGAAGCTACTTGGGGAGTGTAGTGCCGCATATCATCAGGTACATTTTCATAGCCGGCCTGGCGTTTCCTGTGTTGGCCCTCTGGATCACCATCGACGCCTCCGTTGCGGAGGCCAACGGCCAGACGGTGTCCATCCTGGAGACCACACAGGGCGCATACCAGGTGGATGTTCGGGTGTCGCCGCCAAGTCCAAGGGTGGGCAGCCTCCACATGTCCATTGTGCTGTTGACAGCCGACGGAGGAGAGCCGGTAACGGACGCCTCCGTCAGCGTTACAGCAGTGGGGCCTCTACCGGACTCCGTTATGCTGGGGCCACTGGACGCCTACACCACTCCCCCAACCTACAACTGGTACGACCTGAACGTCGCGCTGCTTCAGGAGGGAGAATGGGGCTTCATTGTCGACATCGCTCAGGGCGACCAGCAGACCGTGCTGGAATTCCCCCTGAGCGTCAGCTACGCAAGAGTGAACTGGGGTGTAATTATCGTGCTGATCTCAGCCATACCCCTTCTGGTTGCCGTAGCATGGTACCTGCGACAGACCACGGGAAGAGGACGGCCGAGACGGAGAACGTAGACTAAACGAGGACTTAATCTAATGAAAAAATCAAGGACTTTGCTGGCTACACTGATAGCCGCCCTGGCCCTGACCGCCCTAATCGCGGCTTGCGGCGGAGGCGAGCCGGAGGGGCTGACATTCCATCTGGAGATCAAGGACGGCGCCCTCGCGCAGGGGAACACGACGTTGGAGGCAAAGCAGGACGACAAGATAACCATCGAATTGACGTCTGACGAGCTTGTGAACTACCACCTGCACGGATACGACCTGGAAGGGGTCGTTGGACCAGCTATGCCCGTAACTATGGAGTTCGACGCCTATGCCACCGGGAGCTTCCCATTCACCATCCAC
Source organism: Dehalococcoidia bacterium (assembly GCA_965261605.1). Taxonomy (GTDB): domain Bacteria; phylum Chloroflexota; class Dehalococcoidia; order Lucifugimonadales; family UBA2985; genus DAOUJW01. The sequence continues at coordinate 1,936,963 of OZ253466.1, read as the reverse complement.
ATCCCTTCCGCGGACGGAAGCGAAGGCGGCCACACGCACGATGAGGATGTAGACGAGTGCAAGGCGGAACTTGCGCCTGGCGAGCCCACGCCGCAGATTTCGGTCAGCGCAAGCCCCGCAGATGAACCCAACCTGGTAGAAGTAGCGGTTGAGACCCAGAACTTCGAGTTGTCGCCCGACGGAAACCATTGGCACCTGCAGGTGAACGGTGAGCCGGTCGGCATGTATGCGAACCCCCAGGTGACCTTCGACACCCGCCTTTACGAAAGCTCCGGGGAATACGAGATCATGGTGAGACTGAACAACGCCCAGCATTGCGACTACGGCATACAGGCCATGACAACCGTAAACCTAGATGATGGGCAGTCCATGCCCACCGACCACACAAACGGCAGTGGAGACAGCGGAAGCGGAGGCCAGGAAGAGGAGATAGAGCTGGGCCGGTTGGTGGTTCAGCCCCGGTAGACCGACGTGGAACCTTATAGAGGTAGCTCGACATGATACGGCCTATATACAGGATGCCGGCGCTCCTGCTCGTTGCGGCGGGGACGCTGGCAGCGCAGCCAGTCTACGCCCACGGCTTCGGGGAGCGGTACGACCTGCCCGTTCCGCTGGAGTACTACTTGCTGGGAGCCGCGGCGACTGTGGCCCTCTCATTCGTGGTGATTGGCGTCTTTGTGAAAGGCGCGCCGGGGCTGTACGGGTACTGGCGCTACAACCTCTTTGGCCTTCGCCCGCTTGCGGCGCTGCTCCAGAGCCGCGCCTTCATCGTCGCAGCGCAGGTGTCCTCGGTTTTTCTCTTCCTACTGGTGATCGCTGCGGGCATCCTGGGAGACCAGTCGCCCAGCGCCAACTTCGCCCCCACATTCGTGTGGGTCATCTGGTGGGTGGGGCTGGGCTTTTTCGTGGCCCTTGTGGGCAACCTGTGGGCGTTGATGAACCCTTGGAGCATCCTCTTTGGCTGGGCGGAGGTGTTGAACAGGCGATTCAGGCCGGACTCCGACCTGGACCTGGGATTCGAGTACCCAAGCGGCCTTGGCGCATGGCCCGCCTTTGCCCTATTCTTAGTCTTCGCCTGGCTGGAGAACGCCTTTCCGGGAGCCTCCGACCCGTTGAACATAGCCCTGCTGGTCCTGGCCTATTCAGTTATTACCTGGGTCGGGATGCTCCTCTTTGGCAGGCAAGTCTGGCTTCGATACGGGGACTGTTTCTCCGTGGTGTTCGGCTTCCTGGCCCGGTTCGCCCCTACGGAAGCGCGGGTGCCCCACGGCTACTACTGCGAGGACTGCGAGGCCGCCTGCGGCCCTTCCCAGGACGACTGCGTAAACTGCTACGCCTGCTGGGAGCGCGCCGACCGCAGCGAGCGCGAGCTTAACCTACGGCCCTGGGCCGTGGGCCTCGCTCGCCGGGAGAACGTCAGCACTGACATCCTGGTTTTTGTCATACTGGTTCTGGCCGCGGTGACCTTCGACGGCTTCAAGGCGACCCCCCTCTGGTTGGACATCAAAGTCGGAATCTGGGACGTGTGGTCGGCAGCGTTCAGTTCCGGGGAGTTCAGCCCCAATGCCCGCATCGCCACCGACACCCTTGGTCTCATACTGTTCCCGGCCATCTTCATTGGGACGTATCTCGTCTTCTCCCAACTGATGGCCTTGGCCTCCGGAGACGACCTACCCGTGTCCGACGTAGCCCGCGCCTTCGTTTACTCACTGGTCCCGATAGCCCTGGCCTACAACATCGCCCACTTCTTCACCCTGTTGGCCATACAGGGTCAGCTCATCATACCCTTGGCATCGGACCCCTTTGGCTACGGGTGGGACCTGTTTGACACCGCCGATTACAAGGTCAACATCGCCCTGGTCAACGCAAGGTTCGCCTGGATCCTGAGCGTGGGAGCTATCGTCCTGGGGCACATCAGCGCCGTCTACCTGGCCCACGTAATCGCCCTGCGCACCATGCGGGACAACAGGTCGGCAATGAGGAGCCAGTACCCCATGCTGGCCCTGATGGTGATGTACACCGTCATCAGCCTGTGGATAGTGGCACAGCCCATTTTGGGGGATGGCTAGGCGGGCGATTGACTCCCCGAACGGCGCGGGATAAAATCCAAGAAACACGTCCAGAGGTGATGAGATGCCAGTATACGAGTACGTTTGCACTACTTGCCGGAACCGCTTTGAGAAGCTTCGCCCGATGGACAAAATGGACGATGAGGCCCCCTGTCCCGACTGCGGCAACGAGACCTCCAGGGCGCTGTCCGTGTTCGCTGCATTCATCACGGACGAATATGGCAACACGCGGGCAACTTCCAACCTTGGCGGCGGTTGCGCCTGCGGCGCGGGCGGCGCCTGCGGCTGCTCGGGAATGGACTTCTAGCTAGCCATCGACCCGGCGGCCGCTCGACGAGACAACCACCGCCGGATGAGCCAGGCCAGCGCTGCCAGCAGCAGCGCCTGCAATATCACGCCCGCAGCCACGAAGATGGTGGCCTCCAGGAAGAACCCCTGAGTGAACAGCCGCGTCAGGTAGTTGTGCCTTGGGTCCAGCATCCACAAATCGTTGCTGAAGCTGATGACGTGGAACTGCTCAAAGAGGAAGTCGAAGCCCACCAGCGAGATCAGCCCTGTCGCGGCCACCATTCCGACAGTCAGAAAACTCCCTGCCAGGACTCTGCCTGCCTCCCTGCGAAGGCTCCTGCCCCTGGACGCCGCCAACACAACCGCCATATAGACGACCATGTAGATGCCCGTGATCTGCTGGACTCTGTAAACACCGCGCACAAGGCCCTTCACGTCCCGCATGTGCAGTATCTCATTCTGGTTGAAGAGCGGCCGTTCCTCGCCGCCAAGGACCACCCTGACGTCCAGAAACTCCTCTGAGGAGTTGAAGTAGTCCCGGATCTCCCGCGCCACCGACACAAGCTGGGCGGAGTTCAACCCGGTTGTGCGCGTGACGTTGTATCGCTCGAAGCCGTAGGTGTACAGCTGAACGCTGCTGAAGGCAAGGCGGACGTTGGTGGTGACCAGAAACGTCGGAATGGCAAGGATAAAGGCCAAAGTTGCCAGCCGGAGCAGCAGCGCCCCAGCCAGGCGGGCATACCGCTCCCCTTCGGGTACGTTTCTCAAGTCAATCTCCCACTTGGAAATTCAGCCTTCGTTCCCGCTCGTAGCCTGCCCCGTACTTGATACGGGGGTGAGCCTGTCGAACCAAGCGAGCGGGCAGGATTTCTGGATTCCTGCTTACGCAGGAATGGCAGAAAGAGAAATGGTGTGCCCCTCTTACGCGCCCGCGTCACTGCAGCGCAAAGCCCTCAAGCGTAACCACCACTCCGCCGTGTTCCGTCTCCGACAGCTCATTCACGAAATGGACGTCCGCCGTCACCAACGTCGCACCTATCCTGTGCGCCAACGCCAAATACACGCAGTCGTACACCGGGCGGTCCAGCGCCAGGGACAGGCGCACCGCGTCCGGGCAGACACCTTCGTCCTCAGCCCAACTGACGGCCATCTGTGGAATGGCGGCGGCCAAAGCGCCGGCGTGGCTGCGCTCTATCTCTCCCATGCGCACCTTCCGCCGCAGTGCATTGCCCACCTCCGACGCCATCAGACGGGGCGCAATGAGCTCGTGCCTCCCGTCAAGGAGCATATCCGCCACATCGGAGTATTCCTCTTCGACAAGCCACTTGACGGCGACGCTTGCGTCCACAACCAATCTCATCAAGCGGACTCGTGCCCGCCGTCGCGGTCTTCTCTGATCAGGGCGTATGAAGGAGTTTGAGGCATACCGGCAGTCCGCTCCCTAAGAGTCCTTGCCAGATCCCTGAACACCCTGGTCTGGATCACCATACCGTCCTCGACGGCCTTCTCCAGAATGTGCCGGGCCTCGCTCTCCAGCGAGCGGTTGTTCTCAGCGGCGCGACGCTTCAGACGCCCGACTACCTCGTCATCCAAACGGCGCACGTTGACTGTGCCCATAGCGCACCCCAAAATTTCTGCTAACAATATGATAGCACACAACGACGGTTCACATGTATTGCTCAACCCATAGCCTGCTCCGTACTTGTTCCCTGCATCGCGCGAGTTGAAGCGCTTACGAGCGCAGCACTGCACCCCTACTCCAGGTCCCCCCAGTTGTAGCCGGTCTTGAGATCCACCTTGAGGGGCACGGCCAGATCCAGCGCCGCTGGCATAAGCTCTAGGACCAGGGCCTTCATATCGTCCATCTCCTCCTGCGGCGTCTCGAAGATCAGCTCGTCGTGCACCTGGAGGATCATCCGGCTGCGCATACGCTGTTCCTGCATCCGCTTGTCTATGCTCACCATCGCCAGCTTGATGACGTCCGCGGCGGTGCCTTGTATGGGCATATTCACCGCCATGCGCTCGGCGGCCTGCCGGATGTGGAAGTTGGAGGAGCCAAGCTCCGGGAAGTAGCGACGTCGACCGCAGACGGTCTCCAGATAGCCCGTCTTCCGAGCCTGCGCCTTGGTGGCCTCAAGGTAAATCTGGATTCCCGGGTACTTGGCAAAGTAGCCCTCGATGAACTTCGCTCCCTGGTCAGGAGCCAGGTCCGTCTGCTGGGATATGCCGAAGGCGCTGAGGCCGTAGATGACTCCGAAGTTCATCACCTTGGCGACGCGCCTCATCTCCGAGGTCACGGCCTCGATTGGCACGTTGTTCACCTGAGAGGCAGTGGCGGCGTGGATGTCCTCGTCCCGCAGGAAGGCTTCCAGCAGCCCCGGGTCCCTGGAGAGGTGCGCTAGAATGCGAAGCTCAATCTGGGAGTAGTCGACGGCCAGGAGGGTCCACTCCGGCGCTCGCTCCGCCACGAAGGCTCTGCGCACCTGCCTGCCCAGCTCTGTACGTACGGGTATGTTCTGCAGGTTGGGATCATTGCTGGACATGCGGCCCGTCGCCGACCCCGTCTGGTTGTAGCTGGTGTGGACGCGCCCCGTGAACGGGTTGACCAGCTGCGGCAGGGAGTCAACGTACGTCGACTTCAGCTTGGAGAGCTCACGATACTCCAGAATGCCGTCCAGCACCTGAAGCGACCTGGGGTCTGCGACCTCTACCCTGCCCTCGTTGAGCATCATCTTGAGGTTCTCCAGCACGGCCGCGTCGGTGGAGTAGCCCGTCTTGGTGCGCTTGGTTCGGGGCAGTCTGAGCTCGTTGAACAGCACATCCGCCAGCTGCTGGGTGGAGTTGAGCGTAAACCGATGCCCAACGGTGTCGAACACCTCCTGCTCCAGGTTTCCGAGGCGCTCTCCCAAGTCCACAGCCATCTCCCGAAGGCGCTCCACGTCCAGGAATACGCCGTTGCGCTGCATTCGCACCAGCACCGGCACCAGGGGCATCTCCATGCCCGCGAACACCTCCGACAGGGACTCCTCGCTCTTCAGCGCCGGCTGAAATATGTCCTTCAGGCGCTGGGTCATATCGGCGTCGGCGGCAGCGTAGTCGGACGCCTGCTCAATAGGCGCCTGGGCCATAGTCTTCTGTTTGCGCCCCGTCCCAATCAGAGCGTCTATCGGCGTCATCTCCTGGTTGAGGCGAGTGAAGGCCAGGTTCTTTAAACCCAGGGACTTCTCGCCCAGTAGGTGGGCCGCCACCATAGTATCGAAGTCCAGGTTGTTGACCCAGATGCCGTACTTGGCCAGCACAGTCATATCGTAGTTTCCGTTGTGGGCCGTCTTGCCCACCGCCGGGTCTTCAAACAGGGGTTTGAGGTAGTCCAAGGCTTTCTCGAGTGGTATCTGGCCGCCCTCCTGGTGCCCCAGCGGTATGTAGCAGGCTTTACCCGAAACCGCCGAGAGGGACACGCCCACCAGGTCCGAGGCCACTGGGTCTTTCCCCGTAGTCTCCACGTCGAAGGTGAAGCTGCCGGCAGCCCTCATCTCCGATATGACAGCCTCCAGATGCTCCACATCGTAGACTGTAGAGTACTCGCCCTTCTCCGCGACAACCTCCTCCTCCATGAGCACTCCCTGGGACGGCTGCCCCTGTTGGGGTATGCCCTCCGGCACCCTGGACACTATGCTCCTGAACTCCAGATCCCGGAGAAGGCCAACCACCTGCTCGCGGTCGTACTGCCAGAAGCGGCAGTACTCGGTGTCCAGGGTGATGGGCACATCAGTCACTATCGTCGTAAGCTCCAGCCCCTGCCTCACCCTGGCCTCGTGGGACGCCACGGCCTCCCTTATTCTGGGAGGGACCACGCTATCTATATCCGAGTAGATGCCCTGTATGCTGCCGAATTCCTGTATCAGCTTGACGGCGGTCTTACGACCAACCCCCGGCACGCCGGGAATGTTGTCCGACGTGTCGCCCTCCAGCGCCTTGACGTCCGGCTGCTGCTCCGGACCCAGACCGCCGTAGCGTTCTCGAACGGCGACCTCGTCAAATATGGCACGGTCCTGTATCCCTCGGCTCAGGATAACCCGCACCGAGGGGGATACCAGCTGAAGGGTGTCGGTGTCTCCCGTCAGGATGATGGTCTCCATTCCCTGCTCCGTGGCCTGGCGGCTGAGGGTCCCCAGAACGTCGTCGGCCTCGAACTCCTCCACCTCGAAAATGGGCACGTTGAAGGCCTCCATCAACCGCCTCACCCAGGGAAACTGGGACCTGAGCCCATCAGGAGTCTCCGGCCTCTGGGCCTTGTACTCCGGGAACTGGATGTGCCTGAACGTGGGGGCAGACATATCGAAGGCGATAGCGCAGTGAGTTGGCTCCCACTCCTGGATGGCCTTGATGAAGGTGTTGGCAAAGGCGTATACGCCCCGTACATCCTCATTCGTCTTGCTCAGTGTCATGGGAGATTGAATGCCGTGCCACGCCCTATGCACCATAGCATGGCCGTCCATGAGCATGAGCAGCGGCGTCTCTCGCAATAGGGATGGGTGATTTTCCTTGTCTCCGGCCATAGCTCCCTCCCCGAATATGATGGAGCAATTATAACCCGTCGAGTGGCGCTAGCCAACGACGCCAAGGGCCACAACTGCGCCCAACAGGACGACTATCCCTGCCGCCTGCAACCTGCTGACCCGCTCCCTGAGGAGCACCCAGGCCAGCGCCAGGGTAACTACGGGATAGGATGCGGCTATAGGCGCAATGAGGGAGACGTCCTCCCTCTCTATGCCCAGGTTGTATGTGATAAATCCCAGCGAGTCCAGCACCGCAGCGGCTATTACCAAAGCCACCGCGCCTCTGCCGAAATTCGCTCCAACAGGCCGCTTCAGCGCAAGGTAGAAGCCCAGGATAATCGTGGACACGACGCGAACGGAGACGACGGCAATATACGGGCCAACCTCCGCCACAATGGGCTTCCACAGCGTAAAGGCCACTCCAAAAGTCACCATCGCGGTGAGGCCGTACCAGATGCCCTCGATGGAGGCACTGCTTCTGTCTCTCGCAGAGATGAGGAGTATCCCCAGCAGGACTACGGAGATCAGCCCGCCCTTGGCCAGGCCTATGCTCTCATGGAAGAAGATGGCAGCCAGCACGGTGGTCACAGCGAGCCAGCTCGCGGACAGGGGGCTGACGATGGCCACCATGCCGCGCTCAAGGCCCCGGTAGAAGAGGACGTAGCCCAGTGAGAACAGCAGCCCGGAAGCGGCGGACAGGAAAATGAAGTCGCTGCCGGCTATGGCCTCCAGTGAGGGGTAGCTGGACAGCCCCAACACCAGGGGCGGAGCTATGCCAACTCCAAGGACTATCAGGGCCACGGCCGGGCTTCCCAGGCGGATCGCAGCGTACCGCGCCAGCATATCGCTCGTGCCCCAGGCGAACATGCTGGCAAAGCCCCAGATCAGAGGGTCAGCCTGCGCCATTCAAGTCCAAATCTTCCTTACACAGTCATTCTACCGGCGTCCCCGGCAAGCCCCTGGATTCCTGCCTCCGCAGGAATGACGGATAAGGGGTTTCCCGCTTGTGGTGAGCCAACCATTCGAGAAGGAAGCCACAAGCCCCCTCCAGAGCCGACATACGCCTAGATTCCTGCTTCTGCAGGGATGACACAAGTGTAGGGGCGGTTCGCGAACCGCCCCTACTGAGGCCACTCGACAAGTGCAGCCCCGTTCAGTCTTATGCGGGCGTGCCCCGGGCGGCCTGGGCTTCCCTGGCCAGAGCCAGTACCTCTTCCGGCGTGAAGAAGCTGCGCCTCTGTCCTACCACAGAACCCTGCTCGCTGTCGTAAGTGCCGTCGTAGGCCTCCTGAATCCTGTCGTACACGTACTTGACCGCCCTGCTCACGTTCGTGAAAGTCCCCTCCTCGCCGGTCTCGACCTTTACCTGCTGGTTGAGAACCGACACAATCCCGTCCATGCCCGACAGGGCGCCGATGCGGTTAAGCTCTACGACCTCTTCTCCCACAAGCCCCGCATCGAAGGGAAGGTAGATAGGCCCTCCGCCAGCCTCGCCCTGACGGCTGATGCCAGTCTGGTGAATGCCGGCCTGGGTGGCAAAGACCTCACCGATGATGGGCTGCTTGGGAGGAATGGTACACACTTCCTGGGTCAGCAGGTCTCTAATCTGTCCAAGGACACCCAGCTTGAAGCCTGGGTCGCCGTAGACGCGGATGTAATTGGCCATCACCTGCTCCAGGGCCGTGTTCCCCGTCCTCTCCCCGAGGCCCGCAAAGGCGACGTTGACGCGCTTGCACCCGTACCGGAACGCGGCCATGCTGTTGGCGGTCGCCAGCCCGAAGTCGTTGTGGCCGTGGAACTCCAATTCGGCCCCGGTTTCCTGAATCAGGGTGGAGATGAGCCTGGGTATCCCCACCGGCAGCGGCGCGTAGGGGTCCGGAGATCCCCAACCTATGGTGTCGCATATGCGGAACTTGGCCCACCCCTTCGTCTCGTCAAGCACCCGCTGGATGAAGGGTATAACGAAGCCGTAAATGTCGGCCTTGGTGGTATCCTCCAGGTGTATCCGCGGGCGTATTCCGTGCTCGCAGGCCGTGAGTATGGGCGCAAGATACTTCTCGACCGCCTCCGCCTTGCTGCGATGCTTCAGCTTGTCGAAGATGTGGTGGTCGGAGCTGGAGGCCAGCATCCCCGTCTCCTTGATGGCGCCGCGGGATATTTCCACCAAGTCCTTGATGTCCTTGGGAATGGCCCTGGTCCACGTGGTTACCTGGGGATACTGGTACTCCCTCTCCAGAAGCCGCTCCAGTGTCCACAGGTCCCGGTTCTGATAGATGAACACCTCCACCTGCTCAATACGGCCGGTGTCGTTGTCCAGCTCATGAAGGAGATCGAAGTACTTCAGCCGCGCCTCCGATGGAAAGAGGGCGAAGTGCGGGTCCTGTGCGCCATCCCTCAGCGTGGTGTCGGTGATCAGCTTGGGGTGGGTCTTCTCCGTATCGGGAACGACGGGCGCGGCCTCATCCTCCAAGGCCACCGGAGGAAACCGGCCGTCGTAGTAGTAGTATTGCCTTTCCGGGTTTATGTGGTACTCCGCCATTACATCCCCTTCCCGTCGTGCCCTCGCACGACGCTAAAACCGTTGTCTTCCGCTAATCCCCTCAAGTGTACGTCTGTTTATCAGAGTGGCTACCAGTTGGTCTACCATCTCGCTTTTGACGCCCTTGCTGGGTGCTCTTCTGCCCAAGTGCGCCAGCACTGCCTTCAAGAAGCTGTTGGGGAACCTCTTTGGGTCCTCCAACTCGCTCCGCATTGTGGCTTCAGGCATTTTGTCCAAGTCCGCAATGGTCTGCACAATTACTTCCTCAGAGAACAACGAGGCCGCCTGGGTCGGTTTGCTGCCGTTTCTCGCGCGAGGTTTGGCTGTCTTCCCGTTAGAGCCTCCACGCAGGATGGGATTCCGGTTTACAATGCTCTCCAGATTTACCAGAGCCTCTTTTGCCTTGGAAGCCTCCTCGGTTGTGGGCATAGCTCCAAAGACATTGCTGAGGTCTCCTAAGAACGCCACAAGCTCATTGATAGTCCTGACCGATTCTTCCCTTTCGCTTGGAGAGGGCAGTTCATCCAGGAACTTTCTCAAGTTCTGAGTCATGCTTCTCCACTGCTTAACGTTGCTCACGGGAACCTCCGTAGGAATTCGTTCGTTACATTCTCATATTCAGATTTTCGAGCTGCCCGCCGGGCATTGGGTGTATTGGCAAGCCAGATTGGTAATCTAAGCTGAGCGGCTTCGCTGTAGCCGATTAGCTCCGTCGTGTAATCGTCGAAACACTTGCCCGGAAAGGCACCCTGTAATGTCGTCATCCACCCTTCATGCTGATCTGTGATCCTAGTACCACCGATACGCACTTTTACCGAAACAATGCCACCCATCTCAGCAACGTCTACGCCAGTAAATCCCGCATTCCTTGCGGCTTCCCCAACCTGTCCTTGAATGCTCCTAACAGTCTTATCTAGTATCTCTATCCCAATTCTAGATAAGAACTCGGGTATTGTAGTAACAACATACGAATCTGAAGCAACGAGAGCATTCTGAGTCATCATATAAAGATTCGGAGGGCAATCAATCAGGATATAATCGTATAAGTCTTGAACCTCGCTAAACACTTCCTTGAGAAAGAGCCTTGCACGTAGGTATAGTTGGGCGTTCTCTCTCAAGGCTCTCAAAGCATCAAAAGGGCCGCTGCCTGACTGTATTGCCTGCGTTGAACCGCCTAAGTCTTGACCCAAACCTAACAGCTCTAGGTCGCAAGGTATAATATCTACGTTCTCCACTTTTCTGAAGCGTCCGTATCCGATACGTTCCTTCCAAATGTATCGTTGCGTCTGTAGGGGAAGCCCCTGTTGATACCGCGCATAGAGTGTCGCAATGGTTCCGTTATTCCGTTTGAATCTTTCCCAATCCTGATATTCCACCGCAAGAAAGGTCAAGTTGGTTTGAGGATCTATGTCCACAAGCAAGACCCTTTTGCCATGGTGGTCAGCCAGGCTGCATCCTACGTGATAAGTGGTTGTGGTCTTTCCCACACCACCTTTGTAGTTGATAAAGCTAACTATCTTGGCCATTGCACACCATACTAATACCTGTGGGCCTTCTGAGTTGAGGCAGCCTCACGCGCCGCTCGCTGTTTGCTAATCGTCCTCCAGGGTGGACGTGTCGCCCTCCGGCAGACCAAGCTCCCTGGCCTTGAGAAGACGTCGCATTATCTTGCCGCTGCGAGTCTTGGGCAGCGAGTCCAGGAACTCTATCTCGCGAGGGGCGACTGCCGCCGCCAGCTTCTGGCGGACGAAGCGCATTATGTCGTTACGCAGCTCGTCGGATGGCTGGTTTCCCTCGTGAAGAGACACGAATGCCTTGACCACCTCCATAGCAACCGGATCAGGCTTGCCAATGACCCCGGCCTCAGCCACCGCCGGGTGCTCTATGAGAGCGCTCTCCACCTCGAAAGGCCCCACAAGATGGCCCGCGGTATTGATGACGTCGTCGGTGCGCCCCACGAACCAGAAGTAGCCGTCCTCATCCATGCGCGCCCGGTCTCCCGTAACATACCATCCGTTCTTGAACTTGGAGTCGTACATCTCCTGATTGCGCCAGTAGGTGCGGAACATGGATGGCCAGCCCGGCCGGACGCACAGGTCTCCCTCCTCCCCGGGCTCCACTTTGTTGCCAGAATCGTCAACTATTGCGGCCTCAACGCCGGGAATGGGACGCCCCATAGAGCCGGGCCTGATGTCCATTGAGGGATAGTTGGCGATGAGAATCGCCCCCGTCTCGGTCTGCCACCAGTTGTCGTGGAAGGGCAGGTCGAGCACCTTCAGCCCCCACATAATCGCCTCCGGGTTAAGGGGCTCTCCAACGGAGCACATGTAGCGAAGACTTGAGAGGTCGTACCGCTTGGGGATATCGTCTCCCGCCTTCATCAGCATTCGTATGGCGGTTGGGGCGGTGTACCACACCGTGACGCCGTACTTCTGAATCACCTGGTACCAGGCGCTGGCGCGGAAGCCCCCCTCGTAGATAACCTGTGTGATGCCGTTGGTCCAGGGCGCGGACATGCCGTAGGATGTGCCGGTGACCCATCCGGGGTCGGCGGTGCACCAGTAGATGTCGTCGTCGTGGAGGTCCAAGGCCCATCTCCCCGTGGCCATGTGCTGCAACGCGGCCATGTGGGCGTGGACAGCGCCCTTGGGCTTGCCCGTAGTGCCCGACGTGTAGTGCATTATGGAGAAGTCCTCTTCGGTGGTGGGCACAATGTCGAAGTCGGACGACGCCGATGCCATCTCCTCCTCGTAGCTGATGTCCCCGGGAGCCAGCGGCTCCGAGGAGCGACCGTTCTTGTTGACGACGATGACGTGCTTGAGGTCGGGCAGGTCGTCGAGAACGCCGCTGACGCGACCCCGCAGGTCGGGCGTGACGATCAATGCCTTTGCCCCGCTGTCCTGCAGACGGTCCTTCACCGGGTCCGGCCCGAAGGCGGAGAAGAGGGGCCCGGCAATGGCGCCCACTTTGAGTATGGAGAAGAAGGCCACATAAAGCTCCGGGATGCGCCCCATGAACAGGAACACCCTGTCGCCCTTCTCCACTCCAAGTTTCTTCAGGACGTTGGCGAATCTGTCGGTAAGCTCCTTGAATTGGGAAAAGGTGTACTGCTCCTCTTCGCCACCGGCGCCCTCCCAATACATGGCTACCTTGTCTCGTTTGTGGCTCATGGCGTGCCTGTCTATGGCCTCGTAGGCCAGGTTGAGACCGCCGCCGGGCAGGCCGTCAAGCTCGCTTCTCATCTGCTGCCAGTCAAAGCTGCCAACCGAGTCGTGGTAATTTCCTATGTTGGGACGTACTTTGATCTCTTCCAACTTTGGTTTGGCTATTACCGGATAGTCCATGGAGCCTCCTCATCTATGGAAGGTGGGGCTTCTGTGGTATCAATTACATATTATAGGATGGGCTGATATACACACAATCCCTAGGCGTGGATGCGGCGTCTTCTGTACAATGAAAGCGACATGTGGCGAAACCCGTCCGCTCACCCTGAGCGTGTCGAAGGAGATGAGCGGACAGGAGTCCCGTCTCAGCGCAATACAAGCATAGCCGACAATGAAACTCGACCCACACCTTCAAGAAGGTGTTTTCATCGACAGACCCAACCGCTTCTCCGCCCGGGTGGAGGTGGATGGAGCGCAGGTAATGGCGCACGTGCCCAACTCCGGACGCATGAGGGAACTTTTCAGAAAAGGCGCAAGGGTGTTCCTGACTCCCAGGGACGGACCGGGACGCAAGACGGCCTTTGACCTGTCCCTGGTGCAGCTGGGAGACGCGCTTGTCTCCTCCGACGCCAGGCTGCCCTCGGCGCTTGTGGATGAGGCCATCGCCTGCGGACGACTGGAGCAGTTCTCGTCCTTCACGTGGAGGCGCAGAGAGGCGGTCTTCGGCCACAGCCGTCTCGACATGGTGCTGGGCAACGGCGGGCTGTGCTACATCGAGGTCAAGTCCGCGACCCTGGTGGAGGGCGGCGTTGCCCTCTTCCCGGACGCTCCCACGTCGCGAGGAGCGCGGCATTTGGAAGCCCTGATGGAGGCCTTAGGACAGGGGCACCGGGCTTCCGTGATATTCGTCGTCCAGAGGGAGGACGCCCGCGCCTTTACGCCCAACTTTCCGGCAGACCCGCTCTTCGCTGAAACGCTGCAAAAGGCCCGGACGGCCGGGGTCGAGGCGTACGCCTACCGGTGCCGTGTGTCTACGAAGGAGGTAGTTATAACAGACCCGCTTCCCGTTTTACTTGCGGATACCCCCTAGAGGAGGCTGCTCAGCTTGGTTGTCACGCTCGAAGAGAGGCTTATGGACGTATACCATCGGCTGTACCAACGCTACGGGCCGCAACACTGGTGGCCCGGCGACGGCGCATTCGAGGTCATCATTGGGGCCATACTCACCCAGTCGGCCTCCTGGACCAACGTCGACAAGGCCCTGGACAATCTGAAAGCCCAAGGGCTTCTGGAGCCGGCTGCCCTTAGAGCCATCCCTCTGGATGAGCTGGCGTCGCTGATACGTCCCTCGGTGTACTTCAACGCGAAGGCCCTGAAGATAAAGGCCTTTGTGGAGTACCTGGGCGAGCGCTACAACGACGACCTGGAGGCGCTGTTTCAAAGAGACGTACATATCCTTCGCCCTGAGTTGCTATCAATCTACGGTATCGGCGAGGAGACTGCGGACGACATACTGCTGTACGCCGCCGGCAAGCCCGTATTTGTGATGGACGCCTACACCCGGCGCATACTCGACAGACTTGAGATCATACCTGCCCAGGACAAATACGCCTCATACCAGGCCCTCTTCATGGACAACCTTACCCACGACGCGCCGCTGTTCAACGAGTACCACGCTCTGCTGGACCGCCACGGGGTGGACACGTGTCGAAAAAGAGAGCCTCTCTGCGGCGAATGCTGTCTGCTGGACGTGTGCCCTACGGGAGTGCAGAGAACTGCCGGCCAGAAGTGACTGGAGCACATTGAGCCGTCGGTCTTACCTCTCAAAATGGTTCGACATGCTCACCATGAGCCGGGCGAAGGGAGTGGTCGGGGCCTTTGACTCCCGCTCACTCCCCTAAGAGCCTTGGCACTCCACTACCGATAGAGTATAGTTTGATTCCAGGATGGTTGTGGCAGCAGAAGGACAACCCCAAGCGCCCACAGGAGGACGGCAGTAGATGAATATCCTAGGAATAGACCCCCTGGAAGTCCTGATAATACTGCTCATTGCCTATCTGGTGCTGGGACCCGCCCGTATGTTGGATATCGCCCGCTCCCTCAGCAGCTTCGTACAGGAAGTGAGGCGCACCACCAGCGAGTTGCCGGACCTGCTGGCTCTGGAGGAGGCATCAAAGAACCCTCCACCTGAGAGGGAGGAGGGACAGAAAGCAAAGCCGACCGGCAGCGACTCCGAGGAAGGTGGTCCCATTGGCAGATAGAGAGCTTTCCCTTACAGGCCACCTCGTAGAGTTGCGCCGCAGGCTCGTCATATCCGCCGCGGCCCTCGTGGCAGGCGCCGGCATGGCGTTTGCCTTTCACCGGATAATCTTCGACCTGCTGATGGTCCCGGCCCAGGGCTTCGAGTCCCTAAAAGACCAGAAGCTGATCTTCACCCAAGTTACGGAGATGATCGGGATTACCATGAAGGTTTCTCTTATGGGGGGCTTCGTCCTGGCCCTTCCAATCATACTCTTCCAGGTTTTTACTTTTGTAGCCCCCGGCCTGACCTCTAGGGAGAAGCGCTACCTGTATGCACTTTTCCCCGGGGCCATTTTTTCCTTTGTGGCGGGCGCGGCCTTCACGTATTTCGCTCTATTGCCACCGGCCCTCAACTTCCTGCTGTGGTTCGGAGCCGACATAGCCACACCCATGATCAGGGTTGGTGATTACATCAACAAAGTAGTGACCCTGATGTTCTGGATGGGGGTTGCCTTTGAGACTCCACTGATTATCTTCTTCCTGAGCAAGATAGGGTTGGTCACCCCCAGGTCTCTGGCCCGCCAGCGCCGTTTTGCCATAGTGGCAGCATTTATCGTTGGCGCGCTCGCCACCACCACCATAGACCCCTTCAATCAAAGCATGGTTGCCCTGACAATCATTCTCCTCTACGAGCTTGGCATCCTGCTCTCCAAATTGGCCCGCCTGGGGAACAAGCCCGGCGTGGAGATGGCCCCCTCGGAGTCCTCCGGCGGCTGATTTCGCCCACAAAAGAGTGCGCCCCGCCGGATGGCGGGGCGCACTGTGCAAATAACCTGAATCGATCCTAGGACTCTGCCTTGCCCTTCCTCTTCCTTCCGCTCGGTTTGGTCTCCACAACGACCTCGCCCTCTTCCTGCCCGGACTGCCCCTTGCGAAACTCCCTGATGCCCTTGCCAAGCGCAGAGCCTATCTCAGGCAGGCGGCCCGCGCCAAATATAATCAGTATGATGAACAGGATGATTACCAACTCTGTGGGTCCAATTCTCGGCATACCCTTATCTCCTCACAGGCTCCCCGAATTTGGCAACAATAGTATATCCCAACGACGCCGTAGTCAATAGAGTGTACTATGCGGGTCTCCCAGTACCTGCCCTACTCCCATCGCAGACTGAGAGCCTCACAATTGAACTGCTTCCCAATTGTGTCGGAATTTGTAGGAACCCTTCCAGTAATGTGTGAGCCTATACCCTTGTTGTGACACTACTTGGAGCCTAGAATTCTGTCTGTACCAGTTTAGTGCAGCGCGTTTGACGCGCTAAAAGGAGGCATAGGATGAGCTTACGCACCTTTAGCAAAATCGCTGTGGCTGTAGCTATCCTGCTTGGTATAGGCATGATTGCCCTGGGCGTGATATTCGTCCTAATGGGATACGGCGCCAAGAGCGACATCCGAGAGGCCCTCCTTAAAGAAAAGGTCGTCACCGGCGCCGACTCCGCTATTCCCGGTGTGCTGGTAGAGGACCTAGTGACGGCAAAGGCCCAGCAGGACACCATAGAGGCCCATACCTTCGGCAGGTTCGGGCCGTACTCAGGCATGGAGCGGGACGACCCCAACCGGGACGTGTACATCAAGGGTCTGACGCTGAGAAATGCTCTGAACCTGGCAGTGGTCGGATTTGGCGTGGCCGACCTTGCGATAGGCATAGGCTGGGTAACCGTGGTGCTGGGGCTGATGATCGCCGGCCTCGCCATTCCCGTCCACCTGCTTATGATGAAGGTGTGGAGACCGGAGACCGGCTACTACTAAGCCCGAATCCACCGAAGGACGGCTTTACACTCCGGTTGAGAGACGCGCCGGACGCCGTCTAACACCACTATCGTACTCTAAACTGGGTGTCCAGGGGCCGAGGACGCTCCCATCTACAGATGCTCAATACGTGGAACGGCGTCGCGATTAAGCTGTGGAGAAGATGGTACAGGCACACTTTTGGCATATGATATATGACTATGGTCGTGACTATGGTACAATGGGGCATCACTCCAAGACAGGAACGACATCATGGAAATGAGCAATTACAAGGCAAATGCCCCCAGGACTATCAAGGCCTCGGAGTTCAAGGCGAAGTGCCTTCAACTGATGGACGAGGTTGCAGAAACCGGCGACGAGATCGTGATAACCAAGAACGGCCGCCCGGTCTCGCGGCTGGTGCCGTACCGGGAGAAGCCGAAGACCTGGTTCGGGCGTGACAGGGATATCATCCAGATTCACGGCGACATCGTCTCGCCTATCGACGTGGAGTGGGAGGCCCAGTCGGATCCTGATCGAGTGCTGAATCCGTGATCTTGCTCGACACACAGGTCTTGGTCTGGACGCGGTTCGGCGACAGGCGGCTCGGAAGGCGTACTCGGAGGGAGATAGACAACGCTGTACGGGATGCAAATGTCGCCGTATCTGCCATCTCGTTCTGGGAGTTGGCCATGCTGCACGAGAAGCGCAGGCTCACGCTGCTGCACGACGTGGCTGCATGGCGAGATACTCTCCTACGGGACGGGCTGGTTGAGATACCGGTCGACGGAGCAATTGGCATCCGCTCCAATGAACTCGCCGACTTTCACGCCGACCCTGCCGATCGCCTGATAGTTGCCACTGCGCTGAGCGGTCACAGGCTCGTTACAGCCGATCGCCGTATTCTTGACTGGCCCGGAAACCTGGACCGGCTGGACGCGGCGGAGTAGTGAGCCGGTTTCATTTGACACCAGTCTGGACCGAACGCCTCTCAACGTCACTCTACCTGTAGATTAGGTGAGTCCACCCGCCACACCAACTGGATGCCCGCTTAGAGGAAGGCATGACGACGCCCATCTCACGGTTAGCAGGATTACCGTGTAGACGGTAGAGAAGCGGGCAGGCGCCGCGTCGGGTATACTGGGAACAAACCATTGAAAGGAGCCTGAGCCGTGACATCCGAAAACAGAGCCATCCTGTTCGAGAAGCAGGGAAATATATGCATCATCACCCACAACCGCCCTGAAGCTATGAACGCCCACAACTACCAAGCCACCTTCGAGGAGGCCGAGGCGTACAAAGAGTTCGAGCGGGACCCGGACCTGCGAGTGGCCATTGTCACCGGCACAGGAGACAGGGCCTTCTCCGCCGGCGGCGACCTGAAGGAGCGCGCCACGGACTACGAGAGCTTCCTGAAGCGAGGCCGGGTGCACAACCCCCTTAACACCCTGAACAAGCCGGTTATCGCCGCCGTCAACGGCATCGCCCACGGCGGCGGATTCGAGGAGGCCCTGGGATGCGACATCATTGTAGCGGCCGAGAACGCGGAGTTCCGCCTGCCTGAGCCACTGCGGGGTATCGTCCCCGGCGCAGGTATCCATCACCTCCCGCGAGTTATGCCCTTCAAGCAGGCCATGTCCTACCTGCTGACGTGCAAGCCCATCACCGCGCAGGAGGCCCTCAAGTGGGGCATCGTGAGCGAGGTGGCGCCCAGAGCCGAGCTTATGGACTGCGCCATGCGATGGGCCAACGACATTCTGGAGTCCGCCCCCATTGCCATTTGGAGCATAAAGCATTACGTGCGGCAGGGGATGAACATGACCATAGACGCAGCTATGGAGATGAACAGCAGCCGCTGGGTGATGGGTTCCGAGGACGCCATCGAGGGACCGAAGGCCTTTGTGGAGAAGCGCAAGCCCGTCTGGAAGGGGCAATAGGCACAGTCGGAAGTGTCCACAACTTGACACGCACGCCTTAGGTGAAGTAGATTATGGGCGGTCGAGTGCGCCCCTGACTCGGTATTGCTACGCGCTATTTCGGCAGGAGTTTACGGCTGACCGAAGCAAGAATCACCGACAGAGATTACGTAACAGAGGAAGCTATGGACTTCGAGTTGCAGTACACAATGGAGCAGGAGGAGTTCCGCAAAGAGGTGCGGAGCTGGCTGGAGCAGAACGCCAAAGTCCCAGAGGAGTTGGGCGAACTGCCCCTGGAGGAGGGGGAGATAACTTGGGAGATGTTCCAGTGGGCCCGGGACTTCCAGAGAAACCTGGGAGCCAAGGGCTGGCTCTTCCCAACCTTCCCCAGTGAATACGGAGGCGGCGGACTCTCCCCGGACCAAGGCATCATTCTCCGGGAGGAGCTTGGCCGGATAGAGTACCCGGAGGCCTACTACCAGATAGGGAACCTGGCGATGTCGGCCATCTACGTACACGGCACTGAGGAGCAGAAGCAGCGGTTCGTCGCGCCGATAGCCAAGGGCGAGATGGCGTGCTGGCAGGCCTTCACCGAGCCGGAGGGCGGCTCCGACCTGGCGTCCCTCAAGACCAGGGCGGTCAAAGATGGCGACGACTTCATCATCACGGGCCAGAAGATGTGGATCGGCGACCAGTTTGAGCCGGATATGCTGTGGACGCCCGTTGTGACCGACCCGGACGCGCCCCGGCACCAGAACCTGGGGGCCTTCCTGTTCCCGGCCAACCTCCCAGGCATCACCATCCACGAGCTCAACCTGGTGGTCAACCGCAGGAAGCGCCTCATCTCCTTCGACGGCGTGCGAGTCTCCCGCGAGTACCTCATCGGCGAGGAGACCCAGGGATGGCGGGTCATCTCCACCAGCCTGGAGCTTGAGCACGGGGCAGGCGGCGCGATTCAGGAGCGGGACAAGCTGCTGGACGACATCATCCAGTACACCAAGGACACAATGCGCAACGGCCAGCCCCTGAGCAAAGACCCCTTCGTTCAGCAGGCCATGGCCGACAACTTCATAGAATCCAACATTCAGCGCCTGCTGGGACTTCGCAACTACTGGATGTTCAACAACGGCCAGAATGTTACCTATCACGGCTCCCAGAACTCGTTCCTCAACAAGCACTTCGCTGTGACCAAGGCGTCGCGGGTGCTGAACGTCCTGGGACCGTACGCAATCATCAACGACGAGAAGTGGGGAGCCTTGGAGAGGCGAGTGGAGATCAACCAACGAAACTCGCTGGTCGGCCTGCACCCGGGCGGCACCTACGACGTCCAGAAGCTGATCATGGCCCGTCGGCTGGGCATCAGCAGGACCCAGGAGCGCGCCGCTCCCACCCACGCCACCACACAACCGAGGTAATTTACAAGACAGGCTTATCCCCGGAGAGAACACCATAAACCGACAGGAGGGACGGAGCTATGGACTTTGAAATCCAGTACACTACAGAGCAGGAGGAGTTCCGCATGGAGGTCCGAGCCTGGCTGGAGACCAACGCCAAGGTCCCGGAGGAGTTGGGGCCCATCCCCCTGGAGTCCGGGGCAGTAAGCCGCGAGATGTGGGAGTGGGGCAAGGAGTTTAGACGGAAGCTGGGAGAAAAGGGCTGGCTCTTCCCCCTGTGGGACGAGCAGTTCGGCGGCGGAGGACTGACTCCAGACCAAAACTTCATCATCCAGGAGGAGCTGGAGAGCGTAGAGGTTCCCAGGATTTACTCCAACAACTTCGCCATGCCGGCCCTCTTCGTATACGGAACCGAGGAGCAGAAGCAGCGCTTCCTGAGGCCCCTGTGCGCGGGCGATGTCATCTGCTGGCAGGGATTTACCGAGCCGGAGGGCGGGTCCGATCTTGCCTCTCTGAGGACCAGGGCCGTCAAAGACGGGGACGATTTCATCATCACCGGCCAGAAGATGTGGATCGGCGGTCAGTTCGAGGCTGACTTCATATGGACGCCGGCCGTCACCGACCCCGACGCGCCACGTCACCAGAATCTGGGCGCCTTTATGATTCCCGCCGACCTGCCCGGCATTACCATCCATGAGCTTAACCTGATGGTCAAGGACAGGAAGCGACTGGTCTCCTTCGACGGCGTTCGCGTCCCCCGGGAGTACCTTGTGGGTGAGGAGACCCAGGGTTGGCGCGTAATCTCCGCCAGCCTTGAGATAGAGCACGGGGCGGCTGGAGCCGTCCGAGAGAGGGACTCCCTGTTGGAGGACGTGATCCAGTACTGCAAGGACACCGAGCGGAACGGACAGCCACTGAGCAAGGACCCCTTCGCACAGCAGGCCATGGCGGAAAACCACATAGAATCCAACATCCAGAAGCTGATAGGGTTGCGCAACTATCACATGTTCAACTCGGGGCAGACCTCCACCTATCACGGCTCCCAAAACTCGTTCCTCAACAAGCACTACAGCGTGAGCAAGGCCGAGCGGGTGCTGGAAGTACTCGGGCCTTACGCCCTCACAGAAGACCCGGAGTGGGCGCCACTGAAGGGCCGGGTGGAGGTCAACCAGCGATCCTCGCTGACCACGCTGCATCCGGGCGGCACCTATGACGTCCAGAAGCTCATCATGGCTCGGCGTCTTGGTATCAGCCGGACCCAGGAGAGGGCCGCCCCCACCCACGGGCCGACGGGGTCGAGTTCGTCCGGAAGTTAGGTTAGCCCGGTCAGGCAAACACCCACCAATCTGGGAGGTTAGCTGATGGACTTCACTATACAGTACACCAAGGAGCAGGAGGACTTCCGCAAAGAGGTGCGGGACTGGCTGGAGCAGAACGCCAGTTACCCCTCGGAGTGGGGAGACTTGCCTCCCGAGACGGACCACTGGAGCCCGGAGATGAAGCAGTGGGCCCTTGATTTCGCCCGCAAGCTGGGCGAGAAGGGCTGGCTCTTCCCGCTCTGGGACAAAGAGTACGGCGGAGGCAGCCTGACCGCCGAGCACGACATCATCCTCAAAGAGGAGATGGGCAACTGGAACGTCCCGGAGGTCGGCAGAGGCGATCTGCAGGCCGGCTCCATAGCGGTTCACGGCACGGATGAGCAAAAGCAGCGCTTCCTGCATCCCATATTGCGGGGCGAGGTGGTATGCTGGCAGCTCTTCACAGAGCCTAACGTTGGCTCCGACTTGGCGTCACTCCAGACGCAGGCCGTTAGGGACGGAGACGACTTCATCATCACCGGGCAGAAGGTCTTCGTCGGTGACTCCTTCCAGCCCGACTGGCTGTGGGCGCTTGCAGTGACCGACCCGGACGCGCCAGGCACCAGAACATGGGGGCATTCTTCATGCCGGCCGATCTGCCGGGCATCTCCATCAACAACCTGAACCTGGTTGTTGAGAGGGGCAAGCGAATGGTCTCCCTGGACGGCGTGCGTGTGTCCCGCGAATACCTCATCGGGGAGGAGACCCAGGGATGGCGGGTTGCCCAGACCACCCTGGAGCTTGAACACGGAGCGGCAGGCTTTCTTGGAGAACGGGACTCCGTAGTGAGAGACGTCATAGAGTACTGCAAGGAGACCGTCCACAACGGCCAGCCCCTGAGCAAGGACCCCTTCGTGCAGAAGGCGATGGTGGACAACTACATCGAGGCTAACGTCCACCGGCTGCTGGGACTCCGCAACTACTGGATGTTCAACAACGGGGAGCAGGTGACCTACCACGGCTCCCAGAACTCCCTCCTGTGGAAGGAGTTTGCGCTGAAGGCCGCCGACCGCATCCTTCACGTCCTGGGCCCCTACGCCTTGGCCAAGGACGACAAGTGGGGAGCTCTGCAGAACAAGGTGGAGCATCACCAGCGCGAGAGCCTGGTCAACGCCCACCCAGGAGGCACTCTTGAGGTGCAGAAGCTGATCATGGCCCGTCGTCTGGGCATCAGCAGGACACAGGAGCGGGCCGCGCCTACCCAAGCTCCAACGCAGCGCGGGTAGCGCATAACACAACCATAGACTGAAAAACGGGGTTACCTCGCTCATGGCAAGGTAACCCCACAGGTGTCAGAGGGTCAGCAAAATGGACTTTGAGCTACAGTACACAAGAGAGCAGGAAGAGTTCCGCCAGGAGGTACGGGCCTGGCTGGACGAGCACGCCAACTGCGCGACGGAGCTGGGTGAGATACCCATCGAACCGGACAACATGACCTACGAGATGTGGCAGTGGGCCCGGGACTTCCAGCGTAAACTGGGAACCAAGGGCTGGCTCTACCCTCTGTGGCCCAAGGAGTACGGCGGAGGCGGTCTGACCGCAGAGCACGACATCATAATCAAAGAGGAGTTGCAAAACAAGAAGTATCCCGTCGCCTACTCTATGGCGAACATGGCAATGCCGGCCATCTTCGTCTACGGCACGGATGAGCAGAAGCAGCGGTTCCTCAACCCGATGCTGCAGGGCGACAAGATTCCCTGGCAGCTCTTCACCGAGCCTTCGGTCGGCTCAGACCTCGCCTCTCTGATTACCAGGGCCGACAAGGACGGAGACGACTTTATCATCAACGGCCAGAAGACCTTTGTCGGCGGACACCACGCCCCGGACTACCTGTGGACACTGGCAGTCACTGACCAGGACGCCCCAAGGCACCAGAACATCGGCGCATTCATCATCCCCGGCGACCTTCCCGGTATCACCATAAAGACCCTTGACCTGGTGGTGAAGGAGGGGAAGCGCCTCATCTCCTTTGACGACGTTCGGGTGCCCCGCGAGTACCTCATCGGGGGAGAGACCCAGGGATGGCGCGTAGCCCAGACCACCCTTGAGATAGAGCACGGCGCTGCCGGATTCGTCGAGCAGAGGGACACCCTGCTGGAGGAAATAGCCAAATACTGCAAGGACAGCCTCCGCAATGGAAAACCTGTTAGCCAGGACCCCTTCGCCCAGCAGGAGCTTATCGGTCTTCACATAGAGGCCAACATCCAGCGGCTGCTTGGTCTGCGCAACTACCATATGTTCAACAGCAACCAGCCGGTGACGTACCACGGCTCCCAGAACTCCCTCATCGGCAAGGACTTAACAATGAAGGCGGCAGAGCGGGTACTGAACGCCATGGGGCCATACGCCCTCACAAACGACGACAATTGGGGCCCGCTCAACGGCAGGGTGGAGTACCACTTCCGCCACGAGCTGGCTTCCAACCATCGCGGCGGCACCACTGACGTACAGAAGCTCATCATGGCGCGGCGCATCGGCGTCAGCAGGACACAGGAGCGCGCCGCCCCTACACAGGGAACCCAGGCCGGTTAGCCGTAGGTAATGCCCTTACCCAATTTTATTGAGCCTACAGTTGTAACTTCGATAAACAAAAGAGCTATCACAAAGTGGGTAGCTCAAAAGACCCGAACAGGGAGTTGAGAAAGGAGCTAGCATGGACCTGTCATTGAATTCGGCGCAGGAGATACTGAGGGACGCGGCGCGGGATTTCCTCGCCCAGGAGTGCCCTCGGAGCTTCGTAAAGGAAGTGGACGAGAGTGAGACCGGATTCTCTACCGAGCTGTGGCAGAAGATGGCGGAGTTGGGCTGGATTGGGATGATAATCCCGGAGGAGTACGGAGGAGGAGGCAACAGCTTTATGGACCTGGGGGTCCTGTACGAGGAGATGGGCTCGGCGTGCATAAGCTCGCCTCATCACTCCTCGGTAATCCTGGGAGGACTCACTCTACTGGATGCGGGGAGCGATCAGCAGAAGCGCGATATACTCCCGTCCGTTGCCAATGGACAGCGAATCCTTGCCTTCGCCCACACTGAGCCGGACTACGGCTGGGGCCCTGAGTCCATCAACCTGCCGGCTACGCGCAAGGACAGCGGCTTCGTTCTCAACGGGACCAAGCTGTTCGTGCTGGACGCGCAGGTGGCCGACCAGATAGTGGTGGTCGCCCGGACCAGCTCAGGCGGCTCCCCGGAGGAGGGCATCACCCTCTTCCTGGTGGACAAGAACACCCCCGGGATTGCCTCCCGCATAGTGAGCGGGTGGACCGGCGACAAGATGAACGAGATCACCTTCAACAACGTGGAGGTCCCAGACTCCGCGGTCATAGGCCCGGTGGACGGCGGCTGGCCCACCGTCGAGCGCGTCCTGGACAGGGGCGCAATCGCCATGTGCTCCTACATTGTAGGCGGACTCCAGCGGCTCCTGGACATCACCGTGGAATACAGCAAGAACAGGATAGCCTTTGGAGTGCCCATCGGCACCTTCCAGCGTGTGCAGGACTGGATCATCGTCATCGTGAACGATCTGGAGTCCGCTCGCTGGACCACCTACGAAGCGGTGTGGAAGCTGGACTCGAATAGACCCGACGCCGGCCTCGCCATCTCCATGGCCCAGGTTGTGGCAAGCGAGGGCTACCCCCGCAGCGCTGAGGCGTCTCACCACGTACACGCCGGAATCGGGATTGACAAGGAGTACGGCCTGTACCTGTACACCAAGAAGGCTCGCACTCTTCTCAGCTACCTTGGAGACCCGGTATACCATCGCAAGCGTGTGGCTCACTTCCTGGAGATGTAGACCTTCTTATCCGGGGAATGCCACTCCCCTGCCCTGTAACACGACGACGCCGGCCCTCTGATGAGGACCGGCGTCTCTCTTTGTGTTAGACCGGATGCGTCTTCTCAGGGAACGCGTGGATAGCCGGAGATATCGATGCCCTCGCTCAGGAGCATCTCCTCGTCCGTGACGATGTTGCCGGTAAAGGTGCGAGGCTCCTTCACGCAGATGGCGACAGCAGCGTCCGCCATGATCTCCCCGTCCACGTATGCGCCGTGCATCGCCTCCGCGCCTCCGCTGTGATACGCCGTCCCCTCCGATGCTATGCTCCTGGCAGGAAGCAGCCCGTTTACGGCTATATTGAGTCGAAAGGCCTCGTGAGCGAACCCCTGGGTCAAGCGGTCCAGCGCGGCCTTGCTCACGCCGCCCACGGTGAAGCCGGGGTATGTGCTGGTGGTCACGTCGTCATACGGGCCGCTCCCAGGGCCCTTTGACGCGCTCCCGCTGATGTTGATGATGTGACCTCCGCCCTGCTCTATCATGTGGGGCAGCACGGCGCGGCACGTCATAAACGGGCCTCGAATGTTGATTCGATAGGACAGGTCCCAGTGACGGGGCTGGACTTCAAGGACTGTGCCCGGAGTGTAGATGGCGGCGTTGTTCACCAGGATGTCCACCCGCCCGTACTCATCCATAGTCCTCTTCACCAGGTCCTCGATCTCCTCGTCCTTGGTAACGTCGCAGCGAACGCCTATGGCGACGCCTCCTTCGGTCCGGATGCGCTCCACGGTGGTATCAATGCTGCCGGAGATGCGATAGTCTCCCTCCCTCTCCGTCCTGGCCGCCACCACGACGCGAGCGCCCTCCCGGGCGAACACCACAGCTATGTCCCTGCCAATGCCCCGGCTGGCTCCGCTGACAATGGCTACTCTGCTATCCAGCTTTCCCACGAGTCCTCCTTACAAGCGCAGCTTGATCGCTTTTGACAGACGTATCACACCTTGCAGGCGTACGCGCGAAGGCCGCATAAGTACGGGGGGCTTCCCGCTCGACGTTTTGCATCCAACGGCAGGAAAGTCTATTCCGGGACCTTGGGCGGGCGCGCCGTGAGGATAAGCGTAAGCGCGAGCAGAATGGAAAAGGCAAGGACAGTGAACGCAAACCTGTAGCTTCCGGTTACGTCCCGGACCGTTCCAGCGAACACCGGCCCAATGACGCCGCTGATCAGCGTTATGGGAGTCATCATTCCGCGGATGGTGCCAAACCACTTGCGCCCGAAGTACTCCGCCTGTATGGCGGGGATGAGCGGCAGTACGCCTGCGTAGGTGGGAGCGTACAGCACAAGAAAGAAGATTATCCCCGGCGTCCCGTCCACATACGCGAAGAGAATCAGTCCCACGGACTGAATGCTGAAGCAGGCAGCCATTACGAAGCGCTTCGGGAAGATATCGCCCAGCCAGGCGAAGATGACGCGGCCGGGCGCGCCGATCAGGGCCATTATGCCCAACACCGTGCCCGCCTGGGTCAGCGACATTCCCCGCTCCTGGAGGAATGGAATCAGGAAAACGGCTATTGTGCCGGACACGAGCTGCCGCGCCGCGAAGGTAAATGCAACCGCATAAAACGCCCTGACGCGCAGAGCCTGCAGGGGCGAGAAGTTTGTCTCCTCGTCTTCCTGCGGCGCTTGACTGGCCGCCGGGGTTGCAGAAGTCTGGGACGTGCCCGCAGCCGTCTCCGCGTGGGTTGCGCTGCCCGCCTGGTCTGCTTCCTGTGGGGCCGCTCTCCTTCTTGGCGGCTCGCCGTCGGGCAGGTATCCGTAGGGTTCCGGGCGGTGCCTGACAATGCAGGCCAGGGGATATCCCACCAGCATCGTGAGCAGGCCGGCCACCAGGAACCCGCTTCGCCATCCGAACTGGGCGAGAAAGTAGGTGAGCGGGACGACCATTATTCCCCCGAAGCTGAGTCCAAGCGTGGCAAACCCCATCGCCCGGCTTCGCTTGCGCCGGAACCAGTTGGCAATCGACACGTCCACTGCCCCGCCACCCATTCCAAAGCTGCCACCAAGCTGCACAAGCAGAATCATCACAAGGTAGAAGTAGAGCAGGGACGTTGTGCGGCTCAGCAGTATGTAGCCGACTCCCGTCAGGGTGATGCCAACGAACATCATCTTGCGAGGGCCGATTCGGTCGAAGAGGTATCCCGCAGGCAACGCCAGGAACCCACCCTCCAGACGGGCGAGGGACAGCACACCCGCGACGGCGGCCCTTGACCAACCGAAGTGCATCACCAAGGCGTTGAAGAATGCGCTGAACCCGTAGTAGCTGAAGGTGGCGAAGACCGTCCGCAATATGATGCCGACAAGGACTATCCACCACCCGTAGAAAATGCGGGGCTGGGACCGTTCCTGCTCGGTTTCGGGCAACTGCATTTGTGGTCTCCAGGCATCGGCGTCAAGATCGCTCGTCGCGAGCGGAGCGCTTCGACCGCCTGTCTGCTCCGCCGATTATACAGCATAGGCTTTCGTACTGGCTATGTTTTCAAGAACGCCATAGAGAGAAAGTCCGAGAGAGGGTGCGTATCACCGCCTTGGGTGAATGAAGTCAGCCACAAGCGAGATAGATTTGCTATGCCACGGAGCCTGCCGTCATGACTACCACCGGGGTGTAGCGCGGAGGGATGAGGCCATCAGCACGGTAGCGCTTCCTCCGTCGATTATGAGCAGACGCGGCCCAGTCAGGTTATGTCCACACGCTACCTGTAATCTGGCAAGGCGTCGCCGCCGATAACATATGACATCGTGAGAGGCTGGACCGGGCTTTGGTTAGGATGGCAAAAGCCGACGGTACTTAACTCTCCCCTTTAATCTTGCCTATGCCCGCCCATGCCGTGGGGACAGCTAGCGCCGCCATCACCATCTTTATTACGTCACCTGGGATAAAGGGCGTCAGTCCCCACTCGAGCACCTTGTTACCTGGCACATAGAGCGCCAGCCAGGGGAGTCCTACCGCGTATATCGCAACTTCGCCCATGAACATCGCCGCCAACAGCTTCAAAGGGTTACGTCCCCAGCCGCGCTCGACCAAGTAGCCCACTATGGCGGCCGCCAGCACAAAACCAATCAAATAACCCCGGCTTGCTCCTGCTATTGCTCCCTCTGGAGCGAAGACCGGCAGGCCCACAACACCGGCCCCCAGGTAAACCAACATGCTGGCAGTGCCTCTCTTGCTTCCCAGCACTGCTCCTGATAGCAGAACGGCAAAAGTCTGCCCCGTGATGGGTACGGCCGGGTTGATGTAAACTGCTATCTGGGCGGAGAGCCCGGTTAGTGCGGCGTATCCAACAATCAGAGCTACATCCAGTAACAGATTTCGCCTGGGGATGATGGCGTCGGCCAGAGTGGCGTTTTGGGCTATCGGAGCTTGCATCTGCCACAACTCCTTTGTGAATCTTAGTACAGACTGGCTACAGCTTAACAGAGGCGCTAAAGAGGGTCAATATAACTTGACACCCCATCAACCTGATGATAAATTCAGCAAGAGTCGACGGGTAGAATATGCTGTGGATCAAGGCGGAGCCGAGATGATTACTCAGCGAAAAACAGAGCTTCTCAAGACTCTGGTAGGAGACTACATCGAGTCGGCCAATCCGGTCGCCTCCGGGTCGTTTGCCAGGAAACACTCCCTTGGCGTCAGCCCGGCCACGGTGCGAAACGACTTGGCGGACTTGGAGGAACAGGGCTACATCACCAGGCCGCACCACTCCGCGGGCGCCGTTCCCCTGGACAAGGGATATCGCTTCTACGTCGAGACCATGCCACTGGTGGAGGAGCTTACACCGGAGTCCCAACACACCCTCCGTTACCAGTTCACCAAGGTGGAGCGTGACATTGAGGGCTGGACCCGCCTGGCCGCTACCCTGCTGGCGCAGTTGGTCAACAACGTCGGCATGGTAACGTATCCCAGGGAATCTGAGTCCCGCCTCATGCGCATAAACCTGGTGCCTATCCAGGAGTCCCTGGTCTTTCTCATTCTGGTGCTCCAGGAAGTCAAGCTCAGGAAGCAGCTCCTTCCCCTCAGTGAGCCCCTCACCGTAGACGACCTGCAAACTGTGGCCAACAAGCTGAGCGACTCCCTGTCCGGTCTGAACCGCCAGGAGATCCTTGCCAAGACGAAGGACGCATCGCCTTTTGAGCGTACGGTCACCGAGAGCGTCGTGGACATAATGGAGGCCGAGGACAGGGCGCTCTACAGCGACCACTATATCGAGGGGTTGCGACACTTGCTGAGCCAGCCGGAGTTTTCCGAAGGAGAGAAGGCCCGGGAGATAGTGGGCGTGCTAGAGGACAAGGAGCTCCCAAGGGTAGTGCTGTCGGAGGCGCCGGAATGGGGGCACATTCGGGTCATAATCGGAGGGGAAAGCCGGGCTTCCTCCCTGCGCCCCCTGAGCATGGTGGTGTGCAGATATGGCCTTCCCGGTGGAGGCCAGGGATCCATAACGGCCATAGGTCCCACTAGGATGGAGTACTCCCACACCATGGCCGGCGTTAGGTTCATCTCCTCTCTGATGACGGAGTTGGTATCGCAGGTGTACGGCTGACCTCAGCCCTACCTCTGCCGGCTCTCCTCCATGTGCGCAGCGCCAAGACGAAAGCGGGTTATCTGAATGTCCGTTCTTCAATATGGAGCCGCTAGATGAGCGATGCCGGCCACCCGGAGGGAGCCTTGGATGGCGTGCGGGTTCTGGACATGTCAGGCCCAATGGGGGTCTACTGTGGCAAGCTGCTGGCCGACCTTGGCGCTGACGTAATCAAGGTGGAGAAGCCCGGCGGCGATCCCATGCGCTCCAGAGGGCCTTTCTTCCACGACCAGGCGCATCCGGAGAAGAGCCTCTATTTCTTCCTGTTCAACACCAACAAACGCGGCGTGACCCTGGACATCGAAAGCGCCGACGGCAAGGCGGTCTTGAAGCGACTGGTCGAGGGCGCGGACATTCTGCTGGAGACCTACCCTCCCGGGTATATGGACAGCCTCGGCCTGGGATACGCCGACCTGGCATCTGTGAATCCGGGGCTGATAATGACCTCCGTAACGCCCTTCGGACAGACCGGGCCGTATCGTGACTACAAGTCTTCCGACCTGGTGGGCAGCGCTATGGGCGGTCTGACCAATATGGTAGGCGCGCCCGGCGAGCGCCCCGCCTGGACTCTATCCGAGATTGCCTACCATCACGTGAACATCAACGCCAGCTCCGCCACCCTCATAGCGCTATACCACAAGGACTCCACCGGCGAGGGACAGCACATCGACGTATCCATGCACGAAGCCATATCCATGGTGGTGCCGGCATCGGTGCAAAGCTGGGACGTGCTGGGAGAGTTGGTCACCCGGAATGGAGGCGCGTCCATCCGGGCGGGCTTCGGGGCCTTCCAGTGCAAGGACGGCTATGTGAGCGTCGTCATCAGGGCGGGACCGCCCCTCGTCTACCTGTGCGAGTGGCTGGACGAGGACGGCATTGAGCACGACCTCCGGGATGACGTGTGGCACGACATGACCTTTCGCAGCCAGCCGGAGAACATCGAGCACATGCACAATATACTGAGGCCCTTCTTTATGAAATACACGAAGCGGGAGCTTGCAGAGAGGGCCCAGAGCAATCATCTGAGCATAACCTCCTACTATGATCCCAGAGAAGTGAGGGAGGACCCCCACCTTAACGCCCGGAACTACTTTGTCGACGTGGAGCACCCGGAGCTGGAGACAACGATAACCTACGCGGGCGCTCCCTACGGCCTCTCAGAGACGCCGTGGCGCATCAGCCGAAGGGCTCCTCTCATAGGGGAGCACAACCAGGAGGTCTACGCCGGAGAGTTGGGATACTCCACTGAGCAGTTGGCCCTGCTGAAGGCAGCCGGCGCCATCTGAAATCAAGCATGACGAGGACTTTGAGATGAGCAAGCTGCCTCTGGAGGGTATAAGAATAGCCGACTTCACCTGGTGGATCGCGGGCACCATGTGTACCCGTCTTCTTGCCGCGTTCGGCGCCGAGGTCATCAAGATTGAGTCCACCACCCAGAGGGACCAGATAAGGGATATCCCCGGGACTCGCCCGGGGACCAGCGGCGTGAACGCCAGCCAGGCTTTCAACGGCATCAACGCCGGCAAGTACGGCATAACCCTCAATCCAAAGCACCCCAAGGGGCTGGAGGTGGCCCAACGCCTCGTATCCATCAGCGACATAGTCGCCGACAACATGACTTGGGGCGCAATGGCGAGACTGGGGCTTGGCTATCAGGACCTGGTGAAGATCAAGCCCGACCTGATCGTCCTGAGTATGCCCGTGATGGGCCCCGGCGGACCGTACACGCACTTTACGGCCAACGGAGAGCAGATAGCGGCAGCGGCAGCCATGCACCACCTCACCGGGTACCCGGACAAGATAGGCATGGCCCCCGGCCCGGTGTGGCCGGACTGGAGCGCCAACCCCTACCACGCCGCTACGGCGGTCATGGCGGCCCTCCACTACAGGAAGAGGACCGGCAAGGGGCAGCACATAGTAATGTCCCAGTACGAATCGGTGGTGAACGTCACAGCCCTTGCGACCATGGACTATAGCGTAAACGGCCGGATACAGGCTCGAATGGCAAACCGCTCTCCATATGGAGCGCCTCACGGCATCTATCGCTGCGACGGAGACGACAGGTGGTGCGCTATAGCTGTGTTCTCGGACGAGGAGTGGCAGGGGCTACGCCGGGCGATGGGCGACCCGGAGTGGAGCCGCGACAGCAGGTTCGCTACCGCTCTCGGACGAGCGGAGCACGTGGACGAACTGGACAGGCTGATAGAGGAGTGGACGTCTGGCAAGTCGTCCGAGAGCGTGATGAAGGAGCTTCAGGACCAGGGAGTGGCCGCCGGGATCGTACAGAACGGCCGCGACCTCCTGGAGAACGACCCACATATGCGAGACAGGGGCCACTACCTGTACCTGGACCACCCGGAGATAGGCTCCATGGCCCTGGACACCTACCCATTCAGGCTCTCCTCGACACCCGGACGGCTGAGCGGCCCGGCTCCTCTGATGGGAGAGCATAACGACCACGTTCTGACGTCCATACTCGGCATGTCCGAAGATGAGGTGAACGAGCTAATTATCGAGGGCGTGCTGGAGTAGCCGCAGGCCAGGTACAGAAAACCGTTCGCCTCTTTGCGACCCAAAATTTGACATACTCGCCTGTTTAGTCTAAACTTCATCAGGTTATGGAATACGCTGTTATAGTAACTGGCGGCAAGCAGTACACGGTCCACCCCGGGGACACTCTGAAGGTGGAGAAACTGCCCGTTGCAGAGGATGAGCTTCTGGAGCTGGACAGGGTTCTCCTTGTTGCCAAGGACGGCAATGTAAAGGTGGGACACCCCCTGGTGGAGGGCGCTCTTGTAAAAGCGCAGGTGGTTGGGCAGGGGAAGGCTCCAAAGATATTGGTGTTCAAATTCAAGAACAAGATCAGGTACAAGCGCAAGCGGGGCCATCGGCAACTGTACACAGAGCTAAAGGTCACGGAGATCGTAGACGGGCAGACCGCTCCTGCCCCCCAAGCGCAAGACTAGATCCAGTGAGGTGACTCAAGATGGCCCATAAGAAAGGCGGCGGAAGTAGCAGAAACGGCAGGGACAGCAACTCTCAGCGGCTTGGCGTCAAGAGGTATGACGGCCAGGTTGTGACGGCCGGGACCATCATTGTGAGGCAACGTGGCACTAGGATTAGGTCTGGAAACAACGTGGGAGTGGGACGCGACCATACCCTTTTCGCCCTCACGAACGGCCGCGTGAAGTTCGAGTTTGCCACCAAGTACCGAAAACAGGCCAGCGTATACCCCGTTGTAGCCTGAAGCTAGGAGAGATCTCTTGAAGGCAGATATTCATCCAAAGTACTATCCCGACGCTCAGGTGGTCTGCTCGTGCGGCAACACCTTCGTAGCTGGCGCCACCCAACCGGCTCTTCGAGTTGAGATATGCAGCCAGTGCCACCCGTTCTTCACCGGGGAGCAGCGCATCATCGACACCGAGGGCCGCGTTGAGCGCATGAAGAGGCGCTTCAACCTGAAGTAAGTGCGGATTCAAGACCCAGACTGAGAGCAAGGGGCATGGATGGCGAGTCCGCCCCTTGTTTTGTTTCTTGACCTAAATACACCGTACAGAGGAACACCGCGACCCATGGAAAAGCGGATCAGCTACGGAGGTCAGGCGGTAATAGAAGGAGTGATGATCCGCGGAAGGAATCACTACTCCCTGGCTGTCCGCAGACCCAACGGGGAGATTGCCACTCAGTCTTCCCGCTTGAGCACCTTCTACACCGGCCGCCTCAGGAACATACCCCTGATTCGAGGCGTCATTGTGCTCATAGAGACGCTGGTAATCGGCATGAAGGCCCTGAGCGCTTCGGCCAACATCGCCCTGGAGGAAGAGGGCAAGGAGCTGTCCGGATGGTCTATGGGCATAATGCTGACCGTGTCCCTGAGTGTGGGAATCGGACTCTTCTTTATAGCGCCACTGCTGGCCATTCGCTCCCTGGATAATCTGATAGCCTCAGATGCGGCGAGCAATCTGGTGGAGGGCCTGCTCCGGCTCGGTATGTTCCTGGCCTATATTGTCCTAATTGGGCTTATGCCGGACATAAGGCGGGTTTTTGCCTACCACGGCGCGGAGCACATGACCGTCCACGCCCAAGAACGCAACGACCCACTGGAAGTGGAGGCGGTGAGGCGCTACCCGACGGCCCACAACCGCTGCGGCACGGCCTTTCTCCTGGTGGTCATGGTGGTAGCCATCGCCGTCTTCACCTTCCTGGGGAGGCCATCCCTGCCCGTCAGCATAGCGTCGCGGGTCGTTCTCGTTCCTATGATCGCCGCCATAAGCTACGAGGTCATCCGCTTCAGCGGCGCTCACGCTGGGAACATCCTGGTGAAGGGCATAGTCTACCCCAGCCTGGCGCTCCAGAGGCTCACCACCCGCCAGCCGGACGACGAGCAGATAGAGGTGGCCATCCGCGCCATGAAACACGCCATAGCCGTTGACAGCGGTATGCTGGAGGAAGACCACGACCAAGGAGAAGACGGCGCCCTCTCATCAGGCGCGGAGGCGTAGACTTACCGTCTAGCTATAGATGGAATGGAACCAGGCTTTCACCTAGCCCCGCCTGTTTCGCAGCTCAGCCCACACCTCCTCCGGTCCCATATCCAAGGCGGACAGCAGCACCAGCGTATGGTACAGGAGATCGGCCAACTCCTTGGTCAGCTCCTCCTTATCGCCCGTGGCCGCGGCCAACGCCGACTCTCCAGCCTCCTCGATGACCTTCTGGGCGATCCGCGTAACACCGCCGTCCAGCAGCTTAACTGTATAGCTGTCGGCGGGCCTGTCGAGCTTCCGTTCCTGGATGGTAGCGAACAGGTCCTCGAGTATCCCGGACCCCTTATCGTCCTGCTGGTATTGGGGGCTGTCCTCAACAGGTTGGAAGAAGCAGGACTGATTTCCCGTGTGGCAGGTAGGCCCCGTCGGGTCAACCTTTAGGAGGATCGTATCGCCGTCGCAGTCCACGTGGGCCTCTTTGAAGGTCAGGTAATTGCCGGACGTCTCACCCTTCTGCCACAGCTCCTCGCGGCTCCGGCTGTAGAACCAGACCTGGCCCCCTTCCATCGTGCGCTTTATGGATCCGGGGTTCATGTAGCCCAGCATTAGCACCTGGCCTGTATTGGCGTCCTGAACAATGGCGGGCACAAGGCCCCTGCCGTCTAGTCTTATCATTGCGTGTCGACCTCTCTCCAGGATCTCAGTTTGTCAGCCAGTTCATCCAGTCCCGTGACCTCATAGTCCGGGGGAAGAAGCTGTGGGTCTCTCTCGGCCCCACCATGATTGATCCACGCCGTCTGCATCCCCACAAGATTCGCGCCGTGTATGTCGTCCAGCAGCGTGTCCCCCACGTAGAGGGTTTCCTGCGCGGACACTCCCGTCTCTTCAAGAACGCGCAAGAATATCCTTGGGTCCGGCTTGTAGGCCCCGACCATCTCCGATGTAACCAGGGCGTCGAAGGACAGGTTGTAGCGTTGCAAGAGTGGGATGACAGAACCGTTGTCGGCATTGGTGAGCACACCCACCTTCCAGTGAGCCCTCACATACTCCAGAAACGGCAACGTGTCCTCGAATGGCTCGCGCGCCGCCAAGCCGTCCACCGACATCTGGGCCGCTTCGTCCGCGTTACCCTTCATATCCAGCATGGCGAATGTGTCTACAAACGCCTGCCGCCAAGCAGACTGGTACGTCGAAAACGGGGGCGACAGCTCCGGGTTCTCCATATTGGTCCTTGTCTGGCGGAAGCGAACCTCGATGGCTTTCCATTGGGAATACAGGTCCTCGGGCGCGATGGGAAGCCCCTGGGAACTGCATATACCCCTGAACGTATCGATCCAACAGGAGGTATCATTGCGAAAGAGGGTATTGTACACGTCCAGGATAACGGCCTTCAGCGTCATAGCAGCCTCATGCTAGACGAACGGGAACGCCCCGCTCGGCCAGGTACTCCTTGGCCTGAGATATGCGGAAGGTCCCGAAGTGAAAAATGCTGGCTGCGAGTATGGCGTCCGCCTTGCCCTCCGTGGCTACCTGATACATGTGCTCCAGGGTGCCGGCGCCACCGCTGGCAACTATGGGCACATTGACCGCCCCCGAGAGGGCGCTCGTAAGCCTGAGGTCGTAGCCCTCCTGAGTGCCATCCGCGTCTATGCTATTCACCACGATCTCTCCGGCTCCCAATTCCACGGCCTTCACCGCCCACTCGATGGCGTCCAGGCCTCTGGGCCGCCCTCCTCCGCTGCCCGTGTGTGTGTACACCTCCCATTTCGGCGTTTTGCTGCCGGGGACCGCTTTGGCGTCCATCCCCAACACGATGCACTGACTGCCAAAGGCCTCAGCTCCCTGGCGAATCAAGTCTGGATTCTCCACGGCCGCCGTGTTGATGGACACCTTGTCCGCTCCCGCCTTGAGCATCGCGCTCATGTCCTCCACGCTCCGTAACCCGCCACCGACCGTAAGGGGTATGAACAGCTGCTCGGCCGTCCTGGACACCACCTCAAGCATGATGCCCCGGCCTTCCGCCGATGCCGTGATGTCGTAGAACACCAGCTCATCCGCTCCCTCGGAATCGTAGAAGGACGCAAGCTCCAT
The DNA here is from genome assembly GCA_965261605.1 of Dehalococcoidia bacterium. GTDB lineage: Bacteria > Chloroflexota > Dehalococcoidia > Lucifugimonadales > UBA2985 > DAOUJW01. The sequence goes on along the minus strand of OZ253466.1, from coordinate 1,900,671 downwards.
TGGATCGCCTGCATCCCTGTGACCCAGGAAGTTGACGCCCTTGACCACACGTCCGCGGTTCACATCCAGGCAGGGTATTATGCGCTTGGTAAGCATGACGCGCTCATTGTATCACATTCCCCCACTCTCTCTCCGGCCCAGAAGGTTCCACTCAACCCCTGGAGCCCGTCCCCGCATCAAGTCATGTCCCCGACTCCGATCGGGGAGCGGGGCAAGCCTAACGGGCATGACGATTAGATAATAGGCATAAAAGCAGAGCGCCCCCTCCTGGTTGGAGGGGGCGCTCTGTTTGTTCCGTTGTTCCGTTGTTCCGGGGTTAGGCTACGGCGTCAGTACTGCGTCGTAGAGTGCGTACACCAAGTACCCCTTGCCAGCCTCTATACTCAGCGGCTCTCCTGCCGCGTCCGTCTCATCCTTGCGGATGACCTCCCAGCCCCTCCCAGGAGTTGGGTCGTAGGTGTAGGCCACACTCCAGCCGATGCTGCCCAGGTACAGATCAATCTCAGCACCCTCGTCACCGGCCACTGACCAGAATCCGATGGCGTTGAACCCCTGCCTTACCGGTATGGTTGGGGGCAACTGCCCGGCGGCCTGCAGCTTCACCTTTACGGTTACGCTGGCCGTGCTGTTCACAAAGTAGGCCTTCCCAGGCTCAATAGCGGTTATCTCACCGCTGAACATACCCGTCTCAAGGTCCTTGCTCGACTGCAGCCACGGGTTCATACCCGCAAGCTCCCTGGACCTGTCGTAGGTCGACACGGAGGATATGGCCTCATCAGAGAAGAGCATGTCTAGGTTACCGCCATCGTCCATTGGCATCCCGGGTATGGCGATGAAGTTCTGGCCCGGCCTCAGAGTCAACTCAAAGGGCTTGGCCGCTATCACTTCAAAGTCCGTGTTGCCCTTCACCTCATTGCCAATGGAGTCCACACCCGTTACCGCAATGTTGTACATCCCGGGCATCAGCTCGATGGCCAAGGTACGCAGGGCGCACTTGTTGTTCATGGCGGGATCGTCCGCGTCATACCTGCTGCTGTCGGTGTCCTGATCCACGCAAGCCACTTCAGAGGCAAACACCTGGGACACGTCCTCGGTAATGACCTCCTCGCCATCCTTGACCGCCAGTTTCACGGCCGTGACACTCACCTTCCGGAAGCTGTCGCCAGCGTGCTCGTCTTCGTCAAACTCCGCCACTATCCAGACCGCGCCTTCCTCCTGCTTGGTTGTCTTAAGGTCCTCGCCGGCGGCGTCCACGAATCTCAGCATCGGCTTAGCCGAGTCAACCTGGAAGCTGACAACGTCGCTCTCGTTAGCGGCGACTCCCTTCATGGCCTCGTTGCCCGCCGCGTCACTTCCCGTCACCGTTACGTACTGCTTGCTGGCCTGGTCTGCCGGGTTCTTGAAAGTGGCCGTCCAGGTGGTGAGGCCACCACTCTGCAACGACACCGACAGTTCTCTAGGATTGGCAATAGCCACCTTCTTAACAGGCTTGGTCTCCGTCAACTGCACCTTGGGATTGGTGCGGAGGTTCTCGGTAGAGGAGACCGTTATCATCATCTCATCCTTAACGATGTCTGCCGCGAGTGTGACGGTCAGGCTGGGAGCCAAGCCGTCGTTCGCGTTCGCAATTCGGCCCTCCGTCCGGGTGTTGCCGGCCCGGTCTTTCACCTCGCCCGTCAACTCCACCTCGGGTCGGGCGTCACTGTCCAGTTGGCCCACCTGCAGGTATACAGCCGTTCCCTTGGCAATGGTACCGTGGGATACCGCGTTAATCTTGGCGTCCAGAGGCGCCGCGTCGTTCACGCGGAAGTCATTGGCTTCAACCGTGCTGGCATCCAGAGGCGCTCCCCCTTCGCCGGTGTCGAAGGTTACCCGCACCCAAGCGCTCTGGTTTTCGCTCTCTTCTTCAATGTTATTCCCGCTGGTCACGCCCGGGTTCTTCAGGGATACCCCGGTCATTCCGCCGACCAGAGAGGGCGCCCGGGTGTCCACGGTGAACTTGAAGGGATTGTCTGCCACCCCGGCTGATACAGACGCCGCTCCCTTGGGAGCTTCATTTACATCCTCTGTCTCTGCTATGTCGCTGGCAGGCACATTGCCCACCTTATCCATCACACCCACGAACCACTTCTTCTCACCCTCGGCGATGGTCCCCTCAGAAGCCGCCGTCACCCGGTAGCCGTCCACAATAGGTGACTTCACCACTGCGCCCCTACTGAGACCAGTGGTGCCGGCGTTGCTTTCCAATGTAATATCAGATTGGTCCACGCCCGCCCCGGTGTCCGTCACCTCTGCGCTCATGGTAACTGTGGCAATGCTGGTGAAGAACCCGTCTGCCGGGCCCACCAGAGTCACCACTGGGGCCTCCAGGTCCACCCTGGCTGACTTGGAGACGGAGGTCGCGGGACTGGCATCCTGGTAGGTCACGTTGATTATGTCGTCGTGCCGCGCAGGAATGATCAGGGCGACGAAATCAGATGCCTTCTTACTGGCGAATTCATCTCCGTAGATAGCCTCTGCGGCGGCGATGACCCTAGCCGCCAGGGATCTATTGCCCCCGGCTACCGTCGCACTCAGGCCCTGTGTGTTGTTCAACTCGTCTACGTTGACGACACCCTTATCGTCCATATCGGTGGAGGAGCCGTCGTCATTAGCTAATACATTCTTCGACTCAGTGACTATCTTGCTGTAGTCTGCCACGCTGAAGACGGCAACCTTGGCCACAAAGGTGTCACTGTTAGCTGAGGTCTCGTTAATTGCCAGCCTGACGTCCCCGGCGGAGGCCGAGTTGAGCGTAACCATGCTCTTTTCAGCAGTAAACTTTTCCTGCACGTCATAGGCAAAGGATACGATGGTGTAACCACTTACATCGGAAGCGACAGTGACCGTAGAAGCGGATGTCAAGTCAACCGTCACCTGTATGTTAACATCAGCGAAGCTCTCGCTGTCCGGACCGCCGTATCGCACCCTGGTTTCCTCAAGCTCGAGGGGCGTCTCAGAGCTAAACTTGAATTCGGTGTCCTTGAAGGTTATGGCCACGCTATTGTCAGCGTTCTGGGGCTCAACATCGTGCAGGACAACCGCGACGATTCCGCCTCCGTCGACCTCACCCTCGTCGTTCTGTCCCTCTTCGACAACTGTGAACCAGGGAGCCGAGCCGTCGTCCGCGTCTAGGGCGGCGCGTCCGTTCACCACCACGCTGATGATGTCTTCGGGCCCAATGTCACCAAAACCCTTGCTATCCCTGGCAACTCCTTCCGTCAGGTTGAACCTGTATGAGTCGATATCTGCGTCGGGATCGGTTCCATCCAGCGCGTTTCCGACATCGTCTAGCGCTATGGCGTCGCCAAGGTCGCAGCCCGTCATCGCGCGCTCATCGTCGTTGCCGGGACGCATGTCATCCGTGGCGTCGTCAGCGTCTACGTCACACAGCGGGTTGTTCAGGCCGCCGTCGAACCTCTCCGTTACTTCCTTCTCACCGGCAACGACGTACTGGCCCAAATCCAGGTCAGTACCGCTGCCCGCTATAAGGCGCGCCGTTCCTCTCCGTAGAGGGGTCAGGTCGGCGTCCTTGATCTCAATAGTGACAATGTTCTCGTTCGTCTGGTCGGAGAAGTACTGTCCCTTCTCCCCGCCCGTGAGTTTCACCTCTCCGGCAACGGCGCCCGCCGTTGCAAGCGGCACCAACGCAATAAGCAGTCCCAGGACTGCCAGAATCCCTATAAATCTACCTCGTATCTTCACTTATACCCCCTTTTGTACCCGGATTTACGGGCTTTTTCAGATTTCCCTGGCCTGTCCACGCGCCAAACCCGCGAAAGCGTGGGCTTTCCGGGCGTTGTAGCAGGGCCTGCTCTTGTTAAATTGTCGGATGAATACGTAGATAAGTCCATATACTCCCGTTCCTTTCGCGGTTGAACCCACCAAACTTTTACACCATGAATATGCCTTTGTCAACCCCTCATAGGAGTTGAGGCGCAACAAGGGCTGCTTTGTCCCCAATGCTGCGCAGTCGTAACAAACAGCCCGGCCTGCATCCTCCGGGCCGTGACCGGAGGGCTTTGCCCCCTGTGGATAACCGATGGAAATCATATAGCAATCCCTTTTCCGTTGTCAACGCATTAGGGGGAGGATATAGTTGACCAAATCATCTCAAATTGGACAATCTCAGAGCCTGCTCCGTATCAAGTGCGGGGCACACTCTGTATTTGATACGGGGGTTACGCTTGGGCCAACCGCTCAGAGTCCCGGATGTAGTCCGCAGACTCGCGTATGAGGCGTTCCGTTTCCTCGGGGTCGCAATAATCGTGGTAGAAGCGCTCGCCGTGAAGTATGGCCTGGCGCACGAGATAGCGGTCTCGAAGGTTCAGCAGCGATTGATCGCTCATCGAAAGGGCGCGCAGCCTGCGTCCGGCCGCGGTGGAGGTGGACGGCCCTTCGCCCGTGCGGACGAGTACCAATGCCTCCGTAGCGCGCAGGGTGGCGCACCAAGCCTTCTCAGCCGCGTCCCGGACGTCGCCGGCCGCCATCTGCGCCAGGGCGGCGTCGCGCATATGGCGCGCGTCGGAGAATATGCGGGCGGCTTCCGCTTCAACAGTGGTCATCAACTCCTCCCAAGCTGCGGCCTGAACGCATTGTAGCACGAGCAGGAACGCCGCGTCAGCAGATGCGCCCCCATACATCTCTCTCGCTGAACTCACTCGCAAACTGCGGAAGCTGGGTTGCGTGTTTGTTCGTCAGGCGCGGGGAAGCCACGAGATATGGGCCATTTCCTGCTTCCACAGGAATCCACGGGGCATTAAGCTTGGGCCAATCTCTCAGCGTCCCGGATGTAGTCCGCAGTCTGGTTGACCAACATTGCGATATCTGCCTGGTTGTAATAGTCGTGGTAAAAGCACTCGCCGTGCAGCGCCGTCTGCCGATCGGAATAGCGGAGTCGGAGGTCCCACAGCGTTTGGTCGTTGGTAGAAAGGGCACGCAGCCTCCGTCCGGCCGCGGTGGAGGTGGACGGCCCTTCGCCCGTGCGGACGAGTACCAATGCCTCCGTAGCGCGCAGGGTGGCGCACCAAGCCTTCTCAGCCGCGTCCCGGACGTCGCCGGACGCCATCTGCGCCAGGGCGGCGTCGCGCATATGGCGCGCGTCGGAGAATATGCGGGCGGCTTCCGCTTCAACGGTGGTCATCAACTCCTCCCAAGCTGCGGCCTGAACGCATCGTAGCACGAGCAGGAACGCCGCGTCAGCAGATGCGCCCCCATACATCTCTCTCGCTGGTGTCCGACATCTATCTGACCCTAATCACGTTTCCAGGGGGGTTATCAGCGACGATATTGCGGGTTGGCGAGCTTCTGCACTCTACCTAATCCAATGGTTGTACCGTCGGACCATCGGGCGACGATCCGGCAATCCATCAAGGCAGAAGCGCCTCAACCTTATCTATGAACCGCGCCACCTGCCGGAGGTGGAATGCTACTGTGTCGCGGTCCAGCCAGCCCTCGTAGAAGTTGATGTACAGATGATTGGCTATGGCAAAGAGAGTCCTGAGTTCGTCATCGCCCGATTCCTCAACCAATAAGGAGACGACATTGTGCAGCTCCCAATGGCCGTTATGCTCCCACCCGCGTTCTTCTGCCACAGCTTTCACAATCTGCGACGCGGCTCCCCAGCCCTTCTCCGATGCCTGGAGTATGTCTTCCTTTGCAAGCTCCTCGTTGGCCTGCTCCAGGTACACCCTGCTCTGGTCTCGATACGCCAGCCTGCTTACCAATGGCACTGCCTGCCTATCGCCCTTGATCCAGCAGGGCCTCAACCTTCTCAATGAACCGGGTCACCTGGCGGATGTGGAATGCTACCGTGTCGCGGGACAACAAACCCTCGTAAAAGTTGATGTGCAAGCTATTGGCGCTGCTAAACTGGGCTTGGATCTCGTCGTCACTGGTCTCGGCGACCAAAGAGTCGACAGCCCGATGTAAGTACCAATGACCCCGATGCTCCCAACCGCGTTCTTCGGCCACAGCTTTTACAATCTGCGACGCGGCTCCCCAGCCCTTCTCCGAGGCCTGACGCAGGTCATCCCTTGCAAGCTCCTCGTTGGCCTGCTCCAGATACACCCTGCACTGATCTCGATACGCCAGCCTGCTTACCATTGCACTACCTGCCTATCGCCCTTGATCCAGCAGAGCTTCAACCTTATCTATGAACCGCGCCACCTGCCGGAGGTGCAGAGCGACTATAGAGCGGTCCAGCCAACCCTCGTAGAAGTTGATGTGCAAGTGATTGGCCACTGCAAAAAGAGCGCTCAAATCCTCGTCGCCTGTTTCATCAACCAACATGGAGACCGCATCGTGTAACTGCCGATGTCCCCTATGTTCCCAACCGCGTTCTTCGGCCACAGCTTTCACAATCTGCGACGCGGCTCCCCAGCCCTTCTCCGATGCCTGACGCAGGTCATCCCTTGCAAGCTCCTCGTTGGCCTGCTCCAAGTACGCCCTGCTCTGATCTCGATACGCCAGTCTGCTTACCATTGCACTGCCTCATTTCGGCCCCGGGAATCATATACCATTTCGCCCGGCTCGACTTTACAGCGTCAGTTCATGCGCAGGAATCAACTTATGATGCGTCGTGTCGGCAATCAATCCAAACGACTGCAGCGTAACAGCCCCCAGGAGAAATCGCTCCGGCGGACCAAATACGACAAGACTGGTGCGCTCTCTAATATCAGTATTGCGATGACCGTTATGCTCAGTGACGCCAATTCGGAAGAGAATCTCCCCGATGGGCAACAACTGCTTCCGACCATCCGCTAAGGTAAACTCATTCTCCTCAATAGGGTTGACTCCCAATTCATGCAACAGTGTAGACGGCAACATTGAGTAAGTCGCCCCAGTATCTACTAATGCCGTTACCGCTCTATATGGCCCGCCCTTGTCCCGCGCTACTGTAACGTTCGTCATGAAAGTCCCCACGTCAAGGACCTCCTTCTTCACCCCTCGTCAGCGCTGCTATCTTTCGCGCTATCAGGAACCGGCTCACCCTCTCACTTTGGCAAGCGATCTCTGAGCCGTCGTCTCCTGTCTACACGTTGCCATACCCTACCTCAGAATTATACTCCACGCTCCCAACTCAACATAGCGCAGGCACTCGCCATCAAGCTGACGCACGCCGTCCGACCCGTCCATCGCTCTTGTTATTCCCACTGGACGATGGTATACTTCGCTTAAATATTTGTGGTGGAAAGTGGGTCACGGCCCACTTTTTTGCTAGATTTAGATCCCTGCCACAGCCTGGAACTGGAGAGTAAGGGAGATGAGAAGATGAAGAGCGATTTTCTTATAGCTGTTACCCAGTTGGCCGCCGAGCGCCGTCTCCCGCGGGAGGCGGTCATATCCGCTATTGAGGCTGCATTGGCCTCCGCCTACAAGAAGGACGGCGTTCTTGCTGGCCAGGAAATCTCCGTCTCCTTGAATCCGGCAAACGGCGAGGTGAGACTCTACAGCCAGAAGACCGTGGTGCAGAAGGTGGAGGACTCCCAGAGGGAGATCAGCCTGACCGAGGCCAGAAAGCGCAAGAAGGACGCCGCCCTGGAAGACGTCATGGAGGTTGAGTTTGCGATTCAGAGCACAGGCCGAATCGCCGCCCAGACCGCCAAGCAGGTGGTGCTACAGCGACTGAGAGAGGCGGAGCGTGAGCTTGTCTACGAAGAGTACGCCGAAAAAGAGGGCGATATTGTCAACGCCACCGTGCAGCGCGCCGACTCCCGCCAGGTGACCCTGGACCTGGGACGCACCGAGGCCATTCTGCCGGCGTCGGAGCAGGTCATGTCGGAGAGATACAGGCCGGGCCAGAAGCTCAAGGTGCACGTGGCAGAGGTCCGCCGCAGCAGCCGCGGCCCGGAGATAGTGGTCTCCCGCGCCCACAAAGACCTCCTGCGCCGCCTGTTCGAGATGGAAGTGCCGGAGATATTCAACGGCGTCGTGGAGATAAAGGCCGTTGCGCGCGAGCCCGGCTCTCGAAGCAAGGTGGCCGTGCACTCCCGCCAGGACGGCGTCGACCCCGTCGGCTCCTGCGTAGGCCTGAGAGGAATAAGGATCCAGAACATCGTCAATGAGCTCCAGGGAGAGAAGATCGACGTAGTCCAATGGCACGCCGACCCTTCGGTCTTCCTGGCTAACGCCCTCAGCCCCTGTCCGGTCACCCGCGTCGATATGGACTTGGAGAACAACTCGGCGCTGGTGGTGGTGCCGGACCGCCAGCTATCCCTGGCGATAGGCAAGGACGGCCAGAACGCCAGGCTTTGCGCCAAGTTGTCCGGACTCAGGGTCAGCATCAAGAGCGTGACCGACGCTGAGGAGGAGCGAGTACAGCGAGCCGCTGACGTGTCCCAGCGCCTGAAAGAGGTTGTTGAAGAAGAAGAGACGGAAGCGGCCGTAGCGGTGGTGGAGGAGATTGTCCGGACCGAGGCGCCGGAGCCGGAGCCGGTTCCAGAGCTCGCGCCGGTGGCAGAGGTGGAGGTGGGAAGAGAGGTATCCATCGAGGAGCAACTGGCAGAAGCCACACTCGAAATTGAGACGGCTGAAGAGAAGACCGGGACGGCGGAGGAGCAGGCAGCCCAGCCGCCGGAGGTAGTTTGGACCGTTCCCCAGGCTCCCCAGGAGTCCCAGAGGATACGCTTCGCAGAGGATATCATGGGCCCCAGAGGGGGGGGCGCCACCACCAGAGGACGCGGAAGGCCGGGCCGAGGCGAAGATGAGGCCAGGCCTACCAAGCGCTCCCGCCGCAACAATCAGCAGCCTATGTCTCAGGACGAAGAGATGGATGACTTGGCCACCTGAGTATGGAGGTTCTCTTGAGACGAGGGCATATGCCGCTGAGAACATGTGTTGTCTGCGGCTCCAAGGCCGACAAGAGAGATTTGGTACGCGTCGTGCGGAATCAGGCCGGCAGCGTACAGGTGGATGATACCGGGAAGAAGCCCGGTAGAGGCGCTTATATTTGCCACGACCAGATATGCTGGGACAAGGCTCTGAAGAAGAACCGCCTGGACCACACCCTCAGAGGGCCTATATCCTCTGAAGACCGGCTGACTTTGCAGCAATACGCTCGGCAGGTGGTCGAAGCAGCGACCTAGCGTCCTAAGGAAGGAATGTACCATTATGCAGCAGAGGAATCGCTCCAGAAGAAGAGGTAGGAGAGCCTCGCCGGACCGTGCCGTCGGCGAGGGCGTGTCCGTTGCTTCCGCACAGGACGCGGAGCCTCTGGAACTGGAGTTGCCAAAGACACTGACTGTCAAGCAGTTGGCCGACCAGATGAGAGCCGACCCGGTTGACGTCATCAAGGAGCTGATACGCAACGGGGTTATGGCCAACATAAACCAGACTATAGAGTTCGGCATGGCCGCCGCGGTTGCCGTGGAGTTTGGCTTCCGTACATCGCCACTGACCGAACCAGAAGAGGGTTTCGCAATCTATTCTCAGCTGACCAGAGAGGAAGACCCGGCAAGCCTTGTAATTCGGCCTCCCGTAGTCACTATCCTGGGACACGTGGACCACGGCAAAACCACCCTCTTGGACGCCATCAGAGAAAGCAACATCACTGAGGGGGAGGTTGGAGGCATTACACAGCACATCGGGGCATACCAGGTGGAGTACAAAAGCGCGAAGATAACCTTCCTGGACACCCCGGGACATGAAGCCTTCACCGCAATGAGGGCCAGGGGGGCAAAGGCCACGGATATTGCCGTTCTGGTGGTGGCCGCGGACGACGGCGTGATGCCCCAGACGGTGGAGGCAATCGACCACGCCAAGGCCGCGGGTGTACCGATAGTGGTCGCCATCAACAAGATAGATGTTGCCTCAGCCGATCTAGAGAGAGTCAAGCGTCAGTTGGTGGAGCAGGGCCTCGTCATTGAGGAGTGGGGAGGAGACGTAATAGCCGTCCCCATATCAGCCAGGGAGAGAATGGGCATAGATGACCTACTGGAGAACATACTGGTGGTTGCCGAGGTCTCTGAGTTCAAAGCGGACCCGGAGCGATCAGCCGTGGGGGTCGTAGTGGAGGCCCAGGTAGACAAGAGCAAAGGCCCGGTCGCTACCGTCCTGGTGCAGACGGGCACCCTCAGGGTGGGAGAGACCGTGGTGGTGGGTGACTCATGGGGAAGAGTAAAGGCTATGATTTCCGAGTCCGGTCGGAGGACAAGGGCCGCCGACCCCTCAACCCCGGTCGAGATACTGGGCTTGGGTCAGCTCCCACTGGCCGGAGACACGCTGTGGGTAGTCCCTGACGAGAAGACCGCCAAGGACCTGATACAGGAACGTCGGCGCAGGTTGGAGACGGAGCGGACTACCATGGCCGGCCCTACCCTGGAGAGCGCCTCCAGTAGGATTGGCACAGGAGAGATCACCGATCTCAACCTGATCATCAAGACGGATGTACAAGGAACTGTGGATGCGGTGCGCGGCTCTCTGGAGAAGCTCTATACCGCCAAGGGCAAGGTGAACATAATCCACACCGGCGCCGGTACCATTAACGAAGGAGACGTGCTCCTCGCGGCTGCTTCCAAGGCCATCGTCATCGGGTTCACCACCCGGGTGGAGCCAGGCGCAAAGCGCCTGGCGGACTCGGAGAAGGTGGACATTCGCCTTTACGACATCATCTATCGCCTGTCGGAGGACGTGCAAAACGCTCTTGAGGGTCTCCTTAGCCCCGTCCGCCAGGAGATTGTGGAAGGCAACGCTGTGGTCAGAGCCGTCTTCTCCGTAGGCCGACGCAGCCGGATAGCCGGCGCATATGTGACCAGCGGACGCCTTTCCCGCAACGCCGGAGCAAGGGTTATCAGAAGCGGTCAGGTTGTATTCGAGGGAACCATTTCCAGCCTGAGGCACTTCAAGGATGACGTGAGAGAGATGGCAACCGGCTTTGAATGCGGCCTTGGACTGGATGGCTTTAGCGATTTCCAGGAAGGCGATATCGTCGAGGCCTTCCGCCAAGGGTAGACAAGCCCCTGCTTATTCCTCCGGTACACCTAAACCACTAAGGGGTGAGCCATGTCCAGAAGAACCGAGAAAGTTAACGTTCTCTTGCGCCAGAAGCTGAGCGAAATTATAGGTCTGGAGATGAAAGACCCCAGACTGACTCCTATGATCACAATCACTGAGGTAGGCGTGTCCAGGGACCTGAAACGCGCCAAGGTGTTCACCAGCGTTTTGGGCAGCTCCCAGGAGGCAAAGGCTGCCGTGGAAGCCCTCAACGCCGCCTCGGGTTTCCTGCACCGGGAGCTGGCGGCGCGGCTTTCGCTAAAGAGCGTTCCTTTCCTAAGCTTTGTGCCGGACGACTCCATAGAGAAGGGTACGTACCTCCTCCAGCGCATCAGCGAAGTGCGCTCCGAGGACTCAGACGTGGACGGCAGTTGATGAGCGAGATAACTGGCATCATCAGCATCTCAAAGCCCCTTGAGTGGACCTCAATGGAGGTGGTGCGCCGCGTCAAGCGCCTCACTCGCCAGAAAAGGGTAGGCCACGCCGGAACCCTGGACCCCCAAGCCACCGGTGTGCTGCCCATCTGCTTCGGACAGGCCACCCGAATTATGGAGTATCTGGTGGACAGCCTCAAGGTGTACAAGGCGGTCATCCGGCTTGGAGTATCCACCGACACCTACGACTCCCAGGGCCAGATTACTGCAACGAATGACCCCTCCCACGTCACCTACGAGGACATTGAGAGAGAGATGGAGGCCTTCCGCGGGGGGTTCCTGCAGGTGCCTCCAATGTACAGCGCCCTGAAGCGGGACGGCGAGAGGCTGTACAATCTCGCCAGGGCCGGGAAAGAGGTGGAGAGGGAACCCAGGGAGGTGGAGATCTACAAATCCGCGATCACCGATTGGCGGCCCCCCGATGTGGAGGTTGAGATCGAGTGCGGCCGCGGGATGTATGTTCGCTCCCTTGCCCACGACCTCGGCGCGGCCCTGGGATGCGGCGCGCACCTCAAGGAGCTGGTGCGCCTTCGCACCGGTCCCTTCAATATCGCTAACTCAACCTCCATGCCGGAGATGGAGGAGGCGTGCGAAAGCGGTTCATGGATGTCCCTGGTGTTTCCGGTGGACTTCCCACTGTCCAACCTGAAGGCCGCCGTGGTGCAGCGTGAGAAAGAGGAGGCCGTCCGGAGAGGGCAGGGAGTGTATCTGGGAATGCCTGTCAGGAACGCCTCTTCAACTGACATGTACCGCCTCTACTCGGTTGAAGGCGACTTCATAGCGCTCCTCCGACCGGGCAGAGTAAAGGGCCTCTGGAGCGCACAGAAGGTCTTCAACCTCCGCACACCGTCCCAATAGTCGCCCCGGCATGGGCCTGCCGATCTCTTGTCGAATGCCTGTCATAGGAGAAGCTCCTGCAATACTTAGACCTATCTGCGACAGTCCATTCCTCTGTGGTAGATGCATGTGTAGGGTTGACAACCCTAATGTGAGCATATATTGTCTCCCCTAGCTACTTGGAACCTAGGGAGGTGTGTTAATGGAGGCCTACTGTTTTAAGTGCAGAGCCAAGCGGGAGATTAGCTCTCCGCAGCAGGTTACCCTCAAGAACGGTCGTCCTGCCACACAGGGCACATGCCCGGTTTGCAGCACCAAAATGTTCCGGATAGGCAGGGGCTAAGGCCTGCCTGTAGACGCATAGACAAACGCTTATTCAGACGCGCTGGTCAATCCAGCAACCCCGGTCCAGCTTAGAATGCAAAGGTGTGCGGCGCCTCAGCGATGAGTGGTCGGTGCGGACAGACCGAAGCGCTGAAGCAGGTGAGGAGGGTTGCTCTCCAGCACGACCAAGGCATCCTCTCCGGACAGGCCTGCGCCCCTCGCTACCTTGACCGCCAGTTCTGAAGTGAGCAGATCTTCCGGCGCGTGGGCGTCGGAGTCCAGCACAAGCCTGGCCCCGCTGTGTAGCCCTACCTTGGCCACGTGGCCGTTGGTGAGGGAGTGGCCTCGCCGAGAGGATATCTCCAGGAATACTTCATTCTCGGCGGCCAGGGCGGCCTCCTCCTCGGTTATTATGCCGGGGTGAGCAAGGATATCGACACACGGGGACTTGAGGGCGGCCAGGTTGCTCCCGGGCTCCACCGGTTCAACTATTGTCTCGCCGTGCACCACGACTATCTGCGCTCCCAGGTCCTTGGCCCGCTGGGCCGCCTCGGCGATAAGATTCTTGGGGACGTGGGTTATCTCAACACCGGGAATGGCCAGAATGTCCCACTCCTCCGAGGCCCTGCGGCACTCCCCTACCAGGGTCTTGATGACCCTCTCTTGTTCTTCCAACCCCACGTGATCCGTGACAGCTATGACTCCGTATCCCCGGACGTACGCTCTGCGGATGAGCTCGATGGGAGAGAGCGCCCCGTCGCTGAGAAAGGTGTGGGTGTGAAAATCGTAGATCAACGATTGCTCCGTGTGTTAATGTCGCGCCAGACGTAGCGGCGCGGGAGTCTTCTGCACATCTCTTATTGCGCCGTCCCGTACACCCCCGTCCCAACCTTGGAAGAAGGGATCTAGATTCCCGTCCCCGTATCGGAGTACGGGGCAAGCTTCACGGGAATGACGGAGAAGATAGCCTCTTCCAAGAGATACACCGGCGTATTGCAAAGGTCTCCGAAAGCAGGAATCGAAAGCCTTTGAGGTGTTGTGCCGGGCGCTATGGCCGGGAGGCAACTATCTCCAGCCAGTTGCGAGGTATATGGGTTACATTCATGTCCTTGAACACCGCGCGCGCGCCCTCCTTGAGGGCTTCACTGGCCTCTCTCAGAGGCACGCCGGGCATGACGCCCCTGATCCAGTCCTCGAATTCGCTGATGTTCAGCCAGCCCTCCAGCGGCACTTGCACGGTGTTGATACGCTGCTCCTTCACCTGGAATCCCACGGACTCCAGAAGCTGGGTGTACTGCTCCGGCGATAGATGTCGCCTGGATTCCACCTTCTCAGCCTTGTTTGGAGACAGACCGTACTCTGACCTGAGTATGCGCAGAGACTTCATCATCCATCGGCGGTAGAACTGCTCCGATTCAGGGGGATGGCCTCCCTCAAAAAACGAGGTGTTGAAGGCGAAGACACCGCCGCTGCTCAGGGTGCGAAACACCTCCCCGGCAAGCTTGGCCTTGTCCGTCACCATGTGAATGGCGTTGCAGAAGACCACGGCATCCACCGAGTCTCTGACCAACTGGGACAACTGCTCGCCGCGGCCGTGAATGAACTCCACCATTGATGCCTTGGCGTTCTCAAAGTCCGCCCTGGCCTGCTTCAAGGCCGAAGCCGAGAAGTCCACGCCTATGACCAGGCTCTCCTTGGCCCCGCGTAGTCTTTCCGAGATTATCTTTGTAACTCCGCCCGTGCCGCAGGCCAAGTCCACAACCCTCTGGCCTGGCCGTACTTGGGAGAGGTCCACAAGATTAGCGTTGACGGCCTGATAGAAAGGAGTGTTTGCAAAGGTTGCAAAAGAGAACTCTTCGTTCTCACTCCCCGGCGTCGCCTTGCTCTCGTCATTCATATTACTAGTCCCCCCGGTCCCGTTATTCAGACTACGTTGCTTGGCGCTATCCCGCGTCCTCACTCGTTCCCCAACTACAGGATATCAACGAGCCTGCCGCCTAGCCTCAATGGATGATAGCCTAACGCCAACCCTCAGTCAATCTGCCCTGATTATACGGGTATATTAAAGTCTTGTTAACACCTCTTTATAAGAGGGTCAACAAAAATATCAGGGCGCCTTGGCCAGCAAGGCTCGCTCCCTCCCTGCCAAATCCTTGTGTATAGAACACTCACCCTGTGGGAACGTGGACTGGGCCAAGTGTAGGACTTCACTTGCCTGGACCGGGGATATCTCCACTATAAGCGCCCCGGGTCTGCGTAACTTTGCCAGGGCCTGGATTATCAGGTCTCTTACCATATCAAGGCCGTCCTCGCCGCCATCCAGGGCTTCCAAAGGCTCGGCTAAGACCTCCCTCTCCAGGTGGGGAATATCCTTCCTTGGAATGTAGGGTGGGTTGCTCACCACAATGTCCACCTGCGCCGGCACAGGATCCAGCAGGCTTCCCATACCCAGGACCAGCCTGTCCTGCAGACCATACCGCTCGCTGTTGAGGCGGGTCGCCTCCAGGGCAAACGCTGATATATCCGTAGCGTAGACTGTTGCCTGAGGCAGGCGCGCAGCAAGCGCGACCGCGATGGCGCCGCTGCCGGTGCAAACGTCGGCTATGCGCAATTGACGGTCTGACGGGAACGCATTGGCAACCTCTAGCGCCAGATCCACCAGCAGCTCCGTCTCAGGACGAGGGATGAAGACGCCTGGGCCAACCGCCATATCCATCCCGTAGAACTCCCGATGCCCGCTGATGTACGGCCAGGGCTCTCCGGTCAGACGCCTGGCCACATCTCGTGACACGACTTCCCTCTCTTCAGGGGTTGTTACCCTTTCGGGAGATGCGTACAGGCGAGGCCTGTCCATGTCCAGAGCTTTCATAAGCATGAGGTCCGCCTCCAGGGTCGCCTCATCCACTCCGTGAGACGCCAGGGATGAGCGGGTATCTTCCAGAAGCTGCCGCAGGGTCAACGGAAGTCCCCTTCAAGTAGTTTGGCCTGCTCCTGGCTTGCCACGGCATCTATGAATTCGTCCAGATCACCTTGGAGAATGCGGTCCAGATTATGGCTCGTTACGCCTATGCGGTGATCTGTGACGCGGTTCTGCGGGAAGTTGTAAGTGCGCATCTTCTCGGACCGGTCTCCTGAGCCAACCTGGGAGCGGCGGGAAGCAGCCTCCTCCTCCTGCTGGCGGTTCATCTCTCTGTCCAGTAAGCGCGCCCGCAGCACGGCCATTGCCCGCTGCCGGTTCTTGAGTTGAGAGCGCTCGTCTTGGCAAACGGCCGCGATTCCGGTAGGCGTATGGGTAATCCGGACCGCCGTCGCCACCTTCTGAACGTTCTGCCCTCCGTGGCCGCTGGAGTGGAATATGTCGATACGCAGGTCGCCGGGGTCGACGTCCAACTCCACCTCCTCGGCCTCCGGGAGAACTGCCACAGTGGCTGCGGAGGTGTGTATGCGGCCTCCCGCCTCGGTGCTTGGCACTCTCTGAACACGGTGGGCTCCCCTCTCGTACTTGAGGCGACTGAAAGCCCTCTTGCCCTTCACCTCGAATACAATCTCCTTGAACCCTCCGATTCCCGTTGGATTCGAGTCTATGACGTCAACAGCCCACCCCTTGTCCTGGGCGTAGCGAGCGTACATACGGTACAACTCCGCGGCGAAGAGGGCGGCCTCCTCGCCTCCTGTACCGGCTCTCACCTCCACGATGACGTCCCTTTCGTCGTTAGGGTCCTTTGGAAGCAGCGCAAGGCGCAGCCTGTACTCCAGGTGTTCTCTCCTCTCCTGGAGGGACTCCAGCTCTTCCTGGGCCATCTCCTTGATGTCCTCCTCCGAGGTCTCAAGCAGGACGGCATGCGTGTTCTCCACCTGCTGCGCTACATCCCGGTACTCTTCATATAGGGACACAAGGGACTCTATAGAGGCGCGCTCCTTTGCCAGGGTCTGAACCCGCCCGTGGTCTGTCGCCACCTCCGGACGAGCCAGGGTCTCTTCTATCTCCTCGAAGTGTTGCCTTAGGGCTTCCAGTCTATCGAACATAGCAATCACTGACCAAGATACACTTTGTATCGGGCCACTTGCCGTATTATATGCAATTGCTCTACGAATTCATAGCACTATGGATGTGCAGTTGAACAGATGTGGAAGCCGTGCTAGAATTCGATAAGGGCTAGCGACTCATCCGCCAGCCCATTTAGGCGTTGGAGCGTTTCATCTATCCAATAGCTAGATATCCTGACTTCAGTGTATACCTAAGCCAAGTGAGGAAAGGTTGAGCAGTGAGCAAGAAAAAGCCAAAGAAGAAGGCCAAAGCTCCCAAGAAAAGTCAGAAGCGTTCAGTGAGCAAGAAGACGGACGCGGTGCAGAAGGTCTCTGAGGCTAACGCACAAAGATACCTGGACTGGAGAGGCCGGGCCTCTTAAGTGAAGGAGAGAAATTAGAGAACTGTTTCCTCTGCTTTCCCGCAGCCCTGAGTACACGGGCCTTCTGGACGCGCTTCGACGGAGGCATGGCAAGGGCCAGGCGGTACTCCCGAACTCCGCCCTCCCCTTCTGCGCCGGGGCCCTTAGAGAGGGCTTGGATGTCCCCATCCTTGTGCTGGTGGCGCGTCCTGAGAGGGCGCGTCAGGTGCACTCCGACCTCCTGGTGTGGTGCGGAGAAGACGGAGAGGCATACCATTTCCCGGAGGGTGAGACCCTGCCCTTCGAGAGGCTCATGGCCGACGACGCTTCAACCCACGGACGTATCAGGACTCTGGATGCCATGCTGAGACCCAAGGGGGAGTCATCGCTGCCGCCAATAGTAGTAGCGTCAGTGGCCGCTGTAACCCAGAAGACACTTGAGAGGAGCGCCTTTGAGTCGTCGCGGCACCGGGTCGCCGTTGGTCAGAGCGTCGATCTGAATAGCCTGCTGAATCGCTGGCAGACGATGGGCTACCGCTTGGAGCGCGCCGTTGAGATCCCCGGCACTGCAAGCAGGCGGGGCGGGATCGTCGATGTCTTCTCGCCCGGGTCGGAGCTTCCCGCACGAATCGAGCTCTGGGGTGACGCCGTCGAGAGCATCCGTCTGTTCGATCCGGCCTCCCAACGCTCAGTGGAGTCGGTGCAGGAGACGCTTATCCTGCCCTGCCAGGAGGCGCTGCCTCACCTCATCCCGCGTGGGGAAGTGGAGGAGCTTTACGACCGACTGGACATGTCCAACTGCGCGCTTCCGACAAGGGACCGTATTCAGGAGGAGATGGCCCTGCTGTTGTCGGGCCACGCTCTTGAGGAGCCCGGGTTTTACCAGGGGTTCTTCTGCCGCGGGTCCGTTCTGGATTTCCTCGACCCTGAAGCGCTGATAGTTGTGGAGAGACCGGGACACGTGGAGGACGAGGGCCTGAGACAGGAGGCAAAGTCCATAGATATGAGGATCACCAAGGAGGATAGAGGTGAGGTGCCTCGAAACTTCCCTTCCATCCATATACCCTGGGAGAAAGTGTACGATCGGTTGTCGGCAGCGCCAAGACGGCTCGATACGGCGCCCTGGACGCAGGCGGAGACCACCGGAGAGACGGCCGGACACGAGCTTGGTTTCTTTTCCCAAGACGGCTACCGGGGTCGCCTTGACACCCTGGCTGAGGACGTTCGTGGCTGGAGACAGAACGGGGGTCGGGTGGTCCTGGTGTCCCATCACGCCTCCCGACTGGCCGAGGTATTCAAGGGGCTTGATGTTCCTGTAGACGGGGACGTAGTAGCTCAGGGAGAACCGGGAAAAGGCTCCGCAACACTGGTCAGGGACTCCCTGGCCGAGGGCTGGAGCCTGCCCCTGGGTGACTCGACCCTCCATCTGCTGACCGACGCTGAGATAATGGGACGGACAAAGGAGCGTCCGCTGCGAAGGCGAGCGCAAGCCCCGCGTGTGGCCTCGCTGTCGGAGCTGGAGCCCGGCAGCTACCTGGTGCACATGGAGCATGGCATAGGGCGCTTCGTCGGGACGCGCCACATGGGAGGAGAGGAATCGGAGAAGGAGTACCTGGTCCTGGAGTACGCTGCGGGAGACAAGCTGTACGTGCCCGCAGACCAGCTGGACAGGGTAGCCCCGTACGTCGCCTCCGGAGAGCGCGTACCTTCACTCACGCGCTTGGGGACTCAGGAGTGGAGGCGCTCCAAGGAGAAGGCCAGAGCGTCGACCAGGGAGTTGGCCGAGCAGCTGTTGACCCTTTACGCCTCTCGCGAGGTGGTGGACGGGTTTGCCTTCTCTCCCGATACGCCGTGGCAGCAGGAGATGGAGGACGCATTCCCCTACCAGGAGACTCCGGACCAAATGGAGAGCATCCACGAGGTGAAGAGAGACATGGAGCACCACAGGCCGATGGACAGGCTTGTGTGCGGCGACGTTGGCTACGGAAAGACTGAGGTGGCCCTGAGGGCCGCTTTCAAGGCGGTGATGGACGGGGCCCAAGTGGCGTTTCTGGTTCCTACGACCATTCTAGCCCAGCAACACTACGTTACCTTCTCCGAGAGACTGGCCACCTTTCCTCTCAGGGTGGAGGTGCTGAGCCGCTTCCGTACACCCGAAGAGCAACGGAGGGTGGCCGAAGACTTGGCCGAGGGCAAGGTGGATATATGCATAGGCACTCATCGACTGCTTCAGAAGGATGTGTCTTTCAAGAACCTGGGTCTGGTGATTGTTGATGAGGAGCAGCGATTCGGAGTGGCCCATAAGGAGCGCCTGAAGGAGATGCGCTGGGAGGCCGACGTCCTTACCCTGAGCGCCACTCCCATCCCGCGCACTCTGCACATGGCTCTGTCAGGGATAAGAGATATGAGCACCATCGAGACCCCGCCGGAGGAGCGTCTCTCCATCAAGACCTACATTTCGGAGTACAGCGAAGAGGTCATACGAGAGGCTATTCTGCGCGAGATGGACCGTGGAGGGCAGGTGTTCTTCCTGCACAACCGCGTCCATTCAATCGAAGAGACGGCTATGAAGATACGAGAGATTGTCCCAGAGGCCGCCGTCACCATCGGTCACGGCCAGATGCCCGAAGAGACCCTTGAGCGAGCAATGGCGGACTTCGCCCAGGGACAGTACGACGTGATGGCGTGTACGACTATTATTGAGGCCGGTCTGGACATGCCTAATGTCAACACTCTGATCATCGATAGAGCGGACATGCTGGGTCTGGCACAGCTCTACCAGCTTCGAGGCCGGGTAGGAAGGGGTGTCAACAGAGCCTACGCCTACCTTATGGTGCCGCGTCGCCGTCGCATCACGGAGACGGCGGAGAAGCGGCTCAAGACCATTATGGCAGCCACGGAGCTGGGGGCCGGTTTCCGCATCGCCATGAGGGACCTGGAGATAAGGGGCGCCGGCAACTTACTGGGAGCGGAGCAGAGCGGACACATCTACGCCGTCGGCTACGAGCTATACTCGCAGCTGCTGGCCGAGGCGGTGGATGAGGTGAGGAGCCGACGCAGCGGAGAGCCGTCCGAGAAGCCTCCGCAGACCCCGGATGTGAAGGTCGATTTGTCCGTTGCGGCACATATCCCCGTCCACTACATATCCGACTTCGCTACACGACTGGGCGTGTACCAGCGCATGGTACGGACCCAGGATCGGGATGAGATAGCCGCCCTGGGTGATGATATCAGGGACAGGTTTGGCCCATTGCCCAAGGCTGTGCGGGACTTGCTGTACGTAATGGACATCAAGAGCCTGGCCCGGGAAGCGGGCGCGGAGTCCGTTGTACAGAACGGAAACGTGGCCGTTGCGCAACTCAGGGAACCTGTGGAGGGGGCCAGGCTGGTCCTTCAGAAGGCCCTTGGGAAGACCGCTCACGTGGGGCACAGCCAGATCCGTATAACCCTCGGAAGTGGGTGGCAGAAAACCCTTTCAGACTCCCTGGAACGCCTGGTCGCCTTCAAGACCCAGGCTCTGGAGCTATCCGGGACAATGTCAGGCGACAGAACCTAATCGGTCACTCCCCGGACCAGGTCTACCACCTCCGCGAGACCCTCTATGCGGGGGCATCCCACAACGTCTTTGCTCAGCTTGTCCCTGTCCAGGAGCACAGGACGAATGCCGACGCCCAGAGCGCCCTTGACATCGGTGTCGTACTGATCGCCGACATGGATGGCCTCCTCAGGTTGCGCCTGCGCTCTTCTCAATGCCTCCAGGAAAATGGGTGGATGGGGCTTACTTGTGCCCACGTCGGCCGAGGTAATTGTGAAGTCCAAGTATGGAGATAGTCCAAGCTCTTCGCACACCTTGCTCATGTCACCCTCGTTGTTGGAGAGCAAGCCAAGGGTGAGTCCCCTTTTCTTGAGCGCATCCAAAGTGGGGAGTACATCGTCGAAGAGGGCGTATCCGTAGGAAAGCTGCCGTAACCGTGCGCTTATCTTCAACGCCAACTCCAACGACACCTCTACGCCGTCACCCTGGAGGATGAGGCGCTGGTACTCAGAGAAAAAGTCCTTGACGCCCTGGCGATCTCTGTCCCGGAGAGGCAGGCGAGCCACCTCCCGGGCCATGTAGGCGTCCGCGAGGCTATAGCCCACGTCCACGCCATCCGGCGTGACCTCTATGCCGAACTCTCCACATGCCGTAGCTTGAAGCTCTTCTCTCGGCGGCCAAAACCTGCCGACGGTGTTGTAGAAGTCGAAGAAGACAGCTTTGATCACGACTTAGCCACTCCTTGGGAAAAACGCAGATTGCGGCCTAATCTTAACACACCAGCCTTAGATTGGTACAAGGCTTGCCACATAGTCAACTCAGGCCTATCGTGGTGTAATACGGATAAATATATATACAAACAACTTGACGAAGGGGTTTTATGCATATACAATATAATTGCGGAGTACGAATGGAATGAAGCTAAGCGGAGGGAGAACTGGGAGAAACATGGCGTGGACTTCGCATCAATAGTCCATTTCAGTTGGGACACAGCTATAGTTGAGCGGAGTGACCGGTATGGCGAAATGCGCTACGCAGGAGTGGGCTATATAGGGGACCGCTTGTACTACGTGGTGTTCACAGACCGTGGTGAGGCAACGCGTATCATCAGCCTGCGCAGGGCCAGCGCCGGGGAGAGAAACAGATATGATTAGGCAAACGTTTGAAGAGCTTGTTGCGAGCCCAAAGTCCTTTGAGGAGATTGAGGCGGAGTTCGGGGAGGAGGTGGCCATCAACGTTGGGATTGCCAGGGACCCGGACGCCTCTGAACTGGATGAGGACTGGTTTAGACGCGCCCGCCCTGCGGCTGAGGTTGTGCCGCACATTGTAGAGCGGTGGCGCAGGACACGCGGCAAGCAGAAAGCGCCAACTAAAGAGCCAATCTCCATTCGGCTGGACGCTGACATACTTGCCTACTATCGCGCTAGCGGTAGAGGATGGCAGGGCCGCATCAATGAGACGCTCCGCAAGTACACCACGGGCCTGGGGGAATCTCAGGAGGCGGACTCAGGGTCAGAAGAGGAGCCTGGCAAGAAGTGAGGCTCCGGACTATGCAACGCTTCACAAAGCCACCAGGCCTTACTGGTATGCGAGCCAAGGGTCTACTTAGAGGCATCTCGCGACTGGCGTCGGCGTCCCTGGATCTGCTGTACCCACCCAAATGTGTGGGCTGTGAAAAAGAAGGGCGTTTCCTCTGCGCCTCATGCCTTGACACCCTTCCTCATCTGCTGCCGCCCTTCTGCCTTAGATGCTCCCAACCAATAGCCCGCGGTGACGCCTGCCGGAGGTGCCTCTCGTCGCCGCTGGATATCGACGGCATAGTGGCCCCCTTTCGCATGGAAGGCGCGGCCAGAGAGGCCGTCCACAGACTGAAGTACAGCAACCTACGTGCCATATCGCCCTTACTGGGTGAGCTCCTGGCTGACTTCCTGGTTGCGCGGCGGATACACGGGGATATACTTGTCCCCGTCCCACTACATCGTCGCCGCGAGAGGCAGCGCGGGTACAACCAGGCAGCGCTGCTTGCCCGGGAGATGGGTGAGCGGCTGGGCCTCCCCGTGCTCCCCGATGCCCTCGCCCGTAGCAAGGACACGCCTTCCCAGACCGGACGCTCGCAGGCAGAGGACAGGCGCGCCAACGTTCAGGGGTCTTTCCGCTGTCCTGACCCTGGGCTGGTGAAGGGGCTGAACGTGCTCCTGGTGGACGACGTATGCACTACGGGCGCAACGCTGGAAGCCTGCTCGCTGGCGCTCAAAGAGGCGGAGGCAGCCTCGGTGACGGGAGTCACCTTTTCGCGCGAGGCATAAGGACCGTGTCGCCGGAGCAATACTCGAACAAAAACCAAGAGCCAGGCGTATTAACGCCTGGCTCTTGGTATTCGGGCTTCTTATGTCCCCGGTCTACCTGAACTGAGCGGTTTCAGTCGAACCGGTCAGGGCGGCAGTGGAGGCGAGTTCCTCGCTCACGCTGAGGAGCACCTCGTCGAAGTAGCCTGCGCCAACCTCCTGCTGGTGCTTGGTTGCCGTATAGCCGTCCTTCTCTCGGGAGAACTCCTGCTCCTGTATTCGGACGTATGCCGGCATCCCCTCCGTCGAGTAGGCCTTGGCAAGCTCGAAGGCGTTGAGGTTGATCATGTGCCACCCGGCAAGGGTGATGAACTGGAACTTGTAGCCCGCCTTGCCAAGCTCGTCCTGGAACTTTGCGATGGTATTGTCATCCAGGTTGCTCTTCCAGTTGAAGGAGGGTGAGCAGTTGTAGGCAAGCATCATGTCCGGGTTCTCTTTGCGGATGGCTTCAGCGAAGGCAATGGCCTCGTCAAGATCAGGGTCCGAGGTCTCGCACCACAGCAGGTCTGCGTAGGGGGCATAAGCCAGTCCCCTGGCTACTGCGGCGTCGAAGCCGTCCCGAACAACGTAGAACCCTTCGGGAGTGCGCTCGCCAGTCACAAACTCCTGGTCACGCTCGTCGATGTCGCTCGTGATAAGAGTGGCGCCGCGTGCATCCGTGCGTGCGCACAAAATGGTGGGTACGTCCAGAACGTCGGCGGCTAGCCTTGCCGCGTTGAGGGTGTGTATGAACATATTGGTGGGTATGAGCACCTTCCCGCCCATGTGCCCGCACTTCTTGGCGGAGGAAAGCTGGTCCTCGTAGTGGACTCCGGCTGCCCCGGCCTCAATCATGCCCCGCATCAGCTCGAAGGCGTGGATAGCTCCGCCGAAGCCGGCCTCTGCGTCGGCCACGATGGGAACGAACCAGTCAGTGTCCGTATTGCCTTCCAGGCACTCGATCTGGTCGGCTCTCATCAGGGCGTTGTTGAGTCTCTTGACCACGGCCGGAACGCTGTTGGAGGGGTAGAGGCTCTGGTCAGGGTAGGTATGGGATGCCAGGTTGGCATCGCCTGCCACCTGCCAACCGCTGAGATAGAGGGCGCGAAGACCGCCCTTGACCATGTTCACGGCCTGGGCTCCGGTAAGCGCTCCGAAGGTCCTTACAAAGCCATCCTGGTTCAGTTCGCTCCACAGGCGCTCAGCGCCGTGCCGGGCCAGAGTGTACTCAATATTCAGGCTGCCCCGCAGCTTAACCACGTCCTCGGCAGTGTAGTCTCGCTTCACGCCACTCCAGCGTGGATCGGAGGCCCAGCGCTCCTCGATTGCTTTTACCTGCTGGGCAAAGTCCGGATGGTGATTGTTCATATACGGCCTCCTTAACTTACTCCAAGTATCGGTATCCGGGGATAGTTAGAAACTCTGCGTATGTGGGACTGGTAACCAAATCGTCCAGTAGATCTACAGCCTTGTCAAGGGAGCCTATGGTCTCCGGGCCGCGCGATTGGAGCAGCGTTCCCAGCTCGTCACTGCGCAATGCCTCGTAGAGATTCCTGCTGACGGTGCGATTATCGGATAGGTATGCCCCGTGCTTAATCCACTGCCATATCTGGGACCTGGCTATCTCCGCCGTGGCGGTATCCTCCATCAGGTAGTTCAGCGCCACTGCGCCTCTCCCCTGCACCCAGGCGTCCAGGTATTGAAGAGTTACGCTGATGTTGTTCCTCAGCCCGGCCTCGGTGATATCCCCGTCCGGCACGTCCAAGAGGTCTCTGGCAGTCACCTGCACCTCCGGGATCTTGCCAAGCTGGTGCGGGCCCTCGAAAGCCTTCTCGAAGACCTCCAGCACAATGGGGACAAGACCGGGATGGGCCACCCACGCGCCGTCGTGTCCCTGGCCGGACTCCCGCTCCTTATCAGCCCTGATCTGGTTCATGGCCCGCTCATTGGCCTCGGGATCGTCCCTCCTGGGGATGAAAGCGGACATGCCTCCCAAAGCGTGCGCGCCACGCTTGTGGCACGCCTGCACCATGAGCTCCGCCGCCGAGCGAAGGAAGTGAGTGCCCATTGTGACCAGCGCCCGATCCGGGAAAACGAAGTCCGGGCGCTGGTTGAAGACCTTGATGACGCTGAAGATGTAGTCCCACCTGCCGAGGTTCAGGCCGGTGATGTGGTCTCGCAGCTCGTAAAGGATCTCCTCGATCTCGAACGCGGCCAATATGTGCTCGATGAGCACGGTGCACTTGATAGAGCCGTGGGGGACTCCCAGCTGTGACTCGGAATAGTCGAACACGGCGTTCCACAGGCGGGCCTCAAGATGGCTCTCCATCTTCGGCAGATAGAAGTAAGGGCCGCTGCCCCTGTCCAGGGTCACGCGGGCGTTGTGGAAGAAGGCAAGGCCAAAGTCGAAAAGGCTTGCTGACACCGGCTGCCCGTCAACGAGCAGGTGCCGCTCAACAAGGTGCCAGCCCCTGGGCCTGACACAGAGAGTAGCGATGCTGTCGTTGAGGCGGTACTCCCTTCCCTCCTGGTTGGTGTAGTTGATGGTGCCCGCACAGGCGTCTCGCACGTTCACCTGGCCCTCCAGGGTGGGCCTCCAGGCCGGAGAGTGGGCGTCCTCGAAATCGGTCATGTAGACTTGGGCGCCGGAGTTCAGGGCGTTGATAACCATATTTCGAGTGGAGCTGGGGCCGGTGATCTCCACACGGCGGTCCAGCAGGTCCTTTGGAGCGGAGTTCACCCTCCACACGCCTTCGCGTATACCTCTGGTCTCGGGTAGGAAGTCCGGGTCTAGGCCCTCGTCGATCTCCCACTGACGCAGGGCCCGCGCCCTCATCAGGGACCTTCGCGTTGGCTCGAACTCCCGTGCCAAGCCCGCCACAAAGTCGAGGGCCTCCGGGCTCAGGATGTCCGCGACGTCCGGGTCTACCTTTCCCAGAACCTTAATGTTATCACTCATGCTTGGATCTCCTTCGATCCTTTCTTGGTCGGTATGTATCTAGTCAAGATGAATCGGCTACAGGCATAACATGGTAAACTTATATGAGGTATAATGCAAGTGGCGTATTACCTATTGCAGCGATATGTTTTTCCTATCACTCACCGGCGCGCAAGCCGTGAGAAGCGCCCACGCAGAGGAGTATCATGGAGTTGGCCCAACTCAGAGCATTTCTTGAGGCCGCGGAGCGTGGAAGCTTTCGGCGCGCCGCCGAGGCGCTGTATCTAACGCAGCCCTCTTTGAGCGCCCGTGTGCATGCTCTGGAGGAGGACCTTGGCGTATTGCTGTTCCACAGGATGGGCCGCGGCGTGCGCCTGACTGAGATGGGGCGCGCTTTTCTCCCCTTTGCGGAGCGGGCTATGGAGGCGCTGCGCCAGGGTCGGGACGTGATCGATAACGCTAGAGACTCCTCCGGAGGAGTTCTAAATATGGCCTCGGCGCGGGCTATTGGCACATACACCCTGCCCTCCATCCTGGAGAAGTTCAGGCTCAGATACCCTAACATCAAGGTGCACATCAACATCGGCCGCTCCTCCGACGTGCTGCAGATGGTGGTGAACGAGGAGGTGCAGTTGGGACTGGCCCGCGCGCTGACCGACCCGGACGTTGTGACCTTCCGCCTCTATGACGAGGAGATAGCGCTGGCCACCAGTCCAGACCACCCCTTTGCCATCCGGGGCGCAGCCAGCATCTACGAGGTAGCGCAGGAGCCCCTTATCCTGTACGATCGTGAGTCCTCATACTTTGTACTTATTAACCAGGTGTGCCGCGCCGCGGGCATCTCTCCCAGGGTGGAGATGACCCTGGACAGCATCGAGGCCACCAAACACCTTGTGGAGCTTGGCATGGGCGTATCCTTCCTCCCGCGCAGCGGTGTCCGTCACGAGGTGGAGCGAGGCAGCCTGTGCCTTATTCCCCTCACCGAGGGACATCAGGTATCGCTGCCTACCGCCGTGATGGTGCGCCGCGCCCAGCACTACAGCCCGGCTGTCCTGGCCTTTATGGACGTGCTGCGGGAGATGTATGACCTGGATACTTCGTTGCTGGAGGGTATGGGAGCGCCTGCGGAAAACGGCCAGATTAACGCGCCCGCAGAAGTGCGAACATAGGCGGCGTGGTCTATAATAGAGTGAGTCGGGGCGTAGCGCAGATGGTAGCGCGCCACGTTCGGGACGTGGAGGTCGCTGGTTCAAGTCCAGTCGCCCCGACCAGTTTGATGCAAATCCACTCGCGTCCTTAAGCCATTCGGCATGGGGCTAAATCGGTCTGTTCCATCCTGGAGGCATTAGGACTATAATGTCACAAAACAATCTTGAGTCAGGAGGTAACTATGGCCTTTACGAAAGTTCACCACGTGGGACTGGTAAACGGGGACCTGGATCACGCTCGCCACATCCTGGAAGAGGGCTTTGGCCTCTCTCTGGATGAGCACCGGACTCCATCGCCGGGCATACCGGGGTACGACGGCACCACCGTATTGCAGTTTCCAATAGGAGAGATGTACTACGAGGTGGCGAAACCCGGCGATTCCGCCAGTGAGCCTGCCCAGTACCTGGAGGCCACCAACGGGCGAGGCGGTATGTACTATCTATCGCTAGCCTCCAACGACATTGCCGCCGACGTGCAGGGCCTGCAGAGCCGTGGCGTCAGGATAAAGGGAGACTGGGACGGCAAGGGCCCGGTGTTCCTGGACCCCGAGACGACCCTTGGCCTGCGGCTGCAGGTAACTCCCGACGAGCCATACTACGTGCATCCCTACTACAAGGGAAACGGCACTTGCATGGGCATGGCCCACATAGGTCTTGCGGGTAGAGACCCGAATGAATCCAGGCACTTCTGGAGCGACATCTTCGGCATTCGGGAGGACCAGACCTCCGAGCGAGGCAGGGAGGGGCCGGACCCCAACCGGGAGCGCCGGGCGGCCGCCGACGACCCCGTACACATCCTGGAGTACGCCATCGGCGGTACGGTCATAGAGATAAGCCATCCCACTACGACCGACAGCGGCACGGCCAGGCTGGTGGCCCAGAGGGCTACCCTCGGCGAGGTGTTCCATCACACTGCCCCATTTGCTCCCGATGTGCACAGGTTTATCGAGCAGGCTGTGCCAGCCGGCATGGAGCAGATCGGCAGCATTCCGCCCAGAGAGGTTACCACGCGGGCGACAGCCTGGTTCCATCCAAGGGCCTGCCTTGGTATGCTTCTGGAGCCTTGGAACCGGCTGCCGGGAGAGGACCACTACAGAGCGGTCTAACACGGATACAGAGGTCTGTTCCGGTCCGGGGCGCTTTCCAAAGTCACCCTAAAAAGTTTGCGGGGAGGCAGTCGCAGACCCTCCCCGCGTTCCGGTACAGGAGCGCGCTCTGCCTGGGACGGCCATTGCCAGGAGAAGTCAACTAATTTCGGAAGGAGACAAAAATGATACGCGCCTTGGGAGATAAGAAGCCAAGGATACACCCCACCGCTTTTGTCAGCGAGGCCGCATATGTTGTGGGAGACGTGGAGATAGGAGAGGGTTCCAGCATATGGCCCGGCACCATCATCCGCGCCAACAACCACAAGATAAAGATAGGCAAGTACGTCAACATCCAGGACAACTGCATGATCCACGCGGACGCCGAATGCAACTATGGCGACTACGTTACTCTGGGACACCACGTAATGTGTCACGCTACGACCGTGGAGGACCACTGCCTTGTGGGTAACGGCGCCACGGTGAACGGCCACGCCGTCATAGGTCATCACTCCGTCATAGCCGCAGGGTCGGTGGTGCTGGAGCGGGTGGAAGTCCCGGACCACTCCTTCGTGACGGGCGCACCCGGGGAAGTCCGCCGCCAGGTCAATGAGAGGCACCTCCAGATGCTGGACAATCTCCCGATGGGCTACTATCGCAACGGCCAGATCTTCAAGGAGGCCGGCCTTCAGGACCCCGACCAGGAGAAGTTCACCGACCCCAACATGTAGGCTGCGGAAAGCGCTTTCGGTTTGGCGCAAATCTGATTGAATGGCAGGGGCAGGTCTTGGACCTGCCCCTGACGTTTGCGTCAGCGCACACAGGTTGCGACAGCGCCAATGCCAAGATATAATCGGCTGGGTGCGCGGCGCCCACAAATGCATCCCACAGGAGCGTATGCAATGAAGGTTTACTGGAGAGAGCACAGGACTGGGCAGAGGCTGATCCTCGACCCCGAAACTGGTCAGGAGGAAGAGTGCGGAGGGGTCCGGCAAACGCCCAGGGGATTCGACGCGCTGGCAAAGACATTCGGCTACGACCCAGGGCGCGCCCAGAAGGGCTTTGCAACCATGGAAGAGGCAAAGGCATTTGTCGAGTCTTTTGAGCCGTGGGACCTATTCGCGGGCAAAGCCGATGTGGACTTCGACAGGACCGTCCACCCGATGCCGGAGGATAAAGGCTAGTACCCGGCGCGGCGCGCCGCCTTGTATGGATTTCGGAGGTTGATATGCCTCTCTTTTACGATGGGGAAGTCCGGGTGTACAAGACTTCCTGCGGACCCTTTGACAACAACTCCTATCTCCTGGTGTGCCCACAGACCAACGAAAGTCTCATAATAGACGCGCCAATGGGCCCGGGAGAGGTCCTGGCCGAGGCCGAAGGCACGCAGGTGAAGGCTATCCTCATTACCCACAACCATCAGGACCACCTGGCTGGTCTGCAGGAGATGACCGATGCCACAGGCGCGCCGGTGATTTCCCACGGCGAAGACGCCTCCACGCTGCCGGTTGCCCCCGGCTCCCTGGTGAAGGACGGTGACACCATCACCGCCGGCACAATAGAGGTGAAGGTGATTCACACCCCAGGCCATACGTCAGGCTCGGTGTGCTATCTGGTCGGCAAACACCTCTTCTCCGGGGATACACTTTTCCCGGGAGGACCGGGTAGGAGCAGGACGCCGGAAAACCTTCAGGAGGTCATCAAGAACATCACCGAGAAGCTCTACATCCTGCCGGACGACACCGATTTGCTACCGGGCCACGGTCAGGAATCCACCCTGGGAGCCTCCAAGGAGGAGTACCGCGTCTTCGCCGGAAAGAGTCACCCCGACGACCTGTGCGGGGATGTCCTCTGGCTGGAGAGCTGAAGGCCAAACTCGACACTCCCGACCCGCACAGCCAAGGGGCGCCGCGTCTACCAGGACCCATCAGGGGGATATTATGGAGAACCCTTCCCAGGAAATGCAGGCCGCTATCAACAACGGTGAGCACCTCATCTACCTCACAGTTTACCCCGCGGGATACAACCCGGACCTCTCCTATCCCATGATCGTGCTGCTGCACGGAATGGGGGCCAGCATGTACGACCTGGCCAACCTGGTCTCCTTCATAGACACCCAGGGCTACATATTCGTGTGTCCCAATGCTCCCGTTCCTGTGCAGGTCGACCAGGGCGTCCTGGGTTTCGCCTGGACGGTGCCGGGCAGCGACGATCCCCAGGGGATAGCGCGGTCCGAGGCGAAGCTCGATGGTTTCCTGCAAGAGGTCCTTCAGGAAAACCGGGTGGCCGAGGGCCAGGCTATAATGTTTGGCTTCTCCCAGGGAGGGAGCATGACCTATCGCTACGGCCTGAGCCACCCAGAAGTTTTTACCGGCCTTGTGGCCCTGGGTACGTCCATCCGGGACACTGACGAGATGCGCCAGCGCCTGCCCTCTCAGCGCAACCAGAGTATATTCATTGGTCACGGCCTACAGGACAACGTAGAGCGGGCTCGCGGTTCCAAAGAGTTCCTGGAAGCGGAGGGATACACTCCCTACTACAGGGAGTACGACATGGGCCACGAGATTAACCAGGAGGTTATGACAGACCTGGTTCCCTGGATACAGAACGTATTGCCGCCGCTCCGGCCCAATGCAGGCCCACTTTCCGGCCTGATACTTCCCTAGAACACCACCAGTGGGTCGTTCTCGGTAATGATACGCCGCTCATTCTCGAGGGTCGTGCGAACGTGCTTGGGAAGCGCAAACAGCCCGTTGTGGGTCACGCCGTCGTAGAATCGAAGCAACGCGCACCCTCGGTCGGCCAGCCTGCGGTCAACTTCCTGAACATTCAAGGCCAGGGGATTCGGGCCAAGGGATGCCAGGTTGAAGCCCCAGTCGGAGGCGAATGACGGCACCATGATGTGATACGGGTAGACATGGGGGAACACGCTCATAAGGGTGTTGTTAATCGCTGAGAAGGCCTCCAGGTTCCCCACCATGCACGGCTCCGATTGCACCGCCATAACGCCCTGGGGGTTCAGCCTCTGGGAGAGAAGACGATAGAAGTTCTGGGTATAGAGTAGGGAGGCGGGACCGGCCTCCTGGGGGTCCGGCAGATCTATGATAATTACGTCGTAAGTGTCCTGGGTGGTCTCCAGGTATTCACGAGCGTCCCGGTGGTACAACTCCGTCCTGGGATCGTCGAATGCTCCGCGATGGTGATTTGGCAGGTAGCGTACGCACACCTCCACCACCTCGCTGTCCAGGTCCACCATGACGGCGCGCTTTACCGTGTTGTGGGCCAGCGCTTCTCGCAGCGTAGCGCCCTCTCCGCCTCCCGCAATGAACACCGATACGGGGTTCGGATGCGTCACCATAGCCGGATGCACCAACCCCTCGTGGTAGATGAACTCGTCCGCCTCCGCCGACTGGGTCTTGCCGTCAAGGAGCAAACACCGGCCGTGTTGCAGCGAGTCCACGACCTCGACCTCCTGGAAGGCCGTCTTGGTCGAAAAGACTCTTCCCTTTATGGCCATCATCTGATAGAGATTCGAGGTGATGTACTCCTGAATCCACTCGGTGTTGGAGTTGTCCATCTTTGTGCCCCGGCCTAGCGAGAGGATACGCCCGCCAGCTGCGGGAGCACGCCTCGTTGTATTTCCGTAACAGAGTGGTCCGCGCACTCAAGACTGTCCACCACCAGAGCCACGGCGTCCAGCGGCTTGAATCCCTCGCCGCAGGTGAAGATGTCGACCGCAGCGTAGCCGTATTCCGGCCAGGTATGGATACAGAGATGGGATTCGGCTATGGCGATAACCCCCGTGACTCCCTGGGGGCTGAATTGGTGGAAAGACTGCCCTATTACTGTGGCCCCGGTCTTTCGGGCTGCTTGCAAAAGTGAGTCTCGAATGTGCGGTAAGTCGTTCAGAAGGTCCCGATTACAGTCTTTGAGCTCCAGCAGTATTTGTGTACCTAGTGCATTCAATCACCCGCCCTCCTGTAGGAAATTTACCAAAGCGTGATTATACCAGACTTACTCTCTTTGGCAAGCTCTTCTTGGGCTGCGTAAGGAAGCAAGCAAAACCCCGCAGATAGAGACCCGCTGAGACCGGGTTACGGCGCAGCGGGTCTAAAGCAACTAATAGGCTTGGAGCGGCCAAATAGCAGCGCTATTTGCGGGCTTCTTTGTGAAAAGAAACCCTAGTGGCCGCCGCATCCACAACCGCCACCGCCATCGCCACCGCCACAACCTCCTCCTCCGCATGCGCAACCGCCGGACTGTATGTTGGGGTTGTTTATAACAAACCCGCTTTTCATCAGGTCGTCCAGGTAGTCTATCTCAGCGCCCTCCATCATGGGAGCGCTGTCGGGGTCTATAAGGATCTGAACGCCGTCTGAGTTGACTATGGTGTCGTCGCTCTTGGCCTCTTTCTCCAGCGCCAGCATATACTGGGCCCCGCCATTGGCGCCCGGCATCAGCACTACGCGCAGTGAAGAGCCTTCCTCTCCCTGCTCCACCAGGATCTCCTTAAGTTTCTCCGAGGCTAGGGGGCTAATGTTAATCATACCCGCTCCTTTCGGTCGAGGCCTAAGCCATAAATGAGTTTCGTCCAACTGAAGCCCGAAACTGAATCCCGATGATAGCACGCTACAGAGGAGGCGTCAAGGGCTGCGGGGCCCGGCGGGTTTGCCACGCTCACCGCGAGCGGAACTAGGTATTGGCCCCTCACCCCAGGGAGTCCAGGATGCCGCGCAGCTCGCCGGAGATGCAGGTGAAGATGGGCGTGTCCCTCTCCGTGTAGGGCCGCGCCTGGGACTCCCGAAGCTCCATCACCAGATCCAGGAAGTCGGACGGCGAGTCCGTCTCAAACCCCAGTACAAACTCCTGGTCGTCCAGGCCAAAGGAGTAGGTAGTGGTTATCTTCACGGACGGGTACTTGTGCCCGACGCGGATATGCTCGTTCATCATGCCCTGGCGCTCCTCCGCGGGAAGCTGGTACCAGTCGTGGGTCTTGACGAAAGGGTATACGAATAGGTATTTCCTGCCTATCTGCCGGATTGCGCCGCCCGCGCCGTCCTGTCCGGGGTGACGGTGGCTCCCCACGTATGGAGAGCGCCGCGTCATTGCCAGGTAGGAGTAGGGTATCTCCAGATACCTGCCCAAGCCCGTCTTCCAAAGCTGCCCGGCAAGCTCCTGGAAGTCCTCCAGCCTGCGCGACACCTTCCAAAGGAGGAAATCGCAGTCGCCGCGAATGCCCGTCAGGTCGTAGGGCAGGACCGAGATCCCGGACGAAAACTCGTCTACCACGGCCGTGAACTCCTCCTTGTGCCGCTCCTTCTCGTCGGATTCGAGCCGCCGCCACATTGGGTCGAGCTTGTAAAAATCGTACTTTACGTACTGCCTGTTCTGTTCTTCCATAGTGAGCCTCCCTGAACCTATAATAATGGAGGATATTCATCGACTCAAGACCACGCGATCCACGAGAGGTCATATATGGCGCAAGAGATGCGGATAATAGGCGTATCCGGACTGCCGGAGATAGCCGAAGGAGACGACCTGGCGGCCCTTATCTTTGAGGCCACCCTGGGCCAGTCAACGCCCCTGGAGGCCGGCGACGTCGTAGTCGTCACGCAGAAGATAGTGTCCAAGGCTGAGGGCGCGATAGTAGATCTCAGGGACGTGACGCCGTCACCCCTGGCCGAGGAATTCGCCCGCCAGTTCGACAAGGACCCGCGCCACGTAGAGGTGGTGCTCCGGGAGACAAAGCGGGTGGTGAGGATGGAGAGGGGAGTGCTGATTGTCGAGACCAAGCACGGCTTTGTCTGCGCCAACGCAGGCGTAGACGCCTCCAACGTGCCCGGCGATGAGAGGCTGTCCCTGCTGCCCAAAGACCCGGACGAGTCCGCGCGGCGTATCAGAAGCGGCCTGATGGAGCGCGCCAGATTTCCGGTGGCCGTTATCATATCCGACACCTTCGGCAGGCCCTGGAGGATGGGAACGACCGACGTTGCAATAGGCATTGCCGGTATGCATCCATTGAGGGACTACCGCGGAGAGGTAGACCCCTACGGCTACCCCTTGCGAGTGAGTGTGTCCGCCGTCGCCGACGAGATAGCCTCGGCGGCTGAGCTGGTTGCGGGCAAGCTGAGCATGGTGCCAGTCGCTATAGCCAGGGGCTTCGTCTACCCGCCCGATGAAGAGGCCGGAACCAGTGACCTCATAAGAGACGCGTCCCTGGACCTGTTCCGCTAGGCCACGAATCAAGTGCAGAGCAAGCTCCGTCCTATCCGCTCATGCAGCCAGCGAAGGACGCGGCTCAGCCGAACCGTAGGGGACATCGCGATAGCAGCAGACCCGTCTCGGACGCGAATACTCAGCGCCCGGTGTAAAATACGCCGGGCGCTGAGTACATTAACCGCCGCGATATACCTTGCCCGTTACTCTATGGCGTCTACCGCCCCTTCCAGTTGGGAGCGCGCTTCTCTGCGAAGGCCCTTGGCCCCTCCAGCCTGTCCTCGCTATTGGCGACCTTCTCCGTCAAAGGCCTGTTCAGCGACTTCAGGTGGTCCAGGAGGGCAACCCCATCCGGAGTCGGAGTCGGCGGATTCATGTGAAGCTGGACTCCCTTCTTGAGGGCCTGGACAGCCAGGGGAGCGCACAGCTTCAGAATGTTGGCCCTTCGCTCGGCCTCTGCCATCAGAGCATCCCTGTCCGGCAGAAGCTGCTGCACGAAGCCTATCTCGTGCGCCCGTTGGGAGGTGATGTGGTCACCCGACAGTATTATCCACATGGCCTCTCCCAGGGGGACGAAACCCATCTCCAGGGTGTCCATGGAGTTAATCGGCGTGAGGCTTCGGAGCGGCTCCGGCATCCCGAAGCGGGACTTCTCCGTGGCAAGCCTGATGTCGCAGCGCGCCGATAGCTGCATTCCGCCCGCCAAGGCGTACCCGTCGATGGCTGCGATGACAGGCTTCAGACAATCCGTGGCCTTTGACAGACCGCTTCTGGCCTGCTGAGGGGCCCCCTGCCCTGCCGTCCGGTCTCGCTCAGCCGTCTCCTTCAGGTCGGCGCCGGCGCAGAAGGCGCGGCCACCCCTGCCGGTCAACACCACCACCAGCACGTCGTCGTCATTGATGGCCTCATCGAACGCTAACCACAACCCGTTCTGCACTCCGGTGCTGAGGGCGTTCATCCGCTCGGCGTTGTTGATCTCCAGCCAGGCGATCCGGTCCCTAACCTCGTAGTCCACCAGTTCAAAACTCTTGACTGCCATAATGCTACCTCCTTCTATCTTCTATGTTTGGTTACCCAACTAGTGTCGGTATGGTGTGAGTATATGCCCACTTCAGAGAGCAGGTCAATCAGATTTACGATAGCCGTCGCAATACGCGGCATATCTTACGAATGTTGGATTTCGCTGCTACCCTCGGCCTCTGACACGTCCCGAAGTCGCTCAGGACGCACTGGACGGCGGATGAAGCGGCGCCGGTCTTATGTTGACGCGCAACTGCGCGGGTAGTATCGTAGCCAATGTTGGCCTCGAGATTGAGGGTCGGAAGTCTCAGCTCTGAAGACGACCATGAGCAAGCAGATAGCAGCGGTATTCCGCGAAGAAGAGGGCGCACTGGAAGCGGCGCAGATGCTGAGCGACGCGGGGTACACCCCGTCTGACTTGAGCGTATTCTCAAGATATGGACTGCGCTACCCTCACCTGCCCCTCATGGCCACGCCGGTATTTGTAGAGAGGTTTGTTAAACGACCGGAGAAGGCCCTGGGCCGCGCTCTGCACGGGGCCATCGTCGGCGCGCTGCTGGTGGGAGGCCTGTCCCTCATATGGATTTTTCTGGCCTTCGACCACTGGGCCATGCAGCTGTTCCTTGCCAGCACCATGTGGAAGTTCGGCGTCTTCGTAGGGGCATTCGTCGGTGGGGTTATGGGCGCACAGATGGGGCTGGAAGAAGGGCTTGCCGACCGGTACAACCGACACTTGGCCCAAGGCCATATCCTGCTGGCGGCCCGGGTAGAGGCCACAAACGCGCCTGAGGTACGCGGCATCCTGATCGAGAGCGGCGCTCTGAGTGTGCAAGACGCAGAGGGCAGTTTCATAGGTCAGGGGCCTGAGAATGCTCCCAGACCCCTGATTATCAATACGCCTGAGTCCTGAGGAGGACTTAGCCTACGTTCTGAACGCTCTGGCGAAAGCGATAGTAGTCAACCATCTTCTTCACCGCCTTGGCTGCGCGCGTCGGCGTCGGGAACGTGGGAATGCCCAGGTCCATCATCATGCCGTCCACCTCTTCAATCTGCGCGCTGTCGGCATAGGGAGTGGGGGTCCAGAACATCGCAAGAAGCGGCTTGCCGGCCTTTACGCAGGCCGCCTTGTAGGCCTCCAGCTCCGACCTCAGCTCAGCGTCATCCCTTCGCCTGGCGGCCTGGACGCCCCTGAGCATGCCAATTATGTCCACATTGGCGTCGTTGGCCAGGAGGTCCAGGATGGACTCCAGGTTGCTGCGGTTCATGCCGCCAATGTCCACCGGGTTGAAGAAGCTGGCGCCGATCAACTGGAAGAATTCCCCCATAGCCTCCAGTGTGGGTTCCGTCAGTCTGAGCACCTCAAGCCCCGCCCTGGAAAAGTCGTCGCTCATGGACACGGACTGCCCGCCGCTGCCGCCGATGATTCCCATCTTGTCTCCGGTGGTGGGGGTCAGGAATGTCAGCGCCTTGGCAGCGTCAATCGTCTCCTCAAGGGAGTCGGTGCGTATGGCCCCGGACTGCCGCACGCCGGCGTCCCAGACCTCCAACGAGCTGGTCAGAGAGCCTGTGTGAGACGATGTCATTCTGATGCCGGCCTCAGTCTGGCCGCCCTTCCACACAATCACGGGCTTCTTGGGAGTGACCTCCCGGAGAGCGCTGAAGAACCGCCTGCCGTCCTTGGGCCCCTCGATGTAGGCGCAAATAACACTGGTGTTGGGGTCCTCGGCGAAGTACTGGAGCAGGTCCGGGCTGTCCAGCAGAATAGCATTCCCGAAGCTGATGCTCTTGTTGACGCCAAGCCCGCTGCCCTGAATGCCCGCGGTCATCGAACTGGCGTGGGCGCCGCTCTGGGAGATGATGGTCACGTTGCCAATCTTCTCCACGTCCTGACCAGGCCCGAAGCGCATACCAACGTGGGGGTTGAAGACGCCCATGCAGTTGGGGCCTATCACCAGAACCCCGGCCTCGGTGGCCATCTGGTGGATCTGTTCCTGCAACTGGATGCCCTCTTCCTCCTTGGACTCGCCGAAACCGGAAGTGAAGAAGTGGACGGTGTTGACGCCCTTGGCTATGGCGTCGGTAAGAACTCTAGGGGCAACCCGCCGGGGGACGGCGACGACCACGTAGTCTATCGGTTCAGGTATCTCCATAAGGCTGGTGTAGTTGTCAAAGCCCAACTCCTCGATGCCGGGGATCTCGTTGGGGTCAAGCTGCACCGAGTAGACCTTCCCCTTGAAATCAGTCATGTTCTTGAGCCAAGAGTAGTCGGCGTCCTTCTTCGCTCCTACGACAGCGACGGTCTTGGGGTTCATCGCTGCATCCATCTGTTCCTTGGTTACGACCATACTTACCTCCCCGTGAATTGGGAATTATGGAGAACATAACCGTTCTCCCACTGCTGCCCGCCTAGACGCAGACATAACTTTATGAGCGCGCGGGCGCGCCCATTGCTGCCTCAAAGATACCCGCGCGCCTCTTTTGTGTCAACCTGTACCATATCTCCTGAGAGAAGTAAGAGCTGATTGGATAAAGCGAGCGTTTGTGATAGTATGTGCCCATCAGAAGCCCTGCTACTCGTGTGGCAATCTCTCTACCGCACACCCCCCAAATCGTTGTTGGGCAAAGGAGACACATGGTCAGCACCTTGGGAAGAACAGAGACCCTGGAAAAGCTGCATCGCGGGATTTATCCGCGCAACATTGCCGTATTTGGGGCTGCGAGGCACAACCAGCACCGCTGGCTGAAGTCGCATCTCCCCTTTCACGAGAAGCATGGCAAGGTCTTCCACGTAAACATAGACGAGGATGAGTGGCCCGGCGCCGAGGAGTTGGGAGTCCAGAACTATCGCAGCATCCTGGACATAGAAGAGCCGATTGACTACGTCACAATATCCGTTCCCCGCAGGATTGTGCCCAGGCTCGTAGCGGACTGCATAAAGAAGGACGTGGCCCTCGTCCATATCTTCACCGCCGGCTTCGAGGAGTCGGGTGAGGAGGAGGGAATACAGCTGGACCACGAGATCCGGGATATGGCCAGGGCGTCCGGTCTCCTCATAATGGGCCCCAATTGCATGGGGCTCTTCAACCCCGCAATAGGAATCAGGCAGTCGGAAGGCGAGTACCACGGCGAAAACGGAGGCTTTGCATACATCTCCCAGAGCGGGTCGATGGCGTCCGGCATGGCAATGGAGGCCAACGCCTACGACGTGAAGATGAGCAAGTGCATCAGCATGGGAAACGGTATGATCCTGGACTCGCCGGACTACATAGACTATCTGGTGCAGGACCCGGACACGAAAGTGATCGGGTTGTACCTGGAGGGCCTGCGCAACCCGGGCAGATTCTTCAAGAGCCTCCAGGAGGCCACCAAGAAGAAGCCGGTCTTGGTGTGGAAGGTGGGCCTGACGGAGGACGCCGCCAGGGCTACGGAGGCCCATACAGGGACTTCATTCATAAGGGAGGACCTGTGGCAGTCCCTGCTGGCGAGATGTGGCGCCATTTCCATTGAGAGCCAGGAGGAGATGATAGATACGGTTAAGGCGCTGGAACTCGTGCGACCATTCACCGGCTTCAACGTGGGGCTTTACGCGAACACAGGTGGGCACTCCACGGACATGGCAAACGTCTTCTCCAAGAACGGCTTCAAGATAGTCCCTCTTACGGAGAGCTCCTACGAGGATCTTCGCTCCTTCTACAACATGATCGGTGGCAACTACGTCAATCCAATTCAGCAGGCCCCTGCGGAGCACCACGAAAGGATTATCAAAATCCTCAGCCGGGACGACAACGTTGACGCAGTGGTGATAGAGCTCCAGGTCAACCGCCTGGCAGCGGAGCCGGATTTCCTTGATGACCGCATCCGTATATTCAAGGAGACCCAGGCAAGCTCTCCCAAGCCTGTTGCGGCGATTGTGACCAACGCCTATCCAAAGCTTGATCCCGCCACTGAAGAGGGCATCAACAAGCGCTTCAGCCAGGAGGGGATCCCCGCCTTCCCCAGCTTTTTGAGCGCCGCCAGAGCGATGAGGAAGGTGGCGGAGTACTACACCCTGAAGAGGTACGTGGACGACTAGGCCGCTATATCTGCACTGACGCGACTCGCCAATGAGGTTGCTCCGGCAAGGAGGCCCGTCACGAAGAGATAGTCATGCACGGCCGCATGGGTCGCGGCAGACTAACTGCGCGGCCTAATACTCAGCAAGCCAACAGAACCAACGGAGGCGAAGAATGCCTATATGGGAGTACAGGATAGTTCGACTGGGATCCCTCTCAGAGCAGGAAGAGGCGCTGAACTCGTTGGGGGCTGACAGGTGGGAGGTGGTATCCATCGTGGCAGAGGGCAGCGAATCCAGGGCATACCTCAAGAGGGAGAGTGTGTTCTCCATGTCAGCTATGCCACCCATGCCGCCCCCGGAGATGTTCGGGGAGAGACCTCCCACTATGACCAGGTCCTCAGTACCCGTAATGCAGACTCACGCCACGCTGAGGCTATCGGCCAAGGACGACCCTGGGGTAGTCGGCTGGCTGGACTCCGGGCTGGACCTGGACGAGGAGTGCGCGGGAATCTCCATAGCCATCGATGGGGAGGTTCTGGTGTCGTCCGGGGAAGCGGTGGACTCAGAGGGGTCTCCCACAAGCATGGCCCTCAATCCGGCCATAGGCGAGGAGCTTCCCAAAGGCTGCATCGTGGTCAAGGTCGGAGAGCATGGCGCTGTGGAGCCTGTGCACTTCTCCGGTTTCCTGGCCTCCGAAGACAAGGGCCGCCTGTACGTGACGATAAACGACGACTCCTATGAGAACAACGATGGCGAGTACACGGTAATAGTCTCAGTGCTGTGAGACAGGTGTAAAAGTCCGCCCACTCAGGGCAAACGCATTCTCCGGCGCGTCGGAATGAGATGACAGGCGGTGGACGAGGAGGCTTCGAGGTCTCGACTTCCCATGCCCAAATTGGGCCTTGTGCGCGGTTACTGTCTTTCCAGCAAGTCTCGGTATTCTATCCAAAATGTTGCGTGTTTCGTTTTGAAGAGATGCGCCCCGCGACAACTTGGCAGGGAAAGAAGGACCAGCGATGAGGAGAGTTCTGGCCATTGTCCTTGCGGCCGTGGCGCTGATTGTCCTTGAGCGTATCTTCATACGGGTATTCTACGGACTGTTCTACAAGGGACATGAGACGCTGTTTTATCCCTGGCCGCACATCATAACGGGAATGGCCATAGATGTGGGATTCATCATCGCAGCGGTGGCCATGGGGAAGCACTTGGTGGGAAGGTGGTTGAAGCCACGATGAGGGGCGTTCTGGCTATTGTTGGTCTGGGCGTGGCATTAGCGGTCTTCCAACAGTTCTCCGGGTTAGTGCTCCTGAACATGTTGACGCTGGTGGGGTTTCGGGCAGGGTTAGGAACAGAGTTGCTCAGTCGATTGGGAACACCAACACTTATGGCAACAGACTTGGGGGTAACCATTTTGGCGGTGGCCCTTGGGGTGCGCATGACGGCGAGGCGGTCGGAGGGTGATACGGAAATTCCGAAGACGCCGCGGAGGTTTAACACCCCGTTGATCCTGGCATCGGCCTCCCTGGCGCTGGCATGGGCACCCAGCCTGTTCTTCATTTTCTTCGGGATCTTTTACGGCGACGACAACTTCGTTACCAACCTAACACGGCTGTACCTAGTCGCGCTTATGGCTGTGACCGCCGCGGCCTTTCAGGCCGTCCGGGCGGAGGGTTACACCCCTGTAGTATGGTTAGCCGCTTGCCTCCTGCTGGTATTCTCCTGGCTGGGGGGCTTTACCATCGGACTGCTGTATGCGCCCTCGGCCTTTTTGATGCTGTTTGCGGCAGTGACAATGAGGGAGGACTAAGGGCGAATACAACCCTTTTGCTCACAACAACCCCGCCACTTGCAGGCGGGGTTGTTTCATTTTCAAGGCCCTTCTGCTATAGGTTCTGCTTTACGAAGGACGGGGGCTGTGATAGAATTGCCACCAGCCCTACTGAAGGCGGGGTAGGTTTGTGCGAGTAGTTGCCGGAGAAGCAAAAGGAAGGCGCATCGGAAGCCTGCGGAGGTTGGGGGCGCGTCCCACTACCCAGAGAGTTCGCACTGCCCTCTTCTCTATTCTGGAGTCCTTTGGCATGGAGGGTAAGCGAGTGATAGACCTGTACGCCGGCACAGGCACTCTGGGTATCGAAGCCCTGAGCCGGGGAGCCTGCCAGGCAGACTTCGTGGAGGTCAGCTCTAGGAGGTGTTCTCTGATGCGCGACACCCTCAGATCCCTGGACTATTCCGGCATAGCCTCGGTGCACTGTATGAAGGTGGAGAAGGCCATAAAGTCTCTGGACAAGTCCTACGACTTCGTGCTGATGGATCCCCCGTATACCCTGGGGCCCGTCCACGACGTGCTGGAGGAGGTCGTAGCCCTGGCAAAGGAGGGGGCGCTCGTCGTCGCAGGACACTCATCTCGCCATACCCTTGAGCCCAGATACAAAGGACTGGAATTGATCCAAGAGCGCCGGTACGGGGACACGGTGTGTTCCATATATCGGGAAGGAGGAAGTCCATGGTAATCGCAATATACCCTGGGAGCTTCGACCCCATAACCTAC
Organism: Dehalococcoidia bacterium; assembly: GCA_965261605.1. Lineage (GTDB taxonomy): Bacteria > Chloroflexota > Dehalococcoidia > Lucifugimonadales > UBA2985 > DAOUJW01. Next base: position 1,858,729 of record OZ253466.1, on the reverse strand, counting down.
GGGCACATAGACATAGCAACCAGGGCCTCCAGCATATTCGAGAAGCTCTACCTTGCTATGGTGTACACCAAGCCAAGCAAGTCCATGATGTTCACCACTGAGGAGAGGGTGGAGCTTTGCAGGGATGCGTTGTGCCACCTCCCCAACGTGGAGGTGCTCTCCTATACAGGGCTAACCGTAGATCTGGCCCACAGGCTGGACGCCATGGTAATGGTCAGGGGGCTTCGGATGGGGTCAGACTTCGACTACGAGTTTGAGATGGCCTTGAACAACCAGAAGCTCGCTCCGGATATAGACACCCTGTACCTCATGGCCAACCTGGAGCACATATACATGAAGTCAAGCCTGCTGAAGGAAATTGCAGCCAACCAGGGCGAAATAAGACACCTGGTGCCTGAGAATGTGGCGGTATCCTTGAGGGAGAGATACCGTTCCCTAGAATAAGAGTCCCTCGGAGAAGGGGGTGTGTCATCGATATATACGCTCTTATAGATAAGTTGGACGAGCTGATAAGCTCTGGAATATGGATGCCGGGTACAGGGAGATTCCTCATAGACAGGGACAAGCTGAATACGGTGTCGAACCAGTTAAGGGAGTCCGTACCCGTAGACCTCAAGGAGGCGCAGGAGCTGATCCAGATGAGGGACAGGGTAATAAACCAGGCCCTGACGGAGGCCAACCGCGTCAAGTCCGCCGCAGATGAAGACGCCAAGATGCGCGTTGCCGAAAGCGAATTGATCAGGGACGCTCAGAATCAGGCGGACACGATGATTCTTGAGGCGCAGAGCCGAGCCGAGAGAGTGTTGAGTGAAGCCGAGGCCAAGTCCAGAGCGCGCATAGAGGGCGCCGACAGCTATGCCTTGGAAACGCTGCAACAGCTTGAGGAAGATCTGACCGAGACCGTCAACACGGTGCGCCGAGGCCTGGAGTCCCTCAACGCTCAAAGAGAGAAAAGCTCAGTCTAACTCCATTTATACTTGCTCTCTCCGGGATGAAGCTCTAGTCGGTAGGCTTTGTGGCCCTGACGCGAACGCTGGACAGGCTCCTCTTCCACTCCTCACCTTCCGCTATGCTGCGCCGGTAGGGTGACTGCTCTATGATATCTACGTCTGAGAAGCCAGCCGTGTCCATCCGGCCCAAATAGGTGCTCTTGAGTTCGGCGCCGCCTATGCAAGATACCCACATATCCGGGTCCAAGCGGATCTCCTCGGGCAACTCCTCTTCCAAGACCATGTCTGAAACGTAGAGTCGGCCGCCGGGCTTCAACACTCGGAAGGCTTCCTGGAAGACCTTGTCCTTGTCCGGGGAGAGGCAGATGACGCAGTTGGAGATAATCACATCTACCTGGTCGTCGCCCAGGGGCAGCCTCTCTATCTCGCCCAGGAAAAACTCCACGTTCTGAACGCCCACCTTGATGGCGTTGCCCCTGGCAAGGCTGACCATGTCCATTGTCATGTCCACACCCAGGGCCATACCCTCCGGCCCCACCTGATGCGCTGCCAGAAAGCAGTCGATGCCTCCGCCGCTGCCCAGGTCCAGGACGCGCTCACCGAGCCGAAGCTCAGCCAGGGCAACCGGGTTGCCGCACCCCGCCGATGCGGCGACGGCCTCCATCGGCACGGCCTTCAACTCGGAAGCTGAGTAGAGAATCGGCGGAATTATCAACTCTCCGGCGCTGCAACACGCTGATGCGCTCTGGGCCTTGCTGCCGTAGCGCTCTTTGACTGCCAGCTTAATGTTTTCCTCTTTGAAAGTGCTCATTATATCCCTCCGTGCCGTATTATTGCACAACGACTGAGCCCTGAGAAGAGGAGCGACAATCCTGCCCTGTACCTGACACGGAAGCAAGCTGGCAAACAATATGAGCGGGTACACCCCCATCCTCCGTAGGGGCGGTCGCGAAGCGCCCCTACCTACTCCACCCCGAGCGCAAACATCTAACCACCATACTGGTCGGATAAGTCTGGAAGGCAATCCAATCTCGCAGGTTTCTTTGCCTTACACCAACGGGATGGTATAATCCAAATACTGGAGATTACCTTGAGTCTACAGATTTCCGTTATCGGCGCCAGCGAACCACCCATCGAAGCCATACGCTTGGCGGAGGAAGTCGGACGCGAGCTGGCCAGACGAGGGGTAGTCGTGGTGACGGGCGGTCTGGCCGGCATTATGGAAGCCGCGTGCCGCGGGGCCAAGGAAGCCGGTGGCCTCACTGTGGGCATCCTGCCGGGTAGCGACCCGTCCGACGCCAACCCCTACGTGGACATCCCCATCTGCACCGGAATAGGCTACGCCCGAAACATCGTTGTGGTGAGGTCCGGGCGAGCCGCCATTGCCATAGCCGGGGCATACGGCACTCTCTCGGAGATAGCCCACGCCCTGGGCGACGGCATCCCAGTCATTGGTTTGAACACTTGGTCTATAGCCAGGGAGGGGAAAGAGGACGACAGCATTATCCTAGCCCACAGCCCTGTCGATGCCGTGGAGAAGGCTATTGAGGCCTCCATGAGCCGGGAAAAGGCGCTGGCCGCAGGCGGGAGGCAGCTGTGAGCGGCATAAAAAACGTCACGGCCAGGGAGATCCTTGACTCCAGGGGCAACCCCACCGTTGAAGTGGACGTCACCCTGGAGGACGGCTCCCGAGGTCGGGCGGCAGTGCCCTCCGGAGCCAGCACAGGCGCACATGAGGCCGTGGAGCTTCGGGATGGCGACAGGGCCCGTTATGGCGGCAAGGGCGTGCTCAATGCTGTAGCGAATGTTCACGACAGCATTGCTCCGGCCATCGCAGGAATGTCCGCGCTGGACCAGCGCGCCCTCGACGAGAAGCTGGCAAGCCTTGACGGTACGCCCAACAAGAGGAATCTGGGCGCCAACGCTATCCTTGGGGTATCACTGGCCGCGGCCCACGCGGCCGCGGCCTCCGGAGGTATTCCCCTCTACCGATACCTCTGCTCCGACTCCCCTACCCTTCTGCCCGTGCCGATGTTCAACATCCTGAACGGAGGCAAGCATGCCCAGGACTCAGCCGATTTCCAGGAGTTTATGGTAATACCCCTGGGCGTCGAATCATTTAGAGACGCTTTCAGAGCTGGAGCGGAGATATACCAGGCGCTGAAGGAAGTGCTGATGGGGCGAGGGTACAGCACCAACGTGGGAGACGAGGGCGGTTTCGCCCCGTCGCTGCCTTCCAATAAAGACGCTGTCGAGTCGGTCCTGGCAGCCATCGAGAAAGCGGGGTACAGGCCCGGCGTGGACTGCTTCATCGGTCTGGACGTAGCCGCAACAGAGCTGCTCCAGGACGGTATGTACGTTCTGCCACGCGAGGGCGTCTCCCTGGACAGCGAGCAGATGGTCGATTTCTACGCCAAGTGGGTGGACTCCTACCCCATCATCAGCATAGAAGACGGCATGTCGGAGGACGACTGGGACGGCTGGGGCCTCCTGATGGATAGGGTTGGAAACCGTGTGCAGCTTGTGGGAGACGACCTGTACACAACCAACACCAATCGAATGCTGAGGGGTGTCCAGGAGAGGGCCAGCAACTCGATTCTGATAAAGCTGAATCAGATAGGCACTCTGAGCGAGACCCTGGACGCCATTGAAATGGCCGGAGCAGCCGGCTGGAGCACCGTCATCAGCCACCGCTCCGGGGAGACCGAAGACACCACGATAGCAGACCTGGCCGTAGCTACGGGCGCAGGCCAGATCAAGGCTGGCGCGCCGGCGCGCAGCGAGCGGGTGTGCAAGTACAACCGCCTGTTGCGCATCGAGGAGGAGCTGGGAGCTAGCGCCCGCTATCCCGGGCGAGGCGCCCTGCCGGTGTAAGAAGTGCATTCATTCTGAGATCATAGAAATCGTTAGAAGGAGGCGCCCATGACCACGCGTATAGGCATTAACGGGTTCGGACGAATAGGACGGCAGGTGCTGCGGGCCTCGATGGAGCGGCACCCGGACAAGCTGGAGGTTGTTGCCGTCAACGACCTCACCGACGCCAAGACCAACGCCCACCTGTTCAAGTACGACACCAACTACGGCATCTACCCCGGTACGGTGGCTGCTGAGGAGAACGCGCTAATCATCGACGGCAAAGAGGTGCAGGTGCTGGCCGAACGTGACCCCGCCAGCCTTCCCTGGGGAGACTTGGGCGTGGACATTGTGGTGGAGTCCACCGGCATATTCACCGACGCCGCCAAGGCCGCCGGGCATATAACCGGCGGCGCCAAGAAGGTCATCATCTCCGCCCCGGCCAGGGGCGAGGACGTGATGGTGGTCCTGGGCGTCAACCAGGATAAGTACGACCCCGCCAGCCACAACATTCTCTCCAACGCCTCCTGCACCACCAACTGCATCGCTACTATGGTCAAGGTCCTCCACGATAACTTCACCGTGAATCACGGCCTTATGACGACCGTGCACGCCTACACCAACGACCAGCGCATCCTGGACCAGGCCCACGATGACCTGCGACGCGCCCGGGCGGCCGCCCAGAACATAATCCCGACAACCACCGGCGCGGCCAGGGCCGTTGGTGTTATTGTGCCGGAGCTTCAAGGCAAGATCCACGGCATGGCCCTGCGAGTTCCGGTGTCGACCGGCTCCATCACGGACTTCGTGGCGGAGGTGGACAAGTCGGTCAGCGTCGAAGACGTCAACGCGGCATTCAAGGAGGCCGCGGGCTCGAACCTCAAGGGTATCCTAGAGTACACCGAGGACCCCCTGGTGAGCGCCGACATCGTGTACAACCCCCACAGCTGCATCTTCGACGCTCTCTCCACAATGGTAATGGAGGGCAACATGGTAAAGATTCTGGGCTGGTACGACAACGAGTGGGGCTACTCCTGCCGCACCGCAGACCTGTGCGCCTTCCTGGTAGACAAGGGACTGTAGCTAAACGCGCGTAGGTGTAGGGGTTATCAGGATGATTGCCTATCTCAAGTGGTGCGACTGACTAACCGACATATCAAGTACGGAGTAGGCTATGAGCGATAAGATAGCGATTGAACCTATGAAGGGACAGAATTGGTAATCCCTTGGATCACCAAATACTGCAAGAACGGCAAATGGGAAAGATACTATGCTGAACATTTCAGTTGAGGATTTTGGCCCCATCATCAAAGGCGAGGTTGAGTTAAAGCCGCTCACAATCTTTTTGGGTCCTAGCAACTCAGGCAAGTCGTACTTGGCTACTTTAGTCTACGGTCTTATGAACACAGTTGGCCAGTCGCGGATGCACCAATTCACGCGGCTTGGCCGGTCGACTTTTAGACGCCGACGCCGGTCTTCCAGTGTGCCGGGCATTGAAAGGAATGCGGATCTCTCAATACTGGAACAATTGTCCAATTGGGCTCACCATATTCTAGATGAGCAGGATGTTCAACTTTCAAGCCTTCCATCGCCTATCCAAACGATGGTTCAGTCCAGAGTGAACCAAGTTTTCTTGGGATTACACGAATCGCTCGACGACGAACTTTCAAACAGTCACGGTTCCGTATCAGATTTAGTCAGGCGTAAATCTTACAATAGGAATCTACGTGTAAAGTTATACAGTAGCGAGCCACTGTTATCCGTCGGGTTCGACATGACTGGTCAGGACGCCGGATTAAGTGTGAGTGAACACAACTTCGACATTTCTTCAGTCAAGCTGGACGGACCCTATTTGGCATCAATTCTAGGGAACACAAGACAACTAAGTATTGACGAATCAGATGATTACCGTAGATTCATTCTTGCAGAGACAATCGGGGGTTTGACTTCATCCGTTTGGGCAACACTAGCCCAGCCATTCCCACCAAACAGTTATTATTTGCCGGCCGCCAGGTCCGGTATCACACAAGGTCACAAAGTTATCGCTAGTACAATGGTCCGGCAATCACCCTTTGCCGGGCTGCAGCCTATGGACATACCCACCCTTCCCGGGGTGGTCACTGATTTCATGAGCCATATGCTTACTATGGAGACTTCGCCGGATCAGCTACGAACTGGAAGGCAAAGACGTCTCGCTAGGTTGGATGAAGTCGTAAGTTTTCTCGAGAGACACGTGGTGAAAGGCACTATTGAAATAGAGCAGAATACAAACACTCCCTATCCGGAGATCTACTACGCGCCGCACGGAGAGGAAGGAAGGTTCTCTTTCAACCGAACTTCTTCAATGGTCTCGGAACTAGCACCTGTCATTTTATTCCTTAAGCATATCGTCCGTCAGGGTGACCTATTGATTCTTGAGGAGCCAGAGTCACACCTCCATCCGGCAAGTCAACAGCAAATGGCTAGGGCTATTGTTCGGTTAGTTAACGCAGGCGTCAGGGTTTTGATCACCACACATAGTGACTTATTCTTGGGGGCCATAAACAACCTAATGAAACTAAGTTTTGCAAACCAAAGTATCCTTGCTGAATTAGGGCGTGAGGAAGAAGACCAACTCAAGCCCGAAAGCGTTGCAGCTTATCAGTTCACATTGAGTGACGAGCAAGGTGGAAGTGAAGTGAAAAGGCTTGAAATCAGAGATGATGTGGGCATTGACGAAGACGAATTCTCAGCAGTTGTAGCTGAACTCTACGATGAATCAATCTTGTTGCAACGGAGGATACTTGAATGACAGAGATGTCATTCCCAGATCGCATCTCACAACAACATACGCAGTGCTGTTTGGTCACCCAGTGCGACGACGAGGGATGTGAGTTAAGTTTGGATGGTTGGACAGGCGCACAATTCTGTGCAATAGGGGGCACGCAATATCAGTCCAACCATTGGCACAAAGGCCCACTCTGTGACTTCCTGCTATTTGGGAGTTCCCCAGTACCTTTCGTCTGTTCCCTTGAAATAAAGGGTGGGAAGAATCTGGACGCCAAACATGCTGTCGACCAGATACAAGCTGGGCTATCTATTGCGGAATCTAATCTCACCAAAGATGAAATTGACCGATGGTACCCTATCCTTCTCCACCATCGTGATGCAGGTAATTTTTGGGACTTAAGGCTCTTGGCTAGCAGCAAGGCAATCGTCAAGTTCCACGGGGATAGACGGCGTGTAGAACGCCACGAATGCGGAAGCCACGTAAGTGACATAATTGCTTTGTGAGAGTAATTTGGACGCGCGAGGTTTGCAGCCCGTCAAATGGCGAACATTGGGGCATGCATGTTGAGAATCAATGTCCATCTAAATTGATTCTCCAAGCCCTCCAACTTACCCAATACGAGGAGGTTTTGGGCAGCATATTGCTAAAGACTCGCCCACTTTCCCCCGCCGTAGCTGCCTTGGTAGAATAGCCCTACTGTGGACAACCCTACCCCAAATGGACCGCCTTCACCCAACCTCCGCAACCTGCTTCTGAACGCTCGTCGGCTGGCGCTTAGCTTCGCTCCCGTCCTCATCCTGTTGCTGGCCCTGGCCCTGCGCCTCTTCGGCATCAACTGGGACCAGGGCGGCCTCTTCCACCCGGACGAGCGGGCCATCCTGTTTCGCGTCAACGACATGAGCTGGCCTCCCTTGTCGGACCTAGGCGTACTGCTGGACGTGGAGGAGAGTCCCCTGAACCCCCAATGGTTCCCCTACGGCAGCCTTCCTCTGTACGCGGTAAAGATAGCGCAGACGCTCGTCTCTCCAGTAGTAGACCTGGACTTCCACAGCCTACGCTTCCTGGGCAGGATGCTCTCCTCCCTGGCAGACGTGGGCACAGTGTTGATGGTGTTCCTCATCGCGTCCCGCCTCTACGGACGACGAGTGGGCATTCTGGCATCCCTGTTAGCGGCTCTGGCGGTGGTGCATATACAACTAAGCCACTTCTACACCGTAGACACCTACCTGACCTTCTTCATCACCGCATCGGTGTACTTCATGGTGCGCCTGATGCAGGAGGGCCGGCTGACAGACTCCGCCCTGTCGGGGGTCTTCATCGGGCTGGCGATGGCTTCCAAGGTAAGCGTCGCACCGCTGCTCCTGGCCTGGGTGCTGGCTCACGTCCTCTACGCCTTCTCGGCCCCCGGGGAGAGATTCACCCTCGCAATGCCTCCTCGATCTGCCCTGGCTCCGGTCGTACGCAACCTGTTAATCGGGGGCGCGGCCTGCCTGCTGGTCTTCTTCATCGCCACTCCCTACGCCTTCCTCGACTGGTCCAGGCCTACTCCCTGCGAGGTCCCCTACTCTTTCCTGGAGTTCCTCGACCAGAACTACTATGCCTGCGACCTTGGAGGCGAGTTCGCGATGGCGCGCGGCATATCGGGGCGGCCCTACACCCAGCAGTACATCGACACTGCGGCCTATTGGTACCACATACGGCAGCTGTCCCTCTTCGGCCTTGGCCTCCCCCTGGGAATAGTGGCCTGGGCTTCAGTTGTGTTCACGGTCGTCATGGCCGCAGCCCGCCGCAGCAAAGGCGATCTGCTCATCCTGGCCTGGATACTCCCCTACTTCCTCCTAACCGGCTACGTCCAGGTGAAGTTCATTCGCTACATGCTGCCGCTGACTCCCTTCCTGCTCATTTTCGGGTCTCGTATGCTCTTCTGGGTACATGACCTGGTGGCTGGCCTCAGCAGGCGACATCTGCCACTGGTGCGTTGGGGCATCGGGTTCGTGGTGGCAGCGACGGCGTTCTACGCGCTCTCCTACGCCGCGACTTATGCCGAGCCACACACCGCAAAGAGGGCCTCCGCGTGGATCAACGAAAATGTTCCCACCGGCTCCGTGATACTAATGGAGCACTGGGAGGAGTCGATACCGGATACGCGCAGCTACATTATCGGATGCCGCGGCGTCCCAGAGGACGCCAGGTCCTGCATGACAATGTACGACCACGACGGCATCTTATACCCCGGCGGCAGGGACAAGATGACCAAGGTAGCCGAGCAGCTCGCCGGAGCAGACTACCTGGTATTCTTCAGCAACCGCCTTTACGGAAGCATCCCGCGGCTGCCGGAGAAGTACCCCCAGAGCGGCGAGTACTACCGTAGCCTCTTTGCAGGGGAGCTCGGATACCGGCTGGAGCACTGGGAGGCCACCTACCCCAACTTCTTGGGCATCGCCTTTGTGGACGATACCTTCGCGCGTCCCGGTTTGCCGACTCCCAGAGAGATGGGTGCGTTCCGTTCGGCCCCCTTTACCATAAACCTGGGCTACGCCGACGAGAGCTTCAGCGCATACGACCGTCCCAAGGTGCTCATTTTCAGAAACGTGGAGCGCCTGCCCGCCTCGGAGCTATTGCAACGTCTCCTGGAGCCTCCTGCAGCAACCTCAGAGGAAAAGAGTCTTCTACTACCGGCATCGACGCTTGCGGCCCAGCGCGAAGGTGGGACGTGGAGCGCCATATTCAACCCTAACAGCCTGGCCAACCGCTTTCCGGTGGTGGTATGGCTCCTTTGGATCCAGGCAATCGCCCTGCTCGGTCTGCCACTGAGCCTGCTGGTGTTCAAGGCCCTGCCGGACCGGGGTTATCTCCTTGCCAAACCCCTAAGCATTCTATTGATTGCCTACATCGCCTGGATGTTCGCAAGCCTGCACTGGATGCCCTTCTCTCGAAGCTCCATCCTGCTCGCGGCTTTACTGCTCGCGGCCGGCTCCCTTGTGGTCGTCTACACGCGGCGTGTGGACGTGCTTGCCTTCTTCAGAGAGAACCTGCGCCTGGTCGTGATAGGAGAGGCGCTGTTCTTGACGTCCTTCGCCCTTTTCCTGCTGCTGAGGGCTGCCAACCCCGACCTATGGCACCCCTTCAACGGCGGGGAGAAGCCTATGGATATGGCCTACCTCAACGCCGTGGTGCGCTCCAGCTACATGCCCCCCTACGACCCCTGGTTTGCCGGGGGGTACATCAACTACTACTACTTCGGCCAGTTTATCGTAGCCAGCATTGTCAAGGTGACGGGAATCACGACGGAAGTGGCATTCAACCTCGCTGTGCCTTTGTTCTTCGCTCTCACCACCTCGGCGGTCTTCTCGCTTGTGTACAACCTGGCGGAAGGCTCCCGGCGCAGCCTCGGCACAGCCAGAAGCAGGGTATGGGCCATTCTGGCGGGCCTTGCCGGAGCGTTCTTCGTCGCCGTTATGGGAAACCTGGACGGGGCGATTCAGCTTGGACAGGGGCTATACAGAGTCCTGTTAGACGGCCAGCCATTTGGCGCCTTCGATTTCTGGCGTAGCAGCCGGCTGATACCCCCGGGAGACCCGCCCGGCTACGAGATCACCGAATTCCCATTCTTCACCTTCCTCTTTGGAGACCTCCACGCCCATATGATGGCCATACCTTTTGCCCTTCTGTCTGCAGGCTTGGCGCTGACCCTGGCGCTTCGCATCAGGGATGGAGAGGGCATGGCATCCAGAATTGCCCACCTGCTGGTTCTGGCCCTGGCGATCGGCTCTCTGCGGGCCATCAACACCTGGGACTACCCAACCCAGCTGGCCGTTGGAGCGGCAGCCGTGCTCATTGGCGAATACGCGCGCGCGCGTCGAATGTCCCTCTTGCTGTTGCTCCGCGTAGCAGTCCAGGCGGTCTTCCTCTTCTGGGTCACCACCATTCTCTTTGCACCTTTCATAGATGATTACCACTCGTTCGCAGATGGCGTCTTTTTCAGCAAGTGGCAGACTCCCCTCTACGCCTACCTGGGTATACACGCCCTCTTCGTATTCCTGGCCATAACTTTCCTGGTCTACGCGTCACGCAGCTATCTCCCGCCGTTCTTCAGGACCGTCGCCGGGATGACCGGAGGCGCGGGAATCAAGGGATACGCCGGGGAGTTGGCCGCCGATTCCGGCAAGGCGCTGAGGCTGACGATGACAGTGGGCATACCTATAGTGACTCTCATCACCCTCGCCCTGAGCGGATACATCACCGCGGCCTTCCTGCTCCTGCTGCTGATCCCCACTGTGGTGCTGGGATGGAGATGGGCATCCTCCGGTGGGGAGACATTCGGCGCATTTGCCGCGGCGATGCTGGGGGTAGCCCTGCTCATAGGGATCATGGTCGACATAGTGACCATCAAGGGTGACATAGCCCGGATGAACACTGTCTTCAAGTTCTACCTGCAGGCCTGGGCGCTCATGGGCATTGCGTCGGCATACCTCCTCTGGCGAATGGATTTCGGGCGGGCGCTCTTCCGAAGATCAGGAATCCCCCGGGCAGCGTGGCTGGGCGCGCTGGCGATCCTGGTAGTCGCAAGCTCCATGTACACCGTAGGCGGGACCCGCGACCGACTGAGAGACAGGTTCGAGGTTCTGCCCCTCACTTTGAACGGCATGGCGTACATGGAGGGAGCCGAGTACTCCTTTGACCGCGGCGCCGCCAGAGAAGACCTTAAGGGAGAGTACGACGCTATTCAGTGGCTTAGGAGCGATGCAGTCCAGGGATCCCCTGTTGTGCTGGAAGGACACGGGGAGTTGTATAGAAGCCTCCACACGAGGGTTGCCATATACACCGGCCTTCCCACTGTAATTGGCTGGGACAACCACCAGTCCCAGCAGCGGGGATACGGGCCGACGATACAAGACCGACTGAGAGACGTCCAGCTCATCTACTCCACTTCGGACATCGACGAAACCCTGAGGCTGCTGGACAAGTACCAGGTCGAGTACATATACGTAGGAGAGATCGAGCGCCACTACTACCCTCAGCGCGGCCTGGACAAGTTCTCGCTCATGGTCGATACAGACCTGGATCTGGCGTACTCCAATCCCACTGTGGAGATATACCGGGTGCTCCGAGACGAGTCTCCCTTTGATAGTTAGGTAACCTGTGCTATTATAAGACTGATCGGGTTGGCCGAGGTAGAGCAAAGGGGGCGAAGGGAAAGCAAGGTTGGAAACATCTGAGTTCATAGGCGTTATCCGGGATCTGGCCATAATCCTTGTAGCTACAGTCGGACTCCTGGTTCTGATGGCAATCACCATGATGGGGTTTATGCTCTATCGCAAGGTGTCGCCCCTGCTGGACTCAACCAAAGCCACCATGAAACAGACGCAGGAGGCAACAAGTCTTCTGTCGGACAATTTTATTAAACCCCTGATAGGGGCCTCGGCTTTCGCCTTTACGACTGGGAGAGTTGTGGGTTTCATTCTTGGGGTTTCTAAAGGGAAAGGAGGATCGAGAAATGGCAGGTGAAAGCAGAGGACCGAATTTCGGCACGGGACTTATACTGGGAGCCACTATAGGGGCCTTGGCAGGGCTTTTTCTGGCTCCAAGACCGGGTGAGGAGACCCGCGCTCAGATGAAGGAGAGGACCGCCGGACTGAGGGAGAAGGCGGAGGAGTTGGCGATAGAGGCGCGGGAGCGAGTCCGGGAGGCCATTGAAGAGGGCAAAGCGGTGGCCAGCAAGATAAGGATAGGACACGACGAAGTGGTCACTGAAGAGCAGCCCACCGACAGCCGCGAGCAGCCCGTCGCCTAGTCGGACTCCCGCGCGTAGCGCGGGTAGGAACCCAGTATCTTCATCATAGAAGCAGCCGATTGGACACCGCTCAAGGCCTCTTTCACAATGGGGTCTTCGCGGTGTCCTTCTAAGTCCACCAGAAATATGTACCGGCCCAGATCTTCCTTGTTGGGCCGCGATTCCACCTTCGCCAGATTGATATTACGTGTGGCGAACTCCCCCAGGACCGAGTAAAGAGAGCCGGGCCGATCCTCATTGAATGAGAAACACAGGGACGTTTTGTCCCGCCCGGTTGCCGCGTGGTCCTCGTGAGACAGGACCACAAACCGGGTGAAGTTGGCCGGGTTGTCCTGTATGCCCCTGGCCAGGATCTCCGCACCGTAGAGTTCGGCAGCCCTGCTGGTGGCTATTGCCGCCGCCGTGGCCTCGCTCTGAAGCATCTCCCCTACCGCAGCGGCGGTGCTCAGCGCGGCCACCGCCTGGATTGATGGAAAGCACCTCTCGATAAAACGCCTGCACTGCCCCAGCGCCTGGGGATGTGAGTAGATCGCTTTGACGTCCTGTGCCGAAGCGCCCGGTTTGACCAGCAGGCAGTGCTCTATGGGAATCACCAGTTCATGACGGATGGAGAGGCGGGACTCGTGAATGAGAAGGTCCAGTGTATCCGTGACGGACCCCTCCAGGCTGTTCTCTATGGGGACAACGCCCTCCTCAGCCATTCCCGCGTCGACGGCGGCGGCAACGGCGGCGATGGAGGGAAAAGGCAGAAGCTGCGCCTCTGGGTCGTACTTCAGGGACGCGGCCTCCGTGAAGGTCCCGGCCGGTCCAAAATAGGCTACTCTATTCGTCATATCACTAATCAACCCACGTCAAGACTTCTCTCAAGGCTTCCTCTTCCTCCACCGTAGTTATTACCACCACCTCGTCTTCGGATTGAAGAACGGCATTGGTGTCAGGCGCGAGCAGAGTGCCGTCTCTCTTCATTATGCAGGATATCATGCTATCGGCAGGCACGGTAATATCTCCCAAAGACCTTCCGACGACTGCTGCGTCCGGAGGAATCCGGATTGACACCACCTCTCGATTGGACCCCTTAATCCCCATCATGTGGACCAGGGGATTCCTTGGCAGCTCCTCCTCTATTCTGGACAGGATGATATCCGTGCTGTTGATGCACACGTCAACCCCCACCTCCCTGAACAGAGGCTCATTGCCGGCGTTGGTGACTAGGGAAATGGTCCTGGCGACGTTGAAGCGATGCTTCGCCATCTGGCAGGCCGCCAGGTTATCCGGGTCGCTCCCCGTAACTGCTATGAAGACCTCCGCTCGAGAGGTGCCCGCCTCCTTCAAGACAGCTTCGTCGCAGCCGCTGCCCGCAATCACCAGGCTACCCAACTCCTCCCTTATGATGTCGCACCTCTCCTGTGAGCCTTCGATAATGAAGACTTCGTGATCACCTCTGAGCAGGGCCTTGGCCAACCCGTATCCCACACCCCCAGCTCCGACTACGATGATGTACATACCTTCAGCCGCTCACCTTTTCCACTATGAGATGGGAGACCACCTGAGTAGCGCTCACAGCGTCCAATCCCAAATCCGTGTACATTGCATAGTTTGCGGGGTCGTTGATACGGCAGACCACCTTGTCTACCTGAAACACGTGTTTAGCCATCTGAGAGGCCAGAGCGTTGGCGGTGTCGCTGGATGAGACTGCGACAAAGACCTCCACCTCACCAATGCCCGCTGTCATCAGGACCTCTCGCTGTGTGCCGTCGCCCACAATCGCCTTGCGTTTCAACTCCTCGGACAAGCGCCGAAAACTCTCCGGGTTACTGTCCAGGACAACAACATCGTGCCCCACCTGAGACAGGGTTGTGGCTACCAGAGTCCCTACCCCGCCACAACCCATTATCAGGACCCTCATAGCTCAAACCTAGCCGCGGCCTCGACCCTTTTTGGCGCCGTTGGTCATGGCTTCCCTGCACAATATTACCTGACATGGCGCGTTCTTCAGGATGTAGGGAGCGGTATCCCCCATGCTGAAGGAGCCGAATTGCCTCTTGAAGCTCATTTGCATCACAATAAGCTCTACCCCGAGCTCAACAGACTCCTGAACAATCGCGGGCCCCACGTCCCTGGCCTGGAGCAAAGAGGCCTCTACAGGACATTTTAACTCTCTTCCCAGATGCTCCAGGCGGTGTAGCACCTGCTCCGCTTTGGACGTTTCCTGAGAGATTTCGGCGTCCAGCGGCAGGTCACGTTTCACCTCTATAACGTATACGGCGTGAACCTTTGCCTTGCCGTTGCCCTTGGCTATGTCACTGGCCAACCTCAGCGCGTCTTCGTCACAGCCATTGCCGTTTACCGGTATCAGTATCTTCTCTGGCGTCATTTCCTTCACGCAGTCTCAATACACATTTGAGAGATTATTCGGTCAGACACTTTGACATTCACCAGTCAATGCCTTTCAAGTTCTAATATTTCAGGAGTCCTCCGGAGGTTTCAATGTACGCAGCCTGTCCACCTGCTCATCCTTTCCTGCCAGAACCAGCAGGTCCCCCTTCCTCAGCCTGTCACCCTCATTCGGGGCAAGTGTGACATCCTTGCCGCGCTTGATGGCTATGACTGCAACGCCGTATTTGTCCCTCGCGCCGCCCAGTCCCGCCTCCCTGAGGCTCATGCTGGTCAGCGAGTCCGGCACCCTTATCTTGCTTATGCCGAAGTCCGGGGTCAAGTCCATGTACTCCAGCACATCAGGATTGAAGAGGCTGTGGGCCAGCAATTCCCCCATCTCCTGCTCGGGATAGATCACTTTGTGAACACCTATCTTCTCCAGGGTGTTGCCGTGAAGCAGGTTTTTAGCGCGAGCCACTATCAGAGGCACACCCAGAGTGGTCAGGAGAACGGAGGTCATAAGACTCACCTGCATGTCCTCACCGACCGCAACTATAGCGGCGTCGAAGTTGGGCGCTCCCAGCTCCCTGAGGGTAGTCTCACTGGTGGCGTCACCCTGCACGCTGTAGGTAATCTGCCCCATGTTGTCCTGGACGATCTTCTCGTCCGTGTCTATGCCCAACACATCATACCCCGACTGATAAAGGGTATGGGCAACACTGGCCCCGAATCTGCCCAAGCCTATGATCATTATCGACTTAGCCATAACACAGTCACCTATCCTATTTTAACTCTTTCCTCGGCGTAACGATAGGTAGCAGTTTCCTCTCGCTGGGTCAGAACCAAAGCCAGCGTTAGAGGTCCAACCCTGCCCAGAAACATGGTGAATATGATGATTATCCTGCCCATCTCGGACAGCTCGCTCGTAATCCCCGTAGACAAGCCCACAGTGGCGAAGGCCGAGACGGTCTCAAAGAGTATCTGGATGAAGGGAAACCCCTCGCTGATTGTGAGTAAGAAGGCAACGGCAAAGACCATCGCCATTCCCAGGAGCAGCACTGCAAGGGCGCGATAGATCTGGGCTTGGGGTATCTCCCTGCCAAAGGCCGTCACATGCGTCTTGCCCCCAATGGAGGACAGGACTGCTACCAGGAGCACCGCAAAGGTGTTCACCTTAATGCCGCCGGCAGTGGAAGCGGACGCGCCGCCTATGAACATCAGCCCAATGATGAAGAAGCTGCTATGCTGCTCCATAGACTCAAAATTCACTGAGGTGAAGCCGGCTGTCCTGCCGCTGACGGCCTGGAACATGGCGTTGAGCACCTTATCGCCAAGGGCCATTGGCCCCAGTGTTGCCGAGTTGCCGTACTCCGCAACCAGGATCACCACAGTGCCGACCAGCATCATCGCTATTGTGCCCGTAACAACCAGTTTGGTGTCCAGCGTATACCGCGTGAACCTCCTGTAGCGTACTATGTCCACCAGCACGCTATAACTCAGCGTCCCCAGGATTATGAGCAGAGTCACTGGTATCAGAACGCCGTAGTCCTGCTGAAAGCGTTCGAGGCTTTGGGAGTCCGGGAATACCACAAAGCCGGCGTTGTTGAAGCCGGAGACGGCGTGAAAGGCCGCCTGCCAAAGGGCAGTGGACACGGGGAACTCGCTGTACAGTCTGGCAAACAGGAGCAGAAATCCCACCACCTGAATCGCAACGATTGTGAATACAATGTACCGGGTAAGCCTCACCAACCCTCCAAGCTGGTTGACACCCAGGGTCTCTCTTATCATGAGCCGGTTGGACAGGGTTATGCGCTGACCGACAATGATCAGGAGAAAGGTGGCGCTGGTCATGATACCTAACCCGCCGGTGAATATGAGGAACATGATTATGAGCTGCCCTGAGAAGGTCCAGTAGGTTGGAGTATTCACCACCACCAGCCCGGTTACGGTAACGGCGGATGTAGCCGTAAAGAGGGCGTCTGTAAAGGGTGTCACATTCCCGCTTGTGTTGGTGAATGGCAGGAGCAGGAGAGCGGTCCCCACGCTAATGAGGATTGCAAACCCTCCCAAAAGCAGGTACGGAGAGCCGAAGTTCTTGGCAGGAACCCTTGGGGAGGGCGCCGCTATGTGCAGCGGCCTGATCTCCTCCTCTCGAGGATGACGTACTACGCTGTCCCCGGGCCTTTGACGCCACGACTTCTGCAAAACCCTACTTCCTATTCTCTAGCAATTCAGAACCCGGATTTTCGAAGACAGACCGGCATCCAGTAGCAAAGGGCCCGTGAAGTTAACTGGACAGAGGGCCTGCACTACGGTCGGAGCCATGATACAAGATGGCGAGATAATCGCGGGTGAACAAAGCCTGGTATAGAGCCGCGTGCTGGCAATGAAACTGAGCTGCGAGACATCGCTGTACTGAAATCCACTTACTTGGATTCTATATCCGCCGACTCTGCCAGTCAATAATTTCAGGCACGACCTGAAGCCAAATCGTAAGACCCAACTACTTTAAAGGCGAGTAGTCCGTAGGCCTGAGGATCCGGTTGGTGATCCGCGCCACCAGCGGCCCGTCGCTCTCGGTCTCGGCGAAGGCCTGTGCCCGCTCCGGGTCCGCGCGGAATGCGCTCCAGGCCCGCTCTCGCTGGGCCATGTCTTCAAAGGCCAGCATGTAGACCAGGGTATTGCTGGTTCCCACATCCTCGGTCCAGTATCCAACGGATTTCAGACCGTGCTTCTCAAAGAGCTTCAGCGTGACGTTGGCAAACCTCTGATTAAGGGCCGCCAACTTCCCCGGCATCGCCTCATATGTCCGCATCTCGTAAATCATAGCGTGTCCTCCTGTTATTTTATTGCGCCTTCCGGCGGCTGATCTGTGTCTAGAGTAGCCTGCCCTGCTCTCTCAGCCCAAGGCTGGCCATAGCCGCATCGCCTATCTTTCGGCCACCCGGTGTCCTCAGCACGAAGCCCATCTTGAGGAGATAGGGCTCCACCACGTCTACCAGCGTCTGCACCTCCTCGTTGACCGTGGCCGCCAGAGCGTCTATGCCAACGGGGCCGCCCTTGTAGTTCTCGGCAATAGTGGTCAGGTACAGCCTGTCCAGGCGGTCAAGGCCATCCTTATCCACGCCCTCCCTGGCTAGAGAGGAGTCTGCCACCTCTTTTGTGATGACTCCGTCAGCCTTCACCTGAGCGTAATCTCTAACCCTCCGCAGGAGCCGGTTGGCCACTCTGGGAGTGCCCCTGGACCTGCCGGCGATTTCTACAGCCCCATCCTCATCTATGCTCACTTCAAGGATGGCTGCCGATCGCATAACCACCTCCGTCAACTCCTCCGTAGAGTAGAAGTCCAGGTGATATATCATCCCGAAGCGGTCTCTCAGGGGAGGAGTGAGAAGCCCGGCCCTGGTTGTAGCCCCGATTAGAGTGAAATGCTTGAGCTGGAAGGGCAGGGTCTTGGCATAGGCCCCTTTGCCGTAGATGAAGTCGACCTGGAAGTCCTCCATAGCGGAGTATAGATATTCCTCCACCGCGTGGGGCAGGCGATGAATCTCGTCTATGAACAGCGCCTCGCCCGCCTCCAGGTTCGACAGAATGCCCACTATATCTACGGGTTTTTCCAGGGCAGGCCCCGAGGTGTGAGTGATCGCGGCGCCCATCTCCCTGGCGATGATGTGGGCCAATGTGGTCTTTCCCAGCCCCGGAGGGCCGTGGAACAGGACGTGCTCCAGGGGTTCCTGGCGTCTCTTGGCCGCATCAATCGCTATGATCAGGCTGTCCGCCACCTGTACCTGTCCCACGTACTCCTCAAGTGTACGAGGGCGCAGAGGGCTCCAGGTCGTGCTATCTTCCCGGCCTGCGCCGTCTTCCGGGTCCGGGTCCTGCGACTCCCCCTTTATGGTCTTCTGTCTAGGCATTGCTCTCTCAACTACGCTCCAGTCTGAAGACTTCTCTCAAGAGTCCCTGGGAGTCGTTCGCGGACGGGCTGCTCTTGGCCGCCGCCTCCACCTTTTCCCTGGCATCGGCGCGTCGGTGGCCCAGGTTCACCAGCACATTCACTACTTCTTCCTGTATGTCCGTATGCTCGCGTTGAGCAGGGCCGGGGACGGTTGCATACCCCTCATCCTTCAGCAAGGCCCACTCGGCCACCTTGCCCTTCAGCGTGGCGACCATCTTGTCCGCCGTCCTCTTGCCTATTCCCGGCATTCGCACCAGCAGATCGGTATCTCCGTCCTCAATAGCTCGCGCGATTGTGGAGACCGAGAACACGAGCGCGCGGGAAGCCGTGTTCACACCCACATCCTCCACCTGGAGGAGCATCTCGAAGAACGTCTTCTCGGACTCCTTCTTGAATCCCACCAGCACCGGCTTGGGCTGCCTCTCCGAGGCGTGATAGTAAATCTCCATTTCCACCTCATCTCCCTCCCCTCTCTCTTCCTCCACTAGGGATCGCAAGACGAAGTAAGGGAGGAGCACCTCGTATCCCACACCGCCCACATCCAGGACGACTCGGGCCCCTTCTTTATCGATGCGCCTTACGACGCCTTTCAAATAGTTGATCACCGGCTATCTCAAAGACACTAGCGCTTGCGCGCGCTTGCAAGGGCTTTTAAGGTCATCTCAGTACCTGCCGCCGTCTGCCAGTGGCAAATAGCCAGGGCCAGAGCATCGGACACGTCATTGGGCTCGGGTGGTTCGGACAGCCCCAGGCGCGCCTGAATCGCCCTCTGCACCTGGGCTTTGGTGGCCCTTCCACTTCCGGCCAGGCACTGCTTGACCCTGGTGGAAGCGTAGCTGAATACGGGCACGTCGCTGTGGGCGGCAGCCAGGCAGATTACGCCACGCGCGTGGCCCATGATAACGGCGGTTGCGGGGTAGGCATAGTTAGAGTAGACCTCCTCCAGGGCCAGCGCCTGGGGCCGGTACTCCGACAGCACTTCCTTCAGGCCGTCGTACAGGGAGGCCAGCCTCTCCTCCAGCGCAGAGGAAGAGGCACCGCACTGGATAATCCCCCCCTCTCGCAAGCTCACCCTGCTCCCCTGCACTTGTATGACTCCGTACCCTGTGCTGTGCAGGCCAGGGTCCACTCCCAGAATATTCATTATCGCTCACCCCGGCTAAGGCCCTACTGAGCCTATTCTATGTACCTTCTTCAGGAGCGTCAAGGAGACCGGCAGGACAATCTACGCCGTTGTGGGATTCTGCCTAGTGCGGGTGGATTGACATAGAGATGATAGGGGGTATAATGAGCGTGGCATAGCACCTTAACAGTTGAATAGTGGAAGGAAGGTTCTTTAAGCGAGTTTGATCCTGGCTCAGGACGAACGCTGGCGGCGCGCCTAATGCATGCAAGTCGAACGGCCCCTTAAGCCTTCGGGCTTCTGGGATAGTGGCAAACGGCTGAGTAACGCGTAAGGGATCTGACCTCGGGAGAGGGATAACCCATCGAAAGGTGGGCTAATACCCCGTACGCTCTCCCCACGCATGTGGGGCGAGGATAGCCCCGGCGAAAGCCGGGACGCCCGGGGAGGACCTTGCGTCCTATCAGGTTGTTGGCGGGGTAACGGCCCACCAAGCCTAAGACGGGTAACCGGTGTGAGAGCATGAACGGTCAGAGGGGGACTGAGACACGGCCCCCACTCCTACGGGAGGCAGCAGCAGGGAATTTTGCGCAATGGGCTAACGCCTGACGCAGCGACGCCGCGTGGGGGAAGAAGGCCTTCGGGTTGTAAATCCCTTTTCTGGGGGAAGAGTAAGGACGGTACCCCAGGAATAAGCCCCGGCTAACTACGTGCCAGCAGCCGCGGTAATACGTAGGGGGCGAGCGTTGTCCGGAGTTACTGGGCGTAAAGGGCGCGTAGGCGGCCTAGGTAGTCCTCGGTGAAATCTCCCGGCTCAACCGGGAGCCGCCCGGGGATACTCCTAGACTTGAGGACAGCAGAGGAGGGTGGAATTCCCGGTGTAGTGGTGAAATGCGTAGATATCGGGAGGAACACCAGTGGCGAAGGCGGCCCTCTGGGCTGTACCTGACGCTGAGGCGCGAAAGCGTGGGGAGCGAACCGGATTAGATACCCGGGTAGTCCACGCCCTAAACTATGGATGCTGGGTATGAGGGGTATCGAACCCCCTCGTGCCGAAGCTAACGCGTTAAGCATCCCGCCTGGGGAATACGGCCGCAAGGCTAAAACTCAAAGGAATTGACGGGGGCCCGCACAAGCAGCGGAGCGTGTGGTTTAATTCGATGCAAAGCGAAGAACCTTACCAAGGCTTGACATGTCGGTGGTAACCCCTCCGAAAGAAGGGGTGACCCCTCGGGGAGCCGTCACAGGTGCTGCATGGCTGTCGTCAGCTCGTGCCGTGAGGTGTTGGGTTAAGTCCCGCAACGAGCGCAACCCTCGTCGCTAGTTGCTTTCTCTAGCGAGACAGCCCCTAAGAAGGGGGAGGAAGGTGGGGATGACGTCAAGTCAGCATGGCCCTTACGCCTTGGGCTACACACACGCTACAATGGCTGGGACAATGGGTCGCCAAACCGCAAGGTGGAGCCAATCCCATCAAACCCAGCCCCAGTGGGGATTGCAGGCTGAAACCCGCCTGCATGAACGCGGAGTTGCTAGTAACCGCAGGTCAGCATTACTGCGGTGAATACGTTCCCGGGCCTTGTACACACCGCCCGTCACGTCATGGAAGCCGACAATGCCTGAAGTCCGTGGGCTAACCCGCAAGGGAGGCAGCGGCCGAGGGTGGGGCCGGTGACTGGGACGAAGTCGTAACAAGGTAGCTGTACCGGAAGGTGCGGCTGGATCACCTCCTTTCTAAGGAGTCCTGCAAGTGTGGACTTGTTCCACACCCAGGTGCCCCAGTTCGGTCGATGGGTGATCGGCCCCAAATAGTGAGGTCGCAGTATGACCCGGTCTCCTTAACCAAGACCGGTGGGATCTCCCTCACCACCAGGGACCTTTCAGAACTAAACCACTGAGAGAACCCATCGTATACACACACATTCGGAAACTTTCCTTCCTTCCACTATCCAACCGCTAAGCGCTATCCACTAACACCAAGCAGGGGGCGATTCGCTTCGCCCCCCTCTTTGTATTAAGGCTACGCGCCTCAATAGTGAAAAAGGTCATTTACTCTTGCGCTTTGGTGTGATACTCTTGCGAATCATCTGTTTTCTTGGAGGTCCGATAAATTGAATAGACGTACAGCAATTCTTCTAGTGGCCATAATGGCCGGACTCTTGGCGGTACTTGGATGTACCAGCGAGGAAGCAACGACTGCGCCTACGGCCATGCCTACGGCGATGATGGAACCTACGGCGATGATGGAGCCTACGGCCATGGTGGAGCCTACGATGATGCCAACGGGAACCAGCCGCCTAGAAACCGTGATGGAGCGCGGCCATGTAATTTGCGCCAGCCGCAACGACGTACCCGGCTACGGGTACCTGGACGCCGCCGCCAACAACGTTGGCTTCGACATTGACCTCTGCCGCGCCCTTGCCGCCGCCGTGCTGGGCGACCCCAACGCCATTGAGATCCGCCTGATTTCAGCGGCCGAGCGTGGTCCCACCATACAGTCAGGCGAGGTTGATATGCTGGTCAGGACTGTCACCTGGACCACCTCACGCGACGCCCAGTGGGGCAACTACGCCCAGACCATGTTCTACGACGGCCAGGGCTTCATAGTCAGGAAGGACCTGAATATCTCCAGCGCGCTGGAGTTGAAGGACGCTTCAGTCTGCGTAACGCAGGGGACCACTACAGAGTTGAACCTGCAGGACTTCTCCAACCAGTATGACCTGAACATCACGGCGCTGACATTTGAGGACACCGACTTGGTTGTGGCCGCTTATGAAAGCCAGCAGTGCGACGCCTTCACCAATGACCGGTCGCAGCTGGCCGCTATCAGCACCGCTTTCGCCGACAGGAGCGCACACGTCATCCTGCCGGAGACCATATCCGAAGAGCCTCTGGGCCCGGTCGTACCCCACGGCGATGAGCAGTGGTACGACATTGTGAAGACAGTTATGGGTATGCTCATCTACGCCGAAGCCTACGGCGTGAACTCCGGCAACGTGCCAACCGCCGAAACGGGCGACACCGTAGTCGACCGGCTCTTTGGCCTGTCGGGCTCATACGGTCAGGAAACCCTAGGCCTTAGTCAGACTGCGGCGCAGGACGTAATTGGCAGCGTTGGCAACTACGGAGAGATTTACGAGCGCAACCTGGGATCCGAGGGCATCAACCTGCCCAGAGAGAACGGCCGGAACGCGCTGTGGTCCGACGCTCGCTGCACCGATTGTCCCAAGGGAGGGCAGATTTACGCCGCTCCTCTGAGGTAAATCACTATGGCGGCCATACCGCGAGGACTAACCTATAAAGGCATACCGCTCTGGCGGCATACCCGGGTTATCCAGGGGGCATTGCAGGTTACTTCCGGCCTCCTGGTGGTGTTCCTTGTTGCGTGGTTCTTCCTAAACATCAGCGGAGCCATGCGGGATCGAGAGATCCCGTATGGCTTCAGCTTTTTGTCTCGCCAATATCAGACACCTATCGGGCAGCATTTCCTGCCCTACGAGTCATCTGACAGCTTCCTCTACGCTTTTGGCGTCGCAGCCACTAACACAATTGTCGTCTCTATCGTAGGCGTCATCCTTGCGACGGCGCTGGGAATATTCATAGGCGTCTCCCGTATGTCCGGCAACTGGCTCGTTTCCAGAGCGGCGCTGGCCTATATTGAGTTCTTCCGTAACGTGCCGCTCCTGATTCAGCTGTTCTTCTGGTTCTACATAGTCCTGGCGCTGCCACAGGTCCGCCAAGGGCACGTCATCGCTGAGAAAGTGTA
The DNA here is from genome assembly GCA_965261605.1 of Dehalococcoidia bacterium. Lineage (GTDB taxonomy): Bacteria > Chloroflexota > Dehalococcoidia > Lucifugimonadales > UBA2985 > DAOUJW01. The sequence goes on along the minus strand of OZ253466.1, from coordinate 1,835,145 downwards.
CATAAATAACGGCGGCATATCCCTCCCATGGCCGTATGCGACTAGACTTGACGCGGGGCTAGTGTTTCTGGGACTGGCGATAGTTGCAATTATCGCCGGGGTTATTGTTCACCGCGTTATGACAAGGCGCGAGCTCATGACCGGAGCGACATCCTATCCCTTGACGCTGGGCATTGTCACCGCCGTCCTTATCACCGTCATCAGTTGGCTGGCCATCAGCGTCGCGGTTGGCGAAGCGCCTTTTTACATCTCAACACCGGTGCCACAGGGGACTTTCGGACGACTCGCAGACGGCTTCACAGCTTCAGGTGGATTGATCGCCCTAATGCTGGGCCTTGTTATTTACACGTCATCCTTTATCGCAGAGATTGTCCGGGCCGGCATTCAGTCCGTCGGCCGCGGGCAGACCGAGGCGGCCCGGTCGCTGGGATTGACCTATATGAATACCCTGCGCAACGTGACCTTCCCACAGTCGCTGAGGGTCATCATCCCCCCACTGATCAGCCAGTGCCTGAACCTTACCAAGAACAGCAGTCTTGCAGCCGCCATAGGTTACTCGGATCTCATGAACGTAGGCAAGACCATGACACAGACGGCGCCCGCGGTGTCCATAATCATTATGATAATGCTGGCGTACCTGGCCATGAGCCTGACATACTCGGTGATTGGAAACTTGTACAACCGTCACATCCGCTTCTCCTGATGCCCGTCCGATGTCAACCAATCCCGACATACAATCTCCTGCACCGGTCCTGATGCCGCCCGTCTTGGAGCGTGGATTGATTGGCTGGCTCCACGCCAACCTGTTCAGCAACAAATTCAACACCGTCCTGACAATTTCGGTGGGCATTATTCTGGGCTCTGCCACGTGGTTCGGGCTTAAATGGCTGCTTCTGGAGTCCGACTGGACAGTCATACCTACACTGGGCGGTCGATTCATTATCGGCACGTACAATACCGAGGCTGCGTGCCCCGGACAGGACTGCTTCTGGAGACCGCAAGCCGCCCTGATGCTGGTGACCATGCTGTTTGGCATGGCGTGGGTGGTGGCCGGCGGAGGGCTGACGAAGCGCTTTGCCATAGGAATTGTAGTGGTACTGGCAGCGTTCTCCCTGCTGCCCTACAGCCTGGACACGATGGGCATGGACGTGCGCCTTCTGCTGCTAGCCAACATCCCGGCTCTGGCAGTGGGCTGGGCCCTGGCCCGGTACACACCATTGGGCGCCACACGCTGGCTGGCCATACTGGCCGTGCTTTCTTTTGCCATCACACTGGTCCTGCTAAGAGGATTGCCGGGAGTGCCGGGTCTGCAGCCTGTGTCCGTTATCCACTGGGGCGGCCTTATGCTGAACCTGCTTCTGGCTGTGGCTGGAATAGTGATAAGCTTCCCCATTGGCATCGCTTTGGCTCTTGGACGCCGCGGTAATCTCCCGGTGGTGAAGTTGCTGTGCGTGGCATTTATCGAGATATTCCGTGGCGTGCCACTGATAACGCTGCTCTTCATGTCCCAAACCCTGGTGCCCCTTGCCTTCCCGGAAGACTTTCCTCAGAACTCGTTGTTCCGCGCCGCTATAGTGATCACTCTATTCAGCGCTGCGTACATGGCCGAGAACATCCGAGGGGGCTTGCAGGCAATTCATCGCGGGCAGGCAGAGGCGGCGGCATCCCTCGGGCTGCCGAACTGGCAGATCACCATGTTCATCACCCTGCCGCAGGCCATTCGCAACGTGATTCCGGCTATAGTGGGACAGTTCATCTCACTGTTCAAGGACACCAGCCTCGTGTACATTATCGGTATGCTTGACGTGGTCGAGATCGGCAGAGCATACATCCAAGGCAACCCGGAGCTCATCCCCAGCGCAAAGGAACTGTTCATCTTCCTTGCATTTGTCTTCTGGATCTTCACCTACAACATGTCTTACGTTAGCAGAAGAATCGAGCAGAATCTGGGCGTCGGGAGACGATGACCGCGCCTCCCACTTCCTCCTTTCCTAAGCCGACACCGGGCCGCCACTCTACTCTCACTCCGACTGCGTCAAGGTCAACCACCGTGCGTTTCGGACAGTGAATGTGGCTACGACGCGGAATTATGGGTATGATGCAATTACACATCAGTGCAAGTCAGGAGAACAGACCTTGAAGACCACAGTTGAGTTCGACCCCAGCTACGCCATGCTGACGGTTGACCTGGACCCGGGTGAATCCATCAAGGCGGAGCCCGGAGCAATGGTGCTCCAACACGGCGTGGAGATGTCAACGGGTACCGGAGGCGGAGGTCTATTGAGCGGGCTCAAGAGGATGGTGGGTGGAGAGTCCTTCTTCGTCAACACCTTCACCGCCGAGGCGAGTGGCGGGCGGGTGAGCCTTGCCCCCAACTCACCGGGGGATATCGGGGATTTTGAGCTGCGTCCCGGATCGAATCTCTTTGTCCAGTCCGGCTCATTCCTGGCGTGTACGGCTAACGTGCAAACTGACGCCAAGTTTCAGGGCTTCAGGGGCGTATTCAGCGGCGAAAGCCTGTTTTTCATAAGGGCCTTTTCCACGGAGGGAATGGGGACGGTCTACTATAACTCCTACGGCGCCATCAAGAAGGTCCCGGTTGAACCCGGTCAAGAACTGGTTGTGGACACAGGTCACCTGGTAGCATTCACCGATGACGTCGACTACTCCATCGGCAAGGTTGGCGGAATGCGCTCGCTCATCGCCGGCGGAGAGGGTCTGGTGATGAAGTTCAGGGGCAACGGACACGTTTGGGTCCAGACCCGAAACCTCGCCTCCCTGGCGGACAAGCTTCTTCCGTTCCTGCCAAAAACCGGCGGAAATTAGCTATCTCCTGCGACCCCTATAAGCTGAGCATACCTGGGAATGATTCCAGGAGTTTATTGCAACGCTGGCCTCGGGGATCAATTGAAGTACTCGTCCTCATTGAATCTTGTCCATGACCCGAACACCGGGAAAGGCAATGGGAGGACGTTGTCAGGGTCGTTCAGCTTGAAGGATATCTTCTCGCTATCGAAGACGTCCCTGACGGAGATGGAGACGCCGGAGGTCGGGATGCAGTTGTTGCACTCTGAGGGAAACCCCTGTGCAGACCCCGGCTCGTTGAAGCGGATGGTATACTCGGACCCGCTCCCCTCAACGCTGTAGCTCTCTGCAGAGATCTCCCACTCGTTAACCGCATGGCCCTCTTCGGAGTATTGCGCCCAGAGAGTAATGCCCCCTGTGAAATCGAGGATGACGGCTTTCCTGGGGCTGACGTCCAGGTGAGGATCGAACTGACGGAAGGAACGGCCTTGCAGCTCCGCGACCACCCGCTCTTTGTCTGCCTCGGTAATCTTGGCTCCGTCCGCGTCGCAACCGGACATCGCCGTCCAAGCCAGCGCGAGCGCCAATAGAAGGCCGAAAGCCCGCAATGTCACCACAGCCTGGCCTGGAGAGTAGCCAACACTACCACGCAACGCCGGCTTAGTAGATAACTTCCTCTTCAACCAGCCGGTCTATCTCCTCGCGGGACAGCCCCAGGAAGTCGTGGAAGACCTCCTCATTGTGCTGGCCCATCGCCGGCGCGGCATTGTACCTTCGCTCCGGTATGGCGCTGAACTGGCCCTGCAGCCCCATGCTCACACGCCGTCCCACCTCTACATGGTCAGTCTCAATGAACTGGTTCCTGAACTGGAGCTGAGGGTCGTTGATAAGCGCCTCGTTGTTCTGGGACGGGCCGGCCGGTACGCCGACAGCCTGCAGCCGCTCCATTACCTCCATGTTCGTGAGGGTGAGCGTCCACTCGGTGACGAGGGCGTCCAACTCCTTCACGTTCAGATGTCTGCTGAAGGAGTCGCAGAACCGCTCATCCTCCAGCCACTCCGAATGCCCGGCGGCCTTGCAGAACGCGGCCCATTGCTGCTCGTCGTGGACTGAGATGGCGACCCACTTGTCGTCGCCCTGGCAGCGATACAGGTTGTGGGGGACAGCTAGGTCATCCCTGTTCCCGCGAGGCACCGCTACCCTGCCATTCATGGAGTAGTCCAGAAGCTGGCCCGGGATCATGCTCATCACAGTCTCGGCCATGGAGTGATCGATGTAGAGACCCTCTCCCGTGCGCTGCCGGTGATAAAGGGCGGAGATTATCAGGTAGGCGAGGGTCAGGCCAACGGTGTAGTCGGGCCATGTGCCACCCATTCCGGTAGGCGTGCCGCCTTCGTACCCAGTCATGGAAGGCAGGCCTGCGAAGGCCTGGTTCGCCGGACCCATTCCCGCCACATCCCCCAGGGGACCGGTCTTGCCCAGGGAGGAGTTGGCGATGAGAATGATGTCCGGCTTGATGGACTTCAGCTTGTCATACGTCAGGCCGAAGCGCTCCACGACCGGAGTGGTGAAGGCCTCGTTTACGACGTCCGATTTCTCGATTATGCGGTAGGCTAGCTCCTGCGCCTTTGGCTTGGTCATGTCCAGCGTGCAGCCGCGTTTGCTGTAGTTGACGGAGTTAAAGGTCGCCACCCTGTTCCACGACGGATCCGGCCCCGGGATTACACCCCCAACGGCCCCGCTGCGGACAAGGTCAGGTCGGGCCTTGCTCTCAATTCTTATGACATCCGCTCCCAGGGTCGCAAGCCACTGGCTGGCAAGCGGGGCGGCGAGAATCCATCCGAAATCGGCAACCCTTATGCCTTCAAATGGTAGCTTTCCCATGGCTTACCTCCTGCGATTGCTGCTGTATTGCCCCTAGATTACGCCAGACTGGTAAAGGTGGACCAGATCCTCCGGCGAGCGCCCAAGCTCGCGGACAAACACGTCACTGTTGTGCTCGCCGAGCAACGGAGCGCGATTCCGAATAACGGACTGATGAGCCGAGAGCTTGTAGGAGATGCCGGGGTACTCGTAAGTGCCGGCAATGGGGTGCTCCACGTCCTGGAAGAACTCCCGGTAGCGGTACTGCTCCTCGGCGTAGACGTCTGCGGCGGTGTTGAGGGGAAAGACGCCCAGGCCGACTTCCTGCCCCATCTTGAAAAGCTCTTGCTTCGTGTAGTCCATCATCCAGGACATTATGTGGGCTTCCAGAATATCCGTATTCTCCCGTCGCGAATCGGGCGTCGAGCATATCTCGTCCTTGCTCCACTCCGGGTTCCCCATCATGTTGCAGAGGCGACCCCACCGTATGTCGTCCCTCTGGACGCCAAGCCCGGCAAAGAAACCGTCCTTGCACGGCTTGAACCTGGGGATGCCGTTGCCCTCCCGGGGCGTTATCTCGCCCGTATAGGTGTACTGGGCAATGCGAGGCCTCTCGGTGCTGAAGATGGCCTCGTGCTCAGAGATGTCAACAAACTGGCCTTCGCCCGTCATTTCGCGCTGGAAGAGTGCGACGCTGGTGCACGTGGCGGCCATCCAGCCGGATGCGAAGTAGGCCTGGTATCCCGGACCCTTCAATGGCGGCTGCCTCTCAAGGTCTGTGACCTCGTTAACGGGAGTCTCGTAGCCCGGGCCACCCATTTGGAAAAGCACAAGCTCGCTGCCCGCGTAGTCCCGGTAAGGCCCCTGCTGCCCAAACGGGCTTACGGACACCATGATGAGCCGTGGGTTTATGGCGCTCAGGGTGTCGTATCCCAGTCCCAACTCTTCCACTACTCCGGGCCGGTGATTCTCAATGAGAATATCTGCGCCCGCGATCAGTTCCTTGAAGATTCGCTTGCCTTCGGCCTTGGTGAGGTCGAGGGTAACCCCGCGCTTGTTCAGGTTCAGATAGAGGAAGAGGCCGCTGGTCTCCGGATGGGGAACGTCGCCCGGAAACGGGCCTACGCGTCGGGACGTGTCGCCTGAGCCGGGGGGCTCAACCTTGACCACGTCCGCGCCCATGTCCGCCATCAGGCGGGCGGCCCAAGGGCCCGAGACCAAGTCGCCCCACTCAATTACCCTGAGTCCTTTTAGAATTCCATCTTCCATCAGGGCCTCCCTAAAACAAGACTATCCTGACACGAGAGGAGTTCACAGCACCCAGCCAATCATCCGTCGTCCTGCTGGAAGCCGAGCGGATGATACACTTCCAGAACTAGGCAGATGATAGTCTCTGGGCAAGCCTCTGTCAACCACTGACACATAAGGCCGATGCATAGCCTAGCGCGCAAGGAGACCTTTGCGTAACCCGGGTGGCATCACGGAAGGGCGCATGTAGGGACGGTTCGCGAACCGCCCCTACTCCCGCTCATACCCTTATCAAGTGCGGAGCAGGCTCTGAGCACCGTCGAAGGACATGAGCAGGACGTGTCAGGCACAACTCCGCAGATTCATGCAATGGCGCCAGACCTCTTCCCTGCCCTACCCGCCTCGGCGCCAGCGCTTCTGGAGCAGCCAACCCGGATGGAGTATAATGCCCGTGAGGTCACCCCAAAATGGGCCGGGCATTCACATACCGGGTGACGATAAGGAGAAGAACATGGCTGACTTGGACCTTCAACGGGACAGCACAGCGGTGGTCATTATGGACTACCAGAACGATATAGTAAGCAACTACTCCACGGACGGAGAGGGCCTTCTTCAGAGAGCGGCTTCCGTACTGGAGAGCGCGCGGCAGGCCGGAATACCGGTCATCTACGTGGTGGTGCAGTTCAGGGAGGGATACCCGGAGGTGCTGCCGCGCAACCGCCAGCGCTTCGGCACCCGCCTGATTGAGGGCACTCCCGGCGCCGACGTACACCCCGCGGTCGCTCCGCAGCCCGGCGAGGCCGTCGTGGTCAAGCGGCGCACCGGCCCCTTCTCCACGACCGATCTGGATGCAGTCCTGCACTCCATCGGCGCAACCACCCTCGTACTCTTCGGAGTCGCCACCAGCGGGTGCGTTCTGACCGCAGTGCGATGGGCCGCCGACGTAGACTATCGCCTCGTGGTCGTGGCGGACTGCTGCGGCGACCAGGACCCGGAGGTTCACCGCGTACTCACGGAAAAGATATTCCCCCGCCAGGCGGATGTGGTGACGGCGGAGGAGGTATCGACAGCTTTCAGAGAGGCAAAGTGAGGATGAATATGGACGGAAAGATGATAGGGGTTGCCCTGACGGGGCAGAGCAGCAGAGAGGCCCTTGACCAGGTACTGCAGCTGGACTACCTGGGCATCCCGGCCGCCTGGTCCACCACCGGAGGGTCCGGCGGAGACGCCATCACCTTCTTCGCGGCTGCCTTGATGAAGTCCCGGGACGTGCTTTTGGGGACGTCCATTATCCCCACATACCCCCGTCACCCCCTTGTCACTGCCCAGCAGGTGCAGGCCCTGGACAACCTGGACCCCGGGCGGTTCAGGCTGGGTGTGGGGCCAAGTCACCAGGCCACAATAGAGGGGGCTTACGGAATAGACTTCAAAGCCCCGCTGGGCCATCTGCGGGAGTACCTGCAGATACTCAAGACCCTGTTCAAAGAGGGCCGGGTGGACTACGAAGGTCGATACTACAATGTCCACAGCGGAATCCCTTCGCCGATTGATGTGCCTGTGATGGCCTCCGCCCTGCGGCAACGGGCCTTTGAGCTGTGCGGAGCCGAGGCCGACGGCGCAATAAGCTGGGTGTGCCCCGGCGTCTACCTGCGGGACGTGGCCGTCCCCGCCATGAAGGCCGGAGCGGCACAGGCCGGTCGTCCTGTGCCTCCCCTGATTGCCCACGCCCCGGTCTGCGTCCACGACGACCCCGCCGAGGTATACGCCGCCGCGCGAGAGCAGATAGGGTTCTATCCAAGAGCGCCCTTCTACGCCAGCATGTTCGCCGACGCCGGCTTCCCGGAGGCGTCCAATGGAATGTGGAGCGACGGTATGCTGGACGCCGTTGTACTCTCGGGGAACGAGGACCAGGTGGAAGAGAAGCTGATGGAGCTATTCTCCTTCGGGGCCACTGAGATACTCGTATCGCCCATAACCGCCGGAGGCAACAGGAAAGCCTCCCGGGAGCGGACACTGAATCTGCTGGCCCAGGTATCGGAGTCGATTGAGCAGTCGTAGAACCGCCGTACCTCCTGATCGCCGTCTCCCACTGAGGACGTGAGGTTGGTACAAAAGCCGTCGGAGTGAGCTTGCATGACGCTTAAAAGGGCTGCCAGGAGAAACGACCCTTCCCCATCCCCCACGCCCGCCTACCTGTGGTCTTCGGGCGGACTGGTCCCCTGGGAAGAGGCGACCATCCACATCACGGGCATGGCCTGGACATCCATCTCGGCAGTCTTTGAGGGAATCAGGGCCTACTGGAACGAAGACGAGCAGGAGCTTTATGTGTTTCGCCTCCAGTCGCACCTGGACCGCCTCTTCGACTCCATGAAGCTGGTGCGTATGTCCCCGCCTTATACATCGGAGGAACTGACCACCGCCATAATCGACCTCCTCAGGGCCAACCAGGCGCGGGAGGACACTTATGTTATGCCGGTGGCCTACTTCAGCGGCGACGTGGCCGGCTACAGGGCCGCCTACCAGCAACCCGGCGTCGTTTTCGTCACCGCCAGGCCCAGCGCTTCCAATCTGGGCAAGAACCGGGGCAGCCACTGCTGCGTTAGCAGTTGGACGCGCATATCCGACAACGTCATGCCCCCCAGGGCCAAGATGCTCTCCAACTACGAGAACAGCCGCCTGGCCTCCACCGAGGCGCGTATCAACGGCTACGACGCAGGCATTATCCTCAACCCCCAGGGCAAGGTGGCCGAGGGCTCATACGCCTGCATATTTATTGTGCGGGACGGAGTTGCCATCACGCCCGGCGTCACATCCGGCATCCTTGAGAGCATCACCCGGGACACGGTGATGCGTCTGTTCACGGAGACCCTTGGAGTGCCCGTGGTGGAAAGAGACATGGACAGAACGGAGTTGTACGTAGCGGACGAGGTCTTTCTCTGCGGCTCGTACGCCGAGATAGAGCCTGTGGTGTCCGTAGACAGGTACGTAGTGGGATCTGGAAAGCCCGGCCCGCTGACCAGAAAGATCCGGCGTCTCTACTGGAACTTGGTGCGCGGGAAGGACAAGTCGATGCCCCACTGGCAGCTACCGGTGTGGAACCGGAATAGCGCAGGGGAGTAAGGCAGCTTTCCGCCCACCCCTAACGGGAGATAGAATCGGCAAGACTGAGAGGTGCTTGACATGAGCGATGACGTACGTCTTAGCTATGATGAGCTTTGCGAGAAGCTCCGGAGTGAGATTGGGAAGCAGGTCTTCCAGCTTGCCCTTCAGGCGCGGGTGATCGCGAGGACGGCCGACTCCCAACTCCGGGGCGACTACGCGAATCCCAGGGATATGTCCGGGACCATCGCCCTGATAGCGGTGCAGGACTTTCTTGACCTGTGCTTCGACAAGCAACTGCCCAACCAGTCATAGCCCACACAAGAGAATCCTGTATGGTTGATAAAGTCGGGGTGGGCGGATTTGAACCGCCGACCTCCTGGTCCCAAACCAGGCGCGCGTACCCCTGCGCTACACCCCGATGACTTCATCATATGATAGGGCGATAGTGGGGTCAAGGCTCTCTCCGGCGGAGTTCAGGGATAGTCCTCAACGCTAACTGCAATCAGGACACCGCCCGCTCGCCTGAAACGTACGCTCACGTCCTCTCCCGTGAGCATATGCTCCCGCAGGTGGGACGGCGTGAACTCCAAAGGCCCCTCGGCAGTGAAACTCCACGTCTCCCCTGCTGCGTCCGCCATAGAGAAGGAATCGACCTCCGTGACGCTCCTGACTTGGACATCGGTTATCCTGCCGTGGACGGTCTCCGTGGAGTCCTCTCCCGTGTCGCAGAACGCAAAGATGAGCACAGCCGCGCACAGGAACGCCAGAAGAGCGCCGACCATCAAGGCCCTGGGCATATCAAGGCGCCGCGTTAATGTGCGACGACACCTCCTTGCAACCTGGAGGATGCGTGCCGTCGTCTGGTTGGATGGCAAGCATGATTGAGCATTGTAGTCGCCGGTGGCCCATTTCTCAAACCCGCTCCGTACGTCCCGGGCACGGCTCCCAGCGTCTCGTGCGGGCGTGTTGACAGGAACCCGAAAAGCACTTAAATTAAAATGCGGCGTTAGCAGACACCAACTGAGACCGCTAATGTCGCTCTGGAGGCAAATGCCAATATACGAGTATCAATGCGGGGCTTGCACCCATCGGTTTGAGATGAAGCAGGGCTTCGACGCCGAGACGACGCAGTCTTGCCCCCTGTGCAATAGCGCATCAAAGCGCAAGTTCCACTCCCCTACTGTCATCTACAAGGGCAGCGGTTTCTACACGACCGACTACGCCCGGAAGAACTTCAACCCTGAGGACAGGGGCAGCGACAGCCGGGAGCAGGATACCTCGGATACCTCCTCAACTGAGGCCTAGGAAGACGCAAGGGTGCGCGCGCTCGTCCAGAGAGTAGCCGGCGCCTCCGTTGCCGTAGGCGAGGCCGTCGAGCAGATTGACCGGGGCTTGGTGGTGTTCGTGGGCGTGGGCCAAGACGACGGCGAGGAGGACGCCCGCTACATTGTGAACAAGGTGGTCAACCTCCGCATCTTCGAAGACGAAGCCGAAAGGTTCGATCACTCAGCGCTGGACGTGTCCGCTCAGCTCTTGGTAGTCAGCCAGTTCACCCTCTACGGCGACGTTCGCAAGGGACGCAGGCCGTCTTTCAGCTCAGCGGCCCCTCCCCAAGAGGCGAGAGTCCTGTTTGAGCGAGCCGTGGACCTCTTCCGGGAGACCGGACTTACGGTAAAGACCGGCCGCTTCCAGGAGCGGATGATGGTGCACATCCAGAACGACGGCCCCGTCACCATAGCCATCGACAGCGCAGACAGGCATCGGCCCAGACGCGGCTAATCCGTATCCCACGCGCCCTTACCCAAAAGAGGCACGAATCGACATGGACCCAAGTTGGTTATGGAGTATGTGGTGCGCGACTTGACCACTTTGATCAGGCTCTGCTCCTGCTGTGAACCCGCCGGAATCACCATCCTGCCCCCGTCCGCCATCTGCTCCATGAGCGTCCTCGGCAGCGCGGGCGCGGCTGCCGTAACGATAATGGCGTCGAAGGGCGCTTTCTCCGGGCACCCGAGCACACTGCCCGCCGGGCGCACCTCCACGTTGGCATACCCTAGAGACGACAGCAAGCCTATGGCCCGCTCCGCCAGCGAAGGAATACGCTCGACGGAGAGGACCTGGCGGGTGAGAAGGGAGAGTATGGCAGCCTGGTATCCGCTTCCGGTGCCCAACTCCAGCACACTATCCCCCTCCTTTAGCTCCAGGGCATGGGTCATAATGGCCACAATATGGGGCTGCGAAACGGTCTGACCGTCTCCGATGGGAAGAGGCGTATCCTCGTAGCTGAGGTGTCGTCTCGACTCCGGGACAAAGAGCTCCCGCGGCACCCTTTCCATGGTGTCTACTATCCTGCCGGAGGGCACCCTGCTACGAAGGGCAGCGAAGAGCCTCGACTTAGCCCTCTCCAGTTCGTTGGACATTGCAAACGACCCTCCGTGTAGCTGTACTTCCAGTTTACACGCTCAGTCTTAGCTTGTCCAAGGTTTAGCCGAAGAAGAGGGCGTAGGCAACGTCAATCCCAGGGTTAGTATGCTTGGTAAGCCCAGGGCGACCGGGAAGACGGGATGGCCTTCGAACCATACTATGAGTTACTTTCACGCTTCTTCTTCGTTGTTTTCGTCTTCCAGGTTGTCCACTATGGGCGTGATACGCTCAATGAAATGACGCAGCATTTCTGCAATCCTGCCAGCGAAATTGTCATTGAGTGTGTCGCCTCCCATTCTTACGTAAATGCCCATGTGGTCGACTTCTTGTTGTTCGCCTAGTTTGATGCCATTCAAAGCCGACATGGCAAGGTTCCTGTCGTCTCTGAATCTTACGTTGACCCACCGTTGACCTGGTTCTTCCAGAGGTCGAAAGGTGATGGCGTAGTACAGGTCCGCCTTGCGCCACGGGTCTCGAGAATACCAGAGGCGGTAATGACGTACATCTGGCGATCCCTCGGCCCATCGGCTCCTCTTATCGGGTCGGACATTGTCCGGCAATCCCTGCAGGGCCAATTGCCCTACCTTCCTAGCAAAGTCGGTGATCTCGTCGTCTCTGTTGCGCTGGGCTGTTCTCTTCAGGCTCGCCGTGTGCTTTGAGTTCCCGCCGATGCCAACGACGTAATCCTCCGTCCCAGGGACAGGGATAATGGTTGTAGCCTGTAAGTACAAGGAGTCAGTATTTGCGTCCCGGTAGGGCGTCAGGGTGATGCAGGTAATCAAGTCTTCACACTGAGCTTTGCTGTTAAGCCACACTGCTGCGGATGTAACCTCCGGAGCAAACCTGTGACTGGCCAGGATGATTCGCTGGTCGTTGTTCAGAGTGTTTAGGTCATCACCGCCTAGGTGCTGCACCAGTTCTTCCCAAGCGTCTTCCGGAGGCGCCTTCTTGTAATCTGACAACATAGCCGCAATTTGTTCAGCAGTGGCGTGTTGGAGGTAGCTGGCGTACTTTATGGCCTGCCAGTGAGCGTTTGCGCCAGTGTCGTCGCGCTTCAGTTCTATAACTACGAGCTTGCCGTAGGGATCCACTGCGAGCAGGTCAAGCCTCTCGTTTGTACGGTCGAATCCGCTGAACTCCTTGCTGATTATCAAAAGATCTTCACCCAGGATGTCCGGGTTAGCGGCTACCCATTCCTGAATATCCCTGCGCTCTTGGAATCCCAACTGGCGGAAATCTACCTCTTCAATCCGCTCGGACTCCCGGCTCTGTGGGTCAACTCTAAACAGTTGTGGTTCTCCGCTCATCGTCGTCTCCTCTCCAGACTATCATCTCACATTATCCGCAGGCGTTGGCGCGCCGTCAAACCAACGGTCGTTGTGCGTCTCCCGTGCTGACTGCGCGTTTGCTCCAGTTGTGGTAAGATATATGGGGTTGTGCTCCAAGCGTCAGATACAAGAGAGGTGTGAAATAGATGGCTACTACAATGGATCGTTCCACTGAATACAAGGTGGTGGGAACAAGACCCATCCGCCACGATGGTGTGGACAAGGTAACCGGCCGGGCCAAGTTCGGCGCAGACGTGCAGGCGGCGGACCTCCTCCACGGGAAGGTTCTGCGCAGTCCTCACGCCCACGCACGGATAAAGTCCATCGACGTGAGCAAGGCATTGAAGCTGCCGGGCGTCAAGGCAGTGGTCACCAGCAAGGACCTGCCGGTGCCTCCCGATGAGCCGGTGTCCGTAGGCGAAGGGCCTATGGTCAACCTGCGGTACATATCCTCCAATGTCATGGCCCGTGATAAGGTGCTCTACAAGGGCCATCCCGTAGCGGCGGTTGCCGCCGACAGCCTTCACGTGGCTGAGGAGGCGCTTGACCTCATAGAAGTGGAATACGAGGTGCTTCCCCCGGTTATGACCGCGGTGGAGGCGATGAAGGACGGCGCTCCAATACTCCACGACCAGATGACCACAATGTCCATGGGCAAGGACTCTGGCAAGAACAGCAACGTCGCCGTACACACCCAGTTCAGCATAGGCGACGTGGAGCAGGGGTTCAAGGACTCCGACGTGGTGATCGAGCGGGAGTTCAACACAAAGACCGTACACCAGGGCTACATTGAGCCGCAGAACGCCACCGTGCTCTGGGGCAGCGACGGCAAGATCACCGTCTGGACCAGCAACCAGGGTCACTTCGGCGTGCGGCAGAACACGGCGGCGCTTCTGGGAGTACCAATCTCCCAGGTACGCGTGGTCCCAATGGAGATTGGGGGCGGTTTTGGGGGCAAGATCAACATCTACATGGAGCCTCCCGCCGCTATTATGTCCCGGATGACAGGGCACCCGGTCAAGATGGTTATGACCCGCGCCGAGGTCCTGGAGGCCACCGGCCCCGGGTCAGGCTCGTACACGAAGCTGAAGATGGGCTTCAAGAACGACGGCAAGATTGTCGCTGCTCAGGGGCTTTTGGCCTTCGACGCAGGGGCCTACCCCGGCTCTCCCGTCACCGCGGGAGCCATGTGCATGCTGGGCATGTACGATATGCAGAACGCACTGCTGGACGCCTACGACGTGGTGGTGAACAAGCCAAAAACGTCGGCCTATCGCGCCCCCGGCTCTCCCCAGGCAACCCTGGCCGTGGAGTCGGTAGTGGACGAGTTCTGCCAGCAGATTGGGATGGACCCCCTGGAGTTCCGCATGAAGAACGCCTCTAAGGAGGGCGACCGGCAGGTAACCGGAGCGCCCTTCGGCAACATTGGAAACACTGAGATGCTGGAGACCGCCAAGGCCAGCGACCACTGGAACGCACCCCTTGAGGGGAAGCACCGGGGCAGGGGAATCGCCAGCGGCTTCTGGTTCAACGGCGGGATGCAGTCCAGCGCCAACATCGCCGTCAACCCGGACGGAACCGTCAGCATGGTGGAGGGGTCTGTGGACATTGGAGGCACCCGGGCTGCAATTGCGATGCAGGCCGCGGAGGTGCTCGGGATCAGCGCAGAAGAGGTGCATCCGGTAGTGGGCGATACCGACTCCGTGGGATACACGGCAGTCACGGGCGGAAGCCGGGTCGCTTTCGCTACGGGTTGGGCCGCTTACGAGGCTGCCCAGGACGTGGTGCGGCAGATGAAGGCCCGGGCGGCCATGATCTGGGAGACGACGGAAGAGGACGTAGACTTCGCCGACGGCGTCTTCACCCGCATTTCCGACTCCGAGCAGCAGCTGACCTTCAAGGATATGTGCAAGCGCCTGAACGAGACGGGCGGTCCCTTGGTTGGGAAGGGCACCGTCACCCCCAGAGGCGTGGGCGCTGCCTTCGCCCATCACATTGTGGACGTTGAGGTGGATACGGAGACGGGCAAGGTGGACGTTCTCCGATACACCGCCATACAGGACATAGGCAAAGCCATTCACCCCAGCTACGTGGAGGGACAGATACAGGGAGGCGTCGTGCAGGGCATTGGCTGGGCCCTCAACGAGGAGTACTACTACAACGACCAGGGCGTGATGGCAAACTCATCGCTGTTGGACTATCGTATGCCCACTTCCCTTGACCTGCCCATGATAGACACCATCCTGGTGGAGGTGCCCAATCCAGGGCATCCCTACGGGGCGCGCGGAGTGGGAGAGGTGCCCATAGTGCCTCCGCTGGCCGCCATGGCCAACGCAGTCTCCAGGGCGATTGGCATCAGAATGTATGACCTGCCGATGAACCCCGGGGCAATTCTGGAAGCCCTGTGGGAGAAGGACGGGGAGAACGGGACCGCCTAGAGATTCCGGCACGAAAGACGACTTGCAGGAGTAAACGAAGGGGAGGCCCGGTTGTCCGTGGCCTCCCCTTTTCGCATATATAGAATGAGTCCACAAGAGCAATCCCGCGTCCCGCCGGGTAGCGGCCCCGACGAGGGTCGGCCGTTGTCCCAAGAGCGCTCCTTTGATATTCTGAGAGCCTTCTACGACCGCCTGGACGCAGCCGAAAGCCACTTGGGCGGGCCGTACAAGAGAACGGCCGTCGGACAGTACCTTCCGTCGCCACTGCGTCACCTCAACGCCGCGATAGGCTACCTCATAGAGACTTCGGCATTCGACCCCTCCGGCCTGTTTCTCGACGCCGGCTCAGGTGACGGACGGGTGGTTGCCCTTACCTCGCTGGTGTACGGGGTACCCTCCGTGGGCGTTGAGTACGACAAGGAGCTGGTGGACTCCTCCAAGGTGTACATCGAGAGCCTGAGGGGCTCCGGCCTGCAGGGCCCATCAGACATCATCATCCCCGGGGACTTCACCAAGGACGATACCTACCTACAGGCAGGTCTGAGGTTTGAGGACTTTGCCACGGTGTTCAACTACATAAACAACGAGGGCGACATTGCAGAGAAGGTGGCGATGTCCGCGCCGCCCGGCACGAAGCTGCTGGTGCTGGGCGCATTCCCGGTGCCCGGCTATCACGGCCTGACTCTGGAGCGGAACATCCTGCTGGCCACCGGCAGGGACCCGGCCGGGGGCGTACTTCTGGAGGACCTGCCTGTATCGGATGATACGTACATAGATCTGAACGCCACGTACATCCAGGTGTACCGGCGGTAGAGATGGGCGGGCTAATAGATGACACTCTTCGCCGAGACCCTTGACACTGCGGTCTCGAAGCGCTTGAGAGGACATGCGGTCTGATATAATGAAACTGGATAGGAGGCGTCGAATGGTATTGTGTGGATCTAGAGCGCTAGAGAGGACACGATGTCAGGATTCTTAGAGCCACGTCTGGTTGGAATGCGTTTTGAAGGTGGGACAATCCCGCTTGAGATGCTCAGTGATATTTCTGTCCTCGGTGAGATGGTCATTGAGATTGCCAAGTGGCGATATCTAGAGGCGCATCCTGACAGGGAGCGTTCCCCCAGAGGGTTTGCCGAAGGAGTGTCATTTAACCTGATCGGAGTGGAGAAGGGAAGCGCGATTCCGGTAATCGGCATGGAATTCCGCCAACCACAATCCCCAAGCGCCCCACAATTGCCAGGTATGCTAGGTATGCCAGGTGAATTCGAACAGTATTACGTAGAAGCGCGCGATGCTATAGTCAATGCTATTGCAGCTGCTGAGCGGGGCGAATTCACTCCAGCTATCCTTCCCGAGAGGTATCTCAGCTTTTTTGATCGTCTTGGACGCAGACTCCGCGACGATGAATCCATTGAATTCCCTTCCACCCCCGGTGAGCCTCCGGCTCGACTCACTAGAGAATCGAGACGGAGGCTAGTGCTGGCCTCTCGCGTAAGTGAGATTAGCCAACAAGTGACTGTCCGCGGCTATATCCCCGAGCTGGATCAAGATCGCATGACCTTCGAGTTGCAGTTGTTGGAAGGACGGAAAGTGGGCGGCGTAGTCCATGATCATCACAGAGAAGTGATTCTGGAACTCTTCAACAAGTACTCGGAAAATGGAAAGGCATTTATTCATGGGATCGGCAAGTACGACCAGCAAGAGCGCCTTGTTAGCTTATTGTCCGTTGAGGAAGTCGCTGTGCTGGATCAGTTGGACGTTCCTTCCAGGTTGGATGAATTCCGAGAGCTGAGGGACGGCTGGCTTGATGGCGAAGGCGTAGCTCCAAGCCCTGATTTCCTAAACTGGCTGACAGAGAACTTCGTTCAGAACTATCCTGATGATCTGCAGTTGCCTCATGTTTATCCAACCGTTGAGGGGGGCGTACAGGCAGAGTGGTCACTATTGTCTCACGAGGTTAGCCTCAGCATTGATCCTGCTGCGCATAGCGGTGAGTGGCATGTACTCCACAAGGACACAAACGATGAGGATATTGCTGTCTTCAACCTGACTGAAGACAGCGGCTGGAAGAAGCTTGCACAAAGTATCCGTTTGTTGTCTGAAGCTCCGGAATGAATGCCGAAACTTTACTTCTCCGTCAGGTTCATCCGACCTTTATTCAGATGGACCGCATAACGTCCCAAGTCTTCACACCAAGGTCTACAGACGACAATCGCCTGTCAGTATACGATGGGGACCAGATAACAGCGGAAGCAGCTTGGCTACACTATACCGGGTTGCTAAATCATGAGTCGATCGGTGTTATGGCCGTTTCTGTCAGTGAGTGTTCTAGCGAAGGACTTCAAGTAAACGCAGACCCCAGCCCTTTTCCAGAGCATGCAGTAATTCAATTTGGATCTTTGAGGAAAGGCCAAATCCAAGCTGCGGCGAAAAACCTAAGAATGGCGGCGCAACAGCGCGGCTGGATTTACAAGAGAGAAAGTACACAATGACTGCCTCACTACTACCACTACCGTGCCTATGGGCCCTCTGGTTTTCGGGTTAAGCGGCGGAGCCTGGGCAGCAGGTCTCCCTGGCCGCCGGCCAAGCGCAGTTCCGGGTCTCGCAGGCTCATCCAGAAGAAACTGAAGGCGATGGGTGGGCCGCCGTCGCTAGGGTCGGTCTCGTAGTGGAGCCAGGACTGCTCCGCCGGTCCCGTTAGCTCCAGATGGTACACGTAGCGATCGTGCGCCTCGTCTCTGTAGGGCGCGGCGTTGTGGAGATACCTGCCCAGGAACCCCACCACCCTGACATCCGTCAGGCCGTTCTCCTCCCGCACCTCCCGTAGCGCTGCCTGTTCTGGGTCTTCCTCCTCTTCAATGGTTCCCGCCGGGGTCTGGAGGCCGGCGTCCGGGAAATCCCTGTGCCTGAACACTAGCAGCTCATCGTCGCGGGTCACGTAGGCCAGGACCTTACGTTTCACAAACGACGCCGTCGCCATCTCCATCGCGTGCGCTGGGCACCATTGAGGCTGGGAAGCCCTGAGCGTTGCCCTGGCTTCCTTGAACGCGCTGCTCACCGGCCGCCTCTGCCTCCGAACAGGATTCGTAGACAGCCTCGGACGCAGGGGCTGGCGTGGGAACAGCGGTCGGCTGAGATGCTGACGTTGGGGTTGGTGGAAGCGCTCCGACCTCGACGGTTGTAAGCGTTCTCCGTGGCGAGCATGTATTCAGCATCTCGGACAGGGAGTCTGCCTCCGCTTCAGTCGCAGTCAGTTTCCAGGTTTGCTTTATTCTGATCCAATCGATGGCGTAATGACGCCAGTAGCCGCGTGCGGGCGGTCTCCACTCCTCCGGCCAGTCGGTGCCCTTGGCCCGGTTTGCGGAGTTCTGCACGGCTATCAGGCGCCCGGCGTAGGAGAGATCGTTGGCGTACTACCTCTTCCTGCCCTCGTCCCAGGCCCAGCCGCCGGACCGGTGCGCGTTTGCAAGGGACACCATGTGGTCTATGTCCAGGTCGCTTGGGTCGGTGAACTGCTCTCCCGTGTACGGGCCACGTCCCACTCACCCTCTGCAACCCTGCACTGGTCTGAGTCTTCGTATTCCACGGGTGAAGAGGACTCCTCTATCAGCGCCTCTTGCCGCGTGTCCTGGCAATCCCTGTCTTCGTCTACCCAGTGACGCCATTCGTCGCGGTAGTAGGCAGGGATGTCGCTTGGTACGGGAGCGACCGTTATTGACATCGCCTCTGGCGTTGCTGTCGGAGTCGGGGACTCTGAACACGCCGTGACCAGAATCAACGAGACGACGGCCGCGAGCAGTATACGGATGGTCGAGTTGGTCAAGTTCCACTCCCCAGTTGCAGACTATTCTCTCCGCGGAAGCACCGTGATCTTCCGGCTCTCTCCCATGCCCGTACTCTCGGTGGCTACCCTGGGGTTGTCCGCCAAGGTCATGTGTATCACCCGCCGCTCGTTGGGGGCCATTGGCTCCAGGGTGATGGGGCGTCCCGTAGATGTCACGCGCTCCGCCACCCTCGATGCCAAGGTTCTCAGGGAGCTGTAGCGCCGCTCTCGGTACCCCTCAACGTCCAGGATGACGCGTCCTCTGGTACTCTGGCCTACCAGCAGATTGACCGTGAACTGCAGGGCGCGGAGGGTCTCGCCCCGGCGCCCGATGAGCAGCCCAGAGTCCTCGCCCTCTATGTCCAGCTCGATGGTGTCCTCTTCGCCCTCCAGCTGCGGCCTTGGCGTCGCGGTGGCGGACACCTTCATCGACCTGAGCAGGTTGTCGACCGTGATCTTTGCCACGGCCGGCAAGTTGGCTGGGAGGGATGTCAGCGTTACCCTTATGCGCGCCGGCTCTGCGCCGAATCCAAGTATGCCACCTTTGCCTTGGCTAATTACGTCTACCTCTACCTGATCGCGGTCTGCGCCTAGCTGTTCTAGGGCGATTTCTATGGCTTCCTCTACCGTCCTCGCCGTCACTTCCGTTGTTGTTTCCATCTTCTACAGTCTCCTTCACCGACTGGGCTGGCGACGGCTGGGCGCTTGGCCCCGACCGTCGAGTGGGGAGCAGGTTGCCCCAGCCGGCAACAAAGTATTGAATCCCCATTTGAATCAAGTTGGACGCTACCCAGTACAGAGAGAGGCCGCTGGGCAGGGAAAAGGAGAAGAACATCAGCATCATCGGCATCAGCCAGAGCATCATCTGGGTTGTCTGCGCCTGCCTTGGGTCCGCCGACTGAACCATGGACGTCTTCTGAACGGCCCACATGGATATGCCCACCAATACCGGGAGGATAAAGCTCGGCGGTTCGGCCAGGTCCAGCCAGAGGAACCGGCTGTCCAGGGGAATGGACTCGTTTACAAGGGGCAGCCATGCGTACAGCTTCTGGGACAGGCTTACCAGCCTTTCGGGGTGGTCCGGAAGGGTCTTGATGATGGCCTGGTACAAGCCAATCCAGATGGGCATCTGAATGAACATGGGGCCAAGACATCCCAGGGGGTTGACTCCCTTCTCCTTGTAGAGGCGCATGGTCTCCTGGGACTGTTTCTGCTTGTCATCGGGGTACTTCTGCCGGATCTCCGTCGTCAGAGGCTGGATCTCCGACATCCTCTTCGTCATCCGGATCTGTTTCAGCGTCAGGGGGAGGGTGGCCACTCGTATGAGCACGGTGAACACCAGAATGCTGACACCGAAGTTGCCGAAGAAGAGGGCGTACATCAGCACCAGAATGTTTATCATGGGGCCGATGATAATCTGGTTCCAAACGTCAACTATAATCTCCAAAGCGCCCTACCTCGCTGCCTTCTGCAATTGCGTCATACCCTGCTTTGCTCCCTTGTGTCTCTGCCCGCCGCTACTCGCACTGCCTGTTGGATTCCTTTGTGTTGAAGCACCAGAGCTCCGTCCAGAACCCCTGCTGCAAGTCGACGGCCCGGACGGTGTGGTTCATAGCGCTAAAGTAGACGATTGAGCCAGATGCTGTCAAAGGCGCGTGTATGGGGTCCCTGGCCGCGAAATCCCTTATCTTCGTGCCGTCGGTGGTGCGAACCAGGTAGATATCGCCGTTGTCCGTAGCTACGGCCACACCCGAAGGTACGAGGGCCGGCGCTGAAATTATGGGGCTTTGAGCCTCGAACCGCCATTTCTCCGCTCCGTTGGTGGCGTCCAGGGCGTAGAGGTTGCCGTCCAGGGACGCTACGTAGATGTTCGCGCCGTCGGATACCGCCCTGGACCAGAACCAGTTTTCGGCCTCAAAGGGCTCAGGCCATGCCTCCTGCCCGGAGAAGGCGTCCAGGGAATAGAATCTGCGGTCAAAGGAACCGATGTAGACGCGCCCGTTCATAACAAGAGGAGTGGCTGCAACCGCCCCTTCGGTCTCGAACCGCCACATCTCGTCGCCTGCCCTCAGGCTGCCAGTGGCCTTCAGAGCGACCGCGTAGATGTTGTGGTCCAGAGAGCCGAAGTACACCACGTCCTCGTAGACCACCGGCATAGACCAGATCTTGTTGCCCGTCTCAAACCGCCATTGTTCGACTCCGTTGGCGTCCATGGCATACAGGTTCCCGTCTGATGATCCAACGATAATCAGTTCCAGCCTGGATTCGACAGCATCCTGCCCGGATAGACCGCCGTCTGACGGGGTTGGCGTGGGCGCGCCTCCCGCGAACGCGCTTCCGAATGAAGGGGTTGGCGTAGCTGTGATCTCCCTCATTTCCTCATAGACCAGCGCCGGCGACCCCACTATGCTGTCGTCGGTTTGGAACTCCCACACCTTCTGCCTTGTCGATGGATCCAGGGCGTAGAGTATACCGTTGTACCCGCCAACCAACACAAGGTCATCGGTTACCGCGGGGCTGGCGTAGATGCCCTCCAGACCGTCTTCCTGGCCCTCTTCGGGGAAGCTCCAGAGCAGAGCGCCGTTCGCCCTGTCGAGCGCCAGCAACTCATCCTCGCGGGAGCCTACAAAAACGACTTCATCGCTCACCGCCACCCCGGACCACCCGGAGTCAGGGCCCAGGTCTCGCGCGTCGCACCCGGCAAGGGTTATGACGGCCAGGGCGAGCGCAAAGAGCCACAGGACGCTCCTTGTTACGCGCGGCGCACGCGCCGATAGACCTCGGTCCTTCCGGCGCGCCGCAGGAGACGACGAAGCCGCGCCTGCCCCGGACCCACTCGGAGAGGCGTAGAGGGCTTGTCTGGACTCTTCAGGGGACCGGGTCATAGCCTGTCCTGCCGATGGGCGTACATCTGGCTAGTCGTCCGAGGCTCATCCACGCACCGCGTGCCAGCCCGTACTTGTAGATAGCCTCGTGAGAATACTGTGAGCAGGTGGGCTCGTAGCGGCAGGATGTTGGCAGGTACGGCGAAATCGCTCTCTGATAGAGGCGTATCGCTCTCAGCGCTCCACTCTTCATGCCTTGAGCTTCTCCGGCTGTGGAGCGGCGTCCAGCAGCCTTCCTCTTCGAAGCAGGTTCGTCACCGACGCCTTCAGATCGTGGTAGTCAGCCGACCCCGCCCCCCGGCGGGCGATGAATATCATGTCCCAGCCTCCCACGGTGGGCGTGTTCCGCACCGCCTCCCTGGTCCTCCGCTTAATAGTGTTCCTCACCACCGCGTTGCCGGTCCTCTTGCCCACGGAGAAGCCGTACCTGTTCCTGCCGTCCGTCCCGTTGGGCATGGCCTTCAACACAAGCAGGTCGTTGGCCCACGATCTTCCCTGGCGATAGATGTGAGAGAATTCCTGCGCCTTCTTGAGGCGTAGTTCTTTTTGCATTCAGTTGAGAGTGAGCTGCGAAGGAGACTCGGCTCCGCAGATCTACACAGTGAGCTTCTTACGACCCTTGAAACGCCTCCGCTTGAGGACGTCCTGGCCGCCCCGCGTCTGCATACGCGAGAAGAAGCCGTGCACTCTTTTCCTTCGTCTGACTTTTGGCTGATAAGTTCGTTTTGGCATTGGACTACAGCCGATGATTATAATTCCTGTTCCTTCCCAATGTCAATTGGAGCGGGCCGCTCCGTACTTGACACCGGCATAAGCGGAAGGAGACGCGAAGAGGGGCGACCACGAAGGCCGCCCCTGTTCAACCGACCGGATTCCGGTCGTCCCTCAGCCCGGTCCCGCCACAGGCTATCCGGCGATGTCCACCAGGACATCTATCACCTGGTTGGCTCCCGTAGCCTTGTTCAGGCTCTTTCCCACCACCACGACCCTGCTCTCCTTCCTCTGCTACTCTCTCTGTTATCTGATTCTGGCGGCCGAAGACTATCCCCAGCTCCTTCTCGGCAACTGACGCGGGGAAGGCAAAACCTTGGTTGGCGGAGGAGATATTCCTTCCGGATAGAATCACGCATGACATCCGGTAGGCCGACGGGTTATTCTCAACTGGCAACAGGCAAGGAGCCCCGGAATCCCCTTCCATGATTGCCCTGCCTGTGGTGTTCAACAAGACAACCCCGGTGTATGTAAGAGTGACGCCTCCTGTATGGAGATCGATTTCTTCGTCAACTAATTCGACTACGACCTCGTCAGTGCCTCCCTCTGCTCCTGCCACAGTGAGTCTCATGCCAGTTGTGGGTTCTTCTACGCCGGGCAGGATGGTTCCCATGTTATCAGTGGAGTTATAAAGTTGGAATCCAGCATCAATGCCTGGACTGAGCTCCGCTATTGCAACATCTGCAACGTTGTCTACTTCACTGCTAACGTGATCCCAGGCAAGCAATTTGCCAACCTTATGACCAATGTTGCTGTCGTCCGGTTGGTAAACGAATACTTCGCCCTCCGGGTTGGGAGACGCGCTTGTCGCCATGAGGTGCCGATTGGTTACCAGTACCCTCTTGCCGTCGGCCCGGCGGGTGGCCAGCCCGGTCAGTGTTGCGGAGCTCCCGTCGGATGCCGATATTCCAATTCCAGCTGTGAGCGGTCTGTGGAACGTATTAGTTACCCCCATCATTTCCCTCCACGTCAGATTCTTCCCCCAGCAAAGTGGCCAGCCTATATTCCGGCACTTCTCTAATCTGGACCGGAACTCCCTCCAGGCAGTCAGGTATCCGGTCTTCTGGAGGTAGCGTGCTCTGGTCAACCTTCTTCGTAACGTCAATTATGAAGCCTGCCCGGTTCGTGTACTCCCCGTTTTCGTTCTCAATTATGCCTATGCCAACGCCATGCACGTTCGGCTGACGCCAGAACAGGTCGTCGTACTTGTGGCGTATTGCCTCGGCGCGCTCCGCGTCTTCGGCATAGATTTCAGGGGTCATGGATTCCTCCTTTACTATTATTAGGTTAAATCCGCAAGGGCTAGGGTCGTTGCTACACGCTACCGCCAACACCAGGGCCGCTATTGCAGCAAGCAGGTAGACTTGGTTGAAGAGACTAGAATTCATGTTCACCTCCTTCCGTTGTGTTTCGCCTTGGGGCTAATCTTAGCCTCAACCGCCGTCGCTGTCTCTCCTGCGGTATGAAACTATCATATGAAACATATGTACGGAAACGGCGGATGTCACAGGGAGCGGGGGTAGGAGGTTGGGGCGGTGCCAGAAGGAACGGAAGGTTAGCAGCCAGGGAGGTTGCTGGAGGTCAGAGGGGAAAGGTAATGTATGAGCGATCAGACGTGCAGGTTGGTGACCAGCACTCTCTTGCCATCGGTATTGCGGGTGGCCAAACCGGTTAAAGTTCCTGTCTCCTTCCTCTCTGGTAGTTCTGGGGTTTTTGTCTTTATCTCTATCCCGGCCATTAGAGGCCTATGGTGAGAATCACTATCAGACATGTTAGACTTACCTCAATTTGTTGCAAGATTGGTTCCTATGAAGTCAAAAACTTGGTTTGCTGCCCTTGCAGGCTTGAAGCCATAAACCCAAGGAACATCACCATTCAAGGCGAATTACCTCACCGATCTGGACAGGGATGCCCTCGATCGTGTCCGGTATTCTGTCTTCCGGGTTCAGGGTGCACTGATCAACCTTTTTTGTAACCAAGATTTTGAAGCCTACCTCCTGTCTATATCCACCCCTGCCATCCGGGACCATTATGTCGTTGGCGAACTCATCATAAAGAGGGCCAACACGCACTGAATGTATGTTGGGTTGGCGCCAGAACAGGTCCTCATACTTTGGCATTAAGCTTTCTGCTCGTTCGGCGGCTTCCTCATAGCTGAGATATTCGGGCTGTGTTGTAGGCAATGGTCTCCTCCCTTCTTCTGTTTGAGTCTCCGGTCTCTCACACGGTCCCGGCGTTGTCTCCATCTCTACGACAAGGAACGCCAGTATCAGGAGAGCCACCGCTGTCAGCGGCAAGAGTCGTTTGAAGTATCTGGTCTGCATATTCACCTCCTTCCGTTGCGTTTCGCCTTGGGGCTAATCTTAGCCTCAACCGCCGTCGCTGTCTCTCCTGCGGTATGAAACTATCATATGGAACATATGTACGGAATAGGCGGATGTCAGAAGGAAAGGAAGGTTAGCGGCCAGGGGGGTTGCTGGAGGCCAAGAAGCAGAGGTTATGTATAAGAAATCAGACGTGTCGGCAGGTAACCAGGACCTTCTTGCCGTCTTCATAGCGGGTGGCTAGCCCGGTCAGCGTTCCGTGACTGTCGTGAGCTGACGATTTAACTCTTATCCCGGCCAGGAGCGGCCGGTGAAATTCTGTTCGGTTGCCCAAGATGTAAGGCCTCCTTTCACGGTATTTGGATGCTGCTTATGGGGCCGGGAAGTTGAAACCTTCCGGCACCTCTATTATCTGAACAGGTACGCCCTCTATCGTGTCCGGTATCCGGTCTTCCGGCGGCAGGGCGCTCTGGTCTACCTTTTCAGTTACCCTGATAATGAATCCCACTATCCTCTTGCAGCCGCCTTCGCCGTCCGGGACCTCTAAGGGGATGTCCCACTCACCCCTGAAATAGCCTATGCTTGTTGCCCAGACGTTGGGTTGACGCCAGAACAGGTCCTCGTATTTGGGGAGTATCTCCTGGGCTCGCCTCCAGACTTCTGTGTAGCGCTCAAAATGTTTGGGTGGATGTGTAGCCAACGGTTCCCTCCTTTTTTCCTCTGTTTGTTTTTCGCACCGTACCAGCGCTGTATGCCGCTCAGCTTCAATGACAAGGAACGCCAGTATCAGGAGAGCCACCGCTGTTAGCGGCAAGAGTCGTTTGAAGTGTCTGGTCTGCATGTTCACCTCCTTCCGTTGTGTTTCGCCTTGGGGCTAATCTTAGCCTCAACCGCCGTCGCTGTCTCTCCTGCGGTATGAAACTATCCATATGAAACATATGTACGGAAGCGGCGGATGTCACAGGGAGCGGGGGTAGGAGGTTGGGGCGGTGCCAGAAGGAACGGAAGGTTAGCAGCCAGGGAGGTTGCTGGAGGTCAGAGGGGAAAGGTAATGTATGAGCGATCAGACGTGCAGGTTGGTTACCAGTACTCTCTTGCCGTCGGTATTGCGGGTTGCCAGCCCGGTTAAGGTCCCTGAATCATTCCTCTCTCGATGGCCCGGAGTTCTGGTTTTTATCTCTATCCCGGCCATAAGAGGTCTGTGGATTAGATCACTATCACCCATGTTTAATCTACCTCAATCTGTTACAGGATTGGTTGCTTTCATGTGGAAAACTTGATGACGGTGCCCTTGTAGACTTGAGGACCGTCGTCACTCGATGAGGATCGTCTCAATGATTTGGACGGGTACACCCTCTATTATGTCCGGTATCCTGTCTTCCGGGCTCAGAGTGCACTGGTCAACCTTCTTCGTAACATAGATGTTGATGCTCGCCACTAGTCTATTACCGCCCTCGGCGTCCTCCGGGACTTCTATGTAGTTGCCAATCTCATCCTTTACACTAAGACCCTCAACTTGCACACCTATTATGTTGGGCTGGCGCCAGAACAGGTCCTCGTACTTTGGCATTAAGCTCTCTGCTCGTTTGACGGCTTCCTCATAACTGAGATACCCGGGCTGTGTTGCAGCCAACGGTTCCCTCCTTTCCCCTGCTTGAATCTCTGATCTCTCACACGGTCCTGGTGTTGCATCCAGCTCAATGGCAAGGAACGCCAGTATCAGGAGAGCCACCGCTGTCAGCGGCAAGAGTCGTTTGAAGTATCTGGATTGCATGTTCACCTCCTTCCGTTGTGTTTTCGCCTTGGGGCTAATCTTAGCCTCAATCGCCGTCGCTGTCTCTCCTGCGGTATGAAACTATCATATGGAACATATGTACGGAATAGGCGGATGTCAGAAGGAAAGGAAGGTTAGCGGCCAGGGGGGTTGCTGGAGGCCAAGAAGCAGAGGTCACGCACCAACAACAGTGTTAGCTTAAAGTATAAGCCCTACCGCCGTAGGTCTGCCGATTGCCTTTTGACCACGCCCATCTGCGGTATTACAATGGGATCATAGCCCTGGTACGGCCCAAGAAGGCAATGCCCGGTGGTGTAGTGGTAGCACAGGGGACTTTGGATCCCCTGACCCTGGTTCGAATCCAGGCCGGGCAGCCACGATACCTTCAGTCCAAGCGTAGCTTTCCTGCCATAAATCCCGTTCACCTGCCTTGCAGGTGAACGTCGCAGGCTAGAACCCGCGCATCTCCCTGAGCCTGCTGATCCGCTTCTGCATCGGCGGATGCGTGGAGAACATGGTCGCAGAGAACCCGCTCAGAGGGTTGACGATGAACAGGTGGGAGACGGCTTCATTCACCTTCATGGGCTTCCGGCTCGTCTCACGCTCCAGCTTCTCCAGCGCGCTGGCCAGGGCCCAGGGGTTCCTGCACGTCCTGGCGCCCGTCCAGTCGGCCTGGTACTCCCTGGCCCGGGAGATAGCCGCCCGCACCAGGATGGCGGCCAGTGGAAGGAGTATAGCCACTACCAGCAGGCCGACAATGGCGAACATGGCTCCGTGGCCCCCCGAGTCCCTTCGCCCGAAACCGCCGAAGAGCATTGAAAAGCGAGCGATCATCGCCAGAAAAGTGATGGCCCCGGCGATGGTGGCGGCGACGGTCATGATGAGGGTGTCCCTGTTGCCGACGTGAGCCATCTCGTGAGCCATGACCGCCGACAGCTCGTCGCGGTTCAGGATACGCATGATGCCGGTGGTCGCGGCCACTGCCGCGTTGCGAGGATTCCTGCCGGTGGCAAAGGCGTTGGGTGAGTCGTTCTGGATGATGTAGACCCTTGGCTTGGGCAGGTTGCTCTGCCTGGCCTGCTCATCCACAATGAAGTGCAGCTCCGGCGCCTCCTCCGGGGTCACCTCCCTGGCTCCCGCCATCTTCAGGGCGAGCTTGTCGCTATACCAATACGCGCCGACGTTCATAACCAGGGCCAGCCCAAGGGCGACGGCCATCCAGACGGGGCCGCCCAGGAAATATCCGGCCATGACCAGCAGCATTGACATCACTATAAGCAGGAATCCGGTCTTGATCGTGTTCATAACCTTCTCCTGATAGAGCCTTCCTGCTTTCCGCTCACACTGAGCTTGTAGAACGTATCTGGCGCTTCCCTAAGTCTTCTTCGGATAGCGTACTCTGACGAACTCCACATCCTCCCACACCAGGGCGGAGAAATCCAGGGCTTCAGGCGTCTCGAAAAAGAGCCATCCGGGAATCTCAAAACCGTCGATAACCTGGAACTCGCCCCAAATGCGCGCCTCGTAGGGATTGTCCTCCGGCGCTTCTTCCTGGGTCTCCACTGCTCCCTGTCCCGGGCTGGGGTCGATCAACTTGTACTGGGTGTCGTTCAGGTCCCTTAGGGTGGCAGCTTTCTCGTCCACAGAGAGCGTCACCTGGGTCGATTCCGGGTTGAGCACCCTCGCCCTCACCGCCGCTATCACATAGCCCTCCTGCTGGGGCGCAATGACGTAGTTCTGGTTCAATCCAGCCTCAATAAAGCCGTGAATAGATCCATTCGGCAAGGCCGCAGGTACGCAACCGGTAAGACCGTCGTTTCCGGTGATGTCCAGCAATGCCAGATTGGAGAGACCGCCAAGCTCAGTGGGCAGCGCTCCAGCCAAGTCGTTGTCGGGGAGGGAGATTGCGGTAATGCTGCCGCTGTCGTTGGTGGTCACGCCGTGCCACTCGCCCAACGGCGCGTCACTCAGCCATTGGTCACTGTTCTCCCAATCGACTCCACCTGCGGAGGTGTAGAGCGCGATGAGGGCGTCCAAATCCGAGACCGGGGAAGACTGGGCGCTCTCCTCCGGCTCGTCGCAGTACCGCGGAAGAGCGTACACCACCCTCTCCAGCTTAACGGGCTCGTATGCGCCGACGTGGATGATCTCGCCCCTGCCGCCGCTTTCACTTTCGCTGCTCCGAGGGCACCCCATAGCAGCCACAAGGGTCAGCAACGCTGCGATGGCAAGGAAGTTTGTGAAAAGGGCCTTGTTCATATTCTCGGTTAGTGTGTGACGTGAGACAGGCTGGGCATGGCCCGCAGCCGGCCTACCAGTTCTGGCAGCACGCGCAGGACATGCTCCACATCCTCTTGTGTGTTGTCCTTGCCCAGGGTCAGGCGAAGACTGGCCTGAGCGAGGTCTGCAGGCAGGCCAAGCGCCAGCAGCACGTGGGATGGCTCCAAGGCTCCGGAGGTGCAGGCGCTGCCGCTGGAGGCCGCCGTGCCCGCAAAATCCAGGCCCAGAAGTATCGGCTCTCCCTCAACGCCGTCGAAGGAGAAGTTAACGTTGTTGGGCAGTCGAAGGGTCGGATGGCCGTTCAAGTGTACACGCTCAATCCGCTCCTGTATCCCCTGGATCAGGCTGTCTCGCAGTCGCAGGCAGCGCTCGCTGCTGGACTCTCTCTCCTCCGATGCGAGCCTCAGGGCGACCGCGGCGCCCACTATTCCGGGCACGTTCTCGGTGCCGGCGCGACGCTGCCTCTCCTGTGCGCCACCGAACTGCTGAGGCGTGAAGGGGGTGCTCCTTCTCACGTACAACACCCCAACCCCCTTGGGGCCGTAGAACTTGTGGGAGGAGAGGCTCAGCATATCCACGCCCAGGGCGTTGACATCGATGTCCATGAAGCCTGCCGCTTGCACAGCGTCCGTGTGAAACACGATGGTGCGGCCCAGCTTCTTGGCTATTTCCTTGACGCCGCGCGCCATGTCCGCGACCGGCTGGATGGTGCCGATCTCGTTGTTGGCCAGCATAACGCTTACAAGAGTGGTCTCGTCGGTGACAGCCTTCAGCACGTCCTCTGTGTCCACCAGTCCGTCCCTGTCGACGGGCAGGTAAGTGACCCTGAAGCCGGTGTCCTCAAGGTACTGGCACGTATGCAGGATTGCGTGATGCTCAATGCTGGTGGTGATGATGTGGTTGCCGGTCTGCTTCAGGGCCGACGCTGCACTCTTCAGAGCTGTGTTGTCGGACTCGCTGCCGCCGCTGGTGAAAACCACCTCGCTTGTGCGACAGCCCAGGACGCGCGCCACCGACTCCCTGGATTCGTCCACCGCCCTGCGAGACTCCTGGGCCAGGGTGTACAGGCTGGAGGCGTTGCCGAACCGGTGGGTGAAATACGGAAGCATAGCCTCCATAACCTCCGGCCGGACCGGAGTGGTGGCTGCGTGATCCATATAGACCATCCTTGGCTGCTCTTGCATCGATTACCCTCCTCAGGGGCCGGGCATCCTTACCTCGACTTTATCCTCCATTGTAGCATTGCAAAGCCCAGGGATAAAGCGGAGGGATTTGCCAGTAGTGGTTCAGTTTCAGCTTGTCAGTCCTGGGCATTGCTGTTAGCCTTCGCATATGGCTGACCGCTCACGCAAACCAAAGTGACCCAGGGACATCAACGTCCATGCCTGGGATACCGCATTACGGGCTACTGGTGAAGCACAAGAGGACGTCTTTCAGAAACCCCATAGCCCAGAGATCACACTAGAGGAACTCCATGCGGCTGCTATCGCGCTCGGACGTATAGGGGGAAGAAGGGGTAGCAAAGCGAGGGCTGCTAAAATGACCCCAGAAGTTTAGCTGCTTACCTTGTCGCTCCATCTTCGCCACATGCTTAGTACGAACCTTGCGCCCCTGTGGATCGCGGATATACTCCTCTCGCATGGCGCGGGCGAGAAGTTCTGCACACTGGTCCACGTAATCCGAGGGCTTTGGTTTCCACAGTCCCTCACTTATAGCCCAAGATGCAATTTGTCGTGTCGTGGCCGGCCATTCTAAGCCTTCGTCGATATAACGACGTACGATTCTCTGTAGCTGCTCGTAGAATCCACTCACACCTAGTTCACTCCATTTACAACAGGTTGCACCGAGACTGGGTTGTTCCATCCATCAGTTAATGTAGATCCGATTGCTATACTCCTAACTGGCACGAGAAATTTGCGGTGTTGTGAGTAGGGTATTTCTTTGCGATGATGCAGTCGCCCTACGACAATGCCAGGATGTACATGATAAAGTGCAGCGAATCCGAGAATCCTAGTTCGTGAGTACAGTGGACTAACCCGCTCTATGAAGTCTTCCAACTCCTCTTTAGGCAATAACGCATCAATAGCAAACGAATCAGCCAATTTCTCTATCTCCGGCTTGTTACCAGATATTTCGCCGTTCTGCTCATATAGTTCCACATCCATAGCGCCGTCCTCATTCCCCACGTGTCCTAGTTCATGGAATACTGTATACCAGAAATAGTCGAGGCGGTCATACCTTAGAGAGAGCACGATCACCGGTGAATTGGCATCCAACCAAAACGTTGCTCCGTCCAATTTGGTCTGTGGTAGGGACTCAACAATCAACGACCGAACCCCATAGTCAGAGAGTATACGTGGAAGTCGTCTTATCTCCTCTGGGCTTTCAAGCAAACTCCGAACCCTACCAATCATCTCTGGGAAACTCTGTTTGGAGTAGCGTTCTGCCCAAACAGCAGGGGCTAGTTGTTGTGCCCTTCTCAGCCAGGCAACTTGTGAAGGACTTGCCCAGTCGTCATAGGACGTAGCCTTTCGTGCAGCGTGAACCTGAGGTGCAATTGGAGCGTCCAGGCTAGTAATGCCATAGAACTCCATGATGCGCTTTTCCAGTACCTCTATATTGCTAGAATGTTCTATCCAGTGACGCTTAGCTAAGTCTTTCACAGGAGCTATTGAATACAGGTTTGCCCTTCTCTGTATGCTGTCATTCAGGTCTTGCACCTTAGACAAATCGTAGGCTGCCTGAAGATTCAACCAATACTGTGGAGACGTTCCGAACGCTGCACCCAATGCCTTAGCCGTCTCTGGCGTAACTCCAGTCTTACCCTTAATGATCTGGTTTACCTGGTTTACCCTACGCCCCAGAATGTCTGCGAGGTCCGACTGCGTCCAATTACGAGCATCTAGCTCTTCTTGTATGAACTCGCCGGGCGGGAAAACCTCTGCCGGCATCCGCTTAACCATATGTCTCCTTCTAGTGATAGTCCTCTATGGATACAACCTTAATTCTCTTGTTTGGAGCTTCGCCCATTATCTCTATGACAAGCCTGAACTGGTCATTTATCTTCATAGAATGTTGATGCGAGCGGTGCCCCTGAAGCTTTTCAAAGTGAAGGGATTTAAGTGCGTAGAAATCTCTTTGGCACTCACCGGTCCACAGCCCGGGACTACGCTACCTCCGCCCGATGAGACTGTCCTGGATTATCACGCCAAGCAGCTCTCCGCTCTCAACCACTGTGACAATGCCCGTATCGCCTTCGTCCAGGAGTTCCAGCACCCGGTAGGAATCGTCGTCCGGGGCGACCGCCGGCATCAGGTCTAGTGGCACCATCGCCTGGCTCACGCTGGCCGACTCCCAGTACCCCTTGCCCAGCCTTCTGGCCGACCGAGGCCCAAGCAGCCCCTCCACGCGATGCTCCCTTATGACGATGTAGCACCTGCCACCCTTCTCTACAGCCTTCCTCCGGCCCACGTCACGCAGAGCGGTCTCCGGCGAGATCTCCGGGCAGTCGGTGCTCATCATATCCCGGGCCACGTATCCCTTGAGTCTCTGGAGCTGTCGGGCGCGCCGGGCGCTCATGGAAGCCGCCAGCCACAGGAACCAGCCCGTGAAGGCCAGCCATATGCCCAGCAGATACGCCTCCCACATCAGCAGGAACGCGACACCGGCGACGACGAATGCCGCGGCTGTGATCCTGCCGCCGATGGTCGCTATTCGGGTAGCCAGGGAGTGGTTGCCGGAGACGGCCCAAACGCCTGCCCGGAACGCACGACCTCCGTCCAGGGGAAAGCCGGGAATGAGGTTAAAGAGCGCCAAGGCTATGTTCATGACGAACAGCCACCTGGCAATAACGGTGAGATGTATGCTGACCGGCTCGACTATGTAGCTTAGAGCCAGGAAGCCCAGCCCCAGCACTATGCTTGAAGCGGGGCCTACTATCGCAATAGCGAACTCCGCGGCCGGCCTTGTGCTTTCCCTGGTTATGTGGGCCACTCCGCCAAGCACAAAGAGTGTAATGCCCCTTACGGGTATGCCGTGCCTCCTGGCCACCAAGCTGTGGCACAGCTCGTGGGCCACAACCGAGGCGAAGAGCAGCAGGCTGGAGGCGATGGCCACCCCGAACAGCTCAAGCGGAGACCAGGATGGCCGGATCTGGCCTATGGAATACGCTATGGACGAGGTTAACAGGAGTAGGCACAGGAACCAGCTATAGTGGATTCCGATGGGTATGCCAAGAATACTGCCTAACCTGAAGGAGTTTAGCATCGCCAGCCTCCACTCCTAGACCCCGCGGGCCTCTTCCGTTGCGTATCCCATCAGCTTGTACGCCAGCTTGGCGGCCACGAAGGAGCACGACGGAGGACCGGCCCCGGGGCACAGCTCCACGACATCGAAGCCCACCACGGAGCGGCTCTTGCACACCCCTCTCAGCAGCCCGATCACCGCGTCCCAGTCCAGTCCGCCGGGCTCCGGCGTGCCTACCGCCGACATCAGGCTTGGGTCAAGCACGTCCAGGTCGATGCTCACGTAGACTTGCTCTGAGAGGTTCGATGCTATCTCCTCTACGTCCCAGGAGGCCGGAGCGCTGCCTTCGTCGTGAAAGTAGACCTGAAGTCCCTGCTGCCGCACAAAGTCCATCTCTTCCTGGCTAATGCTGCGCACTCCCACCTCCACCAGGGGGCACTCCTCCCATATCCGGCGGGCAGTGCAGGCGTGGCTGAACCGGCTTCCCATGTACTCGTCCCTTAGGTCGGCGTGGGCGTCCAGGTACAGCACTGAGAGGTCGGGGTAGAACTTGCGAAAGGCCTTCGCCGCGCCCACCGAGACGGTATGTTCGCCTCCCAGGACCGTTACCAGCTTGCCGTCCCTGGCGAAAGGCTCCACCGCGGCCTGCACACGCTCCACCATGCCCTCGGGGCTGCCCACATGGGGTTCCAGCTCGGGCAGCGTGTGTATGCCCACGCGGTAGACCTCCCTCTGAAGCTCTATATCGTAGTCCTCCAGATGCCGCGAGGCCTCGATGATGGCTCTGGGGCCATCCCTTGTACCGCCCATGTAGGACGTGGTGCTGTCGTAGGGCACAGGCAACACCACAACCCGGCAGTCCTCGGCGTTGGTCTCCTCAGGAGCAATGGCCAAGAAGCTCCAGGGGACGGAGATGGGGTGCATCGATGGATGGCCTGAGGCCATCAGACCACCCCGCTTAGCACCGCCTTAGCCTGGCCTCGCCTTACAGGGGACCGGAAATTGGGACGGGAGTAGTCCAGACCGCGCCCGATGACCCACAGCTTCACCTGATCCAGTCCAAAGAGGTCTTTTACCCGCTCCAGGACTCGCTCGTGGTCGAAGTCCTTGCAGGAGAAAACGTCAATGTTCACGTAGGACCTGTCGGGAAATGTGTGTACGCTGATGTGGCTCTCAGCAATCATCACAAAACCGGATACGCCCCAGTCATCCTCCTTGGGACCGTTGTAGGTCATTACGTGGGGCCCGTTGATCTTGGTCATTCCAATCTCATCGGGTAGCTTATCCAGAAAACCGTGGACGAAGTCCTCGCTTTTCAGTTTTTCCTCATCGCCCCCAAATCCGTCCATCAGCAAGTGCATTTATCAGACCTCCATATGGACCGCTGCCAGAAGTAAAGTTGGAGTCGACCCCGAAAATGGGACACGACAGCTAAGAATAGCATCTTGCCAGTCACAGCACAACGGCTGTGCCTGTCCACCACAGGGTCTTTCGATTGTCACCCCCGCATCGAGTGTGGGGCAGGCTCTGAGCGACAGCGAAGGGTCTAAAGTCCTTGCCTCCATTCCTTCTCTTCAATACTCGGACCAAGTTCTTACTGAAGGATTTTAGATTCTTCGCCTGCGGCTCAGAATGACATATTCCAACAATCGAAAGACCCTGCTGTCCACCACACTCATTCGACGCCTCGCGAGCCGGACCGCATCCCGAAAATCAGAGGGACTTACGGCAGCTCGCGTGCGTAGCGGGCATTGACACTGGAATTGATTTCCTATATATTCCCATCACGTAATGCGCCATACATCGGCGTTGTTTTGTATGGCTTTCGGATATTGAATAGAGCAATATATCCCCAAGCACCAGCATATTTCGTGGTGCCTCCCCTGGGAATGGATTGAAGCCCGCCGGGGCAAGTCTTACACAGAGGAGAGTTTCCAACATGGCAGTTACATCGAAGCCTGGCTCGGCCTTGGCCGGGCCGCCCGTCAATCCAGAGTTCGAAAAGGCGCTCGATGACTTGGTGGCCGCCGCGAAGGCAGGCCACAAGCCGGATAGTCATTTCTTCAACCCATCCAGCGAGTGGCTCATAAGCCATATGCGCATCTTCCAGGACCTGCCGGAGGACCGGCGAGCGGAGATACTCCGGGAGGCCGGCGAGATACTCCAGGAGGCGGAGGAGCTTAACGCCGATGGCAAGGCGGCGGCACGTGCCTGGCCGGATGTGGTGGTGCGACTCGACAGCGGTGGCTTGGGTTTCTTCAGCCAGCTTGGGGTCGCACGCAGACCAGATCTAACCCAGTATTTCATAGACGGCTTCGCGCGGAACCGGGATAGCGTGGCCTTCAGCGAGGAGAGCCAGGCCCTCTTTGCCAAGGTCTTCCCGTACATCACCGAAGCTATGAAGAAGCACTTCGCCTCCGGCGACACCGTCGTCCAGACGGACAGGCAAATCGGGGACACGACCGATCGCTCCTTCCACGCCCGCCAGTTGCTGTTCGGCACGGAGTACCTGCAGCTTCCCTACATGTGGCGTCAGCTCACCTTTGACCTGCCTGACGCAAAGCTTCAGGAGGCGCCCGACATCATGGAGGTCTCCCTGCCAAGGTGGCTGGATGACCTGGAGATGCCAGAGGACCTCAAGAAGCGCATCAGAGAGTCCGGGCTAACGCAGTTGGTATTCAAGGCGCCAACACGGGGTCTCTCCCTTCACCTGGGGTTCGACTACTTGGGCGAGCACAAAATGGGCCCCCTGTCCATCGCGATGTTCCTGGTCAAGCAGGCCAATGGACTTGCGCTGCAGGCCGCTCTCAGCATGGCGCGGGTCAGGACCCTGGACGGCAGTCCCACAAACGCGGCGTTGGTCACGGCCGGCCCGTCTCTGCACGGCAAGAGTACTCTCACGATTATGATTGAGCTGGCCGGAAGCGACCTGTCCAAGCTCATCGGCCTGACCGCGGACCCGAGCGAAGCAGTCTACCCAATGAACGACGATATTCTCCTGTTGCAGCCGTTGGGCCAGCCCGTAACGGCTGAGCGCGGCGGCAGGTCGATTAGCGTCTCATACGGCATCGACGGCACCGAGAATAACTTCTACGCAGTCCCCTTCGGCCTCAGTCGCGATGACGACCCCATTACCTACGACGTTCTCAGGGGAGTGGAGGACTCCCCCAACCCACAGGAGACACTGGAGAACGTGCCCTTCAACCCGGGCGACAACACTCCGGAGTTTAACTCCAATCCGGTTCGCAATATGCGGATGATACTCTCCAGGTCGCGCCTTCTGACCAGGAAGGGCGTCCAGCACCTGCCGGAGGTTATCACCAACGGGCAGGTCAGCGACACAGTCCACGTGCCTATGGAGAGCACGGACAGGGTGCTCTGGCAGTCGGTAATGCGCCAGAACACCGTTGTTCCTCCTCTAATTCGGCTGACACCTAAGCAATACGTGCGTACCCTCATGTACGGCGAGGCCGTACAGACGGGCGCGGCCGTCGGCGCTATCGGCAGGCCGTATGTGGAGTACTTCTCGGACCCCTTTATAATAGGCCTTGAGGACGAGAACGCGTCGCTTATGTACGGCATCTTGCAGGACATGGCCCAGGGCGGCCTGCCCCAGGAGTTCTACTCCTTCAACACTGGCGGTCTGGGCGCGGAGAGGAACGAGGAGTCCAGCGGGCCTCTGTACAAAAAGATACCGAGGGAGCTGACCCTGATGCTCCAGGAGGCGGTGCTCCGTGGCGCCGTGAAGTTCGAGCACGACCCCGCCCTGGGTGTTGAGGTGGCCGTCGCCATCATGAACCCCCAGGGAGAAGAGGCCCTCAGCCTTCGAGGGGACTGGGGCCCCAGGCAGATCTACGGCGACGCAGAGTACGAGATGCGCGTCCGGGAGTTGAAGAGGAAGCGGTACTACGGAGAGCACGAAGAGGACAGAGCGGGGATACTGCGATACACCAAGGCTACAGACGCCATCTTCGACCCGGACGATATTCCGCCTCCATCCACGGAGCGGGAGTTGGCTTGGCTTCTCTCCTTCTACTGGCACGTGGACCAGGCGTGCAACTCCCTACCCGACTTGGTGCACCACCTGGGTGAGGGCGAACGCCCCGGCGCACAGGTCCTGGAGGCGCTTAAGCGCGCCTACGCGGTGGGCTTGTCCAAAGGCCTAGAGCTTTCGTCCGACGGACGGCAGGCGCTGGGATCTCTGGGCATAGACGCCCAGGGCTAGCGCAGACCTGCAATCCACCTCTCTTCCCGCGCCTAGAGACCTTTGCGTAACTTCGGTGTATCTCCTAGAAGAGGCTATCTTCTCAGTCATTCCCGTGAAGCTTGCCCCGTATTCCGATACGGGGACGGGAATCTAAAGCCCTTCTTCCAAAGCATCGCAGCCTTGCAGACAGCGCTTTTAGATTCCTGCTTCCGCAGGGATGACGCTATGGGTTTATTCAAATGTC
The DNA here is from genome assembly GCA_965261605.1 of Dehalococcoidia bacterium. GTDB lineage: Bacteria > Chloroflexota > Dehalococcoidia > Lucifugimonadales > UBA2985 > DAOUJW01. The sequence continues at coordinate 1,797,384 of OZ253466.1, read as the reverse complement.
TGCTTCCGCAGGACTCTGAAGCCTCCACAAAAGGCCACGTTGCCTTGAATGGAACACCCTGGATTCCCGCTCCGAGCCTGCCCAGATCCCGGATCGGAGTCGGTGACAGGACTTGATACGGGGGACCGAAACGCCAGTGCCCACTATCTCATTCAGCCACTTCATGGGTTTCAATACTTCCGGCGGTCCACCCGATTGCCTGGAAGCGCTGGTCCTCCAAGGCCAATGGTCGCCGTCGCCAGCGCCACGCCGGTCGGCGCCATTGCCCCTGCGGCGGGTACGGGCGCATGTCCTAACGCGCCTTTCGCTTCCTACCCGGCCCGGTCGTAGGCGGCCCGGACCCACGCTGCAATGTCGGCGTCGACCTCATCCGGGCTCGTGAGGTCGACGCTGTGCGTGCACATGCCGCTCGACGCAACGATTCTGGGGTCGTCAGGTGTTGCGCCGAGGTTCAGTCCCAGCCGTAAGCGCTTTGCTGAGGGCGCTTGGATAAGCGCAAACTGCTTCTTCCTGCGGAAGCTCACGCCGGTTTTCTGGACCAGTTTCGTCACATCGGGCCCCAAGCTCTCGGCAACTGCCGCAAGCGCTTGGTAGGCCGGGAGCAGCGCCGCCTTGGGGCCGGAGTACTGAGTGGCCAACAGGTCTTCCGACGCCTGAGGCCCACCCGCGAGCCGTTCGCGCACCACGTGGGCCAGCAGGTTGGCGTTCCCATGGGTGAGACCGTGTGTGGCCTTGAGGAACGCGACGACCTCCGAATGGCGCTCGATGCCCTGGCGCCCGACCTCGTCGGCCACGTCGGAAGCCGTCTTGCCCAGGGCTTCCTCGATGCGCCGAATCTGGGCCTCCGCTTGTGCTATTGGGTCCGTTGGCATCACTGCACCTCCAAAATACGCTTGAGTTTGTCCCGTCCGTCCACCACATGGCGAGCGCGGCGCAAGCGCCCCATTACGCCACGGCAAGCCGGCGGCTTTGCAGTCTGCGACTACTCCCCGGCTAAGCCGGTAATCTCCACATTGGCAGTCTTCAGGCTCAAATGGCAGCCAAAAAGACAGAGCAGAATTATAGTCGGGTCTTGCAAGGCCAGTCAATCGCCGGTCTATCCAATAGGGGATGCGTTTGCAGTCGTAGACCACCCCACTTGTCCGTCTTCATCGTCTTCGTGTCCCCTGCCAGTGGGGTGAACCCGCATTGAAGAAAAGGCGAGTCCCTGGAGCAACCGTCGAAGAACCGACACCTCAGCCAGCTGAAATATCAATCGCCGCGCGTGGCGCACCAGACGGCCTCCCATCGTGATCACCTTGACTTGCATTTTCCGTTGCGAACGATGCCACGCGTCACATGATGTTTACAAGGGAGTAATAGACCTGTTACGTGTTGGAAACACGATTGTACACAATTTCACATACTCTTAATCTTGGATTCACCTCACAGGGAATAGAGTATGTCTTCGCAAACACAGACGAAATCGGCTGCCACGGCTACGCACTGCCCCTACTGTGCGTTCCAGTGCGGCATGAGCATCTCCCTGTCTTCCGGGCAACCGGAGGTCGCGGGCGACCCTGAGTTTCCCGTCAACCGCGGAGCCCTGTGCGTCAAGGGCTGGACATCGGTCGAGACCCTGGCCCACCCCGACAGGCTGCTCACTCCCCTCATACGCGCCGCGGACGGCGAGCTCAAGCCGGCGAGCTGGGAGGCGGCGCTGGACCGGGTTATTGAGGGCATCAGGAGCGCGCAAGAAAGGTACGGGACGGACGCCGTCGGGGTTTTTGGCGGCGGTTCCCTGACCAACGAGAAGGCGTACCTCCTGGGCAAGTTCGCGCGGGTCGCGCTGCAGACACCCAACATCGACTACAACGGCCGCTTCTGCATGTCATCGGCAGCCGCGGCGTCCATCCGAGCCTTCGGCGTGGACAGGGGTCTCCCCTTCCCCGTCGAGGACATAGCCGGCGCGGAGACGATTCTCCTGGTTGGGAGCAACGCGGCGGAGACCATGCCCCCCATAATGCAATACTTCGACAAAAGTCAGTCCTCCGGCGGAAGCCTGATTGTTGCAGACCCACGAGCGTCCCTGACGGCGCAGCGAGCCAACCTCCACCTCCAGCTCACGCCCGGGACCGACGCCGCCCTGGCAAACGGCCTCCTCCACGTGCTCATGGAGGAGGGGCTGATCGACGAGGAGTACATACGAGAGCGCACCGTCGGCTTCGATCTGGTGAAGGCCGGCGCGGTCTCCTACTGGCCGGGGCGCGTGGAGCGCATTACGGGAATCCCGGAACAGAAGATAGTGCAGGCGGCGCGAATCCTCGGCAACGCGCGCTCGGCAATGGTACTGACCGCGAGAGGCGCGGAGCAGCAGGCTCAGGGCGTAAACAACACACTGTCCTACATCAACATCGCTCTTGCCCTTGGCCTCGTCGGCAGGCCGTTCAGCGGCTACGGCTGCCTTACCGGGCAGGGCAACGGACAGGGCGGACGGGAGCACGGCCAGAAGTCTGACCAGCTTCCCGGATACAGAAAACTGGACGATCCGGAGGCCCGCAGGTACGTCGCCGGTGTGTGGGGCGTGCCGGAGTCCAGCCTCCCCATGCCGGGCCCGTCGGCCTACGAGCTACTCGACGGCCTTGGCAGCGACGGCGGCGCAAGGGCCCTGTTGGTATTCGGCTCAAACGTGACGGTATCGGCTCCCAACGTCATCAACGTGGAGGCAAAGCTGCGCTCCCTGGACTTCCTGGTTGTGGGCGACTTCTTCCTGTCGGAGACGGCGGAGATGGCAGACGTGGTGCTGCCGACGCTCCAGTGGGCCGAGGAGGAAGGTACCATGACCAACCTGGAGGGACGGGTGATACGCCGGCGCAGGGCGTCCTCCCCGCCTCCCGGGCCGCGGGATGAGCTGACCCTCCTTCACGACCTGGCGGACCGCCTGGGACGTGGAAGCTACTTCAGCTTCCCGGGCGCGGAGGAGGTCTTTGACGAGCTGCGACGCGCCAGCGCCGGGGGTGTCGCCGACTACTTCGGCATAACCTACAAGAAGATAGAGCGCTCCAAGGGCGTGTTCTGGCCCTGCCCGGAGGAGTCTCACCCCGGAACGCCCCGGATGTTCGCCGACGGCTTTCCAACCGCGGACGGGCGCGCCAGGTTCCACCTGGTCGTCCACAGTTCGCCGGCTGAAGCGCCGGACAAGGAGTATCCCCTCTTTCTCACGACGGGCCGGGTGATGGCCCAGTACCAGTCTGGCACGCAGACCCGGCGTATCGGCGAGCTGCAGAGAATAGCGCCGCACCCCCTCGCCGAGATACACCCCACAACCGCCAGGACCTACGGCCTCCTGGATGGAGAGCGCGTGGTGCTGGCTACCAGGCGCGGGTCGGCGGAGTTCAGGGTTAAGGTGACGCCGGGCATCAGACACGACACCATCTTTGTGCCATTCCATTGGGGCGGCGCGCAGGCGGCCAACAGGCTGACCAACCCCGCGCTAGATCCCATCAGCAGGATGCCGGAGTTCAAGGTGTGTGCGGTCAGGATCGAGAAGGACGAAATAACTTCGAGGGTAGATGTATGACAATGCAGAAGCTAGTGGTAGTGGGTAATGGTATGGCCGGGGCGCGGCTGGTCGAGGAGGTGCTGGCCAAGGGAGGCGGCGACCAGTTCGACATCTCTATCTTCGGTGATGAGCCTCACGGCAACTACAACCGCATCCTCCTGTCCGGAGTCCTCTCCGGCACTCACAGCGAGGAGAACATCTTCATCAATCCGCTGGAGTGGTACGAGAAGAACAACGTCACGCTGTACGCAGGCGTCCGCGCCATAGGCGTTGACCGGAAGGCCCAGACCGTCTACGCAGCCGGGGGGCATCTTGTGACCTACGACAAGCTGGTCATTGCCACGGGGAGCGTGCCCTTCGTTCCACCAATGGACGGACTGTACGACGAAGACGGCTCCTTCCGGCAGGGCCTCTTCGTCTTCCGCACCCTGGACGATTGCGTGCAGATGATCGAGCACACCGCCGATGCGCGCAGCGCGGTGGTCATTGGAGGGGGCCTGCTTGGGCTGGAGGCCGCGCGGGGTCTGCTGAATCGCGGGCTGGAGGTGCACGTCGTCCACCTGGCGGCGTACCTGATGGAGTCCCAGCTGGACTCCCACGCGGGGGAGCTACTCCAGGGATCGCTGGAGGACATGGGCGTCACCTTCCATTTGGAGAAGATCACGACAGCGGTGCTGGGGGAGGAGCGCGTGACCGGCATCCGTTTCAAGGACGATTCGGAGGTGCCCTGCGACATGGTAGTCCTCTCCGCCGGCATCAGGCCCAACGTGGACATAGCCAGGATATCCGGCCTGAACGTGCGCCGGGGAATCCTGATCAACGACGACCTTGCTTGCAGAAACGACCCCAACATCTACGCGATTGGAGAGTGCGCAGAGCACAGGGACATAACCTACGGGCTGGTCGCGCCGCTCTGGGAACAGGCGGGTATTCTCGCTGACCGGCTGACTGGACGCAACCCGGACTCCAGATACCTGGGATCAAAAGTGTCCACCAAGCTAAAGGTGATGGGTGTCGACCTGGCGGTGGCCGGCGTGAAGGAGGCCCGGGATGAGGATGACGAAGTGGTGACCTACGTCGAGCCCAGCCAGCGGATCTACAAGAAGCTCATCGTGAGAAACGGCCAGATCGCCGGGGCGATACTGCTAAACGACGGCTTGTCGTCTCCCCGTCTGCTACAGGCCTTCGACCGCGACGAGAATCTCCCGGACAGCCGCGCTGAACTGCTCTTCGGCATATCAGGCGGGCTGCCTAGCGTGGACGTGGCCTCCTTGCCGGACGATACTCAGATCTGCAACTGCAACGGTGTCAGCAAGGGACAGATTGTCGCAGCCGTGAAGGCAGGGAGCAGGAGCCTGAAGGCCGTCTGCGACGCAACCAGGGCCGGCACAGGCTGCGGGTCGTGCAAATCCCAGGTCCAGGAAATCCTTGAGTTCGCCTCCGACGGCCTGATCGCGGAAGACCCGTCGGCCCACTACTACGTCCAGGGCATTCCGCTCACCAAGCCGGAGCTTGTGGAAACCGTGAAATCGATGGAGCTGAAAAGCGTGTCGTCCGTGTTCAACGCGCTGGCAGGCGGGAGAGAGGATGTAGGCAGCAAGGTGGGGCTTGCCTCGCTGCTGAAGACGATATGGGACAGCGAGTACGAGGACGAGCGGGACGCCCGCTTCATCAACGACCGCGTTCACGCAAACGTCCAGCGAGACGGCACCTTCAGCGTGGTCCCCCGCATCTACGGAGGCATCACCACACCGGACGATCTGCGCCGCATCGCTGACGTTGCGGAGAAATACCAGGCCGGCATGGTGAAGATTACCGGCGGGCAGCGCATAGACCTCCTGGGTATTCCCAAGGAGCACCTGCCGGATGTCTGGCGAGAGTTGGATATGCCCTCCGGCCACGCTTACACCAAGGCGTTCAGGACGTGCAAGACGTGCGTAGGCACCGATTTCTGCCGCTTCGGGCTGGGAGACAGCACCTCGCTGGGAATCGACATAGAGAAGCGTTTCCAGGGCATAGAGATGCCCCACAAGGTCAAGATGGCCGTCTCAGGCTGCCCCCGCAACTGCGCCGAAGCCACGGTCAAGGACGTTGGAGTCGTGGCAATTGAGGGAGGCAAGTGGGAGATATACGTTGGAGGCGCAGCCGGCGCGAACGTCCGCAAGGGTGATGTGCTGTGCATAGCGGACTCTCCGGCAGACGTCCTCAAGTACATGGGCAGGTTCCTCCAGTACTACCGGGAGAACGCCAAGTACCTGGAGCGCACCTACGGGTTCGTGGAGCGGGTTGGCGTGGAGCGGCTGAGGGAGGTCCTCATGGAGGATACCGAGGGCCTGAGCGACCGCCTGGACGAAGATATGCAGGCCACCGTCGAAGCCTACTTCGACCCGTGGAAGGAAGGGGAGAACCCCGTCCACAAGAACCAGTTCGTCACCACTCCGGCGACGGTAGCAGCCGAGGGATGAGGGAATGATGGGAACAAAAGCGGCCGCGAAGCCGTCGCAGACCTACGACCTGGGTCCGGTTGAGCAGATACCCATCGGGGAGGGACGCCTTCTTCGCATAGGACACGTGCCGGTAGCGGTGTTCAGGGCGCGCGACGGCAGCGTGTTTGCGACCCAGGCCCTCTGCCCGCATAGAGGCGGCCCGCTGGCCGACGGGATCATTGGCGGGGGCCAGCTCCAGTGCCCACTGCACGGCTACAAGTTTGAGCTGGGCACCGGCAAGCCCCTGGGCAACGACTGCAACGCGTTGAAGACGTACCAAGTCGAAGTCACGGAGCAGGAGCATATTCAGATCACGTTGGAAAGAGCTAAAGAACAGACCACTGAAAAGGAGGTTGAGAATGACTTCCGTTGAGTCCAAGGCAACAAGAATCTCTCTATTCAGTCTGAAAACGCCTCAGATGCGGACGTTTCATCTCACCTGGTTCGCGTTCTTTCTGGCGTTCTTCGGCTGGTTCGGCATCGCGCCCCTGATGGCCATAGTGCGGGACGACCTTGGACTCACAAAGGCCCAGGTCGGCAACACGATCATCGCCTCCGTGGCCATCACGGTTGTGGCGAGGCTGGCAATCGGTTGGCTCTGCGACAGGATTGGACCCAGGCTGGCGTATAGCGGCCTTCTGGTTATCGGCTCCATTCCAGTTATGAGCATCGGCCTGGCCCAGAGCTACGAGACGTTCCTTCTCTTCCGACTGGCGATTGGCGTTATTGGCGCGTCCTTCGTTATCACCCAGTACCACACCTCGGTTATGTTCGCGCCCAACGTTATCGGGACAGCCAACGCGACAACGGCGGGGTGGGGCAACCTGGGAGGCGGCGTGACGCAGATGGTGATGCCGCTGGTGCTGGCGGGCGTCCTTATGTTCGGCGTAGGCGAGACCGTTGGATGGCGAGTAGCGATGGTGATCCCCGGCATAGCCCTGCTGTTGGTCGGCATAGCCTACTACTTCTTCACCCAAGACTGCCCGGAGGGCAACTACTCCCAGCTTAGGGCCGAGGGCAGGATGCCACCCGCCTCGGCTTCCAGTGGGGGCTTCATGGAAGCCGTCGCGGACTACCGCGTCTGGGCGCTGTTCGTAATCTACGGCGCCTGCTTTGGCGTAGAGCTGACCATCAACAACATCGCGGCGCTCTACTTCCACGACAGATTCGAGCTGAGCGTGACGACGGCAGGCCTCATCGCGGGACTGTTCGGCCTGATGAACATCTTCGCCCGCACCATGGGAGGAATGCTGGGAGACAAAGCGGGAATCAGGGCCGGGTTAAAGGGCCGTGTGTTCTTCCTGGGCGTGGCGCTGCTGCTGGAGGGCTTTGCGCTGTTGTTCTTCTCCCAGATGTCCTCGCTGGTGCTCGCGGTGGGCGCGATGATAGTGTTCAGCCTGTTCGTGCAGATGTCCGAGGGGGCTACCTTCTCCGTGGTGCCGTTCATAAACCGCAGGGCTCTCGGGTCCGTAGCCGGAATCGTGGGAGCCGGCGGCAACGCCGGAGCGGTGTCCTTCGGGTTCCTGTTCAGGATGGAGTCCATGGAGACCCAGGGTGCGCTGATGATAGTGGGGCTGGTTGTGATCGCGGCCTCTGCGCTGGTGTTCATGGTCAGGTTCTCCCCCGCGCGAGAGTCGGAGGAGCGTCAGGCGATACAGAGCGCACTGGCGTCCCGGCGCATGGTGGGCGCCGCCGCGGAGGCAGCGGCGGAGTAAGAATACGCGCGTGGTAGGCGAGAAGACGCGCGCGTCAGGCATGGGAATCTGCATTGTTCTTGCGATTGAGGATACGCTCTGTGATTGCCGTTGCAGCCTCGTCAACGCTTGGGAACAGGGTCTCCCGCGTCACGTTGAGCAGACGCAGGTCCTCCAGCAGTGCTACCTTCTTGGCCCTAGGCACATTCAAGACGTAATGGGAGTAAATCGGAATGTTCTTGTTCCACTTCAGGACTTCATCCCGCTCAAATCGCTTGTGAAACGCTGAAATGATGAAGGCGCCGGACTGCGCCCTAATGCGCTCAAACATCCGTTGAGGCTCAACGAGAAATACGCGGAAGAGGTCTCGAGGGTCGATCCGATGTTCAAAGCTCGGTTTCTCCTGGCGAATGCTGTAGTAGAGATGGTGCTTCGCTTCTGCAAACACTTCATTCCCCGCTGTCACATACCCCACTTCAGGAGGAGAAGTGTAGTCTCCAACAACGCCATCCATTTTATCCAAGAGCACGCCCTGTTCGTCTGACGGGAGCTTGGCTAGGTTGGTTATTATACTCACTGTGTCGCTATTAAATGACTTGATCAAGTACCGTGGCACCTCAAATACGTGGAGACGTCCGTTTGCGCCGTCATGGCTCCTATCATTGCAAGCAAGGCGTTCATCCTGGCTCTTATGCTTCTTATCGTTGCAGGCGAAATTGCAGGCGTAGAAGAGGGCTACAAGTGGATTCCTGGTGACGTCCAGAAGACGCGTCTTCAGCCCGTGATGCTGAGCGAGGACCCACTGAGCGAGCGCAGTATGCAGGCCGTCAAAGGCTTCCGGCTGACGTGTCATCAGGTCGGTCAGCATCTCGCCTTCAGCAGAGCGGAGAGCAGGTTCTCTCATTGCGGAGGGGCGTAAGTCCCAAGAGGCACTTTTTTCACCCCGGAAGTACAGCACCGTGTCATCTTCGGATGTCAGGGATTTCTTCCTGAATTTGTGATACCAATTCAGGAGGTCTTTTACCGCGCTGATATTCCTGCCTCTTGGTAAAGGTATAGAAGGAGCCTCACTATGATCCCTCGGACAATAAAGACACGCTTCCCACAGGCTAGATAGTATGAAATCCGCTCCATTCAAGCGGGCACGATATAGTTTTGCATTCTCAAGATTGCACTCGCGGAACTGCGCCCCGTTCAGAGTGGCCCGTGAGAAACAAGTGTTATTCAGATAAGACATTAAGAAGTTGGTGTCAGTGAGAACAGCATCTGAGAAATTTGCACCGGTTAGATCAACATTAACGAATCTAGCGCGAGTAAGGTCAGTGTATGTGAAATCAGCATCCGTTAGATCCACAGTGTATCCCTTGTTGAGAGCAAGGAGACGCTTGTCCCCGATATAAGCATCCGTGAAGTTGGCGTTTGAGAGGTTAATGCCTCTTAAATTGATTCCAAGTCCGTTTTTAGATTTTTGGACTCGACTATCAAATATCATAGCTAGGTCCTCAGACTCAAAATCTGGTCTAAACTCCTCGTTTTCCCGCCTTTTGTTCCATGCCTCCACACCTTTAAGGAGCCACTTGATATGTTCAGGATTTCCCATAATTCACCCTTTTATTCCGTAGGCATTGCGCCAGCTAGTTATTCGTGAGCAGTCTTCATCCATTCGCAAAAACGCAACCATTGCCTTCATTATACTAGAGGAGATATAAGATTGACCGGCCCCTTACCCCTCCCTCAGCGCTCTGAGTACGCCGCCGAGGGTCATGCGCTGTCCGTACAGTAGTATCCCCGCCCGGAATATACGCGCGGAGGCGTAGAGAAGAAGGACGCCGCTGAGAAGGACGACCGTCAGGCTGGCAAGTAGCTCCAAGATGGACAGGTCGGTCTGGCCCATCCTCATCACAACAGTCGTGGGCGCCGTGACGGGGAAGAAGGACAGGGCGCGCGCAAACACACCGTCCGGGCTTTCGAGAATGAACTGGGGAGCTGCAACCGGCAGTATGACCGGGACGATCACCAGGGCGGACAGCTGGGAGCTCTGGGTGTATGAGGAGGTCATTGCCCCCAGTCCGGCCATAACTACAGCTACCACAAAGTAACCCGCCAGGAAGAAGAGCAGCAGCCATACGAGTTGGCCCGCCTCTATGGACAGATCGCTGACCTCCGGCAGCTGGTCGAATATCCGCGGCCCGATGATCGCCAGCGAGCCCACCCACAGGACCACCTGGACCAGGGCCAGCGCGCCCTGCGCCAGCACCTTGCCTGCCATCAAGCCCAGTGGAGATACGGAAGTGAGGATGATCTCCACCATCCGGTTCTCCTTCTCGTCGGAGACGCTCTCCAGGAGCAGCCCTCCGCCAAACAGGATCGCGACGGTCATTACCATTGCGAAGGCGTAGGATACAAGCTGGAAGGCATCCTCCTCTTCACCGCTGCCCTCCTCATTCTCCAGTACGGTCCCGTCCGCCTGAACGGTGCGAGACACGATTGTCGGTGTGTCCAGAAACCGCCTCTCAGCTTCGAGTGAGAGCCTGCCGGATATGAGCGCCTCTCGCAGAAGCTCTCTGACGATTGCCTCGTTGTCGCGGTCGTCAAATATTCCCTCCGATCCCTTGTGAAGCCACTCAACTCTGCCGACGCTTATATAGTTCTCCGGCAGGACAAAGAGCGCTTCTATCTCCCCGGCGGTCAGGGCGTCCAGACCCGTCCGGCGGTCGGGGTAGACGCGTATCCCAGCGCTGCTTGCACGATCGTCGGTGAGCGCCCCGGAGAGGTCCACCGCGCCCAATCTGGTGACCGCCTGGGACTCCGGGTCGTCTTCATCGTCCAGGAATATGCCGCGCGCCAGGGGCGTGACCACCAGCAGCACAATCAGGATAACCGGCACGGCGAGGCCAATTATCCTGTAGGAGAGGCGGCTGGAGCCGCGGACGACCTCCTCCACAAAGACCGTTCCGACCTCTGATAGGGTACTCATTCTGCGTTCCGTCACGAGCCGGCCTGCCGCAGCGCCGTCCATAGTTGGCCCACACTCATGCGCTGGCCGTACATCAGCAGCCCGGCCCGGAATACCCGCGCAGACAGCCACAACAGCAGCGCGCTCGACACCACCAAGCTCGCGCCGCTCAGCAGCAGATGCGCTACGGGAGGATCGCCCAGCGCCATTCGCAGGGACATCGTCACGGCCGCCGTGAGCGGGAACATGGATAGCGCGGTCGGAAGCGCGCCGTCGGGGGAAGAGAAGAAACCGCCAACAGCCCAGAACGGGACTACGGCAGGCAGGATAACTATCGCCGAAAACTGGTTGGCCTCTCTCACGCCGGTAGTGGCCGCACCGATGCCCGCCAGTATCACGGCGCCAAGGAAGTAGCCGCCCAGGAAGAAGAACAGTAGTATTGCTACAATCCGCAGCTCAAAATCGAACGCGGATACGTCCGGAAACACGCCAAAGATACGAGGCGTCACTAGAAGGAATGAAGTCATCCACACGGCCATCTGAAATAGACCCGCCAGTCCTATGGCCAGCACCTTGCCCAACATTATGGAGATGGGTCTGGCCGATGTCAGGAGCACCTCTATCATCCGGTTCTCCTTCTCCTCAGCGACGGACTTCAGCAGGGCGCTGCCTCCCATAGACATGGAGAATATGAGCATCAAGCTGCCGAAGAACCCCAACAGGAAGCGGCCTGCGTCGAAGTCGTTACCACCGTCCTCCGCGGTCTCTCCGTCCTCACCGACAAGGAGTCGGTCGAAGGTCGCGGGCGACAGCGCGCGCTCAAGTATCTCCGCCGGAAGCTCATCCGCGGCGATAGCCTCCCGCAGGAAGTTGGCAATGCTCAAGGCGCCGGCTCTGGTCGGCCTCTGACTAGACGACGCAGTGAACCACTCCAGGGAGCCGTTCTGCAGATAGTCAGCCGGGACCACGTACAGCTCGGAGATGGAGCCGTCCAGCAGCGCTTGCACGGCCTCTTCGCGGGTCGAGAGAGCAACCAGTCCTGGAAAGGATGCGGGCAGGTCAAGGTCGACGGACAGGTTTACGACCCCGGTCAGAGAAACCGTCGTCACCTCCGTCTGCTCCTGCTCCGGATCGTCGGACACCGCGCGGAAGATGGTCACCCCGGCAAATACCAGCAGCAGGATGACGGGAATCGATAGCGTGACCAGGACGTACGTCATCTGCCGCACTGAGCGGAGCAGCTCCTCGGCAAAGACCACCCTGGCCTCACTCACCGTGTCTGGCACGGCTCACCTCTTCTATGAATATCTCGTTCAGCGTCGGCAGGACAACCTCGTAGCGCTGGACGTCGATGCCGGCGTCAAGAAAGGCGCGTATCAACTGCTCAGGCCTGACGGTGTCCGAGGTGGAGTATTCGTAGTACCCGTCGTTGGCCCCGGCGCTTGCCAAACCCGACAGAGCGTCAGGCTCGCGGGCGGCCACGACCCGCACCTTGTGCGCGCCGCGGGCCCGCTTGACGTCCACTAGGTCGCCATACAGCAGGACTTTGCCGTCGTTGATCAGCAGCACGCGCCTGCACAGCTCCTCCACGTCCGTCATCTGGTGAGTGCTGAATATGATGGACGACCCCAGGGCCTGCTGCTCCATGACCATCTCCTTCATAAGCTGGACGTTCAGGGGGTCTAGGCCTGAGAAAGGCTCGTCCAGGATGATGAGGTCAGGCTTGTGCATGAGAGCGCCGGCGAACTGGACAAGCTGGGACATGCCCCTGGATAGGGCGCTGACCTTCTTCCCCCGATGCTCGTACAGTCCCACCCTGGTCAGCAGCTCATCCGCCCTCGCCCTGGCGGCGGACTTATCCAAGCGCTTCAGCCTGGCAAGGTATGTCAGGATACTCGTCACCTTTGCCCGTTGGTACAGGCCGCGCTCCTCCGGCAGGTATCCAACACGGGCCAGGGAATCCCTGGATATGGGCATTCCGAACAGGCTGACTGAGCCGGAGTCGGGCCGTATGATGTCCAGTCCCATGCGGATTGTGGTGGTCTTTCCCGACCCGTTGGGTCCGACCAACCCGAAGATCTCGCCCGGGTGAATCTCCAGCGAGACGCCGTCTACAACCCGCCGGTCGCCGTAGGTCTTGACCAAGTTGTCCAGGGTGAGTGCGTCAGTCATTGTGCGCGGTCGCCCTCCATCCAAAAACTTCCTCTAATTTGATAATATATGAGCGGTTAGCTTCTGTACAATGGACAAACGGAGGAACCAATGACGTATGCTCGACGACCTCGTCACGAGATGCCGGACTTCATAAGGGACGCCCTTCTGGAGCACGGGCTTGATGAGGCGTACCGCAGCAGGCCGCCCTACCAGCGCAACGACTACATCGGCTGGATAGCAGGGGCGAAGCGGGAAGAGACGCGCCAGAAGCGGCTCAGCCAGATGCTGGACGAGCTGCGTTCAGGCGACCGTTACATGAAGATGGCGTATAGACCCGGAGTGGGAAGGCCCGAATTAGGGGTCGGCGTCCACCAGCCGAGCTGACAAGAGAGGAGAGGCCATGACCTCCACTGACTACTCCGCAGACTTCTGCGGAAAACTGAGCAGAACGCTATGACGAGTTCCACCCACGAACACACCCTGAACGTCGCCTTGGGTGAAGTACTCGCGTTGCTTCGCAAAAGTTGGAAGACGCGAAGTGAGCAGACAGGCCAAGTCCTCGCTGAAGGTGGTCGCCCTGACATTCTCATAGAAGAAGCAAGTGGTTGGCCCGTTGTCATCGAGGCTGAACGCAGTAACCATGCAAGTGCCGAGCAAGACGCCAAGGCGCGGCTTGGTCGCACAGTCGCAAATACAGGTCGACAGATTGAGACCGCGATTGCTCTGGTGTACCCATCGAACTTACATACACTTGACGGCTCCACACTACGGGACGCGATTCAGCAAACCAACGAACTGGAATTCGCCCTCTACACTCGCGGATTGGGTGGGTTACCTGAACGTATGCCGTTGCAAGGATGGATAAGAGGCGGAGTGAGGGACTTGGCTATGCTGGTACATCGAGCCGCTGTTCCACCTCCAAGGATTGAGGCTCTAGCCACCGAACTTGAGAACGGCGTGCGGCTCGCGGCAGATGAGTTCACTCGGCGCCATACTTATGGAAGCGCACTCGGTGCGCAGGTCGCAAGCATTCTTGGCCAATCGGATGACAAAGAAGGACAGACGCGGCGCATGGCAATGACGGTAATCGCTAATGCACTCGTCTTTCACGAATCGCTAGCTGAGGTCGAGTTCCAAGTACCGGAGGCTGAGGGAGGCCCCACGCGCGGAGTACGCCCCGTCGAGTACTTCCGCCCTGGAGGGCTCTTTGCTTCAGGAGAGGTTTGCTTGGAGTGGGATCGCATTCTGTCAGTGAACTACTGGCCTATCTTCTGGTCCGCTAAGGAAATGCTCCGTCTCATGCCAGCGGCCACGTCGCACGCAGTGCTTGGTTGGCTCTGGCAGACTGGGCAGAGATTGGTCTCAGGCGGCGTGACTCGCTCGCACGACCTTACTGGCGTCGTGTTTCAAAGGCTAATCGCCGATCGAAAGTTTCTTGCGACCTATTACACGCGGCCCGAGGCGGCAGCGTTGCTAGCCTCCCTCGCGTTGCCAGCTAAGAACCCGCCTGGAGGCGCAGACTGGGGCGACGGAGAGACGCTAGCCAGTGCCCAGATAGGCGATTTCGCCTGCGGCACTGGAACCCTGCTGTCGACGGCCTACCAGCGGATGTCGCTACTGCACGAACTACACGGAGGAGACCCACGCAAGCTGCACGAACCAATGATGCGCCATGGACTGGTAGGCCTCGACGTGCTCAATATAGCTGTGCACCTGACGGCGGCGATGCTAGCCGGAAGCCAACCGGACACTCCATTTGATGGCGAATGCCTTTTGACGATGCCATACGGTAAACAGGAGGACGACAAAGTTGGGATTGGTTCCCTCGATCTGCTGGCCAAGACTGTACAGCAGTCACTCATGGATACCGCCGCTGCGGTGTCGGCTGGTGGCCGTGCCCCGGAAAAGGTGCGCGACCTCGTGTCCAGAGTGGGCCACTCCCAGTTCGATCTCGTTATTATGAATCCCCCCTTTACACGTTCAACTGGAATGGAAGCAGAGAAACGCGGCTCTGGAAACCCTGCATTCGCAGCTTTCAATACCGACAAGGCGACCCAGAAGCGGATGCAGGATTCGCTCGCCAAACTCAGGGGAGGAAAGCCTATCGGAACCGGCAACGCCGGACTTGCCGCGGATTTCCTTGACCTTGCATTGCGCAAGGCACGGGATGATGGCGTGATTGCTCTCGTACTGCCACTCAGCGCAGTCAGCGGAGTGGAATGGGAAGAAGCCCGAAAGGTGCTGGGCAGTCAGTGCCAGGACATCACGGTTATAACAATTGCGGCGGCGGGTTCTCAAGCCGCCTCCTTTTCTGCCGACACCGGGATGGCGGAATGTTTGTTGGTAGCAAGGAGGGGCAACCAGCAGGCGGAGAAACGGGCGACTTTCGTGATGCTAAGTCAACGACCAAGGTCTACTGTCGAGGCGGAACTGTTAGCTGATGAGATTTCGCGCGTTCGTGATTCCGGTCAACTGCGGCCCATTGAGCGTATGGAGGGTATGAGCGCAATTACCATTGGGGAGCAACATTTCGGTGTGATGCTTGACGCTCCGCTTCCTGAATCAGGTCCGTGGCCCCTTGTGGGAATCCGTGACGGAGAGCTTGCCCAGGTAGCCTGGAACCTTGAGCGGGGGGAGCTTATTCAGTTAGGTCAGCCTAACCTAGAAAGCATTGGAATACTGGTGGTGCCTATAGGACAGATTGCCGGAAGAGGCCCCTACCATGCGGATATCTATTGGAACCAGTCGGATGGGACGCCGCGCGGTCCCTTTGAGCTAATCAAACCGGCAGTTAGTCCCACGCCCACGTACCCAATGCTCTGGGCACACGACATGAAGCGCGAGCGAAGGCTCGTTGTCGAGCCTGACTCTGAAGGCAGGATTAAAGCTGCGTCGGGAGGATTGACCTTTGCTGATCTGTCAGAAAAAGCGTCCCGAGTATGGGTGACAGCCACTCGCACCCACTACAACCGCGATTTGCGGTTCAACTCGCAGTCGCTGGTAGTGGTGACGACGGAGCAACCATGCATAGGAGGCCGGGCATGGCCGTCGGTCATATTTGAGAAACCAGAGCACGAATACGTTTTCGCCCTGTGGTGTAACTCAACGTTAGGGATCCTTACGCACTGGTGGGTTGCAAACAAGACTCAATCGGGACGTGGTACCACGACCGTCACTAGCATCCCCAACATCCCGACACTTGATGTGCGGACACTAACCGAGGAGCAACTTGCCTCGGCCAAGACCGCGTTCGAGACCTTGCGGGGGCGGCGGTTTCTCCCTTTCGACCAGATTGACGAGGATCCGGCCCGAGCGGAACTCGACCGCCGCCTGCTCGTCGACGTACTTGGATTACCAGAAGAGTTAACTGAGCCGGGTGGCCCTATAGATTTGCTGAGGCGCAAGCTAGCCCACGAGCCGCAGATTCATGGCGGCAAGAAGACGCGTGTAGTCTTCTACGCCGCTATCGACGAAAGCGCCAACGCAACTAGCAGCGAAGGGAGCGATCGTCGCTCAGATCGTTAATGATCCGTGCTGCTTGATGTATCGCCTGTATGGAGAGGCAATAAAATCACTCTATCACCACCTCTAGTACTCGTACCAGCCCTTGCCCACCTTGCGGCCAAGCTGCCCTGCGACCACCATCCTGCGCAGCAGCTGGCTGGGTCGGTACTTGGGATCGCCGGTCTTCTCGAATACGGTCGAGATCTCGTGCAGGATAACGTCCAGCCCAATCAGGTCCATCAGCTGGAAGGGCCCCATCGGGTGGTTCAGCCCCAGGCGGACGCATTCGTCGATGTCCTCCTTGCCGGCCACGCCCTCCTGCAGTAGGAAGGTGGCCTCGTTGAGGAAGGGCGCAATGAGCCGGTTTACAACAAAGCCCGCCGAGTCCGCCATGACCACCGGCTTCCTGCCCATGGCCTCGGACGCCTTGACGACGGCCTCCACCGCCTCGTCGCTGGTGTGATAGCCCCTGACCACCTCGACAAGCTGCATGGCGTAGGGTGGGTTGAAGAAGTGCATCCCGACGACCTTGTCAGGCCGCTTGGTGACGGCGGCCAGCTCAGTGATGGGCAACGTGGATGTGTTGGATGCCAGAATGGTCTCCGGCGGCGCCATCCGGTCCAGCTTCTGGAGCATCTCCTCTTTAGCGGGCTGTTCCTCCCAGATGTTCTCGATGATGAGCGGCGCCTGGGCGGCCTCCTCCAGGTCCAGGGTGGTCTTGAGGTTCTGCACCGCCTGGTCGCGCACGGACTGCTCGAAGAGGCCTCGCTGAACGCCCCTGTCCAAGCCCGTCGTGATCCGGCCCACAGCGTTGTCCAGCTGCTCCTGGCCCACGTCCGTCATGATCACTTCGTAGCCGTTCTGGGCGGCTATCTGAGCAATGCCCGCCCCCATTATGCCAGAACCTATAATCCCGATTCGTTCCGCCATTAGACCCTCCGTTTCAATAAAGCGCTTGCACTCTGAGGATTATAGCCCAAGCAGTGGTATGGGTAAAGGAAGCGACGAGGACGCGCCGCAGAAACACTCGCGTCTCCTGATAAGACGGCATCATTCGATGACCCTTCACGAGACCCTAAAGAGGCGTTAAACACCCCTTAACCGCCCGTTAATAGGAAAGTCTGCCCGCGCACTTCTTCGGCAGGCTCAGAGACTGTCGAAGGAGATAAGTGTGGTACGAGAGCGCCATTAGACCGAGGTCGGTAGACCACTGCCCCGTACTCCGATACGGGGCTTGCTTTGGCAGGGGTGGTAAACAATTAGTCCTGCGGGTGGACAATAAAGCGGGTCTCATACCTCAGCAATCTACAGCCCGGAATCGCGTTGGCCGCGTAACGGAGTTTATTGTCGTATTCCGGTGTGAGCACTATGCCTTCCACGTCCCGCCCATTTGACAGATGCTCTTTCACCCAGCCCATATAGCGTGCAAGCTGACCCATAACTACGTCTGACTGACGGCCTCTCTTTAGCTCCATCACTACAAGAGCCCCGCTGTCAAGATCCTCGCAGAGCAGATCAATTCGACCAACGGCCCTAGTGTCGTACTGCTGCCCTACCGACTCGCCGCCCTCTTCGTAAAGCCGGAGTTTGGCCCCAAAGTTGACGTTGTTCCAGTTGTCTACCAGCCATTGCTCAAGGTGAATCTCGATGCTCCTGTCCAAGTGAGAGCCCGAGGAACTTGCTTCATCCTCCTGACCTCCCGCATACTCAACTTCGACCAATTCCAAGACTTGCTGTGCCGCAAGCGGATCGAGCTTGGTGATGTTGAATCCCTGGGTCCCACATTTGCGAAATATGTCCTGTAGCTTGCCTTCTGCAACGAGACTACGGATAGCCTTGTACCCGAGCGGTGACTGGAACCAGTGAGGTTCATCAAGCTTGAACGTGATTTTGTCCGAAGTCACCTCATTCACAACCACTCTGAACGCGAGGGAGTTCCTGCTTTCGGGTACATTACTGGTGCAGTAGACAAGCAGTTCATCTCCTGGCTTTACCTCACCGTGGTCACCGTCTCTTGGTTTTCTTGCCCAAGATACATTCTCATAGCGCTTGTTGTTCGTGATGTTGGCATATCCAAGGTCAGCGCTGACCTGGACTAAGAACTTGTCCATACATGATCTCCATTCTGGAGCTGCGCTCCATCATATGACAGAGCCAACTCCTCGACAATCAACTCATTTCCATCAGACAGGAACATGCTCTAATCTGTATCCGGAATGGACGCGAGAAATGAAGGCTATAACCCCTGCGAAAGCAGGGATGGTCTGGGCTTAACTACCCAGTTCACCCAAGAACCATTCCTGCGGAAGCAGGAATCCATGAGCGATGTGGAATTGGGCCGCCAATGCAAAGTCGTCTACTTTTAGTAGTAACCAAGCATCTCCAGTCTAGAGTTGCACCACCTTCACCTGGTAGACGTTGGACAGCGCTCTTATCTCGTTGAGCACCAGCTCGGGCATCGGGTCGTCCAGTCCCAGTATCATGGTGGCTCGTCCGCGGGGTTCCAGACGCCCAACCTCCATGAAGCCGATGTTGATGTCGTGCTTGCCGGTGATGGTGCCCACCGCGCCGATCATCCCAGGCTGGTCCTGATGATCCGTGAACATCATGTAGCCTCCGGTAGCTACGATATCTATCCAGTACCCGTCGACCTTCACAATGTGGATTTCGCCCCTGATGTAAGCGACGCCCACCTCCGTCTTTCCGCTGGATGTCTCCATTTCGACGGTAACGAGGCTGGCGTACTGCTCAGTAGCGGAGCCCTTCTGCTCAGTTATCCTGAGATCCCGTTGGGACGCAAGAAGGTTGGCGTTGACCAGGTTAACCCTCTCCTCGCTGATGGGGCCGAGGATGCCCATCAGGCACGCAGCCTTGAGGATGTTGGTGTCGTAGCCTGCGATCTCTCCTTCATAGCGCAGGTTGATGACCCTCAGCTGTCCGTCGGATAGCTGCGTAGCCAGCTTGCCCGCGCATGACGCCGCTTCAATGTAAGGGGCCAGAATCGCCTGAGACTCCGGCAACACGAAGGGAGCGTTGACGGTGTATCGGGCCGACTGCCCCTGGAGTACGGAGATGACCTGCTCCGCCACCTCCTTGGCCACCTCAGCCTGGGCCTCCTCGGTGGATGCTCCCAGGTGCGGCGTGACTATTATCTTTCCGCTTTGGAGGAGGGGATTGTCACTGGCCGGAGGCTCCTGGGAGAAGACGTCAATGGCCGCTCCCGCAATTCGACCCTCATCGACGGCCCTGAACAGGGCAGCCTCGTCCACCAGCTCGCCGCGGGCCGCGTTCAGTATGCGAGCCGTGGGCTTCATCAAGGCGATCTTCTCGTCGTTCACGAGACCGCGCGTGGCCTCCGTCAACGGGGTGTGCAGGCAGATGAAGTCCGAGTTGCGGAATATCTGGTCCAGCTCCACCAGTTCGATGCCCAAGAGCCTGGCTTGCTCTGGGGAGACAAAGGGGTCGTAGGCGTGCACCTGCATCTGCAGGCCACCTGCCCTGCGGGCGACCTCAGTTCCCACCTTGCCCAAGCCGATGATACCCAGCACCTTGTTGCGCACCTCTATGCCCATAAATGCGCTCCGCTTCCACTCACCGCGGCGAAGGGACTCGTTGGCCTGGGGTATGTTGCGGGCCAGAGCCATCATCAGGGCGATGGTGTGCTCGGCGGCGGCTATGGTGTTTCCAGTGGGCGCGTTCACAACCGCTATCCCCTTCTGGGTCGCCGCCTCCAGGTCAATGTTGTCGACGCCCACACCGGCGCGCCCGATGACCTGCAGCTTATGGCTGGCCTCTATGACCTCCGCCGTGGCCTTGGTCTCGCTCCTGACCACCAGAGCGTCATACTCTCCAATGATGGCGAGCAGGTCCTTTGGGTCCAAGCCCAGCTTAACATCCACATCGCCAACGGCTCTCAGCATCTCGATTCCCTGGGGGTCTATTGGGTCGGATACCAGTATCCTGGGCATCACGCGCCTCGCGCAGGCGCGCCCGCGGGTTGGAACCCCACCTTGGGGAGCACCGTTCCCAGGGCTTCTATGACTTGGGATATATCCTCATCTGACACGTAACCCAGGTGCCCTACGCGCACTATCTTCCCGTCCAGGCTCTGCTGCCCGCCGGCCAGAACTATGTCGTGGTCGCTCTGCATCTGCTGCACCAGCGCCCTGGCTTCGACACCGTCCGGAACGTTGACCGCAGTTACAGTGTTGGAGGCGTGGGCCTCGTCGGCGAAGAGGGACATGCCCAAGCCCTTGACGCCGTCTCTTGTCTTCTGTGCCAGCCTGGCGTGACGCTCGTAAATGTTGTCCAGGCCCTCCGCCATCATCTTATCCAGGGCAACGTCCAGGGCGAAGTAGATGGAGATCGCCGGAGTCCAGGGAGTCTGGCCCCGCTCGTAGTAGCTCTTGGCTCTGCCGAAGTCAAAGTAGAAGCGCGGCGTCTTGGCCTCGTTGAAAGCCTCCCAGCCCCTGGGGCTGACGCTGACGAAGGCGAGTCCGGGCGGCACCATCCAGCCCTTCTGAGAACCGGACACCACCACGTCGCAGCCCCACTCGTCGGCGCAGAAGGGCAGCGAGGAGAGGCTGCTCACGGCGTCCACAACCAACAGCTTGTCGAACTCCTTGACCACCTTGCTGATAGCGGCCAGGTCGTTAGTGACGCCGGTGGAGGTCTCGTTGTGGGTCACCAGAACGACCTTGACCGACGGGTTTTCCTTCAGGGCGTCCCTGATTGCCTCCGGGTCTATGGCCTCTCCCCAGGTAGCGGTGAGCTTGACGACGGATGCGCCGTATACCTCCGCTAACTGGGCAAACCTGTCGCCGAAGACGCCTATGGACACGGACAGCACCACGTCGCCCGGAGAAATCGTGTTGACAACAGCCGCCTCCATGCCGCCGGTGCCCGCTGTTGTGAGTATCAGGACGTCGTGCTCCGTCTGGAACACGCGCTTGAGGTTCTCCGTAATCCTGGTGCTGATGTCGCGAAATTCAGGGCCGCGGTGGTTGATCATCTGGCGGCCCATGGCCTCCAGGACGTCTTCCGGACAGGGTGTAGGACCAGGTATTCTCAGGTTCAATTCGGCCTCCTGTAATGGTGCTCGTTGTTGGGTGCGCTTTGAAGGAGCGAGACGCGTCTCGCTACATTGTGAATTTTAGCACACTATTCCATCCGTATCAAAGTGAAGGGTCAGAGAGTTTTGCCATGCTCCGGCGTCCGATCCCCTCCGCACTTTATGGCCTAGCAAGGAAGTGGCTGTGGGGGATCCCCTCAGCCCCAGCCCGTTGAAGGGCCACTTTCTAATCCTCGGTTGCCACCATCCTGGCGAAGCGGTGTCTCCCAATCCTAATGAGGCTGCCGTCGCGCAGGGGCGCCAGGTCCGCCGCGAGCCTCTCTCCGTCCACATGTATCGCTCCCTGGGCCAGAAGCCTCTTGGCCTCGTTGGCGCTCTTGACCATTCCCTCCCCCACGATTATCGGAACAATGGGCAGCATCAGACCGACAGAGTCGTCGGCCGCGGCTGATGTTCTCTGCTCTTCCTGGAGCAGTGAGGCCCACTTTCGGAGAGATATGGTCTGCACTTCCTCCGGCGCGTCTCCCCGCTGATACGTGCTTACGAAATGGGCCTCCGCCCGCATCGCTGCCTGGTCGTCGTGGAACTGCGCCACAATCTCCCGCCCCAGGCGCTTCTTCAGGTCCATCGGATTTACGGACTGGGTCTCCAGCACCCGGCGCATCTCGGCCAGCTCCTCGTCGGGCACGTCAGTAATCAGATAGAAGTAGTCCATCATCAGAGAGTCCGAGAGGGACATAACCTTGCCGTACATATCGTTGGGTGGTTCGTCCACGCCGATGTAGTTGTCAAGGCTCTTGCTCATCTTCTGCTCCCCGTCCGTCCCTACCAGGATCGGCACGGTGAAGCACTGCTGTTGTTTCTGCCCCATCATTCCCTGGAGGTCCCGACCCACCAGCAGGTTGAACTTCTGGTCGGTGCCGCCGAATTCCACGTCGGACTGGACGACCACCGAGTCGTAGGCCTGGAGCAGAGGGTAAAGCAGCTCCGTAATGGCAATGGGACGCTGGGCCCTGAAGCGCTGGGCGAAGTCGTCCCTGGCCAGGAACTGGGCCACGGTGAAGCGACGGGTCAGGTCAAAGACGTTGGCAAGGGTGAACTGCCCGAACCACTCGCTCTGCCAGACGGTCTGTGTCCGCTCCTTGTCCACCACTTTGAAGAAATGACGCATATAGGACTCGGCATTGTCCCTCACCTCCTCAGCAGTCAGCATAGGCCTGGTAACGGACTGGCCGCTGGGGTCGCCTATCTGAGCTGTCCAGTCCCCGACTATGAGGATCACCTGGTGTCCCAAGTCCTGAAGCTGGCGCAGCTTTCGAAGCCCCACCGCGTGGCCCAGATGAATGTCCGGGCGGCTGGGGTCGAAGCCCATCTTCAGGCGTAGAGGAGCGCCCTCTTGGAGGAGGCGCACAAACTCCTCCTCTACGATGATCTCGGATACGCCGCGCCGGATCACGTTCTGGAGGGTCTTGGGGTCTATTGCGCTGTTAGCCAAGTAGGTCTGCCTGCGTCACACAAAGGTAAGGTTTGAGGTTTACCGAGCAGCGGAACCCTTAAGGGTTTCCCGCGCCTGCTCCACGTCCAAATGCATCTGGGTCACAAGGGCTTCCGCCGATTCAAAACGAAGCTCGTCGCGCAAGCGGCCAACGAACTCCAGGGTGACGTCTTTGCCGTATAGGTCGCCATCAAAGTCCAGGAGGAAAGCTTCCACAGTCCGCTCGTTTTCGCCGAAGGTGGGCCTGACTCCCACATTGGTGGCCGACATATACCTGTCGTCCCCGACACAGGCCCAGGTGGCGTATACTCCGTTGCCGGGAGCAAGACGGTCCTCCGAGTAGTCCAGGTTTGCCGTGGGAAAGCCCAGTGTCTTCCCCCTGCCGTCCCCGACCACAACTTTGCCGCATAGGCTGAAAGGCCTGCCCAGAAGCTCGGACGCCCCGGCGACGTCGCCTGCAGTTACGCTATCCCGTATGACGGTGCTGCTGACCCGACCTCCCTCTACGGACACGGCATCCACGACATTCACGAAGAACCCCTGCTCATTGCCAATGGTCGCGAGGGTCTCCGGGGTGCCCTCTCTCTTGTACCCCATTGCGAAGTTGTACCCCATTACCAAGCCGGCCATTCTCAACCGCTCTTGAAGAAGGCCTGTGAACTCGTGGGCCCGGAGGCGGGAAAGCTCCATGTCAAAGTGCAGGGGTATCACCATATCGATGCCTGCCTCTTTCAGAAGGGTCAGGCGGTCCTCGACAGATGTGATATAGCTGATACAGGTGTCGGGAACGAGCACGGACCTTGGGTGGTTGACAAAGGTAAGTACACCACTCAGCATCCCCTCCCTGGAGGCCTCCTCCACTACCCGCTTCAAGAGGTGCTGATGGCCCCTGTGCACTCCATCAAAGACGCCGATTGTAAGTATAGTGCTTCTATCCGGCGGCGTGTCCGGCAACTCTTCATGGACTCTCATTGCAGGGCGTATCCAGTCTAAGGGCGTCTCTACCAGATCATAGTCGAAAGGCACTAGGATACTAGCATAGCCCTATGGGAGCGTCAAGCCGACCGGTGTACCGCGCCGCCTCAGGCCGACCTCCGGCTGAGAGGCGTCAGAGAGGCGGACGACCCATATTGCGGGCCACCAGCAACTGAAGCCAGAAATCGCTCTGCGACCTGGCCCCGGCGTTGTTCTGAAGCCAGCCGTCGCGCGCTGCATCGTGCGCTGCGGCGGTCCGCTTCCTGTTCCGGGATCTCCTGCGCTCGCTCACCCTGGCCTTGAGCGCTCTCGGCACCCCCCTGCCAATGACGTCCCTGGTCTTGATCATCGTCGAGTATTGCATCATAGTGCTCCCTAGCTGGTATATTATCCGGGCCTCGCTGTTCGCTGTATCAAAGATTCCTTTTGGCGATGATCCCAACTCAAAAACGTAATAATTGCAAACAACTTTCGGTATTTCGCACGGGCCTGGAAACTTGACAGCGACCCGTCTATGTGGAATAATTGTGCTGGTTTATCAAGAAACGTTACCCATGATATACATTCCTAGAATTCTGTTACTTGGCTGGTGTAGCTAGAGTAATAAAGCATGGTTAACAAAAGATGAACTGAACTTCTTGCTTCAGTATACTTCTCTTTTGTTGCTTGTCAAGCATTCCTCAGGTGATTTTGAGAGGAACTTTCCTTTATGTCTGATTGGTCCTTCATCACCAACCACGGACTTTTATTGGCCGTAATTGCCCGGGGCCTTGGCCGAACCGCAAGAGAGATTGGCGACGTGGTGGGCATAACCGAGAGATCAGCCCACAAGATAATCAGTGACCTGGAGGCCGCCGGCTACGTTACCAAGACCAAGGTCGGCAGGCAGAACTCTTACCAGATACACCCGGACGTGCCCCTGAAGGATGAGGCTAGCGATGCCGCAGTCGGTGAGCTTCTGGTAGTGCTGGGCTGGAGGTGGGGAGGAAGACGGCGCAGACGAAGAGAGACGCCCGCGGCCACGGATGGTCAAGAGACAGGCGCTGAGCCGGCGCTTACCGGCGACTGAGGATTATCCTCAAGATAGTGGCGCAACATTCCCCAGCGTAGAGAACGCCCGACACTTAATAGGCGCGCGCCGCGCACTAATACCCAACTGTGGCCTGCCGCTACGGGCGTTATAGGAAACGGGTCTGCGGCTAGGCCCGCACTCCCTGGGATTACCCAAGCATCTGGTGAGCAGAGGTAAGGAGCTCCTCCGTCTCCTCCCAGTTGATGCAGGGATCAGTGATGGATACGCCGTAGCTCAGGCTGCCGGGATTGCTTTCGTCCAGCCTCTGGTTGCCCTCATTGAGGTGGCTCTCCAGCATCACGCCCACCAGGTTGCTGTTTCCCGAGATCCTCTGATCAAGGACATCGAAGAAGGCTACGCGCTCCTTGGTGTAGTCTCTGCCGCAGTTGGCGTGGGAGCAGTCCACCACCAGTTGGGTACTCACGCCCGCTCGTTGCAGCCTGTCGACGGCATCGGCGACGGACTCTGCATCGTAGTTGGGGCCGCGGCTGCCGCCCCGCAGCACTATGTGGCAGTCAGGATTGCCTTTGGTGACCACCGTGGACGCCTTGCCATTGGCGTCCACTCCCAGAAAAGCCTGCTTGGCCTGGGCCGCAACGACGCCGTCCACCGCCAGCTGCACACTGCCACCCGTGCCGTTCTTGAGGCCGACGGGCATACTGAGGCCGCTGGCCATCTGCCGGTGAGTCTGACTCTCCGCAGTGCGAGCTCCTATCGCCGCCCATGAAATCAGGTCCGCTATGTACTGAGGCGTGATGGGGTCTACAAACTCTATCGCGGACAGCAGTCCCAGATCGCTCACTCGCAGCAGAAACTCCCGGGCCATGCCCAGACCCGTGGTGATGTCGAAGCTCCCGTTGAGGTGAGGGTCGTAGATGAGTCCTTTCCATCCCACAGTGGTGCGAGGCTTCTCAAAGTAGACTCGCATAACCACCAGGATACGGTCCTGCACGGCGTCGGCCAACTTCTTCAGCCGGGTGGCGTACTCAAGCCCGCTTTCCACGTCGTGTATCGAGCATGGCCCTGCTATTACAAGCAGCCTGTCCCCTTCGCCCCGGAGAATCCCCGCGATCTCCTCCCGCCCATCCGAGACCAACTGGGCTATCTGGGGAGTGATGGGAAACTTCTCAATGAACTCAACCGGTGTAGGCAATGGTTCTATACTCTGTATGTTCAAGTCGTGTATCTGAGGCATGGTTCACCTGCTATAGAAAGTTTATGGCAGAGACCTGCACACATGGACAAGCCTTCTGCAACAGCTTCTAACTATAGTCCCGAATATCTGCCCTGTCCAGTACCGCGCAATATGACGAGTGTGATCGGCTATTCTGTCACAAGAGACGGCACATAGTGGTACGATGGAATACGGCGATGACACCGGCGTGGCGGCGCAGGCGAGCGTCCTGGACCTGTTAACTCTGGGTTGGACAGACGCTGTCCCACCGAGATGCTTGCATGTTCTGATATAATTGCCTCGTCTGGAGGCAACGGACGGACGGAAGGAGGCAACGGATGAACGCTGAGTTGAATCAGGCAACGGAAGACATCATCGTATGCAATGACGTTCACAAGTGGTTCGGGGAGTTTCACGTCCTCAAGGGCGTCACGACATCCGTGAAGCGGGGCGAGAAGATTGTGATCCTCGGGCCGTCCGGCTCGGGTAAGTCCACATTCATACGTACGTTGAACCGCCTGGAGGAGCACCAGAGAGGCAGCATAGTCGTTGACGGGTTGGAGATGTCAAATGACGTGCGGAACATTGACTCCATCCGCAAGGAGGTGGGAATGGTGTTCCAGTCGTTCAACCTCTTCCCGCACCTTACTGTGATGCAGAACATCACCCTGGCGCCGCTCAAGGTCAGGAAATGGCCCAAAAGCAGGGCCGAGGAGATCGCCAACGAGCTACTGGAGAGGGTCGGCATCCCTGAGCAGGCTGGAAAGTTCCCCGGCGAGCTTTCGGGCGGTCAGCAGCAACGCGTCGCCATAGCGAGGGCGCTCGCCATGCAGCCCAAGATTATGCTCTTCGACGAGCCCACCTCCGCCCTGGACCCTGAGATGATCAATGAGGTGCTGGACGT
This sequence comes from Dehalococcoidia bacterium, assembly GCA_965261605.1. Classification (GTDB taxonomy): domain Bacteria; phylum Chloroflexota; class Dehalococcoidia; order Lucifugimonadales; family UBA2985; genus DAOUJW01. The sequence continues at coordinate 1,770,358 of OZ253466.1, read as the reverse complement.
CATGCGCGAGCTGGCGACCTCCGGTATGACCATGCTGATAGTGAGCCACGAAATCGGATTCGCGCGGGAGGTCGCCGATCGCGTAATCATGTTCGACGAGGGCGTCATCATTGAAGAGGGCACCGCCGACGAGTTCTTCGGCAACCCCAAGCACGAGCGCGCCCAGTCGTTCCTCTCAAAGATCCTGGGCTGACGACCGCCCCTCCGGCTATCCACGCATACTGACCAGAGGAACAGCCGCAAGATCATTCACCCGCTCACCCCCGTATCAAGTCCTGTCCCCGACTCCGATCGGGGAACGGGACAGGCTCTGAGCGGGAAGGAATCGGTAGCGCCAACACGTTGTGGGGATACCTGCGCAATTGAGGGTATTTCGATGCCTCCATTCCTTCTCTTCAATACCAGGACCAAGTTCTTGCTGAAGGATTTTGGATTCTTCGCCTGCGGCTCGGAGTGACATACTCCAATAATCGAAAGACCCTGCCTGCGCCATCCGGCAATTGACAAAGGCTCCCACAGGCCGGATATTAGCACACAGGTTCTCTCATGGACAGGCGAATATTCCACATAGACTTGGACGCCTTCTTCGTGGCCGTGGAGCGGGCTTTGGATCCCTCTCTTGTCGGCAAACCTGTGGTGGTGGGTGGAGAGCTGGGAGCCAGAGGCGTGGTTGTCTGCGCCTCCTATGAGGCCCGGCCCTACGGCCTTCGCGCCGGAATGCCCCTGGCCCGGGCGCAGAAGCTCTGCCCCCACGCCATCTACCTCAAGGGTCGCTTTGCCCGCTACCAGGAAGTGTCCCGAATGTTCATGGACATCCTTGGCGACTACACGCCTTTTCTGGAGCCTATGGGCATAGACGAGGCGTACATGGATATGACGGGGTTTGACAGGCTGTACGGGCCGCTGTCGCAGGTGGCTATGGACATCAAGGCCCGCGTTCTCAGAGAGCTGGGGGTGACCGTATCCGTGGGCATTGCAGGTTCCAAGATTGCCGCCAAGGTGGCCTCCGACCAGTGCAAGCCCGACGGGCCTACTGGAGATTCCCGTTGGAGGCGACGCATCCTTTCTCGCGCCGCTGGCGGTGAGAAAGCTCCCAGGCGTAGGAGAGAAGACCGCCAAGGTCCTCATCGAGTGGCGCATCACGACCATCGGCGAATTGGCCCAAGTGCCGCCCGCTACCCTGAGACGCCTGGTGGGGTCATGGGGCGACAACCTGCACATGTGGGCCAATGGAGAGGACAACAGCCGGGTCAGCCCGCCGGGCCCGGCCAAGTCCATAAGCAGAGAGACCACCTTCCCACAGGACACCCTTGATATAAACTTCCTGACAGGCACTCTCCACTACCTCAGCGAGAGGGTCGGGGCGCAGCTCAGGAGGGAGGAGAAGCTGGCCCGTCGAGTGGTGCTGAAGCTGAGATACGAGGACTTTCAGACCTTATCCAGACACCACACGCGGCCAAGGCCCGCCTTTGGAGACGAGGATATCTTCGAGCCGGGCGTCTCGCTGCTGAAGAGAGCGCTGGAGCACCGGCGCTCTCCCGTGAGGCTCATCGGCATAGGCGTCACCGACTTCGTCCCAAGGGCCTCCCAACTGTCTCTCCTGGAACGCTGCGACGATAGATCCCAAGACCTCGCCCTTGCCGTGGACGCCATTCGCAGAAAGTACGGCTTCGTCTCGATTCAGAGAGGCGCAACGTTCTGCCTGGAAAGCCACTTTCAGGTGGAGAGCGGGGACTATCTCCTGAAGACCTCGGCCCTGTCCAGGTAGGCTACTCTGCCAGAGGAACCTGCCGGAAGTCCACCCCCCAACTGGGGTGCAGATGCACCAGGCACACCGATCCCAGTTCACGTCCGTCCGAGGTGAGTATGGGAGCTCCGGAGTAGGCGGCCCGGACGGTGCCCTGGGATAGGTCCTCAAAGAAGTCCGAGTGGCCCAAGGCTACGTAATCGTATCCCGTGGCCTCGATCTCATAGGCCAAGATGGGAGAGGAGCGCTCTATTGGCTCTCCCGGCTTTACGTAAAACCCGTGGGCAATACCCACGTGCCACCAGGGGCCGTTCCTGGGGGGCGCGCCCTGAAGAGGGCGGAATTCCATATGGTGATCATAGGTGGGGCGTCCCCAGACGTTCACCTTTAGGTCGTGAAAGAGCACCGTTTCGCCCTCCGGGTTGCGGAGCAGGTTCACCTGCCAGGGTAGATCCTTGAAGCCCGGATGGTTGTATATGGTGTACTGGTCGAGCTGGTCGTGGTTGCCGGGCAGCAGCACCACCGGCATATCCAACCGTCCAAGTTGGCGGACGGTCTCAAACACCACATCGTCCTTCACTCTGGCGTTATCGAAGAAGTCCCCTGCCAGGATGACCAGGTCAACCTCAAGCTCGTTGGCCTTGTCAACCACCTTGCCAAGGGCGGCGCACGTGGAGATCTGGTCTATGTGGTTGTCAGAGGTGTGAAGTATTCTAACTTCGGTGTTGGGGCGGCTCCCGTTCAACTACCATACCTCCGTGTTGAAAACGTCCGGCGGACACGCCTGCCGACGCTAGGGAATGATAACACGAGACGCCTGCTCTTACAACTGTTATGCGCCTGTGGAGACACCGAGGGTAAGGGCGGTTCGCGAACCGCCCCTACGGAGGCCGCGGATGTTCACACCCAACCGCCGGACCACCCCTGCGAAGCTTGTCCTGGTGAAAACGGGGAGCATGGGTCGATCGTTCACTACCGAAGGAGTTGGATGAGGAAGTAATGGCCTAGCCCCTGCGCTTAATGCAGGGGCCATGCTCTGAGCGCGTCGAAGGGTGAGCGGGCTGCTGCCTCCTAACCCCCGTCCTACTTCAGGGCCTTGGACACCCCTCCAAACCGCAGCCTCATCAGACCCTTCAGGTCGTCCGTGGCAGTCTTGATAACGCGGACGCGCGTGTCCGGATCGTCCACCCAGTGCACCGGGATATCCTTGATACGGTAGCCGCCCTTCTCCGCAAGGATGAGCAGCTCCGAGTCGAAGAACCACCCCTGGTCCATTATCTTGGGGACCAGAATCTGAGCGGCCCTGCTGCTGATGGCCTTGAAGCCGCATTGGGCGTCGGAGAACCTTGTGAAGAAGGCGGCCTTGATTATCAGGTTGTAGGACCGGGAAGTCACCTCCCGCTTGAAGGCGCGCTTTTCCACCGAAGACCCCTTCATCAGGCGCGAGCCTACTGCCAGATCAAAGCCCTCCTCGCCGACGGCGCGCACCATCGTAGGAAACGCCTCAAGGCCCGTGGACAGGTCCACGTCCATGTATGTGAGAATATCGGCGTCGCTCTCCAGCCACGCCTTCCGCAGCGCCCGGCCCCTTCCTCTGATCTCCAGGCGGCTCCAAGTCACCTGCTCGTGTTCCTGGGAGAGGGTCTCGGCGATTTCAGGCGTACGGTCCGTCGATCCGTTGTCCGCGATCACGATGCGGAATGGGTACGGCGAGTTGTCACCCAGGAAGTCGAGGAGAGAGGCCATGCAGTTGGGCAGGGCCCGCTCTTCGTTCAGGACGGGGATTACAACGTCAACCAGTGGAGCCATCGGTCGCTCTAGTGCCGGAAGTGGCGGACACCCGTGAACAGCATTGCTATGCCGGCCTTGTCAGCGGCATCGATGACCTCCTGGTCCCGAATGGACCCGCCGGGTTGCACGACTGCCGTTACGCCTCCCTCCGCGGCCGTCTCCAGGCCGTCCGGGAAGGGGAAGAAGGCGTCGGAGGCCAGCACCGAACCGCGGGACGCCTCGCCCGCCGCCCTCAGAGCCAGGTGGACGCTGGTGACGCGGTTGGGCTGCCCGGCACCCATACCAAGGAGGGTCTGGTCCTTGACTAAAACGATGGCGTTGGATTTGATGTGCTTCACCACCTTCCAGGCGAAGGCCAGGTCCAGAAGTTCCTCCTCGGTGGGGCTTCGCTTGGTAGCGGGCTTCCAGTCCTGGATCTCCTCCTCAAGGATATCCTGGTTCTGCATCAGCACGCCGCCCAGCACCTGGCGCACCTCCCAGCTTCCGGCTCCCCGTGCGCCGTCGCCCAGGGCCAGAATGCGAAGGTCGCGCTTCTTGTTCAGTATCTCCATAGCGCCCGGCTCGAAATCCGGGGCCAGGACGATCTCGTAGAAGACCTGCCGCATGGCCTCCGCCGCCGCCGTCGTCACAGTGCGGTTGAAGGCCACGATGCCTCCAAAGGCCGATACAGGGTCGCCGTCGAAAGCCCTCGTGTAGGCCTCAACCTGGTCCTGGTGCACCGCCAGGCCGCAGGGGTTTGTGTGCTTTATCACCGCCACGGCCGGCCCACCGAAGTCGGACACCGCCCGCCATGCGGCGTCGGCGTCCAGGATGTTGTTGTAAGAGAGTTCTCTCCCGTGAAGCTGCCTTGCCCCGGCAATGCCCTGTGGGTTCAGATCCCCGTAGAATGCAGCCTGCTGGTGGGGGTTCTCGCCATATCGCAGGTCGAAGAGCTTGTTATACCCCAGGGTCAGCTCCTGCCCCAGGTCGTCCTGGCCCCTCAGGTACTGGGCAATGTTGGTGTCGTACAGGGCGACGTGCTGGAAGGCCTTCTGCGCCAGCTTCTGCCTCTCATCGATGGAGAGGCCGCCCGCCGCCATTCGCTCCACAACCCAGTCGTAGTCCGAAGGGTCCACGACGACGGCGACGAAGGGGAAGTTCTTGGCCGCGGCGCGGATCATGGTGGGACCGCCGATGTCGATGTTCTCCAGCGCCTCATCCAGACTCACGTCCGGCTTGGCGATGGTGTCGGCGAAGGGGTAGAGGTTGACCGCAACCAGGTCTATGGGCGCAATGCTGCGCTTCTCAAGCTCGGAGACGTGCTCCGGCACATCGCGGCGGGCCAGTATGCCGCCGTGGATGGACGGGTGCAGGGTCTTGACGCGGCCGTCCAGAATCTCCGGGAAGCCGGTCAGGTCCGAGACCTGCTGCACGGGAAGGTTGGCATCCTGGAGAGTGCGGTGGGTTCCGCCGGTGCTGACCAGCTCGATGCCGATCTCCGCCAGCCGACGTCCAAACTCCACTACTCCCGTCTTGTCATATACGCTGATAAGAGCTTTCATTCGCTACCTCGATATAGTTACTTCTGCGCCTCCGACCACCTCTCCCACCACCCGGGCCTCGGGGACCAGGCGGCGCACCTCATCCACTTGGGACGGGTCGCACGCCAGCGCCATCCCGACGCCCATGTTGAACACTCTGTACATCTCGTCCGTATCCACGCGCCCGGCCTCCTGAATCAGCCTGAATATGGGCGGCGCTTCCCACGCGGACTCGTCGAAGCGCGCGCCCAGCCCGTCCGGAAGAATCCTGGGCACGTTCTCCGGCAGGCCTCCTCCTGTGATGTGGGCCATGCCCTTGATCAGGCGCAGCACAGGCTCCAGGAGCGGGTAGTAGCAGCGATGCGGCCTCAGCAGCGCCTCCCCCAGGGTCTCGCCAAGCTCAGGGTAGATACGTCCCAGGACCGACGGGTCCTCCTCCACCCGGAACACCATGCGCGCCAGGGAGTAGCCATTGGTGTGCAGGCCGTTGGATGGTATCGCCAGGAGGGAGTCGCCCAAAGCTATCGTTGAGCCGTCCAGGATCGCGTCCTTCTCCACCACGCCCACGGCGAATCCCGCCAGGTCGAAGCCGTCCTCCGGGTAGATGCCGGGCAGCTCCGCAGTCTCCCCTCCTATCAGAGCGCAGCCCACGGCTTCGCAGGCCTCGGCGACGCCCTTCACCAGCGCCTCCGCCCTCCCGGGCAGGAGCCGGCCCACGCCAATGTAGTCGAGGAAGAAGAGGGGCTTTGCGCCGGATGTGAAAACGTCGTTGACGCAGTGGTTCACCGCATCGATGCCCACCGTATCGAATCGGTCCATAAGGGTCGCCAGCTTCAGCTTGGTGCCCGGCGAGTCGGTGCTGGAGACCAGTACGGGCTGTCGGTAGCCCTGCAACTGGTAGAGTCCTCCGAAGAAGCCAACGCCGCCTATGACCTCAGGCCCAAGAGTCCTGGAAGCCAGCTTCTTGATGCGCTCCTTGGCCTCTTGCGCCGCTCCCTGGTTGACTCCGGCGGCGAGGTAGGTCTCACCAGGCATATGGCATTGACACTATCTGGCGACTTCCAGGGCCAGCTTGTCCATCTCCAGCTGGACCGGGCGGGATGGGATGGTTGCCGGTGAAGCAACCTGTGCAGTGGCTGTCCGGTTTGCCGCCCACGGCCTTCAGCAGACCCTCGACGCTGAGGTAGCCCAGCGAGTCGGCGCCCACGAACTGCCGTATCTCTTCAATGCTCTTGTTGGCGGCGATGAGCTCGCGGTACGTCGCCATGTCAACTCCCAGGTGACAGGGGTGCTTCAGCGGAGGAGCGCACACCCGCAGGTGCACCTCTTTGGCTCCTGCCCTCTGCACCAGCTTGACCACGTGGGGCGTGGTGGTGCCGCGGACAATGCTGTCGTCTACCACTATAACCCGCTTGCCGGCAAGCACGTCGGGCAGCGGATTGAACTTCAACTGCACTCCCAAGTCTCTCATCCGCTGGTCCGGCTCAATGAAGGTCCTGCCCACGTACCGGTTCTTGGTCAGGCCTTCGCTGTAAGGGATGCCGGTCTCCTGGGCGTAGCCCACTGCGGCTGCGGTGGCGGAGTCCGGCACGCCAATGACCACGTCGGCGTCCACCGGATACTCCCGGGCCAACTCCGCGCCCATTGCCTGCCTCATGGTGAAGGTCAGCTTCCCATCGAAGACGCTGTCCGGCCTGGCGAAGTAGATGTACTCGAATATGCAGAACGCCCTCTTGCGCTCGACGCTCTTGTGAATAGTCCTCATCCCCTGGTCGTCGATGGCGATGGCCTCACCCGGCTCCACCTCTCTAACGATCTGGGCTCCCAGGTGGTCCAGGGCGCAACTCTCGGAGGCCACAATCCAACCGCCGTCGCTCAGCCTGCCCACGCAGAGGGGTCGGACGCCCATCGGGTCGCGGATAGCCATAAGGGAGTCTTTGGTCAGCACAACCAGGGAGTAAGCGCCCTGTGCGCGCCTCATCATGTACTGCACCCGCTCGCCCCAGTTCCTGCCGGGCGCGTTGGCCAGCAGGTGGGCCAAGGACTCGGAGTCCGTTGTGGCCGAGAACTCGCATCCCCACTCCTCAAGCTCTGCGCGCAACGGGACGGGATTTACAACGTTCCCGTTGTGGCCGAGGGCAAGTTCCCCGTAAGGGCCGTTAACCAGAATGGGCTGAGCGTTGCAAAGCTCGCTGGAGCCGGTGGTCGAGTACCTGGTGTGGCCGATGGCTATGTGACCGGTAAGGCGCTCCAGGTCCTGTTCGCGGAAGACCTGGGCCACCAGACCCATAGCGGTGTGAACTTTCAGGTTGTCGCCGTCGCTGACGGCTATGCCGGCGCTCTCCTGCCCCCTGTGCTGGAGCGCGAAGAGGCCAAAGAAGGCAATTCGGGCTACGTCTTCTCCCGGGGCATACACCCCGACAACCCCACACTCCTCATGGGGTACGTCACTATCTCCCGCCCCCACCACCTCCACTCCCGACGGAAAGGTCACTTTGCTCAAAAGACACCTTCCTTAGGGTTGGAAGTGCCTGCATTGTATTCCCTCCAAAAGGCCTGGGTCAATAGCTGGGGGATTGTCTTTTGTGAATGAATGGAGAGCCGTCAAGGGCCTTTTGGCGATGGGGCTGCGACTGCATCTTCGTTCGTCAACAAGCCGTCTAGTCATTCCCCAGCAACTGCTCCTCAAACCACCGCTTGGCTTCCTGCCAACCGGCTTCCGCCTCAGCGCGCAAGCGGCGGGATTCCTCGCGGCGACGGATAACCTCAGACGCTATATATTCCTGAATGTTCTTGTTGGGTATGGGAACTGTGATCTTCGCCAGTTCTGCCTCAGTTATCGCAGGGTAGTTTCCACCGCTGGCTCTCTGTAGCATCTGACCAAGACAAATGCGGGTTCGCAGGATACACCATAGGTAATCACTATGGACATGGCTTGCGACTTTTCGGATAACTGCAAAGCCTGTTGATGCTACACAGCCTTCAAAGTCAGAGTTAAGTTGCGCGATAGAACCGTGATGGGGCCGTGTTAGGCTCACGATAATGTCACCCACCCGAATTTTCATTCTTGCCCTGCTTGGAGCTTCATCTACTGATACTTCATTCCAAAATGCTTCTCCCGTCTTTGGGTCAACTGTAGCAATCTCGATATACCGGAATGTTTGTTGTTGGTGTTCTTGAGGTCTCCAAATCTCTTCAGAAAAGGCTGCCACACTACCCAAAGATTCGCATAGCGTCCGCGAAAGCATCTCTTGAACACGTGTAAACTCCGGGGAGTGAAAGTACGGGTCTAATCGTTGTAGTGCAGATTGGTCGCCTCTAATGGCAAATACACGTCGAGAATCTTGCTCTGGCCGCGCAAGACTCAGCGCGTCCAGCACAAAATCATCCAGCCCTGCCAGCAGCTCATCCGCCTTAGCCAACTTTGCCTTGCGTTCAGCACGGGCGGATTCCATTGCGGCCAGTAGTTTGTCCTGCACTTCCAGCGAATCTGGCAACGGTACTAAGATGCCGCGAATGGCTCCATAGTCAAGGGCGGGGCGTGTGCCACCGGATACAGGGCGATTGGATAATTGTTGTCCAGAGGGGCAGTTTAACCATTCGCTGAGAAACTCCGGGCGGCATAGCGCTGGATCAACTCGCAGACGCGCGATATGCTGGTTGATGTTGGCGGGCAGGTGCTCTTTGCGTACCACCGCCGCTGAACCCACCCGTCCCGTAATTGTCATCAACACATCGCCGGCTTCAAGCTGGGAACGACTAAGTTCCTCTTGGTGAACGGTATCAGTGATGTATTTCAAATCCCGTTCAATAATCTCGCCGTCTTCTATGTTGAGGATACGCAGAAACTTAATCCCGGAATCAGCGTAAAGTGACGCGTCACTTCGTTTTGGGGTTGCGCCGCCGGCTATTGACCGCAGGAATTCGCCCAGCGCGGGCGTTTTCACCTTTGAAGCGTTCAATCTGGCGCTTAACAAATCATACCCAGGATGATTGAACCGTGTATCCAACCTTCCAGCAACATCGCCCCGTTTCACCGCAAAGCATTGAGCTTTGCCTATCTGAACAGGGCCTACACGAAAAAAGGTGTTGGGTCTCGCTGGAAGGCCTGCCACTGGGCCAGCAGGCCAGTACCCGGAATGATCTCCCGGCGGCGCTCGCTCCAGCCGGATTCTCCGGAGTCCGCGCGGCTCCACTGGTAGTAAACGCGGTAGTCAAACAGGTCACAGCTGTGCCGCTCAACCTTTTCCACCCACGACTCTTCCGATTCCAGTGTCACGGCAAAGGTCTTGCGCCCGGTGGCGTCGTAGCCAATGTTCTCGGCCAGGGCCATGAAAATCGGCTCGTCGTAGGAGACGGTCTCGCCGTTGGCTAGACGGCGCAGGAATACTATGCTGGCCTTTACACCGGCATCGTAGTGACTGAAGGCGAACTGGGGCAGGCTGACCACCGCCAGTAGTTGAAAGTGGTCCAGCAGCCACCGTCGCACGCCCTGGAGCGAGGAGTTGGTTAGGATTCCGTCGGGCAGCACCACGGCAGCCCGGCCAGTGCCCGGTTTCAGGAAGGAGTGCACACGCTCCAAGAATAGGATTTCCGTCTTGATGCTGGTTGGAGTCTTGGCGCTCGGATAGTTCTTGCTGACGTATCGCCGAAGGTCGAATTGCTCAAGGTAACCGTCTCCCTTCTCAGTCCGCCGTATGACTGCACCAAAGGGAGGGTTGGTAAGGATGAGGTCGAACTTGCCGGGAGTGACACCGGAGTGTTTCCCACGGATACTCTCGGAGAAGTCCAGCGCGTCGTGACCCACGATGTTTGTGTGGCCGTCGTCGTGGATGATCATGTTCATCTTGGCAACCCTTGCCAGCTCGTCGTTTATCTCGATGCCAAAGAGGTTCTTCTCCGCAAAGTCGTGCCAGTACTGGTAATGCTGGACAGTGCCAGGCTTATGCAGTTGGTCCGCCTCCCGGCGGACGTGATCCATAGCGTAGAGAAGAAAACCGCCAGAGCCGCAAGCGGGGTCCAGCACCAAGTCGGTGCGTTTCGGGTCCAACATCTCCACGGCAAAGGCAATCAGCTCGCGGGGCGTGAAATACTGGCCGAAATCCCCCTTGAAAAAGCTTCCCATGAACTCTTCAAATGCCACGCCCTTGGTGTCAAGCTCGGTGCGTTCCAAGGAAATTCCCTCAAGGTGCTCCACACACTGCGCCAGAATTGGCGGATCGACGTTGATGCTCTCGGTGAAGACGTCCGGCTCCTTCCTCTTCTCATCCTCATAAAGCCGGTTGACTCGCCTGGAGAGGTCTACGGAGGTCTCCCCGTCCTTTCGCTGGAACTCGTAATGCTGACCTTTCTTCCGTTCCAAATCTTTTTCGTCACGGTGCTTGACGAAGACCAGCTTGCAAAACTCGCCAAAGGCCGCTATGGCGCTGCGCTTGCCTCCCTCCCAGAGGGTCTGGTGACACTTGCGGATGGAGGTACGCAACTGTTCCCGTGAGACGGCGGTCAAATCGCGGCCCGGTTCTTCCTTCAAAAAGCGCCACGACTGGGGGTTGCCGTAGCGTATGGGGATGTCGGTCAGGTGATTCCTGTCTCGTTCGCCTGGCGGGTATTGGTCAAAGCGGAGCAGGCGGCGGGTGAGCCCGGCCACCGCTCCGCAGTATTTGGCTCCCAGGCTGGCCCTATTGCCGCAGGTTTGCTCTATGGACTGGTCAAAAGCAGCGTCGGATGTTTCTGGGCGCTTGCACTCAAAGACCATGTAGGGAGACTTCATGTCATCATCCTTATAGATGACAAGGTCGGCAAAGTCATTGGGAGTCCGTCGAGGAACGTTGACCTCAAAGCGTATTCGTTGAGGTGGGTAATCGTACTTGTAAATGAGCTCCGCCCAGAGCTCGGCCCGCACCTTTTCCTCCGGGTCGCTCCACCGCTCCGAATGGTCGGCGGCGATATAGCGGATGCGTTGGGTCCGGCCTTCGCCTGTGATTTCAGCATGGCCTTCATCAAAGGCTCTGTTGAGATATGTCTGGCCGCTTGTTTCTTCTAGCATATTCTTCATCCTGTGCGAGTGTTGTAGCCGATTGTACCATAGCCCACCCCATCCCTGGATGCCCGTCTGCACCGGCATGACAAAGGCAACGCACCTCCCTCAAGAGCTTGACTTGAAAGCGCGCAGGGTATGATACTTAGTGTATTGAGGTACAGAATCACCGGCGTCTCAGCGCCGGCGCATGAGGAGAAGTAGATATGTTTGCGACCATTGGCAGGAGCTTCAGGCTGGTCAAACTCTGTCTCCACGTTCTTGCAGTGGACAAGGAACTGATCCTGTTTCCCCTGTTCTCCTCAATCGGCGTGGTCCTTGTGATGCTGACGTTCCTGGGAGTCGGGTTGGGGATAGGCGCGCTGGACCGGATCAATGCCGGCGCCGTTGGTGGCGGCGACCTTGTTGTAGCCTTCGCATTCTACGTCCTCTCCTACTTCGTCATCATCTTCTTCAACAGCGCGCTGGTGTACGCCGCCCACGAGCGGCTGTCCGGGGGCGACCCGAATATACGCTCCGGCCTGAGCGGGGCAACGCAATCTATCGTGACGATATTCATGTGGGCGGTCCTCGCCGGGACAGTCGGGTTGATACTGAACATACTGTCCAGTCAGGCCCGACAGCGGGGAGGCATGATGGGTATGATCGCCTCCATCGTCATATCCTTGATTGGCGCTGCGTGGACGCTCGTCACATACTTTGTTGTGCCGCTGATAGTTATTGAGCGCCGCTCCCTCGGCGACTCGTTCAAGACGTCTCTCTCAATGCTGCGCCGCACGTGGGGCGAGCAGATAGTGGCCAACTTTGGCCTGGGCATCGCGGCGCTCCTGTCCTACTTGGCCGCTGCTGCGATCATTGTGGCGCTGTTCTTTGTCCTGTCGCCTCTCGGCGGCTTCGGCGTCTTCATGGCGATTGCCATCGGCGTCGTGCTCATAGCCGGCATTTCGCTGGTGTTCGCAACGCTGGACGGCATCTACAAGGCGGCCCTGTACAACTACGCCGTAGACGGCATGGTGCCAAGCCTCTTCCCGGATGACGCAATACGGGGCGCGTTCCGCCCGGAGCATCGCTGAGCCTGCTTGCCTGATCCCATGACGAATCCCACCAGCAGCACAAACCTCGCCTTGTTGATCGACTTTGACGGCACGGTGACTGAGCGGGACATGGGCGTTGCACTGCTGGAAGCATTCGCCCTGGAGGACTGGAAACGCTTCGAGAAAATGCGGGAGGCGGGCCTCATCGTCGGCCGGGAGTGCTTGGCCAGCGAGTTCGGATGCCTCCCCAGCAACCGTGAGGAGGAGATGTCCCGCTTCGTCAGCGAGGAGGCAGTCATAAGGCCCGGCTTCGAGGAGCTGGTCAAGCGCTGCAAGGAGGACGGCATACCCCTCAACGTGGCCTCCAGCGGGCTGGGCTTCTACATACGCTCCGTCCTGTCAGCCAGCGGCCTATCCGATGTGCCCGTGTTCAGCAGCCGCGCCAACTTCAGCGCGGGCGACAGGGTGAAGGTGGAGTACAACGACTGCCCGGCCATCTGCGATTCAGTAGGCGCTTGCAAATGCTTCCATGCGCTTAAGTACGCTGACATGGGCTACAGGGTGGCGCTTGTTGGCGACGGCTTCTCCGACACTTGCGTGGCTGCCAAGGCCGACTACGTCTTCGCCTGCCGGAGGCTCCTCTCCCACTGCGAGGCCGAGGGCATCCCCTTCTTCCCCTTCAACGACTTCTACGACGTGATCGCCCGGCTGCCGGAGCTGTGCTCCGCCTCATCCTGAGCCGGTCTAAGGGAGCGTTCCCGCCCAGTCATTCCTGCGGAATCAGGAATCTGGAGCGTATGGTTGAGCCACTGGGTCACCTCAAATTTCTCATTGTATTCGGAAAGACCCGCGTAGGGGCGGTTCGCGAACCGCCCCTACGACACTTCATCTAAACGTGAGCATATTCGTCATGCCCGTGACGACGGGCATCCAGTGTGGGGTGGGCTCCCGTCCTTCACGGGAGCGACGTTGGGGGGGTCCTGCCCCCACTCGAATGGTTCGACAGGCTCACCATGAGCGGGTGGGCACCGCCTCATCCTGAGTCCTGCTTCAAGCGCAGCCACATCCGGTACAAGTCCCTGCGAGACACGCCAGTCTGCGCTGCGACCAGGTCCCTCGCCTCTCTGCCGGACATTCCCTCCGCCAGCATAGAGCGAAGCATATCCTCCGCATCTGCAACGGACGGCGCGTCATCTTGAGGCTCCCACGCCACAACCAGGGTGAATTCACCCCTGGGTCGGTCGAAGCGCTCCACGGCCTCCGATACGGAGCCGCGGAAGACCTCCTCATGCAGCTTGGTAGCCTCCCTGAGCACGGCCAGGGGTCGGTCTCCCAGGACCTCCCTTACGTCAGCCAGAGAGCGCTGCAAGCGGTGCGGCGCTTCGAAGATGACCAGTGTGAATGGCATGGCCGCCACCGACCGCAGCAGCGCCTGCCTCTCGCCTTTGCTGCGGGGCAGGAAACCCAGGAACAGGAATCGGTCGGCGGGGATGCCGGACACGGCCAGTGCTGTCACCACAGAAGAGGGCCCCGGCACGGGTACAACGAGGAACCCGGCGGCTGCGGCCGCCCTCACCAGCTCAAGGCCGGGGTCGCTTATGCCGGGCGTCCCGGCGTCCGAGACCAGGGCCACGTCTCCCTGCTCCAGCGCCTGGAGGACCTGCGGCAGCTTCTGGTCCTTGTTGTGGTCGTAATAGCTGGTGAGCGGCGTGTGAATATCGTAGTGGGAGAGGAGCTTCCGCGAGGTGCGGGTGTCCTCGGCGGCGATGAGGCTGACCTCCCTCAGGATGCGCAGACCCCTGAGGGTCATGTCCTCCAGGTTGCCTATGGGAGTGGCTACCACGTAGAGGGTGGGCATGTCGTCAGGAGCCTCCGTAACCGGCTGTATGTTGACGCGTAAGTTCGAATTCAGACATCATGCTCGTAAGCTCGGCGCATATCCGCGCGCTTCAGAGTATACCAGTGTGAATGGATGTTGGGGTCAGCAGGAGGAGCGGACAACTTCCCGTCGTCACTCCAAAGGAGGCTCGCCCCGCACCTGATACGAGGGTGAGCGGGTAGGTTCGTCCCGGTCAACTCCGCCGGCATGAGAGGCAGCCATGCGCTCCTGGTAGGGAGATGCTATACTCAAAGTAAGGCTAGTCCAAAAGGCTGTCTTCAGCAACCATCACTGACATGAACATCGGAGTTTGCCGCATAGAGCTGGACCTGCCTGCCAGCCACTCCCTGAAGGACAAGCGAAAGGTGGTCCGCTCCATTGTCGACCGGGTGCGCAGCCGGTTCAACGTCGCTATCGCAGAGATCGACAACACCGACAGCTGGAAGGCGGCCACTCTGGGCATAACCTGCGTCAGCAACGACAACCGCCACGCCAACGAGATGCTCTCCAGGGTTGTGCAGTTCATTGAGGGATGCCGCGAGGAGGCCGTTCTAGCCGACTACGATGTAGAGATACTCACCGGAATGTAGGCATCTCGCCTACGGCAACCCGGTTTGCAAGGTATCCGGTCTGCCCTACCGCTCTATCTTCAGCAGGGCCAGGAACGCTTCTTGGGGTATGTCCACATTGCCCACGCGCTTCATTCGCTTCTTGCCCTCCGCCTGCTTCTCCAGCAGCTTCCTCTTGCGGGACACGTCGCCGCCGTAGCACTTGGCCAGCACGTTCTTCCGCAGCGCGCTTATGGTCTCCCTGGCGACGATGCGGTTCCCGATGGCAGCCTGGATTGGCACCTCGAAAAGCTGGCGCGGTATCAGCGTCTTCAGCTTCTCCACCAGGGCCTTCCCCTGGTAGTAGGCCTTGTCCCTGTGCGTTATGAGAGACAGGGCGTCTACGGGCTGGTTGTTCACAAGCAGGTCCAGCTTCACCAGGGGCGCAGCTCTGTAGCTGTCGAAGGAGTAGTCCATTGAGGCGTACCCCTGGGTGCGGGACTTGAGATGGTCGTAGAAGTCCATCAGCACCTCGGACAGAGGCGCCTGGTACTCAAGGAGCGCCCGGGCCTCCGAGGACTGGTCGGTCTGATCCCCCTGGGAAGCCGCTCCTTGGAGGTACTCCATACGCTTGAACTCCCCGCGCCGCGACGTTACCAGTTCCATCACAGCGCCTATGTGCCTTGCCGGAGTTACGATGCTGAGGGAAAGGATGGGTTCCCGCATCTCCACGATTCTCTGGGCCGGCGGAAGCTTTGCCGGACTCTCCACCTCCAACACGGTCCCATCGTCCAGCAACGTCTGGTAAGCGACGCCGGGCGCTGTGATCAGCAGGTTCAGGCCGTACTCCCTCTCCAGCCGCTCCTGGACAATCTCCATGTGAAGCAGCCCCAGGAACCCGCACCGGAACCCGAAACCCAGGGCTGCGCTGGCCTCAGGCTCGTAGCTCAGGGCGGCGTCGCTCAGTTGCAGCTTCTCCAGGGCAACCCGCAGCGCCAGATAGTCCTCACCCTCCACCGGATAGAGGCCGGCGAAGACCATCGGCTTCAACGCCTGATAGCCTGGCATAGGCTCGGTGGCGGGCTTCCTGGTCATGGTAATGGTGTCTCCAACCCGGCACTCGCGGACGTTCTTCAGTCCGGTGGCTATGTAGCCCACCTCTCCGGCGTGAAGGCTCTCGACCTGGGTCAGCTGCGGGTGGAATACGCCGACCTCCAGCACATCACAAACGGACCCGGTGGACATCATACGAACCTCGGCGCCCTTGCTGATGGAGCCTCCGAACAGGCGCACGTAGGCTACGACGCCTTTGTACTGGTCGTATGCGGTGTCGAAGATCAGGGCCCTCAGAGGTTCGGCATCGCCCCGTGGGGGAGACACGCGCTTCACGATAGTCTCCAGTAACTCACCGACGCCCCTGCCGTCCTTTGCGGAGACGAATAGCACCTCGTCTTCCATAAACCCGAATGTCTGCTGAAGCTCTTCGGACACCCCGTAGGGCCGGGCCACCGGCAGGTCGATCTTGTTCACAACCGGAATTATGGTCAGGTCGTGCTCCAGCGCCAGGTACACGTTGGCGAGGGTCTGGGCCTGGATACCCTGGGTGGCGTCGACCACCAGGAGGGCCCCTTCGCAGGCGGCCAGGGCCCGGGACACCTCGTAGCTGAAGTCCACGTGACCGGGCGTGTCGATGAGGTTGAGCTGGTACTCGCCGTCTCCGTTGGCGTAGGTCATCCTCACCGCTTTGCCCTTTATGGTAATGCCGCGCTCACGTTCCAGGTCCATCTGGTCCATGAACTGCTCCGTCATATCCCGGGAGCTTACTGTGCCCGTTAGCTCCAGGATACGGTCTGCCAGAGTGGACTTGCCGTGGTCTATGTGGGCAATGATGCAGAAATTGCGAATTCGGTTGGCGTCCATATTTAAGGCCATAGTAGCATAGGGAAGGTATACCCTCAAGGCAGTGTTGCCAGGGCGTATTGCAGTGTGTTGATTAGGGCATGACTCTCTTGTCCGTCATTCCCGCCCCCGTATCAAGTACGGGGCAGGCTCCGAGCGGGAATCCAAGTGGGGTGGAGTGGCAGCGTATGCCTCGGATAAGATGCAGGAAAACAGCAGAGCGGGCGAATTATCGCCCGCTCTGCTTTCTGTGTCTCTATAGCTGTGAGCTTAGACCCGTATGCAGGAGACCCAGTGCTCCGGTGATACCTCTCGCAACTCTGGCACTCCGCGCTCGTTGGTGTAGCCCGGCGCACTAACGCCGGCGCAATCGTCTATGCCAATCGGGCACCTGGGGTGGAACACGCACCCGGGCGGTGGCCGCAGCGGGCTTGGCACGTCTCCCGTAAGAACGATCCGCTCTCGCTGTGCCTCCACGATGGGGTCAGGGATGGGCACGGCGGACAGCAGCGCCTTGGTGTAGGGGTGCAGCGGGTTCTCGTAGAGCTCATTCCGGTCGGCGATCTCCGCGATCTTGCCCAGGTACATAACGACGATCCGGTCGCTGATGTGCCGCACAACGGAAAGGTCGTGAGCCACGAAAAGGTACGTCAGGTCGAACTCCTGCTGAAGCTGCTCCAGCAAGTTTATCAGCTGGGCCTGAATGGACACGTCCAAGGCCGACACGGGTTCGTCGCAAGCGATGAAGCTGGGCCTCACGGCCAAGGCCCGGGCGACACCGATGCGCTGCCTCTGGCCTCCGCTGAACTCGTGGGGGAACCTAGCTGCCATGTGCGGGTTCAGACCCACAACGCTGAGAAGCTCCGCGACCTGGTCCCTGTACTCGTTGCGGCTCCGTGTGATCTTGTGCACCACCAGCGGCTCGCCAATGATATTGCCGGCGTTCATACGTGGGTTCAGGGACCCGTATGGGTCCTGGAATATCATCTGCATCTTGCGCCGGGACTGCCGCAACTCCTTGCCTTTCAGCATGGACAAGTTTTGGCCTTCGAAGAAGACCTGGCCGGACGTGGGTTGATATACCTGACCAAGATGCAGAATGGTGCGGGCGGCGGTCGTCTTGCCGCAGCCGCTCTCTCCCACCATACCCAGAGTCTCGCCCCTGCGGATAAAGAAGCTGATATCGTCTACCGCCTTAACGTCGGCAACGTGCTTCTGGAATACGATCCCCCTGGATACAGGGAAGTATTTGACCAGGTTCTTAACGTCTAGAAGAATCTCGGCCTGTTCCATTACCTTACCTCCTGCCTACCCAACTGGTCTGACACCCAGCAAGCCGCAGTGTGCCCTTCGGCCACTTCAATCAGCGGAGGATACTCTACGGCGCATCTGTCGATGGCGTACTTGCATCGAGGTCTGAAGGCGCATCCAATCGGCAGCCCGATAAGATCCGGGGGAGACCCCTCAATCGGAGCCAACTGCTCCTTGCGAGGCTCGTCCAGACGCGGCACCGAGTTGAGCAGTCCAATGGTGTAAGGATGCCGCGGGTTGGTGTATATCTCCCGGGCGGTGCCCCTCTCAATGATCTTGCCGGCATACATCACGTTCACCCGGTCGGCGTATCGGGCCACCACTCCCAGGTTGTGGGTGATGATAAGCACTGCGGTCCCCGTCTCCTCACCCAGCTTCTTGACCAACTCCAGGATCTGGGCCTGAATGGTCACGTCCAAGGCGGTGGTCGGCTCATCCGCTATGAGCATCTTGGGGTCGCAGCTAAGGGCCATGGCAATCATAACCCTCTGGCGCATACCGCCGCTGAACTGGTGGGGGTAGTCCCCCAAGCGCCCTCCGCCATCGGGGATACCAACCATCTCAAGAAGCTCGCCGGCCCGGTCATTTGCAGCGTGTTGATCCAAGCCCAAATGAAGTATGAGGGCCTCCGTTAGCTGCTTGCCTATGGTGAGAACCGGGTTCAGCGATGTCATGGGCTCCTGGAAGATCATGGCCATATCCTTGCCACGGATACGCCTCATTTCAGAGTCATCCAGGGCCAGCAGGTCCTGACCGTTGAAGTTGACCTCGCCTGCCACGGTCCTGCCCGGTCTCTGAATGAGCCGCATAATGGAAAGGGCGCTTACGCTCTTCCCGCATCCGCTCTCCCCCACCAGACCCAGAGTCTCTCCCTCTTGCAGATCATAGCTGATACCGTCTACTGCCTTTACCACTCCTTCAGGAGTGAAGAAGTACGTTGATAGGTCCTTTACCTCCAGCAGTGTGGCCACTATTTCCTCCTGATTTACCGCGAACCGGATTTGCCTTGTTTCACAGTAAACTGAGCAGTGTGATTCCTCTATCTACCCTCTGTATCTCCTGGTAGGAGTCCCATCCCTTGCTCCTGGGGAAGAGGAGACTCGAACTCCTACGCCCTTAGGCACATGATCCTAAATCATGCTCGTCTGCCAATTCCGACACTTCCCCGCCTATCAAACTCTGACCCGCACAGGACTCGAACCTGTAACCCGCTGATTAAGAGTCAGCTGCTCTACCATTTGAGCTAGCGGGCCTTCTTGCCTCTCGTGGACACCCACGAAATTAAAGGCGAATTTATCACGTAACGCGGTATCTGTCAAGCATTTCTGTATCCAAAGGATAAATCGGCTGCTACTGCTCCCGTCTGCAAGAGGGTTTCCATCATGGCTGTTGGGACGTCCATATTGCGAAAACAGAAGCACGCAGACTTTGGTTCATAGCAATACGCTGAACGTGCGCGTCTGAAGTGTGTGAAAGCCGCGCCCGCGTGTCAAGAAGTCGTTGTCTCAGTCTGCGTTACCCTGGCAATACGCCCGAGCCACCGCGGTATGGTCTCGTTGAAGATGGAGTAAACGATGGGCACTACAATCAGTGTCAGGACGGTGGAGCTCACAAGACCCCCAATCACCACCGTCGCCAGTTCTGCGCTGATGATCCCGCCTTCGGCATCGCTTACGGCTGCCAGGGGAAGGAGCGCAAAGCTGGTTGTAAGAGCAGTCATCAGTATGGGGCGCAAGCGGACGCGGCCGCCGATAATCAGCGCGTCGAACACCGATCTACCGCCCTGCCGCAACTGTTCGACGAACGCTATGAGCACTATGGCGTTAGTCACCACTATACCAATCAGCAGCAGGATGCCCATCATCGCCGCCAGACTCAGGGAGCGGTCCGTTATCGCAAGTGCAGCGAGCGCGCCTATGAGGGCCAACGGCAGGCTGGTTATTATGACCAGGGGATTCCGGAGAGAGCCGAGACTGGCCACCATCACCAGGTAGACGAGTACAATGCCCACCGCCATAGAGACGAAGATGGCCTGGAAACCCTCGGCTATGTCGGCGAAAATGCCTCCGCTGGCAACGCTCACTCCCGGGGGCAGCGCCAGAGCCGAAATCCTCTGGTCCACCATGCGGCCTATGGCCTGGGTGTCAGTTGAAGCTATGTCCCCCGATATGGTGGCCGACCGGACGCCGTCGGTGCGGCTGATGGTGACAGGCCCCTTTTTGACCACAACTTCCGCCAATTCGTCCAGGGAAGCCGTGCCGCCGGGCCCCGTTATGACCAGTTTCTTAACCACCTCTATCCCGCTTGCCAACTGGGGGTTCCCTGCCAGTACTACGTCTGCGCTCTCTCCGTCGATGACAATGCTGCTGACGGTCCGGCCCGTCAGATACTGGCTCAGCTGTATTCCGACCTGGCGGGTGGTCAAGCCTATTGCGCCGGCCCTGGAGGGGTCAACCTGGAAGGACACCTCGTCCCTTGCCTGGGCCACGTTGCTCTCAAGATTCACCACCCCATCGATAGAAGACAGAGACTCTATCAGCTGCTGCGACGCCAGGGTAATGTCGTCGTAGTTGGGGCCCGTGACGCTGATATCAACGCCGCTTGAAGGAGGCCCTTGGGTGATTTCGGTTATCCCGACCAGCCTTCCCGGTTTGGCCAAGTCATCCCTGAGAGTGTTGGCAATGTCTTCGGGCGCGCCGGCAGGGAGGTTGACCAGGAGGCTTGCCTGATTGAATCCCCCGGGACCGCCTCCAAATTGCAGGTCTGTCGCGCCTATGGTGGAGATGTACAGCTCCGAAATGTCGTTTATCCTATCCTCTATTTCCTCCACCTCCTCAAGCGTCCGCTCCAGTGGTGTGCCCGGAGGCAAGGTGACCTCTATCTGGAGGATCCGCTCCCCGCCTGTCGGGAAGAAGGTTACTGGAATGATGGCCAAAAGCCCCAGGCTGCCGACAGTTATCAGGAAGACGGCGACGAGAGTGATAGCCTTGTGGACAAGCGCCCACCTGAGGACGTGCGTGTATGCGCGCTGCAACCTCGTCTCCTGACCCAACACCTCTTCTCCCTCTTCGAGGGCGCCCTCAGGCAGATCACCGGGCCTCAGGAGGTATGCGCTCAGCACCGGCACGGCAGTCAGGGCTACCAGCAGCGACGCCACCAGCGCGAAGGAGACGGTGAGAGCAAAGGGCAGGAAGAACGACCCAACCAAGCCTTCTATGAAGCCCAATGGCACAAACACCACCACTGTCGTCAATGTGGATGCGAAAATGGCCGGCCCCACCTCCGTCGTAGCGTCCAGCGCAGCGCGCCACCGGTCCCGACCGGCCTGGATGTGGCGGTGTACGTTCTCCAATACAACTATGGAGTCGTCCACCACCCGCCCTACGGATATGGCCAGGCCTCCCAGCGTCATGAAGTTGAGGGTCATGTCCTGCCAGGCCAGGAAGAGCACACCAGTGAAGACGCTGAGCGGGATGGAGAGTCCTATGACTATGGTGGGGCGTATGGAGTTGAACATCCCGCGGATGAATGTTGGCCGAATGGTGAACATGAAGGCAAAGACCACGGTTACGGCAAACAGGAATCCGAATATCCCCTCCCGGCTCAGCTTGTCTATCAGGTTCTGAATATTGGGTCCCTGATCGGATACCACAATCACCTCAACATCCGGCGGCAGTCCAGTGATGCCGTCCAGCGCCTCTCGCACGCCGTTCGACACCTCAATGGTGTTGGCATCCGCCTCTTTGAGGATTGATACGCTGATGCTGGGCTTGCCGTTTGTGCGGGAGATGGACCTTGACACCCCGGCGCCCAGCTGCACGTCCGCCACGTCTTTAAGGCGCACAGGGCCGGTCTCGGAGGCGCCAACTATCAGGTCGGCTATCTCCTCTACGGAACCGAAGGTGTGGGTGGTCTTGGCCGGCACGGCCTGCCCACTCTCGAAGATGAGGCCGGCGGGCATGCTCAGGTTATTCTCCGTAAGGGCCGCAGAGACCTGGAAGAGCGAGACGCCGTTGGCGCGCAGTTTCTCCGGGTCCACCGCTATATTGACGCGCCGCTCTACCTCTCCGGTGACTTGGACCTGTAGAATGCCGTCCACTTCCGAGAGCGCGGGGAGTATCTGGGACTGCACTATACGCCTGGTGTCGACTGCGTCCCTGTCCGAGATGGCGCTGAACTGGACAATGGGGATCTGATCCGGCCTGAATCGGCCAATGGTGGGCTGGTCAACACCGGTCGGAAACCGCAGGCCGGAGACAGAGCCTTCGATGTCGCTCTCGGCGCCGGCCATGTCCGTTCCGAACTTGAAGGTAGCCAGGACAATGGAGTTGCCCTCAAAGCTCGTTGACTGTACGGTCTCCAGTCCCTGCATCCCGGAGATGGCCGACTCTATGGGCGCCGTGACATCCCGGACAACCGCCTCCGGATTTGCCGAAGGGTATGAGGTGGTTACCGTCACCAGCGGAAACTCGATGTCCGGGAACAGGTCTACCCGGAGGGAGTTGTAGGCCGTAACACCCGCTATCAGTAGGATGAAAATCCCTAAAAGGGTGACCGACCTTTTGCTGATTGCCGTGCCGGTGATGAACCTCATTCTATACTCCGTTCTGAATTCAAACCCATAGCTTAAACCTGAATTGTGAAGAAATTATCAAGGTTCGCGCCACAAAATAACCCCCTAACGTGTAGGGGGCTTTGCCGCAGTATGCTGCGTTCCTTACCTGACCTGTCCCTTTTGATGGCTGCCGAGCCTGGATTCGAACCGGGATTACCTGATCCAGAGTCAGGCGTGCTACCATTACACCACTCGGCAGTACAGACCATCCCCTAAATTGTAATACTTCCGCCGACTGCTAATCAACCCACTATGGAGAAAGCAGTCCCGTCTCTCTCAGGTCGGGCGACCCCTCCTCATCGGGATGCAGGCCGGGATCCAGCCGGTCTGAGGCTATCGCCGAAATGGTCCCGATGTTGGTGTTCAGTGTTTCCAGTAGAGAGGCCACGTACTCCTCCGCCGTATCGGTCGGCAGCCTCACCAGGTACTCGAACAGCTTCAGGGAAGCCTCAGCGCCAAGCTGTCCACCCACTGTGAGCTCCTCTCTCAAGTCCGCCAGATTGGGGTCCTCCAGCACTACCAGCCACTGAAGAAGGTAGCCCAGGAAGTGCTCGTCCAGGCTGAGGTTGACGCGCCAGGATGCCAGACGCCGGCTGATAAAAACGTGGAACCCCTCGTAGTCCGGGTAGGACAGGATTTTGGCGCTTGTGAGTTCCTCCAGCTTCAGCCAGAAGGCCCTCTCAAACTGCTGGGCCTGGGCCTCCCGAATGCTGCTCAGTGTGTGCCTGGAGGCGTCGCTCTCTGCTGGATCGGGATAAGCGTGTCTCTGGTGAACGTGGCCCAACTCATGGGCCAGCGACTGGATTACGTCGGCCAGTCCCCGCTCAGCGTCTATGGCTACCGTAGTCTTCCCAAATCGCGGGGCCGTTATACCCACTGCCGTTGCCTTAATCCTCTCTCGCCGCTCCAACAGGACGGGGTGCTCCGACTCCGGGCTGAGAACGAACCTCTCGGCAAAGTAGTCGTCTATCCAGTCCCGGAACTCCGCCCTTGTGAGAAACTCTATGACTAGCCTCTCGTCCTGAATACTCTTGCCGGTCAGCAGATAATAACCTGCGTCGGCAATGTCCAGCACCTCCTGGGAGTAGTCGAAGCCTCCCTGGCTGAGTGCCGGCTCCCGTATCTCAAGAAGCAGCGGCAGGGCTGACAGCTTCCCCAGGAGATCGTCTTCGCTGTAGACGACCGGGACAGGCTCGTCGACCTCGCCCCTGCTCCACACAAAGGTCTTCTCATAGACGTTGTCGTTTTCGTTGGTTTCCTGGACCGCGTTCTCCGGGTCTATCACCATCCTCAGGGTGTGAGGCCCCTCTGTGATAATCACCTGGTTGGCGAGCTCTGCCCAGTCTTCGGCCCCCAGAAGCCGGTTGGGAGTCATGCTTCCGGCAAAACCAAAGGTATTGACCAACTCTCCGTCGAAGTACAGGTCAACGGTAAAGGGCGCTGCGGCCTCAATGGTACTGCGGTTGTGCACCGCTACGTCGATGTAGGGTGTGCCGCCGACAGTTAGAGGGCCGTCCAGGAATGTTCCCTGTTGATGGGATATGCTGATGGGCGCATCCCAGTCCAACCTCCATCCGGGGGTGAGGTTGGGCAGCGTCAGGGATACGGGCGCAATGGGAACGGGCGTGGGTTCGGGGGCCGGCCAGGGTGGCACCGGGCCTGTGCCCCAGGTGAACTGCTTCTCTATGGTATTGTTGCGCTCGTTGGACTCGACCACCGCGTCTGTAACGTCTATCTCCACGCTTATAGTGTGTGTGCCCGGCGTCACCCTCGTCATGTTCAGCAGTTCACCCCATTCCGAGCTGCCGGTGGACTCCTCCGACAGCAGCCCGTCTCCCTCCTGCACAGATACCAGGATGTCGTCAAAGTACAGGTAGACCGTGACATGCTCCGGGATGCTGGCAAGGCCGAGGTTCTGGAAGCCGTACAGTATGTAGGTTGGCACGTCCACCGACAGGGGGCCGTCCACTCTGTCACCTACGTAAGACGTGGCTATGAGCGAGCCTCCCCAGCCATCAGGCGTTGAGGGAGCCAGGTCCGGGAGTTTGACGGGCGACCGGGTTGGCGTTGCAACTGCGGACTCGGACGGCAGCCACGTATACTCCAGCTCGAATACGTTGTCTGACTCGTCCGTCTCCGGCACCAGGTCGGTGGAGTCCGCGACTAGCTTGAGGGTATGAGCGCCGGGTTGCAGGTCCAACCGCGACGGAAGCTCGTCCCAGTCTGTCAGGTTGATGTACCGGTTGGCCCCCAGATCGTTGGTCGTCCACCTTTCGACCAGAATGTCGTCCAGGTACACGTCTATGAAGAAGGGATAGTCTATGCTGTTGGGGCTGTTGTTGATCACCGCCCAGCTCAGGTACGTGTCGCCGTCGACGGAAAGCTCGGCATCGCTGCGAGGCCCCGGCGCGCCGGCCGCTATCAGGGGAAGACGCCAGCCCACCTGTGTGAAGGGAGCGACGTTGACATTCGCCTCCCTGGCCGGAGTGGGCGCCAGAGTGGGGATGGGTGTCGGGGTAGGACTGGGCGTTGGCGTAGGAGAAGCGATGCCAGTGGGCGCAGGCGTGGGCGTGGACAGCGGCGTCGGAGTGTCGGTAGCGGTGGCGCCTGGCCCGGTGCAGGCCGTTACCAGCAAGGCGCTTACCAAGATAATAAGGAACGAGAGATAAGATGCCCTCATAAAAAAAGTGTAGCAGATGGCCTTCAACGTAACATTTACCTGATATGATAGAGTAGTTCGGAATCGTGAGCTTGGCGGCGCTCTTGCGCTTGGAATAATGGTATATTTTTACGTGAGCAGTATTAAGGCTTTATTAAGAAGGTAACAGTTGCTCAAATCGACTTTATACTTTGCTCTGGGCATAGTGTTGGCGCTCCTGGCCCTGGTGGTCGTCGCCTTGGTGTTAGCCGGCTGCTCCGGAGGCGACCCCGTCTCCACGTCGGCGCCTACTGCCACACCCCGGGATGCGGTGGGCGGTGAGACCGCCACGCAGCCGGCGATCACATCCATCCCCGAAACTTCCACCTCGGACGCTCCTGCTACCCAGCCCGCGCCCACCAACACCCCTTCCGAAGCGGCGTATCGCGACCTCGATATCGTGACACTGCTG
Organism: Dehalococcoidia bacterium; assembly: GCA_965261605.1. Lineage (GTDB taxonomy): Bacteria > Chloroflexota > Dehalococcoidia > Lucifugimonadales > UBA2985 > DAOUJW01. The sequence continues at coordinate 1,744,867 of OZ253466.1, read as the reverse complement.
CGCAAGGACGCGATTCCGGCCATACTGGAGCCGGAGTTCCTTACGGTGGCCGAGGCCGATGAGCAGATGCAGGGCGACGAGCTGGTGATAGGGGTGTCCATCGACGGGGACTCCCGGGCGTACTCCGTCAACATGCTCAGCAGGCACGAGATTGCCAACGACGTGGTGGGAGGCAAGTCCGTTGCGGTCACATGGTGACCCCTCTGTTTCTCGGGCATAGTTTATGCCCGCCGGTTCGGTGACGACACCCTTACCTTTGGAGTGTCCGGCAAGCTGGTGATGAACGCGCTGGTGATGTACGACCACCAGACGGACTCCCTGTGGAGCCACTTTACCGGTGACGCCATACAGGGAGACTACCTGGGGACAAGGCTGGAATTGGTCCCATCCACTCACACTACCTGGGGCAAGTGGAAGGAGCTGCACCCCGACACCGTGGCTCTGGACAAGGGAGGCAGATACACCTGGGACAACTACACGGCGTACTACCTGAACTCGGATGCCGGTGTTATCGGGGAGGCCCGCATAGATGACCGCTTGGACACGAAGGATTTGGTGGTAGGCCTGGTAGTCGGTGACGAGGCCAAGGCCTACGCCTTTGACGACCTGAGCGAACAGCCTGTGGTCAACGACTCCGTGGGAGACAGGAACGTGGTAATCGCTTTCGATGCCGACTCCTCTACCGGCAATGTGTTCAGCCGCGATGTGGACGGGCGAATCCTGGAGTTCCGCATCTCAGAGGACGCCGGAGCCACTGACCCCGTGATGGTTGACCGGGAGACGGGCAGCGAGTGGCTGCTTCTCACGGGAGAGGCCGTGGATGGCCCGCTCAAGGGGACTCGGCTGGAGCAGCTGCCCTCCAACTACTCATTCTGGTTTGCCTGGAATGACTGGCATCCTTCTACCGGACTCTTCGTCCGGGACGCCGCCTCCTAGACAGGAAGCGCGGCCGGGTTTAACTTCCAGCCCATTTTTGTTAGAGTCTCGTAACTTCTTTAAGGATTTCGGAACATACTACCCGTATGATTTGGTGCATAAGACTTAGGGAGAGGTATACCCGTATGCCGATGCGTAGAGCACATCTACTGGTTCTATCGCTGATGATGACTTCGGGGCTGGCTTTGCTCGCCGCCGGATGCAGCAGCACGGCGCCTACGGCTACGTCCTCACCTGCGCCCACTTCCACGTCCCAGGCTACGCCCACTCCTGAACCAACTCGTACGCCCTGGTCTACACCCACACTTGTGCCCACCCCCACCCAATTCCCGCTTACGGAAACAGGCAAAGTAACCAGGGATGAACTTATCGCAAGGATGCAGCCTGCGGTGGTGAGGGACGCCATCCCGGCCATACTGCAACCCCAATTCGTGGCCCCGGAAGCAGTGCCGCCGGAATTCAAGGACGTGGAGCTGGTGCTGGGATTGTCCATGAACGGTGAGAGCAAGGCTTACCCGTTGGACGTCCTGAGCCATCACGAGGCAGTCAATGATGTAGTGGGAGGTGTGCCTGTTGTTGTCACGTGGTGACCCCTCTGCTTCTCGGGCATAGTGTATGCCCGCCAGTTCGGAGAGGAGGTTCTCACCTTCGGCGTATCCGGCAAGCTTACCCTGAGCGCAATGATTATGTACGACCACCAGACCGATTCTTTGTGGACTCACTTTACCGGTGAAGCTATTACGGGAGAGTACCAGGGCACCCAGCTTGAGGTCTTACCCGCTATGCAGACCACCTGGGGTCACTGGAGGGAGCTTCACCCCGACTCGCAGGTGCTGGCGTGGAGGATGCCCACAACTGACGACCCAAGCGGCGCCCTGGCATTCACCTACGACCCCTACCTGGGGTACTATGCCAGCGGGTGGGCCGGCTACGGACGCGTACGGGATGACGACCGCCTGGATCAAAAGGACTTTGTGCTTGGACTCATCGTAAATGACCGCTCCATGGCCTACGCCTTCAACGACCTGGTGGACCACCCGGTCGTCAACGATACCGTGGGAGGCCGGGACCTGGTTGTCACCTACGAGCCGGTGTCGGACACGGCGGCAGCCTTCGTCCGCGAGGTGGACGGACGCTCCCTGACCTTCAGCCTCCTGGAGGAGGACGACGCCGGCGGCCTGCTCATGGTGGACCAGGAGACGAACAGCCGGTGGCTGCTTCTGACGGCGGAGGCCATTGATGGCCCCCTGAAAGGCACGCGGCTTGACCAGCTGCCCGCAAACTACTCCTTCTGGTTCGCTTGGGCGGACTGGAACCCGACAACCGGGCTATTTCTGGAGGAGGGCGGCTCCCCGTAGCCGGGCACAGGCGTATCGGCCTGCGAAATGAGGTTGATGTTCAAATACAAGAAACTCGCAAACACACCAATACAACTTTTGCTCAACCACAGTGAGGATGGTTTCTTCACTTCCGGCACAGCCAGTCCAGGCCGGTTGAATACAGACAAAACGTATAGCCGGGTGGAGCGCTAGCTTAGAGCGGGAGGTCGATCATGCAAAGATACGTAGCAAACCGTATGATACAAGGGGTCCTTACGGGCCTACTGGTGTCCGTGTTAATCTTCGCCATCCTGCGCATCGCCCCCGGGGACGTGGCGATGATGATTGCGCTGGAGATGACGGGCGGAGAGGAAGACCTGGTCACTGAGGAACAACTGAGCAGGATCCGCGAGGATGTAGGGCTTAACGCTCCCATCCACATGCAATACCTGACCTGGATTGGCGGTTGGGTGACGGGCGACTGGGGAGAATCCATGTTCTCGAATGAGGGCATATGGGAGAACTTCAGGAGAAAGCTGCCGGTGACACTTGAGCTGGCGCTTCTTGCCACTGGCTTGTCCACAGCGCTGGGACTTCCAGCCGGGATTATAATGGCCATCAAACGGGATACTTGGATAGACTACACACTGAGGATCTGGTCTCTGTCGGGCCTGTCGATACCCAACTTCTGGCTTGCTACCATGGTGCTGGTTGTCGGGATGTACATTTTCGAGTGGAGCCCGCAGATCGGCTTCGTGCCGTTCCTGGACGATCCATCGGGCAACCTGAGCCAGTTCTTCTGGCCGGCCCTGATAGTGGGCTTCTCCTCCATGGTCACCAAGGCGCGGATGATGCGCTCGACCATGCTGGAGGTGCTGCGCCAGGACTACATACGAACTGCCCACGCCAAGGGGCTCAGCGGGACGGTGGTCACTTACCGGCACGCTATGAAGAACGCCTTCATACCTGTGATTACGGTTATCGGGTTTTCCATAGCCGGCATCATTGGAGGCTCCGTGATAATGGAGCGGATATTCGTGCTGGACGGGATAGGCAACATGCTGGTGGAAGGCATGAACCAGAGGGACTACCCGGTAGTCCAGTCCCTGGTGCTGCTCTTCGCCATGTGGATAGTAGCCGTTAACCTTCTTGTGGACCTCAGCTACGGCTGGCTGGACCCCCGCATACGGTTCGACTAGAGGACGCGGGGCTGTCTCCCGTATAGCTGCTATAGGTCCGGCTGCGGCGCAGGAGTCTTCGTCCACGCCGCAGCCGAAAGGCGAATAATGTGCGGGCAGTGGGTATAGCCCTGCGAAAGGAGGATGCCATACAAGTACAAGAGACTTGCAAACCCGCTGTAATCTGTATTGACGGCTACAGGAAACGCTAATACAATTGGAGTTCAATTACAGTGAGGATGGTGTCTTCGCTTCAGGCACAGCCGGTTCCAGACGGCTAAATTTGTCAAATGGTATTGATGGGTGAAGTCCTAGCTTAGAGCGAGAGGTCGATCATGCACAGATACATAATGAACCGTATGATACAAGGAGCTCTTACAGGCCTACTGGTGTCCCTTGTGATCTTCGCCATCCTGCGCATCGCCCCGGGTGACGTGGCGATGATGATTGCGCTGGAGATGACGGGCGGAGAGGAAGACTTGGTCACTGAGGAGCAGCTGGCGAGAATCCGCGAGGATGTGGGGCTTAACGCTCCCATCCACATGCAGTACCTGACCTGGATTGGCGGTTGGGTAACGGGCGACTGGGGAGAGTCCATGTTCTCGAATGAGGGCATATGGGAGAACTTCTTGAGGAAGCTGCCGGTGACTGTAGAACTGGCGCTTCTTTCCATTGCCCTGTCTACTATACTGGGGCTTCCCGCGGGTGTCCTCATGGCCATCCGCAAGGACACCTGGATAGACTACACACTGAGGATCTGGTCTCTGTCCGGCCTCTCGATACCCAACTTCTGGCTCGCCACCATGCTGCTGATCGTTGGTATGTACGTATTTGAGTGGAGCCCGCAGATCGGGTTTGTGCCGTTCCTTGAGAATCCAACAGGCAACCTGAGCCAGTTCTTCTGGCCGGCTTTGATTGTAGGCTACTCCTCCATGGTCACCAAGGCGCGGATGATGCGCTCGACCATGCTGGAGGTGCTGCGCCAGGACTACATACGGACTGCCCACGCCAAGGGGCTCAGCGGGTCGGTGGTCACTTACCGGCACGCTATGAAGAACGCCTTTATCCCAGTTATTACCGTAATCGGATTCTCCATAGCCGGCATCATAGGCGGCTCCGTAATTATGGAGCGCATCTTCGTAATGGACGGGATAGGCAACATGTTGGTGGAAGGGATGAACCAGAGGGACTACCCGGTGGTGCAGTCCTTGGTGCTCCTCTTCTCCATGTGGATAGTTATTACCAACCTGCTTGTGGACCTCAGCTACGGCTGGCTGGACCCGCGCATACGGTTCGACTAGGCCAGCCTCCTAGACTCTACGACCTTTTGGGGAAGTCGGCTTGCCCTGCAAGCCGACTTCCATTTAGTCAGGCTGAAAGTTGAAATTAACGATGGGTCTGCTGGTGGGCCCGGCACGGAGTGGAGCAATGACCCTGGTCCGTTGCTTGCTGGCTGTCCAGGTGATGGTCGTCTTTGCGGTGGCGTTTATTGCAGGGTGCTCACAGAAGAGCGACCTGCAGCAGTTCAGGGATCAGATTCGTATACCCCAGTACGTGCCTGAATACCTTGAACGTTGGAAGACGGAGGAGTCGATCCCCTTGGACTTGGAACGTGGCGACTCCCCTTCGCTGAGGCTTTCCTGGGAGGGTAGATTCAATCCGCTGGAATACGGCACCGGCCCGCACCTCGATTACAGGCCTCCAAATGTGACTCTGATCCAGGTATACGCGCAGTTCGACATGGAACTGGGGGATGACAGAAGGCAGGTGGTGGTGGACGGGGTACAGGGATGGCTGACTCACCTTGATTCCGATGACTTTAACCAGCCCAAGACCAACGATCAATTAATTGTCCTGGAGGAGGCGTGGCCTGTTGGCGCTACAGGCGGGCAAAGCTACTCCTACATAATGTTCCATCGCCAGTATCCGGGCCAACTGGGCTCAACTTCCATAAGTGGTGAGGAAGACACAGTCCAACAGATAAAGTCCAAAACACTTACAACTCCATGCGATGATTTCAAGTACAGCGAGTTTAGGGCCCATTGCATTGAGGACCCTTCTGCAACGAACTATCGGCTCTTTGGAGAAGCCATTGCCTTGCAGTGGAGCAGGGACGGCGTCCACTATTGCCTGATTGCCCAGAATGTAGAGCCCATGAGCGTCGACGATCTACTGAGGATGGCCGACAGCATGGCTTCCGCCGAATCACCTTGGCCCTACCTCTCCTAGGTGGAAAGCTGAGAAGTATCCAAGCCGACTTCCATTTAGTCAGACTGAAGGGTACAATTAGGCTTGCGTACTCACGACTAAGCGGAGCGGACTAATGATTCTGCTGATAGACAACTACGACAGCTTCACCTACAACCTCTACCAGTACTTGAGCGAGCTCGGGGCGGATGTGGAGGTGGTGCGCAACGACCAGGCCACCCTGGAGGACGTGGAGCTTATGCGCCCCGAGAAGATAGTCATTTCGCCCGGCCCATGCACTCCAAAGGAGGCGGGCATCTCCAACGACGTGGTGAGTCACTTCGCCGGCCGCGTCCCCATCCTCGGCGTATGCCTGGGTCACCAGTGCATCGGATACACCTACGGGGGCACGGTCGACAGGGCCGGAGAGATAATGCACGGCAAGACCTCCCTCATTCATCACGACGGCAAGGGCCTCTTCCGCGGCCTTCCCAATCCCTTCGAGGCCATACGCTATCACTCCCTGGCAATCTACCGGGAGGACCTCCCGGAGGAGTTGGAGGTCACCGCCTGGACGGACAAGGGCCTGATAATGGGTGTGCGTCACAAGGAGCACCAGGTCGAGGGCGTACAGTTCCACCCGGAGTCCATTATGACCGGCGTTGGGAAAGACCTGCTGAGGAATTTCCTCAGCTCTTGAGGCGAAAAATGATCCAGGAAGCTATAAGCAGCGTCGTATCCGGGCAGAGCCTATCCGTCGAGGAAGCCTCTCAGGTGATGGAGGAGATAATGACGGGTGAGGCGACCCCGGCCCAGTTCGGGGCCTTTGTCACCGCCATGCGCCTCAAGGGAGAGACCCCGGACGAGATAGCCGGCATGGCCAGGGTGATGCGGGAGAAGGCGTTGCGTGTGCAGTCGGACGGCGACCTGGTGGACACCTGCGGCACCGGCGGCGACGGGTCGCACACCATAAACGTCTCCACGATAGCCGCGTTCGTGACTGCGGGCGCAGGCCTGAAGGTCGCCAAGCACGGAAACCGGGCCATCACCAGCGCCTGCGGCAGCGCGGACGTTATGGAGGCCGCGGGCGTGAAGGTGGATCTTGGCCCGGGGGGGGTGGAGCGGTGCATTCGTGAGGTCGGTATTGGCTTCATGTTTGCTCCCACCTTCCATCCAGCCATGAGATACGCCGGTCCTCCCAGGAGAGAAATAGGCATACGCACCGTGTTCAACATCCTTGGCCCCCTGACGAATCCCGCGGGAGCGCGGAGCCAGGTCTTGGGAGTGGCGGACAGCTCGCTCGGAGAGAAGATGGCGATGGTTCTGCTTCGCCTGGGCTGCCGGCACGCCCTTGTGGTCCACGGTGAGGACGGCCTGGACGAGATCTCCATAGCAGCCCCCTCTCAGATTTGGGAGTTGAAGGACGGCAACATTTACAACTTCGCCGTTACGCCGGAGGACCTGGGACTGTCCCGCGCCTCCGCGAGCGACGTGCAAGGGCAGTCCATCGAGGACAACCTGGCCGCCATGAACCGCGTCCTTTCCGGCGAGGTAGGGCCGGCCAGGGACATAGTGCTGCTCAACGCCTCCGCCGCGCTGGCTGCCGGCAACGCCGTCGATAACCTGAAGCAGGGCATAATGGCTGCCTCTGAGTCCATCGACAGCGGCAAGGCGATGGGTAAGCTCCTGGCCTTGGCAGAGCTGAGCCAGAAGCTGACATAGGACTCGGTCATGGCTACTATCCTGGACAAAATCGTTGAGGTCAAGGGGCGGGAGGTGGAGCGCCGCAAGAGGGAGGAGCCCATTGAGGCGCTTAAGGAGCGTATCCAGTCTCTACCGGCACCCGCCAACCTGTCAGGCGCGCTCATGGGCGACGGCCTGCGCCTGATAGCCGAGACCAAGAAGGCATCCCCGTCGAAGGGGCTGCTGCGAGAGGACTACGACCCGGCGGACCTGGCGAAGACATACGCCGACAACGGTGCCGCGGCTGTCTCGGTGCTGACGGAGGTGGACCACTTTCAAGGCCGCCTGGAGCACATGTCGGCGGTCAAGGAAGCCATTCGGCCTCTTGGCGCGCCCGTGCTTCGCAAGGACTTCGTCTTCGACCCCTACCAGGTGTACGAGGCCAGGGCATACGGAGCGGACGCCCTGCTGCTGATAGTGGCAATCCTCACCCCGGAGTGTCTCAGAGAGCTTCTGGAGATCAGTCAGAGCCTGTGGGTGCAGGCCCTCGTAGAGGTGCACAGCGAGGAGGAGCTTGAAATCGCTCTAAGCGCGGGCGCGGAGATCATCGGCATCAATAACCGGGACCTGCGCACGTTCAACACGGACATCTCCGTCACGGAGCATTTGGCCTCCCTTGTCCCAAGGGGCAAGATAGTGGTCAGCGAGAGCGGCATTCACAGCCACGATGACATGTTGAGGTTGCGACGGGGCGGAGCGCACGCTATGTTGGTGGGTGAAGCCATAGTAACCGCTCCGGACCCGGGGGCCAAGGTCAGGGAGCTGCTGCATGGCTCCGCGTAAGGCTTCGTGAGCTCTTCTGAAGGGGACCTTCTTGCATGACCAAGGTTAAGATTTGCGGACTCAGGGACATCGACGACGCGCTGGCAGCTGCGGAGGCGGGCGCCGACTTCCTGGGCATCGTCTTTGAGCCTCGCAGCAGACGCTACGTCGACTTGGACGAGGCGAAACTGCTCGTCCGGTCCTTCCGCGATCGCTGGGGCAAGGACGGGCCGCGCTGGGTGGGCGTCTTCGCCAATCAACCCCTGGAAGATGTGGACCACGTCCTCACCCATTGCGACCTGGACATGGCCCAACTGTCGGGCAGCGAGTCCCCGGAGTTCTGCCGCCAGGTCAAGAAGCCGGTGATAAAGGTGCTCCACGTCAGAAGCGACGCTCCGGCAGAGGAGGTCCTGTCGCAGGTGCGTCAGGGCATTTCCCTGTACAGCAACGAGGGCCATATGTGCATGCTGGACACCTACAAGCAGGGCATTCTCGGCGGGACCGGCCAGGTCTTCGACTGGGAGGTAGCCCGGACACTGGCCCGAGAGCGCCCCTTGCTCCTGGCCGGAGGGCTCAACCGGGACAACGTGGACGAAGCCGTGCGCGAGGTCAGGTCCTGGGGCCTGGACGTCTCCAGCGGCGTCGAGACCGACGGAAAGAAGGACGCGGCGAAGATCGCGGACTTCATAGAGCAAGTAAGGCGCGTAGACCAGTCACTGAAGCAGAGCGCCGGGACGTGAACGGCGTTATAGCGAGACAATGGAAAGCGATGTTATGAATTCACAAAAAGCTCCCCTACCCGACTCCCTGGGTCACTTCGGGCCTTACGGCGGTCGCTTTGTGCCGGAGACGCTGATGGCGGCCCTGGAGGAGCTTGAATCGGAGTACGCGGCCTCAAAAAAGTCTGAGGACTTCCAAAACCGGCTCACCGACTACAACACGAATTACGCGGGAAGGCCTACGCCTCTGTACTTCGCCCGCAACCTGACCACTCAGTTCGGCGGCGCTCGCATCTACCTCAAGCGAGAGGACCTTACCCACACAGGAGCCCACAAGATCAACAACGCTCTCGGACAGGCGCTGCTGGCGCAGCACATGGGCAAGCAGCGCATCATTGCCGAGACCGGCGCCGGGCAGCACGGTGTGGCGACCGCCACAGCCTGCGCCATGCTGGGGCTGGAGTGCGTGGTGTACATGGGCGAGGAGGACATGCGTAGGCAGGCCATCAACGTGTATCGCATGCGTCTCCTTGGAGCGGAGGTGAGGCCAGTGACGGCGGGAAGCCGCACCCTGAAGGACGCCATCAACGAGGCCATCCGGGACTGGGTCACCAACGTGGAGACAACCCACTACCTGCTGGGGAGCGTCGTGGGACCTCACCCGTACCCGATGATGGTGCGGGATTTCCAGTCGGTCATCGGCACGGAGGCGCGGGAGCAGATGCTGGAGGCCGAGGGTCGACTGCCGGACTACGCCGTGGCGTGCGTCGGCGGAGGGAGCAACTCGATGGGGCTGTTCTACCCATTTCTCGACGACGCCGAGGTCAAGCTGGTGGGCGTCGAGGCCGGCGGCATGGGTGTCGATTCCGGAAGCCACGCGGCCACTCTGGTCGCCGGAAGGCTTGGGGTGCTTCACGGCTCCATGTCCTACCTGCTCCAGGACGAGCACGGGCAGGTGAAGGAGACCCACAGCATCTCCGCAGGCCTGGACTACCCCGGAGTCGGCCCCGAGCACAGCCATCTGAAGGACACCGAGCGAGCGGAGTACACCGCCGTCACGGACTCACAGGCCCTTGAGGGCTTCCACCTGCTCTCCCGCACCGAGGGCATCATCCCTGCACTGGAGCCGTCCCACGCCATCTACTACGTCAGCCAACTCGCCCCGACGCTGCCACAGGACACGATTATCCTGGTCTGCCTCAGCGGCCGCGGCGATAAAGACGTGGACACGGTGGCAAGACTGGGGGAGTAGAGTGAAGTCATCCGCCAGTTGACATCTATGGCAGAATAATGGTAGAACGGTTGTGTTCTATCAGCGAGGTGTAGCTTGTTACCTAGTCCTGCAGGGACTTTCAGAGACCCGGTACACGGTTACATTAACGTCTACCCCCATGAAAAGGCGATTATAGATACGCTTCCCTTCCAGCGTTTGCGGTGGATTCATCAGTTGGGACTCTCTTCATACGTTTACCATGGCGCTGAACACTCTCGCTTTGACCACTCTCTTGGTGTAATGCATCTGGCCGGTAAGTTCACAGAGAGACTGATTCATAGGAACAAAGATCTTATCATCGGTAGTTTAGGCTGGAAGGCTCTAGACTTTGAGCGGAACGCTGAGCAGCTAATTCTCGAGGCAAGGTTGGCCGGTCTATTGCACGATGTCGGCCACGCTCCCTTCTCTCATGTTGGCGAAACCGCTCTTTTCCCGAAAGGAAAGGGGCACGAAGAATACAGTGCTGCAATAATTGTTGCGCCGGACTTGGGCGTAGGTGATGTCATAGACAGTCAACTTGCAGATTGGGGTGTTACAAAGGAGCGCGTCGCAAAAATAGTGAGTGAAGAAATATATGAAGAGGTATATGAAGCTGGATTCGTGAGAGAACTGATATCTAGCGCTTGGGACGTAGACAAGATGGACTACCTATTGAGAGATTCATTGTACTGCGGCGTCCAATACGGCAAGTACGACCTGGAACGATTGTTGGACACGTTCACGCTCCGATTGGAAGACTCCAGCGAAAATCTCCAGCTTGGGGTAGACTACGGTGGGATTCATGCAGTAGAGGGACTGATCTTGGCTCGCTATTTTATGTTTACTCAGGTGTATTTCCATGCTGTCAGGCGTGCATATGACCATATTCTGACAGAGTTTATCAGAGAGCTTCTCCTGGATGTGTCAGGAAGGAATCACTACCCTGATGAACTGAACGACTTTATTCGATGGAACGACAACGTTGTTCTGGCGGAGGCACCTAGGCGAGCAAGTAGGACTCATAAGAACATGGCTTGGAGAATTGTTTCAAGACAACATTTGAAATCCGTGTACGAGACAGTGGATCACCCTGACCAAATTGATGCAATCAAGGCATTCAACAGATTGCCTGATGCAGTCCGCCAGCAATTTGGTGAAATCCTTGTCTGGGCAGACCAAGCCTCAGATCATCCCGAGAAATTCAAGACAGAGATGCTACCGGTTTTCCAAGGAGGCTCATGGCGCGATATAAAGACGTATTCCAGGGCACTGAATGGCCTTGAAGAGATTAACTTGGTTAGAATATATGCGGACGTTCGTGGTGACGAGAGCGCAGAACGAGATGTGAAAGAATTCTGTTCCCGGTATATGAACTAGGGGGCGCAAATGAGTGATACCGAATTGTTAATCAGGCGACTCGCTGCCATTCAATGTATAGTAGAGCAGTCAAAGGATGTTGGTAAGACCAAAGTACAAAAGATAATCTACTTTTTGCAAGAAGGGCTGGGAGTACCATTGCAATATAGATTCAGGATGCACCACTACGGTCCCTTTTCCCAAGATATCGATAGTGGCATATCAGCACTGCAATCCGCCGGCTACGTCGAGGTGTCCCACGATCCCCTGGGATATGGTTACCATATTACTCCCGCCTCAGCGAAGCAACTTCCTTGGGACAGCGAGCTAGCCAAGTACAGAGGAGAAATAGCTAAAGCAATAGGTGCCCTCAGTGTCTTGGATGCTTCAAACTTGGAGCTGTACGCAACGGTCCACTTTGTCCAAAACTTGCTGGGCGAACCCTCTAAGGAAAAAGTTGTAAACAATGTATACAGGCTCAAACCCAAGTTTAAGGAGCAGACTATCCGGCTTGCGTATGATCAGCTCGTAAAGAACAAGCTAATCGTCGAGGTACCCAGGGCCTAAAGGCTCTTGAGGCCAGCCCAGCCTGCGCCTCACCGCCAGAGGCGCGCCAGGCGCTCTGCCTCCTCGTCGCTGAGGGGGTAGGGGCGCTTCAGCCAGCGGTAGACCTCGAACCAGCTGCCGGCAACCTTGACGGCCAGTATGGGGTCCACCTCCTCGGCCAGCACCGCCGTATCCTCAATTTCCCACAGGGTGGACAGCGGCTGGCGCAGGGCCTCCGCCTCCACGCTCATGAGCACCTTGTTCGCGTTGTATTTTTGGAAGGTCCCGCTCCTGGGGATGCCCAGCGTGAAGCTCAGCAACCCGGGTATGCTGATGCTGACCTCTTTGCTCCAGGACACGCGGTAGACGTCGGAGGCGTACATCATCCCGAAGAGACCCTTCCTCAACGGCCTCAGCGATAGGGGTGTAGGGTGTATGCCCAGCGCGGCCGCTCTGTTGAGGAAGCGTTCGATAATATTCCGATCAATCGCCTCTTGTGTACCACGCGGTTTGTAGATCGCACCTGAACCAACCTGACTGAACGTAGCCATGACCACCTCCAAATCCTTTCGCTTTTTCGCCTTGAATTGCGGGTAGTGACGCCCAGTCTACCCCATGTCAAGGGATTAGCATAGTACCCCGGCCCAATTGTAAGATTTGTAATGATTTCATGGGCGAACTCGTGGCGAAATCGCCTTCCTTGAATCCCGGATAGGCGCCCTGTATACTTAGTTCCGCTTGCTATCATGGAAAACCGAACAGTCTCCGTACGAGTTCCTGCCACAACGGCCAACCTGGGCCCGGGCTTCGATTGTCTGGGCATAGCCCTGGACTGGTGGAACGACGTCTGCATAAGCGCAGCCTCGCGCCCTGCTGTGCTTATAGCCGGAGATGGCGCAGACACCCTCAGCGCTTCGGAGGACAACCTGGTCTACCGCGCCGCTCGAGCCGCCTTCGACGCTGCGGGTGAGGAGCCTGTGCCGCTGTCGATATCGTGCCGCAACCGCATCCCGCTGGCGCGTGGGCTTGGGAGCAGCGCCGCCGCTATAGTCGGGGGCCTGGTGGCTGCCAACGCCCTCTGCAGTCGTCCCCTCGACAGGGAGTGCTTGCTTGATCTGGCTGTGGAGATGGAGGGGCATGGCGACAACGTCTCCCCTGCCCTGCTGGGAGGCTGCCAAGTGGTGGTACGCGACGAAGGCCGGACCGTAGCGGATACAGTTCCGCTGCCGCCGGATCTGATGGCGGTGGTCTTCGTGCCGGACGTCCCTATGGCAACCAGGGAAGCCAGAGCTATCCTGCCAGATATGGTCAGCCGCGAAGAAGCAGTGTACAATCTGGGGAGAACTGCCCTGCTCGTCAACGGCCTGTCAACCGGCCGGTTGGACAAGCTGAGGGTGGCTACCCAGGACAGGCTTCATCAGCCGGCGCGTCAGAGCATATTCCCGGCAATGAAGTACATCATACGCGCCGCTCTGGACGCGGGCGCGGCAGGCGCCTTTCTCTCCGGGGGTGGCACCAGCGTCCTTGCGCTAGCCACATCCAGAGCCATGACCATAGGATACGAGATGACAAACGCCGCGGACAAAGTGGGTATATCTGGGGACCTCAAAGTAACAAGACCTACAACCCTGGGGGCTCACGTGGTATCGACGGAATGACGGAGCGGATATGAGTGACCTGATAGTTCAGAAGTACGGCGGGAGTTCTGTTGCCAACGCCGAGAGAATTATGGCTGTGGCCAGTCGCATAGCCCGCGCCAGGAACGCCGGGACCCAGGTGGTCGTCGTCGTCTCCGCGATGGGCGACACCACCGACGACCTGATTCAACTCGCCTATTCCGTTAATGAGAGGCCCGACGGGAGGGAGTTGGCGCTTCTGCTGTCCACGGGAGAGATCGTGTCGTGTACCCTGGTCACAATGGCCCTCCGGTCGATGGGTTACGATGCCATAGGCCTCAGCGGAGGGCAGGCGGGCATTCAGACCGATACGGACTACACTCGTGCTAGAATAGTGGCGGTCGACTCGCAACGCATTCGCAGGGAGCTACAGGACGGCAAGATTGTGGTGGTGGCCGGCTTCCAGGGCATGACCGAGGATATGGAGATAACGACCCTGGGCCGCGGGGCGTCAGACACCACCGCCGTGGCTCTGGCGGCCAGTATGGAGGCCAGGGTGTGCGAGATCTACACCGACGTTGAAGGCATATACACAGCCGACCCCAGAGTGGTGCCCAACGCCAGGAAGCTGGACGAGATAGGCTACGAGGAGATGCTGGAGCTTGCCGGGCACGGCGCAAAGATGAACCCGCGCTCAATAGAGCTGGGCGCAATGTACAATGTGCCCATAATGGTGGCCTCCAGCTTTGTCGACGCGCCCGGAACTTTGATACACTGAGAAACTGATATGGAAATAAGAAACAGAGTAAGTGGAGTAGCCCACGCCAAGAACGTAGCAAAGATAACCGTGCTGGGGGTGCCGGACAGGCCCGGAATCGCGGCCACCCTCTTCGACCCCCTGGCCCAGAGGGGAATCAGCGTGGACACCATAGTCCAGAATTCCAGCGTGGAGCGCATCACAGACCTCACCTTCACCGTTTCCCGTGAAGACCTGGCGGCTGCGATGGAAATTGTTAAGCCCGTAGCCGAAGGCATTGGGGCCGGGGAGTGCGTCAGCAACGACAGTCTGGCCAAGGTCAGCATTGTGGGGACGGGTATGCAGAACCATCCCGGCTATGCGGCCCAGATGTTCCGCGCACTGTACGAGGCCAACGTGAACATCGAGATGATCACCACATCGGAGATACGCATCACCTGCATTGTGGCCGAGGACGTGGTGGAGGACGCCGTGCGAGCCTTGCACGCGGCTTTCCGGCTTGACCAGGCAGACTGAAGCATGCGGAAGGCGGTCTTTTTTCTTGGCGCATCCTTTCCTTTCCGTTGTAATCCCCGCCTATAACGAGGAGGTGCGGATTACCCAGACCCTGGAGACTCTGGCAGACTACCTGCGTCGACAGAGCTACTCCTGGGAGGTGATTGTCGCCGACGACGGCAGCGAGGACGGGACCGCAGGCCTGGTTCAGGCCGCCGCCAACGAAAATCCAGGCATACGCCTGGTCAGCCTCAGCCATAAGGGAAAGGGATGGGCGGTAAAGGCGGGTATGCTGAGCGCGCAGGGGCGATACCGGTTCATCGCGGACGCCGACCTGTCCATGCCCATCGAGCACCTGGAGAGGTTTCTACCTCCCGCCCTGTCCGACTTCGACATAGCCATAGGCTCCCGAGAGGCTCCGGGGTCGCGCCGGTTCCACGAGCCTTTTCGCCGCCATCTGATGGGGCGCGTGTTCAACTGGATGGTGAGGCTCCTGGCTGTCAGGGGCTTCTCGGACACCCAGTGCGGCTTCAAGTGCTTCGAGGCCCAGGCGGCGGAAACCCTCTTCTCTATCCAGCGCGCCCACGGCTTCGGCTTCGATGTCGAGGTGCTGTTCCTAGCCCAGAGGCTGGGTATGCGGATCAAGGACATACCCATAGACTGGTACTACCACGAGGGGAGCAAGGTGAAACCCGTCAGGGACAGCTTCCTCATGCTGAGAGACATACTCTCAGTGAGGTGGAGCAACGCCCGGGGGAGATACGGCAACCTCTCCTCCAAGACCGGACCTTCTCAGCCCGTTGCCAAGGAGGCGGACAAGGCCTCCAACAAGCTGGACGGACTTAGCTAGCTCCCACCTCTCGCAACCCAGCCTCCCGGCCGCGGCGCAGACACGTCTGACACGTCCTTTTCACTGCTCGGAATATCTATCCGGCCCGTGCCTGAACAACCTGGATGCGGCAAAATGCGCAAAAGGTATTGCACACCTATTGACAACAGGTATACAATTCATCTTCCTTGGAGTACAGTCGATGAATCTGGAGTACAGTCGATGAATCTCAACACCGAAGAAAAAGCGCGTTCAAGAAGGGACAAGGCCAAGGAAGCCATAGCCCTGGCGCTGGAGAGCCGCTGGGAAGAGGCGCTGGCCTTGAACCGCCAGATTGTCGCGGACTTTCCAAAGGATGTGGAGGCGTTGAACCGGCTTGGGAAGGCCCTGTCGGAGCTTGGTCAGTACAAGCAGGCAGAGGACGCCTTCCGGCGCACCCTGGAGATTTCGCGGGCAAATACGATAGCCAGAAAGAATCTCAAGCGGCTGGCCCACCTTGGGGACAGCGCTCCCCAGCCCAAGCTCGGCTCCAAGGTGGCTCCTCAACTCTTCATAGAGGAACGAGGCAGGACGGCAACCATGTCCCTCCGAAACCTGCCCCCAGGCGCGGCGCACCTCCCAATGGCGCCGGGAGACGCCGTAGAGCTCAAGCCGTACGGCAGCCGGATGACAATTGAAAACGTCAAGGGAGAATATCTGGGAGAGATAGAACCCAAGCTCGGGTTGCGCCTTGCCAAGCTGGTGGAGGGCGGCAACAGATACACAGCCGCCGTCACCGCGGTGGATGAGCGCAGCCTTGTGATAATGATCAAGGAGACCTACCGGCACCCCAGCCAGTACGGCACGATGTCCTTCCCGGCCAGGCAGTCGGGGGACGGCGCCTACTCCTATCCGGGAACTCCACCTATGCCGATAGATCTGGACCTGGAGGAAGAGGAGGAGAATGACCGACCTCCTATCATAGATTGGGACGATGAGGGAGAGGCGAACATAGCCGCCCTGCCCTCGGATGACGAGGAGGCGGTCTCCTTCGTCAAGGACAACATTGAGGAAGAGGAAGAAGAGGAGGGCTTCTAGCGCCGCTACGTGGAAACTAAGGGAGCAGTCATGCAGCCACTAGTTGCAGCGCGCCGGGAGGAGCCGCTCCCTGCTATACTGGCGCTGGTAGCGGCTCCTGTTTGTGGCAGCGTGGTCACTCATACAGGGGAATGGAAAGGGCGCTTCTGTGAATGAGACGGCAGATATGCAGGTGTACTCGTCTGTGGAGGAGTTAACGGCAGCCTCTGACATTGTGGTTGTCGGCACTGTACAGGGCGTTGTGTCTCGCGAGATTGACTACGGGACAGCAAGCGCCTATGAGCAGAGCGGCAATGGCGTTCCAATCGTGTTTTCTGGCGTGGCGGTGACGGAGACGCTGCGCGGCGACGCAAGAAGCATAATCATAGTAGGCGCGCCGGACGCTGACGACAGTTCCATAGAGGGGGCCACAGCCTTGCTGAGCGGCCAGCAACTCCTGCTCTTCCTCAGGCAGCGGACCAGGGAAGTTGCGCCCGGCATCAAATCCTACGAAACCTTCTTCGCGCCTGTGAGCCTGTGCAACGGCGTCTTCGATGTTGTGGACGAGGGCCTGGTTGCGCAGCCGCGTATGCCCGAGGCCTTCGAGGAGGCGCAGTACCGACTGACAGAAGTCAGAGCGAAGATGAAGATGCGGCGGCGCTAGAGAGCGCGCCGACAGAATAGAACCCCGCTCTTGGCATTTCCAACGTGCGTTGGCAAGACCTCCCTCTTATCGCTCATAGTGAGCGCGTCGAACCGTTTGAGCGAGATAGCGGCGGCTGCGGCTACCTCTCACTCCCTTCGACAGGCTCAGAGCCCGCCCCGTACTTGATACTGGGGTGAGCGGTGTCATTCTCTATTATTAAAACACCCAGGGAATCCCTTTCCTTCTCTTGATGGACTCCCCTCTCCTGTGTGATATGCTATCAGGCAGCCCTTAGCGGAGGCCGCGCTCATGGACCTGTCTCGGCGAGTCTACCCCCTTGACCCTCGAGAGCTGACGGAGGAGCAGCTTGCCGTGGTCTTCGCCATGACCTCCCGCAACCCCCAGCCCTTCGACGAGATAGCCAAGGCGGTTACCGAGGAGCGGGCGGCCGACTTCCACGAGCGATGGGTCCTGAACTACGGCCACTCCTCCGTCGCGGAGCACGCCGTCATCCACATGGCAGTGGAGAACGTCTCGCGCCTGGCCTGCGACACCCTTGAGGACAACCGCCTGGCGTCCTACACGGAGAAGTCGTCCCGGTACCAGGTGCTGGAGCAGGGCAGCTACCACATACCAGGGGAGCTTGAGGGCCACCCGCTCAGGGACGTCTATGTCGACACCTGCGACTCCCTGTTCCGCTCCTACGAAGAGGCCGTTGATAGGGTGAGTCAGCGCCTTCGCAAGACCACTCCACAGAACGAGGGAGAGCGGGACGCCGCCTACAACCTGCGGCTGCGCAGGGTCGCAACCGACGCGTGCCGCTTCCTGCTGCCCGCCGCTACTCTGACCAACGTTGGGGTGACCATGAACGCACGCTCAATGGAGCACGCCATCCGCAAACTCCTCTCATCGGACCTGTTGGAGGAGAGAGAGCTTGGTGAGGAGCTGAAGGAGCGGGGCAGAAGCATAACCCCAACCCTCATTCGGTACGCCGACCGCAACGAGTACCTCGCCCTCACGAGGGAGGCCCAGATTGGGCTGTCGTCGGGCCAGGACGCGTCGTCGCCATACGAGGACTGCAAGGCTGAGCTGGTGCACTACGATCCCCAGGCGGAGTCGAAGCTGGTCGCCGCCCTGCTGTATCGCTTCTCCGGCGGTTCGTACGATGAGATATGGCAGAGGGTGGAGGCGATGACACCGATTGATCGGGAGGCCGTGGTCCACAGCGCGCTGGACCGCCTGGGGCCTCACGACATTCCGGTGCGTGAGCTGGAGGTGGTGGACTACACCTTCGACCTGGTGATGGACTACGGCGCGTACCGGGAGTTCAAGCGGCATCGGATGCAGACCTACATCCCCCAGCCTGCGACCGTGGACCTAGGCTACATTGTACCGGAGCTTGTCATTGACGCGGGCGCGGAGGAGCTCTTCCGAGAGGCAATGCACACCGCCGAAGAGGGCTTCCGCCGGCTCCGTGACGGCTTTCCGCAGGTGGCCGAGTACCTGGTCACCCACGCACATCTGCGTAGGGTGCTGTCCAGGATGAACCTCAGAGAGTGCTACCACCTGTTCAAGCTGCGAACCGGTCCCCAGGCGCACTTCACCATCCGCAGGGTGATGCAGCAGGCGCTGGACCTGGTCGTACAAAAACACCCTCTGCTGTTCAGCTACCTGAGGCTGCGTGGGGAGTAGGTGGGCTGGCCCTGATTCGATGATTTGATTGCAATGCAATCGTGCTATAATTGCGTGACGATGGAAGACGATGGAAGTGGAGGCGCAATCATGGCCAGCATCACGGTGCGCAACCTGGACGATGAGCTGAAGCGACGGCTGCGTATTCGAGCCGCGGAGAACGGCCGGTCCATGGAGCAGGAAGCTCGGGAAATCTTGAAGGCGGCGCTTGAGGAAGAGGCAGCGCCCGACAGAAACCTCGCAACGGCGATCCACGAGTTGTTCCGGCCCTTCGGAGGCGTGGAATTGGAGATACCCCCAAGGCAGCCCATGCGGGAACCTCCGCGCTTCGATTGAGAGCAGGTAATGGTTGTCCTTGATACAAACGTCGTCTCAGAGCTAATGCGGGAGAGGGTGGACCCAAGAGTTCGCGCATGGCTGGACAGCCAGTTGAACAGCGCCCTGTTCACTACCACTATCACTGAGGCCGAAATTCTGACAGGCATAGCCATTCTGCCCGATGGAGAGCGACGGCGCGGAATTGCCGCCGCTGCGGAACGCGCCTTTGGCGTTCTGTTCGCCGGGCGCATTCTCCCCTTTGACAGCGCCGCCGCTCAAGCCTACGCGGTGGTAGCCGCCGCACGCCGCGCCGCCGGGCATCCAATCAACCACGCCGATTGCCAGATAGCGGCCATAGCCCGCTCCGCAGGAGCGTCGGTTGCGACCAGAGATTCAGACGGATTTCAGGGATGCGGCATCGATGTGATCAATCCCTGGTCAGACTGAAGTGGACAGGCCTCAAGGATTGTCAGATAAATCATTGTAGTGTTGTCATCCTAGAGGCGTCTAATCTATAATTGATAGCATCCGGGGTACTTAGCGGTACTCCGACTAAGAGCGGAAGTGGCTCAGTGGTAGAGCATCTCCTTGCCAAGGAGAAGGTCGTGGGTTCGAATCCCATCTTCCGCTCCATTCTTTTTTTGCCGAAGTGGCGGAATGGTAGACGCGGCGGTCTCAAAAACCGTTGGGGCTTAATCCCCGTGCCGGTTCGAATCCGGCCTTCGGCACCACACGCGCAAGCCGTGTCTGCCACCTTTGTTCTTCTACGCCAGTGGACAAGTGGACAGCATTGTCCTATTATTTTTGGTATGACAGGCGCGGAGTTCGTCCGCAGGGTTACCAGGATCGGACGAGAGCGCAGCGTTGAGGTTCGCTTGGACAGTGAGCGCGGTAAAGGCAGTCATGTTACCCTTCACTACGGCTCACATAAGACCATAGTAAAAGACCGTCGGAAGGAACTCGGGCCTGGCCTGCTCTCAAGCATGATGCGGGATTTAGAGTTGGAAAGAGGGGATTTCCGTTAGGGGGGCACCATGCGGTTTGTGTATCCTGCCAAGCTAGATCACTACAGCGATGATGAGGTTGTCGTGTCGTTTCGGGATGTGCCGTGGTGTCACACATCCGGCCAGAATGTAGAGGAAGCGTTAGCAGAAGCCGCGGACGCATTGGAGGAGGCAATCGCCGGGTGCATCAACCACGGAGAGCCGATACCCGCGCCCAGCGCGCCGATACCGGGCGAGTATATGGTTGCCCTTGCCATAGAAATGGCAGACAAGGTGGCTCTGGCAATGGCGTTCCGCGCAAGGGGTCTGCAGGTTGCCCTTGCCAAACGCCTTGGCGTGCACGATAGAGCCGTGCGCAGTATTGCTTAATCCACGGTACGGCACATCCATTAGCCGCATCAACGACGCTCTTCGAGCCCTTGGCGCTGAGGCCGTCCTGGAGGTGCCTCTGCTGCCGATGGCTTCAACTTGAGTGAGAGATATTATGAGATTCCTCATGTCCATTGGAGTAACGCCTTGATGGAGTACAAGGGGTACATAGCTGAAATTGAATATGATGATTCAGTGGACTTGCTTCATGGGAGGGTTGTCAACGCCGGTCCCTATCCAATAGCAACGTTCGAAGCCTCTGACGTGGAGGGGCTTAAACGTGAGTTCAGAATATCCATTGAAGAGTATTTGACGATTTGTGCGGAGAACGACATCCAACCTCAACAGCCGTTCCCGTGGAGGTTGAATCTGAGTTTGGATGCAGACCTTCACGCCCGCATAGCCGCGATGGCGGCGCAGAGCGGAATGAGCATCAACGCCTGGATAAAGGAGGCCCTGGAGAGGGAGACGGCGATCCGTGGGTGAGGCGGCTTAGCTATGCTGCGAAAGACGGCGGAGGCCTGCGCCCAGGCAATGGAGGGGTGATGGGGAAATGAAAGGAGATAGCAATGAATGCCGAGTGCTCACAGGGACGACACCAGGGAGCAGGGCCTTTCTGCACCAGATGCGGCGAGCGCATACCAGAGCCTTCAGCCAGTGCCGCGAACGCGCCTTGCCAGGCGGGCAATCATCTGGGATCGGGGCCTTTTTGCACTAGATGCGGGCAGGGCATAGGTGGGACTCCTCCCACCGCACCGCCAGCCACGAGGACACGCCGGACTAGGGCCTGTTCACTCTAAATGAGAGCATCGAAGATGAGGGCAGGCATGATGAACCCAAGTAAGTCACATTCAGCCTCTCACGGTGAGTGAAGGTGCGACGAAAGCCTCATAATTGAAGGTGTAGGCCCATGTTATCGTTGTACACTTGGTATGTTGACAACGTAATGCGGTACATTAGTGTAAACAGGCCCTAACCCGCTCCTCATCGGCTGTGGCAGCTTAATTGCCCTCTTCGTGATAGTGGGCATCCTTGGATCTCTGTTTGGGGAGTCGGACAGCGAAACCAACGCCCCTACCACTGAAGCGCCAAAGGCTGAGCCACAGCAAGGGGACGGCTGGAAGAGAATAACCCGTGCCGACTATGCCCAAAGTTGGCCTTTAACTATTTCTGAGGCTACACTGCACTGCGAGAACGATGCAGTGTGGATAGTGGACCTCAATAATGGCAGGAGATACCAGATTAACGGATTCGCTAAGGGCTATCTTGAAAGTCGGGGCTATGAAGTGTACGACGTACGGCCCATATGGCGATCCAACCCAGACATCCCAGGGGCCAAGATAAACATTGGCCCTCTGATCAATGATGGACTTCGTTTATGCAAATAGCCCTTTTACCAACCGAAATGCCGTCCATAGCCACTGGCTGCCTCCCACACCCCACCCAACCCCTACGCCGGCACAGGAACGGAGCCGCGGGCCGGGTGCGCTTCCTGGTACTCGTCGGCTAGGCGGGGCAGATCGGCGGCGCGCATGACAAGGCTGACCCGATGACGGTGGTGGTAAGACGGCTATCGGCAAGCGTTTCTGGTATGCTACCCCTAACCAATGCGGATAACATTAGCCTCAGTAGTGGACTCTAGGAAGCGGTCAAGCAAGGAGGTTCTAATGGCAGAGAATGCAACAAGGGCATACACTTTTAGAAGCACAGTGAGAGAGCAGGATGATGGTCGGTGGAGCGCTTGGCTTGATTCCATTCCTGCTTGCAGCACTTGGGGCCACACCAGAGAAGAAGCCTTGGCGGCGTTGCAGGAAGCTGCGGAGTTGCTTGTAGAGCATCTGATTGCATGTGGGGAGGAGGTTCCCGTAGAGGGTGTTGAGACAATCAGGGTGTTTGCTTGACGACTCTCTCCGCTCTTGTCTCCGCTCTGCGCAATGTCCCTGTTCGTAAGTTGGTTTCCGCGTTAGAGCGGGATGGTTTCACGCTTCAGAGGTCTAAGGGTTCGCACAGGGTGTATACGGATGGCAAAGGTAGACTGGTGATTATTGCTGTTCATAGAGGCGGCGCTACTCTTCCCCGTGATACCTTGCGTAACTTCTTACAGGCTACTCAATGGAACCGGGATGACGCTATAAGACTAGAACTTCTCGACTCTTAACTACGGTTTTTACTCGACACAGGTATATAATTCCCATCCCCGCCTCCAACCCCTACGCCGGTATGGGGACGGAGCCGCGGGCCGGGTACGCCTCCTGGTATTCGTCGGCTAGGCGGGGCAGGTCGGCGGCGCGCATGTACGCCCAGTCGATGCCATCCGCTGTCTCCCTGAGCATGGTCACCAGCAGCACGATTTGCTGAGAAGACTCGCCGGGCGCGCTCCACAGCCATGCCAGCGTCACCCGCTCGGCGCGGTCGTCCGCGAAGACCCGCTTCAGCACCTCGATGCTGGGGTTGTGCAGGATGGCGCTGGGGAAGGCGCTGACGGGATCGTACCCATCCGCCTGGATGCCGATGATGGGGTCATGGCCGGACTCGCCGAACTGGACGCCCAAGAACTGGGCCTCCGCCGTGTTCCGAGAGTCGTCCAGCGCCCGTCTCACGCTGTCAGTGAGCCACCCGTGGTAGTCTGATATATCCTGGTTGGTGTCTATGACGGGGGACTCCTGCGGGCGGGCGCCGCCCAGGGGTTGCAGGACCGGCAGCACCAAGGAGCCTACGAGCCCCGCGATGATGAAGAACGCAATTATCTTCAGAAGGAAAGAGACGGGGAAACCCGCGATGGTCGGAGGGCCTTCAGGCTCCGGGAGGTTGGAAAGCTCCTCGACCTCATCGGGGTCGGGAAACTCCCAGTCCTGGTACTCCCCGTCCGGGCCGGGGTTCCTTCCTCTCACGGCGGGGCTCCACAGCCCACCCCGCCTGGATTCCTGCCCCGTATCGTAGTACGGGGCATGCTTTCGCAGGAATGACGAGTATCGCAGGCTCCGGGCAAGCTAGGCAAAGCTGTCCTCATGGTTGACGCCTGACGTCACCCGCCGACGCTCACTCTCTCCTTCATCACCGACTCCACAACGTCCAGAGCCGCGTCGATGTCCTCCGGCTCGATTCCGTAGTGGGTCACGAACCGAACCCTGGACCCGTGCGGATGGGACCCGCGCAAGCCGCGCTCCTCCAGCTTACCCAGAAAGCCGAGTGGGTCGCCGTCGGCAAGCTCGATGATGACGATGTTGGTCTGGATGCTGTCCGGGTCGATGAATACCCCCGGTATACGGCTCAAGCCCTCCGCCAGCCTGCGGGCGTTGGCGTGGTCCGTGGATAATCGCTCCACCATCTCATCCAGGGCAACCATTGCCGCCGACGCCAGCACACCGGCCTGCCGCATCCCGCCTCCCAGCGAGTTGCGGCTGCGGTGCGCCCTCTCGACGAAGTCACTGGGGCCGCAGATGATGGACCCCACCGGGCAGGAGAGACCCTTGGAGAAGCAGAACATCATCGAGTCCACGGAGCGCACAAGCTCCGCCGGAGGCAGGCCCAGATGGACGGCCGCGTTGAAGATTCGCGCCCCGTCCAGGTGCACCGCGGCGCCCCGCCTGTGGGCGATGCCGGCTATAGCGTCGGTGTACTCCGGGGTTAGAACCCTGCCGCTGCAACGGTTGTGGGTGTTCTCCAGGCACACCAGGGCCGTGCGAGGAAAGCGAGGTGTCGAAGGACGTATGGCCTCCTCCAACGCCTGCGGGTCCATAGTGCCGTCCTCCGCGTTTGGAAGCTGGCGGTAGGCCACCCCGCCCAGGGAAGAGGCCCCGCCGTACTCGTACAGGTAGATGTGGGACTGGTCACCGACGATAATCTCGTCGCCTCTCTGGCAGTGGGCCAGTATCGAGGCCAGATTGCCCATAGTGCCGCTGGGAACGAAGACGGCCGCCTCCATGCCCATCATGCGCGCCACCCTCTCCTGCAAGCGGTTGACCGTGGGGTCGTCTCCCCATCCGTCGTCACCGACCTCCGCGGTTGCCATAGCCTGTCGCATGGCCGGCGTGGGATGGGTAACGGTGTCGCTGCGCAGGTCAATTTGCCTCATGGGGGCACCTCCTCTACAATGGACTTTCATTCTAACACATGCCCCGCCAAGCGCCAGGCGTGCTATAGTAGTGGACATTCGCGCCGCTGAGGTACGGAGACTATTGAATAACCTCTATATCCCTTCCCTCGCTTGCGGGGGAAGGGGCTTTGATGCCCGACAAATGAGTTATACCAAGATTTTATATACGCTGGAAGCAACAAGGAGCAAGGGAATATGAGCGAGAGGGAGCGAATCAACTGGGCGGAGAGGTGGGCGGGAGGCGACTACCGGGGCAGGAACACGCCGTCTGCCCTCATCGTTGCATGGGCGGACCGTCTGCCCAAGGGACGCGCTCTGGATTTGGCGTGCGGCAGTGGTCGCAACGCCCTCTATCTGGCCGAGCTCGGGTTCGAGGTGGACGCAATGGACATCGCAGAGCCGGCCCTGAAGCTGGTCCAGGACGCCGCCCGGGAGCGCGGGCTGGCCGTCAACACCATCCTTGCCGACCTGGACGAGCACATCATTCCCGCCGGGACCTACGACCTGATAACCACCAGCTTTTACCTCAACCGCAACCTTATTCCCACGATGAGGGACGCCCTCAAGCCCAGCGGCTTTGTTCTCCACGAGCAGCACTACGCCACAGACTACGACGTGAGCGGCCCAACCGACCCGCTGTTCCGCCTGGGTTCAAACGAGCTTTTGCGTCTTTTCCTGGATTTTCGGGTGCGCTTCTTCTCAGAGAGTATAGAGTGGGAGTCGGAGAGAGACGGCGGCCGGCTCATAGCCCTGCAACAGCTGGTGGCCCAAAAGCCGCCCGCGTCGTACGAGCCTCCCGCAAGCGGTGGGAACGGGGCGCGCCTTGGGTGACGTCTCCATAGCGGGGATGCTCGCGGGGTTTGGAGTGACCGACGCGGGCGCGCAGCAGACCGCGCTTGAGGCGCTGGTTGCGGCGGGTGTCGTGTCCAGCCGTCCGAACCGCACGCGTATCGCCACCGACAAGCAGCAGCGGGTTGGATCGGTGCTGTCCGATGCCTTCCTTCACCACTGTCACAACGGGAACTGTCGCCAGCACGCTGCCAGCGCCTCCGGCCCGCGCTACCCCCTGCTGGTGGACCAGCCCTTCTGCGAGGTGTGCGGCGGCTCCACGAACCGCAGCGCGCTGGAGCGGTTGGCGCGGGCGATGAATGGGTCCGGTGTCAGCCGCGTGCTGGTCGTAGGAGGCACAGAGGCGCAGGCGCGCGAGATACGCGAGAACTCGCCCGCCTCGGTAGAGTGGCGGTTTGTGAACACCCAGACGTCGCGGGACTCCCGTTACTACCGCGGCGACCGCGACTGGGCGGACGTTATTGTCATCTGGGCAAGCACTCCCCTGCCCCACAAGGTGTCGCGCCACTTCGAGGGCAAGGGAGACGGTCGAAGGATATCGGTGACGCGCAGGGGCGTCGCTGCCCTTGCCGACGAGGTGAGGCAGCACCTGGAGCGGTAGAGGGCGCGTCGTGAGGCCACAGCCTACCCCACCTGGAGCCCGTCTACACGGGCATGACTCACTCCCCGCTCGTAGCCTGCCCCGTACTTGATACGGGGGTGAGCGGACGCCTACTCCACCTGGATGCCGTCTACAGTTGAATTCTCACTAGACCAGAAAATTAGCCATTGTGCTGGCGCTATCAAGGACGGGAGGCGGCAACTACCGGAGGCCTTTGTCTGCCCAGATTCCAAGCCTCAGCAGGGAATCCCTTGCATTTGTAATCACCTATTTTGACTCCATATAGTTCCCTTCTTTCCCCTTGAAGTCCACCGGGCAGCCAGGGCAACCAAGCCGGACTCAGGTATCCACATTGACCTGTTGGTCACGCATTATAAGAGGCGTATAATACTGTCAACGGACTAAGGGAAGGTACCCGGCTTATGTCCTTCGATGGCAACTGGCAACTCACCATCAGCTCACCCATGGGAGAGCGTCCGGCATCCCTTTCGATTACCGAGACGATCGGTAACCTGGAGGGGTCGTTGACCACGGGAATGGGCACATCTCCAATTTCTGGACATACAGACGAAGACTTTGTGGCGTTCAGCGCCACTGTTCAAGGACCAATGGGCGCCGTGAAAATCGACTTCACCGGGACCTTGACCGGAGACGAGGTTTCGGGAGAGATGCAGTTCGGCTCCATGGGAAGCGGGCCTTGGCATGGCGCCCGCGTCGCTGTGGAAGAAGGGGAGAATCCGTATCCCGGGTCGTCTCGCGTTGCCCAGGGAGTGAATGCCCAGACTGCGGCCGGCCCGGCCCGCACCGCTGTTGCGGGCGGTGTGAGGTCTGCGCCGGCAGCCACGGGAACCATTGACCCATCTCCAGAGCCGGGTGTGGGCATATTCAGGCCCATAGCCGCACTGAAGCGCACCTTCAACTCCCTGGGTGTGACGTCCTACAGGAACCTGTGGATAGGCTTTCTGCTGCAGATGGGTGGCATGCAGATGCTGCTGCTGACCGGGGGCTATTACATCTATGAGCTGACTGGCAGAGCCTCCCTGCTGGGTATCGCAATCGCTTCGGCTGCTATACCGGCCGTCTCGCTGGCGCTATTCGGCGGAGCATTCGCCGACCGTTTCGAGAAGAAGAGGGTCATTCAAATCGGACAGGGAATCTCTTTGCTGGTGGCCGTGTTCGTCGCCGTATCCATATCCACCGGCACAATCACATGGATGCATCTGGTGGCGGCATCCTTCGTTCAGGGCAGCGCTATGCCATTGATGATGCCTGCCCGTCAGGCGATTATTCCCCAACTCGTAGGGATGAACCGACTGCAGAACGCCATTGCCCTCAACTCCATGGTAATGAGCCTGTCATTCATGGCGGCTCCGGCTGTGGCCGGAATTCTCATAGCTGCCGTAGGGATCGAAACGGTCTACTACATCATCTCTGGAATGTACTTGGGAGGCCTATTCTTCACACAGCTATTGCCGAAACTGGTGACACCATCGAAGGATGCGCCCACAACCATCCTGGGGGACATTAAGGACGGCCTCAAATACGTCTCCTCCAATCGGATAATCTTCCCTCTGCTGTTCCTCTCCCTGGTCACCGTGATATTAGCGATGCCCATACGATTCATACTTCCCATCTTCGCAAAGGACGTGTTCCTGGTGGGCCCGGAGGGCCTCGGGCCAATGATGAGCGCTATGGGCTTGGGAGCCCTGGGTGGGACGCTGGTTATAGCGACGCTGGGTAAAGTTGCGCGACGCGGGTTCGCGCTGTTAGCCAGTGGAATTCTATCGGGACTCACGCTCCTGGCATTCGCTGCCCTGTCGTATTTCGCGCCAGTCTATACTACGGCCCTGGCGATTCTGGTGTTGGTCGGCATTATCCAGGCGGCCAGGATGACCATGAACAGCAGCCTGATGATGGAGTACGCTGACCAGGAGTACCGGGGACGCGTGATGAGTATCTTCAGCCTGATAATGGGCGTTATGCCTGCCGGAGTGCTCCCCATTACAGTCTTGGCCGATCAAATTGGCGCGCCGATTGCCCTTGGTATCATGGCCGTCCTGCTTATCCTGGTAGCAACTACTATGCTTCTGGCAAGCCCGCGCCTAAGGCAGCTGGAGTAGCGCGAAAGCCGGAGCAGGGGGGAATGAATTCCCGTCGGTCGCCTTACAATGCCCCGCCCCTTGCTCACGCCCTTCTACCCACTCAGAAGGACGCTAGCCTTCATATTCTGACTGCTTCTCCAGGAGGTTCGGCTGAACAGGGGTTCTAGCTCCATCTGTTCCATTCCGGTCTATGGGAGACCCTGAACAATCAAGATAGATTATCTCTCGAGAGGATGCCCGTTTCTTGCCAAGTCTGGCGATCATAGTGTTATAGTAGTCTCTCTCAGTATCAACCAGGACCACGTTCCTGGAAAGATTTTCGGCTGCCACCCCGGTTGTGCCGCTGCCGGCAAAGGGATCAAGGACGTTGTCTCCTTCCTTCGTAAACAGCTTTACGAAGAACTCAGGAAGCCCGACGGGAAAAGCTGCCGGATGCTCCATGTTCTTGCCGACCAGTGGTACAGACACCGTATTCCCCGGCAATACCGTGTCCTTATTGACCCAGTTGCGGAGGTCACGTCCAAACCCGCTGTTGTTCTCGCTATTGTGACGGCCAATGCTCTTCCCAGTCAGCTTGGCAAGACGCTTTTCCGTCCAATCCCCAATTGGCTTGCGAACGGCGTCTTGGTACATCGCAAAGTTTCTCTGCTTTGTCATATGAAAGCAATATTCCCATTCATCCCGCAGTCTGTTATTCCAGTAACCCGGCATGGCATTGGGTTTAACCCAAAGGTAGTCATCAACACACCGCCAACCTAGTTCAGAGAGCGCTTCAATAGTGTGCCAAATATACCTATTGCGCACTCCATTAACAACCTTGTCCTTAACATTGAGCACGAAAGACCCATCATTGGCCAGAACACGCCATAGCTCATTGTGAAAGCTCAATAGAAACTCTACATAGCGAGCTGGCTTGATGCTGTTGTAATGGCGTTTCCGCGCGTCGGCGTAAGGCGGGGAAGTCACGATCAGGTTAAAGTGGCAGTCTGGGAACTTTCTTAGGATTTCTCTGGAATCACCCAGATATATTTCGGTTCTCAATGTGCTCATCTGGGTGCCGTCCCGCAAAACAATTGTACAAGCTTATCAGCATCATTAAAACGGCCTTCTGAGTCCAATAGGTGGTATTCTCTGCAACTCTGGCCATAGGACTCTAACAGTTTCTCTGGCAACGAAATGCTCGTAGTGGCTGGGTCGGGGGGGCCAGCCTCCATCAGGGTATGAAGCACTGCCGAGATGATTTCTTCGTACTGGTAGTTGGCAAAAAAGGGCCAGAAGAAATCAGATAGCCAGACCTCTGTGTTGAACGAGCGTGGAGACTTAGTCTTGCCAATGACTTTTATTCTCCGTTGCCCCTTTTCCATAGCTATGCCGAACACGCAGATGTAGGGACCATCTCTATTCTTGTCACTTCTAGCAATCTGCTCCAACGCCTGAATAGCCTTTGGCCAATCTTGACCTCCCAAAGTATTACTTCGGTTCTTGACAGACGCGTATATGTTGACTGGCCTTCTTGAAGGATCTGACTGGCTAATTTGAGCATTGAAATCTGCCTCAGCCGTCCCAATACCAGAAACGGATAGGAACCTTTTGGACTGCCGTGCAGTTTCTTCAGCAATGTACTGATACCTCCAACCAGAGTTCATACGCTGCTTTTGAAGTATTCTGTTCCTAAATTGCTCAGTTGCAACCTCTGAGTAATGCTTACTCAGATACTGGTAAGCCGCCGACGCCGGGTCATCGTAGTATTTCCTGAAGTACCCAAATAGCGTTTTCCCCTCTCTTGTGTAAATCCTATTTGCTTGTTCTTCCGTTGCACCCTCTGGCACATTTAGTATCTGTCTACTTGATTTTGCGCTCGCATACTTGATTGAAGCCAAGATTATGTTCTTCAGTTCTTCCCTTGATATCTTGTGCACGTGAGGAACTAGGCGAGATTCATCCAAATAACCGTTGAATCTAGCACCCTCATCTTCAATACGTGGGTAGCTCTGGGGTGAGATGCTCGACATTCCAATGCTCTACTTTCAGTTAGCGAATCATCAATTCAGGCCTTGGTATAACATACCTAATTTGGCGAATGCTGGGCAATCCCCAACTGCTACCCCACCACCAAGTTCACCAGCCGGCCAGGCACGTATATCACCTGCTTGATCTGGCTGCCGTCAAGGTAGGGCTGGACCTTGTGACTCTCCAGGGCCAGCGTCCTGGCCTCATCTTCGGCAATTGAGGCCGGCGCCTGGATCCGGTCCCGCACCCTGCCGTTCACCTGCACCACCAGGGTAATCTCCTCGTCACGGGCTAGCTCATCGTCCCATTGGGGGAGGGGCTGGTTGTGAATGCTGTAGGGACGCCCCGTCCTCTCCCAAAGCTCCTCCGTTATGTGCGGCGCGATGGGCGCCAGTAGAAGCAGCAGCTTCTCTACGGCGTCCTGCCAGCTTGCGGAGTCGACGCCCCCGTCGTCCCAGGCGCGGCCCATGTGGTTGGTCAGCTCCATCATGGCGGCCAGAGCGGTGTTGAATTTGAACCTCTCCACGTCGTCTTCCACCTTCTTGACGGTCTTGTGAGTCATGCGCACCAGCAACCGTACGGCTTCGTCATCGGTCGCCTGCGCGTCAAGGGACGATGCGTCGCGCTGGGCGATGTCCCAAACGCGATTGAGCCAACGGGCCATCCCGTTTATACCCGTGTCCGACCATTCGCCTCCCTGGTCCCAGGGGCCCAGGAACATCAGGTACGTGCGCACCACGTCGGCGCCCACGTCATTCACGTAGGGGTCCGGGGTGATGACGTTGCCGCGGGACTTGCTCATCTTCTGGCGGTCGGCGATGATCGTCCCCTGGTTGAACAGCCTCAGGTAAGGCTCGTCGAACTCCACCAGCCCCAGGTCGCGCAGCGCCTTGTTGAAAAAGCGGGCGTACATCAGGTGCATCACGGCGTGCTCCGCGCCTCCCGTGTACTGGTTCACCGGCAGCCATCCTCTGGCCGCGTCGGGGTCGAAGGGGCCCTGGTCGTACTTCGGGCTGGAGTAGCGCATATGATACCAGGAGGAGTCCACAAAAGTGTCCATCGTGTCCGTCTCCCTCTGGGCGGGCGCGCCGCAGGAGGGGCACACAGAGTTCAGGAACTGCTCGTGGTACTTCAGTGGAGACTCGCCGGTGGGCCGGAACTGGGCGTCCTCCGGCAGCAACACCGGCAGGTCCTCTTCCGGCGCCGGCACCACACCGCAGCCATCGCAGTACAGCATTGGTATGGGAGTGCCCCAGTACCGCTGGCGGGAGATGAGCCAGTCCCGCAGCCTGTAGGAGATCGTGCGATGCCCCCAGCCGTTGGCCTCGACGTGATCGGCGATGCGCTCCTTGCCCTCCTGCACGGGCAGGCCGTCGAATGGACCTGAGTTCACCTGCGCCCCGTCCTCCACGAAGGCCTGCTCCAGCTCGCCGCCTTCCCATCCAGTAGGGGCGATGACGACGCGGATGTCCAGGCCATACTTCGTCGCAAACTCGAAGTCCCTCTGGTCATGAGCGGGAACTCCCATCACGATTCCCGTGCCGTAGGTTAGCAGCACGTAGTCGGCAACGAAGATGGGCGCCCGATCCCCGTTGAGGCGGTTGACTGCGTAGGAGCCGGTGAAGACGCCCGATTTCTCGCGCTCCGTGGACAGCCGCTCCATCTCCGACTGCCGCCGCGCCTGCTCTATGTAGGCGTCGACCTCCGCCCGGCGGTCCGGCGTGGTCAGCTTGTCCACCAGGGGGTGCTCCGGCGCAATGACCACAAAGGTGACGCCGTAGATGGTGTCTATGCGAGTGGTGAAGGTGCGGATTTCGGTCTCCTCCAGACCGTACTCCGAGATGTCGAAACTGATCTCCACGCCTTCGCTTCGGCCAATCCAGTTGGTCTGCATGGCCTTGATCCTCTCCGGCCAGTCCAGGAGGCCGGAGAAGTCCAGGAGCTCCTCTGCGTACTTTGTGATGCCCAGGAACCACTGCTCCAGGTCCCGGCGGGAGACGGCGGAGTCGCAACGCTCGCACTTGCCGTCGACGACCTGCTCGTTGGCCAGCACCGTCTGGCAGGAGGGGCACCAGTTGGCCGCGGCCTTGGCGCGGTAGGCTAGGCCGGCCTTGTAGAACTGCAGGAAGATCCACTGGTTCCACCTGTAGTACTCCGGCTGGGCGCAGATTATCTCCCGGTCCCAGTCGTAAGTGGAGCCCATTGAGCTCAGCTGTCGGCGCATATTCTCAATGTTGCTCATTGTCCACTGATAGGGGTGGATGCCTCGGCGTATGGCCGCGTTCTCCGCCGGCAGCCCAAAGGCGTCAAAACCCATTGGGTGAAGGACGTTGTAGCCCTGCATTCGGCGGAAACGGGCGTGGGCGTCCGCCGGGGCCATGGCGTACCAGTGGCCAATGTGCAGGTCTCCGGACGGATAGGGGTACATGGTGAGCTCGTACCACTTGGGACGGGGATCGTCGTCTCTCACCTGGTAGAGTTTGTCCCTGTCCCAGCGTTCTTGCCACTTGGCATCCAGTTCCCTGGGGTCGTATCTTCGCTCAGGAGTGCGCATTGACATGAGTATATCTCCGTAGAAAACTGCTGGTATTATAGTTTCATCTGGACGAATATCGCAACGACGACGGCGACGCGCCTTGACAACCCGCATAGCGTAAGCTATTGTCTTCACGCACCCACGATTTGGGATTGCATGTACGCTTTCCAATGTTTAACGACCTGGAAATCACATTTAAGGCACAACCGGCAACGGTGGGGATTTCCCCATTTAAGCTGAGTTATCGATATAACCCCCCTCTCAATATGAGAGGGTTTTTTAATCCCGGAATTAAAGAATACAGGAGAATACGATGAAGCTATCCTTCTTGCCCAGGGAAGAAAAGTTCTTCACTCTATTCCAGGAGAGCGCGGCGAACGTCAAGACAACGGCTGTGAAGCTGTTGGACCTCATGGAGAACTACGAAAATGTCCCGGAAAAGGTAGCCGAGATTAAGCGTCTGGAGGAGGTGGGGGATACCGTCATTCACACGATTATGACCAGCCTCCACAAGACCTTCGTAACTCCCCTGGACAGAGAGGATATCGCGGCGCTGGGAGAGCGGCTGGACGACATTGTGGATAGCATGGAGGAGGCTGCCCGTCTAATGATGGAGTACCACATCCAGGAATCCACAGAGAATGCCAAGGCGCTTGCCCGCATTCTCTTGCGTTGCTCAGAAACCCTGGAGCAGGCAGTTGGACTCTTGCACAACCGCGGAGCCAAGCTCAACGAGATCCTCCCTCTCGCTACAGTCATCAATACCCTTGAGAATGAGGCTGACCAGGTGGTCAGCAAGGCAATGGCAGAGCTGTTTGACGACGAAGCTTCCCCCATATACGTGATCAAATGGAAGGAAGTCTACGATTTGTTGGAGGGCGCAACAGACCACTGCGAAATCGCGGCCAACATGCTGGAAGGAATCGTCCTAAAGCATGCCTGAGCAACTCATCCTCATAATTACAATTGCTCTGGCTCTAGCCTATGCCTACGGCAACGGCCTGAATGATGCCGCCAATGCCCTAGCCACTGTGGTATCCACCCGGGTCCTAACTCCCACAGCAGCGGTCATACTGGGCGGAACCATGAATCTTTTAGGGGCCCTCACCGGTACTGCTGTTGCCAAAACCATCGGCAAAGGGATAGTAGACCCCGAGTTCATGTCCCAAGCTGCGGTGATGGCGGCAATCCTCGCCGCGGTGATATGGGTGTTTCTGGCCACTCGCTTGGGTTTTCCAGTCAGCGTTAGTCACTCCCTGGTGGCGGCGGTGTTGGGGTCAGGAGTGGCTTCTGCGGGGATCTCCCATGTAGACACCGGCGTGATGACCAAGGTGCTTCTGGCCCTGGCCTTTTCACCGGTCTTGGGCTTTGGCGCCGCTTTCCTCTTTATGACCGCCCTCTACTGGATATTCCGGCGATGGACGCCTTACCAGGTAACTAGTCTCTTCAGCAAACTGCAAATCCTCTCGGCGGCGTTCCTTTCCTATAGCCACGGCAAGAACGATGCCCAGAACGCCATGGGCATCATGGCCCTGGCGTGGGCGGTGTACTACTCAGCAGGACAAGATGTGGAAGTGCTCTTCTGGATGAAAATAGCCGCGGCTGGTACCATGGCGTTGGGAGTTGCCATCGGCGGATGGCGGGTCATCCGTACCCTGGGAATGAGGGTCACCAGGCTTCAGCCGGTTTCAGGCTTCGCTGCCAACATGTGCGCCGCCAGTGTTATTGAGGTAGCCTCCAACATAGGGCTTCCTGTGAGCACCACCCATACCACCAGCACGGCCATCATGGGGGTTGGTTCAACCAAGCGCCTCTCTGCCGTGCGCTGGGGAGTCACCCGTGGCATAATGTCGGCCTGGCTGGTGACTTATCCCTTCTGTGCCGTCCTGGGCTGGGCGCTGTCCAAGGTGCTAGGAGCAGTACTGTAGAGACTCACTCCACCTTCTCCAGAGGAGCAAAGCTGTAGAGCAGTTTCTTTATTCCCGATTCTCCTTTGAAGGCCACGGTCACTTCATAGTCCTGGCCGTTCGGGGCGCAGCTCACCACAATCCCCTCTCCGAACTTGGAGTGCCTGACCCTGTCACCGTCCTTGAGCGGCGCTTCAACGGCGACGGCGGCTCTCTTCTCTGCGGCCGCCGCGTCGCTCCGCTGCCCGGGCACAGCGCTCTTCTGGCCCGCCATTGACAGGGATGTGATGAGACGTTGAGGGACGTCTCCCAGGAACCGGGACGGCTTGACGGTGGCCGTGTTGCCCCAGAATCCACGCCGGAAGGCCCGGGTGAGGTACAGCCTCTCCTTGGCTCGCGTCATGCCCACGTAGAACAGACGCCGCTCCTCCTCCATCTGGTCCGGGTCGTCGATGGAGCGGCTGTGGGGCAGCAGGCCCTCCTCCAGCCCGACTATGAACACCACCGGGAACTCAAGCCCCTTGGCCTGGTGCAGCGTGATGAGGGTGATGGCGTCCGTCCCCTCCTCCAGGGAGTCCACGTCGGAGACCAAAGCCGCTCCCTCCAGAAAGGCGGAGAGTCGCTCCTCCGGCTCCATAGGCTGGAACTCGTGGGCCGTCGACCTCAGCTCACGGATGTTCTCCAGCCGCTCAAGGCCCTGCTCACCCTCGGCTCGCAGGTGCTCCCCGTAGCCGGCGCGC
Source organism: Dehalococcoidia bacterium (assembly GCA_965261605.1). GTDB lineage: Bacteria > Chloroflexota > Dehalococcoidia > Lucifugimonadales > UBA2985 > DAOUJW01. The sequence continues at coordinate 1,709,246 of OZ253466.1, read as the reverse complement.
TCGAGGACTGCGTCTATAAGCTCCTCGACGGAGAGACTTCCGGCGTACTCCATCAGGGTGTTGATGACGTGTAGGAACCTGGCGACCGCTCGGTTGGGCCGCGCTCCTTCGTCGCCGGTCTCGGCCATAAGCTGCACGGCGGTATAGACGGGCACGTTGCGGACGCGTGCGGTATGGATCAACTGGTCCAGGGTGCGCTGTCCTATGCCCCTGGGAGGGACGTTTATGATCCTGCGTAGGCTCACCTCGTCGTAGGGGTTGTGGACGACCCTCAGATAGGCGATTACGTCTTTGATCTCCCTGCGCTGGTAGAAGCGAAGCCCCCCGATGAGCTTGTATGGGATGCCGTATTGCAGGCACACCTCCTCCAAGGCGCGGGACTGGGCGTTCACGCGGTACATCACCGCGCAGTCACCCAGGCTATGCCCCTCTTCCCGCTTCAGCCGGTCGATCTCCCGGAGCACCTGTTGGGCCTCCTCATCCGGGTCGTAGGCCTCGCTGACGAACAGGGGACTTCCCCTATCCTTCTGAGTCGTCAGGGACTTGCCAAATCTCTGGCGGTTGGCGGAGATAACCCCGGTGGCCGCCTCCAGGATGGTCCCCGTGGAGCGGTAGTTCTCCTCCAGGGTCACCTTTTTGACGTCCGGGTAGTCTCGCTCAAAGGAGAGTATGTTCCGAATGTCGGCGTTGCGCCAGGAGTAAATAGCCTGGTCGGGGTCGCCCACCACGCAGATATTGCGATGCTTGCTCGCCAGCTGCCTGGCGATGGAGTACTGGACCACGTTGGTGTCCTGGAACTCGTCGATGAGGAGGTACTCGTACCGGGAGCGGTACTTCTCCAACACCGATTTATGGTCCCGGAAGAGGACGTGGGTCTTGAGCAGCAGGTCGTCGAAGTCTACTGCACTGTTCGAGTGGAGCAGCTCCTGGTATCGCTGGTACAGCTGGCTAACGGCCCGTTCCATCGGGTTGGGGTGTCCCGGAGCGTAGGCGTCCGCCTCTATCAGCTGGCTCTTGGCGGCGGAGATGGCGGAGAGCAGCGACCTTGGAGGGAAGCGCTTGGGGTCGATCTCAAGCTGCTCCATCCCCTGCTGAATTACTTTCAGCTGGTCCTCCTGGTCGTAGATGACAAAGGCGCGGTCAAGGCCGGCATAGTCGGCCTCCCTTCGCAGGATCTGTGCGCACAGGGCGTGGAACGTAGCCACGGTGAAGTCGCTGCGCATGTGCCACAGGTCACCGAGAAGGGGGGAGGTAGGATCACTCTGGCTCTTGCCGAATAGCCTGTCCCGCATCTCCCGCGCGGCCTTGTTGGTGAAGGTGACTGCCGCAATGCTGTACGGGCTGATACCGTATGTCACGACCAGATGGGCTATGCGATGGGTGATGACCCGGGTCTTCCCGCTGCCGGGACCCGCAAGTATCAGAAGCGGCCCATCGACCGCCTCCACCGCTTCCCTCTGGGACGGGTTGAGAACTGTTAGTATATCCATATTCACTCAGAGGAATTATACACCAGGGGCTGCCCTAGACGCTTTGCGAGAGTCTCGGTATACTGAATCAGTAAGCTATCATATTGCATTTGGAGAGAGCTAACAGTGGCAGATATTCAACCATTCAAGGGCATCCGATACAATCGACAGCTCAGCGAAGACATTGGGCAGCTTCTGTGCCCGCCCTACGACGTTATTTCGCCGGAGCGCCAGGAGAGGCTGCACCAAAGCAGCCCCTATAACGCCGTCCGCCTGGAGTTGGGGATGGATACCCCGGACGACTCCGCAGAGTCCAACCGCTACACCAGGGCGTCCCGCCTGCTGGAGGAGTGGCTGGGTGAGGGCGTGTTGCTGCCGGAGGAGGATCCGTCCTTCTATCTGCTCCAGGAGGAGTTCACCCATCGCGGCCGCGTCAGGTCGCGCCGGTCTCTGGTGACCAGGGTGCGTCTCGAGGAGTTCTCGCGAGGGATCGTCCTGCCTCACGAAGAGACATCCCAGGGCCCGAAGAAGGACCGGCTGGAGTTGCTCACGGCTACCGAGGCAAACCTCAGCCCACTGATGGCGATATACCGCTCTCCCGCGGCACAGGTCGGCGCGATTATCGACGAGGCAGCGAGGAAGGCCCCTCTCGTCGATACTATCTTCGACGGCATGGACATCAAGCTGTGGAGGATTGCCGACGAGGCGACCGTAGATACAATAAGGGAATCCCTGAAGGACGCGCCCATCTACATGGCCGACGGGCACCATCGCTACGAGACGGCGCTCCGCTATCGGGAGATCCTGAAGGACGGCGGCGCTCAGGAGGGCGGCCACGACTTCGTACTCATGTCCCTCCTGGAGATAGAAGACCCCGGCTTGGTGGTTCTCCCGTACCATCGGTTGCTGCGCGGCCTGTCCCCGGAGCAACTGGCGGAGATCGAGAGGCTGGTTGGAGAGAGCTTCGACGTCCAGACCCTGGACAGCGCCTCCGCTAACGGCGCCGACGTTGTGCCGCTGCTGGAGGACCGTCTGGAGGAGATTGCCGCGTCCCGTGTCGCCCTGGGGTTGCTGGACTCCGGCAGCCAGAGCGTCTCTCTACTGACCCTAAAGGAGCAGCCGGGCGCATCAGCCTCACCGCTGGAGCGCTGCGCCACATGGTTGCTGGAGAAGCTGGTGCTGGGGCCCGTGCTTGGGACACAGTCGGAGGCCGTGGACATGGGATTGCTGTACTACAGCCACGACTCGGAAGAGGTGTCAAGCGGCATCAGCAGCGGCGACGTCCAGCTTGGCTTCGTCCTGCCGCCCCTTTCCCTGGACGTGTTCGAGGAGGTGGTGCTTTCGGGAGAGCGTATGCCCATCAAGTCCACCTACTTCAGCCCCAAGCTGCCCACAGGACTGGTGATCAACCGCCTGGTGTGACGGCATAGCGCCATGAACGACGCGTCCGTTAGAGAGAGGGTGGAGCGGCTCCGTGCGGAGATCAACCGCCACAACCACCTCTATTTCGTCCTCGACCAGCCGGATATAAGCGACGCCGACTACGACGCCCTGATGGTGGAGTTGCGTGGTCTGGAGGAGGAGCGCCCAGAGCTGGTCACCCTGGACTCCCCCACCCAGCGTGTAGGAGCTTCGCCTGCTGATGGCTTCGCCGAGGTGGTGCATCCGCGCCCCATGCTCAGCCTCGCCAACGCCTTCAATGACGACGAGCTGGCCGCGTGGCATCGTCGGGCCACCAATCTCCTGGACGGCGCGGACTTCGAAATGGTGTGTGAGCTGAAGATAGACGGCCTTGCCGTCGCCCTTACCTACGAGGACGGCGTGTTCGTTCACGGTGCTACCCGTGGAGACGGCTACCGCGGCGAGGACGTAACCCGCAACCTTCTCACTATAAGCTCCATCCCACGCTTTGTGCCCAAGGAGGCTCCACGGCACTTTGAGGTGCGCGGAGAGGTGTACTTCCCGCGCTCGCTCTTCGACAAGCTCAACGAGGAGCGCGCTGCCCAGGGGCAGCCCACCTACGCCAACCCCAGGAACACCGCAGCCGGCTCCCTTCGCCAGCTGGACTCCCGCATTACCGCCCAGAGAGCCTTGGACATCTTCGTTTACAGCGTCTACAACCTCGAAGCGGCTGAGGACGATCCGATACCCGGCAACCAGTGGCAGACCCTGGAGTTCCTCAAGTCCCTGGGCTTCAAGGTTAATCCCCATAGCGCCCTGTGCCGCACCCTGGAGGAAGCGGAGAACTACTACCGGCGCTGGGTGGAGAAGGCGCAGGCTCTCGACTACGGCGCAGACGGCGTGGTGGTGAAGATAAACCCCGTGCGCCTTCAGGAGAGTCTGGGCAACGTCGGCAGGGAGCCGCGATGGGCTATTGCCTACAAGTTCCCCGCGACTCAGGTCGTCACCCGACTGCTCGATATAGGCGTCAACGTGGGGCGCACCGGCAGCCTGAACCCCTACGCCGTACTGGAGCCGGTCGACGTGGGCGGCGCCACGGTGAAGATGGCAACCCTGCACAACGAGGACGACATCCGCCGAAAGGACCTGCGCATCGGCGACTGGGTGGTGGTGGAGCGTGCAGGGGAGGTCATCCCCCAGGTGGTGAGTCCCGTGCTTGACCGCAGGACGGGCGAAGAGAGTGTCTTCTCGATGCCCGATGCCTGCCCGCAGTGCCGCACTCCCGTAGTCCGACCCCAGGGCCAGGCCATGACCCTCTGCCCCAACCCCGCCTGCCCCGCGCAGCTCTTCGAGCTGCTGAAGCACTTCGTTTCGCGGGGCGCTATGGACATTGAGGGCATGGGGGAGAAGCTGTGCGAGGAACTGCTGAAGACTTGGTTTATCAAGGACATTGCAGACGTCTACTCCATAACGACCGAACGCCTGTTGAAGCTGGAGCGCATGGCGGAGAAGAGCGCCGCCAACATCATGGGCGCAATTGAGGCCAGCAAAGAGAGAGCTCCTGCCCGGGTGCTCTTTGCCCTGGGCATCCTCCACGTGGGGTCGGAGATGGCGGAGACCCTGGCCGGACATTACAGGAACCTGTGGAGTCTGTCCCGCGCCACGGAGGAACAGCTGGTGCAGATTCCCGGCATCGGGCCGAAGATAGCCGAGAGCGTCGCAACCTACTTCCAGGACGACGCTCATCGACATATCCTGCGGAAATTGCAGACCGCCGGGGTTCGGCTGGTGGACGATTCGCCCCGGGAGCCGGTCGAGCGTCCCCTGGCCGGGATGCAGTTCGTGGTCACGGGCAGGCTGGACGGCATGACCAGGTCGCAGGCGGAGGCGCGCATCAAGGAGCTTGGCGGCGCAGTTGGGAGCAGCGTGAGCCGCAAGACCAGCTTCCTGGTCGCAGGCGAGGAGGCCGGCTCCAAGCTGGACCAGGCGAACAAGCTGGGCACTCCCGTCCTCACGGAGGAGGAGTTCCTTGAAAAGATAGGAGTGGGCTAAGGTATTATGCACCTCTCTGTCCCTATCCCGGCCTTACATCATCCGGGTAGACCTTTGCGAACCCCCCTACGCATAAACCACGCCTGCGAAACCAGGGGTCTACTGGGCTTTATGATAAGTGTCCTGGATTCCTGCTTCCGCAGGAATGACGATGTATGCGCCTCTCTTCAAAAGACACCGAGTTGTTCAAGACCCTATACGGTAGGACCTGGCTCCTCCCTCCACCTCGTAACGCCCTTGCCATCGCCGGCTGACGGCCGATGAAGCTCATCGTTGGGCTGGGGAACCCGGGCGAGCGCCACGCCAGGTCCAGGCACAACGTCGGCTTCATGTGCCTGGACGACATTGGCAGCCGCTCAGGGATACGCTTCTCCGACAGGCGCTCTACGGTTGTCATAGGCCAGGGCACGATAGAGGGAGAACAGGTGGCGCTGGCCAAGCCACGCACCTTTATGAACAACAGCGGTGAGGCCCTATCGTACCTGACCACCCGCTTCCCAGTATCCCTCAGCGACCTGCTCATCGTATACGACGACATGGACCTGCCCCTGGGCAGGATACGCATCCGGCCAACGGGGAGCGCAGGAGGACACAGGGGCATGGAGTCCATCATAGCCGCATTGAGAAGCCGGGACGTCCCCCGGGTCAGGGTCGGCATAGGGCGGCCGCCGGAGGACGCGGACGACATCAAGCACGTCCTTGGCGCATTCACCACCGAGGAGAGACCCCTGGTTACGGAGGCGCTGTCCACCGCCCGCGAAGCCGTAATGGACGTATTGAGAGACGGCTTGGAGCGGGCCATGAACCTCTACAACTAGGAAGAGGACGCAACAGCCGGGACCTCTTCGGCAGGCGTGGGCGCTTCTTCACCCATGGTAGTTTCCACTCTCCTCACCGACGGGATGCCGACGAGTATCGCGCATACCAAGACCAGCGAGAGGATGCCCATCGAGGCCGTGGCCACAGGCGCTCCCCACGTTTCGGCGCCCACTCCCAGCATCAGCATTCCCACAGGAGCCATACCGGCCGCGATCATGCGTATGCTCAGCACCCGACCCCGTACGTAGTCGGGCGAGATTATCTGCACCAGCGTGAAGTTGCTGGTCATAAATATCTGGAACAGGTATCCCACCACCAGGACAAGGAGCAGCGAGAGGAGGTAGAGGGTGGAGTAAGCGAAGAAGGCTATGAAGAGTCCAAGGCCCAGCCCGCCTGTGATCATTAGCGCCTTCAACTGCTTTGGATTGCTGAAGGAGGCTACCGTTATCGAGCCTGCGATGGCTCCCGCTCCGCCCATAGCGCCGAGCCACCCAAGTCCGCCGGCTCCGGCGTGAAGGATGTCCCGTGCGAAAACGGGCAGGAGGGTCTGGTACGGCATGGCGAAGACGGTGGCAGCGGCCCCCATCAGCATCAGGCCCACCAGCACCCTGCTCCGCCTCACGTAGTCCATTCCCTGCACTATGCTTCCAAGGACCGACGTCCGAGCGGGCGCGCCAAAGCCGGGCGCCACACTTGGCAACCTGAGGAGAAACAGGAAGACCAGCGCGGGCACCAGCACGATACTTGCTGCAACGAAGCAAGTGCCCATCCCGAAGGAGTTGATCAGGTACCCCGCCAGGGCAGGACCAACCAGCATCCCGGCGCTGAAAATCGTGGTGAAGAGGGCCACGCCGCTGGCCAGATCTTTCTGGTCAACGAGGTTGGACACAGTCGCCGCCCTGGCCGGCATCCCAAGGGCAAAGCCAACTCCGTGCAGGATGGTCAAGGCGAACACAAGCTGGATATTGACCATGTCGGCAACAATGAGAACCGCCAGGGCCAGCACAACCACGAAGTTGAATACATCGCTGGCGATGAGCACCAGCCTGCGATTCATGCGGTCCGCAATTACGCCACCGAATGCGGATAAGACAAGCATGGGCAACATTCCCACAGCGTTGACGGCGGTCACCATGAATGAGGAGTCGGTGAGTTCCAGCGCCAGCCACCCCCGGGCGATCATGGTCATGAAGAATGAGGTTATGGAGATGAGGGAAGCGGCCCAGAAGATACGGAACTGGGGATACGCGAAGGCGCGCAGAGGCCCTAGGCGTCGGGGTGGCCTTGTCCCGTTCGCTGGAGTCTGGTCCCTGTCGGAGATAATGGGAGTCCTCCCTTACGGCGCTGTGGGGGCTGCGCCGTCCGCTTCAGAAGAGAGCGCTTGCGACCAGTATACGCCCTCTGTAAAGAGCGGCGTCAAAGATGAGAGGTAGGCTATGCCCTCAAGGGGATTCGAACCCCTGGTCTCCACCTTGAAAGGGTGGCGTCCTAGGCCGGGCTAGACGATGAGGGCATATCGAAACTGCGGGTCAGGCCGTAGGCCCCAGGAGCATTGGAGTCTGCGGTGCGCTGCGGCCTCTAGGGATACAGCGCAAGCTGCTCCAGCCCTTCCGTTTCCGGCATATCGAACATGAGGTTCATGTTCTGGATGGCCTGCCCGGCTGCGCCCTTCACCAGGTTGTCCAGGCAGCTTACCACCATCAGGCGGTTGGTGCGTATGTCCACGTGCGGGAACACAATGCAGTTGTTGTTGCCCAGGGTATGCTTGGTCATGGGCGATGAATCAACCACCCGGACGAAAGGCTCGTCCCGGTAGAAGTCCTTATAGAGGGACAGCACCTCTTCAATGCCCGTCGCTCCCGCGGATATGGCCCCGTCCTTCAGAGGCACGTAGCAGGAGCTGAGGATGCCCCTGGTCATGGGTATCAGGTGTGGCAGGAAGGTGATCTTGGGGTCAAAGGAGGGCCGGAAGTGGCGTAACTCCTGGGTGATCTCCGGCAGATGCCTGTGACCGTTCACGGAGTAGGCGGACACGTTCTCGTTCACCTCGGAGAAGTGAGCGGACATACTGAGGCCGCGGCCGGCGCCGGACACGCCGGACTTGCTGTCGATGATGATGTCCTCCCCAATGATTCCCTCGCGGATGGCCGGAGCCAGGGCAAGAATGGCGCCCGTTGGGTAGCAGCCCGGGTTGGCCACCAGGCTAGAGTTCTTGATTTCGCTGCGATACAACTCCGTCAGTCCGTAGACCGAGTCCTCCAGAAGCTCCGGCTTGGGATGGGCCACGCCATACCACAACTCGTACTCCGAGGCGTCCTTGAGCCGGAAGTCGGCGCTGATGTCTATCGACTTGACGCCCTGGGCCACCAGCGGAATCAGCGCCTCAGCGCTGGCGGTCTGCGGTAGGGCGGAGAACGCCACGTCGATGCTGCCTGACACCTCGTCCTGTATCACCAAGTCGATGTCGCACAAGTGGGGGAAGGCCTCGCCCAGCTTCTGGCCCACCGCGCTCCTGCCGGTGACCTGTGTGAGCTCCACCTCCGGGTGTCGATGCAGGATGCGGGCAAGCTCTATGCCGGAGTAACCCGTTACGTTAATTATCGCAGCTTTCAATTTTGAAGCCTCCAAAATGGGTAGACTGCAAGTATAACGCCTCGTTGACTTCAGAGGCAACCTGTCAAGGCGTAAATCGAAGGCCAGCGAGCCGGCCGCCAGTCCTCCTACTGGGCCTGTAACGCCGCCTCCGCCTCCGCCTTGTCCAGGAATTCAATCGCCTCCTGTGGGTCGATATGCTGCAGGTCTATGTTCAATGGCGAGGAGATGCCGCCGGACAGCACCATAGACATCGCCTCCTGGACAGACATGGTGGTGTCAAATATGCTCTCCACCGGGACCATTGCCACCCAACCGGAGTTGGGGGTGGGCGCCGTTGGAACGTAAATCACGCCCACGTAGGCGACGCTGTCCAGGCAGGTAAAGCCTGTGAGAAAGCCGACCATCCACGTGCCGGCTTTCGGGTACTCGGCTATTACGACGCGACTGAAACCGGCGCCGCTGTCCTTGGTGAACGATTCAATAAACTTCTTGGCAGGACCGTATACCGCCCCGATCACCGGGACCTGAAGTATGAAGTCCTGGGAAGCCCGAATTGCGCGACGGCCTATTTGCTGGTTGGATACCAGACCCAGGGTATAGGCTGCCAGCAGGATCCCTATGAGTCCGAGTCCCGGAATGTTCCAGCCGAGAATTGAATCGAATAGCGGCCTCAGCAGCCCGTCGACTGTGTAGAAGGCCCATCTGACCAGCACATAGGTGATTGCCACAGGGATCAGGATAAGTATGCCTGTAATAATGTAGTTGCGTATGTTTTCCAGCACCTTCTGCGAAAAAGACTTTTCGGGCTGGTCTCTGACGTAAAGTTTCACTTCCCTCTTACCTCGGGCCGCCACTGGGTAATCTCTGACGACCGGTGTGATGGCAACTTTTACCAGTCTATAAAGCGGAGGCGAGCCGGTCAACTCCTCACAGCTGCTGCCGACAGCCTCTTCTCCGCCACCCCTGCGAAGCTTGTCCTCGTGGAAACGGGGAGCAGGGGTCTATTGGACGCCGTTACAGGCATTTTGGGTTCCTGCCCCGTATCGTAGTACGGGACATGCTTTCGGAGACCTTTGAACAACCTCGCTTCGGCGCGACCACCCCGGTCGTCACTCCCGTGCAGACGGGAGTCCACGCCTCACCCCGCCTTGATTCCCGCTCGGAGCCTGCCCCGTACCCCGATACGGGGGCGGGAATGACGGTGGCAGGGAACTTTGTCCTGGGTTACGCAAAGGTCTGCTCCCGCAGGAATGGTCGAGTGGTAACCCCCATTGCCCCTAGTCCGGGCTTGTTATCCTGGCCTTCCAGCTAGGTCGCCGCTTCTCTGCGAAAGCCCTGGCTCCCTCGACCCGGTCCTCCGCTCCCTGCTCCCCGTAGACGTCCGGCCCCGCGTTGATGTGGAAGGCGTAAGGCAAAGGCAGACCGCTGCTCTTGTACGCGTTGTGCTTCTGGCGGGCCACCGAGAGCGGCGCGCAATCCAGGATTTTCTCCGCCAGCTCCGTGCAGTAGGACATCAACTCATCCTGGGGGACTATCCTGTTGATGAGGCCCCACTTCTCGCACTCCTCGGCGTTGAGCAGACGGGCGGTGAACAAGGCCTCCAGGGCGATACCCATTGGAAGCATCCTGGGCAGCATAACCGTCCCCACGTGTGCGCCGAGGCCCACCCGCGCCTCCGGGCAGCCCATGCGTGTGGACGGCGTGCCGATGCGAATGTCGCAGCACGCCGCAAGCTCGCAGCCGCCGCCCGCGGCGACGCCGTTGATGGCGGCGATTACAGGCTTGTTGTAGGTGGTCATGATAAGCTCAGGCGTTGCGACCTCTGTGGCGGTGGCCGGTATGGTCGGCTCACCCGACCTGGACCTGTCCGCCATCTCCTTCAGGTCTCCGCCGGCGCAGAAGGCGCGGTCGCCTGCGCCCGTGATAATCAGCACACGCATATCAGGGTCGTTTCGGAAGTCGGTGACACCCTGCTGCAGGCCCCTGCTTATATCCCTCCCCAGGGCGTTCATGCGCTCCGGGCGGTTCATGGTGAGATAGGCTATCTGGCCCTTCTTCTCATAAATCACGTGCGGGTTGTCCCATTCCATAACGGCCTCCATCAGCGTTAATGCGGTATCCGACGCGAGTATAAGGCAAGCCCAGCGCGGGGCGCAAATGCGCCGTTACGGAACAAGTGTACAGCAGAGAGAGAACGGCAGAAGAAAGGTTTAAAGTCCCTAGTTGGCTTTGGAGTCTTTGAACCAATCAGCTATCTGGCGATGTGGGTCTAGCGGGGCCTGCGCGGTTAGAGCTTCACAGGCTTCAATCAGAATATCAGCCGATGATTCTACAGCGTCCCCTAAGTTGTCAAATGCCCCGCCGTCATCGCATTTCCATTTGTAGTCTTCCCATCTAACATGGCCTTGGTGTCTATTTGAGCTTGGATGGGTATCACATTGCAACATGATGGAAACACCAGTTAATAGACGCTGTTCCTGTACATGGAATGTTCGCTCTTGTCGGTTATATATTGTGCTTTGTCCTTCCATTCTTGTCTCCTTTCGATTCTTTCACACACTGCCCCCTACTCCTCCATTTCACCCACATCAACCATCCAGGAGGATGCCTCAGTTTTGTAAACTAACCTAGCCACTAAGACAGAGACGTTTATTGCTCTCGCAGTGCCAGAAAATTGCACGAATCAACCCGAAACAACCGCCCATACTTATTGAGGTAATATAACACATCGTCCAGGGTCATATAGTGTGTCATAATCGCGTGTTGAGGAATATCAGGATCCGGTAGCTTTTCCACAAGGCAATACCTAAGAGCAGCGTGTCCCGGATTTTCGGGTACAACGATGTGTGAGATACAAATACTCCCGTGATCTCCGGGGCAAGTTATGTCCAAGGTATCGTTTTCACTTTTGCTAGGCTCACCGACATTTTTACAGAAAACACATAGGAACCTCTGAGCATTTGCTTGCATGTCCACGTTTATCACCATCTTTAGTACATAGGACAACTACGGGCTATGGTTGCCTGTGCGATATTTTTAGAACCCACAGGGGAGGAAAATCCTCTCCGAGTCTGCTTATTTACCTACTTGGATTCTAGACTGCCAACCTGGTTACTTCAAGGGCATCGGACATCAGTCACAGGATTCCTTAACTCCTTTACTCAGGCGTGGAATGCAGTCCGGGGAACTTTTGCACTTATCTCCGCTCTCCGCCAATTTCAGGTGTTGACATTCTCCCGGGACAGGGTTATTATGTCAGTCTATCGTTAATATGTCTCAAGGTATGTCCCCTGTTTGTTCACTCGTCAACTTTATTGTTGTCGGTTTCTCGCGTCCGTAGTCGCCCCAAATTCCTCTGTCATGGAGTGTGATTTAGTATGCAATCTCTAGCCCCAGTTTCTCCCGGGAATCGCCAGCCTCACATTGCCCAGAAGTCCTACGCCAAGATCCCCCAGGTGCTGGATGTGCCAAACCTCATCCAGCTGCAGACCAAGTCCTTTGAGTGGTTCAAGAGTGACTGCCTCATCTCCCTGTTTGAGGAGGTCTCGCCTATACAGGACTTCACCGGAGGCCGGTTCGAGTTGTCCTTCTCAGACCACTCGTTTCACCCGCCCAAGCACACTGAGGTGGAGTGCCGAGCCAAGGAGGTAACCTACTCGGCTCCGCTTTACGTCAAGGCAAGCCTCCTCATCAAGGAGACCGGGGAGATAGCGGAACGGGAAGTCTTCATGGGCGACATTCCAATGATGACCTCCCAGGGCACTTTCATCATAAACGGAGCGGAGCGCGTGGTGGTGAGCCAGCTGGTCAGGTCTCCGGGTGTGTACCTCACCACCGAGAGGGACGTCGCCAGCGACAGGGACCTGTGCTTCGGCAAGCTGATACCCTACAGGGGCGCCTGGCTGGAGTTCGAGACCAGCAACAAGGACGTGTTGTCGGTGAAAGTGGACCGCAAGCGAAGGGCCCCCATCACCACTCTCCTGCGCGCGCTTGGTCTGATGAACGAGGCCGAGTTGCGGTCGGACTTCGAGGACGTGGACAACGACTCCCAGCACCAGTACATCAAGTCGACCCTGGAGCGGGACACTAACGTGCACGACGAAGACCACGCCCTGCTGGAGTTCTACCGCCGCCTCAGGCCCGGCGAGCCTCCCAACGTAGAGAACGCCCGGAACCTGATGCAGAACCTGTTCTTCAACTCTCGCCGGTACGACCTCGGCAATGTGGGGCGGTACAAGCTGAACAGGAGACTGGGCCTTGACCTGACCCCGGACCAGCGAAACCTCACCAAAGAGGACCTGATAGCCGTGGTCAGAAAGATGATCCTGGTGAACAACGGCCGCGAGACGCCGGACGACATCGATCACCTGGGGAACCGTCGGATAAGGGCCGTGGGCGAGCTTCTTCAGAACCAGTTACGCGTGGGGTTCCTGCGGATGGAGCGGGTGATTAGGGAGAGGATGACAACCCACCCCGAGCCCACCAGGGCCACTCCGGCGGAGCTTATGAACGTACGCCCCGTCGTGGCCGCGGTGAGGGAGTTCTTCGGAGGCTCCCAGCTGTCCCAGTTCATGGACCAGACCAACCCCCTGGCGGAGTTGACACACAAGCGTCGCCTCTCAGCCCTCGGGCCGGGCGGCCTCTCCAGGGAGCGGGCCGGCTTCGACGTGCGAGACGTACATCATTCCCACTACGGCCGTATCTGCCCCATCGAGACCCCTGAAGGCCCCAACATCGGCCTCCTGGGCTCTCTGGCCACCTACGCCAGGACCAACGAGTACGGCTTCATAGAGACCCCTTACAGAAGGATACTGCGGGAGGTGCCCAACACCTACCCGGACCTGGAGGGACGCACCCTTTCGGAGGCCGTGACCAACGACAATGGCAGGTCGATAGCCAAGGAGGGCGCGGTAATAACAAAGGATTTAGCGAAGCGCATCGCAGCCCTGGACCCTTGTGAGGTCAAGGTGAAACCTTTCGCCTCGGTAGAGACGGACGACATAATTTACCTCGCCGCCGACGAAGAGGAGCGCTACCCCATTGCTCAGGCCAACTCTCCACTGGACGTCAAGAACCAGTTCATGTCAGATAGGATCGAAATCAGGAAAGGCGAGATCTTCTCTTACGAGTCGCCCGATAACGTGGCCTACATGGACATCTCACCCATCCAGATTGTCAGCGTGTCCGCGGCGCTCATCCCGTTCCTGGAACACGACGACGCCAACAGGGCCCTCATGGGATCCAATATGCAGCGCCAGGCCGTGCCTTTGCTCCTGACCGAGGCCCCACTAGTGGGCACCGGAATGGAGCGCAGGGTGGCTATGGACAGCGGTCAGGTGATCATATCGGCAACCGCCGGGGTGGTCACCAGCGTAACCGCGGAGGCCATAGAGGTGCAGGACCCGGAGGGCGGCAAGCACAGGTATCCCCTTGTGAAGTTCCTGAGGAGCAACCAGGGCACATGCATCGGCCAGCGCCCCATCGTCCGCAAGGGCGACGTGGTGGAGCAAGGCCAGCCCATGGCGGACAGCTCCTCCACCGAGAACGGCGAGCTTGCGCTGGGTCAGAATGTGTTGGTGGCCTTCATGAGCTGGGAGGGGTACAACTTTGAAGACGCCATAATCGTGAACGAAGACCTGCTTCGCAAGGACAAGTTCACCTCCATCCACATTGAGAAGTACGAGGTGGACGCCAGAGACACCAAGCTGGGTCCGGAGGAGATCACCCGCGACATATCCAACGTAGGCGAAGAGGGATTGAGGAACCTGGACGAAGAAGGAGTAGTCTACGTCGGCGCAGAGGTGGGCCCCGGCGACATCCTGGTGGGTAAGATAACACCCAAGGGCGAGACGGAGCTGACCGCCGAGGAGAAGCTGCTCCGGGCCATATTCGGAGAGAAGGCCCGGGACGTGAAGGACACGTCCCTCAGAGTGCCTCACGGAGAGCGCGGCAAGGTCATCGACGTGAAGGTGCTCTCCCGGGACAACAACGACGACCTTGCGCCCGGCGTCAACACTCTGGTGCGGGTGTGGATTGCCCAGGCCAGGAAGGTTGCCGAAGGGGACAAGATGGCGGGCCGCCACGGCAACAAGGGAGTCATCTCCAGAGTGCTTCCCGCGGCGGATATGCCCTACCTAGCCGACGGCACACCCATGGACATTATCCTCAACCCCATCGGCGTGCCCTCCAGGATGAACCTGGGTCAGCTGCTGGAGACCCATCTGGGGATGGCCGCTCACGGCCTTGGAATGAGGGTGGCAAGCCCCGTTTTCGACGGGGCGCGTGACAGTTCCATCGAGGACGGTCTGGCCAAGGCCTGGATGGTGGAGATGTCGGGAGCCAGGGACCCGCACCCTGGCAATGGCAACCGCGCCGGCTATAACATGGACGCCGTGAGGGAGTGGCTGACCAATAAGGGCTTTGACCCTGATCTGGTACTGAGCGACGAGCACCCCGGAGAGGCCCGACGCGCCTGCCTGAAGATATGGCTTAGGGAAGAGATCGGTTTGAAAACCAAGGATATGTCCGACGAGGAGATGTTCGAGAAGGCCCTCAGCCTAAGCAAGGACTCCGGGAAGGCGGCGCCCATCCTGGGCAAGAGCGTCCTCTTTGACGGACGCACGGGCGAGCCGTTCTACCAGCCGGTGACGGTGGGCTACATCTATATGATGAAGCTGATTCACTTGGTGGAGGACAAGATCCACGCCAGGTCCACAGGCCCCTACTCCCTCATAACGCAGCAGCCCTTGGGCGGCAAGGCTCAGTTCGGCGGGCAGCGATTCGGCGAGATGGAGGTGTGGGCCCTGGAGTCCTATAGCGCCGCTTACAACCTCCAGGAGATGCTCACAGTCAAGTCCGACGACGTTGTAGGGCGCGTGAAGACGTACGAGGCTATCGTCAAGGGCGAGGACGTCGTCCAGCCGGGAGTGCCGGAGTCGTTCCACGTGCTCGTTAAGGAGCTACAGAGCCTTGGGTTAGCCGTGGAGCTGCTCTACGACGAGCCTGACCAGAGAATGCTGGCGGAGACCGTTGAGCCGGTTATGGTCGACGGCGAAGTGATAGAGGAACTGGAGGATTTGGGCGACCTGAGCGATCTGAGCGGGCTGGGTTTTGAGGAAATCAACGAACGAGAGCAAGAGGAGTTGGAGAATGCCACAGACTTCGGACTTTAATGCTATTCGTATCTCCGTTGCTTCGCCGGATCAGATAAAAAGCTGGTCCTACGGAGAGGTGACCAAGCCTGAGACCATCAACTACCGAACTCTCAGGCCTGAGAAGGACGGTCTCTTCTGCGAGCGCATCTTCGGCCCTACCAAGGACTGGGAGTGCTTCTGCGGGAAGTACAAGAAGATCCGCTACAAGGGCGTTATCTGCGACAGGTGCGGCGTGGAAGTGGCCCGCTCAAAGGTGAGGCGAGAGCGGATGGCCCATATCCAGCTGGCCGCGCCGGTGGCCCACGTCTGGTACTCCAAGGGCATACCCAGCCGGCTTGGGCTTCTCCTGGACCTCTCGCCGAGGAACCTGGAGCGCGTCCTCTACTTCGCCAAGTACATCATCACTCACGTGGATGAGGGTCTTCGCTCCGAGCTTATACAGTCCCTAAAGGACTCCGTGGCCCTGGAGGAGGAAGCCCAGGCTCAGATTGAGGCCGCCGACGGAGTAGATCAGGCGGAGGATACGCCTGAGGTCGTCGTCGAGAAGGCAACCGGCTCCAAGTCAACCGCAAAGGACTCGAAGCACCTGCCGGACGACGTCCAGGCCAAGATAGACGAATTGGAAAACCTGCGCCCCATGGACCTCCTGACCGACGCGCAGTACCGAGAGCTAAGGGACAAGTACGACACCGTCTTCAAGGCGTCTATGGGCGCTGAAGGCATACTGAACACACTTCAGCAGATGGACCTGGAGCAGATCAAGCTGGATCTCCACAGCGAGATTCTCACGTCCTCCGGGCAGCGCCGCAAGAAGGCGATCAAGCGCCTGCGCGTGGTGGAGGCCCTTATCAAGAGCGGCAATCAGCCGGAGTGGATGATACTCACAGTGCTGCCGGTACTGCCTCCCGACCTGAGGCCTATGGTGCAGCTGGACGGCGGGCGCTTTGCCACCAGCGACCTCAACGACCTCTACCGAAGGGTCATCAACCGAAACAACCGCCTGAAGCGGCTCCTGGAGCTTGGCGCGCCCGAGATCATCGTCCGCAACGAAAAGAGGATGCTACAGGAAGCCGTGGACGCCCTCATAGACAACGGGCGCGTGGGCAAGGCGATCTCCGGAAGCCACAATCACAAGCTCAAGTCCCTGGCCGACCTGCTCAGGGGCAAGCAGGGCAGGTTCCGCCAGAACCTCCTGGGCAAGCGTGTGGACTACAGCGGTCGCTCGGTCATTGTGGTGGGGCCTGAGCTGGCGTTGCACCAGTGCGGTCTTCCCAAGAGGATGGCGCTGGAGCTGTTCAAGCCCTTCGTAATGAACAGGCTGATCCTGGAGGGCCGAGTCCACAACATCAAGAGCGCCAAGCGAATGGTGGAGCGAGTGAGGCCGGAGGTCTGGGACATCCTGGAGGATGTCATATCCACCAGGCCCGTGCTCCTGAACCGCGCTCCGACCCTGCACCGACTGGGCATCCAAGCATTCCAGCCCGTACTGGTGGAGGGCAGCGCCATCAAGATTCACCCCCTGGTCTGCACCGCCTTCAACGCCGATTTCGACGGAGACCAGATGGCGGTGCACGTGCCTCTATCCAAAGAGGCCGTGCAAGAGGCCAAGAGGCTCATGCTCAGCACCCAGAATATGCTCTCCCCCAGCTCCGGCGAGCCTATAGTGGCTCCCACTCTGGACATGGTCTTCGGCTGCTACTACCTCACCACTGAGGTGGCCGGGGCCAAGGGCGAAGGGCAGAGGTTCAACGATTTCGACGAAGCCCGGATGGCGTACGAGCACAGGCTGATTGACCTCAGGTCGCAGATTCAGGTGAAGCAGGCCGGGAACGGCGCCGGAAGCTCCTGGTTCAAGACTACGGTCGGACGCATCATCTTCAACGAGGTGCTGCCGGAGGAGCTTCAATTCCGA
This sequence comes from Dehalococcoidia bacterium, assembly GCA_965261605.1. Taxonomy (GTDB): domain Bacteria; phylum Chloroflexota; class Dehalococcoidia; order Lucifugimonadales; family UBA2985; genus DAOUJW01. Next base: position 1,691,844 of record OZ253466.1, on the reverse strand, counting down.
AACGAGATTATGGACAAGAACCTCCTCAAGGAGTTGGCCGCCGAGTGCTACCGCACCCAGGGCAATGAGACCACAGCGGAGGTGCTGGACAAGATCAAGCGTCTGGGCTTTCACTACGCGGGCCAGTCCGGCACTACCATAGCCATAAACGACATTGAAGTCCCTCGCCAGAAGGTTGCCCTGATCGAAAAGGCAGACGACAAGATCTCAGGCCTTGAGGAGCAGTTCCAGCGCGGACTGATCACCGAGGAAGAGCGGTACAACACCGCTGTGCGCATCTGGACGGAGACCAGCGACGAGATGACCAGCATCATCGAGGAGCAGTTGCCCACATACGGAGGCGTGTACCTCATGGCCATATCAGGAGCCAAGGGCAACATTGCGCAGATCAAGCAGATGGCCGGCATGAGAGGCCTTATGAGCAACCCCAGAGGCCGCATTATCGACCTGCCCATCAAGTCCAGCTTCCGCGAGGGCCTCAGCGTGCTGGAGTACTTCATCTCCACTCACGGCGCTCGCAAGGGACTGGCGGACACGGCGCTCCGCACAGCCGACAGCGGCTACCTCACCCGGAGGCTCATCGATGTCTCCCAAGAGGTCATAGTACTCGATTACGACTGCGGCACCACTATGGGCATAACCATTCAGGAACTCTTGGACAAGCCCCTGGTCGCCCCATACGCCGAGCGCCTCCTGGGACGCGTGGCCATCAATCCTGTGGCGGATCCCACCACCGGCGAGATTATAGTCGATAGTAACCAGGAGATAATGGAAGAACCCTCGAAGAAGATAGCCTCACTGGGCATCAGCGAAGTGTTCGTGCGTTCTCCTCTCAACTGTGAGGCCAGAAGGGGAATCTGCAGCCTGTGCTACGGCCGCAACCCGGCCACGGGCAAGATGGCGATTCTGGGAGAGGCCGTAGGAGTTATGGCCGCACAGAGCATCGGAGAGCCCGGAACCCAGTTGACGATGCGCACCTTCCACACGGGCGGCGTAGCCGGCGTGGACATCACCAGCGGACTCCCGCGAGTTGAGGAACTCTTTGAGGCCAGGTCGCCCAAGGGGCAGGCGTTCCTTGTGGAGATCGACGGCAATGTGGAGATATCTGAGGAAAGCGATGAGAGGCGCCTCAGGATAGCCAACACGGAGGAGTACAGGGAGGAGTACCCCCTGCCCGCCGGCTATCAGGCGCTGGTGGCCGACGGCGCGTGGGTGGACGTTGGGACAGACCTGGCTGGGCCCCAAGAGACGCCTCAAGAAGACGGCGAAGCTGTGCCGGAGTCCCTCCCGTTGAAGGCCCGTATCGCCGGTCGGACTCACCTCAACGACAACGTTATCACCCTCGCGTGGGAGGAGAAGGAGGAGCGGGAGTACCTGATACCGCCGTCTTCGCATCTGGTGGTGTCGGACGGGTCGACGGTAAGAGCAGGAGACCCCATCACCGCAGGGCCTCTCAACCCCCAGGAGATCCTGCGAATTCTGGGCCGCGAGGCGGTGCAGCAGTACCTCCTGGAGGAGGTGCAGAGGGTGTATCGCTCCCAGGGCGTGAACATCAACGACAAACACATTGAGGTGATAGTGCGGCAGATGCTGCGGCGCGTCAGGGTGGACCAGCCTGGTGACACCGATATGCTCCCCGGCGAGCTTGTGGACAGAGTCACTTACGAAGACGCTAACGCAAAGGTGCTGGCCGAGGGTGGCGAACCCGCCATGGCCTCCCCTGCCCTTCTCGGCGTGACGAGGGCGTCCCTAAGCACCGACAGCTTCCTGGCGGCGGCCTCGTTCCAGGAGACCGCGCGGGTCCTCACGGAGGGCAGTATCAACGGTGCGGTGGACTATCTGACCGGCCTGAAGGAGAACGTTATCATCGGCCGCCTGATACCAGCCAACCTGGAAGGCTCCGCGGAGGGTCGGGCGCGTCTGGGGTTAGCCGTAGCCAACGGCGGCCAAGAAGGACAGGCCGCGCCGCAGTTGACCCTGGAGTCAGAGGCGATCTACCACGTTCTGGAGTCTGCGCCCGGGGACATAGACTTCTAGCATAGCGCTGAGGGCAGTCCGCAATGGATTGCCCTCGCTAATGCTCAACTGCTAGAATTTCGCTTAAGTGGGCGGTTAGCTCAGCTGGTTAGAGTGCTGCCTTGACATGGCAGAGGTCAGTGGTTCGAGTCCACTACCGCCCACCATGACGTACCGATTTGCGAACTCCGCCGTTGAGGGCGATTTCAACGGAGTCCGCTCCCCCTAACGGGCTGTCCTCCGGCGTAGGCATCGAGTAGATGATGCCGGCCTTGCCGGGCTTGACCTGGATTTCCTTGACGAAGGAGTGGACGAAGGCTTTGGTCTCGGTCAATTCGCTGGTCGCGAGGAACTTGCTCATCTCCTCGGCGAAGGTGGCGATGGTGTCGGCGCTGTCCAGGTACTGCCGCCGCTCCGCCAGCACTGCCCTCGCCTCGTCTGCGGCGCTCTCCAGACTCTCCTTGCGCTCCCGCAGTTCCACGATGTGGTCCGAGGCAGCGGCCACGTCGATGCTGTCGCTCTTCGATATGAAGTGCCAGACGCGGCCCAGTTGCTTCTTCACCTCCTCAAGCTCCGCCTCGATGCTCTCCAGCTTCTGACGGTGCTCCCGGGCCGCTCCGTCCATCTCCTCGTCTAGGAGCTTCACCAGGTTTCTGATGTTGGACTCGGTGAGGACGTTGGCGCGAAGCTCATCGACGATGGTGTTCTCGATCTTCTTGGCGTTTAGCCTGGGGGTCTTGCACGTGCCGCTGCCCTTCTTCATCAGGGACTGACAGACGTAGTAGGTGTACTTGCCGCTCTTGGCCTCGGAGGCGGACATGGCCCTGCCACAGGTTTCGCACTTGAGGATGCCGCTGAGCAGGTAGGGGCTGGACGCCCGCCTGGGGTTCGCCTGCTTCGGGGCGCGGGAGCCGAGCAGCTTCTTCACCTTTCGGAACTCTCGCTTGGATATGATGGCGGGGTGCGCGTCCTCCACCCGCACGGGCGGCTGGCCGTCCTTTGCGGTGGTTCCCCAGACAACGGCTCCCGTGTAGGCTTCGTTGTTCAGCATGGCGTGGACGGTGGTCTTGAGCCACTTCTTGCCGTTGACCGTGGGGATGCCCTCGGCGTTGAGGGTCTTGGTGATGTCGAGGATGCTCCTGCCCCGTAGGGCCATGTCGAAGATGCGGCGGACCATTGCGTCGGCGGGCGGGTCAAGCTCCAGCCTGGGGCGCTTCTTCGGCCCGTCCTGAACGTGGACCCGCTTGTAGCCGTAGGGGGCGTAGGCCGACATCCAGTAGCCACGGGAAGCGGACTCCCGCATTCCCCTGGAGACCTCCTGGGCAAGATTTTCGCTGTAGAATTCGTCGACGCTCTCGATGATGGCCTCCAACAGCCTGCCGGTGGCGTTGTCCTCGGCCTGCTCGGTGATGGACACCACGCGGATGCCCTTGCGCCTGAGCTTCGACTTGAAGGCTACCGCGTGCTCGCGCTTCCTGGTGAACCGGCTGAACTTCCAGACCAATATCTCCTTGAATGGGGCCTCGGGCTTTTCGGCCTCGTCCAGCATCTTCTGGAACTGGGGCCGGTTGGCGACGCGTCCGCTCTCGGCCTCGTCCACGTACTCGCGGACGACCATGTAGCAGTTCTTCTCGGCGTAGTCCCTGAGCGCCCGTAGCTGGGCGGCAACGGACAGGTCCACGTCCTGGCGGTCGCTGGAGACCCTGGCGTAGAGGGCCACCGGTGTCATATCGAGTCGGTCGTTCATCGGTCTCTCCTCCCTGTGTCTTCCTGTGCTGTAGTCGTGCGGGAGCGCAGCCATTCCAGCCGCTCCCGTCTGCGCCACTCCCGCTCCTCCATGAACAGCCGGATGGCCTGCCTGAGCAGCTCGCTCACGGAGAGGTCGTCCTCCTTCATCACACTCCGCACCTGCGCCTCCATCTCCGGTGGCAGGGAGAAGGTGATGGTCTTGGATCGCCTGGGAGTGGTCATGCTCTCTCTTTTTGTCTTCTATGGTAGTGCTATGTCTCACTCTACACTATCGGAGACCGGCCTTCAAGTCCTACCAGGGGCCTACCGCCGCAGCCGCAGGCACGGGATTCCGCCTGCGCCCAATCCCGTCCGATACGGCGATCTGGGGTCCTATGACGGCGGCGTCACTTTCCGGCACGGCGACGACGACCACCTTCGTCACCTTCCCCTGCCGGATGACGGGCCGGGCTATGACGGCGTAGCCGCCCTTTTGGGCGTATCGCGCCGTGCGGTAGCGTGCGGCCTGCTCCGCTAGGGAGCCTTCCGGTATGGGCCTGCCCCTCCGGGGGATTCCGCCCCTGGAGCCGCAGACGGGGAAGACGGGAGTGCCGAAGCCCCGCGTCCGGCGCGCGACGATGGCCCGCAACTCGGACGGCCCGGCCCCGTTTAGGGAGTCTCGCCCGTCGTTCGTCCCGTACATGACGACCATGAGGGGCGGGCGCCGCAGCACCTCGGCCAACCGGATGGACACGGCGGCGTAGGAGCAGCGGAACGCCTGCTGCAACTTGAGCACGTCGAGGCCCCACTCTAGGGCCAGAGGCTCGAAGGCCCTCGGCTGCATCAGGACCGCCGCCGCGAAGCGTTCGGCCTGCGTGCACACCTTCCGGTCGGGCGGAGAGCCGGACTCCATGTCGCAGAGGGTCTCGTAGATGATCTCGTAGGTCTCGTGAATGACCGAGTAGTCCTGGGTCCCCTCCCACAGGTCCTCCCGGTAGTGGATGTCGTAGCCGCCCCCCGGCGCGCTGTAGTGGATGCCCTTCGCGTCCATTTGCCTACTGCCCGATACTTCGCCGAAACCGGCCCGTTTAAGCAGGGCCTTGATCTGCTCCATCGTGGGACGGGCTGGCACGTCGAAGTAGCGCACGAAGCGGGCGGCGAGGGTCTCCGGGTCCAGGGCCTTTTGGGGGTGGTCGTCCAGCAGTATGCGGCAGAAGTCCTCTCTCGTCCTGTTCATGCTCACTCCAAAAGCCTCTTGTTGGCGAATCGCTCGTACATCTCGACGATGAACCGCTTGGTCTTCAGGGTGATGGGGCCGTCGGGCCGGGTGCCCACGCGGAACACGGGGTCAGCCAGGACGTACTGGTAGGCCCGCTCCACCTCCATCGCCTCGTCGCTGTAGGGGTCGATGTGGCTATCCCGCCCGGCCCGCTTCATCAGCTCCTCGGCGTCCACGTTGTAGAGGTCGGCCAGCTTGCGGACCACGTTGGAGCCGGGCTTTCGGTCGCCCCGCTCTATCTGGGAGAGGTAGGAGCTTGAGACGCCGATGCGACCGGTCACGTCCCGCAGGCTGAGGTCTCCCCGCAGCCGTCTGAGGAGAGGGCCTATCGCGTCGTCGCCCTCGATCTCCCGGCGCTCGTCCATGTCCCGGTCGACTTCAGGCTCGTCCATGTCGTCTCCCCCTTTGAGTCCGTAGCTGCGGACAGTTCCGCGCACGATGTGCCTGCAACATCTCAGCTAAACTCCTGCTAAACAATTGTTACATCAGAGCGAGCAATTGTCAATGAACCCTTCTTAGAAGGCCGATATACGCCTCTCGGCCATTGCCTCGCTGTACACCATATTGCTACACTTATGCGGACAGAACGCCTCTTCTATTTCTTAGCTCAGTATACATCACCGGCGCTCCCAAAGGCCACACCTTCATGGCAGCGCCGGACCCCGGGGGAGATGCAACGAGTGAGTAGCAAGCGCAAGCGGAAGCTGACGGACAGGCAGGAGCGGCAGCGGATGGAGGGCCTGCGGATACTGGCCCGCATCATCGCGCGCCACTACCTCGCCAATCCACACCTGTATCGCAACGGCTCCGCCCCGTCCAACGGGCGGCCCGCCGACGGCGGGGAGTCAGTCCGTGAGGAGGGGTCGGCGTGAAGCGCAGGCAACCATCACGAGTCAGGCTCGATCCCCAGAAGGTGTGGGCGCTGCTCAACCGGCTCAACATGACGCAGAACGAGCTGGCGCGGCTGCTCGACACCTCGTCGAGCTACCTCTCCCAGCTTATGAGCGGCAAGCGCCGCCCCTCGGCGGCCTTCCGCAAGCGGATGATGGACGTCCTTGGCGTCACCGACTTCGACAACCTCTTCTACCTGGAGGATGTCGAGTGAGAGCCGGCCTACTCCCGTCCCACCTCATCGTCGACGACGGCCTCATCGGGCCGGACTTCCCAAAGCGCCTGAAAGCCTTCAAGGAGGCGACCGAGCTCTCCTGGGACATCCTGGCCGCGTGCCTGGGCGTGGACCCCCGCCAGCTTCAGCGGTGGCGGGAGGGCACCAAGCCCAGCGGCGACGGGGTGAACGCCCTGGTGAAGCTGGCGTCCCGCATCCCCGGAGGCATGTACATCCTCTTCGGGGTGCACGTCCTCCCTCCGGTCGGTGTCTACCAGCCGCCCCTGGCCGTCGATTTCGACCCGCACGTGGACGGCGGAGAGGAGTAGAGCATGGGAGTGCAGCAGCGAGTTTACAGGCCCGTCGAGTACGACCTTCCCACGGATTTCTCTGAGCGGCTTGCGCTGTTCAAGGAGGCGAGCGGGCTGAGCTGGAAGGAGATTGCCCGTCTCTTGGGCGTGAGCCTCCACAGGCTCAGGCAGTGGCGGAACAAGGGCGCGGCTCCCAACCCCGCCCATCTCTTCCTGCTGATGACCATCGCCGATTTGATGGGGCTGCGGGACGGGATTCTGATGCAGCCTGAACGGGACCTGCCCGAGGGGCTGGACCCGGAGGCCGTGCGCGCCATGAGACGGAACGTATAGGCGATCTTCAAGCAAAGGAGGAGGGAACATGGTTACTACAGAAAGGAAACGGACGTTGAACAACCGGCCCCCGCCCTTTCCCGAGGACTTCGGGGAGCGGCTGGAGAGGTTGAAGGAGATGTCGGGGCTGTCGTGGGGACACTTCGCGCAGCGTCTCGACGTTACGCAGACCGGCCTGAGGAAGTGGCGCAACGGAGGGCCTCCTTCGGGGGCCTATCTCTGGGCCATCATCGAGCTGGCCCGCGAGGTCCCGGGCGGCTACGACCTGATCATGTACGGCGACCTGGAAGAAGGCTAGAGAACGATTGAAAGGAGACGGAAGAATGGTTGACGATCGACGATTCACGAGCAAGGGCTTTCCTGCGCCGCCCCTTCCCGACGACTTCGCAGCGCGGCTGGGGCGGTTGGAGGATCGGTCCGGGATTGCACTGGAGGAGTTCGCCTTCGGGTGGGGCATACGACTGGATCGGGCCAGGGCGTGGCTCGCCGGTGAGCCGCCCACCGCCGAGGAGTTGCGGTTCATCGTGAAGTGGGCCTGCGAGGTGGAGGGCGGCGTTGCGGTGCTGCTCAGGGACTGCTCCCAGCCCTGGCCGTATCGGGGGCCTGGCTGACGAAGAGCGACGGCGATGCGGGGACCTGCGTCAGGTTCCCCGCCAGCGAGAGAGAGGCCGGACGGTTGATATCGTCCGGTCTTTTCGTTTCTTCGAGCCTTCCCTCCGCGTTGGATTGGCGGCTTCCGGTCATGTATCGTTGGGGTTGGAGCGGTCGGCGGCAACGGCGACGCATCCGCGAATCGGGTTCGCACCAGGAGGCAACAGGGGACCAAAGACCGAGGAGGTGGCGCAATGGCTGTCGAAGGACGTAAGGGAAGCATTCGTGATCGGCTCTGGCCTGACGATTTCGGGGAGCGGCTGGAGCGGTTGATGGAGATGGCCGGTCTATCCCGGCAGGAGTTGGCGCAGGGCATGGGAGTAACGGAGCGCACGGTTCAGAAGTGGCTGGACGGAGGGATGCCCACGGGGGCCAACTTCTGGGGCATCGCCGAGTTGGCCCGGCGCGTTCCGGGCGGGATGGAACTGATCCTCCACGGCAAGGCCGGTGCGGACGGCGAGGCGGAGAAGTAGAGGGCCGCTGCCCCTCACCGCCTGACGACGCCCTGGGGGTCTCGCTTGGACGCCCTGCGGTTGAGGGCGCGGTCGAGGATCCCGAAGGCCCGGTCGATGCCCAGTCGCGCCACCCTGGGCGACGGTTCCTCCTCCTGCTTCAGCAAGGCGTGGGCGATGAGGTCGGCCATCTGTAGCAGGTGGTCGGAGTGGGAGCTTCGGAAGGCGGGGCCGCCGATGACCCTCTCTATTGGGATGTCCTTCACGCGCTCTCCGTCCTCCCACGCCTCGTACCTGCTGGGCACGGGGTTGCGGCTCCTGAGCCTGCGGTAGAGGCGAGCCACCATATCCTCGCGGCCCTCGTCGAAGATGAGGAAGGCGTGGCGATTGGCGGACGCGACGGAGGTGTTGATGCGGTTGAGCAGCCGGTCGAGGCTGGCCCGCTCGTGGCCCCTCGCGTCGGGCTTATGCAGGCAGACGTTGACGATCTCCACGCCGCCGATGGTCCTGGCGGCGTCCTCGACGAGTTGCAGCCCGCCGGTGAATATCTCGGCCCCGTGCTCCGGTGAGAGCCTGCGATCCGCGCCGTCGATGCGGGCCAGTTTACCCCTACCTGCCAACAGGTCGCAGGCGTGAAGCTCACGGTCTGCGGGGACGGCGTAGCGTTCTTCCAGCTTGAGCCGCCAGTCGAGGACGCGGGCGTGCAGCTCGTTCCACCGCTCGGCGTCCACCCCCAGGGCGGAGCGGACGTAGTAGCGGCGACCCTCGGACTCGTCGATGTAGTAGATTCTCATGGACTTGATTCTCCGGTCGGGTTTTGGTTCAGGGGGCGCACCGGCTCGAAGCCGCCGCCTGGTGCGAGCCATGCCCGTCCCAGCGGCCCCTCCAGTTCCAGCAGGCCCCGCTGGGAGACCAGCAGGGGGAGGGGAGTCCTCGTCCGCACCATCTCCTCGAGGGCGACTCGCAGGAAGTGGGTGGCCGCCAGGTCTTCGTGGAAGACCACGAGGACGGCGGGCCGTGCGCCGTGGTCGTCGATGGGCCGGTGGGAGGAGTAGTAGCGCAGGTAGGGGGCCAGCCGCTCCGCCATCGTGACGGGGCGCACGGCCCTGCGCTCATACTCCAGGAAGAAGGGCCAGGAATTGCCGCCCTTCCCCAGGACGCCGAAGGCGTCGGGGTGGATGGAGCGCCTGACGCCGAAGTACCGGAAGTAGCGGGACGCCCTGATGGGCGGATCGAGCTGGCCGATCTCCCAGCCCAGGTCGCGGGCCTGGACGGTGAGGGCCGCTATGAAGCCGTGGACGGCGGTGGTGTGCTCGATGTCGCGCAGGAGCTGTCTGCTGCGCCTGCCGGCGACGCTGCGCCAGTCCTCGGCGTCGGTGGGCGCGACGCTCCACCGCTTCCTCGCCCCGCCCACGGCGGTGCGGTCCCTGCGTGCCAGCATCGCCAGCCCGACGTCGGTGAGGGCCAGCCTGCGTCCCGATACGTGGGTGCGGACCACCAGCCCGAAGCTCTCCAGAGCGGCGACGACCTGCGACGCTCGCGGGCGGGAGACCCCCAGCAGTCCGGCCATGTCCGGCAGTCCGAGCCAAGGCCAGTCATGGAGCAGGTCCAGGGCGCGCTTCTCAGCGGGCCTCAGCAGGGCGGGCAGCAGGTAGTCGGGCACATCCCCTCCCGGTTCGTGCTCGTCGATGTCCGGGGGAAGGTAGAGACCGCGCTCCAGGGGACGCTCGCTGGGGACAGCGCCCCTGCGGGTCAACCGGTCGATGGCGTCCCGCAGGCTGACGGCGGCGTTGATGGAGCGCAGCCGCCACACGGGATCGTCGGGAAACGCGGCAACGGCCTCGCGCTCAAGGGCGAAGAGCGTTTCGGCGGGGGTCTGGGCGAGCCTCCTGCGGGAGTGGCGCAGCCGCACCTCGTCGGGTGCGACGATCAGGATGCAGCCGGGCTGCGGCCCCTGGGTGAGCCGCCAGAGGCGCTTGGAGAAGCCCGTCCTGTCGGTGGTCGGTCCCTGCCGGACGATGGCCATGGTGCCCCCACCGGGGAGGATCACGGCGGCGTCCATCGGCATGGCGCGGTACCATCGGAAGCGAATGGGATAGGCCGCATTTGAAATGGCGGAGGCGAGGCGATAGACGACGGCCACGGCGTCGAGTCGTTCCAGGAGGACGCGCCGCCAACGGGCCGAGACGGGCAGGTCTCTGAGCAGGCCCTCCAGTGGTGCGTTCTCCGCAAGGGCGAGGCGGCGCAGCCCTGCGGCGGTGAGGTGAAACCTGCGGGTCGGAGGTATGAGCTCGGTGCCGTGGGGGACGGAGGCGATGAACCCCGCGTCCTCCAGCCGGGGGACCGCCCTGTACACCCCTCCCCTGGACCAGCCGGAGACGGCGACCATCTCCAGCCGGTCGAGGAGGGGCATGTGCGCCAGCAGTTTGAGCAGCTCGGCGTCCACGGGTCTCATTCCTCACTCTCCTCGTCGTCCGTCCCGTCCGCCGTCTCCGGGGCGTCGGGTTTGGGGTTCCGGTCGCGCTTGGTTCGCTGCTGCTTGCGCTTGGGCTGTTCCTGGGCCTGTTGCTCGCCGCCGCTCTGGGTCTCCTGGGCCTGCTGCTCCTTCCTGAGCTTCTCCAGCTGCTCGCGGTACTTGTTGACCAGCTCCTGCAAACCCGCGTCCTTCTCGGCCAGATCCCTGGCCGGTGTGAGGTAGCTCTCGGCCTCGCCCCATATGCGCTCCGCCGTTTCGGGGTCTCCCGTCTCCGGCTTTGCGACCTTCATGGAGAAGGCGTCCATCCGGTCGGTTCCCACGGTGGCCCGGACGTAGCACTGGTGCACGGGCAGCGACGTGATGTCGTCCTCGGTCACGCGCTCCTTGCCCAGCTCCCAAACGAGCTGCCTTGCGTCGTTGCCAGCCACCTGGAAGACGGCCAGGCAGCCCACGTTGGCGAGGATGGTGTCGCGCATGGTGCGGGAGAGGTCGTCCAGCTTGGCGAGGCTCTGGGTAGCCAGCACGAAGCTGGCCCCGAACTTCCCAAGCTCGCTCAGCATCGACTCGTAGTCCACGCCGGGCATCGACTGCATCTCGTCCACGACGACAAGCGCGCCCCGGCGCTTCTCGAAGGGCAGGCTGCCCTGCTCCCGTATCACGGCGTCCACGAGGTTGAGGAGGGACGCGCCGACCAGGGCGGCCACGTCCCTTCCCGCCTCGCCCTGGGCGGTGGAGACGAAGAGGATGCCGCCCTCGCGGATGACCCGCCGCATGTCGATGGTGGAGCGGGGCTGTCCCAGGATGGCCCTTGCCCGCTTGGAGGACGAGTAGTAGGACAGCCGGGTCTGCACCGGGGCCAGGGCGTCGGCCCGGGTCTCGTGCCGCCAGCCGAAGAAGTCCCTGCCCCACCACTCCACCAGGTAGGGGTCGGTCACCTCGGCCAGCACGTCGGCGCGAAAGTCGGTGTCGGAGAGGATGCGCAGCCCGTCGAGGATGGTGTACTGCTCGCCCGCTTCCCTGCTCTCGTTTGCCTCGTGGAGGGTCTTGACGGTCTGCTCCAGGATGGACTGCATCCTCGGCCCCCACTGGTCCCACAGCCCCTTGGCGATGCGCACGACGGAATCGGCGGTGCGGTCCCGGTCGGTGAAGACGCGGGAGTCGAGGAGGTTGATGCCGGGCGCTCCCCGGTCGTCGGCCAGGTCGATGAGCCGCACCCGGTCTATGAGGGACTCCGGCACGTGCCGCAGCAGGTCTCCCACCAGGTCGGCGTGGGGATCGACGACGACGATGGCGTCGCCGTCCCTGCCCGCCGCCTTCTCCTGCATCTTGTGCCTGACGATGTGCTGCATGAGGGTGGACTTGCCCATGCGGGTGCGGGCCACGTAGAGGTGGTGCCGCCTGAGCAGGTCGGCGGGGAAGTGAATCTTCCGGGGCGTTCCGGTGGTGGTGTCGCCGACGTGGGCGCCGCCGCTGACGCTGCGGGCGGTGGGCAGCAGCACTTTGGCCCCGGCGCGGGCGACCAGGGGCGTCTCGTCCCGCGCTCCGGGCGGGTGCCACAGGCACGCCGCCTCGCGGACGCCCAGGACGCTGCGCTTGCCGAAGAGACCGGGGCCTGTGGGGTGCAGCATCGAGGGGTCGGGCGCGGCGGGGCGGACGCGGCGGGCCTTCATCTTCGCCCCCGCCGGGTTGTCGTAGTGGCGGTAGGCCGCCGCCACCGGCTCCAGCAGCTCCTTCGCCCGCTCCCGCCCGGTGTTCTCGGGCAGAATGGCCGTCACCTGTATCTCACCGTCGAAGGCTATGCGCGAGACCTTCTCCTTTATCTGGTTCGGGTCGTACACCCGGCTATGGGCCTTCTTCCACCTGTGCCAGAGCCAGCCGCCCGCCGCGAGCGCGGCGGTTATGCCGACGCCCATGAGCACGGCCTTCCAGGTCTGCCCGGCCTGCACCCACAGGTAGGCGCGCAGGGCGGCGAGCGCGCCGACGCCCAGGACGGCCATCGTCACGCCGTCCATCTGGAGGGGCTTGGTCTGGTAGGTGTAGGAGGGATCGCGCCGCTCCTCCACCGGCCTCTTGTGGGCCTTCTCCTGGTGGCCCTGCGACCAGTCGGGTCCCAGGGAGTTGAGCATCATGCGCGCCACGACGCGCTCCCCTTCGTTCAGGTTGGAGAGCGCCCCCAGCACGGCCATGAGGGGGTCGGAGCCGGGGTCGAGCAGGTCGTCGTCCCTGAAGGTGCGCAGGGGCGCGTACTCGGGGCCGTCGGCCCTGAGCGACATGCTCCACGCCTGCTCTCCCTCGTCCAGATTCAGGGGGTCGTCCTCGTCGGGTACCCGCTGTATCTGCGCCTGCGGGTAGCGGGCGGCGATCTGGCCCCGCACCACCCTGTCTTGCAGGCAGCGGGCCAGCAGGGTCACGCCGTCGGCGTCTCCCGCCAGCTCCAGGGAGAAGGGTTCGGGGACGGCTATGGAGCCCAGGAGGTTCTCCACGCCCAGCAGGGTCCGCTCCCCCGACCTAGGCGGCGTCACCGCCAGCAGCACGGGGGTCTTGTCGTCGTCATTGCCGAAGAGTCTTCGTATCGGGTTCAGCTTCATGGTTCTCTTCCTTTCTCTACTGGGGTCGTCGGTCGGTTCGTAGTCGCGCCGGTGTCTCCTCGTCCATCGGTTTTCGTCCTCCTCGCGGTGGTTGTCCGCGCCTAGCGCTTCCCCGGTCTCCACTCGATCACCTCCGTCTCCTCCGGCGTGGCCTCGATGCGCACGGGGAACCGGTGTCCCTTCGACAGCAGGAGGCCGTCACCCCTGGGGCACGACAGCAGCCATCGCTGGAGGTCATCGGGCAGGTCGAAGGCGTCGCCCACGGTAGAGATGGCCGCCGCGTCCTGCTGCAAGAGCAGCTTGAAGGCGGCGTTCTGGAGCAGGGCGCGCCCGGAGTGTCCGGTGATCGTTCTCGAAGAGTCCTCGCTCAGAAGGTCCTGGACGTCCTGGGTGATGAACTGGAGTCCCAGGCGGTGCTTCCTTGCCCGCTTCGCCATCGATACCATGAAGGCCGCGCCTTCGGGGTGCTGCATGATGCTCCACACCTCGTCCACCACCAGCAGGCGGGGCTTGGGGTCCTGGGCGGCGGCGGCCCACACCGTCTCGGTGCAGACCATCGCGGCGGCCGGGCGAAGCTCCGGTTCGAGGAGGCGGAGGTCGAAGACGGTCACGAGGGCCTCGTTGCCCAGCAGGTCGTCTCCCTCGTCGGAGAGGAGGTTGCGGAGGCTGCCGGTGGCGAAGGGGCGGAGCAGGCGCGACAGGTCCTGCGCCTCCCCCTCAAGGTAGGCGTAGAAGTCGCGGAAGCCGGTGCGCTCCCTGGGCTGGGCGTAGTAGCCCGCCAGGGCGTGGTCGAGGGAGGCCCGGCGCTCTGCGCCGAGACTCTCCCCGACCATCACCTCGATGAGGCGTCTCAGGCTGCCGATGCGCTGGAGCAGCTCCTCGGAGTCGCCCCTGTCGATGACAAAGGGGTTCATCCCCTGTCCAGGCACGCCGGGGGAGAGCACCCTGCCGCCCGCAGCGCGCGCCATGTCCGCATACTCGCCCTCCGGGTCGATGACGTAGGCGGTGACGCCGCGAGTGATGCCCCGCAGCACTCCCAGCTTGGTGGCAAAGCTCTTGCCGCTGCCCGACCTTGCGAGCACGGCGGTGTTGGCGTTGAGATGGGTGCCGTCCCAGGGGTCGTAGACCACCGGGGAGCAGGCCCGCATGTCGATGCCGTAGAGGGTTCCCCTGCGGGTGTCCAGGTCGGGGGGCGAGAAGGGGAAGAGCCTCGCTAAGCTGGATGTGTCCAGCGTCCTCCAAACGGCCACGGCGTTCAGTCCGAGGGGCAGGGTGGACAGGATGCCCTCGCGCTGGCGGAAGGCTAGGGGGTCGAGCTTGCCCAGGGTGGCGGCGAAGTGGCCCTTCGCCCGCTGGGTCATCTCCTTGAGCGACGCCTCGTCCCTGGCGTGCAGGGTGATGGAAAGCGACGAGTGGAAGAGCCGCTCCCGTCCCCGCTGCACCTCGTCCCTGAGCCGGGTCACGTCCTCCAGGGCGATCTCCGCCTCCGGGGACATGGTTCTGCCCCGCTTGAACGACAGGCTCTGGGCCGACTCGAATCTGACCTTCTGCCACTCCAGGGTCCTGGCCGCCTGCTCGGCGGGGATCGGTCCCAGGTGAATGGACAGGTCCATTGGCGCTCCCGCCGCCATGAGGCTCTGGAGGAATCCTGGGGCCAGGGAGCGGGGCCACTTGCCCAGGTGGAGGGAGCGGACCAGGCGGTCTCCCACTCGCACCTCGCGTCGGCGCATCTCCACCTCCACCGGCGTCTCCTCGTCAAAGTCTCCAGGCGTGCCGCCGAGGGCAGCGGATGCAAGAAACATCCTCAGACGCCTTCCGCTCAGGGCGTGGACGGACAGCCCGGCCCTTGCCAGCAGGCCGCGCAGTTCGTCGAACCGGGCGAACTCGGTGACGGCGTAGAAGCGCCGGTCGAGGATGCCGTCGCGGGCCTCCAGCTCCGTCAAGAGCCTCCTGAGTGACTCCGACGCCGCCTCGGTCTGCGACGGGAGGTCCTGCGGCTGGGCCTGCTGGAGCTTCTCCCGCAGCCCGCCAAGGCGCGGCGGATGCTGGCGGATGAGGAGCTGCACGGGAAAGTCACAGGCGTTGAGCGCACCGGCGAAGGCCCCCAGCTTCGGCTCGTCCAGCTCAAGGCCCATCACCTCGCACACGCCGAGCTTCACGTTGTCCAGGCGGACGGGGCCGTCCTCGTCCAGGTGGGACAGCATGAAGAACAGGGGCAGCTCGGGGGGCGGCTTGGGGGCGGGGATCGGGGGATCCTCGCTTTGCGGGTTGCTATCCTGCGGAGCGGCCGCGCCGTTCGGCGGCCCATCCGCTCCGTCTCTCTTGAATCGTTCCAACAGCTTCTTCAACTCGTCATCTCCTTTGCTCTAGGGGGTGGGGAACGGGACGAGGCCGCTGCGCAGCAGCGCGGCGACCGCCTTGGCCAGAAGCACCAGCACCAAGCCGACGACGGCCATCACCACGGCGGTCTTGGCCCTGCCGCCGCCCCGGTCGTCGGCGCCCTCGGCCATCAGGACGAAGCCCGCCCAGACGATGGCGAAGAGGCAGAGTCCGGAGGCGGCGAAGGCCATCGCCGTGAGCACCCGGTCGAAGGCGGCAATCATCGCTTCCTTCTCCGCCGGGGTCGCGCCGGTGGTCGCCAGCGCAGCCCCGGCCACAAGCGTCATTGCCAGTGCTCGCCTCACCAGGGCCACTCCCATCCGAGCAGGTCGAACCAGTCGCTCAGGCCGCCTGCGGGCTCCTGCTCGGCGGGCGGGTCAACCGGCTCAGGCTCCGGCAGCGCCAGGACCTCGAAGGGCTCGTCGGCCCCGACACCGGACGCAAAGGCCAGCGTTTCTTCTCTCGCCCCTACGATGGGGTCGCGCTCCACCGTCTCCGCTTTCACGTGTTCGGGATGGATGATGGTGAGCGTGACCTGCTTCTGGATCGTCGCGCCCGGCACGTATGCGTAGGCGTAGGCGGAGACGGTGTGTTCCGTCGTGGTGCCGTCGTCGTGGGTGACGGTGATGGTCTCGCTATCGCTGTCGGAGTCGCTGGCCCCCGGGCGGTACAGGCTCACCGTCTCGGTGCGCTCTTCCGTCCGCTCCGGGTGGTGGGTGAGGACAGTCAGCGGGGGTATGGGGACGCTCAGGCTCGCCGTGAGACTCACGTCCACGCTCACGGCGTGAACCGTCTGCCCCGCTCCGACCGGAAGCCTGAAGCGGGTCTCGCCGTTGGGGACGAACGGGACGCTGGCGTAGGCCGTGCCGGTGTCCGCCGATACCGTCCCTGAGATTGCCGTCACCTGGGCGTCCAGGAGCGCCGTCTCGGTGACGCTCTCGTGCCCGGCCACCGTCTGAAGCTCGACCGGGTGCTCGATGCCCTTCACGCACTCCGATTCGACCACGCCGCTGACGGCCCCCGGCGTCCAGCCCAATGAGGTCAGGCGCAGGTCGCACAGCTCGCCCTCGACTTCGGGGAGCGGGTACAGGATGTTCTCGCTATCGACAGTGACGGCTCCGGCCTGCCCCAGGGTGTCCTCCCACGAGACGGTGAAGGACGGCGCGGGTCCGTGCAGGGGGAACTTGTAGCGGGACAGCTCCCCCTCGTCGAGCCGGTCCGAAGCCCAGAAGCGCAGCCAGGTCCCGTCCGGGCCTCCGAAGGCCCGGATGCGGATGTCCACGCCCGTTGCCGCTCTCAGCGTTACGGTGGCGCGGTCCCCGGAGACGGTGAGTCCCTCGACGAATATGCGCCGTCCCTCCACCGGCTCCGTCACCTCGAAGTCGATCTCGTCCCTCCACGGCTCGTGGTCATCGGCCAGGGCCGACTGGGTGACGGTGGCGGCCGCCGCCGCGAGAACGACGGCGGCCGCCACTGCCAGGAAGCTCTTCGGGGGCTTGGTTCGCCGGGACTTCCCGTCCCCGTTGCCGCTTCCGTTGATGTTGTCCTTGTCCGTTCGCCTGGGCTTGCCGAACCAGCGGTGCGGTCGGAAGGGCATTCGTCCGCCCTTCCGCTCCCGGCCCTTGCGCTCACGGCGAAGGCGGCGCAGGGTCTTTCCCGCCCGCCTCGCCATCAGCCGCAGGGGGCCGGGGCCGCTCTTCACCGGCTGGGCCGGCGCGGGCGGCTCGCTGCGCACCAGCTCGGACGGCGGCCCCGCGTAGAGCCGCGCCCCCAGCCGGTACTTCAACAGGTCGGCGGCCACCAGGGGCAGCCGCCGACCGCCTATCTTCCCAACGACCGCGGCGGTCCCCGCAAGGCCCATGAGGACGGCAATCGCCATCCTCACCTCGGACGGCCCCACGGGGGCGTAGCGGTATGCGCCGTAGGACAGGGCGCACACCGCCGTCAACGCCACGATCTGCGGGAAGGTGAACCACAGCAGCACCCTGTCCTCGGCCTGCACGTGGGTCGGTACCTCGTGTTCTCTCATGTTCTTTTTCTCCCTTCTTACGTCGGCCTATCCGCCGTCCGGCGTTGGCGTTGGCGTTGGCGTGGCCGGGTCGGGCAGATCGACCTCGACGGCCGGGTCCACGACCGCGTTCATCACCAGCTCGACGACACCGTAGGCCACCATCGCCAGGACGATGCCCGCCAGGGCGGTCATCATGGCCGACTTGCCGCGCTCCATCTGGTGGGGCGCTCCCGAGGCCGTCAGGTACATGTAGGCCCCGTAGATGAAGAAGCCCACGCCGACTGCTCCCACGACGCCCAGCAGGATGCCCACCAGGTTCGATATGGTCTGAGTCAGTTCTTCCATTCGTTTTCTCCTCTCGGTCTCCGTTTCGGAGTCTCTTGCTCGTCTCTATCGGTTCCGTTGCCTCCGCTTGCCTACCTGCACATCGCTCCACCTCCTTCGTCTTGGTTGTCAGATGGGCGCGGGCCGCGCCCGCGCTCCGTTGGGGTCGTCGTTACTCGTCTGCGCTCCTGGGGGACTGGCCGCCAGCGCCTCCGCCGCCCGATGGGGTCGCCATAGACGCCGCAGAGCTCAGGCCGCTCGCCGCCGCCGACAGGCCCGCGCTGGCCGCAACCGCGCCAACCGCCATGCCCCCCGGCCCTCCCGCCGCGCCGCCCGCCAGCAGCCCGATGGTCTTGGCGGACCGCACCATCGAGGCGGGCAGGTTCATGCCGAAATAGAGCATCGAGAGCCAGGAGTCGAAGGTCCCGGAGTTGCCCAGCATCGACGGCACCCGGGTCGCCATGTAGACGAAGGCCAGGGACATGAGCAGCTTCCAGATCAGGTCCTGCACCGGCTCGAAGGCCGCTATCGCGGCGAACTCGCGCAGAAACCCGAAGCCCAACGCCAGGGCGATGAGCTGGATGGCCTGCTGGAACACCGTCGTCATGAACAGGCGCAGCCATTGGCGGCCCCAGCCCGCCGTGTGGGGCAGAATCCACAGCCCCAAAGCGATGGGGGCCAGGGCCAGCAGGATGTCGATGAGGGCCAGTCGCAGGATCATCTGCACGATCACGTAGAGGACGAAGAAGCCATAGACCAGGTAGAGCGCCGCCAGCAACAGCGCCATGCCCACGCTCCCGGCGTTGACGGCGGTGAGGAAGGTGTCGAGGGGAGCCCGCAGCAGGTCTCCGGGGGTGACGTTCAGGGATACCGCTATGAAGCCGGACACGGCGTCGGCAACGTCCAGGACCAGGGCGCACCACCACAGGGACGATGCGGCGGCGACGAGGCCGAGCACGAGCCGGGGGACCATCTCCCGCCATCCGGCCTGGGACCTGCCCAGGTGCTCGGAGATGATGAGAGTCAACCCCATCCAGCCGAGGATGACCACTAGGGCGGCGGAGGTCACGGCCCAAACGACCATCCAGGCGTCGCGGACCAGCCAGTGGCCGTAGGTGAGGTGCTCAGGGGTTCCTGTGAGGATGTCCGCCATCAGCCGGATTGCCTCCGGCAGTTGTCGGCGTCCTCTCCGCTCGCCCTTTCAACGACGCCACAGAGCGTTCCGTGGACTCCCTCGATCACCCAGCCGGCGAAGGCCCTCGCCCATCTTGCGGGGTTGAGAGCGGACAGTACCTTGTCCCAGATGCGGCCCGGCTCATGGACGGGGACGACGGCGTAGAAGTCGCCCCTCCTGCCGTCCTCAGCTTCCGCCAGCATCACTAGCAAATAGGCCCGGTCGGGGTCGAGCTCGGGCTGCTCGTCGAGGGCCGGGTACTCGAAGGAATACTCCCAGCCGTCGCTGCGCTTCTTCTCCCCGCCCCTGACCCGGTACATGGTGCTAATCCAGTCGCCGGTGTCGGCGTCGCGGACGGCGTAGAAGAGGTTTGCTATCTCCCGGTCGAAGACGGGTCGGGCGACGAACTCGCCCTTCTTCTTGCGCTCCACGAAGTCCCGGTCCGCGTTGACCAGGACGATCTGGTCGGGTGGGGCCTGGGCCAAGGCGACGTTGCTTGCGGGGATCGCCACCAGCGCCGCCAGGAGCAGCGCGGCGGCCAGGGGAATCAGCCTCCTGGCTCTGCCAAGGGTCCGTCGGACGGTCGATTGCGTTCCCACGTCTTCGCCTCCTCGTCTATGGGGTCGTCTGTTCTCCCATCGAGTCTGAGGAGTCGGGGGGCGAAATATCATGGTGCGTGAGGGGGGCACGCAGACGTGCCCCCCTCACGGGGCCTCCACTTTGAGAGGCCGGATGTGGTGTCATACCCGTGTACAAGGATTGGGGTCAGTTCCCAAAAGGGAAGTCGGGGGTGGATTCGTAGCTGAAACAGGCGGAAATGAGGGAAGTGGCATGGTTTTTGCGAGCACTTCGAGGTAAGGGTTGGTTCACCCGAATTAAGGGAAAGTTCCCAAAAGGGAAGTGGGTGAATCGGGGCGAAGGCGAGGATTCCTGCTAAATCGGAGCGAGCGATGTGGGGAGCGGGGCCTAATCGAGGGGTGAGATGCCCCCTACAGGACAGCCTCCCTACAGGAGATAGTTGAGAAGGAGGGTTCGACCATGAATGAGACGCGGATGAACGGTATGCGGGCTGACGGGACGCATGTGGAGCAGAGGCCGGACGACGGGGCGATGGCTGACGGGACACCCTCGGACGGCGGCGCGGGCGATGGCTGGGACGTGGAGAAAGCGCGGCAGGTCAGGCTGAGGGGGTTCCTGCGGGACCTGATTCGGCAGGAGGGCAAGATGGAGGCTGCCGAGCTGCTGGGGGTCAACCACAAGACTCTGACCCGGGCCGAGGAGTCGGGTGAGATCACGGGGCGCATGAGCGATGCCCTGGAGCTGCTGCTGAGGAGGGCGGACG
This sequence comes from Dehalococcoidia bacterium, assembly GCA_965261605.1. Classification (GTDB taxonomy): domain Bacteria; phylum Chloroflexota; class Dehalococcoidia; order Lucifugimonadales; family UBA2985; genus DAOUJW01. The sequence goes on along the minus strand of OZ253466.1, from coordinate 1,671,675 downwards.
ACGCCGAGCTCGCACGGCTGCGGGAGGCGGTCGGTGCGCTGGAGGAGCGGTTGGCGGCGTTGGAGGGCGGCGTTGAGACGCCGGATGCTGAGGAAGCGGAAGGCGACGGCGAGGGGGATGGGACGGAGGCCCAGCCGCAGGAGGAGAAGGAGGACGACACGGAGAGCCGGGCGGAGGACGGGAAGCCTGGCGATGTGGCGGGCCGCTCGGAGAGCAGGGCCGCCCCGCAGGTGGTACGGCTGCGCCCAACGAATCCCGACACGTTGCAGCCGTTCGACCCGGAGATCGTCACCGTGCAGCCTGCCGACGACGACGTGGAGGTCTACGGCGCAGCGTGGCCCTTGGTCGAGAAGTGGCGCAGCCTGCGGGCCGGTCATCCCAATCAGGGGAGCAGCCTGTCGTGGCTCACGACGCAGAAGCGGTTGCTCGTGCTGGAGCTGGCGATGCTGGAGGAGCACGGGCTGACGCTGCCGCCTGAGAAGCAGCCGCTCAGGGGCTTCGGGCGCGACGGGCAGACGAGCTGGCGTCGGACGGCCCTGACCGACGCGCGGAAGGCTCTGGCCAGGCGAAAGCTGCTGCGCTGGGTGCGCCGCATCCTCACCTGCGGTCTGTGGCGGAAGTAGGCCCCGGAGAGCCGTCTCCGGGGCCGGTTTCGGGCGGTTGCTAAAGCGCAGCTAATTGGGCGCTAAACCGCTGCGAGCAATCTACGTTCGGGTGGCCAATAATCCCCTCCGAAGCCTTCCATTCGCCCGGTTGTTCGGGCGATAATTGACGCAGTTTCTGGCTTTTCCAGCGTTTCGTGCCTAGAAACCTGGAGGGTTCCCGTCCCCCGAATCCGGGACCGGCTGCATAGGATCGAGCCTTAGCTCTCCGAACAGCCGCCCAGGGGTCAGACCGGAAGGATTGAGCCTCGCTCTCCCGATGGTCTGCTCCAGAGGGACAAGCGCCTTCCCGCTGCGTGAGCCGGTCGAAGGGTCGAGCCGTTGCTCCCCCGATGCCGGTTCGTAAGACGGAACACATAGGTCGGAGTGCGCCCTGCGCCCGGCCATTCCTCATGCCTGCGGCACAACCGTCACGCGGTTGGGTCGCAGCTCTCACGCACGCCAGCCTGCGACGACCTCGCACGGCTGCGTCGCTCTCTCACCGCGCCGTCCTGTGGTCGATCTGCAGGCCGGTCGCACACCCCATTTCACAGCATCTCCCCTGAGTCGATTCCCCCTGAATTGACCCTGGGCCGAGCTGCGTCTTCTTCACCCCGGCGTCTCTCCCGTTCGGCTCATGGTCAGACAGCGGGCGACGTTGGAACGGCAACACGGATTCTCGGAGTCAACGGCAACACACTCAGTAAGGAGGTACATCGGCATGGACGAATCACGGACACAGACAGGAGAAGGAGGACGGGACATGACGGAACGGTACACGGGACCGAGCGCGGCGCAGATAGCGAACCTCATACCGCATCGGGTCAGCTTCGAGCGGGGCTGGTTCTGGACGACGACGGCCATCTGCCACGGCGGTCGCTCGGACGGGCTGGCGTTCAGGCAGAGGCCGGACGGCGAGGGCATCGAGGTGCGCTGCCACACCGGGAACTGCGGCACGGGCGTGGTGATAACCGAGCTGGAGGCGCTGGTCGGGCTGCCCATCTGGACGGCCTTCGAGCCGGTGATGGAGGCGACTGTCAAGGCCCCGGAGAAGCGTCCCTGGTGGAAGCGCAAGCGGGTCGTCGTGGCCGGGATTGTGGCGCTGGTGATTGCGGCGCCGCTCATCACCGGCGACGGCGAGCTGGTCTTCCTCAACCTGGTCGGCCTGGGCATCGGCTGGCTGCTGCTCAGGCGGTTCATGCGGCCCACGGTGCGAAGGCCCAGACGCTGACAAGAGGGGGCCTCCGGCCCTCTCATACCCCATCCCAACACGCAAGGGTCGTCTCCATCCGGGGACGGCCCTTCTTCTTTGCCCGCAAACGGGCGCAATCGGCAAGGCAACAAAGGCAACACAACACAGAAGGAGGTCGTGATGACGACGGCAACATTGGCAGCAGGCAATCGGACGATGGACAACGTAGTGCGGCCCAGGCGCAGCCTGGAGGAGCTGGTCGACCGGCTCATGGCGGCGATGTTCCCAGAGCAGCCGCAGACGGCACCGGCGACGGAGACACCGAGCGTGACCAAGAGCGTCCACGAGGCTCGGCGGATGCGGCAGGCGGGGGACTTCGACACGGCGCTGGCGGTCCTCGCCGGCATGGACGTGGCGAAGGCGGAGAGGCACGAGGCCCGGTGGGCCTACGCCGAGTGGACGGACCTGGTTCGGCGGCGGTTTGGAGACCGGGACGTGATGGTCTACAGCCAGGGCACGGGCAGGGCCGCCGCCCTGGTGCCCACGGACGACGGCGGGACGCTTGAGGTCGCTGCGGTCCTGGGGATGCGCTGGAAGCCGGGCAAGCTGGTCTCGGGGCGCAGCCTGCGGGGTCTGCGGTCTCTGAACGGGGGTGCGTGATGGTCATAGCCAACGCTTCCGTTGACATCCCGGCGCTGAAGGCGCGTCACCCCCTGGGCGACACGGTGGAGGCGTCGGGCGTCAGGCTCAGGGGACGGGGCCGGGTCCGCCAAGGCGTCTGCCCCTTCCACGATGAGGTGGAGGGGAGCTTCACGGTCTACGCCGACTCGGAAAGGTGGTACTGCTTCGGCTGCGGGCTTGGGGGAGACGTGCTGGACTTCATCCGGCGCACGGAGAACCTGAGCCTGCCCGACGCGATCAGGCGTCTTGACGGAGGCGCTTACCCCGCCGTCTCCCGCCCGGCTCCGGCCAGGCGTCCGAAGGCGGTCCCGTTGCCTCCCAGGGACCCGGCGCTCTTGACGGCGGCGGCGCGGTTCTACGCTGGGCAGCTCCGGCGCAGTCCCGCCGGGCTTGCGTACCTTGCCTCGCGGGGCTTCGGCCTTGACGCCGCCGTGCGGCTCGGCCTCGGCTTCGCGCCGGGCGACGGCTTGCGGCACGCTCTTGAGTCGGTCGGCTTCGATGCCGGTCGTCTCAGGGACTGCGGGCTGTTCACCGAGCGGGGTTCGGAGCGGTTCGCCGGAATGGTGGTCGTTCCCGACCCCGTATCGAGTACGGGGCAGGCTATCTCCGGCGGGCTTGTCCGTTGGCTCGTTGGCCGGGCCTTGGACCCCGACGTGAAGCCCCGGTTCCAGGCGTTGCCCGGCCCCAAGCCGGTGCTTGGACTTGGGCGTCTCGGCCCCGCTCCGCCTCTTGCGGTCGTCGCCGAGGGCGTCTTCGATTGGCTTGCCCTTGCTTCCTGGGGCGTCCCCGCCGTCGCTGCCCTGGGTACTCAAGGCGTCGAGCGGGTGGCCTCGGCCCTCCGTGGCTGCCCCCGCGTCTTCCTCGCCTTCGACAACGACGAGGCGGGCCTTGGGGCGACGGAGGAGCTTGCGGACTTGCTTGGCAGGCGGGCCGCCGCCGTCACCCTTCCCCAGGGCGTCGGCGACGTGGCCGAGCTTGCTTGCCTTCCCCAGGGCCGAGCCGCCTTCCTCCGCCTGCTTGCACGGGCGGCCCGCTCCGCCCGGTAGCTCCCGCCACTCCCCCTCCCGCCTTTCCCCTAACGGAGCTTCCCCGCTCCGCTTGCTTGCGGGACTCGCTCCCGCTTCATTCCCACACCACTCTCACCGCCTAGAGCCTGCCCCCGACTCCGATCGGGGGAGGTCCTATGCCCATTTCACGCCGGGCCACGCCCGCTCACGGCTTCCCGTAGGGGACGCCGCCCATCGGCCATTCGCTACAGGAACAAAGACCACACAAGGAGAACACCATGTCTAACGGCAACAACAACGGACACCACGGCAACGGCCTCGTCCACGTCAACGGGCACAAGTCCGACGCCGCCATCGTCGGCGAGCATGACCCCGCATCGAGTGCGGGGCTGGCTCTGCTCTGGGACGGGCTGCCGCCCGCGGTCACGCAGGTGCTCGGACAGCCCCTCGACCCCGAGCTGGTCTCCCAGCGCAAGGGGCGCGGCGGCAGGGTCTTCGACTACCTCGAAGGCCACGCCGTCATCGATCAGGCGAACAGGATATTCGGCTACGGAGGGTGGGGCTACGAGCTGGTCGCGGACGTGACGCTGCGCCAGATCGAGACGGTCGATACGAACACCGGCGAGGTGAAGGTCGCCCAGGGCTACAGCGCCCCGGTGCGGGTCACCGTCGCGGGCGCGCTTCCCCGCACCGACGTCGGCGTCCACCCGGTGACGGAGGACACCTTCGACGGACATGACACGGCGATGAAAGGGGCGGTCACGGACGGCATGAAGCGGGCGTTCCGCAGCTTCGGCGTCCAGTTCGGCAACGGCTTCTACGGCGACCAGCCGCAGGCTAGCGTGCCAGCCAAGCCGGAGCGCGTCCCTGCTCAGGCCAACCGCCCTGTTCGTCAGGCTCAGAGCGGGCGCAACGAGTCCCAGGTCGAGAGGCTGCGCGGTCGGCTCATCGAGCTGGCCGTCAAGCAGGGCTTCGACGAGGACGGGGTGCGGGCCGCCGTCCAGAGGCAGATGGACAAGGAACTGGACGATCTGACGGCGGACGAGCTCGGGAAGCTGGTGGAGTCCGCCGCCGACAAGCTCAACCAGATGCGGCAGGCCCAGGCCGCCTAGCCCGCCGGTCGAACCGGGACACGCAATCGAGCGGGGTTGCCTCCGATGGGGCTGCCCCGCTCCTTCATCTACAGGACAACCAAGGAGGTCTGAAATGACGACGAACGTTACCTACACACCCTGGGGTTGGACCAAGAACGTTGTGGAACTGGACGAGGGCGTCTGGAGGGTATCGACGCCGAGCCACGGCGGGCTGAAGCTCAGCCGGGAGCGGTGGGACTCCCTTCCCGCCGAGCTGCGGGACGCCATGTACACGCAGACCTTCGCAGAGGAGGACTGCGAGGAGCCGATAGTCAGGACGCTCCTGGGCCTCGGCGACGAATGCGAGAGGGAGATGGCCCTGAAGGTGGCGGGCTACTTCGACCGCTACGCTCCGGCGCTCCCCTACCTCCGCGACTGCCCGCCGGGCATCCACCACCACGCGGTCGCCTACCGGGGCGGCCACGGGACGGACCCGTTTGAGCGGTTCGACACCTGCATCGAGGCCGAGTCGTTCGCCAACGACCCGGAGATGGTGCGGAAATACGGGCGGATGGAGGCCGTCGAGTGCAGCCGGAAGCTCTCCTTCTGCCGGGCGGAAGGGGGACGGCCATGACCGCGACGACGCGGGCCAGGCCCCGCAGCCTTCCCAGCACCACGACGAAGCTGCAAACGGAGTTCGGAAGCCTGTTCGTCACGGTCTCCGTGGACGAGGACGGCGAGCCGTTCGAGGTCTTCGGCTTCCTCGGCAAGGGAGGCAGCTTCCAGCACGGCGTTACCGAGCTTGCCTGCCGGTTGATCTCCCTGCACCTGCGAAGGGGCACCCCGCTGGAAGAGGTGATTGACCAGATTCAGGGAATACAGGAGATGCAGCCCTTCTGGAACCAGATGGGCGACGGCAGGAGCGTGCCCGTCCACGGCCTCGGCGACGGCATCGCCCACATCCTCAAGGCCCATCTCCGGGCCAGAGAGGAGAGGGAGGTGGTGCAAGAGGCGGACGTGAAGGCGGCCGCATGAGCGGCCAGGACAATCGAGGGTTTGGAATCCAGGCGGGGTCTCTCCTTCGGGGGCGGCCCCGCTATCCATCTACAGGAAAGAGGAGGAATCGACATGACGACAGACATCGACCGGGCGGAGGTCTTCTCCCGCCCCAACGCCCGCTTCGACGAGGACGGGCAGCTTGAGATACGGGCCTCGTCGGTGGGCAACTGCCGCCGCGCCCTGTGGTACTCGGCTACCGGATACCAGCCGACGAATCCCCCCAGCGAGGAGTCGCTGACGGCGATGGAGGCGGGCAACGCCCTGGAGCCGGTGGTGGTGCGGGCGATGGAGCGGGCTGGCTGGAAGGTGAACGCCGCCGATCCCCAGGACCCACAAGCGGTGACCATGAGGCTCGGCCCGAACCTTCTGGTCACCGGACACCCCGACGGCACGGTGCGGATGCCTCTGGACGAGGACGAGGCGGCTGCCCAGGTCCAGATGCTGCTGTTCGGGGACGCGGCCCCGGCCTACGGCGACGAGATGGTCGTCGAGATCAAGACGCGGGGGCCGGATGCCTTCAAGCGTTGGCGGACGCTTGGGGCCGAGCGCAGCCATCCACAAGCGGTGGCCCAGGCCGCCTTCTACTCCTACGGGAAGTTCGGAGGATGGCCCCGCGACGCGGTGGTCGCCACGATGGACACCGGCAACCGCACCTGGGACTACGAGGTCATTCCAGCCGACCGAATCGAGCGGGCCTTGGAAAACGCCTGCGCCTGGCTCGGCGAGCTGGCGGCGCACCACGTCCAGAACGGGCCTGACCCCGACGCGCTGCCCGAACGGGATTTTTCGTCCGGTAGCTGGCAGTGCCGGTCGTGTTCCTTTCTGGACATCTGCCTGCCGGGTGCGGCGGAAGCGAGCGAAGAACCGGAAGCAGAGGAGAAGGAGGTGAGCGACCAGGAGGCACGGGACGCGGTGGCGGCCTACGCGGAGGCTCAGGACTCAATGAGAGAGCCGGAGAAGGTCAAGCGCACCGCGCTGGACACCCTGAAGGCGTGGATGCGCAGGCAGGGGGACGCCAAGACGACCGTGGACGGAAGGACGGTCAGCCTCGTGCAGTCCACAAGGTACTCCGTCAACTACCGCAAGCTCAATGCCGTCCTCGACCCTGAGACCAGGGCCGGGATAGTTACCGAGAGCGAGTCGGAGTACGTGCGGGTCAGCTAGACGCTCCCAAGCCGGAGCGCACAACGGGGCCTGTTCCCCTTTACAGGGACGGCCCCGCCGATTCCAAATCAACCCGGCATGAAAGGAGACACCATGACCAACGTAACAGGAACCCCCACGGCCACGACCATGTGGCAGGACAAGCACAGCGGACTGCGCAGGCACAAGCTGATGACGAAGGAGCTGGGAGACACCATCCCCGCCCTCTACGCAAACGAGAACGCCGAGGACTACGACTCCGTTCTCGCCCCGGCCAAGCTGTTCTCCCCTTACGGCAACTGGACCTGGTACGTGACCGAGTGGAACCCGGAGACCGGCGAGTGCTTCGGCCTCGTCCAGGGGTTCGAGACCGAGCTGGGGTACTTCAGTCTCGACGAGCTGGCGGAGGCGACCGTGTTCGGCGGCGTTCCCGCCGTCGAGCGCGACCTGTACTGGGAGCAGAAGACCCTCGGCGAGATACGGAGAGGCGCATGAGTAGGTTCGCGCCGAAGACCCTGCGGAGGATGCCTCCCGCCACCCGCGAGATCGCACGGCTGGCCAACGAGCTGGCCTCGGTGCAGACCCGCATCTCCAACCGCATCGACGGGCTGGTGAGCATGGAGATGATGGCGAACGCCTCCAGGCGGGTGTTCTGCAACAACGCCGCCCATGCCGGACTGGTGGACGCCGCGCTGCGCTACCTGAAGGCGATTGACGATCCGGCCCTGGGGCCGGGCGCACGGGCCGACGCGCTGATGGCTCTCCAGGCTGCGGCGGCGCACTTCGACCCCGACAAGCTGTTCGCGGGCGACGACGACGGGCCGGAGCCTCCGGTCTTCGAGTTCAGCTAGACGCTCCCTGGCGGGAGCGCAGGACGGGGCCGTTCTTCCCTCTACAGGGGACGGCCCCGCTCTCATTCAAACCGGGCGCGGCAGAGTCGCGCCACATCATTCAGGAGGAAATCGAAAATGGCACGCACGATAAACAAGGTCGAGCTCTTGGGACGGGTCGGGACGGCCCCGGAGATGAAGTACACGCCCAACGGCACCGCCGTCACGAACCTGCGGCTGGCGACGGACCGCTACCGCAGGGACGCCGAGGACGCCACCGACTGGCACACGGTGATCGTGTGGGGAAAGACGGCGGAAGCGGTGAACCAGTACGTGACCAAGGGCCAGAGGCTCTACGTCGCGGGACGCCTGGTGCAGAACACCTGGGAGAACGAGGACGGCCAGCGCCGCCACCGCACGGAAGTCCACACGCAGGAGGTCGTCTTCCTCGACTCCAACGGCAACGGGAACGGGGCGGGCGACGACGGCGGAGAGGACTCGCCCTTCTAGCCCACAACCAAATCCGACGCCCGCCCTCTCGGGCCGGGCGCACCACCACGGGGCCGCTTCCCATCCACGGGGGCGGCCCCGCTTCTGTTCTAAACGATAGGCAAGGAGGCCGACATGCCCAGGAAGAAGAACGCCAAGCAGACCGAGACCCTTCCGCTCATCCCCGACACCGCCCTCCCGCCCACCAAGGAGGGACAGGCGGTGCTGGACGCGCTGCGCAGCAACCTGAACCTGCTGGGAGAGCTGGCGGCGCGCTACGAGGTGGCCGTCAGGCCCGAAGACCCGGAGGACGCTCCCTCCATCAACTGCTCCCAGGACATCTACGACCTGCTGGGACCGGAGATGTCCAAGCTCGCTCAGGAGCAGCTGCGGGTGCTGTTGGTCAACACGAAGAACCACATCGTGGGGCAGCGCGTCATCTATCAGGGCAACGTCAACTCGTGCCAGATCCGTGCGGCGGAGGTGTTCCGGCCCGCTGTGGTGGAGGCGGTTCCCAGCATCATCGTAGCCCACAACCACCCATCGACCGACCCGTCGCCCAGCCCGGAGGACGTGCTGATAACGCGGAAGCTGAAGCAGGCGGCGGAGCTGCTGGACATCGAGCTTCTCGACCACGTGGTCATCGGCGGCAAGCGGCACGTCAGCCTCAAGAAGAAGGGGCTGATGTCCTGACCCCGCGTCCAGTGCGCGGCAGGCTTTCAGCGACCGGGCGGCCTGTCTGCCACAGGCAGGCGTGCGCTATCCGGTCCCTCACGCGGGGACTCCCCGCGCATCGACTCAACCCCAACGACGAAAGGAGACTCGACATGCTCGCTACGCACACCATCGACCCCGGGAACCTCTACACCATCACGGCGGGCGGCTTCTCGGCCACCGCCGACGCCTTCGCCCGCGACGACAAGACCGAAAGCCTCTGGTTCGTCTCGATGGTCGGCTCCCAGACCGCGCTCAAGGCGATCTGGGCCTCCCTCCTCAAGCAGCCCCCGGACGTAGCCCACATCATCAAAGGCGCGGACGGGATGGCGCTGAGCGGAGGATACCAGCGGTGCCAGGTGCCATACGAGACCATCGGAACGTGGACGACCAAGATCGCCCGGCTGCGCGGCACGGGCGGATGGCACGCATTGGTTTACACGCGGACTGCGGAGTTCTCATACGAAAAGGACTCCTTCCTCCTGCTGGCCCAGTCCGAGGAGGAGGCCCCGGCGCTGCACCACCGCTTCCTCGACAAGCGCAGCCCGCTTCCCCTGCACCGCTCCTGGGCCGAGTGGCTCTGGCACCGGGGCCTGGAGGAGGGCGAGATAGTCCCGCTCCAGAGCGTCGGCGTCTCCGCCTACAGGTGCGCTCCCAAGGCCAAGAAGCTCCACGACGACCTCTCCCAGGCGGTTGCGTCGGGCTGGCTGACCCTGCCGGAGGAGGGGAGCGATGGATAGGACCCTCAAACGGGCCAAGCGCAACAGCAAGCGGCGGGGCCAGCGCAACGGCGGGGCCTGGCGGCGCTTCTCCCCTGACGGGAAGACCCCGTATCCAGTACGGGGCAGGCTCTGCCGGAGGGCGGCTCGGTGCTGGTGCGCCGGATGGTCGTCGCCAACCGCGCCGAGCTTATCACCGCCTACTGCGTCACCTGCGCCGAGAGCATGGCGACTCCCCAGGTCCTGTGCTACCAGCGCAACCTGGCAATCGGAGAGGTGGTCGGCTTGCAGAGGAACGACCACAGGGACATCGGAATCGCCGCCTGAAGGCGGCGGGAAGGAGACGAAACATGACGGAGCAGACACTGCTCTTCACCTGCCCGCACTGCGACGAGCGGTTCGCGCAGGTGGAGGAGTTCGACAAGGACATCCACACCGGGGAGATATACCACTGCGGCAACTGCGGCATCCAGGTGATATTCCAGGCGGTCGCCGCCGAGGACTACGTGCCGCCCCCCAGGGCGAGAAGGGACTGCCACTTCTGCCAGCCCGAACCCTGCCGGTTCGGGCCGAACACGGACACGGACGACAGAGAGAAAGGAGAGAAGACATGAGACTCGCAGCTCAGAGCAAGGGGGGCTACTACCCCACGCCGGAGCGGGTGGTGGACATGATCGCGGGGCTGATAGACACCCCCTACGGCCACCACAACTACAACCGGGAGACGCTGCGCATCCTCGACCCCTGCTGCGGGGGCGGGGACGCCGTGGCGCAGCTTGCGGAGGAGCTTCGCTACCGGGGGAACATCCCCGTCGAGACCTACGGCGTGGAGCTTCACCGGGACCGGGCGGAAGAAGCGGCTCGCCGCCTCGACCGCGCCCTCGCCGCCGACCTGTTCCAGACCTCCATCGCAAACGGGGCCTTCGGCCTCGCCTACGTCAACCCGCCATACGACTGGGACCAGGAGGACAAGCGCGTCGAGCACGCCTTCCTTACCCACTGCACGCGGTACCTGGCCGAGGGCGGGCTGCTGGTCTTCATCGTCCCTCGCCAACGGCTGGCGGTGTCGGCCCGCTACCTGTCCACCCACTACCGGAACCTGCGCTGCTGGGCCTTCCCGGACCCGGAACGCGAGGTGTTCGACCAGGTTGTGCTGCTCGGCTATCGCAAGGCGGACCCCATCCCCGACGCCTCCGCCGAGGAAACGGTGAACAGGTGGTCGGAGGGCGACCCCGAACGGCTGGGAGGGGTGCGCTACCCCTTCTTCAAGGCAAAGGCGACCCCGGCTGGCGACATCCTGTTCACCACCCGGACCGTCGATCCCGTCGCTGCGGCTACGGAGGCCAGGCGGACGGGGCTGTGGGCCAGCGCGGAGATAACCGACTCCCTCTGGCCCGCAAAGGACAGCCGCACCCGCCCGCTGATGCCCCTCAGACGCGGACACATGGCGATGCTGGTGGCGGCGGGCTTCCTCGACAACCTCGTCCTCGAATCCGAGGACAGGCGCATCCTGGTCAAGGGCAGGACCTCGAAGGAGATGGTGCAGGTCGAGGACACCCCGGAGAAGGAGGTCTACCGCGAGCGCCTGAAGACCACCGTCGTCTCCCTCGACCTGGGCGACGGCGAGATCGTGGAGATCGCGGCGTAGACGCCTCACCCCGGCCCCCAACAACGAGGCCCCGTCATTCCCCTACGGGACGGCGGGGCCTCGCCTCGTTTCGGAAGCGACACACCCTATATAAGGAAGGTGAAGATATGCAGACGATGATGACCCTCGAAGCCTGCTCGCGCTGCGGGCAGCCCATCGTCCCCGGCGAACCCGCTATGCAGACCGCCTCGGTGGACCTGGACGAGTACGGCAGGGCCGTGTCCTCGCCGGTGAAGTCCTACCACCTGAGCGGGCGCTGCTACGAAGACCACAGGGCCGCCGAAGCTGCCCGCAGGAAGGCGCTACTCGCTGCTTAGACGGCTCGCCATCGAGCCGCACATCCAACGAGGCCCCAGCGCCTCGCTCCGTTCGTACGCAACACATCCCATGAAGGAAGGAGACAGACATGAACCTCGGAGAGTTCATCGACACCTACAAGGAGGCCATCGCCCAGCGGGTGGTGGAGTCCTACCCGCCGCTCTACCGGCCCTCGGAGAACGGCGGCACGCTCCCCCGCCTGCTCCGCACCCCCCTGGGGGCGCAGGGAGACGCCATAAGGGGCGCGGCCCTCTCCCTCGAAGCCCACCGGGGAACGACGGTGGTGGGCGAGATGGGAACGGGCAAAACGTTCATAGGCGCGGCGGCGGCGCACATGGCGGGCTTCCAGCGGATTCTGGTGCTCTGCCCGCCCCACCTGGTTCCCAAGTGGAAGCGCGAGGTCGAGCAGACGGTGCCCCTCGCCCGCGCCGCCATCGTAGAGTCCATCACCGACATGGAGAGGCTGCGCCTCTCCATCGGTTCAGGCCCCCTGTTCGCGGTGATGAGCCGGGAGCGGGCCAAGCTGTCCTACCGCTGGCAGGCCGCCGTCATACAGCGGTGGGCAACGTCCAAGGGCAGGCTGGTGCGGGACGAGGAGACGGGCGAGCCGTTCCGGGTCCCCTGCTGCCCCGACTGCACGGCGCAGATCACGGACAAGGACGGGGTTCCCCTGACCGACGCCGACCTGAACCGCAGGCGGCACGTCTGCTCCAACTGCGGCTCCCCTCTCTGGCAGGCGGACAAGTCCGGCCCGAAGAGGTATCCGCTCGCGGACTACGTGAAGCACCACATGGGGGGCTTCTTCGATCTGCTCATCACAGACGAAGTGCACGAATACAAGGGGCGCGGCTCGGCCCAGGGCATCGCGGCGGGCGTCCTCGCAGACGCCTGTGGCAAGTCCCTCAGCCTGTCCGGGACCCTGATGGGAGGCTACAGCTCGACGCTGTTCCACCTCCTCTACAGGTTCAGCCCGGAGATTCGGACGGAGTTCGGACGCTCCGAGGAGGGGCGCTGGATCGAGCGGTACGGCTTCGTCGAGCACTCCATCGGCAAGCCCGACGACGAGTCGATGGAGGACGGGCGCAACAGCAGGCGCAAGAAGTTTCGCAAGGTGGTCAGGGAGAGGCCGGGGCTTGCCCCATCAGCCCTCTTCCATCTCATCGGCAACACTGTCTTCCTGCGCCTCTCCGACGTGGCCTCGGGACTGCCGGACTACACCGAGCAGATACTCCTGTCCTCGATGGACTCGGAGAAGGACGCCACGGGCTACTCCCAGCGCAGCGCCTACGACACCGTGTTCGACGAGCTGCGCAAGGAGCTGGCCGAGGCCCTCAAGAGCGGCTCCAAGAGGCTGCTGGCCACATACCTGCAAACCCTCCTGGCCTACCCGGACGGGTGCACCAAGGGGGAGACGGTCTTCGATCCCAGGAGCGGCGACGTCATCGTGCAGGTGCCGCCCCTCTCCGAGAGCAAACTGTACCCGAAAGAGCAGGCGCTCATCGACCTGGTGGCCGCCGAGCGAATGGAGGGACGCAGGGTGCTGGTCTACGTGACCCACACGGGGACGCGGGACATCACCGGGCGCATGGACGACATCCTCACCCGGCACGGCTTCCGGGTGGCGGTGATGAAGGCCGACGCCGTGGCTCCCGACAAGAGGGAGAAGTGGGTGGCCGACAGGGTGAAGCAGGGTATCGACGTGATGATCTGCCACCCCAGGCTGGTGCAGACCGGCCTCGACCTCATCGACTTTCAGACCCTTTGCTGGTACGAGACCGATTATTCGGTTTACGTTATGCGTCAGGCTTCCCGACGGTCCTGGCGCATCGGGCAGACCCGCCCGGTGAAAGTGGTGTTCATGTCCTACCGCAACACCCTACAGGCCGACGCCCTCAAGTTGGTGGCGAAGAAGCTGCAAAGCTCCCTCGCCGTCGAGGGCGAGCTGCCGGAGGACGGGCTTGCCGCATACGGCGACGACGGGGACGACATGATGATGGCGCTGGCCCGCAAGATCGTCAGCGGAGAGGAGGAGGACGGCGAAGCAGAGACGGTGGAGGAGGTCTTCGCCCAGACGCGGAACGCCGACTCCACCGCCGAGGAGTTGCTGGTGGACGACGGCTGGAAGATTGTCGAAGTCGAACCGGAGACCGTCGGGGTCAACGGCAACGGGACCAACGGGCACCACGCCAACGGGAACGGACACCGCGAAGCCATAGGCATAGGGCCGACGGTGGAGTTGGTTCCGGTCAACGGGCACAAGGCCAACGGGAACGGCAACGGCCACCACGACGAGGCCGAGGAGCCGCAGCAGACGCTGTTCTCCTGGGCGGAGTTCATGGCCGAGGAACCGGTCAAGTCGAAAGGTCGCAAGAGCAAGCCTCAGCCCGCATCCCTCTCGATGTTTGAGTGGGCGTTGGAGTTGGAGCAGGAGCGGGAAAAGGAGTCGGTCGACCTGTCTGCCTAGCCACAGGAAGGTGCGGGCGCAAAGCCGCGACAAAACCACAGGGGAAGGACATCCAGCGCGGGTGTTCTTCCCCCTGCCTGCCCATGTATGGGGCTTTTCGCGTTCGAGAAAGGAGTTGCGGAGAAATGGGAAGCAGATGGAGGAGAGGTTCGTCTCCCCTTGTCCATCGGGCTGCACCGCTGAGAACGCCGCAACTGACCTCGGCTCAGAAAAGGCGAGCGTTCGAGAGAGGAGGCCGTTCCTATCCAGCTGGCTGAAACGTCACGCGATTCGACAGCAGAGAGAGCTGCATTGTCAATGTGCAGGGCAAGGGCATGGAAACGACTCTGATGGACGGCGGCGAGATCCTGATAGACCTCCGCCGGAGGCGCAGACGCTCAGGGCGACAGTTACCCACCGATTGCGCTCCGATTGCGCATCTTGACTGCCGAGCAGCCCCATGATACTGTCTCAGTCGGCACTGCAAGACCACTGGTGAGGGGAGCACATGTCATCAAGAACAGCCGCGAGGCTGACGATATCCGGAACCTGCTTGACGCTCGCACTGTTGATCTTCGCATTCCTTGCACAGACGCCGGTTGAGGCCAACAACGACCCCACTCCGCCGCCCGCACCGCAGAACCTCACAGGCACGGCCGGCCCTGGGAGAGGGGAGGCGACCCTCAACTGGGATACCATTACCGAAGCTACCAGCTACAAGGTGGAACAGTGGAAGCGAAGGATAGGTCTCCTGCCCTTCTACACGTGGCGCGAACTCGGCTCGGAAGTCACCATCACCGGCAGCAGCGCCGTAGTGCAAGACCTTGCTGTCAACGATACCCACAGATTCCGGGTCAAGGCACTGAATTCAGGCGGAGACTCAGAGCCGTCCAATGAGGTCGAGGTAACCCTTGCCCCACCTCCGGCGCCGACGAACGTTGTCGGTTCGTCCACTGACGGTAAGATAACGGTCGAGTGGAACGTCGTTCCTGAAGTGACGGACTATGTGGTCGAGCAGCACAAGAACGTGTTCATAGGCTCGGACTGGCACAAACTGCCTTTCGACAGCTTCACAGTGACAGTTCCTCAAGTGGCTGGGAGTAGGGTTAGCGTAGTGGTTCACGGGCTGACCCCTGGAGAAACCTACAAGCACAGAGTCAAGGCCGTGGGTGTACAGGGAACATCTGACCCGTCAGGCGAGGTCGAGACGGGAGTGGTGCCGCCCAAACCGAATAAACCTTCATCCATGCCACTCATAGGCGGTAGGGGAATTGAGCTCTCTTGGAACGTCGTCGCAGGAGCAACCGGTTATGAAGTGGTGATTGCCCCTCAGCCAAATCCGCCAGCGACGATCATGTTTACAAACGCCAGTGCCGAGATCACTAGTATAGTCCCGAATAGTAGATACACCTTCAAGGTGGTGGCAACGAACAGGTTCGGCGACTCTCCCGAATCTGATAGCCTTCGTGTGACGACGCCAGCTCTCGAGTATTGGTGGGGACATCAGGCAGACCACACAGCGAAGTATATGAAGGGTACTATCAGCGCCAGTATCATCGAGGATGCAATAGAGGATGCCGCCGAGGACTGGAATAATGAGATGGGAGTACTGAACAAGGGACTGAAGATCTGCGATGATGTCGACATCAGTTGCGGCAGCTCCAACACTGACGGAGGAATCGTTACGATCCAGACTGCAGCCACGACAAAAACCAACGACAGCGGCGGTTGCGGAAACAGCATGGCGTGCGTGAAACCGGGCACAGAGCGCAATTCTTCTGGCCCCGGCAAACACATGGTGGATATGACGATGGTCTTTGAGGAACCCGCCTACATTTGCTCCGGTTCCATGTGTTTAAACCCAACTCGGCTCGTTTGGACCGACGACGACACCAAAGATGGTGACGCGACACCAAGCAGCACGACGGCCGACCCGGAGCAGTACGCCTTCATTGACTGGGTTATGTTGCACGAATTTGGCCACGCTCTGGGGCTGCCGGACTTCTATGCCAATACGTCAACACTTCAGGGCGAGCTCGCCATAATGAACGACCATTGGGTTGCCCAGGAAATAAAGGATGAAGACATAGAGCAGTTGAAAGCAATCTACATCCTTCATACGAAACACTAGGGAGAACCACGATGCGAATAATCCTTGTCACACTACTGGCGGGAACGTTGCTAGCGTGCTCCCAGGGCATTGGAGGCAACGCGCCCGACGATTCACTCCCTGCTCAATCTCTGGCAAGAGACACGAGCGTTAGCTTTGCGGCAGTTCCTGTACGTGGTGAGACTTCCCTAGAAGAGAGGATCGCCAACTATCCCACCGTCGTCAGAGCGCGGATGACCTCCGAGTCCATTGAGGTTGTGGCCGGGGCGGGCAGGCTTCAGGGGAAATACTTCGCTGCCGTGAAATTCGACCTCACGGTGAGTGAGTACCTGAACGGGACAGGCGCCAACAAAATCAGGGCGATATGGGTGGGCGATGACTTCGACAACCACCAGAAAGCTGAAGGCGCGTTGCCTGACATCCGCGCTAGTAGGGATACCCAGTGGGATAACAGGGAGGCGGTCTTCTTCCTGAAAGATGTACCGCTCGATCTCATACCAACATTGCAAGGTGACAACCATTACTTCCTGGCGAGTGGATTCTCCTACGAGGACAATTACAGCCTGTCCAGCGAGTACTCCAAACTGTGGCTGCCGGCGGCCGCGGAAGATACCGGTGCTACCGGCCAGAGCGGGACGGTGGGGGACAGCCAGGATTTCCTCCTAGCCATGCCGACCGCCCCAGTTGGCGCTACAGGCGCAAGCGGTGCCAGCGCACCTGCAGGTACAACTATAACGCTGGGTGACCTGAAGCAGCTGCTCTCAGCCGTCAATGCCGAGATGGACGCCGGCGACGGCTCGGCAGAGTACAAAGATTGCGTCAGGCTTAAGCATCAATATGAACGCGAGGATAGATACCTAATAGCCGAGGGTAAGGGTCGGAGAGTCTTCCGCATGTATCCCGCACATGAGTTCGATTCTGGCCAGCCCGCCGGCACCACGATCTATGAAGACCAAGTCGCAGGCGCGGAATCAGATGAAGAGAGATCAAAGCTCTGGTTCGATGGACGAGACGCTGACCTGTTCAATGTCGTGACTGGCGACCTTGTGCCAGTACGCTCTGCATTCACATTCACCCAGACCGTGGTCTCTGCGCGTCCGATTCCCGCAGGAGAATACCGGGCCAATAACAACTTCCTTCGGTTCCCCTTCATCCCCTGCAATCACGTCTTCACCTACGAGATGGCGGTGACAGTGACAGCGCCCGAAGGCGCTGTTCACGAGGCGTTCTTCGACCCTGCGGTGATTGGCGCGGCGGTGGGTGCCGACAGTTCAAATGGCATTTTGAAACCAGCGTCTTTTGCGGTCGAGGGGGTGGGCACAACAAACATTAAGCGGCTCCAGTGGGAGTCAGGAAGGGTCGAGATGCAGATGGACCCGCCTGGCAGGCTTGCCGGCCATCACATCGACTTCATCGCCTTGGACGGTTCGGTTGTGCTGCGGCTGGACTTCGACGACGCTAGGGAAGTTGCTGAGGAAGGCGGGACGCGCGCACTGACATGGGGCGTGTGCGAGCAGCCCTGGAGTGATGGCGACCTTCTGATGCTGCGCATCAGTGAAAGTCCTCCCGACCTGACCGGCGCGACCAACGATGATCTATGTCCGCCGCCAGCACCGCAGAACCTAACAGCCTCCTCCACGCAGGACTCGGTGACCCTGACGTGGGATGCGCCAGACGCCCCGACGGTAACGGGCTACCTGATGCTGAGGAGGATCGCAAGGCGGGACACGTTCGTCAAATTCGAGGTCGCCGAAGGTGCTGCTACGACGTACGTTGACACGACCGACATAGAACCCGGCACCAAGTACATCTACCGTGTCCACGCGGTCAACGCCGCCGGGACCAGTGAGGTTTCGCGCGTGACCGTCATAGCGGCGGCTAGCGCTCCTGTACCAGACGATGCTGGGATCCGTCCGCAGTCCCCGCAGAACCTGACGGCCGCGTCGACGCACGACTCGGTGACGCTGACTTGGGATACGACTGACGACCCGGCGGTATCAGGCTACCTGATACTGAGGAGAGCGGTTGGGCAGGACACTTTCGTCAAATTCGAGGTCGCCGAAGGCGCTGCTACGACGTACGTCGACACGACCGACATTGAACCCGGCACCAAGTACATCTACCGTGTCCACGCGGTCGGCACTGAGGGGGTGAGTGATGTCTCACGGGTGCAGGTCAAGACAGGCGCGGCGCCGTAACGGGACGGTGATCCACGATGTATTCTGAGCACGGTCTCCCCGCCAGGAGCACCGACGAATCGCGCCTTTGCGCAGGCGCAGCGTCCGCGTACTAATTGGGCAAGTGCTCTGAGCCATTCTCGCTGCGTGGCTGAGGCGCGGCTCAAGTGGCGTAGCTGGAATAGTATCCCTGGATGGGTTTCCAGCGAAGAGACCTCATCGGCGGAACCTATTAGCTGGGAGCGTTAGCCAGGCTTGTGCATTTCGTCGTGTGTTGATGGGCATTGTCTCGCCCCCAATCGTAACTATAGCGAGACCTCCCACCGAAAAGTTCGCAAATCGGTACGCCTTGGCCCACCACGAGTTCCCCGAGCTTCACCCGAAATCCGCAAGTGGAAGGCCCAAGACCCAGACTAGGTGGCGCTGTGACCAATGCTATTTTCCTTTCGTGGCAGTCCGACCTTGGAGAAACGAGAAATGTAATTCGGGCTGCGCTCGACAAGGTAGTCAAGAATCTGAATCGCGATGTCACTCTTGAGGAGGCACTGCGAGTTGATGAGGATACTTCCGGTGTAGCCGAGTGGCCGGAAATCACTCAAACCATCTTGGAAAAGATCGAGGGATGCGAAGTGTTCATTTCGGATATCACCCCGATCAACGGTCCGCAATCAAGTTTCAGGCTCACACCCAACCCGAATGTCCTATTCGAGTTGGGCTATGCCCTCGCAACGGGATTGGGTAGGACGCGCATCATATGCGTAGTCAACGCGTCGTATCTTCCAAGGAGAGACCTCAAAGAGATCCCCTTCGACGTGCGTGGTAGTCGCCCCCTTCAGTTCTCACTCGAAGACCAGGCGAGTCGCGCTTACGGCTCGTGGCAATAACAACGCATGCTATGGGCTACTAATCATTAAGGCTGAGTGAAATGGGTGTTCCCGGAGCCGTTCGTATACTGGCAAACGTACTCTTGTTAGTGCCTGGAGTGGGGATCGCTCTGAATTTCACTTTGCTGAGAAACGCTACAACCTCACTTCAGATAGCAGTTGTGGTAGTGGCGACCGGGGCGTCATTTGTTGGAGGCTGGTTGTCGGCTGACATTAGGAAGGGCGTTGTTTTGCCTGTTAGTTTTCTGGTTAGTCTATTGGTGGGCTACGCTGCTTTCGGCGCGCCATATGATGTTGATCCGATAGGGTTCGCAATATTCCTGTCTGTCGTGTATGGCGGCCTGGCAGCCGCCATATTTTCTGCGGGGTGGATGGCACGCAGGGTTGTTGCCAGGATTTGGAAATAGTAAAGATGGAGCATCGGCTCCCCTTCAGGCTCTGTTTCAAAGGAGTGGCGTTCTTACTCTTCCCGGCTTCCATCCGTACCGGTGGCTGCTGGCCGTTTAGTCAGGCTCCTTGTGGATGTATAAAGTGTCGGTTTCATTCCGTGAGTCTCATCACCGCCAGCTTGAACCTGAACCGTATGCTGGGGTCACAAGGCAACCTCCCACCGAAAGGTTCGCAGTACAGTACACTCTGGCCCACCAAATTGGACAAAATCAAGAACCTTCGTATTGAGGTTCAAGCTGGTCTTGTAATCGGCGGTTTACCCAGCCCGGTGAAGCGCAAGCCGGAGTTGTGATGAGCGGGAGGACGGAGTGAATCACCTGTGACGACCGGCGAGCAGCGGTATGTTGCCCTTCTTCGAGGCGTCAACGTCGGCGGCAAGAACAAGCTGCCAATGGCGGACCTGAGGGACATATTCACTGCGGCTGGCTGCGCGGCGGTGCAGACCTACATTCAGAGCGGGAACGTCGTGTTTGAAGCAGTGCAGGACTTGGCCGAACGGGTGCCTGAGATTGTGACTGGAGCCGTTCGCCGGCTGTTTGGCTACGAGACGGCCGTCGTCGTGCGTTCGAGTGAGGAACTACGGCAGGTCGTGGCCTCAAACCCCTTCGATACTTCCGGCGATCCGCGCTTCCTCCACGTGGCGTTTCTCGAGAATACTCCCGGCGCCGAAGCTGTGTCCCGTCTCGACCCGGAGCGTTCGCCGCCGGACGCGTTTGCGGTGCGAGGGCGCAATGTCCATCTGCACTACCCCAACGGCGTCGCCCGCAGCAAGCTGACGAATGAATACCTTGCCGCGCAGTTGCAGACCGTGAGCACCATGCGGAACTGGCGGACCGTCCTCATATTGCTGGATATGGTTGACGCTCCATAGTAGACTAGCGCTACACAATGAGACGACGATACCCATGAAGATGGAGCCCGCCACAAAGGGCTGCGTCGATATCCTGGCCGGGGGGCAATGATATGCGCGGAAATAGGTGGGGAATCGAAGGGCCGCCCGAAGAAGCATACTCACGCGTAACCAACCCGGAACGCTTCCAGCCTCTGCACGCCGCAGCGACGGAGTTGCTCGACCGGCTGGAGCGAGAGTTCGCGGTCGAGCGGTTAGAGGGACACGATGCGGACGACGAACTGGGCAGGGAAAGCCTTGCGCGTCCTCCCATAAGACTCGTCCCACATGACGCTCAAGCCGCGCCAATCGTGGTGGCTTTCACTGAGTTTCCAGGGCTGCATTTGAGGTTCGGCTCCTGGCGCACAGAACCAATTCCCAATTGTGGCTGCGACGCCTGCGACGAGACGGCCGACGGGTCGATCGAGGAGATGACCAGAATGGTGGAAGCCGTCGTCTTCGGCGGGTTCCGCGAGGCAATGCGAGTGCCTCCGCTGATGGGGGATGGCTGGCAGGAGTCAGAGTTCCGGTTTAACGACGGCCACGGCGGTTTTAGCAGCTCTCGAGGCCGCGTCCCGCGTTCCCGCGCCCTCGAGATGACGGGGGGCGAACGGCACGTGACGCTGGAGTGGAAGCCTTGGCCCAGACGCAACACAACCGTCGCGCTGGCTTGACGCTCGGCGAAGGACAACGGGCCGTAGGGTTCTGGTATTGCTCACTCCGTTGGGATACTACGCCTTTCTTCCCCCATTCCTGCGCAAGCAGGAATCCAGGATCCATGCGATAAGGGACTATAGACCCCTGCTTTCGCAGGGGTGGTATGTTGCTTGGGTGGTGTTATCTGCTATTACCAACACACACCGAGAATACCCAAATAACCCGGACCTGTGCCGATGATGCCCGCGTTGTGTTAGGATACTCTGGACATGATGAAATGGATCCTTGAATGGCCGGCATCTCGCTAGAATCGAAGAAAAAGCAGGTAAAGTCCGGCCGCGTTTTCTACGGGTGGTGGATTGTCTCCGGCGGCTTCTCCCTCCAGATGATTGTCGGATCATTGATGATCCACAGCTTCACCGCGTACTTTCCGCTGCTGCAGGCCCAGTTCGGCTGGAGCCGGGCATTGCTCTCAGGCGCCTTTGCCCTGTCCCGGGCCGAGAGCGGCATTCTGGGACCCCTGCAAGGCTGGCTCATCGACAGGTTTGGCCCCAGGGTTATGGTCAGGGGCGGTATGGTGCTTTTTGGCGCCGGGTTCATAATGTTCAGCTATACCGATTCCGTCCTGGACTACTACTTAACCTTCCTGCTAATGGCTCTGGGTTCCAGCATCGCAGGGTTCCTGACGGTGGCGACGACGGTGGTGAACTGGTTCGAGAGGCGGCGTGGCGTGGCTATGGGCATTGCCATGAGCGGCTTCGGGATTGGCGGCCTGCTGGTGCCCGCTGTGGCGTGGTCCCTCACCACCCTCGGCTGGAGACCGACCGCCTTTATATCAGGGGTCTTCATCATCATGATCGGGTTCCCCATAGCCCAGCTGTTTCGCCAGAGGCCGGAGCAGTACGGGTACCTGCCGGATGGCGCTACCATCCCTGGTACAGGCTCAGGCGGAGACTATTCGCGGGAGTCCCCGGAACGCAGCGCACCGTCCGTAGGAGGCGAAGTCGGCGGCTTCACAGCCAGGGAAGCAATGCGGACACCCGTATTCTGGCTGCTCAGTATGGGGCACGGCATGGCCTTGCTCACGGTTGGCGCAGTCTCCCTGCACCTGGTCCCGCATATAATGGAGAGCGTCGGCCTCACCATAACGGCGGCGGCCGGCGCGGTGTCGGTGATGACCGTATTCAACATTCTGGGACAGGTGGGCGGTGGATTCCTGGGGGACCGGTTCAGCAAGCGGATGTTGTGCACCATAGCAATGCTGATGCACGCCGCTGCTCTGTTGACCCTTGCCTACGCCACCACCATTCTGCCAGTATTAGTCTTCGCGGTTCTGCACGGTACGGCCTGGGGGTTGCGAGGGCCAATGATGACCACCATACGCGCGGACTACTTCGGACGCGCCTCCTTTGCGACCATCATGGGGTTCTCATCACTGGTAGTTATGGTGGGAATGACTGGCGGCCCGCTCTTCGCGGGCTTCATGGCCGACATATTCGACGGCTACCGCATCCCCTTCATAATCATCGCTGCGCTCACGGGCGCAGGGTCGCTCTTCTTCGCCGTGGCAGCGCCTCCCAGGCTTCCGGAGCGCCTTCGCCGTTAACGATTCCCTCAGCCGCCTACCGTCATACCGCTAGACCGTCAAAACGTCTCGGCGTCCTCGTCGAACCACTTCCTGATGAGGGCGTTCAGCGAGCCGTCCTCTTTCATCGCGGAGATGGCTCCGTCCAGCTTGTCCTTCAGCTGACCATCGTCCTCCCGGACGCCTATTCCGATGCCGGAGTCAAGTATCACATCGGGGCCAACGATAGTCAGCCTGTCACCACTCTCAGCCATGCTGTTTTGGGCGAACTCACGGTCGACGAGGGCAGCGTTCACCTCACCGCTCAGGACGGCATTAACAAGCTCTTCGGCCAGCTCGTACTCAACGAGCATCGCACCGGACTCGGACAGATGGTCGGCATGGATGGTCGCCACCTGAGCGGCCACTTTGCCGTCGACCACCTCGTCGCCTGACCCGGACAGAGCGATATAGACTGACGGGCTGGGAGGTGTGTACGGCTGCGTGAAGTCGATGACCTCGTCCCGCTCGTCGGTGATGCTCATCCCGGCGAGGATTGTATCGTACTTGCCCTCCACCAGGTTGGGTATGATGCTGTCCCACTCGTTGGTCACCCAGACGCACTCCAGATCGGCCCGCCGGCACAGCTCGTCACCCAACTCCCGCTCGAATCCGTCGACTTCACCGCTGTCGTTGATGAAGTTGTAGGGCGGATATCCTCCCTCCGTTCCCATCCGGACCTCTTCCGGTCCTTCCGCGCACGCCAGGCACGCGATGAAGAGTATGGCAATTGCGAATGTCCACTTGATCATTGAATGCCTCCACCTCAAAGAGTATTTCAAACAGAGGCCCTACCGCCTAAAGATTACCTGCAATTCAGGCGCGTCACAACCCGGCGCAAGGCCGGTAACCATTTCCAAGATGCTTTTCCTCTGTCTCGCGGCTACTCGCGAGTAGTATCCCATCCACGGCTGGGTCTTCAGCGGGCTGGTTAAGGCAATCGCCCGGCGCGCCGAACGTATGACGGCCTTGCCTACCGGTGATGATACGCCAGAAAAACCGTACGCTACGCGGCTAAATGGTATTGGGCTGGCTTGACAGGCGACATCTAACTCGATCTATTTGGCGTCGCGGTTAAAGACAGCATCTTCATAGGGAATGACATTTCTGTGTGGTGGCGGGTTACCGTATTCAGGCGCCATATTGGCGAGACCCAGCACTGAACGAGTCAGATGCCCAATTTGTTCAATGTAAAACCTATAGAACGCGTTCATCGGCTCCCCGTCATTTACCTGTAAAACGAGAGTTTCATGGCGGTCTTTCATGTAAGTAGCATTGAATGGGGTGCCACTTGCAACAGAATACCAAGCGGTACCTTGATCAAGAACACACAGCATTTTGACCATGCTGTCGCGGGTGAGCATAGCGTTTATGCTTCCAAACCGCTGGGCTATGTCACTGAACGTTATGCCATCTTGCAAGCCTGTCGCAAAGACACTGGTGTGGAGGGGGTTTAGAATTGCCCCCGGTCTGTCGAAGAATGGCAAGTATTGATTCTCCGTGATATGTCCATAGGGGTTGTCCGGACGTTCTAATCTGGAAAGGACAACCAGTTTCTTCATGGCAGCATCAAGTTCCGCAAATCCCAATGTCTGTTTGATTTCCGCCGCTGAGTATACGCCCTCAATGGGAAAATGAAATCGACGCGATCCACTGGTTGCTCCGAGTTTGATAACAGGCGACCATATCTGGTCTCTTATGATTAAATCGCAGTCTCCAGCAGTGTTGCCATGTCGGTCACTAACGACTCCAGCCTCTACTGAATATCTATCTGGGAGTAGGTTGGCCAATTCTTCACGTACTATGTCCTCAACCCCGGAGCCTGAATCGTAGTTGAAGATATTGAAGCGGATTTCTGCCTTTGACCTGCTGGTGATGCGATTCTGAGCGAGCTGGCAGGTAATCTCTAGTGCGTTCTTGAGTGTGTCGTTGTTCCTGGATAATGGTTGCCAACTGCTGACATCAGGCAGGTTATCGTCGTAATTCATAGACACTTCACTGGCTCCTCATTTTGATGGTTCAATTATACTGAGAGAGGCCAAGTCACACCCTGCAATGCCCCTCGCACCCGTTGCCGAATCTGCCTGATTGGCCGTCGGCTCGCGGGGTTGAATTACTGCTTAGCTACACGCTTTTCCTGATATAGAGACTTCCCAGCGAAACATTCGCAGTCCAGTATCGCGAAGACCAAAAGACCACTACGTTCCCCGGGTACCGCGCAGCGCGAATGCCGGGGCATAGCACATCTGTTAGGTAAGCAGACAAAAAGGCCTCACCTCAGGCCGACCCTTTACACGCTTTAGGAAACCCATCCGGATGCTACGCGGACGCTAAATCACTAGGTCGCCGGGGGTTTTTCCGCCGTTATAATTGCCAGCTGTGTGGGCAGGGCTATTTGCCTGACTGAATTAAAGCCGGCTTCGGAGAGCCATGAGGCATACTCGTCCCCGTGACGGTCCCCAGCTTGCGGGTCGAACCCAATCAATACGTACATATCCATCATGGTATCCAGGAAGCTTCGCCTGGGGCTGTGGTCCACCCGCATGAAGTCTTGCAGGATGACGATGCCATCCGGCGCCAGGGCTTCATAGGCGCGGCGGAACAGGCCACGGCACTCCTCTTCGGAGATGATAAGCGCGACCCCGGATATTAGAACAACGTCACTGTCATTGCCCAGCGCGACTTTGTCGAAGTCGCCTTCTACCAGTTCGATACGGTCCTCAAGTCCATTCTCGGCCACAAGCCTTGCGGCGATATCCAGGGGTTCCTTCCGATCGATAACGAAGGCATTCAGGCCCGGGTTGGCGTTGCAAAGCGCCATACTGTAGCTGCCTGCTCCTCCCCCAAGATCCAGCAACTTGCGTTTGCCGGTGAGGTCTACGCTCTCTACCAGGTTATCCGCTTGACCGGACAGGGCCCGATTGTGCTGGCCCTTCATGTAGTCCGCCCAATAGGTGGAAGCGTCCGTGAATCCGTTCTGAAACGGTAGCTCTGTTCTACCTTCAACTATTAGCCTGTCCAGATTGCCCCAGCTGCGCCAGTAGTTTGTGATGTGCAGCGCCAGGTCTCCGACATAGTCCCGCTTTCCGGGCACAAGGTAGGCGGAGGACATGGCTGAGCACCTGTATCCGTCGTCCCCGACATTGTCCAGCAGTCCCAATGCAACGTTCGCCTCAAGGAAGGCCTCTACAAATCGGGGGTTGGCGCCCAAATGACTTGAGACTTCTGACGACGTTAAGGCCGATTCCTCCAGGAGCGGAAAAATCTGCAATCTGATGCCTGCCCTAACAATCGCCGAGTTCCAGAAATGGCGGCTTAACTCGTTCACCCATTCCGGGTTCGTTTCGGTAGGTAGATATGCTGCGGCGTTAATCCTGTAACCTCCCGTCTTGTATACTGCGCTTTGCGGCAGATGGCCCCAAACCTATTGCGTCGGCCCTTTCCGCCAGCCGCGCGATTATCATACACCAGGCTGTTCGAGTCGGGCGAAGGCGTGAATCACCCACAGGAAGTATTCCGGCTGATTTGAGAGGTTGGGCCGGGAAGCGGCAAAACGTACTGGTCTCCGCCCGAAGTTGTTTGTCCTATTGACGCAGCGCCTTGAAGGACACTAGGATTAACGGCTAGAGGTGAAATTGATGAGCGGAAATCTGAAGACAGCATTAATCGTTATCTGCATCACGCTGATGCTGTCGGCGTTAATTGCGTGCGACCCCGAACCCACGCCGACGGCAACGCCGGCGCAAACAGCCGCGCCGACCGCTACGTCAATCCCCGCTCCGACTCTCACACCTGAACCCACAGCCACGGCGACACCAACGCCCACCCCAACTCCGGCGCCCACGGCTACGCCGACACCGGCGCCTACCGCCGCCCCTGAACCCACGGCCACTCCAACCCCTGAGCCGACACCTGAGCCCGACGCTCCTCTGGCCTTTGATCCCTCTGTGGTCCGAGGTACTCTTTCCAACGGTCTGAGCTACTACATAAGGCACAACGAGGAGCCGCGGGACCGCGCCCAAATTGCGCTGGTTGTAAAGGCCGGCTCGGTCCATGAAGAGGAGGATCAGCAGGGGCTGGCGCACTTCGTGGAGCACATGGGGTTCAATGGCACGGAGCGCTTCGCCAAGCAGGAGATAGTTGAGTATCTGGAATCCATAGGAAACATCTTTGGCCCTGACGTGAACGCCCAGACCGGCTTCGAAGACACGACGTACTGGCTGGAGATTCCGACCGACGACCCCGAAATAGCCGAAACCGCTTTCCGGATTCTAAGCGACTGGGCCTACGGAATATCCTTCGATCCGGAAGAGGTGGACCTCGAGAGCGGTGTGGTCCTGGAGGAGTGGCGTCTGTCACAGGGGTTCTACTCACGTCTACAAGACAACCTGCTCCAATTGTTATTCGGCTCCTCCCTCTACGCCAACCGGAGTCCCATTGGCCTCCCGGAGGTCGTGGAGAACGCGACGGCGGAGCAACTGAGGGAGTATTACGAGCGCTGGTACCGCCCTGACCTGATGGCCGTCGTAGCCGTTGGCGACTTCGATGTTGATTCGATGGAAGCCAAGGTGAAGCAGCACTTCGCGCCGCCACCCGAGGGCGAGGCCAACCAAGAGCGCGCCGCCGTCGGTCCCTCCACAGATAGGCCGAGCATCGAGATTCCCGGCCACGAGACGCCGTGGATTGAAGTGTTCACAGACGCCGAGTCGCCGGGTACCCAGTTTGTTCTGATCCAAAAGCTGGCCCCGGACATGGGTCAGGACCAGGCGGCGTTTCGTCGCTATGTGGTCGAAAGACTCGCCTTCATGATGCTGAACGCGCGACTTTTTGAGCGAGGCCAAGTCGAAGATCCACCATACCTGTTTGCTCAAGCCCTTCGTTCGTCCGAGGTGGAACCGTTGGACATACTGCAGTTCGCAGCGTGGGTGCCGCCGGACGGGGTCGAGCGCGGGTTAGCGGTTGTGCTGGAGGAGCTGCAGCGCATCAGGCAGCACGGCTTTACCGACGGCGAACTGGCCCGGGAGAAGAGCACCCTGTTGCGAGCGGTGGAGAGCCTGTACAAACAGCGAGACCAGGTGCCGTCACAAAACTTCGTCAACGAGTACGTGGACCACTTCCTGACCGGGACACCGGCTCCGGGGATCGAGGCTGAATGGGAGCTGTACCAGGAGCTGCTGCCGCAGATCACCCTGGCTGAGTTCGTTGCCGTGGCGGAGTCCTGGACCAGGTCTGAGGACAAGGCCCTTCTGGTCGTCAGGCCCGCTGAGACTGAGACCGTCTCGGATAGCGAACTGACCGCAGCGACCCTGGCGCAGCTTGAAGCTGCAAGCGCCCTGGAGGTAGACCCCTACGCAGACGTCCTTGAGGATGTCCCGCTGCTTTCGACGATTCCAACGCCAGGGAGCATAACTGATGAAGAGCAAATCGAGTCCATAGACGCTCAGAAATGGACCCTGTCCAACGGCATTACCGTGATTGCGAAGCAGACCGACTTCCGCGACGATGAAGTGGAGTTCAGGGCCTTCAGCCCCGGCGGGCACTCGCTGGTCGCGGACGAGGACCATGTGTCCGCTCTTCACGCCGCGCAATTGATTGCCGGAAGCGGCGCTGGTCCACACGACAGCGTGGCTCTGGATAAGCTGCTGGCCGGAAAGAGGGTCTCGGTGTCCCCCTTTATTGGAGAGCTCTTCGAAGGGTTTAGGGGCAGCGCCTCACCGGAGGACATGGAGACGCTGTTCCAGCTGATCACGCTATATGCAACCGATCCCCGGCTTGACCCGGTCTACTACGCAAGGTATGAGGAGCAGCTGCGGAGCGTCGCCGAGATTAACGCCGCCCAGCCGGACTCGGTTCTCATCGACACTGCCAGAACTGTGCTGGCCCAGGACCACTTCCGCCGCCGCCCCCTCACGGTCGAACTGCTGGAGGAGTTGAGCCTGGAGAGCGCGGAAGCAGTGTACGCCGACCGCTTCGCGGACCTTAGCGACGCAACATTCGTATTCGTCGGCGCATTCGACTGGGATAACCTGCGGTCGCTCTCCGCCACGTATCTGGCCAGCCTGCCTTCCACCGGACGAGCGGAAGAGTGGATGGACCACGACATCGACCCACCGATGGGCGTGGAGGACCACGTTGTACGGAGCGGCATCGAGCCTCGCAGCAACACGGTGCTGGTGTTTGCCGGGGATATGGAGTGGAGCCGCGGAGAGGCGCTCGCCCTCAACGTGGCGGGTGAGATGCTGGGGACCCGCCTGCGCGAGGTAGTGCGTGAGCAGTTGGGCGGCACCTACAGCATTGGGGTAAACGCAGGCGCTTCCACCCTTCCTGACACCGAGTACCAGATCTCCGTCATTTTCGGCAGCGACCCCACACGCGTTGAGGAGCTGTTCGAGAAGGTGATGGATGAGGTGGACTGGCTGCGCGAAGGGGGTGAGCAGAAATACCTGGACACGGTCAAGGAGCAGCTGCGAACGTCACGGCAGGAGCAATTGAGAGACAACGGGTTCTGGCTCGGCCAGATCCGGGCCGCGTCGCAACGGGGTGAGTCCTTCACGGAGATAGTCGGCTTCGATGAGAGGTTGGAGGCCTTGACCCTGGAGGACGTAGCCGCCGCAGCCGAACGCTACTTCACTCCCGATAGCTACGTGCGGGTGGTGCTGTTCCCGGTGGAAGAGGAATAGGCTTCCAGTACGTATTGTCCGTCTGCGCGCTGGGCTGGGAGGAGGCGCCGCAAGACTGGCCTGACCGAGTGAATTGGAGAAACCGTCTTCGAGATATGTTTGGGGTCTCCCTAGAGTTGCCAAGATCGTGGGCTCAAGCACTGTGGCACTGAAGGATAGAGAATCAAGCTGATCACCTACACGACCCGTCCCTCGTACTTGGGTCTATGTGGCAACGGGCATTTGAGAGGAGATGCAGGTCAGACGCAAGGTGCCGCCGAACTCCCAGATGACGACAAAGACCCACTGACCTGCCCCCCAAGATATTGAACAGGTTAGCTGAATTTAGGGTATAATGAAATCATATGAGGAGGGGTTAGTATGCCTAGAGAAGAAGCAACACCAAATCAATCGAGCCCACAGAATAGTCATGCCTCATCAGACACCGGAAATGCTGGTTCGGGAGCAGGGAATTCGGGGGCTGATAGCGCAGGTTCCCAAGCCGAACCTGGTTCGGTACCGGTCATCAAACCAATTGCATTGGAACCTCACCGGAGAGGGTTGTTTGAGATCCCCAAAATATCCAGACGACGAGAGAAATAATCGCGGGAATTTCCACTGCCAACGCCAGAACCGCCCAGAATACAGCTCCCGATTTGCCGGTCAGGATATTCTCGTTCGCCTGGGCAGCGTCTTTGAAGTAGTCACCCACAGTAGCTTGCAACAGATCCCCAAACTGCTGATAGATTTGGGGCTGATAGTTCGCCCGAGCAGACAATTCACTAAGTGGCGGAAAGCTGTGCCAATCTCCGGTGCGCAGGACTGAGAGGCAAAGCGCTGCAACCACAATGGAGGCCAATATTGCGAGTGTCCCCAGGCTGATCAGAGGCCAGGCCCACTCCAAGTGTTGTAGCCTAAAATTGATGACAACGCCACCGGCTATGAGGGTGGCTACACTTAAGTTGAGCAGGTTGAAAGCCCTGTCCGAAAACTCCCGGTAGAGCGAACTCTGATAGAGGATTGTATCCTTACCCGTTTGGTAGTAAAGCTCATTTGGAGTCAAGGTGCCTTCCCGTAGTTCGGTAGTCTCGCGATTCTACTATACTATCACTACTTGCCACGGACCATCCTATTGATCTGGGCCAAAAATGTGAGCGTATTGTGTGAAGTGCCGGTCCAAGAGGGAGATGAGCAACCCCCAAGCCATTACGATAGAGTATCTTATGCAGTGCCACCCGTGGCTGGTCTCCTCCAAACCGTCACACGTGTACTAAACGAGTACAGCCATTTGACGGGACGTGACTCGGGGTGTCATACTGCTATCCGATACAGGGAGGTGTCCTATGATGCCAAGAGGAGACTGGAAATCCGCCGCCGCCGATAAACTGCAACGCATAGGCCGCGGCGATAGCGCCAAGGCGCTGTACGGAGTCGACGACCAGAAGGGGCGGCCATCCGGCGAGTTGCGGGCGTCCCAACTGCGTGAAGAAGGCAAGCGACGTGCGGCAATGGCCCGCCCTAAGTCACGCCTCGCCCGATTGCGGGCTTGGTTCAACCTCTAACACTGCCTCACACCCCTTAGCGCGTGTCCAAAACCTCCTAGCAGCGAGCGATGGCCGCAGCCGAACGCTACTTCACTCCCGATAGCGACATGCGGGTAGTGCTGTTCCCGGTGGAAGAGGAGTAGGCCTCAAACAATCTGCCATCCTGCTTGACGGGTGTTGTTGCCGCCGATGCTCAGCCAAGCTGTCCGACCCAGATGTTCAAGACGGCCAGTATGACTCAGCATCACACGGTCATGGTGAAGAGAGAGGTATGCTATGAGCCTCTCTCTCGTTGCTGAGTCACATAACGGGAGGTGTTCCAAGACTTGCGGGTGAAGTGATGGCCTAAGGATCTCTCAATCTCACGCCATTTTCGCTCTTCCTCCAGGGTGACGAATGTTATCGCCTCTCCGGCGCGGCCCATGCGTCCGGTCCGGCCGACCCTGTGAGTAAACAGCAACTCCGAGTCCGGCAGATCAAAATTGATCACCTGGCCAATGCCCTCAACGTCCAGTCCCCTGGCGGCCACATTTGTTGCCACCAAGATAGCCACTGCGCCGGACCGGAAGGACGCCAGGACTCGTTCCCGTGCGCCTTGGCTTAGATTTCCCTGGAGCGCGCCAACCAGGTATCCCATCGAATCCAGCTGCTTCGCCAGCTTCTTGACGCTGTGCTTGGTCTTTCGAAAAACTAGAACCGAAGAGCCATCCCGTTGATTCAACAGCGTCCGGAGAGCATCAATCTTGTCGCTCTGTTCAATGTTGTAGACCAAGTGCTCAACGCTGGGCAGAGCTTGCAAATCTGCGTCCACTTCCACTCTCACGGGCCGGCGCAGGTGCTTCGCTGCGGTCTGGGCTACCCACTCCGGCATGGTTGCGGAGAAGAGAGCCGTCTGTCGCTCTTTGGGCGTCCGGTCTATGATGGCCTCGACGTCCCGGGCGAATCCCTGGTCCAGCATTTCGTCTGCCTCATCCAGCACAAGGAATCTTACCGATTGCAACTGGAGAGTACCCTGACGCAGGTGATCCAGGGTACGGCCCGGTGTCCCAACGACTATCTGGGGTCCCCTCATCAACGCCGTATACTCCGGCTTTAAGGACCGGCCGCCGTAGAGCAGCGTCACGCGGAGTTGATGTGGAGAGGCCAGGGCTTGGATGACTCCCGCCACCTGGATGGCCAACTCGCGGGTGGGCACCAGCACAAGCGCTTGGATTTGTCGTAGCGATGCGTCGCACTGCTCGACCATGGGCACTGCAAAAGCCAGCGTTTTTCCGGACCCGGTACGCGCCTGGCCTATCAAGTCCCGTCCCTCAAGGAGGTTTGGGATGGCCTCCTCCTGAATCGGTGTGGGTTCCGATATGTTCATCCGGAGAATTGCCTTCCTGGTAGCGGCCTTCAAAGGCATTCCGGGGAACGCCGATACACCGTCAGGAATGTTATCAACAGTGGGGTAATCTACGGTAGTGAGTTGCTTGCTCACGGGCTCGTTGACGGTGGAAGTAGGGCCGCTCCGATAGGCATTGAAGCACGGGCGGCAGTATACCGGCTTACCCTGGATTGGCCGGAATGGGACGGTCGTAGTCGTGCCGCAATCTGTGCAAATAGCGGGGTGGCTCTGGGAAGGATCAGACGTAAGTGGTCGACTGGATATAGGTTTAACAAGCATACGGAAAAGACTCCTTAGAGGTGACACATGTGATTCAGCGCGGGGCGAAAAGACGAGAATGAGGAGTCTGATGGACCGTTGCTGTGCGAAACCTTGGCGCCACTATATGGCGCATTTCGTAGTATAGCAGACATGTCCAATGGTGTATACAGGTTTGGATGGCAGCTTTGCACCGTCCCTAGCCACAGAAGGCAGAATCCACTGGACTGAGGTAACTCCAATCGCGCCCCTTATGAAAGTCCAGCGAGTCGAACTGCATACGGCCGCATTTGAGGCATTCTGATTGGTGACAACGAGAGATCCCAATTTGCCGGTTTACACTACGCCCGAAGTTTTGTAAGCTAGCGTATACTCTAGGAACCCTCTGCATACGCCCGTATTCCTCAATGCGTTTAAGCTTGCTTAAGGTGGCAGAATGAATTCCACAGAGAGTGGTCTGGTTCAGCTTTTCAAGGATCAAGCCGCGGACACTCCGGATAATGCGGCGATAGTCTTCCGCGGTGAGCAGATATCTTACGCTCAACTGGACCGGGAGACGGATGCGCTGGGCGCGTATCTTCGACGTTGCGGTGTGTCAACCGATGACCCGGTGGGCATATTCATGGATACCTGCCCGGAGTACATCGTGGCAAGCATCGGGACTTTGAAGGCCGGCGCCGCCTTTATGCCAATGTCCCTTGACTCCCCTGAACCTTCGCTCCGTTCCGTAGTGTCAGAATCACAGCCCAAGGTGGTGATCACCAAGGCAGGGTACTCGTCCAGATTAAGTCAATTCACAGGGACGCATATATTGCCAGTCGACAGCGATCAATCCTGGAAGCGCTTCGAGGCGGAAACCCCCGAGGTTGACCCCACCGGCGATAGTTTGGCGTTTATCCCTTACACTTCCGGCACGACCGGAGACCCAAAGGGAGTAATGCTGACCGGCGGCTCTGTCATCTCGTCCTACTTTGCCAGGTACGAGTTCAGCTCTTACAGCGTTGGAGACAGGGTTGCATGCAACATTTTCTTCCCGTGGGAGTTCATTCGTCCGCTGTTGAGGGGGGGAACCGTATACGTAATCCCTGATGACGTTATATTCCTGCCCCGCGCTCTCGCAGCGTTTATCTCGGAGCACCGGATTTCCGAGATTCTGTTCACCCCCTCTCTATTGCAGGGAGTTTTGAACTCGGCAGACCATCAACTCTTACGCGACCGGCTGTCGTCGCTTCGAGTGGTCTGGCTGAATGGCGAGGTGGTGCCAACCAGCCTGTTGAAGCTTGCGCTGGACACTTTGCCCGATTCAGCCCGCGTGTTCAACACTTATAGCATTAGCGAGACCCACGATGTTTGTACCGTCGACTTGACGGACTTGCGCCTGGATGGTGTGAGTGTGTGCCCGGTGGGTCTGCCGATGGACGGAGTGAAGGTCCGAGTGCTTCCGGAGGGGGAATCGACTCTCGCCTCACACGGCGCCGGTGAGTTATTCATAGGCGGCCGGGGGCTAGCCCGGGGCTATCTGAAGAGGCCCGACCTGGATTCCCAGAGTTTCGTCCACTGGAATGGGGAGAGGTATTACGCCACCGGCGACCTGGCCGAGGTCGATTCGCGGGGTATGACTAAGATCATCGGGCGGAACGACTCGATGGTCAAGATCAGGGGCTACACTGTTTACTTGGGCGCCATCGAGGAAACGCTCCGGAAGCAGTGTGATGTAGCAGACGTGGCGGTGTTGGCTGAAGCCGTAGACGAGACGACCAAGCGGCTCGTGGCTTACGTTGTCCCGGCGCCACAGGCGACGTGGAAGGTCGATGCCAGGAGCGGGACAAGCAAAGACCTGCGGTCGATTTTGGAGCGATATCTGCCGCTCTACATGGTGCCCGGCCAATTCGTTCAACTGGAAGCGCTTCCAATAAACCAGCAGACGGGCAAACTGGAACGAAAAGCTCTTCCGGTAACGCGGGCAGCGAGGCCCGGCGTTGAAGAGCGAAAACCGCTCCCAATGCACGCCACGGCGGCAGAGCGCCGTCAGGCTTTGCGAGAGTTATGGGGTGGGGCCCTGGATGTTGACGGCGACTCGCTGGAGGACGATTGGGACTTCTTTGATCTTGGCGGCCACTCACTGGCGGGCTTGGAAATCACCCTTGGAATTGAACGGGTATTTGGAATTGAACTTAGCGGAACCGAGGTCTACGAATACCCAACCATTGGCGAGCTGGCGGCATACTTGCAGCATAGAGGGTCTAACATGGAATCAAGAGTTTCGCTGGCCGAAGACTCGATACTGGACCCGGAGATTTCACCGATGGGCAGCGTGAGGACTACGCGTTTGAGCGAAGCGTCTTCGATCTTAGTAACGGGGGCAACCGGCTTCCTGGGGGCCTTCTTGCTTGACGAGTTGCTGCGCGCCACGGGGCAAGACACCCGGTATTACTGTCTTGTAAGAGACCGGACTTCAGAGCGAGGAAGGCCCGTCAACCGAGTGTTGGAGAATCTGAAGTTCTACGGTCTGGCCGGTCAGTATGAGGAAGATCGCATTATCCCTGTTACGGGTGACATCACTCAACCGCGTCTGGGACTGAAAGATGACGAGTATCAGGCGCTGGCGGACAGGATAGACCTGATATTTCACTGCGCCGCCTCCGTCAACTATGCCTATCCCTATTCCGCAGCCAAGCCCCACACTGTCGGAGGGACCTTGGAGGTGCTCAAGTTCGCCTGCAGCTCCACCATAAAACCGATCCAATACATTTCATCCAACGGCATCTTTCCGGGAGGAGACGCCACTCCCTACCTGGAAAACAACCAAATTGACGGCTTTGTCGACAGGATGGAGGGAGGCTACAACCAGGCCAAATGGGTTGCGGAACGGCTCGTGTGGTCGGCGGTATCTCGAGGACTACCTGTTTGCATCGGGAATTATAGTGGATTTTAGCCGAACCCCTTGACATAGGCAAGCCCAACGGCTAAAATACTCTCATAAAGCAAGTGAGAATAAGGTGAGTGAATATGGAAAAGCGGAGCGGCCCCGGCAAGTCCTACCGCAAGGGAATAACCCTCTTTGATGCGGTCAGGAAGTTCGACACTGAAGAGAAGGCGGAATCATGGTTTATTGAGCAGCGATGGCCTGTTGGCGTAGCCTGCCCCTTCTGTGGCAGTCTGAATGTCGCTACGGTAGCCAGCCGCAAGCCCCAGCCCTTCCGGTGCCGCGAGAAACTCTGCCGCAAGTCCTTCTCCGTGAAGACGGGAACACTACTTCATAGCTCCAATCTGCCCTTGAGCCAATGGGCAATCGCCTTCTTCCTCTATGCAACGAACCTCAAGGGTGTATCCAGCATGAAGCTGCACCGCGACCTGGGCATTGCCCAAAGCTCCGCGTGGTACATGGCGCACAGGATACGCGGAATGTGGACCACCGAGGATGACAAGTTCGCTGGCCCGGTGGAAGTAGACGAGACCTACATCGGCGGGAAGGAGCGGAACAAGCACGGGTCCCGCAAGCTCCGGGCTGGACGCGGGCCAGTGGGGAAGACGGCGGTTGTCGGCGTCAAGGACAGGGAGACAGGCCAAATAGCCACTGCTGTCGTGGAGTCCACCGATGCGTCCACGCTTCAGGGATTCGTGGAATCCAAGACGGAATCTACAGCCCAGATATACACTGACGAGGCGGCGGCCTATCGCGGACTGAATCGCCCGCACGAGGCCGTCAAGCACTCTGCCAAGGAATACGTCCACGGCATGGCGCACACCAACGGCATGGAGTCCCATTGGGCTTTGCTCAAGCGTGGATATGTAGGCGTCTACCACCAGATGAGCGTAAAGCACCTTCCCCGGTACGTTGCCGAATTCGAGGGCCGCCACAATAGCCGCCCGATGGATACCGCCGAGCAGATGTGCGTCATGGCGCGGGGAGCTGACGGCAAACGCATGACCTATGCGGAGCTAACCGCGTAATGGCCGCGCCCAACTTCGCCAACCGGACGCTCTATCACGGGGATAACTTGGCGTTCCTGCGCGGCATGAACTCCGAGTCCGTTCACCTCATAGCCACTGACCCGCCCTTCAACAAGGGTAAGGACTTCCACGCCACACCGGACAGTCTAGCAAAGGGTGCGCGGTTTCAGGACAGGTGGTCGTGGGCCGACGATGTGGAGCAAGTATGGGTAGACCAGATAGAGGACGACTGGCCCGCTGTCCACGCCGTGATAGAGGCGACCAAGACCAGCTACGGGCAGGACATGGCCGCATTCCTGTGTTTCATGGGAGTACGCCTCTTGGAGATGCGCCGGGTCCTCCGCAAGGACGGGAGCATCTATCTCCACTGCGACCCCACCGCTTCACATTATCTCAAGGAACTTATGGACGCCGTATTTGGGAGACGGAACTTCAGGAATGAGATTGTGTGGAGCTATCAGACTGGCGGTGTCAGCAAGAGGTGGTATGGACGTAAGCACGATGCAATCTTGTTCTACTCAAAAACAGATCAATACTTTATTGACCTATTGAGGGTGAAGGAACCTAGGACACCCGAAGTCCTGCGGCGACTCGCCACAGGGAACGAAAGTGCAACTCGTGCGCCAGACGAAGAACGCCTACCGTTTGATGTATGGAACATCCAATCATTGAACGCTATGTCGAGTGAAAGAACTGGCTTTCCAACACAAAAGCCCCTTGCTCTTTACGAGCGCATCATCAAGGCCAGTAGCAATGAGGGAGACGTGGTGCTGGACCCGTTCTGTGGATGCGCCACAACGCCGATAGCCGCCGAGAGGCTGGGCAGGCAGTGGGTCGGCATGGACATCTGGGACGGCGCCCTTTGCATCGTGAAGCAGCGCATGGAGGACAACCGTCAACTCCTGACTGACATTCCCGAGTACACTATGAGACGACCCCGCCCGTGCGGACTGACGACGGCATGGAGGCCGCTCCCTTTATCCAGGTGACGGAGCGGTATGCGGAGCCGGACGGCCCGCGCATGAGCCGGGTGGAGATGTACGCCTTCCTGCTGGCCCAGCACGGCCAGCGTTGCCAAGGTTGTGACCGCGTGTTTGATGATGCCCGTTACTTGGAGCTGGACCACAACACGCCGCGCTCGGACGGCGGAATGAACCATATCACCAACCGCGTGCTACTCTGCGGTCCGTGTAACCGGGCCAAGAGCAACACCTATACGCTGTCTGGCCTGCGTGCCCTGAACAAGCGAAGCGGCTGGATGGCGAACTAGAGCGGGGAATCCCGCGAGGAAGAGAGGCATTGTCCAATGGATGAAGAACAAGAACGAGCGGATTCGGAGACTAATGACATATCTGGCAATTCATGGACGGCTCTTATGATAGTCATTGCGCTTACGCTTGCGGAGATGGACTATTCACCACCTGAGCGTAGGACGTCGTCGATGGTTCTTCAGCGGATATTTGAACTGCTGAACGAATCCTTCCAGAACCAGCGTTTTCCCGTCCTGACGTTAGATGAGGAACAAGACGCTCTAAGACTCGCTGAAGTAGTCCAGAATCAGGTTCAGTCAACACTCGACTCCATTCGCTCTGAGCAGGGGGATCCTTCTTGATAGAATTCTCTAACATATTTCACCTCGTTATGCGGTTTATGATTTAGATGTTGGGAGCACAAGACGACGGTCCACTTAGAGCTTTTGCCGATTTTATCATTGAAAGGTTAGGAGGTGCAATATGCCAAGTGAAGGACGAACCTCTGAGGACAAGAAGGCCAAGGGCCGCCCAGGGCGCAAGTATCCACCCAAGATAGACGCTACACCGGAAGAGATAGCCCACGTTGTCCTGAACGCTGGGCAACCGAATGGGCCAGTGAAGGAACAGGACTATAGTTGCGAAGGCTGTGAGCGGGAAGTCTACTATCCAGAGACGTTATACGACGACGGGCTATGCCCCGAATGTCATGCCGTAGCCCAGGCTTAATGTCATGGCTCGGCTAAAATCCACTATAATTCCCTTTGCATCTTCCGGCCGGGCAATATAGGGCATCACAGCGCCACGGGCGCAGTCAATCCCAATGACTTTTTGTCGTTGATAATCAAATCCTGTGCCCGCCTGGGGTGCGCTCCCTTTGTGCCGGACTGGTTCTTTGAAATGACCTCCGTCGACTTTCTGACAGCCGCCATCACGAGAATCGCCGACGATGCGAAGCACCTCGGAAAAGTCTACAACGTGGTCCAACAGGACCCAGTTCCCGCCGACCACGTGTTCGCCTACATGGAGCGCCAGGGATACGTAGCAGAACGCGTTCCAATAGGAGAATGGAAATCAAGATTGGAAGGAATGGCCGATCGCGAAGAGGACATGGAGTTAAAAGTTCTGGTCCGGTCCATGGAATCAGTCGAGCCGTACTTGGCCGACACCAGCGTCTACGACATCAGCCAGTTCACCAAGACCATTTCGGAGATTGGCCTGACTTTGCCGACGGCTGACGTAGAATACGTGACCAGATTCTTAAGAAAATAACCAACTAAGGGGTTTAGCGTTCACGCGGTGTGGTCTTACCGAGGATATCCCAAGCGTGTTCTTGTCCACGTCACCCGTTTGGGATCGGACAGGGGCTGGTTGAACAGGTATCCCTTCTCATTGTAAGGAACGTGGTCGGGCTGCGTGTTGCCCACAGTGTCAGTGGTCCGCTCGCCCGGCTCCGCCTTCCCAGCATTAGCGACAGGCATTTAGGTCCACCACCGGCCTTCAGGAACTCGCTAACGTCCACTTCATGGACCTCATATCCCCGGGCCCGTAGTTCCGCCCGAGCCACCGGGCAGTTTGAGTTCATTACCACGTGGTGGTCTATTACCACGGAGTTGCAGGCGAACCGACGAGCCTCCTCCTCCGGGACTGGAATCGCATTGGGAAAACGCTCAACAATTAGATCGCGGCCGGCTGCCGTGAATGCGGGCGGATAGTACAGGATGGCGCCATCCGTGAGGGGACACGCACAAGTGTCTAGGTGGTAAAACCAGGGGTCGGCCAGCTCCAGGGCCAACACTTCCCTCCGCAGCAACCCGCCTACCCGGTCGATCGCCCCTCGGTCAGACCGATGCCTGAAGCCTGCTATGATCAAATCACCATAGGAAAGCAGGTCACCCTCACCCTCAAAGCACAGGTCCGAGGGGAGTCTAACTACGCAGTACCCCTTCGACTCAAACCAGGTCTGCCAGTGAGTCTCTTCCCGCGCCCTCTCGGGATAGCGGAAGTTGGAGGCGATAAAGGTGTTGCCCACGAGCAGTCCGGCGTTGGCCGTGAACACTAGGTCGGGAAGCCCAACGACAGGGTCGATGATTTCCACCGCCGCTCCGACTTCGCCCACAAGCAGTTGGTACAGATTGTCCCACTGCTCCCTGGCCACAGCCTGGTCAACACTGATCCGTCTGTTCATCCAGGGGTTGATCTCGTACTGGACATCGAAATAGTGCGGGGGACACATCAGGATGTGAGCCGTACCAATTCGCGACTCGGTTGGTGTTTCAACATACACTTCGGTTTTCATAACTGCCCCACTCAATCTCCACGTTTTGGGCTTGGTTACTTCAGCCAGTGACGTTCATTCAAGCTGCTGCTAACTCAAATCCGCCTTCAAGCCCTGTGCCATCTTGATATCCGTCCCGTAGTTCACCGTCCAGGAAACCCGGTGGGTCACAGCGTCCAGCAAGGCGGCTGCCGACGGCATTCCGGTACCGCTTTTCTTCAAACCGCCGAAGGGAAGATGCACCTCAGCCCCAATGGTGGGAAGGTTCACGTATCCGACGCCGAAATCACACTTCTCCCGGATTGCTCGAATGGTCCTGTAATCCCGGCTGCACACGGACAGCGCAAAGCCGTACTCGCCATCGTTGTAGATTTGGACGGCCTCTTCAAGGTCATTGAACGGTATGAGCCCTACGTGCGGTCCAAAGACCTCCTCCCTCAGCACCCTGGCGTTGGGGTTGTGTTTCAACGTGTAGACGAAGGGAAGGACAAAGTGCCCATCGGCATGTTCCTCATCCACCAGGCGTCCGCCGTCCAGGTGGACTGTAGCGCCCTCCTCGGCCGCCAGCTTGCAGTAGTATTCGAACTTTTCCACAGCGGCTTGGCCCA
This sequence comes from Dehalococcoidia bacterium, assembly GCA_965261605.1. GTDB lineage: Bacteria > Chloroflexota > Dehalococcoidia > Lucifugimonadales > UBA2985 > DAOUJW01. Next base: position 1,630,989 of record OZ253466.1, on the reverse strand, counting down.
CCAGAGGACCCATGAAGGTACCTTCATCCAGGGGGTCGCCCACTCGAATATTCCGCACCCGGTCCACGAAGGCGTCGACAAACCGATCGAAAATGCCCTGCTGGACGATTAGCCGTTCCGCGGAGACGCAGCGCTGGCCGGTGGTGCGAAATGCCGAGATAACAGCGGCGTTTACGGCCATGTCAAAGTCCGCGTCATCGAAGATAATCATGGCGTTCTTGCCGCCCATCTCGCACACGCAAAACTTGCGGTAATCCCTGGCGCATGCTTCCTTGATCATCGAACCCACCTGGGCGGAGCCAGTGAACAGGACCACGTCCACTTCCGGGTGGGTCACCAGGGGCCAGCCGGCCTCATCGCCGTAGCCTTGCACCAGGTTCAGGACCCCCTTGGGAAGCCCCGCTTTTTCAAAGTATTCGACGATGCGCTGCCCCATAAGAGGCGTCTCCTCGGCGGGCTTGAATACCACCGTGTTGCCCTCGATAATCGATGGGCAAATGAGCCACAGCGGTATGGCGAAAGGGAAATTCCAGGGCGTGATGGCCGCCACTACCCCCTTTGGCTTCCGGTGGACGTAGATGTCTTTCTCCGGTATCTCCGATGCCAGCACTTCCCCCCACTCTGTGCGCGCCCTGCCAAACCAGTACTGAGCGGTGTGAATCCCCTCCACCACATCGGCGCGGGCCTCCGCAATGCACTTGCTGGACTCTTTGCTCAGCAGGCGCGCCAGCTCCTCCTGGTCTCTCTTCACCAGCTGGACGAAGGCGTCCAGGTACTCCGCGCGGCGGATGCGTGACTCTCTTCTCCAGTCCTGCAAGGCAGCCCGAGCGGCTGCTACAGCGCCCTCCACTTCCTGCAACCCCGAACGGGGAAAGACCCCCAGAAGCTCTCCGGTACTGGCCGGGTTCCGGTCTTCAAAGGTCTCTCCTGTCGCCACAGCCCATCTGCCGCCAATGTAGTTCATGCCTTTAGTGACTGTGGATAACATATTGCGCCTCTTTCTTTGTAATGATTTTCGTTGCCGTTCGCCTAGGCTAGTAGACGCCCCACTTGATCCAATTGTACCAATACGTAAAGGAATTCGTCAAAATAGTTACGTGTATCACAAGTAACTACAAATATGGGAGCTGATAGCCACGTATTCAAGTGAAGCAAATCACGAAGCCGTTATTCTTGTCCCACGCTCCAGAAAAGGGGGCGCAGGGTCCTGAGTTAGTGGGCGATGGACCCCTGCCCCCCACATCCGTTGTTGACCTGGTAGGGAACAATTGGTAAAGTGGTGTGGTCAACACATAGGCTTGAATTGATACGCGTCAGATTCAAGCTACGGAGGCCAAGACCCGCTTGGCCGAACTCCTCCGGGCGGTCGAATATGGAGAGACCGTTGCCATAGCCCGACACGGCAAGGCGGTTGCACACTTGGTTCCCGCGCCTACGCAGTGCCACGCCAACCGACCTTCTCCTTAGGTAGCGGCTGGAGCGTGAATCGCAAGAGGGTGGAGAGGACTTGGCGACAGGAAGCTGAGGGACTAGTTGCTACAGCGAGATTTTCTACACGCTGCTTGAAGTACGAGTGCTGACAGATCAGCATAGGCAGACCTACAAGCGCATCGGGCCTCACTGATCACTCTGGGCAACCTACCGCCGGCGCCGGCGGCCTTCTTGCCTGCCAATCCTGCTCCCAACCCGGCCGGATTAACATAGCAGGTGGTAAGAATATCAAGAGCATACCGGGGGAATACGGCTCAGCCAATGCATCGGAGTCGGCCAGTCTACCCAGAGTAGACGCCGGCTTGACACTCGAGTGCCGAAACCTCTGGAAGGTGTTTGGGGACGGAGCCCGGGACCTTGCGGACTCCATCGACCCTGCCCTTTCCAGGGAGGAGGTCTTGGCTCAGACCGGCTGCGTGCTGGCTGTCAGGGATGTCTCCTTCCACGTACGGGAAGGAGAGACCTTCGTCATCATGGGCCTCTCCGGCAGCGGCAAGTCGACGCTCGTCCGCTGTCTCGGCCGTCTCATCGAACCGACTCGCGGCGAGATACTCATAGACGGCGAGGACTTGCTCGCGATGAACAAACAGCAGTTGCGGGACATCCGCCGCCACAAGATGGGCATGGTCTTCCAGCACTTCGGCAACTTTCCCCACAAGCGGGTCCTGGACAACGTGGTCTACGGTCTCCAGATTCAGGGCATTGACAAGGCCACCCAACTCAACCGCGCCGCCGAAGTCATTGAGATGGTGGGGCTCACGGGATGGGAGGAACGGTACCCGCACGAGCTGAGCGGCGGAATGCAGCAGCGTGTTGGGTTGGCCCGCGCCCTTGCAGTCGACCCGGAAATCCTCCTCTTTGATGAGCCGTTCAGCGCTCTCGATCCCCTCATTCGCCGGGATATGCAAGACCAGTTAATTGGGCTCCAGCAGATGGTCCAGAAGACGATGGTATTCATAACCCACGACTTCCTAGAAGCCCTCAAGGTTGGGGATCGGGTGGCCATTATGAAAGACGGTGAGTTCGTTCAGACAGGCACGCCGGAGGAGCTGGTCTCCAACCCGATCGACGACTACGTGCGGGACTTCACCCGGGACGTGCCCCGGTCAAAGGTGCTCACCGCACGTTCTGTCATGACCCCGCCTCGAGTGTACGCCACCGCAGACGAAGGCCTAGCCGACCTGATGACCAGGCTGGCCGCCCAGGAATGCGACAGCGCGGTGGTGGTCGACGGGCAGGATCGCTTCATTGGGACGGTGCATTTGGCGGATGTGCCTGGCAGCGGGGTGGCGCACTCCAGCGTCGCCTCTGTCATGCGGGACTCCTGCGCCATCGTGGAGCCGGATACCCGCCTCGAACGGCTGATTCCCCTCGCCATCGCCGACGACGCCCTCATCGCGGTCCTGGACCGCGGACGGTGCATCGGCACCATCAGCCGTGAGGCGGCAATGGCGGCCCTCGTAGGCGACGATGGAGTAGCGACGTGATCCGCGCGGAGACTCTCCAGATTCGCCCTGTCCGGGAGCGCCGGCACCAGGCCATTCTTTGGGCGACCCTTGCCGTCGCCGCGTACATCTTGGCCTATTCACTGGCGACCACCAATGCTAGCACCGACTTCGGAGACTGGCCGCGGAGCTGGGAGCCTCCCATCCAGGAGCCGATCGACAACTTCTTTGAGTGGTTCGGCGACACACTCGCCTGGTTCTTCAATCCAATCTCCGAGGTCATAGACACGTTCCTCGCCGGGATAGACGCATTCCTGCTCTGGCTCCCCTGGACCGTTGTCGTGGCGGCGGCATCGATGTTGGGGCTCAGGCTCGGCGGCAAGTGGCTCGGGCTGTTCTGCGGCGCCGCTACCCTGTTCATCGGCTTCAACGGGTACTGGGACTCCGCTATGCTCACTATAAGCGTACTGGGGGTTTCAGTGATTATCGCCGTAGGGATTGGTGTGCCGATCGGTATATTCGCTGCCTTCAGCAATCGCTTCGAGGCAGGCGTCCGCCCGATTCTCGACACCATGCAGGTCCTGCCTGCCTTCGTATACCTCATCCCAGCCCTGGTCCTGTTCGGCGTGAGCGGAACCCAGGGCGTATTCCTTACGGTGGTCTACTGCATTCCTCCCGTCATAAGGCTCACCAACTTGGGGATCCGCCAAGTCCCCCAGGCCGCTATGGAAACGGCCCACTCGCACGGATCGACGACGTCTCAGACGCTGTTTCAGGTGCAGCTGCCGCTGGCAAAGAGCTCGATCATGTTGGGCATCAACCAGACCATTATGATGGCAGTTGCCATGGTGATAATAACTGCCCTGGTGGGAATCGATGGGCTAGGCAGGGACGTATGGCTCTCGCTGAGGGAGGTGGACGCTGGGGAGGGACTGGAGAGCGGCATCGCCATCGTGCTCCTGGCCGTCATTCTGGACAGGCTCAGCTACGCCCTCGCGAATTCCGGTCCAAACTCAGCTACATCCGTCCAGACGATCAGTCCGCGCTCGCACGAGGCGGCCGGCCTGAGCCTTAAGAACATGGCTGCCCGCTACGCTCTTCCTATATCGGGCGCGGGTCTGATAGCCGTCCTGCTGGTCACTGGCTCCCTGGTCGGTCCTCTGAGAGATTTCCCGGACGAATTGACCTTCTCAATGGCGGACCCCATCAACCGCGTATTCGACTGGATGGCCGTCAATCTCCATTTCATCACAAGTTGGGTACGGGACAGCCTGTTCCGGGAACTTGGGTACTCACCCATTAACACGCTGCTCCTCTGGCTTCCCTGGCCGGCGCTCATGGTCATCGCGGCCGGGCTGGCCTACTTCACAACGGGATGGCGCGTGGCGCTTCTCGCGGTGGCAGGTCTGGCTTTCGCAGGCATCGGCGGAGTTTGGGACGTGACCATGGACACCCTGAGCCAGGTGCTGACCGCGGGGCTGTTCACGGTGGTGGTGGGTATCGGCCTGGGCGTTGTCGCCTCCCAGAGCAGGGCCTTCGAGTCGGTCCTGCGGCCCTTCCTGGACACCATGCAGACCATGCCGATCTTCGTTTACCTGATACCGGTCATAATGCTCTGGGGTATTGGGCCCCTGGTCGGCATCATAGCCACGGCGGTGTATGCGCTGCCTCCGGTGATCCGCATGACCAGCCTTGGCATCAAGGAAGTGCCGGCACAGGTGATTGAGACGGCCCAGGCACACGGCTCGACCGGCCTTCAGACCATGCTTCAGGTCAAGATACCCCTGGCCTTCCCGACTATAATGATGGGTGTCAACCAGACCATCATCATGGTGTTCGCAATGGTGATCATCGCTGGGCTTGTGGGCGGTGGTGGCCTGGGACAGGAAGTCTTCATAAATTCCATCTGGCTAAGGATGGGCGATGGCCTGATTGCCGGGATGACCATCGTCTTCATGGCGATGGTGCTTGACCGCATGACCAGGGGCAAACAAGGCGCTGTTATACCTCTTACGGCGCTGAGGTAGCGAGAATCCGGCACACGGCCCGCGAACCCGCACAAGGAGGGATGCCTATGGGACGATATGGCATGTTGCAACCTGACAGGATTGTCTAATACACTCCTGACCCTGAAAGGAGAAGGAAAATGAAAACAGTGAAGAATTGGTGGATTGGTCTTTCTATGATCGTGGTGATGGCCATGGTCCTCGCAGTAGGATTGGCCTGTGAACAAGAAACCGACGAAGGCGTCGATGAGCCTGAGACCAGGGGTACCCTATATCTCGTCGACCAGGACTGGAACGGCCAGCTGGTCACGACGGCTGTAGCTCAGATCCTGCTGGAGCAGGAGATGGACCACACCGTCGCGACCAAGTTCGCGCCCGCCGACTCCGCGCCCCTCTTCATAGGTCTCGAACGGGGCGATTTCCATTTCGTCTGCTGCAACTGGCCTTCCTACAGCGCCGAGCTACTGGATGAATACGTGAACGCTGAAGACGCCGAAGTGGAGCGCATGGGGACGGTGGGCATAGTGGGTGAGACGGGCTGGTACGTTCCTTCCTACGTCATCAATGGCGACGCCGAACGGGGCATCGAAGCCGTCGCGCCCGACCTGCGCACCGTTAGCGACCTGAATCAGTACAAGTCCATTTTCGCCACGAGCGATACCGGCGCCAGCGGAAGACTGCTGGAGTTCACTGCTGCGTGGGACACGAGGCCCGAGGAACGACTAGAAGCCTTCGGAGCCGACTTCAAGCCGGTGTTCGCGGGGTCCGAGGGCGCAGCCCTGGCTCAAGTAGACGCTGCCTTCAAGAGGGGCGAGCCAGTCCTCACATACCTCTGGGAGCCCCACTGGGCCCACGCCAAGTACAACTTGGTGCAGATTGAGATGCCCGAGTGGACTTCGGACTGCTATCCCGACGGTGACAGTTTCAACTGCGGCTTCCCAACCGACGCCGTAGCCAAGCTGGCCTCGCCAGGTCTCAAGGACGAGTTTCCAGAGGCATACGAGTTCCTCTCCAGTTTCCAGATGACCAACGAGCAGCAGAACGAGATCGTCCTCAACGTCACCGAGAACGACCTGACTGTACGCCAGGGCGCGCAGGAGTGGGTTGACGCCAACGAGTCAGTCTGGAGATCCTGGATTCCCTAGATAGAAGTCCCGCCTTCGGGTAGGGATCCGAAGCAGTTATCAGAAGGATCGTAAATTGACGGCCAGGAAAGGGGTCGGCCCCCTTTCCTGGCCTGATTTGCTGTGGCTAGAGTAGGCCGTCAGGGATAGTGGGACGCGATTCGGGAGAAGAAAAGGCCAATAGGAAGGAGGGGGGGATCCCCAGACTCGGATGTTTGGATTAGTGTACTTCCCTGTCTAGCGGCTCGTTATTGTTTCCGAGCAACAGCAACCAGTCGACGCGCATTCAGGCCGTACTCGCTACCGTCCAGGCCGCCGAACAGCTGTACATCACTGAATCCAACCTCAAGCAGTCTGTCCCTTATCTCCTGACCTGAATAAACGGTATGGTCGAACCGGAATGTGGTGGCCTTATCACCCTCGATCAAGATCCACTGATTCTTGATCCGAGTCCAGTCGTCGAATATCTCATGCCGCCGGACGAGCAGCCTGCCGTCGGCTAGCTCTTCGGAAGTGGTGGGCAGGAATCCTTTGGCCAGCCACTCCTTGCCCATGATCTCCATGACAAGGGATCCTCCGTTGTTCAGGCTCTGGTGAATGTTCTGTAGAACCACAAAGTCGTCCCGCTTGTCGTCGAAGTACCCGAATGAGGTGAATATGTTGACGACGAGATCGAAGGCCCCTGGACGCACGAAGTGGCGCATGTCATCTCGCACCCATTCGACATCGACACTCTCAGCTCGGGCTTGATCCATGGCCTTTTGCAGCAGGAATGGCGAGAGGTCCACGCCGGTCACCCGGAATCCCTTCTTCGCCAACGCCACTGCATGTCGCCCCGGTCCGCAGGCCAAGTCCAGGACATCTCCTTCCCCTAGACTTACAATATCGAGAATGCCTCTTACTTCATCCTCCGCCATTTCGAACTTCCGCTCTGAAAACATAAATGGATACAGCCCGTTCCAAAATCTCTCGTCCTCAAACCACTCTGGCATTCGGTCCCTCCTAAACTAGATCTACAATTCTGTGCATCTTCACCCACCAACAAGTCAGTCATCGTCTCCTTCTAAACTGAAAGAGCCTCCCGCTTGGGGAGGCTCTCGAAGCTGCGACTGGATTGAGTAGCTAAGTTCTCCCCCAAAATGGGCAGGTATGCACGTCCACTACGATGCCAATCAAATCGAGATTACTGAATGACCACATGATGGGGCTCACCTCACTTGCTACGTCGCAGTCTAGCACAGCGTGGTACAGAGGAGCTACTGCGATAGAGGACGCTTGGCAGTTGACAACCAAGTCCCTCGAAGCGATTCGGGACCGCTAAAGAGACTGCTCCTCTGTATGGGATGACTGCAAAAGGCTCAGGCGACCCGGGACATTCAGTGCGTCGATCTCCTATCCGCTCCCGTACAGGAGCGGCTGGAGTGTCTGCCAGACACTTCAGCGACGACTCCGAAATGGTCCGAAAGATGCATTCTGTCGTGGATGTTGCTGATTATGTCCAGGGACTCGACTGTCAGATCCTCACTCAATGCTATGTGGTCTATGTTTCTGCGACCCTGGAAGGCAAGATCCGACGTCACGATGCTCATACTCGGCGGAATGGTATTCTGAAGTACCATTTGCAGTTCAAGAGGTGCGCGGCCGATAGTCCCGATGGTCTGATTGAAGTCACCCATCACTATCAGTCCCTCAACTGATCGCCGTCCCAGGATGTCAGTCAGACCGGCCAGGAACTGTTCGTGATCTCCCCACTGCACCTTACGATCCAATCCTCGCCTTGCCTCAGTCCGAGAACCGAACCAGGGAGCACAGACTCCGATAACGGTGACGTGCCCCAAGGAAGTCTGAGTGACTCCAGCGACGAATCGTCCCGGAGGCATAGAGTTGACCCCCAAGTCATCTACTTGGTTCCAAGGTTCTCTCGACCAGAGCACTACCTTTCGCCGACCTTCCTTGACCCTGTAGCCGTAGTCGGGCTGCGAGCAAATAATGTGCCAGCGTTGCGACAGTAGACCGACATGGATCTCAGTGAGGCAGGCTACCTCGGGCGCATGTCGATCTATACGACTTACGATTTCCGGGGTTCGACGCGAATTCGGCGTAGCCCACTCGACATTCCAGTTGACTAATCTCAGTGACATACCCTGCTCTCTTCTCCTACTCCTGGAACCGGGGAATCAACGCTGTGACCGATCGGACCGCCATCTACGGAATCAAGAGCAAAGCTGGAGGTCGACTGGACGCAAAGGCTGGTTCTATGGACTGCCTCTTCTGCGACCTCATGGGGCGTCCAGGGAACATTGGGGTTGTCGTCCCAGCCGTGTTTCCCGTTGAGGCAGGCCTTGATGATTATAGTATCCATGCGCCCCTTCGCGAAGCGCTTGATGTTGGAAGTGTTGGCTCCCCGAGTAGGATTCGAACCTACGACCTAGCGGTTAACAGCCGCCCGCTCTACCGCTGAGCTATCGGGGATTGAGGTTTCTTGGAACTGGCGGCCCAAAGGCATCCAGTCCTTAAATCGGATGTATTGTAGCATCAGGACAGACGCCCAACAAGCGGTTACATCGGCGTGTCAGGCGATAAGCCGGGATTGACCTGACCCCGGGCGTAGAGTTCTGGGCGCTCCTGCCGACGTTTGTAGTGGTCACCCTGGTTGGCGCAAAAGAGACCATTGGCGACGACGTAGCCATTCAACGGGTCTCCCAGCGCAGGCCCCGTGCAACCGATTTCCGGGTGGTGCAGGGCGCGCTCAACGCCGACGGCATTGGTAACCTTCTATCCGGCATCACGGGAACGCTTGCCCAACACCACCTACTCAACCAGCATCTCTCTTGCCGAGGTCACTGGCATCGGCGCACGGCGAGTGGGTGTCGTAATCGGTGTCATTGTCGTGGCGGTGGCGTTCCTGCCAAAGTTCACGGCCTTGTTGATAGCCATTCCCGCTCCCGTTGCCGCCGCATACATCATTGTTCTCATAGGGATGCTCTTTGTGCAGGGGATGAAGATCGTCACACAGGACGGCGTCGATCATCGAAAGGCCGTCGTTGTTGGGCTGACTTTCTGGACCGGCACGGGCTTTCAGAACGCGTGGATCTTCCCGGACCTGCTGGGCGATGGATTCCTGGGCGTGCTGCTCGGTAACGGCATGACATCAGGGGCTCTTGTCACGGTGATATTGATGGTGTTGATAGATATGACATCCCCGCGGCGGCGACTGGAGGTCGCGCTGGACCCGGATGCCCTGCCGAGTTTGACCGAGTTCCTTCGCGGGTTCGCGTCCAGGGTCGTGTGGAACGTCGCCTCGACTGAGCGCCTGGTCCTTGTGGCTGAGGAGACGCTGACGAGCCTGCTGTCGGAAGATGGAGAATACCCGGAGACGGTCGAATGGGACAGGCCGCGGCGCCTGGTTGTCACCTCCCGCACCGGCATGGGTGGAGCGGAGCTGGAGTTTTTGCCAGCATCCGAGGGGGAGAACCTGGAAGACCGGCTGTCGTATCTGGGAGAGACGCCGGATATACCGGACAGCCGGGAGATATCGTTCCGCCTGCTGCGTCACTATGCATCCTCGGTGCGCCACCAGAAATATCACGGCGTGGACGTCGTTACGGTCAGCATCGTTGGGTCTCGCTAGCCCTCGACGCATGGCAGTTTTTGCAGCCTTATACCCATAGTCGCAATGGCGCGACACACTAAGCAGGGGTATAATTGCCAACCGTTGATACTGGCGAGAATACTGTAATTGATTATGAAGTACTTCCTGGAAGACATGCTGGAGACAATTGCCCTTGCCCTGCTGATGTTTTTGGCGCTCCAGGTCAGCGTTCGCAACTACCGGGTGGAGCTTTCCAGCATGGAAGCCACTCTTTTCGCGAAGGACAGGCTTGTGGTGAACAAGCTGGTATACCTGCACCTGGACTCTGAAATTGTCGATGGACTGGTGCCATTTGTGGACTTCTGGGACGATCAGTCGGCGCTGTTCCCGTTCCACCCGCCCAGGCGCGGAGACGTTATCGTTTTTCGATACCCCAAGGACCCCAGCCGGGATTTTGTCAAGCGGGTCATCGGTCTGCCCGGAGAGACGGTGGAGATACACAGAGGCGCTGTGCGAATAGACGGTGAGGTGCTTGACGAGCCATATCTGGAGGAGCGTGATTTGAGCAGTCTGGGACCGACCCTCGTGGCGCCAGAAAGCTACTTTGTAATGGGGGACAACCGGGACGGCAGCAGCGATTCCCGGCACTGGGGAACAGTCCCTCTTGAGAACATTGTCGGCAAGGTGCTGGTCCGGTACTGGCCGCCCATTGAGTTCTCATTCCTCTCTGCGCCGTCAAGGTCATCGGTTGATAATCCGCCATAGCTAATATAGAATCGGCCTACACCTCTTGGGCCGTTAGCTCAGCGGCAGAGCTCCGGACTTTTAATCCGGGAGTCCAGGGTTCGAATCCCTGACGGCCCACCATTTCCGTGCAATCTCAATAGCCACGCGCCTGTGCTCTGTACGTACATCCTGCAGATAGTATAATAGTCTGGACAAAACGATATGCTATTTGCATCCGACATCAGCAAAGTCTACTCAAACAGGACCCTGTTCAGCGAGCTCACATTGAGCGTAGCCGCCGGGGACCGTATTGCGCTGGTAGGCCCAAACGGCTCCGGGAAGACTACGCTCATGGATATCCTGGCAGGCGAGACCTCCCCAGAAACAGGGAGCATTTCCAAGCAGCGCAACATTACTATGGGCTATCTCAAGCAGGAACCATCGTCGTTTACCGGCAAGCCTCTGCTTGAAGAGGTGTTGAACGCCCACTCAGAAGTGAACGCCCTCGTCGTTGAGATTTCCGCCGCACAGGAAGCGCTGTCATCGGAGACCGACTCCGTGCGCCAAGGCTATCTGCTGAACCGCCTCAGCAAGCTTGACATGGCTTTGGAGGCCGCCGGCGGAGACGACCGCGAGCACGAGGCTAAGGCGATCCTCTCAGGCCTTGGCTTTAAGCAGGGCGACTTTCTCCGGCCGATGAGGGAATTCAGCGGTGGTTGGGTCATGCGGGCAAGCCTGGCCAGGATTCTGTTCAAGAACCCCAATATCCTGCTCCTTGACGAGCCCACCAACCACCTTGACCTTGATGCAAACTTGTGGTTTGAGAAATACCTGGCCTCTTTCCAAGGCGGCGTGCTCGTAACATCTCACGATCGCGCTTTTCTGAACCAGACCGCAACCAAGGTTCTTGCTATAGAGCCGGATGAGGTGGCGCTTCACACGGGCAACTATGACAATTACCTCGTTGCACGCGAGAGCGCGCTTCAGAACAAGCTGGCAGCCTCAGCCAGGCAGGAGCGCGAGATTGAAAAGCAAATGCGCTTTGTGGAAAAGTTCCGCTCCAAAGCAACGAAGGCCAGCCAGGTGCAAAGCCGTCTGAAGCAAATCGAGAAAATACAGATTATCAAGTTGCCAAGGGCCACCAAGAAGGTCCACTACTCGTTCCCGGAGCCCCCGCGTAGCGGTTCCGAGGTCATAACACTGACCAATGTAAGCAAGTCCTACGGCGATATAGTGGTCTACAGAGGCATGGACCTGACGCTTTCGCGCGGCGACCGTGTTGCATTAGTTGGACCGAACGGCGCCGGTAAGACCACGATGTTGAAGATACTTGCAGACGTCATACCGGTTGATGAGGGGGAAAGAAAGACGGGCCACAACGTCGTCGCTACCTACTACGCGCAACATGTACTTGAACTCCTCAACCCGAACAATACACTCATTGAGGAATTGCAGCAGTCCGCGCCAAAGGAATCGGAGCAGAACCTGCGAACCACCCTCGGCGGCTTTCTGTTCAGCGGCGACGATGTGCGGAAGCCTATCTCCGTGCTGTCCGGCGGTGAAAAGGCCCGGGTGGCCCTGGCCAAGCTGCTCCTTCAGCCAACCAACCTGCTCCTCATGGATGAGCCAACCAACCACCTTGACATCGCTTCCAGGGAAATTCTCGCGGACGCCCTTGGCGACTATCACGGCACTATCTGTTTCATAACCCACGACCGCACTCTAATACGTCAGATTGCAAACAAGATTGTAGAGATTGACGGCGGCCGGCCCACGGTTTTCCCCGGAGACTACGATAGCTATCTCTACCGAAAGCAGACTGAGACCGATAAGAGTAGCCCCAACACAAGGGCCAATGGGACTGCCAGAGATGCTGCAGAACGAGTCCAGGCTACGAGTCGCTCCGGAAGGCCGCTTAGGGCCGAGGAGATCCAGCGCCGCGCGTTTAGCAAAGAGGCCCGCAGACTCGCGATGCGGATAGAGGAGATAGACGTTTCGGTGTCGGACCGCGAGGCCCGCATAACGGAATTGGAGACCATGTTCTCGCAGCCTGTCCAGTCTGACAACCCGGCTCACTTTGCGTCCGCAGGAGAGGAGTACCGTGTGCTCAAAGAGGAGGCGGAATCTCTCTGGGAGGAGTGGGAGAGGTTGTCGTTGGAGGCGGAGAACATCGACAGCAAGCTGACGGCCCTGAATGTCGGCTAGACCCGCGCCAAGGGTGTCAACGCCAGTTGAAAACGCCCGTGTGAGTACGTCATATCACTGTTTGGGGAAATGAACAACGTGTCACGGCTGACTCAAGTCCGACCTCTCTAACGTGGACGGAATCGGGTACACCTCACCAAGGACCTCCTTGAGACGGTGAGACAGGTTGGAATCGAACAGCAGCCTCATGCAGGAGGCAGCGACACCAGCCGACGCTCCCGATCCGCTGCGAAGGCCAGGCACGCCCGGATGTCTTCCCGCTCCAAGTCAGGGAAATCGGTCAGGATTTGGTCCTCGGACATGCCGGATGCCAAATACTCCAGCACGTCGTACACTGTTATGCGGAGGCCACGGATGCACGGCTTCCCTCCGCGCCTTCCCGGGTCGATAGTTATAGTCTTTGAGTAGTCTGGCGACAAGTCTCTAACCCCTCTCAACTGGTAGGGCTATTCTAACATACCTCCGAGTCTACAGATGTATCCGGCGACCCCTGACCTTGATAAGAATTGAAGGGCGCCGCCGCATAGAAGGCCGCCATCTACCTCGGCCGCGATGCGCCGAGATGACATCAGGAGCTCCCCGGCAATCGATTGGGCCCACCTACCGAGACGGATGCACCGCCCCCCTCGACGCTTCCTGGCGACCAGCCTTATCTCCTTGACACCCCTTATACCCCTCGGCATAATGATTTGAAGACTACGGCCCATTGGCTGCCGCTACCGGCCGCTACCCCGTTGGCGCCTTGACTTCGAGAGGCCGGCAATAGTCTCCAAAGGCTTACACGTATCGACGTTTATGACCTAGTTTTTAACAACACCGCCTGACGGTGGAGAGCTGACAGGAGGACGCTCCGCATTGGACATCCACGAGTCCCTGCTCTCCATTGGCCTGCTGATTGTCTTAGCCAAGCTGCTGGAAGGCGTATTAGGGACATCCTGGACCGTTCTCGAAGCCACCCGGAGCAGTCGCTATCGGTCAAGGCCTTTGCCAAAAACTGGCTGCTGCCGGAACAGCACGACTACGTGGTTATTAACCAGGGCAGCCTGGCCGGAATAGTGTCGTTGAGCATGCTGCGATACCTCCCCCGCAGCGAATGGGAGCACACTGACCTTGGCAGCGTGCTACGCCAAACTACACCCCATGCCAACTCTAACGAATCGGTGGAGGATGCATTGCAGCGGATGACGGAGAGTTCGTTGACCGTGCTCCCGGTAGTGGACAGTGAGACGAACGAGTTCATCGGTTCAATCTCCAGCTATGAGGTCCTGGAGATGCTTGTCCTGACCGCTCAAGGCCACGAAATCTAATTGGCCGTATTTATAGGCCCGCCGCCGTGGTTTCTTGATTCGGGTTACCGGGACTCACGCTGCATTCGGCCTCTTCCCTGCCCGACGACACGGCACTCCTGCTACCTTTGATTCCTTCCAACCGACATGGGCTGATCCTCGGCCTTTCCGAACTTCAGCGATTGCCGCGGCCTACTTTCGTTGGACGCGCTGGGTTAATCGTTGATAGAATGTTCCCAATATGTCTGCTCCAGTCCTTGCTCACCTGCGCCGAAGCGGCCGTTTGAGGACCAATAATTCAATTTAGGTTCACATGTCCAGGGAACCATCTAATCTCATCAGAGCGCTACGCGTACCCATTCAGAACTTCATTCACACCGAAGAGATCGGTGCGATCATACTGTTGCTGTCCACAGGCGCCGCGCTCGGCTTGGCCAATTCTCCCTGGTCGGACCGGTACGTCGACTTCTGGCACACCACCATATCAGTCGACATCAATATCTTTGCCCTCTCTGAAAGTCTTGAACACCTGGTGAATGACGGCCTCATGGCCGTCTTTTTCTTTGTCGTTGGGCTCGAAATAAAGCGGGAATTGCTCCACGGGGAACTGTCGACATTCAGGAAGGCGTCGCTTCCTGTGGTAGCGGCAATCGGTGGCATGGCAATGCCGGCTCTGATCTACCTCCTCTTCAACCCGTCGGGTGAGAGTACGGTGGGCTGGGGCATCCCCATGGCAACTGACATTGCTTTCGCGCTCGGGGTGCTTGCGCTGTTGGGCAGCAGGGCGCCTCCTGAATTGAGAGTGTTCCTTTTGGGCCTGGCCGTGTTCGATGACCTGGGAGCCATAGCTGTGATAGCCATCTTCTACGTAGAGACTATCAGTTGGACTGACCTCGGTCTGGGCATCGTCTGTTTCGCCGCGCTTGCTGCGTGTCTTCGCATCGGAATACGTTCGCCCGTATTCTATCTCATACTGTGCTTCGTAATCTGGCAGTTCTTCCTCAAGTCAGGGATTCATGCCACGCTGGCCGGGGTCCTGGTGGCTGCCGTCGTACCCTCCGAACCGCGTATCCACCGCAGGGATTACGCCGCTGCCGTGGAAGACCTGCTTCGCGACTTCAACCTGGCGATGGAGGATGAGGACGAAGAGAAGGCGGAGGCGATAGCAGAGGAGATCGAGAGGCTCAGTCGCGGCACTGAGGGACCTATGGAGCGCATAGAGGGGATCATTCACCCGTGGGTCAGCTTTATCATTCTGCCCGTCTTTGCGTTAGCCAACGCCGGCATCGTCTTCACATCGGAAACCCTGTCGGAGGCTATGGCTAGTCGTGTAACCCTGGGCATAGCGACCGCGCTTCTGCTGGGCAACGCCATTGGCGTCTTCGGCATGACATGGCTGGCCGTCCGACTGGGTATAGGCAGACTGCCGTCAGGCGTCACCTGGAGTCACGTGCTGGGCGTGGCATTCATGTGTGGAATGGGGTTCACAGTCGCTATCTTTGTCTCCGGAATCGCCTTTGACGATCCTGCCCTTGTGGCCCAGGCAAAGATCGGCGTATTCGGCGCTTCTCTCCTGGCAGGCGCCATAGGATACCTGTTCCTGCGTATCAAGGGCGCCGGCTCACGAACTTCGCCAACAGTCACCCAGAACACCGACTCCTGAGGCAGTTATAGCCCTTGCGGTCTGCCTGCCTCCACGCGGCGCGCCGGCAATGCCGGCCTATCCACTGCCCTCTCGCTCCAACTGGTCCAATCCCGCAGCGTGTCTGAAGGAGCGCGTCAGGTCCTCAATGAATATCCGGTCAAAGTCCCCGTAGTGCCCGGTGCTTTCGCCATCCTGCAGAGGCTCCGCCCACATGTACCTGACATCTCGCCAGTCGATGGGGAAGTGAGGTTCATCGAAGAAGGACTTCACAGCGTCGAACGGCCCGCTCGATTCCACGTAGCCCATCATCTGGAAGTTCTCATAGACGTTGCCTCCGTGGGAGAGGAACTCCCCCTTCATGGCAGCCAGCACGATGAACTTTGTCACCCTGAACCTCCTCGAAAGCTACCGACTCGCCGGACTCATCGCTGGTAGTCCCAACGACAGTCCGGGATGGAGGAATCATAAGCTGGCCTTCCGATGCGGGTCAATGCTGACGTCCCGCCAAAGCTTATAGGTATTCGATGGGCAAGCGGACGCAGCATGTTTCGACTGCTTGGAATTCAGTCCCGGCTGGATCCAGGCAGTAGGACATCTTCAAGCTTTGAGATCAGCATCGGCAGGTCTTCCTGCACGGTTTGCCAGACGATGTCCAAGTTGATGCTGAAGTACGCGTGGACGAGCCGGTTGCGCATGGCCACCATTTCCTGCCAGGGAATTTCCGGCGTCAGTATCCGTGTGGACTCGGTTGTTTGAGCCGCGGCTTCACCAACAATCTCAATGTCTTTAAGCAATGACAGAACCAACTGGCGGTCGATGTCTAAGTCGCCGCGGACTCTACCGCGCGCAAACGACACAGCTTCACGCGCCGCATCAAGCATATGGCGAAGCCGGATGTCATCATCCCTTTGCATACTGGACCTCAGCCGCATCCAACACATCTTGCCGGAAATATGGGCTCAGGTCTTCAGGCGTTCGCAGGTCTACTCTGCGTCCTGAGAACAACCTCGACAACTCCAACTCCATTGCGGCAACACTCAGAAGTCCGGGAATCCGGTCCGGCTCGAACTCAACCAGCACGTCTACGTCGCTCTCAGGCCCAAAGTCCTCTCGCAGCGCCGAGCCGAATATGGCTAGCTGTTTGATTCCGTGCTCCTTACAGAACGCGGAAATTGCATCTTCAAGTTCCGATATCTGCAAGCTCATAGTCCCCGCTCCTCATTTCCCCATTGCGCAATGTGCAGCCTTTGAGAAGTCGCTCCGACGTCACGGCCTTGCCATGTTTCTACTATACACTACGGCCGACAAGTGTAGGTAATAGCGAAAGATACCCAATCAGCAGGCTCGTGCGTCGGTCTCCCTACAGCCCGCTGGGGACGGCGTTCTCCGTTCGCTCTATGCGGGTGATGCGCCCCTGCCCGTCCACGTCCACCGCCACGAGGTCGATGCGCCACTGCTCCGGCAGACCCGTCCTTGACTGGATGTACGTCTCGGCGGTGGCGATGAGCTTCCTCTCCTTGTCCGGCGTTATCGACTCCTCCGGAGACCCGAAGCTGCCGCCCCGGCGGGTGCGCACCTCAAGGAACACCAGGCAGTCCCCCTCCTGAGCGATGATGTCCACCTCGCCGTAGGAACAGCGGAAGTTGGTGTCCAGGATGGCGTAGCCTTTGCTCTCAAGGTAGCCCCTGGCGGCCCTCTCCCCCGCCTCGCCCAGCCTTATACGGCGACCACCGTCAGGCATAACGTCCGTCCGCGACGGCCCGCACGGGCGCAAAGGAGCGCCGGTGAATCGGACAGGGACCCAGGCTGCGGAGTCGCTCCAGGTGCTCCCTGGTGGGATACCCCTTATGCGTGGCGAAGCCGTAGCCCGGATGCTTCGCGTCCTCTTCCGTCATCAGCCCGTCCCGGGTGACCTTGGCGATTATCGACGCCGTTGCTATCGACAGACACTTGCTGTCTCCCTTGATGATGGCCTTGTACGGGATGCCGCTCTCAGGAAGCGGCACGGCGTCGATGAGGAGGAAGCCTGGAGGCTCAGGGAGCCCGCGTATCGCCCTCAGCATGGCCTCTTTGGTCGCGGCCACTATGCCCAGAGAGTCCACGTCCTCCGGTGAGACGACGCCGTACGACCAGGCAATGCCCGACTCCCGGATGTGACGAAACAGGGTCTCTCTCCGCTTGGGCGTTAGCTGCTTGCTGTCCCGCACGCCGGCCAGCCAGGGAGCGCGATAGTCCGGGGGAAGCACGGCGACCCCGGCGACCACCGGCCCCGCCAGCGGCCCGCGGCCCGCCTCGTCCACGCCTGCAACGACGCGATGGCCCAAGGTCAACAGCGCCATCTCCTCTTCAAAGGTTGGCGGTGTGTTCAAGGTGTCCCTTGATGCAGCTTTCCCCAAGCTTTACCTGCTTTACCAAGGCGTCAAGAACAATGTACACGGCTACAGGGGATTGTCAAGGTATGGCGAGGGTGGGATGCAGTGCTCCAGTTCGAATGAGGAGGTATAGTAAGGTAGAAGGGATTACTTGCAGATGGGCTTGTTGGTAGAAGATAAGCACGTTCTATCAAGGAAATAGAGACATGAATCAATTGACTATAATGATAGAATGCTAGTGTCGCACTACTTTCCAATTAAGGAGGGCGAAAGTTATGGTATTGGCAAAAGAGTATGAATACTTTGCTGGCGTCAAGGACGAACTTCTGAAACACTACGAGGGTAAATTCGCGCTGATTTATGGCTCGGAACTGGTTGGTATTTGGGATTCCCAAGAGAGCGCCTATATCAATGGTATTGAGAGATTCGGGAATGTCTCGTTTCTCATCAAACACATCGTTGTGGACGATGCCGTTGAGTCCGTACCAGCCCTGTTTTTGGGAGTGCTGTAAGTGCCAATCTTCCATCGCAACTTTGTTCACCGGGAAAGTTCGGAAGGTACTCGCACTTCCAATCCGGAGCACCTGGCCAACGTGGGGCCTCGCCTACCAGTGCAGATTGGCATAACGGAAAAGTTGGCCTCGACATATGCTGAGCAGGGACAGGAAATACCAGCGCCCATAGATGGATATGCGCTCTTCGATACAGGCGCGTCCAGAACGTGTGTAGACGAGGGTGTTTTAACTAGCCTCGGCCTATTGCCGGTTGAAAGGATTGGCATGTCAACGCCATCGGGTCTTGGTGAGGCTAGCATATATACTTGCGCGTTGTACTTTCCAGGTTATCCGTTACCAGACTTGGACCCGTCCTTTGTCGCAGGTGTGCAGTTACAAGGTCAGAACTACCTTGCCCTCATTGGCAGGGACATCCTAAGTGATATGATACTGATATACGATGGGCCGGGCGCTAGAATCACCTTCGCCTTTTGATTTCTCTACATATTTTAGCGTCGTGCTTCCAATTAAGAGAAGACCCCCGTACATGGGCCTTCTCTTATGCTATAGCTTGGCTGAATATACCTAAGATGGAAGCAAGTCTGAACTGAGACACTACTCACAAGCCGGAATGGACAGCGTCAAACAAGCCTCTCTCCCCGCAGCCGTGCTATAATATCCGCACGATTCCCAGCCCCATCCGCAAATACACGCTAGGGCAGCCGGAGGTGGCCTAATGTCGGACATGGCGCTTTCCGATGTGCGCATCCTGGACCTGACCAAGCACGTCGCCGGTCCATTCTGCACCAAGATGCTGGCCGACTACGGAGCCGACGTCATCAAGGTGGAGCGGCCCAACGGCGGCGACGTCACCCGGCGCATGGGCCCATTCCCGGACGACGTTCCTCACCCGGAGAAGAGCGGCCTCTTCCTGCACCTCAACACCAACAAGCGCGGCGTGACCCTCAACCTGAAGAGCGCTACGGGCAAGCGTATGCTCATGGAGCTTGTCAAGCAGGTGGACGTTGTGGTGGAGAACTTCGCCCCGCGGGTGCTGCCGTCCCTCGGCCTGGCCTACGAGGACCTGGAGCAGATCAACCCGCAAGTGATTCTGGTCTCCATCTCCAACTTCGGGCAGACGGGGCCTTATCGGGATTACAAAGCCAGCGAGATCGTGCTTCACGGCATGGGCGGCAACCTGCGAAGTCTGGGGCTGCCTGAGCGCGAGCCCGTCAAGTACGGCAGCCACGTCGCGCTGCGACAGGCGGGCCTGATAGGGGCCGCGGCGACTATGGCCGCCCTCTTCACACGCGAGGCGCGCGGCGAGGGTGAGCACGTCGATGTCGCCATAGTCGAGACCCAGGCGGGCTCCCAGGACCGCAGAGCGCCCCAGCTCATCACTGCCCAGTTCGTGAACCAGGTGTTCCCCCGCCGAGCGCCGGGAGCCACAATGGCGTCTGGTACGTTCCCCTGCAAGGACGGCTACGTCAACGTCACCGGCGGAGGGAGCCGCTTCCCAAGGGCGCTGGAGATGATCGGCAGGCCAGAGCTTATCGAAGACCCCCGCTTCGCAACCCCGGAGGCGCGGCTGGTCCTGGAGAACTCGGAGGACTTCAACCGGGAGGCGCTCATGCCGTGGCTTATGCAGCACACGATGCAGGAGGTGTGGTCCATGGCCCAGAAGGCCCACGTGCTGTCCGGGCCCATCTACACCTCCAAGACGCTCATGGAGGACAACCATTTCCGGGATCGCGGGGTGTGGGTGGACATCGACCATCCCGTCGCCGGACGGTACACGTATCCGGGACGACCCATCATCATGGGCGAGTCTCCCTGGCAGTTGCGACGACCGGCCCCGCAGCTTGGAGAGCACAACGAAGAGGTTTACGGCGAGGCCCTGGGCTACGAAAACCAGGACTTGGCGCGCCTGCGTGGAGTGGGCGTAATCTAACGGGCCTCAAGGCCCCGGGAGGAGATGCAATGAGTAAGCTGCCTCTGGAGGGAGTAAGGATTGTGGAGTTGACCCACATCTTCGCCGGCCCGTATGCCACCATGCACCTGGCCGACTGGGGGGCCGAGCTCATCCGCCTGGAGACCATCCAGGGAATGGTGCTAAGCACACGGGGCCAGTACGCGAAGGTGCCCAAGGAGTTGGTCGAGCAGGCCAAGGCGTCGGGAACCGGGGCCGGGATGGTCTTCCCCAACTGGGACCCTGGGCCTCGCCCCTGGAACCGCTCCGCCAGCATGACGTCCACGGGTCGGAACAAGCTTAGTATGACCGTTGACCTGCTGAGACCGGAGGGTCGGGAGATACTGGGAAGGCTGATAGAGAAGTCGGACGTCTTCATAGAGAACAACGTGCCGGAGACTATGGAGAAGCTGAACATCACATACGAGTGGCTCAGGGAAATGAACCCGCAGATCATAATGGTGCGGATGCCGGCCTTCGGCCTGTCGGGGCCTTACACAAACTTCCGATGCCTGGGAATGCACGTGGACGGGGTATCAGGCCACTCCCACACAAGGGGCTACCCGGACGAAGAGCCGTCCCGTCGCGGGGAGACCGTCGCCGCGGACGCGGCGGCAGGAGCGGCGGGATGCTTCGCGGTGTTCACCGCGCTGTGGCATCGCAGGCGCACGGGCAAGGGACAGCTGGTGGAAATGCCTCTTGCAGAGAACTTCATCCCGTTCATGGCGGAATCGATAATGGACTACACGATGAACGGGCGCGTCCGCGAGAGCATGGGCAACAAGGACCGGTGGATGGCGCCCCACGGCGTGTACCCATGCCAAGGAGAGGACAAGTGGATTACCCTGGCGGTGGGCAGCGACGAGGAGTGGCAGGGACTGTGCGAGGTGATGGGCGACCTTGAGCTGGCAACAGACCCGCGCTTCGGGGACACAGACGCGCGTTGGAAGAACCAGGACGAGCTTGACCCCATCATCATCGAGTGGACGCTTCAGCAGGACCATCGAGAGGTGTTTCACAGGCTCCAAGCCCGCGGCGTGCCCGCCGGGCCTATCCTGGACGAGCTTGAGGTTCTGGAAGACCCCCACATGGTGGACCGGGGCTATTACCAGCCGCTGGACCACGCCGAGATGCCCACCATAAAGTACCACGGCCCCCTCTGGAGCATGTCCAAGACGCCCAACAAGCTCCGCAAAGCTCCGCCTCTCCTCGGGGAGCACAACCCCCACGTGTACAAAGAGGTGCTCGGCGTATCGGAGGAGGAGTACGCGCGCCTGGAGGCCGAGGGGCACATCGGCATGGACGTCCTGGATGTCCCCAACTGATGACTCGAGTGTTAAGCTAACCGTTGCGTCCCAGTTTTTCTTTGAGGCCCTTCTTGCCCTATAATCCTCTTGGCTGCCGCTCCGCAAGGAGCGATAAGAGAACGTGAACGGAAGGGAATTCATACGGCGGGCTAGGAGATATGCTAAAAGTAATGGGTTGGCCTTTGCCCTTGCCACGGGCCGAGGCAAGAGCAGCCACGTACGGCTCACCATCGGCAGTCGCATCACAACCGTACAGCATGGCGAAATTGCGCCAAATACACTGGCTGATATGCTGAGGCAACTCAACATCGATCGTCGGGAGTTCTGATCCATGAGATACGTTTATCCGTGCAACATCGTGCTGGATGAAGAAGAGAAAAAGGCAACCGGAAGGGAAGCTTACAACGTGACTTTCCCGGACGTGCCGGAAGCCGTTACCTGTGGATGGTCCTGGCAGGAGGCTCTGGAGATGGCCGAGGATTGCCTGGAAGTTGCTCTTGGCATCTACGTAGAGCAGGATAACGATATACCGATACCCAGCTATGCTACGAATGAGCAGGTGTCGATTTCGGTGCGACCCGTCACTGCGGCAAAGCTAGCCCTCTATACCGCTATGCGCAAACACGGCATGACCCAAGCTGCCCTGGGCAATAAGTTGGGCATGACGGAGGCAGCAGCCCGGAAGCTCTGTAGCCCGGACCACTATTCCCATATGAGCACCATTGAACGCGCCTTCAGAGTTGTGGATCTCAGTCTGGTGGTTGAAGCCGTGGAAAAGACAGGGCGCTGACAGTATGACCAACAAGCCAGTGGAGAGAATAGCCAGCGCGGCCCGCGACATCCACGATAATATTGCGCGGGTCATTGTGGGCAAGGCTGACGTAGTGGAGCTGGCGCTGGTGGCGATTCTGTGCGAGGGTCACATCCTCATCGAGGATGTGCCGGGAATCGGGAAGACGATGCTTGCCAGGTCGATAGCGCGCTCCCTGGGCTGCACCTTCAATCGCATACAGTGCACCCCCGACCTTCTCCCTTCCGACGTGACAGGCACGTACATCTACAATCAGAAGACCAACGACTTCGAGTTCCGCTCCGGCCCGGTATTCGCCCAGGTGCTCCTGGCAGACGAGATCAACAGAGCCACGCCTCGCACCCAATCGGCCTTCCTGGAGGCCATGGAGGAACGTCAGGTAACGGTGGAGGGGGAGACTAGGCCGCTGGTGCGACCCTTCCTTGTGCTGGCGACCCAGAATCCCGTGGAGCTGGAGGGCACCTTCCCCTTACCGGAGGCCCAACTCGACCGGTTCCTGATGCGGGTGCGCATGGGCTACCCGGACGAAGCGGAGGACGAGCTTATCATGGAGCGGTTTGCCCAGGGCAATCCCATAGTGGAGCTAACATCGGTGGTCTCGGCGGAGTTGCTGCTGGAGTTGCAGCGCGCCTGCCGCGAAGTGATGGTGGACGCCGACGTCCGACAGTACATCATCAAGCTGGTCCACGCCACCAGGGAGCACCCCCAGGTGGAGTTGGGCGCGAGTCCGCGCGCGATGCTGGGGATGCTCCACACGGCCCAGGCCCTGGCCGCTATCCGGGGCCGGGATTACGTGATACCGGACGACGTCAAACAGCTTGCGCCCTACGTTCTGGAGCACCGCATTATCACCCACACCCAGAGCCACCTGCGGGGCCACACCGTTTCAGACATCCTGTGCGAGGTTCTGGACTCTGTACCAGTGCCCGTGGAGGAGGAAGAGGCCGCAGACACGGGCGCCGGGGCCTAGCGGTGCTGGGCAAAGCCTGGCTTTTCATCACACTGGGCATACTTGCAGCGGCGGTGGCGCTCCAGCACGCGCTGCTCCTGCTGATTGCCATGTTCTTCTTCACCGCCTCCGTGATTGCCCGGCTGTGGGCCCGCTACTCCCTGGAGCGCGTCGAGTACAGCCGCCACCTGAGCGCAACCAAGGTGTTCTTCGGCGAGACCGTTACACTGGATATGCGTATCTCCAACGCCAAGATACTTCCCCTGCCCTGGGTGCACATTCAAGACGACGTGCCGGAGGACCTATCGTTCCTAACTACGCGCACCTCACCGGGGCACAAGTCCGGGCGCGCCTTCCTCTCCAGCTTCCTGTCGCTGATGTGGTACCACCGCATCACACGTCGGTATCCCATGCAGTGCCTCAGGCGTGGCTACTTTGCCTTCGGGCCTGCCACCGTGCGATCCGGCGACCTCTTCGGATTCTTCCGCCGGGAAATCGAGGAGGACAAGAGGGACTACCTGCTGGTGTACCCAAAAGTCGTTCCCCTGGAAGACCTGGGCATCCCGTCAAAGGACCCCTTCGGAGACCTGCGGGTGAGACGGCACCTTCACGAAGACCCCGTCCGGGTGGTCTCCACTCGCGAGTATGTACCAGGCGATCCTCTGAAGCGCATCCACTGGAAGGCGACCGCGCGCCTGCAACGACTGCAAAGCCGCGTCTTTGAGCCAACTACTACCGTTGACCTGGCGCTGTTCCTCGACGTGCGCACCGTTGGAGTACGCATCTGGGGACGGGTGGAGCACCTCCTGGAAACGGCGGTTATGACTGCCGCCTCAATCGCCAACCACGCCCTGAAGCAGGGCTACAGATTCGGGTTGTACGCCAACGAGCCATTCCTGTACTCTGGAGGCACGATAAGGCTGCCGCCCTCCGACCATCCCGACCAGTTGCAACGGACGCTGGAGGCACTGGCCCAGGTCCAGGGATGGCCTGCCATGCCTCTGGAGCAGATGCTGAACCGTGAGGCCAGAAACCTGCCCGGCTCAGCCACCCTGACCATTATCACAGCGGAGCCCACCGAATCCCTGCTGGCGACCGTCAACCGCTTCCGGCGCGCCGGCCGCAGAGTGGCGCTGATCATTGTGGGAGATCGTGAGGTGGACTTTGCCCTGAACGGCCTGCCTGTGTACCACGTCTCCGGCGATGTTTACACGCAGGAGCTGGAGTCTGTGAGACTGGACCGGTCGGAAAGCGGAGTGGTGTAGTGACTCCGGTGAGTTGGCTCAGGGGCACGCTGCGGTTGGATGCTGCGCGCTCCCTCCCGCCTCTGGCAGTGCTCATGGAGGCGCTGTGGGCGTATCCCTGGTTCGTCTTGATAGGGGACTGGCATGTCCTGAGCTGGCCCGCGCCGCCCCTGAACCTGGCTAGCGCAGTCTTCCTGCCCGCTACGGCCATGCTGATGTCCCGCGCCGCGTTGGCCCGGCATTGGGCGCCGGCCCGGACGCTTTCGGTTGTGCTCCCTGTCCTTCTCCTCCAACTGGGGCTTATAGTGCGGCTGAATCTGGGCGGAGGCCATCCGCTCTGGGACTCTGGGTGGTGGGAATACGCCATCGAACAGCGGGCTATCATTATCGGTGCACTGGCTTTTGGAGTGTACCTGCTGTGGCGCGGCATATCCATTGGTATGGAGACGCCTTCCTTTGAAGCCATATACCGCAGGTTCCTGTTTGGGCTTACCGCCCTTGTCTTGTTACTGGCGTTCATGGCCCTGATCTCCGAAGCCGACGAACCGCGACGCTCGCTGGAGTCAACGGGGTTCTACGTCGTTGGATTCCTGTTCATCGGACTGCTCTCTTTGGGCCTGGTCAACCTGAAGACAATATGGGATGAGATGCTGCGCCGGGACGAGGCGTCCAGCGCGGTGAGCAGGCGGTGGTTCTCCATGCTTCTGGGAGTGGTTTTCGCCGTCATAGCCGTCTCCCTGGTGGTCGCCGGCGCCTTCTCCTTCAACCTGGCAACGGCGCTGCTCCATCCGCTAAGAGTGCTGGGCGACTGGCTGCTCACCGT
Organism: Dehalococcoidia bacterium; assembly: GCA_965261605.1. GTDB lineage: Bacteria > Chloroflexota > Dehalococcoidia > Lucifugimonadales > UBA2985 > DAOUJW01. Next base: position 1,605,500 of record OZ253466.1, on the reverse strand, counting down.
GTTCGTTTACGTGGTCGCCTTTCCCCTGGGAGTGATAGCCTCCGTGCTGATATACGTACTCCGTTTCCTGGCAAGCCTCCTCCCCAGAGGCGAGCCTCCGCAACCTCTGAGCATTCAGGGCCCGGCAGAGATGCAGAGGGTTGTGGAGGGCCAGGGTACGCACAGCTTTCCGCCCGAGGTGGCGCTGGTACTGAAGTGGGGACTGGTTGCCTTGTTGGTGGCTCTGGTTGTGTTCATCCTGGCCCGCGCCCTGCTCCGCTACAGCAGAGGCAGGCGGCGAGACGAGGAAATCGAAGAGGTGAGCGAGTCGCTGTGGTCCTGGAACGGTTTTAAGACAGACCTCCGCTCCTTCCTGTCCAGGCTGCTGGGACGGTTCAGGAGAAAAAGGCCAGTGGTCCCGACCTCCGCCTCTCCCCCAATCTCGATAGCTAGAGAGACGGACACGGGCGCCTTGTTCACCGTCCGGGACATATACCGCGGGCTGCTGTGGGAGGCGCGCCGGTCGGGAGTTCCGCGCCATCAGTCGGAGACGCCCAGCGAGTACAAGGGCAGGCTGGAGACAAGCATCGAATCAGAGGATGAGGCGATTCAGGCCATCACGGAGGCATACATTGAGGAACGATACGGTCGGATGGACGCCTCCGGGGAGAGGCTGAGCGCGCTGAACCGGTCGTGGCGCTCTCTAAGGTCGGCTCTGCGTGGCCAAGGGCCGTAGGTCACCGCGCGGCCAACATGTCGTAAGCAAGAGCCAGCATGGTCCTGGCGCTGTTCATCAGGCTGGCAATGCCTATGGACTCGTCGGTGCCGTGGGCGTTGGTAAGAGCGGGGTCGTCGTCAGGGTGGGAGGCCGTGAAGCCATACGTCACCACGCCCAGGGGCCTGGTGAACCTGGAATCGGTGAAGCCGGTGCTGATGGACGGGACCATCTGAACGTTGTCCATGCCCAGGGCGCGGGCAGTGGCGGTCCTGAGGCGCTGGGCAAAGGGCGTCTCAAATGGAGACGAGTTTGGAACGGCCATGTAGTCGATCTCGTACTCCACGCCGGGAATCCCCTCCAGCGCCCGGTCAAGCTCCTGACGCAGGTAGTCGTCGGTTTGGTGCGGCAGCGTCCTCACGTCGCAGGTCAGGCGGATGGACTCCGGCACACTGTTGGACTTGACGCCACCCTGCACCATCGTAGGCGTTACCGTCATGCGGGATAGGGCACGCAGCACGGAGGCAAGCGGCGGGTTGTCGGCCTCCAGCTCAGCGATTATTTCATCGACGTTATCCGGCGAGGCCATGTGTTCGACGGCCAGGGTGGAGAGATGGTTGAACAGCTCCGTCGAGGTGTCGCGCTCCGCCTCGTACTCCTGTATGCGAGTCAGCACCTGCGCCAACGGGTATAGAGCGTTGTCTCCGCGCCAGGGTATGGACGCGTGAGCGCTGGATCCCTTGATATCGATCTCTATCTGCAGACGACCCTTCTCCCCCACCCCCAGAGCGTAGACGAAACCCTCGCCCACCTTGATGGGCACTCCCCCACCCTCGTTTACCGCAAAAGGCGCTGTTATCCTCTCAGGGTGGTTCTGCGCGAGCCACCCGAACCCGTACCGTCCGCCGTGCTCCTCGTCGGCGCCTGCGGCCAGGATTAGGCTATCATGAAGAGCCACGCCGTTGCGCTTCAGCAGAAGCGTCGCCATCAGCTGGGCGGTGAGCAGGCCCTTGCAGTCGGATGCGCCCCGCCCATAGACGCGGTTGTCCAACAGAGTGGGGTTGAAGGGCGGAAAGCGCCACTTGCTCTCGTCCCCCACGGGCACAACGTCAGTGTGGGACATGAACATCAGTCCCGGCCTGCCGGATGCGCCCTCCAGCCCTGAGAGCAGGTTCCCACGGCCCGGGGCCGACTCCAGTATCTCGGCAGAAATGCCGTCCCGCGCTAGCAGATCACGGGCGTACTCGCACACCGGGGTCTCGTTGCCGGTGGGCATGAACCCCGTGTTCACTGAAGGGATGCTCACCAGGTCCCGGTGAACGGACAGTATCTCGTCCGCGCTGCGGTCCAACTGTGCGAGCAGGTCATCAAGGTCCGGCATCATGCGCCTCCGTTCCGAAGTGGTCTAACCCGTTCCTGTAATCTCAAACCAGATCAATGCGGTCTCCAAAACGGCGGAAGTCCGCGGTGTTGAAGGTGAGCAGCCTGCGCTCCCCGTGGGCCAGCATGGTGGCCACGATGTTGGCGTCGTGAATCTGACGACCTCCTACGGGAACTTCGCGACACAGCCTGACGAGTACCTCGCTTACCGCAGGGCCGTCCTCAAGTATCTGGAAAGCCCGCGACATTCTATCCACGTCATCGAGTATTTCTTCGCGTGTAAGGGCAGAGCGCCAAGTCTGCGGTCTGGTTAGGGTAGCCAAATACTCGCGCAGAATCTGTCGGCTGACGCTGGGGATTTCACCCCCATCAAGAGCGCGATTCAGTCTAGCGACTGCAGAATTGTGGTCTGGGGCGCTAACTACACGTACGTTGACAAGCACGTTAGCATCTACAAACACCGAACACTCTAATCTGTGTACGCAATATCACGAGTTAGAACCAGACCCTCCGGCCAAGGCCCCACATCAATTGGCGGCCATATCTCATCCAGGTTGAACTTGGGTATATCCTCCGGCCCATTCAGCTTCACAAACACCAGCGTCTCAGATCCCATATCCACCTCCGCCGTCTTCCACCCGGCTTCAATCCAGAGCGGAGTTATCAAGAGGCCGTTGACGGGTCTCTTGTTTGCCCACCATCCCCGGTCTCGACGCGCCCACTCCGGCAACCTGAATCCGATTATCGATTCTATTTCGCCAAAGGTGGTTTCCCATTCTTTGACCTGAAGGCCACACAAATGTGTATACAGCTTCTTATATTCGTTCCGATTCTCCATGTCGCTCCCGCGTATCAAATGTCTCTCCAAATAGAATTGTACTTGTCCAGCGCGCCTTGAGCAAGAACACCAATGTCGTATTGACCGCAGCAAGTGGCTGGAAATATACTGCTATCGTACCTCCACCACATGTTGAATCCCCAAGTCGTTTCCAGGAGGATGTTATGCCTACCATTCTAATCGACGGCGTCAGCATCAAGTACGAGGAGATGGGCAGCGGCGCGCCGGTCACCCTCATGCCGGGGGGCAGGAGCGGCATGGAGGCGGTCAGAGGGCTTGCGGAGCGTCTCGCGCCCCACTATCGGGTCATCATACACGACCGGCGCAACTGCGGCGCATCCGACGTTGTAATCGGCGGCGAACCGTCCGAGCAGGAGATATGGGCGGATGACCTGAACGAGCTACTCAGGAGGATTGACGCCTATCCTGCTTACGTGAGCGGCGGCTCGGCCGGGTGCCGGGTCGCGCTGCTGCTGGCCCTGCGCCATCCGGAGGCGGTCAAGGGACTGCTTCTCTGGCACGTCACTGGTGGCGCGGTAGCCGCCGAGCGACTGGGCTACAACTACTACGAGCAGTTCATAGAAGCGGCAGAGAGCGACGGGATGAAGGGAGTGGTCGAGAGCGACTTCTTCGCTGAGCGGATCGCGGAGAACCCCTCCAACCGCGACAGGCTGCTTGGGATGGACGTACAGGAGTTTATCACCACCATGCAGAGATGGCGGACCTTCTTCACAGCCGACAAGCCAGTGATCGGCGCGACTGAGGAGGAGCTAAGAAGAATCCAAGTACCTATGGTGATAATACCCGGCAACGACGAGGTTCACCCCAGAGCCGTTGGGGAGAACCTGCACAGGATATTGCCTCACTCGGAGCTGCACCCGCCCGTCTTCTCGCCTGAGGAGGTGGAGAGCCTGAGACAGCAGGACCCGGACGGGTTCGTGGATATTGGGCATGAACGAAGGGCGGCCATCTACCTGCCGTTCCTGGAGAAGTTGTCCAAGGCCGAGGTCCCGGTGACATAGCCACTTCCCCTGCACAAAGACGGGATGACAAGGAGTAAGCAATATGACCCAGACGCAAGTACCCTCTGAGGCGGAAGTCTTTGAGTACGTACAGACGCTGAGCAACTGGGGGCGTTGGGGCCCGGACGATCAGCTGGGCACTATGAACCACATAGGGCCGGAGCAGCGCAGGCAGGCGGCGGCCCTGGTCAAGGACGGCGTGTCGGTGTCGTGCGCCAGGACCATCACCTTCACCCCCGCCCCGGACTCGACGTCGGTCGCCATACACTACATGACCCGGTCCGGCGAGGGTTACGCCAACCAACCGGAGACCTTCCCGCCGGCTTCACAGGGCAGCGGCGACTTCATTGGGATGGCGTTCCACGGGTACAGCATCACCCACCTGGACTCCCTCTGCCACATCTTCTGGAACGGCCAGATGTACAACGGCCAATCCTCGGCGCTGGTGACCACCGGCGAGGGCGCTACGGCGGAGTCCATTGAGCTGCTGCAGGACGGCGTGGTCAGCCGCGGTGTGCTGCTGGACGCGCCTCGTCACCGGGGCGTCAAGTGGATGGACCTTGGAGAGACCGTCCTGCCCTCTGAGCTGGACGCAATGGAGGAGGCCCAAGGAGTCCGCGTAAGGGAGGGAGACATACTCCTCGTCCGCACCGGACACTACCGACGCCGCAATGAAGAAGGCCCCAGGCCACTGGCCGACGGCTGGCCGGGGTTGAACGGCTCCTGCCTGCCCTGGCTCAGGGAGCGGGGCGTGGCAGCGCTCGGAGGCGACACCGTGAATGACGCCGGCCCCAGCGGCTACCCGAACCTGCGGCAGCCCATTCACCAGATCGGCATCCCGCACATGGGGCTTTGGCTCATCGACAACTGCAACCTGGAGGAGCTTGCTGCGGCGTGCGCCGAACGTGGGCGTTGGGAGTTCCTGCTCACCATCGCTCCCCTGCGCATCCGCTACGGGACCGGCTCCCCTGTAAATCCCATTGCGCTTTTCTAGGCAAATCTGATACCAACGCGGGGATCTGTGAGAACAAGTCCTGACCGGCAGGAGGGTAAGTCATGGAAGAACAGCCTCTCTCGGACCTAAGGATAATAGACCTGACCCACGGCATTGCGGGACCGTACTGCACCAAGCTCCTCGCCGACTACGGAGCCGACGTCGTCAAGGTGGAGAAGCCCGGCTCCGGCGACTATACACGCTCCCTCGGCCCATTCCCAGACGACGTCCCGCATCCGGAGAAGAGCGGCATCTTCCTCTTCCTCAACACCAACAAGCGCGGCATCACCCTGGACCTCAAGTCTCCCGATGGCGTAGACGCCCTCAAGAAGCTGGTGAAGGATGCCGACATACTGGTGGAGAGCTTCCGCCCGGGAGTCATGGCCAGCCTTGGCCTGGACTACGACACCCTGACGGACATCAACCCCAACCTGGTTATGACCTCCGTGTCCAACTTTGGACAGACCGGCCCGTACCGGGACTACAAGGCATCGGAGCTTACGCTGTTCGGGATGGGCAACAGCATGAGCCGTGTAGGGCTGCCGGGGCGGCATCCCCTGAAGCTGGGAGGCAACCACGTCCAGTACCAGGCCGGCAACAACGCGGCGATGGCCACCATGTTCGCTTGGTACGCCCAGCGGTACGAGGGCATGGGCGGTCAGCGCGTGGATATATCCATTTTCGACACCCAGATGGCCTCAATAAACGGGCGCATGATGAGCCTGATAGGGTACCAGTACAACGGAATGCGCGGCCGGCGTCTGGGGACCGGCATTGCGGGCTATCCCACCGGCGTGTATCCCTGCAAGGACGGGTATATCTCCGTGGCCGGGGGCGGACAGCGGTTCCCGCGCGTCGCCGCCTCCGTGGGCAAGCCTGAGTTGGTGGATCACCCGAGTTACGGCGTCGCCAAAGGAGCGCAGAATCCCGACTTCAAGGAAGAGTTCGAGAGCGCCATCTGGCTGCCTTGGCTCATGCAGCGCACCAAAGAAGAGGTGGTGCAGGAGTGCCAGGCCAACGAGCTGCTGTGCACTCCATACAACACCATAGACGAGGTGGTGGACAATAACCCGCAGCTTGACGCCCGGGGCTACTTCACGGAGATCGACCACCCGGAGGCCGGGAAGTTCCGATACCCGGGAGCGCCGGTCTTCACAGAGGGCAAGTGGTGGCGGATACGGAGGCCCGCGCCGCTCTTGGGTCAGCATAACCAAGAGGTGCTGCAAGCGCTTGACGGCGCGCGACAGTCGTCCGAAGCACGCGAGCCGTCCGCTCCCGCGACCTCTCAACAGCCCGCCGGAGCAAAACTTCCCTTGGAGAATATTCGCATCATAGACATGACGGTGGTGCTGGCGGGGCCTTACGGAACCATGTTCCTTGGAGACATGGGAGCGCAGGTGATCAGGGTCGAGACCCTGCAGCAGCTCTCAGCCACCAGCCGGGGCCAGTTCGCGCGACCCAACAGGGAGGCCGAGGCCAACGCGCCCATGTCCATGTACCCCGACAAGGACCCAGGCGAGAGGCCGTGGAACAGGTACGCCGGGTTCAACGCCCACGGCCGGAACAAGCACGGCATCACGGTCGATCTGCGAACGCCGGAGGGTCAGGATGTCTTCCGCCGTCTGGTGGACATCAGCGACATGTTCATCGAGAACAACGCGGTGGGCTCCATAGCGCGGCTTGGTTTCACCTATGACGTAATCAGCCAGTGGAACCCCAGGCTGATAATGATATCCATCAACGGCTTCGGGCAGACTGGGCCCTGGTCGACCTACCGGGGCATCGGCACCTCCTTCGAGGCCGCTTACGGGCACGCCTCCGTTATGGGCTATCCCGACATGGGCCCGGAGGGCGTGCCCCTGACTGTCCCCGCGGACGCCAGCACAGGGGTCACCGCAGCAATGGCAGCCACCATCGCCCTTCACCATCGGGAGAAGACCGGCAAGGGCATGTTCATTGACATCTCCCTGGGCGAGAACTTCCTGCCCCATCTTGGAGAGCTGTTCATGGACTACACGATGAACGGGCGTGTGGCAAGCTCCACCGGCAACAGGGACCCGTCGCGGCTCGTGCAGGGCGTGTACCCCTGCGCCGGGGACGACGAGTGGATCGCCATATCCATAGGACAGCATGAGCAGTGGAGCGCCCTCTGTCGCCTGATGGGTCGGCCGGAGTTGACAGATGACCCGCGGTTCGAGAGTATGGCAGCGCTTCGCGCGCACCACGACGACGTGGACCAAATCATCGGGGATTGGACGGCGGACAAGGAGCCTATCGAACTGTTCCATCGTCTGCAGAAGGAGGGGGTAATCGCCGGCTACCTTATGCACGAGCCACATGCGCTCAACGACCCGCACGTCAAAGAGCGCGGCATCCTGACGCCCGTCACTCACCCGGAGATCGGGACGCACCTGTATCCGGGCGCGACTTTCAAGATGTCCGGCGCGGAGTTCAGGGTGCGTAAGCCCGCCGTGCGGCTGGGCGAGGACAACGATTACATCTACCGTGAGGTGTTGAAGCTCACGGAAAAGGAGTACGACAACTTGAAGGCTCTAGGTCATATAGGAATGGACTATGCAGAACACGTCAGGTAACCAGACGGGACCCGCTACACTCAGAGACCTGCTCGAGAACGGCGCGCCTCAGCACGCCGCCATCCGCGTGCCCGATGGCACCACCATAACCTACGACTCACTGCGTCGTCAGGTGGACTCCCTGGCTGAACAGCTCCGCGCTCAGGGTATAAGCAAGGACGATCGCGTGGCACTTGTGCTGCCCAACAGCGCAGAGGCGATCATCTCCTTCCTGGGAGTCGCAACGGCGGCGACGGCGGCGCCACTGAACCCCGCCTACAAAGCCGACGAGTTTCGATTTTACCTGGAGGACACCAACGCCCGGGCCCTTGTGGGAGACGGCCGCCCGGAGGCCGACGAGGCCCGGGGCGCTGCGCCGGAGCCGACCCTGCACATCGGCGTTCAAATCGACGCCCAGGGGAATGTCAGTTTCTCCAACGGCGGAGGCGGATCAGCGGGCGGCGACGGCCCGCCGGGGTCGGCGGATACGGCCCTCATCCTGCACACCAGTGGCACCACCAACCGGCCCAAACGCGTCCCTCTTGCCCACGAGAACCTGGTGGCGTCGGTGCGCAACATAGTCGAGACCTACGGCCTCACGCCTGACGACGTCTCCCTGTGCGTCATGCCCCTGTTCCACGTCCACGGTATAGTCGCCTCCACCCTTGCCACGCTCGCCTCCGGCGGAACCATCGTGGTTCCAGGGCGCTTCAACGCCCTGGGCTTCTGGAGAGTGGCGCGGGAGTACGGGGCCACCTGGTACACGGCAGTGCCGTCGATGCACCAGGCTCTGCTGTCGCGCGCCAGGAGCAGCGAGGACCGGGAGCAGTACGCCGGGATGCGGTTCATTCGCTCATGCAGCGCCGCATTGCCGTCCGCAATTATGTTGGAGATGGAGGAGCGCTTCGGAGTGCCGGTGCTGGAGGCCTACGGCATGACAGAGGCGTCACACCAGATGAGCTCCAATCCACTTCCACCGGGAAAGCGTCTGCCCGGCTCCGTGGGCCACGGGACGGGCGTGTCCATCGCCATCATGGACGACGCAGGCGCGCTCCTGTCGACTGGAAGCCGCGGAGAGGTGGTGATTCAGGGGGCGAACGTCATTAAAGGCTACGAAGACAATCCGGACGCCAACGCCACATCCTTCACCAATGGCTGGTTCCGCACCGGCGACGAGGGGATGCTGGACTCTGACGGATACCTGACCCTCCTGGGCCGCCTCAAGGAGATAATCAACCGGAGCGGCGAAAAGATATCGCCCCAGGAGATCGACGAGGTGCTGCTGTCCCACCCGGCGGTGGCTGAGGCCGTGTCCTTCGGAATCCCCCACCAGCTCCACGGCGAAGAGCCGTCGGCCGCGGTGGTCCTTGCAGGCGCGGCGACGGAGGCGGAGCTTGTCCAGCACTGCCGCGAGCGGCTGGCGGGCTTCAAGTGCCCAAGGGTCATCCACATCGTCGACCAGATTCCCAGGACGGCCACTGGCAAGGTGCAGCGCCGCATCGTTGCGGAGGTCATCGCGGGTGGCTCATCCGGTGCCTGAAGCCAGGGAGATAAGGCGGCTAGATCCCTCTCCGTCACTCCTCCGCAGGCGGGAGTCCACTCCCCTCCCCACCTGGATTCCCGATCGGGGTCGGAAATGACGGTGAAGGGGCGACGCGCCTGCTGCCATTCCTGCGAAAGCAGGAATCCAGAAGTACCCTATACCCCACCCCACCTGAACTCCCGATCGGGGTCGGGAATGACGATGAAAAGGGCGCGGCAATGACAGCAAATGGGGGATCTCGGTGAGATTCGCCATATACGGCGCGGGCGCTATAGGGGCGTTCCTGGGAGCAAAGCTGGCCCTGGCCGGGAAGGACGTAACTCTAATAGCGCGAGGGGCCCATCTAAAAGCGATGCAAGCCAACGGCGTCACGGTGCGCACAGCCCAGGGTGAATTGCAGGCCCACCCGTCGGCCACGGACGACCCCGACGCAGTTGGCGCAGTCGATTTCCTGTTTCTAACGGTCAAGGCACACAGCCTCACGGCGATTGCGCCGCAGCTCAAGCCTCTCGTCGGGCCGGAGACGGCCGTAGTGTCCGCCCAGAACGGCATCCCCTGGTGGTACTTCCAGCGACACGGCGGGGAGTGGGACGGCACACGTCTGGAGAGCGTCGACCCCGGCGGTGTCATCTCAGAGGCGATAGACCCAGAGCGCATCATTGGTTGCATAGTCTACCCCGCAGCGGAGATCGAGGAGCCGGGCGTTGTACGTCACATCGAGGGGGACCGCTTCTCTATCGGCGAACTGGACGGCTCCTCAAGCGAGCGGTGCAAGGCGCTGTCCCAGGCCCTAATCGCCTCCGGCCTCAAGTGCCCCGTCAGGTCACGTATCAGGCAGGACATGTGGGTCAAGCTGCTGGGCAACGCTGCCTTCAACCCCGTAAGCGCCCTCACACGCTCCACGCTAGCCGAGATCACCGCTCACCCCGAAGCGGGCGCGATCGCAAAAGCCATGATGGCCGAGGCGGACGCAGTGGCTCACGCCCTGGGAATCGAAATGCCGGTCACCATCGAGCAGAGGTTCGCCGGCGCGGCGAGGGTGGGAGACCACAAGACGTCCATGCTCCAGGACCTGGAGACCGGGAGGCCTCTGGAGCTTGAGAGCATTGTGGGCGCGATTGTGGAGCTTGGGGACAAGCTGGGCATCCCCGTGCCACACACCCGCACGGCCTACGCCTGCGTGAAGCTGCTGTCCTCCAGTATGCGCCGATCTTAAGCAACTCGGGTTTGGGCACGCTCCCTGAAGGCAGACCTTCGCGTAGCCCAGTGGCGCTCTTCTCGCGCCCGTTCCCAATTGTCACTCCCGTGCAGACGTGAGTCCACACCCCATCCCACCTGGATTCGCAGGAATTACGGTTTAAGGAGATCCGCCGAGGTTATTCAAAGGTCTCGTCTCTTCCCCATCGAAGAGTTCTTTGGGCATGGCAATGGGGTTACTAATCCCGCGCTTGCCATTTGCCCCAAGAACTGGGCATAATATGCCTCGTATGCCGTCGTGACACCAACGGGCGGCGTCAACTTCAGGTGTAGAGGTCCAGAAGCAGTGTACATAGACATGCACGTCCACTCCAAGCGTTCCGATGACGCCGGCGGCACCGTAGAGGGTTATCTGAAGTGGATCAGCGTAATTCGCAAGAAGGGGTACCAGGTGGACGGCATAGTGCTGACCGAGCACAGGGGATTCGACTTTGAGGTTGACTACTCCGACCTTGCCGAGCAGTACGGCGTCGTTGTGTTGAAGGGATCTGAGATAGAGACCAACCTCGGTCACGTGCTGACCTACGGCATAACCCCGAATCTGACGGAAGAGTTCGACTTCAAGAACATCACGCTGTCCGCCAGAGAGGTGCTGAGGGCCGTTCGCAGAGAGGAAGGGTACGCAATCGCCGCTCATCCTGGCCGTCCTCGCATTGGACTGTGGCAGCACATCCGGGAGGGCGCCTCGGTGGACGGCTTCAAGACCATCGAGCTGCTGAACGGCGGAAGCAGTGCGGAGGAAAACGCCCTTGCTAAGGAGCTTGCAGAAACCTACGGCTTCGCCTGCGTAGGCGGCAGCGACTCCCACTACGTGAGCACCATCGGCAGGTGCATCACCCGCTTCGAGAGGCCGGTGACCTGTATCGAGGACTTGGTGGAGGAGCTACACAGCGGTGACTACGAGGCGGTGGTGCTTGAGGAAACAAAGGTCACTTAGCGGCGATTGAGCCATATCGCTGCGTCTCCAACTCTGCATCAGGAGGTATGAATGGCGGAACAGAACCTGACGGACACCATCGACTTCGACAGGAGCGTCTTGGGCATCGACTACGATGTGGGCACGCACGAGGTGACTAAGGAGCAGGTCGTCGCCTACGCGCAGGCGCTGGGCGAGACCAACCCCCTCTACCTTGACGAGGAGGCCGCAAAGGCCGGCCCCTACGGGGCGATCATCGCGCCGCCTCTCTTCTACAACATGTTCAGCCTCCAGGCGGGCCCGGACCCCAAGGTGAAGTTTGGCACCTCCGGTTTCGACGGCGGCCAGCACGTCGAGTTCTTTGAGCCTATCAAGGTCGGCGACGTCATCTCCGCCCAGACCCAGATTGCGGATGTCTACGCCAAGACGGGCCGCACCGGGACTATGGTATTCACCGTCAGACGCACGACCTTCACCAACCAGGACGGGGAGAGGAACATAGTTATGGACCGGATCAACGTTCTAAGGGACCTGAGCCAATGAGCCAGGTATACTTTGAAGACGTGGAGCCGGGGTACGAGGTCGGCCCTGTGGTCAAGATGCCGACCAGGGAGCAGTTGGACGCCTTCACCACGGTGTGGGGTTCGCAGACGGGCCGGTTCACCAGCGACGAGGCCGCCCAAAAGGAGGGCTTCTCCGGAGTCATCCTGCCGGGCAACATGAGCATGGCCTTACTCGCCCAGGTCCTCACGGAGTGGGCCGGGTCTGCCGGGAAGCTGAAGCGGCTGGAGGTCGACTTCCGGCGGTACGTGCAGCCCGGGGACACCCTCAACTGCATCGGCCTTGTCACGGACACGGGGACGGAGGACGACGAGAACCGGGTCATCATGGACGTGTACATCGAGACCCAGAAGGGGGAGCGGGCCCTCCAGGGTACGGCGCTGGTGCTGCTACCCAACAAGCCGTAGCGGGGAAGCGCCGCGCCCCTTCACGAAACGCAGCCACAAGAAATATCTAAGGAGGAGACCTAATGCCTGACGCAGATGACATCATGGACACCATTGAGTACAACCGCGACATCGTGGGCGTCGACTACCCCGTGGGGAGCCACGAGGTGACCGAGGAGCAGGTCGTCGGCTTCGCCAACGCCATCGGCGAGACCAACCCGATGTACCTGGACAAGGAGTTCGCCGCGAAGAGCCCCTACGGGACGCTCATCGCTCCGCCGGCCTACTACACATCGATTCGGCTGGAGTCGGCGCCGGACGCCGAGGTCAAGTTCGGCACAACCGGGTTCAACGCCTCGCAGCACTGCGAGTTCTACGAGCCGATGAAGGTGGGAGACACCATTTCCGCCAAGACCCAGGTCTCCAACGTCTACGCCAAGACTGGCCGGACGGGGACGATGGTGTTCACGGTGCGTCGAACCACCTATTCCAACCAGCACGGCCGAGACGTGATGATGGTGGAGAGTTCCAACGTGCGAAGGGACATGAACCAATGAGCCAGAAACACTACGAAGAGACAGAGCTGGGAGACGAGCTGGGCCCGCTGGTAAAGGAGCCCACCCGCGAGCAGATACGTGACTACGTTTCCCTATCCGAGATTCGGCTGGGGCGGTTCACCAGTGAAGAGGCAGCCCAGGGCGAGGGCCTTCGAGGCATTATTGTCCCGGGCAACATGAGCATGTCCTTCCTGTCGCAGCTCCTCACGGACTGGGCGGGAATGGATGGCCGGCTCGCAAAGCTGGAGGTGAATTTCCGCAGGATGGTGGAGCCGGGCGACAGGCTGGAGTGCAAGGCCGTGGTCACGGACATGCAGGAGGTTGACGGCCAGAACGTGGTCACCCTGGACGCCTTCATCGAGAACCAGAAGGGCGAGCGACCCATCCAGGGCATCGCGGAGGTGGTGCTGCCAAGCACGGGGTAGGGAAGGCGGTTGCTCAGTCAGTGAGACGAGGAGGGCTTATGTGGGAAAACCTGAAGTGAATCCTCAATTGGCTTCGTCGTAGACGAGCTTGCAGCTAACCAGAACGACAGTCTCTACCAGGGTGTTCCTGCTACCTGGACCGAGGGAAGCTGGATAGCGTCCCTTGCCATGTCGACCTCCACCGAGTGGCGCCAAGCTGAGGGGTGGAGACGCGCATTGCCTGCATTACAAGAATAGCCGCCTCCTTTCAGCGTTGCCATAAGTATTGCTGCGTGCCATAATGTAAGGCAGCAATCGCTTTAGCAATGCGAGGTACGGTGACTCCATGATTGAATCGGGTATAACTGCGAAGGGTCAGACCACGCTGCCCAAGGCCGTCCGGGAAGCGCTGTCCATACAGGCCGGGGACCGGATACGGTACGTAATAGAGGGCAACGAGGTCCGGATTTTGCCCGTGCGCCCCATAAACCGGCTGTACGGCGTACTCCAATATGACGGTCCGACTGCCACGCTGGAGGACATGGAACGCGCCATCTTGGACGGAGTTGCTGAGGCGTGATAGCCATTGACACCAATGTCCTGGTTCGCTATCTGGTGCGTGACGACGCGGAACAGGCTGAAGCGGCCCGGTTGCTGCTTGAGGGGATCACGTCTGAGCGGCCGGGCTTCATCTGCCGTGAAGTTGCAATCGAGGTGGTCTGGGTACTGGAGAGGGCCTACAAGTTTACGCGTGCACAGGTTGCGGATGTGATTGTGGAATTGGCGGCTACGGACGGCATAGTCATCGAGGAGGCGGAGGACGTGGCCCATGCCGCCATTCGCTATCGACAGACCGGCGCTGACTTCTCAGACCTGATGATTCTCGCAGCAGCCGAACGCATGGGTGCGGGACCCCTCTTCACGTTTGACCGCAGGCTTGCTCGTGTAGAGGGTGCAACCCTGGTGGAAGCAGGCCAGTCATGAGGGCGACGGGGAGCGGAAGATGGGCGGGTTCGAGGAGCGGTGAAGGTAGGGCGGGGCTGCTCACACAGCAAGAAGACCTCGCACTGTTGCGATGGCCTAGTAGCAGCGCTGATTGACTGCCTGCGAAATGTTGAATTAGACGCGACTCAGCCATTCCCTGTACGTTATAATATATAGTAATGCCTTTGCCGTTTGAGTTCACCGTTAAAGGCCCGCCTGTCTCTCAGCAGGCGCGCCGAAGGCGGCGAGTCAGAAGATGGACGCAGGACGTTCAAATCGCTGCCACGCAGTATTGGGATAGGGAGTCACTCTTTACCGGAGAAATAGAGGTGACGATAACCTACTTCTTCGAGAATGTGGACCTTGATCTTGATAACATTCCAAAGCCGATCCTGGACGCCTTGAAGGGGTTGGTCTACTATGACGACTCCCAGATAACTGATATGATTTGCCGAAAGAGAGATCTGAATAGATATCGGCCTCGCCGGAATGCCTCGCCGATGGTACTGGAAGCTCTGGCTCGCCCTGGACAGTTTCTACATATAACGGTGTCTGACGCTATGAATGAGGAGGTGCAGTCTTGATAGAAGACACAGCGTATCTTGAACACCTCCTTCTCGATAAGACGGCAGAGGAGTATCGCAGAAAGGGCTACGAGGTATCTCTAGAAGCTCAGTTGGATTTCTTGCCCGGCTTCAGCCCAGACTTGGTTGTCCGAAAGGGCGACGAGACAGTAGTAGTTGAAGTGAAGGCTCGGTCCTCGCTGGCTGCAAACCCAAAGATAAAGGAGTTTGCACAGGTTATCCAATCCAAGCCGGGGTGGAACTTTGAGCTGATTCTGGTGGCTGAACCGGAGAAGCTGGATTCGCCCGAGAACGCGCAGCCTCTTGATAGCGTAGGCATAATGGAGCAAATAGAAAAGGCCGAGAGGGCTCTTGAGTCGGACTTTCCTGAGGCTGCGTTCTTGCTTGCCTGGTCAGCCTGTGAGGCCGCAATTAGAGAGAAGAACGCGTCACAGGGAGTCTCCACCAAGGGCATCTCAACGGCGAGTTACGTCCTGAACCAAGCCGTCTCGCAAGGTGTGATCTCAAGGGACGAGTACAATAAACTGACTGGCATGATGAGATACAGAAACGCCATTGCCCACGGGTTCAGTCTCAACGACTTCAGTGACCATCTGGTGAAAGACCTAATCAAGAGCGTTCGGAGAATGGCCAAGGTCCCAGCCTGAGTTGCTGGCCGCGCGGACACGGTGGGAGGCTAAGCCCGTCACTCTGTTATCAGCCCTGATTCTCCAGAACGCTTCTGTCCGTAACCGAGGGCTCCCGCGCCAGCTCCCGCCGTATGGTGGCAACCCACTCCGGGTCAAGGCCTAGGGCCTGCGTCACCGCCTCGTCTATCTGGCGGCGCGCCGGATCCTCGTACATGCTAGGTAAGGGCAGCAGACCTAAATGGGCCAAGCCGTAACGTTTCAATCGGGCTCGTTGTGGCCTATAATGGAGACAGAGTAGTCAAGCTACTGACCCTCGGTCGAGTTCCTTAGAGAGGGCTCTCCTATGCCTATAACAAACCTGTATTTTACCAATGTTGGTCCCTTTGACGAGATCGAGTTCGATTTTCACCCTCAGGTAAACGTTTTCACCGGGCCAAATAACTCAGGCAAATCCAGTGTTCTTTGGGTGTTGGGAGAGTTGCTTGTCTACCCCTTTACCATGCCTGCGAAGTTGCTAAGAGGAGATAGCCCCCACTGGAGGCTGACGTTCTCATCAACAAATGGACTTCAGTCTGTTGAGGGCAATTTACCGTCCGACCCAAGCCAGATGAAGAGTGCCTATGAATCCTTGGGCTATACGTGCTTTATTCCCGCGCAGCGGCATGGCACAAACTTTCGCTCATCAGGACCATCTGTAAGGCTAGATGCAGAAGCACGCCTCGAAGCAGAACTAGACCATCTTGCGCGGGAGAGGCCAGATGTCCTTAGGGAATCCCGCCCAGAGCAACTGCTGACTTACCTCTGGGGTTCGAATCTAAATGAAGATTCAGACTTGACACGGCGCAGGAAGTTGATGATGACTGACACTTCCTTGGTTAGCGACGAAAGCGTGATACAGAAGATAGTAGACTTGGACTATGCAGCTTATCGCCAAGGACGGCCGGCCATGAGGGAAATAGTTGAGAAAGTTGCATCTCTAGCGTCTGAGATTACGGACGGATTTCCGCTAAGATTCGTGAAAGTAGAAGAAGACGACAACGGCCTGTTCCCTTTATTCAGTACTCCTGATGGCGCACTGCCGCTTAATGTCTTAAGTCAAGGGACACAGTCAGTTATCCAAAGTCTGGCCCGGTTGCTTTTTGGGTATGCTGAATACTACGACTTCCCGCCTGACCTTGAGGAGAAACCTGGAGTGTTGGTAATCGATGAGATAGATGCACATTTGCATCCCTCTTGGCAACGGCGTGTTGTCCCCACCCTGACTCGTTACTTTCCTAACCTGCAGATCTTTTGTTCCACACACTCTCCTCTAATGTTGGCAGGTCTTACGGCAGGGCAGGTACAATTACTTAGACGCAACGAGCACGGAGTGTCCGTGTCCACAAATGAGTCAGATGTCAAAGGCTGGACCGCTGATGAAATCCTGCGTAACCTCTTGGAAGTGCCTAACCCAACAGACCTGACTACCGCAAAGCACGTAGTCCGCCTGCAAAACTTGAGGCGCAGGGGGGAGCTTACCGCCCAGGAAGCTGAAGAACTGCAAGAGCTTCGCAAAATCGTCAGTAGGGAATTGCTCAGTGGCCCAATGTCACCTCAGGTAGAGCAATTCGCGGAGGAACTCAAACGAGCCAGGGGAGAGTCCACTTCTTGAGCAAAGTCGCCCGCCACCCAGCAGACCCAGAAAACCCCAGTAAGCTCCGCGAGTAATGCACTGGGTAGATCGTGGCCCTGAGCCAGCCGGATTAGGACAGATTCGCGTTTCGTATACGCCGCGCTGGGTTCACTATTACCGAAGTGGCACAGGTGCCAAACCGAACGACTCTCGCTGGCGCAATTTCCATGATGACTTAAGGAATGTATTTTGGGGTCTCTGCGGTTATTGTGAAGATATAACCAGTGGGGAAATCGACCACTTCCGACCCAAGCATCTTTATCCAGAGTTAGTCTATTTCTGGTCCAATTGGATATTTGCCTGTCATGATTGTAACCAGGCAAAGCACTGGAAGTGGCCGAGCGGAGGCTATGTAGACCCCTGCGCGAGAATTGACCTAGAATACCCTGAACGTTACTTCAAGTTCGACACTCAGACGGGCGAAATCCTTCCCAACGATGGACTAAGCCCGCTTGATCACACTAGAGCGCAAGAAACAATAAATGACCTGAAGCTCAACGCGCGGCATCATCTGAAGAAGAGGACAGTCTGGCTTCGTCTGATATCTGGCATCATCCCGGATTACTCCGAAAGCCCAGCTCCCGAACTTGTGGGAGAACTCGATCATTTCGCATTGCGCACCACGAAGTATTCAAGTATTACGCGTGCACTGCTCTCTGAGCGAGGCTACCGAATATCAGAGTAACCGGATCTCTCTTATGGCCCGCATTCTTGGAAGCCCGGGGAATGGACACTCAAGCTGTTTTCGGCGTGTTTCTGGCACCCACCCCCTACTTCACGTGCGGCGCGTAGTCCATGCCGATGTGCCCCAGGGCCTTGAGGCGGTCGTACTCCTCCTCCGTCAGGCCCAGGACTTCCCGGTACACGTAGTCGTTGTCCTCGCCCAGGCGGACCGGCGGCTTCCTCACCTCGAAGGGCACGTTGGACATCCTGAACGTAGTGCTGGGGTAGAGGTACGTGCCCACCTCCGGCGCTGTGATGGGGACGAAGAAGCCACGCTCCTTCAGTTGCGGGTCCTCAAAGACGTGGTCCTCGTGCATCAGGTACCCGGCCGGGATGCCCTCGCTCTGCAGCCGGTGGAACAATGCGATGGTGTCGTAGCCCGACATCCAGGCCGCGATGATGTCATTGACCTCGTCGTGGTAGGCGCGAAGGGCCATCCGACCAGCCAAGCCCTGCCGGAGAGGAAATCCAGAGAGCCGAGGTAAGGCACACCGTCAAACACGCCCAGCAGCGTCCGGGTACACGCGATACATTGCCATGGGTCGCGCTCCATTTGTCGTAGTTCGGATGTAGCTGTCTTGCATCGACTCATATCGGTCGATTGCGCACGCTCCGCTGGCCCGGCCCCGCCTCCTCAGCTCGGCTTTCGCCGATGAGGAGCGGGGTCATTCGACACTCCCTCGAACTTCTGCTATCCGGCCGGCAGGGGTCGGACCCGGCGGCCGGGGCCGCCGGCGCCCTCGCGCACGTCCTTGGCCGTCGCCTCGTCGACGCCCTTGGGCCAACGGCGCTTGAGCGGGTCACTAACCGTGAAGGTTAATCTGCCCACGCCCTCGATGCCCATCTCGATGGTGTCGTCGTCCTGCATCGCGCCGAGGCCCTGGTGGTTAGTGCCTATGAAGAGCACGTCGCCGGGGCTGATCTCCTCGATAGCCGCCACGTACTCGATCGAGTCGGCGATGGAGTGGGCGAGGTCGTCGGTGTTGTAGTTAACGCGCAGCTCGCCGTCGACGCTCAAGGTGACCTGCAACTTCTCCGGGTCCGCGATTTCGTCCTTGGTCACTATACAGGGACCAAGGGGACAGAAGGTGGGGTGCGACTTGTGCTCCGCGATGGGCAGCGTGTTGGGCACACGGCCGCCGCCAGTTGCCGGCATTCGCGCCGAGACGTCCACACCCGCCGTGTAGTCGAAGACGTAGTCCATGGCCTCCGACGCCGGGATGTCCTTGCCGCCCTTGCTGAAGATCAACACGAGCTCCGCCTCATGGTGAAAGATGTTTGCGTCTATGTCAGGGAGGACCACGGCGCCGCCCGGGCCCAGAATGCTGTGGAGGCTCTTGGTGAAGCCCCACATTGGTGAAGGCTCCCGTGCACCGAATTCGCGGTAGTTGCCGCCCATACAGAGGATCTTGCCGGGGCGCGGCAGCGGCGCCTGCAGTTGCGCGCCAGCGACCGGCGTGCCCTCGGCGGCGCGGGTTTCAAGTTGGGATTTCAGGTCGTCGTAGTTGGTGATTAGATGGACAATTGCGGCCTGGCCGCCGCCGGGGCAGACGTCACCAATGTCTATAACGCCCGCATCGGTCAGAATGCCCGGCTGGTTGTCGTTGTACATCACTAACTTCATTGATTCCTCCTTGTTTCCTTATGTTTTTCCGATTGGCCGTTGACATAATTGTCCCGTGAGAGGCCACCTAAGAAGACTCGAACCGCTCATAAAGGGTTGAGATGGTAGATCCGTCTCTTAACTCCTTCGAGCTACCTGGTTGAATCAAATCCTATAACCCACGAGTTCCGCAGTTTTTGGTGTCGATTGAGAAATATGTATGGACAAGCTCAGCATGAGCGGGTTTAGGCACACGAGATTTCTGTGCCCTACTTCACGTGCGGCGCGTAGTCCATGCCGATGTGCCCCAAGGCCTTGAGGCGGTCGTACTCCTCCTCCGTCAGGCCCAGGACTTCCCGGTACACGTAGTCGTTGTCCTCGCCCAGGCGGACCGGCGGCTTCCTCACCTCGAAGGGCACGTTGGACATCCTGAACGTAGTGCTGGGGTAGAGGTATGTGCCCACCTCCGGCGCGGTTATGGGGACAAAGAAGCCACGCTCCTTCAGTTGCGGGTCCTCGAAGACGTGGTCCTCGTGCATCAGGTACCCGGCCGGGATGCCCTCGCTCTGCAGCCGGTGGAACAATGCGATGGATTCGTGTTCCGATGTCCAGGCCGCAATAATGTCATCGACCTCGTCGTGGTGTGCGCGAAGGGCGTTCATATCGACGAAACGGGCGTCCTCCAGGAGGTCGGGCTTTCCCATCAGTTGGCAGAGGGCGCGCCACTGCTCGATGCGGCCTATGGTCAAAGCGATCCACTCGTCGTCGCCGGCGCAGGGATAGGCGCCCTGCACGTTCCACCAGTCGCGGTTGCCCGGAGGCCCCGCAACACGCCCGTTGATGGTGTAGTCCATGTAAAGCTCCCCCAGGTGGGGCAGGAAATTCTCGCCCAGGGAGATGTCGATGTACATGCCTTTGCCCGTCTTCTCGCGCTGGTGAAGGGCGAGCATGGCGGCGATAGCGACCGTCACGCCGGAGGAGGCGTCAGTCGCCACCGAGCCGGGCGCGCCGTCGATCCCCATGTCCGGGTAGCCGGAGACGGAGGCGTGGCCGACCGCCGCTTCGAACTGCGTCCCTATACCCCGGTACTCGCTCCAGGGCCCGGTCTGCCCAAAGCCGCAGACCGAAATCATGATGAGCCGGGGGTTCCACTTGCTGACCACGTCCCAGGAGACGCCCAGCCGGGCCATTGAGCCGGCGGCGTTATTCTCTATGAAGAGGTCGCTCACCTCCACCAGGCGGCGGAATATGTCCTTGGCCTCGGGCTGTCCAAGCTCCAGGGTCATGCCTGACTTGTTGCGGGAGTGAGCGTTGAAGTTGGAGGCGCGGTTCCAGGGGCGATCGCCGGGGTCACGGTCGGGATAGGGGGAGGAGATCGCCGTGAGCTGAGACTCCTTGTTGGGGCGGGCAAAGGGGCCCCGGCTGGTGGCCGGCAGGTGGTTGAGGGTCTCCACACGGATGGTCTCCGCGCCCATATCGGCCAGGAACATGGTGCCGTATGGGCCGGCGAAGATAACGGTCATATCGATGATGCGGACTCCCTCCAACGGGAATCGCTTCTTTGCGGCCAGCTTGCCCTGTGAGGCTGGGGACGTGAGCAGGCCCATCGACGCGCCAGTGGTAGCCCGGTCGCTCTCCTCCCACGGCGAGCCGTCGGCTTCCAGCACTTCACGGTTGTGCTGGCCGAGCAGGGGCGCGGGCCTGCGTATTCGCCACCAGCGGCCCTCCGTGAGGATGGGCGCGCCGGGGTACCGGAATCTGCCGGCCACAGGGTGGTCGATCTCCGTGAAGTAGTCCCGGGCGTCAAGCTGCGGGTTGTCGTCCACAACCTCGTCAATGGTGTTGTTCGCGCCGATGAGCAGGCCCTGCACCTGGCATTCCGCCACCGCCTGCTGCTTGGTCCGGGACATGAGCCACGGGAGCCAGATGTCCCTCTCGAACTCCTCCTTGCCCTCCATGCTCTGCTGGCCGAAGGGAGGAGCGAAGCGGGGGTCTTCCAGAAGCTCCGGCATTCCCAGAGCCGCGACAGTCAGGGGCCATCGCTGGCCTCCGCCGGAGACGGAGATGTACCCGTCCTTGCAGGGATAGTGGCCCTGGGGATAGCCGCCACGGGTGCTCGGCCCGCGCCGCCGCCCTCGCTCGCCGTTGTACTGGTAGTTCACGAGGCTGGTCAGTCGTCCGTTGATGGAGGCCATCTGCGTCTCCAGTATGGACACGTCCACACGCTGCCCGCCCATGCCCTCGTACCTCTGGCCGTGCCAGGCGAAGAGCGTGGCCATCGCTGCGTTGTTGCCCGCCTGGTATTGGACGTGGCTGCCGCCCAGCTTCAGGGGATACCGCTCCGGCAGGCCGAGGGCGTACATCCTGCCGCCCATGCCAAACAGCGTAAGCTCCGATGCCTTGTAGTCGCGGTATGGGCCGGTCTGCCCGAAGTTGGACACGGAGGTCATGACCAGGTTGGGATTGATGCCCTTCAGGGTATCGTAGTCCAGACCGAGGCTAGCCATGACTCCGGGTCGGAAGCTCTCCACCAGTATGTCGGCGTCCTTCACCAGTTGCTTCAACGCCTCGATACCCTCGTCTGACTTGAGGTCCAAGGTGATGCCGCGTTTGTTGGTGTTGAGGAAAAGGAACAAGCCGCTCTTCTCCGGGTGCGGGACGTCGTTTGGGAATGGGCCGAGAGAGCGGGCGTAGTCGCCTGAGCCTGGCCTCTCCACCTTGATGATGTCGGCTCCGAAGTCGGCGAGGAGCTTGGTGCAGTACGGCCCCGCAATACCGTGGGTCAGGTCTACGATACGAATATCGGAAAGGGGCTGTGGCTCCGAGCGCTCTTCCATAGTCTACCCTCCTGTAACCGGGGTTTTCCTGAAAGATACCTCCGTAGCATAGCACATACGGGGAGCGGGCGTCTTGGGGCGGTTGACAGATCCAACCCAACGTGGTAGTTTTTCACATATACCACCCCTATCGATTCGACGATAGGGTCGAGACCGCCTCCGAGGCGGTCTCTGTCTTTCCAAGAGGGCAGCGATTGATCACCAATGTCTACATTGACGGCTTCAATCTTTACTATCGCGCTCTAAAGGACACACCGTTCAGATGGCTGGATCTGCGTAAGCTAGCCGAGATCCTCTTTCCACGAGACACGATTCACAGGGTCTGCTACTTCACCGCGTTACTCGACGTGCGTCCTGCTAACCCCGGGCAAGCGCAGCGTCAACTCATATACCTGAGAGCTTTGGCTACGCTACCGGGTCTAGATGTTCACTACGGAACCTTTCGCTCCGGCGTCAGGCGTCGTCCGCTGGCCGAGCCGGCGCCGGGGTTGCCGACCCACGTCCTGGTCAGAGACTCAGAGGAGAAGGGGTCTGATGTGAACCTGGCCACCCGTCTCTTGGTTGATGGGTTCAGCGGGGAATACGAGCAGGCCGTGATCGTGTCAAATGATGCGGACTTCGCGACAGCGATGAGGTATGTGAGAGACGATCTGAGCCTTCGGGTAACGCTGGTCAATCCAGACGCCGGCAACCCTAGTCCGCGAGACCTGTCCAACTCCGCGACATACGTCAGGCGTCTGTGGAGGAGCCATCTGCGGCGAAGCCAGCTTCCCGACACTCTGACGGATGAGGTTGGCGCCATTACCAAGCCGACCGGATGGTGACTCTGCAGAGCCATACGCCCAAGCACATAGTTGGGTGTTAGGATGTAGTCTGGGGCGAGAGTACGCGAGGGGAAGCCGCCAACCAAGGGGCGATTACGAATGTGCTAAACTTGTGCGAGGAGGGTGGACATGCGCACAATAGAGGTGGTCCTTTACCGAGAGGGAGCGGTCTGGGGGCCATAACGGTGCTTGCTTGGAAAAGAGCCATAAACGATGCTCTGGGTACTGAACCCGTCAGCCGAGTTGCCAAGGCGGTGTCGGTGTCCCTTTTCATCCTCATCGTCTTAAACATCGTGGCTATGGTTTCAGGAACCGTCGAGGACATTTATAATATCTCGCCTAGAGCTTTTATCGTCTTTGAGGCCGCTTCCGTTGCCGTTTTCACAGTGGAGTATCTGTTGCGTGTATGGGCATGCACTACTGACGCCAAGTTCGCTCGCCCAGTGGTAGGGCGGCTGAAGTTCATTGTTTCCCCTCTGGCCCTGTTTGACCTGATGGCTATTCTGCCTTTCTACATAGCTTTGCTCAACCTCCCCGGGATAGATTTGCGAGTAGTGCGCGCAGCCCGTCTGGTGGGACGCGTCGCTCGGTTGGGCCGCTACAGCGCCGGCATCCGCACCTTGGCTATAGTGGTGCAGGCCAAGAAGGACGAGTTGTTAAGTGTCATCCTGGTCTTGCTCTTACTTCTGTTGTTGGCCTCTTCCCTCGTATTCTATGCAGAGCATGGTGCTCAACCCGACAAGTTTTCCAGCATCCCGGAAACCATGTGGTGGGGAATCATCACCCTAACCACGGTGGGCTACGGAGATGTCTACCCTGTCACTATAGCAGGACGGATACTGGCCGGAGCGATGGCGATTTTGGGTGTAGGGCTGTTTGCACTGCCGGCGGGGATTCTGGGATCCGGATTCATTCAAGAGGTTCAGCAGCGGCCCGAGCGCAGGGACATTTGCCCGCACTGCGGGGAGCAGATTTGAGAAAAGGGGCTTGCCGCTAAGAAGGGAGTACATAATAACGGCTGGTTTGTCTACAACCTGGTGACGAACTTGGCAAGGCTATGAAAGGCAGCGTTCACCATCTCAGTCCCGGTTCTGGAGAGACCTCTGGCGTCTTGTTGCCGTTGACAGATGCAACTCAACAGGATAGCCTCTTGCATACCACCCCTATCGCTTCGCCGGTAGGGTCGAGACCGCTCTTAGGAGCGGTCTCTGTCTTTGCAAGAGGGCAGCGGTTACGAATGTGCTAAACTGGCGCCGGAGGATGGATATGCGCACTATTGAGGTGGTCTTGTACCGCGAAGGAGCCGTCTGGGTAGCCCAGGCTCTCAACGTGGATATCTCATCTTTCGGCGACACGCGCGAAGAAGCGCGGTTGGCCATTCAGGAGGCGCTGGAGCTTTACTTTGAAGATGCTCCGAACGCAGAGGTCATTGAAGTCCAGTAGCGCCTTGTTGTATTAGAAGAGTGTATAAGAAGGAGTTAAAATGCTTACGCCCGAGGACGTTAAAGAACTCAAGTCCCAATTTGAGGTAATCCATCATAGGATCGGGGTCGCCCTTGATGAGAGCGAGCAGGAAATTACAGAGGAAGCCTGCGGCCATTATATAGCCGCTTTGCTTTTAATGGAGGAGCTTGTTGAGGAGGTCACCCAAGAGGAAGGTCATAGCGTCAAGGAAGCGTTGAAACGCGTGGCTGGTGCAGCCAACTCGCCTGAAGGAGCCGGAGTGGCGGGCGGATTGGGAGGAGCGGCAGCAGCCTTGTCTTTCACCGGTCTTGGAGGTTTTGGCGTAGCTGCTGGTGGAACGGCTGTTGGAGTGTCGGGATTGGCCGGAGCTACAGTGGCTTCAGGAGGCGCAGCACTTGCCGGTGCGGCCGCTTTATATCTGGCGTATAAGGGAGGATCTGCGGCATTGGAGACCGATTTGGGCCAGAAGGCTGCTGGTCATGTGGCGGATGCAGGTAGTAAAGCTGCTGAGCAGGCTAAATCAGTCGGAAGTAAGGCAAAAGAGGGTTTGAGCAGGTTCCGCGACAGGTTCTCCGGGTCGGAACCCAAGGATTCTACCGAAGACTAATATTGAGTTGCTTCAAGAGGCTTTGAGAGCTACCTTGAGGAAAGAGACAAAATAGGCCTATACTCGATGGCGAGAAACACTAGCAAAGGAGAAGAATGGTTGAGATAAAGAAGACGCCGGATGGAATCGAGATACCGCCGCCGGGGCCGGACGACGTGCTCTACGAGAAGGGGGACGGCTTCGCCCGCATCACCCTGAATCGCCCGACGGTGCTCAACGCTATGAACAAGAACGTCCAGCGGCTGCTGTATGCCGCGCTGGAGCGGGCGGAGGATGACGACGAGGTGAAGGCGGTGATTCTGACCGGAGCAGGCCGCGCCTTCACCGCCGGCGGCGATCTGTACTCCCATCTCTACCCGGACGACGACCCCGCGCCCGGTGGCATGGAGAACCAGATGAAGATTTGGTCGCTGCTCAAGCCGGTCATAGCGGCGGTCCGGGGACATGCGGTCGGACAAGGGTTTGAGTTCGCGGGAGTGTGCGACTTCACCATCGCCGCGGAGGACGCCCGGTTCGGCGAGATCCAGATACGTCACGGCGGCTCGCCGCCCGTGTTGATAACACCCTATATGCTGGGCCTCAAGAGCGCCAAGGAGGTCCTCCTTCTGGGCGAGCAGATTGGCGCCCAGGACGCTCTGAGGATGGGCATCGTCAACAAGGTTGTGCCTGTTGAACAGCTTCAGGAGGAGGCCGAGGCGTGGGCGAAGAAGATAGCTGCTCTGCCACCGGCCGCGGTGCAGCGCAACAAGTTTCTGGTTAACCGCGTCTACGATCTCGCCGGCTTCCGGGAGGGACTGGCCTATAGCGACGATCCGGCCGTCAAAGCCCTCTCCGAGAGCGCCGATGACGACCAACTCACCAGGGAGCGCCGCCGGCGTCTCCAGGAGACGGGCTGGGGCGCATTCAAGGACGAGCGGGACGCAGCGTTCAGGGGAGAAGCGCCGAAGTCGTAGAGGGGCGGGCTTTTTTGAACCCATTCCCGTATCAAGTCCTGTCCCCGACTCCGATCGGGGAACGGGACAGGCTCTGCCCTTCCCCCGCCAGGCGGGGGAAGGGACCCCAGGCGTGCAGTCCTGGGAGGCGTTTCCCCTTCTCGCCCCCTTCAAGAGACCTTTGAATGACAGGGGAAAGGGGTATTATCGGCTCAGCCCGAGTATATCCTAGCGGCTCTCATTGGGCCGGGGCGGTCAGCCTCCCTTGGAACCTGTCTCCGGCATGAGCTTGCCTCCTATGAACAACGTGATGGCCATAGGCGAAACTATCAGGAGGCCTGTGAACAGGGATCCCGTGATCGCCGCTATCGCTCCGACTACCAGCGGGCCAATGGTCGCGCTGAAAGGGAATAGGGTGCGTGTCAGACCGATAGCCACTGCCACCTCTCTGGGCGGCAGACGCATATCCAGGGGAATGGTGGCTATTATGGGAGGCACTGCCATGGCACAAACGCCCGCCAGAAAGAGCAGCATCATCGCATAGGTGACGGAGTCCACTTGCAGCAGAGCTATGTAGCAGACGGGCAACACCAGTCCCGGCACCCATATAAAGGGCTTCCTCCGCCCTATCATCTGGGAGAGGGGGCCAGCCGCCAGCGACCCGACCATCGCTCCCACGGAGAAAAGTCCCATTGTAAGGCCGGCAACCGTTCTGGAGATACCCATTGAGTCTATGGCGTACGTTGGATAGAACGTGAGGAAGGAGGCGAAGACCACGGCCGCTCCTATCTGGCACCCGGCTATAACCCACAGCACCTTGTGGCGTCGGAGCACACCGGCCGGGTTGCCCACCTGGGGCGGAGGTCCTCCCTCCTGCTGGGTGCGTCGCCGCTCCCTGCCGAAGAAGACCCAGACTATTGAGAGCACGGCCAGGGCAATAGCCACCGCTATGTAGGAATTGCGCCAGCTCCCCAGCAGACCTATCAGCGGGGGAATGGCGGCTACGCCAAGGGTCTGACCCAGGGATCGGTTGCCGAAGTCCAGGCTGTTGATCATGGCGTACAGCCGTGGCTGGAACCACTGCTGAATGAAGATGACCTGCATCTGAATCCGGCAGACCGACACCAGTACAAAGAAGAATCGGGTTACTATAAGGAGCAGAACCGTAGGAGCCAGGGCCTGGCCCAGGGCCATAACCGCCATAAGCACGGTTGCCACCAGGGTGACCAGGCGCGGGTTGTACCGGGTGAGCCAGATGCTCGCAGGCAGCGCCATCACTCCAAATCCGAGGAACCCCGCAGCGCCCAGAATACCGGCTTGTAACGGCGTCACACCCATTTCCTCTCTCCAATAGGGAATCAGCACTCCTATGGAGGAGAAAACTATCACGTTCATCAGGTCCATTCCCCACAGCTGGCCCATAACCACCCAGGAATAGGAGGGCTGGCGCTGGTCCACCACTCCGGCTGAGACCCTTGAAGCAGGTGAAATGTCCTGGCTATGTTCTTCGGAGCTCAAGTTGCCTGCTCTGAGTTTTCAATGTATTATTTGATGTGGGTCAAGTCGGCTCGCGCCGTGACGTTATCCTGGTACGGAGCGCAGCTAGACTTGGTCGAGAGGGTTGCAGTCTCCATCATACATCCTGTTCCCCCCCTTTAGATATAGGGGAACGCCGGCAAGCCGATGGTCGGTCGGCAGCCTACGAAGAGCAGGCGCAGTCCAGGCAAGAGCAAGACACACAGCTAGACAACACGGCCTCATCTGAGAAATCGCCGGAGGTGCATCGCTAATGGCAGAGGAGAAAACGCCCGAGAGGGGAATGGTGGTGTTCGCACACGCAGACGATGCGGACTGGGGGTGCTCCGGTACGGTGGCGCTCTGGTGCAAGCAGGGCATGGAGGTGGTGTACGTGGTCTGCACCGACGGCAGCAAGGGCA
The DNA here is from genome assembly GCA_965261605.1 of Dehalococcoidia bacterium. GTDB lineage: Bacteria > Chloroflexota > Dehalococcoidia > Lucifugimonadales > UBA2985 > DAOUJW01. The sequence continues at coordinate 1,577,579 of OZ253466.1, read as the reverse complement.
GCGACGACCCGGACATGATCTCCGAGCAGCTGACGCAGGTCCGCCGCGACGAGCAACTGGCGGCCGGGGAGGTGCTGGGGTTGAAGGAGGTGGTCTTCCTTGGCTACGAAGACGCCATGCTACAACCATCCCTGGAGCTTCGCAGGGATATAACTCGACAGATACGCAGGTTCAAACCGGAGATACTCATCACCACCAGCCCGACGCGCACCCTGGACAGCATGGAGTACATCGGTCACCCCGACCATTTCGCAGCGGGAGAGGCCGCATTGTCGGCGGTGTTCCCCGCAGCGCGGGACAGGCTCACATTCCCGGAGCTGCTCCAAGAGGGGCTGGAGCCTCACAAAGTCAGGGAGCTGCTGGTAATGGACCGCAGCGAGCGAGCCACCAAGTGGATCGACGTTACGGACACCATCGACATCGCTATAGAGGCGCTGAAGAGGCACGAGAGCCAGGTTACGCCGGAGGACGCAGAGCGGTACATGCGCCTGTGGCGGGAGGAGAACGGCAAGGTCAAGGGCATGAAGTACGCGGAGGCGTTCCGGTACTTCCGCCTGGACTAGGAGCGCCCCCTCTCTGACTCCCCCCCTGAAGGGGGCGAGGAGGAAGGGAGCTTGCCTGGGGCGTTAAACTCCTTCCCCCGCAAGTGGGGCAAGGCTGGGATGGGGGCGCTTGAGAGTTAGCCAAGGGTCTCCGCAGAGGAAGGCAGGACAATGGAAGACATAGGGCTCATAAAGCCTGAGCAGAGAGGCGCAAACACGGCTCAGACGCCGGGCATGATCCGGCAGGCGGCCGTGGCGCCCGACCTGTGCGGCAGCAAGGGGCTCTGGATCGGGTTCGTCTCGTCGCCGCCAGGCGCGGGTGGAGCGCACCACCACGGTAGCGCCGAGTCCGGCATTTACGTGATTAAGGGCCGACTGAAGTTCCACTTCGGCGAGAGGCTAGAGAAGTCTCTAATCGCAGAGGCGGGCGACTTCCTGTACGTGCCGCCGGAGACCGTCCACGTGGAGGAGAACCTGAGCGAGACGGAATCGGCGGAGTTGATAGTAGCGAGGAATTCCACTGAGTTCCTTGTGATAAACGTTCCAGACCCTCGGGAGAACGGCTGAGGCTTTCCTGCGCCGTTTATCCCGGCGGGGTACGCTAGCTAGGGAGGTGCAAAATGACATCCGGTCAAGAGCCTAGAGAGGTGGATGTTATGGCAAAGCACGGGCGTCTGCACTGCATTGTGCAGGGAGATGGCCCTCCGTTGGTGTTCCTTCACGGCGCGCTGGGCACCGGCCGCGCCCACTTTCGCCATCAGATCAACGAGTTCGCTGCGGACTACCAGGTGATTGTCCCGGACTTCCTGGGCTACGGCGGGTCTGACCACCGCGACTCCTTCGAGAACTTCTACGAGAAGGACGCCGAGGATGTTGTGGCCCTGCTCCAGCACCTGGGACTGACGCCGGCGCACATGTGCGGGTTCAGCGACGGCGCTGTCGTGTCGCTGATTATCGCTGGAGAGTACCCCGACCACCTGAGGTCCCTGACCCTCATAGGCGCCCAAGCAGTCCTGGACGAAAAAACTTTGGAGGAGGCCCGGAAGCTGGCTCCGGCCGACAGCCTTCCGGGCGGCTTCCAGCGCGCCCTGGCGCGAAGCCACGGCGACCCCTACTGGGAGCGGCTGGTGGCCGACTACGTGGACAGCGTGGAGCAGCTTTGCGAAAACGGTTGGAACATCCCCGCCGACAGGCTGGAGGCGATTCGCTGCCCTACCCTGATAGTCCAGGGCGAGGAGGACGCCTGGGTCGGCCTTGAGCACGCCCACATGATTCGCGACTCCATACAGGGGTCTGAGCTAGACCTGTTCCCGGGCGTCGGCCACGAGGTGCACAGGGAGGAGCCGGAGACCTTCAACAGCCGGCTGTACGAATTCCTGTCCTCCTTGCAGAAGTGAGCGCGCGGCAGGGGCGTAGTGCAAAGGGAGACCCTACCGTACAAACAAGCCTTGTCGTCAGAGGCGTTGACCTGTATATTGAAATTACGTTCGAGTTTGGCAAGTTCTGTATCTTATACATTGCGTAAAGCTACCAGTATGGGAGGTGGCAATGGCCTCTAATGGCGGCCCCGTTTGCATCTCAGTCATTAACATGAAAGGCGGAGTAGGAAAGACGACCATCGCTACGATGCTGGGGCGTTACGCAGCGCAACACGTCAACCGTCGGGTTCTAGCGATTGACTTAGACCCCCAGGCTAACCTGTCGCAGGCATTGATGGAAGAAGGAAGTTACAGACAGTTCTTTAACAGCAGAACACCGTCCGATTGTTGAGGTGTTTGCCGGGTATCAGCCTCCGACGTCCAGTTCGCCATCAGCAAGCGCGTTGAATGTCTTAGACGTGATCCACGATTCCAGAACTCGTAATTTGAGAGTCATACCTTCAAGGTTTGACTTTTCCGACCGCTTAATTCACGCTGTTACAACCGATGAACGGTGCCTAGCGCGACTCATTGCCAGCCATTTCCAAGATGAAGACCTCATCATCATAGACTGTGCTCCAACTGAATCCATATTCACTCAGGTCGCGTATCACGCCACTCGCTATATTCTTGTTCCTGTCAGACCAGAGTTCTTTGCAACCATTGGATTTCCATTGTTGAAAGATTCTCTTGAGGCGTTCAGAAGACAAAACAGGGGTCATCAGATTGACGTGGTCGGTATCGTTATCAACAATGCGACCTATGACGGTGGAAATGCCGGCGGGCCGGAGAAGGCAAGAGCGATGCGTGAAATCACGGAGGAGGCTAATAATAACGGGTGGCACATTTTCGAGAATGAACTTGGTTTCTCTCGGGGATTCCCCAAAATGATGCGTGGAGATAATAACTGGCGTGGAAATGCTCGGCGCGACTTCAACAGATTCGCGAGCGAGTTTTTTGACATGCCTGAATTGCAAGGACTCAAACCCTAGCGATGGGAGGGGGAGACCAACTTATGACCGTAATTCATCTAAAGAATGCCCTGCGCTCAATGGTCTTGGAGTACGGTTTTGAGCAAGTTGACGAGTCTCTAAGAGAAATAAGACTCTCAGAATCTCACCTCGAAGAACCAAATGAGAACTCAACAGAGTCAAAAGAGAGCGCCAAAAAGGAATCCCGCAAGAGAGTCCCAAAAACCACAGCGCCTCAGTATGTCGCCAATACGGAGCTGCCGGAGGAGAAGAGACAGGCTGTTGTTGAACTTGCACATAGATTTGAGGGCAAGACCTTTCTTCCCTCGTTTGGCGACATCACAAACTTTTGCCAGTACTATGACATTGACAAGCCCGCCTCCAACTCTCGCGCAAGCGCCATTCCCAGGGTCTTCAAGTTTTTAGCTTCAATGGAAGCCGCGGACATTCAGAAGGTAATAAATGAAGGGCATTTCTCCGGACCTTCACGGTTGGGACCTATAGCAGATGCAATCCGTAGAAACGGCAGGGCCGCACGCGCATGAACAAGCAGTGTATAAGTTGTGAAGCGGAAATCCCGGTGGACTCGCGGGCCTGCCCTCTATGCGGCAGCGACGTCGGTGGTGCGCTCGCCCATCTGCGGGTGCTCGACCTCACCGGGCCGGGATCCCAGTATTGCGGTCGCCTGATGGCCGACCTGGGAGCGGACGTTGTCTGCGTGGAGCCTCCGGCAGGTGACGACGGCAGGCGTCTTAGTCCCTACGCGGGCGGCAAACCGGACCCGGAGCGCAGCATAACCTTCCTCACCTACAACCTAAACAAGCGAGGCGTCGTTCTCGACTTGGATAACTCCGCCGACCGGGATCGCTTCCGGTCGCTGGCGGCCGTGGCGGACATCCTGCTGGAGGACGGGACGGCCTGGGACCTGGACGCGCAGGAGCTGGGGTACGAGAACTTGAAGGAGACCAACCCCGGCCTCATCTACACCTCCATCTCGCCCTTCGGACTGTGGGGTCCCTACAGCAACTACCTCGGCGGCGAGCTCATCGTGCAGGCTCTTGGCGGGCTGATGTACGGCTACGGCGACCCGGACATGAGGCCGGCTTTGGCGCCCCTGGCCCAGGGATATCAGCTGGCGGCCCAGCACGCGGCTATGGCCAGCCTCACCGCACTACGTTATCGGAACATATCCGGCCGCGGCCAGCACATCGAGGTGTCCGATCCAGGAGGTGCTCGCCAACATACTGGCCTACCTGGGCAGGTACGCCAACGGTATCCAGATCAACCGCAGGGTGGGCGCAACCACTAACCTGGCGCCCACCAACACGTATCCCTGCAAGGACGGGTTCGTCTACATGCAGCCCGGCTACCCGCGTCACGTGGAGTCCCTCTTCGAGTGGATGGACAACGATGCATTGAAGGACGACATCTGGAAGGACCGGGACTTCCGGCGTGATAACAGCGACGTTCTGTCCGCCCTGGTGTCCGAGTTCTCCGAGGGCTTCTCCAAGATGGACTTCTACAAGGAGGCGCAGCGCCGACATATCCCCGCTTCGCCCCTAATGACCATCAAGGATCTGCTGGAGGACGACCACCTGCGAGTCCGCGACTATTTCGTGAGCTTAGAGCATCCCGCAGTGGGAGAGTACCGGATACCCGGCGCGCCGTTCCGCATGGGTGAAAGCCCCTGTCGAATATACCGCCCTGCGCCGCTTCTGGGCGAGCACACGGAGGACGTCATCAAGGAGTGGTCAGAATCGCCTCGCAAGGAGACGCCACCGGCTGCGCCGCCGGAGGGCGCCGAACCTCCTCTGCCCCTGAAGGGACTTCGCGTCCTGGACTTCAGCCGAGTATGGGCCGGGCCGTTTATGACGCGCTACATGGCAGAGCTTGGCGCAGAGGTGCTCAAGGTCGAGTCCCATATGCTGCCGGACCGCGGGCAGGCACAGGGAGCCTTCAGCTTCAACTTCGCTGAGATACAGCGAGGCAAGCGTTCCATCACCCTCAACATGGCCCACAAGGAGGGCATCGCCCTGGTGGAGAAGCTGATCCGTGAGTGCGACTGCGTGGCGGAGAATTTCCGGTCCGGCGTTCTGGAGGGATGGGGCATTGGCTACGAGCGCATGAAGGAGATAAACCCCCGCATCATCTACCTGAGTATGCCCGGATTCGGCAACTCCGGGCCCAACGTGGACCAGCTGTCATACGGCCAGAGTCTGCTCGCCTACACCGGGCTTATGAACCTGTGGGCGCACCCGGAGTCGGACGGCCGCACGCGGCCCAAGGCGCCCCTGCCGGACTTCATCGCCGCCGCCGCCGGAGCCTCCGCCCTGCTCTCCGCCCTGGAGTACCGGGACCGCACCGGCAAGGGGCAGATGATAGAGATGGCCCAGCTTGAGGGACTGGTGGCGACGATGGGTGTGGCCTTCGCGGACTTCTCCCTTAACGGACACATCTGGGAACCGACCGGGAACCGCAACCCCAACGCCGCTCCCCACGACGTGTTTCCATGCCAGGGCTACGACGCCTGGTGCGCCATTGCCTGCTACACTGATGAACAGTGGCAAGCTTTGGTCAGTGCAATGGAGAACTCCGACTGGGCGCGGGACGACAAGTTCGCTACGCTGGAGGGCCGTCTGGCGAACCTTGATGAGATTAACACCCGTATCGGCGAGTGGACCGCCGAGCGCACCCCACACGAAGCTATGCGAACCCTGCAGAGGGGAGGCGTGCCGGCGGGTGTGGTAGCCAACGCGCAGGACCTGTACTACGACCTGAACCTGCGCGCCCGTGACTACGTTGTCACCATAGACCACCGCCCGGCATTCGACGTGCTGGAGCATCCGGGGGCCACGATACGGCTTTCGGAGACGCCCAGCCGTGTCGTGGGGCCGTGCCCGGAGCTGGGTCAGCACAACCGGGAGGTTTTCGGCGGCCTGCTGGGCCTCTCGGACGATGAGTTACAGCGCTTGGTGGAGGAGAAGGTGCTATACTAGCCCACAGGCGCAGATAATCCCTTTCCCCAAAGACGGAGTACCTTATGTAACCCATGTGGCGGAGCTGCCGCCACCGTCATTCCCGCCCCCGTATCGGGGTACGGGGCAGGCCCCGAGCGGGAATCTAAGGGGATGTGGTGTGGAGATAGGCCGGGAATTCAGCTACAATCTCACAGAACGCAGTTGCAGGATGGGATGAAATGACAGCAGGGACTCGAATAGAGATAGAGTATTGCACGCAGTGCCGCTGGCTGATGCGCGCCGGGTGGGTAGCCCAAGAGCTGCTCTCTACGTTCGAGGCGGAGATTGGAGAGGTGGCCCTGATACCCGGCAACGGCGGCGTTTTCGAGGTGCGCGCCAACGGGGAGACGGTGTGGTCGCGCAAGGGAGAGGGCCGGTTCCCGGAGCCCAAGGAACTCAAGCAGCGCGTCCGGGATCAGATAGCGCCGGAGCGGGCACTGGGCCACGCAGACCGATAGAGCGCGGGAGCGATCGGCGACCGGTTACGACTGCCGGAGAGGCATGAAGTTGACCGCGTGATAATTTCCTTTCGCCAAGGCCGCGACAAATAGGTCTGTATCCACTGTTACCAACGGGGTTTCAGACGATATGGCTTCCAAGAGCGCAGCATCCGTCAGCCCAAGGCTCACAAATTCGTTGTTGCCCGCTGCTTCTATACTCCCTACCACCACCTCTCGGCTTTCTTGAATTATGGCCCGGAGATGTTCCAGAAAGAGAGACCGCTCAGGTTCCCCGTGTTGAGCAAGCAGGTTGGATGTCTCAGTAAGGGTGTTTGGCGTAATGTACAGGTGGTCAACATGACCCAACAAGTTGACCAGTGTTTCGTAATCTTCCCGGGAGTAGCCCTGCAACCGACGATGCTTGGCTATCAGGTTTCGTCCGACGCTCCCAACGACAAATAGCAGAAGAAGGCTTGTGTCGACAAAGTAACCGAGCGGCGCCCTAAAGTCACGCGGTAGCATTCAGGATACGGTCTGTGAGAGATTCCACGCGCCCCGTAGTGTCGTCGATACTGACGACCTTGTAGGAACGCCTCAAGCGTGTAGTGAGGTAATCACGTCATTCCTGGTGTCCCACGGGCGCGAGAAGCCAATGGTAATGTTCCAGCTATTCAACTCGTCGTTGAACACCGCCTCTTCAAGGCCAATATCCGTGATGTTCTCCCCGTCGTAGACGACTACTAGGTACTCTTTGGCAGTTCGCACTGCTTCCTTTACGTCCATGAGGCCCTCCATACTGCTCTTCAGCTTAATTGTATCACACGCAAGTTAGCAGCCTCCCTGCGCCAAAACCAAGAAGGGCAGCGCCCGTATGGGCGCTGCCCTTCTTTACGTACTAGAAACTAGGCGCTAGCTGCCGAGGTTGGTCGCCGTGGAGGCCGTGGGGGCCGCCCTCTCCTGGGTCCGGCTGATGCCGATACGCCGCGCCAGGATAACCTTGGCAATGTTGGTGCTGCCACCGGCGTGGCGCTGGCCTGCCGTGGAGCGCTGGTTTACCTCATGCATTCCACCCTGGGGGGCGTCGGGCTCCTTGGTGTTGAGGAAGGCATAAAGCCCCATAACGTCCCGGAACCTCCTGGAGTTCCGCAGGTCGGACTCTCTGCTGTGGACGTTGGTGTAGTTGTTCTCGCCCATCATCTCCATGCGGTTCTGGTACATCCAGTAGGTGTGCCTCTGGAACAGGCTCTGGACGTGTGAGTCAATCACGGCGTCCATGGTCGCCTGCTGGACAATGGGGTCGCCGCCCAGCTTGCCGCCGGCGCTCTTGGTCTCCTTCACGTAGTCAACAAAGCTGTCCACGTTGTCGTCCTTGGGGAACGCCCGACCGCGGCCTCCGTGCTCGGCCTCCAGCAGAGTCTGCATGACCTGCCAACCCTGGTGGTCGCCGCCAATCATGTGGTCAGCGGGCACTCGCACGTTGTCCATGAAGATGGCCTTCTGCCCAGGCCCCGGGGAGCGCCCCGAAGAGGGAAGCAGATCCATCGCCCTTATCTCCAGACCCTCCACGTTGTTGGGAACCATGAAGAATCCCAAGTTGCGGTGTCGGGGAGCCTCGGAGTCGGTCATCATAACGCCGGGGTAGTAGTCCTCATCGCCCCAGCAGCTGATAAAGACGTTCTGACCAGTGAGAAGCCAGTCGTCGCCGTCCCGGACCGCCCTGCCCTGGACGTTGGCCAAGTCAGCGCCGCCCTGTGGCTCGGTCAGCCTCTGGTGGGTCTTCTTCTCGCCCTTCATAAATGGGACAAGGAACTTCTGCTTCTGCTCCTCAGTTCCCCATACCATGATGCTGCCGAAGGAGTAGGTGTTGCCGAAGGAGCGGGGCGCTCTGGCACTGGAGAACTCCTCGTCAAGAATGGTCTCGTGGTCGGCAGAAAGCCCGCCGCCGCCGTACTCCTTGGGATATGTGGGATACAGCCAACCCTTTACTCCCAACTCCAAGTGCTTATCCGCCCAGAAGGTCCGCATCTCCTGGGTTGTGTCGTTGGCATCGATGGGCTGCTGCATCTCTTCAGGAGTGTTTGCCTCGAGCCAGGCGCGAACCTCCTTACGAAATGTCTCCTGTTCCTCCGTGTATGGCAGTGAAAAGTCCATGTGAACCTCCTTATTCTCCTAACACTCGCCCTCTATAATCTTCTCCACCCTGAGAGCATCTGCCACGTAGTATACCACGTTATCGCACAAACTCAAGCGCGAAGACGGCTCCTGGGCATTTAGTCCGAATATGCACCTCTGACACGCGGAGCGCCGCTCAGAATCTCACCTCCAGGACATCTGCAAAACCTCTACACAAGAGTCGCACGGCGTTGAGATGGACAGACGCTATAGGGTATTATGGAGTCATGCTCAGAGTAGCTATATATCTTGTCATAAGTGTCATCGCCGTAGTGGCGGCTGTGGCGTGCGGGAGCGAGGAGCCGCCGGCAACCCTCGAGTCAACCCCGACACAAACGCCCAGTGCGACGACTGAACCCAATCCAACAAGCGTACCATCACCTACGCCTGAATCCAATGAGACGCCCGACCCTACATCCGGACCGGATATGCAGGCTGGCGCAGAAGTCGGGGACATGGCGCCCGTCTTCACGCTGCCGTCGGCCTCCGGGGCGGAGGTGTCCCTGGAGTCCTACCGGGGCGACAAGACCGTGACGCTGGTATTCTACAGAGGGTCCTTCTGAGGTATCTGCAAGAATCAGCTCGGTGAGCTGACAGAGGCCTACCAGGACATCGAGACCCTGAACGCTGAGATACTGGCTATCAGCGTAACCGACCTCCGGGACGCCACCACAGTCGTGGAGAATTGGCGCGTCTCCTTCCCTGTTCTGTACGACACCTCAACCAGTGTGACGCAATCGTACATGGTGTACGACCTCCTGGGCGATGGCCTTGCCACCCCGTCCGTGTTCATTGTGGACGCGGAGGGGGTTATCAGGTGGAAGTACGTGGGCAGAGACCCAGGAGACCGGCCTTCCCTTTCCACCATAAAGAACCAGCTGGCCGGCTTGACGGCAGTTGAGGTTGTTCCCTCCCCACAGCCCACTGCGTCTCCCGAGACCAGCACAATGGTCGGCACAGATGTAGGAGATACCGCGCCCGGCTTCACACTTGCGTCTACCGCAGGCGTTGACCGTTCCCTGGAGTCCTACCGGGGCGATAAGAACCTGGTTGTGGTCTTCTACAGAGCGTTCTGGTGAACCTATTGCAGGAGTCAGATCGTTGAGCTGACAAGGAACTACGACAAGATAAAGGACCTGAACGCGGAGGTGCTCGCGATAAGCGTTGACAACCTCGAGGAGGCTTCGGAAGTCGTGCAAATGCTGGGTATTCCCTTCCCCATCCTGTACGACCCCTCAACTGAGGCGCCCCAGTCGTACATGGTCTTCAACCTCCTGGGCGATGGCCTTGCCACCCCGTCCACGTTCATTTTGGACAAGGAAGGGGTCATCACGTGGAAGTACGTAGGCAGGCGCATAGGCGACAGGCCCTCCGTTTCGACGATCCTGGCCCAGCTATCCGGCCTGGACCCAACCGTCACTCTTGCTCCTACCGATGTGGCGCCGGCTGTCAGCCCAGTACCACCTGACCCGCCTGCGGTTGCAAGTCCTGTCGCTACCGACCCGCCGCCGGTAGCCACCCCTGTCCCCACTGAAGCACCTGCAACAGCCAACCCAGCCCCTACCGAAATCCCGCTGGTGGTCGGAACCGGCGTCGGAGAGTTGGCCCCCGCGTTCATGCTGCCGTCCATCTCCGGGTCAGAAGTGTCACTGGAGTCCTACAGGGACGACAAGAATCTGATAGTGGTCTTCTACCGAGCCTTTTGGTGAACCTACTGTCGGACTCAACTCGGCGAGTTGACAAGGAGATACGACGACATACAGGCCCTGAACGCGGAGGTGGTTGCCATCAGCGTCGACGACCTCAGCGGCGCAGAGGACATCGCGCGGCAGTTGGGTATCCCCTTCCCGGTGCTGTACGATCCCGCAAAAATGGTGACTCAGTTGTACAATGTGCATAACCCCGACGACTCGGGGCGCGCCAAGCCGGCTACTTTCATTGTGGACACGGAAGGAGTCATCACGTGGAAGTACGTGGGCAGTGGCATAGGCGACCGCCCCTCCGTCTCGACGATCCTGGCCCAGCTACCCGGGTAAGGCCGGCAAGACAGTGAGACTCCACCGACATATGGCTCTGTCTGGGTTAAGCAACTAAGGTATCACAGACCAATCTTCGGGGATTTGAGGGATCGACCAACTCGCGTCAGGCCTACAGGTCTCCCATCCCTCGCAGAATGGCGGAACGTTGCGCTCTATTGCAGCTATCATCCTCTCGCCCTCTGCCCTTATCGATGCGGCCTCCCCATTTGTAAAGAACCCGCGCTGTTCAAGCTCCACAAAGTCGTCCTCGTCCTTCCAGTTCCAAGCCCGGTCGGGATCTGCAACTATGTCCAGGACCTGGTCCTGAACGAGAATACCACGTGGCGTTCTTCTGACAGGTTCCTGTAGATTTACATACCAAAACTGAAAATGCCACTCCGGGGTCCAGAAGAGCCACACTGAATGGGCAGCCCCAGGTGGAGTGAGAGTCAGCACATGGCGATCTCCCGACACTCTCCGTTCCAGCGGAGGGATATCGTCCGACATCAATATGTCAACGCGCTCTGACAACGACAGAGCTTTGCGATTCCTGGAGATCGCCGTCGCCGAGTAGTAGTGCGATCCGGAGTGAGTGTAGAGGGCAAGTCGAGTTGGAGTATCTTCAACAACCGTAACGGGACGAGAGCTAAGGAGCTTGCCGCGCCACAGGTCCTGTTGAAGTATTTGCTGTCCTGCCTGCCAAAGGCCCTGAGCTGCCACTGAACCACCTCTGCAGATTAGTGAAGTTTGGGTATTGATGGAACTGCATAATACCATGTTTCAGAATGGAGTCACCTACAGACGGAACTGGCCGACCCCCTGGCGCTCTACGCCAGGCAAGCCTCTTCCCTACCCTATGCTCTTGGCGTATTATTGGCTCAATCAACACATCAGTGAGGTCCAATGGCAAGCGCCGATTGGGTAGCAAGAAAAGTCATTGGCAGGCCGTTCTTCTACGGCTGGCTGATTGTCCTCATAACCTTCACCACCGCTATGACCACCGCTGGCATCAGCGGCTACGGACTGTCGTTCTTCATCGTCCCAATGAGCGAGGAACTTGGCATCTCCCGGACGCAGTTCTCGGCGATTGCAGTATTTCGCCTTGCCCTGCTCCCGTTGCTTCCCTTCCTGGGATTGCTGGTGGACAGGAAGCACGGCCCGCGGCTGCTGGTCACCATTGGCAGCATAATCGCCGGCCTGGTGCTTATGTCCACCTCCCTGGTGCAGGAGCTGTGGCAATTCTACCTCATGTACGGCGTGATATTCGGGCTGGCTATGTTCAGCATGGGCGGTCAGCTGGTCGGACCCGCCGTCATCTCCAAGTGGTTCATCAGGAAGCGCGGCAGGGCCATGGCCATTGGGACTATGGGCATATCGACCGGCGGCTTCATCATCGCTCCAATGGCCGGGTGGTTTGTGGGCGAGTTTGGATGGCGCACGGCGTGGGTCTTACTAGGCATATTCATGATACTGGCCATCACGCCTATGGCCGCTCTGTTCATGCGGCGCCAGCCGGAGGACATCGGCCTCTTGCCGGACGGGGACGCGCCAGATGGGGCAGGCCCAGGCAGGGCTGGCTCTACGGAGTATCCCTGGACAGTTCGAGAGGCGTTCAGGACCAAAGCGCTCTGGATAATGATGGGCGTTCAGTCCCTGGGCAGCATGGGCCTCATGCCCGTCATCTTCCACCAGGTGGCCTACATCCAGGACAAGAGCTTCAGCCTGGCAACCGCTACTGCGGTAGCTGCGACACTTGCCTTCTTCGCCATAGTCGCAAAGCCGATTTGGGGATTCACTGCGGAGCATATACACGTGAGATGGGTCATTCCCATGTGCGTCATACCGGCGGGTATCTCACTCTACTCTCTGATCATCGCCCAGAGCCTGACCTCCCTCTACGTCTATGCCGTTTTCTTCGGCCTAACGATGGGGGGATGGCCCACCATTGCAAACCTGGCCTGGGCCTCATACTTCGGTCGGCAGCACCAGGGAGCTATTCGGGGCTTTGTGACACCAATAGGCAACATGGTAGGAGCAGCCAGCCCCGTCCTGGGCGGCTACGTGTGGGACCGGTACGGCACCTACGACCTCGCATTCGTCGTCTTCGGGACGGCGTGGATACTGGCCGGTATTCTGATGCTCTGGGCCGTGCCCCCTCGACCGCCCGTCAAGACCGGAGCCGAAGAGCAGCAGCCGGTCTCCGGCACTGCCTAGACGCTGGTGGAACCCCGTTCGCGCCGTGCTATAATGTCAGCGAAGTATCGGCAACGGAAGGAGCGCCATTAAGGCCGCAGTTTTTAACGCCACAAATGCGCCACTGACCATCGAAGAGGTCAACATCGACAGGCCAATGCCCAGGGAGGTCGTAGTGCGCACCGTCGCAAGCGGCGTGTGCCACAGCGACCTTCACTACGTAGACGGGGTCTCCAATACAGTAGCTCCGGCCATACTGGGTCACGAGGCCGCCGGCATTGTGGAGGAGGTTGGAGAGCAGGTAACCTACCTCCAGCCCGGCGACCACGTCATATCCTGCTTGTCCGTATTCTGCGGCGCCTGCCACCAGTGCCTGTCGGGACATCCCAGCCGCTGCACCCAGCGACCCCGCCGCTCGGAGTCGGACCCGCCGCGCCTCAGCTTTGCCGGGAGCGGCGCTCCTATCACCCAGGTCTTCAACCTCTCCAGCTACGCTGAGCGGATGCTCGTCCACGAGAACGCACTGGTCAAGATCGACGATGACATGCCATTCGATTGCGCCGCCCTTATTGGCTGCGGTGTCGTAACCGGCGTGGGAGCGGTCATCAACACCGCCCGCATTGAGCCCGGATGCACCGTTGCTGTCTTTGGCTTGGGAGGCGTCGGCCTCTCGGCCGTACAGGGGGCGCGCATAGCCGGAGCGCGGCAGATCATAGCCGTCGACGTTGTGGAGCCGAAGCTCACACACGCCCTGGACCTGGGCGCGACCCACGTAGTGGACGCCTCATCCCAGGACCCCGTGGAGGCCATCCAAAACCTCACCGGCGGCGGAGTGGACTACTCCTTCGAGGCCATTGGCCTCAAGACCGCCGCCGAGCAGGCCTTCTACTGCCTGACACCTGGCGGCACCGCAACTGTCATCGGCATAATACCCCCAGGCCAGAAGGTCGAGATAGAGGGGCAGATGTTCCTCAGCGAGCGAAAGATACAGGGCAGTGGCATGGGCTCCAACCGGTTTCGCACAGACATGCCGCGTCTCATCGAGTTCTACCGCCAGGGCCGTCTGCTTCTGGACGAGATGATCACCCGCCGGGGCCGCCTGGAGGACGTCAACGAGGCCTTTCGCGCTATGAAAGCCGGGGAGGTGTCCCGCACCGTCCTGATGTTCGATTAGCGGCGAACTTCGATCAAAAGGTACGCCCTGCCCGATCCGGCGGCGCGGAGATGCAACTGGCAAGAGTCGATTGCGCGGCATGGCTAGAGTGACCTTTCTCAAAGAACCTGGAGCGAATACAAAGCATGACTGTCGCATCTGACAACACATACGCTATTGCCGTGGAGGGGCTTGTGCGCCACTTTGGCGCGGTGAAGGCCGTTAACGGCGTGGACCTGAAGGTGCAGAAGGGTGAGATATTCGGTTTCCTGGGTCCCAACGGCGCGGGGAAGACCACGGTTATCAGGATCCTCATCACCCTTCTCGCCCCCACGGAGGGACGGATAACCGTTGCAGGGTACGACGCCGTACGCCAGCCCAACGAGGTGCGGCTGCGGATAGGCGCGGCTCTCCAGGACGCCGCCCTCGATGCCAAGCAGACGGGCCGCGAGCTCCTGCGACTCCAGGGCCAGCTCTACGGGCTGTCCGGCAAGCAGGTAAAGAGCCGAATAGCCGACCTCTCGGACCTGGTGGACATCGGGGAGGCGATGGACCGGTTGATAGGCACCTATTCAGGCGGAATGAAGCGCCGTCTTGACCTGGCGGCCGCCCTGATACACAACCCGGAAGTGCTCTTCCTGGACGAGCCGACCACCGGCCTAGACCCCGTCAGTCGCTCCCGCGTCTGGCAGGAGGTGCGGGACATCAACGACAAGCTGGGAGTCACCATCTTCCTGACCACGCAATACCTGGAGGAGGCGGACTCCCTGGCCCACCGGGTCGGCATCATCAGCCGGGGGAAATTGGCCGCACAGGGTACGCCCCAGGAGCTGAAGCGCGCCCGCGGGTCCGACCTCATCATCGCCAAGATCGACGGGGACGTGGACGCGGCCGTTGAGGCGCTCCAGAGCACGGGGCGCGTGACCAGGGTAGAGGTGCATGGCAACGAGCTGACGGCCAGCGTTGGCAACGGCGCGGCTTTGATCAGCGCCGTAGCCCTGGCGCTGGATCAGAGCGGCATCAGCGTCCAGGAGCTGACCCTGCGCACCCCCACCCTGGACGACGTGTTCCTGCAGGTGACGGGAGAGCGCTTGCAGGACGAGGGCGGCGAACGGCATCAACCGGAAGAGGACGGCCAGTCTGTATCCTGATGCGCCAGCCTCCCATTGAGCTGCCGGTGAATGCAGGTTACCGCTTGACCCCAAAAGAAACACGCCTGTTGTGGGTTCTGTTGCATTCGCGGGGTAGTTGGTCTCAAAGGGGTTGACGCCTACGCTATTATGGCGTAGATTAGCCTCAACATCAAGTTGAGGGAGGGCACTATGGAGATGGGAAAGCGGGTCGCAACTGGTCGCAACTGGTCTGGCATCTTTATGGTTCTGGTTGGCGTAGTCGTTATTGCCGGACTCTCATATTCCGTAGGACTTAATAATGGCGACGCCAAGGACTCCATCGAGCGTGGCGGGGAAATACCAATAGGCCAGAGACTGGACTCCTTAGAAGCCCGTATGAATGCGGTAGAGAAGCAGATGCCGAGAAGCGTACAGACGGCAGAACCTTCAGTACGTGAGGTTGAGGGCAAGAGCGACCTGGGGTACATATGCGACTACTCGATTGGTATGCAGTATGCACTACTCAGGGCATACAACATGGAGCTGTGTAGGGCTATTCATGTTAGTGAACTTTACCGACTTGAAGCACTTGAGGTCGGTCACCCCGACTTCCGCGCTGATGATTTCGCAAATATGCCTAACTTGAAATCTCTGTCGCTTTCCACTTTGGAACTTCCCAATGATGTTTTTCGCCACTTGAGCGGCCTCACGAACTTGAAGATGGTCGTGGGGGACAGCGCAGCTTTCTGGCAGCGTGACTTCGCCACGGAGTTGCCTAACTTGGAACACTTGCAATTCGAAACCTTTGGCGAAGAGATTGGTTGGGGGACTTGGAACTTTAGGATAGATTTGAGGTTTACCGACTTTGGAGTATGCGGCGAGCATAAATCACTCCCCTCAGAAGATGAAGAAAAGTGGTCGGTCAAGAAGGTCCACACAGATATTGTCAATGCCATTGGTTCATTCCCAGAGTGCTAAATGACCACGAATAGCGTCTGTACAATCTGTAATCGGCCAATCAGTGAGGATCGGCTGCAAATGCAGCCAAGGGTGATAACGTGCTCGCCTGGGTGTACACGGGAGAACAAACTAGCCAAAGGCCGCCTCCGCGCCAAGAGGCAACACGAGAGGCGCACAAAGGCGAAAGAGACGGAGGCCATATGAGGACTACCCCGCGAATGCACCAGAACCCTGTTGTCAGCGCAACCGCCGGCAAATCCTGCTTAGTCTGAACGAATAAGGAGTTTAAGTTGGTATCCCAAGTATCCACCGGCCCTTCAGTCAGAGCCCGCAGGGCGGGGTTCCTGCGGGACATCCTCTCAGTAGCCGAACGCGCTACCCGCTCAGTGGCCAGAGACCCCGAGATCACTATCTCCGCCCTGGTCATACCACCCTTCTTCTTCTTCCTGAACATCGGGGCCCTTGCTGATTTCGCCGAGCAGATCCCCGGCTTGGACTACAAGGCGTTCCAGCTCCCCGTAGCAATCATGTTTGCCGTCACCGGAATATCTCGCGCGGTGACCGTAGTGACCGACATACAGAGCGGCTACTTCGACCGGCTGGTCATATCGCCGGTGAATCGACTTGCGCTGCTCCTTGGCCTGATGCTGGCCGATTTCGTGCTTGTTGTCGCCCTGACGATTCCGGTGCTCATCATGGGCTTCGCGGTGGGTATACGCTTCGAGTCCGGCGCGCTCGGTATCGCGGCTTTCATGCTGATGGGCGGTCTGTGGGGCCTCATATTCGCCGGCTTTCCGTACGCAATCGCTCTGAAGACCGGCAGCGCCGCGGCAGTCAACCTGAGCTTCCTGCTGTTCTTCCCCTTCCTCTTTATGACGACCCTGTTCCTGCCCCAGGAAGCGATGACGGACTGGCTGGCAACCGTGGCCGACTACAACCCGGTAACGTACCTGCTGGAGGCAATGCGGTCGCTTATCACCGAAGGCTGGGAGCCGGACGTGCTGCTGAGAGGCGTGGGCGCAGTGCTGCTTGTGGGCGTCGTCAGCTTTGGTCTGGCCTTGATGGCGCTGAAGGGCCGCGCCACAAGGAGCTAGCAGTCCAGCTTGCGTGCCAGGTCCTCAATGTCCACGGCGTTGACGTCGAAACCCGGCTCAGGCGTTGTATCCACGTCGTGGTCTGGGCCGAACTCACGGGGCCTGGCAACGAACGCAGCCTTGAAGCCAACCTCCTGAGCGGACCTCAAATCGCCCTTGTGGGCCGCCACCATCATAACCTCATCCGGGCGAAGGCCGAGCAGGTCGGCAGCGCCCAGGTAGGCTTCCGGGTCGGGCTTGTAGCGCTTCATCAGTTCGGCCGAAAGGATGCAGTCCCAGGGCAGGCCCGCGAGCTTGGCCATGTTGGTGAGCAGGGCCACGTTGCCGTTGGACAGCGTGGCCACAATGAAGCGCTCTCGCAGCCGGGTCAGGCCGCCCACGGAGTCCGGCCAGGGCGTAAGCCTGTGCCACGCCTGGTTGAAGTAGGCCTTCCCATCTTCGCTGAGGCCCATGATGCCGAATTCGTCCAGCAGGCCGTCTAGGATCATACGATGCAGTACGTCTATCTTCGTCCAGGGCAGCTCCCCGCTTCTCACGCGTGCCATCGCAGGGCCGTACCCGCCGCGCCACCTGTCGGCGAACTCAGCCCAGTCCACATCGATTCCCCTGATCCTGCCAAGCTGTTCACCTTCGCGGATGAGGCTGTTGCGCCAGTCAACCACGGTACCAAACACATCGAACGTAAGGGCTTTCACATCCGAAAGGCTCACGGCATTCTCCTGCTGCTGTCCATGACAAGCTAAATAAGCCAAGTCAGATCAAGCGGTGCTCCGGCAAGCAACCTTCCCCACCTCGTGCTGGCTCGGCCCCCTCTCAGGTTTCTACGCCAGGGTGGCCTCAACACTGAGGTCGACGTTGCCCTTGAGCGCCTGGGATATGGGGCATCCGTCCTTGGCAGCCTCTGCCGCCGCTTTGAAGGCTGTCTCATCTACGCCAGGCACATCTCCTCGCACGGTGAGGGCGCTGGAAGTGACCTTGGCGCCCCCACTGCCCACCTCAAATGTCACCGTCGCGCTCACTTCGAGCTTGGCGGGAGGTGTGCCCGCCCCGGTTAGCCCGTGGGACAGCGCCATGCAGTAGCAGGCTGCGTGAGCCGAGGCGACCAACTCCTCGGGGCTAGTCTTGCCGCCTGCCTCCTCAGTCCTGGACACCCAAGTAACCGGCAGGTCTGTGAACACGCCGCTGCTGACCGCGCTCACCACTCCACTCCCCGACGCCAAGTTTCCGTTCCATACCGCCTCTGCTTTGCGAGTCGTAGCCATGCATATCCTCCTTGAACTACGTTTAGTTGTTAAGGTCCATTGGCAAAGTCCATATTATCACAGGCTCTGCGCCACGTCAGGCTTCCGGGGGCCACCGGCAAACCGACACCGACCATGCCAGTCAGTCGGAGTGAGGGCGATTGTTTTGGGGTATACCGGGCGTAAGCTCATCGGCGTAGCGTGAGGTGGATACCGCCTCCTCGATTGCCTGGGGCTGCGAGAATCTGTCCTCGTCGTCATGCACCAGCTGGGGGCGAATCTTCGTCCCTGCGGAACGACTCTGTTGTCAAAGGAACCTATCGACCTGTTGAAGGCGTCCACCGCCGACTTCAACTCCCTTCCCACGCTTTGGTAGTGGTTAATGAAGGTCTGCATACGCTGATGCATCTCCTCCCCGGCCTGACGTATGGCCTCCGCGTTCTCGGCAATACGGTGCCGCTGCCAGCCGTTGGCCACAGCCCACAGGAGGGAGACCAGAGACGCCGGGGTTGCAATCGCCACACGCTTGCCCATTGCATACTCAATGAGGTTGGGATTGGCGTTCAGGGCCGCCGCCAGGAACTGGTCTCCCGGCACGAACATAACCACGAAGTCCAGCGACCCTTCAACCAGGGCGCCGTAGTTCTTGCCCGCCAGGGAGTCCACCTGCGACCGCAGGGCTCCGGCGTGACGCCTCAGCGCCTCGTCCCGCCCGGCTTCATCCTCAACCTGGTGGGCCTCAAGATACGCCGCCGTCGATGCCTTGGCATCGACCACCACTGCCCGCTTTTCCGGCAGCTTCACGGTCAGGTCCGGCCGCTCGCCGGAGCCGGGAATAGAAGTCTGCTCTGTGAAGTCGCAGTGTTCGGTCATTCCCGCAAGCTCCACCACCCGCCTAAGCTGTATCTCACCCCAGCTGCCAATCTGGCGATTGTTTGTCAGGGCGTTTGAAAGCCTGCCGGTCTCGACGGCCAGGTTCTGGCTCTGCTGAATCAGAGACTCAATCTGCGGGTTGAGCTTTTCGTAGTTCTGAGTCAGGGGTTTGACAAGGGCCTCAAACTGCTCGTGGCGCTGCTTGAAGTCCCCCTTTGCCGACTCCAGAGTCTTGCCCAGATTCTCATTGGCAACGTTCATAAACAGCTCATTGTTGTTCTGCAGGGCTCGACTCGCCGTCGCCTGGAATGTCTCGCTCAACTGCTCCTTGGCCGTCTCCAGGATTTTGGCGGCGGTATCCCTCTGCTCCAGCTGACCCCGGAGACCGGCGGCGGTCTCGCGATGGTCGGCATACTGCTTGATCAAGAGACTCTTAGACCGAGACCCCTGCACGAGCCAGCACGCCCCTCCTCCCAGGATGAGGCCAAGAATCAGCGCAACGATTAGCTCCATTGTCCAGACCTCTCATCCGAGCCATACACGGCTCCCAAGACTAGGCTTCAAGAATAACACGGCGTATTGGACAGACGCTATATGAGAGGGATCAGAGTAGGGGCAGGATTAGCCTTGGCCCGAATGTGGCAGTGGGTGTTTTGGACACAAAAGGAGAGGTGGAGGAGCAAGACTCCTCCACCTCTCTTTTGTCGCTTAGCCTCTACCCGCTAGGGTTCTAGGAGGGATTTATCCCTCTCTGGCCAGCTCCGCGTCCACCATTGCGATGATATCTGCAGCGTTGTCGCCGGTGATCCAGGTTGTCCAGACGTCCCTGTTCTCCTGGAGGAACTTGATTGCAACGTCCGTCCACTCCGCGTCGTCGTTATCGGCCTTCCAAAGCTCAAGGTCGCCAAGGACTGAGTCACCGAGGAAAACGTTGGCCAGAAGCTCCACTGCATCCGGCGCTCGCTCTGTCAGGCTGACATGCACAGCTGTGTGGACATCGCCAACGGGGTATCCACATCCAATTTCAGACACATATGGCGTCTCTTCTACGGCTGCATCTATAGCATCCCGACACTCTTTCGTCCAAGCCGGCTCTTCAAGGAGCGTAAGGTTTCGTGTATTGACTATGTCAGTAGGCTGCCAGTAGTAAGCGATAAACGGCTCTCCGTCAATGTACGCGCTGGCTATAGCGGCTTTGAGAGCAGTCCCGTCCCCAGGGCCTACGAAATTAAAGTCATCAGCCAGTCCCTGGGCGGACCAGTTGGATGCATTGATCTTTGAGCAAGCCCAGCCGTCGGGACAGTTGAAAATCCTGCCCTTTCCCGGGGAGCTGGGGTCGGCGAACACATCTACGTAATTGACCAGATCGGCTACCGAGCTCAGATCTGGCGCAGAGGCCTCAATGCCGCGCTCGGCGTCACCCTCAATTACGTATGTTGGCACGTAGGTTCCCTGACCACCAACGGAGATGATCTGGCCTTTGGCGCCTTCGTCCAGCCTTACGCTAGGATCGGTCGTGCCGGCCAAGTCCACCACCGTGCCCTCTCCTACCACAAACTCGTCGTACCAGTCCGGGAGGTTGACGCGCCACAGCTCCATGGATACATGGACGTCTCCCTCAGGAAGTGTGACTTTCATGGTATTAGTATTAGTCACAACCTCTTTAACCGGGTAACCGTAACCAGTCTCCAATATGTACATTGCCACGGCGTTATTTATGTAGTTGCTGCCCCAGTTGCCATTGTGGAAGATGATTTCTGCCTTCTCCATCATCATCATGGCTTCAGTCGCCGTTGGCTCCATCATCATGGCTTCAGTCGCCGTTGGCTCCATCATCATGGCTTCAGTCGCCGTTGGCTCCATCATCATGGCCTCGGTGGCCGTCGGCTCCATCATCATGGCCTCGGTGGCCGTCGGCTCCATCATCATGGCGGTCGCCGTCGGCGCCGCGGTTGGCCTAGCCGTAGGCTCTTCTGATCCACAAGCCATCACCACAGCCAAGGCTGTCAGCACCAAAAGTAGCCCCAAGAATTTGGTCTTTGAGACCTTTCCTAACATATGACTCGTCCTCCTATAGATTCTGTTCCGTATCCTTACAAGTAACTGACCAGGTGGGTCTCTTCAGGCTGAATGCTCATTTAGACCCACAGAAATTGTCAGAGTTTTTACGACCCTTTCACCTCCTCAAGCCATATTTCCCCGGATTGTGGGGCCGGGTGTCACGCTGTCCCGCAAGACGGGCGCGTGGCAACTTATCTACGAGGAGCCAGCGTACTATGCGTGATTGGAGTGGGTAGATGAGCTTAACAGAAAGCTCACTTTACGCCTTTATCCTCAAGTCGATCTCATGATGAATATCCGATATAACCTAATGGGTTTTAGCTTGAATGTCAACCCATGCAAAGACTCTCTGCATTGATGCCGCTGAAGTTATGATGCGATATTCGACAACTGCGCCAGTGGCAGCAACGCGTTACGTCGTTAGAAGCGACGTTCAGTTCGTTTACGCTCGAATGCCCGCGAGCGAATCTGTAAGATATGCCGGGAGCTCCTAAAGGACCATCATGCAGTCCCCGAAGCTGTAGAAGCGGTATCCGCCCTCTATGGCCTCTCGGTAAACCCGCAGGATAGTCTCCCTGCCCGCGTCTCCGGCGCGGTCTCGCCCTGCGAAGGCTGCCACCAGCATCAGCAGGGTGGATCTGGGCAGGTGGAAGTTTGTTATTAGGCTGTCTACCAGTCGGAAGCGGTGTCCGGGCAGGATAAACAGGTCCGCCCATCCGGATGTGGCGGCGACAGTCGCGGAACCCTGTTCTTCTGCGAGTAGCGCCGCCTGCTCCAGCAATCGTACGCTTGTAGTACCGACGCAGATTATGCGGCGCCCGTCTGCCTTTGCCTGGTTTATCTCCCGGGCGGCCTGCTCACCCAGTTGAAAGTACTCCGAATGGAGCTTGTGTTTGCCCGGCTGCTCAGACCGGACCGGCCTGAAGGTGTCGACCCCCACGTGGAGAGTGACCTGAGCAAGTCGTATCCCCTTGAGTCTCAGGTCGGCCAGAAGCTCAGGCGTGAAGTGCAGGCCGGCTGTGGGAGCGGCAGCGCTGCCTTCGGCGCTGGCGTATACGGTCTGATACCGCTCTCCGTCCGCCAGCGGCGTGTGGATGTACGGAGGCAACGGGACCTCTCCCGAGTCTCGGATGACGCCTTCATCGGACATGCGAATGAGCCGGGTGCCATCGCCCAAATCTTCAAGGACGTCCACCGAAACCCCGTCAATCTCAAAGGCTGCCCCCGGCCCAAGCCGCCGGCCGGGTTTGACCATGGCTTTCCACAACCCTTCCTCCTCTCGATGCAGCAGCAGCACTTCCACCGCGCCGCCTGTGCCAGACCTCCGTCCCCTGAGTCGAGCCGGGAGCACCCGGCTGTTGTTGAGCACCAGAAGGTCGCCGGGCTGGAGGAAGTGGCCGATATCGTAGAAGTGACGGTGGGACAGCTCTCCCGTAGTCGTGTCCACCACCAGCAGACGAGAGTGGTCGCGCGGCTCCAAAGGAGTCTGGGCAATCAGGTGTTCCGGCAGGTGATAATCGAAGTCGCTGGTGCGCATTGGGCTAACCGCGGAAAATGCGGAGGACAAGATTCAGGACGATTGTAAGGCCCACACTGGCAAGTACCATAGTGACTAGCGGAAAGTACAGCGTGAAGTTGCCTTTGTGCAGAAAGATGTCTCCCGGAAGACGACCCAGGTATGGCGCCTTGGGAGCCAGGATGAAGAGCATGCCCAACAGGAAGGCGAATACCCCCAGAAGGACAAGCAGCCTGCCCAGTGATTCAAGGCCTGTCATAGCGATGTTTCCATGTCTCCTCTGCTATTATAGACCATCCCCACTCCGACGTATTCGGCGTTTGCAGGCGTGGTGTCCCGATTCTATGTCACACCGGCATCTTAAACGTCGGCGCGGGACAGACGGAGTTATTACTCAACACTATTGCTGTGACCTGTTGTCAGCGAGTAAGATATTATGGTTGGGTAGTTGTTGTGGATGAGCGGCGGAGAAGCGCGCTTGTAGCTCAGTTTGGATAGAGCGCAGCCCTGCGAAGGCTGAGGTCGCGGGTTCAAGTCCCACCAAGCGCACCATATAACAAGTCAAAATCGGGCGATTAGCTCAGTTGGTTAGAGCGCTTGCTTTACACGCAAGAGGCCAGAGGTTCGAGTCCTCTATCGCCCACCAGACTTGACAAAATCAAGAACTTTCACGCTGCGGTTCCGACTTGCACTTTAAGGCGAGACGCCTCAAGCGCCAGCGAAAATGCCAGCCAGGGATGGAGGGTCTGCCTCAGGTGCTAGAATAGTCCATCCCAAAAGGAGAAACCATGAACTGGCGCAAGGCATTCGACACAATCGTGAATTGGTGGTCCGGAGTAGCGGCAGTGGCCGCCGCCATCGCATTCCTGATCCCCTTCCTGAACGCACCCACAGACCAAGACCCCACTGGGGGCGCGGGGCCCTTCGCCCCAATAGTTGCACTATGCGTGGCGGCCATGATCCTCGCAGAAGCAGTTAAGGGTGGAGGGCTACAAATCCGACGGATGCCGAGCATCTTCATTGGTTTGAGTAGCATGGGCAGCGCATACCTGTGGATGGCAGTAGCGAGTGATGCCCACCCACTAGACCCTGAATTGCCAGTGACACTAGCAATCCTCTTCGTCATGGCCGCAGTAATGCTTACGGTACCGCTGATTGCCTGGAGCAAATCGCGGTCAGACGGCCAAGCATCGGATGTAATTGAATAGCGGCTGGCAGGGAGAGAGACGTTCAGACTGAAGGGGAGTGAACGGGAGGGCCGCTGAACACAGCGCAGAGCCGGTCCACGACAGGCTGGTCGCCTCCATTGCGTTCCAACGTCCTGATTACGCTGGTGAAGGCTGAGAACGCATCGGCGCCCTCCGCCGTCTTGGAGCAGTGCGATACCTTCCGCGCGATCACAGCCGGGCGGAGCGCTCGCTCAGCACGGTTGTTGGTCGGCTCAATGTTCGGATCGTCCAGAAATCGCAGCAGGCTGCCACGATCGTCGTGCCAGCCAAGTTCGTTCTGCAACCTGTAGCTGTCCGCATCCGTCATCGGTCGGTCGCGGAGATGATAGCTCAACTGTTGCTTCAACCGTTCGGCCTGCACTTCAAAGTCCTCAGCCTCTCCTCGGTGATATGCCCTCCACAGGTCCATGGCTTCTCGCAAAAGCGCACTCAGACTCTTGCCGAAGCTGCGTCCCCTCCCTGTCTTGGTCTGAACCACCTCGCTGACCGAGCGCAGTACGTGCGCCATACACTTCTGCTGCTTGACCCCGGACAGTGCCTGGGCGTCGTAGCTCCGTCCTCGATCAGTCACCATCACCCCTCCATAGTCCGAGGGGACAACCTCCCGCACCTCTTCGTTCCGGTGACGAGCACGGACTTGATACACCGCAGCCTCTTCCGTCTCGAACGCCATCAGAAACGCACGCTCGCCTCCCACACGCCAGCCCGTGTCGTCAGTGTGGACGAACGGACTCGCCCGCACCGATGTCCGCAGCCTCCTGTAGGCATCACCCACCGCACCAGCAGCACGACGCAGCGCGTCCTGGCTGATCGCTCCCTGACTCACTCTCACCCCGGTCAGCGCTCTGAGAACGGCAGGAACCTTCCGTACCGGAACGCCCACCCCATAGTGGAGCACGTGGGCCGCCGCCATCAGCCGCTTCCCCACTCGGTGGGCGCTGGCCCCGTACTGGTCCGGCGCTATGTCGGGATGCCGCCCCCGCACCTGCTTGCCGCACGACCGGCACCGGCATACCTGCACACGATACGCCGTTACCTGGGGACGTGGAACCGGTGGAAGGTCGGTCACGTAGGCAAGCCGCACTCCCTCATGTTCGAGGACGCCTCCACATCCGGGGCAGGTGTCCCAGGACACTGGCGCCTCTACAACCGGCTCGGTGATCTCTTCGGCAGACGGCGGCTTGCGGTAGCTGAACATCCCCATACCCGGCTTGCGGCCAGGACGCTTGGGCTTGCTGCTGCGCTTGCCCTTGGAGAACGGAGCCGCCTGCCGCTTTCCCGCTCGCTTGGCCTCGGCGAGTTCCTTATCCAACTCTTCGTTGGCTGCCGTCAACCGCGCGATCCGCTCTTGAAGCCGCGTCACCAACGCGATAAACTGATCCCGTTCAGAGGGGGACAAGCTTGGGGAACTGCACATAGCCAAAGTCTAAACCAGCACCCAGCGCTCGCCGCAACCCCTCTACGGGCCACTAAACCGCTAATCAATTACGTCATGAGAACTAGCGCCAAAAGAGACGAACGAGGCTCGAAGGATGTTTGGCCGATCCGCATCGACTGCGAACTGATTCCGCGGTATTGGCATTTGCCGAGAGCCCATGGGGTCTTTTTGGAAGACGTGCAGTGGACCGGGTGGCCCGACATTAGAATCATCCGCTTGCTGGAGGCTGTGCTTGGGACTTCAGGACCGCGATTGGTTTCGCGAAGAAACCCGGCGTGGCAAGGAAACAACTAGAGGCAGTCCGTACAGCCGTAGAGCCGGACGAAGCTATAGGCAGCCCTCCGCTGGCAGTGGGGGCGGTCGGTTCAAGCTGTTCGTGATGGCATGTCTCATCGTAGGCCCATTGTGGATGTGGGCGTACCACGAAAATGTGCCCATCGCGGTGACCGCATGGCAGGCGGCATCAGTTGCCTACGATAGGGTGGCGAGCTTCTCAAAGGAGGCGGTCAGCGACGCGTCCACTGTAATTTCCGAGGAAGTCAGAACCTCTCCAGACGTGCAGGAGGCATCGCGAGCAACAAACTCACAGAAATACGCGGGAGGAAGCCCCCTCAATCGCGGAGAGATTGCGAAATGGGTGATCGAGTTCACCAACGAGGAGAGAATCAGTGTTGGGCTACAACCGCTTCGTCACGACGTCGCTATTTCAGACATAGCGCGGTCTCACAGCGAGGATATGGCCAGGCTCGGTCTGATGAGTCACGACATAGGGGACAGGGATCCCACCGACAGGGCGATGGCCGCTGGATACAATTGCCGCGCCTATAGAGGGGACGGTTCGTACTCTTATGGACTAAGCGAGAATGTCGCTGAACACCCCAGAGTTACCCAGTGGATGGGTTTAGGCATGTCCTACCGTCCCGTTGACTATGATCACGACGCCGAGGAGGCGGCTCGGGGACTTGTGCAAGGATGGATGAGGAGCCCAGGTCACCGTGAGAACATTCTCGACAGGGATTCCCGCAGGATTGGCGTCGGGATAGCCATACAGGAAGCACCAGAATATGGATATGTCAGCGAGACAATCTATGCCACACAGAATTTCTCGGCGTGCAAATAGGGTAGGTCGAGGAGCGGTCTACCTCTCATTCCATCGATAGAAGCCGCTACCGGTTAGGACAGAAAGAGCCTGGTACACAGTTGGCAGTCTGCGTCGATAGTACAGATTCCCTCGTAGTTTTATGAGAGCCTGATGGATAAGCAAGGCTGCCGATAACGCCACTATCAGAGAAAGACCAACATAGGCTCCCACCTCGTTATTTGCAGTGAGGTCCGGCGCACCGTAGATAACTGATACCGACGATGCGAAGACCAGACATGTGGCGAACGGAGCAGTCTTGCGCCGCGCATACTTCCCCATAACCATAGCAGCCGATACAATCAAGAGAGCGGGACATCCCACAAGCACTGTAGCTTGAAGCGTCGATACCGCGAAAAGGTAGTTGACAGTCGGGGATACCACCAGTGCGACCAATTCCGCACCACTGCTGGCTTGACTCATCCCATCAAGCCTTGTCCATGGCAAGAAAAACGCTCCCATAATCGCCAACGTAGCTGCAAAAGCTATGAAACGCATCGCGAACGTGGCAAGCTCACGTGAGTTCTGGGGTAGCAATGACATTTGATTCAACCGTTCGTATCAACCGGGATTTCCCATATGGGCAGTCTCCAAGCTCAATGGGCAGTCCAAACGAGATGGTGGCATCATATTCAGGTCCTGCAAGGCCAGTCAATCGCCGGTCTATCCAATAAGAGATGCGATTCTTGCCGTGAACCACCCTTCTTGTCCGTCTTCATCGTCTCCGGGTACCCCGCGAGGGGAGTTAAACTGCATTGAAGACAAGCCTGCTCCCTGGAGCACGCTCTCCCTCTTGGCAAGATCGTGATTGTACCCTCCCTCAGCTTGGCGCCGGCGATAACCGACCGATACGATCCAACACTCCTTGGAACAACTGTTGAGGAACCGACACCTCGGACAACTGAAAGATAAATCGCCGCGCGTGACGCACCAGACGGCCTCCCATCTTGATCAGCTTGACCTGCACGCTCCGCAGCGACCAGTGCCTGACCGCCTTGGGCAGGCATAACCGGCGAAGGAAGTTCCCAAGGTTGTACGCCAGGACGAACAGAGACAGACGCACCCGGTTGGCCACGAACCGATGGCACGACAGCCGAGTCCAGTTCAGGGCGTACTTCCCTTCCTTGATCCACTGCTCGGCTGTCCCACGTCCATTGTAGAATCGCACCACTCCTTCGGGGCCAGCCGTCATGTTCGTGACGATGAAGCCCACCCGAGGGAACAGCTCTCCCCTATGCCACTCCACCTTCGCCACCACACGCCGAGCGCGGTCCCAACTCCCGGCACGATACCAGAAGTCGTCGTATAGGATCACCGGACGCTTCGGCGGCCTCCCCACAGGTCGTATCAGCAGTGGAGCGATCTCGTATTGCAGCACTTTGTTGCTCGGCAGCCGTATTGCATAGAAGACTCGCCGCTCCTCCAGGTACTCATAGATGTCCGGCTTGGCGAATGCGGCATCGGCGCGAAAGTACCGTCGCAATCCCGTCTCAGCGTACCGCGACAGGACCGGTTCCAGCACCTGCCTCCACTTGTGTGCACTATGTACGTTCCCCGCGCGGAGCATCGCGCCCTCGCAGTCACCGAACTGGTTGAACACGAACAATGGGTGATAGCACGTGCTCCCAAAGTGACCGTTGTACGACGATCCCTCCTGGTCTCCATGTACCGGGCTCTCCGAACTGTCCATGTCCAAGATCACCCGCCGGTGCGGCGTGCGGGACATAGCTCCGTCCACCCACTTAGCGTTCAGTCGGCCCAACCCCTCCACGTTGCCGTCTTG
The DNA here is from genome assembly GCA_965261605.1 of Dehalococcoidia bacterium. GTDB lineage: Bacteria > Chloroflexota > Dehalococcoidia > Lucifugimonadales > UBA2985 > DAOUJW01. The sequence continues at coordinate 1,549,210 of OZ253466.1, read as the reverse complement.
GGTGAGCACCTCGGTCTCGAACCGGCTCATGGTGTTGGTGCTTGCCGCTGGTCTGTCTATGCCTCGGTCTCCAACGACTACCCGCATCGTCGGGTCCTGGGCCAGCCGTTCAGCATCGTTGGTATCCTCGTAGCCCGCCAGACGACTGTACACCGACTGCCTGAGAAGGCCCACCAATCGGTGCTGCACGTTACGACCGCCCCGACTCTCCTGCAAACACTCATTCGTCGTCTCCGTCAGTCCCAGCGCATCATCCAACTCGCGACATGCCAGCAGCCCAGCGTCCGAGGTGATGGTGGCGCCGTGGAACTCCAACCGTATACGTCGGTCGAAACGGAGCTTGGCGCGGGAGTTGGTGCTTTCACCCATTGGGTGCCTCCAGAGTGGGTACGTTATCAAGAACTAAAGCAGTCGATCACGACCAGTCTAGCACTCATGATAACCGCTGTGCTCTGATATCCGACTATATCGGATGCAGACGTTACTGATTACGACACGCCCTGCTGGGTTGATATGGGAAATGTGGGATCAAACGGCGAAGCTATGGTCTCGCGGATATTGTCAGACGCGATCCGAAATTGAGCCAACTTCTCCTCCAGCGCCAGAATGTCGGAGGGAACTTCACTGAACCCACCCGCATCGAACGAAAAATCTGACCGCAGTTTCAGCTTTTGTAGGGTGGTATCCATGTCGCTGAGGCGGTGCACAATCTCCAACGCTTCCTCTTGAACAGCGCGAGCGCGCTCGCTCCACTGTTCGTACTGTTCAAACTCAGCATCATCATACGCCCGCGCTCGGTCACGTAATTCCTCGCTGTGAAATCCTTCGGTCAATGCCCTTTGTGCCGCGAAGTAGGCATCTGCGCTGCTTTCGGCAGCGACGATTGCAGCGTCAAATCTGCGGTACGCAGTTTGGGCCTGTTGGTACCTGGGAGACCACTCATCTAGCAGAGCGGAGAGGTCAGTTATCTGTCCAACGTCCGCACTGATCTCAGTGCTAATGAAAGTTCCAGCGCTGTTAAGGGATTCACCCATTCGCCCAGTTTGATGATTTACCATAGAGAAGCTTGCGTCGGCGTGCGCAGCCTCTGATTTACTGACTTCGCCGAAGGCTATCCATCCAACACCTACCACGACGGCAACTATGCTGGCGGTGATGGTGATGCTAAAGAATCTTCTCAGCATTCTCCGTTATTCCCTTTGGGCAATCCCAAGCTTAAGCTAGGCGATGGTATCTTACCGGGGCCTTCGTTGAGGGTCAATCAGGTGCACCTGCAATCCCCGCTAGCACTTCTGCTACGCTCACCACATGCCACTCTCAGACCGACAGCTGCTCGACTCCCTCAGCCGAATGCCTTTCATCGACTCAGCAGAGCTGGCAGGTATCCTGGGCGAGGCACACGCGACCGTCCACCGCGCACTGGCCGGCCTGCTGGCCGACGGCATCGTCGGGAGGGTGAGTCACGGCGCCGCCCACCTGCCGTCGAGCCTGAGGTACTACATGACGGCCAAGGGCATCGGGGAGGCTGCCGGGTTCCTCGGCTTTGCGGCGCCCTCGGACTTCGTGCGCGCCTACCCGGTGTCCAAGGAGTGGTTGACGCTGCTCATACGCCGGATGGACGCAGTGGCCAGCATTTACCGACTCGCCGCCTCGATGTCCCCCGGCATCGACGGGCTCCGTTCCCACGTGGAGTTCCACCGCAGGGGACGCTTCGACGCCACCATCACGCTCCACAACGGCCGCAGCTTCGGCGTGGTGCGCCAGGGCCTGGCCCTGCGGCGCCGGTCCCTCTACGACCGGCTGAGGGCTATAGCGGAGTACGACTACTCACGCCGTCCCGACACCGTTCTGATCCTGGTTCCGAGCGTATGGGAAGAGAGGCTAACGACGAGGTTCTGCGAGGACCGGAACCTGCGTGACTGCTTCATCGCCGTGGAGTCCAGGGAGACCCTCGAAAGACGGGACCGCCGCGTCTGGTGTTGCACCTCGTGGGTGATCGGCAGCAGTTTCTTCACGCTGGAGGCCGTGAGCTCCCAGGGCAGCCGCGGCAGAAGGTCATCCACCGAGTCGCCGAGCCGCAAACGCGCATCCATACCCCAGCCAGAGCGGATGATGCAGGCAGCGCCGGCCTTCGGCGTCAGCCCGGCTGAGAAGCGGACCCTCGACCTCATCACCGACCACCCGATGATCCCCCGTGGGCGCCTCGCCACCTGGCTGGGAGTCTCCGAGGGGCGCGTCAGCCAGATGATGCGCAGCCTCGTGAATACATGGGGCCTGATCGAGCGCCGGGGCAAACGCGGAGACACGCGCTACACCCTGTCCGCCGAGGGCATTCGCTACGTCACACACAGGGACCGCGCCCAGCTTCCCACCACGCAGGGCATCTGGAGCACCGCCCTCACCACCGACAAGCAGGACCGGAGACGGCATGTGGGCCACCGCGTCGAGACGTGGGCGAGGCAGACGAAGCACGCCGACGGCATCACGTGGTTCCTCTCGCAGCTGGAGACCGAGGCCAGGGACGATCCAGACAGCGAACTGGTGTGGTCGGTTCCCACCGCCAGGTCAGACCGAGTCTACAACTGGGGTGAGTCGGCAATCGCGCCCGACGCCCTGGGAGAATTGATCACCGGCGGCATCCACATCCCCTTCTACTTCGAGTACGAGCTTCGCGCCCGTCACCCCAAGGGGGTCATCGCCCGCCTGAGTCCATACAGAAGCTACTACTGGTCGAATGCGCCAAAGGAAGACCAGCCGCCGTTCCCCGTCACACTGTTCGTCGTGGACACCGAAGAGGTCGAGGACACCTACGTGCGCACGGCGTCCCAGATGGCAACCATGTCGCTGCCCATCCTCGTTTCCTGCACGCCCGTCCTGTCCACCGCAGGAATACTGAGAAGATCATGGCGTCCACTGTGGGAACCGGAGTCCCCGAGACTGCCCCTGTCCGGGCTGAGCGCCTACCAGTGGGACTCCCTCTACCACCGGATGCGTCATCGTCCTGTAGGGGGGAATAGATAGCGTCGATACGCCGCTATCTGCCCTTTATGCTGTCTGGGGGCTGCAAATTGGTACATCTTGGCCTGTAGGCCATGTCCTGGGGTGCCACAGACCACCCGATTTGCCCCGGTTTTAGCTACGAAATTGGTCGAAAGGCCCGCTGACCGGTCAGCGCTCAAAAATGCAACCGGTTGGGCAGCCGTGCTAAACTTAGTGGCCTCTCCGACGACAGCCTGATTGCACTTTGGCACCCCTGACGTGTCAGCCGATAACGACGAAACAGCTATGGATGGACCTTTCTGGCGGGTTCTGAGAGGTGATGCGGGCAGGATTTGGCGTGTTGGAGGCACCCGCGGCCCAGGTTGGCCCATCGGTTTCCACGCGAAACGATGTGGGGGTGGACGACATGATTTTGTGGCACGGGCAGAAACGGACATCCTGGGCCAGCCAGCTAGAGATTCGTGCAGTTTGCAGGGGATATTGACGAGCAACTGTGACCGGTCATTGTCGGGGCTGGTTCCGGCGAAAATGGATGAAAATGCAAAAGCGGGCCACCCCCTGTAGAGGATGGAAATAGCTTCTCGGAAGTCAAAGATCAGTGATGGACAGGCATCGAGGGACGAAGACGGTCAGCTCGACCTCAAGTGGGTCGTTGAGTGGCTCGTCGAGCGTGAGGGACAGCGGAAGACGGCGGCCCTCCTGGGTGTGAACCGGAAGACGGTAGCGCTCGCCCTGCGCCGTGAGCGATTGACGGGCAGGATGACCCTCGCCGTCCAGCGGCTCATGGCGAACCTGGACGATCCCGGATGGGAGAGGACGACGCCGCTGGACCGGTTGGAGGCGAGAATGAGGCTGGCGATCGAGACGGTGGACGATCTGGCACGGCTGGTGGATGATCTGACCCGGCGCGTGGAAGTCCTGGAGGCGGCACGGACGCCCGAGGGCGCGGCCGGAGGCCGGGCGGTGGATGCGCCCGATTCCGAGGGTCGGGGCTTGCGTCTGTTCAACTGGAGGCGGAGGCGCCGGCCGCATGGCGAGGAAGAGAGCGATGGGTGAGCAGGTCCGTTGGGTGACGAAAGCGGAGGCGGCGCGCGAGCTGGAGATATCTCTCTCGACCCTCGACCGGAAGATTAGGAGGGGAGAAATCGAGGTTGTCAGGGAAGGCCGCCGTGTCTACGTGCGGATGGAGGGTTCTAAGTACGTGAGCGACGACGAGCTGCTTCGCCGGTCCCTTGGGCGGGAGGACAAGCTTCAGCGGACTGTGTGGGAGTTGGATAGGACAGTCACAGAGTTGGACCGAGAACGGGACGAGGCCAAGGAAGCTGTGGCTCGCTGGGAGGAAGGATACGACGAACTTGAGGAGCAGCATCGCAAGGAGCGAGCTGCGCACGGGCGGACAAGACGGTTGGCCATCAGGCTCGGTCTGGCCGCCACCGCACTATTCGTCATCTGTGCTCTGGTCATATGGCGTCTGCAGTAGTATCATATTGCGGCTGTGACTCGTCCTCGCCGACCTCTCAGGTACACGGAGCACGTCGTAACCGTTCGTCGGTTCGAATGCTACTGCCGTATAATGGACGATTGACATGGAATCAAACGACAGAATCTCGGCCGAAAGTGCTTGGCTTCACCGCTTGTTCTCACCGGGTCCCGCGCGTGTCTCGCTAACCGGCGGAACAATTCACTTCGAAGAGCGCCTCGGCGACGTACAGGCAAGGATACCAGTCGGAACCATCGGCTCGATCACGGTCCGCCCGTCGTGGTTTTGGCACCGGTTGACGATTCGACTGACGGACGGTACCGAGTGGTCTATCGGAGGACTTGACGGGAGGGAAGCCTCCCTAATCCGCGATGCTGCGCTTGAGGAGGCTGCACGAATCCACGAAGCAGCCGTGGCGGAAGCCATCAGGAGCGCCAAGGCTCTGAGCCCGCGTCTAACGGGGCTGGATGAGGAGCTACGTCAGCTCTTCGCGGGCGACCGATATGCCAGATACCACGACTCACTCAAACTCCACGAAGCTGTCGCTCCGACTCTGCGAGAGTGCGTCGGTCTCATCCGAGAGCACCTTGAACAAGAAGCGAGGGAGGCGCTAGGCCGGCTTGAGTCCCTCGAACCAGTTGAGAGTTTCGAGGTGGCAAGAAGGAAGGCGAACAGCCTCTTCGTGTCCAACCACGCCCCTAGTGTGCAGGCCGCCTCCCTCGCGGCAGTGCCGAACCCCCTTACGAACGAACAGGCCGAGTCTGTAGCCACAGACGAGGACGTGACCCTCGTGCTTGCTGGTGCGGGAACGGGCAAGACCACGGTCGTCGTTGGTAAAGTCGCCCACCTCGTGCGCAACCAGGGCGTCTCTCCACACGAAGTCCTTGTGTTGGCGTTCAACAAGAAGGCGGTTGCCGAGATTTCGGACCGGCTTCCGGGCGACCTCTCCACAGCGCACGTTCGTACCTTCCATGGGTTCGGCCGGCGAGTCATAGCAGATGTCGAAAGAGCCAAGCCTACCATGGCGGAATTCGTGGGGGAGTTCGAACTGCCCGACACTCTTAAGGATATCCTCAACGAACTCTTGGATGACCCACAGCAATCGGACGCCACAGCCAACTTCATCGCCTCCTACCACGGAGCCTACGAATCGGCCTTCGACTTCCACACTCAGGAGGAGTATGACGCGTACATACGCAGTGTCGAGCTTCGGACGCTGAGCGGCGTACGGGTCAGGAGCTTTGAAGAGTTGGAGATCGCGAACTACCTCACTAAGCATGGTGTGAAGTTCTGTTATGAACGTCCTTACCCTAAGTGGACCCAAACACCGGAGTACGGGCAGTATCGGCCAGACTTTTTTCTGCCCGACTACGACATTTACATTGAGCACAATGCGCTGGACAAGCTGGGCCGCCCACCGCGTGGTTGGAAGGGATACAAGGAGAGGGTAGAGTGGCACACATGTACGCATATGAAGTACGGCACGAAACTCATCGAAACCTATAGCTGGCAGCACCGGGAGGGCATCCTCCTCGACAAGCTGGGGGAGCGGCTTGAAGGGGAAGGGGTTCGGTTAGAGCGCGTTCCAGAACGAGAGTTGCTTTTGGAACTAGCCCGGCAGCTGATTGACTGGCTGGCCAAGCTACTGGAAAAGTTCCTGAACCACGTCAAGACGAACGGCCTGTCGCCTGAAGAGTTACGCGCCCGTGCCAGTGAGCAAGGCACGCTGTGGCGTAACGAAGGATTCCTCAAGGTCTTCGAGCAGGTGCGTACCCGATACGAACAACGGCTGAGCGCCGAAGGGAAGCTGGACTTTCATGACCTGATAAACAGAGCCGCTCACTACATTCGCGAAGGCAAGTGGGAAACGCCCTACCGGTACGTGCTGGTCGACGAGTTTCAGGACATATCTGCGGGTCGGATGAAGCTACTCAAGGCCCTTAGACGCGATGACACGGCGTACTTCCTCGTGGGCGACGACTGGCAGTCAATCAACCGCTTCGCGGGGAGCGACGTAGGACTCCTACGGAACTGCGGCGACTACCTGGGCCACGTACAAACCCGGACACTGAGCAAGACATTCAGATTCGGCGACGGCATTCTTGGTCCCTCGACCGAGTTCGTGCTTCGCAATCCAGAGCAGTGGAATAGGACGCTGACATCCGCGAGCGTCACCGACGACAGGGGTATCACAGTCATTTACGCCGACGATCCCGCCACCGGCCTCCAGCGCGCCCGGGAGGACATTCAGACATCTGCACGAGGCAATGGTCACTCCGTCTTGATGCTGGGGCGCTACAAATCGAGCGAGAAGGCGCTTCAAGGCAAGACACCATCGGAGGAATTCAGCACTGTTCACAGGGCAAAGGGGCGCGAAGCGGATTACGTGGTCGTGCTAGACCTCAAGGACGGCCGCTGGGGATTCCCCTCGCGAATCGAGGATAACTCGCTATTTGAGCTCGTGCTGCCCCCGGCTTCAGAGGGAGCCTACCCGTTCGCGGAGGAGCGACGTCTCTTCTACGTGGCGATGACCCGTGCACGCGTGGGTGCCTACCTATTGACCGACCCGACCCGGCCCTCGACGTTCGTTACCGAGTTACTCGAGCAGTTTGGCAACCTGAGGCAGCTTGGTGCCCTAGCGCCGGAGTGTCCACGTTGTCACAGGGGTCGCCTTCGGGTGATGGACGGTAGCCGCGGTCAGTTCTGGGGCTGCACGGAATACTGGTCCGAGCCATCTTGCGGATACAAGAAGGACGTTGAGACCGCCGAGGAGCCAGGAGCCGGTTACTGCATCCGGTGCAGGACTGCCTTACCTGCCAATCCAGAGCAACCGTACTGTGATCGCTGCTACACGATCTGGAATCGATACAAGAACGCAACTTACGAGGAGAGATACTGTCACATGTGCGGGCTTGAGCACACCACCACTCTGCTCAAGCCATTGTGTGTAGCCTGCCAGCTCTTTTGAATTCACAGCCAGTTGGGATTGACATCCACTGAGCAAACTCGTTTGAGGGGAAGGTTGTAGCTCCGACTTGGCAACGAGCACCCCCTGCGGAGTGGTTCCGTTTTGCATAGAGGGCCTCTTTTCGCCCGAATCAGCTGCGGAGCGGGGACCGCCAAGCCCGCTTGGCCACTGCGCACATTCCGATATCGCTCCCATACCCCAGCAACTCGACCAGTCCCGCTGGAGAAAAGCCTTCGGCATCTGCGAGAGCAATGTCCCAGCCGGACCTGGCCGATTACAGGACACGGCGGTTTCGAAGTTCGCCCGCCCGTTTTCCTCGCCGTGCAACTTGCACCTTTCAGCTAGGGCGCATGCACACGGCTCCCGATATTCACTGTGTGCAACTTGCACGTCTCAGCTACGCTCCGCCGCAACCGGCCTTGACAAAAAGTGTTCGCTTTTTCCATTCCGTAGGGACGCTTTTACCCCTAGCCTCAGCTTTGAAAGCGCCACTGATCTGCAACTTGCAGCAAACTCAAACTCCTGTACAGCCCCTTGACCTCCCGACGACTCTCCCTCGTTTAGTCCCCTCTGAACCGCTTCATGGATGCAATCCCTTCCGAGGGATAACGCTCAACGCTTCAAGATCACAGACTGGGACGTAGACGCTGGGGCTGGCACGGATGACGACCGCGCCGGTCTTGGCTCCTGAGACCCACCCTGACTAGGCTGGAGGAGCGCGGTGAGGAGCGCCAACAGACTGAACACGTCGAGAGATTGCCGGGCGACAGCGTACTCCGCCGAGCAGCGGGAGACGATGCGCCGTGGGCTTCGCATCCTGGCCCGGATGATCGCCCGCGCCCACCTTCGGTGTCAGGCGTCCCGGTCCGGGGCTGCGCCTAGGCCGCCTGCGAAGGACGAGGTTAGGGACTGAGCGGCACATGGAACCGGCGTCGCACCTTGAGCTCCCCGCTGCCATCACGTCCGCAAACCCCACCGGCATTTTGTCCACTTTCTAGCCGCGACCGTCCTGTAGGGGTGGAAGGAGCCACGGACTCGGATTGCTTGCTGCGATGTGGAAGGACTGTCCCGTGCACGCGATTCCAGCTACGAGATCGCCCAACCCGCAACTTGCCGGCCCACGAGCTCTTCTGTACACACGTAGCGGCCTTGACGCCCCCGCATAGGAGAAACCTACGTTACAACCTGTAAGCGATGGACTCAATCACCCTACGGTGGTGGTAAACTCAGGATGCACACGTCAAAATGTCGAGGCGATACGATCTGAAGCTACTCTTACTTCTTCAGTAGCTCAGGTACTTCATAGGGGTTGAAATGATCTTCGCATTCATGGACGAGAGTGGTCATCCCCATCCCAACGACCAATCCACACGCCCTGTCCTAGTTACCGTGTGTCTCGACGCCAGTTATCTGAGGACGGTAAATACCGAAGTATTCAGGTTGAAGAGGAGAATCTTAGAGCGAGATTCGTTCGATTTTGAAATGAAAGCGAAGAAGCTGATCACGCCTGGAACATTTCGAAATCGACCCGAGAAACGAGAGTTCGTAGAATCGTTCTTTGAGCTAATGGGGAACCTCGATATAGTGGTTTTTGCCCAGATCATGGAGCGCCCTGATGATCCGCCACCCACATCGAGTGACTTCCTTCCCATGCAGTTTCGGCACCAGCTTTACCGCGTAAATCGGTACTTGGAGTTGCACCGGTCTGATGACCTTGCCGCCATAATGTTCGATGGCGACGGAAGTCAATTTGGTGGTTTAGCTATTCGTTTCAGTAATTGGCTATATCGCTCAGGTGGAGGACAATCGCTAACACGTTTGGCCGACAGCCCGTTTTTTGTCGATTCCAAGGTGACGCCCGGGATTCAACTCGCAGACATGGTGGCATCTGTGATTCGCCAATATGAAGAACGCGAACTGTTCCATAGCATACCTATGGGTGACAGCTTCGCATCAGCGATAGCTCGCTACTACAGGATAGTCAAAGAGAAGACTATCGACCTCGAAGCCCCCCAAGGGGATTTCACTTGGTATGGGTTCAACCGGATGCCAGAACGTGATCACTATCAAGCTGCATCCGATTCGGAGCCGTCGTCACCAACCAAATGACATGAGGCCCCGGACACAGTAGCGTCCGAGACCCCTTGCTTGCCAAATGGTTCCCAGTTGTGACGCCACCAGGGAATCACGTCTGGGCTCCAGTAAGTATGCTACACCTCTCTGATACATGTGTCAACTCTTTGGTGGGCACCGTCCAGTTCTGCTTTCGGTATCTCTGAGGCAAACGTAGGCCCGGACAGAGGTTCCTTGACAACAGGCCATCGGATGGTCGACGATAGAGCGTAAGACAGATTATGACCGACAGGCTCATCAACAGGAACACTAGGACGATCACGTTCTCCCTGCCGCCTGAGATGGCAGGGCAGGTGCAGGACGTGACGCGCAAAGAGGGCCGCACCATGAGCGAGCTCATCCGAGAGGCCCTCCGCAACTACATGGAGGAGCGCGAGTGGCTGCGGACCATCCGGTACGAGAGGCTCCGCGCTCGCCATGCCGAACGGGAAGAATCAAGGAGGACAGCATGAAGAAGCACCTACAGCCGCTCAGACCGGCGGCGCTCTACGCCAGGGTGTCCAGCGACCGGCAGGACGTGGACCTGTCCGTGTCTGCCCAGCTGCGGGCGCTCAAGGACTACGCCAGGGCCAACGGCTACTCCGTGGCCCGCGAGTACGTGGACGAGGCCGAGAGCGGCCGCGTCGCCGACAGACCGGAGTTCCGCAAGATGATCGAGGAGGGCAGTCAACCGAAGGCCCCCTTTGAGGTCATCCTCGTCTGGAAATTCAGCCGGTTCACCAGGAAGCGCGAGCACGCCGTGGCCTTCAAGTCCATGCTCAGGCGAAAGGGCATCCGGGTGGTCTCCATCACCGAGCACGCCGACGACTCCCCCACTGGCAAGCTCATGGAGGCCATCATCGAGAGCGTGGACGAGTTCTACAGCGAAAATCTTGCCGAGGACGTCGTCCGGGGAATGAGGGAGGCCGCTTCGAGGGGCTTCTTCCTCGGCTCCAAGTCCCCCTTCGGCTACGTCCGCGTCAAGGTCAGCGACGGGGTGAAGGAGCGTCCCACGCTGGAGATTGACCCGGCCGCCGCTCCGGTGGTGAGGGAGATATTCCAGAGCTCCCTTCAGGGCAACGGCCTCAAGGAGATATGCAAGGCCCTGAACGACCGTGGCGTCACCAACAGGGGCAAGCGCTGGTACAAGGGAGGACTCCACTACCTGCTGAACAACGAAGCCTACACGGGTACTGCCGTGTGGGGCCGGACGACGAAGGGGGAGAAGGCACAGGACCCGGTGCGAGTGGAGGGAGCGTGGCCCGCCCTGGTGTCGAGGGAGATGTTCGACGACGTGCAGCAGGCGATGCGGGACCGTGCGCCAAAGGTGCAGAGACCCGGTAGAGTGGGAAGCAGGTTCCTGCTGAGCGGGCTGCTGAATTGCGGCGTGTGCGGCAGGCCCTACTCCGGCCAGGGAGCCAAGAGCGGCCAGTTCGCCTACTACATCTGCGGCACCCTGTTCAGGGAAGGCGCAGGGACGTGCAGCGCCCGCTACCTGAACGCTCCCAGGGTTGAGGACTTCGTTGTGGAGAAGATCAGGGAGCGCATTCTGACCGAGGAGACCATCGTAGAGCTTGTGAAGCTGGTGGCCGAGGAGGTTGACGCTATGGCAGGTGAGCTGGCCTGCAGGCTAGAGGTCATCGACGCTGAGCTGGGGGACGTGAGGAAGCGGCTTGAGCGGCTCTACGAGGCCCTTGAGACCAGCGATCTGACCCTAGAGGTCCTGTCGCCCCGCATCTTTTCGCTGAGGCACCGCGAGGAGCAACTGGAGGCTGCGCGAGAGGACGCCGCCGGTCAGTTGGAGCAGCGCAGGGTGGAGCTTCCCACCACCGAGGAGATCAGGGGGTACGTGGCGGACTTCCGGGACTTCCTGAAGGATGGGACGTTCCCCGAGCGCAAGGCGCTCATCCGCAACTTCGTGGAGGGCATCGAGGTCAACGGGGACGAGGCCGTTCTGACGTACACCATCCCCATGCCGAACGATGGTGTGACGTCGGAATCGGCCTCGGTTCTTGATTTCGTCCAGTCCAGCCCACCAGAATGTACCGTACTGCGAACTCGCCCGGTTAGGGCGACCTCGGCGGCGTCCGCACCACCTATGGGAGAGTCCTCCGGCGTGGGTATTGAGTAGACGATGGCGGCCTTGCCGGGCTTGACCTCGATCTCCTTGACGAAGGAGTGGACGAAGGCCCTGGTCTCGGTCAGCTCGCTGGTCTTGAGGAAGTCGCTCATCTCCTCGGCGAAGGCGGCGATGGTGTCGGCGCTGTCGAGGAACTGCCGCCGCTCTGCGAGCAGCCCTCTCGCCTCCTGTGCGGCGACCTCCAGCTTCTCCTTGCGCTCCCGGTGCTCCCTGATGCGCTCCGAAGCGTCGGCCATCTCGATGTCGGTGGTCTCGATGACCTGCCAGATGCGGCTCAGCCGCTTCTTCACGTCCTCAAGCTCCTCCTCGATGGTCTGAAGCCGCTGACGCTGCTCGGCAGCCACGCCGTCCATCTCCTCGTCCAGCAGCTTCACCAGGTCTCGGATGTTGGACTCGGTGAGGACGTTGGCCCGAAGCTCATCGACGATGAGCTTCTCGAAGGACTTGGCGTTGAGCCTGGGGGTCTCGCAGGTCCCGCTGCCGCGCTTGAGGAGGGAGTGGCAGACGTAGTAGGTGTACTTGCCGCTCTTGGCCTCGGCTGCGGTCATGGCCTTGCCGCAGGTCTCGCACCTGAGCAGTCCGCTCAGCAGGTAGGGGCTGGAAGCCCGGCGGGGGTTCGCCTTCCTGGGAGCGCGGGACCCCAGCAGCCTCTTGACCTGGCGAAACTCCCGCTTGGAGACGATGGCGGGGTGTGCGTCCTCGACCCGCACGGGCGGAGCGCCGTCCTTGGCGGTGGTCCCCCAGACCAGCGTGCCCGTGTAGGCTTCGTTGAGCAGCACGTTGTGGACGGTGGTCTTGAGCCACATCTTTCCCCTGGGACTGGCAACGCCCTCGGCGTTGAGGGCCTTGGTCACGTCGAGGATGCTGCTGCCCTGGAGCGCCATATCGAAGATGCGGCGGGCCACGGCGTCGGCGGGCGGGTCAAGCTCCAGCTTGGGGCGCTTCTTCACCCCGTCCTGGACGTAGACCTTCCGGTAGCCGTAGGGGGCGAAGGTCGTGACCCAGAAGCCCCTGGAAGCGGCCTCCCGCATCCCCCGGACAACCTCCTGGGCGAGGTTCTCCGAGTAGAACTCGTCGACAGACTCGATGATGGCCTCAAGGAGCTTGCCGGTGGGGGTATCGTCGGCCTGCTCGGTGATAGAGACCACGCGGATGCCGCGCCTGCGCAGCATGGACTTGAAGGCGACGGCGTGTTCCCGCTTGCGGGTGAAGCGGGAGAACTTCCAGACGAGGATTTCCTTGAAGGGGGCCTCGGGCTTGCTGGCCTCGTCCAGCATCCTTTGGAACTGGGGCCTGTCGGCGCTTCTTCCGCTCTCGGCCTCGTCCACGTACTCGCGGGCGACGAGGTACCCGTTCTTCTCGGCGTAGTCCCTGAGCGCCCTTAGCTGGGCGGCCACGGATAGGTCCACGTCCTGGCGGTCGCTGGAGACTCTGGCGTAGAGGGCCGCCGGTATCATGTCGAGTCGGTCGTTCATCACTCTCTCCTCCTTGTCTCTTCCTGTTTAAGTTCCACGGGCCTCGGCCTAGTATTTGAGGTTGCGGAAAGCTCTATCGTCGCCGCGAATGACGCCTCCGCTTCGAGGCTCGTGGTCGGTCGTAATCCAACTGCCCAGTTTCCATTTGCTTCTTCCATCTCCAAAGGAGTATGCCTATCCCTACGATGACAACAGCACCAATGACATCGCCTCCACGAAGAGCTTGCCACGCATCCCCACGCAGTCCAGGTATAACAAGAGAGCCGATGACCACAGCTACCGCTACGAGAATTAGCCGAAATGGATGGGTGAATATGTGGCCGCGAAGGATGGCAAGAGTAGCCGCCATGAGAAATGACAAACCGAAGAGAAAACCCTGCCCGAACGCCCACTGCCACAACGCGTACATGCTGATAGCGGTGATTAGGATCGGCAGCCAGGGTTGCTCTCCTTTCAATCCTCGTCGCCATCTGTCGCGGGCATCCTTGAGTTCCCTCGCCAAGAAACTGGATGCGAAGCTGAGGGCAAGTTGCTTTAGCCTGTCTGTCTGGCGCCTCAACCGTCCGTTCCCTTGTCGGCTTCACCGTGATCCGTAGACTGGCGGGAGCGCATCCATTCCAGCCGCTCCTGTCTGCGCCACTCCCGCTCCTCCATGAACAGGCGGATGGCCTGCCTGAGCAACTCGCTCACGGAGAGGTCGTCCTCGTTCATCACCTGCCGCACCTGCGCCTCCATCTCCGGGGGCAGGGAGAAGGTGATGGTCTTGGAACGCCTGGGAGTGGTCATGCTCTCTCTTTTTGCCTCCTAGTGTAGTGCATTGTCTTACTCTACACTATCGGTGACTGGCCTTCAAGTCCTACAAGGGGCAAGCCGTCACAGAGGCTCGTGCAATACACAGATGAGTGCCCGGCGCGGGGGCGTTAGGACTGACACGGTTTCTCGATCATTTGCTTCCCCCTGATTCTTTAGACTCAAGGTTTGGTGGAGCCAATACCGAACTAATATCCTCTTCGGTTAGGTCCTTTACGACTTTCTTGTCGATGACTTTGCCAATCTCCCGTATGACTTTGGTTAGATCGCGGGCTAGTTCGCCCTGTTTGGTGGTACGGTTACCATGCATTTCATCTAGAGCCTCTTGGACGCCTTTGCAATCCCCAAATACAATCCTGGCCTCATTCAGCGCAACAAAAGGCTCGCCGTCTTCAAAGGATTTGGACTTTAGGTTATCTGTCAGCCGATACCTGTATCCGCTCAGGCGTCGGAACACGCTGAACCTCCATTCCCGCCTCCGAAGTGAGCTGTTCCATTTGGCCACGCCAACTGCGACACCGACGGATACCGCAATGGCCATGACGCTCAGCAAGGTTGTGATCTCATCGATTGCACACGACTCCATTACGTATGTGCTCCTTCTCTGCCCTAAGTGTAAGTAGTCATCGGTTCTGCATCCCGTGAATGCCGCAGGCTTCTCTTAGCCGCGCACTCAATGACGATCCTTGAATCGCGTCTTCGCCTCTCGACTTGCTCCGATGCCGTTCACATATTCGCCTATCATGTCTAGGACACCGGCCTTCAACCCCTACCAGGGACCGGCCGCAGCCACCGCAGGCACGGGTCTGCGCCTGCGCCCAGGCATGTCCGAGGCGACCATCTGGGGTCCGAGGACGGCGGCGTAGCTCTCGGGAACAGCGACGACCACCACCCTAGCCAAGTTGCCATTCCTGATGACGGGTCGTGCGAGGGCGGCGTAGCCGCCGTATTGGGCGTATCGTGCCGTGCCGTAGCGGGCGGCCTGCTCCGCCAGGGAGCCGGGGGGTATGGGCCTGCCCCAACGGGGAACGCCGCCCCGCTCTCCGCAGATGGGGAAGTCGCTCGGCGTCCCGAATCCCCGCGTCCGCCGGGCGACCTTTACCCGTAGGTCGGTCGAATCGGCCCGGCGTTTGGGGTCTATCCCGTCCTCCCTGGCGTACAGGACCACCATGAGAGGCGGGTCCCGCAGCACCTCGGCCAGCCGGATGGACACGGCCGCGTAGGAGCAGCGGAAAGCCCGCTGCAACTTCAGGACGTCCAGCCCCCACTCCAGGGCCAGCGGCTCGAAGGCCCTCGGCTGCATCAGGACCGCCGCCGCGAAGCGTTCGGCCTGCGTGCACACCTTCCGGTCGGGCGGAGAGCCGGACTCCATGTCGCAAAGGGTCTCGTAGATGATCTCATAGGTCTCGTGAATCACCGAGTAGTCCTGCGTTCCCTCCCACAGGTCCTCCCGGTAGTGGATGTCGTAGCCGCCCCCCGGCGCGCTGTAGTGAATGCCCTTCGCGTCCATCTGCCTACTGCCCGACACCTCGCCGAACCCGGCCCGTTTCAGCAGGGCCTTGATCTGCTCCATCGTGGGACGGGCTGGCACATCGAAGTAGCGCACGAAGCGGGCGGCGAGGGTCTCCGGGTCCAGGGCCTTTTGGGGGTGGTCGTCCAGAAGTATGCGGCAGAAGTCCTCTCTCGTCCTGTTCATGCTCACTCCAGCAGCCTCTTGTTGGCAAATCGCTCGTACATCTCGACGATGAACCGCTTGGTCTTCAGGGTGATGGGGCCGTCAGGCCGGGTGCCCACGCGGAACACAGGGTCTGCCAGGACGTACTGGTAGGCCCGCTCCACCTCCATCGCCTCGTCGCTGAAGGGGTCGATGTGGCTCTCCCGCCCGGCCCGCTTCATCAGCTCCTCGGCGTCCACGTTGTAGAGGACGGCCAGCTTGCGGACCACGTTGGAGCCGGGCATTCGGTCTCCCCGCTCTATCTGGGAGAGGTAGGAGCTTGAGACGCCGATGCGACCGGTCACGTCCCGCAGGCTGAGGTCTCCCCGCAGCCGTCTGAGGAGAGGGCCTATCGCGTCGTCGCCCTCGATCTCCCGGCGCTCGTCCATGTCCCGGTCGACTTCAGGCTCGTCCATGTCGTCTCCCCCTTTGAGTACGTAGCTGCGGACAGTTCCGCGCACGGTGTGTCTGCAACATCTCAGCTAAACTCCTGCTAAACAATTGTTACATCAGAGCGAGCAATTGTCAATGAACCCTTCTCAAAGGCCCAAAAACGCCTCTCGGCCATTGCCTCCGTCCGTTCTGTATTGCTACACTTATGCGCACAGAACGCCTTTTCTAATTCTCGGCTCAGTATACATCACCGGCGCTCCCCAAGGCCACACCGTCGTGGCAGCGCCGGAAACCCGAGAGAGAGACGCAACGAGTGAATAGCAAGCGCAAGCGAAGGCTTACGACCAAGCAGGAGCGGCAGCGGATCGAGGGCCTGCGGATTCTGGCCCGCATCATTGCGCGCCACTACCTGGCCAACCCCCACCTGTATCGCAACGGCGCAACCCCGGCCGACGGTCAGCCGACCGACGCTGGGGAGGCCGTCCGGGAGGAGGGTGGGGCGTGAAGCGCAGACAGCCCGCATCGCGAGTCAAGCTCGATCCTCACAAGGTGTGGGCGCTGCTCAACCGGCTCAACATGACCCAGAACGAGCTGGCGCGGCTGGTCGGCACCTCGTCCAGCTACCTCTCCCAGCTCATGTCCGGGACGCGCTGCCCCTCGGCGGCCTTCCGCAAGCGGCTCATGGACGCCCTGGGCGTCACGCGCTTCGACGACCTCTTCATCCTGGAGAGGGCCGATGTGTGACGAACTCCTCGCCCCATCCGCTCCGCTGGACATTCCGCCCGGCGTCGCCCTGATGCCGGGGGACTTCTCCGACCGGCTGACAGCGGTGAGAGACCTGTTCGACCTCAACTGGGAGGAGATGGCGGTGGGCATGGGCGTGGACCCGCGCCAGCTCCTGCGCTGGCGGCAGGGCATCGGCGCTCCCAACGGCGGGGCGATGCTGGCCCTGGTGCGGCTGGCGATCCGGTCGCCGGAGGGGTTGGGGGAGCTGTTGGACGAGGACGTAATCGTGATCTTCAAACCGAGGAGGAGGGACTATGACGACTGAGGTACGGAAGCGGACATTGAACAACCGGCCCCCACCCTTTCCCGAGGATTTCGGGGAGCGGCTGGAGGGCTTGAAGGAGTTGTCCGGGCTGTCGTGGGGCGAGTTCGCCGAGCGTCTCAGCGTGACGCAGCGCGGCCTGGCGAAGTGGCGCAATGGAGGGCCGCCGTCGGGGGCTTACTTCTGGGCCATCATCGAGCTGGCGCGGGACGTGCCCGGCGGCTTCGAGCTGATGCTGGACGGCGACGCGGGAATTGAGAAACGGCATCGCATTGAGGACTTTCGCGCCCCGCCCTGGCCGGAGGACTTCCCTGCGCGACTGGGACGGCTTGAGGACCTGTCGGGCGTCTCGCTCGACGAGTTCGCCAGTGCGTTGGGCCTGCCGAAGGAGCGGCCAAGGGAGTGGAGGCGCGGCGCGATGCCCACCGCCGACGAGGTATGGGCGATGGCGCTGTGGGCCGGCCAGATACCCGGCGGCAACGCCGTGCTGTTCGCGCCCTACTCCCAGCCCCGGCCTGTCGGGGAGTAGGACAATGGGACGCCAGCAACAGTGGGTCTACCACGTCAAGCCTGAAGAGTTCCCGGAGGACTTCCCTGAGCGCCTGGAGACGTTCAGGGAGGCCGCCGGGCTGACCTGGCGGGGTCTGGCCCGCCTGCTGAAGGTCAACGCCCGCAGCGTGCGCCGCTGGAAGGCGGGCGTCAGGCCGGGTTCCGGCCACCTGATCTCCCTGTTCAACCTCGCCGCCGAGCGGGGTCTGCTGCACATCCTGCTCCCGTCTGCGGGGAAGCCGGAGGCTGTCGAAACGGCGGAGGGCTGACGGCCACGGTACGGGAGAAGGGTTCCTTTAGGCGCAATGAGGGCCGGGTAGCATGAACCACCCGGCCCTTCTGTCTTTCCACCCATGCCGACTCCTCCCCTCATCTCCTGACGCTCTCCGGCTGAGGAGGCGGTGGAGGAGTCTGATTCTGTCTACAGATCAACCTGCAATTGTGGAAACCCATTCACCAATCGATATCCCCGCTTCCCAAACCTTGCTCGGAACTTCATACCTGAGCGCCGACTCGTTACGGACGGCTATAGACCTCGCCCTTGCAGCTTCAACCAAGGAATATGTTCCCTCAATCCTTGACCCGATATCAGGGAGAATCTTGGCTAGTGGCTCTACGATGGACGCAGACCATTCACCCGCTAGGTCTTCATGCTGAAAGGAACGAAGATCAACGACGCAGAGCAAGTAGTGGTCAGCTTCTTTACTTGCTGTTTCAGCTTGCAAAGGTGTGAGGCGGGCTTGGCCAGTGGTTGTAGCCTTAACCCGAATCCACCGAAGGACACCGATGGACGGCGTGAGGACAGCGGAAGGGGGTGGGTGAGGGAGCTACAGGGGAGATGGCCTGGGGTCTTGGGGTAGATGGGAGGCCGGCGGACGGTCTTCAGTCGCCGCACAGGGCCCCTAAGGCCCTATGCGGGAGTTGCGATGCGCGGGATGGCGAGAGGATACGCAGCAGGGGACTCTCGCGACCGGGGTGGCGCGAGATTGCGGGGACGTTGGGTCAGTTGCAGGCTGGCCGTCAGGCCGGGAACGGAATGGCTTGCAGCCGGGCCAAGGCGCGACTGAACTGGGTTTCCCAAGGCCAGCGCCGGGGGAGATGCAAAGTGAGGCGGCGCGCCGAGCGGGTGATCCGTCCCACCAGAGCGAAGACCCGCCGCCTGAGGGTCTTGGTGATCACGGTCCGCTCGCCCAGACCAATCCGCGCCGTCCAGCGGGCCAGGTTATGCGCCATCACCTGGACCGCCAGCCAGGCGCCGTTGGCGGCGAAGCGCGCCGACGGCATGTGGTTCAGCCCGACGCCGTACTTGAGGTCGCGTATGGCGTTCTCGACCTCGGCGTGGCGGCGATGATCGGCCTCCAGTTCCAGCGTCTCCCCATCGCGGTCGGTGATGAAGGCGTGATAGCTGTATCTGGCGAAGAGGGCGAGCTGGGAACCGGGCGTCGGCTTCACCCGCCGGACAATGAGCCGCACCGGCGCGGCGTCCGGCTTGGTCTGGAACGGGGTGTAAGTCGTCTCGGCGACATCGG
This sequence comes from Dehalococcoidia bacterium, assembly GCA_965261605.1. Taxonomy (GTDB): domain Bacteria; phylum Chloroflexota; class Dehalococcoidia; order Lucifugimonadales; family UBA2985; genus DAOUJW01. Next base: position 1,529,992 of record OZ253466.1, on the reverse strand, counting down.
CGGCGCCGTCCATCCAGTAGGGAATGGGAGTCCAGTCCTCCTCTGGTATCGCCTCGATCAGGTCCCGCAGGCTGGCGCGCTGGCGGATGGTGATAGAGAAGCGGACATCCATTTCCCGGCAGGCGGCAACGACAGTGTGGGCGTAGAAGCCGCTGTCGGCCCGCACCGTGAGTTGTCCCCTGGCCCCGCCGTAGCGCACCCGCCCCACCGTCTCACGCAGGAAGTGGGCGGCGCCACGGGCGGTGTTGGCCCGGCCCTCGCGCAGCCGGGACATCAGCACCTCGCCGGTGCCGGCGGCAATGGCCAGCAGCGGGTGATAGCCGCGGGCGCCGGTATAGCCGTGGTGGCGCGCTCCCTCCTTGGCCAGTCCATAGGTCTCGCAGATGGTCGAGTCCAGGTCGATGGTCAGGGGCGAGTCGCCGGGTCCGGCCCCAGCGGCCCAGGCCCGGGCCAACAACTGGCGGCTCACGCGGTCGAGTTGACGGACATGCCCCCACCGGAAGCTGCGCAGGAAGGTCCCCAGGGTGGATGGCGCCTTGACCACGCAGCCTAGAACACCGACCGTCCCACCAGCGCGCAGCGCATCGGCGTCGTCGATGCAGTCGCCGCCTGCCAGCGCGGAAGCGACCAGCGTCAGCATCTTGTCCCCCGTGTTCGCCCGTCCCGGCGCTCCGCCGAGGTCAAGGTGATGGTCGACGAGTTCCCGCAGGCCCAGGTGCCGGGCTAGGGTGGCCGGCAGGAGCAGGCCGGCATTGGCCACCAGGCGATGGTCGTCAAAGAGGATGCGGATACGGTCGGGTTTGTTCTGTGGCAGCATCTATTGGGTGCTCCTTGTTTCCGGGCGGGTTTCTGTTCCAAAACCATTATCCCAGATTCAGAGGAGCACCCTCTGGCTTCTTCCAGGGCTGTCCCCAAGGACATCCTTCGGTGGATTCGGGCTTAACCTCAAGAAGGTATGGACCAACCGTGAACCTTCTCGATACATCGTCGAGTACATTATCTGTTGGTACAGTGACCTTGTAGTCGAACCCGTGATCGACCAATTCTAGGTCAAGTTTGTAGGTCTCCATTGCTGCCTTGATTGCTTCTTGTACCCCTATACCCATACGCCTGAAGTGATCAATGTCCCGGCTTCGACGCTTTCGTGCCTCTACTTCTTCTGCTAAGGATGAATAGAACTCTGGGTCGGCACCGCCAAATTCAACCAATCTGGCCAAGCCATCCCGCAATTGTTCACGTTTCTCGCTATCCGGTTCGATGCCCAGCAGCCGCAACTCGAGCTGATCGAATTCGAACCACTCACTTAGTAGCCTGATGGCGGCGTCATTATGCTCCAACCACGCTGGGTCCAGCAGCTCACCCAGCGTTTTCGCATTGGCAAGCATCGGCATAGGCTTGCCATCTTCTCCATGTATTGGCACCCATGACCGGATTCTTAGGTCGGCTAGCCATAGCGCAGCTGCAACAGGAACGTCGATATGTTGACCAGACATCCTACCCTTAACGATTCGCTCCATCCGCCATCCGGGGTCATGTGGCGCTACATGGCATAACACCAGACCTAGCAAGGCGCGAGCTTCTTCGATTCCCTCCTGGCAGCGATTCAGCACTTCAGGCTGGAGCAATGCAATCTGGCTGAACTCTTCACCGTTGTTAGTAACGGTGACGGCGCTGGTATCAGTAGAACTGAGCTCAGCCAAGCGCCGGGCTGTCAACTCTGACGGTGTATCGGCGGATATCGGATCGGCGATCGCAATGCCCCAGGTGACCAGCGCGGTGACACATTTGGGGAGCCCTTCGGAGGAGGAACCCGCATACATCTCGGCCAAAACACGGTTCGGTGGATACGCGCCTGCGAATGGTTGTGCTGACTGATGCCAACACCGAATAGGGGCCATCATCATGCGAGTTGGGCTCCAGCGAACAGCCCTCTGGCCGTGTGTGATCAGTGGGATTCGTCGGGCCGTTGGACTGGCTTGTTCGTGTTGGGATTCCCAAAGATAGTTCAACAGTCGTACACTTCCTTGCAGCACCTCCGTGGGTGTGCCGTCACAGCGCTCATCTTCAGGAAGTAAGGCAATCAGGGACTCCGCTGCTTTCTCGATAATATCTTCCTCTGAGATGCTGTTCGGCAGCGCACTCTCAAGTACGTATTGAAGGTGGGGCATTCCATTCTCCGCAGCAACCTCTTCTAAGCCACCAAGAAGAAGTCGACTGCGAATGTCTAGACCTATATCGGTGCAGATGTCCTTTAATGAATCTGGTATCCCGCTATCTCGACTCAAATCTGAAGGGGAACGAAGGCGTTGGTTCTGGTCTGGAAGCATGCCATGGAGCACCGCTAGGTCAACTCCGGACCGTTTCTTCCAGCACTCGCCGGTAATATCCAAGAAGTGCGCTATCCATTGTTTGGCATCTCCGTCTACCTTGAGTTCATCAAGCGTGTCTGCTTCGCCTCCAACCCATTTTGCAAGCTCTTTGACGCTAATGCGATTGACTCGTATACCCAGACTATGCCACCCCTGGGCTATCTCACTCCAAGCAACCGCGAGTTCTTTCTTAGGAGGCAGAAGGTCTGACACGGCCTCAACGAGAGGCCACATGCGCTCCACGGTCGTCTCACTGTCGGACGATTCAGACAATAGGCTTGGGACTATGAAGTCAGCATAAGCACCGTCTTGAGTAATCGCGGGCAACATTCCTGATGTACACTCGATTATGGGTAATCCGGCCGCTCGCTCCGCGAATGATGCGAGTTGCCCGCACCACCAATCCCGTTCGGCTGAATTTGTTGTATCGAATGCCGTGGCAGGCTCGCTCGCGTGTGCAAGGAGATGAGCATCTTCCCACTTGTTGGCGAAAGCATATTTGACGGCTACGATTGCCGCAGCAAAGGCGTCTTCCAATAGCTCTTTGTCTGCGTCACCCATAAGCAACCTGCTACGCTCTTGATCGGGCTCGAATTTGCCGTCGAGAATGAAGTTGGTTGGGAGAAAACCTGATCCACTTAGGGGATATTCCCGGTAGACCCTGCAAGCGTTCGGTCTAGGTGTAACGATCTTCCACCCATCCGCTGTATGCTCTACTAGCACGAGAGCCGAAGCTAATCCCTGTTCGCTGGTCATGAACCGAAAAACACGAATCTCGGATAAATCAGTGCCAACTTGCTGGATTTGAATGGAACGTTCTTCAACATAGCCACCTTCGAATGCTAATCCAGTCACCTCGGTAGGCGTCCAGACTTCTATGTCGTCTTCCCCATTCTGTAGTTCCACACGACCAAGGACTTGCCGAGTAGCGTAGAGGTAAGGCAAAGCTGACCTAAGCGAATCAATTCCCAAAGTCAGCGGACTGTCATCGTCAATGTGATACTCAAATCTTGCTGACTCAACTCCATCCAAATCCGACAGGGGACTTGCAGATCGAATGGCTTCCGCGCAAACTGCCATGTTCTGAAGAATTGCCTCTTCATCGCCTCCCCTATCCAAGAGCAGGTCAAATCGCTCGTATTTGTTGGGAGTTTCGAGAAGGCCTTGAAGACTTGTACGCTCAGCCAGGACATGAGTAACAAGGAAACCCGTACCAAAGCGACCAGTCGTCACTTCTGAGTCGAAATCCTTGCTCGAACCACCAGACAGCAACGCGGTCAAATCGTTAGATGTGAAGGGGATGCCGTCGTGCTCGAATGCAATTTTCGTCTGCTCGCAACTTAGGCGAATCGCTACAGATGACTTTCCGGCACGAGGACCGAAGTCTAGTGCATTCTGGAGCAACTCAAACGGCCAACGAAGCCCAGCAGACGTAACGCTTCGGCGAGCTTCTGCCACCCTAGCCCGAATGCGCCTCGCTTCGTTGCGGCTATGTTGTGCCTTGAGGGTTTCCTCGAACAGCTTGAATGCAGCTTCGCTCAATGGCCTACCTCCGTACCAGTGCTCAACTCCATCTTGTCGTCCGACGCTGTATCTAAAATCTGCTTGCTCCATCTCTTCGTCTTGTAGGTTTCCTGTGGCCCTCAGGGTTGCTTCAACATCGTTTGTAGTTTGGACGCGCGTTGTCCGATAGGCATTCGGGGCAAACCGTAAGAACCAGTCGTTGTACATGTCCACCGACTGGGCGATGTCCGCCTTCCACCTGTCCGGCCTAATGCTGTTGACCACCATCATTCAGATGCTCGTCCTTCGACTCACGTTGGGTGTGCTTCTCCTGTGCAACAGTTCAAGCAATGTCCTGATAGCCAAATCTGAACCTTCAACATCTGAGAATCATAATTGAACCTACACAAGTCGAATGGCGCCTAGCTAGGTGCCATTCGTTCGGTAACTGCGAAGAATCCTCGCAGGTTTTCGGTTACCAGATCCAGGGACTCCCGGTTGAGAGATTCCTTTGGATAGTCGCTCTTTCTGCCGCACAATCCACAGCGGACGCGTATCATATCTCCCTGCTCTTCGGATGGCGCTTCTATGCCTTCCTCTTTGAGACATTCGGAGTTGAGGCATGCGTGTATCAAATTGAAGTGATTCATGTTTACTCTCCTAGTAGGACTATAGTGTAGCACTTGACAGGTATAGGCAACCTTGATGTGGATTGCGTCGTTGGTCTCTCTTTGAGTTGGGGAGTTTGCGTCATTGTAGGTGAGATTGGCCCCTGCTGTCACCGTTTCCAAGTCTGTGCATCGACGCTGAACAGCCATCCCTCACCGCCTGACGACGCCCTGGGGGTCTTGCCTCGACGCCCTGCGGTTGAGGGCGCGGTCGAGGATCCCGAAGGCCAGGTGGATGCCCAGCTCCGCCACCATTTGGGACGGCTCCTCCTCCTGCTTCAGCAGGGCGTGGGCAATGAGGTCGGCCATCTGTAGCAGGTCGTCGTCCTGGGAGCTTCGGAAGGACGGGCCGCCGATGATCCGCTCTATGGGGATGTTCTTCGTCGCCTCGCCGTCCTCCCAGACCTCGTAGCGGCTGGGCACGGGGTTGCGGCTCCTGAGCCTGCCGTAGAGCCGCCTGACCATCCGCTCCCCTCCCTCGTCGAAGATGAGATGGGCATAGCGCCCGTCCGCCGCGACGGAGCTGTTGATGCGGTTGAGCAGCCGGTCGAGGCTGACCCGCTCATAGCCCTTCACGTCGGCCTTGCGCAGGCAGACGTTGACGACCTCGATGCCGCCCCGATGGGCGGCGCCCTCGATGATGCGCAGGCCGTTCATGAAGATTTCGTCACCCTGCTCCGGCGTGAGCCTGCGGCCGGTGTTGTCGATGCGGACCAGGTTGCCCCGTCCGGCCAGCAGAGCCTGCCCCGTACCCGATACGGGGTCGCAGGCGTACAGCTCCCGGCTGGTCGGGACGTGGTAGTCGTGCTCAAGAGCCGTGCGCCAGGACTGGACGCTTCGGTGAAGGCTGTTCCACCGCTCGGCGTTCACGCCCAGGGCGGAGCGGACGTAGTAGCGGGGACCCTCGGACTCGTTGATGTAGTAGATTCTCATGGCTTCGGTTCTCCTTGCATGTTGGTCAGGGGGCGCACCGGCTCGAAGCCTCCGCCCGGGGCGAGCCAGGCCCGTCCCAGCGGCCCCTCCCGCTCAACCAGCTCCCGGTGGGAGGCCAGCAGGGGAACGGCTGTCCTGAGACGGTCCATCTCCTGTTGCGCCACTCTCAGGAAGTGGGTCTGGGCGACGTCGTCCTCGAAGACGACCAGGACGACGGGCGGCGCTCCGTGGTCGTCGATGGGCCTGTGGGACGAGTAGTAGCGCAGGTAGGGGGCGAGCCGCGCCGCCATGGTGACCGGTCGCACCGCCCTTCGCTCCCACTCTAGGAAGAAGGGCCATGCGGCCCTCCCGCGCCTGAGCATCCCGAAGGCGTCGGGGTGCACCGAGCGCCTTCCGCTGAAGTGCTGGAAATAGCGGGACGCCCTCTTGGGCGGGTCGAGCTGGTCGATCTCCCAACCCAGGTCGCGGGCCTGGCGGGAGAGGGCAGCAACGAAGTCGTGGACGGCTGCGGTGTGCTGCATGTCGCGCAGGAGCTGACGGCTGCGCCTGCCGGAGACGCTGCGCCAGTCCACTGCGGCCCCGGAGTCGGGGGGCGCGGCGCTCCACCGCTTCTTCGCTCCGCCGACGGCGGCCCGGTCCCTGCGGGCCAGCAGGGTCAGCCCCGCATCGGTCAGGACCAGCCGCCGCTCTGCGGAGGGGACGCGGGCGGCCAGACCGAAGCCCTCCAGGGCCGTCGTGAGCTGGGAGGCCCGCTGATTGGTGACTCCCAGCAGCCCGGCCAGGTCGCCCAGGGCGAGCCAGGGCCAGTCGGAGAGCAGGTCGAGGGCGCGCTTCTCGGCGGGTTTGAGCAGGGCGGGCAGCATGTGTTCGGGGACGCCCCGCCCGCTCCCCCTGTCGTCGATGTCCTCGGGCATGGAGACCCGGACCAGGGGCCGCTCGGCGGGGAGCGTGCCACTGCGTTCAATCCGGTCGATGGCGTCCCGCAGGCTGACGGCGGCGTTCACCGAGGAAAGCCGCCACACCGGGTCGTCGGTGGCCGCTGCCGCCGCCTCCCGCTCCAGAGCGAGGACCGCCGGCGCGGAGGCCAGACGCAGCAACCTTCGGGCGTGGCGCAGCCGCACCTCGTCGGGCGCCAGCAGCAGGAGGCCGCCGGGCTGCGGCCCGTCCCTGAGCCGCCAGAGGCGCTTGGAGAAGCCCGTCCGGTCGGTGGCGGGTCCCTGCCGGACGATGCCGATGGTCCTCCCGTCGGGAAGGGTGATGGCGGCGTCCATCGGCATGGCGCGGTACCAGCGGAAGCGGATGGGGTGGTCGATGTTGGCGACGGCGGACGCCAGGCGATAGACCACGGCCACGGCGTCGAGCCTCTCCAGGAGGACGCGCCGCCACCGGGCCGCCAGCGGGTAGCTGCGAAGCAGGCTATCCGGGGTGAGGTCTTCCTCCTGGGCCAGGCGGCGCAGGCCGTCTGCGGTGAGGTGGAACCTGCGGGTGGGGGAAAGCAGCTCGGTGCCGTGGGGGACGGAGGCGATCAGCCCCGCGTCCTCCAGCTGGCGGACGGCCTCGTAGACCGCGCCCCTCGACCAGCCGGAGACGGCGGCCATCTCGAGCCGGTCGAGGAACGGCATGACGGCGAGGCGGCGAAGCAGCTCCCGCTTGCCCCCGGTGAGCGGCCTCATTCCTCAACCTCCTCGTCGGTTGCCCCGTCCGCCGTCTCCGCGGCGTCGTCTCCTGCGGCCCCCTCGCGCTTGCTGCGTACCTTGCGCCGGGCCTGTTCCTGGGACTGCCCGCCGCCGCTCTCCGCCGTCTGGGTCTCCTGGCTCTTCCTGAGCTTCTCCAGCTCCGCGCGGTACTTGTCCACCAGGTCTTGCAGCTCCGCGTCTCGGCGTTCGAGGTCGCCGGCCGCCGTGAGGTAGCTCTCGGCCAGGGCGCGGATGCGCTCGGCGGTCTTGGCGTCTCCCGGCTCCGGCTTTGCGACCTTCATGGAGAAGGCTTCCATCCGCTCCTTGCCCACGGTGGCGCGGACGTAGCACTGGTGCACGGGGAGCGATGTGATATCGTCCTCGGTGACCCGCTCCTTGCCCAGCTCCCAGACGAGCTGGCGGGCGTCGTTCCCCGCCACCTGGAAGACGGCCAGGCAGCCGACGTTGGCGAGCAGGGTGTCCCGCATGGTGCGGGAGAGGTCGTCCAGCTTGGCGAGGCTCTGGGTCGCCAGGACGAAGGACGCTCCGAACTTGCCCAGCTCGCTGAGCATCGACTCGTAGTCCACGCCGGGCATCGACTGCATCTCGTCCACCACGACCAGCGCGCCCCGCCGCTGCTCGAAGGGCAGGCTTCCCTGCTCCCGAATCACGGCGTCCACCAAGTTGAGGAGGGACGCGCCAACCAGGGCGGCCACGTCCCTGCCCGCCTTTCCCTGGGCGGTGGAGACAAGCAGGATGCCGCCGTCGTGGATGGTGCGGCGCAGGTCGATGGTGGAGCGGGACTGGCCGAGGATGGCCCGCGCCCGCTTGGAGGATGCGTAGTAGGAGAGGCGGGTCTGCACCGGGGCCAGGGCGTCGGCCCGGGTCTCGCGCCGCCAGCCGAAGAAGTCCCTGGCCCACCACTGGAGCAGGTAGGGGTCGTTGACCTTCGCCAGCACCTCGGCCTTGAAGTCGTCGTCGGCCAGGATGCGCAGCCCGTCCAGGATGGTGTACTGCTCCCCCGCGTCCCTGCTCTCGTTGGCCTCGTGAAGGGTCTTCACCGTCTGTTCCAGGATGGACTGCATCCTCGGCCCCCACTGGTCCCACAGGCCCTTGGCGATGCGCACGACGGAATCGGCGGTGCGGTCGCGGTCGGAGAAGATGCGGGTGTCCAGCAGGTTGACGCCGGGAGCGCCCCGCTCGTCGGCCAGGTCGATGAGCCGCACCTGCTCGATGAGGGACTCCGGGACGTGTTGGAGCAGGCCGCCCACCAGGTCGGCGTGGGGGTCCACGACGACGATGGCGTCTCCGTCCCTGCCCTCGGCCTTCTCCCGCATCTTGTGGACGACGAGGTGGTGCATCAGGGTGGACTTGCCCATGCGGGTGCGGGCGACGTAGAGGTGGTGGCGTCTCAGCAGGTCGGCGGGGAAGTGAATCTTCCTGGGCGTTCCGGTGGTGGTGTCGCCGACGTGGGCGCCGCCGCTGACGCTGAGGGCGGTAGGCAGCAGCACCTTGGCCCCGGCGCGGGCCACGAGTGGCGTCTCGTCCCTGGCTCCCGGCGGGTGCCACAGGCAGGCCGCCTCGCGGACGCCCATGACGCTGCGCTTCCCGAACAGGCCGGGGCCGGACGGGTGGAGCATCGCAGGGTCGGGCACGGCGGGCCGCACCCGGCTCACGTCGAGGCGCGCGCCTGCTGGGTTGTCGTAGTGGCGGTAGGCCGCCGCCACCGTTCCGAGAAGCTCTCTGGCGCGCTGCTGCCCGGTGTCGGCGGGCAGCAGCGCCGTCACCTGAATCTCGGCGTCGAAGGCGATGCGGGAGACCTTCTCCTTGATGAGGATCGGGTCAAAGACCCGCTTGCGGGCCTTCTTCCATCGGTGCCAGGCCCAGCCGCCCACGGCCAGGGCGAAGGCGACGCCCGCGCCCATGAGCACGGCCTTCCAGGTCTCTCCCGCCTGCACCCACAGGTAGCCCTTTAGGGCGGCCAGGGCCGCCACGCCCAGGACGGCCATCGTCACGCCGTCGGTCTGGAGGGGCCTAGTCTGGTAGGTGTAGGAGGGGTCTCGCCGGTCCTCGACGGGCCGCTTGTGGGCCTTCTCCAGGTGGGACTCCGACCAGTCGGGTCCCAGGGAGCGCAGCAGCAGCCGGGCCACGACGCGCTCCCCCTCGTTCAGGTTGGACAGCGCGCCCAGCAGGGCGATGAGGGGGTCGGAGCCTGGGTCGAGGAGGTCGTCGTCCCGGAAGGTGCGCAGGGGGACGTACTCGGGGCCGTCGGCCCTGAGCGTCATGCTCCACGCCTGCTCCTCCTCGGCCAGGCGCAGGGGATCGTCCTCGTTTGACACCTCGTGGATGTGGGCCTGGGGGTAGCGGGCGGCGATCTGGCCGCGCACTACCTGGTCGTCCAGGCAGCGGGCCAGCAGGGTCACGCCGTCGGCATCCCCGGCGAGCTCCAGCGAGAAGGGTTCGGGGACGGCGATGGAGCCGAGGAGATTCTCCACGCCCAGGAGGGTGCGCTCCCCGGTCCTGGGCGGCGTCACCGCCAGCAGAACGGGGGGCTTCTTGCGATCGTCGTTCATCAGCCACTTGACGGGGTTCAGTTTCATGGGGTCGCTCCTTTCTCTATTGGTTCCCTCGTTGTGCAGTCGTTCGGTCGCTCCTAGTGGCGACCAGGCCGCCACTCGATGACTGCCATCTCCTCCGGCGTGGCCTCGATGCGGACGGGGAAGCGGTGTCCCTTCGCCAGGAGCAGCCCGTCTCCACGGGGGCAGGACAGCAGCCAGCGCTGGAGGTCTTCGGGCAGGTCGAAGGCGTCGCCCACGGTGCCGATGGCGGCGGCATCCTGCTGAAGCAGGAGCTTGAAGGCGGCGTTCTGGAGCAGGGCGCGCCCGGAGTGGCCGGTGATGGTGCGGGATGAGTCCTCGGAGAGCAGGTCCTGGACGTCCTGGGTGATGAACTGCAACCCCAGCCGGTGCTTGCGGGCGCGCTTCGCCATGCTGACCATGAAGGCTGCGCCTTCGGGGTGCTGCATGATGCTCCACACCTCGTCCACCACCAGCAGGCGGGGCTTGGGGTCCTGAGCGGCGGCGGCCCACACCGTCTCGGTGCAGACCATTGCGGCGGCGGGCCGCAGCTCCGGTTCCAGGAGCCGCAGGTCGAAGACGGTGACGAGGGCCTCGTTGGAGAGCAGGTCGTCTCCCTCGTCGGAGAGGAGGTTGCGCAGGCTGCCGGTGGCGAAGGGGCGGAGCAGCTTCGCCATATCTCCGCCTCCCGCTTCGTCTCCTTGCAGGTACTCGTAGAAGTCCTTGAAGCCGGTGCGCTCGCGGGGCTGGGCGTAGTAGCCCGCCAGGGCGTGGTCGAGAGAGGCCCGCCGCTCCGCGCTCAGCCGCTCGCCCACCATCACCTCGATGAGGCGGCGCAGGCTGCCGATGCGCTGCAACAGCTCCTCCGAGTCGCCCTTGTCGATGACGAAGGGGTTCATGCCCTGGCCCGGCACGCCGGGGGAGAGCACCCTGCCGCCCGCCGCCCGCGCCATATCCGCGTACTCGCCCTCCGGGTCGATGACGTAGGCGGTGACGCCCCTGGTCAAGCCGCGCAAGACTCCGAGCTTGGTGGCGAAGCTCTTGCCGCTTCCCGACCTTGCCAGCACCGCCGTATTCGCGTTGAGGTGGGTGCCGTCCCAGGGGTCGTAGACCACGGGGGCACAGGCCCGCATGTCGATGCCGTAGAGGGTGCCGCTCCTGGTGTCCAGGTCCGGGGGCGAGAAGGGAAAGAGACGCGCCAGCGACGACGTGTCCAGCGTCCGCCACACCGCGAGGGCGTTGAGGGCCAGGGGCAGCGTGGACAGGATGCCCTCGCGCTGGCGGAAGGCCAGGGGATCGAGCTTGCCGAGGGTGGCGGCGAAGTGGGCCTTGGCCCGCTGGGTCATCTCCTTGAGCGACGCCTCGTCCTTCGCGTGGAGCGCCATGGACAGGGAGGCGTGGAAGAGCCGCTCCCGGCCACGCTGCACCTCGTCCCTGAGCCGGGTCACGTCCTCCAGGGCGATCTCCGCCTCCGGCGACATGGTGCGTCCCCGCTTGAAGGAGAGGGACTGGGCCGACTCGAACCTGACCTTCTGCCATTCAAGGGTGCGCGCCGCCTGCTCCGCCGGTATCGGCCCCAGGTGAATGGACAGGTCCATCGGCGCGCCCGCCGCCATGAGTCCCTGGAGGAATCCGGGGGCCAGGGACCGGGGCCACTTGCCGAGGTGGAGGGAGCGGACCAGGCGGTCTCCGACGCGCGCCTCGCGGCGGCGCATCTCCACCTCCACCGGCGTTTCCCCGTCCATCTCGGCGGGCGTGCCGCCCAGGGCCGAAGCCAGCATCAGCATCCGCAGACGGCGGCCATTCAGGGGGTGGACGGACAGCCCGGACCGCGCCAGCAGGCCGCGCAGTTCGTCGAACCGCCCGAACTCACACACGGCGTAGAAACGCCGGTCGAGGATGCCGTCGCGGGTCTCAAGCTCGGTCAACAGCCTGCGAAGCGAGTCCGACGCGGCCTCGGTCTGCGGGGGAAGGTTCTTCGGCTGGGCCTCTCGCAGGTTCTCCCGCAGGCGTCCCAGGCGCGGCGGGTGCTGTCGGATGAGCAGTTGCACGGGGAAGTCGCAGGCGTTGAGCGCCCCCGCGAAGGCCCCCAGCTTCGGCTCGTCGATCTCCAGGCCCATCACCTCGCAGACGCCCAGCTTCACTCCGTCCAAGCGCACGGGGCCGTCCTCCTCCAGGTGGGAGAGCATGAAGAACAGGGGCAGCTCGGGCGGCGGCTTGGGAACCGGCGGAGCGGCTGCGCCATCCGGCGGCCCCTCCGCTCCGCGTCTCATGATTCGTTCTATCAGCTTCTTCAATGAGGTCTTCTCCTTTGGTCTAGGGGGTGGGGAACGGAACGAGGCCGCTGCGCAGCAGCGCGGCGACCGCCTTGGCCAGAAGGACCAAGACCAGGCCCACCACCGCCAGGGCCACGGCGGTCTTGGCCCTGCCGCCGCCCCGCTCTTCGGCGCCCTCCGCCATCAGGACGAAGCCCGCCCAGACGATGGCGAAGACGGCGAGTCCGGCGGCAGCGTAGGCCATCGCGGTGAGCACCCGGTCGAAGGCGTCCAGCATGGCCTGCTCCTCCGCCGGGGCCGCGCCGGTGGTCGCCAGCACAGCCCCGGCCAGAATCGTTGCCGTCAATAGACGCCTCACCACGGCCACTCCCATCCCAGTAGGTCGAACCATTCGCTCAGCCCGCCTGCGGGCGTCTGCTCGGCGGGCGGCTCTTCCGGCTCAGGCTCCGGCAGGACCAGGACCTCGAAGGGGTCGTCGGCCCCGACGCCGGAGGCCAATGCCAGTGCCTCGTCACGGCTCCGGGTGATCGGCGACCGCTCCACCGTCTCGGCCTTGACGTGCTCCGGGTGCTGGACGTCCACCATCACCTCCTTGGCGATGGTGGCGCTTGGGACGTAGGCGTAGGCCGTCGCTGTGGCGGACGACGTGGAGCCGTCATCGCAGGTGGCCGTCGCCGTCTCACTGTCGGAGTCGCTGTTCCCCGGGCGCAGGAGGTGCACGGTCCTGGTGACCTGTTCGACCCGTGCCGGGTGGTGGGTCAGCCGCGTCAGCGGGGGGATGGGGATGCGGAGACTCGCCTCAAGGTCGGCCTCAATGGTGACGGCGTGGACGGCCTCGCCCGCTCCGACGGGAAGCCGGAAGCGGGTCTCGCCGTTGGGCATGAAGGACGCGCCGGCCTGGGAGCCGCCGCCCGCGACCGTGACGGTCGCGGCGACCCCCGTCACCTCGGCGTCCATGAGCGCCGTCTCGGTGACGCTGGCATGTCCGGCCACCGTCTGAAGGCTGACCGCCTCCTCGATGGCGGACACGCACTCGGAAGCGACGGCCCCCTCGATTGCCCCCGGACTCCAGCCCAGGGAGACGACCCGCAGGTCGCAGATCTCCCCGTCGATTGCCGGAAGCGGGTACGGTATCTGCTCGCTCTCGACGGTCACAGCCCCGGCCTGCCCCAGCCCGTCCTCCCACGAGAAGGTGAAGGACGGGCTGGGGCCGTGCAGGGGCAGGGAGTAGCCGATGCGCTCCCCCTCGGCCAGGGTCGCCGATGCCCAGAACCGCAGCCAGTTGCCCTGCGGCCCGCCGAAGGCCCGCACCCGGATGTCCAGGGCGGTGGCGGCCCGCAGGGTCACGGCGGCCCGGTCGCCGGAGACGCTCAGCCCCTCGACGAAGAGCCGCCGCCCTTCGACCGGCTCTTCGATCTCGAAGTCGATCTCGTCGCGCCAGGGTTCGTGGCCGTCGGCCAGGGCCGACTGGGGGACGGTGGCGACCGCCGCCGCAAGAGCGACGACGGCCGCGATTGCCAGGAAGTTCTTCGGGGGTTTGCTCTGCCGGGACTTCCGGCTCCCCTCTCCGTTGCCGTTGATGTTGTCCTTGTCCGTCCGCCTTGGCTTGCCGAACCAGCGGTGGGGGCGGAAGGGTATCCTCCCGCCCTTCCGCTCCCGGGACTTGCGCTTGCGGCGAAGACGGCGCAGGGTCTTACCGGCCCGCCTCGCCATCAGCCGCAGCGGGCCGGGGCCGCTCTTCACCGGCTGCGCCGGCGCGGGCGGCTGGTTTCGCACCAGCTCAGACGGCGGACCGGCGTAGAGCCGCGCCCCCAGCCGGTACTTCAGCAGGTCGGCGGCCACCAGGGGCAGTCGCCGACCGCCTATCTGCCCCACGGTCATTGCGACCCCGAAGAGGCCGAGGACGACGGCCAATGCCATCCTCACCTCGGACGGCCCAACGGGGGCGTAGCGGTATGCGCCGTAGGACAGGGCGCACACCGCCGTCATCGCCACGACCTGCGGGAAGGTGAACCCCAGCAGCACCCGATCCTCCGCTTGGATATGGGTGGGAACCTCGTGTTCTCTCATCGCTCTCTCCTTCCTTCGTTCGGCTTACCCGCCGGTGGGTGTGGGGGTGGGCGTGGCCGGGTTGGGCAGGTCGATTTCCACCGGCGTTCCCACGACAGCGTTCATCACCAGCTCGACTACCCCGTAGGCCACCAGGGCCAGGACGATGCCCGCCAGGGCGGTCATCATTGCGCTCTTGCCGCGCTCCATCTGGTGGGGCGCGCCCGACGCCGTGAGGTACAGGTAGGCCCCGTAGATGAAGAAGCCCACGCCCACTACCCCCACGACGCCCAGCAGGATTCCCACCAGGTTCGATATGGTCTGTGTCAGGTCTTCCATTCGTTTTCTCCTCTCTGTCTTCAGAGTGTTCCGCTTGCGTTCTTCCGTTCCGTTGCGTCCGCTCGCCTACTGGCACATCGCTCCACCTCCTTCGCTTGATCGTTGGCGCAAACGGGATTCGCGCCGTTCTGAGTTGTCGTTTTCAGCTACTCCCCCGCGCTCCGGGGGGCGTCTCCCCCGCCGCCGTCTCCGCCTGCCGATGGGGTCGCCATCGAAGCCGCCGAGCTGAGGCCGCTGCCAGCCGCCGACAGGCCCGCGCTGGCGGCAACCGCCCCCACCGCAACGCCGCCCGGCCCTCCGGCGGCCCCGCCCGCCATCATCCCGATGGTCCGGGCGGACCGCACCATCGAGCCGGGCAGGTTCATGCCGAAATAGAGCATCGAGAGCCAGGAGTCGAAGGTCCCGGAGTTGCCCAACATCGAGGGGACACGGGTGGCCATGTAGACGAAGGCCAGGGACATCAGCAGCTTCCAGATCAAGTCCTGCACCGGCTCGAAGGCGGCGATGGCGGCGAACTCCTTGAGGAAGCCAAACCCCAGAGCCAGGGCGATGAGCTGGATGGCCTGCTGGAACACGGTCGTCATGAAGAGCCTGAGCCAGTGGCGGCCCCAGCCCGCCGTGTGGGGCAGAATCCACAGCCCCAACGCAATCGGGGCCAAGGCCAGCAGGATGTCGATGAGGGCGAGGCGCAAGATCATCTGCACCAGGACGTAGAGGACGAAGAAGCCATAGACTAGGTAGAGGACCGCCAGCAGCAGGGCCATGCCCACGCTCCCGGCCTGCACCGCCGTCATCAGCGTCTTCAGGGTCGAGCGCAGCATGTCTCCGGGGGTCACGTTCAGGGAGACGGCGATGAAGCCGGACACGGCGTCGGCCACGTCGATGACCAGGGCGCACCACCAGAGCGACGACGCTGCGGCCACCAGTCCCAGCACGAGCCGGGGGACCATCTCGCGCCACCCCGCCTGCTGGCGACCCAGGTGCTCGGAGATGATGAAGCTCAGGCCCATCCAGCCGAGGATGACCGCCAGGGCGGCGGAGGTGATGGCCCAGACGACCATCCACGCCTGCTGCACCAAGTGGTGGCCGTAGGTGAGATCGGGAGGGGTGCCGGTGATGATGTCGCTCATACCCGGCTATCCTCCCCGGCAGTTGTCGGCGTCCTCGCCGGACGCCCGCTCGACAACTCCGCAGAGGGTCCCGTGGACGCCCTCGATGACCCAGCCGGCGAAGGCTTTGGCCCAGCGCGCCGGGCTCAGGGCGGACAGAATCTTGTCCCAGATGCGCCCCGGCTGATGGATGGGTATGACGGCGTAGAAGTCGCCCCGCAACCCGTCCTGGGTCTGCGCCAGCATCACCAGCAGGTAGGCTTTGTCTCGGTCGAGACGGGGCTGCTCGTCAAGGGCCGGGTACTCCCAGGAGTACTCCCATCCGTCGCTGCGCTGCTTCTCGCCCCCGCTGACCCGGTACACGGCGCTTACCCAGTCGCCGGTGTCCGCGTCGCGGACGGCGTAGTGGAGGACCTCGATCTGCCGGTCGAAGACGGGGCGGGCGACGAACTCGCCGCCGCCCTTGCGCTCCACGAACTCCCGGTCGGAGTTGACCAGGGTGATGCCGCCTCCGGGCGGGGACTGGGCCAGGGCGATGTTGCTTGCGGAGATTGCCAGAAGCGCCGCCAGGAGCAGCGCGGCGGCCAGGGGCAGCAGCCTCTTGGCCTTACCAGAGGGCCTTCGGATGGTCGATTGCAGTCCCATGTCTTCGCCTCCTCGCAGGTGGGGTCGTTTGCCTGCCGTGGAGTCTGGGGAGGCGAAAGGCGGGACACCATGCCTTATATGGGAGGACGCGCGTGTCCTCCCATATAAGGCATGGGAAGAGATGGGCCGGATGTGGTGTCATACCCGTGTACAGGGATTCGCGTCAGTTCCCAAAAGGGAATTCGGGGGTCGTTTTGAACGTGAAACAGGCGGAAAAGACGGGAAGTGGAGAGGGTTTTGCGAGCACTTTGGCGAAAGGGTTGGTTCCGAAGAATTCCCAAAAGGGAAGTCGCGGGTTTTGCTACATCGGAGCGAGCAATTGGACGGGGAGGCTGGAATCGGGGTGGAAACCCCCTACAGGACAACCCCCTACAGGACATGACATTGAGGAGGTTCGACCATGAATGAGCGCGATGGGAACGGCAACGGGAGCGTGGATGCGGAGAGGCTTCGGCGGCTGAGGTTGAGGGAGTTCCTGCGGGACCTGGTGCGGCAGGAGGGCAAGATGGAGGCTGCGGAGCTGCTGGGGGTCAACCACAAGACCCTGACGCGGGCCGAGGAGTCGGGGGAGATCACGGGGCGCATGGGCGATGCGCTGGAACGGCTGCTGAGGAAGGCGGACGACGCCGATGTCACGCGGCTGCGGGAGACGGTCGGTGCGTTGGAGGGACGGGTGGCGGCATTGGAGGGCGGTGTGGGGACACATCGTGTGGCGGATGTGGAAGACGAGAACGAGGGCGGTGGTGTGGTGGTCGAGGACGGTGGCGACGATCAGGCTAGGGTGGAGGACGGTAAGGGCGATGGGGCGGACCGGTCGGAGACCGGGGCCACCCCTTCGGTGGCGGGGCTGCGCTCGAAGAAGCGGGCGACGCTGCGCAGGCTGGACCCGGAGATCGTGACCGTGGAGCCTGCCGGGGACGACGCCGAGGTCTACGGCGCGGCGTGGGCGCTGGTCGAGGAGTGGCGCGGGCTGCGGGCCGGGCATCCCCGTCAGGGCGGGAGCCTGTCGTGGCTGGTCGACGAGGAGCGGCTGCTGACGCTGGAGCTGGCGATGCTGGAGGAGCACGAGTTGACCCTGCCCCCGGAGAAGCAGCCCCTGCGGGGCTTCGGACGCAAGGGGCAGACCAACTGGCGCAGGACTGCGCTGCACGACACGCGGGTGGCGTTGAGAAAGCGGGAACTGCTGCGCTGGGTGCGGCGGGTCTGCACCCTGGGGCTGTGGTGGAAGTAGGCGGCGGGTGGTTTTCAGGGGTTGCTACATCGGAGCTAACTCGGCGCGAGTGATTTGCAGCGAGTTGGCTCCAAACCCCCTCGGAAGCCTTCCATTCGCTCGGTTGTTCGGGCGATAATTGACGCAGTTTCTGGCTTTTCCAGCGTTTCGTGCCTAGAAACCTGGAGGATTCCCGTCCCCCGAATCCGGGACCGGCTGCATAGGATCGAGCCTCGCTCTCCGAACAGCCGCCAGGGGTCAGACCGGAAGGATTGAGCCTCGCTCTCCCGATGGTCGCCCCGGAGGACACATTCGCAGCGGTTGGAGCGTCTCTCGCTTCGACCCCTCGGACACCATGGTCGGAGTGCGCCCTGCGCCTCGACCGGTTCTTCATGTCTGCGGCACAACCATCAGTCGGTTGGGTCGTAGCTTCTTCACGCGCCGGTCTGCGATGAAGTCGCTGGCTGGCCGCTTCACGTTCTCGCAGCTTTCCCGGAGGTCTCTCACCCCTGGCCGAGCTGCGCCTTTCTTTCGCCCTGCCGTCCCGCGTTCGACTCGCTGGTAGGCCGGGCCACACACCGCTCCGTCTCCCGCGTTCGGCATCCGACCGTGGGTGGAGCGCGTTTCGTCACCCCCATCACGAACGGCCTGCGCTAAGGATGCTGGCGCGGGTCAACAGCGGAAAGGAGGCGTGAATGCACGTCAAGGACATCAAGGCAACGGTTTCAAGGGTCAAGGCGGTCTCGGTCAGCGTCGGCGGTTTCATCGGGCGGCACAAGCGGGCCTCGATTGCGGTCGGGGCGGCGCTGCTGCTGGCGGGGCCGCTGGTGACCGGCGACGGCGAGCTGGTCTTCCTGAACGCGGTCGGCCTCGGCCTCGGCGCGCTGCTGCTGAGGCGGTTCGCCAGGCCCAATGGCAGGCAGCAGGCGCAACGGCAACAGGCGACGAGGGCGCAACAGGCGCGACAGACGGCACGAGCAACACAAAACGAAGGAGGACACGATGACGACGCAAGCAACGACGATTGGTGGGACTGGGACAAGGCAACGGCCAAGACTGGAAGAGCTGGTCGACCGGCTGATGGCGGCGCTGTTCAGAGCTGAGCCGGAGACGGCGCCGCAGGCGGAAACCCCCAGCGTGGCCCGCAGCGTCCACGAGGCGCGGCGGATGCGACAGGCGGGGGACATCGACGGGGCGCTGGCGGTCCTCGCCGGCATGGACACGGCGGGGGCGACGACGACGAAGGAGGCGCGCTGGGCCTACGCCGAGTGGACGGACCTGGTTCGGCGGCGGTCCGGCGACGCGAACGTCCTGGTCTACAGGCAGGGCACGGGACGGGCCGCCGCGCTGGTTCCCCGTGACGACGGCTCGCTGGAGGTCGCGGCGGTCCTGGGGATGCGCTGGGAGCCGGGCAAGGTCGTCTCGGGGCGCAGCCTCCGGGGGCTGAAGCCGCTGAAGGGAGGCGTGTGATGGTCACGTCCAGCACTCCCGTGGACATCCCGGCGCTGAAGTCTCGTCACCCCCTGGGTGACATGGTTGAGGCGTCGGGCGTGAGGCTGCGCGGTCGGGGCAGGGTCCGCCAGGGCGTCTGCCCCTTCCACGACGAGGCGGAGGGCAGCTGTGCGCCGCGTGACGCGGCATAGGATACCCGGCTCAGTCGGGACAGATTCGGAGGAAATCTTTGGGCCAACCGACCCACCTCGACGCGAAAGCCTAGGGGGACAACAGCATGTCGGTAACGCGGCTACAGCCTGAAAGCGTTGTAAGGCTGGTTCCGCAAGGCCCGCGCGATACGGTGAAGGCTTGATTGCTTGAACCCCAGTTCCCAGTTGGTGTTTCTCGGAACCCGCCGGTAGAACGCTTGTCACCCGGCGCCACTCATTGCAGCGGTCAGAAGCTGCGACCGATGCACCTCCGATGAGTGGACAATGACCAATGAGGTCATACAAGGGAACGAACGGGGCACCTAAGTCGCGCTAGAACGTCCTATGTCAACGGAACGCGGGATGGCCTACGGGGGGAGACCCCTATGGTCACGGAGTCCTCGTAGTAGTCCGAGTCGGGGAAAGCCCGGCACATGGCGAAGGAGGACAGGTGTCAACGACGAACAAACACAGAGAGGTATGCAGAATGCAACAAGCCGAAACTGTACTGAACGTCATACGCGAACGCGGAGAACGAGGATTGCCGCTGGAGAACATCTATCGGCTGCTTTACAACCGGAACCTTTACCTGCGGGCCTACGGTCGCATCTACTCAAACCAGGGAGCTACGACCAAAGGCGTCACCGCAGAGACCATGGACGGTATGTCACTGGCGAAAATCGACCGCATCATCGAAGCCTTGCGCTACGAGCGGTTTCGGTGGACGCCGGTGCGACGGGTCAACATTCCCAAGCCTAACGGCAAGACCCGCGCCTTGGGCATACCGACTGGGCCGGACAAGCTGCTGCAAGAGGTCATCCGGATGATTCTGGAAGCCTACTACGAGCCGCAGTTTTCCGACCGCTCCCATGGCTTTCGGCCCGACCGGGGTTGCCACACCGCCTTGAGCAACGTGGCGCATACTTGGACGGGAGTCCGCTGGTTCGTCGAGGGAGACATCAAGGGGTGCTTTGACAACATCGACCATGAGGTACTGTTGTCGGTGCTCGGCGAGAAGCTTCACGACAACCGATTCCTGCGCCTGCTCAAGTACCTACTGAAGGCAGGCTACGTCGAGGGTTGGAAGTACGGTCGCACGCTGAGCGGGACACCGCAAGGCGGCATCGTCAGCCCCATCCTCGCCAACGTTTACCTAGACCGGTTGGACAAGTACGTCGCGAACGTGTTGATTCCAGCACACACCCGAGGCACAGACCGGAGACCCAACCGCGAGTACACACGCCTAAGCGACCGCATGAAATACCACCGGAAAGTCGGGCACCACAGCTTGGCGGTAGCACTGCGCAAGCAGATGCAACAACTGCCGTCACGCGACCCCTATGACCCGGATTACCGGCGGCTTCGCTACGTGCGCTACGCGGACGACTTCGTGCTGGGCTTCATCGGGCCAAAGGCCGAAGCCAAACAGGTCAAAGAATCCTTGGAGACGTTCCTGCGAGACACGCTCAAGCTGGAACTATCCAGGGAGAAAACTCTCATAACCCACGCCACCAGCCAGGCGGCGCGGTTCCTCGGCTACGAACTCGTGAACCACCAGGCCAACGACCAGCTCGACCTCACAGGTCGGCGCAGGGTCAATGGCCAAATCGGATTGCGGGTTCCCGCCGACGTCATCGAACAACATTGCCGAGCCTACATGCTCAAAGGCAAACCGGCGCACCGCAGTTTCCTGATTCACGACGAGGATTACTCTATCGTGGAACAGTACCAGTCGGAGTTCCGGGGCGTTGTCCAGTACTACAAGCTGGCCTACAACGTCTCCTACTTCGGGAGACTACAATGGGTCATGGAGTGGTCACTGGCTAAAACCCTTGCGGCCAAACACAAGACCTCGTGCGCTAAGGTGTTCCAGCGCTACAAAAGCACCGTACACACCGAGCACGGGCCGCGTAAGTGCCTCAAGGTCGAAAAGCAACGGGACAACGGCAAGCCACCTCGTGTGGCGTATTTCGGTGGCATACCCCTGAAACGGCAACGGCAGGCAGTTCTAGTAGACCAACAGCCTCAGCGGTACAGGACTGAACGCAACGAGCTTATCAAACGGCTCGACGCAGACGTATGCGAGATGTGCGACTCAACGGTGGACGTAGAAGTTCACCACATCCGCGCACTTCGCGACCTGAACGTGAAAGGCCAACGGGAAAAGCCCAAGTGGGTGCAACTCATGGCGGCGCGCAAACGCAAGACCCTCGTGGTCTGCCGGACGTGTCACATGAACATCCACCACGGGCGCAAGTAATCCGCGCAAGCAACAGTAGGTAGTGTCACGACTCGGACAAACGAGGCCCCAGCTACATACCCCCCGCAGGCAACACACACGGCAACGATACGCTCAGTAGCGCCGTAATCGACGGTACACTCACTGACAAAATCGCCGTACCCTGGTACAATACCAGCCAAACCCCTGCATCGGGAGGATGGCGCATGACTTCTCAATCCGAGCATACGAATAGGCACCGCTCCCCACAGCAGGCCCAGGGCGGCAAATGGCCCATCCTCGTCCTGCTGCTTAGCTTGGCTGCGCTAACTCTGGCCCTGGCCGCCTGTGGCGGCTCGTCCAGCACCAGCGCCCCCGATGCCACAACTGGCAGCCCTGCGACCGCAACATCGACCCCGGCGTCCACTCCGACGCCCGAACCTACGGAGGTTGCGGCGGTCGGTGAGGGCGCAGGAATCAGCAGAGAGACGCGGGAATACATAGAGGCGTTTTGCGCTCTGCCCATAGAGCCGGTAGCCACCTGGGGCGACTATGCAGACCAGACGACAAAGGTCATCGACTTCGCTGAGAAGAACAAGCCCCCCAGAGAACTGCAAGATTACTTCGAGGCCAACGTAGCGCTGGGGCGACTGATCGTGAGGCTCTCAGAGGAGCATCGTTCTCTGTCGTTTGCGAGTGGCGCGACTGGGTTGTGGGAGGACTCCGAAGTGAAGGAAGCTTCCCAAACACACGGCAGGGCGTATGAGGCGCTTGACGACGCCGTGCGGGAAGCCCTCAGTTGTTTCTAGCTGCCTAACGACCCATAACCACAACGTACCGCGCCGGGTGGCGCGGTACTTGCTTTTACTGACACTACCCACAATGACACTGGAGAGCCGGATGCGGTGAAAGCCGCACGTCCGGTTCGGAAGGGGGCCGACGGAAAAGTGCTCCGCTAACGCGGGGTAACTCGCCGGCGGCCTACCTTACTCACGGTGTACGCCGACTCCGAGCGGTTCTACTGCTTCGGCTGCGGGGCGGGCGGCGACGTGCTGGACTTCGTTCGGCTCGCCGAGAACCTGAGCCTGCCGGAGGCGATCCGGCGGCTGGACGGCGGCGCGTGGGTGGTTGCGGCCACTCCGACGCGCCCCGCCTCAACTCCTCGCCCCAAGGCCGTCGCGGTCCCTCCCAGGGACCCGGCGCTGCTCACGACGGCGGCGCGGTTCTACGCCGGGCAGCTCCGGCGCAGCCCCGCTGCCAGGGAGTACCTTGCCTCGCGGGGCGTCGGTTCGGACGCCGCCTTGCGGCTCGGCCTCGGCTACGCGCCGGGGAGCGGGCTGCGGGAGGCCCTTGAGTCGGACGGATTCGCTTCCGACCGGCTCAGGGACTGCGGCCTGTTCACCGCGCTCGGTGAGCGGTTCGCGGGGATGGTGGTCGTCCCCGAAGCCTCCGGCGGCCTTGTCCGCTGGCTAGTGGGGCGGGCCGTTGACCCCGACCGGACGCCCCGGTTCCAGGCGTTGCCCGGTCCCAAGCCGGTGCTTGGGCTTGGGCGTCTTGGGGTTGCGCCTCCCTGGGCGGTCGTGGCCGAAGGGGTCTTCGACTGGCTTGCCCTTGCCGGTTGGAGCCTCCCCGCCTGCGCCGCCCTGGGAACCCAGGGCGTTGAGCGGGTCGCCGCAGCTCTGCGGGGCTGCCCCCGCGTCTTCCTCGCCTTCGACAACGACGACGCGGGCCTTGATGCCGCCGAGCGGCTTGCGGGCTTGCTTGGGCGCAGGGCCGCCGCCGTCACCCTCCCCCAGGGCGTCGGTGACGTGGCCGAGCTTGCGGCCCTTCCCCACGGCCGCGCCGTCTTCCTCCGCCTGTTGGCTCAGGCGGCCCGCTCCGCCCGCTAGCGCGCCACTCCCCTGCGGGACTTGCTCCCGCTTTATCCATTGCCACTCTCACCGCCTTGGAGGACCTATGCCCAATGCACGACTGGCTCTGCCCGCCCACGGCCTCCCATAGAGCCTGCCCCGTACTTGATACGGGGGGAGTCCGCACCAGCCATTCGCTACAGGAACACACCACACGAAGGAGACACGACATGCAGAACGGAACGCACAACAACGGACACGGCAACGGGACCGGCAACGGCCTCGTCCACGTCAACGGCAACGGACACGACGCGGCGCTCGACGCGGCGCACCACGACCTGCTCTGGGACGGGCTCTCGCCCGCCGTCACCAACGCCCTGGGGCAGCCCCTCGACCCCGCGCTGGTCTCCCAGCGCAAGGGCCGCGCCGGGCGCACCTTCGACTACCTGGAAGGTCACACGGTCATCGACCAGGCCAACAATGTATTCGGCTACGGAGGCTGGGGATACGAGTTGGCGGGGGACGTGACCCTGCGGGAGATCGAGAACGTCGATGCCAAGACCGGCGAGGTGAAGCGCATCCGCGCCTACAGCGCCCCGGTGCGGGTCACCGTCCCCGGCGCGCCTCCCCGCACCGACATCGGCTTCCACGCCGTTGCCGAAGAGACCGCCGACGGCCACGACACCGCCATCAAGGGCGCGGTGACGGACGGCATGAAGCGGGCGCTCAGGAGCTTCGGCCTTCAGTTCGGGAACGGGTTCTACGGCGACCAGCCGGTGGAGGAAGCCAGAGGCCGCCGGACCGCCGCCAGGCAGACGGGCGGTAACGGCGGCGGCTCGCCACGCCCCCAGCGCGCTCCCACCCAGGCAGGGGCGGTGTCCAACCCGGCCCCGGCCAATCACGGCGGCGACACCTCCGTGCTCAAGCTGCGGGAGCGGCTCGTCGAGCTTGGCGTTGCGCAGGGCTTCGACGAGGCCCAGGTGCGTACCGCCGTGAAGAGGCAGACGGGCAAAGACCTGGACGACCTGCCCACTCCGGCGCTGACGCCCCTCATCGAGGGGGCGACCGAGAAGCTCCAGCAGATGCGGCAGGCGCAGGCGGCCTAGTCCGTCCAGTCCATCGGAACACGCAATCGAGCGGGGCTGTCCCAGACGGGGCGGCCCCGCTCTCCATCTACAGGAAAGGAGGACACGACCGATGACGGAAACCTTGATGTGCACACCTTGGGGGTGGACCCATGCCGTTGAGGAGCTGGCTGAGGGCGTCTGGCGGGTGTCCACTCCCAGCCACGGCGGACTGAAGCTCAGCCGGGAGCGGTGGGACAAACTGCCCGCCGAGGTGCGGGACGCCATGTTCACCCCAACCTTCGCCGAGGAGGACTGCGAGGAACCCATCGTCAGGACGCTGCTGGGCCTCGCCGACCACCGGGAACGGGAAGCCGCGCTCAGGACCGCAGCCTACTTCGAGCGGTACGCTCCTGCGCTGCCCTATCTCCGGGGAAAGGAGGCGGACGATGGCCACGACCACGCGGCCTAGACCCCGCAGCCTGCCCAGCACGACGACCAAGCTCAGCACCGAGATGGGCAACCTCTACGTCACCGTCTCGACGGACGAGGACGGGGAACCCTTCGAGATCTTCGGGCACATGGGCAAGGGCGGCACCTTCCAGCACGGGGTTACCGAGCTGGCCTGCCGCCTCATCTCGCTGCACCTGCGGCGGGGCACCCCACTGGGCGAAATCATCGACCAGTGCCGGGGCATACAGGAGATGCAGCCCTTCGCCAATCGGCTCGCAGACGGCGCGTCGGTATGGGTGCTGGGGTTGGGCGACGGCATCGCCCACGTGCTGAGGCAACACCTGAAGACCGGAGAGGAGGTGCAAGAAGGCGAAGCACAGAAGGCCGCCTGAAGCGGCGCGGCAACGGACGCAGGGCGCAACTACGGGGCTGTCTCCACACGGGGGCGGCCCCGCTCTCATTTACAGGACACCACGACAAGAGAAGGAGAGCGGCATGACAACGACTATTGACCACAACAAGGCGGAGGTCTACTCCCGCCCGGCGGCGCGGTTCGACGCCGACGGCAACCTGGAAGTCCGGGCATCGGCGGCGGGCAACTGCCGCCGCGCCCTCTGGTACGCGGCGACCGGCTACGAAGCCACCAACCCCACCACCGCCGAGTCGCTGACGGTGCTCGAAGCGGGCAATGCCCTGGAGCCGGTGGTGCTGGGGGCGATGGAGCGGGCCGGTTGGGTGGTGGCTCCCGCCGACTCCCAGGACCCGCAGCAGGTGTCGGTGAGCATCGATCCCAACATGGTGGTGACGGGACACCCCGACGCCACGGGAGTGCTGCCACTGTTCGGCGGCGAGGCGGTCATCGAGGTGAAGACCAGGGGGCCGGAGGCGTTCAAGCGGTGGCGCTCCCTGGGCGCGGAGCGCAGCCACCCGGCGTCGGTGGCCCAGGCAGCCTTCTACACGCTGGGGACCTATGGCGAGCTGCGAGACGCGGTGATAGCCACGATGGACACCGGCAGCCGCCAGTGGGACTACGAGGTCATCCCCGCCGAGCGGGTGGGACAGGCCCTGGAGCGGGCCTGCGAATGGCTGGGGGAGCTGGGCGCTCACCTCGTCCTCAACGGACCGGACCCCGACGCCCTGCCGGAACGGGACTTTACCGCCAAGGACTGGCAGTGCAAGTCCTGCCCCTTCCTCAACGCCTGCCTGCCGGGGATGGCGGCGGAGGCCGAGGGGGAGGCGGAACCCGCCGAGAACACCGAGCCACAGGAGCCGCTGACCGACGAGGAAGCGCGCAATGCGCTCCACGAGTACGAGGAGATACAGGACACCATCCGGGAGTTCGAGGACGAGAAGCGGTGGGTGGTGGAGAAGCTCCGGGCCTGGCTGGGGCAGCAGGGCGTGGACAAGGCGAAGCTCGAAGGGCGGGAGAAGACCCGCTCCGTGGGCATGGTCAAGTCCCGCCGCTACTCGGTGGACTACCGCAAGCTCAACAACCTGCTGGACCCGGAGACCCGCGCCGAGATCGTCACCGAGAACGTCTCCGAGTACCTGCGGGTCAGCTAGACGCTCCCCAAGGGGAGCGCAACCACGGGGCCGTCTTCCCTCTCCAGGGGGCGGCCCCGCCGAATCTCATACGACTCCATAGGAGGGAGACACCATGCTTGACCAAGAGAGAGACGCCACGACCGGCACGACCCCGCATCAAGTGCGGGGCAGGCTCTGGCAGGACGCCCACAGCGGGCGCCGCAGGCACAAGCTCATGACCAAGGAGCTCGGGGACAAGATCCCCGCTCTAGGAGCCAACGAGAACGTCGAAGACAACGACGACGTTCTCGCCCCGGCCAAGCTGTTCAGCCCCTACACCGGCTGGCGCTGGTACATCACCGAGTGGGACGCCGAGACCGGGCTGTGCTTCGGACTCGTCGAGGGGTTCGAGATTGAACTCGGCTACTTCTCCCTCACCGAGCTGGCGGAGGCGACCGTGTTCGGCAACGTCCCCGCCGTGGAGCGCGACCTGTACTGGGAGCCGAAGACCCTCGGCGAGATCAGGAGCCTGTCGTCGGGAATAGCGGCCTAGTGGTCAGCGGTCGTAGACGCAATCAGAGAAGAAACAAAGTGGACGAGCCGGGGCCTGGACCGCAGCACATCGGGTTCAGCTAGACGCTCCTAAGCGGGAGCGCAGGACGGGGCCGCTTCCCTCTACAGGGGTCGCGGCCCCGCTCTCATTCAACCGGGCGCGGCATCGCCGCGCCACACCATTCAGGAGGAACCGAAATGGCACGCACCATCAACAAGGTAGAGCTCTTGGGCAGAGTCGGCACGGAGCCGGAGATGAAGTACACGTCTGGCGGGACCGCCGTCGTTCAGCTGCGGCTGGCCACCGAGCGCCGCCGCCAGGACGGGGAGGTCGAGGCCGACTGGCACAACGTCATCTGCTGGGGCAAGCAGGCCGAGGCCGTGAACCAGTACGTGGGCAAGGGCGACCGCATCTACGTCGCCGGACGCCTGGTCCAGAACACCTGGGAGGGCGAGGACGGCCAGCGGCGCTACCGCACCGAGATTCACGCCTCCGAGGTCGTGTTCCTCGACTCCCGCAACGGCAGGGACAGCGGCGACGACAGCCAGCCGGACGACGCCTCTCCCTTCTAGCCGGTCAACCGGCAACCACATAGCGACGCCTCTCCGAAGGCGCACCACGGGGCCGCTTCCATCTACAGGGGGCGGCCCCGCTTCTGTTTCTAACCGATAACGAAGGAGGCCGACATGACCAGGAAGAAGATCCCAACCAAGGACGCCGTTCTGCTGGAGGCGCTGCGCGCCAACATGAACCTGCTGGGAGAGCTGGCGGTGCGCTACAACGTGGCGACCAGGCCGGAACTCCCGGAGGACCTGCCCGCCATCAACTGTCCAGAAGACGTTCGGCGGCTGCTCGGACCCGAGATGGCCCCGCTCGCCCAGGAGCAGCTCCGGGTGCTGCTCCTCAACACCAGGAACAAGGTCGTCGGCCAGCGGGTCGTCTACCAAGGCAACGTGAACTCGGCCATCGTCCGGCCCGCCGAGGTGCTGCGCCCCGCCGTCATCGAGGCCGTCCCCAGCATCATCGTCAGCCACAACCACCCAAGTGGCGACCCCACACCCAGCCCGGAGGACGTGGCCTGCACCCGCGACCTGACGCAGGCGGCCAAGCTGCTGGGCGTCGAGCTGCTTGACCACGTGGTCATCGGCGGCGAGAAGTTCGTCAGCCTCAAGGAGCGGGGCCTGATGTCCTGACCCGCACCCCGATACGGGTTCCTGACGGCCCAAGACCGGCGGCCCACGCTGTCCGGCCCTCACGCGGGGAAGCGAGTCCCCGCGCATCACACAACACACATAAGGAAGGAGATTCACCATGCTTGCAACCCACATCATCGACCCCGAAGACCCCGCATCCGGCACGGGGCAGGCTCTGTACACCATCACGGCGGGGGGCTTCTCGGCCACCGCCGACGCCTTCGCCCGCGACGAGGAGACCGACGGCCTCTGGTTCGTCTCGATGGTCGGCTCCCAGACGGCGCTCAAGGCGATCTGGGCGTCGCTCCTCAAGCAGCCCCCGGACGTCGCCCACATCATCAAGGGCGCGGACGGGATGGCGCTCTCAGGCGGGTATCAGCGGTGCGTTGTTCCCTACGAGACGGTGGGAACGTGGACGACCAAGATCGCCCGCCTGCCGGTCTCCGGGGGCTGGCACGCCCTGGTCTATACCAAGACGGCGGAGTTCTCATTCGAGAAGGACAGCTTCCTGCTGCTGGCCCCCAGCGAGGAGGAAGCTCCCGGCCTGCACCATCGCTTCCTGGACAAGCGCAGCCCGTTGCCCCTGCATGGCTCCTGGGCAGGCTGGCTCTGGGAGCGTGGTCTGCATGAAGGGGAGATAGTCCCGCTCCAGTCGGTGGGCGTCTCCGCCTACAGGTGCTCCCCCAAGGCCGACAAGCTCCGGGAAGACCTGTCCGATGCCGTGGCGTCGGGCTGGCTCACCCTGCCCAGGGAGGAAGGAGAGACCAATGGATAGGATGCTGAAGAAGGCCACGCGGAAGAACAAGCGCAGGCAGAACCGGAACGGGGGCGCCTGGCGGCGCTTCTCGCCGGACGGGACGACCTGCCGCTACTGCAAACACGACGGCTCGAAGCATCTCTGCCAGTCGGGGCAGCCCCATTTCTACCGGCCCGCCACGGAGGCGGAGCGGCGGGACCCCTCGGCCCAGCTCTACCGCTACACCCTTCCCCAGGGCGGCTACGTGCTGGTGCGGCGGATGGTGGTCGCCAACCACGCCGAGCTCGTCACCGCCTTCTGCACGGCGTGCGCCGAGAGCATAGGGACACACCAAGTCCTCTGCTACCAGCGCAACATGGGCATCGGCGAGGTGGTCGGCATAGAGAAGAATGGACACAAGGACATGGCAATCGCCGCCTGAAGGCGGCACAAGACCATAAAGGAGAAGAGACATGAGACTTGCAGCACAGGCAAAAGGCGGATACTACCCCACCCCCGACAGGGTGGTGGACCTGCTCGCGGAGCTGATTCACACCCCCACCGGCTCCTACCACCGGAACACGGAGACGCTGCGCATCCTCGACCCCTGCTGCGGGGGCGGGGACGCGCTGGCGCAGCTGGCCGAGTGCCTCGACAGGCCCAACGCCATCCCCATCCAGACCTACGGCGTCGAGCTGCACCGGGACCGGGCGGAGGAGGCCGAGAAGCGGCTCGACCGCGCCCTGGCCGCAGACCTGTTCCAGACCTCGATAGCGAACGGGGCCTTCGGGTTGCTCCTGCTCAACCCGCCATACGACTTTGATTCCGAGGACAAGCGGACGGAGCACGCCTTCCTTACCCACTGCACCCGCTACCTGGCGGACGGCGGCCTGCTAGTGTTCATCGTTCCCCGGCAGAGGCTCGCGGTCTCGGCCCGCTACCTGTCCACCCACTACGGGCGGATGCGGTGCTGGGCCTTCCCCGACCCGGAGCGCCAGGTCTTCGACCAGGTGGTCCTGATGGGCTACCGCAAGGCCGCCCCCGTTCCCGACGCCATCGCAGAGCGGATGGCGCTGGAGTGGGCGGTGGGGGAACCGGAGCCGCTGCGCCGCGAACCCTACCCGCCGTTCACCCCGGAGACCACGCCGAGCGGGGACATCCTGTTCGCCACCCGCACCGTCGATCCCATTGCGGCGGCGGCAGAGGCGAGACGCTCCGGCCTGTGGGCCAGCACGGAGATAACCGACACGCTCTGGCCCGTGAAGGACCTGCGCACCCGCCCGCTGATGCCCCTCAGAAGAGGACACATGGCGATGCTGGTGGCGGCGGGCTTCCTCGACAACCTGGTGCTGGAGGCCAAGGACAGGCGCGTCCTGGTCAAGGGACGCACCTGCAAGGAGATGACGCTGGTGGAAGAGACGCCGGAGAAGGAGACCTACCGCGAGCGGCTGACGACGACGGTGGTGGCCCTGGACCTGGACGACGGAGTGATCACCGACATCGCAGCATAGATGGCTGAACGGACAGCCACACACGAGGCCCCGCCTGCTCCCGTGAATGGGGACGGCGGGGCCTCGCCAAGCCTGCCCCGTACTCGATACGGGGTCAATCGGACACGCAAACACCCAATAAAGGAAAGAGAGGCCGAAGGATGCAGATGAACATGACCCTCGAAGCCTGCGCCCGCTGCGGGCAGCCCATCACCCCCGGCGAACCCGCCATGCAGACCGCATCGGTGGACCCCGTATCAAGTACGGGGCAGGCTATCATTGACGGAAGGATCGTCTCCACCCCGGTGAAGTCCTACCACCTGCGGGGACGCTGCTACGAAGACACAAAGCCAAGGGAGCGCCTCCCCAACGCCGCATAGACGGCTCTACCGAGCCGTATCCCACGAGGCCCCGTTGTTCATGAGGGACCGCGGGGCCTCGCCTTGTTTGGACGGAACGCAACACACTCTAATAAAAGGAGAAAGACATGAACCTCGGAGGATTCATCGACACGTTCAAGGACGCTATCGCCAAGCGGGTGGTGGAGTCCTACCCGCCGCTCTACCGGCCCTCGGAGAACTGCCACACGCTTCCCCGCCTGCTCCGCTCCCCCCTGGGGGCGCAGGAGGACGCCATACGGGGCGCGGCCCTCTCCCTTGAAGCCCACCGGGGCACCACCGTCGTCGGCGAGATGGGCACCGGCAAGACCTTCATCGCCGCAGCCGCCGCTCACATGGCGGGCTTCAAGAGGGTGCTCATCCTCTGCCCGCCCCACCTGGTGCCCAAGTGGAAGCGGGAAGTGGAGATGACGGTGCCCGGCGCCCGCGCCGTCATCGTCAAATCCATCACCGACCTGGAGCGGCTGCGCATCTCCGTCGGCTCCGGCCCTCTCTTCGTGGTCATGTCGCGGGAGAAGGCCAAGCTGTCCTACCGGTGGATGCCCGCCGTGATACAGCGGTGGGCCGTCTCCAAGGGCAGGCTGTTGCGGGACGAGGAGACGGGGGAGCCCTTCCGGGTGCCCTGCTGCCCCGACTGCACGGCGCAGGTCGTGGACAAGGATGGCGTTCCCCTGACGGACGCCGACCTGAACCGCCGCAAGCACACCTGCGCCGACTGCGGCGGCCCCCTGTGGCAGGCGGACAAGTCCGGGCCAGCCCGCTACCCGCTTGCGGACTACGTGAAGCACCGGATGAAGGGCTTCTTCGACCTGCTCGTAACGGACGAGGTCCACGAGTACAAGGGCCGGGGGTCGGCCCAGGGCATCGCCGCCGGGGTCCTCGCCGACGTGTGCGGCAAGTCCCTCAGCCTGTCCGGGACGCTGATGGGCGGCTACAGCTCGACGCTGTTCCACCTGCTCTACAGGTTCTCGCCTGAGATCAGGACGGAGTTCGGGCGCTCCGAGGAGCACCGCTGGATTCAGCGCTACGGCTTCGAGGAGTACACGGTCGGCAAGCCCGACGACGATGCCGTGGAGGACGGGCGCTTCAGCCGCCGCCGCCAGTACCGCAAGGTGGTGAGGGAGAGGCCCGGCCTCGTGCCGAGCGCCCTCTTCCACATCATCGGCAACACCGTCTTCCTGCGGTTGTCCGACGTGGCCTCCGGGCTGCCTCCCTACGAGGAGCAGATTCTGCTCTCCTCGATGGACTCGGAGGCGGACTCGACGGGCTACTCTCAGCGCAGCGCCTACACCACGGTGTACGAGGAGTTGCGGCTGAAGCTGGCTGAGGCCCTGAAGAAGGGTTCCAAGCGGCTGCTGGCGACCTACCTGCAAACCCTCCTGGCCTACCCCGACGGCTGCACCAAGGGGGAGACGGTCTTCGACCCCAGGAGCGGCGAAGTCATCGTGCAGGTCCCTCCCCTGCATGAGGACAAGCTCTACCCCAAGGAGCAGGCGCTCATCGACTTGGTGGCCGCCGAGCGGATGGAGGGCCGAAGGGTGCTGGTCTACGCCACCCACACGGGAACGCGGGACATCACCGAGCGGATGGACGACATGCTCACCCGGCACGGATTCCGTGTGGCGGTGATGAAGGCTGACGCCGTGGCCCCGGACCAGAGGGAGGCGTGGGTGGCCGACAGGGTGAAGCAGGGCATCGACGTGCTCATCTGCCATCCCAGGCTGGTGCAGACCGGCCTCGACCTCATCGACTTCCAGACCCTCTGCTGGTACGAGACCGATTACTCGGTCTACGTGATGCGGCAGGCGTCGCGGCGGTCGTGGCGCATCGGGCAGACCCGCCCGGTGAAGGTGGTGTTCATGTCCTACCGGAACACCCTCCAGGCCGATGCGCTGAAGCTGGTGGCGAAGAAGCTGCAAAGCTCCCTCGCCGTCGAGGGCGAGCTGCCGGAGGACGGGCTGGCCGCCTACGGCGACGACGGCGACGACCTGATGATGGCGTTGGCCCGGCAGGTCATAAGCGGAGAGGAGGACGACGCCGAGACGGTGGAGGCGGTCTTCGCCCAGGCCAGAGACGCTGAGGCCGTTTCGGAAGAGTTCCTGGTGGACGACGACTGGAAGCTGGTCGAGGTGGAGCCGGAGGCCGTCGCGGTCAACGGCAACGGGGCCAACGGGAACGGCCACCACACCGAAGCCATCGGGCCGACGGTCGAGCTGGTCCTGGGCAACGACCGCCACGCCAACGGGAACGGCAACGGCCGCCACGACGAGGCCCCGGAGCCGCAGCAGTCGCTGTTCTCCTGGGCGGAGTTCATGGCCGAGGAGCCGGTCAAGCCGAAGGGCAGGGGCCGCCAAGCCCAGCCCGCTACCGCCTCTCTGTTCGATTGGGCGCTCGCCCTAGAGCAGGAACGGAAGGAGGAGATGGTCTGCGCGGGGCGTTAGACCGCTAAGATACAGGGGAGGTCGTCGCTGCAAGTGCGGAGGCCTCCCCTGGCTCGTTCATGTGTGCGGCCTTTTTGCGTTTCAGACTGGCCGTGTTCCCGTGTATGCTGCCCTTTTTTGCTGTCCGAAGTCCCGATGCCGCTTTCCCGCTGCTTGGGAGAGGGTCAAGGATATTGACGATACATGTCTATAGTCTTATATTTTCATTGTAGGTGATAGGCTTTCTTGATGAGGAGTTACTGGGACATGGCGTCTGAAGAAGGTTGGGTCAACATCGGAGAGGTGGCCGCCCACCTGAGCGTGGGCAGAGACTCCATCTACCGATGGGTCGATACAAAGGATTTTCCTGCTCACAGGGTGGGGAGGCTCCTTCGTTTCCGACTCTCGGAGGTAGACGAGTGGGTGAAGACCGGGGGAGGGAGCGGCCCAGAGGTACGTTCCTCTAGCCATTCATTCTTGGCGGGACAAGAAAAATCCAAGTGAGAACGTCAGAGAGCAGAGGGTAAGAGCGTCTATGCCGCGTATCTTCGACAACCTTGCGCCTGATTCAAGCCTACTGCCCGCGTTGCAAGAGACTCTGGCGCTCTCTTCGCGTGCGGACTTCTGCGTCGGCTACTTCAACCTGCGAGGCTGGGGCGGTCTTGCCCCGTGCGTGGACGACTGGAGTGACGACGACGGCCCGTGCCGCGTCCTCATCGGGATGCAGCGTCTGCCCCACGAGGAGCTCCGGGAGATGCTAAGCCTCGTCGACAGGCCCTCCGGCATGGACAACCAGACGGCGCATCGCCTCAGAGTCCAGTTGGCCGAGCAACTCCGCCAGCAGCTCACCATGGGTGCGCCTACCAACGCCGACGAGCGGACCTTACGGCAGTTGGCCGAGCAGCTTCGCGCCAAGAAGGTCGTTGTCAAGCTCTTCCTACGTCATCCTTTGCACGCGAAGCTCTACCTGTTGTTCCGAGACGACCCCGTCAACCCCATCGTCGGCTACCTGGGAAGCAGCAACCTGACCTTCGCAGGGCTCTCCGGGCAAGGCGAGTTGAACGTGGACGTGCTCGACCACGACGCCGCTCTCAAGCTCACGCAGTGGTTCGAGGACAGGTGGAGCGACCGCTTCTGTGTTGACATCACGGACGAGCTGCTTCAGATCATCGAAGAGAGTTGGGCGCGGGAAGCGCTCATTCCTCCCTACCACGTCTACCTCAAGATGGCCTACCACCTCTCTCACGAGGCCCGCGCCGGTCTTGCCGAGTTCAGGATTCCCAAGGTGTTCGGCGACCGGCTGTTCGACTTCCAGGCCGCCGCAGTCAAGATCGCGGCCCACCATTTGAACAAGCGCAACGGCGTGCTCATCGGGGATGTGGTGGGACTTGGCAAGACACTCATGGCTACCGCCGTCGCTCGCATCTTCGAGGACGACTACGGGCTGGAGACGCTTATCATCTGCCCCAAGAACCTCGTCCCCATGTGGGAAGACTACGTGTACCAGTACCAGCTGCGGGCCAGGGTGCTGTCCCTCAGCAGGGTGCTCGGCGAGCTGCCCACCCTACGCCGCTACCGACTGGTTGTCATTGACGAGAGTCACAACCTTCGAAACCGCGAGGGCCGCCGCTATCGGGCAATCCAAGAGTACGTACACGCAAACGAGAGCAAGTGCATTCTCCTATCGGCTACGCCCTACAACAAGACGTACTTGGACCTGTCCAGCCAACTGCGCATCTTCGTTGAGGAAGACCAAGACCTGGGCATCCGCCCCGAACGACTCCTGCGAGAGTTGGGCGAGATCGAGTTCAGCAGGCGCCACCAGGCCTCGCCGCGCACCCTGGCGGCCTTCGACTTCAGTGAGCACGCAGATGACTGGCGGGACCTGATGAGACTCTACCTCGTGCGCCGCACCCGCAGCTTCATCCAGGACAACTACGCGGAGACGGAACAGGAGACAGGGCGAAAGTTCCTCACCTACGAGGACGGAACCCAATCGTTCTTCCCCACCCGTATTCCTAAGACAGTCAAATTCGCCATCGACGAGTCCAATCCAGATGACCAGTACGCCAAGCTGTACTCGCAACAGGTGGTCGATACGGTGAACAATCTGCATCTGCCAAGATACGGCCTTGGCAACTACGTCGCTGACAACCCGGGGACGCCGCCCACTACTGCCGAGGATCGCCAAATAAACGACCTCTCACGGGCCGGGAAGCGGCTGATGGGCTTCTGCCGTACGAACCTCTTCAAACGCCTGGAAAGCAGCGGCGCGGCCTTCCTGCAATCCGTCGAACGTCACGTTCTCCGAAACTATGTCTTCCTTCACGCCCTCCAGAATGGCCTGCCGCTGCCCCTTGGCACGCAGGACGCCGAGATGCTGGATTCCCGCTTCACCGACGAAGACGCAGACCAGGCGAGGGGATCACTCTTCGACCCTGACGATGACGAGCAGGAAGAGGAAGTCCAGGAGACCGGCGGCGCTTGGACTGCGGCCGGCTTCGAAGCGAGCGCCGCCGCTATATACGCGGATTACGAGGGCCGCTATAGGAGACGCTTCAAGTGGCTCCGCTCCGACCTCTTTCGGGATTCCTTGGAGAGCGAACTCCAGGCCGACTCCAACGCCCTCCTGGACCTGCTCCAGACCTACGGCGCATGGGACCCGCGTCACGACGCCAAGCTCGACGCGCTCCACACGCTCCTTATGGAGACGTTCCCGGACCGGAAGGTCCTGGTCTTCTCCCAGTTCGCCGATACGGTCTTCTACCTTGAGTCGCAGCTCAAGGGCAGAGGCGTGGAGGCTATGGCGGGCGTCACCGGCAGCTCCGCCGACCCCACGCAGTTTGCACGGCGATTCAGCCCCAACAGCAACCAGCGGCCGGGCCAGGACAAACCGGAACAGGAGCTTCGCGTCCTGGTCGCCACCGACGTACTCAGCGAGGGCCAGAACCTCCAGGACTGCCACGTCGTCGTCAACTACGACCTGCCTTGGGCCATCATCCGTCTTATCCAGCGGGCGGGCCGCGTCGACCGCATAGGGCAGAAGGCGGAGGAGATTCTGTGCCACTCCTTCCTGCCCGCCGACGGCGTAGAGCGTATCATCAACCTGCGTAACCGCGTTCGGACGCGGCTTCGGGAAAACGCGGAGGTCGTTGGCGCGGACGAGGCTTTCTTCGAAGATGAATCCGATAGCCAGACCATCGTCAACCTCTACAACGAGCGCGCCGGCATCCTGGACGGCGACCCCGACGGTGAGGTTGACCTGGCGTCCCACGCTTACCAGATCTGGAAGAACGCTACGAGCGCGGACCCGCGATTGGAGAAGGCCGTCGCCGACCTGCCCGACGTCGTGTTCTCGTCTCGCCAGCACACGCCCATCGCCCAGCGGCCCGAAGGCGTCCTCGTCTTCATGCGCACGGCGGACGGGAACGACGCCCTGGCTTACGTGGACCGCGAGGGTCACAGCATCACCGAGTCGCAGCTTGAAATCCTCGCCGCCGCCGAGTGCAGGCCGGACACCCCTGCGCAGCCTCATCACGAGAGCCACCATCGCCTCGTCGCCGACGGGGTCGGTCACCTCGTCAGGGAGGAGAAGCGAGTCGGCGGCCAGCTCGGGCGGCCCTCCGGCGCTCGCTTCCGCACGTACACCCGTCTCAAGCAGTACGCGGAGGCCATCAAGGGCCAGCTGTTCGACGTGGAGGCGCTGCACAAGGCCATCGACGACATCTACCGCTATCCTCTGCGCCCGTCGGCAGTGGACACCCTGAACCGGCAGCTCCGCAGCGGCGTCTCCGACGACCAGTTGGCCGAAATCGTCATGTCGCTGCGTGAGGAGGACAGGCTCTGCCTAACGGGGAACGCAGTTGCCGAGGCCCAGGAACCGCAGATCATCTGCTCCCTGGGGCTGTTCGACAGTGAGGACAACCGCTGATGCCAGTCTCCATTGAAGAGCTACGGCCCCACCTACAGGCTTTCGACTTTCCGCGTCTCTTCGTGGAGGGCCTGGGTTGGGACCACTTCCAGGGTGAATCACTAGCCATCCCTGTGGACGGCTTCGAGTACGCGCTCAGGCCCGTAGCGAAAAAGGCGGAGTTCGCCGTCTTTCAATGCGCCCCAGGGTCCGATGGCGCTATTCCCGATTACCCGTTGCGGCGCAAGATAGAGACCCAAGTCACAAAGCGGGCCTTTGAGCACCTCATCATCTTTGTCGACGCAGCCCGCACGCAGCAAGTTTGGCAATGGGTTAAGAGGCAGGCCGGAAAACCAACCGCTTGCCGAGAGCATCGCTTCTATGCCGGCCAAACGGGGCAGCCACTCTTGCAGCGCCTCGATAACTTCTTGTTTACGTTGGAGGACGAGGCCAAGGGCATCGGGATTACCGACGTTGTCTCTCTCGTCGGCAAGGTTTTCGACGTTGAGAAGGTCACCAAGCGCTTCTATGAACGCTTCCGGGCCGAGCTGACCGCCTTCGGGAACTTCATCGAGGGCATCACCGCCCAGGGCGACCGGGACTGGTACGCTTCCCTC
This sequence comes from Dehalococcoidia bacterium, assembly GCA_965261605.1. Lineage (GTDB taxonomy): Bacteria > Chloroflexota > Dehalococcoidia > Lucifugimonadales > UBA2985 > DAOUJW01. Next base: position 1,492,570 of record OZ253466.1, on the reverse strand, counting down.
ATGCTGAACCGCATGATGTTCGTCTACTTCATCCAGAAGAAGAACTTTCTGGACGGTGACCCGGACTATCTTCGCAACCGTCTGAGCACGGTCCGGAACCAAAGCGGTGGCGGGCGCTTCCAGCAGTTCTATCGCATCTTCCTCCTCCGGCTGTTCCACAAGGGCCTGGCGCTGCCCGAAGCCCAGCGCACGCCCGACCTCATCGCGCTGCTGGGCAAAGTGCCCTTCCTCAACGGCGGCCTGTTCGACCAGCACGCCTTGGAGCAGGACAACCCGGACATCTCCATCCCCGACGCCGCCTTCGAGAGGGTCTTCGATTTCTTCGACGGCTACACCTGGCACCTGGACGACCGCCCCGGCAAGAAGGACAACGAGATCAACCCGGACGTGCTTGGCTACATCTTCGAGAAGTACGTCAACCAGAAGCAGATGGGCGCCTACTACACCAAGGAGGACATCACCGGCTACATCTCGCGGAACACAGTCATCCCCTTCCTGTTCGACGCCGCTCGGAAGGAGTGCCCGGTGGCTTTCGGGCCGGACGGCGGCGTCTGGCGGCTGCTGCGGGACGACCCCGACCGCTACATCTACCCCGCCGTTGGCCACGGCATCACCTGGAACGCGCGGCAGGCCGAAGACCCGAAGCCCCTCGACACTCCCTTCCATCTGCCGGACGACATCGCCGCCGGCATCGGCGATGTGTCGCAGCGCGGCGGCTGGAACCGGCCCGCGCCGGACGACTACGCGCTACCAACCGAGACTTGGCGCGAGGTCGTGGCTCGCCGCACCCGTTATGAAGAGGTTAGGGCCAAGCTCGCGTCGGGCGAGGCGCAGAATGTCAACGACCTCATCACGTTGAACCTGGACATTGAGCGGTTCGCCAGGGACGTCATCGCCCAGAGCGCAGGGCATGACCTCCTGCGCGCCTTCTGGCACGCTATGCGCGACGTGTCGGTCCTCGACCCCACCTGCGGCTCAGGCGCGTTCCTGTTCGCTGCCCTGAACATTCTGGAACCCCTCTATACCGCCTGTCTGGAGGGGATGCGCGGCTTTCTGGACGACGCCGAAAGGTCCGAGCACAAGCGCAGCGCGAGTTTCCTGGAGGACTTTCGCAAGGTGCTGGATGAGGCGGACGGTCATCCCAGCGAGCGCTACTTCATTCTCAAGTCCATTGTCCTCAACAACCTCTACGGCGTGGACATCATGGAAGAGGCGGTGGAGATCTGCAAACTGCGCCTCTTCCTGAAGCTCGTGGCCCAGCTCGAAACCTATGACCAGATAGAGCCGCTGCCGGACATAGACTTCAACATCCGCGCGGGCAACACCCTCGTCGGCTTCACCTCCCTGGACGCTGTGCGGCAGGCCATGACGGTTATGCCCAACGGCCAATACCGGGCGCTTGACGAAGAGCAGCAAAGGACGCTGGCCCGCATAGAGGAGGACGCCGACGTGGCCGGCCGCGCCTTCGATCGCTTCCGTGAGCAGCAGACCGCGCTGGGCGGAGAGGTCACCGCCGAACACAAGAAGGATTTGCGCGACCGCCTGCAGAGCCTGGGTAACGAACTGGACCGTCTCCTAGCCGCCGAGTACGGCGTGGACCCCAAGAAAACCGCCACCTACGACGCCTGGCGCAACGGCCACCAGCCCTTCCACTGGTTCGCGGAGTTCTACGGCATCATGGCTAGGGGTGGCTTTGACGTCGTCATTGGCAACCCGCCGTACGTGGAATACAGCAAGATTCGCAGGGAGTATGAGATTCGAGGGTTCGAAACAGAGCAGTGTGGCAATCTCTATGCTCTCTGTGCGGAGAGGAGCTCCAATCTACTTGGCTCAGGTCGACGACTAGGCTTTATCGTGCAAGCTCCAGTTGTCTCAACACAGCGCATGTCTCAATTGCGAGAGCTTCTCTACCAGCATTCGGAATTCACCTCATATGCCATATTTAATGATCGTCCTTCAAAGCTGTTTCAAGGTATGAACAACTGTCGGGTCTGTATCGTTTTGCACTGCAAAGGCACTTCTAAACAACATCGCACCACTGCCACTACTAGATATCACAAGTGGTACAAGGAAGAGACTCCAAGTCTTCTCGACCTTGTGCAGTATCAGTTCGCTCCTGTTGCCATTCCTGGCGAAGTAATTCCGAAGCTTCGTTCACAGACGGACCTTAACATTTATCGCAAGGTGCTAAGTCTGCCCACTACCCTTGGAAGTCTGATTTCTGCCACGCCAACTGAGCATCGCATCTATTACAAGATCACTGGAGTGAACCGCTGGTTTACCTTCACAACGTCTCCACCTCGATTCTGGCGGGACGGAATAGAAGGGTCGTCTACTCGTGAAAGCAGCGTCTGCTTTCCAAATCCACTCATAAGAGACACCGTCTTCTGCTTGCTCTGGAGTACGTTTCACTACTGGCTGTATCAAGCGCGCACGAATTGCAGGGACTTCAACCCTTCTGATTTGGAGTCGATACCTATTCCGGACTCGATTGCTGATGGTGTATCCCTCTTGCAGAAATCCGCACATCAGATAATCAGTTGCCTTGAAGAAAACTCAGATATTCAGGCGGCGACGTACAACATCGGCGGGGCGGTTGAGTACCAACGATTCAGTCCGGCATCGGCAAAGCCTTTCATCGACAACGTTGACCGGATGCTGGCCGAGCACTACGGCTTCACGGATGAGGAACTGGACTTCATCATCAACTACGACATCAAATACCGCATGGGGCGGGAGGGATAGTTACTCGCTGGATGGAGGTTATGGTGGGCGAAGCAAGACTACTATTTGCAATTACGATCGTCTTGGGACTAGTCATCGACGCGTTTATCTTCTCATTGACTCGCCAATTGTGGAGCGAACTTGTTCATAACATAGTGGTGGAACAGGCAAAAGACGCGGAGTTGGCGAACAGGATTGTTCTGTACGTTCTAGACTTCGGAATGGCCATGGTTCTAATGGGCGGCATTGGTATCTTACTGGCTGCGGCGGTAGTCTATCCCGCCTACTACAGGCTTACGGGAAGGCGATGAGAACTGAATCATTAAGCATTAACGAAAAAGGTGTCAGAGAGCGATGAACGACGGCGGGAGAAAAACTGCATGGTTTTTCCGGGTAATATGGCTTCTTTCTCTACTAGCACTCTTGCTGCTAGCGTTTCAACACACTTACGAATGGAACCCGGATATGCCATTTATCACACGTGAACTCCTGGAACTTTGGTTGGGCATTGCTTTGGCGCTAGGTTTTTATGCAAGCCTGTCAGGATGGTGGGAGGCTACTGCAGAGAATGATGCCATGCGAAAGTTATCATTGGTGCAAGCATCGATATGGAGTATGGGGCATGTCACCTATGTCTTACTTGTTTTGACATTCTACGTAGGTGTCTTGCTGGGGCTGCTTTTTGCTCTCGACTCGACACTCCATCGGTATGCTGCGACTGTTGGCTCTGAAGCAGTCTTCTTAGGTATTGATTCGAAGTACCTATTCTTGGTTGCATTTGGTGTGGTCGCCATCGGCCAAACAGCGTTCGTTGGGACATCTTTGGCACGATCATTCGTAGTGCTGCTGGACAAGCGGTTGGGAATTGAATGAACATAACAGCCTTGGGGCAGACAGTGGAGTGAAGGGGCAAGGCTACAAGGAGGACGAGTAGATGCAAAAAGTGTTGCACATACGGACGACGGTATTGCCGGGAGGCAAGATAGAGATCGTGGACCGGGAGAGGTGAAGGCTAAGGGGATCCAAGGAGGACGAGATGGAACTGTACCAGTTGGACTATGTACTGCACGAACCCCGTGAAGACCAGGGGTGGCTTTACATGGCAGAGATACCGGGATTGCCCGGGTGCCGTGCGTGGGGGGAGAACGCCAACCAGACCCTGGCCGAACTGTGCACGGTGGCTGAGCAATTCATCCTCTCCTACAGGGAACGGGGCAAATCCCTGCCTGCGGGGATAGCTCGATCCCAGACCGGAGAGGGCAGGATATCTGTGGCTGTATGACCTATAGAGAACTGACGAGGAAGCTCAGAAGGCTCGGATGCGCCTTTGACCGCCAGGCAGGAGGATCGCACGAAATCTGGATCAACCCAGCCAACAACCAGGAAACCACCGTTCCCAGACACGGCAAACGGGACCTGGCCACGGGGACCCTTCACGGCATCCGAAGAGACTTGGACATCAGCCGGGAGGACTTCGACCAAGCGTAGACGGTGACAATCGCCGAACAAGGGAGGCGTCAACCATGCAAAAGGTACTGCACATAAGAACGACGGTACTGCCGGGCGGCAAGATCGAGATCGTGGACCAGGGGCTTCCCGTGGGGGAGTCCGTTGACGTGGTTGTTAGCCAGTCGGCGGCGTCAGAACGCCGGTCTGCCGTTGACATTCTGGACGAAGCGCCAGGGCACTTGGTCTTCAAGACGGCCGCAGACGTGGCGGCCTACTTGGCAGAAGAGAAGGAAGCATGGGGCCGCTGACCCAGGATACACCAGGCACGCTGGACGGAAAGCCGCAAGAATCTGATCGTGGAAGGGGAGATCATGAAATCACTGGAAAGAATTACCATCGACCCTGCCGTCATGGGCGGTAAGGCGTGCATCCGTGGAATGCGCGTAACGGTCGGGACGGTTGTGGGTCTCTTGGCGGCCGGTCGCTCACCTACCGAAATCCTCAAGGCCTATCCGTATCTTGAAAGGGAGGACATCGACCAATCCCTGGCCTATGCCGCCTGGAGGCTGGAGGAACGGGAAGTCCCCCTCTCAACGTCATGAGGCCGACGCTCCTCGTTGACATGAACCTATCACCCGAATGGGTACCGGCGCTGCAGAAGCACGGATGGCAGGCAGTACACTGGTCCGACGTTGGCGATCCAAGGGCTAGCGACAGGGACATCATGGATTGGGCAGCTACTCACCAATGCGTAGTGTTCACCCACGACCTGGACTTCGGCACCATGCTGGCGCTGACGCATAACGTCGGCCCAAGTGTGCTTCAGGTCCGCGCCGAGAATGTCCTGCCGGACTACCTGGAGAGCTCGGTCATCGCGGCTCTCAACCAGCATGAGGCCGACCTGTCCTCCGGAGCCTTGGTCGTGGTTGACGAAAGCCGAAACCGGGTCCGGGTGTTGCCGATATGAGACCGCCCGCTGTCCGTAGCTGTCAGACCATGACTTCGCTGCCGCCGAATACGGCGGCCCGGGGCAATCTGCGCCTGCTCGACGAGCCGCTGACGGCCCTCTTCTGCTCCAACCGCTGCCCCGGCGACCTCATCCTCAAGACCTACGACCTCGCAAGGGCCATGCGCGACGCCGGCGTGCCGGTCATCGGAGGCTTCCAAACGCCGATGGAGCGGGAGTGCCTGCGCTGGCTGCTCCGGGGTGAGCAGCCAGTGGTCGTCTGCCCCGCTCGGGGCATCGACAACATGCGCATCCCCCGCGACTGGCGCACAGCCCTAGACGAAGACCGCTTGCTGGTCCTCTCGCCCTTCCCCGCGACGGTCCGCCGCCCAAAGGCGGATGTCGCCGCTCGCCGCAACGACTTGGTGGCCGATCTAGCAGCCCAAGTCTTCATCGCCCATGCCGCCCCTGGCAGCAAGACGGAAGCCTTCGCTCGCAATCTCGCCGCCTCTGGTAAGCCGATGCTGACGCTGGACAGCCCGGGGAACGCTAACCTGCGGGGTTTAGGGGCGCGGGTGGTGAGACACACCGATGTCTTGGACTATTTCGAAAGGGCTTGTTGAGTCAGGAGGAATTGATGGCTCAAGAGACACTCAAACTAAAATTCGTTGGGGCACTTGTCGAGCAATTGGGGGCCCAATTATACCCAAGCGCTACAGCGACAGTGGCTGAACTCATATCTAACGCATGGGATGCGGATGCCCACAACGTTTGGGTCAAGATCCCTTTCGGCCAGTCTTGGACCACTGATGGCGAGATTGAAGTTCTAGACGACGGCCATGGGATGACCAGGGAACAAGCCCAGTCGCAATACCTGATAGTCGGTCGTAAGCGACGGCTTCAGGACGGAGGACAAACTCAGGGCGGCCGACCAGTTCACGGTCGCAAAGGGATAGGCAAGCTCGCGGCTTTCGGAACAGCTGAAATACTTGACTGCTATTCGGTACGTGGCGACGAAGAAGTGTCGTTTCAACTCGATTACCAAGAAATACGGAGGTCAGCCCCTGGTGCCGATTGCGAGGTGAAGGAAACTGCCTCCCAAGGGCCGCTTGGCGCACCAGACGGATCGAACCTTCCGAGTGGAACCAGGATTCGGCTGTCGCGTCTTCGGCTAAAGCGGGCCATTTCTGAAGACCAGTTCATGAGGTCTATGTCTCGCCGCTTCGCTATCGACCAAACTGACATGACTGTATTCATCAACGAGAACCAACTACAACGATTCGACATGGACTTAGAGTTTCGATTCCCAAAGGACGGCACACCCGCAGGATATTCAGTGGTAGTTGGACAGGATGGGTGGGGAACAGAGCAATTGCCCGACGGGAAAGAAGTTCGTTGGTGGATCGGCTTTACACCGAAGCCATTGGACGCGGAATACTTGCGAGGTATTTCTATTATCGGACGACGGAAACTCCTCCAAAGACCCTTTATGTTCGAACGCACACAAGGAGTTAGAGGCCAACTTGGGCAGGAGTATGTAGTTGGTGAAGTAGTCGCGGACTGGTTGGACACTGGGACTGATATTGAAGACGACTTGATCCAGACAAACCGGGACCAGCTTCAGCTAGAAGACGACAGGGTACAGGAACTATTGCAATGGGGTCGTCGTAGGCTGAATTGGGCTTTGTCTCAACGACAAAACCTCCGTCAGAAGAAAGCCGAAAAATCTATCGACGTTCCAGACATCCTGGAATTGCTGAAGGATTTTACTGCAACCGAGCAGCGACATCTCGGAGATATTGCACGGAAAGTATCTCAAATCGGGGACCCTGAACCAAGTGAAGTTCACGATTTTATGGTAGAAGTAATCGATGGTTTTAAGGACAAGGCGGTCCGGGAACTCATGGAACGTGTCCAATTTGAGGATGAAGGGTTTCAAAGCAACTTTTGGGGACTCGTCCGAGAGTTTTCACTGATTGATGCCAGAAAGAACTACAGCATTATTCAAGCTAGGCTTGGCACGATTGACCGGCTAGGTGCCGCAATAAAAGCGGGAGCCACTGAGGTTCCAGAAATACACAACGTCATCAAGGAATTCCCTTGGATTCTCGATCCGAGGTGGAGCCTTCTAGGAGACGAAATAGACCCTGCGACTTTACAAGAACACTATGAACCAACTCTCGATGACGAGACTGGACAACGGCTAGACTTCCTGTTCATTTTGAGGCCGCAGGCACCAGCTCCCTTCGACGAGATACTCGTCGTTGAGATCAAGCGAGGCGTCAAAGCTAACGGGAGCATACACAGGGTGAGCGAAGAAGAGGTCAACAAGTTTCATTCCTACGTGCTCGGAGTTTACGCCAACTACAGTTTAAACACTGCTCCTCCGTCGGTTAGTGGCCTTATGGTCGCTAGTGGGTACACTGAGAGGGCAGATAGGACTAGAAGGAGCTTAGAGCAAGTAAGAGAAGTTAGGCTTGAGTTTCAAACATGGGACAGTGTGATTGAGAACACCAAGCGACTTCATACCGGTTGGTTAGAGGTCACGCGAGTCAGCAGGAGCCCGTCAGTTGAAGAGAACGATAAGACTATCCCTGAGGTCGATACCTAGTCCAATGGACATCATGACGCCCCATCAGAGGCACAAGGCGATGGCGCACAACCGAGGAAGAACTCGACCGGAGAGAGCACTGGCGTCGGGGTTGTGGCGCAGAGGGGTGCGATACTTTACACACAAGGGTTACAAGTCCGTTACAGGTGAGCGACTCCCCGGGAACCCTGACATGGTATTACCTAAAAAAAGGATTGTTATCTTTGTTGACGGGTGCTTCTGGCACGGCTGTCCCGAGTGCCGCAAGCACTCAGGTCTGAGCGGCCAATTCTGGGTGAACAAGATAAGCGCCAATAGAGACCGAGACCTTCAAGTCACGAGATGGCTTACGGACGCTGGCTGGACAGTGGTTCGTATTCCGGAGCACGAAGTCAGAACCAAAGCGGAACTCGCTGAGACCGTTGACCGCCTGGTTCCGGTAATACACGCTGCTTCTCTAGAGAAGCCTACCTCCGACATAGGAGAAGATGGTGTCTAGCCAGCTCGTTCGTGAATTCATACTACGGGAAAGGCCGATGGATGATGCCCACTTGACTGCCGTTTCCCTATTCTCAGGTGCCGGCTTGAGCGACATGGGGTACGAGATGGCCGGGTTCCGCTTCATCGTCCAGGTCGAGGTCGACCAGAGGCGAGCTGCCATTGGCGCCGATAACTTCCCCACTTCTCAGTGGCTTACTTGCGACGCCCGCGACAGTGGGAGTGCGATCACGGTGGCATATCGCCGGTCCACAACCAGGCGGCTGGACTTGCTGGTAGCTACTCCCCCGTGCCAGGGCATGAGCAGCTCGAATCCAAGTAGGGGCAAGCGGCAGACGCCGCAGGCGAAGGCTCTGGAAGAAAAGAACCGGCTGTTGCTGGAAGTCATCCCGATAGCACGCCTACTCAAGCCGAGGATAATCGTCATCGAAAACGTTCGCCAGGTATTGACCCTCGACGTTGAGTACGAGGGTACAAAGGGCACGGCAGTTGATATTCTTCACAAACTTCTGCCCGAGTACAAAGTGTTTCCCGGGGTGGTGAACGCGGCCGATTATGGCATACCTCAGGTCAGAAGGCGGGCATTGGTCGTGGCTATACACAAGGACGAGCAAGGGCTCGAACGATTGCTGTCACGAGACCATCATCCCTGGCCAAGTCCGACCCACCAGGAGAAGCCGGCCAATGGTATGCAATCGTGGGTGAGTGTGCGGCAATGGCTCGAAGCAATGAAGTACGAACCGCTGGACGCGAAGTCCAAAGACACGGCGCATGGTACGCACCCACTGCACTTCGTTCCCGCTTACGGCCCAGACCGCTACCAGCAGATCAGCCAAATTCCTCCGTACTCTGGGCGGAGCGCCTACGAGAACGATATGTGTCCCTCGTGCGATCACCAGCCAGTAGAAGAGGGTTGGGCGACATGCCCTTCTTGCAACGGGATCATGCGAAACAGGCCGTATGTCGATAGAAACGGGACCCCGTCATTGGTTAGGGGCTTCCACTCAAGCTACCGACGAATGAATCCCAGCAGGCCCGCGTACACTATCACTACCAATTCAAGCCATGTCGGTAGTGACTTCAAAATTCATCCATGGGAGAACAGGGTTCTCAGCATCCTTGAGTGTGCCGACCTACAGACCGTTCCCAGGTTCTACGACTGGACACGAGCACGAGAGAATAGAACGACCTACCTCGTTCGGAATCTGGTAGGGGAGGCGTTCCCCACTTACTTCACTTATCTACATGGTCGGGTCTTGTCCCAGATACTGTCCTACTCTGAGTCGTCATCACCGTCGAACGGGCACAGTCGGGACGCAGACGCAACAGCGGCACTGGGTGCAGATGTGCCAAGCGACTCTGTAGAGGATGCTGCTCTACACCGAACCGGCTCGAACGCGGGCAGTAAGGGGCAGGTACTCGCAGTCACAGGGTAATCACCCACCGAAAAGTTCGCAGTACGGTACACTCTGGCCCACCAAACTAGACAAAATCAAGAACCTTCACATTGAGGTTCGTTCTGCACGTGTAGACCCCGCCGTGGGTTCATCTGTCGCTCTCCGGCAAGGGAGGACCTCGGTTGGCCAGAGGAACCTATCTGGTCCAACTGAGGGAGTACGTTTCAGGCCTGTCTAGCTCAGCCCCGCGTCTTCACGCCCCAACAGAGAACGTCGCCGTCATCAGTAGCCCCACAGGTGTGCAATCCCCCGGCGCTGACGGAGGCGACCCCCGCCGGTCAGCATGAACTGGCCGACTAGTAGCCCCCCCAGCAGGCGACGGCGCCGTCGGTCTTCACCCCGCAGGTGTGCGATACACCGGCGCTGACGGAGGCGAACTCCCCGGCCGGAGGTGTGGACTTGCCAAAGTCGCCATTGCCCCAGCAGGCGATGGAGCCGTCGGTCTTCACCCCGCAGGTGTGCGATACACCGGCGCTGACGGAGGCGAACTCCCCGGCCGGAGGTGTGGACTGGCTAAAGTCGCCATCGCCCCAGCAGGCCACCGAGCCGTCGGTCTTCACACCGCAGGTGTGCAATCCACCGGCGCTGACGGAGGCGAACTCCCCGGCCGGAGGTGTGGACTGGCTAAAGTCGCCATCGCCCCAGCAGGCGACGGAGCCGTCGGTCATCACCCCGCAGGTGTGCGATCCCCCGGCGCTGACGGAGGCAAACTCCCCGGCCGGCGGAGTGGCCTGGCGAAAGATGTCAATGCCCCAGCAGGCGATGGAGCCGTCGGTCATCACGCCGCAAGTGTGCGATCCCCCAGCGCTGACGGAGGCAAACTCCCCGGCCGGCGGAGTGGATTGGCCAGAATCATCATAGCCCCAGCAGGCCACCGATCCATCGGTCATCACACCGCAGGTGTGGCCTCCCCCGGCGCTGACGGAGGCAAACTCCCCGGCCGGTGGCGTGGCCTGGCCAGAATCGTCATACCCCCAGCAGGCTACCGAGCCGTCGGTCTTAACGCCGCAGGTGTGGATTCCCCCGGCGCTGACGGAGGCAAACTCCCCGGTCGGCGGAGTCTCCGGAGTGGCGGTCGGCTCCGATGGAGTTGGGCCGGCTTCCTCCTCGCAGAAGAGCCGACGCTCACTTGGGTAAACGCCGTCAATCAGCGCCCTGTGGACATGGTCGTTAACACAGTTGTTCTCAGGGTAGACAGTGTGCTTAAAGTGAGAGGTTTCCAGCAGGTAGCCGTTGCTGAGCGTCTCCGTTACGAGCTCTTCGGATTCACTGAACGAAGTAACAGGGTCGGAGTGGTTGCCGATTACCAGTATCGGCACGCCTCCGCCGTCGAGAGTCCCCTCAAGCGGTTCGGGGGCGAACTGGTCGTAGAACGGGCAGGGGCTGAGGAACGAGGGGCCTCTTGCCGCCACCAAGGGAAACCCTATTGCCGCCAGCAAGGGGAACATTTCCTCAATGGTGGCGGCAATGGGTATGGAGTCGTCCAGCTGTATGGTGCGGTCCAATTCCGGATACAAGACCCAGCGGTCTAGGCAATTGATGTGGCCAGTTAAGTCGGCAGCGTCGGGTTCCGGGGGCAGGTTTCTCCTGGCGAAATCGAGAAGAATAGACGGGTCGTCGTTCTCGTTGAGTTCGAACAGGCCTTGCCACAGGCCGGGCCAGTCCTCCTCACTGTACAGGGTCGAGATCACCCCAGCTAGGCCCGCGTCGGGATTATCGTCCGCCGCAGCGTTGACAAGGTCCAGTTTCGCTGCAGCCTGCTTGAAGTAGTCAACCGGGTCGCCGTCGTTGTATATGGGGCATTCCGGACCAGCGCACGCTGTCAGCGCCTTTTCCAGGAAGGCAGCTAACGGTGCGACCTCCTCGATTGCCTCGTCAATGCGTTCCTGTTGGGTGGCGGCCGGGTCAACCGGATTGTCGGCGCCGTCGACAACCATTGCCCTAACCGACTCGGGAAAGAGCGTTGCATACCAGACCCCCAACACAGACCCGTAGGAGAATCCCAGGTAGGAAATCTGATCGGCGCCTAGGGCCTTGGGCCTTGCGTATTTCATCCATGTCCCTGGCGACATATTCGCTGTGCAACAGACCGCCGACCGGACCCATTGACTGGATGCACAGGTTGGCGGCCGCTTCCCCCGCCGCTATCTCGTCGGGGGTGTCTATGTTCCCGTCAATCGTGGCAAGCAGCGCGAGCTGCTCACCGCGGTCGCCACACGCGAACGCAGGCTCGGACGCTCCGACTCCGCGTGGGTCGAAGCCGACGAAGTCGAAATGCGCGACGATTTCATCTGTGAACCCTAGGAGTGGAAGATAGTTGACAAAATCTACTCCGCTCACGCCCGGACCACCAGGATTGAAGAATAGATAACCTATCCGTTCCTGCGGAGACGTGGCCCGATGCACGTTGACCGCAATTCTGATGCTGCCGGCCTCGGGGTCACGGTAGTCAGCGGGGACTTCTATAAATCCGCACTCAAGATCGGATGATTCGCACCGGGTCCAGTCTATCCGCTCTCCTGCCGGGGTAGGCGTGGGTGTCTGCATTGGCGTTGAAGGAATGGTCGGGGTCGGCTCAGGCGCGGGTATCGGAGTTGATGTCGGAGTAGCAGTTGGGGTGGGCGAGGGCATTGGAATAGAAGTAGGTGTCGCGGTCGGCGCCGCTGTCAACTCGGGCCCCAGTGTTTGAGTTGGCGTGGGCACAGAATCGCGACAGGCCAGACCAGCCGTAACAGCTAGAGCCAAGACGACGACGAATAAATACCTCTTCAATATTGACCTCGTGATGTGAGTGTGCCCGGCCGGACCAATATACGACTACTCAGGGAGCTGCTGCAAGCGTTCTTCCAGGCGCTGCAGCGCTTGCTGGGTCGAGCGCAGTTCCCGGAGGATTTCTTCCCTGGATGCGGGCGCTTTCAACGATCGAGGGTGTTCCTGCATGGCTGCGTCCAAATTTTTTATTACAATGGCTATGAATAGATTCACTACAATGAAAGCACTGACAATGATAAAGCTGACGAAATAGACCCACGCCAGCGGCTCCAACTCGACGGCAGGTTGCATGATCTTGGCCCAGTCATCCAGCGTCATCATTCGAAACAGCGACAAAATGGAAACGCCCAAACTTCCCCAGTTTTCCGGGTCGTGCTCTCCAAAAGTATAGTACCCAACAAGAGCAAACGAATAGAGGACGATGCCCATCAGGACCACTATGTGTCCCAGGCCAGGTAGGGAGCGGAACAGTGTAGACAGGATCAACTGCAGGTCCTGAACGGTCGAAAGACCCCGGAGAAGTCGAAGGCGTTCCAACCATTTCTGAAGTACCGGTCGATCCTTGGCGAGAGCGCAATCATCTTGAGAAGCGCTTCCAAAACGAGCACTGCAACCGTCAGGAGCCAGAACATCGCAAAGGTGAATATTAGGTAGTGGAACCACTCAAGTGGTTGGTCAGAAGTTCCAATTTCCTCAGGTAGCACAGAGATTGCAACGCCCTGTAATATCGCGCTTCCAAGGATGAGGAAAACAAGTAGGTACTCAAACCTCCTCGCGTGTACGATGCGATGCGCTAACTCTCGCATGTCCTTGGTTCCTCCTCATCTGTCCCGAAGACTACCGGGCAGGTCCACTCCTGGTTGTTCAGGGATAGACGCGCCTCACCAACCCCCAACTCCACATGGCTGCCATCGGCCAGGATGAATCGCCGCCTCGCCTCCACTTCTACACCCACTTTCCTGAGTATCGACGGCGGCAGCACGGTGTCGGTGGCTCCCGTATCCACCATAGCCGACGCCTCTACACTGCCGCCCCCGTTCTTGCCTCTGACTCCAATCTTGGCATTGAAAACGGCCATACTCCCCTCATTTCCCCAAAGGTTTCCCGCAAAGCCCGGTTTCGCCACTGCTCTGAATACCTCGAATCCAGCGGACAAACGCTTTGACAACCTCGGGGCTAAACCTTTTGTTGCTGTGACCACTATTCCTATGGACTATGTCTACACCACGGAATTCAGGCACCAGCGGCCCACTACCACCCCAATATACGAAATCGTTGCTGATGAGCACACAGTTAACGGCTGTGTCTTTTTCCATCTGGTTTAAGTGATATGCAGGTATTTGACGCCATTTGCCTGATTTTTGATCGCGGAAATAGAAATTGTCACCAGCAGCTTTTTGGGTAAGGCCTCTAAGTTCGGACGCTTCTTTCTGAAACGCTTATCGATCCAATACTGGTCAAAACTTAATTTTTCAGTGACCCGCATTGCATAGACAGCGTATCCTCCCCTACGAATGCCTTTACGTGCCGAGCCGGTACCTAATACCCAATCTCCCACCTTAACTCCCTTGCGTATCTTGGTCATGCAGACCGCTAGTGTGCAATAGCCATGATATGGGTTTGGAGCAAATCCCAGATCATACCTTACTACGTAAGTGTACAGACCCATTGCTCTCCTTAACTTCCTGGCCCCCTATGAGATAGAGACGGCCGCACCCCAGCTTGACGGTGAACTCCCAAGAGCCGGGGATGGAGCTTTTCATTTCATCCTGTCATGCATCTCGCACACGGTCGCATCTCTCTCCGTTCACAGGCCAGAGCAATGCCCCACGCAACCCGCTCATTCGGAATGGGGCTGTACCTCCCGCCATCGGCGGGTTCTTTATATGGGATGCCGCTCTTTAAGGAAGGACAGGACTCCAAGTGTACAACGGCCTTGTTGGTCACAATGTCTTGTAGACCCAATACCTCATGTCTATACCTCCTAGTCTTCCTTGAAGTTGGGGTCGGTCATCTCAGATTGGGCAATTCGCTCAACGTTTCCAGTAGCACGGCGGCCAACTGCAACGCCTGTTGCGGGGCCAATACTCTAATCTCCCGCCTGTCCTGCCCCATTATCAGATAAAGAGAGTTGGGACCTAGTCGTGCATCGTCGGCCTGTGTACCAATCTCGATGTTAGTATCGTAGCCCGGTAATGGTAAAATCTTCGCCATGTCTTTCTCCTTTCATTGTTAACGTCTCCAGCGGACGCTGCCTTTCATACTGCCTGTCCCCTGCACCAATCGCAGATGTCCTTGGGACGGCACTTTTCGCATCTGCAACGCTCAATGATGGTGGTGGCCAGGGGGCAATCAGAGACGGTGTGATACTTGTTATCCGCCTCATGTAGCGAAGAGTGATATTGTTCTTTCTCAGCCATGCCTTTCTCCTTTTATTCCTCGCAGACTTTATTGCCACCCCCCAGCCACCCCTAGTCCCCTATCCGGTACAAGTTACCATCGCACTCATAACCAACAAATTGTACACGCCCGTGGTACGTATAAAACCTAAAGGTGAACGGTTCGCCGTAAGCCAACTCTACCCGGCTTTGGTCTTTAGTATTACGGTTGAGAACTATTTCACAACCATGTCCCTCAACCCGATTATCCCCCGGCCGCCGGTATTCATAGGTACCTGGCAGCAACTTATAAGCTCCGTGTCCAACGTCTACATAACCGATAACACTCTCATAACTGCCGGGTGGGCTGTATCCACGGTATGTACTACTCCTAAAAACACCGAATGGAAATTCGGTGAGACAGAAGGAGGCTGCTTCTCCCAAGGCTAATCCCGGGTGCTCAGGTACAGAATCTGGCCAGGATTGATAGTCCAAGGGCAGAATGTTCCCCTGCTTGATCCAGTCCAGGACCAGGGTCTCCCACATCGTGCAGAAAGTAGCCGGATGCGGCGGCGGCGTGGCAGTCAGAGTAGGTGTTGGCTCAGGGGTGGGCGTTGGTGTTGCCGTCGGAGTGGCCGTGGGCAGAGGCGTGGCAGTTGGCGTAGCCGTCGGGGTTGGGGTGGGGAGCCCGGCCACGCGGGTGGCCTCAAGGTCGGCGGCGTACTGCTCGGCTGTGGCCTGGGCATCAACTGCCGCCTGCGTAGCCTGGTCTGAAGCACGCCGGAAGGCATCTATCGCGTCTATCGCCGTCTTGGTAGCCTCTATGTCCGGGGTTGGCCCGATGGCCGGGAATGGCGTTGGCGTCGGCAGCGCCCTGCCAGCCGGGGATACCTGGCCTCCTAGCTCCGTCTTCACCTCGTTGATGGGAATGGCAAACCCAATTCCTGAGATGGGCCTGCCCGCGCTGTCCTCCTCCACCCTTGAGACCACCACGCCAATCACCTGCCCGTACATATCCAGCAGCGGCCCGCCGCTGTTCCCCGGGTTCAGGGAAGCGTCGGTCTGCAGGCGGTCGTCCCGCTTGGCCGATATGATGCCCACGCTGACCGTCGGCTCCGATCCAAGCGTCGAACCCAGTGGGAACCCAATGGCGATGACCTCCGCTCCAACGCGGACTTCATCGGAGTCTCCGACTGCTATGGGTGTGAAGGTCTGGCTGGAGTCTATCCTGATGTAAGCCAGGTCCAGGGTGGGATGCCGCTGTGTCACGCTGCCCCGGTACTCGCTTCCAGACGCCATCCGGACGCTGACTTGCGTGCTCCCATCCACGACGTGCTTGTTGGTGACCACCAGCCCGCTTTCGTTGACTATGAACCCGGTCCCTGAGCCGGTCCCCGTGACTATGTGAGCGACGCTGGGCAGGGCGTTCTCCGTCACGTCGGCTATGGACAGGCCGGAGGACAGAGGCTCATTGAAAGTCGTCTCAACATCCGAGCGGGATACGGGAGCGTTTGGGACCGTCGGCGGGGCGCTCGTGCCGGTGGCCGTGGGAGGGACGGGCGTAGACTCCGCGCCGCAGGCCAGCGCTGCCAGGATCGCCAGCGCGGCAACTGATGTGGTTATGAAGGGTATAATTCTCAAAGCGTGACTTCTTTCTAACCTGGACGGTGTTTGAGGGTGGGAATGGCTTATTATACACGACAATAGGAGTAGGATACGCAACCGCTCGCTCCTCGGTATTCTCGGTGTGTGTTGGCAATAGCAAATAGCGCCGCCCCAGCGCCAGACCACCCCTGCGAAGCTTGTCGTCGTGGAAACGGGGAGCAGGGGTCTATAGTCCACTACTACAGGAATCCTGGACTCCTGCTTCCGCAGGAATTGGGTAAGAAAGACATATTATCCTGTATACTCTGACCACTGCGGTACGTCTGCCTGACCCCTCGGGTACGCAGGAAAACCGTAGATAGAACATGCCCGGAGGGTGATCCGATGCGGATTGCAATACTGGCCTGCCTGGCATTGGCCCTGGTGGCGACCGCCGCTTGCGCCGACACTGATACGCCTGCCTGTCCTGAGGGGACTGACTCATTCGTGGAGTACAGGCTCTTCATGGGTCGCAGCAACCAGTCCGGTGAAGCGGTTGACGACGCGGCTTGGGCCGCTTTTCTTGAGGATACGGTGACCCCCCGGTTCCCGGACGGTCTGACCGTTCTCGACGCTCAGGGTCAGTGGCGCGGCCCCGAGGGCGTGATACTGAAGGAGCGCTCCAAGCTGCTCATAATACTGGCGCCCCCGGGCGGCGACGCGATGCGCCTGACCGGTAAGGTGTCAGACGAGTACAAGCGGAGATTCGGTCAGGAGTCCGTGCTCCGGGTTGTGGAAGACGTGTGCGTCACGTTCTCCTGACGCTTGGCGCTCGCACAAACTTGCGTCGGCTGCGCCCAGCACAAGCTCCCAACGCAGACCTACACTATGGACTCTCTGTCCAGAAGACCCTCCGCCTTTGCGCGGTCGTCCGGTAGAATTGCGACTGTAGTATAGTCGCCGCGGCGTTCGACTATGTGCAGGCTCTGAATGTTCACGCCGCCCTGTTTGAGCTTCTCCGCCACCTTCGCCAGCGCCCCTGGCTCGTCGCGCAGGCTGACTATTAGAGAGTCGTCCGTGACCGTCTTAAACCCCGCTTCGGTCAGAGCGCGCAACGCGCCGTCGTAGTCGTCGGTGGTCAGGGAGATGCTGCCCTTGTCGTCGAGGGACTCAGTGCTGATGGTCTCTATATTGATGCCGTTGTCAGCCAGGACCCGGCTGATGTCGGCGATTACGCCGACTTCGTTCTTTGCCATGACCATGATTCTGGACATATGAGTGTGTTCCTCTATCTCTTTCTTGATGCTACTGATTAAGGCAATCATCCACGACTGCGTCTATAGTCTCGCGCGTTACGTGAGGCATTGTCAGCATGTGGGCTATATCCTCGTAGGGGGCAAGCTGCCATTTGAAGATGACTTCTGGGGACGGTTTCGGAAGGACGACCGTAACGGAGTTCTTGTTGCGCCAGGCGGGTATGCCGCTATCCCTGAAGCGCGTGACCGCGTACTCGGCTTTGTCCAGACATTCATTTACAATCCGCTTGAAGCCACCCAGCCCGTGCTTCTCAAGGGCATACCAAATCATGAGCGGCGTAATGGCGCTGCGGGAGCCTGTCAGGGTGGTGTCCAGGACGCCGACGTACTCGATGGAGCGTGCGACGCGAGCCACGTACTCGCGCCTGGTGAGAGCAATGCCACAGGGCAATGGGGAGCCTATCATCTTGTGCCCGCTTATGGACACGCTGTCGAAGCCGACGTCGAATCCGTAGGGCTGAGGCTCATCCACGAAGGGCAATATCATGCCGCTAAGAGCGGCGTCCGCGTGGATGTAGGAGTTGGTCACGGCAAGGTCTTTGAGGATTGCGCGTACCTTGCTAACGTCGTCTATTGCGCCCTTCATGGTGGTGCCTATGTTCGCCATGAAGATGACCGGCGAGTCGCGGTTGATGCGGATGGTCTCGTAGAGGTCGTCGTAGTCGATCTCGCCGTTGGGCTGGCTCTTGATCATAATGTTGCGGGCCTTCAGCAGACGCATGATCTTTACCACGCTGTAGTGGGTGTCCTGGGAGAAGTACACCACGCCGTCCGGGAAGATTTCGCGCCCCATGTACAGGCCGTACATATTGCCCTCGGTGCCGCCGGAGGTGACGTAGCCCCAGGCCTCCCTCCGCTCCAGGTGCATCAAGGCGGCGAAGGTGTTGATCACCTCGTATTCGATCTCGTGGGTGTTGACTTGGAAGCTGCTGCCATGGAAGGGGTCGCCGACGTTGTTGGCGCTGTACTGGAGGAAGGGCCACAGCTCCGAGTAGTCGAAGTCCTGGTTGCACGGGTAGCCCACCTGCTGCGCGCTAAACTCCTCAATATTTTTCAGCAGAAGATCGAGACGCTTCTGAATATCGGTATTCATCTCAGCCCTCCAACTGTGTAGATTGCGGTAGTCTCAAGACCTCAATTCCAATATAGCACGCAGCTTGACCTGCCAGCAAACGACGGAGGACGCGCCGACGGCTATGTGATACGTTGACCGATTGGAGCAGGCTCTCATATACTCTAACGGCGATACTTAGGATCCCTTCAAAGGACATTTGAAGAGAGTACCGCTGAAGAAACAGTAGAGGCACCATAGGATCGGCCACTGCTCATTTTCAAGTATCCCAGAAGACTTTACCTACAGTCTTGTCCACTAAAATTCCCCTTCCTCCACTATAGGATGATTGCTTCACAACAAACTTTCAGAAGCGGGGCAATGGGTAAAAGGACACATCTGAGAGGGGGGATAACGAGATTCATGAACCAAGACACCAGGAAGTTTCACCAGAATGCCAGTTGAGAATATGGTATGAATCTCCCTCTCACTATAAAGGCTCTTAGAGCAGAAGCCGCTACCTTTGCATGGGCGATATCTTCACATGATGAGCCAGATCTATATGGTGTCACAGACGGCAAGGCAGTTGGCACATATTTGGAGCGAAGTTTTCAGACCCTACTCCGCACCAAATACATCTACGAAGAGGGGAATTCAGCAAGAGGAATCGACTTTCCAGATATAAACGTTGACATAAAGGTTACGAGCGTTAGGCAGCCTCAGTCATCTTCCCCATTTAAATCCGCACGACAGAAAGTACTAGGACTCGGTCACTCATTACTTCTTTTCGTATATCAAAAAATTGACGACCACGAGAAGCGAACCGGGAAGCTTCATATCACCCATACTATCTTTGTTGATGAGTCGCGTACAGCTGACTACCAGACGACTCGCGGCATCCTCGATATACTGGAGCGAGAAGGCAACTTAGACGATCTCATTGCCTTCATGAGTGACCGAAATCTACCGATTGATGACGTTGAAGCCGTTAAACTTGCCGGAGAAATCCTGAAGAACCCACCGAAGTTGGGTTACCTGACAATTTCAAACGCACTTCAATGGAGGCTCCAATACAGGCGAGTTATTGAGACGGCAGGAACGATCGATGGAATCTTGCGAATAAGCTAACTTATGCCTACGAAGACAAATCAGAAGATAGAGTTCGGAGATTTTCAAACTCCTTATGTACTCGCCCGCAAAACCTGCGATGTACTATATCACTTAGGTGTATCCCCTGGCTCAATCGTCGAACCAACCTGCGGGAAAGGATCGTTTCTCTTGGCCTCTGCTGTTGCTTTTCCACACTGTAAACAGATACTCGGATTCGATGTGAATCCAGAGTACGTGCATTCAGCGAAAGCTGTCCAACAGGCGGATGTATATTGCGAAGATTTCTTTGAGAAGGATTGGCCTAGAACGCTGAATGACCTACAAGAGCCCATACTTTTGATTGGTAATCCACCATGGGTGACTAACTCTGCTATGGGATCACTGGGAGGCTCGAACCTTCCCAACAAGTCTAATTTCAACCGACTCGACGGACTTGAAGCAATCACTGGCAAGAGCAATTTCGACATTTCCGAATCGATGATACAGCACCTACTGGAGTGGCTATCCGGACGGAAGGCTGTGCTCGCGATGCTCTGCAAGACCGTAGTAGCCCGGAAAGTGCTCAGATATGCCTGGAGCCGTAACCTGCAAATTGCAAAGTCGGCCATATATATGATTGATGCAGCCGAGCACTTTGGGGCCTCTGTTGATGCATGTCTCCTAGTCTCAATGCTTGAACCTGGAACTTCATCTAAAGAATGTGTAATCTATCCAAATCTCGATCCGTCTGTGTCTGACTACTCTACATTCACATTCCATAATGGACGATTAGTTGCAAATTTGGAGCTTTTCAATACATATGGTCACTTTCTAGGCATATCTCCTCTCAGGTGGCGGTCTGGAATAAAGCATGACTGCTCTCGTGTGATTGAGTTGCGTCGCTTGGGAACGAGTGAATTCCAGAACGGACTGGGAGAGATCGTAAGACTCGAGTCAAACAAGCTATACCCTTTGATTAAGAGTTCTGATCTGATGAAACCGCACCCGACTCCCACGCGCTATATGCTCGTTACTCAGGGATATACGGGAGAGGATACTTCGTGGATCAGAAAAGAGACCCCCTACACCTGGGAATATCTCGAGTCTCACGCTGATCTTCTTGACAGACGACTAAGCTCAATTTATAGGAACCGCCCCCGGTTTTCTATATTTGGTGTGGGACCTTATAGCTTCGCTCCCTGGAAAATTGCAATTTCAGGCTTCTCCAAGCATATCGACTTCCACTGCATAGGTCCTGTAGATCAAAAACCCGTTGTCTTCGACGACACTTGCTACTTCCTGCCGTGCAAAAACGAAGATGACGCCAAACTCATCTTGCAACTACTCAACTCGGAAGCAGCTAGAGGTCTCTTAATGTCCCTTATCTTCTGGGATGCGAAGCGGCCCATAACGACCCAAATACTATCTGCTCTAGACCTGGGTAGGTTGGCCGAGGAATACAAGGTATCGCTTCCTATGTGGACAGATGTACTACCAGAGCCTTCCTCCTCCTCCCTATCGGAAGGTGTCCCAGAATCTCAGATACCAATGATTCCACGGCTTCTCTAGACTTTCTACAATTCCACGGCTTGGACAGTCAAGGTCACCTATTGTTCCAGATTAACCTACTACCATTCTCTTTAAGAGAGATATACGCCTTCTACGATATATTCTCTGTCCTAACCGCCTTATAAACGTGCGCAGACACCCCCGCCCATACCGTGACGGTGTCCGATGACGCCAATCCCACCAGTCGCGCGTACTTCCCCAGCGCGCCGGAGGTGACATAGCCCCATGCCCCGCCTGTGACGCCGGGACAGCGACCGCCTCTACTCCTCGCTGAGGGTATACCCGGACTCGCGTAGGCGCTCCCGCACCTCCTCCGCGTGGGCGTAGTCCCTGGTCTCCAGCGTAAGCTGCACCTCTACGTGCCCCATTGGAACGGACGGCCCGTGCCTGAGGTGGCCAATCTCCAGCACGTTCACCCCGGTGCCTGACACAATGCCCAGGAGCCGGCTCAGCCGGCCGGGGCGGTCCTCAATCAGCTGACGTAGCACCAGGTAGCGTCCTGCGTGGGAGAGGCCGTGCTCCAGCACGCGCGCCACCAGGTTGGAGTCCACGTTGCCGCCGCTGAGCACCACGGCCACCCTCTTCCCATCGACCCGGATCTTGCCGCCCAGCACGGCGGCCAGGCCCACCGCGCCGGCGCCCTCCACCAGGAGCTTGCACCTCTCCAGTAGCAGCGTCATGGCCTGGGTGATCTCGTCCTCTTCAACCGTCACCATATCGTCCACACAGCGCGCCGCCAAGGGCAGCGTCAGCCGCCCAGGAGTACCGACGGCTATCCCGTCTGCTACGGTAGATTCCCCTTTCACGCTGATACGCCTGTCTGCCCTGTACGACTCGACAAACGCCGCAGACGCTCTGGCCTGGACTCCTATGACCCGGACGCCGGGCATGGCTTCACGCACGGCCAGTCCTATGCCTGCTATCAGGCCTCCGCCTCCAACCGGCACCACTAACACGTCCAGGTCCGGCGCCTGCTCCAGCAGTTCCAGGCCAATTGTCCCCTGCCCGGCTATAATCGCGGGGTCGTCGAAGGCGTGGACAAGGGTCAGCCCGTTCTCTCGCATGAGGCGGCGGGCGTGACTCATGGCTTGGTCGAAGTCCTCGCCATGAAGAATCACCTTTGCGCCGTAGCCCCTGGTTGCCTCCACCTTGGGAATGGACGCGTCTCTGGGCATGACGATGGTACAGTCTATGCCCAAGTTCCCGGCTGCCAGGGCAACCCCCTGGGCGTGGTTCCCGGCGCTGGCGGCGATAACTCCACTGGCCTTCTGTTCCGGGCTCAGTCCAGCTATCTTGTTCACCGCGCCCCTCACCTTGAAGGATCCCGCTCTCTGCAGGTTCTCGGCCTTGAGCAGGAGTTCACACCCTGCCATCCGGCCCAGGGAGACCGAGGACAGCACGGGCGTCCTGTGCACCTGGTCAGCTATTACGCTACGTGCCCTTTGAATGTCCTCCGAGGTTAAAGACAACCTCATCCCTGGCCTCCTGTTTCCAGCGGAGGGCGCTTGGCAGTCGCGTCCGCCTTACCCCGTAACCGCTCCCTCGGACGCAGATCCCACCAGCTTCGCGTACTTCCACAGTGTGCCTCTAGTGTGCAGGGTTTCAGGAGGCGTCGCCACCGCCAGCCGCTCCTGAATCTCGCTGTCGGAGAGGGCCACCTCCAGGACGCGGTTGGGCACGTCCACGGTCACGGTGTCCCCGTCCTGCAGCGCAGCGATGGGCCCGTTAGAGGCCGCCTCCGGGGCCACGTGTCCCACCATCAGGCCGTGGGTTGCGCCGGAGAACCGGCCATCGGTGAGCAGCGCAACATGCTCGCCCAGCCCCTGCCCTACTATCGCCGCCGTCACCGCAAGCATCTCCTGCATACCGGGGCCTCCCTTCGGCCCCTCGTAGCGGATCACAATTACGTCGCCCTGCTTGATACCGCCTCCAAGCACCTCTCGATAGGCGTCCTGTTCCCTGTCGAACACCCTGGCGGGACCCTGATGGTACAGCTTCTCCTTGCCGGCCACCTTGATGACCGCTCCCTCGGGAGCGATATTGCCCTTGAGGACGGCCAGTCCGCCCGTCGGACTTAGGGGCGCCGACACCGGGAACACGACTTTCTGGTCGGTCTCCTCAACCACGCCTTCCAGGTTCTCACGGACGGTCTTCCCCGTAACGGTGAGGACATCGCCGTGGAGCAGGCCTGCGCCCAGGAGGCGCTTCATCACCTGGGGCACGCCACCGGCGGCGTGGAGGTCGGTCATCACGTACGCCCCACCGGGACGCAGGCTGGCGATGTAAGGGGTGTTGCGACTGATGTAATCGAAGTCGTCTATGGACAGGGATACGCCGGCCTCGTAGCTTATAGCCAGCAGGTGAAGCACCGAGTTGGTGGAGCCGCCCATCGCCACCACGACTGTAATCGCGTTCTCGAAGGCCTTGCGAGTGAGTATGTCCCGAGGCGTGATGCCAAGCTCCAGCAGCTTGACCGCAGCCTCTCCCGCCTGCCTGCACTCCTCCATCTTCCGCGGGTCTATCGCCGGAATGGAGGCGTCGCCGGGGAGGCACATGCCCAGGGCCTCGATGGCCGAGGACATGGTGTTGGCGGTGAAGAGGCCGGCGCAGGCTCCCGCGCCGGGACACGCCACGCGCTCAAGCTCGTCCAGATCGGCGTCCGATACGTTGCCGAGGGCGTGCGCGCCGATGGCCTCGTATACGTCCTGAATGTTCACGTCCTTGCCCTGGAAGATGCCCGGCATGATGGTGCCGCCGTAGACGAAGACCGACGGTATGTTCAGACGCGCCATGGCCATCAGGCACCCGGGCATGTTCTTGTCGCAGGCGCCGACGGTCACCAGGCCGTCGAACCACTCGGCCATGGAGACAATCTCAATGGAGTCGGCGATGACCTCGCGGCTGACCAGGGAGGCCTTCATGCCTTCCGTAGCCATGGACACGCCGTCGCTGACGGTGATGGTTCCGAACTCGAAGGGCGTTCCGTTGGCGGAGCGTATGCCCTCCTTCACCCGCGCGGTCAGCGGCCCCAGGTGAACGTTGCAGGGGGTGACGTCACTGGCCAGGTTCGCCACGCCAATGAAGGGGTTGGACAGCGCGGTGTCGTCCAGGCCGGTTGCCCGGAGCATGGAGCGAGACCCGGCCCGCGTAGGGCCTGCGGTTATCGCCTGGCTCTTGTGTTTCATATTGTCGTTGCGTGTATAAGATTGCATGATGCCTCCTTATGTTTGTTGAACTGACGGAGACCAAGTACCTTGCATGATAGTGTAGTCTCCAGAGTAGCTGGGTGGCAACTCTTAGGCACAAAAGGCAAGGGGACCTCGCTCCTGAATTCCAGCCTTCACGGGCATAACTGGTTAGTGGGGGAACCACACCCGCGGGGAACCCTTAGGCGAATCCCGGAAAGCTTTGTTTAAGGTACGCTGAGATGAACGATGAGAAGGGTTTGTCCGGTAACGTGGCGTCCCACATAATCTGATAACCCAAGCCAGGGTCTGAGGTGATCTGCTCTATGAAGAGATATAGACTGTACCGACGCTGATTGAACAGATGGTCCGGGTCGTATGCTTCTACCCCACTTAGCTCGTCGTTCAAATCAATATCATCTATGGTTCTGCGGGCCATTGACCATTCCACATTATCAAGTTGATCGGCCGGTTCAATCTCACCAGTGTCAAAGTCGAAGTCAAAGAATTCATTTGCCACACGTAGACCCTGCTCCTCGTTCGGGTTCACGTATTCCGAAATCGGGGTGTACCGGGGGCGATATGCAGCAGCAAGAAGCCGGTTTTTCACGTCGTCTGCAAAGGGCCATGCGTTGCCCTTACTCTGGTTGCAACGGTAGCAGGCATAAATCAAGTTGGGCCAATCCAGCCACAAGTTGGGAAACAGGCTGCGGGGCCGAAGGTGGTCGATGGATTCCTCGTCAGGCGGGGGCGGTGATTCTTCACCCCCTGTCTGCGCCCGTGACTGGGTCGGTTGACAGAACTGCTCGCAGTAAGCGCAGACCAGCCCGAATTCACGTGCCAGGGCATCGCGTATGCGTCGTCGGTCTCCTCCGCCAAGGTCGTCCCAGTTGGTGTATGCAGAGCGTAGCTCAGCAAGGAACTCCGGCTCCGGCGAGCGCGGCACTGAGTGCAAGGTCAGCCGTTCTCCTGGTTCATGTCCTTGGACTCCCTGTATTTCTGAAGCGCCTCAGCGAACTGCTCCTCGAACACTTCCCTTTGCTTTTTCCATGGGCCGCCGGCCAACAGATCACGATCCACGCGCTGCCTCAGCTCCTGCATACGCTCTTGGCGGGCCTGCTCTTCCTCGGGCGAGCTTCTTGGCCCCTCGCTACGCAGATGCCGCAGCTCCCGGGCCGCCTCCGCAGTATCTTTGTCCGTGGGGTCGTCAACCCCCATCATGTTTCGCAGTATCTCGTCGGCCGTCCAGCCCACGACGTCCTCTGTGTTTGTTGAAGCTGTAACAATGCCGTTCTCATCGCGATCCAGCAGATGCACTTGGCCGGCCTTCAGCCCGGCCACCACGAAGGGGGAGTGAGTTGTGGCGAATATCTGCAACCCCGGGAAGTGCTCCAGCAGCGCCGGTATGACCCGCCGTTGCCAGGTGGGATGCAGGTGATTCTCTATCTCGTCAATCAGCAGGATAGCGGGCTTCTTCTCCCAGCCCTGCTCCCAGCCATAATGATAGGCCATCTTGATGGCCATGGCCCAGACCCATAGCAAAGTTCCCTGGGTCCCCGAGCTCAGTGCACCCGCGTACAGCGGGCCAGACACAGACGAGTCGCTAGTGCCAATCCCCATGTCGTGACGAACGGTCCCTTCCCTAATGAAGGCTCCTTCGACTATTTCCTCTACAAATGGATACGGAGCATGATCTGTTATCACCTCGGGACAAATGCTCTTAGTACAGGAGTAACCAAGGTGCAGAGCCATTTGCAAACTTCTTCTGAGTCGCCTGTCTCCCTTATCCCGAAGCCAGTTTATCAACATTTCTAGTTGGCTGGCACTGAAGACATTGGAGTATATGCCAATCAGCTGTGTAGGTGGAGTGCCGAAGTAGGCATCCGGCCGTTCTTCTGTCATTTGACCCAAAATGTCCATTGCAGGCAGATTGATCCGCGTCGCAGGTACATAAGTGAATGGCAGTGCATTCCATTTGGCACCTGTAGAATCTCGCGGCCAATCATCGCTCGCTATCATAGCAATTAGAGATTTGTCAGGATTTATGCTGGCATAACTGAGATGGAGATCGCCATAGCTCTCATCGTCCTCAGCAACGTTAGTAATCCTTCCCGCATCGCCGTACCAGATGGGAGGGGACGCTTCCCCAGTTGCAAAGGAGTGCAGCATCTTGATTGCTCGCAGCACTGTGCTCTTGCCGGACGCGTTCGGGCCAACGAATAGGTTGACCCGTTCATCAAAATCTAATGCAACGCTTTCTAGGGGCGGCAACGAGACTATATCTATCTTCGCTATGTGCATGGCTAGAGTCCTATCAGAGTCCAAGTACCCGTATTTTAGCACAGCCAGAATGTAAGTGCGGGGCTGGGCAATAGGGTATAATAGCAATGAAGCCCGTGACTAAACAGCACAGGAGGTACGTATGAAGATCCTCGTTCCCCTGGACGGCTCCAAGCTCTCGGAAACGATTATGGGTCGTGTGGCGCAGCTTGTGGAGGCTACGGACTCAGAGGTGATCCTGCTCAGCGTTGTGGAGGAGCCCCGTATTGGCGGGACATGGCTGGAGGCCCTGGCTACGGTTGACGAGACCACGGGGGAGTTCGGTATGGCAGGAACGTCCTACCTTCGACGTGCGCAGCAGCAGTCGGACGCGGTCGCGGAGACGAGGGCACAGGCGATGGAGCGCGCCATGACTACTTCGGAGCAGTACCTGGCCCAGGTCGCCGCGGCGTTCCCTTCGCTCAAGATAACCGCAAGGGCAGTCCACGGGGACGACCCCGTAACGGAGATAATGACCGTGTCCCAGGCTGAGGACATCGACCTCATAGCCATGTCCACCCGCGGCCACTCCGGGTTGGGCAGGTGGGTGTACGGCAGCAACGCCGACAAGCTGCTCCACTCCACGTCCATTCCACTGCTCTTGCTGAGACCCGGCGAGGACAGGGACGAACCCCTGGAGAGGAAGCCAATCGACACCCTGCTGGTGCCCCTGGACGGCTCAGCCCTGGCGGAGTCGTCGATGCCCCACGTGGAGGCGCTGGCGGAAGCGATGGGCCTCCAAATATCCCTGGTACAGGTGATCACCACGCCCACTTTGGCATACCCGGCAACGGAGCCCTACGCCTTTGACCCCCAGATGGCCGCCAACCTGGAGAGTGCGGCCGCCGGCTACCTGAAGGAGAAGAAGACAGAGCTTGAGCAGAAGGGATTTCAGGTCGAGACCACGGTGAAGAACGGCTATCCCGCGGCCCACATAATCGACCTTGCCGCGGAGAGCGAAGGACGCCTGATAGTGATGTCGACCCACGGCCGGTCCGGCCTGGGACGCTGGATTATGGGGAGCGTGGCCGACCGCGTTCTCAGGGCGTCCTACAGCCCAGTCCTGCTCATCCGGCCTCAGGAGTAGGCCGCCTAGAACGATTACACTTCCGAAGGCGCGCGCCTGAGACACGAGCGCCCCGTTACCACAAGGAGGCAAGAATGGACCTGGGCATCGAGGGCCGCGTGGCGCTGGTCACCGGCGGCAGCCGAGGACTGGGCCGACAGGCGGCTCTGACGCTGGGCAGAGAGGGATGCCGCGTATCAATATGCGGCCGCGGCGCCGAGGACCTGGACCAGGCCCTGGCGGAGATGAAGGGGTTGGGATACGACGTCCGGGGCACTCAGGCGGACGTGGCCACAGCCGAGGGCGCCGTGAAGTTCTTCGAGGAGTCGGTAGCGGCTTTCGGGCAGGTGGACATCCTGGTGAACAACGTCGGCGGCACACGCGGCGGCCGCGACTTCGACACCACCACCGACCAGGACTGGTACGACACCCTTGACCTGAACCTCCTGTCCACCGTGCGGCTCACCCGGCTTGCGACGCCCAGTATGAAGGAGCGGCGATGGGGTCGCATAGTGAACATCGCCTCCATCTGGGGCAGGGAGTACGGCGGAGGGCTCAGCTACATGACAACCAAGGCGGCGGTAATTGCCTTCTCCAAGCACATCGCCCTGTCCCTGGCCCCCTATAACGTGCTGGTGAACACCGTCGCGCCGGGGTCGATACAGTTTCCGGGAGGAAGCTGGGACCGTTTCGTGAACTCCAACAGCCCGGAGGCAGTGGAACAGTTCATCGAGCGGCAGCTACCCATGGGGAAGTTCGGCTGGCCGGAGCCGGTGGGAGAGATGGTGGCCTTCCTGTGCTCGGAGCGGGCGGACCTGGTCACCGGCACGTCCGTCACCGTCGACGGTGGGCAGTCCCGCTCATTGATTTAAGGGCGGCTGGCTCCCTTATGGCGCGCCCATGACGCAGAGCATCCAGCAGGCCCTTGAGACACTGAACCAGTCGGTTATAGACTGCCGGCTGTGTCCGAGGCTGGTGGAGCACAGGGAGCGGATGGCCCTGGAGAAGCACGCCAGATACCGTGACCAGGAGTATTGGGGCCGACCCCTGCCCTCCTTCGGGGACCCGGAAGCGCGGGTGTTGATTATCGGCCTGGCTCCGGCGGCCCACGGCGGGAACCGCACGGGCCGTATGTTCACCGGCGACAGCAGCGGAAACTGGCTCTTCGAGACCCTCCACAAGTTCGGTTTCGCCACCTCACCATCGTCCCAGAGACGCGACGACGGCCTCATGCTAAAGGACGCCTACGTCACGGCGGCAGTGCGATGCGCCCCGCCGGCCAACAAGCCGTCCACGGAAGAGAAGACCGCCTGCCGCCCCTACCTTTTGCAGGAGTTGTCGCTGTTGACGGAGGTCAAGGTCGTGGTAGCGCTGGGGAAGATCGCCTTCGACAGCTATCTGTCGGCACGACGGGAATTACGCTACGAGACGCCGAGACCCGCGCCCCGCTTCTCACACGGCGCGGAACACCGACTGCCGGGCGGCGTAATCCTCGCGTCGTCCTACCACCCCAGCCAGCAGAACACCAACACCGGCAGGCTCACCCGCGAGATGTTCGAGGGCGTCTTTGCGAGGGTCAGGGAGCTTGTGGAGACCTAGCCGTAAAGCTGGTCCGTCTTGGCGGCCATAACGAAGTCATTGCGGTGAAGCCCCCGTATCTTGTGGGTCCACCAGGTGACCGTTACCCTGCCCCACTCCGTGACGATGCGCGGATGGTGTCCCTCCTCCTCGGCAGCCTCGCCCACGCTGTTGCTGAAGGCCAGGGCATCGGCGAAGTTGGAGAAGCTGAATGTGCGCTTCAACCTCGGAATGGACTCCTCGTCCATCATCTCCCAATCAGCCACCTTGGGATGCAATTCGGCCACCTCTTGATCAGTTACCAGAGGCGAATCTCTGCGACACGCCACGCATTTTTCCTGTACCAACTCCATCATATTCTTCACCTCCCTTCCTGATGACAGCTTACTATTGCGGCCCCGGGCTTTCAAGGGGGTTAGGCGCTATTGGGCGCGTACGACAGCGTCTTCCGTAGGGGCGGTTCGCGAACCGCCCCTACATCCCTGGGTCTTTCTGAACGCAGAGAGGTATCAAGAACGACCCATCGGCACTATGATTAGGTTCAGATACCTCGCGGAGTTCGTCTTTCCACTTTTGGGGCAACTTGGGCCAACGAGAGCCATCGCGCAATTGACTACCCGTCGCGGCTGTGCTATATTAGCCTCCTAAATCTGGCGGCTAAGTAGCCTTTACAGGGAGAAGCGCATACCTAGAGATTACCGCATTAACCAGCAAATACATTCTCGGGAGGTGCTGGTCGTAGACGACCAGGGCGAGCAGCTTGGTACAATGCCAACCTCCGAGGCGATTCAGCTTGCCCAGGAAAAGGGAGTGGATCTGGTGGAGGTTGCCCCCGCCGCGAAGCCCCCGGTATGCAGGTTGCTGGACTACGGAAAGTTCCGCTACCTACAGACCAAGAAGGAACGGGAGGCCCGCAAGGGCCAAAAAACCAGTCTCTTGCGAGAGGTCAGGTTCCGCCCTCGTATCGGCGACCACGATATAGAGGCCAAGAAGCGCCAGGTGAAGAAGCTGCTGGATGAAGGAGCCAAGGTCAAGTTGACGGTGATGTTCAGAGGACGAGAGATAACCCACCAGGATATAGGCGTGGAACTCCTCCGGGGGATTGCAGAGGCATTTAAGGACGAGGCCAAGCCGGAGAAGACCCCATCCCTGGAGGGACGCAGGTTGAGCATAATCATTGCGCCCACGGGCCAGCGCGCCAAGGTGGAGAAGGATCCCGAAGAGGTGGCGAATGCCTAAGCTGAAGACCCACAAGGGCGCCAAAGCCCGGTTTCACATCACAGGCACTGGCAGGATACTGCGCATGAAGGGCCACAGAAGCCACCTGCGTCGCAAGAAACCGGCCAGTGTGCATCGGCTGTACCATCGCAAGCTCGACACAAGCCCCGCCGACAGGCCAGGCATCAGGCGAGCCTTGCCATATATGTAACCACTCGGAGTAATATAAGTGGCCAGAATCAAACGAGGCGTAACCACAAGGCACCGACACAAGAGGCTGCTCCAGATGACCAAGGGTCATCGCGGCGGCAGGCATAAGCTCTACAAGCAGGCCAATGAGTCCCTCATCAAGGCCCTGAGCCATGCCTATAGGCATCGCAAGGAGCGCAAGGGAGACTTTCGACGTCTCTGGATAACGCGCATCAACGCCGCCGCCCGTGAAAACGGCCTCTCCTACAGCCAGTTCATCTATGGACTTCACCAGTCCGGCGTGGAGGTGGACCGCAAGATCCTGGCGGACATAGCGGTCAGGGATTCGGAGACCTTCGCACAGCTGGCCTCCGCGGCTAAGGAAGGCATACCGGCTACGGCCGCTGCCTAGCTCTGCCGAAGAAGTCCGCGACCCGGTCGACGTATTCCAGAGGACGTGTGTTATAGCCTTGGGCGTGTCGCGCGTCCGGCACTAGCCAGAGATCCTTGTTGCCCTCCGCCGCGTCGAACAGCCTGGCGGAGTGGGAGGGATTCACCATCGCGTCCTCCGCGCCGTGAATGAATAGCAGCGGACACTCCACGCTCCTCACGGCCTCCAGCGGTCGCACCGACGAGAGGTCGATGCCGTACAGGAGGCGGCCCATCAACACCATCCCCGGGAGGAAGACCCGGGACATACCGTTGCGCCTGGACGTTTCCTGCTGCACCATCTCCTTCAGACTGGCGAACGGGCTGTCGAGCACCAGCCCGGCGAGGTCCCTCTCTTCGGAGGCGGTCATCAGGGTGATAACGGCGCCCAGAGAGAACCCCAACGCCCCTATGCGGTCCCTGGATATGCCCACAGACTCCAGGAAGTCTATGGCGCCCTGCAGGTCGGTGCGCTCCTCGTAGCCCACCGAAATCCTGCTGCCCTGGGAGTGGCCGTGCGCCCTCAGATCGAAGGTCAGGACGCCGATTCCCCTCCTTACTAGGTCCCTGGTCAGGCCGAGCATATTGACCGCGTTGTGGGCGCGGTTGCCTCCGCTGCCGTGGACCAGTATTACCCAGGAATCGGGAGCGCCCTCCCATACCAGCCATCCCCTCAGCTCAAGCGACCCGCCTCTGTTTGTGAAGACCGCGTCTTCGTAGTGCAGACCCAGGCAGTCCGGTGTGGTCTCCGGATAGGTCCTGGGCGCCCGCGACATCTGGCCGGCCATGTAGCCGGACAGCCCCATGTACGCGCCCGCGGCTGCCCCAACCAGCAGCCCTGGTATCAGCATCCAGCCCTCATTATCACCTGCGCATGATACCATATCCGTACAGGGAGGCTTTTAGGTATCTCTTCATCTCCCCATCCCCGTATCAAGTACGGGGCAGGCTCCAGCCTTCCCCCACAAGCGGGGGAAGGGGCCGTGTGCGCCGAGTCAGTGTCTTCTCGCCCCCTTCAGGGAGAGTTAGAGAGGGGGAACATCAGAACCAATGCTATTCAAAGGCTGCTCAACTGCGCCAAACCCCTGGCGCAGTTGAGCGCGATGCACTCTGGACGCTATGATTAGACGAAGGAGGTGGTGTGAGGACTCTCATTAAGGACGCTCTCCGCGTGGGTCTTGTCGTCTTCATCTCCTTGGCGCTCCTGATGATGAGAGACACGCTGCAGCTGAGTCACGCCGTGCCGTACAAGTATTCGCTGGTGCAGTGGGAAGCGGAGAACTTCCTTGCCAAGTGGCTGCACGGACTGGGGTCTCTCCTTCCCGGCAACTCCCTGGATGAGCAGGAGAAGATAGGCATGGTCCTGGAGTACTTCCGCTTGGGAGAGGAGGAGGAGAGGCTGGAGAGGAGAAGCAGAGAACTCCTCCTGCCGATCCACAGAGAATCTCCTACGGCTCTGGAGGATTATTTAGAGGAGCTGATGCTCGTAAAGGAGACCCGGGCGGAGATCAGGAACGAGGTTGAGGAGGCTATGGAGGCGGCAGTCGACGCAGCCATCGACGAAGAAGGGCTGTTTCCGGGAGGGCTAATTGGGGCTTTCGGTCTTCACCTTCCCCCCGTGGACTTTCGGCTGGCCCCCTCACCCAAGGCGCTCATCATATCGCGACGCGACCGCATCGAGATCATCTCAGCAACCCTGCTTGATCCCGACATCACGGTGGAGGAGATGGATGCCCTGGAGAGGCAGCTCCTGACGGAGGAGGACGTGTCGGCTCTTGTGGCAGGCACCGGGGGCGTGGCGACGTTCCCCGCTGTCATAAACGCCAGGTACTCCCTTCAGACAACCCTGAGAATAGCAGCCCACGAATGGCTGCACCATTACCTGTTCTTCCGTCCGCTGGGCCAGACCTACGGAAGCAACTCGGACATGACCGCCATCAACGAGACCGTGGCCAACATCTTCGGAAACGAGATAGGAGACTTGGTTTACCGGCAGTACGAAACGGCGGCCAGAATGCCTGTATCGTTCAATCCGCGCATTTTGCCACAGGCGCAGCAGGATCCCTTCGACTTCCGCCGGGAGATGCGCGAGACGCGCCTGACTACGGAGGAGCTTTTGTCAGAGGGCAGGATTGAGGAGGCCGAGGCGTATATGGAGGAGCGGAGGCTGTTCTTTGGGGAGAACGGCCACTATCTCCGCAAGATCAACCAGGCCTATTTCGCATTTCACGGCAACTACGCCGATAGTCCGGCTTCCGTCAGCCCCCTGTTCGAGCAGCTGAGCCGGCTGCGGGCATCCAGCCCAACCCTGGGCCACTTCATCCGAGATGTGGCCTCCGTCTCGTCCCAAGAGGAGTTCCTGGAGCTTTACGAGACGAAGGTGGGAGGAGAGAAAGCCGACGGGTGAGACACAGGTCTCAGGCCTTTGCTTCCTCCTCTTCGGTCTCCTCCAGACGGATATATGTCCGCCTGGTTGGGGTATTGGACTTCCTCGGGCGATCCAGAAGGCTCAGGGCTGAGTCCAGACAGCTCTTGAAGGCCATAAGCATCTCCTTGTTGGCCGTCTTCAGGTGCTCCTGGGTTTCCTGTGGAAGGAGCTTTATATTCTTGGGGCTGACACGCACCACGAAATCACCGGACTCGTAATCCACCTGAAGTATCTTTGCCATCTCTCACTCCTAGCTGCTCTTCGTTTTCGAATTCCTTTTTCGGGGTCGCGGAGACTTGTCCTCAAACTTCAGCTTCAGTGTCGAGCCCTCCATCCGGGCTACCTTTACGGGGAGGTCCACCAGTATCCGCGGCAGGACTATGTTGCGGCGATGCTGCCCGGCCTGGATCACCAGCTCGTCCCCATGCTGTATCAAGTTGATGTCATCCCTGCCCATGAAGGGCAGATTGACGGTCATCACGTGCCCGTCATCCTCCCGGGTCACGGTCTGGGTGGAGCCTTCGTAGAAAATGGCAGTGGGGTCGTCTTCTTCAAACAGGGACAGACCCATCTCCCTTAAGGGTTCCAGGCCAACCACCTCCCGATCCAGGAGATACGATACGCGGATTGGCACTGGTGCAAAGCCCTCTTCGATGAGGTGGAAGTATTTGGACTGAGAGTCCTTCCACATCTTGAAGAAACCGTCCTCTACGGAGTCCGGCAACAGGCGGTTGCACACTATGAGGTCCGTGTAGTAGCCGTACAGGTTCAGATACGTAAAGGTGCGCTGGGTCTCCCGAATCACCATCTTCTCCGGGTTCATAACCAGCCTTACGGAGGATTGCTCCGGGTCGCCCAGGATGCTCCTCATCCTCTCCAGCCGCTGAAACAGGTCCTGAATTGAATCGAACACCTTAGGGTCCGGCACCGGGAGGTTGAACAGGCCGCGGGCCATAGGGCCCAGAGCGGTGGCTACCCTCCGCTCGATGGGAAAGAGCTTGCGCATGTACCAGCGGGCCATCTCTGGGAAGCTCAGGAGTCTCAGGGTCTCTCCGGTGGGGGCGCAGTCGACTATAATGGTGTCGAACTGCCCGCTATCGTAGTGATGGGTGATATTTAGCAGGCCCACCATCTCCTCCATACCCGGCAGCACCGCCACCTCCTCCGCCACCACTTCGTCCATACCCTGCCACTGCATGAGGGCGGCAAGCCAGTCCTGCACAATGCTCCAGTGGGTCTGCATCTCCTTCAGGACGTCGATCTCCTGCCCCCAAAGGTTTTCGGTTATCGGGGTTGGCTCGGCTTCAAGCTCCATGTCAAAGGAGTCCGCCAGGCTATGGGCAACGTCGGTGCTCATCACCAGGGTACTGTGCCCCATATCGGCGGCTCTGAGGGCAGTAGCGGCGGCTATGCTGGTCTTTCCTACGCCACCCTTGCCGGTGTATAGTATAATCCGCATGTTTTTCGGTTACCTCCTGCCGCCCATTATAGGCTCCGGTCACAAACAATCGCAAGCTAGCTAAAGAGGTGTCGAGCAATGACGCAACAGAGATCTCTTCTGGCGATATTCGCCCACCCGGACGACGAGTCCTATGCCGCCGCCGGGAGCCTTGCAAGCTACGCCGCTCAGGGCGTGGACGTGCACCTGATTTGCGCCACCAAGGGTGAGGCCGGCACCATCAGCGACCCGAAGCTGGCCTACAGGGACGTGTTGGGAGCGGTGCGAGAGGAGGAGCTCAGGGAAGCCTGCCGCGCAATGGGAATTCACCAGCCGCACATCCTGGGGTACAGGGACTCAGGCATGGCGGGCACCAGGGACAATCGAGACCCCCAGTCCCTCAACATGGCGCGCTCGGAGGACGTGATAGGAAGGGTGGTGCACCTGATACGGCAGCTTCGCCCGGATGTTATAGTTACCTACGACCAGGAGGACATCTACGGTCACCCGGACCACGTGGCCATGAGCAGGTACGCGGAAGCGGCCTTCCTTGCGGCGGGCGACCCGGACATGTACCCTGACCAGATAAGTCGGGGGGTAGAGCCTCACTCACCACAGAGGCTGTTCTACGTTGCCATTCCATACAGCAGGATAGAGGCCCTGGCCAAGACCATCCCTGAGGAGGACCAGCCGGAAGACGAGCCACTCGACCCCGACGAGATCGGGACGCCGGACGAAGCTGTAACTGTGGTAATGGACGTGGGGCACATGTACGAGACCAAGATGGAGGTGGTTGCCTGTCACCGCACCCAACACAAGCCCACGGACTTCTTCAACCGACTGCCAGAGGAGGTCAGGCGAGAGTTCTTCTCCAAGGAGCACTTCTCCCAGGTACTGCCTCCCCTGGATGCGGGCGTCAGGTACACGGACCTCTTCGAGGACCTGGACAGCGCCTGAGACTGTCCGGCGCGGCAACAAGGTTTTGAGGAAACCGACTAGGAAACCGGCCTCTAGCCCTTCGCTTCCCTCAGTTTGCGCAGCAGGTTTGCCATCTCAATCGCCGTAAGAGCCGCCTCGTAGCCCTTGTTGCCCGCTTTGCCTCCGGCCCTCTCCAGCGCCTGCTCCTCCGTGTCCGTGGTGAGAACGCCAAAGGCTATTGGCACGCCCGTCTCGCGAGAGGCGGCGGCAATGCCCCGGGCCGCTTCTCCGGCCACAAAGTCGAAGTGGGAGGTCTCGCCCCGAATGACTGCACCCACGCACACCAGGGCGTCCCATCTCCCGCTCCTGGCCATCTCCACAGCCGCCAGGGGCAGCTCGAAAGCGCCCGGGACCCATGAGACGTGAAGGTCGGTCTCCTCGAACCCGTGGGCCATCAGGCCCTCGCAGGCCCCCTCGACCAGCCTGGATGTCACAAAAAGGTTGAAGCTTGAGGCTACTACGCCTATCCTCAGCCCCAGACCGTCCAGGCTGCCTCTGGTGTGGAGACCCGGGCCCTGTGGCGCATCCTCGAAGGAAGGCCCTTTCAACCCTTACTCTCTTCCAACCCCAGCAGATGGCCCAGCTTGTCGTGCTTGGTCTGCATATACTGCTCGTTCTCGGCGTTCGGGGGCACGATGATTGGCACACGCTCCACCAGCTTGATGCCGTAGGACTCCAGGCCAATCACCTTCTTGGGGTTGTTGGTGAGCAATCGCATATTCCGTATCCCAAGGTCCGAAAGGATCTGAGCGCCGATGCCGTAGTGGCGCAGGTCAGGACTGAAGCCAAGCTGGACGTTGGCCTCCACCGTATCCAGACCGCTGTCTTGGAGGGCATATGCCTTTATCTTGTTGTGCAGGCCAATGCCCCTGCCCTCCTGGCGCATGTAGAGGAAGACCCCTCGGCCCTCTTCCGCAATGCGTTGAAGAGCCAGGTCTATTTGAGCGCCGCAGTCGCACCGCTGGCTGCCAAAGACGTCCCCGGTGAGGCACTCGCTGTGCACCCTGACCAGGTGCGGCTCCTCGCTGGCGACATCGCCCATAACCAGGGCCAGGTGCTCCGCAGCGTCGACAGTGCTCTTGTATGCGACGGCGGTGAAATCGCCGAACCTGGTGGGCAGCCTCGCCTCCGCCACCTTCTCAATCATCGTCTCGTGGAGACGCCTGTAGGCGATTATCTGGGCAACGCTGACTATCCTTATGCCAAAGCGCTCGGTGAACGTCTCCAACTGGGGCATCCGCGCCATAGTGCCATCGTCCGCCATGACCTCACAGATAACGGCGGCAGGGTACAGACCCGCCAGCTTGGACAGGTCCACCGACCCCTCCGTCTGGCCTGCTCGCACCAGGACTCCCCCCTCCTGGTAGCGCAGAGGGAAGATGTGGCCCGGCCTCGCCAGGTCCTCCGGCTCGGTCATGGGGTCTATCATGGCCTGGATTGTAGCGGAGCGGTCGAAGGCCGAGATGCCGGTTGTGGCGCCTTTCCTCACGTCGATTGACACCGTGAAGGCGGTGGTGTTGCGGGAGGTGTTGTCGTCCACCATTATAGGCAGCTTGAGCTGCTCCAGGCGCTGGCCGATAATGGGGGCGCAGATAAGGCCGCGACCGTGAGTTGCCATGAAGTTGATAATCTCAGGCGTGACCTTCTCCGCGGCTACGGCAAGGTCGCCCTCGTTCTCCCTGTCCTCGTCATCAACAATGATGACCATCTTCCCGTCCTGGAAGTCTTTTATTCCCTCTTCAACGCTAGCCAGAGCCATATTCGCCCCTCCCTATAGAAGATGGTTGATCTACAGACAACCCGGCCCATGCCCGCCAAGTCATTGACGAGCCGCCAGCAGCTTCTCCGCGTACTTGGCCAGGATGTCCACCTCCAGGTTGACCACGTCCCCAGGCTTACGCACGCCCAGATTGGTATTGTCCTGTGTATATCTTACCACAGATACGGTAAAGGACGATTCGTCCCACTCCACCACAGTGAGGCTTATGCCGTCCACGGCTATAAAGCCCTTCTCCACAACGTACTTCATCACCTGCGGCGGAGCTTCAAACCGCATCATCAGGGCATCGCCCTCAGGGTCGGTGGAGACCAGGGATCCCGTAGCGTCCACATGCCCCTGGGTTATGTGACCTCCCAATGGCGTACTAAGGGTAAGGGCCTGCTCAAGATTCACCGGCGCGCCGGGTGTCAGAAGCCCCAGATTGGTGCGTCTCAGGGTCTCGGGCATGGTGTCCACCGAGAAGCTCCCTTCGTCCAGGGATGTCACCGTGAGACACGTCCCGTTGACGGCTATGCTGTCTCCCAACTTCAGGCCGTCCAGCGATGCCGCGGCTTCAATGGTGAGGGAGGAGCCGCCGTTCTCCTTCGCTCTGCCGACTTCCTGCACGATACCGGTAAACATCCGACCTTACCTCACATATCCCGTCATTACGACGTCCTGTCCGATTACGTCCACCCTGGTGCGTTTGAGGCGCAGCGCCTCCTCCATAGTGGCCGCTCCCAAGCCCGCCACCGGCGTCGGCGACTCTCGCCCTCCAAGAACCACAGGGGCTATGTATGCGATGACCTTGTCCACCAGGCCCAGGTCGAACAGAGACCCCACCAGCCTACCCCCGCCCTCCACCATCAGGCTGGTTATCTCCTGCTCCCCCAGGACTTTCAGAAGGGACTGGAGGTCGACGGAGCCATCGGCGGCGGGTACGGGAACGACCTGCGCGCCCGCGGCGCACAGGCCAGCCTTGCTTTCCTCGGTGGCATTGGCGACGGCCACCATCACCGAGCCGGGCTCCCGAAACAGCTGGGAAGTCGGCGGGGTGCGAGCGGAGCTGTCGATCACTATGCGCAGGGGCTGTCTCTCGACGGTGTTGCCGTCCATGTCACGCGCGGTCAGTCTGGGATCGTCGCTCAGAGCAGTCTCGATGCCGACGGCTACGGCGTCGACCTGCCCCCGCAGGACCCTGGCGTCACAGCGGGCCTCCTCGGACGTGATCCACTTGGAATCGCCCGACGCGGAGGCTATCTTGCCGTCGATGCTCATGGCGAACTTGGCTATCACAAAGGGCAGGCCTGTAGTAACAAACCTGACGTAGGCCTCCGCCACTTCCACGGCCTCTTCCCACTCCTCCTCCAGGCGGGTCTCGACTCCGGCCTCTCTGAGCTCGGCCAGGCCCATGCCGTTAACCAGAGGGTTGGGGTCTACGAGGGCTGTGTGCACCTCGACAATGCCCGCCTGTATGATGTCCCTTGTGCACGGAGGCGTCCTACCGAAGTGGCAGCACGGCTCCAGGGTGGTATACAAGACGGCGCCCTTGGCCTGCTGCCCCGCCTGCCTCAGAGCTATGACCTCGGCATGGGCTTGGCCGCGGGGCATCGTACTGCCCTCCCCTACTATCCGGCCGTCCTTCACTATCACAGCGCCCACAGGAGGGTTGGGGCTGGAACGACCCAAGGCCTCTCGGGCCAGCTCTATGGCCCTTTTCATATAGTCCATACAGGCTTCTAGTCCTTGCTAAAGTCCTTGAAAAAGCGGCTGGCTGTGGGCTCCACCTGCCCCTGGTACTTGCTGCCCAGAACCGGAGAGCCGTACAGGTTGTCAGCCGGTGTGGTCAGCCTCAGGAAGGATATCTGACCGATCTTCATCCTGTAGTAGAGGGTGACGGGCAGGTTGGCCACGTTGCTCAACTCCAGGGTCAGGTGACCGCTCCAGCCGGGGTCCACATAGCCGGCGGTGGAGTGAATGAGCAGGCCAATTCTTCCCAGGGAGCTCTTCCCCTCCAGCCTGGCCACCACGTCATCGGGCAGGGTGACGGACTCCATCGTGCTAGCCAGTACGAACTCGCCCGGGTGCAGGATGAAAGGCGTGTCATCGGGGATCTCCTCAATCTCCGTAAGGTCAGGCAAGTCCTTCCGCACGTCTATGTAGGGCTGCCGCGTGTTGCGGAACACCAGCAGCTTGCGGTCCAGGTGCAGGTCCACGCTGGCGGGTTGAATGTCGGAAGGGTCCAGTGGTTCGATGACAATCCTGCCCTTAGCCAGCTCCTCCTTGATGGTGCGGTCGCTTAGGACCATATAACCCTCCTGCAAGTGATTACAGATTGGGGAAGCTTAAGGGAATTCTAGCAGTCTCCGCCTACCCGCGCAATTGAAGACGGTCGCCGGTAGTGTCTCAGTTTGCCGGTCCTGATCGGAACAGAGTCAAGTAGCAGTCCTGGTGATGAGTGCTATGACGGTTTGAAAGGCTGTCCAATTGTAACAAGTTGATGTCAAGGGTTTTTCTAGCAATATCGTCGGCATTGTGGTGACAGTTGGCCGTTCGGGCATATTGCTTACAGCCAATGCGTATTGTATATCTCTGCACATGGCTATTTTCGTCGCATTGCCGACACATGAAGTATGAATAGCATTCTGTTATACTAGCAAATAGGAGGATTCCCCTTGCAATTGCTGGCGGGAAATGGTAGGGCGTTATACGCCTGCATAACATTGTGAAATTTACCACATTATTCAGATGTCCCTAGATAAGCGATAGGGGGTGACAATGCCGAGAGGACCAAAAGGCGAGAAACGACCAGGGGATTCGGTCGGCGCGGCTGTGAAGGTAGCAAAGATCGCCACTGGTGAGATGGAAGAGGAGTTGCCAGATACCGGCAAGCGAAATGGGGGCTTGTCGGGTGGCGCGAGCAGGTCGAATGCGCTTAGTTCCGAGGAACGCACCAACATCGCTAGGGAAGCAGCTAGGGCACGGTGGTCTTAGGACTAGCCCGCCAACGGGAAAGGAGAGAAACATGGTAAACCCAGGTCGGACAAAAGAGAAGGAACTACAGGGCAACGCCTTGGAGAAAGCTGTTCTCGCTGATGAGCAGTTTGTCCAGGAGTCCATTGAGGGATTCCAGCAAATCGAGGCAGGCAAGAATTCGGTCGTAACGCTTGAGGAATTGCGGGAGTCTCTAAAGAATGGCAAGCCCCTCTTCTAAACGCATTCACCTGTCGGAGCATACTAAGCGCCTTCTGGCAACCCTCACTGATCAACGCAAGATGGATTTTACAGCGGCACTAGAACTGCTAGCGACAGATCCACTGCCAGACGGTCACTCAAAGATAAGCCTGGACGGATTCCCATACCGTCCAGGTACTTGTGTGTATGCCAATCACGGTTTCATTTTGACCTATAGAGTGCAAGATGATGAAAGCATACACATTGCCGCCTTGCGAGAGCGATAGCTATCTCCAGTGTCGAATCTGCTCAAGGAAACTGAACAAAATGCTTAACAAATAGCCTGTTACGCCCTACACTTAGGGCATGAACAAGCTACCTACGGCCAAGCGAATCCAAATTCTCAATATGTTGGTGGAGGGCTCCTCAATGTGCGGGCTGTATCCCGTGTTGTCGGAGTCTCCATCAACACCGTGACCAAACTCCTCGTTGACGCTGGCGAGGCTAGCCTGTGACTGCACGATGAACTGGTACGCGATGTACCTTCCCGCTATGTCCAGTGCGATGAGATTTGGTCGCTCTGCTATACCAAAGAACGGAATGTGGCCCGCCCTACGCAGCGCCGCAAACGGATATTTCAACATAGGCCAGAATGCCGTAAGGAACAGTCAGCTGCCAGAGCAGATTGTCAAACCTGACGGTTACATATTGAATCGACCACCGAGTTGGGCATAATCTGTCGGATGAACATGATGCCCGCCCCTTCCCTTTTCCACGCCTGCCTTGTGTGGTAGACTTTACGACTGAAGAGCTATGGAAACAACTCGAAAAAGCGTATTTTCAGGTATGCGCCCATCCGGGCGGCTGCACATAGGCAACTACCTAGGCGCCCTGCAGAACTGGGTCGCCCTACAAGGGGAGTACGACTGCATCTACTCCGCCGTGGACATTCACGCCCTCACAGACATGCAGGGCGAGTCCACAAAGGAGATCCGGCCCAACATCCATGAGATGATTCTCGACTGGCTGGCCGCGGGCATCGATCCTGAGAAGAGCATCGTCTTCGTCCAGTCCCACGTACCGGAGGTGATGATACTTCACACCCTCCTGAGCATGGTCACTCCACTCGGTTGGCTCATGCGGGTGCCCACCTTCAAGGACAAGGTGCGGCAGATGCAGGAGACGGAGGAGTCGGTGAGCTACGGTCTGGTGGGCTACCCCGTGCTGATGACCTCCGACATCATACTGTACAAGGCGGACACCGTGCCCGTGGGCGAGGACCAGGTGCCTCACCTGGAGATTGCCCGCGAGATTGCCCGTCGCTTCAACCACCTTTATGGTCAAACATTCCCGGAACCCCAGGCCAGGCTCACTGAATATCCGGTGATCGTTGGACTGGACGGCGATCACAAGATGAGCAAGAGCCTGGACAACCACATTGAGCTTGCGTCCACACCGGAGGAAACCGGCGCCAGGGTTGCGACGGCGTTCACCGACCCACAGCGCCATCGCCTTTCGGACCCCGGACGACCCTGGGTGTGCAACGTCTACAGCCTGCACAAGTTCTTCAACCCCGACAGGCTGGAAGAGGTTTATCAGAAGTGCACCGCAGCCGAGATGGGCTGCGTGGAGGACAAACGCCTTCTGGCAGAGGGCATCAACAGGACGCTGGCGCCACTGAGAGAGCGCCGGCGGGAGCTGGCGGACAAGCCGGAGTACGTCGCCGAGGTTCTCCGGGAGGGCGCGCGCCGCGCCCAGGCCATCGCCAGGGAGACCCTTGGCGAGGTCCGCGAGAAAATGGGAATCCAGGAGGCGGCGCTCTGAGTATAGACTCCCAGAGCAATCTGCCCGTGTCCCGAAGCGGAGCGGACGCGTTGCAGGTGGCCTTAAGGGTGGCGGAGGAGGCCGGAGAGATGCTGCTTGAGAGGTTCCACACCGAGAAGGAGGTCTCCTACAAGGGGCGGGCCGACCTGGTGAGCGACGTGGACAAGCTGGCGGAGAGCCTGATCATTCAGGAGTTGAGCCTGGAGTACCCCGAAGCCGGTTTCCTGGCAGAGGAGTCGGAGCCCGTCGGCGGCAGCTCAGAGTACACATGGATTATCGACCCCATAGACGGCACGCGGAACTACGTCCTCGGCATACCCTTCTTCTGCCTGGTCATCGCCCTGGCGAAGGGAGACGACATTCAACTGGGCCTGACCTACGACCCCGTCCGCCGTGAGATGTTCCAGGCCGTCAAGGGCCAAGGGGCCTACGTAAACGGCAGCCCCATCAGCGTCTCCGGCAAGGGAAGGCTGGAGGAGGCGCTACTGAGCTACGACCTGGGCTACGTGGACGAAACCGCGTCCAGGGCCATCGAGCTGGTGCTCCACCTGTGGCCCAACATACAGGGCACGCGGATGATGGGGTCGGCGGCCCTTGGCCTGGCCTACGCCGCCTGCGGTAGAGTCGATATGTACTTCCACCACAACCTGTCCCCCTGGGACGTTGCCAGCGGCCTGCTGCTTGTGAAGGAGGCGGGAGGCATCATCACGGACAAGCGCGGCAACCCCGGCACCCTCTACTCCGAGGGCATCATAGCCTCCGGCGCTGAGCTTCACGCCGAGTTCATCCGCGCCACCGACGGACTCGCGTGGCGGCGGTGATCCGGGAGATCTCGCAATGCCATACGTAAATGCCAACGGCCTCAATCTCTACTACGAGACCTTCGGAGAGTCCGGCAGTCCTCCCGTGCTGCTCATCTCCGGCCTTAGCGGCGACCACCGCGGCTGGAGACCACTGGCCCGGTTCTTGCAGGACTCATTCCGAGTAGTTGTCATCGATAACAGGGACAGCGGCCTGAGCCAGCGGGCGCAGACGCCTTACGCCATCCGGGATATAGCGGAGGACGCCGTTGGAGTCCTGGGAGAGCTTGGCATAGCCAGGACCCACGTCGTGGGGTACTCGATGGGCGGCGCCATAGCCCAGGAGATCGCCATTGAGTTTCCGCACATTGCAGACCGCCTTACGCTGCTTGCCACCTACGACGCCGGAG
Organism: Dehalococcoidia bacterium; assembly: GCA_965261605.1. Lineage (GTDB taxonomy): Bacteria > Chloroflexota > Dehalococcoidia > Lucifugimonadales > UBA2985 > DAOUJW01. Next base: position 1,448,352 of record OZ253466.1, on the reverse strand, counting down.
ACCCGAGGGGTTCTGCCCTGTTCAGGGGCTTCGCCTCCCTGAGGAGGGATTTGCCCCGAGACGAGTACATCAGGCTCTCCATACCCTGGGTGTACACCCACGCAGAGTACGAAGTGGAAGGCTTCATAGAGCAGCTAATCAGCGACGGCATGGAGGACCACCTCTACCAGGAGATAGACGCCTACGAGCGCCAAATGGAGGCCACCATAGCCTACCGCTCCAGGGACAGGCTGCACCGCATCTCCTGCCCTACCCTGCTCATCTTTGGAGAGGATGACGTCATGACGCCAATGCGGTTCGCCAGATCGATGGTCAAGGGCATCGCAGGCTCGCGGCTGGTGATAATGGAGGGCACCGGACACGCCGTCCGGCGCACCCGCGCGGCGGAGGTCGCCGGCCTTACACACGCCTTCCTCAGCGATGACCAGGCGCCGGCTGGCACGGAACAGGTGTGAGTACACCGTCGTTCCCGCTCACTTCCGGTGTGTAATGGAATCCGGCTAGCCTTCAGAAGGTCCTTGTCATACCCGTGCCGATTTGAACAAATTAAAGCATTAGTTAGCTTGCACATGAACGCCTATAAGACTAAGATAGCATAGTATTAGAACTTTAGGTCTGCATATCTGTATATGTCAAATCAATATAGAAGAACGGTTGAGGAGTTGAGGGAATTGGCATCCATGTTCTGGCCTGCTGAACTTTCCCAACAAGAGGCAGACCGAAGCGTTATTCCGAAACTGCTAGAAACACAAGACCAGTTTATAGCAATACTCAGCGTAGATGTGAGCAGCCTGGAAGCCTTCTTCAACGTGGTTGAATCCTCCAAGCTTTCCAACAATCTTTTTCTCAAGCACCTGGTTGTGCTTGCTGATTTTGGTGGCGAGATGCTCCAAAGAATCAACAGGGCATTTTCGGAATTGTTCCCTTCGAAAATTCTTTATTACACATGGGACACCCAACCTTACTCTTATCAATTCACCACACTGCCAATTCAGGGAGTCCTTAACAACAACAGATTGCGAATCAGTGGCAGAACGCTTCTTGAGGACTATCCAGTTGATGGCCTTTTTAGAGACGTAGTGGTGTTACTACTTCATGGGAGTACATCCACAGACGAACACGTGGCCGAAGTTTTGACAAAATGTGAAATAGGTAGCTACGTTGGCAAACCAGGACAACTAGCACAATACATGAGACAGCGATACATTTGGGTCAGTAGTATCACACGTGGAGCTAGAGCAAACACCTTGGGACACATCGCCCAAGAGTTCGTGGCGAATTACATCAAGAACAACTTGAACCTAGATGACGCTCAAATCGAATCAAACGGTCATCTGCCCGGAGTAACGCACACGGGGGCTAGTACCAGTTCACTTACCACATTCGATTTGGTGGTATCCCGAAACGATAAGTATGTGGCTATAGAAGTCAGTTTCCAAGTTACGACGAACAGCACCATCGAGCGAAAGGCTGGCCAAGCAATGTCGAGGTTTGAACAGGCCGAAGCTGCTGGCCATAGAATCGCTTATGTTATTGACGGCGCGGGAAATTTTCAAAGAGAGACTGCTATCGGAACGCTTTGTACTTTCAGTCATTGTTCTGTTGCGTTTACAGAGTCTGAATTGGACGTGCTCTGTGAATTTCTCAGTCTCTACTTGGGTGGTTGAGGGCGTCATACAAATTTGACAAGGGAGTTATCGGTTTAACATGGCTCATTTTTCGGAGGATTCCCAACGGCTCAATATCAGGGAGATAACAGCCCACAATGAGGAAGGATTGTTAAGAGACACCCGGGGATTCGCGGATGTATGCATAGTTAGACTACCTACTCACGACCCAGAGCTTCGCGTGGAAGGAATCGAACGACTGATGTCCCGAGTAGCACATAACTTGGGAGCAGGAGCAACGTTGATCACCTTAGGTGAAGTAAAGGACCTGATACTCGCTCACTCAAGCATATCCGATTTTATGCGCTATCAACTCTGGATAGCCATAAAACGTACCTCTCCCCAAGTAAGTGTCAGCAACCGTTATTTGCCAAGCCATCACTTTGGTGCTTTGGTTCACACGAAGTATGAGTCTTCTCTCAAACACACCAAAACTAGAATAGAGTACACCTACTGTCCAGCCTGTAACAAAACTACCAAAGATTACGGAGGCAAGAAACACACGTATCACCAATTCGGCACATTGATGTCCGACGTATGGAGAGACATAAGTTGCGAGGTCAACGGTGACATAAGTTCCATCATTGAGCGTTTTGCAGATCTATTTGGAATCGAACAGTATCATGAGTTGCTTGTAGTTGATTGCAGGAGATTCAACATAACCCAGATCTCCACGAAAGCAATTCCTTCAGACACTTCTAGCAAAATCAACTATATACCTGAGAACCAACTAAACCGACTGGTAATCGGAGACTGCCTTGAAGAACTCCATAAGATACCCGACAACTCTATTGATTTTGCCTTCGCTGATCCCCCGTATAACCTTGGTAAGAAATACACCGGCTACGGAGATGCCTTGGAAGTTAAGGAGTACTTCAAGTGGTGCGACGAGTGGATAGATGAGTTAGCCAGGGTTTTGCGTCCTGGAAGAACCTGTGCCCTACTGAATATACCCCTATGGGCTATCCGGCATTTCGTTCACATGGAAAGGGTACTAAAGCTCCAGAACTGGATCACATGGGACGCCCTGTCACTACCAGTTCGCATGATAATGCCTGCCCACTATTCGATCCTTTGCTTCAGCAAAGGCGTTCCCAGGGAATTGCCCTGGCAAAATGCTTACGCGAGACAATCGAATGGACTTATAGCGTCGCTCGAAGAATCTTCACTGACACCACTATCCGAAGGATATTGTCTACGGTCTCAATGTATAACAGAGAGGAATCTCAAGCACATAAATGACGCTGGAGAGCTAACTGATATTTGGTGGGATATTCACAGGCTGAAACACAACAGCCGCCGTGTGGACCATCCTTGCTTGCTTCCTCCTAAATTGATGCATCGCCTCATCTCTGTTTTTACTAATCCTGAAGATGTTGTGCTGGATTGCTTCAATGGAACAGGGACAACCACGCTTACCGCTCACCAACTTGGCCGAAAATACATAGGAATCGAAAAATCCCCAGAGTACGTCAATATCGCACAGGCGCGGCATGAGGAGATCTCTGAAGGCATCGACCCATTCAGAAAAATGGAGGGCTCCCCCACAGCTAAGAACAGCCGTGTCCGTCGAATGCAAAAGCAGAGATATGCTATCCCCAAAAAGACGCTTCAGTTAGAAGTTAAGCGAGTAGCGAACGTCCTCGGAAGGTTGCCAACTCGAGAAGAAGTGGCTCAGCATAGCAAATATCCCATAGAATATTACGACCAGTATTTTGTAAGCTGGGGAGAAGTATGCGCTGCAGCGAGAACCACAGGCATGTCTGAGACGCGTCAGGAGAACGGACACTCCTCTAAAGTAGAGCAACTCAGACTGTTTGAAAGGCAAAGAGTATACTCTGCCTCCAGAGGACTAGAAAGTTAAAAAAGACTCTCCCAAAGGGTATGAGGCGGAATTCGGGAGGTAATCATCCTTGCTTGGATGGCACCCGAGCGGGGTTCATTTCTATTCGAGCGTGTGTGAGCGATAATGGCTACGTGCGCTCGCCATCGTCATGCCAGTGCAGACGCGCATCCAGGGGTGGTGTGGTTTGGACTCCCGATTTCTCGGAAGGGACATTGGATAGTGGTGCGCTCATGTTTTATCTGCCCGCGAGTGTCTGCAACGCCCCTTTGCTGGTATAATGTCCGCAGTCGAGAAACGGCGCGCACGGGGGGGTGTGTGCCTGGTTTGTGGCAGGATTGGTGGCACATCCGAGGCATGAAAGGAGGCTGATCGAAATGGCAGCAGCCGGACAGTTGGAGTACGAAGTAGTAGAGGGTTGGGGCAAGCTACCCGAGGGCTGGCGGTGGGGACAGGTTGGCGGCGTCGCCGTCGACTCCCACGACCACGTCCACGTGTTCACCCGCAGCGACCATCCCCTCATGGTGTTCGACACGGACGGCAACTTTCTTTATTCCTGGGGTGAGGGCGTTCTCCATGACGCCCACGGCATCTGCATAGGGCCGGACGACAGCATCTACCTGGTGGACCGGAGCCCCCAGGTGGCTATGAAGTTCACCCACGACGGCGAGCTCCTGTTCACAATGGGCAACCGCGACCAGCCGTCGGACACGGGCTACACGGACGATAACCGCTCCGTCCTCTATGCCGGTCCTCCCTTTCATCACCCCACGGATCTCTCCCTGACGCCGGAGGGCGACATGTACATCTCCGACGGCTATCGCAACTGCCGCGTCCACAAGTTCTCCCAGGACGGGCAGCTTCTCGCCTCCTGGGGCGAGCCGGGCGACGGCCCGGGCCAGTTCCAGCTTGTGCATAGCGTCTGGGAGCACAAGGACAGGCTGTACGTGGCCGACCGCCAGAACAACCGCCTCCAGGTATTCACACTGGACGGCAGACACCTGGCGATTTGGCCTGGCTTCCTCCAGCCGTGCAAGATATTCATCGACAGCGACGACATCGTCTACGTGGCCGAGCTGGGGGACCGCGTGAGCGTCCTGGACCTCCAGGGGAACGTCCTCGCCCGGTGGGGCGACGAGCGCAGCCACGAGCCAGGCCTGTTCTGGGGCCCCCACGGCATCTGGACCGACTCCAAAGGCGACCTCTACGTCGCCGAGGTGCTGGAGGGTCAGCGGGTACAGAAATTCAGGCGCAAAGGGTAGATTTCAGCCACCGCGAACTGGCGCGCCTATGTAAGCGCGTTTAAGCGCTCGAACGCGCGGCACAGCGCTAGGCGGCAATTCAGGCGTAAATCCGCCATCGAACGGAGCGGAGCACAAGAAAGGGGGCAGACATGGACGCAGTGGAGGAGCAGCTCACAAAGAGCAAAGTTATAGCCGTCGTTGGTCTCTCGCCGAACCCGGAGAGGGACAGCCACGACGTCGCCAAATACCTGCAGGAGCAGGGCTACAGAATCATCCCGGTCAACCCGACGGCGGACGAGATTCTGGGTGAGAAGAGCTACCCGGACCTCAAGTCCATACCGGAGCCGGTGGACATGGTGGACGTCTTCAGGCGGTCGGATACCGTGCCTCCCGTGGTGGACGAGGCCATAGAGATTGGCGCCAAGTACATCTGGATGCAGGACGGTGTGGAGCATGAGGAGGCGGCCAAGAAGGCCGAGGAAGCCGGTGTCCAGGTCATAATGAACAATTGAACTATGCGAGAGCATCGCCGCCGGTTCGGCGGCATGAACGCAGACGAGCGTCCTCCCTACGCGTCAGCGTAGAGACGCAGGACTCGCGCAAGTACAACCACAACTCGGGGGGAGACCTGGAAAGGCTCTCCCCCGACCTTTTTAGTCCCAATCCCCGTATCAAGTACGAGGCAAGCTCTGACCTTCCCCCGCAAGCGAGACGTTTGCGTAACTCAGTACCTTTCCTGGAAACGCCTACTCTTAATCCATTCCTGCGAAAGCAGACCTTTGAATAACCCATAGCGTCATACCGCAAGAATTGCCCTCACCGGCATTCCTGCGGAAGCAGGAATCTAAGAACGCTATCTGCAAGACTACGACGCCTTGAAATAAGGGCTTTAGATTCCCGTTTTCACGGGAATGACGAAGAAGATAGCCTCTTCTAGGAGATGCACCAGAGTTACGCAAAGGTCTCCGAAAGCAGGAATCCAGAACGCCCGTGATCGGTCCCAGTAAACCCCTGCTCCCCGTTTCCACGAGGACAAGCTTCGCAGGGGTGGACTATTGAGGTCGAAGTTTTGCAAAGGTCTCGCAAGCAAGGGAAGGGATAATTCGCGTAGGACCGGGGTTAATTAAGGTCTAGCCATCGCTACCTTTGCCAAAGGGATTTTGCGCAACTTGCTCCATCGCTCCATTCGCCGTAGTTCTGAGCAAAGCGACGAATCCAGAGCGTTACATCCAAGGCAACTTGGCTTTGCAGGCAAGGCCCTAAATGCCTCACTTCGCTGCGCTCCATTTGTAACGCCATACGAAGCATCGCTATTGGCGATGCGCTTGGATCGTGAGAAGGTCACCCTTCCTGAACGGAAGGGACCTTGGGACGCCACTGGGTGACTGTCGACAGAAGCGACGTTGCCAGGACAATCCCCGCTCCTAGAACCAAGGCTGCTTCTATTCCCTGTGTGTCGGCCAGAAGCCCGGCTATGGCAGGAGCAATCGCCGAGACAACCAGCGCCGAGCCAAAGACAAGGGATACCGTCGTGGCCTGAGCCCCCGGTTCCACCAGGTCCACCCCCGCCGCCAGTATGATGGCCATGAGAGGGAACAGGAATGCGCCCATAACCAGGACCACGGCTGCAAGGGGCCAGCCTCCGGGTACGGTGGGAAGCAGCAGGAAGCACACCCCAAGCACTGCCAGGCTTGGGGACAGGATGGCCTTACGCCCCAAGCGATCGGAGAAGTACCCCATAGCAGGCTGGGATGCTATACCTCCCACGTTTGCAAGGAGCAGATAAAAGCCCACAGTGACACTGGAGAATTCCAGGTTCTCACGCAGGTAGATTGGAAAGAAGGTCAGGAAGGTGCTCTGCCCGCCCACAAATCCGCCTGCAAAGGTGAGCACCAGCAGCAGCCTGCGATTGCGAAGGAGCCCCTTCAGGGAAGTCAAGTAGCTTTCCTGGTCCGTCACAGAGTTGGCCCGGGTCGGGATAGTCCGGAGTATCGCCCAGATGAGAATGCCGGCAATGACTCCCGGCACCACGCTGCCCCGGAGCACCATCTGCCACCCCACTATGCCTATCAGCGCCCCGGCCAGAACGGGCCCCAATGTCTCCCCAACGCTTCCACCGGTGCCGTGAAGGGATATGGCAAATCCCCTGCGTGACTCGAACTCCTTGGAGAGTGAGGATATGGCGGCCGGGTGCCAGAAAGTTATGGCTACGTTGAACAGGGCGGCGAAGATGACCGCCGTCCAGAAAGTTGTGGACAGACCCAAAGCCAGGGCAAAGACGCCAAGAAAGACTATGGAAGCGCCCAGGATCTCGGCGCGGCGAGCGCTCAACCGGTCTCCTGCGTAGCCCGCGGGGAGGTTTGCGATGCCCCCCAGGACGTTGCGGAAGGTGGACAGGATACCTATCTGGGAGTTGGTGAGCGCGAGTCCAGCCTTGATCTCAGGGAGCAGCACAAAGTAGGCTGCATTGAAGAGGTGTTTCAGGCCGTGCCCTGCCACCGCTACAACCAGCAGAGTGCGGCGCTGACCGGCGGTCAACTCTTCGTATCCCGGCGCGGCGGCCCCTCTATCCTGCATTCACGGCCCTGCGTGTGGGTTCAAACCTAAAAGAGCCTCTCGACTGCCATGACAACAGCCGTTGCTGTGGCGATACCCGTTACCACAGTTCCGACCATCCATTTGATAAGCCGGGCCTCTTGGCGGGCGATTTCCACCTTCAACGCCTCCACGGCCACCTTCACCGACTCCACATCTACTTTTACTGACTCTACGTCCGCCTTGGTGGCCAGGTGCTCATAGGCGCCTTCGAGGCGGCTCAGCCGTTCTTCGCTTGTGGTCAAGCGTCCTTCTCCACTTGTGGTCTATCCATTTTGAGTCGACTCTCTGCCGGGACGCAACAGGCAGACTACTGAGCGCTCTCTGCAGCGTCGAACTCGGCTTCCCGACGCTCCACTTCTTGCTGCCTTTCCAGCGGGACGCTGGCCATAGTGCCGCGCTCTATGTCTACCATGAACTCGGCGATCTCAATTCCCTGTCCCTCCAGCCCGACCAACTTCTCCCGGGACACCGACGCTTCAGTGTACAGGAACTTGTGCTCTCGACCGCCCAGAAGCAGGTTCTCGGGCTTGATCACCACGCCATCGGTGTCCGTGTCCACGGAGATCATGCTCATTCGCTGGTTGCGCGGCGCGTCCGGGTTGGTTACAGCAAGGGTGAGCACCACGTCGGGGGCCAGGATGCTGGTGATGTAGTCCTTGGTGCCGGTGATGATGTAGTCGTCTCCGTCCCTTACGGCCTCGGTTGTGTTGGCGCTGATGTCGGAGCCGTGGGTCCTTTCGTTAAAGGCGTGGCACATCGTGATCTCGCCCTGCAGCAACGATTTCAGCAGCGTCGTCTTCTGCTCCTCGGTGCCGAACGTCCGCAGGGCAGCGGCGTGCATTATGGAAACGTAGATGGGCGGGATGGACTGCTTGGCAAGCTCACGCTGCACAACCGAGGCGTACGCGCCGGGCAGCCCGCCACCGCCGTACCTGCGGGGCCAGTTGGGGGCTATCCATCCCTGCGCTCCCAGCTTGCGGCGGAACTCTACAACCCACTGTTTCATCTCGGGGGACAACGGCTGCCCCTTCACGGGGGCCCGAATTTCGTCGGGGATTACCGCATTCGCTGACATCCAGTCTCTGACGTAGAGCCGGAACGTCTCCAAGGCCACTAAGGCCTCTATGTGCTCGGTGGACTCCGATGGAGTTGTCATGACATCTTACCTCCCTATCCTCATCGGTGGGGAACCCTGAGCAACTCTACGGGATTATACGATTGCGAAGCGCCCTTTAGTCACCACTCACCGACGGCACTGGTCCCAGTATACACCCCTCAGCAGGCGTGTGCTCGGCTAAATGGGCCGAAACTTGTACAAGGTCACCTCCGGCGTGACGTCCTCAAAGACGACCATCACGGGCATCCCTATCCGGACGTCGTCGGGTTCGCACCCCGTCAGGTGGCTCAGGATGCGCGGGCCTTCGGCCAGCTGCACCATTACGACGATGTACGGCGCGTCTTCCTGGAAAGCCGGCCCAGGGCCGCGATGCACTACTGAGTAAGAGTACACCGCCCCGGCGCCACTGACGGGCACCCACGTGGCCTGCACCGACGCACACATGGGGCAGACCTCCTTGGGGGTGAACCGGTATACCAGGCAGTTGTCGCAGCGCTGCAATCGCAACTCGTGCTGCTTGGTCCCCTCCCAGAAGGGTTCGGTCAGAATGGTTACCTCAGGTAGAGGCTTGTTGTACTGTGTCATGTCTACCCCCTGGCGAAAATGGCTGAGTACTGGCCCTGGAATGCGCCGCCGGTCCCGTGGACGTAGGCCAGCTCTACGTTGGGCACCTGATGGTCACCGGCCTCGCCCCGCAGCTGCCGGACAAGCTCGGTAACTGTGTAAAGCCCGCATGCCGCGCCGTGGCTGCCGGACAGGTAACCCCCGTCGGTGTTGGTGGGCAGGCGTCCCCCTATCTGCAAGCCGCCGCCCTCCACGAAAGCGCCGCCCTCGCCCTTTGCGCAGAAGCCGGCGTCCTCAAGCTCGATTATGACGTCGATGGAGAAGTGGTCGGAGACACCCGCGACCTGTATGTCCTCGCGGCGCACGCCCGCCTGTCCGAAGGCCGTGTCCGCTGACATTACGCCTCCAAAGGAGGTCAGCGTGGGCGCCGACATTGGGTCATAGAAGGTGAAGCCCTCGCCCCAGCCCAGCATAACCACCGGAGTCTTGCGCAGAGAGCGGGCCCGCTCCAGGGATGTCATAACTATAGCGCCACCGCCGTTGTTCACCAGGCAGCAGTCGTACAGGTGCAGGGGGTCGGCTATGACGCGGGAGTTGATCACGTCCTCAACCGAAATCTCCCCACGCCCTCCCATCACGGAACCGGGGTTCAGGGTAGCGTGCTTACGGGCTGCCACCGCGACCTCGGCCAGCTGCTCGCTGGTGGTGCCGTAATCGTGCATATGACGACGGGCGGCCAGGGCATAGTCGGAGGCCCTGGTGGTGCCCCAGATATACTCGAAGGGACTCCCGGACGGTCCGCCGCCGCGTCGGGGCGCATTGGGGTGCACCGCTCCGCCGGATGCCGTGGGGACGATCACCACGTTGGCATAGCCGTGGGCGATGGCCATTGCGGCGATGCCCATGCCCGCGGAGGACGAGGACGCGCCGACTCCCGTCTGGGCGTGGAACCTCAGAGGAGCGCCGAAGGCGTCAGTGAAGTCACCAACAATGCCCGCTCCCTCCGGCCCAGCGCCGATGATGCCATCGATCTCCCTCGCGGTCAGCCCTGCATCCTCCAGCGCTCCGTTAACAGCCTCAACGTAGAGACTACCGGAGGTGCGGTCCTGCAGACCTCCTTGCTCGGTCATGTAAACGCCCGCAATCGCCGCTTGTCTCAAATCGCTCATAGTCTCCTCCTGACGACTCCATTACGCCCTGAGCATCCCTTACCCAAGTATTCAGGGGCTTACTATCCTCATTCAATTCGCAGTTCTAGCGCTGTTGAGAAAGCCCTCAGCCTTGTCCACGAAAAGCCTCACATCATGGAGGTTAGCCTCAACCGAAATCCTGTCGAGCCAGCCCTCGTAGAAGTTCGCGTGCAGGACATTCGCCGCGTTGAACCCGTGCCTCAGTTCCTGGTCCCCTGCCTCCAAAGCCAACCGACCCAGGACGTTAAAGAGCCGCCTGTGACTGTCGTGCTCCCAGCCCCGCTCTTGGGCAACCGCTTTGAGTATCTGAGCCGCGGCCCCCCAACCCTTCTCCGAAGCTTGGAGCAAGTCTCCCTCTTCAAGCTCTTTGTAAGCTTTCTCCAAAAAGACCTTGCTCTGGTCCCGATATGTGGTGTCCTGTAGCACCATCTCCTCCAGTATGATTTGCCAGCGCTTGGGATACATAGTAGCACAGCAATTGCTCACTGGTCATCCCTGCAGGTAGAGCGAGCTTCAAGGAGAGGCGGCGGTTTGTCATTGGCACGCTTCAATGGCAGGAATATAATGAGTCCATGCCCTGGGACGTTGAAGGCACAGATGAGTTTATTCTATGGTGGAGAGAACTATCCGAAGATGACCAGCTTTCAGTGACTGCCGGCGTTGACTTGTTGGAGGAGCTTGGCCCCACTCTGCCCTATCCCTATTCATCGGGTGTGATAGGGGGTCGCGCCACGGGCATATGCGAGAGCTCCGAGTCCAGAACGGCGGCAGGCCAATCCGAATTCTGTATGCAATGGACCCCAGGCGGACATCAATCCTTCTGACCGGCGGCGTTAAGACTAGCAACAAGAAGATTCTACGAGGAGTATGTGCCGATAGCTGACAGGCTCTATGACGACCATCAGGACTATTTGCCTGGTGGGCGCTGACGTGAGTTTGTCGATCGAGCGGAAGCGGAAATGATGAAGATAGTTAAGTTAGCAACACTCACGGTTCTGATGGTCGGGGCTACTCTGGCCTGTACGGCGTCTGAGGCCACGGCGCCAATAGAGGCGCCGACTCCTCCCCTTGCGGAGGTCGTGACTGCGACGCCGACTTTGGAGCCCACCTGGACGCCTAAGCCTACTTGGACGCCTGAGTCTACTTGGACACCGACGCCAGCGCCCACCTGGACACCGACGCCGGCGCCTACTTGGACGCCGGTAGTAGAAGCCGCTACGGCGACTCTCACTCCGGTTCCTCCTCCGACGGCTACGATAGATTGGTGGGAGTTGCGGCCGAGTTTTCAGGCTCCTACGGCAACGCCCAGACCAACTTCTACGGCGACGCCTAAGCCTACTCCTACGATAGTATGGCCCACGCCAAAGCCTACGGCGACGCCTCTTACATATGGAAGACTGTTGAAAAGCTTTAGTTACCAAAGAGTCGACGGTATTATCGAAATACGTATAGAGGTAGAGCCCCGGTTTTGGACTGAGTATATTGTCGACCCGGTAAACGTCGCGGAGACATTCGAAATACGCTCTGCAGGAGGAGACCCTATAGGGCTAGTGCTCGTCGAGGGGTCTAACGGCTACTTAGCTCACGCTATCTATCCCGACGACGTAGTAGCGGAGTCGTACCAAGGGGTAAGTACGCTCTTAGCTTTGAGTTTTCGGTCTCGGCCCTCTTGGGGAAGGGAGTTTCACTTCGAGATAAGAGGTCGTCTGCGCTCTACTGGAGAGCGAGTTATCATCATTGATAGAATACTTAGAGTATAGGAAACAAGAATTGAGGAACTACGAGAGGAGGGTCTAATCTGATGGCCGGACACCGACCCTTCAGAGAACTGACTAAGAACCATTCCCCAGAGCACAAGCGCTGCATTAAGGAGACGGTGGCTGAAATGGAGGCAGCGATGGTTGTCCTCATGAAGCTCAAAGACGCCTTCCCCGACCTCTACGTGGAGAATGAGTCGAACCTGTCCTTTGGATTTGGGAAATGCGGCTACAGGGGCGCGACGCTGTATTTTCGTAAAAACTACTCGGCAACGAACCAGGCGCGCATCCACTCCGGTCGTGTCAAGAACTTCCCCAACGGGGACCGGCTGCGGGACTACTTGGTCAAGCACAAGGCGCCGGTGAACCCGTCGGTATCACACCCGGACTACATCATAGGGCCGGAGCACGTGGATGCGGTGATAGCTATACTAAAAGAAGGGCTTGCCCGCGGAACTGCGGCAAAGCGCGCTCATGCCCCAGAAAACATCGCACCGGAGGTCACAGGTTGAGACGATACACCGTACTTATAGCGATAGTCGGAATAGCTGCTCTGCTGGTGGCTGTAGCTGGCTGCGACACTAGCGATCCGGCGGCCACGGACGACGGAGACTCCGATGCGACGACGGCATCAAGTTCAGGTATATGGGTTACAGGGCAGGCAAGCGTTAACGTTGAGCCGGACCTGGTACTGCTGACCGTCGGGGTGGAGACTACGGGCGAGACCGTGGCTGAAGCGCGGGCTGAAGCCGCCGCCGCCATGGACGCGGTCGTGGAGGCGGTGAAGGCACATGGACTGGAAGACAAGGATATCCAGACTCAGTCCTTCGACATATGGCCTCGGTACGAGTACCCGGAGGTACTTAGTGGTGAGACTTCCACCAGGAAGCAGGTGCTTGTCGGGTATACGGTGAGCAATCTGGCCAGAATCAAGGTGCGCAACTTGGATGGTGTGGGGGCAATCATAGACGGCGCGGCCGAGGCGGGCGGCGATGCGACGCGCATCCACGGCATCGACTTCACCATTGAGGACCCAAAGCCGTTTATGACCCAGCTCCGCGAGGAGGCGGTAGCCGACGCTCGGGCCAAGGCTGAGCACCTGGCAAGCCTGGCGGGCGTGGAGGTCGGTGAGTTGATCTTCATCGGCGAGGCTGGCGCCGTTCCCCCGTCGGAGTACGGCTTCCCCGAGGCAGCGCTAATGGCGAGAGCAGACGCAGTATCGACGTCCATAAGCGGCGGCGAACTGGAGCTTAGGCTGAGCGTGCAGGCGACCTACTCCATCCGCTAGGGAGCTTTGCAGGCGGTTCTCCCCTTCTGAAATGGCGCTAACACACTGGAAGTTGGGAGGCTGGCGACCCGGAGGGGATTTGAACCCCTGCTCTCCGCCTTGACAGGGCGGCGTGTTAAACCAGGCTACACCACCGGGCCGCGTTTGAAAGCGCTACGCCAAAGGGCGTAAGAGGCCAGGATAAGGTCTTTCCCGCCTCGTTACCGGAAGCCGACGGCCTCCGTTCCTAGAAACTTCACCCAACGCCGTGGAACCCCACGGTTACGAAGTCCCCTTCAACGATGACCGGGGTAGTGCGGTCGCCTCCGGTCAGTCGCTCCACCTCCGCCCAAGCATCCGGGCTAACGCTGAGGTCGATCTCCTTGAACTCTATCTCGTTCTGAACCAACTCGTCCCTGGCAGCAGACGAGTAGCTGCAGTCGGGATGAGTGTAGATTACAACTGTATCGTTCACGGGAGAAGACCTCCTGAGATGTTCCTTGCCTTTCCAAGCATTCTAACCCAGGCGGCTGCATTTTGCAAAGGGAGGCGGCAGCGGTCTATCTGGCGGTCCTGGCTATGGCCACAACGATGACCAGAACCAGCAACAGTAAGAAAATCCACCAAGGCACTCCCCTTCTCATGGCAGCCGGACGATTCCACCGACGAGCGCGTCTTCGTCTCCTACGCGAACTCATGGTCCATGTACCTCAATCGCGTTTCAATATGGCACCTGGGCGCGGTTTGCCAGTACGTCACCCATCGTAACCGAAACTCGCGGTTTGGGCATATTAAAAAAGGCTTGAAATAGCGGACTTATAGTGATAGACTTCTAAATTGATGTTTCAAGCAATGAGAACGACAAGGATATTCGCGGGTCTGCTCCTCGTGGCCCTTGTGCTGGTTGCAGCGTGTGACCCCGAGCCAACGCCTACTTCTATTCCGACGGATTCACCCACTGCTGTTCCAACGGCTACGTCTGTGCCTACGCCAGACCCGACAGACACGCCTGTGCCGACGCCTACTTCCGTACCGACGAATACACCAACGCCTACGGCCGTGCCGACGAATACACCGACGCCTACTTCCGCTCCGACGAATACACCAACGCCTACTCCCGCTCCGACGAATACACCAACGCCTACTCCCGCTCCGACGGCTACATCAACGCCTATGCCGGCGCCTACGGGCACGCCCACACCGGCGCCAGTTCCTCCTGGTCAGGTCCCTCCCTTATTCACTGACTTTTCAGGGAGTGTAACGGTGGGAGGTCAACCCGCGCCGAACGACCTGCAGATTCAGGCGAGAGTAAGGTGGTGGAATTCGAAAACCGTCGAGACGTTCAACGGAAGGTATTCCGCTCTGAGTGTGGCTCCTAACGACCTGGCATTGCACGGAGGGACTGTTACCTTCCACATAATACAAAACGGCGTAGCCGTCAGCCAGGCGGCGGAGACGGCCACCTACAGCAGCAGGAACCTGACACCGGCGATCCTGAACCTCACCTTCCCGTAGTCGCTGCCGGCTTGGCACACGCTGTCGTCTGCAGTCTATCGTCCTAGTTCCAAGCCCGCCCAGCCTCATCTCCCGTCTTGGCTCTGACACCCGGGGACATTTGCGTTACCCACTCATCGTCACTCTCGCGTATGCGAGACTCCATGCCCCCCCACTTGGATCACCGCTCGGAGCCTGGCCCCGTACGCCGTAACGGCGATGGGCCTGTCCCGTCGCGCGAAACTGGACGGGCGCCCAACGGTGTGACGGGGAACGTGGTCTCCCGCCTCCACTTTGTTCGACTCCAATTTAGATCCTTGCCTCTTCCACGTGGAAGACTATTTGCTACGCCCTAGTGACATCCGCTTCTTGCTCAAGGCATACATCCGTTCTATTCTTTTGCCATCGCTAGAGCAGGAGGCACATGAATCATGGCATTGACCATAACGGAAGCGGCAAAGCTCTCCAACGATGTCCTGGTCACAGGAGTGATTGAGACCATCGTCAACGAGAGCCCAATATTGCAGTCACTCCCCTTCATTGAGATAGTGGGCAACGGGCTCACCTACAACCAGGAGAACGCCGCCCCAACGGTGTCCTTCTATGAAGTGGGGGACACCTGGGCGGAGTCCACTCCCACCTTCACCCAGCAGACGGCAACCCTGAAGATCCTGGGCGGCGACGCAGACGTGGACAACTTCCTGAAGGCCACGCGGTCGAACCTTCAGGACCTGGAGGCGGCCGTGGTGCAGCTCAAGGCCAAGGCGGTGCAGCAGAAATTCGACGACACCTTCATCAACGGGGACACGACCAGCGACTCCAAGTCCTTCGACGGAATCGAGAAGCTGGCTGCTGCGGAGCAGACGGTGGCCATGGGGGCGAACGGCGCAACTCTCACGCTGGACAAGCTGGACGAGGTCATCGACAAGGTGAAGGCGGGCAAGCCTCACATGCTCCTCATGAGCCGCCGCAGCCGGCGCAAGCTATCCTCCCTGTCCAGAGCAGCGGGCAGCGGTGTGCTGGAAACCGACCGCAATCAGTTCGGGCAGATGGCGCAGTACTACGACGGCGTTCCCATCGGAGTGAACGACTGGGTATCCGACGCCAAGACGGTGGGCACAAGCCGCGATTGCTCCACCATCTACGCCGTCCAGTACGGAGAAGGGGCAATCGTTGGGCTTACAGGCCCCGGAGGTCTCCAGGTGGAGCGCGTGGGGTCTGGAGGTCAAGGACGCCACCAGGACGCGGGTGAAGTGGTACGTGTCCGTCGCCGTATTCAACTCCCTGAAGCTGTCGAAGCTAACCGGCGTAAGGGACTAGCTGAGGAGGACGCCAATGAACCTGTCTGAGATGAGGACCCGGGTACGGCAGGACCTCCGCGACCTGGACGCCGCGGACTACCGCTGGAGCGACGCTGAGCTGGACCGTCACATTGAGCACGGGGTGAGGGAGCTGAGCCTAGCCGTCCCTCAGGAGGCCAAGGCTACCCTCACCACCTCGGCCGGCAGCCGCGAGCTGTCCATCGCATCTCTTGAGGACCTGGTGTCCATTGAGGCTGTGGAGCGCCCCGCAGACGAGTACCCTCCGGTCTACGCGCCCTTCAGCGTCTGGGGCGACATCCTGACCCTGTTGGTGGATAGCGCCCCAATAGGAGAGGAGAGGGTGTACGTCTACTACGGGAAGCTTCACAAGCTGGACGCCAACTCCTCCACAATACCATCGTCTCTGGAGGAGCTGGTGGCCATTGGCGCGGAGGGTTACGCCGCGCTGGAGTGGTCCAGCTTTGCCACCAATCGCGTCAACGTAGGCGGAGCGGAGGTGTGGCGGCACTACCAAGCCTGGGGCAGAGAGAGGCTGGACTCCTTTCTCAAGGGCCTCGCCAACCACCGGAGCCGCCTTAGGACGCGGCATCTTTACAGCGCGCCGCAGCCGGGCTACAGCCGGGCGGCCGACCTGGGCCGGCGGTAGGCGACGGGGTCGTCTTCCTATGCATACCCTGACCGCTACACTGCGCGCTGCCCAGGAAGAGGCGAGCGGAACACCCCACGTCAGGGTGGAAGCGCTGGACCACATCGCCGGGGCGCCCCGCCCCACCCTCACCCGACTGTACGCCGGCAGCGAGCCGGACTTCTACCACGACGCCACCTGCCCGGCGGACGGCTCCCTGGTAAGGGCGAGGGTGACCCCCGAGAACGGCGGGCTTTACGTCCAGAAGGTAGTCAACCCCGACCCATCCGGCGATTTCTCCTCCTGGACGCTCATCAACTCCGTGTCAAACGCGTCCGGCATCTCCCTGGTGAGCCGTGGAGCAACTGTGAACCTCTTCTACGTCAACGCCTCGCGCAGGAACCTGTTCCGCAGGGAGAGCACGGACTACGGCGCGACATGGAACTCTCCCGTGCACGTTGTCTACCCGCAACTGAGCGGCATCGCCTGGCTGGCGGCCGCCGTCAGCGACATCGGCGTCCTGGTCCTGTTCTTCGCCTCCACCAACCATGATGTATACGTCACCAGGAAGACGGGTACTTCCTGGAGCGCTCCCTCTTTGTGGACCCATAACGTGGCGTCCATAACGGGTTTGAGTTGCGTCTACCACGGCGATTGGAACCTGGTGATCACGGGAACAGAGCAATCCACCAACGACGCCAAGGTGTGGACCTGCGTATACGGCGACGGCGGCGGTCAGGCCACCAACACCTGGTCGCCTCTGCGCGAGGTAAACACCTTCAAGGCAAACTCCCTGACCACCTTTCACTTCCCTTCGATGGTCAGGCCGGACGTCTTCCGAATGGTCTGCACGGAGAAGTCCACAGGCTCTCCCGCTTTCGAGCGCCCTGTTCGCTCCCACAGCCTGACCGGCTCCTCCTTCTCCGACAGCTTGTGGCGCGAGCCTGTCCCCTTCGACCTCTCTCCGGCCTATGGCGTGGCCCTGGCTGCTACCGGGAATCACCTATGGCTGTCCACTCCCTCCGGAGTTTGGAGCGGCCCTCTCACAAACACCATCCGAGACCTGACCGACGACGTCCTGGGGGTATCCCTACGGGAGGGCCAAGAGAGTGGCGAGGCAGTTGTGGTGCTGCGAAACGACGACGGCCGCTACAGCGGCGTTGGCGCCGAGTCCCACCCGTCCCTTAGTCATGGGGCGGAGCTGCGCATCTCCCCGGGCTACCTGACCCCGGCGGGACGCGAGACTTCTCAGTGGTCGGCCTATTGGATAGAGTCGTGGGAACACCGCTCATCGCCGGGCAGTTCTCTCTTCGTGATCTTCGCTCAGAACGCATGGCGTCTCCTGGAAGCGTGGAAGGCCAGGCGGCAGTACACTTGGGACATAGGCTCAACCAGCGTGGCCGGCATCCTGGAGTTCGTCCTGGCCAGGGCGGGACTGGAAACGGACGCATCCCGGGCCAGCAGCGACGCCGGCGCTCTCCGGCCCGCTTTCACGATTCACCCGGGAGAGAGCTGGGCCGGCGCGGTGAAGAGGCTGCTGGACAGGCTGCCGGATGTCCTGGTCTTCCGCGGCCACCGCGGTTATCTGATACATCCACAGCCCTCGGACGCCGCCGACTATCGCTACGGGGTAGGCCATCCCGTACTACGGGGTCGATACGTTTCCAGGGCCCAGACCTACAACCGCGTTCAGGCCTTCGGCGGCGCGTACGTGGGCGAGGCCTTCGCGTGGGGTGAGGTGGACCGGCTCTTCGACCGCGTGCTTCAGATACACGACCTGAACCTGGACACGCAGCAGAAGGCCCAGGGCAGGGCGGAGGCCGCGCTGCGGGAACAGCTGCTGACATCGTTGGACGGGGAGGTCGTCGTACCGCCCAACCTGGGCCAGGAGCTGTACGACGTGATAGAGGTGACGGACGAAAGCGCGGGTCTCCTGGCAGACAGGCGCCGCGTGCTGGGGCTGCGCCTCGATTACTCCCGCGGCCCCAAGCCGGAGTACAGGCACACCATCCAACTGGGCGGGGTGTAGAGCCGCGTCAAGGGAGAAACAGGAATGGAGATAAGAAGGGGCTTCGTCAGGAGCTTCGACCGCAACAGCTACACCGCAAGCGTGCAGATAGCCGGGAGCCTGGCAACGTGGCTTCACGGCGTGCCGGTGGCCCGAAACATATCCACTACAAGGATGAGGACCGGCAGCAAGTGCGCGGTCATCCTCTTTGACTCCACCAACCCCCTGGACGCGGTGGTCACGGCCGTCTGGACGTAGGAGCGGGGAGTTGTCGCTCCCGTGTAGACGGGAGCCCATACCCGCATCGCCCCTGGATTCCCGCTCGGGGGCGGGAATGACGACGGGACCTCGTAGGGGCGGTTCGCGAACCGCCCCTGCATCGCGCTGGGAAACCAACTTTGGATGTGAAATGGCAGCAGCCGAGCAACGCTTGGGATTCTTCGTCGCTTCACTCCTCAGAATGACAAACGCCGCGCGAACTCTGTCATTCTGAACGCAGTGAAGAATCCAGAGCCGTCCGACTGCTTAAGCGCTCAGGTCTACCCACAAGGGATTTTCCGAGTCTTCGTAGTGCCGTCAGACTCGATTGTCAGGATGCAAGCGCAGCAGCCGAGCAACGCTTGGGATTCTTCGTCGCTTCACTCCTCAGAATGACAAACGCCGCGCGCACTCTGTCATTCTGAACGCAGTGAAGAATCCAGAGCCGTCCGACCGCTCAAGCGCTCAGGTCTACCCACGAGAGATTCTCCGGGTCGGCGTACTACCTGCGAGCCTTGATTGTCAGGATGCAAGCGCGGCAGTCAAGCATTGCTTGGGATTCTTCGTCGCTTCACTCCTCAGAATGACAGAGGGCGCGCGCGTCTGCACGGGCATGACGTCTCATCGTCGCTCCCGTGAAGACGGGAGCCCCATCCCCCCGGCATCCCTGGATTCCCGCTCGGGGCCTGCCCCGTACTCCGATACGGGGGCGGGAATGACGATGGGATTTCGCAGGGGCGGTTCGAGAACCGCCCCTGCATTACGTCAATCCACTGGCCGGCGGGCCTGTTAGTCGCTTAGATCGGCTGTGCCGGCGGGCCTGTACTACCACGCCGCCGGATAATGAACACCGCCGCACCTGCACCTGCCACCACCAGCAGGAGCACCAGGATCAATCCCACCGGGAACCCCCCGCCCTCGTCCGGCGGAGGCGTCGCCGTGGCCTCAGGCCCTGACGTCGGCTCGGGGCTTGCCGGCGATTCAGGACTTGATGTCGGCGCGGGCATCTGCGTGGGGGTCAGCGTGGCCACCGTCCCCGGCATGGTCGTCGGGGTTGGGATTGCAGGCCCGGACGCCGCTGCTACAGTCACTATGAATGCCTGCATGACCGACTCCCCGTCGCCATCCATCGCTGTCACGGTCACGGTTACTCCCTCTGCATGAGCAAGGGGTGTAAGCGCCAGCGTGCTGCTCCCGTCGGCAATCTCGGCCCACACCGCTCTGGTGCTGGACGATTCAGCCGTGTAGGTGAGGGCGTCGCCGTCGGGGTCGTTGAAGTACTCTGCCACATCTATGTTCATCGGATTGCCGCCCTCCACCAACACCTGGCGCCCAATGGACCCCACGGCCTCCGGCGGCCTGTTGGCCGGCAGCGCCGTTACCGCAATTTTTTGCATGGCGGATTCGCCGCGAGGATCGGTGGCCGTAACGGTCATTGTGGTCTCTCCTGCTGCCACCGCCGTCATGGTTACAACGCTGCCCGCAATATCCACCGTTAGTATGGACCCGTCAGCCGTCACCGTCGTAAAGGTCAGTGGGTCTCCGTCGGCGTCCGTGAAGAAGGGGGCAAGGTTCAGGGCCATAGCGGGATCGCCCAACCGGAGCGTCTGGGCCGGGATCTCGCCCACGGCCTCCGGAGCGATGTTGGGCGGCAGCACCGTCACCGTGAATGTGACGAAGGCCGTCACTCCCTCCGGGTCCTCAGCGAGCACCGTCATCCTTGCTTCGCCAAGGCCGATGACGTTGAAAGTTATGGCGCCGCCTGACGAAGATGCCGTCACCACCCTGGGGTTGGACGATTGTGGTATGAAGCGCAGTAAGTCGCCGTCCCCGTCGCGGAAATATGGGGTCATGTCCAGCTGCGTACCAGCGTCGTCCAGGAACAGCGTCTGGTCCGGCACGTTGCCTACCACCTCAGGAGGTTTGTTGGGCGACACGACCGTCAACCTGAAGGTATCGGTGGCCTTTCCCCTGTTCACGTCTGTGGCGGTCACTGTAATGACCGTCACGCCTGCGCGCAGGGTGGTAATCACCAACTCCTGTGTCTCCTGGTCGACTTCAACGGTGGCGAAGTTTTCCCTGGAGGACGTAGCGGCGTAGATCAGGTCCTCACGCTGGAAAAGACTGGCAAGGTTCAAGCGAGTGGGCTGCCCACCCCTCAAGATCGATTGGTTGGGTATGTTGATTGTCGTGGGCGCGCCGGATGCCGGCTTGATGTCCACCGGGAAGCTGAGGGAGCCGCCGGCATGACCGATCACCACGCCCTGGGAATCACTGACATCGGCGGTTGGCTGAGTGAGATTTACGGTTACGTCATTCCCACCGGTGGGGGCCTTGGGGGTGAACTGAAGTCCGTTGTCCCTGCTTTCGACCACGAGGACGGCCGCGTCCGGTTTGGGGTCGGTCACCGTGTACATCACTCCCAGTTCGAGGAGGAAGTCGGACTCAGCGGTCAAAATCTGCGGCCCCACCACGTCAATCTGGGACACCTCGCTCCTTGTGGTAGTGGTTTCCGTTTCGTCGTCCGCTGGGTCAGTGTTTCCTTTGTCGTCGGTGATTGTCACTATGTCCTTCACCGCACGCACCTGGAAGACGTAGGTGTCGGACTTGGGGAGCGCCCCGGATTCAATCGTACTTCTATTGCGTGCGGGAGGCGTCCCGCCGTCGTCCTTTTCACAAAGGACCGGAGCGCCGGGGTCAATGCCGGGAGTCTCGACTGAGTCCGCGGGGTCGGTGCAGCCGGTCGCAGCGGTCATCCAACCACCGTTGTCCACGGCGTTGTCCGGGCCCCATGTGGACCCGCCGTTCACGCTGTACCGGTACTCATGCTTCGAGACCTCCAGCGTGTACCAGATGTTGTCGAATGATAATGTGACCTGCGGTTCACCATCGGCTGTCTTCGACGCGGCAGCGCTCAGCTGAAGAGGAGCCGACGGCGGCAGGTCCTTGTTGCCGTCAAGATTGACGGCTTCCAGGTTGTCAAGGAAGGTTTGCACACTCAACGGGAGAGGGACTGCCACGCCGTTGTCATCCTTGCCCAGGCGGTTGCCCGATAGATTCAGGGATGTCAATGCGGTCAGCTCGGCCCACTCCGGCGCAAGCTCTCCGCTCAAGTCCGCGTCGGAGAGATTAACCCGGGTGATCCTGTACTCCTGGTTGGGGGCCTCGCCGACTTCCTCGATCCCGACTCCCTGCCAATCGCTGGCACCCATAGGGCGCGCAGTCAGAGTTGGCAGGAATTGTTCTGTCGTAGTCAGCCAACTGATTCTGGTATCGTCACCTACAATCAGCTTCTCTGTTGCCTTGAGCAGCGCGATACAATCGCTTATGAAGGCGCTGGTCGCGAGACTGGACACTAGGGATCCTTGATTTTGATTCTCATCAACATCATCTATGCTCTGACAGTGGGTAGCGTACGTAGTCTCCATGGTGTGGTGCGCGGAAGTACGGTCCGGCATAAGGGCAATGGCGGAGGCCGCAATGAGCAGAGCAACGAGGATTATGCGCCCGGTCCAACTACTGCGCCACTGGGACTGAGCGGACAGCGCGACTACCGAGAAATGGGAATTTACATTTCGCATCTATAGACTCCTCTGGAAAGTCTCCTACGGCCCTGTCTCGCGGTGCAAAACAGGGGCTATACATCTCTAATATTGAACCACATCTGTCAAGAAGCCGGAAGGGGTCGGGGCGTTCGTCTTGCCCGTACAAACCCCTCCGCTCACTTGGATGCCCAATGCGGGGGCGCGAATGACGATGGAACCGCGTAGGGGCGGTTCGCGAACCGCCCCTACATCGCGCTGGGCAACCGACTTTGGATGTGAAACGGAGGCAGCCGAGCACAGCCTGGGATTCTTCCTCGCTGCGCTCCTCAGAATGACGGACGACACTCCGTCGCTCCCGTGCAGACGGGAGCCCATCCCCGCCCCCACGCCTGGGTTCCCGCTCGTGGGCGGGAGTGACGGAGGGCCGGAGTCCGCAGGAATGGTCGCGGGGTCCTGTCATTCTGAACGCAGTGAAGAATCCAAGGCCACCGCCATTGCCTACATCTCTTCCCTGGATTCTCTGTGCCTGCCCCGTACTCCGATGCGGGGGCGCGAATGACGATGGAACCGCGTAGGGGCGGTTCGCGAACCGCCCCTACATCGCGCTGGGCAACCGACTCTGGATGTGAGATGGAGGCAGACGAGCAATGCCTGGGACTCTTCGTCGCTGCGCTCCTCAGAATGACGGACGATACTCCGTCGCTCCCGTGCAGACGGGAGCCCATCCCAGCCCCCACGCCTGGATTCCCGCTCGTGGGCGGGAATGACGGAGGGCAGGAGTCCCCCCTGCGCCATCGCCCCTTGAAGCTGGTGGGTCTCTTTGCTACACTTGGCCTATCTCCCTTTGGAACGGTACGTAATCATGACTTCTCCCAGACTCAGCCCGGACGAAGTTCAGCACATGGCGCTTCTCTGTCGCCTGGGGTTGAGCGAGGAGGATACCGAAAGGTTTCGCCATCAGCTGTCGGACATCCTGGAGAACTTCCAGGTGCTCGATCAGGTGGATACCAACGATGTTCCTCCTACCGGCCACTCGGTGACCCTCCAGAACGTGATGCGCGAGGACGAGCCCATCGCACCCTTTTCCAAGGAGGACACGCTGGCCAACGCTCCGCTGAGAGAGGACGACTTCTTCCGCGTCAAGGCGGTGCTGGAATAATGTCCGACGGCCTCTTCAACCTCACACTCCACGAGGCCCGCGAGCTTCTGGAGAGCCGCCAGGTCTCCTCTCAAGAGCTTACGCAGGCTGCTTTGGGACGAATCGAGGAAGTGGACTCTCGGGTCAGCGCTTTCGTCACAGTTACGGGCGAGGCCGCCCTTGACCAGGCGCGCCAGGCCGACGAGGCTATTGCCCAGGGACTGGGCGCGCCCCTGACCGGTATCCCCATGCAGGTCAAGGACAACATGTGCACCCGCGGCGTTCCCACCACCTGCTCCTCTCGTATGCTGGAGAGTTTCGTGCCCCCGTACAACGCCACCGTGGTCGAGCGGCTGCAGGCCCAGCGCGCAGTGGTGGTGGGCAAGGGGAACATGGACGAGTTCGCGATGGGATCCTCCACGGAGAACTCGGCCTTCTTCCCAACTCACAATCCCTGGGACCTTGAGCGCGTTCCCGGCGGCAGCAGCGGCGGTCCGGCAGCGGCGGTGGCCTCTGGGGAGTGCTTCTATGCTCTTGGCTCCGACACCGGAGGCAGCATCCGACAGCCCGCCGCCCTGTGCGGCATTGTCGGGATGAAGCCAACCTACGGCTTGGTGAGCCGCTACGGGCTGGTGGCCTTCGCCAGTTCTCTTGACCAGATCGGCCCTATGACCAGGGACGTCACCGACTGCGCCCTGGTGCTCAACGCCATCGCCGGCCACGACCCCAAGGACTCCACATCCATACCGCGACAGGCACCGGACTACACAGCGGCCCTGAAGGCCGACATCAAGGGCATGAGGGTGGGCGTGCCAAAGGAGTACTACGGCGAGGGCATCGACGGCGAAGTGGCGGACACCCTTCGGAAGGCGCTGGCGCAGCTTGAGGAGCTTGGCGCGACGGTGGAGGAGACATCGCTGCCCCACACAATGTACGCCCTGGCCGTGTACTACATCCTGGCGCCCTCGGAGGCGTCGGCCAACCTGGCGCGCTACGACGGCGTGAAGTACGGCTACTCCAGCCAGGACGCGGGCAGTATGTGGGAGGCAATGGAGCAGACCAAGCAGCACGGATTCGGCCCTGAGGTGAAGCGCCGCATTATGCTGGGCACCTACGCCCTCTCGGCGGGGTACTACGACGCCTACTACCTGAAAGCGCAGAAGGTGCGCACCCTCATCAGCCGCGAGTTCCAGGAGGCGTTCCAGAAGTACGATATCCTGGTGACCCCGGTCTCGCCGACGGTCGCCTTCAAGCTGGGCGAGAAGGTTGAGGACCCGGTGCAGATGTACCTGAGCGACATATGCACGATACCCGTCAACATCGCCGGCATACCCGCAATGTCCGTTCCCGCCGGGTTTGTCGACGGCCTGCCGGTGGGGATGCAGATTATGGGCAGACCCCTGGGTGAGGAGACAATACTCCGGGCCGCCTACGCCTACGAGCAGGCGACGGAGTGGCACAAGATGAGGCCGGCGCTGTGATGCTAAGAGTCCCCAAAAACGAACAAGAGGTACAGGCGGTACTAGAAAAGGCAGTTGACTCGCCATTTGTCGACTAGGCTAGCAAGAGGGGGTTTAACACAATGCTACCCCAAAACGGTGAGCAACTTCGGTATCTGGACCAGATAGATCGCGAAGAGGAATTGGGTGGAGTGACGCCCCCCAGAGTTGTCCGCAATGGGGAACCCACCAATGACCTTGTGGTGTCCGCCCACACAAATGGCAATGGGAAGGTTTTCCCCCAGATTCTGGGGCTTTACGTTCCTGTCGGCAGCAAGATAGCAGATGTGACTTATGGTAGGGGAGCATTTTGGAGGAACGTCCCGCCAGAGCATTATCAGGTCTTGCCTACTGATATTCAGACGGGTGTAGACTGCCGCCATCTGCCTTATACAGACAATAGCATTGACTGCGTGGTGCTCGATCCGCCCTATATGCACTCTCCCGGAGGCTCTGCCCATTCTACCCATACGGCGTTTGAAGAACACTATCGCAACAATGGTTCAGGCAATCGCACTGAAGCGAAATACCACGAGGCCGTACTCGCCCTATACGTAGATGCGGGCAAGGAAGCATATCGCGTCTTGCGGGAATGTGGAGTGCTGATAGTCAAGTGCCAGGATGAGGTGTGTTCTAACCGGCAGAGATTCACACATGTAGAAATCATACAGGCGTACCAAGAAATGGGCTTCGTTGCAGAGGACCTCTTTGTGGTCGTCCGCAATAACCGACCGGGAGTAAGCAGTTCTGTCCGCCAGGTACATGCTAGGAAGAATCATTCATACTTCCTTGTGTTTTGGAAGCGAGGCTCTTATAGTGGCCCTTGGGAGCCTCCGTCGTGAATCCGGTAGATTTACTTGTAACGATAATTCGTGAACACGCTCCTGAAGACATATGGCGAGATTCTCCCTTAATTGGGTATCGTATGCTTGGAAACACCAATAGGGGAGAGATTGGAGAGGAATTCATTAGGAGATTCTTAGACCAATACGGAATTACAGTTGGCAACGGCGGCCGAACTTCCAGGACCGACCTCAGTATCGACAATGCAAGATTCGAAGTGAAGACTGCTTCACTGGGCGCAAATGGGACGTTTCAATTCAACCACGTCCGCTTAGATCGACGGTACGATTATCTACTTTGTTTAGGTATATGCCCGCAACAAGTTGTATTCAACATGTGGCGTAAGGGAATGGTTGCAGAGAACAGAGCCGGCACACTGGTGCGAATGGCTGAGGGACAATCTGTAACGTATAAGCTCACAAAGAAACTTGATGATATGCTAGCTATTGCTGATCTCCCCGCCACTATTCTGAAGACAATTGACGAGGCGTGATCTGTCCACCAAATTGGCGACCGCGAAGCCGAAATCAGGGATCTCTAAGGAGTTAACCCCACTTCAATCAGGCATAAGAGCGAGACGGCAAGCTAGAGCTAGGTTAGAATCGTAGATGACTCCCAATAAGACAACTTGGAGGCGGCAGTAGAGTGACGCAAGAATCAATGAAGGACATCCTGGCAGTCCTGGAGCAGAACGCCAAGGCCACCCCGGAGGAGATTTCGGAGATGACGGGGCAGACGCCGGAGGAGGTGAGAGCAATCATCGCCGAGGCGGAGCGGGACAAGACTATAGTCAAGTACAAGACCCTGGTGAACTGGGAGTCGCTGGGTGAAGAGGTGGTGATGGCCCACGTGGAGGTGCGCGTCGCTCCCCAGAGAGACGTGGGCTTCGACAGCATCGCTCAGAGGATAGCACGCTTCCCGGAGGTGCGCTCCCTGTACCTGATGTCAGGGGACTACGACCTCTCCGTGCTGCTGGTGGGACGCTCCATGAACGAGGTCGGCAACTTTGTCGCCCAGAAGCTGGCGGCCCTGGAGGAGGTGCACGGCACGTCCACCCACTTCCTCCTCAAGCGCTTCAAGGAGGACGGGGAAATCCTGGACGGAGAGGACAAGGTCAGGCGCCTTCCACTGGCGCCCTAGGAGCATGCCTTGAGCTACTATCACGAAGATAAGGGCGCGGCGTCGATGATTTCCCGCAGAGTGAAGAGCCTGTCCCCCTCCGGGATTCGCAAGTTCTTCGACCTGCTGACCACCATGGACGACGTCATCTCCCTGGGAGTCGGCGAGCCGGACTTCGTCACACCCTGGCGAATCCGGGAGGCCGCCATCTACTCCATCGAGAAGGGCTATACCATGTACACGTCCAACTATGGCCTGATGGAGCTGCGCCAGGAGATAAGCGGGTACATGAGCAAGCGCGCCGGCCTGAGCTACGACCCCGCGAACCAGGTGCTGGTGACGGTGGGGGTGAGCCAGGCGCTGGACCTGGCGATGCGGGCTATCATCGACCCCGGAGACGAGGTTATCATCCCGGAGCCGACATACGTATCCTACATGCCCTGCGTCACCCTGGCCGGGGGCGTTCCAATCACGGTGCCCACCCACATGGAGAACGGCTTCAGGGTGCGTCCCGAGGACATCGAGGCCAAAGTGACCGGCAGGACCAAGGCCATTCTCATAGGCTATCCCAACAACCCGACGGGGGCCGTAATGTCCCGACAGGAGTTGGAGGAGATAGCGGACATCGCCCGGAGACGAGATTTGCTGGTCATCTCAGATGAGATATACGAGCGTCTGGTGTACGGCACGGAGCACACCTACTTCGCTTCGCTGCCCGGCATGGCCGAGCAGACCGTCCACCTGAGCGGGTTCTCCAAGTCCTACGCCATGACTGGCTGGCGCATCGGCTATGCCTGCGGCCGCCCTGAGATCATTGAGGCGATGATGAAGGTGCACCAGTACACGATGATGTGCGCGCCCATTCAGGGCCAGATGGCGGCCATAGAGGCGCTGCGCTCTGGGGATAGGGCTGTGGAGGAGACCCGCGAGGAGTACAACCGCCGACGACACCTGATGGTGCGCGGCCTGAACCGGCTGGGCCTTAGCTGTCTGGAGCCCCAGGGCGCATTCTACACCTTCCCGTCCATCAAGAGCCTGGACATGTCCTCCGAGGAGTTTGCGGAGCGTCTGCTGATGGAGGAGAGGGTGGCGCTGGTCCCGGGATCGGCCTTCGGTCCCAGCGGCGAGGGGCACGTTCGGTGCTGCTACGCCGTCGCCACGGACGAGATAGAGGAAGCCCTGGTGAGAATAGGACGATTTGTAGGGAGGATCAGAAGTGGTTAGCGAGCCATCGTGGGAGAGCCTGCTTGAGGGGACGCCGGTCCCCATCGAATACAAGGGAGTTGCGCCCTGGAGGCTGCCGGAGGCCACCGGGGGATCGGGTATCCTAGTGCGCACCAATCTGGGCCCGATTCGCTGCATGTACCATCGGGCGGAGGGCGCCACCCAGGGCATCATCTGGGTATCGGGCGCAGCAGGTGGGTTCAGCGGAGGAGGCGGTCTCTATCCCATCCTATCCGACGAGCTTATAGAGGACGGGGTGTCGTCCCTACGGCTGAGCTACAGGAAGCCCAACAACTTCCTGCACTGTATGATGGATATCCTGGCGGGTGTGTCCTTCCTTCAGGACAAGGGGCACGAGAGGGTGGCGCTGGTGGGACACTCCTTCGGCGGAGCCGTGGTCATAGCGGCCGCTCCCCTGAGCGAAGCGGTGGTGACGGTGGTGGGCCTCGCCAGCCAGACCTACGGCGCGCAGTACGCCAATCTGGTGACCCCAAGGCCCTTGCTGTTGGTGCACGGCGAGGAGGACACCAGGCTGGGGCCACACTGCTCCAAGCTTATAAACGACATTGCGGAGGAGCCCAAGAAGCTGGTCCTCTATCCAGGCGCCGGCCACGGTCTCCGCGAGTGCCGGGACGAGCTTTACCCCCTTCTCAAGACGTGGCTGCTCGAAAAGCTGAGAGGGGATCAGGAAGCCTAGCCTTCCGTCATTCCCGCGGAGCTTGCCCCGCTCCCCGATAGGAGTCGGGGACATGACTTGATGCGGGGGCAGAAATCCAGCTCTCCATGAGCGTGCCCCGTACCCCGATACGGGGGCGGGAACCACGGTCGAAGATTAGCCTCCCGTCCAGGGTAGCCCGCGATCTGTGGCGCGGAGCGCCGTACACGCGTACAATAAAGACGCTATGGAGAGAGTGACCGTACTAGTGGGGTGGGCGCTGCCAGCGGAGCTGATGGAGCGCATCGGCGCGCTGGACCCGCTTCGGCGAGTTGAGAATCCACCAATTCCTCAAGTCCCTCTACGGGCACAGCCATATGCACCATGACGAGGTGTTGGGGAGTGCGTCAACCTATGTGGTCATCACTCAGGAGGGCCATTGGCTGTAAAGGGACTCTAGAGATGGGGGGAGATGCGTAGCACAGCTGTCGGAGCAGCCGCGATGATTGGATTGACAGTGCTGATAGTGGCGTGCATGAATGGAAGTCCCACACCCGTACCGCCAGCACAGGTAGCAGCAATTGCGGCCACTGCAACCGCGAGAGTGCCCGCATCTGCTGTCGCCTTGACGGTGAATTGCGCAGCGCCGGAAAACCCAAGCGTGACAAAACTTCTGGAGGAACTGCGGTCATGCAAGTCCAATTTATCCCAGGATACCAAGGAACTAATACGGCTGTTTGTTGAGCTTCAAGGATTCAAAACCGATCCGGAATTCGTCCGAGTGGGATTCGGTGTTTGTTGTAGATTTAATTCCTGGCTAGGAGAGGTCAATGCGCTGCGAGATTCAGAAAGATACGACACACTCAACGAGGTTGGGATTCTCCCGGTAGACCTTCTTGAGCTTGGTCAAACGTACATGATTAGCAAAGGTCAGCCTACAGAATACACCGAGAGTTTGGAGGCTCGCGTAGAGATTCAATCCCAAAAGACTATGGGTCTCGTAACTTACTCGCCAACGCCAACCGTCAACGCGGCTCTTGGCACTGAGATTGTCGGTGTGTGGATAGATGAATTCCTCGGCTTTGAAGACCGGATAACGATTTTCAAGCAAGGTGGGCAATTGCGACTGGAGTGGGTATTTGATGACGGTTCAAAGGAGTATTTCGCGATTGTCGAGAGCCAATCACCAACTGGACGTCGCTTTGAGGCTGCGGATCAGTTTGAACACTACATCATTGACCGGCAAGGCAATCTTCAGATTTGGGACCCATACGGCCTAATCACCACAGCAAAGAAAATCAAATAGACTTCGCCGTTTGCGTTACCAAGGAATAGCATTACGAGTCAAAAGCGGCAGGGTATCGTCGCCTCTGATACGCGACGTGAGGGGCGTCATGGAGCGAGATAATGCGGTCGGCCTGTAGCGCACTAGGACGTACACGCGTACAATAAAGACGCTATGGAGAGAGTGACCGTACTCGTGGGGTGGGCGCTGCCAACGGAGCTGATGGAGCGCATCGGCGCGCTGGACCCGCGCGTCCGGCTGCTCAACGACCCCGATCAGGACCTGCCAAGGCCCGACGTATGGCCTCCCTTTCCCTTCCCGGACCAGCTTCTGCCCCTGGTCCCGGAGGCTCAGGCGCTCTTAACCTCACGATTGCCCGCCAACCTGCGGGAGACCGCTCCGCACCTACGCTGGGTGCAACTCATCAGCGCCGGCGCGGACGTGGCGATACGAGAGGGGCTGGAGTACAGTTCGCTTGTGTTCACCACCGCCAGCGGCATCCACGCCATACCCATATCGGAGTGGGTGCTGGGCAGCATGATCGCCCTTGCCAAGGAGTTCCCCGCTGCCATCCGCGCCCAGGATAAAGTGGACTACTGGAAGTTCATCGGCGGGGAGCTTGCGGGACGCACGGCCGGTATCCTGGGGCTTGGCAAGATAGGCTCCAGAGTGGCGAGGCTGTGCCGCTCGCTGGATATGCGCGTGCTGGCAATGCGCAGGTCGATAACGGAACCTGTTGCAGGCCAGGGCGGCGTCGACCTGCTGTTACCGCCCAGAGATCTGCCTCATATGCTTCGGGAGAGCGACTTCCTCATCATCTGCCTTCCGGGCACGCCTGAGACCATTGGCCTTCTGGGCGAGGAGCAGATCCGGCAGATGAAGCGAGGCAGCTACATAGTGAACGTGGGCCGCGGCGGCATCGTTGACGAGGTCGCCCTTGTCAGCGCCCTGCGAGACGGACACCTGGCGGGAGCGGCCCTGGACGTCTTCGCCCGCGAACCTCTGCCCCCGGACAGCCCCCTGTGGAACGAGCCGCGGCTCCTGATGACCGCCCACGTCGCCGGCAACTCCCTACTCTATGAGGAGCGGGCAACCGACCTATTCCTGGAGAACCTTCGCCGATACCTGGACGGCCATGACCTGCTCAACGTGTACGACGCGGACAGGGGCTACTAGCGGGACTCTTGAGAAACAATCCGAAAATGAAAATCGCCGGGCCAGTGCTGGTGTGCCTGCTGTCGGCAGTGTTCGTGCTTGCGTCCTGCGGCGATGGCGAGCCGCCGCCGGCAGACGCAGTGGAGTGGGGATACGGCGGGCCCGGCGCGCCGGAAAACTGGGCCTCCCTGTCTGAAGAATACGCAACCTGCGCCGACGGTAAGCAGCAATCGCCTGTGGATATCACCGGGTACGAAATGACCGATGCCGAGCCTATTTCGTTCTTGTATGACAGCGACGCGGCAGCAGTGCGCAACGACGGCAGGTTTGTACACATTGACTACCCACCAGGCAGCATGTTGAGTGTCGGCAAACAGATCTTCGAGCTGAAATCGGCGCACCTTCATTCACCCTCGGAACATTGGATAGACGGCGTGAGCTTCGCGGCAGAGCTGCACCTGGTCCATGCCGGCGCCGACGGTCGCCTGGCGGCGGTGGCGCTTTTGTTTAAACTGGGCGCGCCCAGCGCCGCGGTGGAAGCGATACTCGACGCTACCCCTGCTGTCGGTAATACCATCAGCGCCGGCATTACGCTCAACGCCGGCGGTTTCGCGCCGAACGAACTCGGCTATTACCAGTACGACGGCTCGAAGACGACACCCCCGTGCCAGGAGCCGGTTGGCTGGTTTGTGATGCGCCAGCCAAAGACTATTTCACAGGAACAGGTCGACAGACTGCTGGCATTGAGCGGCGGTCCCAACAATCGTCCTATCCAGCCCACAGGCAGCCGCGTGGTAAAAGTCGGCGGCTGAGCTAGCGCAAGAGACTCAGGTTATGGACGGGGTAGGGCGAGTTTGGGAAGACTGCATTCACGGCTTTCTTTGACCAAGCCGGCGGCGCAGCCCTATTTCGATCGCTTCCAGGCCTCCAGGATGATTGGGTCTCTGGGAAAGGCCAAGGGAGGGAGCTCGTCCAGGAGGAAGAACCCCAGCTCAGAGACCTCCGGCCCGGCTTTGGCCTCGCCGCCAACCTCCTGGGCATTGAAGGCCGCCAGCACCACGGGATGGCCCTCCTCGGAGAAGATGCCCAGCAGGCCGGTGATGTCCACCTGCAGACCGGTCTCCTCAAGCACCTCTCTGGCCGCCGCCTTCTCTACAACCTCGCCCCGGTCGACGTATCCGCCTGGCAGGCTCCACAGGCCGATGCCCGGCTGGATGGCGCGCCGCACCATGAGCACCCTATCGTCGCGCTCCACCACCACTGTCGCGGCCAGCTTGGGGTCGTAGTAGATGACCCTGCCGCAATCCGGGCATCGGGGCCTCTGCGCGCCGTTGACCTCTCGTATCTCCAGGCGCGCGCTGCACCTGGGGCAGAACCGTGCTTCCTCCATCATAACAGGTGGAAGATACCACATTATCCGTCCCGTTGCACAACCCGCCCGTATCTCTAGGCGAAGCGCAAGGGGTTGCGTTCGCCTTGCTGCAAAGGGTATAAATAGACAGGCAATTTATCCCCAGAGCAGCCCCCTTTTGACTGAAGGAGCAGGAGGTATCAGATGAAGATAGGCTTCTACAACGACTTTCGACCGTGCATACTGAAGGAAAACGGCGTGGTGGACATCAGCGGGGAGGTGCATCAGCTACAGGGCGGCTCTCCGCAGCTTACCCTGGAGAACATCATTGTCAACTTCCAGTTCCTGCGGCCCAGGCTGGAGAGGCTGGAGGAGCAAGGCACGACAATCCCCCTGAGCGATGTGCGACTGCGGCCGCCCGTCCCGCGACCGGGCAAGGTGCTCTGCGGCCGGGGCAACTTCATGGAGGGCGTCCCCGTCGAACCGGTGCGCCCGCTGGCGACCTTCTTCAAGTCGCCCGACGCGGTCATTGGGCCGGGGGACACCATCGTGCTTCCATCCTTCCGACCGGTCATCTTCCATCACGAGGCCGAGCTGGCCTTTGTGATAGGAAAGGCTGCCACCAACGTGCCGGTGGCCCAGGCCCTGGACCACATCTTCGGGTACACAACCTCGGTGGACGTCTCGGCCAGGGCGCCGGTGGAGGGAGAGGCAACCCTGCCCGGTGAGTACGGCAAGTCCTTCGACACCTTCCTGCCCATCGGCCCGGCCATAACCACCGCGGATGAGATAAAGGACCCCAACAACCTGAACGTCAAGTACAGGGTCAACGGAGACCTCCGCCAGGACTACAACACCAGCGACATGGAGCACAGCATCGCCTACCTCATAGCGGCCCTCTCGGCCAACATGACGCTGAAGCCGGGCGACCTCATCCTGTGCGGAACCAATCACCAGGGTCTGGGCCCGCTCCAGGACGGCGACGTGGGGGAGATTGAGATCGAAGGTGTGGGGCGCAGCTCCAATAACGTGGTCGACTCGATGAAGCGCACGTGGTCCCGGGCGGTCGACCCCACAACGGGCACGCGCATCCGCGAGCGGCGGGAGTCCCAGATGGGTGTCCCGTCGACGGGCACCTGGCCCCTGACGACGCCTTCTTCGTAAGCGAAAGGATGAAGTTGCAATGGGTACTTTCAGCATTGAGATAGGCATAGGCGACCCCGACCGCGGGCGTTGGAAGACCCTTGAAGCTCTGGTGGACACGGGCGCGTCCATTACGGTCGTGCCGGCATCGGTCCTGCGTGAACTGGGAGTTCAGCCCTCAATGCGCCGGAGCTTCGAGTCAGCCCACGGCGAGACCAGGGAGATGGACGTCGGGCAGACGTGGGTGCGAGTCGGAAGAGAAGAAGTCTTCACCCTGGTCCTGTTCAATGACGAGAGCACCACACCCCTGCTCGGAGCTTTGGCCCTTGAGATGGCGTTCATGGGAGTGGATCCGGCGCGTCAGAGACTGGTCTCTGTCCATGGACTGATGTGATGGCGTGGGTTGGGTACGCAGGCAAAGAGACTGATACAATAAGCCTTTTCCAAGCGAAAGGATGAAGTAGTATGCGCGCTATACGTGTTCATATCTCCGGGGACGAGCGTAGACTCATGATGGAGGATGTGCCCACGCCGGAGCCGCGACCCGACCAGGTCTTGATTCGGTCCTCAGCTATAGGAGTGAACCGGGCTGACCTGGGGAGGGGGGCCGTTGGCGGGGCCGCAACCGGAGAGCCCTTCATTCCCGGCCTCGACGTCGGCGGCACAATCGAGGCCGTAGGTTCTGACGTGAGCGGATGGAAAGAGGGCGACCCCGTAATCGCACTGGCTCGGGGGGCATACGCTGAGTTCGTCCCGTCCCGCGCAGTCCTCGCCTACAGGCTGCCCGAAGGTATGAGCATGGTGGACGGGGCCTCTATCCCATGTGTGTTTCTCACGGCTTGGTACGGCATAAGGAAGCTCGGACGGATGCAGCCCGGCGAGACGGTGCTGGTCCACGCTGCGGGCAGCGGAGTGGGTACGGCCGCCATCCAGATAGCCAGGGCGTCGGGAGCGCGTGTGCTGACGACGGCCGGGAGCGACGCCAAGGTGGCGAGAGGTTTGGAGCTTGGCGCGGAGGGCGGAATAAACTACTCAACCCAGGACGTGACGGCGGAGCTTCAGCGACTCACGGACGGCCGAGGCGTGGATGTCGTCCTGGACTCGGTTGGAGGCGCCGTCTTCGATGCAACCATGAAGGCCCTTGCCGAGGGCGGACGCGTCGTGAACGTCGGCGCGCCGGCCGGCCCCCGCTCGGAGCAGGACCAAAGCGCCATGGAAGCGAGGGGGCAGTCGGTGCAGCAGTCGGGAGTCTTCAACGATGCAGCAGAGGATGCCGAAGGCGCAGGTTGGGCGCAGCTCAAGGCCTGGTTCGAGGACGGAACCGTAAAGCCGATAGTGGACAGGGCGCTTCCCTGGGAAGAGGCCGAGTCCGCACAGCGACTGCTTTCGGAACGGGTCATCTTCGGCAAGATTGTCCTCACCGTAGGGAGCTAGGCTTTCCATGCGTAAGAGAGATTTCGGCAGCCTGGGACCGGTCAGCGCGCTCACCCTCGGCGGAGGTGGAATAGGCCAGGTGTGGGGCCTCACAACCCGCGAGGAGTCAGTGGCCACGGTGATAGAGGCGGTGGAGACCGGCATCGACTTCCTGGACGTTGCGCCCGGGTACGGCAACGGCGAGGCGGAGCTGGTGGTTGGAGAGGCCTTTCAGGGTAGGCTTCCGCAAGGAGTGCGCGTGTCCACCAAATGCAGGCTGGGCAGCCCGGAGGCCGCCGAGGTGGCGGGCCTGCTGACCCAAAGCCTGGACGAGAGCCTCGCCCGAATGAAGCTGGACAGCGTAGACCTGTTCTTCCTCCACAACATGATTGTCCCGGACAACGCAGCAGACCTGTACCAGGGGACGCCGCGCAGCCTGTTCATCCAAGCTGTACGTCCGGCCCTTGAAGATCTGCGGGAGCGCGGCCGGATTGGAGCGTGGGGCATCACCGGCATCGGAGTGCCCGACGCCATCATCGAGACCCTCCGGGAAGACCCGCCGCCCGCGGCCGTTCAAGCCATCTCGAACCTGCTCGATTCTCCGGGCGCTCTCAAGCGCTACGATGCGCTTGCAATACCGCGCGCGATCATAGAGGCTGCCGGCGCCAGAGGCGTAGGCGTTATGGGCATCCGAGCCGTCCAGGCCGGCGCCCTTACGGACGCCTTCGACCGGGATCTGCCGGAGGACCATCCGGACATGGCCGACTACCGGCGCAGCGGCCCATTCCGCGCCCTGGCCCGTGAGATCGGAGAATCGCCGGCGTCCCTTGCCCACCGGTACGCCCTCTCCATGCATGGCGTCTCCACTGTCGTGCTTGGAGTCAAGAACAGACAGGAGCTTCGCGAGTGCGTGGAGGCCGAGGAAAAAGGCCTTCTCTCAACGGATCTGATTGCCCAGATAGACGCACTCGCACAATAATCTCGATACCCGGAGCGCATTTACGCCGTGTTAAGACAGCTTTGCGTCGATTTGCCTGCACACGCTGGCGACTTGACAAACTTCTTGTACAAATACTAGGATTAGGAAGTCCGCTTATCGCGGCAATCACATCTCAGAGAGGAGGTAGTACAGAGCGTATGAGATATGTAAGCGTTGCGAAAATTGAGCACGCCCGTATAAGCCATCTGAGGGCCGGTTGTTGCGGCTGCGCAGATGGTTCATCGATTACCATTCTCGGCGGTGCCGCCAATCTTCGGCAGTACCTCCTCCCCGGCTGGGGTTAGCTTCCCTCCCCACCTACATATAACTTTCTCCCGCTGATCGACCCCGCCCACTCCTCCAGAGAATCTGGAATCCACTCCAAGTTTCCGGGAGCCGTCCACCTATATCGCCCTGAACGGGGCAATTCGCGGGCAGACGCTATTCCATAGTTTGGCATTTAAAGCCATTCTGTGAGATCCATAAATCCCTTGAGGAGGATATCTGTGAATCAACCGGACGTAGGATACGTCTCTTCGCTGTACGGAGGTTTCTGGAATTTTGACACAAAAGATTTCTGCTACATGACCAATCCCTACTTCCCGCCCCAGGAGTTCATCGACTCCCTGGGTTCCAGGCTGAGGCAGTTGGTCAAGTCATACCCGTCCACCAACTGGTACATCTCCTCCCTGGCCGCCAAACCTCTTGGCCTGACCCACGAAGAGTTGGTAGTGGCGAACGGAGCCAGCGAGCTTATCAGCGCCATCACCGACCAGTTCGTGGAGCACCTGTCCGTCCCAGTGCCCACCTTCGATGAGTTCGTCAACCGCGCCGCGTCACAGGGCAAACGGGTCAGCCCGTACCAGCTGACCGGCGATTTCGAGCTGGACGCCGAGGACTTCGTGCGACACACCCTGAGCGTCGGGGCCAATGCCGCACTACTTATAAACCCCAACAACCCAACCGGAACGCTCCTGACTCATGACACCCTCTGGTATCTGCTTGAGTCCCTGCGCGGCCTTGACTTGGTCTTGGTTGACGAATCCTTCATAGAGTTTTCGAGCCGTCTCCCTACCCCGTCCGTAATGGGAAGGCTCTCCGACTTTCCCAACGTCGTGGTGCTCAAGAGCCTCTCGAAGAACTACGGCGTTCCGGGGCTTCGGCTGGGGTACGCCGCCTCCGCGAACAAGGAGATGATAGCGACCTTGCGAAGGAGCATACCTATCTGGAGCATCAACTCCCTGGCGCAGTACTTCCTGGAGGAGGTCGACAACTACCAGGACGAGTACGTGGAATCGTGCGCCAATGTCCGTGAAGCAGCCCGCACCCTGTCCTCCGGACTGGAGGCGCTGCACTATTTGAGGCCGTACCCCAGCCAGGGAAACTTCGTGCTGTGCAAACTCGAAGACGGGCTCACTGGATCGGAGCTAACGGAGCGCCTCTTCAAAGAGTGCAACATACTGATAAACGACTGTAGTCGCAAAAAAGGACTTGGCAACGAGTTCGTTAGATTCGCCTCGCGTACCGTCGAGGAGAACGCCCAGCTCATTCAGACCATGCAGGAGCTTGGTTCGACCATTCCAGTTGGGGAGCGGGCGCACACATAGGAGGGCAGAAATGAAAGCAGTAATACTTGCCGCCGGCCAGGGGACGAGGTTGATGCCCCTCACAAACAGGGTGCCCAAGTGCCTTGTACGACTGCACGGCAAACCCATTATGCAGCGCCAATTGGAGTCCCTGGACAAGGCCGGCTTCGATCAGTGCGTCATCGTAGTTGGATATAGAGGAGACCAGGTGGAGTACCAGTTCGGGCCCAGGTTCCGCAACCTGGAGATCACCT
The DNA here is from genome assembly GCA_965261605.1 of Dehalococcoidia bacterium. Classification (GTDB taxonomy): domain Bacteria; phylum Chloroflexota; class Dehalococcoidia; order Lucifugimonadales; family UBA2985; genus DAOUJW01. Next base: position 1,410,209 of record OZ253466.1, on the reverse strand, counting down.
ACGTCAACAACGAACGCTATGAGGAGACCAACAACCTCTACTCCCTCTGGTTGGCCCGCAACCTTCTGGACGACGACATCCTGCTGCTGGAATGCGATCTCGTATTCGAAGACGGCCTCCTGAAAGACATTGCGCAGAGGACGCACCCGGACATCGCAGTGGTGGACTGGTTCAACTCCACCATGGACGGGACAGTGATACTCGCGCAGGAGGGACTGGCAGAATCCATGGTGCTGAAGTCTCAGCAGTCGGAAGAGTTCGATTACAGGTACGCCCTGAAGACAGTAAACATCTATTCGCTCTCGCGGGATACTATGGTCCGCCGGTTTCTGCCCGCACTTGACCGGCATGTAGATACCGACGCCGCGAACGCGTTCTATGAAGCCGCACTGGCGGAGCTGGTCTCTCAGAGCAAGCTCAAGATGGCCGTCCACCTGACCGGAGACCGTAAGTGGACGGAGGTCGACACGGTGGATGACCTGCGCGAGGCCGAGGCTCTCTTCCCCGCGACGTCGCCTGCCAGGAACGGCAACGCCATCGAAGAAACTGCGGAGAGCATAGTGATGAGAAGGGACCCGAATCACTCCGGCCAAGCCGGGTACGACCGCAGACGCGCTCAGCGAAAGGAGCTACCATGACGGATAGTGCACAGGCTTGGTCTGAGTCCTCCGCAGTGGAGTACTACGCCAAATACCGCCACCAGGTCGCCGACCTCTACCCATCGGAGAAGGTCTTTCTGCCGAGAGCGCTCTTTCCAGGGGCCAGAGTGCTGGACGTGGGGTGCGCCTCCGGGGGATTCTTCAACATAATGCGGACCCTGGAGCCGGCAATAGATTACACGGGCATCGACATAGCCGAGCCGTCGATCGAGGCCGCGCGGCAGCTCTATCCCGATGCCAACGCCAAATTCATGGTGACGGACGGCCTCAAGATACCCTTTGACGACGGCGAGTTTGACCTGGTGCACTGCACAAGCGTGCTTGTCATCGAGCCTCGCTATCAGGAGATCCTGAGGGAGATGTACCGCGTCTCCAAACGGTTGGTGCTGGCCGATATGCGACTCCTGAATAACCCGGACGCCGGAGTCAACCGGGAGGACTCCCGCTACAGGATAGAGTTCGGAGGGGAATCCCAGGGAACGACCGTCCCCTACGTCGTTTCAGACGCTGATGAGGTGGTCAACTTCATCCTGTCTCTGGACCCCAAGCCGCAGGCCCTCAGAGGCGCTGGCTACTTCCACACGGTTTCGCCCAACGCCAGCACGCCCTACTCGGAGGTTTGCATGACCATTTTCCTGGTGCAGAAGGGAGGAGCCGACGTCTCCAAGACGGAGTTGGAGCTTCAGGACCTCCCACTGGAATTCTCGATTGATCCTCAATACCTTTAGGAATGCCGGATGCCTTCTTCGGGCTGGAGGCCATCCGAAGGCGATAGGACCTCAATTCCTCACTAACAGACCATGATACGAGTTTACGCAGACCCGGTGGCAGACCTGTTCCACTACGGGCATATGGAGTTTCTCAGGAAAGCCCGCTCCCTTGGAGACTACCTGCTTGTGGGCATCTATTCGGACGACGTGCTGGAGGAGTACAAGCGCAAGCCCATACTCACGATGGAGGAGCGCGCCGCCGCCGTGGCCGGCTGCCGCTACGCTGACGAGGTGCTGTTACACGCTCCCCTGCGGATAGACGCCGAGTGGATAGCCAAATACGACATACACCTGGTGGTGCATGGGGACGACTTCAGCCAGGAGCAGATGGAGTACTACTACGGCGTTGCCATAGAGATGGGGATCTTCCGGACCGTTCCCTATACGCCGGGCATCTCAACCTCCGAGATCATACGCAGGATCAAGGAGAGGGAGGCGTGAGGCCGAGCGCCTTAGGAACTTTTGCCTGACTCCCTGCCCGGCGCCTCCAGGTGCAACTCCCGGCCGGGGTTTATCAGCAGGGCGCCTCGGACCATTGGGCCGTCGCCCAGCTTGACGATGGCCGCCTTCAGCCGCTCGCTGTTCAGATCCAGGATGCCCACGGTCCCCAGCCGCGTCGACTGGTGGTGAGGCAGTGTTGGGCTCCCCGGGTTTACCTCGACGACTCCGTTGATGTAGTCCAGGCGCTCGTAGTGGGTGTGGCCGCTGACCAGGATGTCCGGCGGCTTCTCAAGCTGTACGCCGGATGTGACGTCGTGCAGGAGGCCCAGCCTCCAGCCCTCCAACTCCAGCATCTGTGTGGGCTTCACGCGCGGATCGTCCATATCGAAGTCGTTGTTGCCCAGCGCGGCCAGGACCGGAGCGATGTTCTCCAGCCAGTCCAGAACGCGGTGGGATACGATGTCCCCGGCGTGGAGTATCAGGTCAACCCCGCGAAACGCCTCCGCCACCTCCGGCCAGGGATCGCGTACGGAGCCGGGCAGGTGGGTGTCCCCAATCAGACCAATAAGCATAGATAGAGAAGTGTCTCCGGGATTCTAGGGCCGGCGCCAAGCAGCGTGAACTGCAGCCGGCGCGCCATTTGCTTATGAAGAGTGAGCGGGGCCTACATTGCAGGCCCCGCTCTTCTAACGCCTTGCTAGAACGCCTCACGTGAGGCGCTTGTTGCGCGGTCTCTAGCTGCCGTGCTGGGTGGCCGTGGCCGGCGTGGGAGCGGCTCGCTCCTGGGTCCGGCTGATGCCAATCCGGCGGGCGATGATGACCTTCTGCACCTCTACGGTTCCGCCCGGGTGCAGGCCCTGAAGGCTGGTCCTCTGGTTCACCTCGGTGTGGCCACCGAAGGGAGCGCCCGGCTCCTCGGTGCCCAGGAGGGCAATGGGACCCATGATGTCCAGCTGCCGGAGGGCGTTCTCCAGGTTATAGGACTTGCGATACATGGAGCTCTGGGAGCCGTGGTAGCTCATCTCCTGGCGAGCCTGGTACATTGCGAAGTTGCGCTTCGCAAACAGAGTGTTGATGTGGGAGGAGATGACGCTGTCCATGGTCTTCTGGCGCACTACGGGGTCGCTTCCGACCTTGCCGTCGCCGTGGTCGGTGTTCTTCACGTAGGACATCAGGTTCTCAAGGGCCTCGTCCCGGGGGAACGCCTGGCCCCTGCCGCCGTGCTCCTGCTCCAGGGTGGTCTGGGTGACCTGCCAGCCCTGGTGGTCTCCGCCGACGAGGTTCTCGCCGGACACGCGGACGTTGTCCATGAAGATGCGGTTCTGGCGGCTGCCGCCCAGAAGCTCCATTCGGCCGATCTGCAGACCGTCGGACGGGTTCTCAATCAGGAAGAAGCCCAGGTTGCGATGGCGAGGCGCGTCGGGGTCGGTCACCATTGGGCCGAAGAGAATGTCAGGTACGCCTGCGCCGCTGACGAACTGCTTCTGACCGGAGATGATCCAGTCGTCGCCGTCGCGGGTCGCACGGCTCTGGAGGCTTGCCAGGTCTGAGCCGGCATTGGGCTCGGTGAAGTTCTGGAAGGCAATCGTCTCAGCCTTCAGAAGGGGAGTGAGGAACTTCTGCTTCTGCTCCTCCGTTCCCCACACCAGCAGGGTCGGGAATACCAGGCCGTTGGTGAAGCCGCGTACGACGCCGCCCTTGCTGAATTCCTCTTCAATGATGGTCTCGTGCTCACCGCCGAGACCGCCTCCACCGTACTCCTTGGGGTAGGTGGGATACAGCCAGCCCTTCTCGGCCAGCTCCTTGTGCTTCTCCCTCCAGAAAAAGTACAGGTCGGCGTTGTCGCCTTCCTGGCCCGATGTCAGCCCCTCGGGGTCGACGGGAGACTTCTTGTCCTCCGGGATGTTCGTGTCAATCCACGCGCGAACTTCCTTCCGGAAATCCTCTTGCTCTGCCGTATATTGGGTCGAAAAATCCATGTGCCCCTCCTTGCAAAAATGCCTTCGCTAACAAAATTTAACTCGTCAGGCGTACTCCTACGACTGACAAATTGTCCGTAGCATACACCATCCCGTTGGTTGGGTCAATAGCCCGGGGCGAATGGCGTCACGCCTGCCTATGGTGTATATTCTGGATATGGTGACCTATCCTCTAATAGAAAAGTATTACGCTGACAAGCAGCGTCTCATCGAATTCGGCGGCTCCGACAGCGAGTCAAACATCCGGCGCGCCTTTGCCAACTGCCTGGACGCCTACTGCCGGGACAAGAAACTGGCCCTCATAGACGAGCTTGACGACTCGCGCGGCAACCGGCCCGACGGCACTGTGAAGGACTCCCTGCGCATGAACCGAGGCTACTGGGAGGCCAAGGACAGCCGCGACGACCTGGACTCCGAGATCCAACGCAAGTTCAACCGGGGATACCCCCGCGACAACATCATCTTTGAAGACTCCCAGACCGCCGTCCTTATACAGAACCGTGAGGAGGCAATGCGGGCCGACATGTCCCGCCCGGGCGAGCTTTACCGACTCATCCGCGCATTCCTGGACTATGAGCTGCCGGAAATCGAGGAGTTCCGCAAGGCGCAGCAGCAGTTCAAGGCCGATCTGCCCACCGTCATAGGCAATCTACGGGAGGCCGTCGAGGAGGCCGAGGTCGACAACCCGGAGTACCAAACGGCAGCGGCCGACTTCCTGAAGTTGTGTCGGCAGAGCATCGGCCCAAGCGTATCCGACGCCGACGTCCGGGAGATGCTGCTCCAGCACATCCTCACCAAGGACATCTTCCTCAGGGTCTTCCGCGAGACCCAGTTCCACAGGGAGAACAACATCGCCGGCCGGCTGGAAGCCCTGGAGCAGACCTTCTTCACCGGAGACGTGCAGCGCCAGGCCATCGACCGCCTGCTCGCCTACTACGGCGCCATCGGCCGGGCCGCCGACGAGATAGCCGACTACGCCGAGAAGCAGCAGTTCCTCAAGGCCATTTACGAGGACTTCTACAAGTCCTACAACCCCGCCGCCGCAGACCGCCTGGGCGTCGTCTACACACCCAATGAGGTGGTGGACTTCATCATCCGGGGAGCCGACCTCCTCCTTCAAAAGCACTTCGGACGCAGTCTCGGAGACAAGAACGTGCAGATCCTGGACCCGGCCACCGGCACGGGCACATTTGTCACCAACCTCATCAGCTACCTGGCCGGGAGCGGAGAGCCGGACGCGCTGGAGCGCCTGGAGCACAAGTACCGCCACGAGATCCACGCCAACGAGGTGGCTATACTGCCCTACTACATAGCCAACCTGAACATAGAGTACACGTACAAGGAGAAGACGGGGCGCTACCTGGAGTTCCCCAACCTGTGCTTTGTGGACACGCTGGACAACATGGACTGGCAGGGAGCGACGGGCGGCGCAGTGGCGCGTCAGGGGTCCTTCAACCTGGGCGGCCTCTCCGCTGAGAACTGGATGCGGGTACAGCTTCAGAACGAGAAGACCATCAGCGTTATCATAGGCAACCCGCCGTACAACGACAGCGCCGAAAGTTGGGGTGACGGTACCGCAAACAGGGCATATTCAGAAATAGAGCAGCGGTTCAGAGAAACATATGGCAGGGAAAGCACTGCCCGAAAAAGTCATCGTGATATTTTCAAGCTGTTCATGCGATGGGCTTCCGACCGATTGACAGATGATGGGGTTATAGGCTTTATAACTAACCGTTCATATATTGATGCCAAAAACGATGATGGTCTGCGCAAGATGATGCTACGCGAGTTCAGCGACATTTATATTGTGGACTTGGGAGGTAATCAACAAAGCTCTGGCAAAAGCGGTAATGTTTTTGGCATCAAAGTCGGGGTAGCTATTGGATTTTTTGTGCGAAGAAAAGCAACCTCGGGAGATGGGAAGTTGCACTACTTCGCGGTTGAGGACGAGCAGTCAGCGCAAGACAAGCTATCCGCCCTAAACTCTCTTGATTTGGAAAAGATACAATTCGAGGAAATCCCACCTGACAAATACAACAACTGGCTCAACAAGTCGAACGCAGCCTTCGATAATTTGATCCCCATACGTGGGAATCGAGAACAGTGCCTTGCCGAGTTGGTTTGTCCTGGAGTCAAAACTAACCGTGACGAGTGGGTTTACGATTTTGATGTCCAGAACTTACGCGCGAAAGTGCTATTCTTTGCCGACAATTACAACTCGTTCTTGGAAACAAATGACTACTCGTACGATCCCATAATCAAGTGGAGCCGTGACTTACGTAACAAGTTTGGTCGCGACAGGCGGATCGTTTACAACGAGGCAAACAGGGTGCCGTCTCTTTATCGGCCATTCACTACAAAGCAATTCTTTGCAGACTTGGTGATGAACGATGTACTGACAAAGAACCATATCGCTATGTTCGGCAGTAGCTTAAGCGGTGAGAACGCCGTTATTTGTATAAAGGGCCCGAGTGCCAACCACTTCGCTGTTCTTGCAGCAAGTAGACTTGTCAACGAAAAATTCGCGGGAACCAATGACGGCGGGACGTCCTGCCTGCCCCTCTACCGCTACACAGATAGTGGCGAGAGAGTGAGCAACATCACGGAGTGGGGCATCAAGCTCATCAACGACCACTACAAGAAGGAGTGGGGGGAGGACTTCAAGAGCATCTACCCGGACGGCATCACACCAGAGCGCATCTTCGCCTACACCTACGCCGTCCTCCACGATCCGGTGTACCGCTATGATTACGAGATAGACCTGCTACGGGAATTCCCGCGCCTGCCCCTCTACCACGACTTCGACCTGTGGGCAAAGATGGGACAGGAACTCCTTGACCTCCACATAGGCTTCGAGTCCGCGGACCCCTTTCCCCTGGAGCGGGTTGACAAGCCGGGTGGCGCAAAGAGGGCGGTCTTGAAGGCAGACAAGGAGCGGGGCAGCATAACGCTGGACGACAAGACCACCCTGGCCGGTGTGCCGCCGGAGGCTTGGCGCTACCGGCTGGGCAGTTGGTCGGCCCTAGAGTGGGTATTGGACCAGTACAAGGAGAAAAAACCTGATGACCCCACCATTGCGGAGAAGTTCAACACCTATCGCTTCGCCGACTACAAGGAGCAGGTCATCGACCTGCTCAAGCGGGTGTGCACGGTCAGCGTCCGCACTATGGAGATAGTGGACGACATGGCCTACTGGGATGGGGACGACCTGATAGTGTTCGGCGACCGGGACAAATTCGAATTTGCGGCGCTCGCGATGTCGCAGTGGTTCAGTGAGCCTGAGGACCCGGAGTGGGAGGCGGCGTGGTTGGAGACGTAGTCCTGGTGCCCTTCCCGTTCACTGATCTGAGCTCTTCAAAAAAGCGTCCGGTCTTAGTGCTGAGTTACGTGGGCACGGGAGATTGGATCGTTTGTGAGATTACTACACGTCAAAGCAGTCAACCAGGGAACATTGCGATTATCAGTAGCGATTTCCGCACGGGAGGTCTGAACCGTCCAAGTGTGGTTCGCTTCAACAGGCTGTTCACACTGAACGATAGCCTGTTCATTCGTACATTCGGAAGGTTGACGGAGGCCAAGCAGTCTGAAATAGGGACCGCCGTACGGTCTCTGTTCTCTCCGTAGGTAACCCCCCTCACCGCTCCATTATGTGCACTCCGGTCGCCTTGAAGGAGGCGCTGACCGTCGATCCCGCCCGGAGCTCCAGGTCCTCCGCAGACCTGCTTGTGATCAGGGCCACCAGTGGGAAGCCGCAGTCGATCCCGACCCGGACAAGAGGCCCTGAGGACGCCATACTGGTTATCGTCCCTGAGAAGGAGTTCCTCGCGCTGGTTGGCGACGGGGTCAAGGCTATGGTGACGCCCTCCGGCCTGATGCAGGCTGAGACGCGGGAGCCCGGCTCCAGGTCGGAAATACCCTCTATCACCGCGCCGCCTATGTTGACGTTGACCAGTCCCGCTTCCCTGGAGGCTATCTCCCCCTCCAGAATGTTCTCCACTCCGACAAACTGGGCGACCTGCGTGTTGTGGGGCAGGTTGAATATCTCGCTGGGCGCGCCCACCTGCAGCATCTCCCCACCTATCAGCACACCTATCCGGTTGGCGAGGCGCTGCCCCTGGGCCATATCGTGGGTGGTCATGATCACCGTGGCGCGCAGCTCCCCGATGACCCTGGCTATCAAGCTCTCCACCCTCGCAATGGAGACCGGGTCCAGGTTGGCCGTAGGCTCGTCCAGCAGGAGCAGCTCCGGCTCCGTGACCATAGCCCGCGCCAGGGCAACCCGCTGTATCTCGCCCCCCGAAAGGGTCCTCGCTCGCCTGCTCTCGTAGCCGGCGAGGTCGACGGTCTCCAGGGCGTGGCGCACCCTATCCTGAACCACACTCTTTCCCCTGCCGCGGATCTTCAGGCCGTACGCCACATTGTCGTAGACGGTGGAGTTGAACACCACCGGCTTCTGAAAGACGATGACCATCCTCCTGCGCATCTCCAGTTTCGCCTTCTCCGACGCGCCCGCGTCCACGCCGTCGAAGAGTATGACGCCGGAGGTCGGCTCATCCAGCAGATCGATGAGACGCAGGAGGGTCGTCTTGCCGGAGCCACTGGGACCTATCAGCGCCGTGACGCCGTTGCTGGGCGCGTCCAGGTCGATGCCACTCAGGACGGTGTTGTCGCCGTATCTCTTCCACAGGTCTCGGATCTCAATCAAAACGACCTACCTCTGCTGGAGTCTACCCGCCACAATATTGACCACCAGAGCCAGAAACACCAGGATTATCCCCAGAGCCATCGCAAGCTCAAAGTTTCCGATAGACGTCTCCAGGGACATCGCCGTAGTCAGAGTCCTGGTGTACCCTCTGATGTTGCCGCCAACAATTATAGCCAGTCCTATCTCGGAAACGGCGCGCCCGAAGCCAAGGAGCGCCGCGGTAGTCACACCGTACTTCGCCTCTTTGACAATGGTGTAGATGGTCTGCATCCTGTCTGCGCCCAGCGATAGGGCCGTTTCCTTTATCTCGGGCGGCACTCCCCGGAGAGCCGATACGGTGAGCCCCGTTATGATGGGCGATATTAGTATCACGTGCCCCATCACTATGGCCTGGGGCGTGAAGAGTATCCCCAGGCCTCCCAGCGGCCCGTCCTTGGACAGGGTGATGAAAACCAGCAGGCCCACAAAGACCGTGGGCACGCTATAGAGGGTCTGAATCACGTATATCAGCGCTCCCTTGCCGGGGAATGCGTGGAAGTAGATCAGGCTTCCGACGGGAATGAACACGAGGGTCGCAATCAGCGTGGAAGTCCCGGCGATCAGGAGCGTCCTGCCCGCTATGCTGAACACCTCCCGGTCTCCGGTAAAGATGAGCTTGAGGGCCGTGAAGAAGCTGTCCAGCACCAGGTCCATGAGGTTAAGGGCCTCCCCTGCCGGATTCTATGGCACTGGATTCCTGCTTCCGCAGGAATGGTCTGTGGGTGAACGGCCTGATCGAGTCCAAACCACCCCTGCGAAAGCAGGGGTCTACCGAACCCCTAGCCCAGGGAGCCAGGGAATGGGTAAGCGTAAAGCGATGGACCCACCACCCCTGGATGCCAGTTTTCTGAGACCTTTGCGTAACCCCTCGCGGTATATCAGCAGAGGCGCTTCTGCTGTCATTCTGAACGGAGCGGAGCGAAGTGAAGAATCCAAAGCCTTTGCTCGCAAAACTGCGCTGTCTTGGAATGAAACCCTTTGGATTCTTCGCTGCGCTCAGAATGACATTCAACGGAACTGCCGCGCTGGTTACGCAAAGGTCTCTTTTCACGGGCATTACAGCAAACTGTTGGGCCCATTCTGTCATTCCCGCCCCCGAGCGGGAATCCAAGAGGGGGGATATGGACTCCCGCCTGCACGGGAGTGACGAGGGAAGTGGACAAACGCTCATTGAGGCTCTTGTCCTCGTGTGGGAGTAAACAGCGCCCTCCCATACTCGCTTACGCCGTGGTCCCCTATCAGGTCCTGCACTTCCTCCGATGTGAGAAACTGTATAAGCCTATCGGCCATGTCCGAGTTGGCGCCGGGGAACCGCTCAGGGCTTACCGCTATCACGGAGTACACGTTCAGGAGGGAGTCGCCACTTTCCACAAGCGGCGTCAAGTCCAGGTCTTTCTTGAAGGCGAGGAACGTGCCCGCGTCCGTCAGTGTGTATGCCTCCTTCTCATCGGCGAGGAGCAGGACGGCGCCCATACCCGCCCCCGACTCAAGGTACCAGCTGCCGGAGTCCCTCACCGTATCGTAGTCATAACCCGCCTTCTCCCAAAGCAGCTTCTCCCTGGCGTGCGTGCCGGACTCGTCGCCCCTGGACACAAACCACACCCGGCCCGGACTGGCTTGGCCCTTCCTCATCACCTCCAATAGGGCTTCCTCCGGGGCGAGCTGACTGATCCCCGCGGGATCGCTCTCCGGCCCGACTATGAGAAAGTAGTTGTAGGCTATGGGATGTCGCTCCACCCCGTACCCCTCGGCGACGAACGCTTCTTCTCGGACGCGGTCATGGATGGCAATGGCGTCCACCTCGCCCAACCTGCCGAACTCCAGGGCCTTGCCCGTTCCGCCGGTCAGGATGTCAAGCTCCACATCGTATCTGTCCTCGAAACGGCGCTCCAGTGTGTCCCAAAGCCCCGTATCGTACAGGCTTGTGGTCGTTGCCAGTCTCAGTCTCCCCTCGCCGGTCACTGCATCCGGTACGCAGGCAAGCAGCCCGACCAGAACGACAACGGCCAGCGCCGGCTTTACCAGATATGTTGATACTACCTTTGAGGCCTTCATAGCTTCTGCGACGGCTCTTTCCCGGCAGGTCAGCGTACTCCGCACGGATAGCGTAGCAAAGAGGTGGAGAGATTGCATAGAGAGCCGGGCTGCAAAGAGCGCGGAAGGCGTCTTTAATGTTGGCGGAGAGGATGGGATTTGAACCCATGAGGAGATTGCTCCCCTACGCGATTTCCAGTCGCGCCTGTTCGGCCGCTCCAGCACCTCTCCGGGACTCCTGCACTACTCGGGTCTTGGCTGGACCCAATGGCGGAGAGGGTGGGATTTGAACCCACGTCCCGATGCAATCGGGAACCGCTTTTCGAGAGCGGCGCCATAAGCCTCTCGGCCACCTCTCCTTCCGAAAAAGCATTATAGCACAGCGCGACACCGACATGGCATACTCCTTTGCGACATCACACTGGCAGCCGCATATCGCTACGGATTACGCCTTTCAACGCCGGTGGGGTTACGCTTTACAGCCTGCGCTAGCCTTGACAGCCCACATTCAATCGTGCTACTATTCAGACAGGATGAGGTTTTACCCAGAGCTAATTCGATAGGGTGGCCGTGGCTCTTTCTCAACAACAGGAGTGCGGTTACCCTTTAGTTATTGGTGCAGAAAGTGGATAGTTGGCGGGCGATAATACTGGCGGCGGGTAGAGGGACTCGTATGAAGTCCAGCGCACCCAAGGTCCTGCAGCCCATCTGCGGTCGAGAGATGGTTGGGCTGGTCGCGGACGCGCTGAGAGGCGTCGGCTTTGAGGATGTGGTGGTCGTTGTCCCTCCCGACTCTTCGCAGATAGCCGATGTACTCGGCCCCGACTGTTGCTTGGTGGAACAAGCAGAACCCCTGGGAACGGGCCACGCGCTCGCTCAGGCCCGAGACCTGCTTGGAGACTACGCAGGCAACATCCTGGTGGTCAACGGCGACGTGCCCATGATAACCTCCGACACCCTGTCGGCTCTGGCGCGCCATCACGAGTCCGCCCAAACCTGTCTCACTCTTCTGACGTGCAGCGAGCTTCCCTCGGTGGACATGGGCCGCGTGGTGCGCGGAGAGAGTGGCGAAGTGCTGTCCATAGTCGAGAAGGCGGACCTGAAGGAAGGCGGCGGGACGACCTGTGAGGGCAACGCAGGCGTGTACTGCTTCAGTTCCCCTTGGCTTTGGACCGCCTTGGACAAGCTGACTCCGGCTGCCAGTGGGGAGCTTTACCTGACGGGCCTGGCTGCCCTTGCCGCAGCCCAGGGCAACGCGGTTTCCACAATGCCTCTGGACGACCCTATGGAGGCCCTGGGCGTGAACGACGGTGTCCAGCTTGCCAGGGCCAGGGACGCGATGCAGCGCAGGATAAACGAGCGCTGGCTTCTCCAGGGTGTTACAGTCATGGAGCCTGCCTACATAGACGTATCCGTGTACATTGAGCCCGACACCGTGGTCTACCCCAACACCTTTCTCAAGGGCGAGACGAGAATCGGGCGCGGGTGCCAGATAGGCCCCGGCTCCATGATAGAGGACTCCGTAATCGCCGACGGATGCCGGGTGTGGTACTCCGTGGTGGAATCCGCCGTCCTGGAGGAGGGCGTCGATATCGGTCCTTACAGCCATATTCGACCTGAGACCCACATAGACAGAGACGTGCACATCGGCAACTTCGTCGAGGTGAAGAAGAGCAGCCTGGGCGCAGGCACAAAGATAGGCCACTTCACCTACGTGGGCGATTCCTGGGTAGGGCCGGATGTCAACCTGGGAGCAGGCACCGTGACCTGCAACTTTGACGGGGTGGACAAGCACCGGACCGTAATTGAGGAGGGCGCTTTCATAGGCAGCGACTCCATGCTGGTGGCGCCGGTCCGGGTGGGCGCGGGAGCCAGCACAGGCGCCGGCTCCGTGGTGACCAGGGACGTGCCCGCCGGAACCAGGGTGGCGGGAGTCCCGGCCAGGACCTTGCCTAACGGCGACCTTAAGAAAGAACAATGACATCTTTGCAAAGCTCTTCAGCTTACCTCACAGGGGCTTCTCTGATAGAGGAAGCATCGACCACTGACTCTGAAGAGGTGGTATGAATTGGACCCTGATAGTTCGTTAGCAGCCGTAGTATTGGGCCTCGCTATGGTCTTCTATGGCCTCCTCTCCCTGACTGAGGGATATCTGTGGCCCAGGCTTCGAGGCGGTCCCGCAGGAGAAGACTCGCTGCTTCACCCCGCCCTGTGGGACGAAACAACCCGGTCCCTGATAAAGGCAGGACTGATTGCCGCTACCGTAGCTTCAGGCGCGTACCTGCTGTTGTCCCTCGACTTCACCTGGTGGGCTGTAGCGCTGGGGGCGTTGGGGCTGCTGGTGTTCCTGCCTGTCTTCCAGGGTGTGCTGGCCGGCCTAGGCGCGCGTTTGGGAACGAAGGCGCGCATCCCCGCCATGATGCTATGGCCTCTGGCTCTTCCGGCATCCCTTCTCTCCCGAGTGCAGATATCCGTCGCTTCGGCTCTGTCCAGGGGAGGCGCGGTCACCGCGGACACTTCTGCCCTGTCCAACCCATTCAATCTCGTCGCACTCGGTGAGCTTCCTGAGACCGACCACAACGAAGAGCTGGAACCCCACGAAGAGGAGATGATCAGGTCGATACTGAAGCTGGACGAGACCACGGCCCGGGAGATAATGATACCCCGAATGGACATCCTGGCGGCCGAGGCTACTTCGCCCTTGAGCGTGGTGGCGGAGCTTATGTGGAACAGCGGCCACAGCCGCATACCCATCTACGAGGAGACCATAGACAACATCGTCGGCGTGGTGCATTCGCGAGACCTGCTGCGCCACCTGGCCACGGGCAACGCGGACATTCACCTGGCAAGCATCGCCCGCCCGCCCCTTTTCATTCCCGTGTTCAAGCGCCTGGACGACCTGCTGCGTGACTTCCAGGAACAGCACATCCAGGTTGCCCTTGTGGTGGACGAGTACGGCGGCACCACCGGGCTGGTCACCATTGAGGACCTGCTGGAGGAGATAGTTGGGGAGATAGAGGACGAATTCGACACGACGGAGACGCTAAGAGAGATGGTAAGCGATGACGAGGCCCTGATGGACGCCCGCATATCACTGGATGAAGTCAACGAGGCGTTCGACGCCAATCTCCAGGGAGACGGGTTCGATACCCTTGGGGGACTGCTCTATCACCAACTGGGCAGGGTCCCCATCCCGGGAGACGAGGCACAGGTCAATGGGCTGAACATCCGGGTGATCACCACCCTGGGAAGACGCATCAAGAGGGTACGCGTGGCCCGCCCAACCGCCTCAGAGTCCCACGGCTCGCTGTAAGCAGCGTCACCTCTCTGTCGCTGCCCCATCACTCCGGGCGTCCTCCCTTTAGGTCATTCCGAGCGCAGCAAGGAATTTGTAGCGCCTCATCTACTGACGCAATCCCAAAACCCATGACTCGGTAGTCAGTTGACCACTTTGGATTCTTCGTCGTTTCGCTCCTCAGAATGACAGTCACCGCGCCCCTCTGTCATTCTGAACGCAGTGAAGAATCCAGGACCTCCGACCACCCAGCGCTCAGGTCTACCCACATAGGACTCTTCGATTCTATGTGCACCCTGTGAGTCTCGTTTGTCAGAATGCAAACGCAACAGTCGCTCAACGACTTGGGATCCTTCGTCGCTCTGCTCCTCAGAATGACAGAAACGCGATATCTTGCGAGATACGGGAATGCTACCCCGGCGTTGAACCCCAGACCACGAAGTCGCCGCCACGAGGGTGCGGACCGCCGGAGATGCCGATCTCAGGCTTCACGCCCGTGACCTGCCGCGCGCCGGCCCTCTCCTGGATCTGCTGAATGCAGTCCGTGTGCATCCAGATTCGGGTGCGACCGCTGCCGGCGTTTCCGCCGCTGGGAGAAACGGGGTTCGGCCCCTCAATGCTGATGTCAGTCTGGTAGAAGTCCAGAGCCTCGCCTCTTCCGACGCCCCGGTATCGCAGGCCCTCCAGCATTATCTGATGGAACAGCGTGTAGCCGTCGTACATATTCTCGAAGGAGAGGTCGCTCGCAGTGATGCCCGCGCCTTCGTACAGCCTCCGGCCCAGGCTCTCCGCCGAGTCCTCCACCTCGTCCAGCGTCTGCTCAATGCCCCGGTACTTGGGCCTCGACTCCGCGTGGCTGAGGATGTAGACGGGCTTCTGCTTCATGTCCTTGGCACGCTCGGCGGTGGTGAAGAGGTAGGCGACAGTAACGCACATGGGGATGTCGCAGTCGTACAGGTTCACCGGCTTGACTATCCAGCGAGCGGAGAGGTAGTCCTCCACAGTCAACGGCTCAGGCCGGTTCTGAGCGAAGAACCCCTCCGGGAACAGCAGGCCGTTGTGCTTGGAGTTTACGACGAAGGGGGCCATCATGTCGTGGTTGCCGCCGTACTTGCGGGTGTACTGGTTGAACCAGTACGCCGGGTAGTAAGGTCCGACCGCGCCCCAGGTGTTGGTCCACTGCGCGCCGCCCGTGACGGTGTCCGCGGCCGCGGCGCCGTACTGACCGTACCGGCCTGCCAGGTTGTTCCTGGCAGTCAGCACCAGACAGGTGTTGGTCAAACCCTCGCCTACGGCCTGGGCAGCGACACAGATGGCGTTGGACATGCAGCCCGGGCCGTACATGGTGAAGTTGACGTTGGTCAGCTCCGGCATGTTCTTCAGCACCCACTCGGCGCTCATCTTGCTGAGGCCGTCGTCGGGGTTGTCCGTGAGCTGGAACATATTGGCGAAGTCCTCTGGGACGGTTCTTGGCGACCAGGGCTCTCCCAGGCTCTCCGGGCTGATCACAAGGCCATCCACCTGGTCGGGGGAGACACCTGCGTCCTCCATAGCATTGCGGAGCGCTAAGATTGACCAAGCGCCCAGGCTGGTCTCAGGGGTCTCTTCCCAGCGCCGCGACGTGGGGGAGTGGCCGATTCCGACTGCCGCCACCTTCCCGCGATGCTCCCACAGGCCCAAGCCCTCTTGGCTTCGATACATTGAAGCGGGTGCAATATCAGTCATTGGTCACCTCATTCTGTGCGTTAGATATGTGCAGGGACAAGCGAGCTTAGCTCACCACCCGCCACTCGGGCACTTTCTGGCCCGTGGTAGGGGTCACCTCGAACTCCACCTGGACAGTTGCCCCGACGGGGACATCGTCAACTGGAGTACCGGGGAGATGGGAGTACATCAGGATGGCCGGGTCCTCCTCCAGCTCCACAAGGGCAATGTTGAAGGGCTGGTCGCCCTGGAGCGCACGGACGCGGCAGTCGTACATCACGCCATAGCCATGCACCCTGCCTCTGCCGCTCACCTGCCGCCACTCCAGATTGTCACCGGAGCCGCAGTTGTCGCAGGCGCGCTTGGGCGGGTAGTGCATCAGGTCGCATGTCTTGCAGGCCTGCATCACCAGGCGGTCTTCGTTGCAGGCGTCCCAGTAGGGCTTGCTTATCTCGTCAGGGATCGGGGATGGTTTGGGCAATTCTCACCTCCTGCAGGGGGTCGGGTTGTGTGCGATTATGCGCGGGTGCGCTAGGTTTGTCAACTTGTAACGATAAAACCCAGCAACGCGCTGGACGCCGGAATCGGCTAGGTTATAGACTGGTCTAGCCGATCCTCCCGTTCATCAAAATCGAATAGGTTAAGGAGTTTGTCACATGGAATGTCCAGGTTGCGAAACAGATTTCAATGATAACTGGGACGATTTCTTGTTCAGCCGGAATGAAGTAACCATTTCGACCTGTCCGGTATGTCATCTCAAACACGTAGAAGTGCGCGTCCTCGGGCCTGAGAATAAATACAGTAGCCATTTGACCAAGACCATATGTTACAGTAAACCTCTGGTGGGTAAGACTCCGGTTGTCGAAGTGACCTTCGATTGCCAAGAGTTGTATATACTTCCCGAGATAGCATTCGATGATAGCATTCGATCATTACAAAAAGTCGGCCATCAAGGAAATCCCTGCTTCTGTACCTAAAGACTTGGCGAGGGACTGCAGAGAGGCTCACACAATCCTAAGTGACAGTCCGCGATCATCCGCTTTTCTGGCAAGGCGCATTTTGGAGAAAGTCTTGAAGGACAACGGTCATAAGCAAAGTACATTGTACGCTCAACTTGAGAGTCTAGCGAAGAGTAACGAATTGTCTAGCATTGATATGGATAAACTTCGTGCCGTTCGTAATTTGGGCAACATTTCGGCCCATTATACGGAAAAATCACAGACTCTTGTTGACGTAGAAACTGGTGAAGCGGAATTGTGTCTGCAAATAGTGGATGAGTTGTTCACACACTATTATGTGAACCCTGCTGAAGCTAGTCGTATCAACTCGAAGATCAACAACTGACGTCCCTAGTGGCCTAGGCCGGGAGACTCTATTCAGGACATGGCATACGGTTCGACAGCAAGTCCTGAGCCTGTCGAAGGAAGTGAGCGGCGTTCCTACTGGAACCTGCGCAGAGTTCCCGTAAGCGCGAATACGGCCAGGGCAGTGACGCCGTAGAGAATGCCCGCGATGAGCACGGTGTCAGCAGCGCCGCGCACCTCGGCAATGGCCCCCATTATGATCACGCCAAAGGGGGAGAATCCCATGAAGACCACCCGCAGGCTCATAATGCGGCCCCGCAGGTGGTCAGGGGCCAGCTGCTGCATAGCCACGGTGATCATCGTCATGAACATCACCTGAGCTCCCCCAAGGCCAAACATCGCCACCAGAGAGACGGGGAACACATTCGACTGTGAGAAGACGATTAGCATGACCGCCTTAACGGCCGCCATAGCCATCAGCAGCAGGCCCCTGTGTCGCTTGGCGTTGCTGGCGGCCAGGACGATGGCCGAGCCCACAGCCCCGCCGAGGGCTGAAGTCGTCAAAAGCACTCCCAGACCGCCTGTACCTACACTCAGAATATCAATGGCGAAGATGGGCAACAGGAAGTTCAAAGAGCCGGCGAAAAGCGAGGAGAGCAGCCCCAGCATTACCAGGGACATGATGACCTTCTCGCCCCGGATGTGCCGGATGGCCTCCACCACGTTGCCGCGCACGCTATCCCTGGCCGCCCTCCGCTCCTGCGGCGTCCACTGAATGAAGATCAGGGTTATGAACGTGACCAACTGGCCGGCCGCCGTCAGCCAGAACAGGCCGTCGACTCCAATGGGGCCGATGAGTATTCCACCCAGCGCGGGAGCGGCTATACGGGGCCAGGTCATCGAGATGGTGTCGAGAGCGACGGCATTGCCCAGTCTCTGCTCGTCGACCACGCTGCCGATCATGGCCTGATGACCGGCTCGCCCGAAGGACTGTATGGTGCCACTGGTCACGGCGGTGATGATGAAGTACCACCACTGAAAGACCCCCAGGGAGATAATCAGCGCCACAACCGCCCATAGTATGACCAGCAATCCCTCCGTCCAGAGCAGGAGCTTCTTGCGGTCGACTCTGTCGGCTACGACGCCGCCTATCAGAGGCATGAAGAGCATGGGCCATGAGAGGGCGGAGACGGCGATGCCCATGCGCAGGGGCGACCCGGTGGCCTCGAACACCCAGATTGCGCGGGCGAACACCCGCATGGTCCTGCCGGAGTTGGAGGTCAGCCGCCCGGCAAAGAGAAGCCGGTAGTTGGGCACCTCCAGGGCGGTGAACATCCCCCGGATGGTCTGCATTGTCATCTATCTAGTCCTTCCACTGGACCAGAAGCCCGGAACGCTCCGCCTCCTCTATCGCCCGCAGACTTGACCGCGCCTTGTGCAGCGTCTCCTGGTACTCGCTCTCCGGCACGCTGTCGGCGACAACTCCGCCGCCCGCCTGGATGTAGGCCACGCCGTCCTTGATGACCATCGTGCGGATGGTGATGGCGGTGTCCATGTTGCCGGAGAAGCTGAAGTAGCCCACAGCGCCGCCGTAGGGGCCTCGTCGCTCGCCTTCCTGCTCGGAGATGATCTCCATCGCCCGTATCTTGGGAGCGCCGGAGAGCGTCCCGGCGGGCAGGCATGAGCGAAGGGCGTCGTAGATGGTGCGGTCCTCCCGCAGCCTGCCCTGCACCTCCGACTCCAGGTGCATCACGTGGGAGTAGCGCACCACCCGCATGAGGTCGGTGACCTCCACGGTGCCGGGTTGGGAGACCCGCCCAACGTCGTTGCGCCCCAGGTCCACCAGCATGATGTGTTCAGCGCGCTCCTTCTCGTCGGCCTTCAGCTCCGCGGCCAGCGCCTCGTCCTCCTCTGTGGTCGTTCCCCGGGGCCGAGTGCCGGCCAGCGGGAAGTTGTAGACCAGGCCGTCATCCACCCGCACCAGCAGCTCCGGCGATGCGCCGACTATGGAGAAGCCGTCCAGAGACAGGTAGTACATGTAAGGCGAGGGATTCAGCGCCCGTAGCGCCCTGTAGATGTCCAGGGGCGCCGCCTTGGTGGGTCTGGCCAGCCGCTGGGATGGCACCGCCTGAATGATGTCGCCGGCGTAGATGTACTCCTTTACCTGCTCCACCATCGCCTCGTACCTCTCCTGCGACATGTTGGAGGTGTAGGTTGGACTGTCCTCAGCCTGGCCGGGCGCAACGCGGCGCTCCATCTGAAGGGGCCTGTCCAGCCGCTCAACCAGCCGCTCGATACGGCCCACCGCGTCCGTATACGCCTCCTCCACGCTCCCTCCGTCCAGACGGATGTGGCTGACAACCTTGATCTTGTGGCTCACGTGGTCGAACACCAGCAGGGTATCCACGAAGAGGAGCACCGCCTCCGGCAGCCCCAGCGGGTCGCTTTCCGGCGGTGGCACCGGCTCGAAGTAGCGGACGACGTCGTAGGCGATGAAGCCGACCGCGCCGCCGTGGAAGCGGGGCAGTCCTCGTATCGACACCAGGGTGTGCCTGTCCAACTCCTCCTCAATGAGCGTCAGGGGATCCACCTCCCCGTACGGCTGGCCCGGCCCCGTCTTGACAACCTTGTACGGTTCAGTCCCGATGAAGCTGTACCGGGCGAGCTGCTCCCCGCCCTCCACGCTCTCCAGGAGAAAGGACTGAGCGCCCTCAGCAACCTTGAGGTACGCCGAAACGGGTGTCTCCAGGTCCGCGTTGATCTCCTGGTACAGGGGAATCAGGTTCCCCTGCTTCGACAGTTCCCTGACTTCTTCCAACGATGGATAGTACATTCTGGTAGTCCCTTACGACTGGGGAGTCGCGTTTGTATTGCTTACTTGCTTCGCATAATCAGCCCCATGCCCTGCTTGATCTCGTCCAACTTTGGCCCGGCGACGGACTGCGCGCGCTCCGCGCCCCGCTCAAGGAGCTGGTCGAGGACGTCGACGTCCTGCATGAGCGCCTCGTACCGCTCGCGGATGGGCGTGAGCGCCTCAATTACGACCTCTGCCACGCGGCTCTTGAGGTAGCCGTAGCCGCGGGCATTGGTGAACTCGGCCTCGACCGCCGCCTCATCCATGCCGGTGATCACCTTGTAGATGCCCAGCAGGTTGTTGACGCCGGCCCTTTCCGGCTCGTCGGAGAAGCGGATCTCGTTGCCGGTGTCGGTGACGGCGCGCTTGATGGTGCGCTCGATCTCCTTGGTGTCGTCCAGTATGCGAATTGCGTGGCCACGAATGTGCGCATAGCTCTTCGACATCTTCACCGTGGGGTCGTTGAGGCCCATGACCCGCCCGCCGATCTCGGGTATGACGCCCACCGGCACAACGAAGGTGTCGCCGTAGATGCGGTTGAAGCGCTGGGCGATGTCCCTCGCGAGCTCCACGTGCTGCCGCTGGTCCTCGCCGACAGGCACCTCATGGGCGTCGTAGAGCAGGATGTCGCCCGCCATGAGCACAGGGTAGTCCAGCAGTCCCGTCGACACACTCTCCTGGTTCTCCGCCTTCGCCTTGAATTGGGTCATGCGCTCCAACCAGCCGATGGGCGTGACACAGTTGAGCAGCCAACAGGCCTCGGCGTGCGCCGTCACGTGGCTCTGGACGAAGATGGTGCACTTCTCCGGGTCGAGGCCGGCGGCAAACAGCATCGCCGCCAGCGAGCGCGTCTGGTGGCGCAGCTCGGCCGGGTCTTGGGGCACGGTCAAGGCGTGCAGGTCGACGATGCAGAAGTAGTTCTCCTTCTCCTCCTGCCGGTCGACCCAACCCTTGATGGCGCCGATGTAGTTGCCGAGTTGCACGTCTCCACTGGGCTGGATGCCGCTGAACACCCGCCGCTTGCCCTCGACGCGGCCCGGGCCTGTCGTCTCCAGTTCCCTCTCCCGTGTAGTCATCTCCGGCCCTCGCTCTTCTCTTGACCATGGCTTGCGAAACCCAACAAAAAACCCCGCTCCCATCAAGGGGCGGGGTCACTCCGCGGTGCCACCCTTATTTGGAGAGGCGGCAATCACGCTTCGCCCCTCTCATAATCTCGGCCGAGCCTCTTGAGGCAGGCTCGCGAGTCTGTAACGGGACTCCCCCGGCAAGGCCTACGTCCTTGATAACAAGGGCTTCGGTTTGCGGCTCCCGGGTCCATTCGACCCCTGCGCTGACACCGGCTCACACCTTACCCGGCTCTCTGAGTCCCGCTTGAGGCGTACTATTCCCGTTCGCAGCCTTTGGCTATGTGAATTTTGCGCGGAGTATAAAGGCCACCCCACAGGGTGTCAAGCTGGGGTGCGAGGATGAGGATTGACCTGGCCTAAAAGTTGTGCTAGCTTGCGCGCACTACCGCGCACTACACAGAGGGAATGAAATGACTGACCAAGACGTTGGCGGATCTTCCTCTGAAGTGACCTTTGTTGTAAACCCTGAGACCGAAGCCGCGTCGGTCGGCTTGCTCCTCAATTCGTTGGAGCACATCAACCGCCTGCTACGCGATGTGGACTATGCAATTTATGGGGCCAAGTCTCAGCACAAATGGGTCATTCGGAAGCTCCAATCAAGTGCGCCCAGCATCACGGTACAACCTGAGATCAGCAATGGCCACGGCCTCCAAGCCGTCGAAGTGATCAGTGGCGGGCTGCGGGCGGTGACCGTTGGAACTGATCATCCACCGCAGTTCTTTACGGAACAGGCGTTGGTTAACCTAGGGAAGATGCGCCGATTATTCAGTGGGAAGAACAGAGCCAGGTCCATTACTGTCCTCAGAGACAGGGAGCAAATGGCTACCATAAAACTGGACATATCAGAAAAAACAAACAGAATCCTCACAGCAGGCTATCACAACCTGGGCTCGCTCGAGGGAACATTGGAAGCAATCAACGTCCACGGTACACCAACCGTGACAATATGGGATAGGGTCAACAGATCGCCTGTCCGTTGCTCCATCCCAAAAGACGATGAATGGCTTTCCATTGTCACGAGCCTACTCGAAAAGAGAGTTCTGGTTACGGGGAATATCCACTATTTTGTCAATGGCACACCAAGGTCGATCGCAAATGTAACCGCTATTGAGGACGCTACCGCAGATCCAAATTTGCCGAGAGCAGACTTCGGCTCCATTCCTGACGCGCGGGCAGCTACAGACCCAGTTGCATTCCTGCAATCCGTCCGGGGGTCAGCCGCTAGATAGCCATGCCCCCACGCCGCCGGTTATGGGATTCATCGGTCGTCATCGGTCATCTTGCAGGCCAAACCGAATTTGCCGAGGTTTGTCCGCAGATTCTTGAACAGGCCTCTCGAGGGGAAACCCAAATCGTCGTATCGACAATGGCAGCAACCGAAGTCGCTTACCTTGAGGGGTTGAGCGACCCAGATTCTGAGGCAAAGATTCGCGAGTTCTTGGGGCGCGACTACATTGTCTTGGTCGCGCTAGACGTGCGAGTAGCTTCTATGGCTAGGGAACTCGTTAGACAGTACAGAAATGGGCCAAGGCTCAAACCAGCTGATGCAATACATCTCGCTACTGCACTCTACTTAAGTATCCCTATCCTCGAGACGACGGACCCGGATCTACTTCGACTCGATAGACTTGTATGAGACCCGCCAATTACAATTCGCCGGCCTCTCTACGAAGGCCCAAATCGTATACCCCGTATACCCTAAGGTATTTGGCCCTCACCCCTATTCCGTCACCTGCTCCACCGTTAGCACGTAGGATGCGGGCTGGGTGGTCCTGGGGGCCGTTGGCGCTACGATCACCACCACTTTCCCCAGTCCCGCTCCGAACCCCTGAAGTGTCAGCGACCCACTGCCATCGCTGTCCAGGGTCATTTCCCTGACAACGGCGCTGTCTCCAAGCTCGATGACCTGGATGATGTAGCCTTGGGGCACACGGTTGTCGGTGCGGAAGAACCCGTCGGACTCCCATACTCCGTCGTCCTCGGCATCGTCGAAGAAACCTATCTCCGGGATGGATATGTCGTCAAAGCATATGCCGTCGTCGAAAGTCCGCTTGTCCGTGACGTACTCGAAGCGCACTGCGACCTCCTGACCCGCGTAGGGTGTCAGGTCTACGGAGTCTTCAAGCCATCCGCCGCTGTGACCGGTGTACCCCGGGCCAAATCGGAGGCCTCGGGGCTTTTCCATGGACGAATGCATTCCCTCCAGGATGCTCCAGGTCTCTCCGCCGTCCTGGGAAACCTCTACATAGACATAGTCCCACAGCTCCTCTATGGCATACCACATCTGGAAGCTGAGGGTCGCCTGAGAGACGTGGGAGAGATCGAAGGTTCCTGTCAGTGTGGAGTCGATGGCGTCTCCGCGGTTACCCCACCAGCAGTGGCTGCCGCTGTGGGCGTCGGTCGGAAGGAGGGGCGTTTCAGTCTGTCCCTGAAAGGTCAACCGGGCGTCCCCTTCCGGCAGCCGCACCTCTATGTACTCCCCGGCGTACTGGGGCGTAGTCACCGCCAAGCTGCCGGGCCCGGTGATTCTCCTGCCGGGGCTGACGCTTACGTCCAGGCCATCGTAGACGTAGCTGCCGACCTCCAGGGCGTCCAGGTAGTTCGCCACCACCCAGTCCCTGAACACGTCCTCGAAACTCTCTCGATAGCCCATCGATTCCAGATAGGCGTTAATTCCCTCCATGCCGTCCTCCGGCCGCTTGACTAGCTCACCCAGGCTGTCGTGGCCTCCGTAGCGCTGGGCCAGATACTCCATGAATAGGCTGGACCCGCCGTAGTTGGCGAAAGTCGAACCGCTCGCGGGCCATGTAGTGAGGGTGGTGACAGGCGATGTCAGAAAGAATCCTACATAGCTGAATCCGTAACCGGCAAGCCACTTTGCCACCTCCGAGAGGCCTTCGTTGACCCACCCCTCTTCGTTGGGGTCACCGCCCCAGTGGAGTGTGTGCTGAAGCTCGTGGGTCAGTGTTCCCAGGTAGCCCGAAGTACCCACAGGCAACGCATGGAGGTTCATATAGAGCATCGTCCTCTCGTTGCTATAGGGGTATATCGCAACGGGAAACTCGTTGCCGGCGCTGTAGTAGCCAAGCGGCCCGATGTTCAGGACGTGGAGGATGGTTATACGGGGGTCGTTGTCGATTCCCGGACCGCGCTCGCCGCCGAAGTGGGACGTCACTACCGGATAGATGTTGTCCTCGAAGGTCCGAACTGCGCCGGCCAGGGCCTCCTCATCGGGATCATGGCCGCTTTCGAAGTACCAGTAAGCGTGTTCGCTTACTTGAGACAACGTAGCTTCCACCTCATATACTGACTTGCTCACGGAGTCGCGCGCCCAGAAAGTCTCCCGATGGCCCTTCTCAAAGCTGATGTTGCCTCGGTCTGCCGGCGGCTGGAGAGGGCGGTCCCAAGGGCTGCCAAGACGCCGGAACAGGTCGAACAGGTCCAGGTCGGGAGCGTTGGGAATTAGCGTTCTATCGGGCGCAGGAGAAGGCGCAGGCTCTTCTGTAGGTGTCGCCGGGGGAGCCGGTGTGGAGGCAATAGTCCCTCCGCTGGTTGACGAAGGGGTTGCCTGAGGCATGGGCAAGGGTGTCGGTGTTCCGGCGCCGGCAGGCGGGAAGGTTGGCTGTGGGGTAGATAAAGGCGTAGCGGTTGGCGAAGGCTGAGGCGCGGGCGTGCAGCTCAACGCCAGGCAAAGGGCCAGCAGGCTCAACAATATGGATGTAGCTCTGTGCATAGAACCGGGACTTGCGCCGGCTACGATACTGCGGCGCATACACGCCGCCACCTGAGTATGGGCTGAAATCGCTTCCTTGTCCACACATGTAGCCCGTGCTATGATTGTGCCAAATCGCAGGGTCTCAGCGGAGGATTGTATGGTGACAGAAAAGGAAAAAGCTCTGGATCTGGCCTTGAGCCAGATAGAGCGTCAGGTGGGCAAGGGCAGCATAATGAGGCTGGGAGAAGCCTCCCAGCGCCTGGCGGTGGAGACTATCCCCACTGGGTCCCTCTCGCTGGACATGGCGCTGGGCGTTGGCGGCGTGCCCCGAGGAAGAGTCACGGAGATCTTCGGCGCCGAGTCCGCCGGCAAGTCCACACTGGCTCAACACATCATGGCGGAGGCCCAAAAGGCGGGTGGGACTGCTGCCTATATCGATGCCGAGCACGCGATGGACCCTTCCTACGCCGGCAACCTTGGGGTTGATTTGGCAGAACTCCTCGTCTCTCAGCCGGATACCGCGGAGCAGGCGCTGGAGATAGCCGAGTACCTGGTCAGAAGTGGCGCCGTGGACGTGGTTGTTATCGACAGCGTAGCGGCGCTGGTGCCCAGAGCGGAGATGGAAGGGGATATGGGCGACTCCCACATGGGACTCCAGGCCCGCATCATGTCCCAGGCGCTGCGCAAGCTGTCAGCCGCCATCAATCGCTCCAACACCTCTGTTGTGTTCATTAACCAGCTTCGGGAGAAGATAGGCGTGGTCTTTGGTAATCCTGAAGTGACCCCTGGCGGTCGCGCCCTGAAGTTCTACAGCTCCGTCCGCATAGACCTGCGCAGAGTCGAATCCATCAAGCAGGGGTCTCAGGTCGTCGGCACCAGGGTCAGGGCCAGGGTCGTGAAGAACAAAGTCGCACCGCCCTTCCGCACCGCCGAGTTCGACATCATGTTCAGCCGCGGCATCAGCAAGGAGGGCGACATCCTGGACATAGCCTCCACCGACGGCATTATCAAGAAGGCGGGTTCCTTCTACTCCTACGGAGAGGTGCGCCTGGGTCAGGGCCGGGAGTCCGCCAAGGAGTACCTCTACCAGCACAAGGACATGGCCTCGGAGGTGGAGGAGCGGATCAGGAACTCGGCAGTGCAGATGGCGCCGCAGGCCGTTGATGAGGAAGAAAAGGAGGAGGCTTCAAGCCCGGGGCCGTAGAGTCCCTTCCCTCGCCCGCGGGGAAAGCTTGGAGACTGCCCCGTTCCCCGATCGGAGTCGGGGACAGGACTTGATACGGGGATGGGGGCGCCAGGAAGTAATGCGGAGGTCCCCTTGCGATGGATGAGGACAAACTCCTGGAGAAAGCTACTTCCCTCGCTTTCCGATTCCTCTCATACCGTCCTCGCAGCGAGTCGGAGGTGAGGCGTCGGCTGGAGGCAAAGTACCCCGTACTGGTGGCGGAGTCGGTGGTGCAGAGGCTGAAGGAGCAGGGCCTTCTGGACGATACGTCCTTCGCCCAAGAGTGGACACGGAGCCGTGTGTCGCACAGGCCCCGGAGCGCCAAGGCGATCCGGCGGGAGCTTCTGGGCAAGGGCGTGGACAGGGATACGGCTCAGGCAGCGGTGGAGACCCTGGACGACGAGGAGTCTGCCTATCGAGCCGGACTGAGGGCCGCAGCGTCTCTGGCGGATGCCGACTACAACACCTTTCGACGCCGTCTTTGGGGCTACCTCTACCGCCGGGGCTTCAGCCAGGCCGTCATCCGCAGAACCGCGAACCGATTGTGGGAGGAGAGGGAGGCTGTGAACCACTCCTCAGTCGCGCCGGCACAGGACTCAGCCTGAACGGTTCTGTTGCATTTCGCGGGGTAGGCGAGAAAGAAGGTGGCACAGCATGACGATACCAGAATATTACCGCGACCAACCAGAGTTAGTAAAAGCCGTCATAGAAGCTCGACAAGTCCAGATGGAAACTGAGGATACTGCTTTCGCCGTGGAGTGGCTGACGCAACACTATCCAATGTCCATAGACTCGGCGGAGCGTGTGCTTGAAGATGAAACGTTCCGATATACTACCCTCTATCCCAAAGGGCATCCTGAACTGGAGGCGTTGCTCGCAGAGCAGAGGGTAAAAAGCCAACGCAGTTATGCTCTACGGAAACTAAGGCCACAGGTAATCGAGCGCGACAGCAGTAGATGCCAATACTGCCAACAGCGAGTTGTTGGTAGAGAGGCAACGCTTGACCATAAGGACCCGGAGGGAGGAGAGACACTCGATAATATCCACCTGCTTTGTCGGAAATGCAACGCACTAAAGGGCCGCAGATCATGGGAGGCGTTTCTGAAAGCTGAAGAGGAGTGGCGGGCGCACCTTCAACAGCAGCAGGACACCCGCACAGACTTCACTTGCAAGCAAACTGGCCTATCCGTCCGGGGTAGGAGTTGGAAAGAGGCAGGATGCCTATCGCCACAGTGGTGCAGAATGTTGCAAGAGTGCGACAACGGCAACCAGGCAGCGTTCGAGGCTGGAAGGGATAGACTCGTCGATGCACTTACGGATTAAGGGTAGGGTGACTACCCCGCAAATGCAACAAAACCGCCCAGTTGCCATTGGACTACCCGGCTCAATGCAACAGAACCGTCTGAACTAACTAGGAGAGGACCGCTGACATGAAAATAGGACTTATCGCAGACACACATTTACCCTCGGCCGGACCGGAGCTATCGGCGCAGATAGCCCAGGCCTTTGAGGGCGTCGACCTCATCCTGCATTCCGGTGACATATTCATCGTCTCCTGCCTGGACTGGCTGGAGGGCATTGCGCCGGTGAAGGCGGTCTTGGGCCTCTTCGACCACCTTCAGGGCGACCCCAGGGTGGAGAGCCAAACGCGCGTGCTGGAGCTGGAGGGCCACAGTATCGGCATGGCCCACGAGCTCATTATTCCGGGCATGAGGTCGAAAGAGATTGTCCCGAAGGCCATAGACCGCTTCTATCCCGCCGGGGCGTCAATGGCAGACGCGATGACGGAGGTCTTTGGCGCGCCAGTGGACATAGTCGTTGCGGGCTTCACCCACGAGACCATGATAGAGGAGCACCAAGGCATCCTGTTTATCAACCCCGGAAGCGCCACCTGGCCCAGCCAGAAGATGCGGCCTGGGACGCTCGCCATCCTGGAGCTAACCCCGGACAGCCGCGAAGCCCACATAGTGGACACGGCGCAGATGTAGGGGATAATCCAACGCACGCAGTGAGCTGCTGCCTATATTCACGCTGGCGCCTGCTAGGGTTGAGCTATTGACTGCAAGGCTTCTGGCTATAACAAGTTTGTGATATTATGGGTGCCGAGTTCACTTTCTTTGACTATGTAGATGCGGATGGCGTCAATACCATCAGGGCTTGGCTGAACGGACCTGGAAGAGCGGCACGAGCGAAACTAAACGCGTGGCTGAGTCACTTGGAGTCCACCTCTCCGGGACAGTGGAAACGTCCCATTGTAGATACCCTCACAGGTGAATGCGTCGGCCTTTTTGAGATACGAGCCAGCATAGCGCGTCAGCAGTACCGTATCTTGGGATTTCACGGTACGGGGCATCGCGAGGCAACTCTGGCCCTTGGCACAATAAAGTCAGGCAAAATAGTGCCCATAGAGGACTGCTGGGAAGCCTTAAGCGTCAAAGAGGTCGTAGAGGCCCAGCCTGCTGATAGGAGAGTAAGACATGATTTCACAGGATGAAAGAGGAGATTTTCTGGACGAGGTACAGGACGAGGAGTATCGTCACGAGTTCGTCTCCGAGCACGTCACAGTGGGGCTGGCGTTTCAGATACACCTGTTGCGGGAAGCCCGCGGATGGACCCAGGAGGAACTCGCCAGCCGCTGTGATATGGCACAGGAGACCATCTCGCGGTTGGAAGACCCCAACTACGGGAGATACACGTTGAAGACCCTGAAGCGCTTGGCCAAGACCTTCGACGTGGGTCTTCTCGTCCGTTTTGTCTCCTTTGGAGAACTGGGAGAATGGACTGTTGACCTGCCCTCTCGCAAACTCACGCCGCCAAGCTACAACGAGGAGCGCCAGATGTCCTTCTATCACATCTCAGGCTCCCCGGAGTGGCATCCTGAGACTGCTCGTATCGCAGATTCAGATTAGCGGACAGCGCTCTTCTTTACCCCTTCTATTCAATGGTCAAAGAGCCTTCCGCATACCCGAACCTGGCCACAATGCTAGAGCAAAGCTTGTTGATATCGGCTGAACTGCTTCCTTTAACGTAGATCCCCGTATCTCCTATTTGTTCGCTATTGCTTTTGGCGGACTCAGAAAACCAGCTTCCTGCCATACCGAGAACGATGTCTCTGAAAGTATCGGGATGGAGTTCGTTCATCAGTATGCAGACACCGAGCTTAAGCTCTTTCCAATGTCTTACAGTTTTGGTCACCTCTCCACTTGCCGCTCGGAAAGTAAAGTAAGCGGGCTTAGGATGCGACTGCTTTCTTGTTGTGCGGTCGTCACCCACTTTGTTGATTATAGTCCCGACTGTTTCAAGAAACCGGTCCAGTTGGGATTCGTTTGCCGAGATTCCGAGATGATCCGCAATCACTTCTACGGCTTCCTTCTGTTTTTGTTTATCGGTTGCAAGCTCGTTGAAGGCATTGATTAAACTCTCTCGTACAGAAGCATCCCTAATGCGCTCTTTGTGCAATTTCAGAGCCGCGTTACGAGTAGCACCGATGAACTGTGCGCTGTCGTAAGAGAGGAATCGCTTGAATTTCTCCTCAACCTCCTTTAGAGGCTCTCTGGTGATGTCTAACGCGAGGAAATGCCGGAGGTCTGAACTCTTTCCGGATTTCGGCTTCAGTGGAGGCAAGTACAGACGCCAGTGACGTCCGTTTGTCAAGACAGCCAGATTCGGTTTCCCTTCTAGGCAATAATCCCTGAGCTGATCCTCTTCCGCTTTGCCTAGGTCGTACCTCCAACGTTTGACTTCAAGAAACACCCGGCTGGCACCATCAATTTGAAGATCATAGTCAACCTTGTCTCTTCTGGATTCCGATACCGGCTTTTGAGGATATATCTGCGTCAAGTCTTCAGTGTCCCAGCCGGCACACCTGAGCAAGGGCAGAACAACTCCCAACTCAACGGCCCTTTCATCTAGGTCACTTAGGATTGATGCACTGCCATTTATCTCGGCAATACGCTTTTCAAAGTCCGTGCTCAACGCGCAGCCTCCTATATTTGCTGAATGATTATACACAAGGATACGCTCGCAGCAGTCGCCCCACCCCTCACTCCCCCTTCGCGCGCGGGCCGAAGGGCTCCGGCATGAAGGGCGTGTCCCTGGCCTGAAGGAACGCCCGCAGGCCGCCCTCTTTCCGGGCGTCCTCCAGGTGCTTGTTGAACTCCTCCCGTTTGGACACGTGGGCCATTGCGGACAGCTCCGCGTTGAGGTTCAAGGCTTTCCTAAGCCCCATCATCTCCAGGCCCATAGTGGCTACGGCCAGGTTGATCTTCACCGTCTCCGGCGGCACCAGGGCTATCCGCTCCACGATGCTGAAGCACTCATCCAGCAGGTCTTCCTTGGGGACAACCTTGTTCACAATGCCGATTCGCAGCGCCTCCTGGGCGTCCAGGTGGTCGCCGGTGAGGGCATATCGCAGGGCGTTCTTGGCACCGGCCAGCAGCACCCACATGAAGTTGGAGTTTGAGGCCATGCGCACCTCCGGCTGGCCGAATACCGCGTCATCGGCGGCGATGGTCATGTGGCAAGTGAGGGCCAGCCACGAGCCGGCGCCCAGGCACCACCCACTGATCGCGCCGATAATAGGCTTGGGGTACTCCCACCGGTAGAGCTGGCTTTCGATGTTGCTGCGGTCCCGGTCCCTCCAGTCGCCGTAGTGCTCCGTCAGGGACGCGCCTTCGGGGATGCCGTAAGGCCAGGCCCACTCCGTCTCTCCGCCGCCTCCACCGCCGCCGATGTCCGCGCCTGCGGAGAAGGCTCGGCCCGCGCCGGTCATCACCACCGCGCGGATGTCCGGGTCGTGTTTGGCCTCCTCAAGAGCGGCGTCGATCTCGTTGCGGAGCCCCTGGCTCAGGGCGTTCATGGCCTCCGGTCGGTTCAGGGTTATCAGCAGTCCGTTTCTCTGCTTCTCATAAAGCAGGTTTTCGTAGGCGGTCATTGGCCTCTCCTTTTTGTATGCTTCAACGTGTCCGGGCGATAAGATCGCGGCCTACTCCCGCGGCCGGGAGCGCGGGCCGAAGGGCTCTGGTCGGAACTTATCGTCCCTGAGCCTCAGATAAGCGCCGACGCCCTCGTTCTTCCGGGTCTCGTCCAGGGGCCGCCGGTACTCCTCCTGCATCATAGAGCGGGCGGACGCCGATAGCTGGGAGTCCAGGAAAACGGCGTCTCGCAGGCCCATCATCTCCAGGCCCATAGTGGCTATGGCCAGGTTGATCTTGACCGTCTCAGGCGGGACCAGCGCTATCCGTTCCACGATATGGAAGCACTCATCAAGCAGCTGGTCGTGGGGGACAACCTTGTTCACAATGCCGATGCGCAGCGCCTCCTGGGCGTCTATGTGGTCGCCCGTGAGGCCGTAACGGAGGGCGTTCTTGAACCCGGCCATCAGCGTCCACATGAAGCTGGTGTTGGAGCCGTGGCGGACCTCCGGCTGTGCAAAAACGGCGTTCTCCGATGCGATGGTTATGTGGGTGTAGAGGGCGTACCAGGAGCCGGCGCCCATTGCCCAGCCATTGATGGCGCCGATGACCGGCTTGCCCAGCTCCCACAGGTGCAGCAAGGGGTTGCGACCGCTGCCGCGCCGGGAATCGATGAACTCCGCTGCGCTCATTCCCTCGGTGATGCCGTAGGGCCACACCGTCTCCCTCTGGCTACCGCCACCGCCCTGGTCCATCCCGGACGAGAAGGCGCTGCCCGCTCCGGTCAGGACAATAGCTCGAATCTCCGGGTCGGCCACGGCCGCGTCCAGGGCGGCGTGGAGCTCCTCCTGAAGGGTCCCGCTGATGGCGTTCATTGCCTCCGGTCGGTTTAGAGTGATGAGGACCCCGTTGCGCTGCTTCTCGTACAGTATCTGCGTATAGTCTGCCATGCCCTCTCCTTTCGACGTACCCATTTGGGTAGAGTAAGGATACAGGAGGAAGTCTAACAGCGAGAGGGAGTGGCAAGCAAATGCGGGTGGGCATTCGCAGGCCAACCACAAGCTCAAGTGTGGTACTGTATACATCGTTAGTATGATCGCCGGGCGACCGCATACGGGAGACACCATTGACGGCAGCAGCTTCTCAGAACCCCCGTTACGAGGTGCACGAGAACCCGCCCCTCCCGGCCGTTGTCGGTTACGGCTTGCAGTTCAGCCTGATAGCCTCCGCCGCCCTGCTGGTGACGCCGGTCGTAGTGGCGAAGGCCTCTGGAAGAGACGACTCATATCTTGTGTGGATGGTCTTCGCCTCGCTGCTGGTCGTGGGTGTATCCACGTTGCTGCAGACGCGCCGGATTGGGCCGGTTGGAGGCGGGGCCACTCTGCCCATGTTCACGGCCGCCTTCTCCATCCCTTTCTGCATAACGGCGGTTGTGGATGGAGGGCCGGCGACCCTTACGACCCTGGTACTCGTCACGGCGGTCGCCCAGCTGATCATCTCCAAGTGGCTTTTCATCCTGAGAAGGGTTGTCACGCCAACCGTGGGCGGCACGGTCATGATGATACTCTCCATTACCCTGGCTTCCGTTGTCTTCGGCCTGCTGGACGATGCGACGGAAACTGAAGCCGGTCCGTCGCTTTTGACCGCGTTGGCCACCCTGACCATCGTTGCTGCGCTGATGCTCCGCGGCTCGGCGGCGCTGCGTCTCTGGGGGCCCGTGATCGGCATAGCCGGCGGCTGCGTGGTTGCCGCAGTCCTGGGCATATACGACTTTGACAGGATAGCGCAGGCCCCCTGGGTGGGGCTTCCGAGCGAGTGGCCCGGTTTGGCGCTCGAATTCGGCATACCCTTCTGGACGCTGCTGCCGTCTTTTCTGTTCCTGGGTGTGATCATATCCATCCAGTCGAACGGAGAGGCCATCGGGCTGCAGAGGGCCTCCTGGCGTCAGGACCGGGCCGTCGACTTTCGTCAGGTGCAGGGGGCGCTGGCGGGCGCGGGGGTGACAAACCTGCTTGCCGGCTTAGGAGGCGCGGTGCCCAACATCATCAGCCCGGGCATCGTAGCGTTCACACGAATCACCGGCGTCGCTTCTCTCAGGATGGGATACTGCATTGGCTGCATCTTTATCCTGGTGGCGTTTCTGCCCAAGGTGTCCGGGCTGCTCAGCTCCATACCCGGACCCGTATTGACAGGGTACCTTGTCATGGTGACCGGAACCCTGTTTGTGGACGGCGCCAGGACGGTTATCCAGACGGAGCAGAACAGCCAAAGGGTTGTAGTTGCGGGAGTCTGCTTCTGGATTGGAGCGTCCTTCCAGTTTGGTCTGTTCAACCTGCCAAGCCTCAACCCGGTACTGGCAACGCTGCTCAAAAGCGCCGTGACAACCGGAGGGTTTGCGGCTATCGCAATGATACTGTACCTGGAGCTCACCAGCCCGAAGCGAATGCGCTTCACGTCTCGGCTGGATATCGAAGCTCTGGCGGACCTGTACGAGTTCATAGCCAGGTTCGCCGCCAGCAGGGGCTGGAATACTGCAATGAAGGACAGGCTGAGCGCAGTCGCAGAGGAGACCCTCCTGACGCTGTCCCCGATGGACCTGGAGGGGAACGAGGCCGTCCGGGACGAGCGGCGCCTGGTGGTCCTGGCGTCCAGCGACGGCCCGGTTGCAGACCTGGAGTTCATCTGCGGAGGAAACGAGGAGAATATAGAGGACCAGGTCCGGCAGCTCCAGCAGCACGACTCGGAGACTCCTACGGAGCAGGACCTCTCGCTCCGGCTGCTGCGAAGCTACGCCTCTTCGGTGCGGCATCAGCAGTTCCACGATACCGACATCATCACGGTCCGCGTCAGCCCACCTGGGACACGATAGATAGGGCTGCGGTCGGCGCTCAGACCTGTCAACCCAGGACTCTCCGATTCTACGTGCAGACTGTGAGTCTCGTTTGTCAGGATGTATACGTAGCAGTCGCAATGGCTTTGGATTCTTCGTCGCTTCACTGCGTTCAGAATGACAGAGGAGAGCGGAGTCTGTCATTCTGAACGCAGTGAAGAATCCACAGTCTCAGACCACTCAGCGCTCAGGTCTACCGACATAGGGTTTTCCGATTCCATGGGCAGGATGCGAGTCTCGTTGGGCAGGATGTATACGCAGCAGCCGCACAATGGCTTGGGATTCTTCGTCGCTTCACTCCTCAGAATGACATGGGCGCGCGCCCTTCTGTCATTCTGAACGCAGTGAAGAATCCAGGGCCTCAGACCACTCAGCGCTCAGGTCTATCGACCCACGATTCTCTGATTCCATGTACAGACTGTGAGTCTCGCTTGTCACAATGTATCCGTAGTATTCGCACAATGGCTTGGGATTCTTCGTCGCTTTACTCCTCAGAATTACAGACGCCGCGCGCCTCTGTCATTCTGAACGCAGTGAAGAATCCAGGACCTCTGACCACTCAGCACTCAGGTCTACCCACATAGGACTCTCCGATTCTATGTGCAGACTGTGAGTCTCGTTTGTCAGGATGTGAACGTAGTAGGTGTGCAATGGCCTGGGATTCTTCGTCGCTTCACTCCTCAGAATGACAGCCGCCGCGCCCCTTCTGTCATTCTGAACGGAGTGAAGAATCCAGAGCGTCCGACCGCTCAGCGTTCAGGTCTATCCACATAGGACTCTCCGGTTCCATGTACAGACTGTGTGTCTCGTTTGTCAAGATGTATACGCAGCAGTCGCACAATGGCTTGGGATTCTTCGTCGCTTTACTCCTCAGAATGACAGTCACCGCGCCCTTCTGTCATTCTGAACGCAGTGAAGAATCCAAAGCCTAAGACCACTCAACGCTCAGGTCTATCGACACGGGATTCTCCGATTCTATGTGCAGACTGTGTGTCTCGTTTGTCACAATGTATATGTAGTATTCGCTCAATGGCTTGGGATTCTTCGTCGCTTTACTCCTCAGAATGACATGGGCGCGCGCCCCTCTGTCATTCTGAACGCAGTGAAGAATCCAGAGCCTCAGACCACCCAGCACTCAGGTCTACCCACATAGGTCGCTCCGATTCTATGTGCAGACTGTGTGTCTCGTTTGTCAGGATGTATCCGTAGTATTCGCGCAATGGCTTTGGATTCTTCGTCGCTTTACTCCTCAGAATGACAAACGCCGCGCGCCCTTCTGTCATTCTGAACGCAGTGAAGAATCCAGAGCCTCAGACCACTCAGCGCTCAGGTCTATCCACTTAGGGTTCTCCGATTCTATCAGGGCAACCTTTCTGTACCGCTTCCATCCCTTTATCTGCTTCTCACGAGCTATCGCAGACCGAACGTCTGTGGTGATCTCGTAGTACACCAGCCAGCGCAGGTTATACCTGCTTGCAAAGCCAGGCGTGAGTTTGTGCTTGTGTTGGTACATCCTCCGCTGGAGGTCGCCGGTCACGCCAACGTACAGCCTGTGAGTCTCGTTGGTGAGGATGTAAACGTAGTACTCGCGCATCGCCTAGGATTCTTCGTCGCGGTGCTCCTCAGAATGACAGCCGTCCCAGTCCCTAACTAACCCCCCGCCGCGGCCTCGTCCAGGCGGCCCTGCTCTCCCTCCGCGCGGGGGATGCGCTGCGATGCCTGGTACGTCTGCGGATTCCTGGGCACCTCGAACCCTCTGCCCTCTAGCAGCTCTCCGACGGTGCGAATCTGGATCTTTGGGTAGTCCGTCTGCCACAGGTCGGAGTGGTAGAATCCGGCGCTGACGGCCTCCGTGCGCATGTCCCTGGTTGGCTCCTCCAGGGTGATGAACAGCCCCATCGCCGCCTTCTCCCGTTCCACGGTGCCCACAAGGTCCCGTATCAGCGGCGACGACACCCTGCCGCTCTTGACCTGGACAACGGCCTTGTTCACGGCGCGGCGCGGGCCGTCGATGAAGTAGACGACGCCGTCTATGCCCTGGTCTGCGCCCTTCTTCTTCTGCTCGCGAGGGAAGGCCTCCAGCAGCGACATCGCCCAGAACTCGAACTGGTAGCGGTCCTGCTCCGCCAGGGCGCGGGCGCCGCCGACGTCCACCGGCTCGCCAACGACCCGGTAGTCCTGGCCGGGGAGGATGTTGAAGGCGGTCTTGAGGCGGTTCTTCATGAGGGCGACGGCCAGGTGGGTGATGTCAATGCCAATCCATTGCCGGTTGAGCTTCTGGGCGGCGGCGATGGCGGTGCCGCAGCCGCAGAAGGGGTCCAGCACCACGTCCCCCTCGTTGGAGGAGGCCTGGATAATGCGCTCCAGCAGGGCCAGCGGCTTCTGGGTGGGGTAGCCAAGGCGTTCTGTATTGGAACCAGACAACGAGTATATGTCTGCCCACATATCTTGTACGGGGACACCGCGAGATTCATCCAGGTACAATTTGCGTCGGGGATACCCAGTTCTGGAGTAATATAGGCGACCTTCTGCA
Organism: Dehalococcoidia bacterium; assembly: GCA_965261605.1. Lineage (GTDB taxonomy): Bacteria > Chloroflexota > Dehalococcoidia > Lucifugimonadales > UBA2985 > DAOUJW01. The sequence goes on along the minus strand of OZ253466.1, from coordinate 1,374,022 downwards.
TCCAGTTGTTTCATCGTCTCTAGGCCGTATCTCCACGCCCTCACGTGACCATTCCACTCATATACAGGATTGCCTTTTTCAGCTCCGCCTGGCCCAGTTAGAGGAGTCGTGGTGAATCTCCTACCTGTTTCTTCATCGACATGACGGTACGTACTCTTAACATAATTCTCATCCAGGGCTGTGAATTCTTGGTTCCAAGCTACCGAGTCAGTCTTGCCGTAGAGAAATATGATATCGTGTACTCTCCCAAATCTAGTGGAGCCTTGGCCTACATCGTTATGGGCGCCGTAACGCCTCCACGTGATTTCATTTCGGAAATTCTCTTTTCCAAACACAGCGTCCATTAGCACCTTGAGGTAGTGGCTCGCGGTGGGGTCGCAGTGGAGGTAGATGGAGCCGGTGGGCTTGAGGACGCGGCGCAGCTCCACCAGCCGGGGCGCCATCATCACCAGGTAGGCCATCATTGCGTTGCTGCCTATGAACTGCCGGAAGGCGGACACCATCTCCCGGACGTTGGCGGGCGTGCCCGGGTTCAGCATTATCTCGTTCTCAAAGGTGCGCTGCGACTCCTGCGTCCACTCCCAGGTGTCGGTGAAGGCCTTGATCTGCGCCGGCGACCCCTCGCCGGTCTGCTCCCGGAACAGCACGTTGTAGGACGCGTTGGAGTTGAAGGGCGGGTCCAGGTAGACCAGGTCCACCGACTCGTCGGGGACGTGCTCACGCAGGATGTCCAGGTTGTCGCCGTAATAGAGGGCGTTGGTCATGACGGCCCAATTAAAGCACACGGCATCCCCGCCTGCAACGTGGGCTGGACAATCGTCGCTCCCGTGCAGACGGGAGCCCACCGCTTCCCGCCGGCACAGGAGTGGTGGCGAGACGCCGCGCGCCCTCCTGTCATTCTGAACGCAGTGAAGAATCCAAAGCCTCAGACCACTCAGCGCTCAGGGTCTACCCACATAGGTCGCTCCGATTCTATGTGCAGACTGTGAGTCTCGTTTGTCAGGATGTATATGTAGTATTCGCTCAATGGCTTTGGATTCTTCGTCGCTTTACTCCTCAGAATGACAGACTCCGCTCCCCTCTGTCATTCTGAACGCAGTGAAGAATCCAGAGCCTCTGACCGCTCAGCGCTCAGGTCTACCCACATCGGGTTCTCCGGTTCTATGTACAGCCCGTGAGTCTCGTTCGTCAGGATGTATACGTAGTATCCGCACAATGGCTTGGGATTCTTCGTCGCTTTACTCCTCAGAATGACATGGGCGCGCGCCCTTCTGTCATTCTGAACGCAGTGAAGAATCCAGAGCCTCCGACCACTCAGCGCTCAGGTCTACCCACATAGGTCGCTCCGATTCTATGTGCAGACTGTGTGTCTCGTTTGTCAGAAAGTGAACGTAGTAGTCGCGCAATGGCTTGGGGTTCTTCGTCGCTTTGCTCCTCAGAATGACAGACGCCGCTCGCCCTGGCCCCCTCCCCGTATCGGAGTACGGGGCAAGCCTGCACAAGCACGACCAAGTCCACCGCTAAACAATTGGCGAATCTGGCCCAATTCCAATAAATGATGATGTTTTTCCGTCAACTCCTGTTATAATTCACGCTTGGTGTCACGCCACACCCTATAACAGGTAGAGTATGGAAGAGGATTTTGTAAAGCATGTAGAGCATCTGGTGATCCAGCTGGCAGTCATCCTTGCCGCTGCCAAGATCGGCGGTGAGATCTGCGAGCGGTACCTCAAGATACCCACCGTCCTTGGGGAGCTTTCGATGGGGACGTTGATCGGCCCCTTCGCCCTGGGAGGCATTGCCATCTTTGGCCTGGGGCCAGTGTTCGCTATCCGTGACATCCATGAGGCCCTGCCTGTCTCCCTGCCACTCTTCGCCGTATCGCAGCTAGCGGCCGTGGTCCTCCTGTTCACCGCCGGGCTGGAGACGGACCTGAAGCAGTTCCGGCGCTACGCCGCCCCCGCCTCCCTGGTTGCAATGGGCGGTGTTGTGCTGCCCTTCGGACTGGGAGTGGGAGTGACCATACTCCTCAAGCCGGCCGGCCTGGAGGGGGACACCCTCCTCTACGCGGCCCTCTTCATGGGAGCGGTCATGACGGCCACGTCCGTTGGCATCACCGCCCGGGTGCTGGGCGACATGTACAAGCTGGACTCCCCCGAAGGAGTGACCATCATGGCCGCCGCCGTCGTGGACGACGTGCTGGGGATACTGGTGCTTACGGTGGTGGTTGGGATTGCCACCCCCGGCGAGGAGCTCTCGGCCTCCGGGATAGCCCTGATCGGCGCAAAGGCGGTGGGATTCTGGCTGGCGCTGATGATAGGCGGCATCCTAGCCTCCAAGTACATATCCCGCGCCTTGGAATCATTCAGAGTTTCGGGCGCGAGCGTCGCCCTGGCAATGGCGCTCGCCCTGCTGGCATCGGGTTTGGCGGAGAGCTTCGGCCTGGCGATGATCATAGGCGCCTACTCCATTGGGCTTGCCCTCTCCGACACCAGTCTGAAGGAGAAGATAGAGAGGCCGATTATGGAGGGGCTGTACCCCGCCCTGGTGCCCGTATTTTTTGTAGTTATGGGCATGTTGGTGGACGTGAGCGCCATGGGTGGAACGATTGTCTTTAGCCTGATACTGACGCTGCTGGCGATTGTGTCCAAGGTGATTGGCAGCGGAGTACCGGCCCTTGGAGCCGGCTTCACCAAGGTGGGTTCCCTACGAGTCGGCATCGGGATGCTTCCCCGTGGAGAGGTGGCCCTGATAATCTCCGGCATAGGACTGTCCCGGGGAGTGATTGGCTCGGACTTGTTCGGCGTGTCCATCCTGATGACCGTCGTAACCACATTCATGGCAGCCGTCCTGCTGGGCCCAGCATTTAAAAGAGGAGGGCCCGGGCGCCGCGGCGGCTCCCAGTGATGGGCTTCAGCGCAGCGGATATTGCCATTTAGCTGAGCCACTGCTATATTCCCCACTGAGACCGCAGCAGGCAATTGGTCTCCCTCTGCCCCGTGTGGATGCCGGCAAGCCCCCGTAGCTCAGAGGATAGAGTACTGGCCTCCGAAGCCAGGTGCGTGGGTTCGAATCCCGCCGGGGGCGCCATTACCGGGAGCAAAGTTGTGCACATCTTCGCGAGGTTCAGGAAAAAGGACTGGGGCAGGCGCATTGGAGCCGTTGCCGTAGCTATGGCGATGCTGGCGTTGATGGCGTTGATGGCGGCAGCTGTAGCCTGCGACCCGGAGGAAGGCCAGCCGACCGGCGCGCCGCCATCGGCGACCGCCGTTATGCCCAGTCCCACTCCTACCCAAGCGACCACCGCAATCCCTGCACCTACGTCCAACCCCACGCCTGAGCCTACGCCGGCGCCCACAGCCACATCAATGCCCACGGCTGAGCCTACTGCCCCGCTTTCACCGACATCGACCTCAACACCCACACCTACGCCCGAGCCTACTGCCACACCTGCGCAGGAACTGCAAACAGCCCAGGAGGTGCTGGATGCAGCTTCCGCAGCTATGGCGTCAGTGGAGACGGGTTCCGTAAGGATGGAGGTCGAGTCCACGCTGGATGGCCCAATCTTTTTTGAGACCAAGATTGTGGTGCACGGGGACTTCCAAGCGCCGGACCGCAGCCGGTTTACAACGGTCGCAACGTCTGGCGGCTCATCCCTCGAGTATGACTCCATAGTCATCGGTATGGAGGGCTACCAGGAGAACCCATTTAGCGGCGTGTGGGAGGCAAGCCCGGACGCGTTTATTTTTCTAGGAGAAGCCAGTCACCTGGGCAAGCTGGACCTTGGTCTCGAGACCGAAGTTGTTGAGCTCATTACACTGGTTGGCGTGGTGGACCTGGACGGAGTAAGTGTCTACTATCTGAATGGAGCATTGCCCGCGGACGCGGCTGCAGACCTGGTTGGGGACTCCTCCCTTGAGAACAAAGCTTACGATGCGCCGGTTGAGACGGAAATGTGGATAGGCGTTGAGGACTCCCTGGTCAGGAAGCTGGGAGTCCGGTTCAAGCAGACGGACGCCATTAGCGGAACCAGTCTGGCCGGGCAGACCATAATGACATTCTCGGACTACGGCAAGGCGGTGGACATACAGGCGCCGGAGGTGACGTAGCCACCTTCATCTCCTTCCCTCCGACCACGCTTAAATCATGCCCCCGGATCATCAGTGCAGCCGGTATCCCCTACATGTGTTGGTATTGCCAACTCCGTTCGGATACTACCTCTCTAATTCCCCCATTCCTGCGCAAGCAGGAATCCAGGACCCCTGTAATTGTGGACAATAGACCCCTGCTTTCGCAGGGGTGGACTGGTGCTAGGGGGGTGTGACTTGCAATTACCCACACCCCCCTAGAATACCTCGTCCAGATTGACACCCCTATAGAGCAATGGTATGCTCTAGCCGTCGGGCCGGACGCCTGCGGTCCTGTTTTTCCTCGCGGCGCTCAATCCCTCTGCAAGAGTCCGGCGCTTCCAAAGTCCATAGTGGCGCATTTTCACCATTTCCAGAAAGGGGCGCATATGAACAAGGTACTGAAGATAGTTCCCGAAGCCTGTACCGGCTGTATGAGATGCGAGATGGCCTGCTCCTACATGCAGACGGGCACATACCAGCCGTCGAAATCCGTAATACGGGTCTCGCCCTTCGAGAGGCACACCAGCTACTCACCCTACACCTGCTTCCAGTGCGAGGAGGCGTGGTGTCTGGCGGCCTGCCCGGTGGAGGCCATCACCATATCACCCGCCGGCGCGAAGGTTGTCCTGGACGACCAGTGCGTGGGGTGCAAGCTGTGCACCATCGCATGCCCCTACGGCACCATATTCTACGACGTGGATTCTCACAAGGCGTTCAAGTGCGACTTGTGCGGAGGCTCGCCCGCGTGCGCGGAGGCGTGCCCCACGGCAGCCATCCAGTGGGTGGAGGCCGAGGTGCAGGACTGGCAGGGCGACTTCGCCGAGACGCGCGGCAACGTACACCTTGTGGGATTCTCCGTTTAGGATAGGGGGTACGATATGGCCGCAAAACGTCACGTAATAGTAGGCGGCGGGACCGCCGGTCTCAACGCCATGACCACTATCCGCGAGTACGACAAGGGTGAGTCGGAGGTGGTGCTGGTATCCAGGGAGTGGCCCTACTCCCGCATGGTTCTGCCCTACTACCTTGGGCACACCATCTCAGAGTCCCACGTTTTCACTGCCACGGCGCCGCGCCTGGCAAGTCTGGGGATCCAGTTTGCCAAGGCCGATGCCGCGCCCACGCCCCCGTCACCCCTTGGGCCGCCGACGGCGGAGACTCCGGGAGACCTGATCGCCCAGTTCATCCCGCGCCGCGCCGCGTCCCTGGACACCGCGAACAACCAGCTTACCCTGGAGGACGGCGTCACCATCGGCTACGACGACCTGCTCATCGCGACAGGCTCAACGGCTACCCGTCCTCCCATACCCGGCGCAGACGGCGACAACATCTACAACCTGTGGACGCTGGACGACACCCGGGGCGTTCTCTCCCATATCAAGGAGGGCATGGACGTGGCGATGGTGGGCGCAGGCTTCATCAGCTTCACCATCCTTAACTCCGTGCTGAGCCACGGCGTCAACCTTCACATCATCGAGATCATGCCCCAGATACTGCCCCGCATGGTGGACAGCCAGGGCGCCTCCATGGTGGAGGGCTGGCTGGAGCAAAAGGGAGTCAAGCTGCACACCAACACCCGCGTCCAAGCCATTGAGGACGTGGACGGGAGGAAGAAGCTGGTCGTCGGGGACGGCGAAGACATAACCGTCGACCTGGTTATCATGGGCACCGGCATCCGCACCAACCTGGAGTGGCTGGAGGGGTCCGGCATCGAGATCAACCAGGGCATCATAGTGGACGACCACCTACGGTCCAACGTCCCCAACGTGTACGCCGCGGGGGACGTGGCAGAGGGCGCAGAGCTGATAACCGGCAACCGCGAGGTGCACGCCATCGAACCCACGGCTATGGAGCACGGGCGCATAGTGGGCGCAAACATGGTCGGCCGTGACATCGCCTATCGCGGCAGCCTGCTTATGAACATCCTGGACGTGCAGGGCTTGGACATCGCCAGCTTCGGCGACTGGAGCGGCAGCGACGATGTCACGGAGTTCCTGAACACCAGCGAGAACGTCTATAGAAAGCTGGTCTGGAACGACGATCGCATTACCGGGGCCATCTTAATGGGGCCTGCAAGGTCCGTGTGGACCACCAACGACGTGGGAATGCTCAAGGGACTGATACAGTCGGGCACGCGCCTGGGCGGATGGAAGGCCTACATCCAGGAGAACCCCCGTGATATAAAGAGGCCCTTCGTGGCATCTCACATAACCAGGGACATGCTTCCCGTAAAGACCCTGGACCACCCCACAGTGCCGTCGCGAGAGGTGGCAGCAACCGGCAGATAGATGCTGCGAAGGATACCAGGCGGCATAAACCCAAGGAGGTAGACTCAATGTCAGATCAGTTGCCAGGCGGTTATGCAGGCAGAATACTTCGTATAGATCTCACCAGCGAGCGCATATGGACCGAGAGCATGGCTCCGGAGGACTACCGTCACTATTTGGGCGCTGTTGGCGTAGGCACCAAGATCCTGTGGGAGGAGGTGCCCCCAGAGGTGACCTGGGACCACCCTGAGAACCGGATTGTCCTGGCTTCCGGGCCCCTGGCGGGAACGCCGGTATGGGGCACAGGCAGCCTTACCGTCGTGACCAGGGGGGCAATGACAAACGGCGCTACGGTGACCAACGCCCAGGGCTTCTTCGGCGCAAACCTCAAGTACTCCGGCTACGACGCCATTGTCCTTCAGGGGCAGGCGAACAGGTGGGTGTACGTGTACATCAATGACGACCTGGTGGAGCTGAGAGACGCCTCCCACCTGCTGGGCCAGGACACCTGGGACATGCAGGACACCCTCCAGGCGGAGCACGGGCACAGCGGCCACCAGATGAGCGTCTACGGCATAGGCCCCGCCGGTGAGAAGGTCGTACGGTGGGCCATCATCGAGGGGGACTACGGCCACGTTGCCAGCAAGAACGGCACGGGGGCAGTGCTGGGCAAGAAGAAGGTGAAGTGCGTAGCCATCGCCCGGGGCACCCGCGGCGTGCGAGTACATGACCCGGCCGGCCTGTTCCAGGCCGCGGACATGATCTCCCACGAGCTGAAGACCGATTCCATGTCGGCCAACCTATATCGGTTCGGAACCCTCGGCGGTGTGTACGGCGGCTCCTTTACGGGCACACTGCCCACCAAGAACTACACCACCAACATCTTCCCCGAGCCAGAGCGGCTGGAAGAGTGGCAGCCGACGAACCTGCGGGCGCAGTTCGCACACCGGGGCCACCAGTGCAACGGGTGCGGAATGCAGCACTGCCACATGAACGTGATCCCGTCCGGAGAGCACAAGGGCACTCTCATTGACGAGTCGGAGTACGAAGGGCTGTCCGGCTGCGGCGCGCAGATCGGTTGCGTAGACCCCGTGGACGTGCAGTGGCTAAACACCCAGGTCGACAAGGCCGGCGTGGACGTCAACGAGTTCGGCTGGGTAATCGGCTGGGTGATGGAGTGCTTCGAGAAGGGATACCTGACCAAGGAGCAGCTTGGCGGACTGGAGCCCAAGTGGGGCGACGCCGAGGCCGCCAACACTCTGCTCCAGATGATAACCAACAGGGAGGGCTTCGGCGACATCCTGGCGGAGGGCGTGAAGATCGCGGCGCAGCATGTCGGCGGTCCCGCCCTGGACTGCGCGGTGTTCACCCACAAGGGTGTCAGCCCGCGAGGCCACGACCACCGCAGCCGCTGGGCCGAGATGCTGGAGGGGGCCGTGCAGAGCGCCGGGACCATCGAGACCGGTCCCCTGGTGAAACCGGAGGAGCACGGGCTGCCCGCCAGCCACAACGGCTTTGACCCCAAGGAGGTCGGCTACATGACCGGAGCAATGCTGGGGAGGAGGCACTTCGAGGACTCCCTGGGCACCTGCATGTTCACCACTCGCACTTTCCTCAGCTCCGTATGCCGCGCCCTGAACGCGGTAACCGGCTGGGACTACACCAAGGAAGAGGCGATGGACTTCGGCAAGCGGTGCTCTCACCTGATGCGCCTGTTCAACCTGCGGAGCGGCGTGGGAATGGACCTGGAGAAGCCGTCGGAGCGATACTGGTCGACCCCGGTCGACGGCCCCGCCGCGGGACAGAGCGCCAAGGAGAACTGGGACACACTGGTGGGCACCTACTACGACACCGTCGGATGGGACCGGGAGACGGGAAACCCCCTTCCAGAGACCCTCCGCAAGTATGACCTTGAGCACCTCATCCCGGAGATATGGGGCCCGGAGGAGGCCGTAATCAGTGCCAGATGAACAGGACAAGACCGTTACAGCGGAGAAGCCAAAGGTCAAGATCGAAGTCTTCGCCTGGCTAACTCGCTACGTTGGCGGCGACGGCGGGGGTCGCAAGTTCTACACCGAGGAGTTCACCCCCGGCGAGTCCCTGCGCACGGTGGTGAGAAGGCTGACCAGAAGCTATCCGGCCCTTGACCACATCCTTTGGGACCCGGAGAGCGGGCAGTTGGGCGCGTACGTGGAGATCATCGTTAACGACGCCTTTCTGGGCATCACTCACACCATGGACAGCGAACTCCAGGACGGCGACACCATCACTCTGCTGCCCGCCTGGGACGGAGGATAGACCAGGATAACGCCACAGGGGGGAAGAGGATGGCGACCCGGATGTCTGGAATGCCAGTCCACATAGACTATAACGACCCCAGATACTCCGAAGCCGCCTCCGAGATACTGCGGCGTCACAACAACGGCGAGCCGGAGGCCAACATCACCAGCGCGGTGCGCAATTTCCTGACCATCACCGGCCTCGTAAAGGACGCGGAGATAGTGGAGGAGAACCCGCCGGCCTTGGGATCGCGCCGCGCCGTGGACCTTACGGCCCTGGACACATTCGTGGAGTTCAAGCGCAGGATAGACATTACCGGCGGCTTCAATCCCAACCCTGATTTCGTCCAGCAGATAGACGACTACCTGGCGCAGTCCTACAAGCAGGGCAGGGTGCGCATGGGGCTACTAACGGACGGCAGGCGTTGGCTGCTGCGCTGGCCCGGCGCCGGGCCTGTCAGGACGGTCCAGCCATACGCCTTCACCCTGGAGGACCCGGACCGTTGGATTGCCCTCTACGAGTGGCTCCGGGATCACGCGCTGAATGCCCGCGACAGCGTCATTCCCACCCGCGACACAATCGTCGAACGCTTTGGCCCCAACAGCCCGTCCTACCATCGCGACATAGCGCACCTCAGCGCCCTCTACCGTCAGTCTGCGGACTCCAGCGCCATTGTGGTCAAGCGCCGGCTGTGGCAGGACCTTCTCATGGCGGCCCTGGGCGAGATCGCTGGTACGGACGCTGAACTGGATGACCTGTTCGTCCGCCATACCTACCTGAGCGCAGTCGTTGCTATGGTGGTCCAGGCTTCCTTTGGGACTGACATCTACCAACTGGCCGAGACAGACCCGGCAGACCTGCTGCACGGCCAGGAGTTCCGCAGGACGACGGGCTTGCAGGGTATTGTAGAGTCGGACTTCTTTGCCTGGCCCACGGAGTACGAGGGTGGAGTTTCCATCATCAAGACCCTGGCCCACAGCGCCGCCAGGTTCGACTGGAGCAAGGCCCCAAACGACATCGCCGCCATTCTCTACGAGACCGTTATTCCGCCCGAGGAGCGCCGCCGGCTTGGGGAGTACTACACCCCGGACTGGCTGGCCCGAACCATAGTGCGGGAAGTTGTGACAGACCCGCTGAGCCAGTCCGTCCTGGACCCCGCCTGCGGCTCCGGGACCTTTGTCGCCGAGGCCGTCACCCACTTCATTGAAGCCGCCCAAAGTACATCCCTAGAGCCCAGAGACGTGCTGGAGTGGCTGCGCTTCTCCATCGCGGGAATAGACATTCACCCCGTTGCGGTCCACCTGGCGCGTTCCGCCTGGGTGTTGGCCGCCAGGCCTGCCATACAGGCTGCGGTCGGGGACGGCTCTGCTGCCGACATCACCGCTCCAATCTATCTGGGTGACGCCCTCCAGCTGCGGTCCCGCACCGGGGATATGTTCGCAGAGCACAACGTAACAGTGCAGGTGGACGACGAACAGAACACGGCCCTGGTGTTTCCCGTAAGCCTGGTGAACCGCGTCGAGACCTTCGACGCCCTTATGGGCGACGTAGCCCAGGCCATAGAGAGCGGCGGCAACCCGCGCCTGGTCCTTGACGACCACCATATTGTAGACCCGGAAGAGAGGCAGACCCTGACGGAGACCATCATGGCATTGCAAAGGCTGCATTCCGAGGGGCGCAACCACATCTGGATTTACTACACCCGCAACCTGGTGCGCCCCGTTGCTCTGTCCCGCGGCAAGGTGGACGTGATAGTCGGCAATCCGCCGTGGCTGAACTACAACCAGACCATCAACATCCTGCGCACCGAGTTGGAGAGGCAGAGCAGGAACGTCTACGGCATATGGACGGGCGGCAGATACGCCACCCACCAGGACGTTGCCGGCCTCTTCTATGCACGGAGCGTCGACCTGTACCTGAAAGACGGCGGCGTAATTGGAATGGTGATGCCGCACAGCGCCCTGCAGACGGGCCAGTACTCCAAGTGGCGCACCGGCTCCTGGACAACGGCTCAAGGACTAAGCACGATTTCCGTGGATTTCGGCCACAAGACGGCCTGGGACCTGGAACGGCTGGAGCCGAACACCTTCTTCCCCATACCGGCGTCGGTGGTCTTTGCCAAGCGATTGGGCACAGCCCAGAAGGGGACGCCATTGACGGGAACCGTCCAGCGGTGGGAGGGGATGGCGGGCGCCTCCAACGTAAGGCGCGTTCCCGCTCCAATCACCGACACCTCCGTTGTTGGTGACTCACCCTATGCAGCGCGCTCCATGCAGGGGGCATCTATCGTCCCCCGCAACCTGTTTTTCGTGGAAGAGACTGAAAACCCTATGATTATCCAAGCCGGCCAGACTATCACCGTGAACCCACGGCGGGGCTCGTGGGAAAAAGAGCCGTGGCGCAGCCTGGACCTGACCGCCATCACCAGGCAGACCATTGAAAAGCAGCACGTTTTTGACATCCACTTGGGAGAGACCCTGTTACCGTACGCAACCCTCCCTCCCCTGAAAGCAATCTTGCCTCTGAGAAAAGGCGACGCAGCCTTGCCAACCGATGACAAGGGGCCGGGCGGCATACGCCTTGGCGGACTGGACCAGAGGATGCGTCACAGATGGCAGATAGTCAGCCGCCTGTGGGAGCAGAACAAGGCGGTGGCCAACCAGCTGGATCTCCTGGGGAGGCTGGACTATCATCGGGAACTGTCTGTACAACTGGAATGGCGGCAATCCTCAGATCGCAGGCTGGTGCGTGTGGTCTACGGTAGTTCTGGCACGCCGACCGCGGCGCTGCTTCGGGAAAATGAAACCCTGATTGACTATACTTTGTTCTGGATCACGTGCAAAAATCTCCAGGAAGCAAATTATCTGTTAGCCATCATCAACAGCAACACTTTGTACAAAGCGGTAACTCCACTAATGCCCAAGGGACAATTCGGCGCCCGCCACCTGCAAAAGCACCTGTGGAAGCTGCCTATCCCTGCGTTCGACGCCGGGAACCCGTTGCACGCCGCGGTTGCCGGGGCCGGCAGGGCCGCTGCCTCGGGCGCGACGCGGCTGCTTGCCAGTCTGTGGCAAGAACGGGGCAACGTGTCCGTCACAATCGCTAGGCGGGAGGTTCGCGGCTGGCTGCGGAGCTCCCGGCATGGGAAGGCCGTGGAAGAAGCGGTGGCGCGACTGCTGGACAATGGACTATAGTATAGCTCTAAGCTACATTGCCAACATTCAAAACAGTTGAATGTATCCTATATCAAGATGAAGACGGGAGGCCAAGCCAATGACAGAGCAGCTACCTGGCGGGTACACCGGCAGGATTCTTAGAGTAGACCTGACCACCGAGAGGGTGTGGGTGGAGACCCTGACCGCGGAGGAGTGCCGCTACTACCTGGGCGCGGCGGGCATAGGATACAAGATCCTCTGGGAGGAGGTGCCCCCTGAGGTCACCTGGGACCACCCTGAGAATCGCCTGATAATGGCCTCCGGCCCCCTGGCCGGGACTCCCGTGTGGGGCACTGGAAGCCTGAACGTGGTCACCCGCGGCGCAATGACCAACGGCGCGGTTATGACCAACGCCCAGGGCTTCTTCGGCTCCAACCTGAAGTACTGCGGCTACGATGCGCTGGTGCTCCAGGGCCAGGCCAACAGGTGGGTGTACGTGTACATCAACGACGACATTGTCGAACTGCGCGACGCCTCGCATCTCCTGGGCAAGGACACGTGGGAGATGCAGGACGACCTCCAAGCGGAGCACGGCCTGAGCGGTCACCAGATGAGTGTATACGGCGTGGGGCCTGCCGGAGAGAAGATTGTACGCTACGCTATAATCGAAGGCGACTACGGTCACGTCGCCAGCAAGAACGGCTGCGGCGCGGTGATGGGCAAGAAGAACGTGAAGTGCGTGGCCATTGTCCGCGGGACGAAGGGCGTTCGCGTCCACGACACCGCTGGCTTGTACCAGGCTGCGGACACAATCGCCCACGACCTGAAGCAGGGAACCACGTACTACTTCGGCACCCTGGGTGGACCGTCGACCGGCCTCCGATCCGGGACCCTTCCTACCCTCAACTACACCACCAACGTCTACCCCGCACCTGAGCGCGCCGACGAGTGGGCCCCCCCGACCTATCGCGAGACGTTCCCGCACCGGGGCCACCAGTGCAGCGCCTGCGGGATGAAGGGGCACTGCCACATGATGGTTGTGCCGGAGGGCCCCCGTAAGGGCGAGCTGATTGACGAGCCGGAGGCGGAGGGCATTTCCGGTTGCGGCTCCCAGATAGGCGCCGTCGATCCGGTAGAGGTGTCCTGGCTCAACACGCAGGTGGACAAGGCTGGCGTGGACGTCAACGAGTGGGGCTGGCTCTGCGGCTGGGTGATGGAGTGCTACGAGAAGGGCTACATAACTAAGGAGCAGCTCGGCGGGCTGGAGATGAAGTGGGGCGACGTTGAGGCCGCGAACCAGCTTCTCCAGATGGTCGCAAAGAGAGAGGGGTTCGGAGACATCCTGGCAGAGGGTGTGAAGTACGCCGCAGAGTACGTCGGCGGAGAAGCCTACGACTGCGCCATCTTCATACACAAAGGCGTAAGCCCCCGGAGCCACGACCACCGCGGCCGGTGGATGGAGATGCTGGAGGGCAGCGTAAGCGGCACGTCCACCATCGACACGCAGTCCAACGTGCACCCGGAGGAGTTCGGGCTGCCCGCCGCCTTCGACCCCTTTGATCCCAAGATGGTGGGCTACCACCTTGGTTCGATGGTCGGCAGGCTGCACTTCATCGACTCCCTGGGCATCTGCAAGTTCACGGCCAACACCTACCACGAGTTCGTATGCCAGGCGCTGAGCGCGTCAACGGGCTGGGACTACACCAAGGAAGAGGCTATGGCCTTCTGGAAGCGGTGCGCGGCTATGTTCCGCCTCTTCAACCTGCGAAACGGCATTGGCCCGGAGTCGGAGAGACCGTCGGAGCGGTACTGGTCCACGCCGGTGGACGGTCCGGCCGCCGGGACGAGCGCCAAGGAAAACTGGGACACCATGATCAGCGCCTACTACGACACGGTCGGCCTGGACCGGGCGTCTGGCAGGCCCTTCCCGGAGACGCTGCAGAAGCTGGGGCTGGAGCACCTCATCCCAGAGGTATGGGGCATCGAGGAGGCGAAACTGGGAGTGTGAGCGCTGGGCGCGCTATAGGTCACTCGTTGGCGCCAATTGATCAGCAGCTCTGCCGGCATTGGCTTTAGATTCCTGCTTGCGCGGGAATCCAGGGGCATTCCACCGGCACAACCGCCCGCTGTGGATTCCCGTCTGCACGGGAATGCCGATGGGCGCATCGGCTGTCATTCTGAGGAGCGCAACGACGAAGAATCCCAAGCAACGCTCGACCCTTTCGGTTACATCCTGGCAGCGGGAATCCTTAGTATGCACATAGAGCCGGAGGATCCTGTGTGGATTGACCCCGAGCGCTGAGTGGTCGAACCCTTTGGATTCTTCACTGAGTTCAGAATGACAGAGAAAAGTGGCCTGTGCCCAGTAATGTAGGGGTGGTTCGCGAACCGCCCCTACATGGTCCCACTGTCATGCCCGCGCAGCCTGCCCCGTACTCGATACGCAGACGGGCATCCCGGGGGAGACGGGGGAAGGAACTCAGCGGCGTGCGAAAGCCCGGTCAGATTACCGGCTCTTTCTTGTCCCACTCCCTCCGAAGGGTGAAGCAGAGGCGAAGGAAGGTTAGCGCCTCTACCGCAGAAGCCTTCGACCTGCCGTTTTGCCGGTCCACAAAGGTGATGGGCGTCTCCAGCACTCGAGCCCCCCGGCTCTTGGCCAGTATCTCCAGCAGCAGCTTGAACCCCTTGGGGTTCAGGTTGGGCAACAGAGGCTCCATCCATCGCCGGCGGAATCCCCCAAAGCCGGACGTCAGGTCCCTGACCGACAGGCCCACTATCATGCGCCCCATCCCGGACGCTCCCCGGCTGACGAGTTGCCTCCAGATGGGCCAGTTCTGCACTCCACCGCCGTCGACGTATCGCGAGCCGACCACAATGTCCGCATCAGAGAGGGCGCGCAGCATCTTGGGCAGCTCCTCCGGTCGATGGGACAGATCAGCGTCCATCATTATCCAGTAGTCGCCGCCCGCCAGAGCGAAGCCGTCGGCAACGGCCGTGCCCAGCCCCAGCTTGCCGGGCCGTTGCAGCAACCTTATCCTCGCGTCCTCGGACGCCATCTCACGGACGGTGTCGGAGGTGCCGTCCGGGCTGTTGTCGTCGACAATGATGACCTCGTAGTCCCACGTGGAGGCCAAAGCGGTGCGTATGCCGTCGCAGAGAGGCCGGACATTGTCACGCTCGTTGTAAGTGGGAACGACTATCGAGACCTTCTCGCTGCCCTCGGTCATACGCGCCTACCCCCATTCACGGGACACCTCGAAAAGCGGTAGCGGTTTCTGGCGACCCAGCCGTAGGCCGCTTCGCCCGCCAGATCCATCCCCGGCAGCCACATCAGTGTGGCGATGGGAAGGAGAGGCGGCAGCCTGAGCGCCAGCAGCCTCATGGCATGAAAACCCTTGTGGAGACGACCGCGGCCAGTGTCCATCCACGCGTATCGGTCCAAGTCTTCCCACGATAAGCCCCGGGGCGGCTGGTTCAGTGACTGGTATGGAGTCCACTCTATGCTGTGAAGGAAGTCCATCCTGGACAGCCAGCGCCTCGCGCCGGCGCAAAAGCCGCATCTCTCATCGTAGTACAGGGTCCACTTGGCGCTGCGACCGAACTTGCTCAAAATTGGCCCTCCAGTGACCTCCGTCATATTATACTCCCTGGACATCACTCATAGAACACTGGATTGTGCGGGAGTTGTTCGTATTCGCAGTCCACACCCCACATCCCTAGATGCCCGTCCCGTATCGGAGTACGGGACAAGCCTGCACGGGCATGACAGAGTAGATCGCCTACAATCCCCTACCCTCCCTTGCCCAGCCTCCGCCACCTGTTGACCGGCCGGTAGACAAGCCACGCCCTGCCCACTATGGCGCTCCTCGCGACGGGGCCGAAGGAGCGACTGTCGGTGCTGAACTCCCAAGCGTCGCCCAGCAGGAAGAACTCATCGTGCCCGAGGGCCCACTCTCCGCTCTGTGCAGGGCTGGCATCGTCAAGGAAAGCCTCATTGTCTACGGGAATGCCGTTAACCGTGAGCACTCCCCTACTAAGCTTTACCATGTCTCCCGGCGCTCCTACCACGCGCTTGATTATCGCCCGCCCGTCGCCCAGGACTCCGCGAGCCAGCGCCACGTCTCCCCTCTTGGGGGATCCTCGCCGGTACGGAAGGCGGTCGAAAAGTACATACTCACCCGGGGCAAGGGTCGGGTACATACTCCGGCCATCGACCACCACTCTGATGGCGGTGACGAAGGCCAAAGCCCGATAGCCAAGTCCTGTGATGACCAGCAACGCGTCCTCTCGTCGTTATCGCTATTAGCCCGAAGGTCTGATAAACTATACCCAATTCAAGACCAACTGTCTTCTAAGGAGGTAGGAATGTCTCTACTCAAGCAGACCTTTAGCTTGTTGAACAGGATTCTCCCGACCGAGCGGGGCTACGCCCACTGCGATATTCCCTGCGGGATCTACGACCCTATCGCCGCCAAGATTGCGGCCCAGACCGTGCAGAAGATGGTCATGCGAATGCAGGCACTACAGGCCGGCGACGATGCGGCGGCTTATGCCAACACCATGTCCCGCTATGTGATGGTCAAGGATGAGCACGCCGAGCTCTGCAAGCGCGAGCTGCGTATTCTCTGGGCCGACTATGGCTGGCCCAATGCGCCGGAAGGTTTCGACCTGCACGGCTCCTTCAACGCCGCGCTGAAGCTGGCCGGCCGCTGCCGCCAGCAAGTGGACATGGCCGCCTGCGAAGAGCTGGTAGCCGCGGTGGACAACATCGCCGCAGCTTTCTGGGCCACCAAGGGCGTCGAGTACAGCGACCCCAATGCCGCCGCCCGCTACGGAACCTAAACACTCGTCCCTCAACTAACCTGAAGAGCAGCGCAGTGCGGAATCCATCGCTCTTACGAGTGGTGGGTTCCGCTTTGTATGGAGACCACCGAACCTGCGGGCGCAAGCGTTGAAGCGCAGACACCCTTTTGCTATACTGACGCAGGCATCGATGGGGGAAGACCCAATTCGCCGTCTTGGAACGGCGCCCTCCTACGCATTGCCCCAGCCCAGAACTAGAGAGGTGCAAAGAAAATGGCCGTGCGAATTTTAATCTTGTATGACAACTCCGGAGCGCAGGTACAGGCTCTGGCCGAGGCCGTGAGCGAGGGCGTCGGCAGGATACAGGGCGCCCAAGCTTCGACCATGGACATAGACCAGGCTGGCCCGGAGGACCTGCTGGACTGCGACGGGATCGTCTTGGGCTCACCCAACTGGAACGGCATTACGGGACGCCTGAAGACCTGGTTGGACCAGATGTCGGACTTGGGGCAGGAGGGCCTGCTGGAGGGGAAGATGGGCGCCGCCTTCACCGCCGGCCGGGGTCGCTCAGCGGGTACGGAGTTCACCCTGCTCGCGCTGCTTCACTGGATGCTCTCCTGGGGGTTCGTGGTCGTCGGCCTTCCGTGGACGGACCGCATGATTACCTCAGGTTCCTTCTACGGAGCCACTGTCCACGGCAGCGTCACCACCGACGACCTTGAGCAGGCCAGGTCGCTGGGCAGCCGCACGGCGCAGCTGGCCAACTACCTCAAGGAGGGGGGAATGCAGCCTAACTTTTAGGGCCTGCCTCCCTCAGCTCCACATAGCGTGGAAGTGGTTCAGCGGGCCGTGTCCGCTCCCGATGGGGATCGCCCTGCGTATGGCCTCGGTGACGTACGTCTTGGCCTGCCCCACCGCCTCCTCAACCCCCATGCCTTTGGCCAGCCCCGCGGCAATGGCCGAAGCGAAGGTGCATCCCGTGCCGTGGGTGCTCGTCGTGTCCACGCGGGGTGATGAGAACTCCCTGAACTCGTTGCCGTCGTAGAATACGTCCACGGCGTCGCCCTGCAGGTGTCCCCCCTTTACCACGACGCTCCTGCTCCCCATCCCAACGATGTCCCTTGCAGCCCGCCGCGCCTGCTCCAGGGTCGCGACACGATAGCCCACCAGCGCCGACGCCTCCGGGAGGTTCGGGGTCACCACCAGGGCCAGCGGCACTAGCAAGGTCCGCAGGGCGTCCACCGCCTCCTCCTGCAGAAGGGGGTCTCCGCCCTTGGCCACCATCACGGGATCGACTACCAGGTTCGGAAGGCCGTGCTCCGTAACCTTGTCGGCCACCACGCGGACGATGCCGGAGTTGGCCAGCATCCCCGTCTTCACGGCGTCCGCGCCGATGTCGGATACCACCGCATCGATTTGCAATGCCACCATATCGGGGGAGATCTCCTGCACGCCCGTGACCCCAAGGGTGTTCTGGGCCGTGACGGCGGTCAGCGCCGACGTGCCGTACACACCCAGCGCGGCGAAGGTCTTCAGGTCCGCCTGAATGCCGGCGCCGCCTCCGGAGTCGGAGCCTGCTATAGTCAAAGCTGTATTCATAGTGCTGCTCCTAACTGTAGGGTATCAGCGATTACTTCCCTGTAAAGGAGACACCTAGACGCCTTCCTCACACCTCACAACACCACCCCTGCGAAGCTTGTCCTCGTGGAGACGGGGAGCAGGGGTCTACTTGGTGCTATCACAGGCCTCCTGGATTCCTGCTTTCGCAGGAATGGTGGTCTATAGAGATTCATCCTTGGTTCTTCAGATCCCCCAAGAACCTTACGGCTGGAACTCCGCTGTAAACGCTTCCCGCGCGTCGACGTCTTCACCCAGCAGACCCGTATCCTTCATCCACTGCGCCAGTCCCTCCCAGCGCTCCTGCGTCTGGAAGCCGAACTCCGCTGCCTCCTCCTTCCAAAGCGGGGCCAGCAGGCCTATGCCCTCGGTCTCCAGGGCCTTGTCCGTCTCGGGGTTGGCCGCCACCAGGATGTCCACCGAGGCCTGGGGGTCGGCAATGGCGTCGGCGAAGCCCCTGGCCGTCGCTCGGACAAAGCGGCGAACGGTGTCCGGGTGATTGCTGATCATATCCTCGCTGGCAACCAGCACCAGCTCGTAGAAGTCCGGGACGCCCCACTCCTCCATCCGCAGGACCGTTATCGGGTAGCCCTGCATCTCCATCAGGATGGACTCGTGGGTCCAGTAAGCGCCCACTATGGCGTCCACCTTCCCGCCTATGAGGGCCGGCGCCAGGTCGAAGCCGACGTTCACCACAGTCACGTCGTCGATTGAAAGCCCCTCGTGCTCCAGCATGGCCTGGAACAGGGCCTCCTCGAAGGGGATGCCGGTAACGCCCACCTTCTTGCCCTCAAGCTGGCCGGGCCGAGTGATGCCGGACTCCTTCAGGACCATGATCGAGTTCAGGGGGTGCTGCACCATCGCGGCGACGGATTTCACCGGCACGCCTTCGCCCCTTGCCAGAAGCACCTCGGCCTGATAGCTGACCCCAAAGTCGTCCCGGCCCGCCCCGACGGTCTTGAGCACGTCCTCGGGATTGGCGGGGACATAGATGTTCACGTCCAGGCCCTCGTCCCGATAGTATCCCCGCTCCAGGGCCGCGTAGAAGCCAGCGTGATTGGAGTTTGGGAACCAGTCCAGGGCCAGGCTCACCTCCTCCGGCGCGGGTGTCGGAACGGAAGTAGAAGTCGGAACCTGGGTAGGCTCTTCGTTGCCGCAGGCCGCCAGGAGCCCGGCCAGGACAAGCATAGCTATGGCAAATAACGTCGCTCTGCCGCGGTGCATCATCATATTCGCTCCTCCGAAACCAGTGTTGTTGTTAGTGTTAGCTCTGTTCGTATTCACAGCTTCTCCAGGGCCTTGGCTCGCCTCTCCCACTGGTTCCAGGGCAACGCCAGGCGCTCCACCAGCACCACCAGCGCGAAGAGGGCAACGCCCATGACTGACAAAATGAAGATGGAGGCAAAGACACGCTCGGTGAGAAACTGAGGAGCTGAGCGGGTCATCAGATAGCCCAGGCCGGCGCTGGACCCCACCCACTCCCCTATCACGGCCCCTATGACGCTCAGGGCTATCGCCACCCGGACGCCTGAGAAGAGGAAGGGCAGCGAGGACGGCACCTGCACCTTGGTGAATATCTGCCGCCGGCCGGCTCCCAGAGAGCGCATCATGTTGAGCATGTCCGGGTCCACGGACTTCAGGCCGTCCACCATGTTCACCACTATGGGGAAGAAGGATATCAGCACGACCACGATTATCTTGGGCCAGATGCCGTAGCCTATCCAGACCAATAGCAACGGCGCGATGGCGATGATGGGTATCGTCTGGGATGCTATCACGAAGGGGTACGCGGCCCGCTCCACGATACGGGAGTAGGCGATGGCCATGGCCGCGGCTATCCCCACCGCGAGAGCAAGCGCGAATCCGATAAGCACCTCTTCCAGGGTGGTCAATGAGTGCCTCAACAGAAGCTCCCGGCTCTCCACAAGCTCCGCTCCAATGGCCGTCGGCGACGGCAACAGCCAGCGCTCAATCTGCAACAGCCGGACGGCTCCCTCCCAAATCGCGAGGGCAACGAGCATGATAGCGCCCGGCGCGGCCCAGCGGCCGGCCAGGGCGGCGCCTCGCTGGGACGGGCCAGGCGCCCCCTCTCTGACTCTCCCCCTGAAGGGGGCGAGAAGGGATCCCGTCCGAGAGCGCATTACGCCCCTTCCCCCGCTTGTGGGGGAAGGTTGGAGCTTGCCCCGGACTTGATCCGGGGATGGGGGTATCGGAGAGCTACCCAAGAGTACCCTCCGTCCTGAGAGAGCCAAGCAGTCCCGCCTTCATTCTGACAAAGACGTCTTCGGTTATCATCTCGTAGCTCCTGGGTCGGGGCAGGTCCACCGGCATGGACGTCTTCAGGCTCGCCGGGCGAGGGGTAAGGACGTACACTCTGTCCGAGAGAAGAATCGCCTCGTCCACGTCGTGGGTCACCAGTACAACGGTCTTACCCCAAGACTCCCATTGACGGAGGAGCCACTCCTGCATATTGGCCCTGGTCAGAGCGTCCAGCGCGCCAAAGGGCTCGTCCAGCAGGATGACGTCCTGATTGGCCAGCGCCGTCCTCAGGAATGCGACCCTCTGCCGCATCCCGCCCGACAAGAGATGCGGATAGCTACCCTCGAAGCCCTTCAACCCGAACTGCTCCGCCATATCCAGGGCGCGCCTCCGGGCCTCGGCGCGGCTCACGCCCTGCAGCTCCAGTCCCAGGATGGAGTTGTCCAACACGGTGCGCCAGGGGAGAAGCAGGTCCTTCTGGTGCATGTAGCCGACCGCGCCGGGCCGGCGAATCGCAGGCCGACCGTCGAAGTGGATGCTGCCGCCTGTTGGCTCCTCCAGACCGGCGATGATGTTCAACAGGGTGCTCTTGCCGCAGCCGCTGGGGCCAATCAGACTGACGAACTCGCCTGCGTCCACCCTCAGGCTCACGTCCTCCAGCACTGGAAGGGGCCTTCCATCAACGCGGAACGCCTTCGAGATGCCCTCCAGCTCTATCCTGGGAGGCTCGTTAGCTTCGCCGCGGGTTGGGCCGGATGCAAAGGCCATCTCTGTAATCATCGGCCCCAAAAGAAAAGACCGCCGGCTGCGTACCGACGGCCAAGCAAGTCTTGATTTCGAATGACGCTCTCCCTCCGCTGGCATTACCCAGGTCAGGTTCTAAGGGTCGCCCCGATACGTCGGAGCCTCTCAGCCTGGTACACCAAGCTCCCCTTCAGCCCTACTGTTCAATATTGTCCCAAGTGTAGCGCGGTTCTCACGGCCAGTCAATGCGACGACCTGGGTGAAGGCGATGGAGCTCGGCCAAACGTCAACTGCGTTGGAGGCGTCGTGCTATACTGAAGACATGGGTACACCGTTGCGGCGCGAAAGCTGGCACGCAGGACGCAGCCTCTACGAAACGACGCGTTCATGGAGGAAGGGAATATGAACCAGAGAATGAGTGACTACCCCATGAGGTTCGAGGTCGACTACCCGGAATTGCCGTCCAGGGGGCTGGCTCTACTGGGGGGCCTTCTGTTTATCAAGGGGTTATTGCTGATACCCCACTTGATCATCCTGTTCGCCCTGGGCATAGCCGCATCTCTGGTTGTCTACATTGGATTTTGGGCTGTGCTCATAACCGGCAGGTATCCCGAGGGCCTCTTTGAGTTTGTAGTCGGCGTCCTGCGATGGCAAACAAGGACGGACTCGTGGATGTACGGCTTTGCAGACCGCTATCCACCCTTCAACCTGGGCCTAGAGTACTACCCCGTGAGGTTTGAGGTCGACTTCCCGGAATCATCTTCGAGGGCGCTGGCTCTGTTGGGCGCCCTCCTGTTCATCAAGGTGGTACTGCTAATACCCCACCTGGTCATCCTAAGCTTCCTGAGTATACTGATGACTGTTGCAACCTACGTCGGGTACTGGGCTGTGCTCATAACCGGCAGGTATCCCGTGGGGCTTTACACCTTCGTGTCCGGTATACAGAGGTGGAACTACAGGGTCGGGGCATGGCTGGCCGTCAAGCCGGCCAGCTACCCGCCATTCAGTCTGAGCTAGCAGCAATAGCTCCATCCCACCCGTCGCTCCTCCGCTCGAATGGTTCGGCAAGCTCACCAGGGGCGGGCATCCCTTCCTCCTCCCCTGGATGCCCGCCCCCGCATCAAGTCATGTCCCCGACTCCGATCGGGGAGCGGGGCAAGCTCTACGGGCATGACACAACCCCTCCCTAGACTTGGAACGCCGAGGGGCAGCCGCCGCTGAGCACGCACCGGTCGCAGAGGGGGCGACGAGCCTTGCACACCTGCCGTCCGTGGGTAATGAGGTAGACGTGCAGGGCAAACACCTGCTCAGGCGCAACCGACGCCTCCAGAATATCGTGGGCCTGCTCCGCCGTGACCTTGGCGTCGATGAGGCCCAGGCGCTTGCTAACCCGATATATGTGGGTGTCGACGGGCATGGCCGGCATACCCAGCGAAAAGCACAGGACTATGGCCGCCGTCTTCGGCCCAACCCCCGACAGCTGACGCAGCCACAGCTTGGCCTCTTCCAGGGGCATCTCCCTCAGGAATGAGAGGTCCAACCCGCCGCACTTCTCCCGGATGTCCTGAAGCACCGCCTTGATGCGCGGCGCTTTGATGCGGGACAGCCCGCCTATCCTGATGGCCTGGGCGATGTCCTCCGCGTCTCCATCCATCACCCGCTCCCACGACCCAAAGGCCTCTACCAGCTTATCGTAAGCCTTGAACGCATTGAGGTCGGAAGTGTGCTGGGAGAGGATGGTGAATACCAGTTCCGAGATGGGATCAAATCTGGACTCCCACTCGGCCACGCCCTGCTCCTCCTCCAGCAGACGATACGCTTCCGGGGAGGTTATGGAGCGGGTCGTCTCTGTATTACCCTCAGGGAAAGCCGACACGGAAACTCCTCAAGATGTAAGGCGTGCTAGGGGAAGTGGAGCGGGAGATGGGATTTGAACCCACGACAGCCACCTTGGAAGGGTGGAGCTCTTCCGCTGAGCTACTCCCGCTTGAAGCGCCGAGGGACCTCAGTCGCTCAGAGATTATTATAGCAGGGCAAAGGGGTGGAGTGTAGAGGGTGAGTTACGCCGCCTCGCCACCGCTCAACTGGTTCGACAGGCTCACCATGAGCGGTGGCGACAATACTCACTGTCATTCTGAACGAAGTGAAGAATCCAGGGCGTCAGACCTCTCAGCGTTCAGGTCTACGCAAATAGGGCCAACCGATTCTATGTGCAGGCCTCTAGTCTTGTTTGTCAAAACGTACACGCAGCATTTGAGGACCGCCTGGGATTCTTCGTCGCTTCACTCATCAGAATGACAAAGGCCGCGCGCCCATGTCATTCTGAACGAAGTGAAGAATCCAGAGCCTCAGACCACTCAGCGCTCAGGTCTACGCAAATAGGGTTTTTTGATTCTATGTACAGCCTGTGAGTCTCGTTTGTCAAAATGTATCCTTAGTAGTCGCGCAATGGCTTGGGATTCTTCGTCGCTTCACTCCTCAGAATGACAGAGGCCGCGCGCCCATGTCATTCTGAACGAGGTGAAGAATCCAAAGCGTCGGACCGCTCAGCGTTCAGGTCTACCCAAATAGGGCCAACCGATTCTATGTGCAGGCTGTGAGTCTCGTTTGTCAAAATGTACACGCAGCATTCGAGGACCGCCTGGGATTCTTCGTCGCTTCACTCCTCAGAATGACAGAGGCCGCGCGCCCATGTCATTCTGAACGCAGTGAAGAATCCAAAGCGTCGGGCCGCTCAGCGTTCAGGTCTACCCAAATAGGGCCAACCGATTCTACGTGCAGGCCGCGAGTCTCGTTTGTCAGAATGTACACACTGCATTCGAGGACCGCCTGGGATTCTTCGTCGCTTCACTCCTCAGAATGACAAAGGCCGCGCGCCCATGTCATTCTGAACGCAGTGAAGAATCCAAAGCGTCAGACTGGTCAGCATTCAGGTCTACGCAAAAAGGGCACGCCGATTCTACGTGCAGGCTGCGAGTCTCGTTTGTCAGGATGCAAACGTAGCAGTCGCGCAATGGCTTGGGATTCTTCGTCGCTGTGCTCCTCAGAATGACAGAGGCCGCGCGCCTCTGTCATTCTGAACGCAGTGAAGAATCCAAAGCGTCAGACTGGTCAGCATTCAGGTCTACGCAAATAGGGCCAACCGATTCTATGTGCAGGCTGCTAGTCTCGTTTGTCAGAATGTACACACAGCATTCGAGGACCGCCTTGGATTCTTCGTCGCTTCACTCCTCAGAATGACAGCCGCCGCGCGCCCATGTCATTCTGAACGCAGTGATGAATCCAGAGCGTCGGACCGCTCAGCGTTCGGTCTATCGACCAGCGACGAAGAATGACAGACGCGCCCCCCTGGATGCCCCTGTATCGGGGAGCGGGGCAGGCTGCACGGGCATGACGGTGAAGTGACTGAGAGGCCCTCGCGGGTATAGGCAACCTAGGCTCAAAGCAGTTACAATGGTCTCCAGTTATGCTTTACATCGATCAACAGTACGCGCAACAGATGGTCTCCCACGCGCTGGAGGACGACCCCAACGAGTGCTGCGGCATCCTCGCCGGCAAGGGCAGGCAGATACTCAAGTTCTATCGCATGACCAACGCCGAGGCCAGCCCCTATCGCTACCGCATGGACCCCAAGGAGCTCCTGGCTGTGTACCGGGAGATAGACGACAGCGGTATGGACATCATCGCCATATACCACTCTCACACCCACTCAGAGGCGTACCCATCGGCCACCGACGTGCGCCTGGCGACCTGGCCGGAAGCCTGTTACGTGCTGGTCTCCCTGATGGACAAGGAGAACCCCGCCATACGCGCCTTCCACATTGAGGACGAGGCAGTGACCGAGGAGGAGGTGGCCCTGGAGACGCCCCAGTGACCCACACTCAGACCCAGGAGAGAGTACCTTGAGCTTTCCCAACGCACATATCTTCCCCCAGACCGTCGACGTAAACGCACAGAGCCACCTTACCCTGGGAGGCTGCGACGTCGTCCGGCTGGCCGAGGAGTTCGGCACGCCCCTCTACGTCTTCGACGAGACCACCCTGCGGGACACCTGCCGCACCTTCGTCACCGAGTTCCAGGCGCGCCACGCCCGCAGCACGGTGATCTACGCCTGCAAGGCGTTCATCAACATACCTCTGGCACAGATGCTGGAGGAGGAAGGACTGGGGCTTGACGTCGTATCGGGAGGCGAGCTAGCGGTGGCCCGGAGGGTCGAGTTCCCACCGGGCAATGTCTACTTTCACGGCAACAACAAGAGCCGCGAAGAGCTGGAAATGGCCTTGGACTACGGCATCGGTCGCGTGGTTGTCGACAACTTCCACGAGCTGTCCCTGCTGAGCGAAATAGCGTCCTCCAGGGGCGTGGTCCAGGACATACTGCTGCGGGTGTCGCCGGGCATAGACCCGCACACCCACGTCTACACGACAACCGGCGTGCTCGACAGCAAGTTCGGGTTCCCCATCCAGACGGGTCAGGCCAAAGAGGCCGTCGAGAAGGCGATGGCGCAGGACAGCCTGCGGCTGCTGGGTCTGCACTTCCACCTGGGGTCACCCATATTCGAGCTTGAGCCTTACACAAAGGCGATGGAGGTCACCCTGGACTTCGCGGCGGAGGCCGGTCTGACGCTGCGGGAGATCAGCCCCGGCGGAGGGTTCGCCATCGCCTACACCAGGGACCAGGAGCCTCCGGGCATAGGCGAGTACGCCGAGGCCATCACCTCCACCCTGAAGGATGCAGGCGATGTTCACCTGGTTATCGAGCCGGGCCGGTCAATAGTGGGCAGAGCGGGCGTGGCCCTGTACAGCGTCGGGGCCTCGAAAGACGTGCCAGGCATCAGGAAGTACGTATCCGTGGACGGCGGCATGGGAGACAACATACGCCCCGCCCTCTACGAGGCCCAGTACGAGGCGGTGCTAGCCAGCAGGATGGACGCCGAGGGTGGGGAAGTCGTTTCGATTGCCGGGAAGTTCTGCGAGTCGGGAGACGTGCTGCTGAGGGACGTGGAGTTCCCAAGCCTGGAGGCGGGCGACCTCCTGGCCGTGCCTGCGTCTGGCGCCTACGCGCCGGCCATGGCCAGCAACTACAACCTGGCCCCCAGGCCGGCCATCGTCATGGTGAAGGACGGGCAGGCGCGTCTGATAAGGCGTCGGGAGACCTACGACGACCTGATGCGGAACGACGTAGCCTGACCATGTGGCAGGTGGTGGGACACGAGGCGGCCATTGCCCTGCTGTCCAAAAGCCTGGAGCGGGATATGCTCTCCCACGCCTACATGTTCGTGGGGCCGTCCCAGGTTGGTAAGACGACCTTGGCCCTGAACCTGGCCCAGGGGGTCAACTGCCTGAACGAACCGGCCTCCAGGCCATGCGGCGCCTGCAACCAGTGCGTCCGCATATCACAGGGATTCCACACGGACGTGCAGGTAATCGATCGTGAGCCGAACGCATCCGGGACTCGCACGAGAAGGGACATCGGCATAGACCAGGTGAGGGACGTGCAGCGCGCGGCCACCCTGAAACCCTACGAAGGAAAATGCCGGGTGTTCATTTTCCAGGAAGCGTCCTCCCTGTCCTCGGAGGCGTCCAACGCCCTGCTCAAGCTCCTGGAGGAACCGCCGGAGTCGGTGCTGCTGGTACTGTTGACAAGCAGCAGCGAGGCGATTCCCGACACCATCCTCTCCCGGTGCCAGCAGATCGACTTCCGGACTGTCCCCGTTGATACAATAGCCCGCGAGTTGGAGGAAGCCCGGGGAGTCCCCCGCGAGCAGGCGATGGCCCTGGCCAGGCTATCCGGCGGGAAGATAGGATGGGCCATTGAGGCCGCCAAAGACCCCAGCCTGGTTGAAGACTACACCGCGGAGCTCGAGGGCGTGTCGCACCTGCTGGACAACGGGCTGGAGGAGCGGTTCACCTACGCCGAGGAGGTCGCATCGTTGTACGCCAGGGACTGGGAGAAGGCGTTGGGACGGCTGAAGGTGGGCATGAACTGGTGGCGGGACATGCTGCTCATCAAGGGCGGTCATGAAGACCTGGTGTCCAACGCGCCGGCGATGGAAGACCTGCGGCGTCACGCCGGGTGGATCTCCACGCCCCAGGTTGTAAGGGCAATCAACGCCACCATGGAGACCATCGAATTTCTGGAGTCCAACGTCAACCCGCGCCTGAGCCTGGATGTGCTTATGCTCTCACTCCCAAGAAAAGCGCGGGAAGGATAATCAGGAACCGACAGATGCCAAGCCCGCTCAAATGGTCCGACAACCTCACCCCCGTATCAAGTCCTGTCCCCGACTCCGATCTGGGAACGGGGCAGGCTATGAGCGGCGCAATAGGCGCAATAAAGAGTAGTCAGGAGCCGAACAGATGGCAAGGGTAATCGGAGTCAGGTTTGAGCGATCCGGCAAGGTGTTCTACTTCGATCCGGGAGACCTTGAGCTGGGCCTGATGGACCGGGTTGTGGTGGAGACGGACGACGGGCCGGAGACGGCAACGGTGGCCATTGCGCCGGAGCAGATGGTCTACATCGAGGTGAAGGGGCCTCTCAAGCCCGTTCTGAGAAAGGCGTCGGAAGAGGAGCAGCCGGGCAAGCCAGCAGAAGACTCAGGCTAGAGTTGCTTCCAACGCGGCGGCGTTTGCATACTTCACCGTCTCCGCCGTCGACCGGCTTGTCTCCCACTTCCAGGATCAAATCTGGGACTGGCTCTGCCCTTTCTCCATTCTGTGGGCAGAGGGATTGCGGCCTCTGTCGCAGGCGAGGGGATCAGCTATAATGGAACGCAGGTCAGCGCACAGAACAGAGGAGTTGCCGATATGGGAACGTTCAAGTATCCACTGCGGATTTCCGGCATGGACAGCCGGTACACCCTGGACATCGAGGCCGCGGTGGACACCGGCTCACTCTACACCACCTTGCCCGCCTCGCTGTTGCGGCAGTTGGGGATTGAGCCGATGGGCAGACGCAGGTTTCTGGTGGGTGACGGTCGGCGCATTCAGATGGACATTGGCGAGGCCCGGGTAACTATAAACGGCGAAAACGTATCGACCATAGTAGCCTTTGGGGAGGAGGACGCCCCTCCCGTTCTGGGGGCGTACACGCTGGAGGGATTTGCTCTGGCGGTGGACCCCGTCGAACAGCGGCTGATTCCCTTGGACCCCATCTTGCTGTAGGTGGGAACTGTCATTGCCAACACAACCCAGGAATAGCTACGGCAGTATCGCGGCCGTGGCTCCCTGTATCGCGTCCACCAGAGGGCCGGGATAGACGCCCAGGACGATGATCCCCAGCACCAGCAGCCCCAGGACTCCTCCGCTCACCCGGGACACCTTCACCGGCGCGTTATCCCCGGCGGGCACCATGTACATCTGCTTTATGACCATCAGGTAGTAGTAGAGAGAGATGAGGCTGTTGACGATGGCCAGCCCCACCAGCCACAGCAGCCCACCTTCGGCGGCGGCGGTGAACAGGTAGAACTTGGTTGTGAAGCCAGCGAAGAACGGCAGCCCCGCCAGGGAGAACAGGGCCACGGTGAGGGCCATCGCCAGATAGGGCGCCCTGTCCGCCAAGCCCGCGAATCCGGCGATGTCCTCCCGGTTGGTCGCATTGTAGAAGATGATGACGCAGAGAAACGCGGCAAGGTTGGTCACGCCATACCCGGCCAGGTGAAAGATAACCCCGTCGGACGCCAAGGGCGAGAGGGCCGCCACGCCCAAGAGCAGGTATCCCACGTGGCCTATGCTGGAGTAGGCCAGCATTCTCTTGATGTTGTCCTGGGCCAGGGCCACCAAGTTACCCACAGTCATGGTCAGAGCGGCCAGCACCACCAGGATAATCTGCCAGTCGTCGATGGCCGGAAGGAAGGCCTGGGAAAACAGCCGCAGTATCAGGGCGAAGGCGGCGGCCTTCGACCCCACGGCCAGGTACGCAGTGATCGGCGTAGGAGCGCCTTCGTAGACATCGGGGGCCCACATGTGGAAGGGCACGGCGGCCACCTTGAACCCCAGTCCGGCCACGATGAGCGCCAACCCCACCAGCAACGCCGGGTTGAGGGGCGACGGCTCGAAAGCAAGGACCGCCTGTATCTCCGAGAACCGGGTCGTGCCCAGCATCCCGTACACCTGGCTGATGCCGTAGAGGAGCAGCGCAGAGGCGAAGGCCCCCAGTAGTATGTACTTGATCCCTGC
The DNA here is from genome assembly GCA_965261605.1 of Dehalococcoidia bacterium. GTDB lineage: Bacteria > Chloroflexota > Dehalococcoidia > Lucifugimonadales > UBA2985 > DAOUJW01. The sequence continues at coordinate 1,344,590 of OZ253466.1, read as the reverse complement.
CTCGTTGGACTTGGGGTTGTTCCTCCCGTGGGAGACCAGCACGTACAGGCTAAAGCTGAGCAGCTCAAGGGAGATGTAGGCGGTGAGCAACTCCCCCGCGGCAGTCATCAGCATCATCCCCAGGATGGAGAAGAGCAGAATGCCGTAGTACTCGCCGGGATGGCTCAGGTGCTTCTTCACGTAGTCGACTGACACGAGCACCACCAGCGCGCCCAGAACCAGGAAGAAGCCCTTGAAGAAGAGGGAGAAGTTGTCGACGAGGAACAGGCCGTCGTACAGGTCGGTGTCCCTGCCCCACATATAGGTCAGCGACACCACCAAAACGCCCACAAGACCCACCAGGGTTATCCACGGCAGGTAGATCTTCCTCTCTCTGGGCAGGAACAGGTCTATGCCCAAGACGCCAAAGGCCAAGCCCGCGAGGAGGAACTCCGGCAGGAAGAGCATGAAGTTCATTACAGCCCAACCACCCTTTCCAGCAGAGGAGCCACGCCGCTGTTAATCAGGTCCATCCACGGCCGAGGATACAGACCCACCCCGACCAGGAAAGCCACCAGGATGGCCATTGAGAACCCTTCGAGGCGCGTTGCGTCCGTAAGTCGCGCCCACTGCGGGCTGATGGGGCCGAAGAACACCTTGCCCAACAGCCGCAGGATGTAGACCGCGGTTATGGCCGCGCCAATGATGCCAAGCATCCCGATAATTGGATAGTCCCTGAACGCGCCGATGAACACCATCAGCTCAGCCACGAATCCACTCAAACCGGGCAGCCCGAGAGAGGTCAGTCCGGCCACTGCAAAGAAGGCCGAGGTCAGGGGCATGCGCTTGGTCAACCCCTCAAGGATGCCGATGTCCCGGACGTGGGCGCGGTCGTAGATGGCGCCCACAAGAGCGAACAAGAGGGCCGTCATAATGCCATGGGAGAACATCTGGAGCACAGCGCCGCTCAACCCAAAGGAGTTCAGCGTGGCAAAGCCCACCAGCACGTATCCCATGTGACTGACGCTTGAGTAGCCCACAACATACTTGAGATCGCGCTGTCCCATAGCGGCCACCGCGCCGTACACCACGTTGATGATGCCCAGGATGATCAGCGCCAGCGCCCAGTCCTGCGCCCCCTCCGGCAGCAGGTCTATTCCCAACCGGATGATGCCGTAGGCCCCCAGCTTCATCAGCACGCCGGCGTGCAGCATACTCACCGCTGTGGGAGCTGCCACGTGGCCGTCCGGCGACCACGTGTGGAAGGGCCACAGGCCCGCCAGCACTCCAAACCCGATCATGAACCCGAGGAACGCCCAGAACTGGAACGTCGCTGAGAAGGTGGCGTCCTGCAGCGCCAGGAAGGAGAACGTCCCCATTCCGCCCTCCACGTACACGGCGAGGATCGCCACCCACACCAGGATGCTCCCCGCGACCAGGTAGAGCATGAGCTTCATCGCCCCGTACTCCTTGGGTCGCAGGAAGGTGCCGAAGTCGCTGCTGCTCCCCCATACGCCGATGAGCAGGTACATGGGCAGCACGGCCAGCTCGTAGAAGAAGAACAGGAAGAAGAGGTCAAGTGAGACGAACACGCCGTAGACGCCTGCCACCAGCAGGAAGAACAGCATGAAGAAGTCCTTCACACGGCGCGGCATGTCAGACGAGACGTTCCAAGAGATGAGAACGCCCGTAAGGGTCACTATGCCGGTCAGGAAGACCATCGGGACGGAGATGCCGTCCACGCCCAGCGCAAGCGCGATGCCCAGGGAGTCCAGCCACTGGAACTCCCGCATAAACTGGTACCCGGCCGCGTCCTTGTCGTATCCCAGGAATACGTAGGTGGACAGGGCTAGGAGAACCAGGGACACCGCCACCGACAACATCCGGATGGCCTGGCGGCTCTCCGGCGGAAAGAGGGCAATTGCGAGCCCCCACGCGAAGGGGATCGCCACCAGCGCAAACAGGACGTATGAATCAAGCGCGTCCAAGGTCATCCCCTTCTAAGGTCGACATGAGGCAGCGCCAGCCACCATATCAAGGCTATCACCACCACGCCAATGCCCATCCCAAGGGCGTAGTTGTACACCTTGCCCGTCTCTATGTACCGCAGCCGCAATCCCGACAGGAACACGGAGCGCCCCGTGAAGTTCACCCCCTTATCGTTGATGACAATGCGGTCGAAGAGGGCCATGAAGTTGGCGAATGCCAGAGCGACGCGGTCGATGCCCCACTGGTACAGCTCGTCGATGTAGAACTTGTTGACCACCAGCGTGTGCAGGCCCGACATCTGCTGTCGAATGCGGTCAGGAGACAGCGACTTCTTCACGTAGAGCGCCCAGCCCAGGGCAAAGCCGCCCACCGCCAGCGCAATGGACAGCGCCATGACCATGACGTTCACCTTGTACGGGTGAGGCTCATCGTGGAACAGCCACGCGCCAAACCCCTGGTAGTCCGACGTCCAGGCAGGGGCCAGAATCCCCGCCCCAAGGGCAAGGACAGCCAGGACGGCCAAGGGAAGGGTCATGAGCAGAGGCGACTCGTGGGCGCGGTTGTTTTCACGTTTAAGCTCTCCAAAGAACACCAGGAAGAGAAGCCGCGCCATGTACAGCGCGCTCAAAAGCGCGGCGACCAGGACCAGCACAAAGAATATCGGGTGCCTGCCGTCCAGCACTGCCACCAGGATCTCGTCCTTGCTGAAGAACCCGCCCAGGGGCGGTATGCCCGCCAGGGCCAGCGCTCCGATGCCGAAGGTGACGAAGGTCAGGGGCATTCGCTTTCGCAGGCCGCCCATGTCCCGGATGTCCGTCTTGTCGGTGCCGTGGGTGACGCTGCCGGCACCCAGGAAGAGCAGCGCCTTGGCGAAGGCGTGAGCCAGGAGGTGGAAGATAGCGGCGGTGTATCCGCCCGCTCCCAGGGCCAGCATCATAAATCCAAGGTGGCTTATGGTGGAGTAGGCCAGCACCCGCTTGAGGTCGGTCATCACAAGGGCCATTGCCGCCGCGACGAGGGCTGTAGTGAGGCCAATGACGGCCACCACCAGCATCGCGTCGGGCGAGAGGACAAAGAGGGGGAATATGCGGGCCACCAGGAACACGCCTGCAACCACCATCGTCGCTGCGTGGATGAGAGCGCTGACCGGCGTGGGGCCCTCCATGGCGTCGGGCAGCCACACGTGCAGCGGGAACTGAGCGGACTTGCCCATTGCGCCCAGGAAGATGAGCAGCAGCGCCGCCGTCAGCGTCCCGGAGCTTATTGCGCCCTGCTCGGCAACGTGGATTATGGTGGCAATGTCGAAAGTGCCCGTCTCGTTGAACAGCAGCAGGATGCCTATCAGAAGCCCAACGTCGCCAATCCGCGTGGTGATAAAGGCCTTCTTGGCCGCCTCGGCCGCAGAGCGGCGCTGGTACCAGAAGCCAATCAACAGGTAGGAGCAGAGGCCCACCAGCTCCCAGGCGATGTACAGGAGAAGGAAGTTGTCCGCGAGAATCAGGGTCAGCATGGCGGCGGCGAACAGTGAGTGGACGGCAAAGTACCATCCGAAGGCTGGCTCGTCCTTCATGTAGCTGAGGGAGTACACCTGGACTGCCAGCGCGACGAGGGTCACAAGCCCCAGCATAACGATGGACAACTCGTCCACTATGATTCCCCAGGATAGGGTGACGTCCCCCACGGTGAACCAGTCAACCTGGTATATGCCCCCTCCTGTGGAGAGGAATTCGGTGAGGACGTACCAGAAGACTGCGAATCCCCCCAGGATGGCCAGGACCGACAGGTGCGCTCCCTGTCGTGGGAGGAACCGGCCAAGCACTGCAATAACCGTAAATGCGGCCACGCAAAAGACGGGCGCCAGCCATGCCCACTGCACCGCCGATGTCATTGAGTCGCTAGTCTCCGGCATTGGTGTAGAGCACCTACCATTTCATAAGGTCCACTTCACCCACATCCACCGAAGCGCGGTTGCGGAACAGACGCAGGATTATGGCCATTGCCAGTCCCACCTCCGCTGCCGCAACGGTAATGACGAATATTGCGATGACCTGTCCGGTGGCCCGGATATCCTCTATGTACGCTGCGTACGCTATCAGGTTGATGTTGACGGCGTTCAGCATAAGCTCAAGGGACAGAAGTATGAGAATCGCGCTGCGCCGCGCGAGCACACCGTATATCCCAATGGAAAAGAGGGCCGCGCTGAGCACCTGGAAGTGGAGCAGGGTGATCGTCACTCTTCTTCACCGCCTTCCCGCGCGATGACGATGGCCCCAATCAGGGCAACCAGAAGCACCAGGGACGCTACCTCGAAGGGCACCGCCCACTGCGCAAACAGGCTGTCCCCGAGCTCCTCGAATCCCAGCGACCCCCGCGTGCTTGCAAAGGGACTCCCCTCTCTCATTGCTGCGAAAAGCACTGCGAACACCGCTATGGCAACAACCGCCGCAAGCGGCCACTGGGGGTTGTCCGTCATGGACCGGAACTCCTGTTGGCGTGTAAGCATAATGACGAAAAGCGCTACTATAGTGATAGCGCCTCCGTAGATGAGTATCTGCACCAGCGCCAGGAACTCAGCCAGCAGAAGCAGGTATAGACCGGCCACGCCCAACAGAGAGAGGAGCAGCAACAACGCGGCGTACACTACGTTACGCGTCATCACCACTCCCAGGGCGCCTCCCAGGCAGATCGCCGCCAGGATGTAGAACACGGCTATTGTCATATTCAGTTCTCGGTCTCCCCGGCTTCCTCCTCCTCAGCTCCCTTCTTGGGTCTCCAGCCAACCTCCTGCTGGTAGCTCTTGCCCATGTCGAGCAGTTTTTCAAGGTCCGTGCGATTGTCGTTGCGGGCGAATTTGCTCATCTCGTGCTCGTGGCTCATCTCAATGGCGTCGAAGTTGCACACGTCCACGCATATCCCGCACACGATGCACCGACCCAGGTTTATCTCGAAGCTGTCCACTATCTTCCGGCGGGAGCTCTGGCCGTCGGCGTGGAGCGGGTTGTCCTTCATAACCGCGGACATGCACTGCGTGGGGCAGTAGCGTACGCACACCATGCAGCCGGTGCAGTACGGCTCGCCCACCTGCTGATCCCAGGTAAGGACGGGGAAGCCCATGTAGCGCGGCTCGATGGGCTTGTGGGCATCGGGGTACTGGTATGTCACCGGCTTGCGGAACAGGGTGGTCAGAGTCACGACAAGGCCCTTCAAATTGCCAAGCATTTGCTACCTCCTTCGGACGACTGCAAGACGGCTGCGACAAGCATAACTTTGACATCACCTAGCATCGCCCACCTCCTGCGGCGGAGTGTACAGACGCACCGTGTTCTCGTGCGCAGGAAGCGTCTTCATGCGCTTGCTCAGACCCCAAGCGGTCCCGACCAGAATGCCCAGCGACATGATGGTAAGGGTCCAGGCGGGCCAGCCGTAGAACAGGTACACTCCGGTTATGATGATGTTCACGAACGAAAGCGGCACCAGCACCTTCCAGCCCAGGCTCATCAGCTGATCGATGCGCAGGCGCGGGAAGGTGCCCCGTATCCAGAATATAACCAGGATGACCATGTACGTCTTCACCAGGAAGACGCCGACTCCGGCCACCGTGAGGTTGTCGGAGACGAACGGGATGCGCCACCCTCCCAGGAACAGGAGCACGGTCAGGGCAGCGATGGCGAAGGTGTTGATGTACTCGGCCAGGAAGAACACGGACCAGTGCGCCCCGCTGTACTCCACGAAGGGGCCGCCCACAACCTCCGACTCCGCCGGATGAATGTCGAAGGGTGTGCGCCCAAGCTCCGCCAGTCCGGCGATGAGGAATATCACCAGCCCGAGGGGTTGAATCAGGACGTACGGGACGGACGACTGGTTATCCACAACTTCCTCTATGTTGAGGGTCTGGCCCAGCATCGCTACGCCCAGGACCGCTAGTATCAGGGGAATCTCGTAGCTTATTAGCTGCGCGGCCGCCCTGAACCCTCCCAGCACGGCGTACTTGTTTGCGGAGGCCCAGCCCGCGCACACAAGACCCACTATGGACAGCACCGAAAGAGCTACAATGTAGAAAAGGCCCATCTCCAGGTTGCGTATGACCACGTCCCTTGCAAAGGGGATGGTCACCCATATCATAAACGTTGGCACGAATACGGCTAGAGGAGCCACCCAGTACACCGCCCGGTTCACCTCTCCCGGCAGTATATCCTCCTTGGACATGAGCTTGATGGCGTCTGCAACCGGCTGGAGCAGCCCGAAAGGACCGACACGCGTGGGGCCCATCCGCATCTGAATGCGGCCCAGGAACTTCCTCTCGAGCCACGTCAGGGAGAGGACGACGACGGACAGGGCCGTCAGCAGGACCAGGACGAGTACGACCAGTATGCCCACGTCCAGGAGGTTCACCGGTCCACCTCTCCGAGCACCACGTCCAGGGAGCCAAGTATCACCACGGAGTCGGCCACGTAGCAGTCCTTGAGCAGGTGTTTCAGAGACATCAGGTTGCAGAAAGAGGGCGGGCGCACCTTCACGCGGTAGGGCCTGTCTGCACCCTTGCTCACCAGGTACACTCCTATCTCGCCCCGGGGGTTCTCGGCACGCACGTACACCTCACCCTCGGGAGGTCGGAGCACAATCCTGACGGGGACCGAAACCGGCCCGGCCTCAATCTGGTCCATCGCCTGCTCGATGATGCGCAGAGACTGACGCATCTCCTCCACGCGAACATAGAACCTGTCCCAGCAGTCGCCCTTCTCGCCGATGGGGATGCCGAAATCGAAGCGGTCGTACACGGAGTACGGCTCGTCCTTGCGCACGTCCATAGGCACGCCGGTGGCTCTCAAACAAGGGCCGCTCATCCCGTTGGCTATGGCCGTCTTCGCGTCAATGACCCCGATGCCCTTGGTGCGGGCCAGGAATATCTCGCTGAAGCTCAGCAGCCTGTCCGCCTCATCGATTCCCTGCTTGATCTCCGGGATGAGCCGGGCCATGTGCTGGGAGAAGTCGTCCGGCAGGTCGTTCTTGACGCCCCCTATGCGTATGTAGTTATGCATCATCCGAGCGCCGCTCACGGCCTCGAAGAGGGACTGGATCTTCTCCCTGTCCCGGAACGTGTACATGACCGGAGTCATAGCCCCAACGTCCAGCCCCATTGTCCCGAAGAAGAGAAGGTGGCTGGCTACGCGGTTCAGCTCGCACATGAGCACGCGGATGTACTCCGCTCGCTCGGGGATCTTCAGGCCCATGAGCTTCTCCGTCGCCATGCAGAAGACCAGCTCGTTGTTGAAGTTGGATATGTAGTCCAAGCGGTCGAACAGGGTGACTATCTGGGCGTAAAGCTCCCCCTCGCACAGCTTCTCCGCGCCTCTGTGGAGGTACCCTATGTGCGGCTCAACGTCCACAATGCGCTCGCCGTCCACCCAGAGAAGCATACGGAAGACGCCGTGAGTGCTGGGGTGTTGAGGCCCCATGTTGACCATCATCTGGACCATGTCCAGTTGGTTCTCCGTGCTCACTACGTCACCAAGTCCTTAGCTACCATTCGGTGTAGTCGTTGAAATCATAGCTCTTCCGACCGGGGAATCCCTCGAACCCCTCGTACAGCAGAAGTGGCGTCATGTTGGGATGGCCTTCGAAGACCACCCCGAACAGGTCGTGCCCCTCGCGCTCGAACCAGTCTGCGCCGGGCCAAACCGATATGACGGAGGGAATACTGGGCTCTTCCGTGGGGACGCTGGCCTTGAGCACCATCTTGTGCTTCTTGACGGTGCTGTACAGATGGTAGACCACCTGGAGATGCTCCTCGTAGTCCACCACGCACAGGCACAGGAGGAAGTCGAAGGCCAGGTCCGGGTTCTCTTTGAGGATCGTGCACGCGGAGGGGACGCAGTCGGGCTTGACCGTAGCCTCCACCAAGTCAAAGGAAGCCGCTATCTCCGGCTCGAACTCTCCCAGCGCGTCAGGGAGCAGCCCTTCCAGTATGCGGCCCTTCTCGTCAAGCGTGACTTGGGCCTGGGGGGCCTGCTCCCGCCTACGCCTTTCGACCACGCTCTTTGGCGTCCTGCGATATCTTGTCTTGGAGCTTCAAGATGCCCTCCATAAGGGCCTCCGGCCTGGGAGGGCAACCGGGCACGTACACGTCCACAGGGACGATGTGGTCCACTCCCATGACCACGGAGTAGGACCTGTAGTACGGACCCCCGTTGGTGGCGCAGCTGCCCATTGCTATTACCCACTTGGGTTCCGGCATCTGCTCGTAGAGAATCTTTATCGGCTCCGCCATCTTCTTGACCACCGTCCCCGCCACAATCATCACGTCCGATTGCCTGGGAGAGGGCCATGTCACTATCCCGAAGCGGTCCAGGTCGTGGTGGGCCATGTAGGTACTGATCATCTCTATGGCGCAGCAGGCCAGTCCGAAGGTCATGGGCCACAGGGACGACTTCCTGGCCAGAGCTATGAGCTCCTCAGACCTGCCCGTCAAAATTCCCGGAGCGGCCCTGTTGAGAAGGCTCCTGGGCTCCTGGTTGCCTGTTCCGGTGGTCACCTCCATTGCAGTACTCCCTTCCTCCAGCCGTAGACTATCCCGAAGAATAGAATGGCGATGAATATGAGCATTTCGTAGAACACCGCCTCTACGCTTGTGAGGAAGACGACGGCCCAGGGAAATAGGAAGACGGCCTCAACGTCGAATATCAGGAACAGAATAGCGAAGATGTAGTACCGCATGTGGAGCTGGGACCAAGCGTAAGGCTCCGGCGGTATGCCGCACTCGTAGGGCATGTCCTTGAGAGCAGAATGCCTCTTTGGGGACAAGACGAAGGACGCCGCAAACATGATGCCCATTGCGATGGCGCCCACAATCGCTGTGACCACTACCGCGGTGTAGTTTATTGTGAATCCTTCAGGCGCCACTTACAGCCCCCAAAGCAACAACTCTATAACGGGGCCATTACCCGTAGAATCAATGACCGCACCCAGAATATACTACCCCTTCCCAGCCGTGTCAATGAAGGGGAGAAGGGCTATCCGTGGAGTTAAGCCTCCGTTCGTCCCTATATAGCATTGCACTCACTCGGCAGTATCCATACCGCGCTTACCTACATGCCAACCGGAATAACGACATACTCAGCCCCTCCTCATTAGCCACCACAATACCGGAGTGTCTTGGTAGAAATGGTACGATTAGTCACTCGACCCAGTCTGCCCATGCTAATAGGATGATCAACATGGGCAGTGATGACAGGCAGAAATTTGGTAAGAACGTCCGTCTCCTCCGGGAAGCTCTAAAGTTGACTCAGGAGGACCTTGCTGAAGCTTCCAATTTGGACAGATCGTATATTGGTGGCGTGGAACGAGGTAGACGCAACCCGGCTCTAGACGCTATCTTGCGCTTGTCACTGGCATTGAAAGTGACGCCAGCAACCCTTTTTCAAGGCATAGGAGAAGATGTTCGCCAACTAGATGCTCCCGACAGAATTAAAGCTATTGCCGCGGAAGACGGTTTGCGAATACGGTTCAAATATGATCAGTACGATGCAGAGTATTCACTCCCAGGTGCGAGGCAGAGTGAATTTGATGAGATACTAGATTTGCTCAAGACTGGCTTGGCAAACGACATCAAACGTTCAGAGGTAGTAGCAAGTGTTTTTCTCCGCGCCGTCCAAATTTGGCCTGATGCCAATGCCTCCGATTTGTGGACTTTTCTAGTAAATCGCGCCTACTGCGACCGCTCGAATCATCCAGAGTCTCATGCTCGGCTTAATCTGGAGCAGAGCTGGAAACGAACCAGCGGGTGGGCTCTGGAACGCGTCTTGGTCAAACATTATGGCACATTCCTTTTGGAGAGCGGAATATCCGTCAAGATAAGTAATAGAGCCGAAAAAACCGCGATGTTGGGTAGTATAAACGATTCAAGGATCATCCCTGATAAAGCAGATATCTTGCTAACTTATGACTATGCCAACGAGGTACGGTTGTTGGGTGTAGTCCACGTTAAGGCCAGTATTGCGGAAAGGCGCACCGATGATGTCCCAATGAGCAGGGCCTTGCTTGAGTCAGGCCATCTATCCGTTTTTTGGACGATGGACTCCAAGAGCTTTCCTAATGCCCAACCGATCAACAATGGCGAGTTTGGCGATGCCAAGGCGAGTCCCGTAAGCGATAAACGTCGGGATTTTGAGGAGAGCGGCCATTTCTCCGCCTGCTTTTCATACAATCAGAATACCATGCCAACTGAAGACAACAATGCCATTGCCCGAATTTCCGTCTGCAATTTCAAAGATCCAAACGACAGCTTTTCACGATTCCTCATTGGCTCATTACACGATCGATTGTCAGGTTGATTCACCAGCTTCTTCGGGTAGTCGATGCAAATAGTTGCTTTGCATAGTAGTTGCAGACAGCCGACGTCTTGATTCCATAACTTGTTCATGATCAATCTCAAACCCGATGTAAGTACATCCGAGTTCCAGCGCAGCCAACCCGGTAGACCCGGACCCCGAGAAAGGATCCAGCACAACCACTTCCCTACCTACTCGACCGTAGGCCTCTATGCAGCGCTTGGGCAGTTGTACGGGAAAACGCGAACGGTGCTGTAGGCCGGTAATGTGCTCGTTAGCAAACTCCCAAACACTTGGTACAGGTGGGACGGAGCGAAAGAAATGGTTCTCGTATTTGGCTAGGAGGTAAATCGGTTCATGCTTGCGGTGGGGCCGCCTAGAGCGCCCTTCAGGCATTGCATTCTTTTTCGCCCAGATCACTTCACCACGGTACAGATACCCGGATTCCGTAAGGCAGATCAGCAGGCGTTCTGGCAACATCAGCAGATTGCCATATCGCAACCAACCTGTAGAATTATCAACGAACGCTTTTCGCTTGAACCTAGGCTTGGTGTAGGCCGCATTGTCCGGACTGAATCCTCGGCGGTCAACACCTAACGAACTGTACTTGTAATCTTTTGGCCCCCAATTGATCGGAGTGTTATAGGCATCGGCCAAGTTTATCCATACAATACCGCTCGGCTTTAGCTTGGGTAAGAGAGCCTCAAATACGGCCTGTAAGAATGCTATGTAACCTCTGGGGTCTTCTTCCGTGCCGTTCCCCAAGGATTGCCTCTGACCCCAATATGGCGGGCTTGTTACAACTACGTCAATGCTGCCGTCCGGCAGGGTCGGGATTAGCGTCAAACAATCTCCTTCATATACGTCAGATTGTGCTATTGGTATACCGTCTGGCAATTCGGCGGTCATGGCTACTTCCTCAAGGCGGGACTGTTACATCTCTCACATATTGCTATTCTACTAAGCTGTCACGCCCATCCAGGCCAGTTTAGTATCTAAGGTGAGGAATATCGCGTTATTGGGCAAGAACCGAGGCGGAATCACTTTAGAATCCCGATGCCAGGACGATTATACCATCATCAGTTCTAGTGAACACCTTTAGCCACCCCTATCCTTGCCTTGGTGTAGCTATGTAGCTTAAAATTCAAGTAGAGGCGTTTGAGCCGCAAGTCCAGTCATAGCCGGATACGCCCGGCAAAGCAGCAACTTGCACGAGACTCCCGCGCTTGCCTGAGCAGGCTGCGCCCCGATAGTCCAACGAAGGGTTAGCACGGAAAACCCCGGGCGAGGTGACTGCTATGACCGTCAGAGTGTTGATGAAGCGCGTAGTGAGGGATGAAGACCGCTCCGCTCTGCAGGAGAGGCTGAGGGATTTGCGCAGGCTGGCCCTCAGGAGTCCGGGCTACATCTCCGGCGAGACTCTCTTCTCGGTGGACCAGCCCGGCACATGTCTGGTGATAAGCACCTGGATAAGCCTTGGCGCATGGAGGGCCTACGACAACAACCCGGAGAGGATGTCCGTGCTGAGCGAGATTGGGGAGTTGCTATTGGAGCCGCAGGAGACCACCATCTGGATTATGGAGGGAGAGCACTAGACAGGGACATCGTTAAGAAGGCTATCTTCTCGACCCGTAGTGTATTAGAATCCCCGTTGGGGTTTTTAGGCCTAAAGGTTAGCGCTTTTGAGCGGCGCGAGAGTAATCGAATCAAAGCAGTATTGTAAAGGAGAGGATTATGGCAGCACAGTCCAGGAACGTACCCGCTTTTGAGGGATTTCCAAAGAAGGAAAGCCTTGACGACGGCACCGAAATTGAGCTGAGGCCTCTGATAGAGAGTGACCACCAGGCGCTGCACGACTTCTTCAGTCGAATACCTGAGGAGGACCTCTACTACCTGAAGGACGAAGTAACTGATGTCGATGTGATCCGGGAGTGGACCCACAACATAAACCACGAGCGAGTTATCGCCCTTGAGGCTATTGTGGACGGCCAGATCGTCTGCGATGCTACACTCCACCGGACCCGCGCCTTCTCCCGGCGACACATCGGGGAGCTGAGGATAGTCGTAGACCCGAGCTACAGGCAGAAGGGAGTGGGAGCCCGCGTCATCAGGGAGCTCCTGGACATCGCCAAGGAGCTGAACCTGTACAAGGTGTACATAGACCTGGTGCCGCGCCGAGAGGAAGCCGCCATAAGCTTCGCCGAGCGCATGGGATTCGAGAGGGTGGCCACCCTTCCGGCCCGCATCATGGACTACTACGGAGGCTACCAGGACATAGTAGTGATGGAGGTTTCCCTGTCGGACCGCAACACCTGGTGGAGGCCCTAGCCCAACCCGGCCTTCGTGAGCCGACACCCGACTCCCAAGGAGTAACCTGAGTGGACTTTCGCTTTAGCGCCGAGGAATCAGCCTTCCGGGACGAGGTCCGCGAGTTCATCCTCGCCGAGATCCCCCCTGAGATACGCTGGCAGGACAGAGTCGTCTACAAGGACGACCTCTGGCCCGCAGTGCTGGAGGCGCGCAGGAAGGTGGCCCAGAGGGGCTGGACGACGATGCACTGGCCCTCGGAGCACGGCGGCCAGGACTGCTCGCCCGTCCTTCATATGCTCTTCCGGGAGGAGATGGCCTACTGGGGCGTCCCGGAGGCCATCTCCTTTGACGACGGCCCGAACCTGATTGGCCCGGCCATTATAGAGCATGGGTCGCAGCAGCTGAAGAGCAGCCATCTGCCGTCCATTGCCAACGCAGACACTTTCTGGTGCCAGGGATACACTGAGCCGGGTGGAGGCTCTGACCTGGCCTCCGTACGCACCACGGCCGTCCAGGACGGCGACCGCTACATTGTCAGCGGCCAGAAGGACTACGTGGGCGGCGCGGCCAGAGCGGACTGGATCCACATACTGGCCCGCACCAACCCGGACGCTCCCAGGCACCGTGACGTAAGCTACTTTGTGATAAATATGAACTCCCCCAAGATCACCCTCCGCGCCCTGGACGAGGTGGACGGCAGGAGCGGGATGCTGAACGAGGTGTTCTTCAACGACCTTGAGGCGCCCGCGGAGTGCATGGTCGGAGAGCGCGGCATGGGATGGTATGTAGCCGTGAGCGTCCTGAACCGGCAGCGCGTCGGCATAGAGATGGTCGGCCGAGCCCGCGCCCTCCTGGACGACCTTGCAGCCTATGCCAGGGAAACCGCGAGCGGCGACAAGGCCCTCTTCGACCTACCCCACGTGCGAAGCAAGCTGGGTGAGATGGCGATGGGCATTGAGGCCTGCCGCGTGGCCGCGTACCGGGTGGCCTGGCTTCAGAAGGAGGGCCTGGACTCCAGCCATGAGGCATCCATGAGCAGGCTCCTGAGCAGCGAGATGTGGCGGCAGTTCACCGGAGACGCTACGCAAATCCTGGGCCTCTACGGCTCCCTGGAGCCGGGATCCAGGGCCGCTCCACTTATGGGCAGACTGGAGGAGGCCTTCATAAGCTCCGTGGCAGCCACCCTCCATCAGGGCACATCGGAGATGCAACGCACCATCATTGCCCAGCGGGGCTTGGGGATGCCCCGGGAGTAGAGAGCGCAACGGAAGAGGGATAGTCATATGGACCTAGGCTTTTCAGAAGAGCAGCAGATGCTTAGCCCACTGGCCAGGGAGTTCCTGGAGGCCGAATGCCCCAAGTCCCTGGTGCGGGCAATGGAGACCGACGAAAAGGGACACTCGCCGGAGCTTTGGCAGAAGATGGCCGAGTTGGGCTGGCTGGGACTCACCTTCCCGGAGCAGTACGGAGGCGCTGAGTTCAGCTTTCTGGACATGGCAATCCTGCTGGAGGAGATGGGACGGGCCATTCTCCCAGGCCCCTACTTCTCCACCGTCGTGCTGTGCGGACAGGCCATTCTGGACGCTGGCACGGACGAGCAGAAGGACGCATACCTGGAACGGATTGCGATGGGTGAGCTCATCATGGCCCTGGCGCTGACGGAGGCAAGCGGACAGTATGAGGCCGGCGACATCGCGGTGCGATGCGACCCGTCCGGCGAGGGCTACGCCATCAACGGCGTCAAGATGTTCGTGTCCGACGGCCAGGCTGCCGATTCGTTCATCGTCGCAGCCCGCTCCGCCGACAACCCCGATCCCAGGGACGGCGTATCCCTTTTCATGGTGGACGCCGACACTCCCGGCGTCACCGTCACCCCGTTGAGGGTGATGGGAATCGACAAGCAGGCTGAGGTGGTGTTCGACAACGTTCAGGTATCTGCAGACAACCTACTGGCCCCCCTCGACGGGGGGTGGCCCCTGGTGGAGAAGCTCATAGTGTGGGGCGCTATTGGCAAGTGCGCGGAGTCCGTGGGCGGCGCTCAAGCCGCTATGGAGCTCGCGGTGAGCTACGTCAACGCCCGTCCCGCCTTTGGTAGGTCCATCGGCAGCTTCCAGGCCATCCAGCACCACTGCGCCAATATGCTCACAGACATCGACGCCTCACGATACCTCGCCTACCAGGCCGCCGGGCTTGTGTCCCAGGGAGATTTCTCCGCCCCGGAGGTCTCGAAGGCAAAGGCTTGGATCAGCGACGCCTACGGCAGGGTCACATACCTGGCGCACCAGTGCCACGGGGGGATATCCTTCACCAAAGAGATGGACATCCACCTGTACCACAAGAGGGCCAAGGTGAACCAGGCCCTCTTCGGGGATGCCCGGTTCCACTGGGACAGGATAGCCGCCGCGCTGTAGGCCCGGCGCACAACCGCCGCTCCCGTGCAGGCAGCCTGTGCCCGTGAGTCTCGTTTGTCAGAATGCAACCGCAGCGTTCAAGAACCGCCTGCGATTCTTCGTCGCTTTACTCCTCAGAATGACAGACGCGCGCCCCTGTCATTCTGAACGCAGTGAAGAATCCAGAGCCTCAGACCACCCAGCGCTCAGGTCTATCGACCCAGGATTCTCCGTCTCTACGTGCAGCCTGTGAGCCTCGTTTGTCAGGATGCAACCGCAGCGTTCAAGAACCGCCTGGGATTCTTCGTCGCTTCACTCCTCAGAATGACAGACGCCGCTCGCCCTCCTGGATGCCCGTCGCACGGGCATGACAGATTACCGGCCCCTTACCCCTCCGCCTACAGCCGCCGTCCCTCCTGGGTGGTCACCACGTAGGTGGACTCCCGCCCCAGCACCTCGTCTTGGTGCATCCGGTCGTGCCTGTACAGGGACTTCAGGAACTGGTGGACACTCAGCTCCCCAAAGGGAGTATTGCGTCCCGCGCGCTCCATCTCCGAGTCCGCTGTCTCGGCGACGAACCGGTACGTCAGCCGGCGCTCGTGCTCCAGACGCTCCAGCAGCTGGGCCAAGGGGATCTCGTTGGCGTGATCGAATAGCGGAGCCTCTCCGGTTGCGCCGGGATCCGACCCCGACAGGTCTGGGGAATCCTCGTCCCGTGAGCGGCGCGCCCACTCCCATACGTAGTGGTGCTCCGCCTCCGCCAGGTGCAGCAGCTGACCCTTGGGGGATCGGTCCCCGGCCTTCTGCGGAGTCTCGCTTTGCTTCTCGTCCAAGGTGGCGACGACCTCCAGCAGGGCCTGCCGGTTCTCTTCC
Source organism: Dehalococcoidia bacterium (assembly GCA_965261605.1). Taxonomy (GTDB): domain Bacteria; phylum Chloroflexota; class Dehalococcoidia; order Lucifugimonadales; family UBA2985; genus DAOUJW01. The sequence continues at coordinate 1,328,722 of OZ253466.1, read as the reverse complement.
AGCTTCTCAATGAGGTCGCGTCGGTCCTTTACGTCGAACATGGGGCCTCCCTTCAGGAACCCGGCGCCGGGCGCTCTGTGCCCATACGCTCCATCCTGTCGTTCTTTGCGCCAGTCTACCCCACCGACTCTTGCGTGTCGAGGGGACGCGGGAGGCCGTTGCAGTGGTACAATTCCGGGGTGTTCAGGATTCCGCGTATAGTGAAGCCGACTCTGCTGGCCGCGGCCGCTCTGGTCGTGGCCGCCCTGGCGTTCTCGGCCTGCGAAGGCGCCGCGGGGAGGGCGGAGACGCACTTCGAGAACGGCGTGGAGTTGGAGAAACAGGGGCAGGTCGAGGAGGCGATAGCGCAGTACGACCAGGCGCTTGAGATCAATCCCGTCGATGCCGACTACTACTTTCGCAGGGGAGGCTCGTACGGCCGGCTGGGCGAGTACGAGCGGGCGCTCCAGGACCTGAGCGAGGCAATACGGTTTGATTCGGGGCACGTGGGCGCGTACAACACCAGGGGGATCACCTACTTCCTGCTGGGCGAGTATCAGAAGGCCATAGACGACTACACCGAGGCCATCGACCGCCTACCGCAGATTGGCGAGTTCTACGTCAACAGGGCCAAGGCGTACACCCGCCTCGGAGACGACGCGGCTGCCCAACAGGACGTTGATCAGGCGATAGGGTTGGGGTTTGACGCTGAGGAGATGCGGGCCGACGTAGAGGAGCAGAAGGCGCTGCGGTAGTACCCGCGGGCCCTCAGCCCACGCATAGATTCCCGCTCATTCCATTCAACAGACTCGGAGCTCACCCCATACTTGATACGGGGGTGAGCGGACGAAAGGCCGTGTATGTCATGCCGAGTGAAGCGAGCCATCTGAGGCGCATGCCGTCGCCACCTAGCCGCTTGAGATTCCTCACTAGGTCCTGAATGACCTTGTAGGGGCGATTCGCGAATCGCCCCTACATTTCGCTCATGGTGAGCCTGTTGAACCAAATGAGCGGGAACTTCAACGGTCGCCCCGTACCCGGACACGGGGAGGCGCGGGAGGCAAAGAGAGGGGGCAGGCTAGCGCCTGCCCCCTCTTCGTCTTCTACGGTTAAGTCTACCGCTTGCGCCTTATCGACTCTATTTGACGTTGGCGCACGCCGCATAGGCAGTGATGGACCAGCTGCCAGACTGCCCGGCGCCGGTCTCCACGGCTTCCACTCTCCACCCAGCGGGCACCTCACCGGCCAGTCCATCCGGGCGGGATACCGTAACGTTCACGTTAGCGGTTGAGCCGCCGAGTATGTAGCCGCCGCCGATGGCGAACAGGTCCTCGCCACCCCACTCGCAGAGAACGGTTACCACTTTGTTTTCGCTGTCAGAGGCGTTGTTAGGCCGACCCGCATTCGTGACGATCTGCAGGTCGCTGACTCCCGCGACTCCCGGTCTTCCCTGCGGTCCAAAAGGTCCCTCTTGGCCCTGTGGTCCGGGGGCGCCGCGCTGTCCTGCCGGTCCCTGTTCACCCTGGGGTCCCGTGGGGCCCTGGGGTCCAATGTCACCCTGGGGTCCTCGATCACCCTGAGGTCCCAGAGGTCCCTGGGGTCCTTGATCACCCTGAGGTCCCAGAGGTCCCTGGGGTCCTCGGGCACCCTGAGGTCCCGGAGGTCCCTGGGGGCCCAAGTCACCCATTGGTCCCTGTTCACCCTGGTTGCCCTGGATTCCCTGGGGTCCCAGCGGGCCGGTATCGCCCTTCACGCCGCGAGCTCCGATGGGTCCCTGAGGTCCGACTGGTCCCTGGGGTCCCAGCGGTCCCGGAGGTCCGCCCGGTATGCCGGGCTCGCCCTGAGGTCCACGCGGTCCCTCTGGTCCCTGGGGTCCCAACGGTCCCAGCGGTCCCTCTGATCCCTGGTCACCCTGAGGTCCCACTGGTCCTCCCGGGTCGCCTTTGTCGCCTTTTGCCCCCTGTGGACCCTGATTACCCGCAGGGCCTACAGGCCCTTCAGATCCAGCCGGTCCCACGGCTCCCTGCGGACCCGTGTCCCCGACCCCACCATCCTGACCACTGGGGCCGGCCGGCCCTTCGGCTCCGGAACAGGCGGCTAGCAAGAGGACGCCGATGGTTAATAGCGTTAGCATCCAAAGCTGGCGTCTTAGAGACCCAGCTAATAGTCGGCTTGTCATAGAGATAGGCTTCATGCAAATACCTCCTTTTCTTCTCGCGTAAGGCTACTATCATAGACCCTAGCTGTCAAGCAATATTTACCAAGTTATATGAGGTAGTATGTAATATGAGGTAGTAGGATTCCAATCCTTGACACGAGCGCGCATAGATAATAGGCTGGTGGTGCTGAAATCAGCGAGCGGTATCCCCGCGGGTCTGAAACAGACATTTTTGCCTAGGAGGTGGTCTCCATGACTATTACAGCCGGTAGAGAAAGCTCGGGTTCCGGCCAATTCAATGTTGTGGGCAGCAGGCCCATTCGTCACGACGCTCTGGACAAGGTTACGGGCCGCGCCAAGTACGGCGCCGACATCCATCTGCCCGGGATGCTGCACGGCAAGATACTCCGCAGCCCCCACGCCCACGCCCGCATCCTGTCAATAGACACCAGCAAGGCCGAAGCCCTGCCGGGGGTGAAGGCCGTGCTCACGTCCAAGGACTTCCCGGTGATTGCGAACAGGGTCCTGGACTTCACGGAGACCCAGGGCAATGTAAGGCTCCTGGCGGAGAACGTCCTGGCCACCAAGAAGGCCATGTACAAGGGCCATGCAATTGCGGCCGTGGCCGCCACCGACGCCCACATCGCCGAGGAGGCGATTGAGCTTATAGAGGTGGAGTATGAGGTGCTCAAGCCCATCCTGAACGTGAAGGACTCCCTTGCAGAGGACGCCCCTCTACTTCACGACAACCTGACGACTATGTTCCGCGTCGAGCGGTTCGGCCCAGGGGAGAACACGGGCGTCAAGAGCAACGTGGCAGGACACATCCAGCTCAAGCGGGGCGACCTTGAGCAGGGGTTCAAGGAGGCCGACGTCATCGTGGAGCGGGAGTTCACGACGCAGCCCGTTCATCAGGGCTACATAGAGCCTCACACATCCACGGGTGACTGGTCGGCGGACGGTCACCTGACCATCTGGACCAGCACCCAGGGATCTTTCACAATTCGAGACTCGACGGCGGCCATACTTGACCTGCCACCGTCCATGATCAAGGTTGTTCCAATGGAGATTGGCGGAGGCTTCGGAGGCAAGACCATCACCTACCTGGACCCGGTTGTTGCGCTGCTCTCCAAGAAATCCGGAAATCCGGTGAAGATCTCCATGACCCGCAAGGAGGTATTTGAGGGCACCGGCCCCACGTCGGGCAGCTTCATGCGCTGCAAGATAGGCGCTGACAAGAGTGGAAAGATCACGGCGGCCGAGCTGTATCTGGCGTTCGAGTCCGGTGGCTACCCCGGCTCGCCCGTCGGCGGCGGCGCCATGAGCGGCCTGGGCCCCTACAAGATAGACAACCTGCAGGTGGACGGCCTTGACGTTGTGGTCAACAAGCAGAAGACGGCGGCCTACCGCGCGCCCGGGCAGCCCCAGGCGGCCTTCGCTGTGGAGCCGGTCATCGACGAGCTGGCTGAGAAGCTGGGAATGGACCCCCTGGAGTTCCGCATCAGGAACGCCGTCCATGAGGGCGACAGGGCCCCCAGCGGTGTGCCTCACCTGCGCTTCGGCTGCGAGGAAGTTGAGCAGGCGATGAAGGCCCATCCCCACTACAACGCCCCTCTGGAAGGCCCCAACCGCGGCCGCGGCGTCGCCGTGGGATACCGGCTGAACGGCGGCGGAAGCGGCTCCTCGGCCACCATCCACGTCAACGCCAACGGCACTATCAACCTCCTCACAGGCTCCGTCGACATCGGCGGGACCCGCACTGCGGTGGCAATGCAGGCCGCCGAGGTGTTGGGCATCACGTCAGAAGACGTGAACCCAACCGTCGTGGACACGGACGCCGTTGGATGGACGGGCGGGACCGGCGGCAGCCGGATCGCCTTCGACACCGGCCGCGCAGCCATCAACACGGCCCAGGAGGTCATCAGGCAGATGAGCGCCCGGGCAGCTCTGCTGTGGGAGGTGCAGCCGGAGGACGTGGACTTCATGGACGGCGAATTCATCTGCAAGAAGAACACGGAGGACAGGTTCACCTTCAAGCAGCTTGCGGCCAAGCTGATGGACACTGGCGGCCCGGTGACCTGCTCCGGCCAGGACAAGCAGGGCGGCGTGGGCGCACAGCTCGCCGGCCACATTGTGGACATTGAGGTGGACCCGGAGACGGGCAAGGTGGACATCCTTCGCTACACGACCTTCATCGATGCCGGCAAGGCAGCCCATCCCAGCTACGTGGAGGGGCAGATGCAGGGCGGGGCGCTCCAGGGCATCGGCTGGGCCCTCAACGAGGAGTACTACATGACGGAGGACGGCACTATGGCCAACTCCAGCTTCCTGGACTATCGAATGCCCACCAGCCTGGACCTGCCCATGATCGACTGCGAAATCATAGAGGTGCCCAACGCCCGCCACCCCTTCGGGATACGCGGAGTGGGCGAGACGGTGCTCATCCCGCCCCTGGCCGCCATGGCCAACGCCATCCACGGCGCGATAGGGGTCAGGATGGACAGGCTGCCAATGTCTCCCGGGGCTATCCTTGAAGCCCTGGAGGAGAAGGCCGCGGGATAGACCTCTCGCAGGGGGTTGAAGTGAGCGATCACGACGCCGGAACGACGCGGACCGCGAGCCGGTACGTGTACCTTCTGACGCTGGACGGAGGGGACTTCTACTTGGGGCTGACGGACAACCTGGAGCGCCAGGTCCGGGAGCACTACCAGGGGGAGTTCCCTTCCACCGCGGGCCGTAACCCGCAGCTTGTCTGGTCTGAGCAATGGGTAGGCGACGAGTCGAAGCTGCAGGGGCGCATGGACCACCTTGCCAGGCTCTACAGCGAGAACCCCAACGCTATGCTCTACCGACTCCAGGCCCGCCTTCCCCTGGGCGGGATACAATGGGGTTAGGGTTCAGGATGATAGCTAATTGCTAGGCGCTCCTGTTCTCTTCTTTACGTGAAAGCATTCTGATGCCGCGTCACGACTACATATTCGTAGACGAATCTGGCGACCCGGGATTTACACACGACCCGACTTCAGGTCAGCTTGCAAGTAGCAGCTTTTATATAGCAGCCGCACTACACCTTTGCGACGACTCATTTCACGAACTTAACAAGCATGTGGCCGCTTTCAGGTACTATTCGGGCATGAATAAGGAGTTGAAGATCCCGACCGAGCGAGAGGAATTCACAAAGCTCCTTGACCCGATTCGGGCTTTGGCGGAAGGCGGCAAGAATATATGGGCCTCTGTCGTATATTTGGACAAACTCAACTACACTGGCAGCTATTTGAAGCCAGGGGGAAAGAGGCCTGTGGACCCGGTTAGGTTCCGAAAGGGAATTATATACGAATTTACCCTAACCTAATTCTCCCACTGCTTCTGCTCAATTTGACAATCAACATCCCACCGGTACGAGGTCCAGCCGTTGACCCCGTGGTTCGGCCCCGTTCCCCGAAAGCAGGGGTCACTCAACACCCTCTCGGAAATAGTGGGGTCATAGTAAGGCGACAGCGTGGGCACGAGCGTGGGCAGTGGCCCCTGATTCCCCTGACTACCGCCTCCACTCCACCTAACGGTGCTCCCGTCGAGGCCGCACACACCTCCTGCATGCCCGTCACGTACACCTGCTTCTGATGCAACTCAACCTCCAAGCCCAGGAGGCCCAACCGCCCCAGGGAGGCTATGTACTCTTGCGCCGCCTCTATGTCCGCCGCCCACTGAGGCAAGAGCGCACACGTGAACTGAATCTCGGCCATCGTCAACTCGAAGTCCCCGCCCTGCACCTCGACCACCTCGTCGATCTCCCGCACCTGCGCTAAGTGACGCTCCAACGTCAATTGCTCATTGACAGGCAACTCCTCCCGCATAGTGCGCGACACTTCCACGTAGAGGACCGTCAACCTCGCCTCGCACACGCTGGGCTGTGCCGCCGCCTGGCAGTCGGCGAGGTCGGCAACCGTCAGGGAGTCATAGTACACCTGCTGAGTGGCCTGCTCGTCGTGCCACGCCCGCAGCGCCGCTTGGTCGTCAGCGAACTTCACCAGTGACTCCGCAATGAGCTCCTCACTACACCCATCAGCCCGGAGAGTCACGGCGTACTCCAGCTCCGTCATTGCCACGAACTCCTTCCCGCCAATCATGCCCTTGCAGTCGCCCATCTCCACGCCCATGCGCAGGACCGCTGAGGGTACCGGGTCATTGGCGGGCGTTTGGGCGCGAGTCGGCACTGGTGCTCTGGTGGGTACCTGTGCGCTGGGGGTCTCTTGAACACTGGGCGGGTCGTCCCGCGCCACCAAGGCGCTACACACCGCCAGCAAGATGAAGAACACCACCAATCCGCCGAGCAACTTAACTGCATACACTGGGTGGATCTCCCTCCGACTTTGGGATCGAGACCAACCTAGCCGTTGTAGCGGGCAAGTCCTCGTGAGCTTTCCTTTGTGAACTCACGAGATCTGACCACCAACCAATACGTCAACAGGTGAAAATGTTGTGGGCTAGGCCGGGCCTCCATGTTTCAGGAAACCCGCCTAGCCCACGAGTTAACTAACTCTGCGTCTACTGTCGCAAGAGTAGTGGCATTTGTCAATACCTATAGGTATCCGACTGTGACTACGTGTGTTATGTAGCGCTTGTGTCGGTCTACCCTCTGGATGGCAGGGTGCCCACCACGGGCCCGGGGCCTACGCTGGTGCCCTTGGGGGTCTCGCTCCACATCTCCAACTCCACGTAGTTCTTGCCGTCCTCCTGCCACTTCTTGGCCACCTTTGCCCGCACTACCGACGGCTCGCCCACCACGTTGAATATGCGCATTCGGAATGGGCCCACCTTCTGAATCCAACCCTCCACGCCGAAGAACTCCCGGTACGCCCGTTCCCACATGCCCTGGATGAAGCCGTTGTTGGCGTACATGGCAGGCGCTCGGCCGGCCCGGGCGATCTCGTCGTTGTGATGGATGGGGGCGAAGTCGCGGTTTCCGCCCGCCTCGTATACAAGGCGCTGCACGGTCATGTGGAAGGTCACAGGCTCAGTGAGATCGCCGACGTTCACGTCCTCATAGTGGCGCTGCTTGCTCCAGTCCACGTAGCTCGCCCGCGCCTCCGGCGCCTCGAAGGGAGGCCTCTCCTCGGCCGGACGGCTGGCGGCGGGAGGCATGTTGGGCGCGTGGCCCTCCGGGTGCGGGTTGTACTGGTAGCCGCCGCTGCGTGAGAGGGCGACAACCTCGCCGTTCTGGTTCACCCACTCGCTCTCGGTGATAGTAAATGCGCCGAACCCCACACTGGTCTCTCGCACGACCACGGACAGGAGCTTCCTGCCGCGGGAACCCAGGCGGTCGCCCACGTGGACCGGCTTGATGTACTCTACCTCACGGTCCGTCGCGAAGCCTGCCGTCGTCTTGGGGGAGGGCAGGGATCTGTTCCCGCCCTGGGACACGCCGGCGGCGACGTAGTTGCGCTCGGACACGGGCCAGCGCGTGGAATCGCCGGGCCGCCAAAGGCCCTGGCCGGTGTGGTTCTGAATGTGGCTGGCAGGGCAGACGATGCCCTCGTAGCCATTCTTCTTGGCCTCCTCAGCGCTATGGAAGAGCGGAAAGTCCGACTCTATCGCCTCGCAGTAGCGACGGATGGACGTCCACTCAACTGGTTCAAGCGCCCAGCGTATCTCTCCGTCGGAGAAGTCCTGACCGACTGCGTTTTCCAGGTCCTCCCAAGTGTTTTCCTTGGTCGCCATAGCCACCCTCCGTTCTGGGGACTCTGCCCTCTCTGGTGATGATGACCTTAAACTACTTCGCGTCCCTGAAATTGTCAAGCCTGCGAAGAGCTTCCCGTTACGACACCACCCTGACCCTGCCCTCCGCGTCCGCCTCCAGCAGCACACGGAAGTCGTAGCCTCTCTTACGCAACTCCTCACCTCCGCCCTGGCGGCGGTCCAGAATCGCCAGCACCCTCTCCACCTTGCAGCCCATTTCCTCCACGGCCTCTATCGCTGTGAACAGCGAACCCCCCGACGTGCAAACGTCGTCCAGAATGGCTACACGGCTGCCGTCCTGTAGCCTGCCCTCCACCTGCTTTCCGGTGCCGTGGCCCTTGGCCTCGCCCCGCACAAAGAAAGCCTCCAGGGGACTGCCCTCCAGCTGGCTCACCAGAGCGACGGCGGTGACTATGGGAATGGCCGCCATTGCAGGGCCTCCCACCGCGGCTACACCGGAACCTTGGAGACTCTCCAGGAACGCCTTACCCAGCAGGTAGGCGCCCTCTGGGTGCAGACTGATAAGCCGCCCGTCGAAGTAGTAGCTGCTCTTCGCCCCGGAAGACAGCGTGAAGTCGCCGTACGTCAGAGCTCCCACCCGCTCGGAGAGCTCAAGCACCTTCTGAGAAATCTCACTGCTCAATGTCAGCCTCCTGATAGAGTCCGTGTTCGCGGATGTACCTCTCAACCGCTAGGGGCACCCAGTAGGCAATGGGCAGTCCCTGCTGCACCCGCCGGCGTATCTCTGCCCCGCTTATGCCTATGTCCGGTCCCTCAAGGAAGACGACTTCCGCCGCGGCGTTGGGGCGTATGCCGTCCAGGGATGCCCTGTCAAAGTCCCTATGGCCCGGCCTGGACACCGCCACCAAGGTACACATATCGAAGAGGCGATGGGGCTGCTTCCACCGGTGCAGCGTCTCCAGGGAGTCCATGCCCAGGATGAAGAACAGCGATGCGCCCATAGCCTCGCCTTCCAGCAGGGCTGTGAGGGTGTCGACGGTGTAGGAAAGCCCCGGCCGATCCACCTCCACCGTTGACACCTTGAAGCCGGCGTTGCACTCCAGGGCCAGCCTCAGCATAGCCCCGCGATGGCCGGAATCCGTGACCGCGTTCCCCTCCTTCATCCAGGGCCTCCCCGTGGGAATGAACCACACCTCGTCCAAGGCAAGCACAGCGGCGGCCTCCTGAGCGATTATCAGGTGCCCTATGTGCACAGGGTCGAAGGTCCCGCCCAGGATGCCGAGCCGCATGCTACTTCCACTCCAGCTCGTGTTGGCCTATCCTGACAACCGCTCCGGACCTTGCGCCGGCCTTCTCCAGCGCTCGGACGACTCCCTTGCGACGGAATTCCTGCCACAGCTGGATCTGCACCTGCCAGTCACCCAAGTCGACGCGCCTCACCAAGCGCTCGGCTTGCGGCGAGCGGAGCACGAATACCTCCCCATCCCTCTCCACAAAGGGCCGGTTACGCCGCGGCTTGGGAGTGAGGACTGGGACTGGCTGCTCCACCGGCGGGGGCGTCACGGACTGTTCCGAGAGCATCTTCAACGCGCCATCCAGCACCGCGTCAACGCCCTCATGTGTAGCCGCTGAGATACAGTAGGCGTCAACGCCAATACCCCGGAGGTCTGCAAGCACCTGCGCTTTGCGCTCCTGCACCTCTGGCAGATCCAGCTTGTTCAGAGCGACTACCTCCGGTTTCTGCGCAAGAGCAGCGTCGTACAGCGCCATCTCCTCACGAACGTTGCAGTAGTCTCTTAGTGGATCCTCAGAAGCCCCATCCAGGAGGTGTATGACCGCCCTGGTTCTTCCCATATGCCGGAGGAAGTCGTCCCCCAAACCGACTCCGGCATGAGCGCCCTCGAGAAGGCCAGGTATCTCTACAACTACAAACTCCTGCCCTCTTCTCACCACAAACCCCAGCACTGGCTCCAGTGTGGTGAAGGGGTATCCGGCTATGTCGGGCCGCGCTCGGGAGCACGCCTGGAGAAAGGAGGACTTCCCCGCATTCGGGACTCCAATCACAGCCACGTCAGCAAGGAGCTGCAGTTCTAGCTCCAGCTCCACTTCCTCCGTGGCCTCCCCGGCTTCGGCCAAGATCGGAACCCTGTTCTGGGAGTAAGCAAACTTGGCATTGCCCCTACCGCCATGTCCACCTCGCGCAGCCGTCCAGACAGCGTTCACATCCACCAAGTCAGCTAGTACCCGCTTATCTCCCCCCTCTCCGACAGCGTAGACCCGCGTTCCCTGAGGGACGTCCACCACATAGTCTTCTCCATTCCGCCCACTCCGGTCGTTCGGCCCCCCAGACGCGCCATCGTCGGCTACAAACCGCCTCTTATACCGGAAGGCGCGCAGCATATGCTCCCCTTCGTTAACCCTCAGAACTATAGCGCCCCCTCGACCACCGTCGCCACCATCGGGGCCTCCCTTGGGAATAAACTTCTCCCTTCGGAGGCTTATTGCTCCTTGGCCTCCATCTCCTGCTTTAACTACTATAGTTGCTCTATCAAACATACTAATTAGATTATAAGGGATAATGGTAATGATAGTAGTCGATTTTGAAAACTGTGTGGAAAGATGGGACTTGATGTAATGGCTTGCTGTTAGCTATTTGAAGCGGCGATGCTGTCCAAGATGGCTGACAGGTCTGCTTTCAAGACCGTATCCGTCTCTCTAGCCTCGGATATCTTCATCCATGCGTACCGGATGGTAGCGTGGTTCCTGTGACCCAGAAGGCTTCCTATCTCACGGAGGTTCTTCAGGGAGACTTCTCTGAGGAGGTAGATTGCTACCTGTCTGGCCTTGCTGATGGAGCTGTCGCGGCGTCTGCTGCACAGCGCGTCGTTGGTGACGCTGTAGAAGGTGCAGACGCTTGCCAGAACCATCTCCGGCGTGGGGATGGAGATAGCGTTTTGCGGGAGGAGACTCCCGAGAGCCTCATGCGCCAGGGCGAGGTCCGGCGTCCTTCCTGTAAAGTCGGCGTAGGCACAGACCCTGTTCAGAGCGCCCTCCAGTTCCCGGATGTTGGCGGGGAAGTTTTCGGCGATCAGTTCGTGTACCTCTTGGGGGATGTTTGCGCCCTGGCTACCTGCTTTGGCCTGCAGGATGGCTATACGCGTCTCTTGGTCGGGGGTCTGGATGTCTGCGCTGAGACCCCACTCGAATCTGGATCTGAGGCGATCCTCCAAGGGCATTAGCGCAGACGACGGTCTGTCGCTGGCGATGACAATCTGGCGGTTTGTGTTGTGGAGATCGTTGAAAGTGTGGAAAAATCCCTCTTGGGTGGCCTCCCTGCCGCGCAGGAACTGGATGTCGTCCACTAGGAGTACGTCGGTGCTGTGGTACTTCTCGCGAAACTCCCGCGTGCGTTTGGCTTGAATCGACGTCACGAAGTCGTTGGTGAACTGTTCGGAGCTGACGTACAGGTAGCTCATGCCCTTGGTGGCGTAGGCATGGCCGATCGCTTGGAGCAGGTGCGTCTTGCCAAGGCCGACTCCGGCATAGAGGAAGAGCGGATTGTACGCTTCCCCCGGTCGAGAGGAGACGGCCAGCGCAGCGGCGTAGGCCAACTGGTTTGAGGCCCCCACCACAAAGGAGCTGAGGGTATACTTCTGGTTGAGTCTGGGTCGGCCGTTGGTGTTGGCGAGCGGCCGGTCGTTAGCAGGCAGCGGCGCGCTTTGCTCCGGGCTGTGCGCGGAGACCGGTCTGGTGTGTGCCGGTGCTGGCTGCTCGGTCAGAATCTGAAAGCGCGCCTCCGTCCGCTGGCCCATGACCTGGGACAACGCGCTCTCAATGAGGGAAGACATTCGTTTCTCAAGCCATTCCGCCACAAACGCGGACGGCGTCCCGACGACTATCCTGTTGTCCTCCAGAGACAAACCGACGGTGTCCTTCAACCATGTCCTGAAGATGGGCCGGCTAACCTGTAGTTCCAGGCTGGACAGCACCGCTTCCCATGCCTGCGCAGAGGTTTGAAATTTCATACTGAACGCGCCGCTCCCTTGGTGTATCGGGATTGTGGCCGGCGGGCTCGCGTGGGCAAACCCGTCGGCGGATACATAGCGCCGATGGCACTAAAAAGAGCCTGGCATTCAGGCTAGGTGAGGGCCAACTCCGGCCTGGTTCGAATGGACGGAGATTGGCTGAGGACAACTATAGCAGGCCTTTCGAGTAGGGCCTGCAAGGGGTTGACCGAGGAGTTTGGCGGGAGTTTTTCTTCAATTTCCGAGCAGTTTTTCGGGCTGTTGTTTTGACTTCTCCGCCACTCTATAATCCCAGGCATGGGGCGTCTATGAGAGTGGTCTATATGGGAACTCCTGCCTTTGCAATCCCTCCGCTGGAGGAGCTTCTTGCGAGCGGATATAACTTGGTCGGCGTCTACACCCAGCCCGACAGACCCGCGGGGAGAGGCAGGAGTATGGAGGCCTCGCCGGTGAAGACCTATGCTCTTGAGCGCGGTCTGAATGTGCTCCAGCCCACATCTCTGAGAAACCCTGACGCCCACAGCCAACTGGCCGCTCTGGCCCCGGACCTGATAGTCATAGCCGCCTACGGCAGGATCCTTCCGCCGGAGGTGATTGGGACGTCCCCGGGAGGATGTGTGAACGTCCACCCTTCGCTTCTCCCTAGACATCGCGGTCCGTCGCCGGTCGCGTTCACCATCCTGGAGGGAGACGAGACGGCCGGGGTGAGCATAATGCTGCTGGACAAGGGGATGGACTCCGGGCCGGTGATCGCTCAGGAAGTGGAGCCGATCCTCCCGGAGGACACAACGGAGACTCTCACGGACAGGCTCTTTCGCAGGGGAGCGAAGCTGCTGGTCGATAGTCTACCCCGCTTCTTGCAGGGCGATATGGTCTCCCAACCCCAGGACGAAGCGCGGGCCACATACGCCCCCAGGCTGACCAAGGAGGCCGGCGAAATCCGATGGGAACTGCCGGCGGAGAGCATATGGCGGCAGGTGCGGGCTTACCACCCTTGGCCCGGCTCATACACCCGCTGGGAGGGCAGGCTGCTGAAGGTGCTGGAGGCTGTGCCGCTGCCCGGTACCGGCGTTGACGCCCCGGGAAAGGCGCTGCCTCTGGAGAAAGACGGCCCGGCGCCGGTGGGAGTGGCTGCGGGCGAAGGCGTCCTGGGCCTCAAGCGCGTCCAGTTGGAGGGTCGTCGAGCGGTTGACGCTGCCGACTTCCTGAAGGGACACGAGGGCTTCCTGGGGTCTACGCTGCCCTCATAGGCTGCCCTCGATTTACGCGTCGCCCTAATGTGGGTTCTGTTGCATTTGCTGGGTAGTTGCAAAAGTCGAAGGGGCATGACGATTACGCTTAGCACCAAAGAGAGAGGAGATAGGACACTATGACACAAGCAGGACCGATTCACGAGAGGGCTGTGGCTATGATTGAGCAGGCGTTACACGGCGCCTACACTGGGAGCGAAGGCGGCATAGAGAAAGAAGTCGGGACCGTGCCGGTCTACGTGAGGCGTAACCCTGGCGCGGACGATTGGTCTGACAACTTGGCTGACGGCGTGGCCTCCGTGAAGGTGCCAGACCCCGATTGGGATGCGGTCGGCGGCATCATCCCTGACCTGATTCTGTACACCCGCGACGGCAAGCCCCATAGGTTAATCGAGGTAATCGATACCTCTGCCCCGACTCCTGGCAAGAGGGCAAAGTTGGAACAACTTCAAAGGCGTGGCGTGGACGTCGTGGAGGTCAATGTCCACACGGAGGACGACCTAAAGGCGATGTTTCCCGATGAGCCAACTGGCTCGTATGGACGCAGGCGGCTACACCATTTCCATAATCTTGGTCAAGAAGAATGGGGAAGAAGGGGAGAAAGAGCGGCTGAGGAGTTGGTGCTGGACTTCATCAAGGCTGTGCGGACCTGTACCCCTGCCACTCGTCGGAAATTGGCAGCTGTATTGCAGGGCCTAGACACGCTGGAGTCACTATACCCAGTTCCCACGGCGCAGGCCGAACAGGGGAAAGAGGAGTGACCCCCATATGAGGACTACCCCGCGAAATGCAACAGAACCCTAATGTGAGCCTTCGAGATCCCGCTCACCCCAGTGTCAGGCACAGAGCTATTCCTCGTCGTAGGGGACGACTTCTATCCTGTCCGGGGTCACCGTGTTAACTGGAGGGCCCCGTCGAAGGTCAGTTCGACTCCTCCCGCGCCTCCCCGGCAGGCGCGCCCGCAGCATCCCCGGGCTGTCCCGCAGCCCCATCTTCGGCCACTCGCGGAGGGTTTATCCGGACTATCAACTCTTCGGGGTCTGTCAGGATTGTAATGGCCGGGTCAGTGGCCAGGTCTGAGACCCGAATGCCCTGGTCCAGGTCCTCAAGGGTGGAGATGTCCACGTCTATCTTCTCGGGTGTGTCCATCGGCAGGCACTCTACAACGAGGGTGTGCAGGGTCTGCATCAGAATGCCCCTATGCACTCGCACAGCAGGGGCATCCCCAGTCAGGACTACGGGTATCTCTCCCCGTAACCGCTGGGTTGCCTCTACCCGGTAGAAGTCCACGTGGAGTATCTGGTTTGTAACCGGGTGGCGCTGGACCTCCCGCACGAAGACCAGGTCCTGACCCTGAGTGTCGTTCACCTTCAGGTACAGGGGAATGTTCTGCCCCGCCTGGCTCACAACTCTGGCGACTGTGGTTGTGTCTCCTTGCAGCGCCCTGGAGGGAACCCCTTTCCCGTACAGGTGTATCGGGGTCATGCCAGAGCGCCGCAGGACGCTCACTTTCTTGCCCAGCACGTCCCGGTGTGTAACTTCGAGTGATATGGTGTCCATGAGACTCTCCTTGCAGCTTTATGGCTGTTGAAATTGCCTAGCTATAATATGAGGCTCGTGCAAAATACACAACCCCACCAGTCAATCGGCAAAATTTGGAAATGAACCGGGAATAGAGTTGAAATGGAATAGAGGAGTCTATATCATTTCATGCGTGGAATCTTGAAATAAGCTAAAAATGAGGCTCGCATGACATCTACCTCTGTCAGTCATTACACTGTCCCACAACAGTGGATACGTTATGACAGCGCAATTATATCAAATCTGTTAGTCGAAGCTAAGACCGCTGCTGGCGTATTGAAGCGTCTACCTTACCTGTCACGATGGATTGAACAGGCCCATGAGGAGCAGCTAAGGTTGGAAGCGCTCGGTACCTCGCGCATTGAAGGCGCTGAGTTCACTCAGCGCGAACAGGAAGAAGCTCTCGCCTCTGATACACCCGTACTTGCCGGACTTACTCATTCGCAGCGGCAGTTGCGAGCAGCCTCGGATACTTACCGCTGGCTTCGTTCTCTTCCCACACATAGGCCAGTTACGGCTGAGTTGGTATTTGGTATCCACCAACGCATCGTCAAAGGTTGTGATGATGATCACTGCGAGCCTGGCGCGCTTCGTCGCGACGGAGCGAACGTCACCTTTGGCCGTCCACGCTGTCGAGGTACGGAAGGAGGGCTTGAACTAGCCGGGGCATTCGAGGATCTTTTGCAAGCCGTTGCCAGAGAGTTTCCAAAGCATGACCGCATCATACAGGCGATGGCTGCCCATTACCATATTGGCGCTATGCACCCTTTCGGTGATGGCAACGGGCGTAGCGCACGCGCACTGGAAGCGTTCATGTTAAGACAAGCTGGAGTTAATGATATGGTCATGGTCAGCCTATCCAACTACTATTACGAACATCAAGATGAATACTTGGCGGCGTTGTATGAATCCCGAAGCAACGGACACAATCTCACGCCTTTCCTGAGATTTGCCTTGCCGGCAGTCACAGAGAGGTGCGACACACTTGCTACAGAGATAGTTACTCACAGCAAGAGGATCCTCTATAGGGAGGTCGCCCAATCGCTGTTCGGGCGGCTACGAAGCCCGCGCCGCCGAGCATTGGCAGAGCGTCAGCTACAGATCATAAGCTTACTACTGGGCACCGACTCCATGAGACTGAATGAATTGGCAAGTCGGGTTAGCATGTATTACAGAAACCTCAAATTCCCTGACCGCGCTCTTTTGCGAGACATACTTGGACTGATGGATCTATCCGCTATCGTAATCAGCGGCGGCCGGGTCACTGCCGACCTGAACTGGCCGCAGAATTTCTCCGAGTCGGAATTACTGGAAAAGTACGAGCATATGCCATCCGCGGCATACGCTCGACATCCAGCTACGACAGAACTTTCGCGACTGCTGGGCGGCCGTGAAACCTGACACCAGAATAGAATACCCCAAACTGCGGCATTGCCCAACATAGATTGCGCTTGAAGCTGTACAGGGGTCATGCTATAATCGTCGGACGGATAGACTAGAGGAGGAGGAGGGGCATGAAGGTACCCATGAAGGTAGACTACGGAGTGCGTGCGCTGGTTGAGTTGGCGCAGCGCTACGGGAGTGGGTCCGTTCAGACGGTGGAGATAGCGGAGCGCCAGAGCATTCCCGAGCCCTACTTGGACCAGCTTCTAGCGACGCTGGGCAAGTTTGGGTTCATACGCAGCCGCAGGGGGCCTCAGGGGGGCCACGTTCTGGCCAAGGCCCCGCACGAGATAAGCTTGGGAATGGTTATGGCCGGTCTCGAAGGGACGGCGGCTCCGCTGGACTGCATTGACGAGCCCGCCGAGTGTAACCTCTCGAGGATATGCGCTCAGCGCGAGGTCTGGAGGTCGGTGGAGGACGCGGTACAGAGCGTGCTTAACTCCACCACCATTGCGGACTTGGCCAATCGTCAGGAGCGGCTGCAAAACCGGGGGATGTATCACATCTAGCCCCGTCATAATATCGGAAAGGCGCAGGCCCCGTTTGGAATTACCCCTCGGCCGTGGCCGAGCGTGGAGAGCGGGGTCTTTATATTGCTGGTAGCCCGTGGGGTATAATGGATGCCCACGACAGCGTAGGAGGGATTTGAAGTCATGGCTCAGACACAGGCACTGACACCGGATCAGGTCAAGCGTTACAGCCGTCACATCATCATGCCCCAGGTGGGAAGCAAGGGGCAGCGCAGTCTTCTCGATGCAAAGGTGCTTATAGTTGGAGCGGGTGGTCTTGGCTCGCCCGCGGCCGTATACCTGACCCTCGCTGGTGTGGGCACCGTGGGTATCGTTGACTTCGATACTGTGGACCTGAGCAACCTCCAGCGCCAGATTCTTCACCAGCAGAGCGACGTGGGCAGGCCCAAGGTGGAATCCGCCCGGGAGACTCTCCACAACTACAATTCCGACGTTAACGTGGTGCTCCACGAGGCGCCGCTTACCTCGGAGAACGCTATGGAGATCATCTCCCAGTACGATGTGATAGTGAACGGGGCGGACAACTTCCCCGCCCGTTACCTGGTGAACGATGCCTCCTACCTGTGCGGCAAGCCTCTGGTGGACGGCAGCATCCTTCTCTTCGACGGCCAGGCCAGCGTGTTCCTGCCCGGGCAGGGGTGCTATCGCTGCCTCTTCCCGGCTCCCCCGCCTCCCGGCGCGGTGCCCAGCTGCGCCGAGGCCGGTGTGCTGGGAGCTCTGCCGGGCATGGTGGGCAGCATCCAGGCCGTGGAGACAATCAAGCTGATAATAGGCGCCGGCGAGCCTCTGGTGGGCCGCCTGCTCATCATCGACGCCCTCAGCATGGATTTTCGCTCCGTGAAGCTGCGGCGCAACAGCCAGTGCCCCCTCTGCGGCGACAACCCCACAATACACGAGCTCATAGACTATGTGGCCTTCTGCGGCCTGCAGGAGCCCGTCACCGCCATCCAGGGATAGGGATCTTGCGCTCCCGAGAAGGGTTGGACAGGTAGCCATGACGAAGAGAGACATCCTCGATACCATAGGCAACACGCCTATGGTGGAGTTGACGCGGATGAGTCCCAAGGAGGACGTCCACATCTTCGCCAAGCTGGAGGGGAGCAATCCCACGGGCAGCCTCAAGGACCGCATCGCCAAGTACATGATCGAGCGGGCCGAGGCCGATGGCAAGCTCACCCATGACAAGGTCATCCTGGAGCCCACCAGCGGCAACACAGGCATAGCCCTGGCCTTCGTCGCAAAGAGGAAGGGCTACCGGGTGAAGGTGGTGATGCCGGAGAACGTCAGCCCGGAGCGGGCGCAGCTGCTGGAGGCCTACGGAGCGGAGATCGTGTTCAGCGACGGCGCCAAGGGCACCAACGGAGCCATTGTGATTGCCGAGGCGATGGCGGCCAAGGACCCCACCTATTTCATGCCCTACCAGTACGGCAACCAGGCCAACCCCCTGGCCCACTACGAGACCACAGGCCAGGAGATAATCCGGGATCTTCCGGAGGTGGATATGTTCGTGGCCGGCCTGGGTACCGGGGGCACCCTGATGGGCGTGGGCAGACGCCTCAACGAGTACAACCCCGCCATAAAGATAGTGGCTGTGGTCCCCCACCCGGACGACGTGATCCAGGGACTCAGGAGCCTGGAGGAGGGCTTCATTCCGCCCATCCTCGACCTGTCGCTGCTGGACAGCCGGATAATGATCGAGAGCCGGGAGGCCTTCCGCACTACCCGTGAACTGATGCAGCAGGAGGGAATATTCGCCGGCATATCCTCCGGCTCGGTGGTGTGCTGCGCCATGCGGCTGGCCGAGCGTATGGAGAGCGGGAACATCGTCTGCCTGCTGGCCGACGGCGGTTGGAAGTACCTCAGCACGTCCCTCTGGACCAAGGACTTCACGGAGCTGCAGGACAGCGTAGAGAACAAGATCTGGTGGTAGGCCATGACAACGACTGCCGACGTAGCCAGGATATTTGCGGACGCTCGCCAGGTGCATATGGAAGCCCTTGACCGTCTGGCTCAAGGCGATGTGCGGGACGCAGCCGAAAAAGCGTGGTGCGCCGCCAAACGGGCAACGGACGCGCTGATACTGGCTCGTACCAGCGAAGAGCCGGAGAGGTCTACCGATACCAGAATTGGACTGGAGAGGCTGGCCAACGCCGACGAAAGGGCCCGGTCTCTGGTGGGTCGTTACTACTCCAGGCAAAGCTTGTTGCACGGCGACTGCTTCTATCTTGGCATATGTGAACCTATGGAGACGATAGAACGCCGCATACGCGAAACCCTCCAGTACATTCAAGACGCCGAGGTCTTGGCGGAGTCCTAGTTGCTTGGAGGCGATGTCAGGTTCCCGGCGAGTTCCATTGAGGAAAGGCGTAAATGGGCAATTGTAGCTTTTGCGGCAGGGAAGCAGGTATTTTCCGCGGCAAACACAAGGAGTGCGAGGCAGCAAACATTGCCGGGTGGCGGGAGATGGTCGAGTTGGCCGCTCAAGCGGTCAATGTTGGATCAGACGTAGACGTGACTGCGCTCCACGCCAGCCTGGGAGCCATAGCCTGGCGCTCCTTTGTAGAAAAGCAAGGCATTAGCTCCGCCATCGCCCAAGGCTGGCGAGAAACGGTATACGCGAGCTTGGAAAACGGCATCCTCACCCAGGAGCAGGAGGCTGGACTGCGCGCCCTATGCGACCGGTTGGCTCTCGCCGTCTATGACACCGACGTTGATCCCCTATCCCGACTGGAAGAGGGGGACCAGGACTTCGCAGTGGAGTCTGCCCGCAGGCTGTCGCAGACAGACTGGTTTCTTGGTCTGGACATGGAGGGTCAGACGCACGCCTTGCACGAAACATTGGGCCCCCTTATGGACGGTGTCGACTACGATGCCTTTGCTAACTATAACGCCTTAGCCCAATTGGACAAGGCCGCAGTCATCAGGGGAGTAATCGAAGGAACCATCCCCAATCGGTTCAAGGACGGGGACGACCTCCCGATAAACCTCCAGAAATCAGAAAAGCTGGTGTGGGTATTCAATGGCGTCGACTACTGTGAACTGAAGACAAGAAGGGAACGCCGAGGTGGGTCTCACGGCGTGAGCATTCGCATCGCCCGAGGTCTCTACTACAGCCCGCGTCAATTTCGCAGTCAGACCCACGAGTGGGATGAGACTGTCCACGTTGGCACCGGGCTGCTTGCGATAACCAGCAAGCACATCTACTTCCACGGCGGCACCAAGAGCTTCCGGATTCCTTACAGCAAGATAGTCTCTTTTGAGCAATTCAGCGACGGTTTTGGTGTTATGCGGGACACGCAGACTGCAAAGCCGCAGTCATTCCGCACAGGCGATGGCTGGTTTGTTTACAACTTGGTGACTAACCTGGCAAAGCTCTAGGGATCTTTGAACAAGTCACAACTGTGTCCATCTTTCTATGAAGCTATGCCTCAATCCACAGACTTATTCAGGCCAATCCCCTTCACGCCACAATGAATCGGTTGGTGCATTCGTCTCAGAGGCTGGTTGAATCGGCCCGGTTCGAGTACTTTATCATCGCGGTTATACTGGCCAACGGCGCGCTGCTGGGATTGGGTACGTCTCCGAGGGTGGAGGAGACCTACGGTGACTGGCTGCACCTGGGCAACAACGTGGCGCTGGGCGTGTTCATTGTCGAGGCGCTGCTCAAGATGACGGCGCTGGCGCCGCGGTCGCAGCGGTACTTCCGGGACGGATGGAACGTCTTCGACTTTACGGTGATAGTGTTCGCGCTGATCCCCTCCACCGGCCAGTTTGCCATGATCGCCCGTCTCGCCCGCTTGCTGCGTGTATTGA
The DNA here is from genome assembly GCA_965261605.1 of Dehalococcoidia bacterium. GTDB lineage: Bacteria > Chloroflexota > Dehalococcoidia > Lucifugimonadales > UBA2985 > DAOUJW01. Next base: position 1,308,246 of record OZ253466.1, on the reverse strand, counting down.
GACTCATTTCGGCCGTCAGCGAGCTGCGGCTCATAGTTTCGGCGCTGGTGCGGTCCATCCCAAGCGTGGGTCACGTAATCATGCTTATGAGCATTGTGGTCTACATCTACGCCGTCATGGGCTACTACCTCTTCCACGAGCACGACCCGGAGAACTGGCGCAATCTGGGCATTTCAGTTTTGACGCTGTTCAACATCATTACGCTGGAGGGATGGACCGAGATCATGTACACCGCCATGGAGGCGCACGGGTGGGCGTGGGTGTACTTCGTCAGCTTTGTCGTCGTCGGCACCTTCGTGGTGATAAACCTGTTCATCGCCATCATCATTAACAACCTGGACGAAGCCAAGATGGAGCGGATGCGTGAGCTGGAACGCCCGGCGTCCAGGGAGGACTTGCTACGGGAATTGCGCGCCACTCGGGCTGCACTTCAACGTCTGGAGGAGAACCTGAACGACGAGGAGCGTCGGTAGTCCCCCTCTGAGCTTGTCGAAGGACATGAGCGGAGGTGAATTACACGGCGTACGAGAATTATCCAAATGGAACACGGTCGGCCAAGCACGACGCCGGAGGGTATGTCAAGGGATAGACCGGCACGAACGGGATAGAGTCCCTATAGGCAATTCTCAAGCAAGGAATAGCCGGCGCGTATCGCGAGGTGAACACAAATCATCTGTACAGGTACACAACTGAGTTTACAGGTAGACAGAACAACCGCTCTGCTGATACAATCGACCAAGTTCACGGCCGACTAGGGGAATGGAGGGAAAGAGGCTCAGGGGACATAATAAGGGGTGATATGGTTCAAACTACGATGCTGGAGATGCCCAAACCGAGATCACTCAAATCCAATTCGCCATTCCGATACCCTGGGGGCAAATTCTACGCCCGCAAACTGATTCTTGATATGCTTCCTCCACATACTGGCTACTGCGAGCCGTTTGCTGGGGGCGCTTCAATTTTCTTCGCCAAGCCAAAGGTTGAGGATTCAATCCTCAATGACTTGGATTCTGAGGTCATTAACACGCTGGCCTGTATCCGGGACGATGTGGAAGGGTTGACTGGCCTGCTGGATGGCTTACCAGCGTCGAAGTACCTCCACTCCTACTACAAATCAGAATATCAGCCCCGTACAGATTTGGAGAGGGCATTCCGTTGGTACTACCTGAATCGAACCTCGTATAGTGGAATCATGAGACCCGAAAACTGCTACTGGGGATTTGGCGAGAAATACTCTATGAGGCCTGAAAACTGGCCCCCGCACCTTCGTACCGTCTCCGATAAGTTACAGGGTGTTGAGTTACGCTCTTTGGACTTTGAAGAGGTTATAGAAACGCTGCCGAACGGATACTTTGTCTTTGTGGATCCGCCGTATTTCAATGCCGATCAGCAGAAATTTTACAACTGCACCTTTTCAGAGGCCGACCATTCAAGACTGGCCGTATGTTTGGAGCGCAATTCTCACCGCCTGGCTTTCCTGCTGACCTATGATGACCATCCGGGAGTCAGACAACTCTACAGTTGGACAGAACGAATTACGCAACAAGCATGGAATTACACAATCAATCGCACAGATGACCAGCGTAACGGCAAGAAGAAAGAGGACGGATTCCGTAGTTCCAGGAGCAAGGGTCAGGAACTTTTCATCCGCAACTATGATGTCTGAAAATGACCAGGAGATTCTCCGAGTGTTTAATGGCATCACGGAGTATTGCCAAACCTACAATATCCCGCGTGAGAACCTGCTTGACATACTTGAAGACCAGAAGGTTCTACCAATGATACGCGGGAAGGCCACGGAATATGTTGGAGCGGCGTTCTTGAAGCAAGTGCTCGACCCGCGGGATTGGATTGTTGAGAAACTGAATCTCAATCCACAACCAGGCACTATCGACGAAGATGTAAGTATTACATTTCGCAGAACTGGCACTAGGTTGAAAGCTGAGACAAAGAATGCTGTTCGGGGTAGTTTTAAACTGGTAACTTCACGACGCCCGGGACCACATTTCACCGTCAAATGCCACAAATCCCGCTCCAATCTCGGGTTGCAGAGTACGACCAATGACAGGTACTTAGTGGGAGAATTTGACCTATTACTGTGCAACGTGTCCAATTCCCTGTTCCGGGGACGTGCGCTGCAAGCAGGCTTACCGCTGGTTGACAATCCAGCCGCCATTGAGTGGCTGATGAACTTCTATGGAGTTGACAGTGAGAGTGAGTTAACACGGAAGGCATACGATGACTGGCGACTGTGCTTACCGGTAACGATAGCCGATGATAATGGCGTAATCCCTAGGACCCCGACGGTGCAAATGGAGAACGACCCTAACTGGTTCAATGCTGATGCATTGGCGGCCAACCTCCGCACCCTGATAAACGGCGTCCACGGGTAGAGGCAATCTTTGTGACGGTGTGTCGTTGCTGCGCTCGGAATACCCTCGCAGCACAATTCGCCCATTGTTCTTACGTCGACAGATACCACGCGCGCTTCCCTGTCTTGATAAGCGCTTGGCAAATCTGATAGCATCTTGTAAGCGCTATTATTGAGGTAAGCAATGAAAATCTCACAGATAATGACGTCAACGGGTCCCGCAGACGAGGATCTTCCGCCTCTGCAGTCCATGATTCTTGAGGAGCTTATCAAGCGTCAGGACGAGGTGTTCGAGTATAACGACCAGGGTCTGCTCCGCATCTTTCCCCGCATGAAACCGTCCGCTCTCAGCTGGTCCTTCTGGTCTCTGCATAAGAGGGGGCTGATTTCCAAGCACCGCGCCCGGGTCAACGGTAAGCTGTCCACGTTGTTCGGCAGCCACGAGGCCATCGAGGCGTTGAAGGAACAGTTGCAGGGAACCCATTAGGAACTCGTTGTCCTGCGCGGGTGTCTGCTTACGCATTCTGAGATGAGCCTCGGGCCGGTACTCTTGTTTCCGCGTGGCGCATATAGATGATGGGCTTCCTTCTCCAACTGCTTTATCTTCCCGTCAGGCTGGCGCTGCTGCCCATCAAGCTGATGCAGACGGCCACGACCTTCGTCACCTGTGGAGTCCCCCTGCTGGTAGTCGCGGGGATAGCGGCCGGGATAATCTGGTTCCTCTTTTTCAGGTAACGGAAGCTGCCATAATTACGAGGGCTTGAGGCGCATCCAGGTTGTGCAGCCGTGGCCCAGGTGGTAATATCCGCCCATATGAGGGAAACAGCGACTGCGAATTCCATGTCGGCCCGCCAATGGCGGGCTTTTGCAATCTTGTGGTTCGCCATGTTTGTGATTGCTGTCGGCTTCGGCATGGTGGTGCCCATACTGCCCGTCTTCGCCAGGGACCTGGGCGCGTCCGGGCTCTGGCTGGGGCTTGCGTTTTCAGGATTCGCCGTTACCCAGACGCCGTTGACTCCGGTCATGGGAAGGCTGGGAGACCGGTGGGGTCGGCGCCCGTTCATCATGACAGGTCTGGGTATCTACGTGTTTGTCGGCATTGGGCTTGCTCTGGCCGACACCTTCCAGGCAGTGGCTGCATTGCGAATGGTCATGGGCGTTGGTGGGGCCTGCATGTTCACCTCCGCCCTTGCAACCATTGGCGAGCTGGCGCCGCGAGGCCGCGAGGGCAGGTACATGGGGTTGTTCATGGTGTCCTTCACGTCGGGATTCGGCATTGGGCCGCTCATAGGCGGCATACTCAAGGACTCGGTGGGTGTGGATGCCGCGTTTCTTACCCTGGCCGGCGCTGCAGTCTTTGCCCTGCTGCTGGTGGCCGCGCTAATGCCCAGTCAGAGCGCGATCAGGCGCACGGACGAGGAGATAGCGGCGATTGCTCCCGTTCGGGATATGTTCCGGGACTTCCGGGTGCTGGCCCTGTTTGCCTTCAACTTCACCTTTGGCCTGGGCATAGGGGCGGTCATGACCTTCATCGCCATCTTTATGAACGACGTGCTCCTGGCGAGCGCGACTATGGTGGGGCTGGTGGTAGGCTCCCGCGCGGTCCTGTCCAGCGTCTTCCAGCCTATTTTCGGACGGCTGGCCGACCGCGTGCCCAGGCAACACATGGTTGCGATCAGCGGCGTCCTCCTGGCGGTGGCAACCGCTGCCATTCCCCTGTCCCCCACCGTGACGGCGCTGCTGGTCGTCTTTCTGTTGCTTGGCCTCGCGGAGAGCGCCGCGATGCCGGCCTCTATGGCTATCACCACCGACTTGGGCAGAGTCTACGGATACGGGACTCTTATGGGAGTCACAAACGCCATACTGGTCTTTGGCCTTCTGGCAGGCTCCTTGGGGAGCAGCGTTGTTGAGATTCAGTGGGGCGTTGACAATGTGTTCAGGGCGGCCGCTCTGATTATGGGACTACTGGTCGTGGTGTTCCTGGGTATATGGAGCAGGGCGCCCCGCCTCCAGGTCCAGCCGTCTGTGGTCGAGTAACTTGCGCTCCGTCCGAGCGCGTGTGGACTCTGGGACGTCAACTCTGGTAGATTGGTGTTGTGGCTTGCCATAAACAGGGATCCAGGACTTGATCCGTGAGCCAATTGGTCATACGGGGGAAACGATGTCAGAGACGACAGACAGTATGCAAGACCTGAGGAACGAGTCTTACATAAAGACTCTCGTCGAGAATCTGGGGGGCGCCCAGGAATTGGTCGATGGGATACGTGAATACAGCGAGATCGTAGCACGAATGCGGTCGGAGCGAGCCTCTCTGATGGAGAAGTACCCGGACAGGTGGATTGCAATAGGGAAAGACGGAGTCCTGGCTGTGGGCGACTCCATGGAAGATGTGCTTGAAGAGGTAGAGAGCCAGGGGGTTCGGGAGGCGGACGTTGTCGTTGAGTTCTTGGATACAGATCCTCCGCTCCTGATTCTATGATTGTTGGCGAGTTCGACGAACAGGGTCGGCCCTACGTTCAGGGCCGGCTCATAATTCCAAGGTTGGATGTAAACCGTAGAATCACTTTCCTGCTGGACACAGGGGCTGATAAGACGTGTCTTCATCCCAGGGATGCGAGCAGAGCGCGGATACCCTTTGAGGAGTTGGGTAGCCCGATGGAATCCAGGGGGGTTGGTGGGCTGTCACCTTATTATCGTGAACCTGCACTGCTCTCGTTCGACGATCAGTCACACATAAGGGTATACTTAGTCGATTTGCTCATAGCCGAACAGCGGGAGGGCAACGAAGGCTTGCCGTCGCTGCTCGGACGAGATGTTATCAATCACTGGAACATCAGGTATGATCCCTCAAGTGCGCCGTTCGTTACGCCGACTATAGTCTGGCGGTCAGCTGACGTGGTAGTCCTTGCGGTCGCTCCCATTTTGTGTCATACTACGAAAGAAGCGCATGTAAGAATGCGCAGAACGGAAGGAGGATACGCCAATGTGCGATTCTTGCGGATGCACTGCACCCGAGCCAAAGGACAAGCCGAAGCCGTAACGCCTGAGGGCAGAAGCTTTAGGTCTGGAGGGGAGAGCCTCGATAAGGGGGTTCTCCCCTCTGCTTGTTTAGGAAAGACGCCCAATGAGACCGTTCAGCTACCCAACGCGTCTACGGCCTCGCGGGGTTGGGGAATATCGGGCTTCTTGATGAAGAAGACCAGCACCGCCCCAACGAGGTTGATCACGGCTATGATGAAGAACACCATACGATAGCTGCCCTGCGCGTCGTAGGCAAACCCGGCGGCTATGGGGCCGAAGAAGGAGCCTATGACCATCACCGGTTGGGAGAGGCCCATTATGGTGGCGAAGTTCCTCGGTCCAAAGAACTCCCCCCGGAGGGCGATGAGTATGGGTGCCCTTGCTCCGTAGCCCAGGCCGTAAAGGACCGCGTACAACATCGCTTGGGGTATCGTTTGAGCGGTCGCCAGCACCACAACTCCCGCCGACATCAACAAGAAGCAGGTCACCAGGATCAACTTTCTTCCCAGCTTATCGCCCAGCCAGCCGCCGGCAACCCGCCCCACCATCGCCACAAGGGTCATAAACGCCAGTATTGTGGACGCCGTCTGAAAGGATATGCCGGCGTCCACAAGCAGCGGTATCTGGTGTATGGATACGGATCCGACTATGAACAGCGAGAAGCCGTGGGCGGATGCTATGAACCAGAAGGCGGGCGTCTTGAGCGCTTGCATGGGAGTGAAGTCGGCGGTCTCGTCGGCGCCGGACGGCCTTCCGTCGGCGGAGGAGCCCCCCTGCTCGACCGGGTCGTCGCCGTCGGGGAGGTAGCCGTAGGGCTGGGGCTTGTGCCTCATAGTTGCCGCCAGGGGGAAGCCGAGAAGCCAGATCACTATTCCGATTACCACCGCGGTGGTGCGCCAGCCGTAGAGAGAGATGGACAGGGCCACCACTGCGACCAAGACCCCGCCCACGTTGACCCCCGCGGAGCTGATGCCTGTGGCCAGTCCCCTTCTTTGAGAGAACCAGTTGTTGACCGCAGTGATAACCGGCAGGAACCCGGACAGGCTTGCTCCCAGCGCGATTATGGGGAACACAAGGTAGAAGTGCAGAAGCGAGTGGATCATGCTGAACAGGATGAAGCTCAGGCCCAGCAGAGCGAAGCCTATGTACATGATTCCCCTGGGGCCGAAACGGTCTATCATGTAGCCCTCTATGGGTCCCAGGAGGCTGCTCTCAAGACGAGTGAAGGAGAAGGCCAGGGACAGGGCGCCGCGGCTGGCGCCCAGGGTTGAGGCCAGGGGCACGAAGAAGGCCGGGAACCCGTAGGCGTAAAGCCCCCCTTGCATCATCATGACTACGGTGCCGGCTCCAAGGAGCCACCACCCGTAGAATACGCCGCTCTTCTTGCTTGTTATAGCCACGATGTTCTGTTCACTCTCCACCGCTGCAGAATTCCGACGCCGCTGGAGCAGCACAGCTGCGAGGACGATGGGCCTGACGCCCGCCGTATTCTACCTTGGCAAGGGCTTGGTAACAAGGGCGGGCTGATCCACAGCAGGGACATTTATGCGAGAGCAATTTATGAACACAATATGTAGTGTGGCATCGGGCATGGAACGCTATAACGTCTAAACAGATACGCCAGTTGACAATGGCGCGGGCAAAAGATACTATTGGGCTGTTTAGTATCTTTTGTGGGCTAAATGGAAACTGGAGTATCCAAATGAGCGTGGACCAACTGAAGAACAGCCCTTCTGGGCAGCTTGTGCCAACTGTAAGAGGGCAAAGCGCGTTTGTGCCCAGTTCCTTACCGCGCGACATTCAGCCTAGTATGCCGCTCATGCACTCGCTTGATGAGGCTTCGAGCGCGGTGGCTACGCTGGCGGGAGTGGGTGAGACCATACCAAACCCCCATCTGTTGATAAGGCCCTTTGTGCGGCGCGAGGCTGTCCTCTCCTCAAGAATCGAGGGTACCCAGGCGTCTATATCAGAGCTGTTTCAGTATGAGGCGTCAGGGTCGCGCCGTCCCAGGGGGGACGTTGAAGAAGTTGCCAACTATGTCCGGGCTCTGGACCACGGGTTGGACCTACTGGAGGAATTGCCCATTTCCGTCCGGCTCATCAATCAGGCGCATTCTGTCCTGATGAAGGGTGTACGCGGTGGAGAGAAACGCCCCGGCGAGCTGCGAGACGAGCAGGTGTGGATTGGTGCAGCAGGCGCGCCAATTGAAGAAGCTAGCTACATTCCTCCTCCTGGGAATCTTGTCCGCGACCTGCTCTTCGACTGGGAGCGGTTTGTCAACGAGTGCGATACACTGCCGCCCCTCTTTCAGTGCGCCATGATGCACTATCAGTTTGAGGCCATTCATCCTTACCTGGACGGCAACGGTCGTATTGGTCGGCTGTTGATCCCTCTGTTTCTGTGTGCAAAGAAGACCCTGCCCACACCCTTGCTGTATCTCAGCGCCTACTTCGAGCGAGACCGCAATGCCTACTACGATCAGCTGTTCCGTTTGAGCGCGACTGGAGATTGGGAGAGTTGGATAATCTACTTCCTTCAAGGGGTGGCCGAACAAGCCCGAGACGCTCTGTTGAGGGTCAGACGGGTGCGGGCTTTGCAGGATCAGAAGCGGCAGGTCCTGCAGCAGCGGCGTGAATCAGGGAATGCCCTTCTGTTGCTCGATGAGTTGTTTGCACGTCCGATCATGACCGCGGTTGAGGCAGCCAGGTTGCTTGACGTCACACCGGCAGGGGCCAGGCGCATCCTGGAGAGGCTGGTTCAAGCGGGCATTCTTGACGAGTTCGAGGATGAGTGGCCCAGGCTGTTTGTCGTTACGGAACTTCTTGATGTTATTCAAGCGCCGACCATGTCGACCTAAGTCGACCTAAAGGGAGTGTAATCGCATGACTCCCACGCAGGCGCCGACACTCGCCCGGTGGGCCGCGTTGCGGTAATAGCCGCAGTGGCTGTAACTGCTGTGTGGGCGTTTGTCTTGATTACCCCCAGCTACGAGCTCGACAGCGAGGCTTTTCTTAGCCAAGTCTTCGCTCAGAACGCTGAAGTGCGTTCAGTTCACATCACCTCAACGGGCACAGTGACCATGAGCAACGGGGATGTTCACTACCTACAACGAGCCGGTGGTCATCAAGCCGCCCATCTAAGAGGGTCACCCTCGCATTGGTAAGAAGTTTTGGCCTGTTGTATAATAGCCTTACTAGGGGGGGCAATCTCTCCGTAAGTAAGAAGGAGTGGTATATGGATCAGGGAACGTGGCGTGTTAAAGCCGGACTGGCCCAGATGCTCAAGGGCGGAGTAATTATGGACGTGGTCTCTGCGGATCAGGCCAAGATAGCAGAGGACGCGGGAGCCTGCGCAGTTATGGCCCTGGAGCGAGTGCCGGCGGACATCAGGGCTGACGGGGGAGTGGCCCGCATGGCCGACCCGGCCCGCATTAAGTCAATTATGAAGGCGGTTACCATACCTGTGATGGCCAAGTGTCGTATAGGCCATTTCGTAGAGGCACAGGTGCTGGAGGCCCTGGGAGCGGACTATATCGACGAGTCCGAGGTGCTGACTCCCGCCGACGAAAGCAACCATATCTGGAAGCACGACTTCAAAGTGCCCTTTGTCTGCGGCTGCCGCGACTTGGGCGAGGCCCTGAGGCGCATTGAAGAAGGGGCTGCCATGATACGCACCAAGGGGGAGGCCGGGACGGGCAACATTGTGGAAGCGGTGCGCCATATGAGGACCGTTATGGGCGAGATCAGGAAGATTCTGGGGATGTCTCAGGACGAGCTTATGGCGGAGGCCAAGGCCTTGGGGGCGCCCTTTGGGCTGGTGCAGGAGGTCCACGATACGGGCCGGCTTCCCGTGGTCAACTTCGCCGCCGGTGGTATCGCCACGCCTGCTGACGCCGCTCTAATGATGCAGCTTGGAGCCGAGGGTGTCTTTGTAGGCTCAGGTATCTACAAGTCCAGCAACCCGGAAGTCAGGGCCAAGGCCATAGTGGCCGCCACCACCCACTACAACGACCCTGACGTCATAGCCAAAGCCTCGGAGGACTTGGGAGAAGCCATGCCCGGTATGGACGTGCGGACCATGAAACAGGAGGAGATCCTGGCTGTAAGAGGCTGGTAGAGTGACCAGAAAGGTAGGGGTCCTGGCCCTTCAGGGAGACTTCGCCGAGCACGTGAAGTCCCTTGAGTCCATAGGCGCGGAGCCGACGGAAGTGCGCCTGCCCGACGATCTGGTCGATATAGACGCTCTCATAATCCCCGGCGGGGAGAGCACCACCATCGTGCGGCTTATGGACGTCTTTGGCCTGACCAAAGGCATCAAGGGGCGGGTCAAGGAAGGGATGCCCGTATGGGGCACGTGCGCAGGCATGATAGTCCTGGCCAAGAGACTGGTCGAGGACAGGCCGCAGCCCCTGGGCCTGATGGACATCCGGGTCCAGCGCAACGCCTATGGAAGGCAGATAGACAGCTTCGAGACGGAAATCCCCGTACCCGTGCTGGGAGAGAAGTCCTTTAGGGCGGTGTTCATACGCGCCCCGGCTATCGAAGAGATCGGGTCGGCGGTGGAGACCATTGCCTGTCTGGAGGACGGCCAAGTGGTAGCGGCCCGGGAAGGCAACGTCCTTGTGACAGCCTTCCACCCGGAGCTCACCTCCGATACCAGGTTCCACTCCTATTTCCTGAGCATGGACGCGGGTGACTGAGGCGATGATACACTCTCTTCGCTCCACCGACCTTCTGAGGGCCTTCACGGGCGCAGGCCGTATCGGCGTGGATTGTGCCCAGACCTGGGACAAGGTTGGCGCGGCATCCTCCGGCGCTCTCAGCGCCGTTTCCGTGGCCAGAGGTCTGGTCCTGAACGGAGACGGCGAGCGGTGCAGCGTCTCGACGTCGGGAATGTCGCTTCAGGGCCTTGCCTCGGTGAGACCCCGCTCCGGCCCTCGCGCCTGGGAGGTGGACCGCTTCTACCTGTCGCCGGATGTGGAAAAGGATGGTGTGGCGCTGCTGGAGAAGATGTGCTCTGTCGCGGGCGAACGTGGAGGAGAGCGAATCTTTCTGAGACTGTCCGGCTCAAGTCCCGTGATGGGAATTGCGGTCGCGGCCGGTTTCGCGTCCTGTGCGCGGGAGACCCTCTACCGTCGGGACCCCCCCCACTCTGAGACTGCGGTCACCACTAAATTCATACGACCGTCCCTCTTCGGCGATGAGTACGCCGTCTTCCGCCTTTACTGTGAGTGCGCCCCCTCATGGTCCAAGTCGTCCTACGCCGTCACCTTCGATCAGTGGAGCGACGCTATGGAGCCTTCGGGAAGGGACGAGCAGAGGGGCATCTACGAATCCGATTCCGGTCTTCGAGGCTGGGCGCGGGTTGCCTACGGCAGGCAGACCGCCAACAGGATGGAGGTAATGGTGCACCAGGAGGAGGAGTCCGGCACGTGGGATGACCTCGTGACGTGGGTCCTGCAACAGGGAATGCCCAGGACACCCTTCGTGGCGCTGGTCCCGGACCACCAGACCATACTGGCCCGGGTTCTGGAGAAGAAGGGGTTCATTCCCACCGGCGGGTACCACCTTATGGTCAAGTCTACGGCGGCAAGGGTGAAGGAATCGGCGCTGGCTCCTGCGAGCGCATAGCCATACCATATCTGGATGAGGCTGCGAAAGGAGTATGCAGAAATACATAGTTGACGACTTGGAGACCCTCGTGGAGGCCCTGCCTCCACACATTCAGGCGCCCCTCAGGGAGCGAGGGGACATGAGTGAGCTGCTGGAGGTTGTCCTAGATCTGGGACGTCACCCGGAGGCCAGGTTCCCCGGCCTGGAAGAGGCGCTGGTCCCCCTGGAGGTGACGGAGGCGGACATTCAGCACGTGGTGGACAGGATAGGAGCCTTTGGCGACGACAACCGGGCCGGCATAGAGCGCACTCTGCATCGCATCTCCGCTATCCGCAACCGCGGCGGAAAAGTAGTCGGTTTGACCTGCCGCATAGGGCGGGCCGTGTTCGGCACCATACGCATCATTGACGACCTTGTCAGGAGCGGAAAGAGCATCCTGCTTCTGGGCCGCCCGGGGATGGGCAAGACAACCATGCTGAGAGAGGTGGCGCGCGTGCTGGCGGACGACGTACGCAAGCGAGTCATTATCGTCGACACTTCAAACGAGATCGCAGGGGACGGCGATGTACCTCACCCGGCGATAGGTCGCTCGCGGCGTATGCAGGTGGTCACCCCTGCCCTTCAGCATTCCGTGATGATTGAGGCGGTGGAGAACCACATGCCGGAGGTCATAATCATCGACGAGATGGGAACGGAACAGGAGGCGGCCGCCGCCCGCACCATCGCAGAAAGGGGCGTCCAGCTCATAGCCACCGCCCACGGGAACACCCTGAACAACCTGGTCCTGAACCCTACCCTGTCCGACTTGGTTGGCGGCATACAGAGCGTCACCCTTGGAGACGAGGAGGCAAGGCGTCGCCGTACGCAGAAGAGTGTCCTGGAGAGGAAGTCCCCGCCGACTTTCGACGTCGTGGTGGAGATACAGGGCTGGGATAAGGTCGCCGTCCACGACAACGTGGCAAAGGTTGTGGATGCAATGCTCAGGGGTTTCCCCACTGCGCCGGAGGTGCGCTCCGCGGACGAGAGCGGGGATATAAAGGTGTCCACAGAGAGCGCTCCTCCCGCCCTATTTCCCGAAGACGAAGCGACGGACATGACGATGGAGGAGCAGGATGCGCTGTCGACTAGGGTACGTCGAATAAGGGTACTGCCCTTTGGAGTCAGCAAAGGGAGGGTGGCGCAGATCGTTCAGACAACGAGAATGCCCATCGACGTGGTGGACAACCTGGACCGGGCGGAAGTACTCCTCACCACCAAGCAGTTCTTCCGCAAGATGCCCAAGCTCCTCAAGAACGCTGAGGATGAGGGCAAGTCCATATTCGTGCTGAGGAAGAACACCCTGTCGCAGATACGGGAGTTTCTCATGGAACTCTCTCGTGAGAGGGGGTGGGAAGACCCCGTAGCCAGGGCCATGAGGGAGGCGCAGGAGGCTGCCGAGCAGGTGCGCGGCGGCCAGGATATAGTTACCCTGACTCCACAGATAGCCTACATCCGGCGACTTCAGCACCAGATAGCCCAGGAGAGCAGCCTCGCCTCGGTGAGCGTAGGGAGAGAGCCCTACCGCCGGGTGACCATCTCCCGCACGTAGGTTCGGAAGCTATGCCCGGAGGTTTGTTCATTACATTTGAGGGCGGCGACGGGAGCGGCAAGAGCACCCAGGTCGAAGCCCTTGTGAACCGCCTGCGGCAGCACAAGGCGCCGGTGACGACGATACGAGAACCCGGTGGCACGCAGTTGGGAATCTTGCTGAGGCAGGTGTTGAAGTTCTCCACCGCCCCAAGGAGTTCCGAGGCCGAGTTGCTTCTGTTCAACGCCTCCCGCGCGCAGCTGGTGTCGGAGGTGATACGCCCTGCCCTCGAAAAGGGCGAGGTTGTCGTCTCAGACCGCTTCTCCGACTCCACCGTGGCCTACCAGGGATACGGCAGGGGTCTACCTCTGGAGTATGTCGAGGCTGTGAACACCGTGGGTACCGGAGGCCTGAAACCCGACCTGACTATCCTTCTGGACTTTCCCCCGGAGGAAAAGTTCAAGAGGGGTGACTGGTCGTACAAAGACCAGTTGGAGCGGAAGGCTGTAGCGGACTTCTCCGATGGACTGAGGCAGGGTGAACTGTTCTCAGGGGGGGTTGAGCAGAAGGATGTGATGGACCCGGCACAGTGGTCGAGGCAGGGGACCCTGTTTGAGGGGGGGAATGAGGACAAGGAGGTCATGGACTTTCATCGGCGGGTGCGCCAGGGATACCTGGAGCTTGCCAAGAGGGAGCCTGAGCGGTGGTTTACGATAGACGCCCGGCTCTCCCCGCAGGAGGTCTCTGAACTCATCTGGCAGCGGGTGGAGCCAGTGCTGCCAAGGCGCGGGCAGGTAAAGGGCTAGCTGGAAAATCGTTGTAATCTTGTCCAATCTAGGCTAATCTTGACTGTGAAGCTACCGTTGGCGTAAGTGGGGTGGGGCGAGACGATACACTGTTATAGTCCGCGAGCAGGAAGGGAATGAATCAAACATCATACAGGTCCCAGAGCAGGGTGTTCTTGGCTCAAGCGTCGGAAGAGCTTGAGAAAGACGACCTTCGCCAAGCTTCCGAGAAGGGCTGGGGCGCGGCGGCTGAGATCCTCAAAGCTGTGGCAGCCGAACGAGGTTGGGTGCATCACAGCCATCGGTCACTTTACGACGCCGTGGACTCGCTGGTTGTTGAGACCGGTGACCAAGACATCAGGCTGCAGTTTACAGCGGGCGGCCAGTTGCACACCAACTTCTATGAGGGCTGGTTTAGCGAAGCCGCCGTAGAAGTCCACCTCAGAGAAGTGACCCGCTTTGTTGAGAGATTGGAAGGACTGCTAGCAGCGAGCTAGATCCAGACGTCTTATGGAGCAACGCTAGCCATGCACAGGGTGCGCCTGATTCACTGGAAGGCCGCGGAGGCCGGCGAACGGGTGGAGCAGCTCCACAAGCGCGGGCTACGAGGTCGTGTACAGGGCGATGGACGGCTCTGCCGACCTGAAGGAGCTTGCGGAGAACCCGGCGGATGCGGTGGTCATAGACCTGGGCCGTCTGCCCTCCCACGGTCGTGACATTGCCCTGTACCTGAGAGAGCGCAAGCCCACCCGCCATGTGCCGCTGATCTTCGCAGGCGGAGACCCGCAGAAGGTGGACCGCATCAAGGCGCTTCTCCCGGACGCCGCCTACGCCTCGTGGGACGGCATAGACACTTCACTGAAGAGCGCCATAGCCAACGCCCCGGCTGACCCGGTTGTGCCGCGCTCCGGCTTCGACGCCTACTCCGGCACTCCGCTGCCGAAGAAGCTGGGCATCAAGGAAGGCTCAACGGTCTTCCTGATAGACGCTCCGCAGGACTTTGACGAGACCCTCGGCGAGCTACCCAGGGACGCGGCGCTGCTCACACAGCCGGAGGGCCTGTGCCGGATCGCCATCTGGTTTACCAAGTCGCGAGAGGAGCTTGAGTGGCGGATGGAGGAGACGCTGAGGTCCCTGGCCGACAGCGGCGGCCTCTGGATAGCCTGGCCGAAAAAGGCCTCCAAAGTTGCCTCGGATCTCGACCAGAACGTCGTCCGGGAGATCGGCCTCGCCGCGGGGCTGGTGGACTACAAGGTGTGCTCCATAGACCGGACGTGGTCGGGGTTGCTGTTCACGCGGCGGCGCTCCGGCTAGCCGCGACTGATGATTATCGACTTCCATACCCACGCTTTCCCGGCGGAAATCCGAGACCGTCGGGAGGCGCTGTTATCCAGGGACCTCACTTTGTCCACGCTGTATTCGGATCCCGCCGCGAGGATGGCGAGCGCCGAGGAGCTGGTGGCCACAATGGCCGGCGCGGGCATAGACGTGTCCGTTGTACTGGGCATAGGGTGGAACGACATCGGGCTGGCGCGCGAGGCCAACGACTACATCATAGAATCGGTGCGCCGCTTCCCAATGCACCTGAGGGGCTTCTGCTCGGTCAATCCTGCATGGGGGTCTGCCGCCGCAGCCGAGGTGGAGCGCTGCGCCAATGCCGGCCTTGTGGGCATCGGGGAGCTGCACCCGGACACCCAGGGGTTTGATCTCGGCGACAGGTCGGTAATGGCGCCTCTCATAGAGGCGGCTACGAGCCTGGCGATGCCCCTGCTCACCCACGCCTCGGAGCCGGTGGGTCACCTGTACGCGGGGAAGGGTCGCACCACGCCGGACGTGCTCTGCCGGTTCATTGATAACTTTCCGGATGCGACCATCATCTGCGCCCACTGGGGTGGGGGTCTCCCCTTCTACGCCCTCATGCCCGAGGTGCGCGAATCCCTGCGCAACGTCTACTTCGATACCGCCGCGTCGCCCTTCCTCTACCGCTCGCAGGTCTTCTCGGCGGTTGTGGACCTGGTGGGTGGCGACAGGGTCCTTCTGGGCACCGACTACCCTCTGATCGACCAGAAACGGCTCATCAGGCAGATCACCGACTCGCCCATCTCCGACGAGGCCAAGGAGGGCATCCTGTACAACAACGCCGCCGGCCTCCTGGGGCTGCCCGCATGGGACGGCTGACCGCCTTCATAGACAGCGCCGGAAAGCCGCGGTTCAGGAGATTATCAGACCATCCTGGGGATGCGTCCAGGGTATGGACGCCAGGTGCGCATGTTGCTTGGCGCGTGGCAGTGGCAGGTGTCTGACGGGGACGTCGATGACCACCGGCGCTTGGCGCTCCAGAGCCAGAGGGAGCAGCCTTTCCAGGTCCATCGGGTCTTCCGCCTTCATGCCGACTGCGCCGAATGACTCGGCGAACTTGACCAGGTCAGGGTTGACCAAGTCCGTCGCGTAAGCTCCGGCAAACATCTCATCCAGATCGCGGGCCACGTTGCCGTAGGCGTCGTCTCTGAAGACGATGGTGACTGCGTTGATCCCGTACTGGACCGCCGTTGAAAGCTCAGTAGCGTTGAACATGAATCCGCCGTCTCCGATGACGCACACTACAGGGCGGTCGGGTTGCGCCACCTTCGCGCCCAGCGCCGTCGGGAAGGAGAAACCGAGGTTGAAGGAGTAGCCGGAGTCCAGGTACGTTTTCGGGTGGTTCACCGGGTAGTGGGTACGGGAGTAGTAGCCGAACTGCGTGACGTCCCAGACGGTGAATGTCTCCTCCGGGATGCTGTTCTTGATTGTCTCCAGGATAGGGTAGTGGGGCTCCTGCTGCCGGATGTCGTAGTACGAGATCAGGCGACGGGCCGCGGTGACCGCTTCCACAGGCGACGGGCGGTCTCCCGCTCCGGCCTCAACCAGGAAGGGGAGCAGGGCTTCGATGGTTGCCTTGGCGTCGCCGTGCAGGGGGATGGTGTTGGACTGCACTCGTGTAAGCTCGGTGTCGTCGATGTTGATGTTTATGAGTGGGCACGACTCGCCGGCCGGATTCCCAAGCGAGAAACGCGTGCCGATACCTATCACGACGTCGGCTCCCTGCATCACTTCGTAGAGCTGGTTCATCTCGTGTATCTCACCTGCGGGACTGAGGCACGACCCGTAGCACAGCGGATGGCTGTCCGGGATCGCTCCCTTGCCGCCGCTGGACGTGACCACAGGTATGTTTGTTGTTTCAGCCAGTTTGACCAGCGCCTGCTCCGCGCCTGATTGAGCGACACCCCCGCCTGCGAAGATCAATGGCAGGCTGGATTGAGCAATGATTCGGGCGGCCTCCCGGAGGTCTTCCGCGCTGGGCACTATTCGAGATAAGGGGGCCGGGTCACGCAGCTGGACCTCTTCGCGCTCCACCGAGGTATCGGGCGGGATGTCCAGCAGAACGGGACGCGGCCGGCCGGTCCGCATCTGTCGGAACGCCTCGTTGACCGCGCTAGGTATCTCTCGGGGCCTGAGCACCTGCCGCCGCTACTTGGTCACGGGGCTCATCACGCCGGCCTAGTCGAAGACTTCATGGATGGCCCCGAGGTTTTTGCCGATTGCCCCCCTGGGGATCTGGCCGGCAATCAGGAGCATAGGTGAGGAGCGGGCGTAGGCGGTTGCAGCGCCGGCGGCGGCGTTGTACACGCCGGCGCCGGGGACCACCAGGGCCACACCCGGTTTGCCGGAAGCGCGAGAGTAGCCGTCGGCCATGTGCGTCGCGCCTGCTTCATGGCGCGTCGTTATCATCCGTATGCTTGGCTCGTCCCTTAGAGCGACGATGATCCCCGACATGTGTATACCCGGGATCCCGAAGACGACCTCAACGCCTTCTCTCACAAGTGATTGCACCAAGGCCTCGCCGACGCTCATTTTTGGCATGGTTCACCCCTTAAGTCTAGTGCTTGCCTGAGCGTCACCGCTATTTTACCACTCCCCTCAAGTGGTTAACGTGCTCTGGCCAACTGCGGGTCTTGATGGGATAGGTGAACGCCGGTTCCACGAGTCGCTCACTCCCCAGCATCTCTCTCCGACGGCAGTTGGGACACAGCCCTGGACGGGGACGCCTGCAGCAGCAGGTGGGCGGGAGCGAGGATACGACTCGGCATCTCTCTGGGATGTTACCACAGGGCAGTTAACCTGCAAAGCGCATTGCTGCACTGGCTTCAACGCTTGTGGACAAACCGGGTACGGTTCCCTTAACCTTCGTTTGTCTGAGAGCGTTGCCTTGGAGTAAGCCGCATGGAACAGATACGCGCCTTCATAGCAGTGGAGCTGCCCCCTGCGGTCAGGGAGGCCGTTGAGGGCGTCATCCGAGAGCTGCGCTCCAGGGCAGGCGACGGCGTGAGGTGGGTGAGGCCAGAGGGTGTACACCTTACCCTGAAGTTCCTGGGTGACATCGACGCTGACTCCGTGCCCGCGGTGTCCCGGGCGATGGCCCAGTGCGCCGCGTCCGCCGCGCCGTTCGACCTCTTCCTGGAGGGCGTTGGGGTCTTCCCGAATGCACGGCGTCCGAGGGTGATATGGATAGGCCTGGGCGGAGCGCTGGAGCCGCTGCTGGCGCTTCAGCATTCCATCGACCGGGAGCTTGAGGGCCTGGGCTTTGCCGGGGAGCGTCGCCCCTTCACTCCCCATCTGACCCTGGGCAGAGTGAGGGACGGCGTAAGCGCTTCGCAGGTCAGGGGTGTGTCGGAAGCCATTGCCGCAACGACCGTAGAACGCAGGGCGGAGCTGCCGGTCAGGGAAGTCTCGCTTATGCAGAGCGACCTCAGGCCGTCCGGGGCCGTCTACACAAGGCTGTACGCCGCGGAGTTAGGGAGTGGGAAGTAGGCCGCGTGATAGCTACCCTACGCCGTCATGCCCGTGACAATGGGCATCCAGGCGTAGGGGTATGGCAATTCCTGCGGAAGCAGGAATCCAAGAGACCCCTATGAGGCTATAAGATGCCCTACGCCGTCTGGTTGGCGGCTAGCGCGGGCTCCAACGCCTGCACGATGTTCTCGTACTCGGCTGAGATGAGGGGACTCGACAGCACCGCGGGCTTCGACATGTCCATGTAGTCGGGTCGCAGACCCAGGGAACCCATGAAGGTCAGCCCCATCTCTTGGGCCAGCTCCTCCCCGGCGCCCGTGCCGAACATCTCCCCTGTGAAGTTCTCCACCACTCCCAGCACTTTCACGTTCAGCTTGCGGATCATGTTGATGGACCGTTTGGCGTCCAGCTTGGCCAGCGCCTGGGGAGAGGTCACCACCACAAACCCGTCCAGGCTCAGGGTCTGCATCACAGTCAGGGGAGCGTCCGAGGTGCCCGGCGGAAGGTCGACCACCAAGTAGTCCAGATCGCCCCAGGCGGTGGTCTGAAGAAACTGGTTGATGGCGTTGTGCACCATCGGCCCTCGCCAGATGATGGCCTCCTCCTCGTTCTCCTGGAAGAAGGCCATGGACAGTATCTTTACGCCGTACTTCTCCGGAGGAATGATGAGGCCGTCCTGCATGGTCGGCTTGTCGAAAACACCCAAGACCCTGCTGGCGTTGGGGCAGTCGATATCGGTGTCCATGATGCCAACCAGGTACCCCTTCTGGGCGAGGGTCACAGCCAGGTTGACAGCTACGGTGGTCTTACCCACTCCCCCCTTGCCGCTGTACACCCCGATCTTGTTCTTGATACGCGCCAGCTTGTCGGTAATCTCGCGTTTCTGCTGCCAATTCCGCTTCATGGCCTCCAGGCGCGCCTGCTCCTGGGGCGACATTGGACGGGTCATGTAGCCTCACTCCTCCCGGTCTCACAGCCATCACAGGGGCGGGCCGGGGCGCTCGAATAGTCGTCTGGGCGGGGAAGTATCAGTCCAGCCCCAGCAGTTTCTTGCCGTCCTCGGTGATCATCTCCGGGTTCCACGGAGGATCGAACACCATCTCCACCTCCACGTCCTCTACGCCCTCTATCTCGGCAATGCGCCACTCGGCGTTCTGGGCGATGTATGGCCCCATTCCGCAACCCGGGGCCGTCAGTGTCATCTGCACGTAAACCTGGCCCTCATTGAGCTGGACATCGTATATCAAGCCCAGATCGTAGACGTTGACGGGTATCTCCGGGTCGTAGACCTCTCTCAGGGCTTCCTTGATATCGTCCATTGTGACTTCTTTTGTTGCTGCCATGAAAGACCTCGCTTGATTCTCTTAGCTACCCTATCGGTATATGCAATTGTAGCAACTGGCAGATACGCGTGTCAATTTAGGGAGGCAGCTGTAGCTATAACACACCCTAGGGTATAGAGAGCAACATGCCCCGATAGTTGTACTTGTCAGTCATGCGCCCATTGGAGCGCATAAAGCGCGCGAACGGGCGAGGAATTGTCGTGTCTATCAGTTCCAAGGTAGGCCAACGATCCAAGAGCATCTTAAGTTGATGGGCTAACTTTTCCTCCCCTGAAGTAAGGAATACTATGCCTACTTTATACTCAATGACTGCCCGTTTTTCATGTTCTACGGCCAGCATCTTCTTGTTGTGGCTAAAGACTAACCAGCCGTTTTGTCCGGCTATCCTCAACCAATCTGTATCGCTACTGCCGCCCAAGCCTATTTTCACAAGGGCGCGGGCATCAAACCCTACATCTGTCAGTGCGTGTGGGATACCAGTACCAACATCTTCATCACATAACAGAATCAAGCTGCGATAAGCTCCCCGTACCGTACAGCGTCTTCTACCACATTCTTATCAATCTCAAAGTCCTGAGCGATGAAGTCCATGTCTTGACCCGCCAAGAACCGCTTACGGACGATTTGCACGGTCACACCTCGTCCCAAGATGGTAGGCAGTCCAGAGGTGATGCGCGGGTCGATAACTATGGGCACTTCGGCCCCCGCTGGATACCATTGTGCCGCGAGTTCGTGCTCATATCTGATTTGTCGCTTGACACTGGCTACAAGCCCTGGCAACGTCCATTGTGATGGTTCGTCCATTGCTCGATAGCTTTCTGTGGCTGCCTGAGCGTGAAGGATGCGTACAATATGACCGCCCACTACCTCAAGCTGCTCGTACGCGAAGGGAAACTGAAGGTGCAAATCCTCTCTCGCATTCATGTAAGCTGTCCGGACGCGGGCTAGGGATACTCTTTCGGATTTACGGAAATTGGCCGCAACGACGATTTCAATGAGTTGAAGAAACGACACCATCGGGGCCCGCGGAGCCTGAAACAATGCTTCCCGATCCTCCGTGCCATACAGCCAATTTCTCACAGTTGTCGAGGACACACGGGCCAAGTGAGCCGCCTCTGGCACGGTATAGAGGGGAGTTGTGTGTGAGCCATTGAAACTTTCAGAAGAATGTCCATTTGTGGTCATGACAACCTAGCCTCACTTTGACAAAATCAAAACGCCGTTGTTCGATTGACTAATGCAACCTGGCTGCTATGGAACAGCCCTCAATGTACCTCGCGGCGTTGTGGGGATCCAGTGTCAAAGAAACATCAAGGTACTAGCACGTTCCCTTAATCTGCTGTCCTTTGAGAAAGCGACTTTGGCCCCAGTGAACCGCCTTATGCAAGTGGATTCTCCGGTTGAAGAAACTCCGGCAATACCAAAGAAGGTGTCCTCGGTTCTGGAATCTCGACAGGGGGGAGCCACTGTCTCTATCGTATCACAGATATGTGGGCGAGTGACGTACAAAGTTCCATTTTGGAGATGTATAAGCGAATCTCCACCGGGATCAGCTCGTGACACTCCGCGCTTGCGCGTAAATTCACAAGTGATATATTATGTAGAACCTAAGGAAGGGGCCGACGGGTGGGCCAAGAAAGCGGACTTTGCCGGGAAGCAGTATGGTAGAGGCGGACGACTACGGGTCCCTTGCCATACACGTAAAGGGGCTGAGCAAGACCTATGGGCCTCAGGCAGTGCTCAGGGACTTGGACCTCAGCCTGCCTTGGGGCGATTTTCTCATCGTCTTTGGCCCCAACGGCTCCGGGAAGACAACCCTTATAAAAGTCCTGGCAACCATGTCCCGCCCGGACCGAGGCGACGTCAGGGTCGCCGGCTTCGACCTGAAGAAGGACCCGACGGCCATCAGGAGGAACATAGGAGTGGTGACACATCAACCCCTTATGTACGGAGACCTGACGGCCCGCGAGAACCTGCGGTTCCACGGGAGGATGTTCGGGCTGAAGGGGCTGGAGGACCGGATCGACATAGCCGCCGGCCTGGTGGGCCTTGTCCCACACCTGGAGCGCAGGGTAAGCGTCCTCTCCCACGGGATGCAGAAGCGCGCCTCCCTGGCAAGGGCCATACTGCACGATCCGCCGATACTGTTGCTGGACGAGCCTGAGACTGGCCTCGACCAGGAGGCTCTCGGTATGCTGAGCGAGATGGTCACGGCCGGAGAGCGGGGGCGCCGCACGGTGCTGATGGCTACTCACAGCCTGGAGAGGGGTCTTGCCCTGGGGAACCGCGTGGCCATCCTCACCGGAGGCAAGATTGCGTACCAGGAGGAGCGAGCACTTTTGGACGAAGCGACGTTCAGGGGCGCTTATGGCCGCTTCACGCAGGCAGCCCGGTGACGGGGTTCTGGACTACCGTTATGACGATGGTGTGGAAGGACGTTCTGACGGAGTTGCGCGCCAAGGACATAGTCACAGCTATCCTGGCCTTCTCCATCCTCTCGCTTGTAATCCTCAACTTCGCACTGAACTCATCGCCGCGGCTGACGCCAATCATCGCCCCCGGGGTGCTGTGGGTGTCCTTCACCTTCGCCGGCGTCCTGGGCCTTACCCGCACCTTCGCCCTGGAGAAGGACATGGGCAACCTGGAGGGCCTGCTCATAACTCCCACCAGCAGGGAGGCGATGTACGTGGGCAAGATGCTGGGCAGCCTTGCCTTCATGCTGGTGGCGGAGGCTATTCTGCTTCCCGTCTTTGCCGTGCTGTTCAACATCTCCCCTTTCCAGCCCGCGTTGCTGCTGATAATCCTGCTGGCCACACTGGGTTTCGTGTCGGTCGGCACACTGTTCTCGGCCATCGCCGTCAACACCAGGTCGAGGGAGATCATGCTGCCGATGCTCTTCCTTCCCATAGTCGTGCCAGTAGTGATAGGGTCTGTCGTGGCCTCCGGCAGCGTGCTGGAGGGCAGACCCTGGGGTGACATCGTCAACTGGGTGCAGCTCATCGCCATCTTCGACCTGCTGGCGGTGGTGTTCTGCGCCCTGGCCTTTGAGCACGTTATACAGGAGTGAAAATGACAAACACAAACAGCCCCGCAAGAAACGTCTTGCTGCTGCTCAGCGGAGTCTCGATGGTGGGAGCCCTCTACCTGGTGTTCCTGTATGCCCCGACGGACAGGAATCTGGGCATCTCTCAGCGCATATTCTACTTCCACGTTTCGATGGCGTGGGTGGGCTTCCTCGCCTTTTTCTGGGTCCTGGTGGGTAGCGTGGGCTACCTGTGGAAGCGCTCCCAGAAAATGGACCGCCTGGCGTACTCCTCGGCGGAGATAGGCGTGGTGTTCACCACCCTAATGCTCATCACAGGCGTGCTGTGGGCGAAGCCGGCCTGGGGCGTCTGGTGGACGTGGGACCCCAAGCTCACCACCTCCCTCATTCTGTGGCTCCTCTACGTTGCCTACCTGATGCTGCGGGCCTACTCGCCCAGGGGTGACCAGGGCGCCCGCTTCGCCGCCGTCCTTGGGATAATAGGCTTCGTCGACGTGCCCATCATCTACCTCTCAGTAGTCTGGTGGCGCACGGTCCACCCGCCCGTCATTCTGGGACCGGTGGCTGAAGGAAGCCTGGAGCCCTCTATGCGAATGGTGCTGATGGCCTGCACCGTGGCCTTTACCCTCCTCTTTGCGTACCTGCTCATGGACCGGCAGGCGCTGCGCCGGAGTGAGGAGGAGGTCGAAGCGGTTCGAAGCATCGCCGAACCAATATAGCAGTCGTTCCCAAACAGGAGGCGATATGAAAGTTACACTCACGAGGATGCTGATAGCGCTGGTAGTCTTGTCGGTCGTCGTCCTCGCCCTCGACGGCGATGCCGCGCTGGCCCAGCAGGCCACGCCTGAGCAAATCAGCCCAGAAACATCGGAGGACAGAGGCCCGGAGGCCAACCTGCCATACCTCTTTGCCGCGTACACTGTGACCTGGGTCGGCTTCTTTGTGTACGTCTACTACCTGTCGCAGAGACAGCGCAGCCTGCAACGGGAGGTGGAGGCTTTGAGAGAGGCGCTGGCGGACAGGGACCAAAGGGATGGGGGTTAGGGGGGTAGGGTTCTGCTATACTATATCTGTTCTAGAATCTTAACACTGTGTACTGGTCAGGTCGTCCAAGAAAGAGGACTGCAACAGTGAGGAGGCGAGGTGACCTATGACCACAATTGTTGCGAGAGACAGGCCAGCCCTTGCGGGTGTTTACCCAGTGGCGGATGCAACAGCGCTTATTCAGGCAACATATCCCAACGACTCCTCGGTAGGATCTGAGCGACACCGAAAAACCCTTGACCGCATAAGCTCTCGCCACATCTACCGGTGGATCAGGGACGGTATGGCGGGCGACTATCTAGTTGGCCTGAAGGGAAATGAGGTCGCCCTCACGTTCCTGGATCTTGTGAGCTTGAGACTCATCTCGGTGCTCCGGGCGCATGGCATAACATCCGCGGAGATCCGGCGTACACACAGAGGATTGCAGGAAGCGCGGGGCTGGACTCACCCCTTTACGATGGAGCCCATATGGATTTCAGGACTCGGTATCTACATTAGAGAGCATGACCTTCCCGCAAAGCTGGACAGGAACAAGAACTGGCAAGCGGCTCTTGACTTCATGGAACTTTACATTGGCCCCATCCACCGGCTCGCGTTTGACGAAGACGAGCAGGCTGTGTCCTGGGAGCCGGTGGATGGCATTGTTCTAGACCCCAAAATCTCCTTCGGCGAGCCGTGTCTGAGCGGTACCCGTATAGCCACCCAAACCCTGTGGGCCTTGCACGCTGCAGGCGATCCAGCGGAGCGGATTGCGGAAGCCTACGGGCTGCCTGTCGACAAGATAGAGGCTGCCCTTACCTGGGAACGCAACCTTGGGTACAACGGAGCAGACTAGCTCTTTCTTCTACTATGATGAAGGACTTCCCCCCAAGATCGGGGAGGTGCTGGCGCATGTAGAGTTCTCCCTAGAAGTAGGAGCAAGAGGGCTACCAGATGAAGTCCTCATATCAGAAATGGGGAGAAAGGGTCAAACTTGGATCACCAAGGACGACCGAGCCAGGGTGGAGCATGAAGCTGCAATACGAGAAGCCGGCATCAGCATAGTTTTCTTGCGCGGTCTCTCGCACGGACGGCGGCGACGCTCCTCTCTGAGACGAAATGTAATAAGCCTTAAGGAAATACTGCTTCTGCTGGTGACCAAGCTCGACGCAATTCAGGCTGAGATTTCATCGTCGAATAGACCCCGCTACTTCGTCCTTTATCTGAAGGGGCCAAACAGACCCGAGTATCAGAAGCACTCTACACTTAGAGAAGTGTGGCAAAGTCTCTCCGGTAGCGCGTAGATATCCCTGTCACCTTCACCCCCTGCGGTGGTAAAATAGCCCTTAGTCCACCGGAACGCTTGCGAATAAAAGGCCCGTATGTCTCAAGACAGTATCGTAGTTAAGGGAGCCAGGGAGCACAACCTCAAGAACATCGACGTCACCATACCCCGGAACCAGTTGGTGGTCATTACCGGGGTGTCCGGTTCAGGCAAGAGCTCCCTGGCCTTCGACACCATTTACGCTGAGGGACAGCGCCGCTACGTGGAGTCCCTCTCCGCCTACGCGCGCCAGTTCCTGGGTCGGATGGAGAAGCCGGACGTTGAGTACATCGAGGGCCTCTCTCCGGCCATATCCATCGACCAGAAGGGCGTTTCTCACAACCCGCGCTCCACCGTGGGCACCGTCACTGAGATTTACGACTACCTGCGTCTCCTCTACGCCCGCGCGGGCCGTCCACACTGCCACCAGTGCGGCAGGCCGGTGGAGCGGCAGACGGTGCAGCAGATAGTGGACGCCATCATGGGCCTGCCACAGGACGGCCGGATAATGGTCATGGCGCCCCTGGTGATCCATCGCAAGGGAGAGCACAAGGACATTCTGGAGGAGGCCCGCAAGGCGGGCTACGTCAGGGTGCGCGTCAACGGCGAGATACGGGACCTCTCGGAGGACATTGTTCTGGACCGCCAGAAGTGGCACACCATAGAGGTGGTCGTGGACCGTCTGGTGGTGAACGCCGAAGCAGACGTCAACCGTTTCACCGACTCCGTGGAGCAGGCCATCAACATGGGCGGCGGCGTCGTCCAGGTCTCCGTCGTTGACGGGGATGAGCTGCTCTTCTCCGAGCGTTTCGCCTGCGTCCACTGCGGCGTAAGCCTGGGCGAGATTGAGCCGCGCACCTTCTCCTTCAACAGTCCTCACGGCGCCTGCCCCACCTGCACCGGCCTGGGCTTCAAGCTGGAGATCGACCCGGAGTTGATCATCCCCAACAAGGACCTCGCACTGGCAAACGGGGCGGTAGTGCCCTGGAGCAGGTCAGGCTCCTCCAGCCCCTGGTACGCCAGCCTCCTTGACTCCCTGGCCGAGGCGCACGGGTTCTCCACCAAGGCCAAGGTGCGCGACCTGGAGAAGGAGCACATCGACCTATTGCTGTACGGCAACAAGGGCAAAGTGGTGGAGATGCGCCATCGCACTCACAGGGGGCGGGTCTACTCCTGGGACACCACCTTTGAGGGGGTCATCCCCAACCTGGAGCGCCGCTACCGGGAGACGGGGTCGGACTACATCCGTCAGGAGATAGAGCGATACATGGCCCAGCGCCCGTGCCCCGCCTGCGATGGGCAGCGCCTCAAGCCCCAGTCCCTGGCTGTGACCGTAGCCGGCAAGAACGTCATCGAGATGACCTCTGCAACCATCGGACAGTCGATGGAGTGGGTGGCGTGGCTGGAAGGCGAAGGCGAGGCGTCGCCGCTGAACGTCCGGGAGCAGACCATCGCAAGGCAGATCCTGAAGGAGATACAGTCGCGCCTGAAGTTCCTGAAGGATGTCGGGCTGGACTACCTCACCCTCGACCGGACGGCCTCGACCCTGAGCGGCGGCGAGGCGCAGCGCATTCGACTGGCAACACAGATAGGGTCGGGCCTCATGGGCGTCCTCTACGTGTGCGACGAGCCCAGCGTCGGCCTCCACCCTGTGGACGACCACCTGCTCATCGATACCCTGAAGCGGCTGCGCGACCTGGGCAACACCGTCATCATCGTGGAGCACGACGAGGCCATCATGCGCTCCGCAGACCACATCATCGACCTCGGCCCGGGCGCAGGTGAGCACGGGGGCCACGTCGTCGCAACCGGCACCGTCGAGGAGGTGTCTGAGCATCCCGACTCCATTACGGGCCAGTACCTCAGCAGCCGTAAGAAGATACCAATGCCGGAAGAGCGCCGACCGGGCAACGGCGGCGAGCTGGTGGTAAAAGGGGCGCGGGAGAACAACCTGAAGGACGTCGACCTGTCCATTCCGATGGGGATGCTGGTGTGCATAACGGGTGTCTCCGGCTCCGGCAAGAGCAGCCTCATCTACGAGGTGCTCTACAAGAGGCTGGCCCAGATGCTCTACGGCGCTCGCGACAAGCCCGGCGAATGCGACGCCGTCCACGGGATAGAGAACATTGACAAGGTCGTGAACATAGACCAGTCGCCCATCGGACGCACTCCACGCAGCAATCCGGCCACATACACCGGCGCGTTTACGCCCATACGGGAGCTTTTCGCCGCTGTGCCGGAGGCCAGAGTGCGGGGCTACGCCCCCGGCCGGTTCTCCTTTAACGTCAAGGGCGGCCGGTGCGAGGCGTGCGCCGGCGGAGGCTACATTCAGATCGAGATGCAGTTCCTCCCGAACGTCACCATGCCCTGCGAGGTGTGCCAGGGTCAGCGATACAACCGGGAGGCCCTGGAGATAACCCTCAAAGACAAGAACATCTCAGAAGTGCTGGACATGACGGTGTCGGAGGCATTGGAGTTCTTCTGGAACTTCCCCAGGCTGCGCACCAAGCTGGAGACCCTGCGTGACGTGGGCTTGGGGTACATCCGCCTGGGGCAGCCGGCAACGACCCTCAGCGGCGGCGAAGCCCAGCGGGTGAAGCTGGCGACGGAACTGTCTCGCCGCGCCACAGGCAAGACCCTCTACATCCTTGACGAGCCCACCACCGGCCTGTCCTTCCAGGACTGCGCCGCTCTCTTGGGCGTGCTGCACCGCCTGGTGGACGCCGGGAACACCGTCGTGCTCATAGAGCACCACCTGGACCTGATAAAGAACGCCGACTGGATCGTGGACCTGGGGCCGGGCGCGGGAGACAAGGGTGGGAGCGTGATCGCCACCGGCACCCCGGAGGATGTGGCAGCGACGGAGGGCTCCCACACGGGCTATTACCTGCGAAGCGTGCTGGATAGGGAGAACGGCGCCAAGCCCAACGGCAAAGTGAAGCCAAAAGGGAAGGCAAAGAGCAAAGCGAAAGCCAAGGTCAAGGTGGAGTCTGGGGCGTAATAATGGTCTAAAGGGTCACATGGCTTTGTATGCCAATCCGACCAATCCAATCCTTATTGAAATGCGGTCATGAACAATAATAGGGCCAAAGGCGAACGGTTTACCGATCAGGTTCGAGATTATCTGGAGTCGGAAGGGTATTCTGTCTTTCCAGAATATGAAGTCGAAGTGGGGATCAACAGTCTACACAAGAAGAAACATAGATTTGATTTGGGCAATGAGTCTCTCCTTGTAGAGTGTAAGGCCTACGATTGGACTGAAAGCAGAAGAAACCCGAGTGCTAAGCTTGCAACAGCCAATGAAGCAATGATGTACTTTGGGACGGTTCCGGGCACATACCAAAAAAAGATGTTCTTTCTGAAGACTGAAAAGAACGGTAAACGTAACCCGGAAACTCTAGGAGAGTATTACGTTCGCACATATAAGCACATGATACCGGACGATGTGGAAATATACGAATTCAGCATTGAAGGTCTGTCAGCCGAACTGATTTGGCCGTACTCGTCTAAATCGGAAAGTGCAGTGGGGCAGAAGCAAAGTGCAGGCAATGCGACTGCACAAGAGAGTGAAGATGAGACGCTAGACGACTACCCTGTTATGCATCTCAAGCTTGGGAAAGCCTTTTATAGTCAAGGATTCTTTAATGTCACGGTTAGATTCAATGAATATGTTAGAAAAGACCAAGGCGAGATCACCTTGGTCCTTGATGAAGAAACCACTATCGTGGGGCGAGTGGACCGCCATGCGAATCGCAATGGAACCCCACGCATTATAGGTAGAACGCCTCTCAGGGACTGGTTCCAGCGGCATTATCAGCAGGGCGACGTGGTCCCGGTGCGCTTTGACTCGCCATATCAAGTCACATTGGGATAATCCAAGACAACTCTCGTAGTCTACCAACTCCCTAAGGCAGCCGGTCTGGCAGGCCCTCCCTGAACGCCCTGATGTGCTCCGGGCCTATTCCGCAGCAACCCCCGATTATCTGTACGCCCATCTTCACCCACTCCCGCGCCTCAGCCAGGAGGCTCTCCGGCGTCTCGGTGTCCTCAAGGTCCCAGCGAGACGCCGCAGTGCCGGTGGAGTTGGGGTAGGCGCCCGTCGGACCCTGCCAGTACCGTCTTAGCTCCACCAGCGCGGGCGTCGTCTCTTGGGCAGTGGTGTGCATCACGGACACCACGGAGCAGCCGAGCGGCCTTATGGACTCGAGGGCGTCTGCCAGCGAAGGGCCGTCATCAGGGCTGTCCTGCAGCAGCGCCCGGGAGCCGTCGCCGGACATCCTGGCGCTGAATCCCACCCATACGGGCAGCCCGGTCGAGAGGGCGGCCTCCAGGGCGTATGTGGTCTGCGGAATGTCTCGCATCATCTCCAGGACGATGAGGTCCGCGCCGGCCTCCGCCATTATCTCCGCCTGCTCGCGGTAGTTGGCCCGCGCCTGCTGCTCGGTGGGGAGCTTCAGGTCGAGGCGGCCGCGGCCAAAGTAGAATCCGGGTGTGGCGCTCTCGGTGGAGATGGAGCCGGCTATCAGCACGGGGTTTGAGGTTGCGCTCTGCTCGCGGGCCTCCTTCGCCAGGGTGACCGCAAGGGCGTTCAACCGCTGCACCTCGTCGCCCATGCCGGCGGGGGCCAGTACGTTTCTGTTGGTTGCGTAGGTGTTGGTTGTGATGATGTCGGCGCCCGCTTCGATGTACGTCCGGTGCACCTCCCGCACGACCTCCGGATGGGTGAGAAGAGATGCCGCGCTCCACGTCAGGTCGTGGAGTGGCACGCCGCGCTTCTCCACTTCCGTGGCCGTAGCCCCGTCGAGGATGATGATTTCTCCTTGGTCTAGCCGGTGTTGTAGGTCTTCTGTGGTCATTTAGTCACCTGTAGAAGCGTTCGTAAGTGAGCATAGGGTATCAGAACTCGTAGACAGAGCCAATCTGTGCTTGTGATGTAGGGAGCCGCTTGGGCAATCCCGCTACAAGCCTGCCCCGCACTTTGATACGGGGGCCGCAATGAAGGTGGCCTTCCTTTGAACCATTCCTGCGCAGGCAGGAAACCAGAAGTCCCGCCCCACTCCCCCTGGATTCCCGATCGGGGTCGGGAATGACGGACTAGGGATCACTCACTCCTAAAGGGGCCAGTCCTGGAGGTTGTAGGACATCTCCCAGAAGAGGAATTCGTAGCGGGTGGCCGTCAGGAAGTGCTCCTCCAGGCGGCTCATCTCCCTGCTGCCTGCCTCCTCCGTCAGCGAGTCCAGGAACTCCCGCAGCCAGTCCACAAAGGACGTGAACTCCTCCGCGGAGTACATCTGAATCCACTCGGCGTAGGGGTTGGCGTCCGACGCGTCGCCGGTGCGGGCCAAGTGCAGGCCTGTCTCGGAGTAGCCCCACTGGCACGGTAGCAGGTTGGCTATCACGTCCGTAAGTGTGCCCTCGTAGGCCACCCGCAGCAGGTAGTCGGTGTAGGCGAGGGTAATGGGCGCAGGGCGCGTGCTCTCAAGCTCCTCTGCGGACACGTCGAACTTGCGGGAGAAGGAGCGATGCAGGTCCATCTCAACGCTCAGCGTCTCGTTGAGAAGCGAGGCAAATCGCCCTATGTTCTCCAGGTCCGGGGCCTTGGCCGTCGCCAAAGCCAGCATTCGACTGTACTGGACCAGGAAGTAGTAGTCCTGCTTCACGTAGAACTGGAATTTTTTACGGGGAAGCTCGCCGTTGCCAATGCCCACGACAAAGGGGTGGTGAAAGAGCCTGTCCCACAGATAGGAGTACTTCCCCCGGAGATGCTCTGTGGCGCTCAAAGGTCAAACTCCTCCCGGCCCTCCTCCCCGCGCTCACCGCTCCCGCCCGCTTTGCCCTGCACGTCCTCATCCTTACCGGGCTTCTCCCCGGCGTGAATAGCCACCGTGCCAAGGCCCATCTTCCTGTATTCCACCTTATGCAAGCCGACTTTCTGCATCATTGCCGACAGCTCATCGGGGGTCATATAGCTTTGCACTGACTCCGGCAGGTAGGAGTAAGCCTCCCTGCTTCCGGCGAGCATCGATCCCATCCATGGCACCGCCTTGCGGAAGTACCACTGGAACAGCCGGCTGAGTCCGTCGCCGCCCGTTACGGGTACGATGTCCAGTATGACTACCCTCCCTCCCGGGACGACGACGCGGGTCATCTCCCTGAGGGCCGCTTCGATGTCGGCGAAGTTGCGCAGGCCGAAGCCGCAGGTGACGCACCAGAAACGGTCGTCCGCGAAGGGGAGGTTGACGGCGTCGCCGCGCACCCATTGCACCCGATGGGACTGGCGCGTATGCTTGCGGGTCTTCCCGCGAGCCTGCACCAGCATCTGGGGCGCAAAGTCCATTCCCACAACGCGGGATATGGTGGATCTGTCTGCCAGCTCCCAGGCAAAGTCGCCCGTTCCCGTAGCGATGTCCAGGGCTTCACCCTCGCCTCCGCGGCTGGCGATGGCAGTCGCTTTCCATCGCCACAAGTGGTGCAGGCCCCCCGTCATCACCGTGTTCATCAGGTCGTAGCGGCGGGAGATGTAGTCGAACATGGAGGCTACGTAGCGCGCCTTGTCGTCTCCCTTCAGTTGCACCATATCTTGCCCCGCTTACTCGCTGCGCCTCTGGTAGCGCATACGATCTCCCA
The DNA here is from genome assembly GCA_965261605.1 of Dehalococcoidia bacterium. Lineage (GTDB taxonomy): Bacteria > Chloroflexota > Dehalococcoidia > Lucifugimonadales > UBA2985 > DAOUJW01. Next base: position 1,276,700 of record OZ253466.1, on the reverse strand, counting down.
TGAAGCCGTCCAGCCCAAGGGCGTCCAGGGCCTTGGCCACTACGTAATCCACGATGTCTTCCACCGATTTGGGGCGCAGGTAGAATGCCGGTTCCGGGGGCAAAACGGTGACGCCCAGGCGGGCCAGGGAGAGCATGTTTTCCAGGTGTATGGGAGACAGCGGGGTCTCACGGGGCACCAGCACCAGCCTGTGACGCTCCTTCAGGCACACGTCCGCGGCCCGCTGGAGCAGGTTCGCGGACAATCCGTGGGCGATGGCCGCAACGGTGCCCGTGCTGCACGGAATCACGATCATACCGGCAATGCGCGTGGTGCCGCTGGCGACAGGCGCTTTGAGGTCGCCGATGGGGTAGTAGCTGAAGTTGGGCGACTCCTGCCACTGCGCAAGCGACGAGCCGAAAGACTCGTCCATCTCCTCCTGCCACACCATCCGCGCCGCGGAGGTACAGGTTGCTATGACCGGCACGTCACGCTCCAGCAGCGTGCCAATGGCGCGCTTCGCCAGTATGGAGCCACTGGCTCCGGATATTCCTACTACTACCGGGTCCATACTCTTATCTTACGCTACACGTATATGGATGCAAAGGTGAATACGAACATGATAACAGCAATGTAGCCGTTAACATTGAAGAATGCCATGTTGAGCCGCGACAGGTCCGTGGGCGATACCAGCCTGTGCTCGTACACCAGGAGGGCCGCGGCCAGGGCGCAGCCTATGTAGTAAGGGAATCCGAGCCCTATCCAGGGACCCATAGCGACCAGTGACGCGGTGGTGAGGACGTGCATTACCTTGGCCCACACCAGCGCGGCGGATATCCCGAACTTCTGCGGTATCGAGTGAAGGCCGCGCTCTATATCGAAGTCGTAGTCCTGGCAGGAGTACAGGATGTCGAACCCGCCTATCCAGGTGGCGACGGCAAAGGCCAGGAGCACCGGCTCCCAGGTCAGCGTCCCAGACACGGCTATCCACGCTCCCGCAGGCGCGATGCCGTCGGCCCAGCCCAGGATGAAGTGGGACGTCCATGTGAACCGCTTGGTGTAGGAGTAGCCGACGACGACGACGGCGGCCACGGGCGCCAGCGCCAGGGCCAGGGGATTGAGCATGGCCGCGGACACCAGGAAGACCGCCAGGGAGACGGTCGACATTGCCGTCATCTCCCACAGCCTGATGCGGCCCACCGGCAGAGGCCGCGCGGCGGTGCGTGGGTTCTGGGCGTCGAGGCGCCGGTCTATGATGCGGTTGGCGGACATGGCCAGGGTGCGCGCCGACGCCATTGCCACGGTTATCCACAGGAATTGGCCGAGGGTAGGCAGGCCGTTGTTCGCCAGCACCATACCCAGGTAGGCGAAGGGCAGGGCAAAGATGGTGTGCTCAAACCGGATGGAGTCCAGGATGAGGCGGAGCTTCCCAGGCACGGCCATCACCACGCTAATATCTCTCCCGTCTTGGTGGCAGCCAGAATGATGCGCCCTGGGCGTCCCTTGACGCCGTATTCAATGCCGTAGTCGGAGCGGGACTCATCGGTGTCAGGCAGCTCCAGCAGGGTGTCGATGCGGAGTCCGGCCCCGGCTACCGCAGTTACGAGGCTGCCCAGGGTGTGCGTCCACTCGATCTTGGTAACGGAGTATCCGACGGGATTCCAGGAGTCGGCCTCGGATGGATCTTCGTCTAAAACAAAGGGCCCCTCTTCGAAGTAAGACCCTTGTATCGCTTTGCCCTCTTCCACATCCTGTACGTACTGGGAGACGGGATGGCCGCCATTGAGGAGGAATCGCCCACCGGGCTTGAGAGCGCGGCGGACGTTGCCAAACCAGCCGTCCAGGTCACCTATCCACGCCGCGACCCATGCAGTGAATACGATGTCGAATTCGCCTTGCAACAGGTCCTCCGGCAGATGCAGGAGATCGGCCTGGACCAGTCGGCACTCCACGCCCAGCTTCTCGGCGTTGCGCCGCGCCGAGGCCAACTGGACTGGTGAGTTGTCCACACCGGTTACGATTGCGCCCGCTCGGGCCCACTCCAGCATCTCCGCGCCGTCGCCGCAGCCCATGTCCAGGAGACGCGTGCCCCGGACGTCGCCCACAAGCTCCAGGTTCTCCGGGTAGAGGAACCGCCTGCCCGCAAGGATGTCCCCGGCGGAGTCGGGGCGTATGTTCACAAGGCCCTCGTCCCGCTGCCGGCGGAAGGAGTCCCACGCCTCTCGATTTTGTTCGGCTGCCTGGTCTGTTACGGAGGACATTGTTCTATTCACCGGATGTGGTTGGCGCAATGATTCGCTCAAACGCGTCTACTGCGAGCGACACACGTTCGAAATAGCTCTGAACATCCCTTAGGGTTACCTGGAGCGCTATAGTTCCTTGGTGTGCAAGTTGGTTCTTGATTGTCACTATGCTTGAGAGAGCTTCAAAAACACCTTCATTCGCGGGGAATCGTGTTGCCCACGAGCGTCTGTAGTCTTCACTGAATTGACCGAGAAGTCCGCTTATTGACCCCCAATCAGGATTCCTGAATCTCTCTCCTAGTACTTTGACTACGTAATTCGCTACTTCCTCATCACCAACGGACGTCGCCCTTTGGGACACCAATTCCTCCACAGAATACTCAATGGCCCCCAGCATTAAGACACAGATGTACGAACCCAGATGAGCCCCTAATCGATCGTCATCTTCCGCCCAACCCTGGGCGTCTGCTATCAATTTGGCAATGCTGTCAAACCGGTCGGCTACCCCCTCGTTCTTGGCCATTTACTTGAACAAGATCTCCGAGGCGAGCGCGATCCTTCGCTCGACTGTCTTCTCAGCCGTGGTCCCCGAAGTTATCGCCTCATCATAGGCAGAGTTATTTTTTAGCTCCTCCCATCTTGCAAGTATGTCTTTCGGAACACGCTCCGCCCGTGAGAAAGCCAACATCACAGAGTCGTACACTGCTGCATTCATACCTCTTCTAATGTGAAAGGGCCGTGGTCCCAAGCTGTCCAAAACACGCTTGACAGTTGATTCGAACGTCGTTTTGGTAGGCTCTCTAGCCTTTTCCGACTGATTCCTCTTCATGTAGTCATTTAGGAATTTCTTCATGGGCACTGAATATGGCACGGAAGTGTTCCGCAGCGCACAGAAACGTACCACAAGTTCCACGTCTCGCATTCTCGGATCACGCGCTTTCCTTCCGAAAATCTTTCGCCAATCACCAAATTCATTCAGTTCAAGCATAAGATCGTTGAATGCTCCATGTGCGGCGCTATTTCGAACCTCCTGAGGATTCAAGTGCGTACCCCCAGTATTGAGCCTCTCGAAGACATGATACATACTATCATTGTCGTTCGGATCCGTTTGCTCAATAACAACTGCGCGTAGGACGGAGTCGCGGAACCGTATGCGGTCGACCTCGTCTAAGTCAACAAATCTTTTGCCCTCCCAGCGTGGCTCGACACCAAGGAGATAAAAGTCTGCTACGTCCGGAAGGCTTCCCTCAAAGAAACCCCATATAGCGCGAAGCCTTTGTTGGCCATCAATGACAAGATAATGTTGTGAGGGTTTCTCCCGATAAAGAAATATTCCCGGTACAGGAAGCCCTAAGAGGAATGATTCAACCAATTGACTCGCCTGAGAGTGCTTCCATACCCACCCTCGCTGAAACTTGGGTATTTCAATTTCGCCTCTTTGTTTTCGCAAATGCAGAGTTTCGAGCGTGTGATCTGTAGGATAGGAGGAGATTGTATATATAGGTATAGTAGCGGCGGCGTCTTCAATCTCTGAGTCGATTTCCTCAATTGCATCATCGAGATAGTCATTATTGTCCATTCGAGAAACCTCCTTGTGGAGCCTGTATCCCGTACTCCGCCCACTTGCTGTCCACCAGGGCCTTGATCTCGTCGGACATGACGATGTCCGGGGGCCACTCCCGCTGTCGTCCCTCAAGAGGGCCCTTGGCGGTGGCGTCTATCCCGACCTTGCTGCCAAACCTGGCCGTCGGCGAGGCGTGGTCCAGGTCGTCCACCGGGCCGGAGGCAAAGATGATGTCGCGGGAGGCGTCCAGGTTGTTGGTCACTCGCCAGGCCACCTCCGAGACGTCCTGCACGTTGACGTAGTCGTCCACCACCACAATCGCCTTGGCCAGCATCATCAGGCCCAGGCCCCACAGAGCGTACATCACCTTCTGGGCCTGGCCCGGGTACTCCTTCTTGATGGAGACGATGACCAGGTTGTGGAACACGCCCTCAGCCGGCATATTGATGTCCACTATCTCCGGCAGCACCATCTGCATGATGGGCAGGAAAAGCCGCTCAGTGGCCTTGCCCATATAGTAGTCCTCCTGGACGGGCCGGCCTACCAGGATGGTGGGATAGATGGGGTATCGACGGCGAGTTATGGCTGTGAGGTGAAAGACGGGGTAGGAGTCGGCCAGCGAGTAGTAGCCCGTGTGGTCTCCGAATGGACCTTCGGTGCGCTGCTCCCCAGGGACGATGTACCCCTCCAGCACTATCTCCGAGTGGGCGGGCACTTCCAGGTCCACAGTCGCGCACTTGACCACCTCCACGCCCTCTTCCCGCATAACGCCCGCGATTGCCAGCTCGTCCAGGCCCGGAGGCAGCGGAGCCGATCCCGTCCATAGCGTGGTGGGGTCGCCGCCCAGGGCCACGGCCACCTCCAGCCTCTCTCGACCCTGCTCCTGAGCGACCCGCTCGTGATGAGTGCCGACCTTGTGGGTCTGCCAGTGCATCCCCGCGGTCTGGCTGTCGTAGACCTGCATACGGTACGTGCCCACGTTGCGCACGCCCGTCTCCGGGTCTCTGGAGATCACCAGAGGCAGGGTGATGAAGCGGCCGGCGTCCATCGGCCAGCACTTCAGGATTGGAAGGCTGTTAAGGTCGGCGTCGCGGCCGGTGAGGACAACCTCCTGGCATGGGGCTTGCCGGACCAGCTTCGGCTGCGTCCCAGCCATCTTGATGAGGTCCATAAGCGTGCGGGCCTTGTCCAGGAGTCCGGCGGGAGGCCCCTGCATCAGACCCAGAAGCTTTCTCACCCTGTCTGCGAGGTCGTCCAACTGCTCGACCCCCAGTGCCCAGGCCGTGCGCTGCGCCGAACCGTAGGTGTTGATGAGCACGGGGATGTCGTACCCCTGAACGTTCTCAAACAGGAGGGCCGGGCCGCCGCTCTTGACGACGCGGTCGTTGATCTCGGTGATCTCCAGATCGCAGCTGACGGGAGTCTTGACCCGCGCCAGCTCTCCCCTATCCTCCAGGAAAGCAATGAACTCTCGGATGTCTTTGAACTTCACGTCTATTCTCGATTCATCTGGTAATGAATTCCTGAGCTATATCACAAAAGCGGCAGGTTTCCTTGCCAAGCTAGTCGTCATTGCGCAAGTCTCGCACGTAATCTTCGGCAGCCTTCCCCTCAGACATACCCTTAACCAACCCGTGTAGCTGGGCTGGGGTGGGCAGCGATTCTTCATCCGGCATCATCTGATTCGCGGAGCGGGACTCCCCGGCGCAGATGCTCCGCAGGAGAAGCTGTCGCAGGCTGTTCAAAGCCCCCTCCAGAGGTTCCGGCTTCCCTGTGTAGAGCCACCGCACTATAACCTCGTTCACGGCGCCCATCCAGACGTAGGCCGTCAGCTCCGTGTCCACGGGCGGTATGGAGCCTTCCGCCACCGCCTCGTCCAGGTGCGACTTGATGGCGTCGGCGAACCTGGTGTGTATCGACATCAAACGCTCGTCGAAGGCCTTGCCCAGTCCGACGCCGCTCACCAGGAGAATCTTTGCCAGGCTTCGATGCCGGGAGAAGGTGCGGAACACGGTGTCCAGGGCGGCCGTCACCTTTGCCAGCGCCCCGCTTTCCCCGGCTATGGCCTCCTCTGTGGAGCGGGCCAGAGCCACTATGAGGCGGTCGACCAGCGCGAAGAATATCTCCTGCTTGCTGGGAAAGTGGAAGTAGAAGGAGCCCTTGGAGGTGCTGGACGCCTTCACGATGTCGTCCACGGCCGAGCCGTGATAGCCCTTCTCGGAGAAAACCTCAGTAGCCGCATCCAGGATGCGCTGTCGAGTGGCTTCCTTGCCCTCAGGAGCGGGTTGGACCTGGGACTCCCTGACCTCCATGCCTACCTCCAGACCGACTGGTCAGTCTAAAGTCTAGGGGAGGCAGGTGCGAGCGTCAATAGCTGACGGCTAACGTGACACGGTCCATGCCAAACCGCTCAGCGCCGAAGACATAAACGGCAATCGCGTAGACATAACGCCACAACGCCATATGCTGTGCGGTACAGGCAAACAGAACGCAGCCCAATCCAAGGCCGCTCGGCTGCTATGGAAACGACCTATGTCGTAGACGTATGAAGGCTGCTAGCGCGCCCTTGGAGCGTGCATTGCGCCGCTGGTAATAGGCTCGTTGAGGTAGACGTCTCCGTTGCGAATCTTGATGTTAAAGCCACAATCGGGGTTGGTGCACACCCACGCCTTGTAGTGTATGGGCGCTCCCTGACTCCCGAAGTCGGATAGCGGAACCAGATCCCCCGTGCTGCATTTCTGACACTTGGGTAAAGTTAAGTTCTCCACTGAAGCCTCCTCCCTGCCGTTTCAAAAACTTTGAGAAGCATATCACTAATTGCTTTGGGTGACAAGAGTTGAGGGCTTAATGTCATTGTTAAATGATTATGTCAGTAGTTAATTGTTCAATGAAAATGTCAGTCTATGAAAGGACTGACGTTGACCATTAGAGAGCAATCGAGGATAGCGGTGTTAAACGGAGTAATGGAAAGGAAGGTGTCGGTGGCTGAGGCGGCCAGGCTGATAGGTGTGAGCGAGCGCCACGTCCCTCCCACTCATAGCCTGTCCCCGCATCAAGCGCGGGGGTGATGACGGCTGTGAAAAATGGGGCGCTCAGCCTGCTCAGGCTATAAGGCGCTCAGAACATAGCCCATGCCTTCAGGGGGAACGCGTGGAAGCCCAATGCCTTCTTCGCCAGGCTAGGATTGTGCCATTGAGAATAACGAAAAAACCCTGGACGACGAGGAAGAACCAATAGACAAGGATGGCCAAATGGAGGAAGATATGGGTGACAACCCTACGCTCAATAGTTAACTGCCGTGCTTGTGCCAACAGAGCCGAAAATATATCACATCGTCCACATGGACCGACTGGCCTCGATCATCTCGGAAGGCATCCTCTGGTGTGACGCTGAGATGGCAAACCGCGCGGAAACCGGGACAACTATTGGCATAAAGAACATCAAACAGCGCCGCCTCACGAATGAGTTGAACAGTCATCCGGGTTTGAGAGTGGGTGACTGTGTCCCCTTCTATCTCTGCCCGCGTTCCATTATGCTCTTTGTGATCTATAAAGGGAACCATACCGAGTTGGAATACAGGGGTGGACAGGGATCAATCGTGCACCTTGAGGCGGACTTGCGCCAGGTGGTTGCTTGGGCCGATGCCAACGGCAAGCGCTGGGTCTTCACGTCGACTAACGCCGGGGCCGGCTATTTCGAGGACTACTCTGACCTTCACCAACTGAACAAGTTGGATTGGGATGCAATACAAGCGAATGACTGGGCGGGCGCCAGAAAGGAGGGAAAGCAGGCTGAATTCTTGATGGAGCATTCATTCCCTTGGGATATGGTCTCACGTATAGGCGTCCACTCCGCCGGAATTCGTGGTAAAGTGTTGGGCGAAACGCAGATGGCAAAACATCAGCCACCTGTTGAGATCAAGCCGGATTGGTACTATTAACCAATTGGGGGAGACGGCATGATTGAATATAAGACTGGCGACTTGTTCAAAGAGGATGTAGAAGCCCTGGTCAACAGCGTCAACTGCGTCGGGATTATGGGGCGCGGTATTGCGCTCCAGTTCAAAAGGGCCTTCCCTGAGAACTTCAAAGCGTACGCGGAGGCGTGCAGACGAACTGAGGTACAGCCGGGCCGTATGTTTGTTTTTGAGACCGGCGAGTTGGCCAACCCTCATTACATTATCAACTTTCCCACGAAGCGGCACTGGCGCGGCAAGAGCCGAATGGAGGACATCGAATCAGGGCTTGAGGCACTTGCCGGTGAGATCAAGGAGCGGAACATCCGCTCAATTGCCTTACCTCCCTTGGGCAGCGACTTGGGAGGACTGAACTGGGCTGACGTGCGCTCTCGCATTGCTAAGGCGCTGCAAGGTCTTGAGGATGTGGCGGTGATCGTGTTCGAAACGGGCAGCGCGCCGGTTGATGGCAGGCCCAATCGTTCTACCAATGTGCCCAAGATGACGACTGGCAGAGCAGCACTTGTCAGCTTGATGCATCAATACTTAGGTGGTCTTCTCGACCCGTTTGTAACGCTTCTGGAAGCGCACAAACTAATGTACTTCTTGCAGGTGTCCGGTGAGCCACTTAGACTGAAATTTCAGAAGGCGCCCTATGGGCCATACGCAGAAAACCTGCGGCATGTACTGAAGGAAATCAATGGACACCTGATCTCGGGCTACACGGATGACGGCGATTCACCCACCAAACAGCTGGAACTGGTCCCGGGCGCGGTGGAAGACGCAACCGCATTCCTTGACGGTCTACCGGCGACAAAGAAACGGCTGGAACGCGTGGCCCAACTCATTGAGGGGTTTGAGTCACCATTTGGCCTTGAACTGCTGTCAACCGTCCATTGGGTTGTCAATGGAGACCCATCCCCTACCGATGAGAAGGTCATAGCGGGCACTTATGCATGGGGAATACACAAGAAGCAGTTTTCAGAGCGCCAGATACGCCTGGCGATCCAGATTCTCAGGCAGAGAGGCTGGATAGAGAAGGTCTAATCTATAGTTGACCTGTTCTTGTTTTCCCGCCCTCCGTTCCCTGCTTGGCTAGCGAGGACGGCCTCGGTAATACTATGGAAAGCATCCTCATCAGGGTGATATAGTCCGCTAACCTTTACCGTTCCCCATCCTCGCCCTCCACGGGCGCGGACCTCCGCCTCGGTCGTCTGCGGATCAGGCGCACTCCCTGCGCCATGTACCCCTGAAGCGTGGAGGCCTCCCGGCTGAGGGCGACGCGGAAGTGGGAGCTGTACTCCCCCATCTTGCGGAACTTCCGGTACCTGTCCCGCAGGATGCGCCTGGTGGAGCGGGCCATCAGCGCCGTCATCTCCTCCTCCAGGGCGGTCTTCAGTAGCGCTGCGGCCTCGTTGGGGTTGATTTGTGCCCCCTCCGGCGGTTCTGGCGCTATAGCGTCTATAATCTGAAGCTCCTGGCAGTCGTGGGCCGTCAGCCGGAGGGGTTCGAGTCGCTCCCCGTCCAGGTGGTTTTCGTGGTGCAGTATGGCTGTGGCGACCTCAGGGGAGGTGACGTTGTAGACGGCTCTCTCCAGCATGAGGATGCGGTCGGCTATGGACATCGCAAGCGCGCCTTCGCTGCCTCCCTCACCAACCACCACGGATATGGTGGGAACAGGCAGCTGGGCCATGAGGGCCATTGTGGAAGAGATGGCGTTCCCGATTCCACGCTCCTCCGCCTCTTTGCCGTAGTATGGGCCGGAGGTGTCTATGAAGGTAAGGAGCGGTATCTGGAGCTTCGACGCCAGCCTCATTAAGCGCTGTGCTTTACGGAATCCCTCCGGGTAGATGCGGCCTTCGTGCCGTTCCCTGGCTGTCAGGTCGTGGCCTCTCTCCTGTCCTATGACTGCTACGGTCTGCCCTCCGAGGTCGCCTATGCCCGCGACGACTGAAGGGTCGTCTCCGTACAGGCGGTCGCCGTGAAGCTCCACGAAGCCTGACAGGCAGCGTCTTATGAAGTCCAGGGAGGTGGGGCGCTGGCCTTCATGGCGCGCCAGTTGGACGCTCTCCCATGCGGGGGGCCATAGCTCCTCCAGGCGCTGCTCGCCTATCCGCTCCTCCAACTTGGGCGCGGGAAGCCCGCGGGCGGAGTCGCCTTCTGTGACGGGCTGCTTGGGGGTCATCAGGTCAAGGAGCACCGACAGCAGGTCTCTCAGCTTCTCCCTGTCTATTATCCGGTCTATCATCCCGCGGGCCAGGTGCGCCTCTGCGCTATGAATGCCGGCGCTGGCGTGATTCTGGGAGCCTGTAGAGGAAGAACGCGCAGGAGCGAGTCCCAGGAGAGAGCCCGGCTCTGCCAGGATGACGTCGGCAAGGGTGGCGAAGCTGGAGTACACCTGTCCGGTGGTGGGATTTGCCATTACGGTGATGAAGGGCAGTCCCTCCTCGCCAAGGCTGTTCAGGGCAAAGGAGGCCTTTGCCATCTGCATCAGGGATATGACGCCTTCCTGTATTCCCGTCGTGCCGCTGGTGACGACTGCCACTACTGGCAACTTCCTCCTGGTCGCCAGCTCAAACGCCAGGGAGACCTTCTCGCCAACGACGGCTCCTATAGTGCCTCCCACGAACCTGAAGTCCAGGACTATTAGCACCACGGGTCTTCCGCCGATGGAGCATCTGCCGGTGATGGCGGCCTCCGTGAGGCCGGTCCTGCGAGACTCGCCGCGAGGGCGCTGCTTGGAGGGAGCGACGGATGCGGCTGGTTCCAGGGAGACTATGGAGCGGTGGTTCTCCCGAAAGCTGCTGGGGTCGGCCAGCAGGGAGACGCGCTCTCTTGCGGTCAGATTGAAGTGGAATCGACATGAAGGGCAGACGCGGTACTGCTCGTACAGGGGAGTGTCCGCCAGGGAAGCGTCGCAGGCCAGGCAGCGCTCTCTCGGCTCCTGGTCCTCTTCAGGAGGACGCGGCGCTCTTCCCAGGAACGCGCTCAGGCGGTCCGTAAGGCTGCGTACCAAACCTAGTCCTCCGAGCTCCTTCCACCCTTGCTAACCAGCACGTCCCGAGACTTGCCCGGCTCACCCGGGCCTATAATTCCCTCCTCTTCCAGGAGGTCCATGAGACGGGCCGCCCTTGGGTAGCCGATGCGCAGTCGCCTCTGGAGCAGCGATGTCGAAAGCCGGTTGTAGCTGGTGGCAAGCTCCCACGCCTTCTGCAGAAGGTCGTCTCCGTGATTTCCTCCATCAAACTGACCGCTCTCCTGGCGCTCCTCCTGGCTCTCCAGTGAGATTGCCGGAGGAAGCGGCCCCTGAATCTGCTTCCAGTGTGTGACCAGCTCTTCTATCTCCTTGTCCGACAGGAACGCTCCCTGAATTCGCACGGGCTTGGGCAAATCGGGCGGCAGGAACAGCATATCGCCTCGACCCAGGAGCTTCTCGGCGCCAGCTGAGTCCAGGATGGTGCGGGAGTCCACCTGGGATGCGACCGCAAAGCTGATGCGGCCTGGGAAGTTTGCCTTGATCAGACCGGTTACCACGTTGACCGACGGCCGCTGTGTAGCCACAATCATGTGGATACCGGTTGCCCTCCCCAGCTGAGCCAGCCTGATAATGGAGTGTTCGATGTCGCGGGGCGCGGCCATCATGAGGTCTGCCAGTTCGTCCACCGCTACCACTATGAAGGGCATCTTCTCCTCCGGAGGCAGGTCGCGGTTGTACGAAGCAATGTTCCGCGCCCCCGCTTCTTCCAGCAACTTGTAGCGGTCCTGCATCTCCCGGACCATCCCCTTCAGGCAGTTGAGCGCCACCTCCGGCTCCACCACCACAGGGGTTATCAGGTGGGGGATGCCGTTATACGGCGTAAGCTCCACCCGCTTCGGGTCTATCAGAAGAAGCCGCGTCTCCCAGGGCGAGTTCTGCATGATCATGCAAGAGATGACCGTGTTCATGCACACGCTCTTACCGCTGCCCGTGGAGCCGGCAATGAGGAGGTGAGGCATTCGCGCGAGGTCGGCCACCGCCACTTCACCCCCGCTTCCCAGTCCCAGTCCCAGCGCCAGCTTGGACTTTTCCAGAAGCTCCTTGTAGGCGTCCGTCTCCATGACGCCGCGCAGGGTAACGGATGCAGGCCGCTCGTTGGGCACCTCGATTCCCACCAGGGAAGCGCCGGGTATCGGGGCCTCAATGCGCAGGCTCGGAGCTGCCAAGGCCAGCGCCAGGTCCCTCTCCCGGGCGACTATGCTGTCCACTCTGACCCGGGTCCTGTCATCGTTGTTGTCCTGCGAGGCGTCCCCTTCAGCGTTCTTTCCTTTCGCCTGCCGGGACCGCCTCACCCAGCCGGGCACCAGCCCGAACATGGTCACTACGGGCCCAACCTTCACCTCCGCCACGCTCACCTCTATGCCGTACTCCCTCAGGGTGTTCTCTATGAGGCTGGAGGTCTTTTCCTGGTCTATGCCCGGTTCCTGCGCCTCCGCGGGCGCTTCCATCAGGAGTGAAACCGCGGGCAGCTTCCAATCTTCCAAGGTCATCCCGCCCCGGAACTGCCGCCTCTCCGGCTGCGTGCCCGTCTCTTGCGCCGACCTGACTGGCTGAGCCGCTTCCCTCGTCTGCTGTGGCTCCCTCTCGGGCACAGCGTCAGGTATATCCAGGTCATCGTCATCTTCGACCGGAATGTCCTGGGATACTTGGCTGCCCGGGGTACGGCGTCTGATCACTGAGGGCGTGGGGGCCTCCTGGACGGTGATGAGCGGCTTGCCGCGCCTCTCTCTATGCCCGTTGGAAGATGTGGTTGGCTCTGCAGGCTTTGTTTCCTTGGCTTTCTCCGCTCTCTTAGGCGCTATTCGCGCTCCTGCGGAGACCAGCTTTCGAAATAGCCTTACGATGAGGGGAGCAGTGGTCTCTGCCGAGACGCGGGCCTTGCCGGCTGCCCACTTGGAGAAGATGCGGGAGCCAAGGGGAAAGGCCAGTACAAGGACCAGGACAGTAATGCCGGCCAGCCGGAACACGCCCAGCACGTCGGAGGAACCCTTTATGCTCTGGCCAATCGACCCTCCCAGGCTGTACTCTGCCAGCACGCCGGTAGAGGCCGAGAAGTAGGCCAGGATTCCCCATATAACGGGCGTTGCCAGCAGAGCGGCCGCCCATCGATTCCAGAGGCGTATTTCCAGCAGGGAGCGTTTCTTCCATATCGCCAGCGCCAGCGCTGCTACCCACAGCAGCGGCGGGAATATGCTGAAGGCGAGACTGCGTATGAGCAGGTCTCTGGTCGATATATAGCCGTCTATTATTGTGGGAAGCTGCCACAGTATCAGTCCCAGGGCCGTCAACGACAGAATCGAGATCCCCACCCACTTGCGATTGCGCCAGCCGGATTTAATCAGCCGAGTCATCTCGATACCTCACACCTCTACAACTACAGGTATGATCATGGGACGGCGCCCCGTCTGCTGATGGAGGAAGTTGCCAACGGTGTCTTTCACCATCTTGACCAGGACATCCTTCTCCATCGGGTGCTCAATGTCGCTGTTCAGCGCTTCCATCACCACGTGGGCCGTCGCTGACACGGTCGCGCTGTGCTCCTCCGCATCGATGAAGCCGCTGGATACCATATCCGGGGGCCTTGTCAGCTGCCCCGTCTTCCCGTCCTGGGTAAGGACCAGGACCACGATCCCGTCCTTGGAGAGCAGCCTTCTGTCCCGCATCACCCCGTTAGTCATATCCCAGACACGCCGGCCGTCGACGTACACCGGACCGGCCGTCACCCGGTCCACCACCTCGGCGCCCTGGGATGTTATCTCCAGGACGTCTCCGTCCTCCAGGACAAAGGTGTTGTCCGCCGGCATACCCAGTGACTGGGCCAGCTCCGCATGGACCTTAAGGTGGCGGTGCTCCCCGTGGACAGGGACGAAGAATTTGGGCTTGGTGAGATTGATCATCAGCTTGAGCTCCTCCTGGCTGGCGTGGCCGTGGACATGCACCAAGGCGATCCTGTCGTAGAGCACCTCGGCGCCTTGTCGGAAGAGGTTGTCTATGGTCCTGCTCACCACGGTCTCGTTGCCGGGAATTGGTGTGGCCGATATGACGACCGTGTCCCCCGGCATGATCTGGACGTCCCGGTGGTCGCGGTTCGCAATGCGGACGAGGGCGGATGTCGGCTCTCCCTGGCTGCCGGTGGTCATCAGCACCACCTTCTCCGGGGGCAGATTTCGTATCTCTCGGAGGCTTGCCACGACGCCGTCGGGAGCGGAGAGATATCCCATTTTCATCGCCATGTTCGCGTTGTCCACCATGCTGCGGCCTATGAAAGCCACCTTGCGTTCATGCCATGCGGCCGCGTCAATTACCTGCTGCATACGCGAGATGAGAGAGGCGAATGTGGCTATCATAACCCTGCCGGGAGCCTCGGCTATCACCCGTTCCAGGGCGTCTCCCACAACCCTCTCCGACAGCGTGTAGCCCGGCACCTCGGCGTATGTGGAGTCGGAGCAGAGCAGTAGGACGCCTTCGGACGCTAGCTCTGCCAGCTTGCCGAGCTCCGTTGGGTTCCCGTCCGCGGGCGTGTGGTCTATCTTGAAATCTCCCGTGTGCACCACCATACCCAGCGGCGTCCTGACCGCTATGCCCATAGCGTCCGGTATGCTGTGGCACACCCTGAAGAACTCCGCCTGGAACTTCCCCAACTGCACAGGCTCTCCCGGCTCAACCACCTCCAGCCTGGCATCGCGAAGGGATCGGTGTTCCCTGAGCTTCACCTCAATCAGGCCCTGGGTCAGCCGCGAGGCGAATACGGGAACGTTCAACTCCCGCAGGACGTATGGCAGAGCGCCGGTGTGGTCTTCGTGGCCGTGGGTAATCAGGATTCCCTTGACGCGCTCGCGGTTCTCGGTGAGGTAGGTGATGTTGGGGATGACCAAGTCCACCCCAAGCATGTCCTCCTCGGGGAACAGAACCCCGGCGTCGATGACGATGATATCGCCATCGAACTCCAGGGCCATCATGTTCCTGCCTATTTCGCCGAGGCCACCCAGTGGGATGACTTTTAATGATTGCGCCATATGGGGGAACCTTAGAACATACTCAGTTGCTCCCCTTCTCTTTCCTTATCTGTAGGAAGGATCTCTTTGAGAAGAGTGGGCAACTTCTTAATATCCGCTTCAATTACCTCGCGGAGACTTTGCTGGTGGAGCGCCGCTGCTGGGTGGTACATGGGGAAAAGCGTCGTCCCATTCACGCTTCTGGGCCTGCCCCGGGCCTTGGTAATGGTCTCCTTGGGCAGGAAGCTGGTGAGGGAGTGTCGACCCAGTGTCACTATTACCTTGGGGGCTATGGCCGCTATCTGGCGATCCAGGTACTTGCGGCAGGCGGCCATCTCGACGGGCAACGGGTCGCGGTTGTTGAGGGGCCTGCACTTCACCGTGTTGGTGATGTATACGTCTTCGCGGCGCAGGTTAGCCGAAGCCAGGAGCTTCTCCAGGAACTGGCCTGCCGCTCCAACGAAAGGACGCCCCTGCTTGTCCTCATTGAAGCCGGGCGCCTCTCCTATTAGCATGATCTCCGCGTTCTCCGGCCCCTCGCCGGGGACAGCCCTGCTGCGGTTTTGATGCAAAGGGCAGTCGGTGCAGTTGGAGACCTCTCGATCTATCTGGGCTAAGCTGTCCATGCTCTACACCAAGCTCTTTACCGGCTACACAAGGTAGCCTTACTTCGCGAGCATAATAGCACGGAGGAGTAGAGGGGTCAAATGTGCGACAGGGTGACAAGCCTCCTGCGGCTTATCGGCGCGCGCAGTTACCGACTCATAGGCTCTGGCGATGTCCAGGTAGCGGCTTCCCCCGAGGACCCGGCGGGAGTGTCTAAGGGCATAAGCGGCACATTGTGCTGCCGGAGGTATTCATCCATGAAACCAAGTTCTTCAACAGAGCCAAGCTGGAGGGTTACGCTATCCCGGATCTCCAGATGCACCTCTTCTAGGGTATCGGCGTGAGTGGCTGTACCAAGCTCAAGGCACTCCGCCAGCCATTGTCCTGCGTGTGCCATGAAATCAACGGTCAGCAGTATGGCCTCTTTAGGCTTGCCGTCCCTTGATCTGATGTGAACAGTTACTGACATTTAGATCGCCAAATCAAATGGCAAGTCGCTGATGTCGCGCAGCCTCCGGCCGGTAATCAGTGTCTTCAATAACTCGGTTTCCGAATCGCTATCTGAGGCGGCATCTGTCAACTCCCTCAAGGCGAAATGGTAGACACAGTCAATATCGCCTGTGCCGTATGCAAGCGATGCAATTCGCCCGGTCAGCGGTTCCCCTACAACTACGACTATGTGAGGTGTCTTGCCTTTCCGGTTACGGACAAGATTCAAGCCTTCAGTACGTGCGTTTTGCGAGCGGTCGCTGCGAATAGTCCATTTGCAGGAAATACTGGCATGCATAATATCCGCCTCCGAATTCGCGAGTCGAAGAGGTGTATGGACAGCCGTTCCGTCATCTGTCAGCAGAATTTCGTTCTCGTTGATCTTCGAATCAGGTACCGGTTTTCTGCAAACGACAATGTCAGGCTTAACGATATAGTCGCCGAAGATGACCCGCAGTTCTTCATGCTCATCGACTACCTTTCGCACGTCAGATAAATGCAAGTATTGCTCGTAGTCTCGAATGTTACCTCCTAGTGAGAACTCCCATTCGCCCGGGCGAAGATGAGATAGAAGGCTAAACGCGTCGCGCAAAAAGACCCTTGTCGCCTCTTCGAACCGTTTGCCAGCTGTTTGTCCAGCCAGTTTTTCATCCTTTATCTGAATCCCAATGTTATCGACAATGCCCTTACCAAGCCTGACGCTTGCAGAGCTTCCGCTATCGGCGTTGTTCGGAATGCCAGACGTATTCTGCCGCAGGACGTCGCGGCAGATTCGTTGGTGGTAGGACCGTCGGAGCTCTTCGATTCTGCCGAGCATTACGACTTTACCAGACCTATCACGTATTCGTCGTGCATACGCGCCTCAATCTGCGAGTCTGACTGAGCGCCCCAACGCGCCGGCATCATGCGCTTGTCTCGGTCAAGGCGACGCACTCCGATTCCTGCGAAGTCAAAGCCAGCGCTTTCGCCGATGGCGGCTAGCCCTCTGTGTGTTTCTACGTCAACACCGCGTAAATTTGAGGTTCCAACTACGATTACTGCCGCTCCACCTCGCTTCAATACCCGCCGCATCTCGGCAATCACGGCTGCCATTTCTCCAAAGTAACGGCGCAAGGTCGCAGCTTTCTTGACGTCGCGCTCTGCGAGTCTTACGATCGTCCCTTCGCACTGGTCCGGCAGGTTATTGTGCTTCTCGCGGGATGCGGCATCGTGTCCTAGGTACTGAGACCTGATCTTGGCAAGATCGGTGATCTTCCAGCCGAACCATACCAAAGAGAATTTATGCGCCCGCATGTAGTCAATCGCATTGTTGGCGTATGGTGGCGATGTGACAATCAAGTCGATA
This sequence comes from Dehalococcoidia bacterium, assembly GCA_965261605.1. Classification (GTDB taxonomy): domain Bacteria; phylum Chloroflexota; class Dehalococcoidia; order Lucifugimonadales; family UBA2985; genus DAOUJW01. The sequence goes on along the minus strand of OZ253466.1, from coordinate 1,259,487 downwards.
CTTGCGGACGGCAAGCCAGTGTCGGCCGCACTGGCAGCGTGAATTTCCGCCTGGCGGTATCGTTCCCTCAGAGCGATTACATCCGTTCCGGTTAGCGAATAGGACTTATCGATGTCATATGGCCTGCTCTTGGCGAGAGCGGTCACATTGCGCTCCAGCCTCTTGGTAAACTCTACGAACGCGGAGACTGGCATCTTATTGATGTCCTTGTGGGGGCGTGTATGCGCAAGGTCGCGCGCCATTGAGACTCCACCCGACTTCGCGATGATGGTCGAAGAGAACACCACGTTCAGGAACTCTCTCGTACCGTTTTGGGGCAACGCTTCGATACGTTTCAGGAGAGAGAGCAACTCCAGCTGGTGTTGTGGCAGAAACCAGTAGTTGATGAAATCTGCGGTCTTTGCGTCAAACCGTAGATCGAAGTCCTGGCGCAGTCTGGGGATAGCCTCCCAAAAGTCGCTCTTGGCTTCACTCAGGATAGCTTGTCCTGTTTGTAGGGCGGCCAATGGGTCGACGGGTGTCAATTTGGCCGCCGCGATCATTCGAGCGAGTGGGTCGATATCGCAACCGACAGAGCGACGGCCAAGCCGCACGGCTTCTACAAGCGTGGTTCCGGAGCCAAGCATCGGGTCGAGAACGACATCGTCCGGTCCCGATAGTTGTTCAATAAGAAATTTCGGCAGTTGAGGCGGAAACTTCGCGGGAAAAGGATGCCAGGCATGAGAGCCATAGCTGCTGTCCATGCCGTGAAAATCTAAATCGGCGCGCAATGCTGTACGCAATGCATCTAAGCGGTCGAAGGTACTCACACGTTGTTTGACGAGCATCCTCATCCCCCGTGGCGACGAAGCACCGGGATTGACATCGAAGGGCTGTACAACCCATCTGCTTTACCCTGTTTGGTATCGAAGGGCGGGCGCGCCTGCCGGCCCTTACTCGTCGGAGACGTTCCGCGCCTTGAGGTAGGTTATGGCGTCGCTCACCTTGAGCAGGCCCTCCGCATCTTCGTCGGAGATCTCTATTGGGTTGTCGTCCGTGCTGAACTCGTCCTGGAAGGCCAGGATGAGGTCCACCAAGTCCAGGGAGTCCGCCTCAAGGTCGTCCGTAAAAGACGCCTCCGGCAAAACGGCTGATTCCTCAACTCCCAGCCTCTCGGCCACTATCTTCTGTACTCTCTCAAGAACTGTTGCCAAATCCGGACCTCCTGTGAACGCTTGTATATTCGTATACTATAAGTTCGATTCTTTCAATACGGAACCCAGCACCCCGTTGATGAACTTGGGCGAATTGTCGCCTCCAAAGAGCTTTGCCAGCTCCACAGTCTCGTTTATCACCACCTTGGGAGGGGACAACCTCTCAACAATCATCTCGAAGACGGCCAGCCGGAGCAGGCTGCGGTCGACCACCGGTAGCTGGTGCATGGGCCACGATGGAGCCAGCCTGGATATGATGCCGTCGATCTCCGCCGAGTTGCGCAATGCGCCCTCCACGAGACCGCGAGCGAACGAGGCGATTTCAGTGGGCAGTTCCTCGTCCTTCAGACGACGGTTGCTGACGACCTCCCAGGGGTGGCCGACGCTGTCCACCTCGTAAAGCACCTGCATGGCCACGGTCCTGGCTCTCCGCCGGGACGCGGCGTAGCTTTCGCCTTCCATATCTACAGGACTCCGCTCCAACGCTGTTTCGCTGTTAAAGGACTTGCTCACTAGCCGGTTAGAAGCTGTATCGACTCCAGGTCGTTTATGTTGTTGACCGTTGCTTCGTCGTTGATGCGCTTGACCATGCCCGTAAGGACTCTGCCGGGGCCTATCTCGTAGAAGTCGCTCACACCGGAGCTCAGCATGGTCTCCACCGAGTCCTTCCACCGGACGCAGGACAGCAGGCCGGAAAGAAGCTCGGCCTTTATCTCCGCGGCAGTGGTTATGAGTTGGCCCGTGCAATTGGCTACGATGGGGACTGACGGCTCGTGGAAGGTGAGCTCACCTACGATCTTGGTCAAACCCTCCTTGGCGGGCTCCATCAGTCGGGAGTGAAAAGCCCCTGCGACTACCAGGGGCACCGTCCTCCGGGCGCCCTTCTCGGTAGCCAGCTCCATTGTACGCTCTACGGCCTGGCGTTCCCCGCTTATGACTATCTGGTCTGCTGTGTTTATGTTGGAGATCTCCGTACCCGCTTCCCGACATACCTCCGCCAGCGCGGCTTCCTCCAGTCCCAGGATGGCGGCCATGCTGCCCTCAGTAAGCTCGGATGCGTACTGCATAAGCCGACCGCGCTCCCTCACCAGGCACACACCGTCGGTTACGCTCAGCGCGCCGGCGGCCACCAGAGCGGTGTATTCGCCCAGGCTGTGGCCGGCTGCCATAGCCGCTACGGGCATTCGATCGCTTCCCAGCGCCTCCTCCGCGGCCTTGAGACATGCGATGCTCACGGTGAGAATACCAGGCTGGGTGTTGACCGTCTTCCGCAGCTCATCCTCCGGCCCCTCGAATATGATGCGGGAGAAAGGTTCTCCAAGGGCCTTGTCCACCTCGTCGAAGACGGCCTTGGCCGCCGGGGAGTTCTGGTAGAGATCCAACCCCATTCCCACGGCCTGGGATCCCTGTCCGGGAAACAGGAAGGCCGCTTTGGGTCTTGCGTCGCTGGAACTTGTACTCACTGGATAAACTCCTAAGATGACTGCGCTTGTGCGAAGGGGCTTCCGTCCCCGGTCGGGATGGAATCACCGCTCCACTATTGTGGCGCCGCCGCTTCCACCTTGGCTATCACCTCACGGCCATTGTAGTATCCGCAGTTGGAGCAGACCCGATGGGGTCTCCTGGGATTGTGACATTGAGGGCATGTGCCTATCTGCGGTACAGACATGCGATAGGCTATCCGTCGATGGCCTATCCTGGATCTGGTGCGCTTCTTCTTTGGTAGTGCTCCCATAGTGCTGGCCTCGCTTAACTCTATTCGTTTACTGCTAGCAGTCCCAAGAGTGGACTCCACCGGGAGTCGACGGGGGCGGAGCAGCCGCAGCCGCCGTCGTTCAGGTTTGCCCCGCAGGTGAAGCACAGGCCAGCGCAGTCTTGCCGGCACAATGGCTTCATCGGCAGGTTAATTATGGCGTACTGCCTCACGGCCTCCGTCAGGTCGAGGATGTGGTTGGGGTCTAAAGTGAACGCGCCCTCTTCGACCTCCGGGACCGTGATAGCGCCGCCGCCAGCGATGTCCACCGTCGTCAGATACTCCTCGTCTATGCTGAAGTGTACCGGACACTCCGCGGGGTTCAGACAGCGGCTGCAAGCGCTGAAGGCGTTGGCCTCAATGGGGCCGCTGATCCAGACGCCCACATCGGTACGGGTAAGAGTGACCTGTCCCCTGACGCGGGAAGTCCCGGTCTCCTGCAGCGCATCAAAAGTCTCGTCCAAGGGGTAGCTCCGGCGAGATCCAACGCTGTCCTTTAAAAGCTGCGATACGTTAAACCTCATCTCACTCCTGGACGAAAACCCTCCCCAATAGTCGTGGATTATAGCTACAGCCCTCTCTCGTGTCAAGGTGAGCACGAGGCGGTTGCTACATTTTTCACAAAATTGCAGAGGTTAGCAGTAGTGTCTGAGAGATTGTCTGAAGGCCTTTTTCTCGCGTGTGGAAAAGGCTATAATGTAAGTATCACCGCGGCGGAGGGGTGAGATGTCTGAGCGGTATCAACGAGAGATAGAGGAAATCCTCAACGAGGCCGGAGAGTCCGCGCCTGCCGACAGGTCCAAGGAAGGTCGAGGAGTTCCCCTGATACCCCCGTTTTTCCGCAAGGGTAGTGGAAAAGGTGGTCGCGTCCACTTCAGTTCAGGGCGCCTTATGTTCATAGGTCTGGCCCTGCTGCTATCGGCGATCCTGGTAAGCGCCATGTTCCCAGGGCTGCTGGGACTCATTATGTTGCTGAGCCTGATATTGTTCATCCTGGGCTACGTGCTCTTCTTTGCCCGGCCCAGCGCCGGCCTGGAGAAGCGATGGCGGGGAAGGGTTATCGAGCAGGACAGCCCGCCCCGGATGGCCAGCGGCTGGTTGCGCGGGTTCCAACGCTTGTTCAAGCGGCGGTAGAGCGCGAATGAGTTGCGCTTCCTTGTTTGGGGTGTGTAGGTTTTGAGGGAGTTGGAGGGAGTTAAATATGCGACTGCTAATGAGTCTCGTGCTCCTAGCGATTGCGCTCTCTGGATGCGGAACATTTTCTCCAACTCCAACTTCAATTCCAACTCCAACTTCAATTCCAACTCCAACTGCTATTCCTACACCTACACCTACACCTGTCCCATTCAAGGATATTTCCTTCAAGGTCTCCGCGGGGAGTGAATATAGAGTGAGTTTGAGCATGGAAGCCGGTTCAAGGCTTGAGTTCCAGTTTCAGTCTGACTTAGACATCAACGTTCAGATGCTTGATCCTATCGGAGGTAGCTTGGGTAGGTGGGATCGTGTTGACGCTCTTAGCGGCACTTCAATCACCGCAAAAACCGATGGTGGACACCTTCTAGTGTTTGACAACTCCTTTTCTGTCTTCACTGGCAAGGCCGTAGACCTGAAGTATCGTGTTGTCCCATCTGGTGGTCGGTAGTGTCAGGTAGACGCAATCGGTCGAGCGTCAATCTCTACTTCCCTCCTAATGTTATAGGGATGCGGACGCGCTTCCGAGACACTGTGCTCAACTACATTTACAGGACGGCATTGGATCTGTCCGAAGGCCGCTTGGAATCCGCAGCGGTTTCAATCTCGAGCCAACCCGATGAAGAGGACTCGCTCACCCTGGAATTGACGCTGACCATTGACGCCGATTGGGAGTTCATACGGAAGCTGGGATACGACATTCTCGTCAAGGTCGGAGAGTGGTCCAAAGAGTGGTCGGAGGAGGAAAGAGATGACTACGGTCGGAGGATTTACTTCGGGCTTGTCCCCTCAGTCCTATGAGGCCGCTTGATTTTTACCGGCTTGGCATGTCTTTGTCAGAGACCCCGGATGCCGAAGCTGCGCAGCGCACTGCGGTGAGCCGGCTGTACTACGGGCTTCATCATGAGGCCTGTTGCAGATACTTCAGAACCAACCCCGCGTCCGGCCCGCTCAACGGCAACCGCCGTCACGTTGACCTCCGTGACCGGTACAACAGCCCCGATGATCCTAAGTCCAGATCCGTGGGGCGGCTCTTGAATGACCTGAGGATGCTGCGTTCAGAAGCAGACTACCAACTTGTTCCACCTCTCAGGTTCAGGAACCGCTCGCTGGACCCTCGGCAGTTTCTGAGTTTGGCAGTCGAGACGGCACGACAACTCCTGGACGCGTTGGACGATTACTCGCCGGGGGAAGCTGAGGACGGATGCAAATGCCCGCAGGCTTATTTGAGTGGTTGAAAGGGGGATCAAAACGATGCCCTCTGTCTGGCGGGATCAAAGCGCTTATGCCCTTTGGAAATATCTGTAGAGCCTTCGTCTAAACAAAACGTAGGGGCGCTCCGCGTAGCCTGTCCCAGAATGATGAATTGTCGACTACCTGTGAGCCCATTGTGCCAAGTCCGAGTCTTTGTCACAGTCGAAGCGATGTCTCGACAGCCCGCCCGGGATGGCCAGCGGCTGGTTCCGCGGCTTACAACGCTTGTTCAAGCGACGGTAACCCTTGAAGTTTGTCCCATCGTCCTGAATGCCTCGGCCTTCTTGGGTGTTCTGCCCTACGGCTCTATAGGGACAGACTCTCCGTTTGAGCGACGATTAAGAGTCCCTTGAGATTTTCATCCTTTCTTCAAGATTCGCCGTTATCCTGCGTCTCAGTCTGAACGGTGAAACGGAGAACTCCTTGAGATATTTGTCGTCGGTTCTTGTATTGATTGCGGTCCTAGCCTTAGCGGGTTGCATTGGCAGCGATTCAGAGTCCGGAGAGCACAGTGGTGACTCGGAGTCCGGAGAGAGCAGAGATGGCTCGGAGTCGGGCGAGCACAGCGGCGGCTCGGAGTCTGGAGAAAACAGAGGTGACTCTGAATCAGGCGAGCACGGAGGCGGGACGGAGTCGGGCGATGGCGGCGAGGAGGCCGGAACGCAGTTCGCACTCGACGAAACCTTTGACGAGATCCGGGCCGGCGCCCGGCTGGTCCTGTCCTATGACTCGACTTCCAACGCCTTCATCGGCAATGTGGAGAATACCACGGATACCACGTTGAGGCGCGTCAGAGTCGAGGTCCATCTCTCAAACGGGACCGAACTGGGTCCCACAACCCCCACTGACCTGGCTCCCGGCCAGTCGCTCGACATCACGCTGCCGGCAACCGACCGACCCTTCACTACTTGGAGCGCCCACCCCGAGGTCGGCTGAATGCTCAGTTTGGAATAGCGCCGGCGGGATGGGTTGTGGGGTTTCTTGCCCAGCCAAACACGTAGGGGCGCTTCGCGAAGCGCCCCTACGTACGTGAACAATATTTAGCCGCAAGCCCCTAGACCATGCACTCCCCTTCGCCGCGCTCCACCTTGTACAGCACTGTCTTGTCCCAGTCCTGGTACGTCTCTATGTTCTCGCGGTTGAGGGGACCCACCTCCTTGAACTCGCCCATAATGGCCTCGAAGGGATCTGTCCCCACCCTGTCCACGAAACTGTTGAATGGCTCCGCGTCCAGTCGATGCTCCTGGTAGTAGGACAGGACGTGCTTGATAACCTCCGGCACCTTCTTGGCGGGCACCTTGCCCTTGGGCCTCAGACCGATACGCGCCTCCGTCTGTCCCTTCAGGTCCTGGTAGCTGCCGCCTATGAACATTTCGTACGCGGGCACCTGGTTGCCACCGGACCCCTTCATGGATGCGCCGTGGAACCCGATGTTGGCTATGTGATGCTGGCCGCAGGAGTTGGGGCAGCCACTCATCTTGATGTGGAGGCTCTTGACCAGCGGGTCCGAGATGTCCGTGTCTGCCAGCCCGTCCTTGATGGCTGCGCCAAGGCCCATGGATGACGTTATGCCCAGCTTGCAGCTGTCGGTGCCGGGGCAGGAGGTCACGTCGGTGATTGAGTTCACCTCCACGTCGGCCATACCTGCGGCCTGAAGCTCCTTCCACACCTGGTACAGCGCCTCCTCACGCACCCATCGGAAGGCGAGGTTCTGCTGCTGAGTGAGCCGCGCCCGCCCGCCGGCGAACTGCCGGGCGATGTTGGCAAGCAGTGGGAACTGATAATCCTGTATGTCGCCAATGGGCAGCTTGATCAGCACTACGTGGTAGCCGGCCTGCTTCTGAGGCTCCACGTTGGTGACCCGCCACAGCTCGAACTCGCTGCGGTCTCCGTTGGGAGAGGCGTAGCTTCCCGGAGCCAGCGGCTGGGGCGCATCGACTTCTTCGTCGTCCGGGTAGAGCAGCGGTGTCGGGTCGATGGGTTGCTGCGCCCAAGGCTTCGTGAGCTCCTCCTCGACCATCTTGCGGAACTCGTCGATGCCTATGCGGTCCACCAGGAACTTGATGCGGGCCTTCATCCTGTTCTTGCGCAGATCATCGGAGGCGTCGAACACCCTGAGCACCGCCTCGCTGACCTTGAGGTAGTCCTCCTCCGGCACGAACTCGTACAGGGTGGGCGCTATGCGGGCCATTATGGAGAGGCCGCCGCCGACCACTATCTTGAACCCGCGCTTCATCTCGCCGTCCACCTCCTTGAGCCTGGGCACAAAACCGATGTCGTGGATGCTGGTCATGGCGCAGTCCTTCTCGCAGCCGGAGAAGGAGGGCTTGGACTTGCGGGGCATGGCCTGGGTCACGGGGTGACGCAGGAAGTAGCGGGCGTAGGCAGCCGCGTAGGGAGTTACGTCAAAAGGCTCGTCGGCGCAGACGCCCGAGAAGGGGCAGCCGGTGACGTTGCGCACCGTGTTGCCGCAGGCCTCGCGGGTGGACAGGCCCACCTCGCCGATGGCCCTCATGGCTTCCGGCGTCCGCTCCAGGGGCAGGAAGTGGAACTGGATGTTCTCCCGCGTGGTGGCGTGGCCCTTCTTGAGGGGCGCGATTTCCCGGGCGATGTATCCCAACGCCTCAAGCTGGTCCGCGTCAAGCCCACCAATGGGTATCTTCACTCGCAACATCTGGGAGTCCGGCTGTCTCTGGCCGTAGACCCCCTGCTTCAGGCGGAAGGCCATGAATGCGTTGGGGTCCCACTCTCCCTTGACGAACTTCTCCACCTCCTTCTCGAAATCGTCGATCTCGTCCATCAGGATGGGAAGTATGCCCTTCTCGTTTATCTTGGCCTCGCTCATCACGCTCCTTTGGGCTACCTGGCTCTAACTTTGCGATTGTGGGGATAAAACATGCCCCCCGCAAGCTCTATTGCTTCGGGGGGGGATTAGTGGCTAAAGGTACTTAATGCAAGCCCCCGATGTCAGGGGTTACAACAGTAGCAGTTAACGACAGACTCGGGACTCATTTGAGTGTAATCCTAATCCACGCTTGGAGCTTTGTCAACACGAGCGCGCGTTATGCCCGTGACAACGGGCATCCAGGGGAGCCGCGTCTGTCGTTCCTCACTTTGCTTCGATTGGCTCGGAGTCACTTTGGCTTTGCCAGAGGCACGTAAGAGGATGAAAATGTGAGAGTGGGCCCGCTGCGATATGCGGACGCATACCCAAGATACCCGTGATTAGGATACGGTAGACCACTGCTCCCCGTTTCCACGAGGACAAGCTTCGCAGGGGTGGGTTGGACTTAGTCACCCCATTCACGCACAGACCATTCCTGCGGAAGCAGGAATCCAGGTGTGGTGGGGAGTGGAGCCGCCTCAATTCAACCATAGTACATAAGTTGGTTCAATAGACAGCACGGGCGCGTCGCCCGAGAGTGTCGTTCCGATGGACGACATCATTGTGGCGGCGACTTTGGGGTCCGTTGGTCGACACCCGGCCCCCCGATGATTGACACCAAGATAGCATTGGACTACTATTATTTTACACAGTCATCAATCTAGTAATGGGATGAAGCCCCAGTTTTGGATTCGTTACTGCGAATAACGTAGGGGGTAGAAATCCCGTGACGCAAAATGCTAGTCTTGGCCCTCGGTCTATGCGGTACAGCCCTGATGAAATTCTATCGGGGCTGTTGGCGACCTTGGAGCGGAATAGTTTCACAGACGACACCGACCGCTTGGGCGCTATTTTCAAAGAACTCGGTCAGACGTACTCTCTTTTGAGTCCCTTTGCTGCGGTCCAGGGCGAAGCCGACTTCTCTGTTGTCTTGGGAAAAGGGCTGGAAAAGCTGGTTAGCAAGAAGTGGCTGAACCACGAACCCGGGACGTACTCTCTGACTGAAGAGGGCCGAGCTTCCTGCGTGGGTAGCAAGAGGACCCTGTTCAACAAGGGTGACCTTGAGCAGTTGGACTCACTCGCTATTGCCTTTGAAGCCCAGTTGGGCGCCTGAAGTTGACCTTAAACTAAATCGAAGGCTCGGGTAACCGGGCCTTCGATTTGGCGGATAGGGTTACCGCCGTCCTACTGCAGGAACTCCCGCAGCTTCATATGGTGCTTTGGGAGTCGGAGTTTGCGCAGAGCTTTTGCCTCTATCTGACGAATCCTCTCGCGGGTCACGCCGAATTCGCGCCCTACCTCTTCCAAGGTGCGATCGCGTCCATCATCCAGCCCAAACCTGAGTCTTAGCACGCGCTGTTCCCGTTCACTCAATTCGCTAAGAACGTGGGCCAACTCTTCTTTGAGAAGCTGGTGGCTTGCTGCATCCGCCGTCGTCATGGAATCCCGGTCTTCGATAAAGTCTCCCAGACGGGAGTCACCCTCATCGCCAACAGGCGTTTCCAGGGAAATTGTCGACTGTGATAGCTTGCGAATTTCCTGGATTCTGTGCTCGGAGAGTTCCATCGTTGTGCCAAGCTCCTCATCCGTCGGGTCCCTTCCGTACTCCTGTGTCAGAGTACGAGTGGTGTGGGCCAGTTTCTTTACGATTTCCACCATGTGAACAGGCATCCGGATGACCCTGGATTGGTCTGCTATGGAGCGGGTGACGGCCTGACGTATCCACCATGTGGCGTATGTGGAGAATTTGTATCCTCTGCGGTAGTCAAACTTCTTGACGGCCCGCATGAGGCCGGTGTTGCCTTCCTGGATCAGGTCCAGAATATCCATACCCTGGCCCCTGTACTTGTTGGCCACACTGACTACCAGTCGCAAGTTGGCCTCAGTAAGGTGTTGCTGTGCCACGTGGCTCTTGGCCTTTACCCTGTCCAAGTGCATGTTGAATATGGACTCGTACGGAGCAAGCTGCCTGCGCAGGACGCCCTCACCCAGGATCGCATCCAGCTGGTCCAAGGTGCAACTCTCTCCAATAACGTCCAGCGCCTCAGGAGGCAGGATGCGGATGTTCAGTGAGAGACAAGTTACTGCTGCCCGGGTTTCTGTCGGGGTCTTGCCGGCGCTGGTTGCCAGTGCGTCCATAGCGTCGGGATCGAAATGTGAAGTCACAGCTGTGCTGAACTTCTGGTTGAACATGATCTCGTTCAGGGATATTGGGCACGGCAGCTCGTTCACCCTGGCTACTGCGTCGGCCACCGACTCCAGTCTGGAACATTCGGTAAGCATACGGAGTATGATGTCACAGGCCTTGTGAGGAGCGTCCTGTTGAAGATCAAGCTCCTGCTCCAGGTGTTCCAGGTATTCTCCACATTCCAGGGCCTGAGCGAGGACCTGTTCTTCCTTCGCGGTTAGCAGAGATACCCTGCCTATTTCGCGCAAGTACATGCGCACCGGGTCATCTATTGCCTGGATATCCTCCTGGGCCTCGGCTGACAGGGCGGCCGGCGCACCCTGAACCGCATTGTCGTCGGTCTCTGGGAAACCCTTGGTAACAACCATTGGGTTATTCTTTCCTTTCAACCTCGGCTCGTGCCGGAGGCGGTGAAACGGATTGAACGAACGCTGCACTGGTGGCCGGACCGCTTCGCGTACGGCGATCCGGCCACCAGGCGGGCGTCATATTACGCTGTTACCAGCGACGGCCACCGCCGCCACCGCCACCACCGCTGCCGCCACCGCCACGGTTCCCACCAAACCCGCCGCCACCACCACCACCACCACGGTTCCCACCAAACCCGCCGCCGGCCCCCCCCGCACTCCTCTCCGGTCGAGGCCGCGCCTCGTTAACCGTTGCAGGGCGTCCGCCGAAATCCTGGCCGTTGAGCGTATTGATTGCAGCCAGAGCTTCCGTCTGGGTGGGCATTTCGACGAAGGCAAACCCCTTTGAGCGACCCGTATCGCGGTCCTTCATCATTGAGACTTCCTGTACCTGCCCGTGCGCCTCAAAAGCCTGCCGCACTTCCTGTTCACTCGTGTCAAACCCAAAGTTACCTATATAGATCCTCAAGTTCTCTTCCTTTCCTGTATTGCCATTGCTTGATCTGCTTGACAGTATGCGACTGCCTGCGCTTCGGTAGATGGGCAATCATTTACCGCCTTCACCACAATCCTCAGAACTCTGCCGGCGTGACCTTGCGGGCGTCCGATGTTGGCTTTAGGATTATCTCCAGTAGACCGAACAGTCGCCGCGGGGTACGTTTAACGAGCGCTTTGGTCGTAGCCATCGTCGCGGGTGTTGCGCCGTGTCCGACCAGCCCGATTTACGGCGATTGGGCTAGATGGTGAAGGTGAATACTGCCCGCAGTCTCGTCATGGAATAGCCTTGCCCTTGTAACGCATCGGTTAACTCCTTTCTCCTGGTAGTTGGCGGAGGTCTAGTCACCGATACAGAGGACGCACTTAGAGGGTCCAGTGGGCACTTTAGGACTCTATTTGGAGTCGGGAAGCGGGGCACATAGGACACTTTAGAAAACCGGATGCAAGGTGAGCACATCAACCACTGAAGCTAAGCTTACCACGATTTACGGGAAATGTCTATGACTCGACAGCCTCACCACCTATAAAGTACAGAGCCTTGCCCAGCACTTGATACGATACGGGGGCAGGCCACGAGCCGGTCTAAGGACATGAGCGGGGGCATATACATTCAGACACCAGACCACCTCTGCGAAGCTTGTCCTCGTGGAAACGGGGAGCAGGGGTCTATCGTACGCTAACTCAGGATGCCTGGATTCCTGCTTCCGCAGGAATGGGGGTGAGCGGGCATAAGGACGCTGGCTTTGAGTCAAGCATTGGAGTTTCAATGAGTGAAGGGGCGCTTCGCGATGCGCCCCTTCACATAAGGTCCTGGATATGGCTTTCAGCCCCGGGTTGGACTGATGAGGCTAGATCCGCTTCCCTACACGTCCAAGTTGCGGACGCTGGTGGCGTGGGCCTGGATGAAAGCCTTGCGCGGCGCCACTTCCTCACCCATGAGGTCGGAGAAGACGCGGTCTGCGGTCTCCGCGTCATCCGCGGTCACACGGAGTAGGGTACGCGTCTCCGGGTTCATCGTCGTATCCCACAGCTGGTCCGGGTTCATCTCGCCCAGACCCTTGTAGCGCTGTATGGACAGGCCCCGCTTGCCTTCCATCTTCTTTAGAATGCCTTCCTTCTCCGCCTCCACGTAGGCGTATCGGGAGTCCCTCCCCGCCTGTATCTTGTAGAGTGGAGGCTGGGCAATGTACAGGCAGCCCACGTCTATCATGGGCAGCATGTTGCGATAGAAGAAGGTGAGCAGCAGTGTGCGAATGTGGGAGCCGTCGACGTCGGCGTCGGTCATGATGATGACCTTGTGATACCGCAGCTTTTCCGTGTTGAAGTCGTCCCCCAGGTTCGCTCCGACGGCCGTGATGATAGTGCGGATTTCCTCGTGGCCCAGCATCTTGTCGATGCGCGCCTTCTCTACGTTGAGTATCTTGCCACGTAGAGGCAGGATTGCCTGGAAGCGTCGGTCACGGCCGGCCTTGGCTGAGCCTCCGGCGGACTCTCCCTCCACCAGGTACAGCTCAGAAAGCGCTGGGTCCTTTTCGGAGCAGTCGGACAGCTTGCCGGGCAGGGAGCCACCGTCCAAGGCGTTCTTCCTGAGCACCATGTCCCGGGCCCTCCGGGCCGCCTCTCGGGCTTTCTGGGAGGTGAGGCACTTGTCGATGATGCGCCTGGCCTCCTGCGGATGCTCCTCCATGTAGTATGTGAGCGCCTCCGCCACCACCGTCTCCACGTAGCCCTTAACTTCCGGGTTGCCCAGCTTGGACTTGGTCTGCCCCTCGAACTGAGGGTCCACCAGCTTTACGCTGAGCACGGCGGACAGGCCCTCTCGCACGTCCTCCCCTGTGAAATTCGCCTGATCTTCCTTGAGGAATTTCTGCTTGCGGGCGTAGTCGTTGAGGGCGCGTGTCAAGGCTGTGCGGAAGCCTGTGAGATGGGACCCGCCGTCGGCAGTGTTGATGCAGTTGGCGAAGGAGTAGGTGAGCTCCGAGAAGCCCGCGTTGTACTGGAGGGCCGCCTCCACCATAGTGCTCTCCACGGTCTTGAGCACGTACATGGGTGGTGTCTGGAGCACCTCTTTACCGTGATTGAGCTGGGTGACAAAGCTGGCTATTCCGCCGTCGAACTGGTACTCCTTCTCCCACTCGGAGTAGCCCTGCTCCTTGTGCCAGTTGCTTGTAAGGCTTATTTTAAGGCCCTTGTTCAGGTAGGCCATCTCCTTGAACCGCTGGCTCAGATCGTCGAAGTTGTACTCCGGCGAGCCGAAGATCTCCTCGTCGGGCAGGAAGGTGGCGATGGTCCCGTTGCCCAGCGCTTCCGTTACCCTCTCCAGGGGACCCATTGCCTGTCCGCGCTGGAATTCCTGAGCGTACAGGTACCCGTCGCGTCTCACCTCAACCCGCAGCCACGAGGATAGGGCGTTGACGACCGAAGCCCCAACGCCGTGGAGTCCGCCGGACACCGTGTAACCCTTGCCACCGAACTTGCCGCCGGCGTGGAGGGTGGTCATCACCGTCTCGACGGCGGACTTGCCCGTGGTGGGATGAATGTCGACGGGGATTCCGCGTCCGTTGTCCTCCACCTGCACCGAGCCGTCTGGGTGAATCTGTATGGTCACGCTGTCGCAGTAGCCGGCCATCGCCTCGTCCACTGCGTTGTCGACTATCTCGTAGATAAGATGATGCAGGCCCCGGTGGTCCGTGCTACCGATGTACATACCGGGGCGACGCCGCACCGCCTCCATCCCCTCCAGCACCTGTATGTCTTGAGCAGTATATCCCTGAGATAAGTCCTTCTTTGCCATCTTCTGACCTCTCTATCTAGGGCAATTCCCTAGCAATACGACTGGACAGCAAAAACCACGCTGCCAGTTTAATTACCAGTGTCGTGAGTCTGCCATAGGCGGGTGACGGCAATTCAAGCGTGCGAAGCGGGTGGGATTCCGTAGCGCGATATCGAATTCCGACGGTGGACACCTAGGAGGCATCGTTGGTTTGTGATTGTTGAGTGATATAATTGTAACACGAATTATCAATCTGAGTCAAAGAATGGGGCGCTCTCCGGTGAGTTGATTACCTCTCAAAGTCACTCCCGTGCAGACGGGAGCCTATTCCCCCTGGATGGGGGCAAACAAGCTGTGTGTCATCAACACTATTCACCCCCATCTCAACCTTCCCCCTCGAAGGGGGAAGAGGCTTTGCTGCCCGACAAATGAGTTTTGCAAAGGGAATTACACAGTTAACTTCGCAATTAGCTTCAGAACACCGATAATTCCTATTGCATCCCCACACCTAAGTTATAGCTAAAAGTTGTGCGACTTGACACGACTAGTATAGAGGCTTGGTATAATAATTCTGAAGGGCTGTACAGGCAACTAGTGGGTCGAAAACATCAATTTATCCACTGTATTTGAAAGAGGTGAAAACCAATGATGATTTACATACAACTTATGAAAGGCCGACGATGGAGCCACAAGATATTGCATCAGTGGCCGCCCTGCTCAAGGGGGCAGCCATGTTGATATCCGCCATCACGAAGCTCATCAAACGTAAGCCATAGTTTCTAGTGGAGCCAACCATCGGAATGCCTGTACAGCCCTCGGCTCCACGCCGTTATGTCACAACTCTAGCGAATCAGCCCCTCGTATCCTGCTTTGCGGAGAGCATCTTGAAAATCTCGCTCCTCCATCAATGCATCCTGTAGTTCTCGCAACATCTCCGGCAAATCCGCCGCATAGTTATGTTGAATGAGTTTTGACCCACCATCAAGTATATACGCCGTCTCCTCAACCCTAAAAGCTAGGATACTCTCCGACGCCGCTCGGCGTAACTCCTCGCCCTTCGCGAATACATCCCGCACACAAGAGCGTACCGCTACAATACGCTTCTGATTATCGTTGTAACGATGTACCAATTTCCCTAGTTCTTCTTCCACGTTAATCATTGCTCCCTTCTACCTCCACGCCATTACGCCACAGTTCTATCATCCTTCTTGTCCTTCGAAGGCTTGTAGTTCACAACCTTCTTAGTGACTGTCTCCAACGCCTTCATATCAACTTTGTCATCCGCCATCTCTTTACTCCTTAAACTCTGAGTAAGCAACTTTGCCAACAGCAGGCTTTGGTGGCCTAGTCCAGGAACTTACGCCGGGCTAGTCTGCCTTAGCAGATGGGCAGCCTCTCCATTGCCATTAACGATTGCTATATCCAATGGAGTTGAGCCGATGTTGGTTCTGGCTTGACTGTCTGAGCAATAGTCTAGGAGTACCTGCACAACCGCAGGGTCGCCTCCGTATGCAGCGGAGTGAAGGGGGGGTCCATCCCTTACCGTCCTTGACTCGAACATCAGCGCCTCGCTGTAGCAAAGTGACGACCGCCGCGTTGCCATTATACACCGCCGCCAAATGGAGCGGCGTCCTACCTTCGTTGTCCTTGGCTTGAATGTTCGCGGCACTATTGAGCAACGCTTCAATAACTGATGCATCTGGATGAGAGTACGCCGCTATATGGAGGGAAGTCCGGCCCATATCATCCTTGGCCTCGATATCTGCATTGTTGTCCAGCAATACTTCCACCATCGCTTTGGTTCCATTGCCTTCGAGAATCAGGTGCAAGAGGGTCATTCCTTTTTGGTATCTGGCCTGCGTGGAGACCCCGTTCTCCAAGAGCACGCGGAGGCCGTCTGCATATTTTCGACTGAGCACAATGTCCAGAGGTGATTCGCCATCACTAGCGTTGGACGCGATATCTGCACCGTAATCCAGAAGCACTTGCATTACCACTGCGTTCTCGGAGTGCTCAGCCGCATAGTGTAGCGGTGTCCATCCAGACTTGTCTCGGGATGATACGCTTGCACCATAATCCAACAGCAGTTGAGTGATGTCTGGCTCATCGTTGTACCCTGCGGCCACGTGTATAGGTAATGCGTTGAAATTGTCCCTAGCCTCCAAGTCAGCCCCGGTGTCCAACAGGAGTCGAAGAACTTCCTGATTCCCATTACTCAACGCTCCCCAGAACAGCGCAGTACCGGACCAAGTATGATCTCTAGTCGCAATGTCTGCGCCATTGTCCAACAAGCGGCGAACAACCTCCGGTTCCTCATTATAGAGTGCAGCAAAATGTAGTGGAGTAAGACCATAAAAGGTCCTGACCTCAATGTCGGCACCGTGGTTCAAGAGCAACTGGACAACTTCTGGATTCTCGTTGGACGCTGCCGCCCAATGGAGTGGAGTTCCGCTGACCAAGAAATTGCCTTGCCCTTCTCCTGAGTTATAGGTAATGGCATTGAGGTCTGCTCCATTGTCCAACAGCAGCTGGACGATGGCTACTTCTTGATTGCTCAGCGCCGCCCAATGGAGTGGAGTCCACCCTCTATTATCTCTGGCGTTCACATGGGCCACGTAGCCCAGCAGAGCCTCGACAACGGCCGGGTCGTCGTTGTATTCAGCCGCGAGGTGCAGAGCAGTTACATCATCATCACTCTTCTCTTGGGGATCTGGGCAGTCCCTCAAAGCAATGCGAACATCCTCTAGGCTGGCACTGCGCCAGAAGTCCGAACTGAGCCAATGCTGGCCCTCTGTCCCAACGGCACATCCAAGAGCCTCTGGTTGTTCTGGCATTGCTGTGGGCATAGGAGTAGCTGTCGGTTCTGGCGCGGTTTTAACCGTGCAGTTAACGATGTTCGGCTGAGGTGTAGATGTGGCGATGGAAACAGGTGTTAGTGTTGCCGTGGGTGTCGCCAACGGCGTTGGACTGGGTACTGAAGTCCAGGTGGGCAACGGAGTGGGAATAGGCGTTGAAGTCGGTGTCCACGTGGGTTCTGCCGTCACAGTCGGTGCGGACGTGGGAATAGGCGTAGGCGTCTCGATAGAGCTGTCCGTAGGGGTAGGACGTGGAAGCGGCGTGCTGATCGGCTGAGCGGTTGGGACTTGGGTGTCTGTGGGTTGAGAAGTTGGCGATATAGTCGGAGAAGGTTGAGGCGAGGAACAGGCTAGGGCAATCAAAAGGGAATTATATACCATTTTACCCCAAACGCTTGACACCCGCCCTCAAATTGGGGTAAAATGGTATCATAAAATAAGAGGCGGGAAACATGGCACAGAACGCACCAGGCAAACACTTCAGGACAGGGCTATCACTGATTCAGGCTGTGGAGAAGTTTGCCGACCCTGACTTTACCGAGCAGTGGTTTGTTGAGCAGCGTTGGCCTAACGGAATCGCTTGCCCTGATTGTGGCTCGCTGGACATTCAGCACAGGACTACCCGCAAGCCCCAGCCCTTCCGATGCAACGACTGCCGCAAGGACTTCTCCGTTAAGACCGACACCATCATGCATAGCTCCAAGCTCCCGCTCAAGGCGTGGGGATTGGCGATGTACTTGCTAGCGACTAACCTCAAGGGCGTCTCCAGCATGAAGCTACATAGGGACCTGGGCATCACTCAGAAGACGGCTTGGCATCTGGCTCACAGGATACGGAAGACGTGGGAGTCGGATAGACCGCTCTTCTCCGGTCCCGTTGAGGTAGACGAGACCTACATTGGCGGCAAGGAGAAGAACAAGCATAGCTCCAAGAAGCTACGGGCTGGACGCGGGCCAGTGGGCAAGACGGCTGTTGTTGGGGTGAAGGACAGGGAGACCGGACAAGTTGTGGCCCAGCCCATAGCCTTCACGGACAAGCCAAATCTCCACGCCTTCATCACGGCGCATACTGAGCCAGCCAGCGCGGTCTACAGCGACGACGCCAAGGCCTACGATGGTATGCCCCGCTTCCACCGCTCAGTGAAGCACAGCGCGGGTGAATACGTCCGGGGGCAGGCCCACACCAACGGGATTGAGAGCCTTTGGGCCACGCTCAAGAGGGGAATTGATGGCGTCTACCACCACGTAAGCGTCAAGCACCTGGGGCGATATACAGCTGAGTTCTCAGGGCGTCACAACAACCGACCACTGGACACCGAGACACAGATGGAGCGAATGGCTGGGAATATGTCGGGCAAGAGGCTCAGGTATCAGGACCTCGTGGTATAGAAGGAATAGGACCTACCGCGCTTTTGCCGGCAGTCGGTGATGTTCGATACCCGCTTGACTGAGGACTCCACAGGCTACGCAGAGTACAGGGCCAGTGCGATACCGGCGAGCCTGAGGGCAAACGGGACATCCCAACACGACCTTGTAGCTGCTCGTGGTTTGACCAGCGTTCTTCTGCGCTAAGGCGTAGGCGTCGAACCTGTCGTAATACTTCTGTTCCCAGTGATGAGGCATCGGGTGCTCCTTTCTGACCAGGGGCACCCGAAATTTGACAAAGTGTCAGTGCGGGGAGTAAGATGGGGTTCAAAGTTGGTTTCCCCATCTCCCTGGTCCCTCCCCTGGGTGCGCAAACACTCAGGGGATTTCTCTTTAATGCGGCTATTATAGCACGGGAGGGGTTGGCCCAGTAGACCGACGCTCAGCTACTCTCGCATCATCCGGTCCAAGCTCGCCACAAATATGTAGCTCAGGACTGACACCGCCATCGCCAGTGACGCCCTCGCGATCGTTGCGGCCTCACGGACAGCCGCTAGCACGTCACTATCTCCCACTGTGAATCTGCGCCCTAGTATATCTGTGCCACTTTGGGGATTCACATTCGTTCCCAAGTGGTTAGCTACTACCCAGATGGTCGCCGCGATGGTGACCAAGATGGGAATGAGCCATAAGGTCTTTGGTGCACCTCCCTCCGATAATGATACTGGTGGAGGTGAAGCTGGCAAATCCGGTTGATTGTGTCCTAGTCTCTGCATAGGTAGCCTCCTTGCGGCATTGGATTTCGGCTACTCTCGGCAGATCGCCTGCGTCCGGCTCAGTCCACAAGGAGGCACGACGCCTCATCCAACGCCAATGAACAGACGCCGGTGCTGGACCTGCCGAGAGTCCGCAGGGAGTGTATCATAAAATGTAATCGCAGCGTGCGGATTTGTCATCACACGCAAGCGGAGGGTATAATGAGCAAAAGGCGGACATTTTCAGGAGGTACGCTATGAGCACTACACAATCAAAGCGACCAAAGGGCAGACCGCCAAAGCCTGCTCCTGAGCCAATCCCCGATACTCCTGAGAACATCGTCCAAGTGGTGGTGAAGACGCGGAAACGGGACAAGCCCAGCTAAAGAGGGATGGGGTAAAATAGTATATAATTCCCAATCAAAACGACTAAGGCAACAAGTAGCAGATGTCTCAAGTGGAGCCTCCCTGCGACGCTAGGATGTTGACTACCTTACCCAAGGCGCCGCAATCCAACATGGAGCATTTTCGCAGGGAGACATAGATACACCCTGCGAAAATGCTCCATGCTTTCGCTCCTTGCGGCTCCGACTTGGGTAAGTCTTGCTCATCCTATCACCGGTCCTAACGCCTGTAAAGGTTCCCTGAATAGGGTCAGATAGATGTCGGACACCATACACGGGATTGAAAACGGAACCGGCAAGCTGTAGAATATACTGGAGCATTTGGGAATGACCGTAAGTTCCCGGATGTACACAGCAAAACGCAATATACAGGCATAGAGGAGGCAACTCCATGCTCTTTGCAATAATTCTACCATTAGCCGCCCTCGTCGCGGTTGCCACCGTGATGCTCTCCCTGGGCACCATTTTCACCCTCGCCGGCAACGCCGGCACCAGCATAATCGGCCTGGCTATCATCGTCATTGTGCCGGCGATTGGCTTTCTCCTGACCAAGAGCGGCAACAAAGAGTCCGAAGGCTGACGCCCATAATCCCGGCGTGACGGCGGCTTCGCTGTCGCTATCGACGCTCAGGAGAACGCCTATGCAGATCGGTGTGGTTTTTCCCCAGACCGAGATTGGGTCCGACCCCGTCGCAGTCCGCGACTACGCTCAGGCCGCCGAGGACATGGGGTACTCCCATCTGCTGGCCTACGACCACGTGCTGGGCGCGAGCAGGGATGCCCGGCCCGGCTGGAGAGGCCCCTACGACCACAACTCCCAGTTCCACGAGCCTTTCGTGCTCTTTGGCTACCTGGCCGGGGTTACCAGTCGCATCGAGCTGGTGACCGGAATAATCATCCTTCCCCAGCGCCAGACCGCCCTGGTCGCCAAGCAGGCCGCGGCTGTGGACGTGTTAAGCGGCGGTCGACTCCGTCTGGGCATTGGCATCGGCTGGAACGAGGTGGAGTACGAGGCCCTGGGCGAGGACTTCCACACCCGGGGACGAAGGGTTGAGGAGCAGGTTGCGCTGATGCGCGCCCTCTGGACCGATGAGGTGGTCACCTTCCAAGGTCGATGGCACACGGTCACCGCCGCGGGCATAAGTCCCCTGCCCGTCCAGCGACCGATACCACTGTGGATGGGCGGCGGCGCGGAGCCGGTCGTCAAGCGCATCGCGCGCCTGGCCGACGGCTGGTTCCCCCAGTTCCGCCCTGACGAGCGAGGAAGAGAGACGCTACAGCGACTCCACGACTACGCCCGCGAAGCGGGGCGCGACCCCGCGAGCATTGGCATAGAGGGCCGCGCCAGCATCGGCGGTGGCACTGCCGACGATTGGGCCAGGGAGGTGGAGGCTTGGCGGGAGTTGGGCGCGACCCACCTGGGCGTCAACACAATGGGCGCGGGCCTGACCTCTCCCGCCGATCACATAGACGCCCTCCGCCGGTTCAAAGAAGCGGCCGGCGTTTAGCTCCGGGCTAGGATTTCTCCAACGACACTTGCAGGTCTCTATTGTCGTACCTCTCCCAATAGAGCAAACATCCCTCCTGTCGTGGTATGATTAGCGCTGAAACAGACTTCGCTTCATAGGCAAGCGGGAAGGAGGCCGACCTTGACGCAACAGAATCTGAACGCTCTCAGGGCGGAGGTCCGGGCCTGGTTGGGGGAGAACGTTCCCCCGGACCTGGATCTGCCCGGGGCCGACGAGAACATCACCCCCGAACTGGAGGCCTGGACCTTGGAGTTCCGGCGCAAGCTGGGACAGAAAGGATGGCTCGCTCCATCGTGGCCCAAGTACTTCGGCGGCGGCGGTTTCTCCGCCCAGGTCGGAGCGGCCATCATGCAGGAGGTGAACCGCCTCAGACTGCCTCCCCTGAGCGTCAGCATGACCTTCCTGGTGCCCATGCGCGCCTGGGGTACGGAGGAGCAGAAGGAGCGATGGCTGGTCCCAACCCTGCGCGGCGAGCTCACCATATCGCAGCTCCAGTCCGAACCCTCCACCGGGACCGACCTGGCCACACAGCACACAACGGCCATAAGGGACGGCGACGACTACATAGTAAACGGGGAGAAGGGGTTCACCAGCGAGGCACTGACGCCGGACTACCTTTTCAGCATTGTCACCACCGACCCCGGCGGTCCGAAGTACGAGAACCTGAGTATGCTGCTTATCAGCGCCAAGGGCCCGGGGGTCACCATCAATCGACGGCAGAGCCTTATTGGCAGGACCATGAGGAGTTTCGAGTTCAAGGACGTGAGGGTGCCGGTGGTGGACGTCATCGGCGGCGAGGGCGGTGGGTGGGAGGTGGCCCAGACATTGCTTGACGTGGAGCGCGGCGGTATGGGCACCACCCTGGACGAGCGCAAGGGCATTGAGGATAGGGAGCGTGAGCACTGGGTCAAGCTGCCTCCGCCACCTCCCCCTCCACCCAGGAGACCCTCAATCTAGCAGCCCATGCACGCGCTCCGTCGCATATTGCCCTTGCCAAAGGGTACGAATATACTTATGCGCGGGGCTGCGAATGGCCTTCACCCTGCCCGGACGAGACGGGCTATCTCAATTCAGTGTGACGCAGGAGGTGCCCAATGACCACGGAAATCGAAGCAGACAGCGTAATTGTTGACGCCGATGGGCTGGAAAAGTTTGTTGTCGACCTATTCAGGACCCAGGGGCTTTCGGAGAGGAGCGCCCGCGACGCCGCGGCGGTCCTGATAAAAGCGGACGTGCTGGGGATTGAGTCCCACGGCGTGCCTCGGCTCCGCAACTACATAACTCGGCTCCAGAACGGCCAGGTGGAGGCCAACCCGGAGGTGGTTGTTGTCCGCGAGATGCCCTCGACGGCGCTGGTGGACGGCGCAAACGGCCTTGGCATGGTGGTGGGCCAGCGCGCTATGGAGATCGCTATCAAGAAGGCGGAGGTCACCGGAGCGGGGTTCGTTTCGGTGAGGAACAGCTCCCACTACGGCATCGCCGGCTTCTACGCGCGGATGGCGCTGGAGCACGACATGATCGGCTTCTCCATGACCAACGTCGGCGCCGGCGGTGATACGCCCCCGACCGGCGGGAAAACGGGCCTCTTTGGGACCAACCCAATAGCCGTGGCAGCGCCCTCCAAAACGCCGCCGCCCTTTGTGATGGACTTCGCCACAACCGTCGTCGCCTTTGGAAAGCTGCAGATTGCCATGCGCCGGAACCACGATATACCCCTGGGCTGGGTGGTGGACGGAGACGGCAATCTTGCCACTGATCCCAACGCCCGAGGCGAAGGCGGGTACATCCTGCCCATTGGCGGATTCAGGGATACCGGCGGCCACAAGGGCTACGGCCTGATGCTGCTGGTCGATATTCTGACCGGCGTCCTGTCCGGAGCGGCGGTTGGGGCTACGGCCGCGAAGCTGTCCAAGGAGGGCGCGGAGTCCGAGCGGGTCCGGCGCGCAGGCGCGGCCGCCAACACGGGCCACTTCTTCGGGGCGCTGCGCATCGACGGATTCCGCCCTGCTGAGGAGTTCAAGGAGGAGATGGACGAGGTGTTCCGGGTCATACGCAATTCCGAGAAGCTGCCCGGCTGGGACCGCATCCTGGTTCACGGCGAGCCGGAGTGGGAGGCGGAGATCGACCGCAGGGCCAACGGCATTCCGCTGGACGGTCCCACCTACGCGTCGCTGGAGCAGTTGTCCAGCGATCTGAACGTGCCTCTGACCATCAAGAAGTAGACCAAACAAATCGGAAGGAGAAGAAAGAATATGAAGCTTGTGCTGTTCGGCGATGAATTCCGCTTGGGAGTGCTCAATGGAGACACTGTTGTAGACGCCTCTTCGGTGGGCAATAGTATAGACTCCCACACCCCCCAGGAGATGATGAGCAAGCTCATCGAGGACTTTAACGAGTACAGAGGCGCCCTGGAGCAGCTGAGCAGCGGCCAGGGCACGCCCGTCAGCCAGGTGCGACTCAGAGCGCCCCTGCCTCGACCGGCGCGCCTGGTGTGCATGGCCGGTAACTACATGGAGAGCGGCACACGGACGGAGGCTGCGCCCATCAACGCCTTCAACAAGTCCTCCAGCAGCGTCATCGGAACCGGGGACACGGTAATTCTGCCGGACGCCCCGGCCACGGTCTTCGAGCACGAGGCGGAGTTGGGCATCGTTATCGGGAAGAAGGCCAGCGCCATCAAGGCCGATCAGGCCTTTGACCACATTTTCGGGTACGTGAACTTCATCGACGTCTCTTGCCGCGGCGCAGGCCCCGCGAACAGGGACAGCTTCTTCATAGGCAAGTCGTGGGACACCTTCGGCCCAATGGGGCCGTGTCTGGTGACCGCTGATGAGGCGGGCGATGGGCAGAACCTGCCCATCAAGCTGTGGGTTGACGGTGTGCTGAGACAAGAATACAACACCAGCGACATGGCCCACAGGATCCCGGAGATGCTGGAGTGGATGACATGGATCACCACCATGGAGCCGGGGGACGTCATCGCCTGTGGCACCAACCACAGGGGCCTTGGCCCTCTGCAGGACGGCGAGACCGTCGAGATGGAGATTGGCTCCTTCGGCAAGCTGACCGTCAAGATTGCCGACGCCACGAAGCGCACCTGGGTCAAGGAGACCCACGCCGAGCGGGAGGCCAGGGAGGCCGCCGCGAGTTAGGCCTCTGACCAAAACACCGGATGCCTCTACCCTACTTGGATGGAGGCGTCCCAAAACTGAACGGAGGTGACCCTTGGCACACGTAATATTCAGGCATACGGTTGAGAGCTACGCCAAATGGAGACCCCTCTTTAACGAGCAGGCCAGTCTACGCGAGGCCGCCGGCGCCATCGGGGAGCCGATGGTGTTCCGCAGCGGGGACAACCCATTTGAGGTGCTGGTGCTGATGGAGTGGGAGGAACTGGAGATGGCCCGCAAGTGGGCGACCTCCGACACTCTCAAGGCGGCGATGGAGGAGTCCGGCGTCAACGAGGAGCCGACCATCACATTTCTCACGCAAGTCTAGCAAGAGCTCCGGCAACCGGACTAACGCCGGCTGCCCGCGGAGCCATCCCCATAGATTGAGCACAGGGTAGGCTCTGAACGAGTCGAATGACCGTTGTAGAGGCGGTTCGCGAACCGCCTCTACAATAACGGCGGTCTTTTTCGTTTGGCGTCCTTGGCATTTCGGGCCAATTCGGTAGCGAACATGCGTGCGCTTGGGGTATAAGACTATTGAGGGACAAGAGAAATGACAGACAAGCAGGGCCAGCCCAAGCAACCCAAGGGGCGACCACCGACGGGCTACGAGAGGACCCCCGCTACCTTCGAGGAGGTGCTCAAGGCGGTGGTGACGCCGGTAAAGGGGTCTCCACCCAAGGGGGCTGACGCGGTGCCAGATGACGATAGGTAACACGGGCTGGGTACACGACGAGGATTTGGCGGAGGACACCAAGGAGCGGGCTAAGCGGGCGGAGATGCAGGACACGCTGGACGCCATCAACAAGACCGCTGTGACCGTGATGAAGCTCCGGAAGGCTCACCGAAAGGAGCAAAGTCAAGAGGGGTACTAGCGCAATGAGCACGGATTTCTACGATATAATCGTCAAATCCTACACCTACGACGGGGAGAAGTTCGAAGTAGAGTGGCAGCGAGACGTGCCCTACCTCACGGTCCGGTACAAGGACCAAGTGGGGTATGTCGGGATTAACCCTGAGGGGACGACTCTCTACCCCTTTTACTGGGTGGCTAATGATGAGGAAGCGGTCACACCCCGGGGTCTGAGTCGGGGCAATGTACCTTTGTTTGGCGGGTCGCTGGCGACCTACCTGGTCGCCCTGTGCCGAGACCTT
Organism: Dehalococcoidia bacterium; assembly: GCA_965261605.1. Classification (GTDB taxonomy): domain Bacteria; phylum Chloroflexota; class Dehalococcoidia; order Lucifugimonadales; family UBA2985; genus DAOUJW01. Next base: position 1,234,114 of record OZ253466.1, on the reverse strand, counting down.
ATTTTCAAGCAGGCCGAGTTTGAGCGGGTCAGGGAGTACGCGGAGATAGGGCAGGGAGAGCGCGCCCTCCATGACTTCATTAGGGAGCTTTGACTATGCGCCAGCACCGACTTCCACCAGATGACCGGCTCCGTCACGAGGGGTGAGTTGCGCGACGCCGTCGGGGACGTAAAGGACGACCTCAAGACGCACTACCTATCCAAGAGTGAGTTCTACAAGTACGTGGCGGGGGTGGTGATAGTAGTCTTGATTGCGGTGGTCAGTTGGTGGGTAGCACGGGCTTAGTCAGGCACAGGTAAATTCGTATATAATCCGTGAAATGTCCTTGTCACTCCCGTGCAGACGGGAGTCCACACCTCACCCCTCCTAGATTCCCGCTCGGGGGCGGGAATGACGGTGGCAAGTAGCTTTGTTTTGTGGTTATGCAAAGGTCTTGTGAAGGGAAGAGGCTTTGACGCGGTTGACCAACGACGAATCCCATAAGAAGACCTGTCTCCTGCTGAGGTTGGGCGTAACGGACTATCCTGAAGCCCAGGAGCTGCAGAGGGATGTCGCGCGGCGTCGGGGTGAGGGAACGCTGCCGGACGCCCTTCTCCTTTTGCAGCATCCTCACACCTACACACTGGGCCGCAGGGCCGGGCAGTCGGACGTGCTGCTGGAGTCGGACGCATTGGAGGAAATAGGCGCTCGAGTGTACAGCGTAGACCGGGGCGGCGAAGCGACCTATCACGGGCCCGGCCAGATAGTGGGCTATCCAGTCGTGGACGTGAGGCCACTGGGGGGAGCGAGAGGCTACGTCCGCACCCTGGAGACGCTGCTGATAGCCGCGTTGGGGGATTTCGGCATAGCGGCCCAACGTAGAGACGGCCTGCCGGGATCCTGGGTAGACAATGAGAAGATAGCCTTCATCGGCGTCAGGATAGGCCGGGGCATCACCACGCACGGCTTCGCCCTCAACGTGAACCCGGACCTCTCCTACTTCCGGCACATAGTGCCCTGTGGGATGGAGGACATGGTCGTTACGTCCATGGAGCGCATCTTGGGCAGGCCCATAGCCCTTGAAGACGTGGCCGATTCACTGGCGCGCCACTTCAGCCGGCTGTTCAACATGGACATGGTGGAGATTGGGCCGGGGCAGCTTCGGGAGTCGGAGCCCCTGGACCCGCTCAGCCTCTCCCGCGCGGTCTCCTAGTGATCGTGGTGGTCGTGATCGTCGTCGTGGCCTGAGCCGTGTGACGATTCCAGCAGCAGCTCGTGGCGATGCCCCCACCTCTTGAGGAAGCGGCGGAAGTTGTCCCTGCTCAGCTTCTCCCTCTCCTCCTCGGCCAGGTTGGTCCACACCCGGTGCTCGTGCCGTTCCAGGGGCAGGGAGCCAAGAGCGACGATGCGGTATCCCTTATCTCTGAAGTTGAAGCTGTACTCCAGATCCAGATTCCGATAGAACCGGAAGCTCTCCCGCATCAGGCTCACCTCCGGGACCAGGGAGCGGCGGAATGCGAAGCAGTAGCCCTGCATCGCGTCCGCATCGCCATCCTCCACCTCGTTGAAGTGTTGCATGTCCTCGCTTCTGAGTCCCCACGGCCCGACAACCCCCACCGAGTCATCAGCCAGGGCCTCGGATAAGGGGGCCAGGAAGTCGTCGTGAGCCTCCACGGAGGTGTCCATCAGGACGAAGTAGGTGCCCCGGCTCTGCTTGAGCAGGATGTTCTTGGCGGCGGCGTCTCCCAGCACGTGGTCGGTGTGGATGACCCGCAGGCGCGGCTCTCGACGTGCCTGCTCCTCCAGCCACGATGACGTGCCGTCGGTGGAGCCGTTGTCTACTATCACCACCTCCAGGGAGTGCTTCTCTCCAAGGGGAAGGAGGCTCCGGACGCATCGTTGCAAGTCCGACAGGTAGTTGCAGGCCACTATCCCAACGGAGAACTCCGTCTCGTCCCCGGCGTCCAGGAGCGAGCCGACCTCCTTGGAGGAGGATACCCGCTGCAACTCCTCGCGCTGCTTCTCAAGCTCCGATTTGGGCCTTGTCCTGGTGGCTTCTGTGGCGTCCTCCAGGATGAAGCCCGCCTCGTTCAGCTGCCTGCGAACCTCGTCCGCCGCCGGGTAGTCGCGGTCCGCCCTCAACGTCGATCGCCTCTTCTCGGCTTGGGACACGTCCTCCGGGATGCTCCAGTCCAGGACCACCCTGTCCAGACCGAGGCCCAGCACCAGATCAAACTCCAGAAGCAGGCCCAGCTTGGACGTTGCCGAGAGGTCGGACCGGGTCATCTCCCAGGTGAGTGCCAAGGCTCTCGGCATATCCAGGTCGCCGTTCACGCGCTCCCAGAACGTGTCCCGCCAAGGCGTCGTCTCCGGCGCAGAGGCGTCGGGCGACGTGCCTATTGACCACTCCCACACCCGGTTTCGCAGGCGCTGCAGGCCGTTCTGGGCGGCTCGCAGGGCGGAGAAGGTGAAGTTCAGGCGCGTCCTGTACTGGGCGGTGAGGCAGAGGTATCGGAAGGCCATCGGGTCAAAGCCCATGTCCTCAATGTTCTCAAGGGTGTAGTCGTTGGCGGCGGACTTGGCCATCTTAACGCCGTCCGCCAGCAGGTGCTGGCCATGCACCCATATCTGGACAAAGCGTTTGCCGAAGGCTCCCTCGCTCTGGGCTACCTCGCCCTCGTGGTGAGGGAAGATGTTGTCGACACCGCCGGTGTGAATGTCCAGCTGCTCGCCCAGGTACTTGGTGGACATAGCAGAGCACTCGATGTGCCATCCGGGGAAGCCTGCCCCCCAGGGACTCGGCCACTGGAGGACTCTGCCCTCTTCTGCCGCTTTCCACAGGGTGAAATCGCTCTGGTCCCGCTTGAGGGGGTCCACCTCCACCCGGACGCCCTCAAGCAGGGACTCCTGGATGTTGCCGGAGAGCTTGCCGTAGTCGGGGAACTTCCCTACGTCGAAGTACACGTTCCCCTGCACCTCGTAGGCGTACCCCTTCTCCTGCAGTCGCTGGACGATCTGCACCATCTCCTGGATGTGGTCTGTGGCCCTCGGCGAGTGGGTCGCCGGGGATATGCCCAGCTGGGTCTCGTCCCGGTAGAAGGCCTGGGTGTAGAACTCGGCTATCTCCTGTGGGGTTTTGCCCTCGGCCAGAGCGGAGGCGATCATCTTGTCCTCACCCTGCTCCAGCACCTCCTGGCGCATGTGGCCCACGTCCGTGATGTTCTTCACCTGGATGACGTGGAGGCCCTGTATCTCAAGCGCCCTGCGTATCCAGTCGGCCATGAGGTAGGTGCGCATGTTCCCCAGGTGGGCAAATCGATATACGGTTGGCCCGCAGGAGTACATCCTGACAACCCCCGGCTCCAGGGGTTGCAACTCCTCCGTCTTTCTGGAAAGGGTGTTGTAAAGTTTCATAACCACGCCCCGCCCGTTACTGAAGCCTGGTTGTCATTGTAGCCCACATGATGGGATGCTTCAATCCTAATCTGGTAGAATGACCGCGGAGATGCCACAGCAGGGCGTCTTTCCAAGACGTGCGTATTCACTGTCATTCCGAACGAAGCGCAGCGAAGTGAGGAATCTCAAACTTCTGCCCGCAAAGCTAAGTTGAATCTTGTGAAATGTTCTGGATTCCTGCCTTCGCAGGAATGGTCACAAGAATGGCTTCGGGCAAGTTACGCAAAGGTCTCCGCAGAAGGAAGAGAATGGACTTGCAAGAGAGACTCGGCACAACCCGTTGGGGCAGGTGGGAGCTGGTGTGGGGAAAGCGCACCTACGTGATGGGCATAATCAACGCGACGCCGGACTCCTTCTCCGGCGACGGTCTTGATTACAACGTGGAGCCCGCCGTGGAGCAGGGGCTGCGGTTCCAGGCCGATGGCGCCGACATCGTGGACGTGGGCGGGGAGTCCACCCGGCCCGGCTCGACGGCTGTGGACGCCGAGGAGGAGATGCGCCGGATTCTGCCTGTGATACGCGGCCTGGCCTCAAGGCTGGACATTCCCATAAGCGTCGATACCTACAAGAGCGAGGTGGCCCGCGCGGCCTTAGACGCCGGCGCTTCCATCATCAACGACGTCTGGGGCCTCAAACATGACCCGGGCATGGCCGCGCTCGCTGCCAAAGAGGGCGTGCCGGTTGTGCTGATGCACAACCAGAATGGGACCGACTACGCAGACCTGGTGCCGGACGTGATGAGCGGCCTGCGGTCCAGCCTGAGCCTCGCCCTGGAGGCTGGTGTGCCTGTCGAGAACGTGATACTGGATCCCGGCATGGGGTTCGGGAAGACCGCCGAGCACAACCTTGAGATCCTGAGACGCTTGGCGGAGTTCAAGGAACTGGGAAGGCCTCTCCTCGTGGGAATGTCTCGCAAAAGGACCATAGGATACGTTCTGGACGCTCCAGTGGACGACCGCGTGGAGGGAACCGCGGCGACCGTTGCCCTGTCCGTCGCCAACGGGGCGGACATCGTACGCGTCCACGACGTTAAGGTGATGGCCAGAGTTGCCCGCATGAGCGACGCGGTCGTGCGAGGATGGGAGGGGGCGACGACCTCTGCATGAGCGAGGTGACGGCCTACCTGGGTCTGGGCTCCAATTTAGGCGACCGCGAGGAGAACTTGTGCCAGGCACTCTCGCTACTTCGCGACGCGGGCGAGATTACCGCTCTCTCCTCCGTCTACGAGACCGAGCCCTGGGGCTATGCGGAGCAGCCGTACTTTCTAAACATGGTCTGCGGGTTTCGGACATCCCTGAGCCCGCCGGAGCTGCTGGCTCTTGCTCAGGAGGTGGAGCGCAGGCTGGGACGCGTGCGCACCATTCGCTACGGGCCAAGGACAATGGACGTGGATATCCTGCTCTACGGCGACTTGGTATTGGATACGCCAGACCTTCAGATACCACACCCGCGCATCCCGGAGCGCGCCTTCGTCCTTGCGCCCCTTGCGGAGATTGCCCCCGACGTGGAGCATCCCACCCTCAAGCGGCCCATCAGCGCGTTGCTAGCGGACGCTCCGGGGAGAGAGACTGTTGTGAAGTTGGGCGCTCTGTCCCTCGGTGAGATACCCTAGGCGCGAAGGTTCGGCGGCAACAGGTTGGGGATGGAGTCCTCGATGGGGTACTGCTCCTCGCAGCCGCGGCAGTGGAGCGCGCCCCTGATCACCTCGACTTCCCTCTGCTCCAGCACCGTCAGGTTAAGAGGGCTCTTGCACACGGGACAGGCGAGGATTTCCACCAGATCTCTTTTCATATTCTCACTCCCAAGCCGGTCGATACAGGCTGTTTCTCATATTGGCCCTAGGCTACCCGCCTGTCAATCCCCGTTCAAAGATGAACCTGAGCAGGTCGGACAGGAAGAAAATGGCTACTCCCAGGATCACGGTCAGGTTGACGCCCGACAAAAAGGCCATAGTCCGGGTCAGCGCGCTGCGCCGGGCGCTCGGAGTAAATACCATTTGGGCGGTCGCCGTTCGACGCCTCAACCACCTGCGCCGCGCCATAGCGAACATCCACAACGCCAGCCCTATTTTGATGCTGACGGTTGCGATATATATAGTCCCGGTGGTGGAGTCGGTGAGGCGATCGAAAAGCATGACAGTGCCCGTAACCAGGAGCACGGCTATGCAGGAGTCCACAAGGCCGCGGAACTGGGTTGTCACCTCTGGCGTAATCGCTTCCCCATTCACGCCCGCCCTACGCTGCGCGGGTCTGAGGACCAGGACGTAGAAGATGCTACCGCCTATCCAGGCCACCGCCGCTATCGCGTGAAACCAGCGCACCAGCAACAGGAAGCCTTCGCTAAGGGTCACGGAGTAAGCCTCGCTTTTCTAGCCATCGGGGTGAGATGGCGTCAGAATCTACCGCTCCTCTGTCACTAATGACAGCGGGGGAGCAGGCGGTGTCGATTGTAACATCAAGGGTTGGATATTTGGAGTGGGCGTATCGGGCTGCATCCCCATTCCCGCTCATTTCCTTCGACCATTCCTGTGCAAACAGGAATCCAGAGGCATTCCACTTACGCTGCGATTTGCTATGGACTCCCGTCCCCGCATCAAGTGCGGGGCAAGCTTCACGGGAATGATGCTGGGGGGGTGGCTGTCATTCTGAGGAGCGCAGCGACGAAGAATCCAAAGCGGTGCACGACCGATGCGGTTTCTGCCTGGTAAGAGAGTCTCACCGGATATACGTGGCAACGGAAAGTCCCAAGTGAGCAGACATGAGCGCTGAGTTTTTGGACCTCTGGATTCCTGCTTCCGGAGGAATGGTCTGGATGAAGGGTGGGTTGTCGTCGGCAGGGAACGACTTTACCTTCGCCATGCTCGTGTAGACGGGCATCCAGGTGCGTGGCGTGTACACCGGCGGGAAGCTTTGGATTCTTCACTGCATTCAGAATGACAGGGAAGCGCGGCCGCCGGCCCTTTCCTAGTCGCGCCAAAAATTGCGTCAAATTACTCTGGAGACTCTCGTACCGTCTTGGTTATAATGGACTTCAAAAACCGCTTCACCACCCATAGATAGAAGGAGCGCAGGGGCACTTGAGAGACCTGATACAGAATGCCATTCGGGGCCACAACGCCGACTATATCGAAGTCCGGCTGGAGGAGGCTGTGTCAAACCATATCAGCTACGCCGGCAGGGAACTTGAGGACATCGGCGCGAGCAGCTCCAGGGGAGGAAACGCGCGGACGTTGGTGGGAGGCGGGTGGGGCTTCGTCTGCTTCAACGACCTCTCGAATCTGAGAGAGAAGGTCTCTCTGGCCGTAAGCCAGGCTCGCATGGTGGGTGGAGAGCGGATCGGCCTCGCACCAGTCGATCCCAGGGTGGACATAGTGCCGCCCCACGTCAAGAAAGACCCGGCTCAGGTGCCACTGACAGTGAAGAAGACTCTGCTGGACGAGTACAACGGCATAATGTGGAGCGTTCCCGCGATTCAGAGCTCCTCCATAAGCTACGCCGACAGGAACAGGACGGTGTACTTCGCCAACTCCGAGGGATCGTATATTGAGCAGGGCAAGGTTGACGTGGTGATTCGCCTCTCGGCGATGGCCAGGGACGGCGCGGACGTGCAGCAGGCCGGGGTCAGTCTGGGCAGCAACGGCGATTTCTCCTTTGTGGAGGATCTGCACCAGGACGCCAGGGACGTGGCCGACAAAGCAGTGAGGCTGCTCAAAGCGCCTCAGATCAAGGGCGGGGAGCACACCGTGATCCTGGACCCGGTCCTGGCCGGAGTGTTCATCCACGAGGCCTTTGGACACCTTTCGGAGGCGGACCAGGTGTACGACAACGACCAGATGAAGGACATCATGGCGCTGGGCAGCGAATTCGGCGGGCCGCATCTGAACGTCGTGGACGGCGGGGCGGTCGATGGCCTGAGGGGAAGCTACAAGTACGACGACGAGGGCGTCCCTTCCACCCGCACCGACCTGATACGAGAGGGCGTTCTGGTTGGCAGGCTCCACTCCCGGGAGACGGCTGCCAAGATGGGAGAGCCTCCCTCCGGCAATGCCAGAGCCATAAGCCACCAGTTCCCTCCCATCGTCCGCATGACCAACACCTTCATCGAGCCGGGAGAGGTGTCCCTTGCCGACCTGCTGGCCGACGTCAAGGATGGTGTGTACGCCTGCAACTGGTACGGCGGCATGACCAGCATGGAGATGTTCACCTTCTCATCGGGCGAGGCCTACATGATACGCAACGGAAGGATCGAGGAGCTGGTCCGGCCGGTGATGCTCTCCGGAAACCTGTTCACAACCCTTCGAAACCTGGACGCGGTGGGTAACGACCTGGACTTCAACCAGGGAGGGGGCTGCGGGAAAGGCGGTCAGTCACCTTTGCCGGTGAGCAACGGAAGTCCGCACATTCGCATTCGGAACTGCCTGGTGGGAGGGGTATAGGCCGTGGAATCTGTGCTGGACAAAGCCATCAGAACCGCCAAAGAGTGCGAGGTGTTTGGGGTGTCTCAAACCGACACCAGCATGAGCTTCGAGGCCAACCGCCTGAAGATGGTGGACACAAGGGAGACGTCCGGGCTGGCCCTTCGCCTCGTCAGGGACGGGCGCATAGGGTTCTCCTCTACCACCAACCTTGAGGAGGAGGACGCCCTGGTGGAGCGCGCGCTTGAGATGGCGCCCTTTGGTGCTGAAGCACTTCTGGAGATGCCCTCTGCCGTCGACTACCCGTCGGTGGATGTCCACGACCACCGGCTGGCGGAGCTTGGTATGGACGATATGAGGCATCTGGGGCAGAGCCTGATAGACGCGGTGAGGGCGGAGTGGCCCCAGATCCAGTGCGAGGGCAGGGTCGGCAAGAGCGTGACCAGAACGGAGTTGATCAACTCCCGCGGCTGCCGGGTCTCCTACACCAAGGCCACAATGAGCGTCTACCTTGAGGCCGTCCTGATTCAGGGCACCGATATGCTCTACGTCTCGGAGAGCGAGACCTCGTGCCATCCCATAGCCGACGTCAAATCCCTCGCGGACTCTATGCTGCTCCAGCTGGAGCGGGCCAGCCGAATTGCGCCGGTGCCCAACCGCGCCATGCCTGTGCTGTTCACACCTCGAGGTTTGGCTGGAGTCCTTATTGGCCCGCTTGTAAGCGGGTTCAGCGGCAAGAGCGTCCTCAAGGGAACGTCGCCACTGGTGGGCAGGCTGGGGGAGCATATTGTGGACGAGCGAATCTCACTCTGGGACGACCCCACGCAGGCCTTCGTCCCGGGCAGCCGCATCTGCGATGACGAGGGCATTCCCAGCCGTGCCACGCCTCTCATCGACAGGGGCAAAGCGGCGAGCTTCCTCTACGATCTCCAGACGGCGGCCCAAGCCGGCGAAAATTCCACCGGCAGCGCGTCCCGCTCTCTGGCAACCCTACCCCAACCGGGCCCCGGCGTGCTACTGTTCTCTCCGGGAGATACGTCCTTCGAGGACATTGTGTCAGGATTGGAGGAAGCACTGGTGGTCGAGAGATTGCTTGGGGCGGGACAGGGAAATATCCTTGGCGGAGGCTTTAACGCCAACGTGCTTCTGGGCTATTATGTAAGCAAGGGCGAAATTGTGGGCAGGGCCAAGGACGTGATGGTGTCCGGCAACGTGTACGATGCCCTCAACCGAGTAATCAGCGTCGGCAGCGAGAGCCGGTGGCTGAGGGGATTTCTGAGCGCCCCCGCATTGTTGTGCGAGGGAGTCGCAGTGACGGCAAAGGGATAAGGAGGATCTACAAGGTGACCTTGGAGCAATGCCTGAACGTAATTGTCGACAGTGAGCAGCCTCTTCGAAACGCAGAACTGATGACCCTGTCGGGTATGACCATTGAGGAGCTGGAGGCTATAGTCTCGGCCTGGGAGGACGTGGACTCCGAGCGTCGGCAACTGGTCCTGCAGCGCCTTATCGATATTGCGGAGGACAACCTGGACGCGGACTTCAACAGCCTTTTTCGGCTATGCCTGAAGGACGAAGACCCGGAGGTGAAGGCAAAGGCCATAGAGGGGCTTTGGGAGTGCGACGACCGGTCCCTCGTGACTCCGCTGGCCGGCCTGTTGAGAGATGATCCGTCGGACAGGGTGAGGGCCGCCGCGGCTACGGCCCTGGGCAAGTTCACCGTCCTGGCCCAGCACGGGAAGATACTCAGCAAGGATGGCGAGAGGGTAAGGGAGTCCCTGACAGAGGCCATTCGCAACTCCGACGAGACCCGGGAGGTGAGACGCCGCGCCGTCGAGGCCGTTGCGCCCTTCAACACACCGGAGGTGCACCAGATCATCCGGGAGACCTACAGCAGCGACCAGCTCGAGATGAAGTACAGCGCCGTCTACGCAATGGGCAAAAGCTGCAATCCCCAGTGGCTATCCACTATCCTCAATGAGCTTAACAGTCCCCACCCGGCCATGCGCTTCGAGGCCGCCAACGCCTGCGGTGAGATGGGTGAGGAGGACGCCGTGCCTCATCTCATACAGCTGTTCAATGACGAAGACCAGCAGGCGCAGACATCGGCTATAGCTGCCGTCGGAGCTATAGGAGGGAGTCTGGCCAAGAAGGCCCTGCTCAGGTGCCTCAAGTCCTCGGACGATCTGGTTGTAGAGGCGGCCGAGGAAGCGCTGGAAGTCCTGGGAGAGACGTCGGACCTGTAGCCCTTACTCCCGGTTCAACCCTTCAAAGACCAGGTGCGCCGCGCCCAGCAGCGAGGCGTCGTCCCCCAAGACAGACGCCACCACGGGGATGCGCTCCTTGAGGTGCGCCATTGCCCTGCGCTGGATGGCCGCCTTGAGAGGGGCGAAGAACAGGTGCAGATTCTGGCAGACCCCTCCTCCCAGAACTATCATCTGGGGGTTGAAAATGTGCAGCAGGTTGACCAGGCCGGTACCCAGGTCTTCGGCAAACTGCTTGATGAGCTCCTTGGCCAGCGGGTCTCCCTGAGCCGCGGCCTCCATCACTGCCTCCGCCCTGATACCGGTGCTGTCTTCTGCCATTGCCTCCATCAAGCTGTTCTCCCCCTGCCGCATCCGTTCCATAGCGATATTGGCAAGGGCCGTGCCGGATGCAAGCGTCTCCAGGCAGCCGGTGTTGCCACAGTTGCACAGCGTCCCGTTCCTGTCTATGCTCATGTGACCCAGCTCGGCGGCGAAGCCCTCCATGCCCAGGACTGGGGCGCCGTTCACAATGACGCCTCCACCGATGCCCGTGCTCACGGTGACATAGACCAGGTCATCCATGCCCTGGCCTATGCCGTAGGCGTACTCGCCGACAGCGCCCAGGGTCGCGTCGTTGGCTATGTGCACCGGAAGGTGGAGGGACTCTTCGAGGGCGTGCTTGGGTGAGAAGCCGTCCCAGCCGGGAAGACTTGGCGGGTTGTACATGGTTCCGGTATCCGGGTCCACGGGGCTGCCCAGGGCTACGCCTATTCCGGCTATCTCCCCGTCGACGGCGCTGTGCATGAGTCGAGTGGCGGTTTCCGTCAGCCGCGCCATCGCGTGCTCCGGGCCCAGGTGGGCTTGGGTTCGCTCACGCTCTCTTTGCAGCACCGCGCCGCCTCGGTCAACCACAGCTACGCGGATGTTGGTGCCGCCCAAGTCTATCGCCAGCGACAGGTCGCCTTTGCTCGCCATGCTCTCTTTCCACGCAATTATAGTAAACTATGATACCACGAGACTTTCGCTACGGGTTATAATTATAGGGGATGGGAGGTGTTTGGTCTGGAGGCTTGTTGGACATTACGCTTTAGGCAAAAACTACAAGGAGGTTTCCATGGCGCACATTGAGGTCAATCTGGAGATGAAACACGAGGCCCGAATAAGCAACTACGGGGGAGAGCTCCGGCCCTACATGGCGATAACCAAGATGATGGTAGCAGACCAGGAAGGCATCCAAATCCTGGTTATCGGGCCCGGAACGGACGAGAACCCCAAGACTCTCGACTTGCGCATGACGACGGACATTGCGGAGGACCTGGCCAACACTCTGATGATGATTAGCCAGTCCAACGCGCAGACCATCGGCTTTGAGTTTACCACCGAAGAGAGCGAGCCCGAGTCCGACCCCTACGCGTAGCCTGCGAAGGTACGGGAAAGTTTATATCTTCAAACCGGACAGGACCACGGTGGTGTCCTTTTGATACGCTCGCCAATGAGCGGGTCTTCAGGGCTATGCGCTTCCATTTTGAGACCGCATTGTCTAGTATAAGGATGTACGGTCAATTTAACCAAGACACGTTAGGGGGAGCTTTATGACCTCTACGCAGAAGGCAAAGACGCTGAGGGAGCTGAAGGAGAGCGGATATGAGGTGGTGGGGGTGAGAGAGGAGCTTAGGCGGAACCTCGTGAAGAAGATCGTCGCGAACGAGGATCTCTTCCCGGGGATAATTGGCTACAGCGAATCAGTTATTCCCCAGATCGAGAACGCCATCCTCTCCGGGCAGGACATCATTCTGCTGGGCGAGCGCGGTCAGGCCAAGTCCAGGATAATCCGCGCTCTGGTCAACCTGCTGGACGAGGAGATACCCTGCATTGCCGGTTGCGAGATCAATGACAACCCATTCGATCCAATCTGCAGGGCCTGCCAGGACAAGCTGGAGAGCGAGGGGGACGACATCGCGATAGCTTGGCTGGGGCGCGACGCCCGGTACGGCGAGAAGCTGGCTACCCCTGACATCGCCGTGGCCGACCTCATCGGAGAGGTCGACCCCATCAAGGTCGCCGAGGGCCGCTACCTGTCAGATGAGCTGACGGTCCACTTCGGCCTTATACCGAGGACCAATCGGGGTATATTCTCCATCAATGAGCTGCCGGACCTGGCGGAACGCATTCAGGTGGGCCTGTTCAACCTCATGGAGGAGAGGGACATCCAGATAAAGGGTTACAGGATACGTCTGCCACTGGACGTGTACCTGGTGGCCAGCGCCAACCCGGAGGACTACACCAACCGGGGACGCATCATCACGCCGCTCAAGGACCGCTACGGGGCGCAGATTCGCACCCACTATCCGCAGTTCTCCGAGGACGAGGTGCAGATAATGGAGCAGGAACGGACTATCTTCGCGGAGATGGAGGACCTGGTGTCCGTGCCCGGCTATATGAAAGACATAGTTGCTGAGGTGACCAGTCTGGCGCGTCGGAGCGGGGAAATCAACCAGCGGTCGGGAGTGAGCGTCAGGGTGTCCATCGCCAACTACGAAAGCATTATCAGCAACGCCTACAAGCGCGCCCTCCGGTTCGGTGAGGGCAAGGTAGTCCCGCGCATAAGCGACCTGTCCGCCATTGGGCCATCCACAATGGGCAAGATAGAGCTGGAGACGATGGAGGACGGCCGCGAGGCGAAGATACTGGAGGACATCACCAAGAGGGCGGTGCTGAACATATTTGGCCGCTACGTCGATATGGAGGAGATGGAGGGGATTGTGGCGTCCTTTGAGGAGGGCATGACAATCGAGACCGGCAGCGACAGACCGTCGATGGAGTACGTGACGCTGCTGGGAGAGGTGGAGGCCTTTGACGAGCCTATCAAGCGGCTGGGGGCCGACAACACCCACGGGATAATAGCGTCGGCAATGGAGTTCATTCTTGAGGGTCTCCACCTCAAGAGGCGTCTCAACAAAGACATGGTCGGGGGGAGATCCCGGTACCACGGCTGAGCGTGAACTACGGTTTTTTGACAGTATTGTCGCAAGGGGAGGAACTGTGACGGAAAACCAGATAGAGAACGTGCTTATTATCGGGTCGGGGCCGGCTGGCGACACCCTGCGCTACTACGGAGTTCGACACGGACAGACGGAAGTACAGGAATGACCACAGAAGAACGACTTTCATCGGCGGAACGGCACATCGCGGAGCTGCAAGACCAGACCTCAACGCTGGCGCAAGGGCAGACTGCCCACGACGCGATCCTGGACAGGATGGGTGAAGTGCTGGAACGCTTGGCATTCGTCTATGTGGAAACCAGCAATCGCCTGGGGCGAATAGAGGAACGTTTGGGTCGGATAGAGGCCCTAGTGCAAGACCACACCCGCACTTTGCAGGTTCACAGCGTGGACCTGTCGGCCATCAGAGCCGTCCTTGGGCAAGACCAGGACGAGCCGGACCCATAGGGTATCCCGGACTTTTGAAGCATTGTTGCAAGGGGAGGAACTGTGACGGAAAACCAAATAGAGAACGTGCTTATTATCGGGTCGGGGCCGGCTGGCGACACCGCCGCCCTCTACGCCGCCCGGGCTGACCTCAAACCCCTGGTGATAGACGGCATCACGCCGGGCGGACAGCTTACCATAACCACGGACGTGGAGAACTACCCCGGGTTCCCTGAGGGCGTGATGGGGCCGGAGCTTATGTTCAAGTTCAGGGAGCAGGCGGAGCGGTTCGGGGCGCGATACGTAAACGGCAGCGTAACGGCGGTCGACTTCTCCAAGCGCCCGTTCCGCATAGAGGTGGACGAGGAGGACAACTACTATGGAAAGACCGTGATCATCTCCTCCGGCGCTACGGCTAGCCTTTTGGGCGTTCCCGGGGAGGCGGAGCTTATGGGGCGTGGGGTTTCGGCCTGCGCCACCTGCGACGGGTTCTTCTTTAGGGACAAGGATCTCGTTGTGGTTGGTGGCGGCGATACGGCGATGGAGGAGTCCACCTTCCTCACCAAGTTCGCCTCCAAGGTGCACGTGGTGCATAGGCGTGATCAGCTGAGGGCATCCAGGATAATGCAGGAGCGGGCCTTCAACAACCCGAAGATAGACTTCGTATGGGACACGGTGGTCGAGGAGATCCTGGGAGTCGATGAGGGCGAGGTGAAATCGGTCAAGCTTCGCAACATCAAGACCGACGAGGTGGTTGTAAGGCCCATCGACGGGGTGTTCATGGCGATAGGCCACAAGCCCAATACGGAGCCGTTCGTCGGGCATCTGGACATCAACGAGAACGGTTACATCATCACCCACGACGGAACCAAGACCAGCGTGCCAGGGGTCTTTGCCGGCGGCGACGTGCAGGACTGGGTCTACCGGCAGGCGGTGACGGCTGCGGGCACCGGGTGCATGGCCGCCATAGACGCTGAGCACTTCCTTACGTCCAACGGCGAGGTCTAGGCCGTCGAGGTGTAGCGTACTACCCCACTCAAATGATTCGACAAGCTCACCCCCGTATCAAGTACGGGGCAGGCCATGAGGGGCAAAGCCCTCGGTTGACGCCCGTTGGCCAGAAAGCCACAATGTGGGTGCCCGAGGCCCCTCGGCCGGGCGAATCTGAATCTGAGGTGCTCTACGTTGAAAGCGCCGTCGGCGACCCAACTTGACGCTCTTCCCATGAGCTACGTCTTTGACTCGCTGCCTCATCCGGCGCGGCTCTTTCCGTCCTTCCGCGACCTTCCGTACCCCGCGTTGCTGGACGGCGCTATGCCCGGAGCCACGGGCAGTAGGTACTCGTATCTGACTGCGGACCCGTTTCTGGTCGTGCGAAGCCGCGGCCGCCGGGTGGAGATTCTTAGTGACGGCACAATTCAGGAGATGGAAGGCGACCCCTGGGACATACTACAAGACCTCATGCGCAGGTACCGCGTTGAGAGGTCGCCGGGGCTGCCGCCCTTCCAGGGAGGAGCGCTGGGCTACTGGGGATACGACCTGGGCAGACACCTGGAGCGTCTCCCGTCTCGCGCCGAGGACGACCTGGGCCTTCCGGAGATGTACCTGGGCTTCTACGACTGGGCGCTGGCCCACGACGGGGCAACCGGCAGGTCGTGGCTGGTCTCCTCCGGGATGCCGGACGCCACTTCGGATATGGCCAAAGCCCGTGCTGCGGAGGTGATGCGCCGCCTGAGCGAGAAACCGCAGGAAGCGCTATCCCCTGCACTGCACAGTCCCGCGTCTTTGCAGTCCAACTTTACGCCAAAGTCGTATATGGCTGCGGTGGGGCGCGTAAAGGAGTACCTGGAGTCCGGGGACGCATACCAGGTAAACCTGTCACAGCGGTTCCACTCCCCCTTTGAAGACGATCCCTGGGGCCTGTACCTGAGGCTGCGCCGGTTCAATCCTGCGCCCTTTGCGGCCTATCTGAGCTTTCCCGAAGTGGACGTGCTCAGCGCGTCCCCGGAGGAGTTCCTGCATCTGGAGGAGGGCCGGGTGCGGGTACGACCCATCAAGGGGACGCGGCCGGTGGGCAGGACTCCCGAGGAGACGGCATTTCAGGCGGAGTCGCTGCTGGCCAGCGAGAAGGAGCGGGCCGAGAACGTCATGATTGTTGACCTGCTGCGCAACGACATCGGCCGGGTGTGCCGCATCGGGTCGGTGGAGGTGCCCAGCCTCTTCGCCGTCGAGCAGCACCCCACTGTGCTGCACCTAGTTTCCACCATAACCGGCGAACTGCTTCCCTCTACGGATGCCGTGGGACTGCTGAAGGCCTGCTTCCCCGGCGGTTCGGTAACGGGCGCGCCCAAGGTGCGGGCAATGGAGATCATCGAGGAGTTGGAGCCGGTGCGACGTGGAGTCTACTGCGGCGCCATAGGCTACATATCATTCAGCGGAGATATGGGGACCAGCATAACCATACGGACGCTTGTGCTCACACACGGCGCTGCTTATCTCCAGGTTGGCGGAGGGATAGTGGCCGATTCCGACCCTGAGTCCGAGTACCAGGAAACTCTCCACAAGGCGCGGGGTCTCCGCCTTGCCCTGGGATGCGATGACTGAAGCCACCCCGGCGCTGTACGTCAATGGCCGGTTTGTGCCGGAGGCCGAGGCTAGCCTTTCGCCCCTCGATAGGGGTTTCACCCTCGCCGACGGCCTCTTTGAGACTATGGTGGCTTTGGGTGACAGGGTGTTCCGCATGGGAGACCACCTTGCCCGGATGCGACGGGGCGCTGAGGCGCTGTATCTTGCCCTGCCGTCTGCGGAAGAACTGACAGGGGTTGTTCTGGAGAGCATAGGACGGAACGGCTACCCGCGCTCCGTGGTGCGTCTTACCGTGAGCCGGGGCGTGGACTTCGGTCGCGGTCTGGATGCGCCGCCCGGCATCGAGCCTTCCGTCGTGGTTCGGGTCGCGCCATGGCAGGGTCCGCCGGAGTCAGCGCCGCCGGGCCGCAGGTTGGCGCTCTCGGCGATAGCGCGCAACGATCGCTCTCCCCTGTCTCGCATAAAATCCCTGTCCTACGTGGAGGGCGTGACAGCCCGGCTGGCGGCCCAGCGCGGCGGGGCCGATGACGCCCTTCTGTGCAACACCCGCGGCTTTGTGACAGGCGGGACGTCGAGCAACGTTTTCGCAGTCGATGGCGACAGCCTGCTCACTCCACCGGAGGAGGACGGCGTCCTGCCGGGGATAGCCCGGCTCACGGCGCTGGAAGAAGCGAGAAGCCTGGGCATACCCATTATGGAGCGGTCGCTGACGCCGGAGCGTGTCGCCGGGGCCGACGAGGTGTTCCTGACCAACGTGGTCCAGGGACCTGTGCCGGTGGTCTCGCTGGACGGCAGCCCTATCGGCGCGAGCGCGCCCGGACCGATGACACAAAGGCTGGCGGAAGCGTACTGGAAACGCGTGCGGCGTGAACTGCTCCCGACGTAGGGTGCGTTTTGTGTAACCCTGCGACGCTCTTCCACTCCCGATCCTAATTGTCACTCCAGTGCAAACGGGAGTCCGCCCCCCCCTAGATTCCCGCTCGGAGCCTGCCCCGTACTCCGATACGGGGGCGGGAATGACGATTTATAGAGATTTGGCATAGGTTGTTCAAAGGTCTCATGTAGGCCGCGAACCGTCTTGCGCCGGGCGGCTATCGGGCGTAGCATTAACGCTTGGAGGCTGCGGCGGAGATTCGGGTGCGGATATCACATCGGCGCACATTGCGCTATTGACACATTTCGTACAAATGGTATAGGATTGTCATAGAAAGACTGATGTTGTTGCAGGTGCTATGGACGAATTAGATAGAAAAATTATCGGAATTCTTCAGGTGGACGGCAGGGCTTCCAACGCCAAGATAGCCAGGCAGTTGGGAGTGAGCGAGGGGACCATACGACGTCGGCTGAAGCGCCTCATCGAGGACGAGGCTATTCAGGTGGTGGCTCTGCCCGAACCATCCAAGCTGGGCTACAACACTGAGGCCATAGTCGGCATTCAGGTGGAACCGGGCAAGCTTGAGGACGTTGCCAATGAG
Organism: Dehalococcoidia bacterium; assembly: GCA_965261605.1. GTDB lineage: Bacteria > Chloroflexota > Dehalococcoidia > Lucifugimonadales > UBA2985 > DAOUJW01. The sequence goes on along the minus strand of OZ253466.1, from coordinate 1,216,530 downwards.
TTGGGCAGGGTGCCGGAGACCCTGAACGTCTCCGTGACCACTGGCGCATTCGACATCTTCGCGTGGGTGGCGTTGCCCTCCCCGGAACAGCTTCACAGCTTCCTACTGGGCACCTTGGGCAAGATCCCCGGAGTCAAGCGCAGCGAGACATTCGTCACGCTGTCGGTCAAGAAGCGCTCCTCGGCTCCCCTGCCCTGAGTCGTTTTTCAGAGCGCCACATTCATTGGGCAAACGTTAACGTTCTGTATTGTTGCGCGCTCGTTTTTGTCGGCATATCGCTTCGACCACCTTTCCCAAATGGGTCACTCCCCTTAGACTGCCGGGAGGGTATGCTATAATGCGGGCAAATTCTAGTAGCTAAGGAGTGAGAATGGCAGGCGAAATCCTGACTGAGATGGTAGAGTGCCCGGTCACCGACGGCTCCGCAGTGCCCGGCTATCTGGCCCGACCCGAGGGTGAGGGGCCGTTCCCGGCTATTGTGGTCATTCAGGAGTGGTGGGGCCTTGAGCCACACATCAAAGACATAGCGGAACGCTTAGCCCGCGAGGGGTACGTAGCCATCGCCCCGGACCTTTATCACGGAGCCGTCACCGACGAGCCGGACGAGGCCCGGAAGCTGGCGATGGAGACGGACATGGATCTGGCTGTCCGTGAGGTGGGCGGCGCTGTCACTTACCTCAAGGGCCGCCCCTACACCAATGGCGCAGTCGCCACGATTGGATATTGCATGGGCGGCGGACTTTCCCTTTCGGCCTCCTGCCGCTACCCCGTCGACGCAACCATAGTCTACTACGGCGGAAACCCCAATCCGCTGGAACAGGTTCAGGACATACCCGGCGCGGTACTTGGCATCTACGGCGAGGACGACCGTCTCTTCCCGGACGCGGTCAATGCCCTGAGAGAGGCGCTGACCGGCTACGGCAAGACGGTGGAGATTCATACCTATCCGGGCGCGCCCCATGCCTTCTTCAACGACAGCAGGCCCGCGACCTATTGGGAGGAGGCCTCTCAGGACGCCTGGCAGAAGACCCTGGACTTCCTGGGACGTCATATGGGCTAGGTGAGGGCCCGCGTACACCCCGGCAATACCAGGGTGTACGCGGATCCCGTGGTCTCCCGCTCGGTGGCCCTTGTCCACTTCTTCGGGGCGGCTATCTTATGCTAGGTATTGTCTTAGGAATACTGGCCGCAACCTGCTGGGGCTTCAGTGCCGTATTGGTCCGATTCGGCCTTCAGCACCTGCGACCCACCACTGGCACGTGGATCTCTCTGATACCCGGCGTCGTATTAGTGATGGGGCTGGCGCTGGTGTTCAACCGGGACGCCTTCCCTGCGCTGACGGTCGTAGCCTTTCTGTGGTTTGCGCTGAGCGGGCTGTTCAACTTCGCCCTGGGACGATTCTTCAATACGGTCAGCATCCAGCTGGCGGGAGTCGCACGCGCCACACCGCTGTTCAGCACGGCGCCCCTCTTCGCAACTATACTGGCGATACTCTTCCTGGGCGAGTCCGTCACTCCCTGGCTTCTTCTGGGCACCGTCACTATAGTCGGCGGCGTAGTCCTGATAACGAGCGAGCAGGTCCGTTGAAGTCGCTTCAGTCGCGGCTTGGCAGAGGCGGCCGCTTATGGCTGGGATACGCTGTCGCGATGGGCGCGGCTATGTCCTATGGCGCATCCCAGACCGTGGGAAAGCACGTAACCACTGAGTACGCGCCGCCACTCGTAGGCACCGCCTTTGCACTCCTCTTTGGTCTGGCGTACGTCTCCCTGATGTTTCACAGGCACATTCCCGTGGACCTGAAGGCCAACCCCCGGCTCGGGTATCTGTGGTTTGGGCTGTCGGGAATCACCTCGGCGTCCGGCGTGGCGCTGCTCTACTTTGCCCTGAGCAAGGCGCCAGTTGTCGTCATATCACCCGTGGTCGCCATAAGTCCGCTGGTATCCCTGACTCTGGCCCACCTCTTCTTGCAACGGCTGGAGAAGATCACAAAGAGGACCATTATGGGTACTCTCCTGGTTGTGCTGGGCGTGGTGATTATCACGCTCAGCAGGAACACCTCCTGAGCGTTACGCCATGTCCACCATAACTATAGTGTTGCCGGCTGCCGAACAGGAGTTCCACAATGCTGCGAATTAGGGTATATTGGCTGCAATCCCTCACTTTAGACCGGTGACATAAGATGACTGGAAATGTCCTTCACGAAATTCGTGACTCGGTACACGGGTTCATCAGGCTGGATTCAGATGAAAGGGCCGTGCTGGACGCCAAACCAGTACAGAGACTGCGTAATGTACATCAACTTGCAATGGAGTACCTTGTTTATCCTGGCGCCACACACAAGCGGTTTGAGCATTCCTTGGGAGTGATGGAGCTTGCCGGTAGGGTGTACGACACAATCACGAGAAGCGACCTTGTTCATGATGAGATTAGGCGATTGTTCCGGGAGGACATCGAAAGCGAGGATCAGAAGAGGTATTGGCGTAGGGTCCTGAGAATGGCGGCTCTATGCCACGATATTGGGCACCTTCCGTTCTCGCACGCAGCAGAGGTCGAATTGCTCCCGGAAGGGTGGACGCATGAGACAATTACGGCTGAGCTTATAAGAAGCCCAGAATTGCAGAGAATGTGGCAAGGAGTAACTCCACCTTTGAGAACTGAAGATGTAGTGAAACTTGCGGTGGGACAGGCCAAACTGCCGGACGAAGCATTTACTGACTGGGAAGCTGTACTATCAGAGATAGTTGTGAGTGATGCCTTTGGAGTAGATCGCATGGACTATCTGCTTCGCGATTCCCTACACACAGGAGTTGGGTACGGCAGGTTTGATCACTATAGATTGATCGATACCTTGAGAATTCTTCCCAAAGATGACGATTCCGAAGAACCAACACTTGGTCTTGAAAGGGGTGGATTACGAACCGCAGAAGCTCTTCTCTTGGCTAGATATTGGATGTTTGACCAAGTGTATTTCCATCCGGTGAGACGGGCTTACGATATTCATCTTAAGGATTTCCTACGTGAGTGGCTTCCCGAGGGACAGTGTCCCACTTCTACAGAGGCATTTCTTGAGTTAACGGATATAGAAGTCTTGGCGGCAATACGAGAAGGGGCCAAGAAAGATTCAGCCCATGCACGAAGAATCGCAGGGAGGCAGCATTTCAAAGTAGTGTATTCCCGGAATCCGGAAGACCTCAACGTTGTGTCTGAACCTGGCAAGGCAATTGGACAGTGGTTGATCGAGAAATACGGTGAGGACAGGATTAGGTTGGACAGCCACACCCCAAGTGGGAACCCATTCGATTTTCCGGTCTTGGAATCAGATGGCCGTATCATATCTTCATCACTCTTATCTGACCTGCTCTCGCGTATGCCGACCGCAACAATAGACTTTGTCTTTGCAGATCCTGATATCCGAGATGAGGCACGAAAAATAGTAATTGAGAACCGCAAGGACTTGCTAGCCGGGGACACGGCTTAAGGAGGAGTGGTGACAGTACTAAAGCCAGGAGAACAATGGGCGTTAGTGGCTAAGCTTGTAGAGGGCATGGAGCAGAAACTCCAATGGGCAGGTGAGACTCATATCCAAAAGGCCCTATACTTTCTACATTCGATGCTCAATGTCCCCTGTCTGTACAATTTCGTCTTGTACAAACACGGTCCGTACTCATTTGACCTTCACGATGATTTAGGGAAGATGAGAGCCCATCTGGTTCTTGAAATAGAGCCAAGACGCCCTTACGGTTCTTCATTCAGTCTTGGACAGGTAGGAGAGAAATCTATAAAAAGGGCGGAGGAAACAATCAATAAACACGAGAGCCAAATAGACTTTGTGGTCGAACATTTGGGTAGCATGCACGTCAGGACTTTAGAAAGATATGCCACTGCTCTCTACGTTAAGAGCGAGAAAAATGACCATGACATTAAATCCCTGGGGAGAGCAATTGTAGACCGCAAGCCTCACATTAGTGAAGATGACGCTCAAAAGGCAGTCGAATGGGTCAACGACTTGGAAGAGCAAGCCAAAAGTCAGGGTCTAATCTTCGAGCAATAAGCCAACGAGTTGGGTTGACCGCAGTTCAGGGGTCCGTTGAATGTCCACCATAACGTTTGTGCTGGTCCTGATGGCTATCCTGTTCTTCGTGGGGATAGTAGGCTCATTTCTGCTCCTGCTTTTGATCGGCAAGATCACCGCGCCCAGGAAGAAGGATGGGGAGAAGAAGTAGGGCGAAGGCCCCTAGCTCTGCCTGTACCGGTTGACTATGGGCAGCCGTCGGTCCCGCCCGAAGGCCCGTGGCGTGATCTTGACTCCCGGAGGGGCCTGCCTGCGCTTGTACTCGTTGCGGTCAACCATAGCAATGACCCTCAAGACTGTCTCTGAGTCGAAGCCCATGTCCACTATGTCGGCGTAGCTGCGGTCCTCCTCCACATATGACTGGAGTATCTGATCGAGGAGATCGTAGGGAGGAAGAGTGTCCTGGTCGGTCTGGTCGGGCTTCAGCTCGGCGCTGGGAGCCTTCTCTATCACGCTTTGAGGAATCACGTTCTGGGGCGAGCCGTGCTCGTTGCGATGCCTCGCAAGCTGGTACACCAGGGTCTTGGGCACGTCCTTGATCACGGCGAAGCCCCCGGCCATGTCGCCATAGAGGGTTGCGTAGCCGGTGGCAAACTCGCTCTTGTTGCCGGTGGTGAGCACCAGCCAGCCGAACTTATTGGACAGGGCCATGAGGATGTTGCCCCTGATGCGCGTCTGGATGTTCTCCTCGGCCACGTTGGGCTGGCTGTCCCGGAAGGGACCTGACAGCATGTGCAGCATGGCCTCAAAGGTCTCTTCGATGGGGACGGTGAGCAGCTCGATGCCCAGGTTTTGGGTCAGTTCCTTGGCGTCCAGGATGCTGCCCTCGGAGGAGTACCTCGATGGCATAGCGACGCAGAGGACGTTCTCGCTGCCCAGGGCGTCCGCCGCGATGGTCGCCGTCAGGCTGGAGTCGATCCCGCCGGAGAGGCCGATGACAACCCTCCTGAAACCGCTCTTGCGAACGTAGTCCCCCGTGCCCAGCACCAGGGCCGAGTATGTCTCCTCAAGGGGGTCAAGCGGCTTGGCGATGCAGCCGTCCAGCGTCGTCTTTGGCCCTGCCGGGGTGTGTTCCGAGACGTGTACTACCTGGGACGTCCCTATCGCGTTCAGGATGGGTCGCTCCTTGCGAGGCCTGGGTTCGCGAAGGCGATGGCGGAAGATGGCGTCCATGTCCAGGTCGACCACCACGAGGTCCTCCTCGAGCTGCTTGCCGCGCGCCACCAGCTCTCCCCCCTGGTCGAATACGACGCTGCCGCCGTCGAACACCAGCTCATCCTGGCCTCCCACCAGATTGGTGTAGGACACGTACACCTCGTTGTCTGAGGCGCGGGTGGCCACCATTCGCTCCCGGAAGCCCAGCTTTCCGGCGTGGTATGGTGAGGCGTTGATGTTGATGATTATCTCTGCGCCCGCCTCTCGCTGCACTGCCGCAGGTCCCAGGGCGTACCAGATGTCCTCGCAGATGTTGACGCCGATGTGGATGCCGTTGATGACGAAGACGGGGCACTGGGAGCCGGCCTTGAAGTAGCGGTCTTCGTCGAAGACGCCGTAGTTGGGCAGGTACATCTTGTGATAGACGCCCACAAGCTGCCCGTCGTGCGCCACGGCCGCGGCGTTGTAGATGTCCCCCTGGGAGTCGACAAAGCCCACAACGACGGTGATGCCCTGGGAGTTGGCTACAACCTCGCGCATCTTCTCGATGTTGGAGCGGATGAATGATGGCTTGAACAGCAGGTCCTCCGGCGGGTAGCCGGGGATTGCCATCTCCGGAAAGACAACAAGGTCGGCCTGCTGCGCCTTGGCCCTTTGGATGCACTCCAGGACCTTGGCGGTGTTGCCCTCCAGGTCGCCCACGGTTGTGTTGATCTGGGCCATAGCCAGACGTAGATTGCGCACGCTGTGTCTGCTCACCTGGTTAGATTTTGGCTTAGAGTATAGCACAAGGCGACGCACGCCCATCGCTAAAGGCGGGTGGCGCTGGCCCGGACGGCCCCAAAGTGGCTGAAGGGAAAGCAGACTGGAGTGCCGGGTTATAGTAATATGTAGGTGCGATTCTGAAGGAGTCTCGTAGGGGCGGTTCGCGAACCGCCCCTACATCCGCCGTTATAGAAGCGGGGCAGGAACACGTTTCAAGAACAGAACAGGGGCAGCTATGCTTGCATTCGACGAAAAGGTGACAATCAAGGACAAGGACGGAGGTTTGATTGGTGGTTGCCGGATGGTCGGTTGGGTGGACCAGCAGGACCCCGGCCTTAGAAGATGGCACGGAGAGTTTATGCCGATAGCCGGGCAGCCCTGGGAGTTTGCAGTCACATCTATAGAGAGAAGCGGCCTTCACGTGGTGTGCGAGGATGGCGCCACGGCCAAGATACTCGCGCCAACCGTCACCGACGCCCTGAGCTCAGGGGTGCGCTGCACCTTCGAGGGGATCTGGCCGCCGCCCAGGCCGGTGGTTTAGCGGGGAAACCAGCGGGTTGGAGAAAACCTACTCCCTTAGTGAACAAATTAGACGGACGCCAAGAGCTCTGACCAGCGTCGTCTGTGCCTGATATCCGACCCATGATCATCCAGTTGGGCCCCAACCTCCAGCAAGAAGTCCCTCCTGCCCTCCTCCCCGAAAAGGGCCAGGCTGATTTCTGCTAGTCTGGACAGGCTCATTACATAGACGTTCTGGCCGCTTACAAACTCTCTCTCGACAAGTGAGTCTACTTGTTCCTGGTCTTCAACACCTTGTTGCGCCACAAAAAAGATCTCTGAGACCTGTTTTTCGCGCATGTCGGCTAATTTCCCCACCATCTGGCTCACAGTGAGAACCCTGTCTTTTACTTCTACAACCAGCACAATTGCGCCTTCCTCTGTGACACATTCCAAGTCGGCGAGCATCCCTGTTGAAGCATCTGATGATGTGATAGATGCTCTCTGTACTCTTGAATATAGGTGAAATCTTCTACCTATAACGGCGAACAGGGCTGAGGATAGCGCCAATAGGCGATCACCACCCGAAGTCTCAGCCAAATATTCGTCTATTAGCCTCATACACCGGGATAAGCTGATGCGTCTTGGCGTTGGATATGCCACTCTGACCTCTGACAGTCGGCGGTATATCTCAATGATGACCTGGCGCAATACGGTCTTTGTGAAGTCCTCATCTTGGGCGCTCTCAACGGCTTCCAGCACGCGACACAGGTGGTCCCAGCCCCTTTTGTTTTTTTGTGGATTTCGATGCCGCTCCGAGACCTCCGAAACTCTAACCGGATTGTTAACGTACGGCTCCGGCGAGCCTCCCAACACGCGATCGTTTGCTTGGTCAAAAGGAACTATGACTTGGTGGGCAATGGTGCGCGCATCAAAGGAGCCGGACCTATCGGCGCCCGCCTGCAATGAGCGACAGTCCAGATTGGGATCGGCTACCTTGGCAAGAAGCTGAGTGGGCAGCACATAGCGGTAGGTCTTTGTATTTGAATTCACAGAGAGACGGATGCTTTCGAGTAGCTCGCCGTCATCTTCCTCGATGGCATCCGACGGCGGCCCATCCTCAGCAGTGGACAGAACACTCACCCAGATCTCTTGCAGAGTAGCGGCAGCCGCTTCGACCAGACTCACAGGCATATTGCGCCATTCATACTTCTAGAAATTGGTCCAAAGGGCCTCTTGCCTCTGCTCCTTCACTGAGTGACAGAGCTTGGGTAGAGCTTCATGGCATTGCCAGTCCTTGTACAGCTCGTCCATAAGGTCGCACCTGTAGCCGGAAATAGCTACATTCCCCTTGCAGTTGCGAAGCACCTCGGAAAGCTCTATGTGAGACTCTTCTTCCATCTCAAATCCGTATGCCTTGCTGTCACCACGGCTGGAGTGGAGGTAGGGTGGATCGCAGTAGAAGAGGGTGTTGGGGCTGTCGTATAAGCGGATTACGTCTACAGCCGGTCTGTTCTCAATCTGGACTCTGAGCAATCGCATGGCTATCTCCGGTAGGTGCTCTACACTACCAAGCCAACGTGAGACTACACCGGACATTCCCGCCCTGCTCGTGTTCTTGCAGTTGGCCCAGCGACCCAGGGATGCGGTCTGGGCCAACCCCGTTCTGGACTGGCGGGCACGTATGAAGAACCTACGGGCACGCTCTAAATCGTCAAGATGCTCTGTGCCCTCCGATACAGCCCAGTAGAACTCCTCTCTTGAAAATGGGGTGAAGGCGATGTACTTTACCAAGTCCTCCGTTCGGTCTCTCAATACCTTGAAGAAGTTAGCAATTTCTCCATCAATGTCATTGTACGTCTCTACCGGTGAGGGGCGTCTGTTCAGGAGAACAGCTGCTGATCCGGCAAATGGCTCACAGTAGTGGTGGCTTTCGGGGAGCAGGGGCAGCAGCCAGCCCAAGTGGTTATATTTGCCTCCGTACCAGCCGAACGCTATCAGCTTACGTCGGCTACGTCTTTTGCTCTCAGAACTCTTACCTCCTACCTCGGTCAATTCCCCTTGCAGATATATTGGAGACGGCAATCTGCTCATTGGTACTTGCCTCCTTTTTGGTGTCAGCCCTGCAAGCGGTTACGGCAATAGAGCTTACAGTAAGCGACATTAGACCATCTGTGCGCCACTCAGTCTATCCGTTTCCGTGTACGATGTCAATGGCCTTACTGGGGATTCTAGCGTCACTTGCTCAAATACTACAAGTCGCGGGCCAGCGGGTTCAGGCGCAGTTTACAGATCAACCTACCCCAAGTCGAAGGACTTGGACGCCATGTCAACTATGTAGCTGCCGATTGCCAGGGACGACGTGGCCCCCGGTGATGGCGCGTTGAGGACGTGTATAGCTCCCCGGGTTTCTTCGATGCGGAAGTCGTCCACCAGGGAGCCGTCCCTGTTCACGGCCTGCGCCCGTACGCCGGCTCCTCCCGATACTACGTCATCGGACGTTATATCCGGGAGCAGGCGTCGGAGGTCTCTCACAAAGGTGGACTTGCTGAAGGATCGGTGCATCTCTGCAATGCCCACCTTCCAGAACTTCCGCGACATCGACCAGAAGCCCCCGTAGGACAGGGTGTCCATGAACTCGCCCATCTTGAAGCTAGTCTTGGTGTACCCCTCCCGCGCGAAAGCCAAGACCGCGTTGGGGCCTGCCTCCACCTCTCCGTTGATCCTCTTTGTGAAGTGTACGCCCAGGAATGGGAGGCTGGGGTTTGGCACGGGATAGATGAGTCCCTTTACCAGGTCCCGGCGGTCGTCCTTCAGCGTGTAGTACTCGCCTCGGAAGGGTATAATCCTCACGTTTGGCTTTATTCCCATCATGCGAGCGACCCTGTCCGCCGCAAGGCCGGCGCAGTTAATCAGATGGCTGGTCTTTACTTCGCCCTGGGTGGTCTCCACCACCAGCGATCCCTCGCTCTCCCGGATGGCCCGGACGGTTGCGCCGGTCACTATCTCTCCGCCGCTTGCCCTGATCTTGGCGGCGTATGCGTTGGCAACCTTCTTGTAGTCGACTATCCCGGTATTGGGGGCCCAGATGGCCTTCAGACCGAAGGCGTGAGGCTCGATCTCCTTCAGCCTCTCAGGCCCTATCTCCTCCAGCCCCTGGACGCCGTTGGCGATTCCCCTCTGGAGCAGCGTGTCCAGCCGTCCAAACTCCGACTCGCTGGTCGCCACTATCACCTTGCCGCACCGCTCGAAGTCGATGTCGTTCTCCTGGCAGAACTGGGTGAGCAGCCCCACGCCTGCGGTGCAGAACTGGGCCTTGCTCGACCCAGGCGCGTAGTAGATGCCGGAGTGTATAACCCCGCTGTTATGACCGGTCTGGTGCTGGGCCAGCTGTGGTTCCTTCTCCAGCACCACCACTCGGCAGTCGGGATGCCTTTCCGTGAGTCGCAGGGCGGTGGACAGGCCGATTATTCCGCCTCCGATAATGGCTACCTGGTATTGCTGTCTATCCATAGGGATTCCCCCGTCGCTTGGATGGAAACGATCTGTTCGAGGTTCTCAGAGGGACTTGATCGCCTTCTGCTGCGCCTCGAAGTGGTGCTGGATGCCTGTGCCGGCCAGGGCCAGCAGGTCGTCCATGGCGTTTCTGGAAAAGGGGCTGCCCTCGGCGGTGGCTTGCAACTCCACGAACTCCCCCGTGTCCGTCATAACCACGTTGAAATCCACCTCTGCCCTGGAGTCTTCGTCGTAGCAGAGGTCCAGAATACTCTCGTTGTCCACCAGCCCCACGCTTATTGCGGCCACTGCGCCCTTCAGGGGTATGGAGCGGATAATGCCCGCATTGACCATGTACATCATTGCCTGGTAGAGGGCGATGTATGCGCCGGTGATGGAGGCCGTGCGAGTGCCGCCGTCGGCTTGGAGGACGTCGCAGTCTACCACAAGGGTACGCTCTCCCAAGGCGGTCATGTCCCCAACCGCTCTAAGCGACCGCCCGATTAGCCGTTGTATCTCCAGGGTGCGACCGGACACCCTGCCCGTCTCTCGCTCGCGTGGAGTCCTGGTCAGCGTGGAGCGGGGCAGCATGTTGTACTCCGCGGTTATCCATCCCTTGCCCTGTCCCCGCAGGAACGGCGGGACCCGATCTTCCAGGGTGGCCGTGCATACGACTTTGGTCTCCCCCACTTCGATGAGCGCGGAGCCTTCCGGGAAAACCAGGAAGGACGGGGTTATGGTCACGTCTCTGGGCTGGTCGTTGGGTCTGCCGTCTGATCTGAACATGGGGTTGTTGCGAGCCTCCCGGCGCTGAGCGCCCTGCAGGTGAGTCTAACACCAGCGACACTGCTTTTCAACGGGCTGGGAGATGCGGCTAAGGCGCATAATGGCGCACGTCTTCACGCCTACGAAAGTTGCCCGCTCATCCCCGTATCAAGTACGGGGCAGGCTCTGAGCTTGAAGTTTACCCTGAGCGTAGCCGAAGGGAAGGAAGTGAGCGGGGAGATTACAAGGATAATCTCCCCGCTCGGGTTTGTCTCACTCCCACAGCCTCTCAACTATGAAATAGTCGCGTAGGTTGTCCTTAAGAGCGCCGAATGCTAGTGACAGGTTCACGGTACGCGGGTGCACGAGTGGCATGCTCAACTTGCATTGTTCGTTACAGCATTTAACGGTGTACGTGGTATCGTCCTTTTGAGTTGGAGAGGCTTCGTAATTGCATCGCGTGCAGTTGAACTTTAGTTGGCTGATTTCCATCAGTTGTCTCCTCCCTTGTTTGTTCAGGATTACCAACTCTGTTGAGGGCACAGCCACGCTCGCAAATATCAGCAAACCCCGTCACTGACCGACATTGGGCGCCGTGATGGTGTTGGCCTCTCCTACGCCCGTTACCTTGGTAACGATTTCGGCCCTCTGCATCTCGCCGGTCGGCTCTTGGCCCCTGGCGTGCTGTTCGGCAGGGTGGACCGACACAAGCCTCATCTGTACCAACTGGTCTCCGGCGTCAATCCAGTAGTCGAAGGTATTGAATATCTTGAGCGTCTCGTCGGGTTGATCCCATAGGGCATCGATGGTTTCGGTCGCTGTGTAACGCGTGGTCCTGGCTCCGCCTATGGTCTCGTCGCCGGCCTTGGTAAGGTTCTTCAGCACAGGGCACAGGGCACAGGGGGTTCTCTCCGCCCACCCGCGTCGTCTCCTCGCCGGAGGCGTCGTATCCAAGCCAGTTGGAGGGGTTTATGAGGCCCTTTACGTCCACCACTGCCCATGCTCCTTCCCCCTGCGTCTCACCCTGCCGCGTATAGGCCACTCCATCCACGTAGATGGTCTCGGCAAAGGCCGGCATCTCTGGTGCATGAAAGGTCTGGTGGTAGTCTGCCCCAGAGACGCTGGCCTTTATGTCCCACACGTCACGTTCATTGCCCAAGGGATGTGCATAGTTCCCAGGCACGTCCCAAGTCACGGCCAGGTCGAACTCCAAGGCCGATGCCGTCTTGTCGCAGGCGTTCTCCAAAACCTCCTGGGCGGTTATGCTAGGTGAGTCCCAAGGTGAGAGCCACAAGGCTATGCCCAGCGCCGCCGCGGCAACCAGGGCGACAAATCCCAATATGTATCTCTTGTCCATTAGTTGCCTCCTGCATCGTCAAATGCCTGCTCTATGGCGGCGTCATCAGCGTCTGATAGGTCATCCTCCGCCTCGTCAAGCACCTGAAGAAGAAATGTTCTGAGCACGGGAAAAGGCGAGTCCTCTGCGGTGGGCGGAGCGTTTGTCCCTGATTCACTCTCCCAATGCGGTCATGTCCCCAACCGCTCTAAGCGACCGCCCGATTAGCCGTTGTATCTCCAGGGTGCGGCCGGACACCCTGCCCGCCTCTCGCTCGCGTGGAGTCCTGGTCAGTGTGGAGCGGGGCAACATATTGTACTCCGCGGTTATCCATCCCTTCCCCTGTCCCCGCAGGAACGGCGGGACACGCTCTTCCAGGGTGGCCGTGCATACGACTTTGGTCTCCCCCACTTCGATGAGCGCGGAGCCTTCCGGGAAAACCAGGAAGGACGGGGTTATGGTCACGTTTCTGGGCTGGTCGTTGGGTCTGCCGTCTGATCTGAACATGGGGTTGTTGCGAGCCCCCCGGCGCTGAGCGCCCTGCAGGTGAGTCTAACATCAGCGACACGGCCTTTCAACGGGCTGGGTTGTGGGTATTCCCAACGTGTGTTGGTTATGACGAATAGTACCGCTCGCCCCCGTATCAAGTACGGGGCAGGCACTGAGCATGTCGAAGGGATCGAGCGGGAACCGCACAGACGCTGCATACCCGCTCAAATGGTTCGACAAGCTCACCATGAGCGGTAAGGGGGGCTAGCACTGCCAGAACATGTAGGGACTACTATGCGGGTGGTGTGACCTTGCTGCTGTCGGCTGCCTCTGTTAGTATACTCGCCAGCGCTCAGGGGCTGTCCTATCGACGGCGCAGTAAGACCTGTCTTTCGGATATGGCGCAGGCCGACTGCTTCCCAACGGGTTGACGGATAGTCCAAGTACAGACAGGCCGTCTTGAGTTTGTCCCGCGTCGCCTGGCCGCGACCGCTCCCTGCAGCCCAGCCCCCGGAGTGTCAAACCATGAGATCGACCAAACCAAGGATATTCTACGGCTACTGGGTGCTCTCGGCCGGCTCCTTGGTCATGGTGTTGCTGGGTATAGCGGGCCTGCACGGCCTTGGGGTGTTCTTCTCCGCCTTGCAACGGGAGTACCTCTGGAGCAGCACCCTCCTTTCGGGAGCCTTCGCCCTCTCCAGGGCCGAGTCCGGCTTCCTGGGTCCGGTGGAGGGCTACCTCGTCGACAGGATAGGTCCGCGCAAGATGGTGGCCTTTGGCTTGGCCATCCTGGGCGTGGGCTTCATCCTGCTCAGCCGCGTGGATAGCCTGCTCTCATTCTACATAGCCCTTGTAGTGATTGCCCTGGGAACCGGCATCGGCGGCTTCCTGGCGATTATGTCCTCGCTGACCAACTGGTTCTATCGACTGCGCGCCCGGGCTATGGCCGTCGCCACCGTGGGAGTGAACGTCGGCGGTCTGCTCATAGTGCTGCTGACCTGGGCCGTCGACAGCGTCGGCTGGAGGACGGCCGCCTTCATCTGCGCCCTGATTGTGTGGGCGCTGATAGCCCCCATCACGATGGTGCTGCGTGACCGCCCGGAAGACTACGGCCTTCTCCCGGACGGCGATGAGGCCCCTCCTTCCAATGCGGATGACCCCTCCGGCCAGGGCGCAGCAACCGGAAGCGCTTATGATGATGAGGACGACATGACTGTGAGGGAGGCCCTCCACAGCCAGGCCTTCTGGATGGTCTCCCTTGTCCACGGGATCGCCGTAATGTCCCTGTCGGCGCTGGCTGTTCACCAGATCGAGCGGATGGTGCAGGCTGGGGTCTCGCTGCAAATGGCCGGGCTGGTGGTAACAATATACACCGGCGTCGGCATATTCTTCCGCATCTTCAGCGGGTACATAGCCGACATCTTCGACAAGCGGTACGTCATAGCCGGGTTTCTGCTGTTCCAGACGGCGGCCCTGTTCGTCTTTGCGGTGGGGAACACCGTCTTCATGTTCGTGCTATTCGGGCTGCTGTTCGCCCCGGGCTGGAGCGGCCGGGGAGCAGCACTCACCGCTTACCGGGGAGAGCTCTTCGGGAGAAGGCGGTTTGCCAGCATCACCGGCGTCTCAATGGTGGTCACCAACTCTCTGTCCCTCATTGGCCCCGTCTTTGCCGGGTTCCTGTTCGATGTGACGGGCAGCTATTCCAGCCCCTTCCTCGTCCTGTCCGTCCTCAGCCTGGTGGCTGCCGGCCTGATTCTGATGGTGCGCAAGCCACGGAAGGTGTTGAGGAGCGCCGTCGGCTAGCCGGTCTCAGGCCGCTCTATTAGTGATACAATGCCATCGCACGAGAATACAGGCTAACGCCGGAAGCAGGAGGGACGATATGCCGCACTACATAGTCCTGGGGAACTTTACCGACGAAGGGACAAGGAACATCCGGGACCTCCCAAGGCTGAGGGATGAGACCAATAAGCAGCTTGAGGCAGTCGGGATCAAGATACAGCGCTTCTACACCCTGGGGCAGTACGACGTGGTCGCCATAATCGAGGCCCCCAGCGATGAGGTGATGGCTACTGCTTCCCTGTCCGCCGCCGGCCAGGGGCATGTTCGCATCACCACCCTCAAGGCCTTCACCGAGGAAGAGTTCTACAATATGATAGAGGGCCTGCCCGACTCCTAGCAGGATCCGTTCTTCGGAAGCCTGCCTCTAGCGGCTGCTCAGGCCTACCAGTATCTTCTCCTGGGGCGACAGCGCTGAGAGGTCCGGGGCCGAGCGCGCCGGAACGCCCAAGGGCGTGCGCTCCAGGGATGCCCGCGCCTCCAGACGGCCTCGCACCTGCTCCACCATCTGCCGCACTCGCGCGAGGGACTCCTGGACAACCTCGACGGTGGTGCCTTGCACCATATCCTCCGGCACGTCCGGTTCCGACGCCAGCAGCGATCCGCGGTACAGCTCCACCGCCTGGGCCAGCCGACCGTTGACGCCCTCTATCTCCTCCTCACGCCTTTTCGCGGCGTCCTCCGCCTGGCCCAAAGCGGCCTCCAGGTGCGCTATCCTGGCGTCCCGCTGTCCCAGCGCCTCCTCCAATCCCGACAGACGCCGGTCGCGCTCCGACAGAGCGTCCTCCGTTTGCTCCTGCGAGGCACCCTCTGTCTCCATTCCAACCGCCTCGCCGACGTCTGTACCTGACTCCATCTCTGTAGTCTGAGCAGTATCTTCAGCCATGATCCCTCCTTAGCTAGAGTTGACTGGTAGCAGAATATGGGTTCTAATATATACTGCGCAAGGGGGGAATGTCAAAGGTTTACCTGCAATCTGGTGGGATAACCGCAGCAATTATTTCCTCGCCACAAAGGAGGCATTCGACTATGAACATGGGTACACCGGAGCAACCGGAAGGAGTCCAGCACTGGTCCAACGTAGCAATGTTTGCCCAGAAGTTGGAGTCCAGACGCAAACGACAGCAGGGCTTCTGGCTGTTCTTTAGGGGGTGTTGCGGACAATGTGAAGGCGGCGCACTTGTGGAGAATGTCCTGGTCGATGTCACCGCAGTGAAAAGAGAAGCCAACTTTGGGGGCTTTCGCCCCGATATTCTCCTAGAAAGAGGAGACAAACCACCCATCTTTTTGGAGTTCACCCACACTAGCCCGCCGTCAGTAGCGAAACTAGCCTATTGCACAGCCAACGGCATTGACCTTTTTGAATTGGATGGTAGTAAGCCCCCTGCCGATAGCTCGCTAATGAAGGTGCATATCTCCCTTCGTAATTGTAGGAAGCGCCAACGCCAACGTCTCCTCGATTTGTGGAAACACATTGACAGTCTGGACGATCCAGTAGTAGGGGTTAAGGAGGATTTTCGTAGTCCCCAGCGACAACGCCGGGAATGGGAGGCCTGGGATGCGGGGTTTGAAGCAATGCGTCAAGAGGCTGTTGCAGGCACGTTGCGTTGCATCAGGTGCGACAGGTCCTTGGCTACCGAAGACTCTGGCTTTTCCGTAACACACATCGATATCCACAAGCCAGACGGTGGATGTGGGCAGGTCCCATTTTGTCAGGAGTGCGAATTCAGGCTCAGAGGCGGATGGGATGGCGTCTACCCCGATGATGTAGCGTCCTGGGGGTTGGATGAAGCCTGTTTGTCCTGCCAGACTATACTGGCTGAACAGGCTAAGAAGATGGAGGAATGGGAGAAAAGGTCAAGCCAGCGAAGAAGCGTTGAGATGCCTGAGTCATACGGAAGTCGGCTGGTGCATGAACCTGAGCCGCGTCAGCAAGCATATGTCGTGGGCAATCGGACAGTCAGCCGGGACGAGTTGCTGTCCGTTTTGTACATGTTTCATTATATTCTAGCGGAGATTTTAAAGACTTATCCTAAAGATCCTAAAGCTGTAATGTTTAGAGAGATTGTCTCTGGAGTCGTGAATACCGTCCAGTATACCAACAACATGTATGACTGGGACTGGTTGGAAGGCATTGGCGAAAGCTATGTTTATGAGTATGACATCCCCGATGACTCCAAAGGGGACAAATTCCTATTTCCCAAACGGTGGGGAGGGGGACAGTTACCGCCTTGCCCTCTTTTGCTGCTCTAAAGAGAGCAGTACGGCATCAAAGGTCACTGAGCCTTCTCTTTATGTCTTCAATGGTGGAGTAGCGGCCCTGCTCTATCTCCTTAAGGCCGCGCTCAGTGGCCTTTACAAACCGCTTGTCTTGCGCCATTCTTGAGGCTAAGTCATTGTCTCTACAGGCAGTTACGTCTTTCTCCATAGCAGCCTCTCTCAGTGCCGTTCAGTCTAATTGTACGGCATGAGCTCTTGGATGAGAAGCGCGTGGCCGCCACCGGAACGCCGTTATACCCTACTCTAACACCTCCTCCCTCATGCGCTGCCATTCGGCGTCCGGGTCCTCAATGCCCAGGTTCTCCATAGCACGCCGACGGCTCTGGATACCCGTCTCCACCAGCGTCTGTTGCTCCCTCACCAGCCGGCTCCTGTCCTGGGGCAGCAGCGGCCCCCAGAGGACGCGCTGCTTCACCGGCAGGTACGCGACGCCCGTCCGCTGGGTCAGCAGTCGCAGCGCCATCTCGTTGCGGGCCTTGTACACCGCCGTTCGGATGAGGCGTTTGCGTCGGACCCTCTGCAACAGGGGGCTTAGCTCCATCTCAAGGGCCACGCCCGACAGGCTGCGGGGGTTGTCGCCAAAGCTGATCCTGGGCGCCTCCGAGATGTCGTGCAGCGACCGGTATATCAGGTCGATGAAGTCCACGTGGAGCTTGATGCCTCCGCCCTGGAGCAGGTCCAGGAGGTAGGCCCTGGCCTGCTCCGGCAACTCCCACACCGCGCCGGGCTGCACGGCGATGTCCTCGGAGCGCTCCACGCCCTCCAGCACCGCAATGGGGTTGCCGGACAGCTCCAGGATCATGGACAGCTGGGAGATAGCCCTGTTCAGCTCCCGCGACGGCTCCACAAGGGGAGGAACGTCAGACAGACCCCAGAACTTCTTGGGTTCCCTCAGATTCGGGAAAAGGATGAATGGTATGAATCCGTAGGGGTTGGGTTTCTCCTGGACCAGAGCGTCGCCCACCCACAATCGTAGGTCTTCGGCTGTCCACACCTCCACCACCGTCACCCGCTGTTCACTGCCGCCGGCGGAGGCGCTCCCGACGCCGTAGAGCATCCGCGCCTCCTCCGAGGACAGGGTGTACCGGCTGGCCACGCGCCAGACGCGCCCAACATCGTCGGCCACCCACCAGGCAAAGAGGCCCTGCACGTCGGGCGAAGTTACCCTCACCCTTCGCTCCTCCGTGTCCCAGGTCACCTTGTAGCACCCGTCGCCAAGAATGGCGGCGTCCAGCTCCGTATCGAAGTCCAGCTGCTCCAGGTGGTTGGCGTCGTACACCTGGCGAAGGGCGTCCTCAGCCCGGTCGGCGCGCTCCCGCGCCTCCGGCGACGAGTCCCAGGGGTCTATCACGAGGGACATCCCGGTCATCAGGTAGGAGGTTATCTTGTCCACAAAGGCGCGGGCGTAGTTGAAGGTGAGGCGCCTCTCCCGGTGATGCGGCGTGCCCACCCACTGCGCCCCATTGTAGAAGGCCAGGTTCTCCCGATAGGCCCTGAGCCTGTCGCCGTCCATACGGGCTATTTTCTGATGCAGAGATGCGTTGTCCATAGCTTGCTCCTAAAGGAAGTTGGTCCTGGACCGCTCCAGGATTCGATGGATGGTCCGCTGGCTCAGCCCGAAGTGGCTTGCTATCTGTGAGACGGTCTTGCCCTGCGCGCACTTCGCGTCGACAACCTCGCGGTCACGGCTCTCCCGTATCTGCCGGTGATAGGCCGCGGGGTCGTCGTACTTGCACAACGGAAGTGGGCACTCAAGGCAGGAGGGGGAGACCTCACAGCCGCTGTCCTGATACGGGAACTGCTCCGGCAGGGAATCTATTATGGACACACTCTTTCTTGGACTCACGTAGTTCACACCTCTCCGTAGTTCTGCTCCTCAACTCACGTATCCATACGGCCGCGGGCAAGGCGCGGCCGATACTCTGCCGCCTTCACCAGCAGGGCCATGCTTGACAGGTAGTCGTCGTGACCCTGCGCGGGATTCACGTAGAAGTTCATAGTCTGGTTTGCCCTGAAATGGCCTCGCGCCCGCTCCATCTGAAAGTGAAACTCCCGGGACTCCGGCGAGTCGTCCGGGGCGTACATCTTCAGCCGCCCGGAGTTCACCGCGGCCAGCAGGTCGAAGGCCAGGCGGGACTTGCTCTGGGACGTGAAGACAAAGGGATGCGCTATCCCCTTGCTCAGGGCCTTCTCAAGAAAGCTGGCGACGCCCTGTCCGAGTCCCGTGGCGTCCACCACCACGCGCCGGCATCGCCAGACGTCACGCAGCAGGTCAACCAGCCTTGGGAAGAGGGACGCGTGGCTCTCGCCCGTCCACCGATAGTGCTCCACGATCCTGACCACCGGCTCCGGCGAAAGGTCGTCGCACCGCGAAAAGTCTAGCTCGCCGATGGTGACCACGGTGGAGTCCCTGTCAGGATCGACGGCTCCGCGGCCTCGTCCTTCGGCCTCCGAAGCCTCCCCGGCGATGTCTATCCCGACCACGTACACCTGTCCCTGCTCCGGTCTGGAGAGGCGCCTGTGCCGCCCCTGCAACTGAGCAAGCTGCTGATGTGAGAACAGGCCGCCGCTCCCGTTGAGTGGCTCCAGGAGGTACTGGGTGCGAAACAACGGATGGCTTTCACCCAGGCGCTGCCTCTCGCCCTCAACGTACGCCTGGTACTGTGGGTTGTATTGCGCCACCTCCTGCCAGTCCAGCCGGAAGTGGCGCTTCACGCCGTCCGTCCGCTCCATCTCCAGGTTGCCCTGCTTCATCTCCTCAAGGAGCGAGTCTCCCATCCAGGGAGTGCCGTACAGGACCGTGGTGACGTTGGTGGACGCGCCCATTGGCCTGAACTCCTTGTAGAATTTCTCCCGGTCCACGTCCTGGGCCTCGTCCATTTCCAGGAGGATGTGCGCGGTAGCCCCCACCACGTTGCTGGACGGCTCGGCGCTGAGGAACATCTGGCGCGTCCTGCCCAGTCGAATGGCGCTTCCGGCCTCGGTCTGCCACAGACCGGCCAACCCGGCGTCCCTCAGACGCTCCTTAAGCCGCGAGATGCTGATGCGCACCTGCGGATCGAAGGTGGGCGCGGCCTTGACCAGGTTCCCGCCCTTCACGGAGAAGAGCACCAGGAGCAGCATCTCCAGCTGCGCCGACAGTTCGTTCTTCCCGCCCTGGCGCGCTATCTCCACTGTGAAGGTGCGACCCCTTCCGTGCAGGACACTGTCCAGGACCGTCCTGCCTATCTCCGTCTGATAAGGTCTCAGGCCAAGCAGCTTGTTCATAGTCTCACCTCGTATCCCCAAAAGCTCAAAATTATCTGCGCTACAACCGCCCCTATGACCAGAAAGACCAGCCCGTTTATCCGGGTCTTCAGCTCCTCGACGTGACGCTCCAGGTGTCCGAGGCGCTGGTCCAGCAGGGCGTCGAATGTGGACGCCGGCGCCAGGTCCACCTCCGGGGCACGCGGCCTGCGCAGCTTTCGGAGGGCGTCCTTCAGCTCATCACTCTCCATCGGATCCCTCCGGCAGCAGGACGCTACCGATGCCCTGGAGCACACCGAGCAGGCTCTGGTACAGGTCTTCCTCCGCCTTGTGGGACAGCTTGTACTTGGCGGACACCGCTCGCACCAGCATTCCTATCCCCTTTATCAGCAGCTCCAGGTTCTCCGGCTGCTCCTCCGTCAGACGACTCAGACGCAGTCGGAGCAGAGCGATCTCCTCGTCCAGCCCCTGTATCTGCTTGGCGCGGGAGAGGCGCACACGTTCCGCCTTGGACAGGGCTTCCTCGTAGAACTCCTGTGGTCTCTCCGGTTGTCTGCTACTTCTCCGTGGCACTGCTCTCTCCTTCCAGGGCCTCCAGCAGTTGGTGAAGGGACTCCGGCTGCAATGCGGACGACGCCTGCACGAGTCCCCGCAGGAGACATACGGCCACCACTTTCCACTCCTGCCTCTCGATTGCCAGCTCTAAGGTTCTCATGGTTCCTCACTCTCATCCATCACTCTAGGTCCGGCGGAAGTTGCCAGCGCCAGATCTGATGTCCTCCCCGTCAGCCGTTGCGTCTACCGCCGGACCTCTGCCTGAGTATCAGCGCGGTTATTGCCAGCGATGAAGCAAGGGTTATCAGCTCGACGATCAGGGCGTTGCCGTTGACCAGGGTTTGGTCGTATCCGCTCCGGAGAGAGAGTGCCAGCCAGTACAGCCCCTGGAGCAGGAAGCTCAGGTTGACCAGGGCCAGCACCAGAGCGCCCACCCTCCTGCGCGCCTGCGTTGCGGAGTAGTTGGCAAAGAAGATGGCGTTGAAGCCCCCGGAGACGACAATAAGCGCGCCCGGAACGGCCGCCAAGCTCAGCAATGACTGTATCAACAACTCCTCCTGTCACCATCGGCGTTCTCCTGACCGAACGGTAGCTAGGGGAGAAGAATAGAATATGCGTTCTATATTGTCAACAAGGGGGTGGCAGGGGGGAAGGGGGAGGGAGCGCAAAAGACTTCACCAAATTCAGGTGGAGTCAGGCAATGTTTTCTGGAAGCGTTAGTCTTGGATTGGCCTATTGGCCTTCCAGTTGTACTTGCGCAGAACAAAGACTTTGTTAGTCTGCGATCTTAGTTCGGCTCCCGTTGCTGGCGGTACTGAATCCAGTTTTTTGCGTCTTTACCACGTTGCTTATTCAATGCAGAAGCCGGCAACGCTTCTATAAGAATAGCTTCGATGAGCTTAATCACTTGGCTGGTATTTGCGGTGCCCCTAGGAGCCTGTCCGAGAAACACGGTTGGCGAGTGGTTGGGTGTATGATGGGTCCAGTCCAGTAGCGGGGAGTTGTTGATGAGCAAGACCTACCTTCCCTACGAACCCGACCAGCAGTTGCTGTTGCCGGCGGCGTTGCAGGAGTGGTTGCCTGACGACCATCTGGCCTACTTCATATCCGACGTGGTGGACCAGTTGGACATGTCAGAGGTCACCGCTCGCTACGAGCGGGAACGGCGTGGCGGGCCTCCGTATCATCCACGAATGATGGTCAAGGCGCTGCTCTACGGCTACTGCGTCGGGGTGGCGTCCTCACGCCGCATCGCCCAGCGTCTCCACGAGGACATCGCCTTCAGGGTGTTGGCGGCGAACAACACACCGGACTTCCGGACCATCTCCGACTTTCGCAAGGATAATCTGGATGCGCTGTCGGGCCTGTTCATACAGGTACTGGCGTTGTGCCAGCAGGCGGGGCTGGTGAAGCTGGGGCACGTGGCGCTGGACGGCACGAAGGTCAAGGCCAACGCATCGAAGCATAAGGCGATGAGTTATGGACGCATGAAGGAGAGGGAAGCGCAGTTGGCGGCGGAGGTAGCGGAGTTGTTGCGACAGGCTCAGGCAACGGATGAAGAGGAAGACCGGCGGTACGGCAAAGACAAGCGTGGAGATGAGTTGCCGGAGGAGTTGGCCTTTCGAGAGGGTCGGTTGGAGAAGATACGGGAAGCCATGGCGGCGCTGGAAGCCGAGGCGCAGGCGGCTGCCGAACAGGCCGAGACCGAAGGTGGTAAGCTCCCGGGTGTGC
This sequence comes from Dehalococcoidia bacterium, assembly GCA_965261605.1. Taxonomy (GTDB): domain Bacteria; phylum Chloroflexota; class Dehalococcoidia; order Lucifugimonadales; family UBA2985; genus DAOUJW01. The sequence continues at coordinate 1,194,304 of OZ253466.1, read as the reverse complement.
CCGATGACAAGGCCCAGCGCAACTTCACCGATACTGAGTCGCGCATCATCCCCGCGCCTGGAGGAAAGGACTTCCTGCAAGGGTACAACTGTCAGGCGGTGGTGGACAGCGCTCACCAGGTGATCGTGGCGGCGCGGGCCACCAACCAGACTTCGGATAAGCAACAGGCTGCGGCGATGATGGAGGAGACCATCGACAACGTCGGCGCAGTCCCCAGGGAAGTATCCGCCGATGCCGGCTACTACTCGGCAAAGGCAGTCGACGAGCTTTATGCTCTGGGCGTGGACCCGTTCGTCGCGCCGGAGCAGACCCGCCACGGCCGGGTTGTGCCACCCGCGCCCCGAGGTCGCATACCCAGCCATCTGTCCCCCAGGGACCGGATGCGACGGAAGTTACAGACCAAGCGGGGTCGGCAGCGCTACGCTTTGCGGATGCAAACTGTGGAGCCGGTATTCGGTCAGATCAAGCAGGGCCGGGGATTCCGGCAGTTCCTGCTGCGGGGACTGGAGAAGGTGAACGGCGAATGGTCGCTGATCTGCACGGGCCACAACCTGCTCAAACTGTTCCGCTTTGGGGTCAATCTGCACAGGAAAGCACGGGGCGATGGGCCAGCCCAACGCATCAGGAACTTTTGCCGAGGTAGTGAGCACGGCGCTATTCGCAAAGCTATCTGGGATCTGGCCGGGGCAACCGGCACAATTAATTGTCGCGATCCATTGTCGCTGACCCGCAAGCACCGTTAGATAATCCTCGGACGGGCTGCTAGCTGGTGACAATTGACCGTCCTTCTTGACTGGGCGAAACCCGAACCAAGAGAAAGCGTCCCAACGATCCACCTTATCGCGATAATGGTATTGTAAACGTTTATAAAGACCAGATGAATTGGTGTCTTCGGAGGTCTGACCTACGTAGACTATTCCGTCCCCCTTTTTAAGGAGATAGACCGCGTCTTGGCCAGCGAAATCGACGGTGTGGGAGTCGCCTACGTCTGCCTTTCCTAAAAGTCGTCCATTTGCTTTTGTCCAATCCACGTAGTCTACTCTCCAATTCAAGCCGTAAGAGGTGACGGTTATAAGGTTTGCCCCTTTTGCTCTTTCTTCTTTCGTAGCTTTAGGTTCTTTCTCTGCACGCCTATCAGCGCCCTTGGACAGTACGTACCCTTGCTGTGTTTTCTTAACCTTCTCATCGTCTACCAGTGATTTCAGGGGCATATACACGCTAGGTCTATCTACAGCGCCGCCGCCCTTGGACCGCCGCAGGTGGTCTGCACCTTCTGCGATCTCTCCATAGCTTAGAGGTCGTCCTTTTCTTTCTTCCAGGACGTGAAGGATTGCTTCACGCCATGAAGGCACGCTATTTTTTGTCATTGACTCTCCTTCTATGTATGTACCTTACCGCAGAGCCGTGAGCAAAGGCAACCATCATGTAGTCCATTGAACCGTCAATCGCCTGGAGTGCGGCGGCCGCAACTGCTATGAAGCCTACACGGAGGATCTAGGCGTATACTCCGTTTAGTACGCCTAACACGCTACCAGATCTCTTGCAGTAAGCGAGGCAGTTCTGCCGTCAGGATGGTTATGTCCCGGCCAGGCGCTAACGGAAGGAGTGGTCCTCGGCCTTCAGCTTCATGTTCCTTAGTAGTGACGCCGCCGTACGGAACTGAAAATAAGCCGAGACCGCAAAGAGTAGACAAATCGGAAAAATGGGGAAAAATAGCAGGAAAAAGCTACAGGAGAAAAAGAGCTGGAGCCCGGCGGTTCCCCAGACTATGCGGCTGTGCCAATCGCGCAGGGCCGCCACGAATGACACGCCGGTCAAGACAATAGGCACGGCCATTGACAGCTTAGCTAAGCCGATTATGGATTCGTTGGTGTCGTCGACTGTGCCGTAGAAGACACCGTGGTAGAAAATGACAAGACTAGTCGTCCATGCCAGGACAACAGCGATGGCCGCCGTTATCAATGGGTGGCTAGGCCCGCTTGGCTTCCAGTGGTCCATTGCGTCTCACCACACAGCTTTCAGGCTGAGGGGAGTATTTAGGAAGAGCGGGTCTGGTCAGGAGCTCTGCAGCTGGTTGAGCTTGGCCATGAGCCTGGACTTGCGCCGTGCGGCGTTGTTCCTGTGAATGACGCCCTTCTGGGCCGCCTTGTCCAGCACCCTTATGGCCTCCCTTGTGTCCGCCAGGGCCGCTTCCGCGCCGCCGCCGGCTATGGAGTCCTGCGCCCTCTTCACAAAGGTCCTGGCAGAGGTGCGTATGGGTCTATTCCGAAGGGTTTTCTTGGCGACCACGCGGGCCGATTTCTCGCTAGGCAAAGGATTTCCTCCCATTTATTCCGAAATTCTTGGATTTGAGCTTGCGTTTGCTTCCTCCTCGGGGCTGCTCCGAGCCACCGAGTACACCCCCTCTACCCCTTCAAGCCGCGAGAAGAGGAGGCTCAGTTGTCCCGCGCCGGTGGTGAACACCGTAAGGTAAGTGGTGGTACTGCTGTCTACGTGCTCCGTGGTGAGCACCGATGCTATGTTGACCTTCTCCTGTGAGACCAGTGTGGTTATGTCCCTGAGTAGTCCCACCCGGTCCCAGGCCTTGATCTGCAGCCTTACGGGGTACAGCGTCTTGCCCTTCCCCCAGTTCACCTGCACCAGACGCTCCTTCTCGTCCTCGTTGCGGACGTTGGGGCAGTCCAGTCGGTGCACCGATACGCCGCGGCTCCGGGTGATGTAGCCCACTATCTCGTCGCCGGGAATGGGGTTGCAGCACTGGGAGATGCGGGTCAGCAGATCGCCCACTCCCAGCACTTCTATGCCGGACGAGGGCCATGTGAGAGGGACGGTGGAGGGCAGCGTATCCGTCGCTTGCTCCGGCTGCGCCGCCAGCCTGGTTGTCAACTGGGATACGCTTGTGGCCCCGCTTCCCAGGGCAGCCAGCAGTTCCGCAACGTTATCGAACTTGAGGAGCGCTGAAACCTCTTCTTGCTCCATTTTCAGGTTCAGGCGCTTCAACTCCTTGGTTAGAAGCTCCTTGCCGCGCTGGATGCTGGCGCTTCGCTCCTGCCTGCGGAACCACTGCCGTACCTTCTCCCTGGCGTTGGCGGTGTTCACGTAGCCCAGGTTGGCGTTGAGCCAGTCCATGCTGGGGCCTCTGGCGACCTTGCTGGTCATTATCTCCACCGTGTCCCCGTTGCTCAGCCGGGTGTAGAGAGGCACCAGTTTGCCGTTGACCTTGGCCCCAATGCAGCGATGTCCCAGGTCCGTGTGAATGCGGTATGCGAAATCCAGAGGCGTGGATCCCTTCGGAAGCTCCCGTATTTCACCCTTTGGCGTGTACACGAAGACCTGGTCCTGGAAGATGTCCATCTTCACCGACTCCACGAACTCCTCCGCTCCCGCCACGTCTCTCTGCCAGTCCAGGAGTTGCCTCAGCCAGCCCATTTTCTCCTCGAAGTGGGGGTCCTTTGCGTCCCCCTCCTTGTACCTCCAGTGGGCCGCGACCCCGTACTCCGATAGCTGGTGCATACCATAGGTGCGTATCTGCACCTCCAGGGGCGTGTTCCCTTTATACATGACCGCCGTGTGCAGCGACTGGTACATGTTATCCTTGGGACTGGCTATGTAGTCGTCGAACTCTCCGGAAATGGGATGGCCCAGCCCGTGAACGACCCCCACGGCGCTGTAGCAGTCCTGCACTTCTTTGACCAGTACCCTCAGAGCAAACAGGTCGTATATCTGCCCGAACTCCTTGCCCTGCTGGGCGTACTTCTCCATTTTCTGGTAGATGCTGTATATGTGCTTAGCCCTGCCCGAGACCTCGGCGGTTATGCTCGCCTTCTGCAGCTCATCCCTCAGTACTTCGCATACCTGATCGATGTAACTCTCCCGCTCCTCCCGCTTGGAGGCCAGGAGACGGGATATTTCCCTGTACTTGTCGGGTTGCAGATGGCTGAAGGACAGGTCTTCCAGGCGCCACTTGATGTCCCATATCCCCAGCCGGTGGGCCAGGGGCGCATAGATGTCCAGGGTCTCCCTGGCAATGTCGATACGCTTTTCAGGGGTGTGGGCCTTGAGCGTCTCCATGTTATGCAGGCGGTCCGCCAGCTTGATAAGCACCACGCGGATGTCCTGGGCCATGGCCACCAGCATCTTGCGAAGGCTCTCCGCCTGGCCGTCCTCGCTGCCGTAGCGAAGCCCGCCATCCGACGTCATCAGGTCCATCTTGCTCAGCTTGGTGACGCCATCCACTAGCCGGCTCACCTCCGAGCCGAACCTGCGTTGCAGGTCATCGTAGGAGACGTCGCAGTCCTCGATAACGTCGTGGAGGAGGGCGGCCGCAAGGGTCGTGGCGTCCAGGTTGAGGTCGGCCAGGAAGAGGGCAGTGCTGATCGGGTGCACCACGTATGGCTCGCCCGAAAGGCGCGTCTGACCCTCGTGGGCCTCTCTCGCGAAGTTGTACGCCTCTTCGACTATTCCCAGCTTGTCCTGGGGCAGGTAGCTCTTTGCCTTGGTAAGTAGGTCTTCCATCCCATCAACCCGTATATGCACGTCTTTAAGCAAAGTATACCCAAGAGCGCACACCTTGGCAAACCCGTTGTCGTGGGCTATCCTTGTCCTCAACCTGCACGAGGAGGCCTGTCTTGTACCAAGCTCCCAGGGGCACCGCGGACACTCTGCCGGAGGAGCAGAGGTACTGGCGCTACATTGAGGCCGGGGCAGAGGCCCTGGGCCGTCGATTCGGCTATGGACGGCTGGACACCCCCATCTTTGAGCAGAGCGACCTCTTCACGCGGGGCGTGGGCCAGGGCACCGACATCGTCGAGAAGGAGATGTACGTCTTCCAGGACCGCGGCGGCGACTCCATGGCTCTGCGTCCTGAGGGGACCGCCCCCGTCTGCCGAGCGTACCTGGAGCACGGTATGCGCAACCTGCCCCAACCGGTGCGCCTCTACTACTTCTGCCCTGTATTCCGATACGAGCGCCCCCAGGCCGGGCGTTTCCGGCAGCACCACCAGTTCGGCGTGGAGGCCCTGGGAGACGGCGATCCGTCCGTGGACGCCGAGATCATTGAGATGGCCTGGCAGCTTACAAAGGACCTGGGTCTAAAGGACCTGTCCGTGCTGGTGAACAGCATCGGCGACCCCCAATGCAGGCCCGCCTACCTGGAGGAGCTTAAGGGCTACTACGCGGGCCGTATCGCCGGCATGTGCCAGGACTGTAAGTCCAGGCTGGAGCGCAACCCCCTGCGGCTTCTGGATTGCAAGCAGGAGGCGTGCATGGCGGTGGCCGAGGAAGCCCCCAGGATGGTCGATCACCTCTGCACCGACTGCCGTGACCACTGGGAAGATCTGCTGAAATATCTGCAACGGCTTGATATCGGATTCAGGGTTGAGCACAGGCTGGTGCGAGGCCTGGACTACTACACCCGCACCGTCTTCGAGATTCAGCCACCGGAGGAGGGAGGCCAGAGCACCATATGCGGCGGCGGCCGCTACGACGGACTCATCCAGGCGATGGGTGGCCCGCCCACGCCCGGCGTCGGATTTGGGTCGGGTAGGGAGCGGCTGGTGCTGAACCTCAAGCGCCAGGGCGTTCTTGTACCAAACGATGACTCCCTCCACGCCGTGATAGCGTACCTGGGCAGCGAAGCTAAAGAGGCGGCGATTGCCCTGGCCTCGCAGCTTCGGAGAGAGGGCAAAAGAGTGGTGCTGGCCACGGCGGGCAGGAGCCTGCGCTCTCAGCTGCGCTACGCTAACTCCCTGGGCGCGCCTCGCGCCATCATTCTGGGCGAAGAGGAGCTTAAGGAGAGGTCCGTGATGCTTCGAGACATGGCCAAAGGTGAGCAGCACCTAGTGCCGTTGCAGAACGTCGCAGCCGAGCTGGAAGACGTCGGGAAGCAGCCGGAAGAGGGAGGACTTGTTGTTGTCGATCCCGAGTGGTTCTAGATAGGACACGAGATGACCAACCCGGATGACTTGAAAGCAGCAACCACTGAAGAGCAGCCCCTGCTCCCTGGGTTTCCGCGGCAGACTGCACACGCCGACTCGACTACAAGCCTGTGCATGGCGGCTGCGGAGTCTCCCAACGGTGGGAGTGTTGACCAACGCCGCGCCTTACACAAACGGTTTGAAGAGCGCTTGTCCATCAACCCGACGCTGACGCGTAGAGCCGTATCGTACCAGGGCAACCGTCGCGCCCCGGGCTTCCGGTGGATGAAATACAAGGAGGGATTCTCAAGTGGACTGGTGGAGCGGCTGATAGCGGACTTTCAACCGCGCTCTGTCCTTGACCCCTTCTCCGGTATTGGGACTACCCCACTCATCGCGGCCGGCGGGGGCCTGCAGGCCACGGGAATCGAAATCATCCCCGTCGGCGTACTGACCGGCAACGCGATTGGTCATGCGGCCAATGGCCTGCGGCCGGAAGCCTTCAGAGAGGCTGCCGCGGATCTGCTCAAGCGCGTGCAGTCCGGCGATGCGCCTAGCCAAGAGCACGCATTTCGCCACGTGCGGATCACAGAGTCCGCTTTCCCTGCAGAGACTGAAATGGAGCTTGCCAAGGCTCGGGAGTTCATCAGCGCGGTGGATGCCCCCAGCATCCAGACCATGCTGAACTTCGCCTGCATGAGCGTATTGGAGTCCGTGAGCTATACGCGCAAGGACGGGCAGTACCTTCGATGGGATCACCGATCGGGGCGACAACTCAGAGGGCGCGTACACAAGGGGCCGATTCTGCCTTTCCCGTTCGCTTTGGACGCTCGCCTTGGCGAGATGGCGGAGGATATGGATCTGCTCAAGCAGCGGTATGGGGGAGGGCGTCCGGAGTTCATCACAGGCTCCAGCTTGGAGCATCTTCGGCTGTTGCCCGATAGCTCGTTCGATATGGTCATCACCTCTCCACCCTACGCAAACCGGTACGATTACACAAGGACCTACGCCCTTGAACTTGCGTGGCTTGGATACGACCAGGACGCCTTTAGTGCGCTGCGACAGAGCATGTTGTCTGCAACCGTTGAGAACAGGCCCAAGAGAGAGCTGCTGCGAAAGGAATACGGAGAGTCTCCCCTGATCGGCGCGGCATTTGGAATGTACGAGGAGCAGGCGGCTGTTCACGAAGTCCTAGACATTCTCAGAGAGCATATGAGTGAGCTGAGCAATCCCCACGTCGTTCGCCTGATAGAGGGATACTTTCTTGAGATGGCGGTAATCATAGCGGAGTTGGGCCGTATCGTCCGTCCGGGAGGCACGGTGGTCATGGTGAACGACAACGTGCAGTATCACGGCGAAGAGGTGCCCGTAGACCTGATTCTATCCGACTATGCTGAACGGTCTGGGTTTGTGTGCGAGCATATCTGGGCGCTGCCGCGGGGGAAGGGGAACTCCAGTCAGCAGATGGGGCGATTTGGGCGTCGGGAGCTAAGAAAGTGCGTGTACAAATGGGTGCGGGGATATGGCCAAGCTGGATGACGCCAAGAGACGATCGGAGGTAATCTCGCAACGTATCCAGCAGAGGACCGACCTAGCGCTAAGGCAAGCGATTGCCGAATTCCCCGACGAACTGACGTTCACGCCTCTGGACGAGCTAATGATCAGTCAGGAAGCATGGGACCACGTAACATCTTCCGGCTTTGATCCCAAGCTGGTTTTTGCACACCCTTTATTGCTGACGCGACATCCTCGCGCCTCTGCATACTACCGGGGCATCGCGTTGCTGCCTCGCAAGCGCGTTACCGAGATAGCGGGGGCCGTGGACTCCTGGGAGGACGGGACTAGAACGACTGCTGTGAGAGAGGCCCACGTAATTCGTGTGGCGCGGCTGTACAACGCGGTAATCTCGTCCATCATTGAGGGTTCTACCGGGTGGACGCTTGAGAACGGATACAGGAACGTAATCGCCAACATGGGCATAGGATTGGACGGCACAGTCCGAAACATCATCGGCCAGGACGCAGAGCAGCTTATCAAGACCAGGATCAGGGATTGGCTGGACAGCCGACAACTTATAGTTCAACATAATGCCGAGCAGACACAATTTGAGTTGCCGGACGGTTATTCCATGCGCTACGGCTCGGAACCGGACGTTGAGTTCAGTCAGGTCATAAACGGGGAACCGAGGGTTGTTGCAACTATTGAGGTGAAGGGGGGCAAAGACCCGGCGGGCGCACTCGAAAGGCTGGGAGCAATACAGAAGAGCTTTGAGGCAACGCCTCCGAATTGTGTGAACATACTCATTGCCGGAATAGTCACTTCCGAAATGCGGGATCGCCTGGACAGGCTCGGCGTAGACAAGGTATTCATGCTTGATAACCTCGCAAATGACGGCGAATCCTGGGCAGAGTTCCTGAACGAGGTATTCCACTACACGGTTCGAATTACCGCATCGATAATTACGATGCCTGACTAAAAGGGTGAGACAAGAGCGCTTGGGTTACACCCAGGGCTGGATAATCGAGATATGATCAACCCGGATGACTTGAAATACCTGAATGTGGAGGAGCTGCAGCCTGCTGCGGGAGCAGCCGAGGATACGCCCGGCTCTAAGACCACCGCGGCGAAACAGGTAAAGAGAGGCTCCAGGAAAGTCGCTGATACAGCCACTTCGGTTGGGCATGGCGCTTCCAGGACGGCGTCGGACGTCACACATGCGACGGCCGAGCGTGTGAAGACCGGCTCAAGGACCGTGTGGGACGCGACCACCTCTGTAGCCACTACGCTGATGTCGACCACCCAGAGTATTCTGACGCTAAGGCTGTCAGAGGGCCTGAACGACCTGATACAGAACTTGGTCAAGGGCAGCGAATCCATCTACGACAAGGCTATGGTCGCCGAGGACCTTGCAGCGCAGGCGGGCAGCAGCGCGTACCACAGGCTGTTCGACGGAGGACACAGCATTCTCGGAGCCGGCAGAGCGGCCGGGGGCGCATCGCCGGAGGACAGCATCGTCCGGGAGGGGCTGGGCACGGTTCAGGGACTCCTCAGAGGCGTGACACCCATCAGGGGCCTTCCCCTTGGCGAACTGGGACAATGCAACCTTCGACAGGGTGGCCGGCGCGCTGGAGTTGGGCTTCAACATACCAAAGGGGTGGTTCTACGACCTGAACACCTACGACGCTGCGGAGCTGCTCGGCGGCGCGGTCGGGGTAGTTGCCCTGACCTTCAGTTGGAACCGCGCTCAGACAGCGACCTTTGCCAGGCTGGTAGGAGGCATGGGACTGTCGGCCGCCATCAGCGCCAATCCGCTGCTGCTTATTGTGACGGTCGTGTCCCTGGCCAAGGCCTTCCACAAGGCGCACGAGACCGGCGAGTACGCAGAGCTTATCGACGGCCAGCTCAGGGGTGGTGTTGGCGCGGGAGCGACGCTGTCGGCGGTCGCGCTAGTCGGAGCCGCGAGTGGGCCGGCGGGCGTTGCGCTGCTGGCCGGTCTCACAGCGGGCATACTTGCCAGCAAGGCGACGAAAAGAGTGAGCGTGACCCAGATCAGCCACTACCTGGCCGGGAAGACAACCGTTATCGCAGCCGAAGCGAAGATGACGATAGCTCAGGAGAGTGGGGACTCCTCAGACTATGTGTTCCTGGACCCTCTCGGACGCCCGCGTCCGGCTAGCCAGTCGCGCGGGACGGCAGGACCACAACCGCGCTCCCAGGGGTACTCGTCTCGCCCTCCGCGTTCTCTACCCACACCTCGCACTCGACCAGGCGATCTCCCCCCTCGACGCGCATAGCGGTCACGCGCCCCTTGCACACGGGATTCCTCAGAGGCGATTGTCTAGGAACTGTCCTACGGCATTAGACGGCGGAGGACCTCCGCAACCGGGCCTGGACTATCTATCTCCTGCATACGCACCTTGTGTCGAGCGCCTATGCCACTGGCTACCTGCACACTTCCTCTGCCGGATATCAGCTCGATGAAGCTTCTGGTTTCGGAGATGGAGTTGATGGCATTGACCGGTATCTCGGTCGTGTCCAGCCAGACGAACCGGTACATATGCACCGCGCGGCGATTGGTCACGTAGTAGGTGGTGTGGTGGTTTATCCAGTAAGTGATAACTCCTCTAAAATACAGGTACATGGCAACCAGGAATGGTATGAACGGATAGACATAGGGCAGCAACGTGAACTCCAGCATATATACGGAGGCCACGAAGAAGGGAACGCTCATGACTATCCGGGCAAAAGCGGGCTTCATTGAGGGGTGCCGGAGCACGAGTATCTCCTCGTCAGACATCGGGTTCAGGCGAGGCCGAGAGAGTATATTGACGTACACACCGACCAAGACAACCAGTACCCCGACAAGCATGACCGCAAGCGATGCTTGGTTTGATAGGTCGTCGTTGATAAGACCGAAAGCCCCTGAGACGAAGAACGGCAGCCCGATCAGCAGGTTCACCACTATCCGCACCAAGGCATTGCTCACGCGACGCCATGCTTCTAAAGCAACGATGTTACCTTGCCCCAAGGGCTCTCCGCCAGTCATCTCTACCTCCCCTTGAAGAGTTGAATACTGGTGGCAATCAAGGTCAGTATTATGCCAATCAGGGATAGGGTCACCGGGTCCAAAAGGTTAAACGGCATCCCCGCTTCCGGGGTCCTGACCGGGTTCGAGTTGAAGAAGAAACCCCTCTCTATAGAGGCCGTCGAAGTTGGCGCGGGATCAGATGTACGTGTGGATATGGGTGTCGGCGTTGACGCGAGCGTAGGTACACGTGTAGACACGGGCGTCTGATCCCCCATAGTGCAGAAAGTCAGACCAAGGTCAGAGAAGTCATTGAACTGCAAGTCCTGTAAACCTTGAGGAATACACCCCGTCAATCGGTTTCTTGAGAGGTACAGCCCTTCCACGTTGGCGAGGTTCCCCAACTCTTGAGGTATATCCCCGCTCAATTTATTTTCGCTGAGGTTCAGCCCCACTAGGCCGGCGAGATTCTCCAACTCCGGCGGTATCTTCCCGCTCAGTTCGTTGTTAGATAGATCCAACCCTTGCAGGTTGGAAAGATTTCCCAACTCTGGCGGTATCTTCCCGTTCAACTGGTTCGAAGGGAGGGCTAGCCTCCGCAGATTGGCAAGGCCGCCCAGTTCCGCAGGTATTGTTCCGCTCAACCCGTTTCCCACAAGAACCAGCTCAGTGACACGCCCGTTGCTGTTGGTAGTAACGCCGTACCATTCGCCGATTGGAGCATCGCTTAGCCAGTTCGTGTTGTTCTCCCAGCTCGAGCCGCACGTGGCGTTGTAGAGCTCGACCAACCCAATCCCATCAGCACCCCAACCGGATGACACTCTAGCCTGCTCTGCAATCTGGTCAAGCCACTCGTCCAGCAACGGGTCTAGTGTGGGCGTGGGTGGTATCTCTCCACTGAACTGGTTACAGTTCAGGCGCAGACTTTGCAGGTTGGCTAGGCCGTTCAGCTCCCGCGGTATCTCCCCGCTCAGCTGGTTACTATCAAGGCTCAACTCTGTCAGATTGGTGAGATTGCCCAACTCAGAAGGTATCTCTCCTCTCAACTGGTTGTCGCTGAGACCCAGCCATTCTAAGGTGGAGATACTACCCAACTCCGCAGGTATTGTCCCATCCAAGTGGTTGTCGAAGAGGTTGAGTCCAATAACACGGCCATTGTCGTTGGTTACCACGCCGTGCCATTCGCCTATTGGAGCGTCACTGAGCCACTTGTCGTTGTTCTTCCAGTTCGGTCCGCCTGTGGCGTTGTAGAGCGCGACCAAAGCGGCTCGGTCCGTAGAGCTATCCTGTGCAAGCACATGGGCAGAGCTTGAAAAGAGAGCCGTGACCAAGGTGGCAAAACCTAGGCAGATAGCGATACGTGTCATCGCCCCGCCCGGGACGGCAGGACCACCACCGCGCTCCCGGGGGTACTCGTCTCGCCCTCCGCGTTCTCGACCCACACCTCGCACTCGACCAGGCGCTCTCCCCCCTCGACGCGCATAGCGGTCACGCGCCCCTTGCAGACGACCTTTTCGCCTGCGAAGTGGGGACGCCGGTAATTGGCCTGAAGCCTCCTGATGCTGCCCTCCGGCGTGATCCAGTCGGTCAGCATCTGCGCCAGGAAGGCGCTGGTGAACAGGCCGGGCACAACGGTATTGGGGAATCCCGCCTGCTGAGCGGCGTCCTTATCGTGGTGTATCTCCGCAAAGTCCTCGTAGGCGGCGCAATACATCACCAGCGACCTTGAAGTGACGACCTTCTCCAGGGTGGGTATGGTCATCCCCTCTGTCACGTCCTCGTAGTAGATCTGCTCCGCCATCTGCCGGCTCCTTTACTGCTTCCTTGGCGCGAATCCCACGCCCGTCCTGCGCTGGAGCATCGCCACGCGGCCGTGCTGGTTTCTGTAGGTGGTCTCCGTCACTGTGAAGAGCATCCTGCCCTGCCTGCCCTCCCTCTCGAAGAAGTCCACAACCTTGGTGGTCACGGTTACCCTGTCCCCCGGTCGGACCGGCTCAAAGAACTCCCACTCATCGTTGGCCACCACGCCGCCGCGAGCCGGGCTCTCGTAGCTTGCGTTGGAACTCCCTGCGCGCGTGGAGGGATGGAATGCGATGGGAAAGGCGGTGATGCCGCCGTAGGATGTGCCCTTCGCGTACTCCTCGTCGCGCCAGAGAGGGTTGGGATCACCCAGGGCGTCTGCCACCCTGCGAATGGTCTCCTTCTCAACTTCGATCACGCCCGGCTCCGACTCCACGCCGAGGGCCCTGCGCATTTCCTCGGTAATGAGGCTGTCCTGCTCCTGGGTCAAAGCAATACCTCCCGCTCCTACGTATAGTGGTAGTCAGAATCCATAGCTATGCGCACCGTTTGAGCGCTACTCAAAGCCCGCAGGGGAGGCATTACAGCGCCACTTCCACCTGCTGCGTCTCAATACTCAGCGGCAGGCCCTGTTCGGCCCTCACCTCCAAGCAGAGCGCGATGGCTTCCCGTATGTTGGCCAAGGCCTCCTCTTTGGTGTCTCCCTGGCTGACGCAGCCCGGAATGGCCGGACATTCTACGATCCAGACGCCGTCTTCATCCCGGTCAATCGTTACCATCATTTTCATTGGCCCATTTCTTCCTTTGCGTACTCCTCGTCGCGCCACAGGGGGTTGGGGTCTCCCAGGGCGTAGGCTCCAGCCTATCGCCGCGTGCGGCTGACGCCCAGCTGCCGAGCCAGCACCACTTTCGCGATGTTCATGCTGCCGTGGCCGTGCTGGGCCGTGTAGGCGTCGCGGCCGCAGACGTCCGGCAGCCCTCCCAGGGGCGCAAGAGGGTCTTTGCCGTTGAGATGGGTGTACATCCCCATAATCTCCCGGATCCTGGTCACGTTGCGAACGCACATGCTCCTCTTGTGCACGTCCGCCTCGTGGCCGTGGTAGGTCGACTTCTCGCCGCTGTGGTGCATCCAGAAGTTCCGGCGCGCCAGGAGGTTGTAGATGTGCGCCTCCAGATAGCAGTCGATGGCAGTCTGCTGCACCAGCGGATCGCCGCCGATGGGCTTACCGTCACGTGGGGTCGTTTGCAGGTAGCCCACCATATCCTGCCAGGGGAAGCATGAGAACCACTCGTGAATGGCGTCCATCTGGAACAGCGGACGCCTGGGGACGCCAACCACCGGAGTCGCCTGCTCGTCGCCCAGGGCCGTCTGCGTTACCTGCCAGCCCTGGTGATCGCCGCCAATCAGGTTCCTGCCAGGCACCCTGACGTTGTCCATGTGAATGTAGAGTTGCTCGTTTCCCACCAGCAGGTCCTGCTTCTCCAGGGTCAGCCCGGGCGACGGGACTGGTATGACGAAGTAACCCAGGTTGCGGTGACGGGGCGAGTCCGGGTCCGTGATCGCTGGCCCGAACATGAGGTCCGGCGTGCGACGATGGCTTATGAAGCACTTGGCGCCGGTGATGAGCCAATCGTCCCCGTCCCTGACCGCGCGGGTCTCCAGAGCGGCCAGGTCGGCCCCGCCCTTGGGCTCCGTCAGGAGAATGACCGAGGTCTTCTCTCCCTTGAGGATGGGTGTCAGGAACTCCTGCTTCTGCTCCTCTGTCCCCCAGACCACTAGGGCCGGTGGAGCGGAGCCGCTGACGGGCGAGACCAGCCCCTTGCGGAAGAACTCCTCTGCGATGATGGCCGCGTGCTCCTGGCTCAATCCCCCCCCGCCGTACTCCGTGGGCATGGTGGGAGACAGCCAGCCCTTTTCAGCCAAACGCACGTCCAGATCACGAGCGAAGGCGTACTGCTCGTCGGTGAGGTTGTTCCGGTCCACAGGCTCAGCCATGTCGTCGGGGACGTTCTCCTCCAGCCAGGCGCGCGCCTCCCGCCTGAACGTCTCCTGCTCCTCTGAATAGTGGTAATCAAAGTCCATTATGGTTCTCTTTCACTTTGCGGGCATTCTCGGTGGTCACTGCTTAGGAGTAAGCATAGCCTTGATGCCTGCGGGCAAGTGAATGCCGTAATTCTGTTCAAACTCCGCAACGCTTCCGAAGTCGCCGCGAAATGCAGATTCTACGTCGAAGTCGAGACTGTGTGCCCGGGATAAGTCTGACTCGGCCTTTTCCCATTCTTCCGAAAATAGAAAACTTAAACCTCGATTTCCATAGGCAATGGCATAGTCTGAGTCCAACTCAATTGCTTTGTTGAAGTCTTCAATCGCACGATCGTACTCACGTTTTTTGGCATAAAGAACTCCGCGATTGGTGTACGCTTGACGCAACCGTGGATTGAGCTTGATGGCCTTGTTAAAGTGTTCAATGGCTTTGTCGTAACGTTCAATGGCTTTTGTCATGTTTCCCCTCTGGTAGCGAGGCTAAGACCTCTGTAAAACTCCACATAGGCGCTTTCATGCACCCTGTGGTACTTAATGAATCCGTGCAGGTCGTTGAACAGGGCTGCCTCATTCACGCCGTGGAATCTGTCCAAGTACGCAAGAATAGGCTCCTTCAATTCTTGTGGTATGACTACGGTATCGCTCGGCTCAACAAATCCATCCGGCGGTCTCACGAATACACTCTTTTGAGCGATGACGCGGTTCTCCGGGGTTTTCGGTTCTTTCAAATCGTCACGACCAGTCTTGCTCAGGAGGGTGACTCGGCCGTCTTCCTCTGGTTGTCCATCACAGGCAAAGAAGAGGGCAATAAGGTAATCTTTGGTGAAGTCGATCTGGTTCGTGGGGTATCCAAAGTGCTGAAGCTGCTCCAGAATAACATCTTCGTTGGTCTCACGTATGAACCTTTTGGCCTCTTGCAGCATTTCCTCTTGGACAACCTTTACGTCGAAGTACTCGGCCTCAATGTCTGAGTATTCCCGGTAAAGGCTGGACGAAACGCGCTCGTAGCACTCAGGTTCCCCACGGTACAAATAGTCACCTCCCGCCGCTTTTTGCACCAACTCATTGATTTTTTGCAGAACCTCAGTAAGCCGTTCTTGTCCTTGATTTGTCATATAAACAATAACCACTCCTGCGAAAGCAGGAGTCCAGTACCCCGTCCGCGGCTTTCCCCCCTACGTCACGTGCGGCGCGTAGTCCATTCCCATCTGCTCCAGGGCCTTCAGCTTGTCGTACTCCTCCTGATACCAGTATGTCACTTCTCACGCCCGCGTCCGGGCCCTAGAAGGTCGCGAAGCTCCACGCTGCGGCCTTCCTTCCTTGCCTCAAGCCACCGTTCAAGTGACTTCAGACCCTCGCCGGATTTTCTGCCCGCAAGCAAGCCCTCAACGCTGAGGTCCTCATCCAGGTCAGGCCAGTGAATGTGTTGGCCTGCGGCGTGCAGCTTCCAGTTGCTGCGTTCCTGCGGCGTGGCATGGACCAGACGCGGATACCAGACCAATGGCGTAGAGATCGTCCGTCCATCGGCAAGGTCAACGGTCAGCGTGTCCGCGGTAGCCGTAACATTCATAGCCCCCGGCATTTCCAAGCCTCGTCTCCCCCCTACGTCACGTGCGCCGCGTAGTCCATGCCTATCTGCCCCAGGGCCTTCAGCTTGTCGTACTCCTCCTCCGATATCTTCAGCACTTCCCGGTACACGTAGTCGTTGTCCTCTCCCAGGCGCACCGGCGGCTTCAGCTTCGGGAAGGGAACCTTGGACAGCTTGAAGGTCGTGGTGGGGTTTAGGTGAGTGCCCAGCTCCGGGGCCGTGACTTCCTGGAAGAACTCACGCTCCTTCACGTGGGGATCGGCGAAGGCGTGGATCTCGTGCATGATTGGCCCGGCGGTGATGCTCTCCTTCTGGAGGAGGTGGAACAGCTGGATGGGGTCCTTGTCGACCGTCCACGCCGAGATAGTCCTGTCCACGTCGTTGTGATTGGCGCGGAGCTTCTCCATATCGCCGAAGCGATCGTCCTCCGCAAGCTCGGCTCTCCCCATCAGCCTGCAGAGGGTCTGCCACTCCTCAATCTTGCCGATGGTGATGGCGATCCACTCGTCGTCCCCGGCGCAGCGGTACGCCCCCTGCACCAGCTTGTAGTCCCGGTTGCCCAGGGTGGAGGCGACCCTGCCGTTGATGGTGTAGTCCATGACAAGCTCACCCAGGTGGGGCAGGAAGTTCTCGCCCAGGGAGATGTCGATGTACATGCCCCTGCCGGTCTTCTCTCTGTGGCGAAGAGCCATGAGGGCGGCGATGGCCATGGTGACTCCGGTGGAGGCGTCCGACGGGACGGCGGCGGGCACGCCCTCTGCGTCCATGTCCGGGTAGCCCATGACGGAGGCGTGACCGTAGGCGGCCTCGAACTGCATCCCGAAGCCTCGGTATCCGGCCCAGGGGCCGGTCCGCCCGAAGCCGGTGGTGGATATCATGATGATGCGGGGGTTCCACTGGCTGACCACGTCATAGGTCAGGCCCAGACGCTCCATGGAGCCCATGGCGTTGTTCTCCATAAACAAATCACTGATCTCAATCAGCCTGCGCATGATGTCCTTGCCCTCCGGCGTGTGCAGGTCAGCGGTCATGGAGTACTTGCTGCGATTGTGGGCGTTGAAGTTTGCGGAGCGGTTCCAGGGACGCGGTCCCGGGTCCCGGTCAGGGTACGTCGAAATGGCTCGCTTGGCCTCCTCCTCCTTGGTGGCGCGCGCCGGGCCGCGGCTGCCGATGGGCTTCACGTTGACCGACTCCACCCGTATCACCTCTGCGCCCATGTCTCCGAGGAACATTGTGGAGTAGGGGCCGGCCAGGACCACGGTCATGTCAGCGATTCTGATGCCCTCCAGAGGGAGTTTGGCCTTCCTCTCCGACGGCGCTGCGGCCGGGGCGGGACTTGCCGATGCCCGGCTCTTCTCCACCTCCGCCGCGACCTCGTCGTTGTGCTGGCCCAGCAAGGGCGCCGGCCTGCGTATCTGCCACCAGCGGTCGTCCGTGACTATGGGCCTGCCCGTGTAGCGGAACTTGCCGGCCACGGGGTGGTCAATCTCCACAAAATACCCTCTCTCCTGGAGCTGGGGAAGGTGGTCCACGACGTCATCGATGTTGTTGATGCCCGCGGACGGTATCTCGAACTTCTGGCATTCCGCCACAACCTCGAGCTTGGTGCGCGAGAGCGTCCACGGCAGCCAGATGGTCTCCTCAAACTCCTGCTTGGCGTCCAGGTCCAGCTGCCCCATTGGAGGAGCGAACTTGGAGTTGTCAAGCTCGGGCATCCCCAGCAAGGCGACGGTGCGGGGCCAGAACATGGCGCCCGCTGTGATGTTCACGTAGCCGTCCGCGCAGGGGTAGATGCCCGCCGGATAGCCGATGCGGACGCCGCCAAGTCGCTGCCCGATCTCGCCGTTGTACTGGTATTGGAGCAGACCGACCATCCGCCCGTTGATGGAGGCCATCTGCGTCTCGAAAATGGAGATGTCCACAAACTGCCCGCCCATGCCCTGGTAGTTGCGCCCGTGCAAGGCGAACATGGTCGCCATGGCGGCGTTGTTCCCCGCCTGATACTGGACGTGCTTGCCTCCCAGCATGAGCGGGTAGCGCTCCGGGAAGCCGGAGGCGTGCATCCTGCCGCCCATTCCAAAGAGGGTCAGCT
Organism: Dehalococcoidia bacterium; assembly: GCA_965261605.1. GTDB lineage: Bacteria > Chloroflexota > Dehalococcoidia > Lucifugimonadales > UBA2985 > DAOUJW01. The sequence goes on along the minus strand of OZ253466.1, from coordinate 1,176,340 downwards.
CGGAGGCCAGGTAATCTCGATACGGGCCGGTCTGCCCGAAGTTGGATATGGAGGTCATGATCAGGTCGGGGTTGATCTTGGAAAGGGTGTCGTAGTCCAGTCCCAGGTCGGCCATAACGCCGGGTCGGAAATTCTCGACCAGCACGTCGGCGCTCTTCACAAGCTCCTTGACCACCTCCACGCCCTGCGCCGTCTTCAGGTCCAGGGTGACGCTCCGCTTGTTGGTGTTGAGGTGCAGGAACAGGCCGCTCTTATCAGGGTGAGGTACATCTTGAGGGAATGGACCCTCGGCCCGGGCGTAGTCACCGGAGCCGGGGCGCTCCACCTTGATGACGTCGGCGCCGAAGTCGGCCAGGAGCTTGGTGCAGTAGGGGCCGGCTATGCCGTGGGTCAGGTCGATGACGCGTAGGTCGGAAAGGGGTTGTGCTTCCAGGTGCTCTGTCATGGCAATCCTCCCGTTCGTAGAGAGTTCAAGGAGCTAATTCGCGATAGGATAGCACACTGGGTACGCCGCTGTCTTTGCCGAATGCATCGTTTGTTACTGCCCACATGATTCAACATAAATGTCCTGGGCGCGCATCTATCGTAATTCCTGCGAGACCAGGGGAATCCGGGGCGAATCTCGACACTGATAAGACGTCCCTGAACGCCCGGCTCGGAGGGAGACCTATGTGCAACTGGCCGGTATCCCCTTCCCAGCCTTCTCCCGCAGGCGAGGGAAGGAGTATTTTGGCGTGGGCGTGGTCTTCTCTCCCTTCAGGAGACCTTTGAATAACCCGCGCGGCGGCTCCGTTGAATGTCATTCTGAGCGCAGCGAAGAATCCCAAGGGTTTCATTGAAGACATCGCTGTTTTGTGGGCAGAGGCTTTGGATTCTTCACTTCGCTGCGCTCCGTTCAGAATGACAATTGGCGCGCCGCCTCCGGATTCCTGAACGTAGACGGCGATGACCCGCGTCGAGGCGGTTCGCGAACCGCCATTCCCATCCCCGCCTCCGCAGGAATGACGATGCAAGGAACGCGCCATCCCAACCGTCGTTCCCAACACCCATCGGGAATCCAGGCGGGGGGTCTGCTCATCTCCCTATGAGCGGTCTTTAGCTCGACTCTCCGCCATGCTATTATAGGATTGACATGAATCAAAGCGAGATGGAAAAGACACACCCGCCGGGCCAGTGGCTCAAGGTTGGCGACCTGAACGTCCACTATATGGACTGGGGAGGCGACGGCGCGCCCGCCGTAGCGCTGCACGGGGCCGCGTCCTCGTCCCACTGGTACGACCTGGTCTTTCCGCACCTTCGTGACCGCGTGCGCATCATAGCCCCGGACCAGCGGGGCCACGGGAAGACGGACCAGCCCTCCACCGGCTACGACTGGGCGACCCTGGCCGGAGACGTGGTGGGAACGCTGGACACGCTGGGCATAGACCGCGCTGCCGTCATGGGGCACTCATGGGGAGCCAGCGTCGCCCTGAGCGTTGCTGCACTGCACCCGGACCGCGTCACCGCGCTGGCTATGATCGACGGCGGGTTCGGGGCCGGCCCGCGCTCTCCCAACATGACGTGGGAGGAGTTCAAGGAGCGGCTCAGCCCCAGGGATATCTACGGCCCCAGGGAGCGATACCTGGGAGCGCTCAGGAGCCAGTTCGACCACTGCTGGAGCGAGCAGCTTGAGTACATTGTAATGTCGATGGTGCGCGTCGACCCCGACGGCAGCGTCCACGAATGCCTTGAGCTTGAGAATCAGCAGCAGATGTTATGGGCCATGTTCTCGGACCCCACTTACAATTTGCTGCCCAAGGTGCAGTGCCCCGTCCTCATGGTGGCCGCCGCCGGCCGAGCGGGCGCCAACCCGGAGTATCTGCAGCGTCGGAGGCAGAACGTGGAGGCTGCCCAGGCCGCTATGCCCAACAGTAGGGCTGCATGGATACAGGACTCCGGCCACGATATTGGCTACGAGCAGCCGCGCGAGCTGGCCCGGACGCTGGCGGAGTTCCTCGCGCCGTAGAGCCCCGATCTTGGAAATGGGCAGATGCTTCTCGTTTGTCATGATCGTGTAGACGGGCATCCATAGTGTGGGTTTGTGCCTGCGGTTCGCGCAAGATATTTCGTTGCGCCCTGAATGCTAATGTAGGGGCGATTCGCGAAGCGCCCCTACGAGGGACGCGTGCATCCGTCATGCCCGTATAGGCAACCAAGAGGTGTGGGGATTTGGGCTCCCGTCTGCACGGGAGCGACGGTTGATACGTCATGCTCGTGCAGACGGGCATCCAGAGCGTGGGTTTGCGCCTGCGGTTCGCGCAAGATATTTCGGTGCGCCCTGAATGCTAATGTAGGGGCGATTCGCGAATCGCCCCTACGACGCCTCTACCGGTTATGCGTAGTTCTAACCATGCCTGCGAAAGCAGGCATCCACCGGCAGCAGGGCCGACCGCCGTCAGGAGTCGTCTGAGATCCTGATCAGCTGCTTTCCGAAGTTCTCGCCACGCATGAGGCCCATAAAAGCGCGTGGAGCATTCTGCAGCCCATCGACCACGTCTTCTTTGTACTTGAGCCTGCCCTCGCTCACCCAGCGAGTGAGGCGGCGCAGGGCCTCCTCGTTGCGGTCGGCAAACCTGCCGACAATGAATCCCTCAACCGTCGCCTGGCGTGTCAGCAGGTTCCTGAGATTTCGGGGGCCGTTGTCCGGCGTCTCCAGGTTGTACTGGGATATCTGCCCGCAGATGGCAATGCGGGCGCGGTATGCGAGCGCCTCTATCACCGCATCCGTCACAAAGCCGCCCACGTTGTCGAAGTACACGTCCACGCCGTCCGGGCATGCCTCCTCCAGCCTGGCCCTCACATCCTCCGTCTTGTAGTTGATGCCGGCATCGAATCCAAGCTCCCCGGTAATGTAATCGATCTTCTGCTGCGTTCCCGCCGTACCCACCACTCGACAGCCGGCCATTTTGGCAAGCTGGCCGACCACCGCGCCGACGGCCCCGGAGGCCGCCGATACCACCACCGTATCACCCGGCTTGGGCCGGCACACCTCGAACAGTCCGAAGTAGGCGGTGAGACCCGGCATTCCAAGAATGCCTAGGGCCGTCGATACCGGCGCCTGGCTTGGGTCCAGCTTGCGGAGGTTGCTGCCGTTGGAGACGGCGTAGTCCTGCCAGCCGAGCTGCCCCTGGACAATCTCGCCAATCGCAAAGTCCCCGCTGTTGCTGGCGACTATCTTCCCCACCGTGCCCCCTGTCATCACGTCGCCGATCTCAGTTGAGGCGGTGTAGGACGGGGCGTCGCTCATGCGACCGCGCTGGTAGGGGTCAAGGGACAGCCACAGGTTGCGCACAAGCACCTGCCGCTCTCCGAGAGCGGGCATGGGCGCGTCTCTGACCTGGAAGTCCTCCTCCGTAGGATAGCCAACGGGCCGGGCTGCCAGCACAATCTGACGGTTCACTCCCTCGACCATAGATTCACCTCTCTTCAGATATTGGGGATGACTTCAGGCGCATTTTAGCACAGAGGGGAAACGACGAGCTGTGCCTTGCAAGTGTGAACATCACGTTGACCGCATTTGCTCACAGGGGCTAAGATTCGACTTGAGCGCTGTCTAAAATGGTTGGCTCCGCACCGAGGTAGCATGATGCAGATATTCAGATCCGTAAAACCTGTACTTATCTCAGCGTGGGTGGCTCATGCCTTGGCGTGGGTCGCCGGGATATCCCTGGCTCTTGGGCCCGTCTACAGCGGGTCATCTAACGGTGAGTCACACACCTCTACTCTGATACAGGTGGCTGGCCTGTATGGCGTTCTTGTGCTTCTCGTGCCGGTACTGCTTACCGGCGTTGTACTGCGGGCCGTATGGCGGGACGACGCCAAAATCGTGCTTCTATGGGGAATCGCCCTGGGCCTTGCGGGTCTCTGCGTACTGTCAGCTGCCTCCATTGGAATGTTTTATGTTCCGGCAGCCCTTGCGCTTGTCTTCACGGCGGTCTTGAAATCCGGGAGCTAGGCCGGCGGAGAGGTGGCAGGCTGGTATTGGGTAGCTATGGGAGTTAAACAGGCTAAGACTGAGAGCCTGCCCCGTGCTGTGCCGCCTTGAGGGTGTTGCTCAGCAGCATCGCCACGGTCATTGGCCCGACGCCACCCGGGACCGGGGTGATGGCCGCGGCCTTCTTGGAGACCTCATCGTAGTCCACGTCCCCCTCCAGCCTGTAGCCGCGCTGCCAGCACAACCTGACGGTTCACTCCCTCGACCATAGCTTGCACCTCTCTTTGGGAACTCCGGGATAATGTGGAGCCTATGTTATCATATAGGACATTTACAGAGCATTCGAAGAGGGCACCGGCAACACACGTATTCCGTTGACCGCATTGGGCGGGAGAGGCCATCCTTGCGTCGTAACGCTGAGGCAAAAGAGGAGACCTGTGAAAGTTTCATCCGTTTCAGCATGGTCTGCCCACGGCCTGGCATGGATAGCCGGCATCTGGCTTGCCTTCGGACCGGTGTATCAGGGAGTATCAACGCCACCCGTGGTCCAGAGCGAGTCGATGTCCCCGGCGTCGGTCGGAGAGATGGCGACCCCAGCCTCCCAAGTTGTAGTTGAGTCTGAGACCACGCGGTATACATCATCTTTGATAGAGCAAAACGGCCTGTGGGTGCTGTGGTTGTTGCTCGTGCCGGTACTGCTGACCGGTATCGTGCTTCGGGCCGTATGGCAGAACAACGCTAGGAACGCTCTCCTCTGGGGCGTCGCCTTGGTGCTTCTGGGCCTCTGTGTACTAGCGGGTTACTCGATTGGAGTGTTCTACCTGCCGGCCGCCCTTGCGCTGGTCTTCACGGCGTTCACCTATCCTAGAGGTCGTTCCGTTGCGTAGGGAGCAATTTAAGAGCGAAGAAGACGGGAAGAAAGCTTATGTCTGAGAGTCGGCCCTGTGCCGAAGTGTCCTAATGCAGATATTCAGATCCGTAAAACCTGTACTTATCTCAGCGTGGGTGGCTCATGCCTTGGCGTGGGTCGCCGGGATATCCCTGGCTTTTGGGCCCGTCTACAGCGGGTCATCTAACGGTGAGTCACACACCTCTACTCTGATACAGGTGGCTGGCCTGTATGGCGTTCTTGTGCTTCTCGTGCCGGTGCTGCTTACCGGCGTTGTACTGCGGGCCGTATGGCGGGACGACGCCAAAGTCGTGCTTCTATGGGGAATCGCCCTGGGCCTTGCGGGTCTCTGCGTACTGTCAGCTGCCTCCATTGGAATGTTTTATGTTCCGGCAGCCCTTGCGCTTGTCTTCACGGCGGTCTTGAAATCCGGGAGCTAGGCCGGCGGATTTTTACGGCGTTCTCTAAGCGGCATAAGCAGCTAGGACAGCGCTGTCACCCGCTTGGAGGGGATGCCTCAGCTCATCTATAAAGTCAATTGGAGCAGCTTGGCCCATCGCCTGACCACCCCTGCGAAAGCAGGGGTCTATCTCCGGTAATCACACTTAGTTTGGATTCCTGCTTCCGCAGGAATGGGAGAGAGTGCTTCGGGCTCGCGCTCTGCAATGCAAAGACTGTGCAGGCTATGAGCGGATAGGCGGACGTACTAAACAAGCAAGATGAATAAAAGGGGAGTTGTTCGAATTGCTCTACGCCTGAGAGCCTGCCCTCTGCTGAGCCGCCTTTAGGGTGTTGCTCAGCAGCATCGCCACGGTCATTGGCCCCACGCCACCCGGGACCGGCGTGATGGCAGCGGCCTTCTTCGATACCTCCTCGTAGTCCACGTCTCCCACCAGCCTGTAGCCGCGCTGCCGTGTGGAGTCGTCCACGCGGTTGATGCCCACGTCTATCACCACAGCTCCCTCCTTCACCATGTCCGCGGTGATGGCCCTGGCGCGGCCCATAGCCGCAATGAGGATGTCCGCCGACCGGGTGACCTGCGGCAGGTCCCTGGTCCCGGTATGGCAGACGGTCACGGTGGCGTTGGCCCCCTCCTGCTTCTGCATCAGGAGCATGGCGACCGGCTTGCCAACGATGTCGCTGCGGCCGCACACCACAACGCTCTTGCCTTCCGGGCTGTTGCCCGTGCGCACCAGGAGCTGCTGAACGCCTGCGGGAGTGCCCGGCACGAACACAGGCCGTCCCTCCATCAGACGTCCCATGTTCACGGGGTGCAGGCCGTCCACATCCTTGTCCGGGTCCAGGGAGGCTATTACCAGGCGCTCGTCTATCTGTGGAGGAAGCGGCAGCTGCACCAGGATGCCGTGGAAGCGGTCGTCCCTGTTGAGCTTCTGTACCTGCTCTATCACCTGGCTCTGGGCGCTGTCCTGTGGCAGATTGAAGGTCTCGGAGAAGATGCCTACCTCAGCGCAGGCGCGCTCCTTGTTGCGGACGTAGACCGCAGAGGCGGGATCGTCGCCCACCAGGACCGCCGCCAGGCCCGGAGCGTATCCGTGACTGGCCTTGAACTCCTTCACGCCATTGGCCACCTCGCCGCGTATGTCCTGGGCAATCCTGTTGCCGTCGATTATAAGTGCGCTCAAGTACAGCCTCCTGCCTATAGCATCGCCAAAATCCTAGCACACTCACCCTCTGCTAACAACGACCCGGTGGACACGCCCTGAGTCGTGAGAATATAATTAGCCAACTTCCACTGGGAGAGCATCATCAGGAGGCCCTGTGTCCCATCTATCCAAGGTTCTTCAGTCCGGCAACTTCGTCGTTACCGCGGAGATCAATCCTCCCAAGGGCGTGGATATGACGGACACCCTGTCCAGGGTGGATGTCCTGAGCGGGCTGGTGGACGCCGTAAACCTCACCGACCACCCGGGCTCCCACATGAGCGTTAGCCCTCTCGCCCTCGCGCCCCTGATACAGGAGCGCGGTCTGGAGGCCATCCTTCAGGTAACGTGTCGAGACCGCAACCGCATAGCCATCCAGGGCGATCTCCTGGCGGCCCACGTGCTGGGCGTTGAGAACATCCTGTGCCTGACGGGCGACCCCGTAGGCGCCGGCGACCACCCGGAGGCGAAGACGGTGTTCGACCTGGACTCCATCAGGCTGCTGGAGGCGGCGACCTCACTCAACGGAGGCACGGACATGGGCAGCAACCGGTTGAGGGGCGCGCCCAGCTTCTACCTGGGCGCAGCGGTCAACCCCTTCGCCAGTGAGCTGGCCGACGAGATTATACGGATGGAGGAGAAGGTAAGCGCGGGAGCGCAGTTCTTCCAGTCCCAGGCCGTCTTCGATACGACACAGCTGGCAGAGTTCATGTCGATTGTGAAACCCCTCGGCGCGCCCGTCATAGCCGGCATAATCCTCCTCAAGTCGGGCGAGATGGCCCGTCACATGAACCAGAACATTCCCGGCGTTCTCGTTCCCGACAACCTCATCGCCGAATTGGACGGCGCCCAGGACAAGGCCCAGGCAGGAATACAAATCGCCGCGCGGATCATCCGGGAGGCCCGGGACATCTGCGACGGCGTCCACATTATGGCCATTGGCTGGGAGAGGTACATCCCGCAGGTCCTGGAGTTGAGCGGAACGCCCGCCCGTGAAAGGGTCCAGTGAGCCTATGCTGACCGTAGGCGTGGATATAGTAGAGCTGTCGCGCGTAAAGGCGGTGTATGAACGGTGGGGCCAGCGTTTCCTGGACCGCATCTATACCACGGAGGAGCAGGCCTACTGCCGTGGACGCATTCCGCAGCTGGCGTCCCGTTTCGCCGCCAAGGAGGCGGTGATGAAGGCCCTGGGCACCGGCATCCGGGGCGTCGGCTGGAAAGACATCCAGGTGACCCGAAGTCGCGGCGGCCCGCCTGCCATAGTCCTTCACGCCCGCGGCGCCGCCAGGGCGGAGCGCATGGGCGTTACCCAGGTGGCTATCAGCCTGTCCCACTCCCAGGAGTACGCCGTGGCCTCCGTAGTGATGAGCGTGGATGAAAATAGTAACGGTTGAGGAGATGCGCCGCATAGAGGAGCGGTGCGTCCAGCAGGGCGTCCCAATGGATACCCTCATGGAGAATGCGGGGCTGGCGGTGGCCCGGAAGGCCAGGGAGCGCCTGGAAGTCGTTCGAAGAGCGCCGCTCTTGGTGCTTGTAGGCCCGGGCAACAACGGCGGCGACGGTCTGGTGGCCGCCCGCCACCTCTGGGAGTGGGGCACAGACGTGACGGTTTACCTGGCCCTCCCCCGCAGTAAGCACGATCCCAAGCTCAAGTTTCTACCCGACGTCGGCGTATCCGTTGTCAGCGCGGAGGATGACGCCTCATTTGAACAGCTGGACGACCTGCTTGGGAGGGCGTATCTTGTGATAGACGCTCTGCTTGGCACTGGGCGGTCGCGGCCCATCGAGGGCGCGCTGGCCGGAGTGCTGTCGCGCTTGGCAAAGGCCAGGGCGGAGCGAGCCAAGATGAAGCTCGTGGCGCTGGACCTTCCCACCGGCCTAAACGCCGATACCGGCGAAGCGGACCCTCTGTGCCCTACCGCGGACGTTACGGTAGCCCTCGGTTACCCCAAGGTGGGCCACTTCGCCTTTCCGGGAGCCGACCGCGTGGGACGGCTGGAGGTGGTGGACATCGGCATTCCGCCGTCCCTGGCGGACGACGTGCCCCAGGAGTTAATTACGCCGGAGCGTGTTGTGGACGCCCTCCCCCGCAGACCCCGGAACGCCCACAAGGGCACGTTTGGCAGGGTGATGGTGATCGCCGGCTCTTCCCGTTACATCGGCGCTGCGTACCTGGCCTGCATGGGGGCGGCGCGATCGGGAGCGGGTCTCGTGACCCTGGCCGCGCCGGAGAGCCTTCTGCCCGTATTCGCCTCCAAGCTCACCGAGACCACGTTCCTGCCCCTGCCGGAGAAAGACGGCGCTCTGTCCCCGGAGGCCTCTGAGCTTGTGCTATCCGAGGCGCACGGCTACCAGGCTTTGCTTGCAGGCTGCGGCCTCGGTCAGAGCCCGGACACCTCCGCGTTCCTACGGCAGACGCTTCTCACCCACCGCTACGCCGGGCCTCCTATGGCGCTGGACGCCGACGCCCTCAACATCCTGTCCGTAGTGCCAGAGTGGTGGTTACAGCTAAGAAATGAGGCCGTGGTCACGCCCCATCCGGGGGAGATGTCGCGGCTCACGGGAACGGACGCGGCGCAGATCAACTCCGACCGTCTGAACACCGCAAGGAGATTCGCTGCACAATGGGATAAAGTAGTGACGTTGAAGGGAGCGTACACGGCCGTCGGCTCTCCGGACGGACGAGTCCTGGTAAGCCCCTTCGCTAACCCCGGACTCGCCTCAGCCGGGACCGGGGACGTACTGGCCGGGGCAATTGCGGGCCTGCTGGCCCAGGGCGCGTCCCCCTTCGATGCCGCTGTGTGCGGCGTCTACCTCCACGGCGCGGCCGGGGAGCGCGTCAGGGCGGAGCTGGGAGAGGCCGGAATGATGGCCGGAGACCTGCTGCCTCAGCTGCCCCGGGCCATCAAGCAGTTGAGGGAATGAAGGCTTGTCCTGGTTGAAGGGACAGAGACGTCTTTTGTATAATTCAACGGGGGGTGGACTATGCTGCTGGCAATAGACATTGGCAACACCAACGTGACTCTGGGAGTCTTCCAGGGGGAGGAGCTCCTGGCCACTTGGCGTCTGGCCACGGACACCAACCGGCTCCCCGACGAGTACGGCCTGCTTCTCCTGAATATGCTTCCCATCAAGGGAGTGAGCCCCCAGGACATCGACAGCATCGCCATCTGCAGCGTTGTGCCTCCGCTGACCGGCGTATTCGAGGAACTGGGCAACACCTATTTCAACGTTCCCTCGCTTGTGATTGGCACGGGCACACGGACCGGGGTGAAGATACTTTACGACAACCCTCGCGACGTGGGAGCGGACCGCGTGGTGGACGCAGCCGCGGCCTTCAACCTCTATGGCGGCCCCGTCATAGTCGTGGACTTCGGCACCGCCACCGTCTTCGACGCCGTGTCCGGAGACGGCGAGTACCTGGGCGGCGCAATCGCCTCCGGGATTCGTCTCACCGCCGAGGCACTGTACGAGCGCACGTCGCAGCTCCGGCGAGTGGAGCTTGTCCCGCCCAAGAACGCCATCGGTCGCAGCACCGCGGCCAGCATCCAGTCCGGCATCGTGTTCGGTCACGTGGGCATGGTGGAGGCGATGGTGGGTCGATTCAAAGCTGAAATGGAGGGGAATACCAAGGTGGTGGCCACCGGCGGTATGGCTCCCCTGATTCAATCGGAGACCTCGATTTTCGATGCGGTAAATCTGGATCTCACCCTGGTCGGCCTAAGGCTCATCTACGACATCAACGCCAAGGCCGCAGGTATGGAGGGGAAGAATGAATAACCCGCTTAGAGACAGCAACATAGTCCTGGGAGTTACGGGTAGTATCGCCTGCTACAAGGCCGCCGATCTCGCCAGCAAGCTCGCGCAGGAGGGCGCTCACGTTGACGTCATCCTGAGCCAGGGCGCGGCCAACTTCATCACGCCCCTGACATTTCGGAGTCTGACCCACAGGCCCGTGATCACCGATATGTTCGACACCCAGTCGGAGCTGGCTGTGGAGCACGTTGCCCTTGCCCACAGGGCCGACCTCATCCTGGTGGCTCCCGCAACCGTCCACTGCATAGCCAAGCTGGCCCACGGCATGGCCGACGACGCCCTGACGACGACCATCCTGGCATCCTACGCTCCCCTGGTCATTGCGCCTGCGATGGACGGCCACATGTACGACAATCCGGCCACCCAGGAGAACCTCGACAAGCTGCGTGAGCGCGGAGCATTCATCATCGGCCCGGCCGCCGGTCGACTGGCTTCAGGTTTGAGCGGGATGGGACGCCTTGTCGATACTGCGCAAATCGTGGATAGTCTGTACGGCATAATGGGGCGCAACGGCGACCTGGCGGGCAAGCACATTGTGGTCAGCGCCGGCGGCACCCAGGAGCCCATAGACCCTGTGAGGGTGATAACCAACCACTCCTCCGGCAAGATGGGCTACGCCCTGGCCCAGGCGGCCAGGGACAGGGGCGCGAAGGTGACCCTGGTCACCGCTCCAACGGCCCTTCCCAGTCCCGCGGGCGTGGAGATGCGCCGCGTGGTCACGGTCGCCGATATGCGGGAGGCCGTGCTCAGCGCCTGCGTCGGCGCGGACGCGCTCATCATGGCGGCGGCCGTCAGCGACTACCGCCCGGCCCAGATAGCCGACCAGAAGATAAAGAAGGTGTCGGACAGCGAGGGGATGACGCTCCACCTGGTCAAGAACAACGACTTCTTCCTGGAGGTGCCCAAGGGCGTTCTGCGAATAGGCTTCGCCGCCGAGAGTGAGGACCTCCTGGCCAACGCACGCGTCAAGCTGGAGGGGAAGGACATGGCCCTCATTGCCGCCAACGACATCACCGCGCCCGACAGCGGGTTCAACGTCGACACAAACAGGGTCATCCTCCTGGACAGCGAGGGCGGTGTGGATGAACTGCCGCTGATGAGCAAGTACGACGTGGGCCACAGCATACTGGACCGTGTGGCGAAGCTGCTCTCCGCAGCCTCCGTTCCTTGACACCCCTTTGTCGCAGCCTTAAGCTTTGATTTAAGGGCCCGTAGCTCAGTGGTAGAGCGGTCGGCTCATAACCGATTGGTCGCAGGTTCGATACCTGCCGGGCCCACTTCATGTATAGTTCTTACGAGAATTGCATTTTACGCTCTTTTCCTTACATGAGATCAACTCCTTCAACTGAAAGCGTCAGCAATCCGAATGAATTGCATAGATGTAGTGGGATTTACCTGGAGAAAAAATGGCTACTTTCAATAACGCGAGTGTTTTAGCAGCCCAGACCGCTCAACAAAACGCGGCCCAAGATCCGAGCCCACAAGTGCGACTGATCGCTGGCCCTGGAAGTGGCAAATCTCGGACCATTTTGATGCGCCTTCAATACTTGGTGTCCCAAGGTGTGCCACCTGATAGCATTTACGTAATCTCCTTTACACGCGCGTCCGCCTCTGATCTTCGAGCTAGAGTAATCGATGAGTTTAATCGCGCCAACCTTGCTCATGCTGGATCACAAATTGCGGCGAACGTTACTACGATGCACTCGCTTGCGTTAAAATTGCTAGCTAGCGCTAACCTTTTGGCAGGTATGTATCCAGCTTCTCCCGTAGTTTTGGATCAATGGCAGCAATTGAATATCTTTGATGCAGAATTTTCGGCAATTGCCCAAGTTACGCCAAAACGGGCTCGAGAAGTTAGAGCGGCGTACGACGCGCATTGGCAAACCCTTACAGCCCTAAATATTTTAGGAGGTGCTGTTCCTCCCACACAAGCTGAGCAAAACGCATTCACCTCATATTATCCGACCGCAAAAAGCCTTTACTCATGCCTTCTGCCAGGAGAGGTTGTCAGATCATGCGTCGATGAGATTAGTCAGGGGAGTATCACATCAAATCACCTACCTGGCATTTTGCATCTAGTTGTCGATGAGTACCAAGACCTAAATAATTGTGACCAGCAATTTGTTGACCAAATCTCTGGTTTCGGGGCAAATGTCTTCATAGCCGGCGACGACGATCAGAGCGTATATTCTTTTCGCCACGCTGCTCCAAATGGAATCATAAACTACCTTTCCAATCATTCGAACGTCGCCACTCACAACCTACAGCATTGTTTTCGATGTACAACCTCAGTCCTCTCGGCCGCCCAATCACTGATCCAACATAATCCGGGCCGAATCGCGAAATCCCACACATCTATGTATCAAAGCTCCAGCCCAGCGGTCTCGGGGAATTTTAACGTATGGCGATGCCCTACAGGAGTGGAAGAGGCTAAATGGATTGCGGAGTCCTGTAGAGATCTGATTGCTGCGAACGTACAGCCAAACCAGATTCTAATTCTGCTGCGAAGTAACAGAAGTCAAGGTCAGATCTTGTATGAGGCTCTTGATGCGGCGGCAGTTCAATACGAACCTGCGAGGGCCGACACCTTACTCGAAGAACCTATGCCGCGGCTGGTCCATTCCCTTCTTGAGGTGGTCAAGAATCCAACTGATAGGTATATACCTTACCGAGTCGTCCTAGGGCAATTGTATGGAGTTGGTAAAGGTACGTGCACGGGAATAGCAAACTGCACAGTGACTGCTAACCTAAATTTTCGCGACTTATTTTACTCTCCGCCTCCACAGGGTGCGTTTTCAAATTCCCAAAGATCTGCGATCAATCGGGTGGCGACCATCATCAGTTCAATTCAAGGATGGAGCAGTACCGATATACTGTCGTCCAGAATGGTAGACATCGCCCAGATTGGTGCCCAGGTTTACAATGCAAGTTCTCAACCGGGGAGTGCTGCTCTCAACGATTGGAATGCCCTGGTTAACTCACTTCCGTCCGCCATGACTCTTGATGAGTTGTATAGCTATCTTGACTCGGACACCGAAGCTGGAAGATTCCAAGTCTTGGACTCGGTGATTCGGCGCCTAGCGGTAAATTCCGTAAGTCAGCAAAATGTGGCTGCTGCCCGGGTGCGTGTACTAACTATGCATGGAGCGAAAGGATTGGAAGGGCAGGTAGTGTTCATTCCAGGAGCAGAACAGGGAATTACGCCTTCCGGTTTTGCTATCGACACTCCAGGGCAAGTGAATGAGGAACGTAGGCTAATGTATACTGCTATTACCAGAGCTAAGGCGTGTTGTATCGTCTCCTTGGCTCAAGTTAGAACTGGTAACCAAGCTTATCTCCTTTCCGGAAGTAGTGTAGCAAACAGGGTGCGCTCGCAGTTTGTTCAGGAGATTGGCACAACAATAGTGAATCGCACATCAGGACTTACACCGAACGAAATCACCACAATTGTTTCTGATATTTCCAACTTGTAGGATGGACACGATACCCCTCTCGTCGATTTAAGAGACAGATGCCGAGTCCAGGGGGCAGGGACCGTCATGACGACCACCGCCAAGGCTGTGTGTCCGGTATCCCGCCGCCCTCGTTTGCATACGCAACGCTCCAATGGTAAACTCCTGCCATTAGTCGGTCGCTCTCACCCACACCACTATGTATAACTACGGACTGATAGGCGACATGGCATCGGCGGCGCTTGTCGGTACCGACGGCGCTGTAGACTGGTGCTGTTTTCCACGCTTCGATTCTCCCAGCGTATTCGCCGCCATCTTGGACCAGGAGGATGGAGGACGCTTTCGCATCGGCCCAGTCGATCCCGGATTTGACACCAGTCAGGAGTACCTGCCTGACACCAACATCCTGGAGACCACCTTCACCACGGCCGCGGGCATAGTTGCCATCACCGACTTTATGCCCGTCAGCGACCACGACGACGACCCGGCCACTCCTTTTGAGGCGTCCCACGAAATCCACCGCATAGTCACCTGCATTTCCGGCAGTGTTGAGATGCGCTGCGACTTCAATCCCATACACGACTACGCGCGCACGGTGCCTGAGTTTCGGAAGCTGCGCGAAGGAGCCGTCCAGGCCCGGGGTGGTCGACAGACCATGACCCTTGTCGCCAGCATCCCGCTCCCCTTCGACGACCGGGGCGTCGGCTGCAACTTCACCCTCAGAGAGGGTCAGACCGCCACATTCGTGCTTGTGTACGGCCACGGCCGCCCGACCAGCCTGGAGCGGCTTCACACTCCTCTGAAGCTCAGCCAGACACGGCACTACTGGCAGGGGCTGGTGGCCGGCATGAACTACGAAGGCCTCTGGCGGGACGCGGTTGTCCGCTCCTTCCTGGTGCTTCACCTCATGATGTACCGGCGCACCGGGGCCATTGTCGCTGCGCCAACCACCAGCCTGCCGGAGACCATAGGCGGCTCCCGCAACTGGGACTACCGCTTCTCGTGGCTGCGAGACTCCGCCTTCACGGTGGACATCCTGTACCGCCTGGGCGACGTGTACGGAGCGGACCGGTATATCCACTGGCTGCTGGAGCAGTGCCAGCTGACGCGCCGGAAGACCCGCATCCTCTACGGGATCACCTCGAACTCGTCGCTCCGGGAGTACACCCTGGACCACCTCAGTGGCTTCGAGGATTCGCCCCCTGTCCGGATCGGCAACGGGGCCGCCAGGCACCTGCAGTTGGACGTCTTTGGAGAGGTGATTATCGCAGTCCATTCCCTCTTCCTTCTTGAGGGCGACATCCTGCCGGAAGCCTGGGATCTGGTCCACTCTATGGCTGAGGTCATAATGGCAAACTGGCATCGAAAGGACCGCGGCGTTTGGGAGGTGCGGGGCGAGATGCAGCACTTCGTCTACTCCAAGGTCCTGTGTTGGGTGGGACTACACCGCGCCGCTTACATTGCCGCCGCAAGGGGCCAAAGGAGTCTGTATAATCGATGGTCACAGACGGCCTCACGCATCAGGGCAGAGATCCTGAACGATGGATGGACGCCCAACAAGCAGGCCTTCCGGCAGCGGTACGGCCACGACGCTCTGGACGCCTCCAATTTGATTATTCCGTTCCTGGGCCTGGTGCCGCGGGATGACCCTCGTGTCAGGCAAAACGTTGACGCCATTGAGCGGGAGCTGACGGACGGCCCCCTGGTGTGGCGATACCTCCCGGGGGAGACGGACGACGGCCTGGAGGGCCAGGATGAGGGCGCCTTCACTCTCCTCAGCTTCTGGCTGATTGGTAATCTCATCTACACCGGACAGACCGACCGCGGGCTTGACTATTTCCACGAGGTCATCACAAAGCATACCAACCACGTGGGCCTCCTCGCCGAAATGTTTGACACCGGCGCCAACCGGCAGATTGGCAATTTCCCCCAGGCCTACTCCCACATAGGCCTGATTCACACGGCCCTGAACCTCTCCAGTTTCATCGCCGACACCGCCACCAGGCGCACGAACCGCCCCCAGTAGACGGCCCGTCTTTCCAGACAGGTATGCTCATTGGGGCCCAGGCCTGTTGCAAAACGCTGGCAAAAATGTCATAATGCAGTCATGCCAGTACAGATCACTATAAGGGACGTGCCGGAAGAGGTCAGAGACCAGCTTGCCGCGCGCGCCGCTCTCCAGCGTCAGTCCATGCAGGAGTTCCTCCGCGGTGAATTGGAGCGCATAGCTTCGCGGCCTTCGCTGGGCGCGTGGCTGCAGGGAGTCCGCGAGCGCAAGGCAGTTGCGGAGACCAGGGTACAGCCGTACAGTATTCTTCGCGCCCGTGACGCGGACCGGACGTGACGGCGGTCATAGACGCCTCCGTGCTGGTTGCGGCCTTGGTGGACTCAGGTGAGGAGGGCAGGTGGGCGGAATACGCGATTGCCGGCGATGTCCTGGCAAGCCCGGAGTTGGCCCTGGCAGAGGCCACCAACATCCTGCGACGGCTGGAGCTGGCCGGAGAGATATCCCGCTTTGAGGCCGCAAGCGCCCAGGCCGACCTGCTGCGTCTGGCTTTGACCCAAAACCCCCGCCTGACCCAAAATCGAGCCTCTTGACCCAAAATCTCATTGTGTTACCATCGCTAGGACTCGGCGAGGAGTCTCGGAGGATATATCTATTTCTCTATGGAGGGATAGACCTTGCTATTTGCGTTCAAGGCTCAGACGCTCGTGCCCCCTTGAGGCGCATAAGTAAGGTCTGGTGCTCTTCGCCGAGTGTACTGAGCCTGCCGCAAGGGGGTTCCCATTTGTGAAGCCCCCTCAATCTACACCGGCTAGGTTATAGGAGGCACCAATGGAAGTACCCCACCCCGCCGCGTCTAGGAACACCAGCCCCGTCACCATCATCGTAGTGTTAGTTGCCCTCGCCCTCGTTGCCGTCCTCGGCTTCCTCGCCTTCTCGTTCCGACAGGACGCATCCGCCCTAGAGGAACAGATAGCGGAGTCAAGACTCTCTGGCACAAGAGCAAGCCGCCTCTGAAGACCTCCAAACGTCTTTGAGTGACGTGGAGGCGACGCTGCAATCCTCACAAGAGAATCTTGAGGAAGCGACGTTGGATCTCGAGGAGACTCAAGAAGCCCAGGAGATGTTGCTGAGCGAGAAGACGACCCTCACCAATGAGAAAGCGGTTGCGGAGGCGCAGGTCACATTGCTGACCGAGCGCGTTGAAGAATCTCAGGGAACGGTGGCCGACCTTGGGGATACCTTGTCGGAGCTTCAATCGACGAACACCGAATTGGAGCGTGACCTGCTGGAGAGCGAAAGGACCCGCACCACCTTGCAGAATAGACTTGATAGCGCGAGTAGCCAACTCGCTCAGGCCACCGGACAGGAGTCCACACTGCAAGTGCAACTCGAATCCGCCCAACTCGATAACGGGTCGCTTCGGGGTCAGTTGAACCAGAAGGAAGGTGAAATCTCTGCCCTGAGACAGACGCTCGCTGAGTCTCAGGAGGAGTCTGCCAGCGTTTCAGGCAATTGGGGAATGGTGGGCAAGACGTTCTTCTTCCAAAGTCCTCTACTGGCTGGCGAATTGGGATTGGCGTGGGTAACAATTTACAAGGATTGGGAAGAGGTGCTGATAATAGCCCAGCCCGGTTACGCTAGCGACCTACGGAACCAGGGAGTACCTGTCATAACTGCCTCCAAATGGACAGAAAGCGGTGGGATGTGGACCGTGGAGGCGGAGTTGCCGGGAGACACCTATCAGTATTTCGTCACTGGCTCTTTCTTCTATGGAGATGAGATAGACGACTACACTTGGTATACCCTCAACTTCAAGGGTTGAAAACCCCCACTAGGGAAGGAACGCTCCAGCTATAGCAAGAGGCCCCCGCAATGTCGGGGGCCTCTTGGATGAGAAGGTCTACGTGTCACGCAGAACTTTTGCTGACGACTACCCGCAGGTCGTCGTCGTACAACTCTATCTTGGCACAGAGGCGACAACGGCGATACCGCTCATAATCAATCAGTAGGCCACTGGTCTTAGATTCGATACGGCTCCCTATGGGGCACTCTCGATACAGGTGGTAGACCAACGGGGTCTCCCTGATTGCCGAACAATAAGGAGCAACCCGCGTGGCGCGCTTTGCACGGCTTTTCGGCCGCTTGGGCGGCCGGCCGGATAGACTCGGCGCGCTCCCCGGATGACGTGGGCGTCGCATCCCCATAACAAACCCCTTTCCCCCCACTCATCAGCGAAGGCTTGCAGGGGGAAAGGGGCAGGGACTCCCAGGGGTTGCGCTGAGCTGGGCGCGCAGCGTAACATAGGACCTGGCTTGGACAGCCCTGTTCCCTTTCCCTCTTGCAGTCACCACCTGCGCTGGGAGTGAGGAACTAAGTCAACAGCCCCATCAGCTTACCCTATAACTGACGGGGCTGTTGGTTTTCTACGGCTTTAGCGTTCTCTCTATGGCATCACCCTTCCTGACGCTACTGCCTCCTGTGGCTCCCTGGGTTTCATCGGGCGTTTGGGTCTATCCCAATTGACGGTCTTGCACTTGGGGCACATCTTCGGCCGCGATATGTCTCGTAAGCTCCTGTTCACCCACTCGTGGCCGCAACGGCATCGGTAGGCGTCTATCTTGAAGATGCCCGGCTTTTTGGCAACAACCATAGTTTTCATCTCTCCCTTGCTTAGACCTACGCTGAGTATAACTTAGATTTCTTGACAAGTCTATTGTTGAAGGCTATACTTCTAAAGTAATACTTATGCAGTAAGAGAAGGGAGCGATGATGAGGAAGGAATCACTTATGCCTACAGCCCTTGGCCCCGGAGACCCGGACGACGGCGACCAGGGACGCCAACTGCGAGGACTGGCAATCGCCGCCCTCGCCAACATACGCGAGGACAAGTTTGGCTACAAAGTCCCGTCTCAGTCCCGCAGTGGCTCCTACCTAGTCAACCTGGAGTACGGCGCATACTGCACCTGCCCGGACTTTGAGGAACGTCAACAGCCGTGCAAGCACGTCTACGCCGTCCAGATTACACTTGAGCGGGAAGAGCGGGCGGACGGCACAGCGATAGAGGCCCAGACCATCAGGGTGCAGTATGGGCAACACTGGCCTAGCTACAACGCCGCCCAGGAGAACGAGGGCAGGCACTTCGGCCAACTGCTCCGGTCGCTGTGCGACACCATCCCACAGCCTCCGCGAGAGCCAAGGGCCCCGGGAAGGCCCGCCCTTCCCCTCACTGATGTTGTGTACGGCCTTGGCCTGAAGGTCTACGCTGGGCAGTCCATTCGCAGGGCCATGTCTCACCTGCGCCGCGCCGAGGACGACGGCTTGATGGGCAAAGTACCTTCCAAGTCCAGTGCGATCCGCTACCTCGCAGAGCCTAACATGACTCCCCTGCTACGGGAGTTGATTCAGCAGAGCGCGTTGCCGTTGCGGGCTATCGAGACAGACTTCGCGGTGGACTCCTCCGGCTTCGCCTCGACTTCCAACAATCGCTGGTTCGACCACAAGCACGGGGAGACCAAGAAGAAGGTCAAGTGGGCGAAGCTCCACCTAATATGCGGGGTCAAGACCAACATCGTCACGGCGGCCGACTGCACGGCCTCGGAGTCCGCCGATGTTCGGTTCTTCGAGGAGTTGGTACGCACCACCGCCGAGAACTTCGAGATTCAGGAAGTGTCGGCGGACAAGGCATATCTGAGCCGCAATAACCTCCACGCGGTCGCCGACGTTGGCGGCGTTCCCTACATCCCGTTCAGGGCTGGCTCTGTGGCAAGGCCATCCAAGCGCGACAAGCGGAAGCCCGACGCTCTTTGGGAACAGCTATTCCACTACTTCACCCTGCAACAGGCCGACTTCCTCCAGCACTATCACAAGCGGTCGAATGTGGAGACCACCTTCTACATGATAAAGGCCAAGTTTGGAGGCGAGACCCTGTTGTCCAAGTCTGGCCCGGCTCAGGTCAACGAGACCCTGATGCGGGTCCTGTGTCACAACATCTGCGTGGTCATCAAGGCGATGTACCAGTTGGGAATCGGCCCCGACTTCACGCCGAGGGGGATTTTGGGTCAGGATTCGGTACTTGACCTAAAATCCCTTGCGGTCTAGGGGTTTTGGGTCAAAGCCTGCTGCGTCTTGACCTTGTGCTGTTTCCCTTCGCACCCTTCGCAGAGCGGGTATGGGCGTTACGGAGCAACCTGACCAGCTACGACGCCTGGTATGTGGCGCTGGCGGAGGCGCTGGACTGCCCGCTGCTGACCCTCGATCGGAAGCTGAGCGGCGCCAGCGGCCCGGTGTGTGACGTCATTACTCCACGGGGATCCCGGGTGCGGTACTAGAGTGAGGCGCCCATCACAGCCTGCTATGTGGACTCTTCGAGTTCGTACCTCTGTACATGCTCGCGAAGAGCGCGATTAATGTCCGTTTGATAACCTCTGCCATGATGTGCATGCACCTTGAACCATGCCACAACATCTGCGTCCAGACGCAGCGTTATCTGCTGCTTTACGGGCCGGTAGAACACGCCGCGCCTGGCGTCCGACCAATCAAGTATCTCAGGGATGTCGGTGGTGTTGATTTGGTCTTCGGGTAGGCCATCCAGCGCCTGAAGCTCAGCTCTCTGGTCCTTCGTAAGCCTAATCTCTCTCTTCTTCATAAGCCATCCTATGTAGCTACTATATTGTAGTTACATTAGAGTCCCATCTCAAGACCTGTACGTAATATCCCTAACAATGCCCACCAAATGATGCTGAAGGGGTTGTGGTTTGGCTGGAGTTTCATAGCCTATCTCATTATATCAACCCATATACCTCCCCCAGCGGCCGTAACGGACTCAGCCCAACTTGACCCGTGTTCTCCTACTATGTGATACTAGGTACGCACTAACGAAATTCGCAACGTCCACCGGGCGTTGATGACACGCTTAGGGGGTCTCATGAGGCACTCACTTAGACAACTAGCAATGATTGGATTGATGGGCCTACTGGCCGTCGCTTTTGTAGCGGCGTGCGGCGGTGAGGCGGAACCTGATCCTACGGAGTCGCCCACCAACACACCCGCCCCAACAAGCACGTCTATGCCAACACCCGTTCCGCCGACGGCGACGTCCGCGCCCACCACTGCGCCTACCGTCGCCCCAACCCCGGAGCCGGACGCCATGCCAGCTATTCCTGCATTCGAATTCAGCCCGGACATGCGCTGGGGAGACCTGTACGACGCACTAAGCGAGCCGGAGCAGGCGTGCATCAGCAGCGAGTTGGGCGATCAACTGGTGTCTGTCAGGGATACGCCCGTTTTTTCGGAAGCTGCCATAGAGGCATCGCAGGTATCGATTTTCGGCTGCCTTTCCCAGGAGACGGCCTCTGCACTTTTCCTGGCGTCCTTTGCTGCGCAGCTGCCGCAGCTGCCTCCAGAGGCTGAAGCCTGCCTGCAAGGTCTGATAATGGATGTGGACATAGCGACCCTCGTCGCTTCCGAGCTGCCGGAGGCCGGTCCTGCTGAACAGGCGGCGGCCATGCAGTTCGGCTTTGGACTGCTGACCTGTCTGCCACCAGAGATGTTGACAGACTTTATGGGAGGGGACGGCCCAGGGGGTCCTTCAGGCCCGCCGCCGACGGATGACGCATCGATATGGAGATTCGAAACGGGCGGCTGGGTTGTCAATGCGCCTGCGGTGGCCAACGGCGTGGTATACGCCGGCTCTGACGACAACTTCGTGTACGCACTGAACGCCGGGACCGGGGATATGCTCTGGAGATTTGAGACAGGCGATGTCATAAGGTCTTCGCCAATCGTGACCGGCGGAGCGGTGTACGTAGGGTCCAACGACAACCACGTGTACGCCTTGGACGCCGGGACCGGAGAGATGCTGTGGAAGCACGACACCAGCAAAGCGGTGCAGTACTCACCCGTAGTTACTGATGGAGTGGTCTACATTGGAGCGCAGGGAGATGTAGACTACAGTGTCCACGCTCTCGATGCAATGTCCGGGGAGCAGGTGTGGGCCGCCGGAGTGCCGTACCCCTACGGCGCAGAGTTCGCTGTCACAGTTGCGAACGGTAAGCTCTACGCGCCGGGCGCGTCCGGCGAGTTTTACGCTATGGACGCATCAACGGGGGAAGCGCTCTGGAGCGTTAGCGTCGGCATGGGGTCGGAGTCTCCGCCCGCAGTCTTAGATGGAGTGGTCTACCTGACGGCCGTCAACACCGCCTACGCTCTGAACGAGGCCACCGGGGAGGAGATATGGAGCTACGGGACTGAGAAGTTCCCCGCTAGAGACCACCCGGCAGTCGTCGTAGACGGCGTCTACTTCTTCGCGCCTGACAGCAACCTCTATGCCCTGGACGTTACTACGGGACACATGCGTTGGTTCTATGTGGCGAGTGGTCTCATCACTGATGCGCCGGTAGTGGCTGAAGGCATGGTGTATGTGAGGTCGGAGTCCGGTGGATTCCACGCCGTGGACGCCGCCACTGGCGGCCTCGCATTGAGTTGGGAGAACACGGCCTCGGCGCTGCGGTCCCCGACTGTGGTCAACGGCTTCCTGATTGCAGAGTCCGCTGATGGAAACCTTAGGGTGCTGGTCGCTGCGACAGGCGATGAGGTCTGGTCGTTCTCCAAGGGCTACTTCGATGGCGTCCCGTCCTACACCATTGCCAACGGCGTGTTGTACGTGGGTACCCTGAACGACGGCAGTGTGTACGCCTTCGCCATCCCGAGTGCAGGAGCCATGCCGCAAGCTGGATAGCAGTTCTCCACGATGGCCGGTTGAGGGCCTGCGGGAATCCACTGCGGTCCAGTTGGTAGTGTACTTTGCCTGCAAATGCGGGTAAAATCACTCTGATTACTCACTATTTGCCCAGAATTAGGAGGTCCTGATGACCGCTACGGATGACGTCCTCAAGAACAATGCCCAGTATGCCGAGGGCTTTGACAAAGCCGACTTGCCACTGCCGCCGGCGCTCAACATGGCGCTTGTGGCGTGTATGGACGCGCGCCTCGACACCCACAAGCTTCTTGGGATTCAGGAAGGCGACGCGCACGTGATACGAAATGCCGGCGGTGTGGTCACCGACGATGTGATCCGGTCGCTGGTTATCTCCCAGCGTCTGCTGGGCACACGCGAAGTGGTGCTGATACACCATACCGACTGCGGGATGCTGACCTTTCGGGACGACGATGTGAAGGACGCAATACTGGCCGACACCGGCCTCCGGCCCTCCTTTGCGATGGAGGCATTCGGTAATCTGGAGGGGGACGTGCGTCAGTCCATCGCTCGCATTAAGGCCAGTCCCTTTGTCCCGGCCAAAGACCAGATTCGCGGCTTTGTCTACGACTGCGCAACCGGGCGGCTCAACGAAGTCTCCTAGATTTGGCTGACCGCGCCTCAGCCACATGCCGAGGCCGTCGCTTCATACATCAGCATACCAGCCTGTCCGCGATATTTCGCGGGCAGGCTTGATTTACTATGGCAAAGACCATCTATCTAGCCAACCCTTACGGGTTCTCCGTCCAACAGAGGGACTTGCTACTCCCACAAATGGTGGCGGCGTTGGAGGAGCTTGGCCTGGAGGTTTGGGAGCCTTTCGCGCGGAACAACCAGGTGGACTTTCTGGCGGCGGGGTGGGCTTACCGCGTGGGACAAAGGGACTTCCGTGACGTGGTGGAGTCGGACGCCATCTTCGCCGTAGTCAACGGTGTTCCGCCGGACGAGGGCGTGATGGTGGAGCTGGGCATGGCGATTGCGCTGGGAAAGCCCACGTTCCTGTTCAGAGACGACTTCCGCCGGGTTGTCGAAAGCGAGCAGTACCCCCTGAACCTGATGCTGTTCACCGGCCTGCCTGAGGAGGGCTGGCAGGACTACTATTATACGTCGGTCAGCGAGATCACCGCGCCGGAGAAAGCACTGGCGCGATGGGCCAGGGGCGACACTCTTTAGGTTATCCCAGGTTCTTAGGTGACACGCTCAAAGTGGCGTGATGGTTTAGCGCACCAAGGACTATCCGCGAAACTCTTCAGTCGATTCTCAAGAGCGACCCCGTGGTTCTTGTGGGGTACGATGAAATATGCCCGCGCAGTTCCCCGGTGGTACCAGAGTGACCACGGCAAATCAGGCAACGCGAGGTACTGTTGCAGCCTTTTGGAGTGGCGCTTGATTTGCTCCATCGCCGTTCCTTGGCGCCCCATGTGGTGGTAAATGACCAAGCTCTGTCCTCGTTTGTAGAACCAGTCTAGGTCCTCCATTAACACATACTTGGGCCCTCTATTGCTATATGGGTCCACCCTAGTGATTCCCATGGCTTGGTTAGCTTCACCTTTGTCTGGAATGGCAATTCCGTTGTCCGGGTCCACAAAGACTAGGTCTGCTTCCTTGGTGGCTTCAAGAGCGCCCTTTAGCCAAGATTCTCGTCGAAGTTTCCTGGAGGACTGAGATTCCCTATCTGGGTAAGAGAGGCTCTGACCATGGTAGGCCGTGTTACGAGGTAGAATCCCACTCATGCGGACACTGAAGACGTTGCGATTACACTCTCTTACCAGTCTCCGAAGTGCCCAGTATAGCTCTGGGTCACAGTCACGGAGCTTGCTGTCTCTAGGCTTGGGGTTGCATAGGTAGTCGGTGAATTTCCCGTCATTATTGCCTCCGTCCGGGAATAGGTACCAGACTACGCCCAAGCTCAACGCGTCGCCAGAAGCGGCGTCGCTCCTCATACCCGTCAGGTGTCGTAGCAACCCGTACTTGCCAAAGTCACCAATGTCCCCTACGTACTGATCTTGCATAGCGCCTCCGGCTGCATCTTTGACGGCGCACCGGCACCCGCTTCGTCTTCGATTATAGAAGTTGTCAGTGTACCGGACAAGGCGAATCTCCACACAACCAATGTCTCCAGTGGTGGAATGTGTTAGAATCTCGGCAGGAGGCGGACTATGAAGCTGCTCCCTGCTAGGAAGATCTACTATGGCTGGTATATCCTGGTCGGCGTCATTCTGGCGCAGTTCATGGCAACCAGCACGGGCCAGATGGTTTCCGGCGTCTTCCTTGATCCCCTTGTGGAGGCGCTTCAGATTGAGGTGTGGCAGTTCGCCGCCGCCATCTCCCTTGCCACGGCCCTGGGTGGAATATCCATGGTCTTTATCGGGCCGTTGGTGGACCGCATTGGCCCGCGGCGGCTTATGCTGGCGGGAGCCATGTTCAGCGCCATTGGTCTGGTGGGGTTGTCCATTCAGTCGGCCTTCATATTCTTCTTCCTGTTTCAGGCCATCAACCGGGCCCTGGGACCGAACCTCTACGGAGGGCCGGTCCTGAATGCCACCGTGACCAAGTGGTTCGTTGTAAACCGGGGGTGGGCCCTTGCCATCGGCTCAATGGGAGTGTCTCTTGGCGGCATCATCGCGCCGATTTCGATGACGTACGTGGTCGACAACTTCGGATGGCGCACGGGATACGTGACGATGGCGGGGATAGTCATCCTCATCATTGTTCCCATCGCCTTTATAATGCGACGGCAGCCGGAGGACGTGGGCCTGCTGCCGGACGGCATAAGCCGGAGCAGTCAGGGGGGCGCCGGCGAAGAGCGCGCCCGGGCTGCCATAGCCACCGACAACAGCCAGACCCACACACGTGGTCAGGCGATACGCACCCGGGGCTTCTGGCTCCTCACCATAGGGTACGGGTTGAACGCCGTGGCCCTGGGATCCGTGTCGTTCTACGCCATTCCCTTCGCCAGCAGCGTCGGCTTCACCCGGCTCACCGCAGCGACGGGTATGATGATCAACGGCTTTGGCAACCTGACCGCCAAGGGCGTCTGGGGCTACGGTCTCCAGCGAATCGATGCCCGGAGGCTCGCGGGCGCGGCCTTTTCGACGTCGGCAACGGGGGTCCTAATCATGGTGCTGTCGTCCAACATCGATAGCATCCCGGTGCTGTGGATAGGGTTCTTTCTGTACGGGCTGGGCTTTGGCGGGACAATCCCAATCAGCGAGTTCCTGTGGGCGCGGTACTTCGGACGGCGCCACATTGGAGCGATACGCGGCGTTGGCCGGCCTATATCTATGGTATTCAGCATGGGCGGCCCCGTAGCAATCGGAGTAATATTCGACATCACCGGCTCCTACGTGGGAGCGTTCCTCGTCCTGGTGTGTTTCTACATACTTGGCGCCGTTGTCATAAACGTCTCCAAGCCGCCCCTGTCACCGGTAGCAGATGAGCAGCCTGCACCCTGAAGCGGCATCCGGTCGAGAGCAGGGCCACGCTGGACAAGGCCAGGCATACTCACTATCATGTGCCATAGGCCGCCTGCGAACATCGTAGGGCGGTGTGCATTGAGAGAGCCTAATCCCGCCGCGTAGATGCTGCCGTGGACTTCAACGACTACAGCATAGACCCCGCCATTTACGACGAGATGTTCCTGCCGGACGGCGCCCCTCGGGAGCACTGCCGTCTGCTGCAACAGGCGCTCAGCGATTTCACCTTGGAGGCGATGGTCAGCATCCAGGAGCGGGTCAACCGTTCCTTCTCCAACGAGGGCATCTCCTTCACCGTCTACGGTGACGAGGAGGAGGAAGAGCGCATCATCCCCGTCGACAGCATTCCCCGCATCGTCTCAGCCGACGACTGGCGTACGCTGGAGGCGGGGCTGACCCAGCGTCTCAAGACCCTCAACCTCTTCATCGACGACGTTTACAATGAAGGCCGGATTATCAGGGACGGTGTGATACCGGAGGACGTGGTCATGGAGTGCCCCCAGTACCGCCTGGAGATGCGCGGCTTCTCGGCGCCCCACGGCGCGTGGGCGGCCGTCTGCGGCACCGACGTCGTCCGCACCAACGACGGCTTCCGCGTACTCGAGGACAACCTGCGCGTCCCATCCGGCGTCTCCTACATGATAGCCAACCGCAAGGCGGTCAAGGGCACCCTGCGCCGTCTCTACAGGACCTCCCGCGTCCAGGAGGTGGAGCACTACGGCGCAACTCTGCTGACAACCCTGCGAGAGCTTGCCCCAGGCGGCAAGTCTGACTCGACCATCGCCCTGCTCACCCCTGGCGTGTACAACGCCGCATACTATGAGCACATGTTCCTTGCCAGAGAGCTCGGCGCGGAGCTTGTGGAGGGACGCGACCTTGAGGTGGAAGATGGCTTCGTGTATATGCGCACCACCCGAGGCCCGCAGCGTGTCGATATCATCTACCGTCGGGTGGATGACGACTTCATTGATCCCCAGGTCTTCCGCTCCGACTCCCAGCTGGGCGCGCCCGGTCTGCTGGATGCCTACAAGAGCGGCAATGTGTCCATCGCCAACGCTCCCGGCACGGGCGTGGCCGACGACAAGAGCGTCTACGCCTACGTGCCGGATATGATGCGTTACTACCTGGGGGAGGAGCCGATTCTGGCAAATGTGGAGACCTACCTCTGCCGGCGGCCACGGGATCTGGAGTACACCCTGGACAACCTGCATAATCTGGTGGTCAAGCGCGTGGGCGAGTCCGGGGGATACGGCATGATCATCGGGCCTCACGCAACGCCGGAGGAGCGCGACGACTATGCCAAGGTACTGCGCGCCGACCCCGCCGGCTTTATAGCGCAGCCAGTTCTCCCCTTCTCTCGCTCGCCCTGCCTCATTGACGGCCGCTTCGAGCCCCGACACGTGGACCTGCGCCCCTTTGTGCTCCAGGGCCGCGAGAACCGGCTGGTGCCCGGCGCTTTCTGCCGCGTGGCCCTTCCCAGGGGCAGCCTTGTGGTCAACTCTAGCCAGGGTGGCGGTGGCAAGGACGTGTGGGTGCTGAGAGACTGAATCATGCTTGCTCGCAGTGCAGAGGGCCTCTACTGGATGGGTCGTTACCTTGAGCGGGCGGACCACCTGTGTCGAATGCTGAGGCTGCAGTCTGAGGCTCTGGTGGACCGTCCCTTGCCGGAGATACACTTTGGGTGGGCCCGCATATATGAGAGCCTCGAGCGGCTGCCTCCCAGGGGCAGCCTGGAGATGGTGCGCAGTGACGAATACACCCTGGCCGATTCCTATATGCTGGCCGACGACCTTACTTTTGAGTCCTCCAACCCGGAATCAATCTGGAGCTGCTTCGCCCGCGGTCGGGAGAATGCTCGCAATATGCGTCACTTCATCAGCGGCGAAATGTGGATTCGCCTCAACCTTGCCTACCTTCGCATCCAGAAGCTGGACATCAATGACATATGGCGAACTTCCCCGGAGAGCTTCTACGCCGAGACGTCTGCGGAGATTAACACCTTCATGGGCACGGCAGACGCCACGATGTACCGCGACTTGGGCTGGCGCTTCATGCAACTTGGACGCTTCATAGAGCGCGCGCAGCTTGGAGTCTTCTTGCTCCTGACCCAGATTGCTCTGGACATCAAGGACAGCGATCATCAGGAGGCTGAGTGGACAAGCCTGCTGCGCATACACCACGCTGTGGAGGCGTACATGCGAGGCTATGGCGTCGAGGTGCAGCCCCAAATGGTGCTTGACCTCCTGGTAACTGACCCACTTCTGCCCCACTCCCTCTGCCATTCTATCGAGAGGATCATGGAGGAGCTGGCCGCCATAGGTCCAGGCACTGACCAACGGGCCGTGGCGACGGCGCAGCGCCTCGCCGGAAATACAGGCACCCTGATTCGTTACGCGTGGCTTGACGCGGAGGACAAAGAGGGCCTCCTGGAGCGCGTGTACGAGGACAACAAGGACATCCACGGACTGCTCTCCGCCGGCTACTTCCACTACCTCGGCGAGCCGTGACGCGGCGGGGGCAGTAATTGGGGGGCATGGTAGGCTCTGACGCAACATAAACTGCCATCAGGTCGACGAGCGCGACGATTAGCAAAGGCGTCGCCGCGGCGCTTCGATACCTTTAACTTGGCATATCAGCACCCCTTAATCTATGATGTAGTATTGGTATAGCAAGAGACAGGGCTTCTTGCTGTGCAGTTCAACTATATGGGCATATCAGTCGGATATGCCCCCTGTCGTCAGGAGGCAACCAGTTGTCGACAAGAGATACGGATCAATTGGTTTTAGAAGAGATTCAGAATCATTATCGGGATAAGGACTCTCCGTATTACTTGGCTGAGCTTGGCAAATTTTTCCGCTTAAAAGAAATCGATATCCCGCAAGGAGTACGATTCAAGGACTACTTAAGAGACCAGTTCTATGGACGCCTAGTCGTTGTGCAGGATCCTAGAACTCCCGCCAAAATAGCAATAGCACCACCTGAAAAGCAACTCCGCGTGTCACAACAGCTGTCAACGCAGCACTCAGGATCAACTGACGATGCCAGCATTGAGTACTCTCGGCTTCCGTTCGCTCTGATCGCTGCATTCTGCAAAGTACCGCTGCCAGGTACGAGGATATACTTCCGAATGACCAAGCCCTTCCGCTACGAGACTCGGATGCAGGCGCCAGACGACAATTATGTTGAGATTGAAGACCAGTTTCGGCCTATGCTCTTGGCTGGGAGATCTGTTTACGAACTCTCTCATGGTGACAAGCAGACGATTTATGAGTACATAGAGAAGTGGGCGGCCCAGAAAGGTATCGACCTGCGAGACCTCTACTATAATCGTGGGGCTGAATCAACCAGACAGACAGAAGGGTTTACAGACGCGAAAGCTAATGCACTCCAAAGGCTAATCAACGCTCAAGAACCGGAGCTAAAGGCAAGGATTAGGATTCCAGGCGACATTGCCAGCACGCTTATGCGGCTACAATGAACCATCATGGCTAGAAAGAACACCAAAAAGCGACCAGTGGTCGGATCAACTCAGGGTGTAAACTTATTCATGATTGCAGGTCTGCCTAGGGACGAGTTGGGGTGGATAATAGGTATACTCAATAGAGATACGTCGAAGAGTCCTGCACGATATGTAGGTGCCCCGTCACCACAGAAGGACTGGAGCGACCTTTATAAGAGTACCAATTTAGCGGAAACTTTGAAACTCATAGAACGTGAAAGTTCATCCCTCAAACCACATCGAATAATAGTACTGTACGTGCCTTCTAGGGACGCCATAAATCTGATATCAGCGCTTGATTCTGTGTGCTTTTTGGCACCGCTGATGCCAGAGAATGATAGTCTTCCGTCAGATGGTAATGTAATTGGATGGCGACACAAGAAACCCTTAGTCAAAGATATCGTCAACCGAACTTTACAAAAGGCATTGAGTGCCACCAATGCTCTGAAAGCAGAAATAACTGACTCGCGGATCAGTGCCCTCGCGCTTCCTGCACGGAACTTCTACTACCCTGATAGGTACACTACTATTGGAAGTGCTTATGAAAGTTTCGTACAACAGGGATTTAAGGCCACGGATTTGGTAAACATAAAGAACAGCCTCTTGCCAACAAGATTTACGAGAGAACAACTTCCCCAAAATGCGTTCAAAGGTCAGCAGTATACAGACAAATTCTTTCAGGATTGCCGGGGGCGAGTCTTCCCGCCTGACCCATACCACGCCCAGAATAGAGCTGACTCCAAAGAGACTCTGTCCAGCGGTATATCAGGAACCTTACGACAGAGGTATCGGTTCGGAGTTACTGTGAGGGATGGTAACTTGCACTATGACGTGCAGTTTGAGCGTCCAAGAGAGTTAATTATGGAACCTATGTATTGTGCTGTGGATGGTGACGTATGGATCACGGCCTCACATGCTAATGTAGGCGTCAACGACGTAATATGGGTGCCTGATGGGAAGAAAGACCTCCAAGGGACAAAATAAATAGGCGCAACAACGTTGCGCCTAAATGTTAAGTTAGCCAATGTAAAACGATGAGAGCTTTCACCCAGGTAGCTTGCCTAGATATTTATACTAGGCAACAACAGCCGTCGGTCACTTTTCTGATAACCTAGACTGAAGGTCCTTTTTTGGATCGCCTAGTCCTCTTGGCACCCCTCCCTTTGGCTCAATCACCATACAGGTCGGTGCGAGTGTCCTCTACATCTCACCAGCTCAATGAGTAAAATAACAATTGTCGTTAGGTGTGTCAAGTACAATGGCGGCCGCTGGGAGTGGATGTGTTGCTTCGCCACGCGCTAGAAAGGCAGTTGGGTGTCCGGGTTGTCCTGCATGTAGTGCGCTTGCCGGACGCCGAAGTCCTCCTGGAGCTGGATGGTCAGCCCGCCGTCCACAACCAGTGAGTGGCCGGTGATGAAGGACGCCTCGTCCGAGCACAGGAACACGATGGCGTTGGCAACGTCCACCGGCAGCCCGAACTTCCTCAGGGGGTACTGGTCCTCAAAGAAGCGTTCTCCCGTCGGGTTCTCGCGCCAGTTGGCCTGGATGCGCTCCGTGGCTATGTGTCCGGGGCAGATGGCGTTGACCCTGATGCCCATTGGCCCGTAGTCGGTGGCCATCTGGCGGGTCATTCCTATCACCGCCGACTTGCCGGCCTCATAGACCAGCTTCCCCTGGGCCATCAGCATCCCGTGCACCGACGAGATGTTCACGATGCTGCCTGCGCCCGTCTTCTGCATTTCCGGGATGGCGTACTTGGCCCCCAGGAATATGGACTTCACCAGCAGGCCCATTCCGGCGTCCCACGCCTCTTCCGTCACCTCAAGCGCGCCACCCTGCCCGCCGCCGTGAGCGGGACTGTAGGCGTTGTTGACCAGGATGTCCAGTCTGCCCCACAGATGCGTCGCCCTGTCGATCATGGCCTTGATGTCGTCGTGAACACCCAGATCGGCCCGCAGGCTATCTGCGACACCGCCCGCCTGTCGGATGGTCTCTACGTTGGCCTCCGAAGCGCTCAAGTCTATGTCCGCAATCAGCACCTTCGCCCCCTCCTCCGCCAGCCTCCGCGATGCTGCGCCCCCGATGCCCTGTGCGCCCCCTGTTACGATGGCCACCTGGTCTTCCAGTCTCCGCATAGCTCACCTCCAAAGCGAGGAGCCTTCACGTCCGCGCCGTCTATTGCGGAATGGCTGCTCTGAATCGTTATGCTCAGCCCATTGTAAACCATCGGGCAATAGAGAGAGGGGTTGCGTTGGCCCCCATCCCCGTATCAAGTACGGGGCAAGCTCTGACCTTCCCCCGCAGGGCGGGGGAAGGGATATACTTCTTCCGAATCCGACTCACAAGTTAGTTCCCGGTCAACCGCTTAGAAGACCATTGAGAACCGCTTTCCCAAGAGCCAGAGCCTCTTCCCCCTTGAGGGGGAAGATTGAGATGGGGGTGAAAGGTAAGCAGGGGCGCTCAGCGCGCTACAGGCCCAGGATATTGCCCCTGTCGTCCACGTCCAGGGAGCGCGGCGTTCCGGGAAGGCCGGGCATGGTCACTATGGAGCCTGAGATGGGGTAAATGAAGCCCGCGCCTACGGACGCCCTGACTTCGGACACATTGAAGGTGTAGCCCGTCGGCTTTCCCTTGAGGTTGGGCTTGTCCGAAATGGACAGGTGGGTCTTTGCCATGCACACCGGCAGGCTGCCCCAGCCGAGGCCGGTGAAGCTCCTGAGCCGACGCCTGGCCTCCGCGCTCCACGCCACATCGTCGGCGGAGTAGACTTTACGGGCCAGGGCCAGCACCTTCTCCTCGATGGTGGCGTCTACGGGATAGAGGTACTGCACCTGCGGCTTGGGACCGTTGGTCGCCTCAACCACCGCGTGCGCCAGGTCTACGCCACCTGCGCCGCCGCGCCTGAAAACGTCACTCTCGACCGCCGCCTGCGCGCCCGCGGCCTCCGAGCGAGCCTTCACTATGGAGACCTCGCCGGGCGTATCTGCGGGAAAGCGGTTGATCGCCACCACTACCGGAAGCCCGAATGACCGGATGACGTCCACAAGGTGCTCCACGTTTGCCATGCCCTCATCCACCGCCTCCTCGTTGGGGCTGTCCAGATCTCTGATGCGGACGCCGCCGTGGGACTTGACGGCCCGCACGGTGGTTACCAGGACTACGGCGTCCGGCTCCAGGTCGTTGAAGCGCGCCTTGATGTGCATGAACTTCTCGAATCCCAGGTCTGCCCCGAACCCCGCCTCCGTGATCACGTAGTCGCTGTGGGCAAGGGCGAGGCGGTCGGCGACAACCGAATTGCAGCCGTGGGCTATGTTCCCAAAGGGGCCTGCGTGCACCAGCACCGGCTGG
The DNA here is from genome assembly GCA_965261605.1 of Dehalococcoidia bacterium. Classification (GTDB taxonomy): domain Bacteria; phylum Chloroflexota; class Dehalococcoidia; order Lucifugimonadales; family UBA2985; genus DAOUJW01. The sequence continues at coordinate 1,143,464 of OZ253466.1, read as the reverse complement.
CCCTCCAGCGTCTGTACCAGGTTCGGCTGGATGGCGTATCGAAGCAGCGCCATCATTGAGCCCACGGCGCCCACGTCTCCGGCAGTCACGGGCTGTCCGCCGCCGGTGAATCCGACGACTATCCTGGTCAGCCGCTGTCTGAGGTCGTCCAGGCCTGAGGAGAGAGCCAGGATCGCCATGACCTCCGACGCGGTAACGATATCGAAGCCGGACTCTCTGATGGGAGCGTTGGCGTCGCCTCCCAGGCCGGTCACTATGGACCGCAGCGCTCGTTCCTCCACGTCTACTACGCGACGCCAGGTGATGCCGTCCGGCGCGAAGCCGTCGATGCTGCCGCGCTGGGCGACGTTGTCGGTCAACGCCGAGAGGAGGTTGTGCGCAGACGCCACAGCGTGGGCATCCCCGGTGAAGTGGATGTTGATCTCGTCTTCAGGCACAACCCGCGCCGCGCCCCCGCCGGTGCCGCCGCCCTTGATGCCGAATATCGGGCCCAGTGACGGCTCCCGGAGCGTGGCCGTCACGTTGTGTCCCAGACGTCCCATTGCCTGGGTGAGTCCTACGGTGGTTGTAGTCTTGCCTTCGCCCGCCTGCGTCGGAGTCATTCCAGTCACAACGATCAACTTGCCCCTGCGTCCGTTGGATGGGATCGCGTCCAGGCTCACCTTGGCTTTGAAACGGCCGTAGGGTATGACGAACTTATCATCCAGACCCAGGCTACGAGCGACTTCGACAATTGGCAGCATTAAGTTTATCCTCCTGATTATTCTATTTTCATTTTAGCACGCGCCCCCAAAGCGCGCGGGAGGACGGGGCATATCCGATTCGTGGCTACGCCAGCTTTCCGTGCTCTAGCCATGGGAGCTAGGAATACCTGCGCACTTTGCCGATGTCGCCGCGATTGAAGCGCCGCTCGGTGTCTCCGATTTCTCAACCCTGACTGATTCACACCGGTATGGTGCACAGAAAGGAGCGCCCGCTTTCCCCGACCAGCCCTTCCAGACCCGCATCCAGAGTAGCTAGTTGACCGTTGTATTGCATGACTGCTGCCAGCAATACAGCGTCCGTAATCTGACGATACCCCTGGATACGGGCGCCGATCTCATCCGGCATTTGGACGACGGACCGGTTCAGAGGCCAAAAAGAGTGGGATGCTAACCCGGTCAGTTTCTTCAAGACAGAGATTGCATCAAGAGGGGTGACGGTGCGACGCACTACGGCTGGGTTGCAGGAGAGTCGGATGAAGCCTGCCTCAGTCAGGGTACAGGTTGCCCAGCCGTCCTGTCGACGCTCCTCAAACCATGCTCTGGCGGCAGCGTGATGCACATGGTTGGGCCAAGCGAGGGCTATGAGGACGTTGATATCCAGCAGGGCGGTCAAGGCCACTCGCCCAGTGCCCGATATACATCTTCGCTGGTGATAGGCTCGGCGTCAGGAGCAACGGCAAAGACGGTCCCGTCCCTGTCGTCTCGAGCAGCGTCACCGCTCCTGAAGCCGCGTCGCGCTAACTCAGACAAAGCCCTGCCGAGACTGCTTCCATTCCGCTCCGCCACCGCCCGTGCAACCGCAAGTACGTCGTCGTCGATGGTTAAGGTAGTGCGCATACCGACATCATCGCATCATGGCATTAGCCTGTCAAGTCCTCCAGTCACACTGAGCCATATGGCGCCTGCTCCCTGACCAGCAGGCGATTGGCAGAGAGCAGGCACGTTTGTGTCATCCTGCTACGGCAACGGGTGCCGTTAAAGGATTCGCTCATACGAGCGGTGTCTGAGCTGCTAGCACTCAGAGGGCTGATAGTCTTCGCAGCGCTGCTGACCGTGCGGGACGGGCTGAATGTTTTTGGGAAGAGATAGGCCAAAACGAGACGGTCTTGACAGGCTGGCTGCACTGGACTGGACGGGACGCGCGTTGCGGAGGACGGGACAGTGGCTGTATAATTCGGCCATAGGAGGCGTCAACTGAGGCGTCAATTCTTCCGGAGAGGTGAGTGGTATGGTTTCTTCTCTTCCCATTGTCTACACGATTCAGGGGTGCGACGCGTGTGTGAAGCTGACGAACAAGTGGAATGCAGAGGGAGTGGAATACGAGGAGCGCCGCGCCGACCTCAGCCAGGAGGTCATGGATGAGGCGAGGAGCTACGGCGACGTTGTGCCCATCATACGCTACCCGGACGGAAGGGTAGAAGAGGGCTTTGAGGGTGGCATCGGCTGCTTCATAGGCTAGCCAACCGCCTCGGCAAAAGAAATTCGAGAGTTCAAGCAAGCAAAGGAGAGCTATGACTGAGAAGACAACGGTGGTAAATGCAGAAAGGTTCAGCCAGGGGTTTGCATACCCGGACTATCTGGCGCAGATCAAGGTCAACCAGGACCGGTTCGCCCGGTATTATGACACGGCATCCGACGCCGTCACTGACGAGGATACCTCGTTCTTCAAGAAGGCTGTAGAAAGTGGGTGTTCCCGTGTGCTGGTCTTGGGCGAGGACTGGTGCCCGGACGTATATCGTGGTATGCCCGTAATTGGACGCATCGCAGAGGTGTCCGGTATGGACATGCGCGTCTTTCCCAGGGATGAGCACCTGGACATTGCGGACGAGTTTCTGAACAGGGGCGAGTATCGGTCGATACCTGTCTTTGTCTTCTACAACGCCGACCAGGAGTATCTGTGCCACTTTATAGAGCGGCCGGCGTCGGTCACCAAGGAGATGGCCGAGCTAAACCAGGCCATAGACACGGAGATGGCCGGCAAGGACGATGCAGAAGTCCGAGAGGTCCGCAGGGACCGGACCAACGCCAAGTTCCCCGACTGGCAGAAGGAGACGGTGCGAGACCTGCGGGAGCTTCTTTCCAGCAAGCTGGGTATCTAGGGCGTCACCCAAGGGCAAGCGAAAGGCGGATCCCTTTAAGGCGTCCGCCTTCTCTCCTATCTAAGCCTTTGCCATGCGTAGCCGACGCTACCTCAGCAAGGGTGTACTATGATTGTCTCCGTCCTTTAGCGGCTTGTGTGGGCATTCCATACAAAGTCCTCATCGGACGGAGAGGCGTCCCTTGGCCCTGTGTCCTGTTTCCGGGAGCTTGACGGCTGCGATGACCGCTGTTATAGGGAGAATCGCCAGCACGGACAGACTCGGCAAGTAGGACCCAACCATGTCCGTGACCACGCCCACCAGGAATGGCGAGACCACTGTGGAGGCGTTGCCGATTGTGAGGGCCGCGGCGGTCACCATGGCGACCTTCCCCGGCGTTACCCCGGGCAGCTCCATTGCTACGGTCAACGCGGTGGGCAGTAATATCCAGAAGCAGAAGCCCAGCACCAGAATTGCGGCGATGATTATTGGAATGCTGTTGAAGTAGAAGGCCCCAAAGGCGCCAATAGGGAACAGAAGCCCCGGAACCATAAGAAGCGGCCTGTGCAGTCCCAGACGTGCCAGCAGGAACCCTGAGAGTACGTTCACCACAACCCCCATAAGGGGCAGGAGGGCCAGTATGGCGCTCGCCTGCTGCAGGGGCATATCGAACTCTTCGTTGTAGTATGTGGGCAGCCATGAGCTGTAGCTGACAAACATGGCGAAGGGCCCAACGAAGGCTAGTGACAGCAGCAGGGTGTTCCGCTCTTTAATGACGCCAAAGATCGCCTTCAAGGACAGGGTATTCTCAGAGGATGCGTCGGACTGGACGGCGCGCCCGAATGCGAGCCATACCACAGTACCCAGGGATGCGAAGACTCCGTACACCATGAGAACGGTCCGCCACTCCAGGGCCTCTGCCAGCGGGACGCTCAGGAACATGGCCGCGGCTACGCCCGTTCCCTGCGCTGCGAGATTGACGGCGTTCATTATGGGACGCTCGCTGGTCTTGAACCACTGCACGATGATGGCTGCGCTCGCCGGAAGCAGAATGGCGTTACCCATAGCAAAGGCCACCCTCAGGGGCAGGATGGCCGGGAGGTTGGACGTAACCGGGGCGAAGACGCCGGCGGTCATCATCAGCCCGCTCACCAGGACGGCCCCCTTTGTGCCCAGTTTGGTTGATATGATGCCGCCCGGTATGAGGAAGATGGTGAACACCAGGAATGCCGTTACCATTATGAGGCTGACGCTGCCCCTGCTCAGGTTGTAGTCCTCAATGATGAGAGGGAACATGGGCGCGGGGGCAAAGAGGTTAAGGCCCATAGCTACCTGAAGAGGCAGTATTGCTCCCGCAATGACCCAGCGATAGGGACTGACTTGTTGAAGTTGGATGGCGACCTTCCCTAGCTTGGATTGAAACCCGAAAGCAGTTCAGTGGAGGCGAGGTCGGATATGGCGGCGTCGAAGCGCGCCAACGTGTTGTGCAGGTACACAGTGGCGCGATCGCCGTCGTAGTTGCAGAAACCTCCGGAGATTATCCAGAAAACAAAGATCTCCAGCATCGAGAGCCGGTAGTCATCCAGGCACTCCTCGAAGGTGTAGCCGCTAACGCCGTTGTCCACCAAAACGGAGTGGTACGTGTGTAGAAGACCGATCTCCACCTCCCTTCGCTGCTGGGTGGGGAACGCCTCACTGACGAAGGTGGCGACGTCGTAGGCGCCCCGGGCGCGTACGCAGAACTCCCAATCGAAGACCACAGGCAGCTGAGAGTCGTCATCTGTGGAGAAGAAGCAGTTGTCCAACCGAAAGTCTCCGTGGACAATCGTCTTGGGAGGCTTCGTGAGCTTGGCCTTTATATTCGGTACTTCAGGGTTCAGGCGATCCCCGAGCGTTCGCAACCCTTGAGGCATCCCGTCGCCGGCCTTCTCAATGAGGGACTTCCACGCATCCATGTATATGTACTGGTAGGAGACAGTCTCGGCGTCCTTCAAAGGCATCCAGCCCAAGTGGTCCAGTTGGGGGCTGTCCCACCAGGAGGTGTGGAACCTGGCCATCTGGCTTATGGCGCTCTGGGCCTCAGCCATTGAGCAGCCGGCAACGCTGTCGCCCTGTCTTGCGTCGCTCATATCCTCCAGCAGCAGAACGGTGTTTCCGGTCGCTAAATCTGTTGCGGAGTAGTAGCTGCGAGGGGATTGCAGTTGACCGTTGTTTGCCAGCTCCTGGTAGAACCTGACCTCGCGCAGGTTCTGCCCCAGCCTGCCAAAGACCCTTCTCAGCAAAGGGTCTGTGGATGGGAGCTTGACCATAATGGTGCGCGGCAGGTCCGGTAGATCGGAGTCGTAGTCGAGACTCAGCCGGAACATCTGGTTCATAAAACCCTTACCCTCAGCTATGGTCTCAGCCGAGAATCCGGTCACGGCCGCGTCTCCGGCCGCCCCACTGCTCTGAAGAGCTTCGGTCAGCCAGGAGGGGGTAATCTCCCGGAGGTCTTTGGGTACTGTCAAGCCGGTCATCTTTGTCCTGTGGTCGCCGATTCAGGTCTACGATGCGAGGAGCCTTCCATTCATCCAGCTTTGCGCGCGAAAAGGACGCAGTGGTCCATTGGCTTGGGGTCCTTGAAGTACATGAGTCCGCCCAGCTTCTCGCCCTCCGCCGGAATTACGCTCAGGCCCCGGTCTGCCAGTAGACCGACAACCTCGTCTACGCCGTACAGCTGGAAAGTCCTGTCCGCTCCGTAGTCCTTGTCGTAGACCGTCGCAATGCCTTGTCCGATTTTGAACATGAGCTGGAGAACGCCGCCGGCCTTCAGGACTCTGGTGAACTCCGGCAAAGTAGTCCCCAGGGCGATGTCCGGGTCTATGTGCTGGATGACCGCGTTGCACAGGACGAAGTCGAAGGATGTGTCCGGGTGGCCTATGGGCTCGCGCAGGTCGGCCACCGACACCCTATCTGCGATCTCCGGGTGAAGATTGCGCGCCTCCAGGATGTTCTCCTCAACGGAGTCCAGCCCAAGGATGTCGTATCCGTTCTGCCAGTAAAAGAAGACGTCGCGGGCGCCTGCGCCGCAGCCGGCGTCCAGGCCGCGGGACCCGGCGGGGACAAGCTCCCGGAGGCGTACCATCAGGTCGGTATCGCCTTTGAGGCCAGGGTGGGAGGTCTCTGTGTAAACGGACTGAATGAAGTTGTGGCTCACCTCGGCGTAACGCTGTGCGTGGTCTCTGTAAAAGGACTCGGAGAAATCAGGGTTCTGACTCATAGCTAAAACCTCACTTGATTGGCTGGTATTCAGACGCCAAAGATGTCGATGAACTGTCCGGTCATGAGCTTGGGTGCGTGGGCAGCCAGGTACAGGGCCGCGTGCGCTATCTCCTCCCCGGTTATCCAGTCCGGGTCTCCGCTGGGATCGTAGGCTCTGGCCATGTCGGTATCCACCCAGTCGGGGTTGATGCCGTTAACGCGTATGCCGTAGGGACGAAGGGAGTGGGCCAGCGACGCCGTATAGCCAACGACACCATACTTTGACGTCACGTACGCTCCGTAATCACCCTCAGGCTGCCGACCGGACGACGACCCGATGTTGATGATGACGCCCTTCTCCCTCTGCATCATGTGGGGTATGACCGCTCGGCAGGCCAGGAACATCCCCCGCAGGTTTGTGTTCATCACCTCGTCCCACTGCTCTATGGTAGTGTCCCAAACGGGGGTGTGATAGGTGATGACTCCGGCGTTGTTGACGAGTACGTCGATTTGGCCCCAGGCTTCGATGACCTGTTCCGTTACGCGGACCGCATCGTCCTCGCTGGTCACGTCCAGGGCGAAGGCCTCCGCGTCTCCTCCACCGGCGCGTATCTCGCCGACAACCTGCGCCAGGCGCTTCATGTTGCGTCCGGTGACGGCGACCCGCGCGCCCTCTACGGCAAAGGCCAGGGCAATGGCCCGTCCTATGCCGCGACCGGCGCCGGTAATCAACGCTACCCTATCTTTGAGCACCATCTGATTATTCTGCCTCTATATTTTCCGGTGAGTGTATGTCAAACAACATGCGAGTCAATACCGTTTGGCTCTATGCGTAGGTTAACAAGTGTTTGGGTATCTCCTCAATAAAGCGAGACTGTTTGCAGTCTAGCACCCTCCCAGTGGTCGCGCGCCTTGACCGTGGGTAAGTGAGGAAGACGTCACGCCGAGTCCGAGTCAAGCCTACATAGAACAAACGACGCTCCTCTTCCAAAGTCCTAGGTTGTTTCTCGCTTCGGAAGTCCGGGAAAACTCCGTCTGCCAATCCTACAAGAAACACACTAGTAAACTCTAGGCCCTTGGCTTGATGGAATGTTAGGAGGGATATAGCACCGCTCTCGACGATTTCTCCATGGGAACGGGTACCGACGACTACAGGTAGACCCGCAAGAAAGTCGGCAAGCCGTGTGTGAGGGGCAATCGACACTTCAGGCAGCAGCGTTTCCATGGTTTGAAGAACTGTCAGAGCACCGAAAGCCCTGTCGGAATCTTCGAACAAACCAGGAAGGTCATTGCTGAGCGACGCAATGAGTCTCCAGGTGTCTCTAGAAAGCAAGCGCCACTGACTAAGATATGCCAGGAGTTCTCGTACTTGGTCACCCTGCTCCCCATCAGGTGTATCGGCTAGTGCGGCTTCAAGTGGAAGTCCTTTACGCAAGCCGGAGCGAACAGACTCGCCGAAGAGATCACTCAAAGATGGCTTTAGGTAGTGAACTACTCTCCGCGCACTCTGTTCGTCACGCGGATTCTGAAGCCAGCGTAGCAGGCGCAGAATAGCCTCCCCGTCCTCATCACCGCTTAACCCGGCAGTGGAGGGCTGACCTGCAGGTATGTCAGCATCATCAAGCGCGATCCCTATCGACGCCAAGCTTCTTCGGCTCCGGCCCATAACTGCGATTTCGGATAGAGGAACACCTGAACGACGAAGCTCACCTATCTTACTGGCCACAAAGCCGGCTTCAGCTTCCTCGTTCTCGGCCTCGTGAACAAATATAGTTCCCTGTTCCCGCAGAGTAGTTTGGATTGCGGGCTTGGTTTGCAGTCTTAGGCTATTGTTAGCAATGATTGCATTGGCGGCGTCAACGACGACCGGTGGACATCTGTGGCTCACGGTGGAATACGTTACTACTGCCTTGAATTGTTCGAGGTAGAGGTTCAGAGTCTCCAGTCTCGCCTCGTTCCACTCAAAGATGAGTTGGTCTTCATCTGCCACAGCGAACACATTCGCCGCGTCAGGATCGACAAGCTCCCTTAGCAACTCAAATTGGGCTGGAGTAGTGTCCTGAAACTCATCAACTAACACGTAGGGATACGCAATGCGGTAAAGGTCGCGAACCCCCGGCTTCTCGGAGAAAAGTCGGAGGCACTCCATTATCAGGTCGCCGAAGTCCAAGGCATTTGACCTTGCCAACCGTGTGCGGTATTTTTCATGGATCAGAGCTAGGCTTTCAAAAGCATGTGATTGTCCGTCGGGCTGAGGATGCGACAATGAAACTCCCCTGCTCTTGAGCCTAGAGAAGGCAGTGACGACACTATCGATGTTGACACCTTCGCCCAACTCTCCGTCATCCCGCAGTTCTTCCAGAACCGCTCGTTGGTCAGCCCCATCGAAGGTGACGAAATCTGTGTCCAGTCCGATTGCGTCGCCATGAGACCTGAGTACCTGTGTGGCGAAGCTGTGGAATGTGCCTACGAATAATCTCGAGTCAAAGTGATCTCCGTGCAGACGCAGGCGGCTACGCATTTCCGCCGCTGCCCGATTCGTAAATGTTAGGGCGAGAATCTTGGATCGCTCGCCTAGCGTTGAGTTGATAACATAGAGCGCGCGATTGGTGAGCAAAGTGGTTTTACCTGTCCCAGGACCAGCCAGCACGATATAAGCTCCTCGTGCGAGAGGCTGCTCCGCAGGAGTCAGGTTATCACTAGGCAATAGGTTCTCTGTGATTGCCATTATCAAAAAGCCTTCGTAGCGATTCCCGTCGTGTAGCTCTTGGCTAGTTGTAGTGCGTCGACAATAGTAGTCGGTATTCGACTGGGGTCAACGCCACCCTGAGTGATTTGTTCAGCAACAATTCCCGCGAAGAGCACCTTCCACTTCCTTCCAGTGTTGCCCTTCATAAATGCTACTAATTGGTCTTCAAGAGGGTCACTTGCCATTTCTACGGACATAGAGAAGTTGCGTAAAGTATTTGGGCCAATATGATTGGCAATTGCGGTTTCGTATTCCACGGTCGCACCGCCGCGGATTAATGCCTCTTCTAGATTGTAGCCGTTGGGCAAGGTAAAGACATCGTGGGGTCTCAGAATTGCCGTCTCCGTGGTACCTAAAGTCTCCGCACTTTGTATTTCGGCAGTCGTCACTTTTCCTAGCTTGACTAGCTGACTGGCAAGTTGCTCTAGCGAGTCTCCATCCGCCGATATGACCCAAGGTATGCGAAGTGCATCGTCAGCCATAATCCTAAGGAGGTGGAAGAAATACGACCCGTCTACGGACACCAAGGAAAGGCTGAGCTTGTCCATGTCAATGTCAAGCGCGGAGGCGAAAAATGGATATGCTTGGACTTCAGACGGCCCTTCACATAGTACAGTCGCTCTGCTGAACAATATCTCCGTCGCACCCGACCGAAGTGCGATTTCCAGTTTAAGCTGGTCCCTGTCGTCGAGTAGCGGGTTGCCGACTACAAACCCAGGTACCGCTCTTCGTTCCGTTCCTGTGGCGCTCCTTCTCAGAATCTGAATCGACGTGAGGTCGACCGACTGTGCAAGTTCAGGTGAGTGAGTCGTCAGGAACATTTGCCTTGGTGGGGTCGTTAGCATAGTGCCTAGGGCTCGAATAGCGTGAGGGTGCAAGTGAACTTCGGGTTCCTCAATGCCCAGCACAGGAGTGGACTCGAGATTGTCGTTCTCATCTCGCGCCAGCAAATCGACGAATGCTCTGAAGATCGCAAGGTGGGCAACGCTCCTCGTGCCTTCCCCGTGTCTGGATAGCCCAAAGCCTCTCGGAGCGGACTCGGTACGCAAGTTAACGTCTAGGTTGCGTAGTATCTCGGAGGGATCAACGGTAATGGGATTGATCACAATGTCGTCCGGGGGAGGTGCAGTCGGAATGGCACTACCGATTTCCCTCAGGCGATCCTCAATTTCTCCGATCCTAGGAGCCGCGTTCAATATGGACTGATTGATAGTTTGGACGCTGTTTTGTATTGACGCTACAGTATTGGCGTCGAGAGTTATCGAATTGACAATGCGCCCCCAGAATCCTCGGCGGTTCTGGACATCTCTAACTGTATCTCGGAAGGCGTCGACGAGATAGAAGGGGGTATAACCCCTGAGAACGAACCGTTTTGCCGATGACATCTGGCGAGATGAACCGTCGGTTCTAACTGAAGAGTATTCAGTGACTATGCGCTCCTCGGTCTGATCATAGTGTGCCTGGGTGCGAAAAGTGAGCACTTGTTCACCTGCCACATCCAATGTGATTTCATTGACGAACTCTGTAGAAAAATTAGTACTGAATCTTGCTCCGATTGCGGGTCTTATCTGTACGTCGATTACTATAGTAGGCAAAGATGTTGGATTAGTAGAAAGAGTTGCAACATAAAAGTCCTCAAGGTCGAACTCCGGAGTTGCCCGACCTAGGGCTCGTTGCAAAGCGATGAGAAGTGCGGATTTCCCTGCGTTGTTCTCTCCTACCAATAAGTTCGCACCGTCCTTCGGTTCCATTTCTAATTCACGCAGTGAACGGAAATTCTCCACTCGGATTCTCGAAATTCTCATGTTTGCTTACCGAGATGCCCTATGCCAATAGACTTTCTCAAAGAGTTATATTCCCTTATAGTAGCTCGCCTAGATTCGCAGCTCCAATCGAGGTCCCATCAGACGCTCGGGCACATTTGTCTCGCGCATAAACTTAACCAGGAGCTGATGTATCTCTCCTGCAACGTCTTTGTGGGTCCCTATCACGTTCTGGAGCTGACTGGGGTCGGAGGTCAGATTGTAAAGCTCCGAGGCGCCTTCCTGGGGGCTGTAGAGCAGGCTCCACTCCCCGGAGGTGATGGTGGTGACGGGATGGTCTACGAGGGGACGGAGCAGGTTGTCCACGGAATGGATCGGATCGCCTGGGTTCGCGAAGGGAATGCTGCTGACAACGTACTCCCTTCCTGGGGCTGAGTTGTCCCGAATCCCGGGAGCGAGCGATCTGCCCTGGACAAAGTCGGGAATCTCCATCTGCAACAGGTCAAGCACGGTCGGCATCACGTCTACTGCGGAGCTCAGACCTCGGTACACCCCTGAGGACAGTCCGGGCGCGTGGACCAGAAGCGGGATGTGGACGAGCTCCTCAAAGAGGGGTGAGTGTGTCCACATGGATCCCGGCTCTCCGTAGGGTCGAAGCGTTCCGTCCGGGTACTTGTCCGAGTTCATCTTGCCGAAAAGGCCGCCGTGCTCCCCGAAGTAGAAGCCGTGGTCAGTGGTGAAGATAACCGTCGTCTTGTCCGTCAGGCCCATGTTCTCGACGGACTTCAGCAGGAAACCCAGCCACGTGTCGACCATAGTAATCTCGCCGCAGTAGGCGGCGTGGCCCTTCCGCACCTTGTCCTCGCCGTATCCCGGCACGTCGTGCCAGTTTCCGTACAACGGAAGCACCTGCTCGCCGTCGTATCCCGGCCAGTAGAGCTCCGTGTAGTAGGAAGGAGCGTCCCAGGGTTCGTGGGGGTCCCAGGTGTCGACATAGAGGAAGAAGTCCTCTTTGTAGTGCTGCTCCAGCCACTGGATGGCTGTCATGAAGGTGCGCGGGGCGTTGCGGTCCGATTCGTGTCGCCATGCCGCGCGGACGTCCAGGGCTTCGTTGTGATAGCCGGGCTGAGGGATCAGGGACCACAGGGTGTCCTGTCCCCTGTTCATGAAGAAGGACTGAAACCCCCGGTCATAGTTCATTCCGTCTCGCAGGTAGTAGGGGGTGTCCACCACGGCCGCCGTATGAAGACCGCGCTCGGCCAGCATCTCCGCCAGTGTGGTCACTCCCGCAGGCAGGGGCTGCCACCCCATGAATGACATCGTCCAGCGGCCCGTCTGGTGGTCCGCCCTGGTGGGCATAGTGGGGAATCCGGCGGAGTAGTGCCTGTCGAACCGCACCGACCTTGCCGCCAGCGCATCAAGGGAGGGCGTGCGAATCGTCGGGTTGCCGTATGCGCCTATGTGGTCTCTACGGAAGGTGTCAGCAACTACCCAGATTACATTCATCCTGAACGCTCCTGTGATGGATAAGATAACAAATGTATCACAAGTTTACATAGCTCCGATGGTCAGGTTGCCTAATTCGCTGTGAACCTTGCCGCTTCCTCCGAACCGCCTGTAGCATCCCCCTCGCTGTAGGAGTGGGCTCCAGCGCCGGCAAGGGCGCCTCCCTGCACTATCAGGTACTCCTCCCGGATAGGCCGTCCATCCATCCAGCACTCCAGAATCTCTCGGACTCCCGCTGCGTAGCGGGCCTGGGCTGAAAGGGATGTGCCCGAGGTGTGGGGTGTCATGGCGTGGTTGGGCATCGACCTCCAGGGATGGTCGTTGGGGGCCGGCTGAGGGAACCAGACGTCGCCCGCATAGCCTGCCAGCTGGCCGCTTTCCAGGGCCCTTACGATGGCGTCCCGGTCGCAGATCTTGCCCCTGGCGGTGTTTACAATGTATGACCCGCGCTTCATCCTGCTGATAAGGGCGTCGTTAAACATATTCTCGGTCTCGGGGTGCAGGGGACAGTGGATGCTGACCACGTCACACGCGCTGACCAGCGACTCGACTGTCTCGTGGAATGTCAGTCCCAGCTCCTGCTCCACATCTGGGGTAAGCCGGTGTCTGTCAGTGTAGTGGAGGTTGACGTCGAAAGGCTTCATCCGTTTCAGGACGGCCAAGCCGATCCTGCCGGCGGCCACAACACCCACGTCCATTCCCTCGATGTCGTATGACCTGGAAACGGCGTCGGCAATATTCCAACCGCTCCTGACCACCCAACCGTACTGAGGGATGAAGTCTCTGACAAGCGCCAGCATCTGCATAACCGTATGCTCTGCGACGCTTATGCTGTTGCACCATGTCACTTCACACACGGTGATGTTCCTGTCGATGGCAGCCTGGAGGTCGACGTGGTCCGAACCGATGCCGGCCGTTATGGCTATTCTGAGGTTGGAAGCCTTCTCAATACGCTCGGCTGTGAGGTAACCGGGCCAGAAGGGTTGAGAGATAATTACATTGGCGTCCGTCAGCTCTCTTTCGAAAACGGAGTCCGGCCCATCCTTGTCCGACGTTACGACGAACCGGTGCCCACGTTCAGCCAGGAATTGTTGAAGCCCAAGTCCGCCGGAAACCGACCCCAGAAGGTGGCCCGGATTGAAGTCTATGGAGGCCGGCGAGGGTAGAGTCTGACCGTCCGGATAGTGAGTGAGGCTGGGAATACCCTCGCGGGCGTAGTTGGGAGGAAACCCAGTCACCGGGTCGGGGTAGAGGACACACAGCACTTTCTGCGTAGAAGAGGAAGTCATTTCAACATCCTATGCAAGGTTTCGCATAGTATACATCAAACCGGATTGACCAGTAACTTGATGCGCCTGCGGGAGTAGTCCTGCAACGACAGGGGCTGGCGCTGTGACGCTTTTTGACAAGGATTGATGTGGCGGGCGTCCGTACCAGGCGGATATCCCGCTGCTAATACATGATGAGATTGGCGGGGACCAGCCGCTGCGAGGTGGGGTCCACCTCTGTGAGAGAATAATGACGGTTATCCGTGTCTACCAGTATATGGTACAATACACATGACGGTGAATCCGCGTTGCCGAAGAGATTTGCAAGAAAGTCACCCCTCTGAGGGAAATGGAGACTAATCGATTGTCTGAGACAGAAAGATTAGAACTCTTAGTCAGCACAATTGCAGTGGTATTTGATCCCACTCATCAACCCTCGCCCATCAGTATTCCAAGCGATCTGACTGGCATCCTGAGACAACCCGTTAACGTGTCAGGGGACCCTCTGGGTCAGTTGGTTTTGACCAGCACACGGGACCAGACTGAGTTGATTCTATCGGGCAACAAAATTGACGTCCGTGACCTCAGCGGCAAGCTGGACCAGGGAGTAGCCAAGATCCCAAGGATTGTTCATGAGTTAGGGGCTCTTTTAGGAAACCCCGGATTACGTTCTTATGGAATCAACTTTATTCTTGAACTGTCCAAGGACGACGCTACAAACTGGCTTGCTACAAATCTACTGTCGCCGGTTGTCAGGGAAAGCTTGGAAGGCCAGTTGTCAAGCAACCACATCAATCTTACACTTCATCGACCGCCCAAGACGCTAGCGATTCAACTTGCGTCCAGCGTGGTTGACCAGATTAACGTGAATTTCAACGCTAGTGGAGAAGCGACCGAGTTGCCAAGCGCTGAGCATCTCAGACAAGACATGGATGACCAGTACCGAACCCTGATTGGGCTGCTCGAACAGCTGGAAGGGTAAGAGTCATGGTAGCTAGCAATCCAACAACTACAGTCACGGATGTCATCCGTGATTTCCCGGTGACATTCCAACACTGGGTTGGAGAGCCGAGAAGTGTTTTCCATTCCCGAATAGCTGCGTCGTGGTTTCCGATGAGGGCGGTAGATCTGTATGAGTCAGAATTGGCTATTCCCAGTGACTTTTCTAGCCAGAGTGCGTCGACTGTACACATTTCAAATGTACCTGTGCTATCAACGTCGTTCATTCAGAAGTGGTCAGATAACAGGCTTTTGGGTAATTCCTTCTTGATACCGGAGCCAAGAGAATCAACAGCCAGTGCCGCTCCCAGCGAAGAGCCTCGTTGGAGCAATGCCATGGTTGCTCCAAGCAAGATGGATTTCGATAATGTCAACAGAATGTTCGAGAGAGTCCGGGATGTTGACATTCTTGTAGTTTACATCTCGGAAAAGGGATTCCATTGGAGCAAGTCCCTCGGGTCCCAGAGAAGGTTGGCATCCGATAGACCAAATACGGCATTCGAAAGACTCCAAAATATAAACGCCGCGGCTGCTGAGCGAATTAGCAAGCTAGCTAGACTTGAAGCGGATTGGGATGGATATGGAGGCGAGCCAATTGCGCAAGAAGCCATAGATACAGCTGCTGGGTTGTTGACGATAATTCACGGACTGACCAGTGGCAAGTTACAAAACCCCTTCATAGCTCCAATGACTGACGGCGGTCTAGAGCTTGAGTGGGAGCTAAATTCAGGTGTAGAGCTTACGCTTATAGTTCCTAGCGGGGGAAGAGGGATAAAGTACCTCTTGGACGTTCCCTTGGATTCAGGCGACATTGAAGAATCAGAGGGGTTATTGCCTAGGGACGCTAGCCTTAGTGAGCTACTGATTGGCCGCGTTTTATGATATGGAGCATTGTCAGGATCAAGAAGGCGATACAACCAAATTTCCGAGACCACTCAGGTCAGATGACGAATTCTACAGAGCTATTCATCCAGATTTCTTGAAGGAAAATGGAGAAATCAGTCCGGGGGCATTCTCCAAAGCAACGAAGAATAATAAGATGTCTGTCGACTGGGCAGAAAGGTGTACTGCCGTACAAACATATGACCGTTGGGAGCGTTGGGGTGAAGGTCGTGGGGTAGCTTCCATAATAGCGCAACAGTGCTGGGACAATGATCAGACGATATTGTTCGCACCCACAACAGACAATCCAGCTCATTCTGAAGTGGCAAGTGAGGATTGGAACAAGGTTAGTGAGGACCGGATCAGAAAAAATCTGGCGCGGGCAGCGAAACTCGTGATTGGCGCGGAGGGACTTGAGGGCGCGTAAATCTCAACTTCACAATTGAAATCTCGGCAAATCCATCACCAGAATCTCCTTCTGTTCCCGACTCGCCACCAGCCTCATCCCCCTCCTAGATTCCCGCTCGTGGGCGGGAATGACGATGGCGGACGGCTCTCTTCTAAACAACCAGCGCCGCGTCCCTTGGCCGCGCCTTGCCGCCGTGTACCGACGGCTCTGCGCACCACTTGGCGGCTAGACGACGCACTGCGGCGTAGGTGTCCTCATCAAAGCCGAGGAGGTCGCAGACGACGCGCCGGTCCAGGAGGGCGCGGTTGGGGTCGGCGTCAGCGAGGTAGGCGGGCTTCAGGTCTTTGTCACGGAACTCGTTGAAGATGGCCTCAGCCGTGCGCAACTGATCATCCGTGAGGGCGCGGAAGTCCAGCACCGGGAGGGAGTCCGCGGTACTTATAGTGATGCTTGCTTTGCTCGATTGCTGACGGCTGGAGTGCCACCAGTACGACAGCAGGCCCAGAGTGGAGTTGCCCCACACTGAGAATGCGTAATCGTATCTCTTGTCAGAGAAGATGACGTTGGGCCACACTCTCCCGCCGATGGACTCCATGTCCGTGAACGCAACGGCTAGGGCCTGGGAGCCGAAGGTAAAGTCAAGGTTTAGGTGGGCGCGACTTGCAGTAGCCCAAAGCCTTGCACCGTCATCTTCCATCCCTGGCCTAATGTGCATTTGTAAGTCAGGTGCGCAGATTATTCGCGTTTCGTTCCTAGCACTGTGATTCCACAGAGATGGATACGTAGCAGTATCACTTGGAGGCCCTTTGACGAAAGCCCCTTTCATGGCGGGATCAATCAGTTGCCAATGATGAATGCCGCGTCTGCCCACATTGCTGAGTTGCGTCGTTGGCAACTTATGAGATTTAGGTTCTGCAGGCAGCCAGAGGGCTCCATTAGCCAGAGAATGGGCAACTTGCGCTACTGAAAAGTCTAGAATTCTTGCTGCGCCCCATCCGTTCTTGTGGTCATCAACGGGAGCATCCATTACTTCCCCAGCCAGAGCGTCACCACTGAAAATAGAATGGCCGCCGTAAGGCCCGTCTTCCAGTCTGCGAATTGAATTACTGGAACTTATGACCCTAGAGAGCTCCTGGGCATCGCCGAAGGTGTCCGGCCTGTGTAGTAGCGATACAAAAGTTGCCCTCTCGCTAGGCTTCTGACGGGGTGCTAGTCTTCGGGCTATTACTAGGCATTCCGCCATGCCCGTATCGGAGGAAAAGGACATGTCATGACCATTTGCTGCAATGCTTACGATTGTAACGTCGGTGTAGTTGTTGGCTATCAACTCTCTGAACTTGGCCCAAGACCTCCCATTTATTGTAGTGAATGGCAGCACAAATGCCACTATCCCACCGTGACGCACCTTCTTATTTGCAAGCGCTACGAAAGCAGACCCTAATCCAGCATGACCATGATACGAGGTGTCCTTAGCAAGACGCTTCAGTCGGTTCGCCATATCTTCTTGGTCGTCGTCGCTGGCGTTGTAGGCGGCAAAGGCCGCATTCATGACACCATCATCGGCATCGTAGTGCTTTGTATTACTGGTAAACGGCGGATTCATTATCACGAGGTCGTAGTTCTCGTCAGGTACCTCGGCGCGTACCTGGGCGGCCGTCTCCTCGCCCGCGCTGCCGGTGCGCATGGCCGGGTCGCTGGTGTTGAACAGCGTCAGCACGTTGGAAGACTGGAGAAGCTCCAGGGAGCCTATCATCACGCTGTTGTCCTGCATCCGGCCGTAGGGCATTGTGTACAGGTGGGAGCTGTTGAAGAGGACGGACGGCTCCACGCCTGAGAGGGTCGAGCCGGTGATGTGGACGGCGGAGGGCATGACGTCGCAGCCGTAGAGCGCCTCCTCCATCATCACTTTGTGGAGGGCGGCGGCATCGCCCCCGGCGCGCTCGTGGCGGGCGGCTATCTGCTCGTACACCGCCGAGAGCAACGCGCCGGTACCGCAGGCGAAGTCTCCGATTCGCAACCTGCCTATAGCCCCGGCGTCCGACCAGTCAACGCCCTCCATCCCTTCGGCAGGCTCAGGACATAGCTTGGCGACCGCCAGGCGGGCCAGCAGCGCCGCTGATGCCGGCAGGGTGTAGAAGGTGGCCAGGTACTTGCGGTCGGCAATGAGTCGCTGGAAGATGCGGCCGGTCAGGTCGTGGGCGTTGTCCACGCCCGTTGCATCGACAGCCTGGGCGGTGTGCCTCAGCCGTCGCAGGATGTTGGCCGCATCGCCCGAGGGCAGCTGCTCCAGGATGTCCTTGGCAATGGCGAAGATGGCCCAGTAGTTGATCTTCAGTATGTCGCCCCATGCCGCCAGCACCTCGCCCTGGGGGTTGTCCACGCCGTCGCCGCACACCACTGCCAGGGGCTTCACGCCCTCATGCATACCGGCAATGCGCTCGTGGAACACCAGGGCGTTGGCGATGATGGCGCAGGCCATGCGACGGGTCTGTGGCACGTTGGTCATACCCAGCAGGCGGGCTATGGCCGTGGTGACACCTGCGCTGGTCTCGTTCAGCTCGTCCAGGAGCCTTGCGGCGCCGTCGATGCCCTCCTGGAGCGCGGTGGTTGCCCGGTCCACGGCGCGCTGTGGGACGGACACCAGGCGCACCATGTCCGCCAGGTCCTCAAGGTCGCCGTCCAGCCAGCCGGACTCCGGGAAGCGGTGCACGTCCTCTGCGCCCTCGGTGAATACGCAGTAGGAGAGGCGGGCCGACGACAGGGCAGTGTGGAGGTCGTGGGCCTCGCGTAATTCCTCAGGGTAGCGTAGGGCAATGGCGGCCTCGATGACGCGCCCGTTGGACGCAACCTCCAGCCCAAGACGTTCCCGCGCCTCGACTTCGACGGTGTGAGCAGGCATATACTCCGCCTCGACGACAACGGGCGCGCGGTCGGGAGCGGTGATGAGAATGTCGGGTCGCAGCCCCGGGTGTCCGGAGATGGCCTGGGTATTCTCGGAGCGCACACTGCTCCGGGGCAGCATAGCCTGGAGCAGGCCGCCTGTGGCGTTGTTGGCGCTTGGCTCAGTCTGGTGTGGCATAGTGTAGGCTGTGGGTCAACGCTGTTGTTGAAACTGCCCACCGTACCCCTCCAATGCCGGGAGTCCAACGTGCTCCAAGATCAGTTGGGCGATTTTCATGCCCGCTTTGAGCTGTACGAGAAACGGCCCAATGTTGTTCATTTCAAGGTAGAGCCTCCCATCGAATCCCGCCATCACGGTCGGCGCGGTAACGTGCACGGACAGACCAAGACGTGCCAGTGAACTCTTCCCCTCGATACGCGCGGCAAGGTGCAGAGGCAGCTTGATGGACTCCAAGGTCTTCCCTATTACTAGGCGGTGGGGCTCCATAAGATGAGGGGTGTTTGGCATAAGCGTCTTGGCTTCTCCATGACGCCTCAAGATATCCATTACATCAATCCCATCATCGGACGGATCAATGGAAACTCCGGCTACACGTTCCGGGAGAACTAGCAACTCCTCGTGCAGTAAGAGGTCGACTGCGGAACTGCTGATGCGTTCCCTATCAGTAACAGGCGGTTCAAAAATCAGGCGCTTTGCATCGATCTCGGCCTGAATCTCAACGTCAGACAGGGCCATTCCCTATTTCCTTATCCGTTATGACTCTTGGCTATTCTCTTCAGGTTGATTTCCGACGAAAAGAACCTGGTCTGGCCGAAGTTGGTTGGAGGGAAGGACACGAAAATCTCTCCGGATTGTTCACCCAAGACAACTGCCCATACCGTCCCGCTTTCTTCATCGACTATGGAAAGGGGAACAAACGCTGACTTCCTTTGATCGCCCAGACGAAACCACACCTGCGCTTCCTGCGGCGTTTGAAAGGGATCTTTGGAGAGTTTCTCGTAACTGAGTTCAACTAGCACTGGCTTTGCATACAAGCGCAATGGCTCAGGTCCAAGTTTTCCTCCCAACATTTTTCTCCCTTCTTATTCAGAGCAATTGGAGGATTCTTGATTTGTCTGCATTGAGAGTGTCCCAGCTTAGAGCGACCCCAAAGGCTGTGGCAAGCCACAATGTCGCTTGGCTACAACCCAATGGGGGAAGCTTAAGGCTGAAACTACGTGGCGTCAAGGAAAGCACTGCCGGATGTTCCTGATCCCAAGCGTTGCCGTCCGGTCTCTATTTCACCGAGCATGGTCTCTATATCGGCTGTTGGGAAACTGTGCCGGGACGCGTCAACGATGGCGCGCAGCTTGGCTTCGGCGGTTTCCGGCTGGTCGTTAATTGCTTTGCGCAGCGCACGACAGATCCACTCGGAGACGGTCATATGTCGTCTGCGGGCGGCTTCCCGAATTTCCAGATACTCGTCTTCAACTATCAGGACCTGAATGCGCTTGGTCATACATAGATTCTAGTTGCCTGTTCTTTGATTGGTCAATTGAAACCGCGGGAGAAAGACAGCGAGCAACAACCTAACTGCGGTGGACTAGCTGTAGTTCCGATACTGGCTTGCATTAGTGGGCGGGGCGTATAATGATATTTGGCGTACAGAAGATCTCGGTGACTTGAATCCATGGAGGGGAATGATGCTCACCAGCCTTAGCATCAAGAATTTTCGCGGCATTGATCAACTAAAGATAGATCCTTTGGGCCGTATCAGCTTGGTTGCCGGCAAGAACGGTGCTGGCAAGACGGCTGTACTAGAGAGTCTATGGATCTTTAGTGCACCAGATATACCTGAACTAAGCGTAAGAACTGCAAGTTTCAGAGGCCTCCCTCCGCCCAGCGCGGAAACAATCTTTCTTGACCTGTTCAACGGATTCGATACTCATAGGCAGATTGAGATTGTCGGCAAAACAAAGGCGGTTTCGAAGCGGCGTAGGTTAACTATTTCCCTGAGGGAGCGCTCTTCTTCAATTGCCAGGTTGCCACAACAGGGCGGCCCAATGGAAACTGCTCGGGAACGGTCGACGCAACTTCAAACCGAGGGACAGTTTGAGATAGTTCTTGATTATGTGCATGACAATGGCAAGAAATATAGGTCTTCTGCCTGGTGGATTGAGCAGACCTTGAATCCACCACCCCAGACCCCTGTTCAAATGGCATTGACAAGCGCTGGCATCCGCCAGGAACGGGAACAGTTTCCGAAAAGGCCGAACTCAGTGTTCATGGGGGCCCTTTACAGAGATACGCTTGAGGAAGACGCTAAAAGATATGGTGCCATGCAGCTTCAGGGTAAGGATAAGGAAATACTGTCAGTCCTCCGTACTTTAGAGCCGAGATTGCAGTCGATAACTCCGGTCCTAATGGACAATTTGCCTGTCATGTATGCAAACATTGGAGCGGATAGGCCAATAGCCGCCAGGTTGCTTGGTGAGGGGTTTAACCGGATCTTTTCAATGGCTGTGGCTATGGAATCCGCAAGGGGCGGGATGCTGCTCATCGATGAGATTGAGAACGGCCTGCACCATTCCGTATTGAAGGACGTTTTCTCTAACCTGATGGAATTGGCTGTGAAGTTCGATGTTCAAGTAATTGCTACGACCCACAGCCTTGAGTGCATCACTGCTGCATATGAAGCCCTCAGCCATGGTAACGATGATTTTACATTCCATCGGATAGACCGGGTGGAAGGCCACTCTAAGGCGACCTATTACGACGGCGATATGCTTGAAACGGCCATATTGCATGAGATGGAGGTACGCTGAATGACTGGGGAACTACGGAGCGGCCGTGCCAATGTTGTGAAGGACCGTTTTCTTACAACCAAGCAGGTTTTGGTTGAAGGCATGGAGGAGGTCCTGGTCTTCAACTATCTGGTAGCAGAGTTGCAATTAAATGAGATTCAAGCTCGTGATTATGGTGGAAAGGACAGTCTGAGAAGATTCCTTACGGCCTTCATAAGGCATCCGGATTTTCCCAAAGTGCGTTCTCTTGCTGTCGTTGCCGATGCAGACTTTAATGTCGGAGGAGCGCGAGCCCGTATTCTAGGTGCCTTGCAAAACACGGACCTACCTCAGCCTACTGAACCTCTCACTGAGGCGTCGGACGGGAATATAAAGGTGTCCTATCTCATTCTTCCGCATGGGGCAGATCAAGGCATGCTGGAGGATGTTTGCTTGGAATCGGTCAGAACTGAGACGGTAATGGAATGTGTAGACCAGTTTATTGAGTGTGTAAAGGGAAAGAGGGAAGATTGGCCAAAGCCTGAGACTGAGTCGAAAGCGCGGGTTCACGCTTATTTGGCTTCGCAGGACCGTCCGGATCTGAGATTGGGAGAAGCCGCTGCAAAGGGTCTCTGGGACTTCGCTTCTCCTGCGTTCGATCCACTCAAAGAACTTCTAATGAAACTGTGATTCAGAAGTGAGTTAGTTCCTTCTGATAGCACGTCATGTAAGGAGTGACTTCATACTTACTCTTCGAAAGGACTCCTGAGATCAAGAAATGATTGCAAACTTGAGACTGGCTATCTGCTTCGCCGCCATTCTGGTTCTCGTAGCCTGCAACGGCTCCGGCGAGGAGCCTCAAACCGTTGCCCCTTCGGCTGCCCCCACCTCTTCGCCCACTCCTATAGAGACCCCAAGCGAGGAGAAGGTCCTCACGATCCTCTACTGGCAGGCGCCATCGCTGCCCGGCCCGTTCCTGTCGTCCAGGTTCAAGGACCGGGACGCCGGCGCAGTTACTCTGGAGCCCCTGGCCAAGTACACTCCGGACGGCGACCTCACCCCGGCGCTGGCAGTCGAGATACCGACACTTGAAAACGGCGGCGTCTCCCGTGACCTCATGTCAATTACCTGGAAGCTGAAAGAGGGTCTGATGTGGTCCGACGGCAGCGATATGTTAGCGGAGGACGTTGTATTTACCTGGCGCTACTGCTCGGATGTGGAAACGGGATGCACGGCCGAAAGCTCCTTCGACGGCATATCATCGGTGGAGGCCGTTGACGACCTCACCGTCAAGATTACCTTCGATGCGCCCACGCCATACCCGTACACCGCCTTTGTCAGCACCGGGACGCCTGTCATCAGCCGGGCGCAGTTCGCCGACTGCGTGGGCAAGGCCGCCGCTTCCTGCGATGCGCAGAACACCGCGCCGCTGGGCACAGGCCCCTATCGAATCACTGGCTTCAGGCCCAACGAGGAGGCGCTTTACGAGCGCAATCCGTTCTATCGAGGGTCGACGCCGTATTTCGACCGCGTAGTTCTCAAAGGGGGCGGCGACGCCATTTCTGCAGCCCGCGCAGTTATGGAGAGGGGCGAGGCCGATTACGCATGGAACTTGCAAGTGGAGCCGGATGTCCTCGCGGAGATGGAGGCGGCCGGAAACGGCAAAGTGGTCTCCGCTTTCGCCAGCCTGGTGGAGCGGATCGTTGTCAACCAGACGAACCCGGACCCCGCGCTGGGTGACGACCGCTCCGAGTACCTGGACGGGCAGAATCCCCACCCGTTCCTGACATTCACCCCTATTCCCCAGGCCATGTCCATGTCCATCGACCGCGGCCTCATATCGGAGCAGCTCTACGGCTTTGCCGGGGAGCCAACGTGCAATGTAATCGCAGGCCCTCCCGACTACGTTTCCACGGCGAACGACAGGTGTCTCACGCAGGACATCGAGGGCGCCGACCGGCTGCTGGACGACAACGGCGTCCTGGACACGGACGGTGACGGCGTCCGCGAGTACAATGGAGCTCCCCTTCGGATTACCTTCCAGACCTCAACCAACGCCATCCGGCAGGACACACAGGCGCTTATTCGCGACTGGTGGAGTCAGATAGGCATTGAGATGGAGTTGGTTCACCATGACGCCAGCGTCTACTTCGGCGGCGACCCTGTCGATGACAAAGAGGCTTCGCTGCGAAGATTCTTCGCGGACGTGCAGATGTACGCGACAGGACCGGATATCGACCCGCAGCAGCACCTGTCCGGTCAGCTCTGCAAGCACATCCCGACGCGGGAGGGCAACTGGGCCTACGACAACACCGCGCGGTCCTGCAACCCTGAGTACGACGAGCTCTATGACCGGCTTTCCCAGACCAGCGTCGGACCGGAGCGGGCCAGTCTGATTAAGCAGATGAACGACATCCACGTGCAGAGCTACTATGAGATACCGCTGGTGAGTCGCGGCCTGGTCTCCGCCCACCTGAACACCTTGCAGGGAGTCCGCATCAACGGCTGGGACAGCGAGCTTTGGAACATCGCCGAGTGGCGCCGCTAGGCGCGTCGGCCCTCACTTAGCTCTTAGTATGGACATATAGTATGGACATATAAGGTGGCGTCGCCTGGTCTAAAATGTAGATAGTGGTGACTTGCGTAAGATATCGAGAGGAGACCTGACTATGACCGAACAGCCATCCGAATACACAATGGGTTACGACGAGAACTTTCAGCAGCTTCTTCGTCGGCGCAGCGCGGGAAGCCACGCCGCGTACCTGCTCCCGCATCTCAAACCCGGCCATCGCGTGCTCGACTTCGGCTGCGGCCCGGGGACCATCTCGGTCGGGTTGGCCAAGGCGATAGAGCCGGGGGAGCTGCACGGCATCGACATGGAGGAGTCGCAGATCAACATCGCCCGCGTGGCTGCACAGGCAGGCGGTCACGCCAACGCCACCTTCCACGTCGGCGACGTGACCGACCTTCCCTTCGAAGACAACTCCTTCGACGCTGCCCACTGCCACGCTGTGCTCATGCACATCCCGGACACCGCCAAGGTGCTGACCGAGATAAAGCGAGTCCTGAAGCCGGGCGGTATCATCGGCAGCCGCGAGATGTTTGTGTCATCCTCGTTCCTGGAGCCGGGCGCTGAGGAAACGCAAGGCGCGTGGACCACCTTTGCAAGGCTTCTCCAGGGCAACGGCGCCCATCCCCAGATGGGCAAGGAGCTCAAGAACACCTTCCTGGAGGCCGGCTTCACGGACATCCGGGCATTTGCTTCCTTTGACTACTTCAGCACGGCGGAAGACGTTGCTTTCCTCCGCGCCTTCATCGACGACTGGTTCTATTCGCCCCGGGTCATAGAGGCGGCGGTCCAGTTCGGGCTGGCGAGCCGCGAGCAGTTCGCCCAGTGGCGTCAGAGCCTGGACGATTGGCGCGACCATCCCGGGGCCTTTGGCGCCTTCGCCTTTGGTGAGGCTATAGCCACCAAGCCGTAGTCCTGAACGGCGGCCTGTATGACGCTCGGCTGCGCAATCGATCCAGCGCGCAGGTCATCCCGTATCTGGGAAGAGTTCGTGGAGCCTTGTCTCGCGGTAGCCGAAAATCCTCCGCAGCTCTCCGGCAACGAATAGCCGGTTGACCAGCGCTCCTCCAAGGACGCGGTAGTCCACGTGGTCGGTTGCCAGAGTGCCACCCGGCTTCTCCTCGAATGTGTGCCGATGGACCCAGAAGCGGTAGGGGCCGCGAAGCTGCACGTCGCAGAACGCGAACGGAGGCTGCCACTCCGTTATCTCGCTCCTCCAGTTGACCGGCACGCCCCGGAGCCTGATCCTGTACTCTATGATCGTCCCGACGGCCATCTCTATGGGCTGCGGGGAGAGTATCGAGAATTTGACCCAGGGAGGCGTGAGCAGGTTGAGGTTCTCGGGCGAGGCGAGGAGCCGGAAGACCTGCTCAATGGGATAGCTTAGGAGCTGCTCTTGGTGAACTTGAAAGGCCATAACACTATCGCCTCCGGAGATATGAGGTCTGCGACCGCATTCACCACTGATGCTATATTACATTGGCCTGGCGGGGAATAGCGAGGAGCCTGCCACCTGTTTCTCCGTCCGTCTTTTGAGTGAGGGTATCCGACCCTTGGTTGGGAAGTGGCGACGGGCGGCAGACCAAGCGCAGCGGGAGTTCACATAGCCGACAATTTGGGTGTATGCTATAGTTCGCACCCAACCTGAAATGAATGGAGTAGCCTCTTGACGGAGTTTCTGGCACGCGTCAGCTCTCGAAAGCCGTTGCTGACCATTGCACTCTGGCTGCTCGTGGCCCTGATTGGAGGGGCGCTCAGCGGGAGCCTGCTGGAGAGCGGCACTACCACTGAGTTCCGAATGGGCGGCGGCGCGGAGTCCGTGCGAGCGGCGCGCCTACTGGAGGACAGGCTCCGAGGCCCTGAGCCGATAACCGAAACGGTTATCGTTCAATCGGAGTCCCTGACCGTGGATGCCCCAGCATTCCGCGAAAGAGTGGAAACGCTCTACGACGAGATCATTTCCCTGGGTGGCGACCAGGTAACCCTGGGGCAGCACTACTACCAGTTGAACAACGAGGCTCTGGTGTCCCCCGACCGCACGACCACCCTTATGCCCCTAGTGCTGACCGGCGACCTGGAAGAGGCAGAGGGAAACGTCGAGCACGTCCTGGAAATTGTCGAGGAAGCGGACGCGGCAAGCGAATTCCGCGTGCTCATCGTGGGGACTGCCACCATCTCAGTGGAGACCAACGAGCTTGCCAGGCATGACTTGGAGCAGGGAGAGCGAGTGGGAGTGCCAGTGGCGCTTCTCATCCTCGTGGTGCTCTTTGGCGCCATCGTAGCCGCCCTGGTGCCAATAGGGTTGTCCGTTATCTGCATCATCGCCGCGCTGGGACTGGCGGCGCTCATAGGCCAGGTCTTCGAGCTGGTGTTCTTCGTAACGTTGATGATCACCATGATTGGCCTTGCGGTGGGCATCGACTATTCGCTTCTCATAATATCCCGCTTCAGGGACGAGATGGGCCGCGGCCTGGACAAGTACGAGGCGACCGCGAGAACTGGCGCAACGGCGGGCCGCACGGTGCTCTTCAGCGGCCTCACCGTGGTCGTTGCCCTCTGCGGGCTCCTGATAGTCCCCTTCTCCTTCCTCCAGTCTCTTGCTCTGGGGGCTATCCTCGTAATGCTGGTTGCGCTGGCGGCTACACTGACGCTTCTGCCGGCCGTGCTTGCATTGTTGGGGCCGAGAGTGAACCTGTTGCCAATACCCTTCATTGGTAGAGGCAAGGTCGAAACCTCAGAGGCCCAGCGGCATGGGTTCTGGGAGTTCGTAACCGTTAAGGTAACCAGGTTCCCCATCATCAGCGTCCTGGCTATTGGCATCCCTATGCTTGCCGCAATCTTCTTCTACTTCGACATCAAGACGGGGCTCAACGGGGTTGACGCCTTCCCCGAAGGCGCCCAGACCAGGGAGGCTTTCTTCGTTATGGAAGAGGAGTTCTCCTTCGGGCTGGTCAACCCCACAGAAATCGTCGTCGACGGTGATATAAACAGCCCCGGCGTGCAGGAGGCCATTGGAAAGCTGCAGGCCTCTCTCATGGGCGATAGCCGCTTGCTGGTCCCACCCATTCCCCCTGAGGTCAATTCCTCCGGGGATCTGGCCCTGCTGACGGTAATCATCCCCGGGGAGCCAAGCAACCAGGCGGCCGTAGACGTAGTGTCCACTATCCGCGACCAGTACATCCCTTCCGCTTTTGGAGGGGTTGATGCTGAAGCCCTGGTCGGTGGTGTGACCGCGGAGGCCACGGACGTCTTCTCTATAGTCGAAACATATACGCCCATTGTCTTCGCGTTCGTGCTGGGATTCAGCTTCATCATACTGATGCTGGTATTCCGTTCGATAGTCATTCCCATCAAGGCCGTTGCAATGAACCTCCTCTCCGTGGGCACTGCGTATGGTCTGCTGGTCCTGGTATTCCAGAAGGGCGTGGGCACGGAGCTGCTGGGTTTCCAGCACGCAGAGGTCATCGACGTGTGGATACCCCTGTTCCTCTTCTCCATCCTCTTCGGCCTCTCAATGGACTATCACGTATTCCTGCTGAGCCGCATCCGGGAGCGCTACGACCAGACCAGGGACAACGCAGAGGCGGTGGCCTACGGGTTGAGGTCGACGGCAGGTCTCATCACGGGCGCCGCTCTTATAATGGTGGCGGTGTTCGGCGCATTTGCCTCCGGGGAGACCATCATCAACCAGCAGGTGGGTTTCGGCCTCTCTGTAGCGGTACTCCTGGATGCGACGCTTGTGCGGTTGGTGCTGGTTCCTGCTACAATGGAGATGCTGGGGGCACGAAACTGGTACCTGCCGTCTTGGCTGAGCTGGCTTCCGGATCTGCGAGTAAAGCCTCTGGAAGATTAAGCTCATATTGTCGAGAGCAGAACTGCTTGGGGGTGTGAGCTCCAATGAAAATACCGACTGATTACATACCGGGATACGAAAAGGCGCGCGCCATTGCGCCCGATATAGCAGACAAATACATCGCTCACATACACGTTGGTGACCCATTGGGTGAAGAGATGACGGATGACCTCTCGAAGTTTAAGACGGAAGAGGCGAGTGTACTCATCCAAAATGCTATGGACAACGAAGGTGAGGAGGCTCTATGAGAAGCGCCCGCCTCTCTTCGAAAATTCTTCAAAGAAGCGGAAACTCTACCGGAATGGCTCGACTACGCAGCATTCGCCCCGGGTGTCCGCATGTTTCACAGGAACTCACAGGTGATCCTGGCGGCATTCGTAGCAGGCGTACTGATAGAAGGATTTACAACGAACATAGCAAAGTCCTTCTTCATCACCGGGCGGGTGCGCGACCAGGGCGTCAGGCGTTTGGGGCAAAATAACCGCCACATGATGGAGATATTCCTTCCCGGCGGCCTGTACAGGGATGGAGACGGCTGGAAACTCTCTGTCCGTATCAGGATAGTTCACGCACAGCTAAGACACCTCCTGAACCGTTCGGAAGAGTGGGATACCGAAGCTTGGGGTGCACCGATCTGCGCTGCGCATTTGGGTTACGCCATCTCCGCTTTTTCTGCAAGGCTGCTGAAACACATGAAAACCCTGGGCGCTCAATACAATGACGAAGAGTACGACAGCTTCATGGCCGTCTGGCGCTACTCGGGGTATCTGATGGGTATTCCCGAGACCATCCTCTTCCGCGATGCCGATGAAGCGCTGAGACTGAGGGAGATCGCCCTCACGTGCGAGCCTGACTCCCCCTTGGAGTCGGTGGTCATGGCACACTCCCTGGTCAACTCAGCTCCGTTGATTGCCGGAAGGACAGAGCCGGCCGACCGCCGCGAGCTAGCCGGGTACGTGTACCGCGTTTCCCGCGGGCTTATTGGAAACGAGTTTGCCGATTCACTGATGTATCCGCCATTTTCCTCCTTTGGCGCTGTCTGGTGGTTCAGGATGCAGCAGCGCTATGGCAAAGTCCTGAGCAAGCTGTTTCCGAAGCGTCGCCAAGATAGCAACTTCACTAGGTTCACGTCCTTGCTTGATACGTCATTGTTCGACGAGGAAGGGATCCGCTACGCATTGCCCGACAATGTGTACTCGGAAGAGTCCACCAAGTGGTGAGTTGACGGCCGGCTGATGCAGGGCTGTCTAAACGTGACCACCCTTTGGCACACTGGCGCAAGTAGGCCCGCTTCTTCCGCTAACCGTGATCGAGTAGGACCATACGAGCGGGGAGACTACCCTGGCAATATGTCCGCTCATCCCGAGCCTTGCCGAAGGAAATGGGCGGGTATTGTTCGTAGGCATGAAGACGAGCGGTAACATACCCCATAACCAATACACGTTTTGAGTGCCGGTAATCTCGCTGGCTTGCTATAACACCTCAACAATGTTAGTGTAGCGCTATATTTCTTCAGACTCAGTGACATAGTCTAGGCTTCTGTGACTAGCTACTGACGTCCAAAGCAAAGTGAAGGGGTCAGACCTATGGAGGAACGGAAACAAATAGAGGGACCGGCAGAGGGACCTGGGCCGGAGGTCGGCCAGATCAAGCGCCACAGGTGGACCGCCTTGTGGAACGGCGTGGTCATTGGCATGGGCGCATTTATGATCATAGGGGGATTTGTCCTGGGGATTGTTCCCCTGATTATGGGCATTGGTCTGGAGGTCCTGCATCGAAAGCGGTTGGACAAGCAGCAAGCGCCCCCCATCTAGTTGCCCAATGCAAGGGAACACCCCACGGGCGATACGCGGATTGTATCGCAGGGAGGGAGCGCGGTCGGCATTCCTCTCGACTTGCCAGGTAGAAAATGATATGCTCAACCGATAAATCGACAGCCCAATTTTGGCTGAATTCGGAATTAGCGTAGTGCAAGGAGTCAATGGTGTCTAGTATCAACGTAGCTATAATCGGCGCCGGCAACTGCGCTTCCTCTCTGGTCCAGGGAGTGTACAAGTACCAGGAAGCGCCCGAAGACGAATTCATCCCCGGTTTGATGCACACTGTGCTGGGCGGCTACCACATATCAGACATCAACTTCGTTGCAGCCTTTGACATAGACAAGAACAAGGTTGGGAAGGACCTGTCCCAGGCTATCTTCGAGCCGCCCAACAACACCATGAAGTTCGCTGACGTGCCCTTTATGGGTGTGCCCGTAGAGCGAGGCATGACCCACGACAGCCTGGGCAAGTACCTGTCACAGATTATTGTCAAAGCCCCCGGCTCCACCGCCGACATTGTAAAGATTCTCAAGGAGAGGGAGACCGATGTGGTGATAAACTACCTTCCCGTGGGTAGTGAATCGGCCACCAAGTGGTACGTGGAGCAGATACTGGAGGCGGGTTGTGGCTTCGTCAACTGCATTCCGGTGTTCATTGGCCGGGAGGACTTCTGGCAGAAACGGTTCAGGGAGAAGAACCTGCCCATTATCGGCGACGACATCAAGTCGCAGTTTGGGGCGACCATCACTCATCGTGTGCTGACCCGGCTGATGAGGGAGAGAGGCATTAAGCTGGAGCGCACCTACCAGTTGAACTTTGGCGGCAACACCGACTTCTACAATATGCTGGAGCGGGAGCGGCTGGAGTCCAAGAAGATATCCAAGACCAACTCCGTGACATCCCAGCTTGACTACGACCTTGGGGAGAACAACGTCCACGTAGGTCCCAGCGACTACGTGCCCTGGTTGGGAGACCGCAAGTGGTGTCACATACGCATGGAGGGGCGCACCTTTGGGGACGTTCCCATAAACCTGGAGCTCAAGCTTGAGGTGTGGGACAGCCCCAACTCCGCGGGGGTGGTGGTGGACGCCATCCGATGCTGCAAGCTGGCGCTGGACCGAGGCATTGGAGGCACCCTTAAGGGGCCGGCGGCCTACTTCATGAAATCCCCGCCCGTTCAGTACTCCGACGATGAGGCCCGTCGAATGGTTGAGGCGTTCATAGAGGAGAACTAGATACGACCGTCTGCCGGACAGGGAACGGGCGACATTAGATGAAAATAGCCCTGGTATCCCCTTACGATTACGCCTATCCCGGTGGTGTGATGGCTCACATTTCCCATCTGGCCCAGCACCTCATCAAGGCGGGTCATCACGTAAACGTCATTGCGCCACTTTCGGGGACTCCCAGCATCCTTGATAAGGAGTTGATTCGGTTGGGCAGGTCCGTCCCGGTCCCGACCGGCGGCACCACGGCGAGAATCTCCCTTTCGGTGTGGCTTGAGCCGCGCATTAAGCGGATGCTGCGGGAGGAGAACTTCGACGTGATCCACCTCCACGAGCCGCTGACGCCAATGCTGCCGCTGTTCGTACTTCAGGAGTCCCGCGCCGTGAACGTGGGCACCTTCCACGCCTTCAACGGCAGCGGGCATATCTACTGGGTGGGCAAATACATTCTGAATCGGTGGTTCAACAAGCTGGACGGCCTCATCGCTGTTTCAAACCCGGCCCTTAGCTACGTCAGTAGACACTTCCCCGGCGATTACAGAGTCATCCCCAACGGCATTGAAGTGTCCCGCTTCGCAACTCCTGCACCACCCATAGAGGAGTTCCAGGACGGGAAGCTGAACATCCTGTTCGTGGGACGCTTGGAGAAGCGGAAGGGGCTTAAATACCTGCTGGGGGCGTTCAGCAAGCTCAAGTGGAAATACCCGAACACGCGCCTGCTGGTGGTGGGGCCGGGTGACGCGGAGCGGGAGGCCTATCGGTTCATTGCTGAGCGTCACATCGAGGACGTGGTCTTCTTGGGTTCCGTGTCCTTCCAGGACCTACCGCGCTACTACCAGACTGCGGACATCTTCTGCTCGCCGGCCACCGGCAAGGAGAGCTTCGGCATCGTCCTGCTGGAGGCTATGGCGGCCGGTAAGCCCATAGTCGCAACGAACATAGAGGGGTACTCATCGGTGATGACTCACGGCCGCGAAGGCCTGATGGTGCCTCCCAATGACGAAGAGGGATTGGAAGAGGCCCTGGAGACCCTTCTGGAAGACCCCGCTCTGAGAGAGGAAATGGGCAACCGAGGGAGGCAGACTGCCGTCCAGTACGACTGGGAGCAGGTAGCGGCTCGGATTACCGAGTACTATGAATTCGTTATGACCAAACGAGCCGGCGAGACTAGCTCCAACGGCAGCTTGGCCCACCCCAAGGAAGGCGTCATCCCCTAGATTCCATGGCATCCTGGCAAGACCTCAGGACCCGGACCCGACTT
Organism: Dehalococcoidia bacterium; assembly: GCA_965261605.1. GTDB lineage: Bacteria > Chloroflexota > Dehalococcoidia > Lucifugimonadales > UBA2985 > DAOUJW01. The sequence goes on along the minus strand of OZ253466.1, from coordinate 1,111,413 downwards.
CTGACCAGCCGCTACCTGGAGAATCCCCTTGCGGTTGCGTTGGGGAAGATAGGCCTGTCTCCTAACAAGGTGACGCTGCTTGGACTACTCGTCAGCGGAGCGACGGCGTACTGGATCAGCGTCGGCAACTTCCTCGGAGGCGGCATACTGCTACTGGTCGCCGCGCTGATGGACATGGCCGACGGCGCTCTGGCGCGTCGTTTCGGCACAGCTTCACCGAGGGGCGCTCTCCTGGACTCCACCATAGACCGCGTCGCCGAGGCGGTGGTCTTCCTGGGGCTGCTGGTCTTCTACCTGGACCCGCTTTCGATACCGGAGGTGGTGCTGATAAACCTTGCCCTGATAGGCTCCTTCATGGTGAGCTACCTGCGCGCCCGCGGAGAGGGCCTGGGCATCGACTGCAAGGTTGGGATCATGACAAGGCCTGAGCGAGTGCTGGTGCTGGCGGCGGGCCTTCTTTTGGATCAGGTCACAGTAGCGCTGGTAATCATCGCTGTCCTTGCGGCCTTTACGTCCTTCCACCGCTTCTGGCACATCTACCGTGCGCTTCCAAAGGCGTAGGCCGCTCTTTCGTCTGGTTGGCGCCCGTGCCCGCTTAGCTATTAACTGGATGTAGGGGCGGTTCGCGAACCGCCCCTACGAGAAACCCACTCATCCGTCATGCCCGTGACGACGGGCAGCGCAAGCAAAGAAAATGGTTGCCAGCGTTGTGCTGAGGTGCTATGCTCGCTGCATCGGAGACTGGCATATTATGGGCTACCAGCTATCTTGATACGGAGAACAGGGAGGTAGACATGGCAAATATCAGTAGAGCGGCGGCTATAGTGGGCGCGGCGGAATCCGACGAACTGGGATACCTGGAGAACAGGAAGTCCGACCTTCAGCTTCACGTAGAGGCTTCTTACAACGCCCTTGAGGACGCCGGGCTGAAGAAGAGCGATGTTGACGCTATCTTCTCTTCCGGCAACACCCTTGGGCTGGCGGAGCACATGGGCATACACCCAAGGTTCACCGACAGCACGTCCGTGGGCGGCTCCTCTTTCGTGATACACGCGGGTCACGCGCTGGCGGCCATTGCGGCCGGGTACTGCGAGGTGGCCCTGGTCACCCACGGCTCGGCGGGCCACTCCAGGCGGTTCTTCGGAGGCGGAGGCGGCATCGAGGGCGGCGGGCCAGCTTCCCCAGGGGGGCAGTTCGAGACGCCCTACGGGTATATCGGCGCTCCCATTAACTACTCGATGGCGTGCGCGCGGTACATGTACGAGTTTGGAGAGGACCGTTGCCGCGAGGCGATGGCGGAGGTTGCCGTGTCCACTCGCAAGTGGGCGGCCCTCAATCCCAGGGCACTCATCCACGACCCGGCGGCAGAGATCCCGCTGACCATGTCCTTTGAGGAATATCACAACTCCCGCTGGATATCCTGGCCCTTCCACCTGCTGGACTGCTGCCTGGTGACCGACGCGGGCGGAGCCTACGTCATAACCACGCCTGAGAGGGCGCGAGACCTGAAGAAGCCCCCAGTCTGGATTCTCGGCGCGGGCGAGGGTCACGACCACGGCATGATAAGCCAGATGCCGAGCCTCACGTCCCTAATCGCCAGGGAGACGGGGCCCAAGGCGTTCGCAATGGCCGGCGTGTCCCACGACGACTTCGACCTGGCCCTGATATACGACTCCTTTACCTACACCGTGATGCTGACCCTGGAGAGCCTGGGCTTCTGCGGCCGCGGTGAGGCGGCGGACTTCGTGCGAGGCCAGCGTACTGCTCCCGGCGGCGACTTCCCGTTGAACACGGCGGGCGGCGGCCTATCCTACACCCATCCGGGTGCCTATGGCATCTTTCTGATGATAGAGGCGGTACGGCAACTCAGGGGCGAGGCCGGAGCGAGGCAGGTCCCGGACGCCAAGCTGACCTTCTGCCACGGCACAGGGGGATCCCTGTCGTCCGGCGGCACGGCGGTCCTGGCCGTAGACTAGCGTTCAGCACACCATCACTTCAACATCTCAGGAGGGAGTTATGACACAGCAACGCCCACCGGCAGCCAAGCCTGCGCCCATACCCAACCAGGAGACGCAGTTCTACTGGGACAAGTGCAAGGAGGGGGAGCTTTGGGTGCGCAAGTGCAACGACTGCAACCAGGCCTATTTCTATCCCAGGGACTTCTGCCCTGACTGCTTCTCCCGCAATACCGAGTGGATTAAGTGCTCCGGCAAGGGCACCCTGCACACCTTCGGCGTGGTGATAAGGCCGCCGCATCGAGGATGGGCGGACGACGTGCCGTTCGTGGTGGCAATGGTGGACTTGGAGGAGGGGTGCAAGATGCCCACCAACCTGGTGCAAGTGGACATCGACCCGGCCGACCCGAGCATGAACATCCAAATCGGGATGCCCGTGGAGGTGGTTTTCGAGGAGAGATCGGAGACGGTTACCGTTCCGGTGTTCAAGCCCGCCTAGAGCCGAACTCTCGTCATTCCCGCCTCCGAACAGACCTTTGCATAACAGAGGTGTCACCCTAAAGAAGCGCCTTTATGTCATTCCTGCGAAAGCAGGAATCTAAAGCCTGCGTCGCCTTTGTGCAATGCCTTAGATTCCCGCTCGTAGCCTGCCCCGTACCCCGATACTGGGGCGGGAATGACGGCAAATGAAAGGCGGAGGTGTTGCTATGGATATGGCGCTGTCGGACATAAGAGTGCTGGACCTCACCCACGGCATAGCCGGTCCCTACTGCACAAAGATGCTGGCCGACTACGGCGCGGACGTGGTCAAGGTTGAGCGCCCCGACGGGGGTGATTTCGCTCGCAGGCTGGGGCCATTCCCCGGCGACTCTCCACACCCGGAGAAGAGCGGCCTCTTCCTGATGCTCAACATCAACAAGCGCGGCGTGACCCTGGACCTGAAGACCTCCGTGGGCAAACGGATACTGACGGAGTTGGTGAGGCAGACGGACGTGCTGGTGGAGAGCTTCTCGCCTCGCGTGATGTCTTCCCTCGGCCTGTCCTACGAGAGCCTGGCTGAGGCGAACCCCGGACTGGTTATGGTGTCCATATCCAGCTTTGGGCAGACGGGGCCTTACCGCGACTTCAAGGCGAGCGAGATGGTGCTGTACGGCATGGGCGGAGCGATGCACTCCAGGGGACTGCCCGGAAGGGAGCCTGTCAAGTACGGCACCAACGTTGTGCTCTACCAGTCCGGTCTCATAGGCGCGCTGGCCGCTATGACCGGCCTCTTCGCCAGGCGCAGGAGGGGCGGCGACGGCGAGCACGTGGACGTTTCTATCTTTGAGACAGCGGCCCACAGCAGAGACGGCCGCTCCCCGGATATTATCGCGGCCCAGTTCATAAACCAGGTGCGGCCCAGGCGAGAGCCCGGCTCCACCATCGCTTCCGGCACCTTCCCGTGCAAGGACGGCTACATCGTCCTTGGCGCGGGTGGCGCGCGCTTTCCCCAGGCCCTCGCCATGCTCGGCAGGCCGGAGCTTGTAGACGACCCCCGCTTCGCTACCCGCACGGCACAGCTGAAGCCGGAGAACGTGGTGGCATTCAACGAGGGCATCATGCTCCCCTGGACGATGCAGCACACCATGCGGGAGGCGTGGGCCAAGGCCCAGGAGCACCACATCATCTCCGGCGCCATTTTCACCTCTGCGGACCTGCTGGCGGACGACCACTTCAGGGACCGGGGCATGTGGGTGGAGATCGACCACCCGGTGGCCGGCAAGTTCGAGTACCCTGGACGGCCCATTATCATGGGCGAGACTCCTTGGCAGCTTCGAAGGCCCGCGCCGCAGCTTGGAGAGCACAACCGGGAGGTGTACTGCGACGCCCTGGGTTACGTCCCGGAGGAGCTTGCGCGGCTGTCCGGACAAGGGGTGATATGAGAGACGCCCGCATCGTGAAGGGAGGACTGGAGTAATGGCTGAGCTTCCTCTGGATGGCATACGCATCATCGAACTGACCCAGATCGCCGCGGGGCCCTACTCCACGCAATTCCTGGGCGACTGGGGAGCGGAGGTCATCCGACTGGAGAACCTCCAGACCCTGAGGCCCGGCACGCGAGGCCAGTACGCGAAGGTCTCACAGGAGTTGGTGGACCAGGCCAGGGCTTCCAACGCGGCTGGGATGGTCTTTCCCAACTGGGAACCCGGCCCTCGGCCTTGGAACAGGTACACCCAGTTCACCGCCACTCTCAGGAGCAGGAAGAGCATGACGCTGGACCTGCTCAGGCCGGAGGGAAGGGAGATACTGGGCAAGCTGGTCAGTACGGCGGACGTCTTCATCGAGAACAACGTGCCGGAGACCGTGGACAGGCTGGGCATCAGCTACGAGTGGCTGAAGGAGCTGAAACCCGACATCGTCATGATTCGTATGCCCGCGTTCGGGCTGACCGGGCCGTACTCCAACTACAGATGCCTGGGGCTGCACGTCGACGGCGTTGTCGGCCACCACTACATCAAGGGCTACCCGGACGTGGACCCCTCAAGGCGCGGGGACACCGTGGCCGCGGACGCCGCCGCGGGAGCTTCGGCGGCCTTCGCTGTGCTTTCGGCTCTCTGGTATCGCGACCGCACTGGCAAGGGACAGATGGTGGAGATGTGCCTGTCGGAGAACTTCATACCCGTCATGGCGGACCCCATTATGGACTACACAATGAACGGCCGGGTGCGCGGCACCATCGGCAATCGCGACTACCACATGGCCCCGCACGGCGCATACCGGTGCAAGGGCGAGGAGAAGTGGGCGACCATCGCTGTCGGCAGCGACGAGGAGTGGGAGAGCCTGTGCAGGGCGATGGGCAGGCCGGAGCTTGTGACCGCCCCCCGCTTTGCCGATGCCGCGTCTCGCTGGAATCACCAGGACGATCTTGACGCCATCATCAACGAGTGGACAAGCCAGTTGGAGCCTCGCGAGGTCTTCGATATGCTCCAGGAGGCGGGAGTGGCCTCAGGGCCTGTGCTGGACGACCTGGAGATACTGGAGGACCCGCAGATGGTGGATAGGGGCTTCTACCAGTCCCTTGACCACGAGGAGGTAGGGACTTTGCAGTACCACGGCCCCGGCTGGCTGATGTCCAAGACTCCCAACCGGCTGCGGGAGGCTGCGCCCCTACTGGGGGAGCACAACCCCTACGTCTACAAGGAGATACTGGGCGTCTCGGACGAGGAGTATGCCAGGTTGGAGGCGGAGGGCCACATTGGAATGGACATGATGCCGGACGTTCCGTAGATACGCAGAAGGAGAATCAACATGGACCTGACCGCGTCCTTTCGATACCTCAGCCCTGCCGCCCGGCTCTACGCGGGCGTAGACGCGTTGTCGAATCTGTACAGGGAGGCGCAGAGGCTGGAGGCGACCCGCGCCTTTGTGGTGTGCAGCGAGACAGTGGCCCGAACCACAAACCTGCTGGAGCGCACCAGGGAGTCGCTGGGCGACCTGTACGCCGGAGTGTTCGACGGCGCAAAGCGGGAGTCGCCCATTCCCCTGGTCATGGCCGGGGTCGAGGCCGCCAAAGCCGCGCAGGCTGACATGATCGTCGCAGTCGGGGGCGGCAGCGCAGTGGTCACCGCCCGCGCTATAACAATTCTTATGGCGGAGGACGGCACTCCCCAGGAGCTGTGCACCAAGTACCCTCCGGGCCAGCCGCCCGTCAGCCCCCGTCTTCTGCAGCCCAAGGTCCCCAACATCCTGGTGCTCACCACGCCCACCAACGGCGCAAATCGCGGAGGGGCCGCCGTTATGGACGACAAGCCCCCGTACAGGCTGGAGATGTTCGACCCCAAGGCGCGCCCAACCTGCATCATCCTGGACGGCGAGGCGCTGCTTACTGCTCCCCTGCCCCTGTTCCTGGACACGGCCACCAACACCTTCACTGCGGTGGTGGGCGGGCTCCAGTCCCCGGGACTCAACCCCTTCGCCTACGCGGACCTGCGGCAGGCCCTGGAGCTGTCGCTGGAGTACCTGCCCAGGCTGGTATCCAGTTCGGACGACCCGGAGCCTCGCATCCAGCTGGGCGCGGCAGCGATAATCTCCAACCGCGCGGCGGATGCGCCTTCCGGCGGAGGACGGGGCGCCGGCACCACCCTTGACCGCCAGATACGGTATCGCTACTCCCACGTTGGACAGGGCGCTTCCAACGCGGTGCTGCTGACGACGTCGATGCGCCACAACCGGGAGGTTGCGCTGGAGGGACAGGCCAGGCTCGCGGACATAATGGGTGTCAGGAAGAGCGGCATGTCCGACGCCGAGGCCGCCGAGGAGGCTACGCTGTCAGTGGACAGCTTCCTCCGCTCAATTGGCGCGCCGTCGCGAATACGTGACCTGGATGTGCCGGAAGCCGACCTTGAGGCCATCGCCCGTGACGACGCTGCCCAGCCATCCTTCGGCGAGGGCTCCCGCCGCATCACCGACGCAGCAGAGCTGACGCGGTTCCTTCAAGAGGCGTGGTAGGGGGGAGGCTATGGTGACGGCAGGGACATCAATGATTACGGCGTTGGAAGAACAAGGGGTTCATTAAAGTCAAAGTACTCTGCACGTAGCGAGTACTCGAATTGCAGCAGTTCGCCGAAGGCCGGATAGGACCCATGAAGCTCATAGGCATGGAGTAGACCATCGTTGATTCCGACCCAACCTGTGAACTCCTCAGATCCAGCTAGAAACTGGCCTCGTGGATCTTCTGAGCCTGCACTTAACTCAGGACTCTGAGTCTCAGGGTTTCCCCAAATCTTCTCTACTTTGGATTGCATATCGATGTTGCCTTGAATTTTGGTGGTTGGAACTCCGTTCACTTGCTCCTCTCCCAGAACGCGAACGTCAATCAAATCGCTGTACAAGTTGAAATCCTCGCGAGGTTCCAGCATCGGCATGGTGGTAGGATCGAAACTGGAGTAACTGGTTTGCCAGGCTTCATTCGGCCCATTGCGGAAGTGCTGAACGCCGTCAAGCAATAAGGATTCATGGTAACCGCCCCCCTCCATTCGCGTAATGACGTGCATACCTTCGCCAACCACTACAGTGAATTCTGAAAAGGTCTTATAGTCGGTATCGCCCTCTAATTGTGGCGTCTGCCAGGCATCCATTGTGTATCTGTAAGTTGATACCTTCGCTGTTGCAGCTTCGGTATTCTTCAGGGTTTCCAGTGATGCTTGTGCAGTGGAATCCTGTGAACGTATGATGAATAAGGCTCCGGAAGCTGTTAGCACCAGTAGCGAAAAACCAACTAGTGCCTTAACAATTGAAAGGTTCCTCATGTGTCTCCTCTTCTGCTGGGAATATACCCATTGACACAAGCCGAGATTGCCTCATCGGTGACTTCATCAAATAATGTTCGTAATGGCTGACTCTAGCCAAAGTGTGAATGCTAGAATAGATGACCGGTGTTGTAAGACTTAGCCCCTAGAATGTGCCCCTGCCGCGGCAATGACAACACCGCACTCTCACCTGAAAAGTCTTTCCATCAGGTTCTTTATGGTCGGATTTCGCCAGACCGAGTAGACGCAAAAATCTGTTGCCAATGCCTGGACGCTGTGCGTCTAGTATACATACGCGGCAGCTGGTTCCATGGGCTTCTCCGGACGTGCATATCCCTGTGCGGTTGCAGTGTTTGCAAGGGATACGGATTCTACCTGTATGCATATGGATAACCCTTAGCTTTAATTGTAGGAAACCACAAGAATCTCTCTGCCGTCATTGATTGCGTAGATATAATCTCCTACCAAGGCGATAGAATCGGAGATTTGGGCGTCCTTGGTCTCAAGGGAGGTCATTAACTTGGGGGATTCAGGTTGGGAGATGTCGATTGCCAGGATTTTGCTTGCCTGTCCCACCCGAGGGGGCATGAGGAAGTCATAGCCAAATGCCAAGTCTCCGGATACTATCACATGTTGCAAAGATTCGGTGGTTAAGGAGCCAATCTCCACTGGCATTGTAGGCGTGGAGATGTCTATGATCCTCAGACCTTTGGAGCCGGATGCAACGTAGGCGTAACCGTTTTGTATGGCAATGTCCTTCGGGGCAGATTCGGATGCCCTAAAGCCGGCTACTCGTCTTGGGGTGTCTTGGTAGGGCACCATTTCGGAATCCGGATCAGACAATGATGCAACTTCTTTAGGTTTAGCCGGATCTGAAATATCAACTACGTGAAGCCCGGTCGGTCCAACCATATATGCTAGTCCTGACTGAGCTGCAACCTTCGCAGAACCTCCGAATATGGATCCCAATATAGCTCCCAGTATCATGGGTTGTAGCGGATCGGATGTATCGACCGTGAGCATAGTTGGTCTTCCAATAGCATCTGAAACCGGCGAGTCATATCTTAGCTCGCCCACGTAATCACCGACCATGATGACGGTGGGTCCATCTTTTGACAGCCCTCTTAACAAGCTAGACTCAAAGGGCAGAAACGAAATGTGCACAGGTAATGAGGGGTTGGACACATCCACAGTCCACAGCCCACCGCTAGGCCCTGTAAGTATGATATAAGCATATCCACCTGAGACGGCGAGTTCCTCCGCGTAGATGGACGCGGACTCGAAGGGCGCCTCGATTAGTCCCGCCAGTTTTGGGTTGGTTGGATCAAAGATGTCCAGCAGAGCCAAACTTGACGCATAGCCGTCTATGGCCACGGCCAGGTATGGTTTGTTGGTGTCCTCAATGGGGGCAATCGCCCGGGCCATCCCCTCGGGTACGCTCCATCTTGCTACAAGTGATAAGGAGAAGGGGGTGGGGACTGTGGTCAGCGTAAGTTCCGCGGTCGGTGTGTGATTTGGCGCGACGGCTGTCATGGCTGCCGGCGCTTCAGTGTTAGGGGTAGGTTGCATGGTTGCTTCCAGTGCAGATGAGCAACCAATGGCCAATACCGACTGGAGGGTGAGTGCCACCAATAAAACTACGGCCCTGCGATGGGTAGTCATGAGGGCTGATCATTATGATGCGGTGTATGTGTGCTTGTCCGCGCACTAAACCCGGACGCTTGGCAGACTGCTGTGGCCCATGAGGTACTTGTCGATGCCGTGGGCCGCCAGGCGGCCTTCGGCTATGGCCCACACCACAAGGGAAGCGCCGCGGACGGAGTCGCCGGCGGCGAAGACGCCGGGCACGCTGGCCATCCTGTCGGCGTTGGTGACAATGTTGCCGCGGCCGTCCAGTTCCACGCCCAGGTCGGCAACGATACCCGGGTGCTCCGCGTGGATGAACCCCATCGCCAGCAGCACCAGGTCAACACCGATAGAGAACTCGCTGCCCTCAACCTCTATCATAGTGGGTCGCCCCGACGCGTCTGGAGGTCCCCAGTCGATGCGGACGGCGTTGAGCTGCTCCACCTTCCCGTTGCTGCCGGAGAAGCTCTTGGTCAGGACGTTGTAGTCTCGGATTCCCCCCTCATCGTGGGCGGGCGACATCCTGAGGATGATGGGCCACTGGGGCCACGGATTGTTGGGGCGTCGGTCATCCGGGGGCTGGGGTAGCAACTCCAGCTGGTAGACCACCTCTTTACCTTGTCGATGGGCCGTGCCCAGGCAGTCGGCTCCAGTATCACCGCCTCCAAGGATGATGACCCGCTTGCCCTCGGCGGTGATGGTGTCCTGCGGGTTGATGGGCTGGCCCGCAATGCGGCGATTCTGCTGGGTCAGGTACTCCATAGCCAGGTGGATGCCGTCCAGGTCGCGGCCAGGCACTGGAAGCTCCCTGGCTTCACACGCGCCGATGGTGAGGCAGACGGCGTCGAAATCCCGTTGCAGATCGGCGGCCGTGATGTCGTAGCCGACGTTGACGCCGGTCTCGAAGGTTATGCCCTCCTCGGCCATGATGTCCACCCGACGCTGGACGACGTGCTTCTCCATCTTGAAGTCCGGGATGCCCAGCCGCAGGAGACCGCCGATGTACTCGTCCCTTTCGAAGAGAGTGACAAGGTGTCCGGCGCGGTTCAACTGCTGAGCCGCGGCCATGCCCGCCGGCCCTGAGCCGACGACCGCCACGCGCTTGCCCGTGCGATGTGACGGGGGCTCCGGCGTAATCCAGCCCTCCTGGAACCCGCGGTCCGCAATCGCCTTCTCTATGTACTCAATTGTAACCGGGTCCTCGTTGATGGAGAGGACGCAGGCCGGCTCGCAGGGCGCCGGGCAGATCCTGCCGGTGAACTCAGGGAAGTTGTTGGTGGCGTGTAGCCTTGCCAACGCGTTCCGCCATTCGCCCTTGTACACGAGGTCGTTCCACTCTGGGATGAGGTTCCCCAGGGGGCAGCCGGTGTGGCAGAAGGGCACGGCGCAGTTCATGCAGCGTGCGCCCTGGTCGCGGACGTCCTGCTCGGCCCACTCCAGGTAGAACTCGCGGGAATCCTTCACGCGGTCCTGAACGGAGCGCCTCGGGGGAGGCTTCCGTGAAAACTCCATGAACCCGGTCGGCTTACCCAAGGGACGCCACTCCGACCGCAAGCCCACTTTGCCTCCGTTCCTCGAGGACTCGCCGGTAGTCGTGGGGGAACACCTTGACGAACCTGGGCAGCGTACTGTCCCACTCCGCCAGTATACGCCGCGCCTTCTCGCTGCCGCTGTATCTGACGTGCTCCTCAATTAGGTCACGCAGGCCGGCCCTGTCTTCCTCACTGGTCACGGGCTCCAGCCCCACCATGTCCGGGTTGCAACGGCTCTCAAAGCCGCCGTCTTCGTCGAGGACGTACGCGTAGCCGCCGCTCATGCCCGCAGCAAAGTTGCGGCCAGTCGGTCCCAGCACCACCACCATGCCGCCCGTCATGTACTCGCAGCCGTGGTCTCCGACGCCCTCCACAACCGTGTGCGCGCCGCTGTTGCGGACGGCGAACCGCTCTCCCGCAACGCCGCGGATGAACACCTTGCCGCCTGTTGCGCCGTAGAGCACGACGTTGCCGACGATGATGTTCTCCTCAGGCACGAAGGTCGACCCCTCCGGCGGGTAGACCGCAATGCGGCCGCCGGAGATGCCCTTCGCAAAGTAGTCGTTGGAGTCTCCTTCCAGCGACATTGAGATGCCTCTGGCCATGAATGCGCCGAAGCTCTGACCGGCGGATCCCTTGAAGGAGATGTTTATGGTGTCGTCTGGCAGGCCGTCTTCGCCGTAGCGCTTGGCTATCTCGCCGCTCAGCATGGTGGCCACCACGCGATTGGAGTTGCTGATGGGAAGCCGTATGTCCACAGGCTCCCGCCTCTCCAGCGCTGCCCTGGAAAGCTCAATCAGATTGTGGTCAAGGGCAAGCTCCAGCCCGTGGTCCTGGGTCTGGCAGCAGAAAGTGGCGACGCTATCCGGCACTTCCGGCAGCTCCAGCATGGGCGTGAGGTCGAGTCCCCTGGCCTTCCAGTGGTCGATGGCCTTGCCCGGCTCCAGCCTGTCCATGCGGCCAACCATCTCGTTGACCGTGCGGAACCCCAACTGGGCCATTATCTCCCGCAGGTGCTCGGCCAAAAAGAAGAAGTAGTTGATAACGGCTTCCGGCTGGCCTGCGAACCTCTTTCTAAGCTCCGGGTTCTGGGTTGCAATGCCGACGGAGCAGGTGTTCAGATGGCACTTGCGCAGCATGATGCAGCCCAGGGTTATCAGGGGCCCCGTGGAGAACCCGAACTCCTCTGCCCCAAGAAGACATGCGATGGCAACGTCCCTGCCCGTCTTCAACTGACCGTCCGTCTGAACCACGATGCGGCCGCGGAGGTCGTTCATCAGCAGGACCTGGTGTGTCTCCGCAAGCCCCAGCTCCCAGGGGAGGCCGGCGTGCTTGATGGAGGACTCCGGAGATGCTCCGGTGCCGCCGCTGTCGCCGCTGATGAGCACCACGTCGCCGTGTCCCTTGGAGACGCCGGCTGCTATGATGCCCACGCCCACCTCTGCCACCAGCTTCACGTGGATTCTGGCCGTGGGGTTGACGTTCTTCAGGTCGTGGATGAGCTGCGCCAGGTCCTCAATGGAGTAGATGTCGTGGTGAGGCGGCGGTGAGATAAGCTCCACCCCGGGGGTTGTATGGCGGATCCATCCAATGTACTCGTCCACCTTGTGCCCTGGAAGCTGCCCGCCCTCGCCGGGCTTGGAACCCTGGGCCATCTTGATCTGGAGGTCGGTGGCGTTGACCAGGTAGTTGGTGGTGACGCCGAAGCGGCCAGAGGCCACCTGCTTCATAGCGCTGTTGCGGGAGTCGCCGTTGGCGTCCGGCGTGAAGCGGTGATAGTCCTCGCCTCCTTCGCCGGTGTTGCTCTTGGCCCCGATGCGGTTGGTAGCGATTGCCAGGGTCTCGTGGGCCTCGCGGCTGATTGCGCCAAGGGAGATTGCGCCCGTAGCGAACCTCTTGACGATCTCTTCGGCCGACTCCACCTCGTCGATGGAGATTGGCTCATCTATGGTCTTGAAGTCCAGCAGACCCCGCAGGGTGGACAGCTGTCGCTCGCGCTCGTCTATCAGCTCTGCGAACCTCTTGTAGGTGGCATAGTCGTTGCTGCCGGTGGACTCCTGTAGCAGGCTGATGGACTCCGGGTTGTACATATGGTACTCGCCGTTCCGTCGCCACTGATATTGACCGCCCTCGTCCAGGTCAAGGGTGGCCGATGACCCTCCGTTGGCGTAGCTGAAGCCGTGCCGCTGCTTGGCCTCCTCCTCTATGGTCTCCAGGCCGATACCCTCGATCCGGGAAGGCGTCCAGGTGAAGTACCGGTCCACCATTTCCTGGTTGAGACCTACTGCCTCGAAGATCTGAGCGCCTCTGTAGCTCTGGATGGTGGAGATGCCCATCTTGGACATGACCTTCAGGACACCCTTGTTGATGGCTTTGATGAAGTTCTTCTCGGCGGTATAGGCGTCAACGTTGTCGGGGAGAATGCCCCGTCTCGCCAGGTCGTGGAGCGTCTCGAAGGCCAGATAGGGGTTGATGGCGCCCGCGCCGTAGCCTATGAGCAGAGCGAAGTGCATGACCTCGCGCGGCTCGCCGGACTCCACCACAAGGCCCACCTTGCTGCGCGTTCCCTCCCGGATGAGGTGGTGATGCACGGCGGAGGTGGCCAGCAGGCTGGGTATGGGTGCGTGACGGGTGTCCACTCCCCTGTCAGAGAGCACGATGATGCTGACGCCGGCGTTGACGGCCTCAGACGCCTGTCTACAGAGGTCCTCCAGCGCCTTCTCCAGAGAACCGGGACCTGTCTGGGTGTCGAACAGGGTTGAGAAGGTGGTCGCCCTCATGTCGCCGTAGGAGATGTTGCGAACCTTCTCCAGCTCCACGTTGGTGAGAATGGGCTGCTGAAGCCTCAGCTGGTGGCAGTGCGTGGGAGTCTCCTCGAACAGATTCTGCTCGGAGCCTATGAAGGCCTCAAGGGATGTGACAAGCTCCTCCCGGATGGCGTCCAAAGGCGGGTTGGATACCTGCGCGAACAGCTGCTTGAAGTAGTTGAACAGTAGGTGTGGCCTCTCGGACAGCACGGCCAGAGGCGTATCGTTGCCCATAGAGCCGACGGGCTCCTGTCCGTTGACGGCCATAGGCTCCATCAGTATGTTCACTTCTTCGTTGGTGTAGCCGAAGGCGCGCTGCCTCTTGATGAGGGTGTCCATGTCCGGCTGTTGGACTTCGGGCGGTTCCGGTAGCTGCTCCAGGGTCACCCTGTTCTCGGCGAGCCACTGGCCGTAGGGCTTTCTTGTGGACAGGCTAGCCTTCAGCTCCGTGTCCTCAATGATGCGCGCCTCTTTGGTGTCCAGCAGGAACATTCTCCCCGGCCGGATCCTGGCCTTGAACATTACCTTCTCAGGCGGTACGTCCAGGACGCCGGTCTCAGATGCCATCACCAGCAGGCCGTCTGTGGTAACAAGGTAGCGGCATGGGCGCAGCCCGTTGCGGTCGAGCACCACGCCAATGCTGTTGCCGTCTGTGGCTGCGATCAGCGCCGGGCCGTCCCAGGGCTCCATAAAGGAGGAGTGGTACTCGTAGAAGTCGCGCTTCTCCCGGCCCATCTGCACGTGCTCCCCGGTTGCCTCCGGGATCATCATCATCAGGGCGTGGGGCAGAGAGCGGCCGGTGGCCAGAAGCAACTCCAAGGCGTTGTCGAAGGTCGCCGTGTCGCTGGCGCCGGGAGTGATAATGGGGAACAGCTTCGACATATCGTCGCCAAAGAGGGGCGATGAGAACATGGCCTGGCGGGCGGTCATCCAGTTGATATTGCCGCGCAGAGTGTTTATCTCCCCGTTGTGACAAATGAGACGGTACGGGTGGGCAAGTCTCCAGGAGCCCAGCGTGTTGGTGCTGAAGCGGGCGTGGACCATAGAGAATGCGCTGACCACTCTGGGATCCGACAGGTCCGTGTAGAAGCCTTCAAGCTGGGTGCCCATGAGAAGGCCCTTATACACAATGCGGTTGCTGTAGAGGCTGGGTATGTAGAAGTGCCGTCTTGTCTCTTCGTCAAGCTCATTTATGGCGCGCTCAATCACCTTGCGGATGACATACAGCTTGCGATCGAACTGCGCATCGTCTTTCACCTGGCTGCCGCGGGCTACGAAGACCTGGCGGATGAGGGGCTGCGACTCGCGGGCTATATAGCCTATCTCCGAGTCGTCCACCGGGACGTCTCTCCATCCCAGAAGCTGCTGCCCTTCGTCTGCAACCACCTTCTCCACGATGGCCTCGCAAGCCTGGCGGCGCTGGGAGTCCGGGGGCAGGAAGACCATGCCGACTCCGTATTCGCCCGGCGCGGGCAGGGGTATGTCCAGCTTGGCGCACTCCTGCGACAGGAAGTCGTGGGGTATCTGAATCAGCACGCCTGCGCCGTCTCCGGTAGCCGGGTCGCAGCCGCAGGCGCCCCGGTGCGCCAGGTTGACCAGGATCTTCAGACCGTCCTTCAGAATGTCGTGAGACTTCTGGCCGTTAATGTCGGCGGCCAAGCCCACTCCACAAGCGTCTCTTTCAAACCTGGGATCGTACAGACCAAATTTACCGTGTGCCATCGGTAGCTTCTCCTCTGAGTAAACTCCTGCACCTACAGAATAGGGAGGTACCTCTGTATCTCGTAGTCGGTGACCTGAGATTTGTACTCGTCCCATTCCTTCTTTTTGTTCTGGATGAACGTGTTGAATACGAATTCGCCCAAGGCGCTCTTGACCAGATCGCTCTGTTCTGTCAGAGTGATGGCTTCCCAGAGGTTGTCGGGCAGTGTGCGAATGTTCTTTTGCGCCCGCTCCTCGTCCGACATCAGGTATACGTTTTCCTCCACGGCATCGGGAGCGGTGTAGCCCTTCTCGATGCCCTCCAGGCCCGCTGCCAGCATTACGGAGAAGGCCAGGTACGGATTACAGGCCGGGTCCGGGGCGCGGTACTCTATTCGCACTGCCTCATCCCGCCCCTCCTTGTAGGAGGGCACACGGATAAGGTCTCCCCGGTTTCTGCGCGCCCAAGAGATGTATACGGGGGCCTCATAGCCCGGAATGAGCCGCTTGTAGGAGTTTACCCACTGGTTTGTCACGGCGGTGATCTGGGGCGCGTTGTGCATTAACCCCGCAACGAAGTGCCGGGCAATCTGCGACAGGCGGTCCGCGGCGTTGGGGTCAAAGAAGGCGTTCTTGTCACCCTTGAAGAGGGACTGGTGAATGTGCATCCCGCTGCCGTTTATGCCGGAGATTGGTTTGGGCATGAACGTGGCGTACACCCCGTGGCGCATAGCCACCTCTTTTATGACAAGACGGTGGGTCATAACGTTGTCCGCCATGGTGAGTGCGTCCGAGTAGCGCAGATCGATCTCGTGCTGGCTGGTGGCGGCCTCGTGGTGGCTGAACTCCACGGCTATTCCCATCTCCTCCAGGGTCAGGATAGTCTCCCGACGCAGTTCCGTGGACAGGTCGATGGGGGTCTGGTCGAAGTACCCGGCGCGGTCCAGAATGTCGGTGGCATCGGGGCTCTTGAAGTAGAAGAATTCCAACTCAGGCCCGACGTAGTAGGTGTAGCCCATGCGCGAGGCCCGCTCCAGGTTACGCTTGAGCACATACCTGGGGTCTCCCTCAAAGGGCTCCCACTTGGGTGTGAGGACGTCGCACATCATGCGAGCTACTGCGTTCTGCCTTGGCCGCCAGGGGAGTATGCGGAAGGTGGTGGGATCCGGCATGGCGACCATGTCGCTTTCGTCCATGCGGGCGAACCCCTGAATGGACGCGCCGTCAAATCCCACGCCCTCTGCCAGAGCCTCTTCCAACTCCTGGGACGTGATGGCGAAACCCTTGAGCGCGCCAAGGATGTCCGTGAACCACAGGCGAATGAACTTGACGTCGTTCTCCCGCACCATCTTCAGGACGTATTCTCTGGCTTGGTCCAAGTCCTGGGACGTTTCCCTTACCATAAAGACCTCTGTAACACCCTTATTAAGTAACTACAAATGTGCGAAGTTTGATACAAACTTCACAAATAGACATTGATTGTACTTTCCCTGCGCGCCTTTGTAAAGGCGCGCAGGGAAAAAGGCCGTTCGACAGAAATAAGGAAGGGGTTAAGTCGCACCGCGTATCCCGTCTGATACGAATTAACCCCTTCAGCCACTACTTAGGCGTCGAAGTACAGGAAGTACTCGTAGGGATGTGGCCTCAGCCTGACGGCGTCCAACTCGTTTACTCGCTTATAGTCCAGCCAGGTGCTGATCAGGTCCGGCGTGAAGACGTCTCCCCTCAGCAGGAAGTCGTGGTCCGCCTCCAAAGCGTCCAGCGACTCGCCCAGGCTGCCGGGCACCTGCTTCACCTTGGCTGCCTCCTCCGGACTCAGGTCGTAGAGGTTCTGGTCCAAGGGATCGCCCGGGTCAATCTGGTTGATTATGCCGTCGATGCCCGCCATGAGCATTGCCGCAAAGGCCAGGTACGGGTTGGCGGTGGGGTCCGGGCACCGGAACTCGATCCTCTTGGCGTGCGGATGTCCAAAGTACATGGGAATCCGGCAACAGGCGCTGCGGTTTCGCTGGGAGTACGCCAGGTTCACCGGAGCCTCGTAGCCCGGCACCAGCCGGCGGTAGGAGTTGGTGGTGGGAGCGGCAAAGGCCAGCAACGCCGGCGCGTGCTTCAGCAGCCCGCCTGTGTAGTACAGCCCCATCTGGCTGAAGCCGGCATAGCCGTTCGGGTCGGAGAAAAGGTTCTCTCCACCCTTCCAGAGGCTCTGGTGGGTGTGCATTCCCGTTCCGTTGTCGCCGTAGAGAGGCTTGGGCATGAAGGTGGCCGTCTTGCCGTGGGCCCATGCCACGTTCTTGAGGACGTACTTGTACGCCATCACCATGTCAGCCATCTTGAGCAGTTCGTCGTACACCATATCGATCTCGCCCTGCCCGGCGGTGGCCACCTCGTGGTGGTGCTTCTCCACCGTGATGCCGAAGCCTGCCATTACAAGAGAGGCCTCTGAGCGAAGGTCCTGGTAGGTGTCAACGGGAGGCGCAGGGAAGTAACCCCCCTTGAGCCTGGGCTTGTATCCCCGGTTGACGCTTTTGTCCACGTTAAACTCGTTTCCGGAATTCCAGATGCCCTCGTCCGAGCCTACGTAGTAGTAGCCGCTGTGGGTGTTCTGGTCGAAGCGCACGGAGTCGAAGATGAAGAACTCCAGCTCTGGGCCCCAGTAGCTTAGGTCCCCTATGCCGGAGGATTTCAGAAACTCCTCAGCCTTCTGGGCAATGAAGCGCGGGTCCCGGGAGTAGCCTGCGTCCGAGTCAGGGTCCTTGACCCTGCAGATCAGGCTGAGGGTCGGGATGGTGGTGAAGAAGGGGTCAATCGTCCCGGTGGTGGCGTCCGGCACCAGGAGCATGTCGCTCTCCTCGATTGTCTGGAAGCCTCGAATGCTGGAGCCGTCGAAGCCGGTGCCCTCAACGAACACATCGGGCTTGAGCTCTTCTACCGGGATGGACACGTGCTGGAACGTGCCCGGCACGTCCGTGAACTTCAGGTCCACCATCTTTATGCCTTTGTCGCTGCAATACTTGATTACATCGTCAGGGTTGGTGAACTTTGGGAACTCACTCGGGGTTATCATGGTCATCCTCCTCTTGAACGACTCAAGCGCTCTATCTGTCTGGTGTGACTTCCCGGTCAAAAAAGCAGATAGGCGACGGGCACCTTCTCTGTCGCCTGAATTCTCTGCCCTCCGGGCGAAAGGCCACGAAGCTAAGTATAGTCGATTGTGCTGCATCAAGAATGTTTGCTTGTTAAATCTGTGTAAACTTTCTTTGGTAGTGGGCCGGCCGCGCGACTGGAAGGCCCTGGACAGCAAAGTCGGTTTGAAACCTGCACCTTCATATTGACAGCCCAAGGACTGCAAACTAGTCTTGTATCTAGTCAGCATAGGCTTATCGGGAGGAAGTATGGGCAATAAATGGCAGGTTCAAGACGCCAAGGCAAAATTCAGCGAATTCCTTGAAGCCAGCTTGGCAGAAGGGCCTCAGATCGTGACCAAGCGCGGCGTAGAGACGGCTGTACTCCTATCCATCGAGCGGTGGCGTAGGTTGGAGAAGATGACAAAGCCGAGCCTGAAAGAACTTCTTCTCGCGCCGGAAGCGCGTACTGACGCTCTTACTCCGCCGCGACGCCAGTACCACCGCCGACAGCCGAAAGCTTTCGAGTAGACCGGTGTACCTTCTAGACACCAACGTAGTCTCGGAATTGAGACACTCGCATCCGCATGGCGCTGTTCTGGATTGGATTGCTCATGTGCCGTTGGAGCAGATCTTTATATCAGCGGTCACGGTTGGAGAGATACAAGCCGGTATCGAGATCACCAGGGAGCAAGACGAGACAAAGGCTGATGAGCTGGAAGCCTGGCTGGACAGGGTGCTGACTTCCTTCAGTGTTTATACATGGACGCCTTCGCTTTCCGGGAGTGGGCCCGCCTCATGTACAAGAGGTCAGACGCCATCAGTGACGACGCCATGATTGCGGCCACGGCCATTGTTCACAGGCTGACGGTTGTAACCAGGAACGTCCGAGACTTTGAGCGACTTGGTGTGGAGTTTGAGAACCCCTTCGAAAGCAGGTAGCCGTCGTTTCCTGTTTCCCTCGTTCCCTACTCTTCCCCAGCCTTCCTGCCGGCCATAAGCTGAGGCGTCTTTGGGTATGCTATAATCGCCCTGATTCGCCCCAACGCAGAGTCCGGGCTTTCGCGCCCCGGCCAGTCACCCAATGAGAGGAACAACATCGTGCTGAGATTCGCTGAGGAGATTGTCCTGCTCCTGCTCAATGACGACGACGGAAAGTTTGCGCAGGCGCCGGCTTGGTCTCTGAATTGCGCTCTCGCAGGCGGCGTCCTGATGGACCTGGCGCTGGAGAACCGTATCGACAGTGACCTGGAGAAGCTGGTCCTACTTGATGCTGCGCCCGTCGGCGACAGCCTTTTGGACGAGACGCTGGCCGACATTGAAGCGGGAGGGGAGCGCGACGCTCGCTTCTGGGTGCAGCGCATTGCGAACCGCGGCCTGGCTATCCGCGAGGAGGTCCTTTCTCGACTGGTAACCCGGGGGATTCTGGAATCCAGGGACGACCGCTTTCTGTGGGTCTTCCGGTCCAGGCGCTATCCGGCTATCGACGGCGAGCCGGAGCGTGAGGTGAAGATGCGCATCATGGACGTGCTATTCAGCGATGAGATCCCGGACCCGCGTGACGTAGTGATAATCAGCCTCGCCCACGCATGCGACATCTTCAATCAGCTGCTGTCCAGAGCTGAAATGGACAGGGCGTACGAACGCATAGAGCAGATCCGTAAGCTGGACCTGATTGGCCAGGCTATGTCCCAAGCTATCCATGCCATAGAACGATCCATTTCCTCGTCCGTGCATCCAGACATGTACTGGGTCGGCGCCGACAGCCGTCCGGTCACCCGCGACACATTTGGCCCCTAGGCCGCCGAGAGCAACGGGGCTGTAGACGTCTAGGGCGAGTGTGTCACGACCTTACTCAGCCTCTGGGAAAGGCGTTCCTCAGCGATCTCCAGGTCGTACTGGCTTTGCAGACCCATCCAGAAGCCCGCGGAGTTACCGAAGTAGCGCGAGAGCAGTATTGCGGTCTCCGGCGTGATGGCTCTCTCCCCGTGGACGATGGAGTGAATCCGGCGGGCATCCACGCCAATGGCCTTGGCAAGCCGGTACTGGGTGATGTTCATCGGTTGGAGAAACTCCTCGTTGAGTATCTGCCCCGGATGAATGGGCGGCAGTCTCTCCGGGCTTTGCGCTGCATAACTGGTCATAGTTACCTCATCTCCGGGATCCTGCTCAATGGTAGTCTACAATCTCTACCTGGTATGCGTTTCCTTCGCTCCAGGTGAAACAGATGCGCCACTGATCGTTGATGCGAATACTGTATTGCCCATCCCTGTCGCCCGAGAGGGCCTCCAAGCGGTTACCCGGTGGCACTCTCAGATCGTTCAGGTCTTTGGCGTTATTGATGATCATCAGCTTCATCTGTGCCCGTCGCTGTATGTCCTCCGGGAATCTTCTGACGCGTTGCCGTTCCGCGACAGCTTGGGTATCCCTATCCCTGTAGCTCCTGATCACGGCACAACAATAGTATAATACACTATTAGTGCCAAGCACTACTATTGTCTAGCTGAGCAGACCTTACTGGCAGGAAGGAAAGAGTGGGGGGCGGACCACCGGTCACGCCACGCGGAAGCGGTATCCTACGTTGCGCACCGTCTCTATGAACAGGTGAGTGGCGTCCTCCACTTTGCTACGCAGTCTGCGGATGTGGACGTCTACGGTGCGCGTGCCCCCGAAGTAGTCGTAGCCCCACACGCGGCTCAGGAGCGCCTCCCGGGAGTACACCCGGCCCGGGTTGGTGGCCAGGAGGCACAGAAGCTGGTACTCCTTGTAGGTCAGGATGACCCTCCTGCCGGCCACGGAGATCTCGTAACGCTCCTGGTCGATTACCAGGTCGCCAATTCGTACCACCTGTCCGCTGTCCCAACTGCCGGTCTTCCAGAGGATATGCCTTACCCTGATCCGCAGCTCAGCGTCTCCGAGGGGGCTGAATATGAAGTCCTCCACCGGCAGCGTGGGATCCAGCAGGGAGCGGTGCTCCTGGGAGACCACGGCCAGGACGGGAAGCTGCACCTCCTTGCATCGCTGGAGGAAGGCGCTCAGGTCCTCCGCCGGCATCAAAGCAATGTCCACCACTACGAGATCCGGGGACTCGTCGAGGGGTATCTCCTCTACAATCAGGGGCTCCTGGTACAGGGACAGAGTGAATCCCTCCTCCTCCAGAGGCCTGTAGCTGCCCCTATCGTCCTGTGGAGCCAGCAGAAGAATGCGTCTGCCTGATACCATGAGTGTTTGTGACAAGCCTCACTAATGAGATGTCCCCAATACTACTTCAAAAGCCCTGGAGTGTCGAGTGGGAGCGCATTCGGCAGCGGCGTCGAGTGCGGACGATGTTTGTGTGGCCGGTAGTATCCAACATCAGTGCTTCATAGTGCAGGTCCGGCGCGGCGCGGAGCGTGTGCGGTCCCGCTTTCGAAGGTAAGCTGCAATCCGGAGTTCTTCAAATGGGACGGCCTGCTCGACCCGCAATGCATCTTGGGAAGCTCCGGAAAGGCCGTTGCAGGCACGCCAAAACTGCCGACCTATAGGCTTTGGGCGCAAGGGAATTGGTAACATTCATCACGGCGGCCGTCAGGTTGAATACAGACGCTTGAGGCCTTTCAGTCTCCAAGATTGCCCGCTCCAGTGGCTTCGCCTCGCCCCTGTTAACTGGTGACCCGGTACACCCAGACCCGGTGCCTTACTTCCGGCTCTCCCTTGGGCATTGGCTGGAACTCATCCGTCATCTCCGCCAGCTGCCACTTCCCCTGGGACTCAAGTTCGTTTTGTCTTTCCCTGAACCCGTTGTTCTCGTACACGTCGGGCCGCAGTGAGAAGACAATGTGGCCGCCGGGCTTGGTAACGCGCACCAACTCGTCAAGGGAATGAGCGGGAGCGTGGCCCACGGTCAGGACTCCAACCGTGATAACCGCGTCAAAGGAATCGGTATCGTAGCCCAGGGTATCGCCCATGACCATCTGGTGAAAGTCCTGGTATACCTGCTTATTCCGGGCCTCGTCCAGCATACCTTGGGACAGGTCCATCGCCACCATTTGGCTGTAGCCCATATCCGCCAGGTGGACGCCCACCAGGCCAGTGCCCGCGCCGGCATCCAGTATCCTGGCGTCCTTGGGCACGTGATTGGCGAATACCTCCGCCGTCCGCTGAGGGGCCAAGTAGACAAAATCCTGCGACAGATCGGTTTCGTAGTCCTTGGACCACTGGTCGTACCGCTCGGCCAGCTCCTGGTTGTCTCTGGAGGAGTATACCCACTGGACCCTGTTCTCGCTTGATTGGCTTGACATCGCGGTCTCCTTGGGAAGTGTAGTGGGTTACTTCTCGCACAGGTAAAAAGCCCAGCCAAGCTCGCTGTTCTCCTGGGCGTTCACCATCTGCTGATAGGCGTAGGACAGGTCCTTGTATTTCTCATCGTGGTTTTCGCCCAACTCCCGGGTGACACTAGCGAGATGAGCGTAGCTGGCGCGCAGGTGCTCAGACAGGTCCAGCGCCTCCAGGACGCGGAAGCCGGTGTCTTTGAGGGCGTCCTGGTAGGACTGGAAGCTGAAGTTGGTATCGAAGTACAGACGGTCGTAGACGTACGTCCGCGCCGCCTCACTAATATCCGGCTTGGGCTTGATCAGGTCGTCGAAGATGAAGAGCCCGCCGTCGGCCAGCACCCTGTAGGCCTCCCGCAGCGTGGCCTCCTTGTCCGGGATGTGGTATATGGTGGCCTGGCTCCATACGTGACTGAAGGAGCCGTCCCCGAATGGAAGGGCCGTGGCCGACGCCTTCTCGAACCTGACGCGGTCTCTGAGCGGCGCCGGCGCTCCTTCCAGGGACTGAATGGCGTTGGTGATACGGACCCCGCTGAGGTCCACCCCAACCACGCTGCACTCGCGGGTGCTGCTCAGCCACATGGCGGTGTTGCCGTTTCCGCACCCTACGTCCAGCAGCCTGGAGTCAGGGAGGAGTCTGGCCTTGTTCGCCATGAACTCGTTGAGGTTGGCGCACGCCTTGAGGAAGTCCTGGCCGGTGCTCTCGTCAAACAGGCCCCAGTGCAGGCTCCCCTCAGTGTCCCAGAAGGAGCGGTATAGCTCGTCTTCGGAGTCATAGAACGACTCCGTGACGTCCTCAGTGAACCTTTTCATATTCGGGGATGCCTTCCAGATACTCAATGAACTTGTTGTCCTGGTCGACCAGGATCATCTTGGGTTCTACCGGCTCGTTGGTGACGTCGAAAGCAAGGATGATAACGCAGTCGCCCTTCTCGGCCAGCCGCGCGCCCGCGCCCTGTACGGACACAGTGCCGGAATTGGGCTCGCCTGCGAGCACGTATGTCTCCCACCGGGCGCCGTTGTTGACGTTGCAGATAAGGACCTTTTCGTACTCCCACAGGTCAACCTTGTCCATGAGCGCCCTGTCGATGATTATGCTGCCAACGTATTCGGGGTTGGTGTCCGTGATCCACGCTCTATGAATTTTGGAGTTAAGCACGATCTTCATGTCAGCCTCCTTTGACTATTTCTGATCCTAGCGCTGACACGCGCGATGAAGGCGCATCAGGCTTCTCTGGCCCTGGACGGCAGGCGGCGTGGAGATACTCCGAATGGGTCTGGGTTGGGACGCTGGTCTGTTTGTGGAGTGTCCGGCTTTGGGGGACAAGGGGCGCGACCATGCGTCCGCGCGGGGGTTTGCCTCATACCGGCCAGGGAAATCTACGGCGGGAATATCCAGTTGTTGAGCGACTCTGCTAAGGGTCGCAGGGGAGGGAATGCCTATGGCGACGGGCGATGAACGGAGGCCACGCCAGGTAGTTTGAAGAGCAGGTCGACATATAGTTGCTGATGCTTCCGCACTCTATCTGTCGGAACTGATTGAATCGTATGTAGTAGGGGCTTGGGGGCGCCATGACGACTCCTTGGAGAGTTTGGTTGGGGTCTTTCGGAGGGACTCCGGTACCCTAATTTACTCTAGGGCATATTATCAGCGCAGCAATAGCTTGTCAATGAGAGGAAAGCTGCGCCATAACCAGGAGTGAGGAAGCCAAGACAAGCTAAAAACCTGAGAAAACTAAGGATTCGGACGTAAAACAGGTGAGGGACTGCTGGTTTAGTAAACGCTACGAATTAAGCGCATCTGGTGTCCAATTGGGTCTGTTAACCGCATCTTTGCGCCTGGCGCGTACCGGAGCGAACTGGACTGCCAAAGACGCTACACAGCTGAAATAGGTGTACAATGCGGCGAAGGGAGACTGATGCCATGATGCGTCCCAGACTGACATTGTTGGTAATTGTGCTTCTGGTGTTGTGCTTGGTCGCGGTGGCCGCCGCGTGTACGCAGCAGGACAGCCCCGGCCCGGAGTCCAGCCCTACTGCTCAGGCAACCGATACACCGGAAGCCACTCCGTCACTAGAGCCGACGGACAGATCTGTGCCGCCCCCGGATGTTCCTACAACGGATACGCCGACGCCGGCTCCAACCATTGGAGCAACTCATACCCCGGAGGCCGTCCCTACTCCTGAGGCAGCGGACACACCGGCTTCCATGCCAACAGTCCAGCCGACGGATGCACCGGAAACCGCCATTTCACCGGAGTGCATGGGTCTCGATCCAACCAACACGCCTGATGCGAACCGTCCGGTAGGCATTCTTGGTCGGCATTACCAGTTTTGGAACGTCTCCTCATTCGAGGAGGCGGAGTGTATAACCGACTACCCCATTGCCATTCCTACCAATCTGCCCGACGGCTTCGTCCGAGGCGAGAACATCATAGTCCACAAGACGGGGACCAGCCACTTCGAAGACAGATGGGTTGAGCACGGCTGGGGCATACCTGGCGATCCAACCTATGGCTTCAGGCTGGAGCAGCACACATGGAAGTTTAGTCTGGACGGTGAGCCGGCCATGATCAACGGTATTCCGGGAGAGCGCCATTTACTTCCCGCACGACCGCCTGACTTCCCGCCGTTGTTGGTGTTGCTATGGGAAGAGGATGGCTACTGGTACACTATTTCGGGTTTCCTGCACGGCCCAATTACGGAGGAGTTCCTGCTGGAGGTCGCCGCATCTTTGGAGCTGCGGGATGCGGCTCCCGCAACCCACACTACCACCGTCTCACAGGCGTGTTCAGCTCTCGACCCAACCAGTACCCCTGACCCGAACCGTCCGGAAGGCATTCTCGGTACGATATCGGAGTTTTGGAACGTCTCCTCATTCGAGGAGGCGGAGTGCATAACCGATTATCCCATTGCCATTCCTACCAACCTACCCGACGGCTTCATCCGAGCCGAGAACGTAATAGTTAACAAGAGGTCGACGAGCCACTTCGAAGACAGATGGGTTGAGCACGGTTGGTACATACCTGGCGATCCACCTTATGGCTTCAGGCTGTCGCAACACTCATGGAAGCTTGGACTGGGAAATGGTGAGCCGGCCATGATAAACGGGATTGCTGGGGAGCGCCTGCTGGAACTCGGGAGTCCCCCTGACTTCCCGCCGTTGCTGTCTTTTCTATGGGTGTCTTTTCTATGGGAAGAGGATGGCTACTGGTACACTATCTCGGGTTTCCTGGACGGCCCAATCACGGAGGAGTTCCTGCTGGAGGTTGCCGCCTCATTGTGGTTTCCAGAGGAAAGCTCCGGCTAGGCGCCCGCCGCTTGAGGCCAATCATCCCGTGTCCGCAGTAGAAACAACGTAGGGGCGGTTCGCGAACCGCCCCTACGTCAGTTGTGGTTCTTGGTCTCGCACGTCAATCCACCTCGCTGCTTCCGCGGGGATGCCGGTGTGTACGCAACCCACCACCACCCTGGATTCCCGCGTCCGCGAGAATGACAGGAGGACGTACGCCCTAGTGCATGTGCAGGAAGTCGTGGATGGCGGCGGTGAAGGCGTCCGGGTTCTCCAGGTTGGAGAGGTGGCCTGCACCCGATACCTCCACCAGCTTGGCGTTTGGTATGGTCGATGCCATCATCTGCGACTCCGCCGGTGGAGTGATGACGTCCTGGTCGCCTACCACCAGCAGTGTGGGCACGCTGATGCCGGCCAGCAGGTCGGTGGAGTCCCCACGCAGGGCCATTCCACGCAGGTCTCCCGCGATGCCCTCAACAGGGCAACTGGTGATCATCGCCGTCAGCCTGTCCACAACGTCCTGCCGGTTGGCCACAGTGGCCTCCGCCAGCAGCCTGGGGACCAGCCGCTCGGCGATGGGGGCGGCTCCCTCACTCTCCGCAAGCTGGGCCATTCCCTCGCGGCCGGCCTTCCCTTCGTCGGAGTCGGGCTGCGGCCTCGTGTCCAGAAGCATAAGCGACTCGACTCGCTCCGGGTACTTCCGCATGAAGGAGAAGACGGCGTATCCGCCCATGGAGAACCCTCCCAGCGCCACCTTGTCCAGGTTCAGAGCGTCCAGAAGCCCCTTCAGGTCGTCGGCCAGCAGCTCCATTGTGTATGGGCCGGCGACAACCTGGGACTCGCCGTGTCCTCTAAGGTCCGGGGTTATGACGCGAAACTCGCCGGACAGCGCCTCGACCTGGGCGTCCCACATACTCTTGTCCAGGGGAAATCCATGCACCAAGACGATTGTGGTGTCGCCGCTTCCCTGGTCGTTGTAGGCTATCTCTACGCCATTGGCGGTTACTTTGGGCATACTATCCTCCTACTAAATATTGGGGTGAACTCGTTTTCCTGAAGCCGTCCGCCCTGAGGCTCTCCTGTTCAGGCTGGAAGGCGTCTACATTGTAAACCATACTCCAGTATTAGGGAAACCGATTACGGGTGGCCTCGTCCGATTCCGACAAAACGATGACTGCATTGCGGGTCCGCCCTGCTCTGAGGTGGCCCTGTTAGTGCAAATAGGCGGGTCAATTTCTCTCAACCTTCGTCTCAGCGAGACTCCGAACCAGGAGAAAACCTAAAGAGAAGCCGCCGGCAGGTTGAAACCTGCCGGCGGCTAATTGTGTCCTATTGGTGCAAGCCAGAAGGCCTGCCCACTACGCCTCAATCACCGTCGTGCCCTCGTCTGTGCTGACCGCCTCCGAGAACTCGGTGTAGGTCAGCGTAGCAGTCGTGACCGTGTCCTTCCGGATCTGATCACCGGGCAACTGGTTGGCTTCCACCGTGATGGTGAAGCTGAAGCTTTCGCCTGTGGCCAGCGAGCCGTCCAACAGGAAGGTGACCGTCCTGCCGTCCCCGCCCAAGGTTGCCTGGGTGTCCGACGTTGAGACGAATGTCATCTCGGCCGGGATTGGCACGGCGACGCGTACACCGGACATTGGAGACCTACCCTGGTTGCTCACATCCACCGTGAAGTCTACTTGCTCGCCTTCACTCACCGGGTCAAAGGAGTCGGTGATTTGGATGGTGGCGCCTGGCGCAGGCAGGACGCGAATCTCCAGAGTATCCGAGGCGGAGACGCCCTCAGCCGCACTTGCGCCGGCCGTGTTTGTTACCGTGGCTACTTGGTCCCCTTGCAGCGTTACTGTGACGGAGGTCTCAGCACCCACTGCCAGGTTTCCGACGCTCCAGCTTACCTGGGCGCCATCCGCGGAGACCGTCCCCGCCGGGCTGGATGTGACGTAGGACATGCCCGTTGGGATGGTATCGGTGATCGTTACGCCTGTCAGCGCCGCGTCACCTGAGTTGCTGGCGGTCAGCGTGTAGGTCACCTGGTTCCCTACGAACATCGCCGGGCGTCCGGCCTTCCCTACGGTTATGTCCGGCACCAGGATGGTGGTGGTCGCCCGGGCCTCCGGCTGGAAGGAGTTTCCGCCGGAGGAGGCAGTGGCTACGTTCACCTTAGCGCCGCCTGTCGTGCCCCTGACCGTCAATGTGACGGTCGCGGAGTCGTCAGGAGCGAGTTCACCGACATTCCACGTCACGGTGGAGCCGCTCGCGGTGCCCGCGGGGTCGCTGCTAACATAAGTCAGGCCCGCAGGCAAGGTGTCGACCACCGTAGCGCCTGTTGCAGCACCGTCGCCGTTGTTGGTGACCGTGATGGTGTAGTCGAAGTTGGCGTTGAGCAACGCGGTGGCAGGTCCTGACTTAGCCAGAGCCAGCACCGGCTGGACAACTGTGGTTGTGGCCTCAGCGGAGTCCGTGGCGCCCTCCGCAGAGGTAACCGTCGCCTGGTTCGTCCAGTCGCCGGTCTGGTCCGCCCTGAGGACGATTGTCACGGTAGACCGATCGTCCGGGTTGAGAGTGCCCAGTGCGAACGTGACTTGACTGCCTACTCTGGTGGACGCCGGGTCCGATGAGACGAAGCTCATACCGGTCGGCACCGT
Source organism: Dehalococcoidia bacterium (assembly GCA_965261605.1). GTDB lineage: Bacteria > Chloroflexota > Dehalococcoidia > Lucifugimonadales > UBA2985 > DAOUJW01. Next base: position 1,083,132 of record OZ253466.1, on the reverse strand, counting down.
GTCGACCAACCTGACCAGCGTGTTAGCGCCGGTGCCTGTGCTCAACACCTCAATATTGTACGTGGCCTGGCTGCCTATGGCCGCTGTGGCCGGTCCGGTCTTGGTCAGTTCAAGGCCACCCGGTATTACTTTCGTCGTGGTCGTGGTGCTGGCGCTGAGGCCTTCAGCGGATGCCACTCTGTAGTTGACGACCTGATCGCCCGTCTGGATACCCTTGGCTGTCAGGCTGACCGATACTGAGCCGCCCATTGCCACGGTCCCAAGATCCCAGGTTACGGTGGAGCCGCTAATCGTGGCGCTGTTTGTAGCTGAGACGTACTCCAAGCCCGTGGGCAGTACTGCCGTAAGCTGGGTTACGGTGGCGTCGAAGTCGCCGGAGTTGGAAACCGTTATGTCGTATGCCGCGTTGGTCAGCAGGCCAATCTGGGCCGGTCCGGTAGCGCTGACCTCCAGGACAGCGGACTTCCACCGCTTGACCATGGTCTGTGAGAACATAGTCTTCCCGTTCTGGGACAGGACTTCAATGAGAACGCCGTTGTCTCCGATGCTTTCGGCTACCTGTTGCAGGGTGACGGACGCCACACCCGCAGCGTTGGTTGTAGTGGTGATAACGTTGCCGTCGCCCGGCGCATTGGCGAAGCGAGCGTCCGGGTCGTCGTCGGTTATGGTCCAGCGGACGGACATGCCCTGGACCGGGCTGCCGTCAGAAACTTGAAGAATGCTTACAGACATGGCGTGAGGCGTGCCGACCGGGTTCTCTGCGTCGCCCGGGAAGCTGGGACATCCGTCCACCCAATGCACCACGCCGAAGACCTTGTGGGTGCTGTCTTCCTGGATGCCGGGAGCGAAGGCAGTGATGTCCGTGTCGCCGGGACGGGTGGCGACGAGGGTTGTGGTGGTCTCGCCGTTGTCGTTCGTTTGCACAATAGCGAAGGTGTTGGTCATCTTGGTTGGGCCATTGCCCTCAACCATGACAATGTCCCCCACGGCTGCGGGGAAGCGATTCAGGATGAATTCAATGCGTCCATTCCCTACCGCCCCGGCGCCATCCGTTAGGAGAGCGGTGAGTTCGCGCTGGTCCAGGATGCAACTCCACGCCTCTGACGGGGTGAGCGACACTGCTGTGGGAGTGCGGTCTTGAGGGCTAATGGAGCTATTAGGGTCGGCGGCAGTGGTAATACCAATAATACCAACCGCCAGGATGATGAGGCCTATCGCTGGCCCGACCAGTCGCTTCACACTGAGCATCGAATCACCTCGTTGTAGTCGTTTTTGGCCAGCTTGAAACCGGCGCAATTCTAGTAATCAGGGCAATCCTAGCATAGTCTGTGATAAATAGTCCATAGTATGTATTCGCTGGTGTTCTCGGTGTGTGTTGGTAATAGCAGATAACACCACCCAAGCAACAGGCCGCCCCTGCGGAGCTTGTCCTCGTGGAAACGGGTAGCAGGGGTCTATAGTCCCTTATTACAGGGATCCTGGATTCCTGCTTTCGCAGGAATGGGGGAAGAAAGACATACTATCCCAACGGAGTTGGCAATACCCACACGTATCAGGAATACCTATTCGCTGGTGTTACCAACATGTGTTGCCAGTCGTGCTCCTGACTCCTGTTGTGGAGGTATCTCCATCACCGAGTTTCTAGCTGCGAGATTACGAATGCAGCCGGACAAGTCCGAGTTCCATTCCCTACGTCTGAGAGTTTTCCCTTTCTTCCGCAGCCTGCTTAAGTGGCGAAACAGAGAAGGCCCTCCGGCAGTGACTTATTTTCCCACTGCGTCTCCAGTGCAGTACCGTCAGCGCTGAATCGTTTGACTTCCGTGTTCGGGATGGGAACGTGTGGGTCCGCTTCGCTATAACCACCTGAAGACCGTATCAACAACCAGTATTCTCATCCCGACGAAGCGGCATCAACAGTTCTGTGAGCAACGAACATGGCGTCCTTTTCTCGCCCTCGATTTAACCGTTCTCCCCAAACTTGGCCATCACCTTTTGCACGCTACGCAGGCTTCCTTGCCACTGATATAAAATCCCCACAGTACACTCGTAAAGGAAGGCAAGTAATGAAGGTCGTCATCGTACCGCAGAGTTTCAAGGGAAGCATCTCAGCGCTCGATGCCGCCAAGGCTATAGAGGAAGGGGTGCTTAGGGTTGTCTCGGACGCCGAGACTGTTCTCGTGCCGGTGGCGGATGGCGGCGACGGAACACTCGAGACCCTGGTCGAAGCAACGGGCGGCGACATTCGTTCCGCGACGGTGACTGGCCCCATCGGAAAGGCGGTCACGGCGGAGTGGGGAGCGCTCGGCGACGGGCAGACCGCCGTGATCGAAACGGCGCGTACCTCCGGCCTTGCGCTGCTCTCGCTCACTGAACGCGACCCTCTGCGCGCGACTACGTACGGGCTCGGCGAGGTAATTCGCGAGGCGCTCGACGCCGGTTTCCGCAGCTTCATCGTAGGAATCGGCGGAAGCGCAACGAACGACGGTGGTGCGGGGATGGCCCAAGCCCTGGGCGTACGCCTGCTGGATGAGGCTGGGAACAATCTTCCTCTGGGAGGAGCGGCGCTCGCCGACCTCCGGAGGGTAGACATATCGGGACTGGACAAACGAGCGATTGGGGCTCGGTTCTCCGTAGCATGCGACGTATCGAATCCTCTCACCGGCCCTGAGGGCGCCTCGGCGGTGTACGGCCCGCAAAAGGGGGCGACTCCCGAACTGGTCGAGCAGCTGGACGCCGCCTTGAAGAACTTCGCAGAGGTCGTTGAACGCGATATCGGAACTAGCATCGACACCGTTCCCGGCTCTGGCGCGGCGGGCGGCCTTGGCGGGGGGATGATGGCATTCCTCAAAGGTTCACTGCGGGTGGGTGTAGACATCGTACTGGACCAAGTCGGACTGGACGAAAAGCTGGAGGGGGCCGACCTGGTAATCACCGGTGAAGGCCAGGTCGATTTTCAGACGGTCTACAACAAGGCACCAATCGGGGTCGCAAGGCGAGCGAAACGAAAGAGGTATCCCGGTGATAGCCATTTCAGGTTCTCTGGGCAAAGATTTCGAGGTCGTTCACGCGGAGGGTATAGATGCGGTGGCGTCCATCTTCTGCGCTCCGATGACCCTGGATGAGGCGTCGGCTCGCGGCGGCGATCTCATTGCGAACGCCGTCGCCGAGGCGATGCGATTCATGAAGGTAGGAAGCATAGTCTTTGGGCAGGACGGTTAGCCCACGATGTGTAGACCGTCAGCGATAATGGGGCACAGTTGAGGGTGGAAAAACCCAATAGGGTGAGGTGGGGTAAGCTCCCTGGATGAAGAGAGTACCCACAGAGAGGAGCAGAGATGTCCCAGACAAAAACAGGTAAGGCAGCAGCCGCTGAGGAGCGCACGGAGGGAACCAGCATCGCTCGTCCACTCGCGATGTTCTGGCTGGCACGACTCCCTTAAACTGGTACCGCGGTCACCTCTACTTCGCCTGCCTCGGACGTCGTGCCTAGAAACTCGGACGGAAACCCCTTGTTGCGAAGGGGTAATGTGGCAGTAAGGCCGCCGCGAGCAAAGTGAGTGTCCAAATTTGCCAGAGCCACGCGGCGCCGGTAATGGCGGCGGAGTTAACGATGCGAGTGACCAGGATGCTGCCGGAACTGGGACCGGAGCCGGTTTCACCGGTCATGCCGGCTTTGGCGGCCACCAGGGTCAGATTAGCGACCGTGGCCGCCAGGTACAGCTGGAACATTGTCTTGGCGCGTCCGAAGCAGCGGGACTGGCGGGTTCCGAGCTGGACCTGCCGCGCCAACCGATGCTCAACGACCACACGGCGTCTACGGTATTCGGTAAAGGCCTCACTCTGCTGTAAGGCGTGGGCCTGCTGCAATAGCGTTTCCTGGGGATGCAGCCGCAGCTGGCACGCTCCACAAACCGCCGCATCGAACCGGAAGAAACTATAGGTCCGAAATCCCAGCCAACAGCGCTGCCCGGGACTGCCGGTCGGCCCAGTCTATGACCGCCTCTCCCTGCTCGCACCAGCCGGACGATCCCGTCCGACAGCAGATTGTATGTGTCCTTCACAGCGCCGCGGCCAAGGATGTTGGTCGTGTCCAAGGCCACCTTCATGCTAGACACTATACTATGACTCCTTGCCGTCGATGGGATAGCTACTGAGAAAAATCACTCAACAGGCACTTCTTGGCTAGCGAAGTACCTGCTGGGCTATGGCAATTAACTCAAACGCGCCTTTGAAATTGCAAGATCAGGACTCTGAACAACACTCTGAAAAGTATTCTATATACTCCTGCAACTGGTGGTCAAACACCTGCTCTTTTTGCATGGGTACAGATAGTCTCCTGCTACTAAGTGATTAAACTGTGTTGCGCGGCCGATGATATTTGGTATCGCTTTGCCAGCGCTGAGCCTGTGAAAGGACTTGAGGGGTGAAGAAGGGTGTCCCTACCACTCCTCGGCGTGGACACGGGAGTCGTCAACGCCAAGCTCCCTCAGGCTCTCCTTGATGTCCTGGGGCAGCTCGCTGGGGCCGCAGATGAAGAAGAGAGAATCCCTGTCGATGATGTTCTCCCGCAGCATATTGGAGTCAACCCTGCCGACGCGGCCCTCCCAGGGCTCGTCCTGGTGCTGGGTGATGGTAAACAGGCATTTGATGTTGGAGTTGTGGGCCGATATGCCCTTAAGCTCATCGAAGAAGGCAAGCTCGGAGGGGTTCTTGGCGCTGTACAGCAGGGTAATGTTAACGTCCAGACTGGCGTGGTGGACGTACCTTATCATGCTCATCAGAGGGGTTATGCCTATTCCCCCGGCTATCAGGACAAGGGACCTGCCCATCTCCTCCCGGTAGAAGAAGTCGCCTCCGGGTCCCACCAGGAAGAACCGCTCGCCCACTTCGGCCTTTTCGTGGAGGTAGATGGCGGACTTTGCGCCCGGCAGCTTCTTCACCGCTATGCTTAAGGAGTCCCTCTCCAGGGGAGTTGAGGTGATGGAATACCCGGCGGCCTCGTCGAAGCCGGGGGCGTCTATAAAGAGGTCGATGTACTGGCCGGGCGAAAAATCGATCTGCCCACCCTCCAGGTGCAGCACAAAGGACTTCACCGTCGGGGTCTCCTGCCCAATGGCGGTCAGCCTGGCGTCGAACTGCATGTGCGGGCTGGGGCTAGACAATCCTGCTCACCCATATGTCGATGCAGAGTCCCAGGAAGATGAGGCCCAGGAAGGGGTAGGCGGAGAGCTTGAAGGCGCGGTACGCAGCGCTCTTGTCGCCGGTGCTGAGCATCTTGAGGGTGGCCCTGACCATGAGTATGCTGCCCACGTTGGCGGCTACGAAGTAGACCAACCCGTAGTCGCCCAGGAAGTAGAGGGCAACGGAGGCGGCGTACAGGAACAGGGACAGCGCCACCGATACCCGCGCGGTCAGGCCCGCTCCTTTGGTGATGGGGAATATGTTTACGCCCGCCTGAAGGTAGTCGTCCCTGGAGGCGGTCATAAGGTTCCATACGTGAATCGGCAGCCAGAGGGCTATTATGAGGCAGAGAAGGACTGGGGTGGCGGTTATCTCCGGGTTTATGGCGAACCAGCCAACCAGCACTGGGCCGCAGGATGAGAAGGTGCCCAGGAAGTGGGTGGCCCAGGTCTTCCGGGCGATCAGGCCTGCCGTGACGCCCGTCACTCCAGATATAAAGGCGTAGGGATGAAGATACAGGGCTATGGTCAGGGCCACGACTACCAAGAACGCCGCCCACGCTAAGGCCTTCTCCGGGGGCTGTATGAGGCCCGATGGCAGCATCCTGCGCTGGGTGCGCAGCATACGGGCGTCGACCTTGCGGTCCAGGAAGTTGGTGAGGCCGTTGGTGCCGCCGCTGCCCACCACTATGGCGATAGCCGCCAGGGCGAATCGGTCCAGGGGCGGCGAGCCGCCGCCCGCGGCCACGGCCGTACACAGGCCGATGATGGACAGCAATACGGTCTCCCGGGGCTTGAGCACCCTCAGGTAGACGATGGCCGTGCGTCCCAGCCTGAACGGTGATAGTGGGGAGACCGCGTCGTCGGTGGTTGTGCCGGCCTCACGCCGGTTTGTAATGTCTTTTGCCATATGCGTTTACTTGCAGATGTCCTCTACCGTCTGCCGCACCAACTCCCGGGGCACGTCGGAGCGGATGCTGGCCCGGCCTATCTCCTCCATAAGTATCCAGTTGATGGTCTTGGACGAGGCCTTCTTGTCCAGCTCAATTGCCCTCAGCACGCCTTCGGGGTCCGTCCCCGGAGAGGAGGTGGGCAGTCCAAATCGCATCAGCAGCCGGTTCTGCCTCTCCGCCGCTTCCGGCGAGAGCAGGCCCATCCGTTGGCTGATCTCCGCGGCGGCCCTCATACCAATGGCCACCGCTTCTCCGTGAAGAAGCTCCGTGTAGTGGGTGACGGCCTCCAGGGCGTGACCTGTGGTGTGACCGTAGTTGAGGAGCATCCGCCTTCCCAGGGTCTCTCTCTCGTCCTCCTCCACAACCCTGGCCTTGATTGCCATGCTGCGGCGTATCACCTGAGCGGATATGTCAGGAGCCAGTTCCATGAGGGCGTCCGCCTCCTCTTCGAATAGTTGGAAAAGGGAGGCATCCAGGATGAGGCCGTGTTTGATTGCCTCGGCCCAGCCGGAGGCCATCTCTCTATAGGAGAGGGTCTTCAGGGTATCCAGGTCCGCCATGACCGCCCTGGGCTGGTAGAATGCGCCCACCAGGTTCTTTCCCACGCTCAGGTTCACGGCAGTCTTCCCCCCGATGGATGCGTCCACCATTGCCGCCAGGGAAGTGGGGACTTGAATAAAAGGCACTCCCCGGAGGAAGGTGGCTGCCACAAAGCCGGTCAGGTCTCCCACCATGCCGCCGCCAAGGGCGATGAGGGGGTTGCGGCGCTCACAGCGATGATCCGCCAGCCACGAATAGACAGCCTCCGCGGTGGATATGCTCTTGCTGGCTTCCCCGGCGGGGACGGTGTAGCAGTGAGTCTCCACGCCGGCGTCGCGAAGGGCGCGTTCGACCCTCTCCCCGTGGGGAGAGGCCACGTTGGAGTCGGTGATGACGAACACCGGGCCGGTGAAGCCCAGATCCCGCAGGCGCTCCCCGATGTTGTCGAGGATGCCCCAATCCACAAAGACTGGGTAGGTTGCCGACTCGGTGGTGATGACAAAGGAGGGGTCGAACTGCCCGGCAGACGGTCTCTCCTTAGAAGTAGAGTTGTTCTTATTGAAGCCGTCAAGGGCTTTTACCGCCACCTGCTCCGGTGTAAGGGTGTCTGTGTGGATAGTGCAATGCGCCAGGTCGTAGTAGCTTTGCCTCTGAGCCTTGATCTCTGTGATCCGCTTCAATGGCTCAGGGCCGGCCAGCAGTGGCCGGACAGCTTCGGTGTCTCCGTCGCAGGCGGCTGACTCCAGCCTGCCGTGGATTGTCTCGGGCGTTGCATCCAGACACACTACTACGCCTGAGGCGGCCATCGCGCGGTAGTTCTCGGGGTCTACTATTGCGCCGCCGCCGGTGGATATGACCTTGTAAGAGGCGGAGCAGGCGCGGGCTAAGGCCTGCCGCTCCAGTCGACGGAAGTGGGTCTCACCGTCCTGTTCGAAGATATCGGCGATGGGTTTGCCCGCCTCGCGGACTATCTCTTCGTCCGTATCGATGAAGTCAAGGCCAGCGGCGCGGGCGATAAGTCGCCCCACCTCCGACTTGCCGGTGCCTGAGAATCCCGTAAGAATCAGGTTATGGGCCATTGCATCTCCGGGTTCCGAAAGTAAACGCTTAGAGTTTACTCCAAATGCCTTTCCAAGAGAAGGGCAGCTTTGGTGTTGCGGCCTGTGACACTCGCCCCTTGTCCAAATCGGAATGGTACGGGACACTATATGCAAACATAGGTTCCAAATCAGGAGGTGAGATGGTAGCAAAGATTCGTCCCAACGTGATGGTTGCCCTGATGTGCGGCGCCGTGCTGACCGGTCTGTTTGGCTGGTGGCTTATCGACCGGCTGGACAGCGGGGTCAGTACCGAGATCCTGGCGATGCTGGTGGGTATAGGCGTAGGCGGCATGTTCACTCTGGCAGGGTTGCTGGCTCACGACCCGCCCCCGCCGTCGGTGCCGGCCTCCACACATGAGTCGGCGCTGTCGATGGTGCTGGAACGTGAGCAGGCGGCAAAGAACGCCCCTGCCTCCCGAATGTGATGCGCTTGGTCCCGACGGGTTAGGGCCGTGAAAAGAACAGAGGGCGTGACTATTAGAAGCCACGCCCTCCTGGGCATCAAAAAAGCCTGCGATCCGTCTAGCCTACCGGCACCGCCATCCTTTCCCGAACGGCCTTCCTCATCTCACGTACATCGGGCAGGGTTGGGTAGGCTCCGGTTGCCCTGCGGTCGAAGATGGTCTCGCCGTTCAGTATCACCTCAAGCCTGCCCTCGCCCACCGGGGTCAGGGTTACGGCCAAGGCACTGCCAAACTCACTGAAGAACTCGGCCGCTATCCAAGCGGCCTGGGGAAGGTACCCTCAAGCAACGCAGTAAGTTATCTCCAGATTGGGCTGGTTCTCTGCCATGTCGTCTCCTCCTTGGTGCGGTCTTCTGTTCCGGAGTCCAAGCCTGACTTGGGTTCGGACTCCGTGCCGTATTATAGGCGAAAAGGGTCGTTGGGTAAAGGAGCAGCGCTCAAAATGGCTGCTCTCTCAGGGTGCGCTTGCGGAAACATGCGCGGGTAGTGCAACGCCGCTAGCTCCAGGCTTCTCCACGGCCTCTACCACCAGGCAAAGCCCAACGACTTTGAGAGCGCGTTCGATGGTGCTCATGTGCGAGTGGTGATCTGGGTTGCAGAGCTTGCGCACAGCCGACTCCGTGATGCCCAGTTTCTCCGCAAGGGCGACCTTGGTCATGCCGCGCTTGCGCATGGCCGTATTCAGGGCAACCTTTGCTGCGGCGACGGGCCGCAGTGGGATGGGCTGCTGGCCCTCTTTAACTGCGCTGGGAAGGGGGAGGTCCTGCTTAAAGTAGTAGTGAGAGCCCAGGGCGGCGACAAGTGCGTCCTCTGCGTTCTCCAGCGCTTCTTGCCAGGACCACCCGCCGGTCGTAGCGCCGTACACATCCGGGAACTGAACCACGAACCCTTCACCATCGTCTTCATTTCCGATAATCTCGCAAGGATAAACATATCTCATGCTAGAACTCCCTTCTATCAATTCCCAGGTCTCTAAACATGGAGACCAAAGTTCTGGGGGCAATTTCGCCGTACTGCACACGAGTATGTCGGCCGCCAAGATGGACGGTCTGATGGCTTCCTTTGCCATGACGGGTGTCCAGGCTAAACTCCAACCCGTTTCTTCTGGCATAGCGGCTGGCTCTCCGTATGAACTCCCTCCCGTTCATGAGCGCATTATCGCACTTTTCGGGACGATTGCCAACTGACTGACGAGCCATCTCGCGGAGCGGCAAGGTCTAACGTAGTATCTGGCGCAGTCTATGACAACCTTGGTAAACTACCTGCGATTAAAGTTGCAATCCAAGTCTATTCTGCTTACTAGGGGGTTAGATGAAAGCGGTATACATAGCTGAACACGGTGGCATCGACAAGCTCATCTACGGCGACAGGCCCGACCCTGCTGCGGGTCCAGGCGAGGTCGTGGTGAGGGTGCGGGCCAGCGCCCTCAACCACCTGGACCTGGGAGTCCGCACCGGCGGAGGAAGGGCGTCGGCCCTGCCAAGGATTCTGGGCTGCGATATGGCCGGGGAGATATACGAAGTCGGCTCCGGCGTCACTGGTTTCGAGATTGGCGACAGGGTGCTGGTGGACAATCGCATCAAGTGCGACGCCTGCCGGCAGTGCCTCCAGGGACAGGACCAGGTCTGCGAGAACCAGCTAAGGATCGGCGTGGACGTGGACGGCGGACACGCCGAGCTGTGCAGCGTTCCGGCAGTCAACGTGTACAAGTTCCGCGACTCCATGACCTTTGAGGAGGCCGCTGCTATTCCCCTGGCTTTCCATACGGCCTGGCACTGTCTTATGGTGCGTGGACAGCTTCAGCCGTGGGAGACCATCCTCATACAGGCCGGAGGGAGCGGCGTGGGCAGTGCGGGTATCCAGATAGCCAAGCGCATCGGCGCCAAGGTCATCACAACCGCCGGCACGGACGAGAAGGTGGCCCAGGCGAAGGAGATGGGAGCCGATGCGGGTATCAACTACCGCACTATCCCTGAGTTCAGCAAGGCGGTGCGGGACCTGAACGACGGTCAGGGAGTGGATATAGTATTGGATATGGTTGGAGCTGCGGTTTGGAGGGAGAACCTCTTCAGCATGAGGCCGGGCGGTCGGCTGGTTATAACGGGCGTCACATCGGGGGCGCAGACGGACATGGACCTGTCGATACTTCAGGGCAGGCCTCTCACGCTGATGGGCAGCGGCGGGCGAACGCGGCGTTCCTTTGGCGAGATGATGAGCGTGATCAACAGAGGCGAGCTTCACGGCGTGGTTGGACGGGTCTTTCCGCTTCAGGACGTGGCAGAGGCCCACAGGGTGATGGAAGACCGGGATTTCTACGGAAAGCTGGTAATACAGGGACCTGGAGGATAGCGCCGGTCCCGGGTTATACCGTCAGCGCCAAGCCGATGGTCAGGAACAGGCCAGCCAGAATGGCGAAGCATACGGGCAGTGGCATGAAGGCTCCCCTGGAGCGCCTGCGGACACCCACCAAGAGGCTTCGGCATACGTAACAGCTTGCCTCGCTCGCTCGCCCTGTAGCGTGAACTTTGTGGAGGCTTGTCATAGTCCCGTCCCTATCAGCTAGCGTTTGGTGTCCTGTTTCGCAAGGTCGCCTCACCCCTGCAGCCTTTGTTTGCCGAGATTTCGGTTTCTCTTAATGACCGTCTTTATCATATTACTTAGTACGCACTTTGTCAATATGATCGCCCGGACGACATCGTAAAGTTAGCGCGTCGTCGCTGTGCTTGAATGTACTGCATTCAGGCCGTTGTACAATGCCTTGACGCAACCCCCAAGGGAGGGGTACTTTGGTCATAGGTCTTCATTGTGATAGCATGACTGGGAGGCCATTTCTACATTGATTCGGGGAGCAGGCGGTATGACGCAAGACCAGCAGCCGGTGGCGCACACGTCACATACGGAGATCACCCTGGACCAGCTGGGGAATATGCAGCCTGGCCTGGCCCGGCTAATGGCTGAGGTGAGCGACAGGTACTGGATCCTCTATTACGCGGCCAAGGGCGGGAACTGGAAGCTGGCAGCCCTCCAGTCGTCGGAGCTTGAGAAGGCGCTCAGAATAGGAGAGGTGACGCGACCCAGGTACACGGCTCACCTGGAGGCCTTCATCAAGGGCCCCCTGACCGCCATCAACAAAGCCATTGAGGACAGAAACTGGGACGCCTTCGAGCACGGCTACCAGATCGGCATCACCGCAGCCAACGCCTATCACCGTGAATACAACCACGAGGAGATAGTCTGGCAGCTGCCAGACGAGCCTCCCAAGCACCTCAGGCTCACACCAAGCTAGACCCAAGGCGTGCGGAAATACCTTCGTCTGCTAACCCAGAAGGGAGTATGATCTGCCAATGAGCAACGCAGCCGATTCAGCCGGAGAGCGATGGCGGCTTATGGTGGAGGAGGAGCACGCCCAATCTGAGAGCGTGCGGGAGCAAGAAGACGCGCCGTCTGACTCGTGGGTGCCCTTTGCCGATCGTTTCAGGCCGTTGCTGGACACCCGGGACCCCATAGTGCTGCGTCTCCTTAGAGAGGTTGAGCCTGAGCACAGCGTGCTGGACGTCGGCGCCGGCGGAGGGCGTGTTGCTCTTCCCATGTCAATGCACTGCCGATCGGTTGTCGCAGTGGAGCCCTCGGCTAGCATGGGAGCGGTCTTGGTGGAGGAGGCTCAGCGGCATCGGCGGGACAACATAGACTTGGTTGCCTCCACGTGGGAGGAGGCGGAGGTCGCGCAGGCCGACGTTGTGATATGCGTCCAGGTGCTCTACACAGTGAGGGACATTGTGGCCTTCGTAAGGAAGCTGGAGGCCCACGCGCGGGAGAGGGTGCTGGTGGTGTTGGGCGAGAACCCGCCCTACACCCAGTCGAATCCGCTTTGGCCGATGGTGCATGGGCAGGAGCGCCTCAAGCTGCCGTCCCTGCGAGAGCTGATACCGCTTTTGTGGGACATGGACATCTACCCCGACCTGGAGATGCTGCCTCCCCAGGCGCCGCGGGGCTTCGAGAGCAGAGAGGGAGCGGTGGAGCAGACGCGGCAGCGGATGCTGGTGGAGCCGGGCGGCGATGGAGAGCGTCGCTTGAGGGCTGCCCTGGACGATATGCTGGAGGAGGTGGACGGCCGGTTCATGGTGAGGGGCGCGCCCACGTTCTACCCTGCGCTGGTGAGCTGGAGGCCCGGACGGTAGAGTTCGCCGAAAATATGTCACCAAGAAGGTCGAAAAACCCCTTGACTATGCTGTGGGGCGAATATATACTTCCCCTTACGTCCTGATTAAAGAGGTAACAAAAGCTGAATACCTGAGGACATACGGACAAGTTAAGCTGATGCTAATTCCCCGACGGCTGGAAGCATTCAGTCGTCGTTGTTTGTACATTAACAACTGAATAGAGGTTTACGGGCCTGAATGTGGGTTAAGTTAATACGGGCCCACGGTGGATGCCTTGGCGCCAAGGGCCGAAGAAGGGCGTGGCAAGACTGCGAAAAGCCTCGGTGAGCTGTCTAGCAAGCGTAGCCGGGGATTCCCGAATGGGGAAACCCGTTCCGGCAAAACCGGGATAGCCCTATCTGAACCCTTAGGGTAGGGCGGGTAAGCGAGAGAACTGAAACATCTCAGTACCTCGAGGAAAATAAATCAACCGAGATTCCCCTAGTAGTGGCGAACGAACGGGGAAGAGCCCAAACCTCTGGAGCTTAGTGGACTGGAGTCCTATGTTTCAGGGGGGTTGTAAGGCGCATCATGGAGAAGCTCCAGTTTCTCCAAGGGAGTCAAAAACCTCTTCCTTAGCCGAAGGCTCTGGAAAGGGCCGCCATAGCAGGTGAAAGTCCTTTAGGCGAAAAGGAAGGGGCTCTCGATGCGTTCTTGAGTACCACGGGACACGAGAAATCCCGTGGGAACCTGGGGGGACCACCCTCCAAGGCTAAATACCCTTGGCGACCGATAGCGTACCAGTACCGTGAGGGAAAGGTGAAAAGAACCCCGGGAGGGGAGTGAAATAGACCTGAAACCGTGGGCCTACATACGGTCGGAGTCTCTCCGCAAGGAGGGATGACGGCGTGCCTATTGAAGAATGAGCCGGCGAGTTAATTTCAGCGGCAAGGTTAACTCCGTTGACGGAGGAAGCCGAAGCGAAAGCGAGTCTTAATAGGGCGAAAGAGTCGCTGGGATTAGACCCGAAACCAGGTGAGCTACCCATGGCCAGGGTGAAGCCCCGATAACATCGGGGTGAAGGCCCGAACTCGTGGTCGTTGCAAAGACCTGGGATGAGCTGTGGGTAGAGGTGAAATGCCAAACGAACCTGGAGATAGCTGGTTCTCCCCGAAATGCATTGAGGTGCAGCCTTGGGGATGAATGGTGGAGGTAGGGCTCTGGATGGGCTAGGGGGCGTGAGCTTACCAAACCCAACCAAACCACCAATGCCACCATATCTTACCCCGGGAGTGAGACAGTGGGGGATAAGCTTCATTGTCGAAAGGGAAACAGCCCAGACCATCGGCTAAGGCCCCTAAGTGCGGGCTAAGTGGTAAAGGAAGTAGGATCGCCCAGACAGCCAGGAGGTTGGCTTAGAAGCAGCCACCCTTTAAAGAGTGCGTAATAGCTCACTGGTCGAGGGATCCTGCGCCGAAAATCCAACGGGGCTAAAGTCCGCCGCCGAAGCCGTGGCTTTGACAGGCGCAAGTCTGTTGAGGGGTAGGGGAGCGTTCCCCGGGCGTTGAAGGTAAATCGTGAGGTTTGCTGGAGCGCGGGGAAGTGAGAATGCCGGCATGAGTAGCGCAAACCAAGGTGAGAATCCTTGGCACCGAAAGTCTGAGGTTTCCTACGCAACGTTGTTCGGCGTAGGGTTAGTCGGGCCTAAGCTGAGGCCGAAAGGCGCAAGCGATGGACAACGGGTCAATATTCCCGTACCGCCTTCATCTCGCTTTAAAGCAAAGGGGGGACGCGGAAAGGTAGGCGGAGCATGCCCATTGGACATGGTGTGTCCTCCTCCGTAGGCCATGCCGGGACAGGAAAATCCGTTCCGGCGTTACGAGCTGAGAGAGGAGGGAACTCCGAGGTTTCCTCGGGGAACTCCGTTGAACCTATGCCGCCAAGAAAAGCCTCGTTGTTATGGGATGCGGGCGTCCGTACCGCAAACCGACACTGGTAGACAGGGGTGAAAGCCCCAAGGTGTTCGAGAGAACCCTCGTTAAGGAACTCGGCAATCTAACCCCGTAACTTAGGAAGAAGGGGTGCCCTGGGGGTGAAAGGACTTGCTCCTGGAGCCCTTCGGGGCCGCAGCTAAATGGGCCAAGCGACTGTTTAACAAAAACACAGGTCTCTGCCAAGGGGAAACCCTATGTATAGGGGCTGACGCCTGCCCAGTGCCGGAAGGTTAAGGGGATGGGTGAAGCCGGCTTAGGCCGGGGGAAGCTCAGAACTGAAGCCCCGGTGAACGGCGGCCGTAACTATAACGGTCAACCGGAGCAGCGCGAGGGTGGGGGACTGGGGGAAGGCCCCCAGCATCCACCTCAGTTGCCAAGGCCGTTTTAAAATCTGGCTATATGCTGGGAACTCCGAGTATCCGGCGCTAGTCCAACTAGCTTGGACTGACAATGCGTCCGGTGCGGACAATCAGCAGGAAAGGCCGAGGTGACCTCCCAGGCCGGGAGAACTTCGGAATCCTCAGAGACCATACGCCAGACCCGCCCTTGGATAAGGCGGGAAGAGATGGTCCGATCTGCATGGCGACGTGCAGAGGCCGGCAGAAATGACCGGCCCGCCCCAATGGAAAACCGGGGCGGTAACAGAATGCCTAAGGTACCGAAATCCCTTGTCGGGTAAATTCCGACCCGCAGGAAAGGCGTAACGACTTGGTCGCTGTCTCAACGAGGGACTCGGCGAAATTGCAAGGCCCGTGAAGATGCGGGTAACCCGCGACAGGACAAAAAGACCCCGTGGAGCTTTACTGCATCTTGGCATTGGACCGGGGTCAGGGATGTGTAGCATAGGTGGGAGGCTTTGAAGTTCCGACGCCAGTCGGGATGGAGCCAACGTTGAAATACCACTCTTCTCTGTCTTTGGCCCTAACCCTGGATAGGCCAGGGGACCGTGCCAGGTGGGCAGTTTGACTGGGGCGGTCGCCTCCCAAAGTGTAACGGAGGCGCCCAAAGGTCCCCTCAAGGTGGATGGAAATCACCTGTAGAGTGTATTGGCATAAGGGGGCTTGACTGCGAGACCTACAAGTCAAGCAGGGACGAAAGTCGGGCAAAGTGATCCTACGGTTCCGTGTGGAAGGGCCGTGGCTTATCGGATAAAAGCTACCCCGGGGATAACAGACTAATCTCGCCCAAGAGTTCATATCGACGGCGAGGTTTGGCACCTCGATGTCGGCTCGTCGCATCCTGGGGCTGAAGGCGGTCCCAAGGGTCCGGCTGTTCGCCGGTTAAAGCGGCACGCGAGCTGGGTTCAGAACGTCGTGAGACAGTTCGGTCTCTATCCGTCGCGGGCGCAGGAGATTTGAGGGAGGCTCTCCCCAGTACGAGAGGACCGGGAGGGACAGACCTCTGGTGTGCCGGTTGTTCCGCCAGGAGCACCGCCGGGTAGCCACGTCTGGTGTGGATAAGCGCTGAAAGCATATAAGCGCGAAGCCCTGCCCAAGACTAGATCTCCCATCCTCCCTCGGGAGGAGTAAGGCCACAGAAAGACTATCTGTTTGATAGGCCGCAGGTGTAAGTCCCGCAAGGGATTGAGCCTAGCGGTACTAATCGGCCGAGGACTTAACCCGCATTCAGGCACGTAAATCTCTGTTTCAGTTGTTGCACACTTCGGCGCGGGGTGGAGCAGTGGCAGCTCGTCGGGCTCATAACCCGAAGGTCGTTGGTTCAAATCCAACCCCCGCTACCAAGAATGAATGAAGCGCCCCCTTTCAAAGGGGGCGCTTCACGCTTCCCATTACTGGCAGGCAGTCTCTTTCATCCATGCAATCCAGGCTGCCTTGTCATGCCCCATAGCGGTGTGCCGTTCGGCAACGCCGACTCCGCCGTGACCCGGAAACCGAACCGCTCATAGTAGCCTAGGTTGGCCGGCTGGGACGTATCCAGGAACGCGGGCAAGGCGTAGTCATCGATGCGCGGGAGCATGTGGTTGATAAGGGCGCTTCCCAAACCCGAGCGCTGCGTCGAGGGGTCGATGCCTATGCTGTTCAAGTGCCAGCACGGGTTGGGTGGCCCGAGCGAGTCGAGCAGGGGGCCAAGAGCTCTGCGGCGGCGCCAGGCCGGGACGCCGAGCCGGGCGGGCATCGCCCACAGGCCGGACCGTAGCAGAGTCAGGACACTGTGTTTGCGCCGTTCCGGTGAACCCCAGATAGTGACACCCAGCACGGGGCTGCCCGGCGCGTCGTGGGTGACATGGACTACTCCGTCGGAGTGGATGGAGGCGCGGATGGTTGCCTCCCAATACCAGGGCAGTTTCGCGTGCCGCCGTGTGTCGTCCGGCAGTAGAAACGTATATCGGGGAGCATTCGCGAAGGCGTAGGCCATCACGCGTGCGGCGTCGGGGATATGGTCCGGACGTATTGGGGAGATGAGTGGCTCAGTCATATGACATAACTCAGGGAATAATATACTATTGTATTCGTCGAAAGCTAAGACAATTGCTTGGGCTCGGGGTGGAGCAGTGGCAGTTCGTTGGGCTTATAACCCGAAGTTCATTGGTTCAAATCCAACCCCCGCTATCAACCCCATTCCAAGTGTTCCTGCTGTGCTACTTTTCATTGGTGGAGGCATGAAGGCATGAGCGCGTTTCTGCGATGGTGCAGTCGGTGCGAGACCAACTTCACACGCACCAATTGGCAACTGCATGGCCACAACCCCGCACAGATTAACTGCACGTCTCGGGACTGCGGTCGCAAAGCAGTAGGATATAGCGGCTCTGAATACACCCCGACTCCACTGTGCGGTGAGCATTTGATGGACGCTCGTCGCAACGGAAGCGGGGTTACCTTTGTGGACGGCCGCGTCTGCCGCGTGTGCGACGGCCACGGGCGGGTCAATGCACAGGAGATACGGGTCGATTCTCCGGGTGGCCAGTGGCCGAGGTGTGCCGATTGCATGGGAATGGGCTATGACCCAACTTTGAGATTGCCGTCTTCTTCCCAAGGAAATCAAGCTAGAGAGCGAAATCGTGGAGAAGGGCCTGGCAGCCAGGAATCTCCAGCGGAGAGGAGAATCAGAGAAGCTGAACGGCGGGCTGCCCAAAGCCGGTGGTTTGAGAGGGAAATAGCTCCCTTAGCAGATCGGTTCCCCGGAAGAGAGACGCCCCGGGAGCAGACCCAGGGAGCGGGTCGGCCCCCATATATCCCGCCAACTACACCAAGCCGCTATGAGGCCTCCAGCGAAAAGGGGGGAGGAAACTGGGCACTCATTTTCCTTATCTTTATCGTCATAACTGGGTTTGTCGGATTCTTCCTGTTCCTTTTGTACCATGAGGATAGCCCTGTGGGAACGGGAGAAGGACGGCAGAATCTCTTATCCTTTGGGCCAGAACCCACTCTGACACCGGGCCCAGCGGCTACCCTTATCCCCACACCTACCCCATCCCCAACACCGATTGCACCACCTGACCAGCGATACCATCGATACAAGGTCTATATGCTGGAACTTATCAACAAGGAAAGGGTCAACGCAGGCGTAGGTCCAGTAACTTTGGGCAACAACATAGCGGCACAGCTGCATGCCGAAAGTTCCCTCGCCAACTGCTTCAGCAGTCATTGGGGAGTGGACGGGCTGAAACCCTACATGCGCTATTCCCTGGCGGGAGGTTACCAGAGCAACAGTGAGAACTGGTATGGCTCGAAATATTGCATCAAGGCCTCGGATGGCTATCGCGCTCTGGGCAGCATAGAGTCTACGATTCGGGAGATGATGGAGAGCTTGATGGACAGTCCGGGCCACCGCCGCAGCATCCTGGACAAGTGGCACAAGAAGGTGAACATCGGGTTGGCTTGGGACACCTACAATCTTGTGGGCTTACAGCACTTTGAAGGTGAGTACGTTGAGTTTGATGCGCTGCCGGGAATTACTGACGGCATTCTTACCTTATCGGGACGTGCAATCAACGGTCTCAACTTCTCCAATAAGGATGATCTAGGGCTGCAAATATTCTATGACCCGCCACCGCATACGCTTACTCGGGGACAGATCTCACGAACATATTGCTACGACTACGGCCTTCAGATAGCGGGGCTAAGGTCCTACTATTGGACCTCGGATCAGTATTCGTCCACGCACACTCCCTGCGCGGACCCGTATGACGTGTCACCCGGCGCTGCGCCTCCTCGCTCCGCTGATGAGGCGCGCGAATTCTGGGAGCGAGCGTATGCGGACAGCCAAGCCCAAGCGTTGCAGATAATCACTGTCCCCTGGCTAACAGCGTCGGAGTGGACGGCGGCGGGCACGGATTTCTCCGTTACCGCCGACATCGGCGACCTGCTTTCCAAGTACGGGCCGGGCGTCTACACCATCTTGCTATGGGGGAAGGTGAGTGGGGAGGACGTGCCGATTTCCCAATACTCAATCTTCTATGAAGTAGAGCCGTCGGACATCTACAATCCTGACCTCTGGAAATAGAAAGACGCGGAGTTTTTGCTCCGGGCCTAACTATATGAAGAACACTGGCGAAAACAGTCGGCAAATGCCCACTATTTGGAAAGAGAACTCAAAATCAAAGGGAACCCGCTAATACAGGTTGTTATGGTGTCTACTAACTCGCTTGCCAGTCTAAGAAGAGCCTATCCGAACTACTTCTTGGATTTGAGCGAATTCAGGCGCGTTGTCAGGGAGACGCTTGAGGGGCCCTCGTAGACGCCTCTCGATCTCTTTGTTCCTGTCTCTCCCTAGACCTGCGTCCGCGTTCCAATGCTTTCTTTGCAACCCTCTCGAATCTCTCGGAGGGGGTCTCAGCAAACTCAGGTCGCTTTGTCTTGCCAGCCATCTCTAACTCCCGATGTGTTGCATATCAATGTGTTGGTATGTGTATTTTAGCACACCCCGTGGTTCCGGGACGGAGCCGTGTCGCGAGACCGCTTAGCTCAAGCGAGCCTCTTCCAACACTCTGTTGAGACATCCCCCCTCAGTCGCATCAAGCAGTCCAAATCCCATATAATGCGTGAAACCACAACCGACTAGTCAGGAAGGAGCGCTAACATGGAGTACCGCCAGCTTGGTTCGTCTGGGCTTAAGGTATCGACCGTTGGCCTTGGGACCAACAACTTCGGGGGCAGAATCGACGCCGAGAGGTCGGCCGCCGTCCTCCGACAGTGCATCGACGAGGGAATCAACTTCATCGATACCGCCAACATCTACGGCAGGAGTGTGTCGGAGCAGCACATTGGGGAGACCGTCAAGGGGATTCGCAGCCAGGCGCTCATAGCCACCAAGGTGTCCGGCGCTATGGGCGACGGGCCCAACGACAGAGGCAACTCTCGCTATCACATCATGGAGCAGGTGGAGGCCAGCCTTCGCCGTCTCCAGACCGACTACGTAGACCTGTACCAGATACACTTCACCGATCCCAGCACGCCCATCGAGGAGACGCTGCGCGCGCTGGACGACCTGGTGCATCAGGGCAAGGTGCGATACATCGGCTGCTCCAACTTCGCTGCCTGGCAGGTGTGCGAGGCGTACTGGACGTCGAAAGCGCTGAACCTCAACGCCTTCGTCAGCGTCCAACCCGAGTACAGTATGCTGAACCGCGATGTCGAGCGGGAGCTGGTGCCCTTCTGCGAGGCGTACAACGTCGGTGTCATCCCCTACTTCCCCCTGGCCGGCGGATTCCTCACGGGGAAGTACCAACAGGGCCAGCCAGTGCCGGAGGGCACCCGGTTCGCCGGCAACGAGAGGGCACAACAGCGCACACTGACCGAGAGGAACTTCGCCTTTCTGTCTCGCTTGGAGAGCTTCGCCGAAGAGCGGGGCCATCCCATAGTGGAACTGGCAATCGCCTGGTTGCTGGGCAAGTCCATCGTCAGCTCCGTGATCGCCGGGGCCACGAGACCGGAGCAGGTGACCGCGAACGCCAAGGCAGCCGACTGGCATCTCACGCCGGAGGAAATGGAAGAAGTGGGGCGGATACTCCGGGACAACGCGTAGCAAGGGCTGCGCCTTCCAGCATGATGAAGGAGTAAGATGCCCCCAGGAGGTCAGGAATGAGTCAGACGTCGTACACGTCTCGTAGCATGACATACCTGTCCCAGGCGTCCGAAGAGCTTGCGAAAGGCGATCTGTGCCAAGCCTCCGAGAAGGGATGGGGAGCGGCGGCCGAGATGGTCAAGGCTGTGGCGGCCGTACGCGGTTGGGATCACGGCGGCCACAGGGAGCTTTTCAGTGTGGTTGACCGTTTGGTTACCGAGTCTAGGGATGAGGACATCAGGAGCCAATTTCTAATGGCTGGCCAATTGCACACCAACTTCTACGAGGGCTGGCTTAGCCGGGCCGCAGTCGAAGCCACTCTCAGCCATGTGACCCGCTTTGTTGAGAAGATGGAGAGCCTGCTCCCTGTAAGCTAGATGGAGAGAGATGAATCAGACGTCGTATACAGACCGCAGCAGGACGTACCTGTCTCAGGCGTCAGAAGAGCTCGCCAAGGGTGACCTGTGCCAGGCCTCCGAGAAGGGCTGGGGCGCGGCGGCCGAGATGGTCAAGGCTGTGGCGGCCGTACGCGGTTGGGATCACGGCGGCCACAGGGAGCTTTTCAGTGTGGTGAGTCGCTTAGTGGCTGAGACTAACGACCGTGAGCTAAGGTATCAGTTTGGCTTGGCCGGCCAACTGCACACCAACTTTTACGAGGGCTGGCTTGACCGCGCCACCGTCGAAGACGTCCTGGGCCAGGTGGCCCGCTTTGTTGAGAAGATGGAAGGCCTGCTCGCCGCGAGCTAGGCGGTGTGAGCTGAATGGCCTGGGCTATCGAGACGGAGGGCCTGACCAAACGCTACGGCTCCATTACGGCCGTGGACAACCTGTCCCTGCAGGTTCCTGATGCCGGTGTGTTCGGCCTGCTGGGGCCCAACGGCTCCGGGAAGACCACCAGTATGGGGATGCTCCTGGGCCTCATACGTCCGACTGCGGGGAGCATCCGGCTCTTTGGAAACGCCGTGGAGGGAGTCCACCCCGATTCTCTCAGGCGCATTGGAGCGATTGTGGAGGAGCCGAACTTCTACCCGTACCTCAGCGGTCGCGATAACCTCCGCTACTTCCAGGGCATCACGGGCCGGGAAACACCCGGAGAGGTCGACCATCTCCTGGAGATGGTCGACCTCTCCGACCGCGCCAATAGCAAGGTTAGCACATACTCCCTGGGAATGAAGCAGCGTCTGGGAATCGCCTACACCCTTCTGGGGGATCCGGACATGCTGTTGCTGGACGAGCCCACCAATGGTCTGGACCCGGCAGGCATGGCCGAGGTGCGGGATCTGATACGACATTTGGGCGGCAGCGGGCGCGCAGTCCTTCTGTCCAGCCATGTCCTGCACGAGGTCGAGCAGGTGTGCGACAGCCTCGCTATCCTCTCCAACGGCAAGCTGATTGCCCAAGGAGAGGTCGCTGATCTACTCTCCCGAGGCCGCGAGCGGATCCGTATGCGGACTACGGACAACGCCAGGGCCGTCCAAGTCCTCTCCTCGCTGGAGTGGGTGGAGCATGTGACGTCGGACGACAACTCGATACTTGTAACTGCTCCAAGCGATAGGTCGTCTGAGTTGAGCGCAGCTCTCAGTGAGTCCGAGATCTACGTAACGGAGATGACGGCCCCACGGATGTCCCTGGAACAGTACTTTCTTGAAGTTACGGGTGACGATCTGGGAGAGGCCAGGTGATGGGCCAAGCGCTGCGCCTGACCAGGTGGGAGTGGTTCAAGCTCCGACGCCGCTGGATGCCCTGGATACTGCTCGTCCCGCTTCTCCTCATCCCACAGATATGGCTGTGGGCCGAATTCTTTGCCTACCGCAACATCAACTACTACGATGCTCCAAGCCTCTACTTCCGGGCCGGCGAGAACGATTCCCTCTCTTTCTCGTGCGCCGAGCTTGACGACGGTACGGTTGCCGACAGGCTGGCTACCCTCCCGGAGGAGTACAGGCAGGAGGGTATGGAAGGCGTTGCCCGGATGCGCGAGTTTGAGGTTTGCGAGGAGCGGTTTGCCGACCAGGTCTGCGCCCGCGAGTGGCACAGCCAGGTCTTCGTATTCCCGGTCAGCCTTGCCAACGGGCTGGTTGTCACCCACTTCACAGCCTTTTTCTTTATGGCTTTCCTTGCCTCTTCTCTGCTGGGGTCGGAGTATGGCCTGGGCACCCTCAGGCACGTGCTGGCCAGGGGGGTAGGCCGGTGGCAGGTACTGGCGTCCAAGGCCATTTTGCTCGTGCTGGTGAGCGCCGCCGCGTTCCTTGTCGTCTCCATCCCGGTCGCGGTCAGCAGCCTGATAGCCACCGCGCTGGCCCCGGAAGGAAGGGAGCTTGCGGACCCGGGCGGGTGGTCCACCGTCGTGGTGATGTTCGGCAAGGTGGTCTACGGCATTGTCCCGTACATCGCCTTGGCATTTTTCCTGACGGTCTTGACGAGATCGACTGGCCTTGGCATCTCCCTTGCCATTGGCTACATCTTCTCCGAGGCCATTATTATCAGCTTCCTGGGCTATCGCTTCGAGGGGGATAGCTGGTTTCAGAGCTTGCTGGACTTCATGCTGGGACCCGCCGTCTCCGGCTGGCTGGTGGAGGAGGGAGTCCGGGCAGCCGGGGAGGACGCTGCCTTCTTTCCCCTGGACAAGGTGCAGAGCAATCTCCGGGCCTTCCTGGTCATCCTGGCGTACACAACTGCGCTGGGCGGCGCGGCTCTCCGGCTCTTTCTGCGTCGGGACGTAACCTCTGCAAGGAGCGCCTGATCTCCTCCGACGTCCACCTGGCTTTCGGCTGTGGATGATAGGCGCTACGCTATCATGCCAGTCCAGATGGGACTTTGGGCGTCTCTCGGTCAGTGTGCGAGACCTCTCCCTCCCCCAGCTATCCTCCCTGCTGCTCGTAGTCGAACTGCCAGTTGATGCCGAACTTGTCCGTGCAGGAGCCGAAGTACGACCCCCAGAATATGTCCGCGGGCGGCATGGTAACCGTGCCCCCTTCGGAGACCTTGGCAAACAGGTCGTCCGTTTCCTCTTTGGTTTCGGTCAAATAGGAGATGGAGAAGTTGTTGCCCATCACCGTCGGAGGGCCGAACGCGGACGAGGTGTCGCTGCCCATGAGCACGCTGGACCCGATGGGTAGCGACATGTGCATGACGTTGTCCATCTCCTCTTCCGGAAGGCCCATGTCAGGTGGGCCTTCCCTGAACGTAACCAGGAAGGAGAACTCTCCCCCAAAGACCGACCGGTAGAACTCGAACGCCTCGCGGCAGTTGCCGTTGAAGTTGAGATAGGTGCTGAGCGTCATACATACCTCCTTGGAATCGCTGTGGCATGCGATTGTAGCACACCGAAGTATACCCGACCCGGTTTCGAGATAGAATCCCCACCCACGTTGCAACTCTGCTGCGCCGGCCTCGTAAGGCCTTGTTAGACCAGTCCGTTTTCTTGCTGCTGTTTAGTCGGTTGTGTACAATTGCCGCATACTTCAAACTCACATCAGGCGCTGCGCCAGTCCAGTCCCGCGGTGCGGAATCGGGGAAAATGCTGTGGCCATAGTGCGCCGGCGCTGTCGAGGAGGCAGACAATGAAAAAGCTGATTAGAGACCGGGTCCGCCTACTCATATTGACCTTATCGCTACTAATTGTAGCTGCCCTTGTTGCTTGTACCGGCCCGGCTGGACCTCCGGGCGCATCCGGCCCTGCGGGCCCCGCCGGCGCTCAAGGTCCGGCCGGCCCTGCTGGTCCCCCCGGCGCATCCGGTCCAGCAAGCGCCCCGGGCGCGTCAGGTCCTGCAGGTCCGCAGGGTCCAGCCGGCCCCTCCGGTCTTGAAATGCCTAAAGACAATGATAGGAAGATGACTAAGCTGGACTACAAGAAATTCGAGGTCGGTTCCCTGGGGATCGTAAAGGTCGCTTCCGGCGACGCCATCCATATACGCTCCATGGTGGTGCTCACGGGGCTTGCCGACTTGGGCGTACCAAGCCAGCGAGGAGTGGAGATGGCAGTGGCAGACTATGGCCCCATAAATGGCTACGCTGTCTCAATGGGAGCGGGGATCGATTCCCAATGCACAGAGGAAGGGGGCATCGCAGCAGCTGACTCAATTATCGGAGACCCGCGAGTGGTCGGGGCCATTGGCACCTCCTGCTCCGTCGCCGCCACGGCAGCCTCGCCAGTTCTCAGCGAGGCCGGCCTTGTTATGGTCTCGCCCTCCAACACGGCTCCCTCGCTGACCTCAGACCTCCAGGGGAACGCCGGCTCCAACTACCATCCCGGCTACTTCAGGACCGCCAGCAACGATCTCCACGAAGGCGGGGCAGTCGCCAAGTTCGCCTACAATGAGCTTGGGCTCCGCAACGTGGCCGCTATCCACGATGGCGACCCTTACACGACCGGCCTCACCGACGCGTTTGCCAACGCCTTTGAGGACCTCGGTGGTTCGGTGGTCATAACCTCCGTCAAAAGGGGCAACACGGATATGGCGGCCGTGCTGACAGAGCTTGCGACCGACACCCCGGACGGCCTATTCTTCCCGCTCTTTGAGGATGAAGGCGCACACATAATCCGGCAGATAGGCGAGGTCGAGGGGCTTGAGGACGTTACGCTGATCGGCGGCGCGGCGCTGCTGGTCTCGGACTTCCTTGCCATCCCGGAGTCGGAGGGCATGTACTTCCCCGGCCCTGGGTTGGACTTTGGCGCCAACGTCAACGAGGCGACCGGCAAGACCGGCGAAGAGCTTATCGCCGAATACCAGGAGCGGTACGGCGAAGCGCCCACGTCCGCATACCTGGCCCATGCCTACGACGCGACAACCATCCTTCTTCGGGCCATTGAGGAGGTCGCTGTTGACTACGGCGATACCCTGCTCATAGACCGGGCCAAGCTGCGGGAAGCGTTGACCAACATCGCCGGCTTCAGCGGCATTATAGGGAATATCTCGTGCGACGAGTTCGGGGACTGCGGGACCGGCCGCCTTCACATATCCCATCACACCGATTCCAGCGTCACCGACGTCGCGGAGCTTCCGGTGGTCTACCGCTCAGCGCCCTGACGGCTCCCGGATACTCCTCTCCTCATCGATACCCGTCGTCACTGGCATGACAGCGGAGCGCAGTTGATGCGGGGGCGGTTCACGAACCGCCCCCGCATAGTTTCTTCGACACGCTCACTGCTGGCAGCACAAAAACGCCTTGGTTTTATGGGCTTGCAGCTGCACTATCGGGCTTCACGGCGTTGACCCAGGTATCGCAAGGCATTACACTTTGGCACATGACGGAACAAACAGGGATAAGAGCCGCAGAGGGAGCTCGCCGAGTGGTGGACATGGCCTCGGAGAAGCTGGCCGCGGACATCGTTATGCTGGATATGCGCGGTCCCTTCTCCTTCACCGACTACTTCGTCATTCTCACCGGCGAGACTCGTCGTCAGATACGTGCGCTGCTGGACGACATCGAACAGACTATGGAGGAGGCGGGAATGTACCTGCACCATATAGAGGGCACCGCGGACGGCGGGTGGGTCCTGCTCGACTACGGCGACCTGGTGGTGCATGTGTTTGGGCCGGAGGAGCGGGAGTTCTACCAGATAGAGTCGCTCTGGTCCCACGCCCCGGTCCTCTTCAGGGTCCAGTAACCCACCGGTCCACGTCCCTTTCATAGCTCAGGATCTCATCGGGGGAGAAGAAGAGGGCAATCTCTTTAGCAGCCGATTCAGGGGAATCGGAGCCGTGGACTAGGTTTTGGCCAATGTCCACTGCCAGGTCTCCCCTGATCGTTCCGGGTTGGGCCTGAAGAGGGTTGGTCGCCCCCATCGTATTCCGCACCATCTCCACTGAGTTCGGTCCTTCCAGCACCATAGCTATGATGGGGCTGGCGGTGATGAAGTCCACCAGGCCCTCGAAGAACCCCTTGCCCACGTGGGCCGAGTAGTGGTTGGACGCCATCTCACGAGACATTCGGAGCATCTTCATAGCCACTATTCTGAGTCCGCGGCCCTCCAGGCGGGAGATGACGCTGCCTGCAAGGGCGCGCTGCACTGCATCGGGCTTGACCAGGACCAGGGTCTGCTCTGTACTCAAGGGTGCCTCCTGTAATCTAATCGCTTCAAATCTCTATTGCCCCCATCCCCGTATCAAGTACGGGGCAGGCTCCAACCTTCCCCCGCAAGCGAGGGAAGGGGTTTTCTCGCCCCTTCAGGGGGAGAGTCAGAGAGGGGGCGTACCCAAACCAAGATTCGTTCAAAAGCCTCCTACGACGGACGACGCGGCGCAGTTATGGACGGCTTCCTCAGATAAAACGGCTCCAGGGTCGATACGTCGGCCTGCTCCCCCTTCAGCAACTTCTCGTAGCCCATCCGGGCGAGGGTGCCCGGCCTCCGTGTGGGAGGTGTATGCTCCGCCAGCACAACCCCGTCACCAGAACACTCCTTCAGCGCCGGCTCCAGAAGCGACGATCCCTCTCCGCAGAAGAGGACGGCTCCCTCGATACTGGAGCATAGTTCTTCAGGCGCTGCTATCCAGGCGTCGCGCACCGTCTTCCAAACCCCGTCTTCCTCGGCGTAAACAGCTGCCGCAACCTCGTTCCGGCCCGCGTCCAGCACGGCACAGACCGGCAGCCCCAGGCTGCGAAAGGGGTCGGCCTCTATCTCCAGGGTATTCAGGGCAACCAGTGGAATGCCCAGGGACACGACAAGTCCCTTGGCCGTGCTCAGCCCAACTCTCAGGGCGCTGAACCCGCCCGGGCCGATGGCCACGAAGACACAGGTCAGGTCTTTGGGCGTCGCCCCGTTGGTCTTGAGTAGATGGTCAATGGCTGGGAGAAGCTCCACTGAGTGGTTCTGGCGCGACACCCAAGAGTACTCCGCCAGCAGCCTCCCTTCCTCAGAGAGACCGACGCCGGCGTACCTCGTGGACGTGTCGATGGATAGCTCCATAGAATTCCTAGCTCCCTCTCCGGTATGCCGCCGTTCTGCTCAGCCGCTTCTCCACCTGCGATAGGAGGCTCTCGTATCGCTCTCCCATAGCCTCCAGTTGGATGAGGCGCTCGTTTTCGCCCTCGTAGGTGAGGGTTACCAGCATATAGGGCTGTGGGAACACCTCCAGCACCTTGCTGGCCCACTCTATCACGGATACGCCGTCCCCTGCCAGATACTCCTCCAACCCCAGGTCCACAACCTCGGCAACTTCATCCAAGCGATAGATGTCGATGTGGTACAGCGGCAGCCTTCCCTGATGAACGGAGACCAGGACAAAGGTGGGGCTTCGGACGTATCCATCGACGCCCAGACCCTTCGCTATCCCCTGGGTCAGGCACGTCTTGCCCGCGCCAAGCTCACCGGATAGAAGGAAGACGTCGCCGGCTTCGGCGTACTGCCCCAGTGTGCTGCCAATGCGGGCGGTCTCCCTTGCGCTGTGGCTTCTCAAAACCAGCGGAGTCATTTAAGTGAAGTGGTCCCAGCCGCGCCGGGCAATGTCTATATCTGTTCCGTCATCGTTCAACACCCGGACACGACCGGGGTGCTCGGCTACCAGACGTCCTATGATTGAAGCGGACGGGCCCAGCGCAGCCAGCGCCCCCGTGACCACCTCCTCGCTGCCCGTGAACAGAAGCTCGTAATCCTCGCCGCCGTTTAGGGCCAGCTGCAAGTAGTCGTCGGGGAAGGCCCTCTTGAGGTGGGTGTCTACGGGCGCCTGTGAGGCGCAGACCACTGCACCTACACCGCTGCTGACGGCCAGCTTGGTCAGGTCGTCTATGAGGCCGTCGCTGACGTCCATAGCCGCCAGCACCCCTTCCCTGACCAGCGCTTGACCCTCACGAAGTCTGGGGATGGGATGAGCATGGGCATCGTTCAAGTGCTCCTTCAGATCCTCGTCAAGGTTCAAGCCATCCAGGTGCGCCTTCAGGCCGCCGGCGGAGCAGCCCAGTGGCCCCGTGACGGCGACCAGGTCACCCGGCTGAGCTGCGCTGCGGGTCAGGAGTCGCTCCGTGGCAGTGCCCACTACCGCGATTGTGACAAAGGTGACGGGCGAGCGCACCATGTCCCCGCCCGCTATAACGCAGCCGAACTCGCGGCAGGCGGAGAGCATCCCCTCATACATGGCCTTCACGTCGTCCACCTCAGTCTGGGGCTTGAGTCCCAGGGTAACCAGAGCGTGCAGGGGCAGCCCGCCCATGGCGGCGATGTCGCTCAGGTTGACGGCCAGGGCCTTCCAACCCAGGTCTCGCCATGATACGTTGTCGTGGAGGAAGTGGACGCCCTCCACCATCGTATCGGTGGTGGTCAGCTCCGTGGAGTCCCGATTGCGCCAGGCGGCGGCATCGTCCCCGATGCCCAGCGTCATGGGAGAGGGCAGACCCTCGGCGCACACCATCTCGTGGAGGACCCGAATCAGTGCAAATTCGCCTATCTCTGAAACCTTCACGTTTGGCATTATATCTTTCCCCAATCCGGGCTACAAGGCAAGTGTGCTATAGTATGTAACTTGGACGAGGCCTGTGAGCGCTCTTGCTCAGGCCGAGTCAGTTCATCCGTATCACACTTAGCCGGAGGTGAATTATGCCCATTGTCAAAATCGAGTTGTACGCCGGGAGGACCAAGGAGCAGAAGGCGGAGCTGGCCAAGGCCATAACCGACGCGGTGGTCAACATAGCCCGCACTACCGCCGACGAGACCATTGTGATATTCACTGACGTGGAGAGGGAGAACTGGGCCAAGGGCGGAACGCTGGCATCGGAGCGCTGAAGAGGCGTGACAGTAGCGCGTCCAGCGTAGGGGCGCTTCGCGAAGCGCCCCTACATTCGTCATGCCCGTGACGACGGGCATCCAGGAGCGGGGAGGTGGGCTCCCGTCTGCACGGGAGC
The DNA here is from genome assembly GCA_965261605.1 of Dehalococcoidia bacterium. Taxonomy (GTDB): domain Bacteria; phylum Chloroflexota; class Dehalococcoidia; order Lucifugimonadales; family UBA2985; genus DAOUJW01. Next base: position 1,053,900 of record OZ253466.1, on the reverse strand, counting down.
GACGATTGCAACCGTGATTCTGAGTACGGGGTAAGCTTCACGGGAATGACGGAGAAGATAGCCTCTTCTAGGAGATACACCGGAGGTTTGCAGAGGTCTGCTTCCGCAGGAATGGGAGAGTTATCGTCGCGCCTAGCCTACGTCCTCGGCGGTCCTCTCGACGCTCTTGACCCGCTTCTCCAGCGCGCGCCGCTCCAGTAGCACCCTGCGGCCGCACTGGATGCACCGGATGCCTATGTCCGCTCCCAACCTGGACACACGCCACTTGTAGCTTCCGCAGGGATGCGGCTTGCGCATAGTGACCACGTCTCCTATGCCCCACTCCATTATCATCGCCGCGCTTCTTCCCTGGCCCTGTTTATGCCCTGGCGAAGCTCCTGGGCCGACCGCCTGGCAGCGTCGGCGAAATCGCTCCCGTCTCTCGATGCGAAGATGATGCCGCGAGACGAGTTGATTATCAAGCCCTCGCCGTCCGCGTTCACCCCATACTTGACGGTGTTCTCCAGGTCGCCGCCCTGAGCGCCTACGCCGGGCGCCAGTATCACCATGTCCGGGCAGATTTGACGTACCGATTGCAGCTGCTGAGGGAATGTGGCGCCCACCACCAGCCCGGCGTTGCCTCTGCCGTTCCACTCCAGAACCTTGAGGGCCACCTCTTCGAAGAGGGGGCGCTGTGGGTTGCCGTTCCCCACTGGAAGGTCCTGGAAGTCGACGGAGCCCGGGCCGGAAGTGTGACACAGCACCAGGACACCCCTGTCCGAGTATTCCAGAAACGGCTCGATGGAGTCTGTGCCAAGGTACGGGCTGACCGTTACGGCGTCGAATCCCCACCGCTCGAAGATGGCCCTTGCGTACGCCTTAGCCGTAGAGCCGATGTCACCGCGCTTGGCGTCGCCGATGACGGGGATGTCATCCGGGATGTGCTCCAGAGTGCGCTGAAGGGCCTCCAATCCCGGAATACCCAAGGCTTCGTAGAAGGCCATGTTCGGCTTGTAGCAGCAGACCTGGTCCGCAGTGGCCTCTATGATGGCCTTGTTGAACTCCAGCACATCATCGATAGGCATGAGGGCTGGGTCCGGATCCAGGCCCACGCACACCAGCGACTCGTTCTTCCGGGAGGCTGCGGTCAGCTTTTCTTGGAAGGAGGACATGGGGCCTCTCGTTCTGTGGACTGTGGGGATAGTGTAAGCGCGTCATAACCGGGACGCAAGTTTTGGCCTTCAAGTCCTCAGGCTTCCCCGTATCCACTCAAACGTATTATACTGGATGCAGTGAGAGCATGGGAGGAACATCTTGAGAGTATCCGTGCGCTTCTTCGCCTTGTATCGTGAGAGGGCGGGCACCGCCGAAACGGAGGTCGACCTGCCGGAGGGAGCCACGGCGTTGGACCTTCTGGGACTGCTTCGCAGCCTCTATCCCTCCCTGCCCTCTTCCAACTCCGTCCTCATAGCTGTAAACTCGGAATACGTTGGCCCTGCCGACCCCCTTCACGAAGGGGATGAGGTGGCCTTCATACCACCGGTAAGTGGAGGGTAGACATGATAAAGATAACCAGCGAGCCTCTGAACCCGGAGGAGATAACCGCCCATGTCCGCAGGGACAGCAACGGAGCCGTGATCACCTTCCTGGGCACCACGCGTGACTTCTCAGAGGGCCGGAACGTGGAGTACCTGGAGTACGAGGCCTATCAGCCTATGGCGGAGAATATGCTCCAACAGATAGCCGATGAGCTGCGTGAGAAGTGGGACATCGCCGACTTCGCCGTCGCTCACCGGGTGGGCAGGGTCGACATCGGAGAGATCAGCCTTGTGGTGGCGCTGTCATCTCCCCACAGACAGCAGGCTTTTGAGGCCGGCCAGTACGTAGTGGACAGGATCAAGCAGCTTGTGCCTATCTGGAAGAAGGAGGCGTTCGAGGGGGGAGAGGTCTGGGTGGGCAGCGAAGAGGAGAGCGCGGCCGCGCCTGCCTCTTGAGCTAAATCCCCAGCGACTGGTACACGGCGTCCCAGCTGCCGTGCCGGGACATGAGCTCCATAAACTGGCCCTGCTTTAGCGGGTGATCGAAGATGGCCTTCTCCTGAAGGGACTCCAGGGCCTCGGCGGTCTCCAGGGTGTCCGTGTCCACCTGTATCAGAGGCACCTCTTCCTGTCCCGCCTCGTACTGAACGTACTGTATGGGTGGCTGCCCGGCGGTGAGCACAATGCAGCTTGTGGGAGTGCCCAGGGCCGCCATCTGGATGTCCGGCTTATCGCCCCTGACGATGACCGCCTTGTTCTCGAACCTGTCGAAGTAGAGAACTCCCCAGTCCAGCACCAAGCCGCCTATCAGGAAATGCTCCACGAAGTTGTCCTTCTTCTCCTCCCAACTGAGGAACCGACCGTCCAGGTGCTGAGCCAACTGCTCCACGCTCATCCCCAGAAGACGCCTGTCCTCCGGTATGGACGCCAGCACCTTTATCCCATCGGCCTCTAGCTTGGCAGTCAGATCGCTCTTCACTTCTCGAATCTTGTAGCGGGTCACTCCGTTGATGATCACGCCCGCCAGCCTGTCCCCAAAGAGACCCTTTGCCCTTTGAGCCTCGTCCGCAACGGCGCCGGACGAGTATCCCAGCACTGCGATGACCTGAGCGTCAAGCCTCTCCGCCAGCGCCTGTGAGTTGGCGCCGGCCGCGTCCCGCAACCCGGACAGGCCCTCCACTATCGTGACGTCTGCCCCGCTGCCGACCTGCCGGGACGTTTCCAGAGCCCGGTCCAGCGTCGCTCCCTGCAAGGGCTGCTCCGGGGACACGCTTACGGGCCATTCTACGGCTGCATCGCCCTGAGCGCCGGTGGCCTGCCTGAGCACCTGCGCGTCGGGGTCCGGCTGCGCTCCCTCGGATGTCAACGGTTTGAAGAGAGCCACCTGCTTGCCGTCCTGGGACAGCTTGCGAGCGAGGGTCACGGAAACGGCGGTCTTGCCCGCACGAGGTTGATTCGAGGCTACATATAGTACAGACATACTGGACTATTCCTGAAAGCGTATACGCAACATTAAGGTCGGCGTGAATTATAGCACAAAAGCGTTGGCGGTGTATCTACCGCCCGGAAGCGGGCATTCTCTACAGGTGTTGGTATTGCCAACCCTGTTCGGAAACTACGTCTCCACTCACCCATTCCTGCGGAGGCAGGAATCCACGACCCCTGTAATTGTGGAGGATAGTCCCCTATTACGGGGATACTGGATTCCTGCTTTCGGAGACCTTTGCGTAACTCCTAGTGGTATATCAGCAGAGGCGCTCTTGCTGTCATTCTGAACGGAGCGTAGCGAAGTGAAGAATCCAAAGCCTTTGCTCGTAAAACTGCGCTGTCTTGGGATGAAACCCTTTGGATTCTTCGCCTGCGGCTCAGAATGACATATTCCTATAATCGAAATACCCTGGACTGACTATCAATAGAGGTTGTGTCAGGTTCAATCCATCAGATAACTGGTATTCCCCGGGTCTGTTGATATTGGCGAACAGCGTCGCTATGATACCCGTATGAATCTATTGGCTACGGCGCCAATAAAAACGGGAGGTAAAGAAAATGATCCGTACACACACGACAAGATACGTGACCCTGCTGAGCGTTGTCCTTGCGCTGGCCCTTACGGCAGCGCTCGCGGCCTGCGGCTCTGACGAGCCGTCCGGCGTGACAGGCCCCGACCGGACCGCGTCTCCCCCAACGGAGACGCCGGCCTCCCCCGCGCGGACGCCTTCCACGCCAGGGTCAGGGGACGCGCCCACTGCCACCGATGAGCCGCGAGCTACGGCCACCAAAGCGCCACTGCTCACCCTTGGGCCGACCTCCGCCAAAACGGACCGGGAAGCCCTGGTTGCCCTCTACAACGCAACGGACGGTGAGAACTGGTATGCGAGCTACAACTGGCTGAGCGACGTTCCCCTCGGCAGATGGGAGGGCGTCACCACCAACAACGACGGGCGCGTTACAAAGCTGGACACCTTCGGCTGGAACGGCTTGAGGGGGGAGATACCGGCGGAGCTGGGCAGCCTCTCCAACCTGGAAAGACTGGACCTCAGCGACAACCGGTTGAGCGGGGAGATACCGGCGGAGCTCGGCGGCCTCTCCAACCTGACAAAGCTGTACCTCAACGCCAACGACTTGAGCGGGGAGATACCGCCGGAGCTGGGCAGCCTCTCCAACCTGACATCACTGGGCCTCAGCGAGAACGAGTTGAGCGGGGAGATACCGGCGGAGCTGGGCAGCCTCTCCAACCTGACATATCTGGGCCTCAGCTACATCGACTTGAGCGGGGGGATACCGGCGGAGTTGGGCAGCCTCTCCAACCTGACATATCTGTACCTCAACGACAACGGCTTGAGCGGGGAGATACCGGCGGAGCTGGGCAGCCTCTCCAACCTGACAAGGCTGGAGCTCCAAGACAACGACTTGAGCGGATGCGTGCCAGGCAGCCTGGCAGACCAGTTAGACCTTATCTACTCTAAACTTGGCGACCTGCCCTTCTGCTGAAGCCACGCGCCCTCAGCCGGGGACGGGCAGCATATCGCCCGGGAAGCCCCAGCGCGTGTTGGCTATGGCGCATGGCGTTGCCCGCTCCCCGCATCAAGTCTTGTCCCCGACTCCGATCGGGGAGCGGGAGCGGGCTATGAGCGGGATGGAAGTGGTATTCCAACCGACGTTGGCATAACCAACACGTGTTGAGAATACCCGGAAGCGGAGGCGACAAAGCCGGCAGTTAAGCGGTGTTTCCGTAGGCGCGCTTCGCGAAGCGCCCCTACACCCAGTCATACAAGGCGTCGAGCCATATGAGCGTGTGCGACTGGCGTCACCGTCGTTCCCGACCCCGAGCGGGAACCCGGGATTGGTGGGATACAGCAATCGGAATGGCTTGGGGATAGGCTCGACCAGTCCCCAGTGATATAATGCCCCAGGTTTCCAGTAATGATTTCCAGTAATGACGCGCGCTGAGCAGAAGGGACCGTGACCCAGTTGGAGGCGCTTCTGAAGGAGTCTGCGTTCCCGGCATTGGGCCTTGGAGAGGAAATGGAGATCCTCTTCCAGCGATACTTCCAGGAGCTGGTCGAGTGGAACAGGGTCGTTAACCTCACCGCTATAGTCGGTCCGAACGAGGTCTCAGCAAAGCACTTCCTTGACTCCCTCTCGGTGGCGAGGGTCATTCCGGATGAGGCGCTGGCCGGAGGCAGCCTGGTGGACGTGGGCAGCGGAGCGGGGTTTCCGGGCCTGCCCCTCAAGATAGCGTGGCCCAGCCTGAATGTGACCCTGGTAGATTCCGTAGGCAAGAAGGCGGCCTTCCTGCGTCACGTTGTGGACACCCTGGGACTGGAGGGAGTCGAGGTTGAAGTCGGTCGCGCCGAGGCGCTGGCCCACGAAGCGCGGTTGAGAGAACGTTTCGACGTTGTAGCATCCCGGGCGGTGGCGAAAATGGCGGAGTTGGCGGAGCTGACGCTGCCCTTCTGCAAGCCGGGCGGCATTGTCGTGGCGCAGAAGAAGGCCGGCATAGAGGACGAGCTGAGAGACGCCGAGAGGGCCATTGCCCTTCTGGGCGGAGCGCTGGAGCGCATTGAGGTTGTGGATGACGTAGCGCCGGACGACCCTCGATGGCTGGTGGTGCTGAGGAAAGTCGCCCCGTCGCCCTCTCGCTATCCCCGGAGGCCGGGCATCCCGGCCAAGCGCCCGCTGTAGTTCTGCGTTGAACACCCCAATGGAGGTGCGGCTATCCCCGGTCTGAACGGGCCATCCGAACAAAGCGGCAAGTCGATATCCCTGAAGCGGCGGGTGCTCTCCGTCCCTACCCTCGTCTCCTTCTCCATTGCCGCGATGTTCCTGCTGCTGCTGATGACCCGCTTCAACATAAACTGGGGCGAGACCCGGGAAATTCTCAAGTCCAGCAACGTCTTTCTATACCTGGTTGCCTTCGCCTCCTACTACTTCGGTTTTCTGCTCAGGGGGCTGAGGTGGCGGATTATGATGAACAATGCCAACGTGTTGGGGCCTGACACCCGCAACTCGCCCTCCGTCCTGGCCTGTGGGCGCTACGTGTTCATGGGCTGGTTCGCCAACGCCGTGACCTGGTTTCGACTTGGGGACGCTTACCGGGCGTACGTGTTCACGGAGGATACGGGTGCCAGCTTCCCACGCACCATGGGCACCGTCCTGGCGGAGCGAGTGCTGGACGTTGTGATGGTGTTCATCCTGCTGGTTCTGGCGGCCATGGCCGTTTACGGCGGCGGCGATGCGGGCGGGATAGCGCTGTTCCTGGGACTGGCTGCGCTGCTGGTCTTCATTGGTCTGGGTATGCTGGTAGCGATGAAGCAGTTTGGAATGCACATTGCGAGGTTTCTTCCATACCGCTTCAGGGAACCCTACGACCGCTTTCACCAGGGCACAATGGAGAGCTTCAAGCAGCTTCCCGTCCTGTTCGTAATAAGCCTTCTGGTGTGGTTTACGGAGGTGGGAAGACTCTTCTTCGTGATACAGGCCCTCGACCTCTCCGTAGATGTTACCTTCTCTCTGGTCCTCTTTGTGACCCTGGCCAACGCCATCCTGACCACCGTGCCCATAACCCCCGGCGGACTGGGCATAGTGGAGCCGGGTATCCTGGGGCTGCTCACTCTCAGCCTGCCTCGCAGCGAGGCACTGTCGGTGGCGCTGCTGGACCGCTCCATAAGCTATCTGAGTATTGTGGTCTTCGGCGGCGTGGTGTTCATGCTGTACCACATGACTCGGAAATGGAGCCAAAAGTCCTCCGAAAGCAGCCAAGCCCCAAGAGGCGATCTGCCGGCAGAGTGAACGTCGTCGCTTCGCGGTGAAAAACAAAGGGGCCGCTCCGGCTACAACGGAGCGGCCCCTTCGACTCTCTATACCGGAACCAGGACTCTAGTAGTCCATAGGAGGCATTGGAGGGGCCTGACCCTTCTCAGGGATGTCCGTAACCAGGGACTCGGTGGTGAGGATCATGGTGGCCACGCTGGCCGCGTTCTCTACCGCCGCGCGGGTCACCTTGGCCGGGTCCATAATGCCCTTCGCCAGTAGGGGCCCGTACTCCTCCGAGTCCGCATCGAAGCCCCAGTCGCCATCGCCCTCACGCACCCTGCTCAGAACCACGGACCCTTCAAAGCCGGAGTTCTCGGAGATGAGCCTGATGGGCGCCTCCATTGCCTTCTGGAGGATCCGAACGCCCGTGGCCTCGTCGCCCGTAACATCCAGGTCCTTCAGCGATTCAATGGCCCTGATAAGAGCCACTCCGCCGCCGGGGACAATCCCCTCTTCCACGGCAGCCCGCGTGGCGGAGAGGGCGTCCTCCACCCTGGCCTTCTTCTCCTTCAGCTCGATCTCTGTGGCAGCTCCCACCTTCACGATGGCAACGCCGCCGGCCAGCTTGGCCATTCGCTCCTGGAGCTTCTCCCTGTCGTAGTCGGAAGTGGACTCTTCGAGCTGGCCCTTGATGGAGTTTATCCGGCCCTGTATATCCTCGTCCGAGCCTGCGCCTCCGACGATAGTGGTCTCCTCTTTGTTGGCGACCACCCGGCGGGCGCGTCCCAGGTCCTCCGCCGTAACGGAGTCGAACCTGCGGCCGGTCTCCTCGCTGATGATCTGTGCGCCGGTCAGGATGGCCATGTCCTCAAGCATGGACTTGCGGCGGTCGCCGAAGCCGGGGGCCTTCACAGCCAGGGGGCTGAGGGTGCCGCGGAGCTTGTTGACTACCAGGGTTGCCAGGGCCTCGCCCTCCACGTCCTCGGCGATGACCACAACATTCTTGGTCACCTTCAGGGCGTTCTCCAGGGCCGGAAGCATGTCGGACACAGCGGAGATCTTCTTGTCGGTGATGAGAATGTAGGGGTCCTCAATGACCGACTCCATCCTTTCTGCGTTGCTGATGAAGTAGGGGCTGATGAAGCCGCGGTCGAACTGCATCCCCTCCACGTACTCCTTCTCGTACTGGAGGCCCCGGGACTCCTCAACGGTGATGACGCCGTCCTTCCCAACCTTCTCCATCACCTCGGCGATGAGCTCGCCAATCTCGTTCTCGTGAGCGGAGAGGGACGCCACCTGGGAGATCTGCTCCCTGCCCTCTACCGGGATGGCCATCTCCTGAATCGCATCCCTTACGGCCGCCACACCCTTATCGATGCCCCTCTTCAGGGACATGGGGTCTGCGCCGGCGGTGACGTTCTTGAATCCCTCGTGGATTATGGCCTGGGCCAGCACCGTAGCGGTGGTGGTGCCGTCTCCGGCCACGTCATTGGTCTTGCTGGCCGCCTCCTTGATGAGCTGGGCGCCCATATTCTCGAAGGGGTCCTCCAACGAAATCTCCTTGGCGATGGTCACTCCGTCGCTGCACACCAGGGGAGCGCCAAACGCCTTGTCCAGAATGACGTTGCGGCCCCTGGGGCCCAGCGTGACCTTGACCGTTGCAGCCAGATGGTCCGCGCCTGCCTTCAGCAGCTTCCGAGCGTCCTCGGAATATGATAGTTGCTTTGCCATTTTACTCTACCTCCCAGCTATAATGAGTTTCGACTAGGTAATCTTCGCCAGTATGTCGCTCTCCCTGAGGACCAAAAAGTCCTCCCCCTCCTCCCTGAACTCGCTGCCGGCGTACCTGGAGTAGATGACGATGTCGCCCGCTTTGGACTCCATCTCTATCACCTTTCCGTCGTCGGCAACCCGGCCCTTACCAACGGCCATGATCTCCCCCTCCTGAGGCTTCTCTTTGGCGGTGTCCGGTAGGACGATGCCGCCGGCGGAGACCTCTTCCCGCTCTATGGGCCTCACCACTACGCGATCACCCAAGGGTTGGAAATTCCGTGCCACCTTGTATCCCTCCTATTCTACTTCTGTATTCAGCTTTCACGTCGCATTTAGCAGTCGAGGCCATCGACTGCTAAATACTGACGTAGTATATGAGAGGCCGAGAAAACTTGTCAAGCGCGGGCACGTCGAAGACGCACATCTCCCGTAGGGGCGATTCGCGAACCGCCCCTGCATACGTGACTACTATTCACCCGTCGCTGGACAACCGGCGCGCCTACTGCTAGAGTCAACTACAGTACCGGAGGCAGCATGTATCAACCTGTAGACTACACACCCCTGGACCTGCCGATGATCAGCCAGATGATGTTCTACCCTCAGCGGGTATGGTCGGCTATCCCAAGCGGCGCCACGGACCACCTCATCCCCGTGAGCACAGGTGTATCCGTTTCCGCGAGGTTCTATCCCATCGAGCCGGAAGCGCCGTCCATCCTCTTCTTCCACGGCAACGGAGAGGTGGCCTGCCAGTACGACACCCTCGTCCCCTCCTACCACCGGGCGGGAGTGAGCTTCTTCGTGGCCGACTTCCGGGGCTACGGCCAGAGCAGCGGGATGCCCTCCTTCTCGACAATGACCTCAGACGCCGCAGAGGTGTTCACGTACTTCAAGCAGCTCCTGGCGTCCGAGGGGATGACCGGCCCCATCTTCGTAAAGGGGCGTTCAATGGGCTGCCACTCGGCGCTGGAGGTGACGGCCCGCTTCCCGGACGAGATCGCCGGCCTGATAATGGAGAGCGGCTCAGCGAGCATTGGGCGCACGATAGAGAGATGGGGCTTGCCTCTGGAAGCGCCTGAAATTGCCGAGATGCTGCGCCTGCACGAAGAGAAGGTGCGTTCGGTCACCCTGCCTCTGCTGGTCATTCACGGAGAGCGGGACGACCTGATACTCGTCGAGCGGGCCGTGGAGTTCTTCGAGTCCGTCAGCTCTGAGGACAAGACCATCGAGATCATTCCAATGGCGGGCCACAACGACCTCCTGATGCGGGGACGGGACCAGTACTTTGACGCCGTGCGCAAGTTCGTCCAAGACCACGGCCGCCACGCCAACGGCCATCAAGACGAGGCCCCGGAGACTTTCGCTACTGGCTGATCGCTGTTCTCCTGGGCGGAGTTCATGGCCGAGGAGCCAGTGAAGCCCAGGGGTCGCAAGCCCCAGCCCGCGACCCTCTCCATGTTTGAGTGGGCGATGAGCATTGAGCAGGAAAGAGAAGAAGGGCGGGTGGCGCGAAAAGCTGAGCACAAACCACAGGGACAACCACCGTTCTAATCTAAGAAAGTGGCTGCCCCTGCATATCTATCCATATGTGAGGTCGTTTTTGTTGCCCGAAAACAGCCGCATAGGAGTTACTTGGGCCGATGGAGGCCTAACCTCGTCAGGGGTAGATAGTCCGGGTTCCAATCAGTTCATCGGATTCATCAAATTCCTTAATAACGGTGTAGGCTCCTTCAAGCACTGGCTTCGGCTCCCCCAATGCCCAAAAGCCGTAAGGTCCGATGTCCCCAACGAGCTGACCGTCCGGTCCGGTTACAGGAAGTTTTTCCGGCCTGTCTCCGTTTAACATATAGTCCGTGGAAATGGTGCCGACAACTTCGCCTGTGCTATCTACGACTGTCATGGTGGCTGGCAAGTTCGTCACGTCCATAGTCCCATCTTCGTTCTCCCAGGGGGGACGAATCAGACCATCACCAGAGGAGGCGATCACCACCGCCCCGGTAGCAAAGACCGCTACTGCGAATAAAACTGCTGCGATTGCAAGTTTGGTCTTCAAGGTCTTTCTCCTTAGCAACGGCATGTTTGCCTGATGTAAGGTATAAGCCAGATTCTATAAGGTTTCCGGTTGGGAACATATCGAACCATTGACGACTGAGCTTCAACTTAACATAATCATAATACAAGTGGATGCGTTTGGCAATCTGAAGTAAAAGCAATCCTCGTCCCCACCGACCTCTCAGGGGCTGCGATGCCGATGGAAGATCGACAGGCCGCAGGAGCTTGGCTAAGACGCAGCCAGCCACTCGTGGCGGCATACCCGACAAGCTGGACTCAAGCCCGCCTGTACTGCTAAGCTGAGGGAGAAATCCCCACAAGCGAAGGCCACATGGACAGCAACACAAGCAGCGTTCCGGAGGGGGACCTCCGGGAGAGGGCACTGGAGCTTCTTGAGTTCCCACAGGTCATAGAGCGCCTGGCGGGTCATACCCAGTCCCAAATGGCCAGGGAGCTAGCCCTGTCACTGAAGCCTGCCTACACCCACCTGGACGTGCAGCGTCGGCAGCACGAGACCTCAGAGGCGGTGCGGCTTCTTGAGCGAAGCAGGGACGTGGAGTTCAGCGCCGCGAGGGACGTGCGTCTGTTGGTGGAGAGCGCCTCCCTGGGGGCGATGCTGTCCGGGCCGGACCTCCGGGAAGTGTGGAGCGCCACCCGAGCCCTCGGAAGCGCCCGTTCGGTTGTTGGATCTCAGAGCGACCTTGGCATCCTCTCCCATCTCGCCAGGCAGATCCCCGACTTCCGCGATCTCGAGCGGCAGCTGTCCGGGGCCATCGGGCGTGACGGCGAAGTGCTGGACGGCGCATCGCCCCAGCTTGCGGCGATGCGCGCCCGCGCCCGGGAGACCTTCAACGCACTGGAGTCCTCCCTGCAGAGGATGATGCGCGGGTTGTACGCCAGGGGCGTCCTCCAGGAGTCGCTGATAACCCAGCGCCAGGGCAGAATGGTGCTGCTGGTGAAGTCTGAGATGCGCCACAACGTCCAGGGCATAGTCCACGATGTGTCCGATAGCGGCGCTACCCTGTTCGTGGAGCCTCTGCCAACCTTATCCCTGGGCAACCAGTGGCAGGAACTGCGACTCGCGGCCGTGCGGGAGGAGGAGCGCGTCCTGCGCGAGCTTTCGAGCGTGGTGGGAGCCGGGAAGGACGACCTGCTGCTGGGAATGGACATGCTGGCGCGGATAGACCTGGCAATGGCCAAGGCCCGCTACTCGGCCTCCGTCAGGGGCGCGCCCGTCGCGCTGGTGCACTCAGAAAAGCCATACATCCTGCTGTCCGGCGCACGTCACCCGCTGTTGGCCGGCGAGGTGGTCCCAAACACAATTCAGCTGGGAGACGACTCTTCGATCATCCTCATCACGGGCCCCAACGCGGGAGGCAAGACCGTTGCGCTGAAGATGACCGGCCTGCTGACGGCGATGGCCCAGGCGGGCCTGCACATCCCGGCCAGGGAGGCCATCATCAGAGTAGTCGACGGATTCTATGCGGACATAGGCGACCAACAGAGCATCCAGCGCTCCCTCTCCACCTTCAGCTCACACGTGCAGAACCTGAGCAGGGTATTCAACCACGCCACGCCCCGGTCGCTGGTTCTCATAGATGAGTTGGGAACCAGCACCGACCCGGAGGAGGGCGCCGCTCTGGCGAAAGCCATTCTAAAGGAGATGAACCGTCGAGGCATCCCGGCGGTCGCCACCTCCCATCACCACGACCTGGCGGCCTTTGTGCAGGAGAGCCCGGGGATGGTCAACGCCAGTGTGGAGCTTGACCCTGACACCCTGTCGCCCACTTACAGGCTCAATATGGGCCTTCCTGAGAGGAGCTACGCCCTCACCATCGCCAGCAGGCTGGGAATGCCTCAGGGAATCATCGACGACGCGCGCTCCATGCTTTCGGGCGCTTTTCGACAGACGGAGGGTCTGCTGAACGACCTTCAGCGCGAGAGGCATCAGGTCTTGGAGAGGCACAGGGAAGCCCAGGAGGAGCTGAATCGGGCGCAGGAACTCCGGCAGGAGCTTGAAGCGAGACTCGCAGATCTGGAGCATGAGAAGGACAGTATGATGGTGGAGGCCCGTCGGGAGCTTCAGACGAAGGTGGAGGAGGTGTGGCGACGGTTGCGCGCGGCGGAGCGCACCTTTCCGACGCCCGGGCCTGCCGCGGCCGCGGCCGCGCCAACGCCAACACTGCACGAGCAGAGGCAGGAGGTCTCGCGGGTGAGGCGGGAGTTGCAGTCGCCCGTGTGGAGGGGAGACGGAGCGCGTCTTCAGTGGACCAGGCAACTGAAGCGCGGCGACATGGTGCGGGTTCGCGGCATCAGCCAGCCCCTTGAGGTGCTGTCCGAGCCTGAAGAAGAGGCCGACGTGGAGGTTGCGCTGGGCTCTATGAGAATCAAGGTGTCGCTGGATGAAATCGAGCAGAGGGCGGAGGCCGCCGCGCCACGGCCCAAGGCCAGCGTATATGTATCGAGGCCTGTCGTGGAAGGGCCGGCAGAGCGCGATCTTGACCTTCGCGGCGTGCGGGTTGTAGAGGCGCTGGACAGGCTGGACCGCTTCCTTGACAAGGCAGCCCTCGCGGGTCTGCCGTCGGTGCGCCTGGTGCACGGAGTGGGCACTGGAGCGCTGAGAGACGCATTGCGGCAGCACCTCGCCGGACACGTCCTTGTGGGATCCTTCGCCTCCGAGGAAGGCAACCGCACCGACGGAGCCACCGTGGTGGAGCTGGCGTAGGGAGCGCTCCCGCGCCGGGGTCTGCGATATACTGGTTGCCCCTCAACTACTTTGCCGGAGGCTGGCTTGGAACATCAGGACGTACCCATAGGAGCGCTGCGCCGCCTGGCCGAGCGCTGGCACGATCCGGCGAGAAGCGGCCGCACCCTCTGCCTGCCAACAGGATTCGATCCGCCAGGTGAGATTGCCCTGGATGAGGAGCTTGCGTCGGCGATAAGGGAGTCCGGGACCGGCGCTATCCTCTTCTGGAGCGCAGAGGAGTTGCAGGCCGTGCTCCCGCCTTTCCCCGTTGAGACGGACGCCGCGTATGCCGGCTGGAACACCGACCCCCTGCACGGCCTTCTGGACAAGCAACGGACTATCCTGGTCATGCTGCTGCGCCTCAGTGGCTACGCCGTTGGGGTCTTCGATGGCGAGCGTCTTGCCCAATCTAAGGTCGGGTCACGCTTCGTCAAGGGAAGGCACAAGAAGGGAGGCAGCTCATCGGGCCGCTTTGCGCGCCGGCGGGAGGAGCAGGCCCGGGCGCTCATGGACAAAGCGTCCCAGACGCTACAGGAGCAGGTGGAGGCCTACGAGGGTACGATAGACCACCTCCTGCTCGGCGGCGACAGGTTTACACTGCTGGCATTTGAGAAACGCTGCCAGTTTTTGCAGCGTATGGAGAGCATACGACTGCCGCGCATCCTGAACGTAGACCATCCGAACCTGGAGGCTCTGAAGTCGCTTCCCCGTCTGATGTATACCAGCCGGGTCATAGCCGATACCAGGTCTGTTGGCTGAAAGATCAGATAACGTATTGCACACCCGTCAAACCGTGTTAGCGGGTAGTAGAGCCGATGCCGGCATCGCCCCTGCATACGCTGTTCCCAACGCCAATATGGCCTCGGCTTAGCTAGCGGCGACGCTCCCAACGGAAGAACCGAAGCCCAACCAGCAGTCCGGCTATCATCCATCCGGACATGACAAGCAGGTGGTCCCACTCGATCCCCGCTCCGGTCTGGAACGGGTTGAAGGTAGTGTGCAGAGACAGGGCGAAGTGCCTCACGGGAAAGATGTCGGCGAAGGTGGTGAGCCAGCTTGGGGCGTCCTGCAGCGGGATGAATACGTCCGATATGAAGAGCAGGGGCAGAATCGACGCGTTGACGATGGCCGGGGCTGCGTCAGCATTGGGTATGATCGCCGTGATCGCCAGCCCAAGGGCGCAAAAAGTAGCCGCGCCGACCGCCAGCGCCAGGATGAACCCCGGCAGCGTGTTGGTAGGCAGATCAACATCGTAGAGCAGCGCGCCGGCTCCGGTCACTATCACGACCAGCAGGAGAGCCATCAGGACGGAGTGTACTATCCTGCCGAACAGGTACGACCACGCCGGCAGCGGGGTACCTCGGAATCGCTTGAGCAGCCCGCCGTCCCTGGAGAAGGCTATGCCCATAGCCACGTTGTTGTAGCAGGCGCTTGTTACCGACAACGCGGTTATGCCCGGCACGTAGAAAGTCGATGAGCTCACACTTCCTCCGGGGACATCCAGCTCTCTGTTGCCGAAGACCAGGTTGAATATCACGAGGAACATGAGAGGGAATACAAAAGTGAAGAACGCCGCGGCCGGATTGCGCCAGAAGGCGGTGTTCTCGTAGCGGACCTGCCGCAGAGCGAGCGCCAGCGAGTTCATGCTTCCCTGCCGTCCTGTGCGGAAGAGCCGACAATCTCCACAAACAGGTCCTCCAACGACGGGCGGGAGACCGACAGCTCTTCCAGCTCGATCTCCTGCTCCACTGCCCAGCCCGTCAGCCGGTGCAGGATTGCGGTCGGCGCGTCCGTTGCAATGACGTACCTGCCTTCGTCATCTGCGGCTTCCGCACCCAGACCCTCCGGCGGCGGAGCGGAACTGCGGCCCAACCTGAAACGGATGAAAGTAGACTTGCCCTCGTGCGAAAGCTCGGAGGGAGCGCCCTCGGCGACAATCTTTCCCTGCACAATAATGGCGACGCGGTCCGCCAGGTGCTCCGCCTCGTCCATGTAGTGGGTGGTTAGCACCACCGTCTTGCCAAGGGACTTGAGATTTCGGACCATCTCCCAGGCGTCTCGCCGCGCCGAGGGGTCGAATCCGGTGG
Source organism: Dehalococcoidia bacterium (assembly GCA_965261605.1). GTDB lineage: Bacteria > Chloroflexota > Dehalococcoidia > Lucifugimonadales > UBA2985 > DAOUJW01. The sequence continues at coordinate 1,038,472 of OZ253466.1, read as the reverse complement.
TAGGTTCGTCCAGGAACAGCAACTCCGGGTCCCCGGACAATCCAATGGCCACGTCCAGCCTGCGCTGCTGGCCTCCGGACAGGCGCCTGACCCTGACCCTGCGCTGCTCCGCCAGACCGGTGGCCCTCAGTATCTCCTCCAGAGGCATGGGGTGCGGGTAGTAGCCGCGGAAGAGGTTGATGGTCTCCTCAACGCACAGGTACGGCTCCACGCCCGTCGTCTGCAGCACAATGCCAATGCGCTCCTTTAGGCTGCGGTCGTTGCGGCCAGGGTCGCGGCCCAGGACAGAGACGTCGCCGGACGTCCTTTGTAGATACCCCTCCAGTATCTCGATGGTGGTGGTCTTGCCCGCGCCGTTAGGCCCCAGAAGAGCGAACACCTCTCCCTTAGCCACGCGCAGGTCGATGCCGCGAACGGCCTCTACGGAGCCGTATGACTTGTGAAGCCCCCGCACCTCAATTGCCGGTTCTGACGAGACTGGGTCGATTGATTCAGACACAAAGGCAATCTTAGCGAAGGCGGCGAGTTGTAGCAAGGGCTGCAGAGGAGGGGCAGGGAAGTCCATGGCTCAGGCAGATATGTCCTAGCAGGCAAAATATTCTGCTATTGGCTAAGGGCAGATTCAAAATGATTGGAGCATGCACAGACCCCTGCGGCAGTTCGAATATCATTCACCTCGCCCTTCTGGGGCAGAAAAGTATATAATTCCGAGCATAATCCTTGTGTATTGCACAAACCAGAGGACTGACCAAGAAGATGCCAAAGGTTAACCCAGAGATTCTAGTTTGGGCCCGTGAAACGGCCGGCCTAACTCAAGAAGAGGCCGCCAAGAAGCTTGGATTCCGCGACAGTGGCCTATCTTCTGCTAAAGATAAACTGCAAGCTATTGAATATGGTCAGAAAGAACCATCAAGGCCTCAACTCCTAAAGATGGCAGGACAATATCGTCGGCCCTTACTTGCATTTTACTTGTCCAAACCGCCGCAGCAATCGAAACGGGGTGTGGATTTCCGCACATTGCCCCAAGGCGACCTTCCATACAATCCCTACAATGAGGGGTTGCTGGACGCTCTAGTGCGAGACATACGAGCACGACAGAGCATGGTGCGCGCCGTATTGGAAGAGGAAGATGAAGCAGAAACGCTGTCCTTCATAGGTTCTCACCAGATTGAGGACGGTCAAGAGTCTGTTTTAGGATCACTTAAGGCACTGATAGGTGTAGATGTCGAGGCATATCGCGCTCAATCTAACACGTCTGCAGCCTTTGATATGTTGCGGGGGAGGATAGAAAGAGCCGGAGTATTCGTACTACTTAAGGGCGACCTTGGCAACTATCTCAGTGCAATAGAGACTACCGTCCTTCGTGGTTTTTCCATAGCAGACGTCGTGGCCCCTTTCATAGTTATCAACGACCAAGACGCTAGAGCGGCGTGGACATTTACTCTATTGCATGAAACCGTACATTTGTTGCTGGGACATACTGGCGTGAGTGGAGAAAATGGAGAGAGCGAAGTAGAACGATTCTGTGATGATATCGCAGGCGAATATCTACTGCCTGAAGATGTATTGCATAGCCTTGCTCTCGAAGATAGAAGCAATTTCTCGGAAATCTCTAAGCAAATCAGCGCATTAGCTAACGAGTTCAAAATCAGCCATACTATGGTTGCCTACAAAGCATTTCGTTCTTCGTTAATCAATCAGGAATCTTATGCAAAACTTAGCGCATTCTTCCGACGAGAATGGCTAGAGAACCGCGCGAGAATCCGGGCTACGGCACAGGAGCAAGAAGCAGGCCCCAATTACTATACGGTGCGCCGCCACAGGCTAGGTGGCCGCATAGTAAATCTGGCGCAGCGCATGATGGCAGCGGAGGCGATAACTACGTCTAAGGCTGCTCGGATTCTGGGGGTTTCACCCAGGCAAGTTAATCCCTTGCTAGGTGCTGTCCGCTCATCCTAGGTTGTGACCGTGCTTTATCTCCTCGACGCTAATGTATTAATTGACGCTAACAGGGATTATTACCCTATCCAACGAGTGCCAGAATTCTGGGACTGGCTATTTGAAATGGGCAGACACGGGTCAATAAAAGTGCCAGAGGAGATTTACGAGGAAATAGTGACACCACCGTCGAGGCGACCCGATGAATTGGCTGAATGGCTAAAATCACACAAGGATACAATGGTTCTGGACGAACAGGTTAGTCAAGAATTGGTAGCTCGTGCAATAGAACAGGGCTACGCTCAAGATTTGACCGATGAGGAGGTTGAAAAAGTCGGGCGTGATCCGTTCCTGATCGCCTACGCCTTGGCTGACAGTCCTAATCGCTGGGTAGTAACTACTGAACGTTCAAGACCAAGCACAACTCGGGCAAATCGCCACTTGCTTGATGTATGTCAGAGTCTGCAAGTACCGTGCATCAACACCTTTGACTTGATTAGAGACCTCAACTTCCATACAGGTTGGAGAGCACAACCATAACTGCTCTTTGGATACTGAGCCAGTGCCCAAATCGCACCTCTTTCCCCTACCCCCTCCGTGACCCCGGCCCGGCGATGAGGACCGCGCCGCGCTCCCTGCCCTCCTTCAGTCGTCCGTACTCGGAGCTAAGCTCCGCGCCCAGTATCAGTATCAGGCTGCTGACGTAGACCCAGAGCAGCAGTACAAGTATGTCGCCCCCGGAGCCGTACACGTCCTTGAAGCCGCCGAATCGCTCAAGATACAGCAGGAAGGACGCCTTGCAAAGCTCGAACAGCACGGTGGCAACCAGCGCGCCCGGCCACACGTATTGCCAGTAGGTCTTCGTATTTGGCAGCAGCTTATATATCATCAGGAACGTGGCCAACGTAAGCGCAGCGGCAAAGGCCTGGAGAATAAGCCGGCCGCCAACGTCCACGAGGAAGTCCGGCGCAGGCAGGTCCGCCTTGGCGTACTCCCCGGCTATGCGCACGAAGGCGGACGCCCCAAGGGAGGTCAGGAACATCAGGCCGACTGCCAGAGCCATCGCCATCTGCCTGGGCTTGTTGATGTATATGGGCCGGTCTTTATGGACGTCCCAAGCCCTGTTGACCACCTTGGCCGCGGCCCCGAATATGGCGCTGCCCGACCAGAGCAGTCCGAATATCGCGATTATGCCAAGTGCGCCGCCGATGTGGACGTTGCGATCCAGAAGACCTTCAGAGCCGGGCAGGTATCCGGCAACGAACTCGGTAAGCTGCTCCTGTCGCGTCTCCGACGCGGGCAGCAGGTTGAAGATGGCGATAAGGCCTATGAGCAATGGGAACAGCGAGAAGACGGCGTAGTAGGCCACGCCCGCCGCCATGTGGGTGGCGTCGTCGTCCGACATCTCGCGGATGGTGCGCCACCCGAGCCTGAGGTAAAACAAGTTGTTCATCCAGCCCTTGACGACGTTCGACGGGCGTCTAAAGGTATTCCCAATACGTCTCAATGCAGTATCTCTCCATTGCTCTAAAGTAGCGCCTCGGCGTTGGGATATGGGAGATCCCGGGCCTGTACAATTTATCACAGGCCGGACTTCTAGTATAATAAGGCCGCTTTGACTGCACTAGAGCGCACCGAGACGCAGACTGCCCAGAGCATCGTCACGCCCATCGAGTGGCGCGAGGGGTGTATCCGGCTGCTTGACCAGAGCCGCCTGCCCTGGGAGGAGACGTTCCTTGACCTGCGGAACACTGAGGATGTAGTCCAAGCCATACGGGAAATGCGGGTCAGGGGAGCCCCGGCCATAGGAGTGACCGCGGCCTACGGGATGGCGCTGGCCGCCGGCAGTCTTGAAGGAGCGAATCGGGAAGCTGCCCTGGCCGGCCTTCGAGAAGCCGCTCGCGAGCTGGGGGCGTCCCGACCCACCGCGGTCAACCTGAGATGGGCCGTAGACCGAACGATGCGCGCGGCGGAAGACACCGAACACGGCGTCGATTTGGCTGCCTCTCTTCTGGCAGAGGCGCAGAAGCTGCATCGGGAGATCTTGGAATCCGACCTCCGGCTGAGCGAGTACGGCGCATCCCTCATACCGCCCGGCTCCTCCGTGCTGACCCACTGCAACACCGGCGCGCTCGCCACAGGTGGATACGGCACGGCGCTGGGGGTGATCCGTCGGGCATGGGAGGAGAGCAGGGTCAATCAGGTGATGGCGACCGAGACCCGGCCCTGGCTTCAGGGAGCGCGCCTGACCACCTGGGAGCTGACCCGCCTTGGCATACCCGTGACCCTCGTCGTGGACTCGGCAGCCGGGTACCTGATGGACCGCGGCCGGGTGCAGTGTGTCATCACGGGCGCGGACAGGATAGCCGCCAACGGAGACACGGCTAACAAGATAGGCACCCTCTCCCTGGCTGTCCTGGCCCACCAGTACGGCATCCCATTCTACATAGCAGCGCCTGTCAGCACCATCGACCTGAGCATAGCGTCCGGCGACGAAATCCCCATAGAGGAGCGGCCTGAGTCAGAGGTGACGGGTTATGGGACGACTCCGACCGCGCCGGAGGGGACGCCCGCGTGGAATCCGGCCTTCGACGTGACCCACCATCGATTCATCGATGCCATCGTCACTGACGGCGGCATAGCCAGACCTCCCTACGAGCAGACGCTGCGAATGGTGGTGAGCGGTGGCTGAAGCCCTGGTTGGCGTAATCGGCGGGACTGGCCTGTACCAGATAGAAGGCCTGACGGACAGGCGGGAGACAACGATAGACACGCCCTTCGGCGCGCCCAGCGACGCAGTCGTAACGGGCGTCCTCAACGGAATCGGCGTCGCCTTCCTGCCGCGGCACGGCCGGGGACACCGCCTGATGCCGTCGGAGATACCCTCCAGGGCCAACATCTACGCCCTGAAGTCCCTGGGTGTGGAGCGTGTCATATCCGTGAGCGCGGTGGGGAGCCTCAGGGAGGACATACGCCCGCTGGACATGGTAGTCCCGGACCAGCTGATAGACAGGACCACCGGCAGGCCTAGCACGTATTTCGGAGACGGGCTGATCGCCCACGTCGGCATGGCCGACCCATTCTGCCCGGAGATGAGGGACATCCTGTACAACAGCGCCTCCGAGATGGGCGCGCGTGCGCATCCATCGGGCACATTCGTTATCATCAACGGCCCCCAGTTTTCCACCAAGGCGGAGTCCCACCTGTACCGCTCCTGGGGGGCGGACATCATCGGGATGACCGCCCTGCCGGAGGCCAAACTCGCCAGGGAAGCGGAGATGTGCTACTCTATACTGGCCTGCTCAACCGACTACGACTGCTGGCATGAGAGCGTGGAACCGGTGACGGTGGAGATGGTGGTGGAGAACCTGAAACGGAACACCGCTCTCTCCAAGGCTATCCTGGCCGATGTGATAACCAGAGTGGGTCCGGCCAAGGATTGTTCCTGCGGCTCCGCTCTGGAGAACGCGATTGTGACCGACAGAGCAGTGGTAACGCAGGAAGCCAGAGACAGGCTGGCGCTACTGGTAAGCAAATATATGACCTGATATTAGACTCGCGGAGGTGCTTTAATATGGCGAGACAAGACCCGGGGGAACCCTATTTCAGAGTAAGCCTGGACGAGGCCAAGAGTATGCTGGACGGCGGCAACGCCGTTGTTATTGACGTGCGCAGGCCGGACGAGTGGGCCGAAGGACACGTTCAGGGCGCAACTCACATACCGGTTGATGACGTGCTTGCCCGCATCGATGAGCTGCCGCAGGGCAGGGACCTTCTCTTCATCTGCGCCCAGGGCGTCCGCAGCGGCCTGGCGTGCGAGATGGCCGCCGCCATGAACTTCGAGGCGGACTACCTTTTCAACATCGAGGAGGGCACCGCGGCCTGGATAGAGAAGGGCCTTCCCGCAGAGCGAGGGTAAGCGAACCTTCCCAGAGCCTGCGCCCAGTTGCACGCCGGACGAATCGGCCGATTAGGCATATTGGGGTGCATTGTCCCTATGCTTTCTTCGTCATTCCTGCGAAAGCAAGAATCCAAGACGCCTGCTAAAGGGTCTGGTAGATTCCTGTTTCCGCAGGGGTGGTCTGGTAGGGCCGCTATTGCCCCTTATTCGTTGCCTTCTCGAAGACTGCTCTGAGGATTAACCTCTTGCTCAGAGCTTTATCCGGCATTCCTGCGAAGCTTGCCCCGCACTTGATGCGGGGGCAGGAATCCAAGACGCCTGCATAGCAAACGTGGACCCCCGCGAAGCTTGTCCTCGTGGAAACGGGGAGCAGGGGTTCTCAGGTATAATGGCTCGCGAAGGTGTCAGGGGTCTAGGCCTCGGCACACACTTGGGAGAAGCCGAGGCTCTTACCATCCTGATACGGGCGCTTGCGCGGGGAATCACCAAACAGACACCCGTCGTGAACGCGGGCCAGAAAGACGCTAAGAAGGGAGACCATGAACAGAGAAGATAGCGGCCTCAAGGATGTGGTTGGCATCGGCAATGCGATGGTCGATATACTGGCGCACGCCAACGAGGATTTCCTGGCGACTCACAACTTGGTCAAGGGGGTTATGACGCTGGTGGACGCCGAGCAGGGAGCTTCAATATACGAGGCTATGCAGTCCACCGTGGAGATGTCTGGTGGGTCGGTGGGCAACACAATGGCGGGACTGGCCTCTCTTGGGGGCGCCGGGTCGTACATCGGCAAGGTCCGAAACGATCAGCTTGGAAACATCTTCCACCGCGACCTACAGTCCATCGGCATTGAGTTTTCCACCACGCCAGCCGTCGACGGCTCTCCCACGGCCCGCTGCCTGGTGATCGTCACCCCGGACGGCCAGCGCTCCATGGCGACCTACCTGGGGGCATGCACGGAGTTGGGGCCGGAGGACATAGACGCCGACACCATCCGCAGCCACTCCATCACCTACCTGGAAGGCTATCTCTGGGACGCTCCCCAGGCAATGGAGGCAATGGTTATGGCAGCCCAGCTCGCCCGCGACTCCGGTCGCCGGGTAGCCCTGACCCTCTCCGATCCTTTCTGCGTGGACCGTCACCGCGAGTCCTTTAGAGAGCTCATCCGGGAGCACGTAGACATCCTGTTTGCCAACGAGGATGAGATTATCTCCCTGTACCAGGTAGGGAATGTCCACGAAGCAGTCGGCAGAGTGCGCCACGACTGCCCGCTGACCGCAGTTACACGCAGCGATAAGGGGTCGATAATAGCCTCCGGTGAGGAGACGCACAACATCGACATTGTGCCAGTGGAGCGTGTTGTGGACACCACCGGGGCAGGAGACCTTTACGCCGCCGGCTTCCTGTACGGCGTGACTCACGGCTACGACCTGCCAACCAGCGGTCGCATAGGCGCCATAGCGGCGGCGGAGATAATCAGCCACGTAGGGGCCAGGCCGGTGACCCAGCTTGAGGAGCTGGTGAGGGGTGGGCTGTAGGCGAGGTAAACTAATCCGTCCAATTGGCCAGAAACATGCGACTGTACATCGGCAAAAACCACGAGGCAAACACCTCTCCTGTCCAGAGCATATACCGGCTGGCTGGCAACGACGAAGATGCTCTTACCTTTGCCTTGGGATTCTTGCTGGCCCACGACCAGGATTTCTGCGCCAAGCTTATCCGTCACCTGCGTATTGCCCCACGTCATACTCTCAAACCCGACTACTCCGTCCACCTGCAAGAGGTTACCGATACAGGCTTTGGTCGCCGGGATATCGTCATTGAGGACATCGAGACGCGAATTGTTTTAGAGGCTAAGATTGGCGCCGCCGAACCTACTGCGGAGCAACTTCTCAAGTACGGTGCTGAAGAAGACCTTTGGAATCAGTACAAGAGGTGCGGGGTAGTCGCCCTCACACAGGTGGAATTAGCCACAACGATAAGAGAAGAGGTTAGCTCGAAACTTTCGAAACAGAATATACAATTCAGAAATGTGCAGTGGTACGAATTAGCTGAACTCACCCTGAGTCACAGGCCTTCTGAAGGCTCAGAGGTGTCCCGATACCTTTTCGATGAATTCATCCGCTTCATCAGGAGGGACTATAGCATGGGCTACTACGATGCAGAAATTCTCATTCAGGACGTGAATCCCCTCAACGCAGAGATTTTTGAGAAAGGCTGGATGTACGTCACCAGCCTAAAGGATAAGAAGGCTCCCATTTATTTCGCCCCTTACTTCACTAGACAAGGAACGGACAGCGGTATATCCATGATCAGCCGCGTAATAGACACCGAGGTCGTCGTACTCACCGGCAAACAGGATATCGTTGCGGATCCGCCTAGCGACGAGCATTGCCGTCGATGGTGCGACGGATTAGCGAGGCTTCGAGCACGGGCCGAGACGGAAAGCTGGGCAGATAATGAGGTGCGACTATTTTATTTGGACCAGCCCATAACTATCGCGACAACACCTATCACTAAACAGTCCTTTAAGGAAAATAACTCTTCCAAGCAGATTCCAAATCAGATACCTAAGGGTTTCAGTCTGGGGTTCGATGAACTGGTGCTATCCCGTCCTGGAATTGACGGCCTCTGAAGGTAAGTGAGTATCCCCAACCCGGAGTCACAATCTTTTTGGGCTGTAGCTTACCCAACCGTGACGAAAGTCCCGCAGTGGCTTTGACCCAAAACCCCCGCCTGACCCAAAATCGAGCCTCTTGACCCAAAATCTCATTGTGTTACCATCGCTAGGACTCGGCGAGGAGTCTCGGAGGATATATCTATTTCTCTATGGAGGGATAGACCTTGCTATTTGCGTTCAAGGCTCAGACGCTCGTGCCCCCTTGAGGCGCATAAGTAAGGTCTGGTGCTCTTCGCCGAGTGTACTGAGCCTGCCGCAAGGGGGTTCCCATTTGTGAAGCCCCCTCAATCTACACCGGCTAGGTTATAGGAGGCACCAATGGAAGTACCCCACCCCGCCGCGTCTAGGAACACCAGCCCCGTCACCATCATCGTAGTGTTAGTTGCCCTCGCCCTCGTTGCCGTCCTCGGCTTCCTCGCCTTCTCGTTCCGACAGGACGCATCCGCCCTAGAGGAACAGATAGCGGAGTCAAAGGACTCTCTGGCACAAGAGCAAGCCGCCTCTGAAGACCTCCAAACGTCTTTGAGTGACGTGGAGGCGACGCTGCAATCCTCACAAGAGAATCTTGAGGAAGCGACGTTGGATCTCGAGGAGACTCAAGAAGCCCAGGAGATGTTGCTGAGCGAGAAGACGACCCTCACCAATGAGAAAGCGGTTGCGGAGGCGCAGGTCACATTGCTGACCGAGCGCGTTGAAGAATCTCAGGGAACGGTGGCCGACCTTGGGGATACCTTGTCGGAGCTTCAATCGACGAACACCGAATTGGAGCGTGACCTGCTGGAGAGCGAAAGGACCCGCACCACCTTGCAGAATAGACTTGATAGCGCGAGTAGCCAACTCGCTCAGGCCACCGGACAGGAGTCCACACTGCAAGTGCAACTCGAATCCGCCCAACTCGATAACGGGTCGCTTCGGGGTCAGTTGAACCAGAAGGAAGGTGAAATCTCTGCCCTGAGACAGACGCTCGCTGAGTCTCAGGAGGAGTCTGCCAGCGTTTCAGGCAATTGGGGAATGGTGGGCAAGACGTTCTTCTTCCAAAGTCCTCTACTGGCTGGCGAATTGGGATTGGCGTGGGTAACAATTTACAAGGATTGGGAAGAGGTGCTGATAATAGCCCAGCCCGGTTACGCTAGCGACCTACGGAACCAGGGAGTACCTGTCATAACTGCCTCCAAATGGACAGAAAGCGGTGGGATGTGGACCGTGGAGGCGGAGTTGCCGGGAGACACCTATCAGTATTTCGTCACTGGCTCTTTCTTCTATGGAGATGAGATAGACGACTACACTTGGTATACCCTCAACTTCAAGGGTTGAAAACCCCCACTAGGGAAGGAACGCTCCAGCTATAGCAAGAGGCCCCCGCAATGTCGGGGGCCTCTTGGATGAGAAGGTCTACGTGTCACGCAGAACTTTTGCTGACGACTACCCGCAGGTCGTCGTCGTACAACTCTATCTTGGCACAGAGGCGACAACGGCGATACCGCTCATAATCAATCAGTAGGCCACTGGTCTTAGATTCGATACGGCTCCCTATGGGGCACTCTCGATACAGGTGGTAGACCAACGGGGTCTCCCTGATTGCCGAACAATAAGGAGCAACCCGCGTGGCGCGCTTTGCACGGCTTTTCGGCCGCTTGGGCGGCCGGCCGGATAGACTCGGCGCGCTCCCCGGATGACGTGGGCGTCGCATCCCCATAACAAACCCCTTTCCCCCCACTCATCAGCGAAGGCTTGCAGGGGGAAAGGGGCAGGGACTCCCAGGGGTTGCGCTGAGCTGGGCGCGCAGCGTAACATAGGACCTGGCTTGGACAGCCCTGTTCCCTTTCCCTCTTGCAGTCACCACCTGCGCTGGGAGTGAGGAACTAAGTCAACAGCCCCATCAGCTTACCCTATAACTGACGGGGCTGTTGGTTTTCTACGGCTTTAGCGTTCTCTCTATGGCATCACCCTTCCTGACGCTACTGCCTCCTGTGGCTCCCTGGGTTTCATCGGGCGTTTGGGTCTATCCCAATTGACGGTCTTGCACTTGGGGCACATCTTCGGCCGCGATATGTCTCGTAAGCTCCTGTTCACCCACTCGTGGCCGCAACGGCATCGGTAGGCGTCTATCTTGAAGATGCCCGGCTTTTTGGCAACAACCATAGTTTTCATCTCTCCCTTGCTTAGACCTACGCTGAGTATAACTTAGATTTCTTGACAAGTCTATTGTTGAAGGCTATACTTCTAAAGTAATACTTATGCAGTAAGAGAAGGGAGCGATGATGAGGAAGGAATCACTTATGCCTACAGCCCTTGGCCCCGGAGACCCGGACGACGGCGACCAGGGACGCCAACTGCGAGGACTGGCAATCGCCGCCCTCGCCAACATACGCGAGGACAAGTTTGGCTACAAAGTCCCGTCTCAGTCCCGCAGTGGCTCCTACCTAGTCAACCTGGAGTACGGCGCATACTGCACCTGCCCGGACTTTGAGGAACGTCAACAGCCGTGCAAGCACGTCTACGCCGTCCAGATTACACTTGAGCGGGAAGAGCGGGCGGACGGCACAGCGATAGAGGCCCAGACCATCAGGGTGCAGTATGGGCAACACTGGCCTAGCTACAACGCCGCCCAGGAGAACGAGGGCAGGCACTTCGGCCAACTGCTCCGGTCGCTGTGCGACACCATCCCACAGCCTCCGCGAGAGCCAAGGGCCCCGGGAAGGCCCGCCCTTCCCCTCACTGATGTTGTGTACGGCCTTGGCCTGAAGGTCTACGCTGGGCAGTCCATTCGCAGGGCCATGTCTCACCTGCGCCGCGCCGAGGACGACGGCTTGATGGGCAAAGTACCTTCCAAGTCCAGTGCGATCCGCTACCTCGCAGAGCCTAACATGACTCCCCTGCTACGGGAGTTGATTCAGCAGAGCGCGTTGCCGTTGCGGGCTATCGAGACAGACTTCGCGGTGGACTCCTCCGGCTTCGCCTCGACTTCCAACAATCGCTGGTTCGACCACAAGCACGGGGAGACCAAGAAGAAGGTCAAGTGGGCGAAGCTCCACCTAATATGCGGGGTCAAGACCAACATCGTCACGGCGGCCGACTGCACGGCCTCGGAGTCCGCCGATGTTCGGTTCTTCGAGGAGTTGGTACGCACCACCGCCGAGAACTTCGAGATTCAGGAAGTGTCGGCGGACAAGGCATATCTGAGCCGCAATAACCTCCACGCGGTCGCCGACGTTGGCGGCGTTCCCTACATCCCGTTCAGGGCTGGCTCTGTGGCAAGGCCATCCAAGCGCGACAAGCGGAAGCCCGACGCTCTTTGGGAACAGCTATTCCACTACTTCACCCTGCAACAGGCCGACTTCCTCCAGCACTATCACAAGCGGTCGAATGTGGAGACCACCTTCTACATGATAAAGGCCAAGTTTGGAGGCGAGACCCTGTTGTCCAAGTCTGGCCCGGCTCAGGTCAACGAGACCCTGATGCGGGTCCTGTGTCACAACATCTGCGTGGTCATCAAGGCGATGTACCAGTTGGGAATCGGCCCCGACTTCACGCCGAGGGGGATTTTGGGTCAGGATTCGGTACTTGACCTAAAATCCCTTGCGGTCTAGGGGTTTTGGGTCAAAGCCCAGGGTCTTTCGATTATTGTCATGGTAGTAGGCCTAGCAATCTGAGAGCGCCGTTGGGCTGCCAAGCGACGTTCCTTATGGCTGCTGCGATGTTGGTAGCTCCGCTCAGTCGGAGGATATTCAGCGCCACGTTTCTCAGGGCTGCCATCATCTGTGGCGCTGAGCCGGTGCGCACTTGGGAAGCATCCTCCCCCATAGTCACGTCCCTCACATAGTGCAGACCATTCTCAATGCGCCAATGGCCGCGTACCAGTTGGAGCAGTCTATCAGCCGGTGTGTGAGTCCCAAGGCTGGTGATAGCGTAGCGCACCTGTCGAGTGGTCTTGCCTTTGATGCTGCGCCAACTCTCAACCTTCATCACCTGCCCGTGTCCGGGCCACTCCAGATAGGTCTTCAGTGTGTCTGTAGCCCACAACCTGCGATACTCTCGACGCTCTCCATGACTGTCCTCGGTCTCGGCATATCCATACGTCTCACCAACCACAGGCCTATCGAAGCACAACTCTATGTCCTCGTACAGTCTCTTCTGGTTGCTCTTGACTATCAACAGATAGTCGCCACCTCCACCAACCACCTGTTCACACAGCTGTCTCTGGCAGTACAGCGCATCCCCGGTCACTACCCTGTCTGTTACGATCATTCTCTCCAACAGCGAGCTTGCCATAGCCAACTCCGACTGATGCTTCTCAGCCGTCACCCCCCTTTTTGACTCACCACCACGCCCATGCGATGGCTATAGGCAGCCACAAGGCGGACTCCAGGCACCTCGTCCCCGTGTATCCCCCTAAGCGCCTTGCCATCTATTGCTATTGCCTCCTCTCCTGTTCCCAACTGAGATTCAACCCATTCCCCAAGCACACTCTCGAACGCATCCACGTCTATACTCCTGAACACCTTATGCAACGTGGATATCGCAGGGGTCCGCTCTCTGGTGAACCCCAACTCCTTCAGTGTAGCCGGGTCTTGCATCCTTCCCCATTGGGCTATGGCATATAGACTACGGGCGCCACTTGCTATTGCACACACCGATAACGCCAAGATTGCACTCAGCGCATGGCGACGACCATGCCTGGACCGGGGATCAGGCACCTCCTCCAGAACTCTGAGTAGGCTCTCTCCCAGTCCCTCCGCATTCATACTCCAACTCTATCACTCTTCTTACCATAATCGAAAGACCCTGGGGTCAAAGCCGTCCCGCAGTGGACACGCGCTACGAAATCGGCTATTATACACAAGCTCTAAGATATAGAATCTAGTACCGGCCCAGCGACGCTAGCTCGTCCAAAGGCCCGGCGCTACCGAATGCCCGCCTGCCACCAATTGGATGGCGGCCGCCGGCTAGATCCCACCCAGCTACTACACACGATCTTGAATAAAGGGTGATTTTCGCCCAAGGAGGACAGCTAACGAATGGTGTCACAAGCAGAAGGCCACGTAAAGGACCAAGGCCTGGCCGGCCAGGGAGTATTACGCATTGAGTGGGCTGCTCGAGAGATGCAGGTGTTGCGTCTCATCCGAGAGCGATTCGCCAGGGAGAAGCCTCTCCAGGGTCTGCGGCTGGCGGCCTGCCTTCACGTAACCACTGAGACGGCAAACCTCATGCTCACTCTGAAAGACGGCGGGGCCAGTGTTGTGCTCTGCGCCAGCAACCCCCTTAGCACCCAGGACGACGTGGCGGCTGCCCTGGTGTCCGAGTATGGGATACCCACCTTCGCCATCAACGGAGAGGACAACGACACTTACTACCAGCACATCCACTCCGCTCTCGACCACGCGCCACACTATACTATGGACGACGGCGCCGACCTGGTGACCGTCTTGCACAAGGAGCGCCGCGACCTGCTGGTAAACGTCGCAGCCGGCACGGAGGAGACCACCACCGGCGTGGTGCGTCTCCAGAGCCAGGCACGGGAGGGAATGCTGGAGTACCCCATCATCGCGGTCAACGAGGCGGACACCAAGCACCTCTTCGACAACCGCTACGGCACGGGGCAGAGCACTGTGGACGGCATAACCCGTGCAACCAACGTGCTATGGTCAGGCAAGAAGGTCGTTGTCAGCGGCTACGGTTGGTGCGGCAAGGGAATCGCCATGAGGGTCCGCGGAATGGGTGGGCATGTTGTCGTCACAGAGGTAGACCCCGTCCGGGCCCTGGAGGCCGTGATGGACGGGTACGAGGTCGCGCCCATCTTGGAGGCCTCTTCGGTGGGTGACATCTTTATCACCGCAACCGGAGACATCAATATCATAGATGAGGCCGTTCTGGGATGTATGAAGGACGGCGCAATCGTCGCCAACAGCGGCCACTTCAACGTAGAGATAAACATCCCGGCTCTGGAGGCCATGTCCGAAGGCAAGCGGCGTATTCGCCAGTCGGTGGAGGAGTACAGCCTGAAGGACGGGCGGAAGATATACCTGCTGGGAGAGGGAAGGCTCATCAACCTGGCCGCAGCCGAGGGTCACCCCTCCAGCGTAATGGACATGAGCTTCGCCAACCAGGCCCTCTGCGTAGAGTACCTGGCAACCCTGACGGAAAAGCTGGAGCGAAACGTCTACCCCGTACCCGAGGAGATAGACAAGAACATAGCGCAGCTCAAGCTCCACTCCCTGGGCGTCCGGATAGACGCCCTGACCGACCAGCAGAAGCTATACCTGGAGAGCTGGGAGGAAGGGACCTAAAGCAGCGGCAGACAGAATGCCGTAGACCCTACACACAAGGAGAGAATACAATGGGCTTTACATTTACGGATTCACCATCTTATCTGTACACCTCTGAGTCGGTGACGGAGGGACACCCGGACAAACTGTGCGACCAGATATCGGACGCCATTCTGGACGCCATCCTGTCCAAGGACCCCACGGCCAGGGTCGCCTGCGAGACCTGCGTCACCAACGGCTTGGTGGCAGTCATGGGCGAGATTACAACTGATACCTACGTGGACGTTTCACGCGTCATCCGGGATACGATCAACGCCGTGGGCTACTCCGACCCCGCTTACGGCTTCGATGCAAAGAGCTGCGGCGTGGTGCTGTCGCTACAGGAGCAGTCGAAGGACATCGCCCTGGGAGTGGACAGCTCCAGGGAGGCCAAGGAGAGCGGCACAATCGTTGAAGAGGACCCGGACAAGATCGGGGCAGGCGACCAGGGCATGATGGTGGGCTTTGCCTGCAACGAGACCCCTGAGCTTATGCCACTGTCTGTGATCCTGTCCCACAGGCTGTGCCAGCGCCTGGCCCTTGTACGCAAGGAGGGAATCATTCCCTATCTCCGGCCGGACGGCAAGTCCCAGGTCACCGTTGAGTACTCCTACGGCGTTCCCAAGCGCATAGATACGGTAGTCATCAGCGCCCAGCACGCCCCGGAGGTGTCCCAGGACGTGATTCACAGGGACATAACCGAGCTTGTCATAAACGAGATTGTCCCCAAGGGCTTGATGGACGCCGACACCAAGATATACGTCAACCCCACCGGAAGGTTCGTGGTTGGCGGCCCCGTGGCCGATACGGGCCTCACCGGGCGCAAAATCCTGGTGGACACCTACGGCGGAGTCGCCCGACACGGCGGAGGAGCCTTCTCCGGCAAGGACCCCACGAAGGTCGACCGCTCCGGCGCCTACTATGCCCGCTACGCGGCCAAGAACATAGTCGCCGCGGGTCTGGCGGACCGCGCTGAGATACAGGTCTCATACGCCATCGGCAAGGCCCAGCCGATCTCCATATCGATGGAGACCTTCGGCACCGGCCACGTGGACCACGCCACAATCCAGCAGTTGACAGAGAAGCACTTCGACTTCCGCCCGGCCGCGATCATCCGAGACCTGAACCTGCGCCGACCGATTTACAAGAACACCGCCAGCTACGGGCACTTCGGCAGGGACGACCTGGATCTGCCCTGGGAGCGCACCGACAAGGCGGACATCCTCCGGACGGAGGCGGGACTGAAGCTGATTAAAGGACAGGGAGAAGCCACAGCCTGAGCAAGAGGTCCGCAATATGAAGGCGGTTATCCTGGCGGGGGGAGAGGGGACCAGGCTAAGGCCCCTGACATGCAACACCCCCAAGCCCATGGTGCCAATACTCAACCGGCCCTTCTTGGAGCATATGCTCAGCCACCTGAAGGGCCACGGAGTAGATCACACCCTGCTCACGTTGTGCTACCTCCCGGACGTAATCCGGTCGCACTTCGGCGATGGTCAGGGTATGGATCTGCGTCTCTCATATACCCTGGAGGAGGAGCCTCTGGGCACCGCGGGCGCGGTCAAGAACGTGGAGAGCGAGCTGGACGGGACGTTCTTCGTCCTCAACGGCGACATCTTCACTGACCTGGACCTGAGAGACATGGTCCGGTTCCACCGCGAGACCGGCGCCCTGGTGACCATCTCCCTGACACAGGTGGAGAACCCATCCGCATTTGGAGTGGTGGAGACCGACGCGCATGGCCGGGTGCTCCGCTTCCTCGAGAAACCATCCCCGGGGGAGACTTCGAGCAACTGGATCAACGCCGGCATTTACCTTGTAGAGCCTGAGGTTCTGGCTCACGCGCCCTCAGGCGAGTTCTATATGTTCGAGCGCGGCCTATTTCCCAAGCTGCTTGATATGGGAGCGCCCGTATACGGCTATCGCTCCCGGTCCTACTGGGTCGACCTGGGCACTCCGGCCAACTACGTGAAGGTGCACCGCGACCTCCTCCCCGCGGCGTCGATGAACGCCGACTACGGCGAGAGCTCCATTCACTCCTCCGCGGACATATCGGGGCCTGTGCTTCTGGGCAGGGGCTGCACCATAGGCCCGGAGGCCGTAATCAGAGGCCCGGCCGTCTTGGGAGACGGCTGCAAGGTCGGCGAAAAGGCCCGGATTACGGACTCCATACTCTGGAGAGACGTGAGCATAGAGCCTGGGGCGGACCTGAAGGGATGCATTCTCGGCAACGGTGTCAGCATAGGAGAGGCCGTATCGGTGGGCGAAGGGTGTATACTTGCAGACGACGTCACCGTAGGCAAGGGCAATCAGCTGGATCGAGGCATGGTGCTGTGGCCCAACAGCGCCTTGGCGCCGGAAATCCTCTCCTTCCATTAAAACAACCACTCAGCAAGGAGAAGTAACAATGTCCATCAGGTTCGGCACAGACGGCTGGCGGGCCATCATCGCCGATGACTTCACCTTCGATAATGTCCGTCTATGCACCCAGGGCGTGGTCCAGTACATGCTGCAGCAGGGTCTGGGCCAGAGAGGTCTTGTGGTGGGCTTCGACACCAGGTTCGCCTCGGAGGACTTCGCTCGGACGGTGGCGGAGACGGCCGCGGGAGGCGGTGTCAAGGTTTTCCTCTGCGACAGACCGGCGCCCACTCCAACGGTCACCTACAACATAGTGGACCGCCGGGCCGGGGGCGCCGTTATAATCACGGCCAGCCACAACCCGCCGAACTGGAACGGCTTCAAGTACAAGCCGGACTACGCCGGAAGCGCCTCGCCGGAGATAACGGACGCCATAGAGAAGCTGATAGACGCCGTCCCGGACAACGGCGCGATCGCCCCAATACCCTGGGACGAGGCCCTCGCCGGCGGCATCGGTCAGAGCGTAGACCCCTCTTCCGCTTATACGGAGCACCTTGGCCGTCTTCTTGACCTGCAGGCGCTGAGAGACGCCGGGCTGAAGATAGTGGTGGACCCCATGTATGGGGCAGGAGCGGGATACGTCCCGTCCATGCTGGGAGGCGGCAAGACCACCCTGAAGGAGATCCACAGCGAGCGCAATCCCATCTTCCCGGGAATGCGCCAGCCTGAGCCTGTGGCCGATAACCTTACGGAGCTGTCGCAGCTGGTGACAGACATGAACTTTGACGCCGGCTTCGCTCTGGACGGCGACGCCGATAGGTTCGGGCTGGTGGACGAGAAGGGCCGGTTCGTATCTCCGCTCCAGATATTCGCACTCCTCGCACTGTACATGCTGGAGATACGGGGAGAGCGCGGGCCTCTGGTGAAGTCCATTACCACAACCCGAATGATCTATCGCCTGGGAGAGTTGTACAACGTACCGGTCTTCGAGACTCCCGTAGGCTTCAAGTACGTGGGGCCTCTGATGACCCAGGAGGATGCGCTGATAGGCGGCGAGGAGAGTGGGGGCTACGGCTTCCGCGGTCACATCCCGGAGCGGGACGGCATACTCAGCGGTCTCTTCATCCTGGATATGATGGTCAAGACCGGCAGACGCCCCTCGGAACTGCTGGACTATCTGTACGACAAGGTTGGCCCACACTTCTACGATCGGAGCGACATACCGCTACCCCCTGAGCAGCGCGACACTCTGGCAAAGAGGGTTGGGGACGTCAGGCCTGACGCTATCGGCGGCGTGAAGGTGGCCAGCCAGGATAGCATAGACGGCTACCGGTTCATTCTGGAGGACGGGTCATGGGTGACAATACGCTTCTCCGGAACGGAACCCCTGCTTCGCATCTACGCAGAGGGGAAGAGCGCCGACAGGGTGGATACCCTCCTGTCTGAGGCCAGGAGCATGGTAGACCTTTGATGGACAGCCACACCGACATCTCCCTGGATGAGCCCGAGCTTTATCAGAGGCTCGATCCCTCAGGTCTCAGGGAGAGGATAGCGGACCTCCCTTACCAGTGCCTCCACGCGTGGGAGGAGGGACTGAGATTCAGACTGCCCAGCAGCTACCGGAAAGCGCGCAACGTCATTCTGGCCGGCGTGGGAGGCTCCGCCATAGGCGGAGAGCTGATGGGTGACCTCATCACGAGGGACGGCTCACCACTGGTGACCGTGTGCCGGGACTACCACCTGCCGCCGTACCTTGGGCCGGACTCACTGGTCATCGTTTCCAGCTACTCAGGCAACACCGAGGAGACCATAGCCGCGTTCCAGGACGCCATTGAGCGGAAGGCGAAGGTGGTCGCGGTAACCACCGGTGGGCGCCTGCTCCAGATGGCCCAGAAGGAGGGCGTGCCGGCATTCCAGATAGACTACGTGGGAGAGCCGCGGACGGCTTTGGGCTACAGCTTCCTTGTGCCCCTGGCAATGCTGCAAAGCCTTGAGCTCACTTCCAACAACAACGAGTCTGTGGTGGAGGCCTCCGAGGTGCTGTTCTCCCTGAGCCATCATCTGGAGCCCGGTATGCCCACCCACGACAACCCGGCCAAAGAGCTTGCCATGACCCTGCAGGGGAAGCTAATTGTGATCTACGGCGGGGGTATGTTATCCGGGGTGGCCCGACGGTGGAAGACCCAGTTCAACGAGAACGCCAAGGCGTGGGCCTTTATTGAGCTTCTTCCGGAGGCCGGGCACAACGCTATCGCTGGTCTTCACTGGCCCAAGCCGATGGGAAAGAGGGCGTGCGGAGTGCTGCTCAACACACTGAGCCTTCATCCCCGCATCAAGCTGAGATATCAGGTCATCGAGGAGCTACTGGGACAGGCGGGTGTGCAGTGTCGCACTGTGGACGGAGTGGGACAGAGCTTCCTGGCTCAGATGCTCAGCACCGTCATGTTTGGGGACTTCACCAGCTATTACCTGGCACTGCTGAACGGCGAAGACCCCTCGCCCGTGCCTCCGTTGGACTACCTCAAGACCAGGCTTCAGAACGCGGAGTAGGACCGCCACGAGAATTCCAACAAACATTGCAGGTGCAGCGTAAGCAGCCTGAGTACACTATGTCATACCTGACACATACAGGAATGACATACTTTTCCCCTAGAACTCCAGCTCCCTCAGGAACTCCGCAAATTGCGGCCCCATGTCCTCCCGTTGCAACGCCAGCGCGACCGATGCCTTGAGCAGGCCCAGTGGATTGCCCACATCGTACCGCACTCCCTGGAATCGCAGGGCGAAGGCAGGCTGGCTTTCAAGCAGCATCCCTATGCCGTCGGTGAGCTGGATCTCGCCTATGGCCCCGGGCCTCACCCTCGTCAGGCAGTCGAACACCTCCGGTGTAAGGACGTAGCGCCCGACGATACCCAAGTTCGACGGCGCGTCTTCCGGAGCCGGCTTCTCCACGGTGCCGCGTATCCTGTACACGCCGTCCGCCACAGGCTCAGGGACAACCACTCCGTAGTTCTGTATGGCAGGCCCAAGCACCTCCTCCACCGCGATCACGCTGCCGCCGTACTCGTCGTAGACGGCCAGCAGCTGCGACAGCGCTCCCCTCTCCCCGGCTATGATGTCGTCCGGGAGAAGGACGGCAAATGGTTCGTCTCCCACGGCGCGGGAGGCGCACAGCACCGCGTGGCCCAATCCAAGCTGTTCAGGCTGGCGCACGTAGGTCAATTCCACTATCTCAGAGAGGCTGCGCACCAGGGAGAGACGAGGAGAATCCCCCTTGGCGGCTAGGGACCCCTCCAGCTCCAGGTGGCGGTCGAAGTAGTCGGCGATGGCCTCTTTGCCGCGGGCTGTGACGATTATCACCTGCTCAATGCCCGCTTCCGCCGCCTCTTCGATGACGTACTGTATCGCGGCGCGGTCCACCAGGGGCATCAACTCCTTGGGCACGGCCTTGCTCATGGGCAGGAACCGGGTTCCCAGCCCCGCGGCAGGTATAACGGCCTTTCTCACTTTCATCGCAGTTCTCCTCAGGCGGCTACGCCGCAGCAATGGCTTCTCTCAGGTCGATTGCGCCCTCGTACAGCGCCTTGCCGACAATGGCCCCTTCAACTCCAAGCGAGGCCAACCGCCGAATGTGCTCTATCGAAGACACCCCGCCGGAGGCCACAACCCACGCATCCGTGTCATTCATCAACTCCTCAATGGCCTGGAAGTTGGGTTCGGTCATGGTTCCGTCGCGGGATATGTCAGTGTAGACGAAGCGCCTCACTCCCAGCGCCGTCATCCGGTGAACCAGGTCTATGGCGGTAACCTCTGTGGACTCCTGCCAGCCGCGGGTGGCGACCAGCCCGTCCCTGGCGTCCACGCCCACAATGAGCGCATCTGGCCCAAAGCGGCGGCAGGCAGACTCCACCAGTCCGGGATCGGCAACCGCGCTGGTGCCCAGAACTACGCGTCCAACCCCAATGCCAAGCGTCCTCTCTATTGCAGCCATATCCCTGATGCCTCCGCCCATCTGAAGCGGCGTTGCCACGGAGGCCGCAATACTCTCGATGACCTCGAGGTTAGCAGGCTCACCCTGGGCAGCCCCGTCCAGGTCCACCACGTGCAAGCGGACCGCGCCCATCTCCTGCCATCGCAGGGCCACCTCCACGGGGTCGTCTGAGTAGACGGTCTCCTGGGCGTAGTCGCCCTGATAGAGGCGAACGCACCTACCGCCTCTCAGGTCGATGGCCGGGATGACCTCCATCTAGCTCCTCCCGCCGTCCTTCACCATCGACCGCAAGAAGTTCTCGTAGAGCCGCAGACCCAGAGCGCCGCTCTTCTCAGGGTGGAACTGTGTGGCTACCAGGTTATCGCGGGCGATGACACTGCAAAACGGCGAAGCATAGTCGGTGGTGCCCAGCACCAGGCTCTGGTCCTCGGGAGCGGCGTAGTAGCTATGCACAAAGTAGAAGTAGGAGCCGCTCTCGACGCCCTCCAGCACGGGGTGGTCCCTCTCGAAATTAACCTCGTTCCAGCCCATGTGGGGCGTCTTGACGCTGTTCGGGAACCGCTTGACCCTGCCGGGCACTACACTCAGGCAGGGCATCGACCCCTCTTCCGACGACTCAAGCAGCAACTGCAATCCCAGGCAGACCCCGAAGAAGGGCACACCGTCCCGGATGACGGCCCTCAGAGGCTCCACCAGCCCCCTCTCTTCCAGGGCGGTCATGGCGGAATCCGAAGCTCCCACGCCGGGAAGGATGACCGCCTTGGCGTTTCGCACCTTCTGCTGGTCACCGGTCACCTCAGGGGAGTACCCCAGCTTCTCAACTGCCTTGGCAACGCTTCTCAGGTTACCCGCGCCATAGTCAACGATTGCTATCATTCCACACGCCTTCTCAATATTTCCTGTATAACTCTCTGCATTCCCGACTCAGCCGGAGACCAGTACCGTCACAGCCAATTACTACACCCGGGAGGCTGCTACCTATCCCCTGGGGGACTTCAAAGGGAGCGGGAGAGGCCGAACGCTTAGCCTCCCAAGAGCCTGTCTACAGCCACTGCAACGGCAGCGGCGGCGGCCATACCCGTCACCACTGTTCCAATCATCCATTTGATAAGCCTGGTCTCCTGGAGGGCCAGGTCGGCTTTGGTGGCAACGTGGGCCATCTCGGTCTTCAACCCGGCCACGTCCGTCTTCAACCCGGCCACATCCGTCTTCAACCCGGCCATGTCCGTCTTCAATCCGGCCACATCCGTCTTCAACCCGGCCACGTCCGTCTTCAACCCGGCCACGTCCGTCTTCAATCCGGCCACATCCCCCTTCACCTCAGTCACATCCCCCTTCACCTCAGTCACCTCCGCCTTGACTTCAGCCATATCCGCCTTGGATGCCAGGTGATCATAGACCCCTTCGAGACGACTCAGCCTTTCTTCCGAAGTAGTCATCTCTTCAAACCTCCATCCGGTCTGTCCCCGCGCGAGCGGAGGTCTCTCCCGTAAGGGCCTCAATAGGAAGATGCCTGTCCTCGTAGCGGGCCATTACGAAAGCCAGGTCCGCCAGGCGATTGAGGTATTGCAACACTACAGGGCTATGCAATAACCCCTCTTCCTTGAGGGTCACGACCCTGCGCTCAGCTCTCCTCAATATGCTGCGAGCCATGTCCAGAGCGCCGGAGGCCGGGGTCGCGCCGGGAATGATGAAGGCGTTGGGCAGCGTCATCTGATCGTTCAGCTCGTCTATCAGCGCCTCAAGCCGATCCACCATCTCCGGGGTAACCACGCTGAAGTGCTTCACCAGTTTTGGGTACTCCGATGCATCGGTTGCCAGCTCACCGCCCACCACGAAGAGTTCCCTCTGCACCTCCATGATTACCTCTTTCAGCCGCTCCTCCTGCACCAGAGAGCGAGCCAATCCGAGAGCAGATACGGCCTCGTCTACCGTGCCGTACGCCTCGCAGCGCAGGTCCGTCTTGGACACCCTGCCGCCGTACAGCAGGCCGGTCTCCCCCTCATCGCCGCGCTTGGTGTAAATCTTGGGCAAGCTGCACCTCCGCCCGTGAATTATAGCATAACGCCTGGCGAGAGGTTCAATCGCCGCACCCGCATACGGCGCATCGACCGCCAAAATGATGTATCCTTTCGCCCATAGTGGCCGGCACTTATTTGCCTTGATTTGGCGCGCATTTAATGTAGATAGAGGCCACTCTGGAGGCGACATCAGAGCGTCGGTACAACTGGTGGTCTTTCTCCTGCTGGCGGTCGCCCTGGGCGGCGGCATTCTCAGCCTGCTACGTCAACCCACCCTGGTCGACATAGAGATCCAGCTTCCTACTGCAACGCCATTACCGGAGATAAAAGTGTTCGTCAACGGGGCCGTGCATAGGCCGGGGGTTTACAGGGTCGATCCGGAAGACAGGCTGGAGGACGTCCTGGCTATGGCAGGTGGCCTCACCCAGGACGCCGACCCGTCGATGGTTAACACGGCCCTGAGGGTCAGTGACGAGGCGCATTTCTACATACCCAGCCTTGGTGAGGCGACTCCCGAATCTACCCCCACACCCGGCGTCATCAACATCAACACCGCCACGGTGGAGGAGCTTCAGACACTCCAGGGCATCGGGGAGCAGAAGGCCGGCGACATCGTCCACTACCGCGAGGAGAACGGCCTATTTTCCAGGGTAGAGGATCTTCTGAAGGTGAGCGGCATCGGCTCCAAGACCCTTGAAGACCTGCGACCCCTGATTACGGTCGGGTAGATATGCTCCTGATTGTAATTGCCGTGTCTTGGATCGCCGGCCTGTACCTGGCGACCCTTCCGGGAGCGTACTGGCTCAACGCCGTCCTCTTCCTGACGGCATCCGCCTTCCTGGCGTTTCTCCTGCGCAGCCGCGGCCTCACCCTGCTTCCCGCTCTGGCGTTGGCAGTCCTGTCTTTGGGAATGTTGAGGGCTGTCTGGCCTACCGATATCGGAGCATCCCCGCACATACAGTTCTTCAACGGAAGGGACAGCATACGGGTAGAAGGCGTAATCTCCTCGGACCCACAGCCCACCGGTACTGCCTGGCGCTTCCCGTTGTCCGTCCGGCGTGTGTGGATTCGCGAGCGCTGGCACGCATCCCACGGCGACTTGCTGGTGGTTGCCAAGGTTCCGCCCTCGCTGGCGTCGGCCAGGGGCAAGCCGCATTTCCGCTACGGCGACCGGCTCATCGTAACTGGCAAGGCGGAGGAGCCTCCCGTTTTCGAAGATTTCGACTACAGGGACTACCTGGCAAGGCAGGGCGTATTCTCCACGATGGTCCGCCCCGGTGTGGAGCTGGTGGGAGAGGGCGAGGGAAACCGTCTGATGCAGGAGATACTCTCCATTCGTAACCGCCTCTCCAGAAGCCTCGAACAGGCCATCCCGGAGCCGCACAACTCCATGGCACAAGCCCTGCTGCTCGGACGCAGAAGCACAATGCCACCGGAGTTGACCCAAGCCTTCCGCGACACGGGGACGTCCCACATCCTGGCTATATCCGGGCTCCACGTAGGAGTGCTTCTGGGCATATCCATCGCCTTCAGCCGGTGGCTCCTGGGAGCGCGACGGCAGATGTATATCCTCGTACCGCTGCTCTCTATATGGGGATACGCCGCCCTTTCCGGAATGTCGCCCTCGGTTCAGAGAGCCGCGATGATGGGGAGCATCTACCTGCTGGGTATGGCCCTTGGAAGGCAGAACAGCATCGTCCCTGCCCTTGCCGCGGCGGCCGCAGTCATGGCAGGAATACAGCCCGGGGTACTCTCGGATGTCTCGTTTCAGCTGAGCTTCACCGCGATGGCCGGGCTTGCCCTGCTGGCTCCTCCCATCGAAAGGAGGCTCCTGGTTCTACGCGCCGACGCCGGTGAAGAGGGCGGGTGGTCCAGAGCGCTGTCCTCCTCGGTAGCCTCCACCGTGGCGGCCACCCTTGCTACGCTTCCGCTTGTGGCATTCTACTTCCAGCAGGTCTCCCTTGTAGGACTGCCAACCACGCTGCTAGCCCTTCCCGCGCTTCCGATCATCCTGGGAACAGGCCTGCTCACGGCGGTCCTGGGGCTGATCAGCCCAGCCGCAGCCGAGATAGCAGGCTGGGGCGCCTGGCTGTGTCTCTCCTATCTCAAGACAGTGGTGGGGATCTTCGACACCATACCCGGAAACGCTGTCAGGGTGGGAGGTTTTGGCGCGCCTATGGTGGTCGCGTACTACGTGGCGCTCCTGGCAGCGATTGCCGCGCGCCGCAGGCTGCCCGCCGTTTCAGCGCGGCTGCTTCAGCCACTTGGAGGAGCCTCCGGCCTGAAGGAGATGATCGAGTCGTACCTGCCCGGCCGCCGCGTCTTCTGGGCAATGACCCTTATGGGCGTACTGGCGGCGGTGACAATTTGGACCGCCGCGCTCTCCAGGCCCGACGGTCGGCTGCACGTCGCCTTCCTCGACGTTGGGCAGGGAGACGCCATATTCGTAGTCACTCCCGGAGGCCGTCAGGTGCTCATCGATGGAGGAGCGGACCCCCGAAGGCTCCTTACCCACTTGGGAGAACGCGTCCCATTCTGGGATGACACCCTGGACCTCATGGTGCTCACGCATCCACACGAGGACCACGTGGCCGGGCTGGTTGGGGCGCTGGACAGGTACGACGCAGGTCTGGTGTTGGAGCGCAGTTTCGAATTCCCGTCCCCTGACTACACCCTTTGGCAGTCCGCGCTAAAGTACAAGGACATCCCCGTTCTGCAGGCAGTGGAGGGACAGCGGATACTCCTGGACCACGGCCTGATGCTGGAGGTCATCTACCCGCCGGAAATACTGCTGGAGAATACTACAGCAGACGTGAACAACGCTTCAGTGGTCACGCGGCTTACCTATGGCGAGATCTCCTTCCTGTTCACGGGAGACCTGCATTGGGATGCTGAGAGCTACATACTGCACCGCTCGCTGCCGATAAGGAGCGATGTCCTCAAGGTGCCACACCAGGGCAGCCGCACGTCCAGCTCGCCGGCCTTTGTTCGAGAAGTAGCGCCTCAGGTGGCAGTCATATCCGTTGGAGCGGACAACGCCTTTGGGCATCCACACCCTGAGGCGCTGGATACCCTCAGGGCAATTCTGCCGGAGGATAGAATCCTGACCACCGCCCGCAACGGGACAGTCCAGTTCGCCTCCGATGGGTCTCGGCTGTGGATGCAGACGGAGCGATAGCCGCGGCGCGGGGCCTATGGACGCGCTGCTACTTCCACAACCTCTCAAAGGCCAGTTGACCGTCTTCGGTCTCCTGCAGAAGGTACACGTCGGGATTGGAAACCTTTGCATAACTCCGGTGTACCTCCTGGAAGAGGCTATCTTCTCCGTCATTGCCGTGAAGCTTGCCCCGTACTCCGATATGGGGACGGGAATCTAAGCCTGCCCCGTACTTGATACGGGGGCTCTTCTTCCAAGGCATCGCAGCCTTGCAGACAACGTTTTTAGATTCCTGCTCCCCGTCTCCACGAGGACAAGCTTCGCAGGGGTGGTTTGGGGTTGATCGGCCGGTTCACACACAGACCATTCCTGCGGAAGCAGGAATCCAGGGGGGTGGGGAATGGAGCAGCCACTCCTGAGTTGCCTGTTTTCATAGGAATGGGGGAATAGAGAGGCGGCATCCGAACGGAGTTGGCAATACCAACACGTATCAGGAATACCGGAGACTGACCGGCCTTGCAGGACGTGAATATCATGCTGCAATCTCGCTTGGATTGCCCTTTGAGCCTGAAGACTCCCAATGCGGGAAACCCCGGTTAATATCTGCCCGGAAGCGCGTGGGCGCTGTGGTACAATCATCCGTAATTTGTCATTGGTTGCGCAGGAATTGGGAGCAAGGAGGGAGATGGTGATGAAATCCAGCTTTTCAGCCTTGGCGCTATGCGTGATGCTGGCTCTTGTGTTCGTGGTGGGGTGCGGCGGCGAGCAGGCGACCGAGCGTCCCACGGCCACCGGCGGCGAGGTACAGGCGACTGAGCGCTCCACGGCCACCGGCGGCGAGGTACAGGCGACTGAGCGCTCCACGGCCGCCGGCGGCGGGGTACAGGCGACCGAGCGTCCCACGGCCACCGGCGGCGGCGAGCAGGCGGCCGGGGAGTTCGCCTCCGTCAGCGCCGGGGGCGGCCACACCTGCGGGGTGAAGCGGGACGGCTCCGTAGAATGTTGGGGCTTGAACAATGATAACCAGGCCACGCCGCCGGCCGGGGAGTTCGCCTCCGTCAGCGCCGGGAGAAGCTACACCTGCGGGGTGAAGCGGGACGGCTCTGTAGAATGTTGGGGCTATGACGATTGGGGCTCGACCATGCCGCCGGCCGGGGAGTTCGCCTCCGTCAGCGCCGGGATCAACCACACCTGCGGGGTGAAGCTGGACGGCTCCGTAGAATGTTGGGGCTGGAACGATTTTGGCGAGACCATGCCGCCGGCCGGGGAGTTCACCTCCATCAGCGCCGGGAGCGACCACACCTGCGGGGTGAAGCGGGACGGCTCTGTAGAATGTTGGGGCGATGACGATGATGACCAGGCCACGCCGCCGGCCGGGGAGTTCGCCTCCGTCAGCGCCGGGAGCGACTACACCTGCGGGGTGAAGCTGGACGGCTCCGTAGAATGTTGGGGCGATGACGATGATGGCGAGGCCACACCGCCGGCCGGGGAGTTCGCCTCCGTCAGCGCCGGGGGCGTCAGCGCTGGGGGCGGCCAAGCCTGCGGGGTGAGGCTGGACGGCTCCGTCGAATGTTGGGGCCGGAACCATAGAGGCGAGGGCACGCCGCCGGCCGGGGAGTTCACCTCCATCAGCGTTGGGTACACCCACACCTGCGGGATGAGGCGGGACGGCTCCGTAGAATGTTGGGGCGATGAAAGTGACTTCAGGGCCACGCCGCCGGCCGGGGAGTTCGCCTCCGTCAACGCCAACGCCGGGTCGGGCCACACCTGCGGGGTGAAGCGGGACGGCTCCGTAGAATGTTGGGGCGATGACGATTTGGGCAGGGCCACGCCGCCGGCCGGGGGGTTCACCTCCATCAGCGTCGGGTCGGGCCACACCTGCGGGATAAGGCTGGACGGCTCCGTCGAATGTTGGGGCGATGACAATGATGGCAGGGCCACGCCGCCGGCCGGGGGGTTCACCTCCATCAGCGTCGGGTCGGGCCACACCTGCGGGATAAGGCTGGACGGCTCCGTCGAATGTTGGGGCAATAACAGTGGGGGTCAGGCCAGGCCGCCGGCCGGGGAGTTCGCCTCCGTCAGCGCCGGGGGCGGCCACACCTGCGGGGTGAGGCTGGACGGCTCCGTAGAATGTTGGGGCTGGAACAATAGAGGCGAGGGCACGCCGCCGGCCGGGGAGTTCGCCTCCGTCAGCGCCGGGTACTTCCACACCTGTGGGGTGAAGCGGGACGGCTCCGTCGAATGTTGGGGCGATGACGATGATGGCGAGGCCACGCCGCCGGCCGGGGAGTTCGCCTCTGTCAGCGCCGGGTACTTCCACACCTGCGGGGTGAAGCTGGACGACTCCGTAGAATGTTGGGGCGATGACGATGATGGCCGGGCCACGCCGCCGGCCGGGGAGTTCGCCTCCGTCAGCGCCGGGATCGACTACACCTGCGGGTTGAGGCTGGACGGCTCCATCGAATGCTGGGGCGGGCCGTCAGTTGTATTGCCCCCGTGGCTCGGCGAATAGTCCACAACGGGGGCGGCGGCTGAGTTCAGCCGGGCCGCCCCCGGCAAACCGCAGGGTAAGGCCCCCGGCGGCGGCGCGGATTCCTGCTTGCCGAGACCTTTGCAGAACTCCGGTGTAGCTCCTGGAAGAGGCTATCTTCTCCGTCATTGCCGTGAAACCTGCCCCGTACTCCGATACGGGGACGGGAATCTAAAGCCCTTCTTCCAAGGCATCGCAGCCTTGCAGACAGCGTTTTTAGATTCCTGCTCCCCGTTTCCACGAGGACAAGCTCCGCAGGAATGACAAATGGCGCGCCTTTTCTGATATGACGCGAGGGGTTATGCAAAGGTCTCCTTCCGCAGGAATCCCTCATGTTGGCCTGTCGGCCCACACCACAACCGACGAAAATAGGGGTTGAGCACGGGCTACACCACCTCTGCGAAGCCCTATTTTCGAGGCAATGACGGTGAGGGCAATTCTTGCGGGATGACGCTATGGGTTACGCAAAGGCCTCCGGAAGCAGGAATCCAGGACCCCTGTAATTGTGGACGATAGACCCCTGCTCCCCGTTTCCACGAGGACAAGCTCCGCAGGGGTGGGCTATGGGTGGATTAAGTTTTGTAAAGGTGTCTGATGGCGGAACCCCAACCTCGTTACCTATCGACTAGGGAACGGGAAGATGCGGCTTCACGCAGTGCGGCGGCTGGTCAGGGTCAGATAGTTCCGGCCGTTCTCGCGGCGGTACGCCATTTCGTCCATCATCTCGCGCGCAAGGTGAACGCCAAGGCCGCCGATGGAGCGGCTCTCGATAGGACCGGTAGTATCCGGCTCTGGAGCGTCTGTCAACGGGTCGAACGCGTGGCCTCCGTCCGCTATGTTGATGGTCACAGCGTCAGCCGCCGACGTAAGAGCGATCTCGATCTCGTGCTCGTTGTCGTCGTGGCCGTAGTCCATAATATTGAGCACGAGTTCCTCAAGGACGAGGTTTATCCGGAACAAGAGGTCCGGCGGCCACTCCTCCTCCTCTGCAAAAGCCTCTATGGACTCTGTTATCCTGTCAAGCTCCTCGCGGTCTGACAAGACCTTCAGATTCATATTCGCGCTCAAGGCTCAGCCCTCGCTCCGCCGGCCCGGGCCGACATGTATGGGTGCCCCGCTATCCGGATTGTGCTTCGCCCAAAAGTCCTTTAGCAACATAGCATCTTTCTCAAAGGTCTGCCATACCACAGTATCTTGCCGAGCCCACTACGGGCTGGGCCATGCCTTCAATACGTCTTACAAGGTCCGCCCGTTCGTTGGCATCCAGCGCTGCGGAACGGCTGCCAGGCTAGGCTCCGAGGGAAGATATAGCCTCGGCTTGGGTTGCATGAGTCGGGATGATCTTGTCGAACCCGCTGATCTGGAACACCTCGCTAATGGAGGCAGAGAGGGAGCACATCCCAAACTTTGCCGACTTGCCCTGCATCTGCTTGGCCACTAGCAGTATCACCCTGAGGCCGGCGCTGCTGATGTAGGACAGATCCTCCATGTTCAGGACAAAGGTGTTGACATTGTCCTTCAACATGGTCTCCAGGGCTTCCTGGAAATCCTTGGCGTTTCCGCCGTCCACTCTGCCGGAGGCCTTGGCCACCAGGGCCCCACCGGCCAACTCGCCCTGTATCTTCAGATTCTTGGTATCGGAGACTGTCCAGGGGGATCCTCCGGCTTCCTGTCCGCTACTTGTCATAGAGCCCTCTCATTGATGGCTGTTTTTGGTTTCCAATTAATTGCCGTCGGCGAGCCGGGTGTATCCAGCGGCTATCTTGGCGCTCCGGTCTATGTCGTTGCTCAGTCTCACAAGCAAGACCAAGCCGAGGCGCGTCTCCTAATTGGCAATTATACCACCTCCCGCGCCTCAAGGCGCAACATTGTTCATACGATACCACGACAGAATCATTCAGTAACCACCCTGGGTATTCCGGTATTCCAGACGTGTGTCGGTTATATCGCACGATACCGCTCGTCCTGAATTTGTCCATACATATTTCTCAATCTACACCAGAAACTGCGGTACTCGTGGGTTACAGATTTTGATTCAACCGGGTAGCTCAAGGAGGTTAAGAGATGGGGCGCCAAGTCAACTCTATATGAGCAGTTCGAGCCTTTTTAGTTGGCTATAGCTGGGGCGCTTCCGACGTGCCGTCGACAAAGTTGCTCGGTCAATGCAGGGACCGGTAGCGGGGTCGCCTCTCCACCGTTGACATATTACACCCTATGATATAATTGCCCCATGACAACTCCAGTTGACAAGACTCCCGAGATCCTTGAAGCCATTGCCACTTTGCAACAGAGTCTCAACCGATCGCTTGAGGCGGATGACAAGAGTTCAGAAAGTCAACGTGAGTACGTCGACGCTATACGGGACTATGTCGACGCTCTAAAGACCCAAGTGGATGCCCAGAAACTCCTTGTGCAGTCCGTAGCGGACGCGCAAAAAGCATCGGCTGGGGTATTTAATGTGCTGGCAGAAGGGATTAATAGCCTGAATCCCAGGATGGACGGGCTCACAGCCAAGGTTGATGGCCTCACAAACGACATCGCCGAGGTCAAGGGAGAGCATGCCCGTAGTGCGATGCTACGCAGTGCCCCCCTAATCGCCGACGCTTTGGGTTGCCAACTTATTGCGGAAGTTCCGAAGGGAGTCCTCCTCGGGTTCGCCAAGATTACGGAGGCCAATGGTGAGCCCCACAACGATGTGGAAAGCTTCAAGAATGCCGACATGGTTCTGCACGTGATGAATTCCGTCAATCAACCGGGTTATATCGCGGTTGAGGTCTCGTTCACGGTCGACGTCCGCGATGTCACCCGGGCATTGAGAAACGCTGCCTACTTGCAGAAGTACACGGGACTCCCATCGTACTCTGTAGTAGCCGGCGTTGACGTCCTGCGAGACGCGCAGGATCGGATCGACCAGGGTGAAGCTCACTTATATCGAATTCAGCGCCGGGAACTGCAGCCTGATTAGGCGCCTGGCGACGGCAATTGATTGTCAAACATATCGTTAGCGGAGATTCACCACTATTGGCGCGAGTTCGTCGTACTGTGTTTAGCTAGGCAACTAAGAGCGACAAGCTATACATGCGATGGTATTGAAAGCGCAGGGCGCGGCGGATGCATTGCCTCTACTCCTGCCACAGTTGGGTATACCGATGGACGCAGTTGGAATTGTGACCCTTTCCACAAGTGGTCATCCCGGACTTAGCTTTGACGACAGCGGGAGTGTTTCCGGCTTCTTAAACTTGGAAGACATATTGCGAGGCAAGGAATTGGTGTGGGGCGTGGCAGCCAGTGGATTCATGATAGGCATGGTGGCGCTGGGTGTGGTTGCCATGGTTGTCCGCGGCCACCGCGCCCGCAGGGCTGCGCTCTAGACCGGCAGGTCCTGGAAGTTCATTGCGTACAGCTTGGCGTACAGGCCGTTCAGGGCCAGCAGGTCGTTGTGCTTCCCAAGCTCCACTATGCGCCCCTGCTGCATCACCAGTATCTTGTCCGCGTCCTGGATGGTGGAGAGCCTGTGGGCGATGATTATGGCCGTCCGGCCCCGCAGCAGCTCCTTCAGAGCATCCTGTATCAGACGCTCCGTGTAGCTGTCCACGTTGGCGGTGGCCTCGTCCAGTATCAGGATTCGCGGGTTGGCCACCAGCGCCCGGGCAAAGGCGATGAGCTGCCTCTGACCCACGCTGAGGTTGCTGCCTCGCTCGTGGAGCACCGTCTCGTAGCCGTTGGGCAGTCGCATGATGTAGTCGTGGGCGCCCAGGGCCTTCGTCGCCCTCTCGATGTCCTGTTGGGTAGCCTTCCGGTTGGCGAAGCGTATGTTGTCGGCAACGGTAGTCGAGTACAGAAATGGCTCCTGGAGCACCAGGCTCATCTGGCCGGCCAGGGAGGAGCGAGTGATGTCCCGCAGGTCGTGCCCGTCCACAGTGATGCTTCCGCGAGAAACGTCGTAGAAGCGGGTGACCAGGGCTACCATAGTCGTCTTTCCCGCGCCGGTCGGTCCCACTATCGCCATGGACTCTCCCGGAGCCACCTCCACGGACACATCGTCCAGCACCTGCACCTCCGGGTTATAGGAGAATGACACGTGGTCGAACTTCACCTGCCCCCTGATGGGAGGAAGCGCTTGGGCGTCCGGCTTGTCCACCAGGTCCGGCTGCACGTCCAGTAGCTCGAATATGCGCATGCCCGCCGTCATGGCCCTCTGCATCATGGCGTACTGCATAACCAGGGCGCGGATGGGCTCGAAGAACCGCTGCACCAGCAGGGCGAAGGTTACCATCGTCCCAAGCTCTATGGAGCCGGTCTGCTCCATCCTGCCACCGACGACTATCAGGATACCGAAGGCGACGGCTGTGAGAACCTCCACGGTTGGCATCAGGCCGGCGGTGAGTTTGCTGGCGTAGAGGTTGGCGTCCAGGTGCTCGGCGTTCAGCTCGTCGAACTGGGACAGGTTGATCTTCTCCCTGTTCATGCTCTGGGTGACTCGCACGCCGGTTATGTTCTCCTGGAGGCTGGCGTTCACGCCGGAAATGGCGTAGCGAATGCGCATGAAGGCTCGCCGAGCGCGGATCTGCCAGAAGATCATTATGACCACGAAAACGGGCATGACAATAAAGCAGAGCAGCGCCAAGTCCATGTTCCGGTTCATCATTACCAGAACTATCAAGACTAGGCTCAGCACCTCAGCAAAGCCCACCACAAATATGGTCATGAACTCCTGGAGGGCCGTGGTGTCGTTCTGGACGCGGCTCATCAGCCTCCCCACCTCGTTGTGGTCGAAGAATTGGGTGGAGAGTCGCTGGAGATGGGCGTGCATATCGCTGCGCAGCTTGTACAGCACAGACATATTGACCCTGGCCAGACCGCGCAGGTGGATGAAGTTCCCCACCAGGTTGAGGACGACTATCCCGGCGAACATCAAACCAATCCCGTGCAGGCCTGACACCCGCTCCGGCACGGAGAGGTCTGGATCCCGCAAGTACCGGTCGATGGCCTCCCCCACCAGCACTGGCACCGCAATCTGCGTGCCGATGTACAGCAGCATCGCCACCAGGCTCACGAGGGTCATCTTCCAGTGAGGCTTCAGGTACTGCGCCAGGCGCAGGATCACGGTCTGGTCGTACACCTTGCCGAACTCCGTGTCCTCCAGGACCAGGCTGAGGCGGCCGCGCATCCTGCGCACCTCCTTGACACCCGGAAGATTGGAGTTCATCCCGCCCTGGCCAAGTCCTCCCCACTGCATGGCTACGAAGTCCCTTCCACGTTCAGAGTCCTGGTCTCAAGGCTAACCGAGGCGGTTCCCGTTCCCCCGTAGGTCAGGCTGCCGCCGCCGTTGACCTCCACCTCCTGCGGACGAAGCTGAAGCTCGTATATCTCCTGGTACGGGCCGGGCACACTCACAAGCTCCTCGTGTACGCCCTGCTGCACAATCCTGCCTTCCTTCATCACCAGTATCATACTGGCGTTCTTCACGCTGCTCAGGCGATGGGCAATGACAAAGGTGGTCCTGCCCTGAATCACCGTGTCCAGCGCCTGGCGTATGAGGTGCTCCGTCTCTGTGTCGACGCTGGAGGTTGAGTCGTCCAGGATGAGGATTGGCGGGTTCAGCAGAAGCGTGCGGGCAATGGCGAGACGCTGCCGCTGTCCGCCGGACAGGGTCACGCCTCGCTCTCCCACGTAGGTGTCGTATCCGTCCGGCATACTCTCGATGAAGTCGTGAAGCTGGGCCGCCTTGGCTGCCCTGACCACGTCCTCAAAGGGCGCGTCGACGGAGCCGTAGGCGATGTTCCCCCGGATAGTCGATGTGAAGATGAACACGTCCTGCTGCACTATCCCAACGTTCCGGCGCAGGGAGGCGAGGGTGACGTCGCGAATGTCCATCCCGTCGATAGTTATGCGCCCCTCGGACACGTCGTAGAAGCGGGGGATAAGATGCACTACGGTGGTCTTCCCGCTGCCGGGCGCGCCCAGAATGGCGACCACCTTCGCCCTGGGGGCCTCGAAGTCCACACCCTTGAGTACCGGCGAAAGCTCACTGTACCCGAAGGACACATCCTCGAAGCGCACGTCACCCCTCACTCGCGGTATATCCAGGGCGTTCCGCTTCTCCTTCACCGGCGACTCCGCGTCCAGAACGTAGAAGATGCGCTCGCCGGAGGACATTGCCCTGGAGAAGCTGTTGACTATCCACGCCGTCATGCGCACGGGGATGGCCAGCAGCCCCATGAACAGCACGAATGACACTAGCTCCCCTTCCGTCATACTGCCGTTCACCACCTGAAGTCCGCCGAACCACAGGATGACGCCGGTGCCTCCGAGGAGGAAGAAGTTGTTGAGGGACGTGGTGATGGCCTGCAGCCTCTCGGCGGTGAAGCCATACCTGGCGACCTCCGAGGCGTGGTAGTTGAACTTCTCACTTTCGAGGTCTTCGGCGGCAAAGGCCTTGACCACACGCTGACCGGCCAGGTTCTCCTGGAGCACGGTGTTCAGGTGCCCCATCTCCGTCCGCTCGGCCATCCAGTTGCGGCGCATCTCCAGCATGATGGTGGCCGTGCGCAATATGATGAAAGGCACAAAAACCAGGCTCATCAGCGCCAGCTTCCAACTGGAGATGATGAGGATGACGCTGACGCCCAGTATCAGAAGCACCATATACGCTCCGCGGATCAAGCCTCCCTGGATGAACATCCGCACTCCCTCAACGTCCGCCGTAGCCCGGGACATCAGGTCGCCGGACCTCTGGTTGTCGTGGAAGCCGAAGCTGAGGCGCTGCAGCCGCTCGTAGAAGGTGTTGCGAATGTCGTAGGCGACCCTCTGGCCCAGGGCCTCGCCCATGTATTGCTGCCCATAGGCTGCGACCCCTCTCAGGACGCTTATCACCAGGATGAGCGACGCCAGGAAGATAAGCGGCCCAACCTCTCCGGACTTGACCACCTCGTCCACGGCGATGCCCAGTATCCAGGGGATCGCCAGGGCGAACGCGGTTACGGCTATGGTGCAGGCATAGGCCAGAAGCAACCTTTGCTTGTACTTGAATGAAAAGCCAATGAGCCTGAGCAGGATACGCATGGTTGTATGAGTGTAATTGCCAGAGGGTTCACTGCGAACGCGCTCGAAAGGGGAGGATAAGTCAACACAATGCCCAGCGTATATTACTCCAAACACGTGACTAAGTCTAGGAGGGCTTTGGGGAGAAGTGCAAAACTCTCCGCACTCCGATTGGTGTACGAATTGTTCTACCTAAACATGAGGGAGGAAAGTGAGTACACCCCTAGTGGGAGATAAAATGGTTGGAGATTATATCCCCAAGTAACCATCGTGATCTATTAGGGTTTGGCCCTTCAGTGGGTAACGCCACTCCTTGTCGGGCGGCGTGGTGATGATAGCCGGTATGAGGTTCTCTGCCGTGTCGGGGATAGGCTCTGGCATCGGAAACGGCGGGCAGCCACCGGGTTGCTTCGCTTCCTTCTTCGACTTGAGCGTCAGCGACCTTCCCTAGAGCGCCAGGCATGGACGATGTCACGCACTAGGGGATTCGTCATCCCACGCACAGTGCATCGCACGATATGGACACGCCCACCTGGTGCGGTGTGCTCGTTGAATGAGTAACAACCGTCAAAGGCGCCGCCATTAATTGTCCGGCGCTTGACGCTGGGCCTGTCCTCGGTGCCCAACTCTTCACGGGCATCGAGGGTTATGGTCGCGCTCCATAGCCCTTTAGCCATGAGGTCCTGGCTGGCGGTCACGTCTGCCCTTATACGTTCCGCATAACTGGCCTTGGGGAACAGCGCACCGAATACCACAGGTGTGCCGTTGACATCTACCCCTTGAAGGAAGATGTCTACATCCCTGGGGCGCAGTTCTATCTCCAACGACCTCGTCAGCCGATTGAAGTCTGCACCTCCTAGGCTAACTGCACGGATTCCCTCCCTGCGCAGTACCGTGTTGCTGTTCAGGTACTCCTCAATGAACATCTCCCACGCAGCACCGCTCTCTCTGCGATAACTCTGCCCAGGGTCCACCTGGCCTGGGAAACGCTGGCGCAGGTGCGCGACATACTCGTCGTTAATCAACTTCCAGATATCCCGCTTGTTGACGCCGGGGTTCCGATTGATGGCATACGTAAGGGCAACATGAATCGCCCACGCCTTCACATGGGGCTTTCCTTGCGCTTCCCAGAGAGTTAGCAGCAGAGCCTTCACCTTCTCAGTAATGTCGTCGGTTGTCATTTCTGGAACACCAATATGGTCTCTTTGTCTATGGCGGCTCCGAACTGTCTCATCTTCGGGAGACGCTTTGTGGGGAGCTGACGGTAGCCAACCTCTGTTTGCGTAAGACCGATGTCCTGCATTAGCTCAGCCGTTATAGTGCCGTTGTCGAACACGGTGTTCTTGAGAACCCTTTGTCCAATCACGATGACGATAGTGCCGCGAGTAACACGCGCCATCTCCTTGAGAGAGGTCAGGTAGTCGGCGTAGAAAGCGGTGGCCGACTTCACAGAATCGGGGTAGTCAGCGATTGCCTCTATGGAATCTGCCAGGGATTGCGAGGGTGGGAGTGTGCGTTCGTTGCTTCCCCACCCTAAGGTTAGTGCCTTTGACTGCCTCACAGCATCTGTCGAGTAGCCCAGCCAACCCAGCATGTTCTTGGCGAACTGGGCGTATGATACTCCGTTGCGCTCATCCCCATATGGCGGAGAGCACACTATTCCATCGCACATATCGTCTTCTAGGGCTATGGCCTGAGCCGTTCCAATCTCAATGTCCACATCGCTGAGGGGTAACTCAGATGTGGCTTTTATTGCCCGTAGTGCACGGTCTTGAAATCGAGCCGCCGTGTCAACGTCGAACCTATCAATCTCATCAGGTGTCATGCGTCTGAGCCTGACCTCGTTCCGGTAAGTGAGGCTCACGTCGCGCACGGTAGCAGAGAATACCACCTTGAACAACGTAGCCAACGGCTCGGGCGGACCTACCCTGTCGATGGCCAGGCTCAACCCATACAACGCGCTAATGTGTTCTGGTTTGAACCAGAAGGCCAACCCGGGTTCTAGTAGCGGCACAGTTGCGGGCGGTTTGATGGCGGCAACGATACGCCGTAGGGCACTCTCCGCTTCAGCTGGATCCACCCGCGTCGTCTTAGCCTTAGAGATTAGCACTGCCAGGGGATTCACATCCCTCCCTATCGCACTTCTCCCACTGGCAATTGTCTCTACCAGCACCGACCCGCCGCCACAGAACGGGTCAAACACTATGGCTCCTTCGGGGATGTAACGGTCTATCAGCCGGCGAGCCAACTGAGGGATCATCGCGGCAACGTAGGTGTGTACGCCGTGAGTTCCGTACTGGGTTTTATAGCCTCTGAAGTCCCAATCGGTTTTCGACTCCTTGACCAGTGTAGCCATTCGCGTTCCACCTCTCTTAGGCACTGTGATCTCGGTACCTGAGTCGCATTCCCGCCAAGCCACGCAGCATGTTCTGCATCTGCACAATGGTGTCCAATGGCCTCTATTGTACATCGACCGGGCAGGGGATTATACCACTATTCGTATTTTGCGGTGGTGTACCAGTTCGGGGCTGTGGACATAGCTGCAAGGCCGAGCCTCTGTCCCCATACCTATCAGGGGGGCTTTTGCATCAACTTCTGAACTTTTTCATCAAGAGGGGGGTTTTGCATCAAAGCCAGTCTAGGAGTGTGTATACATCTCTTACGGAGGCTTTGCCACCCTGTCAGTGCTGACTCCAGCACAAACCCTTGCCTCTACAATGCCAGGGACTTATAATTGGCCTTGTTTCCAGTGCAGCAAATCTCCTCCAACCTTTACAGAGGGTTCGGCTTGCCCAAGCCTTCCACCATCGCAATAGACGGCCCCGTAGCATCAGGGAAAACGGCCGTGGGCGGCCTCTTGGCGCTTCGTCTCGCGTATCGCTTCATCGATACCGGAGTAATGTACCGGGCCGTCACCTGGGCAGCTCTCAGGGACGGAGTGAGCCCTGAGGATGAAACAGAGGTGACCGCTCTGGCACACAGGATACAGATAGAGGTGGCCTACAGCGATAGCCTGCCCGGGCCGAGGATCATGGTGGACGGGCGCGAGGTCGCGGGAGAGCTGAGGAGCCGGGACGTGGACGGGTGGGTCTCCCTAGTGTCGAGCTACAGCGGGGTCAGGCGGGCAATGGTGGCGCGCCAGCGCGATCTGGCGAAGGAGGGTCGGATTGTCATGGTGGGAAGAGACATAGGGACAGTGGTGCTGCCTGACGCAGACCTCAAGGTATTCCTGACCGCCTCCCGCGAGGAGCGCGCCCGGCGTCGCTATAGTGAGATGAAAGAGCGAGGCCAGTCGCCTCAGTTCGAGCAGGTGATGGAGAATCTCCTGGCCAGGGACGAGATGGACAGCAGCAGGGCCGACTCGCCGCTGCGGCCGGGAGACGACGCATATATGCTTAACACAAACAACATGGGCCTCAACGAAGTTGTGGACAATTTAATTCAGCTAATGGACGAGCGCTGATGGGCGCAGTTTACTCCTCTGCCACATTCATGATGCGCAACGCGCTGCGCGTGTTCGGCGACTGGCAGGTCGAAGGGAAGGAGTGCGTGCCCCCAAGGGGGCCGCTGATAGTCGTGTCCAATCACCAGAGCAACATGGACCCTCCCCTGATTACCGCCAGCCTGCCCAGGCGCGTCTCCTTCATGGCAAAGCGGGGCATCTTCAACGGCCCGATTTTATCGTTCTTGCTGAATGCCTACGGCGCTTTTCCCCTCAACCGGGACGGAGGCGATCTGGCGGCTATTCAGTGGTGCCTGAAGATGCTCGACAGCGGCTCAGCAATAGGCATCTTCCCGGAGGGCACCCGTAATCCCAAGGCTATGCAGAAGGGCATACCCGGTATCGCCATGATAGCCATCAAGTCCGGAGCGCCCATTCTCCCAGTGGGAATGACCGGCACGGAGCGGACCGGGCCGCCGTGGCAGGTGGCGATGCCCAGAGGAGAATTCAGAGTGAAGATAGGCCAGCCCTTCTCCATTCCTACGATAGAGGGCAGGGTCGGCCGAGTGCAGCTCCAGTCCATCACGGACATGATAATGGAGCGGGTCGCGGTCCTGCTCCCCGCCGACTACCGAGGAGTGTACGACTTGAAGAGAGCAACGCCCTCGCCGGGGCGGGCGGCCGGCGCGCAGGACGGGGGCTTATAGCCTTGTGCGGCATAATTGGATACACCGGCTACAGAGAGGCTGCGCCGATCCTTCTGGACGGCTTGGCTAATCTCGAATATCGGGGGTACGACAGCGCCGGTATTTCCGTCATTGCTCCGGACGGCGACGTGGCTGTGAGGAAGGCCTCCGGCAAGCTGGAGAGCCTGGTGATGTCCCTACAGGGCGCTCTCCCAGTGGGAAATGTGGGAATCGGGCACACCCGTTGGGCGACCCACGGCGAAGCCAGCACGTCCAACGCTCACCCACTCCTGGACTGCCGTGACGAGGTCATCGTGGTCCACAACGGTATTGTGGAGAACTACCTGGAGATCAAGGACGAGCTGATGGACGAGGGGCACACCTTCGCATCTGAAACGGACAGCGAGGTGATACCACACCTGATCGAAGGCTTTCTGGGTCGGGGATCGACTCCGGAGGAGGCGGTCCGCCTGGCGGCCCTTCGACTAACCGGGGCCCACGCTGCGGTGGTCATGTGCAAGCGAGACCCAGGGAAGCTCATCGCCTTCAGGGTACGCAACGCCGGGGGTATCCTGGTCGGCTACGGGGAGAATGAGATGGTGCTGGCGAGCGATCTGCCCGCCGTCATACCTCACACCAGAAAGGTAGCCTTCCTCTCCGCCGGGGAGATGGTATCACTCACCGACGCGTCGGCTGCATACTCATCCCTGGACGGATCTGCCCTGGAGAAGACCCCACAACACCTCCCATACGACGCGGTGTCCGTGGCCAAAGGCGGGTACAGCCACTTCATGCTCAAGGAGATAGTGGAGCAGCCCCAGGCGACAATCGCCACCCTCCGCGGTCGAGTCTCCTTCGACCCCTGGGACGTCTCCCTGGATGAGCTGGAACTCACGGACGCGGACATCGACAGCATAAACCGGGTGATATTCGTCGCAATGGGGACCAGCTTCAACGCTGCCCTTGTAGCGCGGCAAATGATGGAGCAGTTGAGCGGTCTCCCTTCGGAAGCGGAGATAGCCTCCGAGTTCAGGTACAGGAGTCCCATTCTGGACTCTAAGACGCTGGTGGTCTCCATCGGCCAGTCGGGGAGACAGCCGATACCCTGTCGGCAATGGAGGAGGCGTCCAGGAAAGGCGCACGACTCATAACCGTGTGCAACTCCGAAGGCAGCCAGGCCACCAGGCTGGCAGAGGGCTGCATCTATCTGAGGGCCGGCCCGGAGATAGGCGTGGCATCCACCAAGACCTTCACCTGTTCCCTGGAGGCTCTCTACCTCCTGGCCGTGTACATAGGACGCCGGCGAGGGTTCCTCTCCGGCTCGGAACTGGCGAATGCCTTGAGGGACTTGGTGAAGCTGCCCGACCTGCTGAGTGAGCTGGTCTCTCGCCAGGAGCCGTACATCGCCCTGGCCGAGCGATACCACAGGAAAACCAACTTCCTCTACATGGGGAGAGGGCCGAACTATCCAATTGCCCTTGAAGGAGCGCTGAAGCTCAAGGAGATCGCATACACGCACGCCGAGGGATGCTCAGCCGGGGAGATGAAACACGGCCCCATAGCCCTCGTTGACGAGGGTATGCCCGTGGTGGCCATTGCCCCTCAGGACGGCCTGCGGGACAAGATGATCAACAGCATCTTCGAGGTGAAGGCCAGGGGCGCGACCGTCATTGCAGTGGCTACAGAGGGGGACGAAGAGTTGGCGGGTATTGCCGACCATGTGCTGTACATCCCGCCCATTTCTCCCCTGCTCACGCCGGTGCTGTCCTCCGTTCCGTTGCAGCTGCTGGCGTATCATATAGCCGTAAAGCGCGGCTGTGAGATAGACCAGCCGCGAAACCTGGCCAAGTCCGTCACCGTCGAGTAGGGTCC
This sequence comes from Dehalococcoidia bacterium, assembly GCA_965261605.1. Classification (GTDB taxonomy): domain Bacteria; phylum Chloroflexota; class Dehalococcoidia; order Lucifugimonadales; family UBA2985; genus DAOUJW01. Next base: position 996,547 of record OZ253466.1, on the reverse strand, counting down.
GGCCAGGAGAGGTCTACGAACATGCTGGCAGAGGTGAGACTGCGGCTGGAGCAGAGGGAGGAAAGCCTGTCCCCCTTCGCCGCTAGGTCCGCAAGATCCAGGGGCCGCGCGACACCCGAAGAGCCTTCGCCGCTCAGGACCGAATTCCAGCGAGACCGGGACCGCATTGTCCACAGCAACGGTTTCCGCAGGCTCAAGCACAAGACACAGGTCTTCATCGCTCCCACCGGCGATCACTTCGTAACGCGTCTGACCCATACCCTGGAGGTGACCCAGATAGCGCGCACCATCGCAAGGGCCCTCAACCTCAACGAAGACCTGGCGGAGGCCATCGGCCTGGGCCACGACCTGGGCCACACGCCCTTCGGTCACCTGGGAGAGGAAGAGCTGGACCGCCTGCACCCGGAGGGGTTCCACCACTCGGCCCAGAGCCTTCGAATGGTGGAATATCTGGGCAGGAACGGCCGGGGCCTCAACCTTACCTGGGAGGTCAGGGAGGGGATCGAGTCTCACTCCAAGCCCAGAGAGGACCTTATGGGCGCTCTGAAGGGAGACGACGTTTCACTTGAGGCTCAGATATGCCGAGTTTCCGACGCGGTTGCATACCTAAACCACGACATCGGTGACGCCATCAGGGCCGGCGTCATCTCAGAGGACGACCTGCCCCGGGACTGCAAGGAAGTCCTCGGGACGCGCCACTCCCAGCGGATCGACACTATGGTCAGCGACATCGTGAGATCCTCCTGGAGCATCGCTGATGGGAAGCGCCCGAGCGACGACGGGAAGCCCGCCATAGCCATGAGCCCTCCTGTACACGAGGCTGCGAACGAGCTGCGCGAGTTCATGTTCCGGCGCGTGTACATTCCGGCGAGCGACGGGGAGCTTGGTAGCCAGGCCAGGGAGGTAATAAGACTCCTCTACGGCCACTTCTGCGCTCACCCGGGTGAGATACCCGCCGAGTACCACATACGCCAGGACTCCGTTGAGCGGATGGCCCTGGACTACGTTTCCAGCATGACTGACCATTTCGCGCTGCGCATCGCCGAAGGGATACGGCCGGGCATCGCGTCCCTGAGCACAGCGCTGTACAGGTAATTGCTCAGAAATCCTGCTCTCGTAGTCCCCGGCCAACTTGAGCATTGGATTCGGCGGATTCAGGGCCAATGGCCCGCTGCGATGTAGGGGCGGTTCGCGAACCGCCCCTACGGGTTCCATTGTCATGCCCGTCGACCGGGTACCCAAGGCAGTGGTCCGCGACAGCCGATATACGCCTTGGCTACCTTGTTGCGCTCGGAGTGACGAGAATGGCTCCCTTGAGAAGGTTATTCCAGGGTCTCCGTGTGACTGAAGGCTATGGTTGGGGACACGGAGCAGTAGACTCGAACGCCGAGTTGTTGTCTAAATGTCTCCTGCCAAACACGCCGTTGCAAAACTCGCACAATCACCGTGCCGACACCTTGAAGGCGTATTCAGTGCGTCTGCTACAATAAATATAGAGACCTCATCCTGCCCCCGGAGGCCGCGAGCCAGCCCATGACCGTAATCCAGGAAGTCAAAAGCCGCAGCGACATAGTCGACGTCGTCTCCGAACGCGTCGCGCTTGCGAAGTCGGGGAGCAATTTCAAGGCCGCGTGCCCCTTCCACGCTGAGAAGACGCCGTCTTTCTACGTCTTCCCGGACCGGCAGACTTGGCGCTGCTTTGGGGCCTGCGCAGAGGGCGGAGACGTCATCTCCTTCACTATGAAGGCTGAGAATCTGGACTTCGCCCAGGCCCTCAACCAACTGGCGGAGCGCGCCGGTGTGACGATACCCACCACGCAGACCAGGAAACGGGAGGAGGCGCTGGACAGGGTGAACGAGGCGGCTTTGGACTTCTTCAGAAGCCTCCTGAAATCGGATGGCGGCGAGAGGGCCATGCAGTACCTTGAGAGACGCGGGGTGAACTCGGAAGCCGGAGAGATGTTCCAGTTGGGGTTCAGCCCCGCAGGCTGGGACACGCTGTCGCGCCATCTCAAGGGGCAGGGATTCCAGGAGCAGCAAATCCTCTCTGCAGGTCTGGCTACGAGGACCGAGAGAGGAGACACACGAGACCTCTTTCACGGACGTCTCATCTTCCCCATCTGGGACTCAGCCGGAAGGCCCGCAGGATTCGGAGGCAGGGCATTGGACGACTCCACGCCCAAGTACCTGAACACGCCAAGGACACCGCTCTTCGACAAGGGGCGGATCCTGTACGGCCTTCACAAGGCCAGGGAGTCCATCAGCCGCTCAGGGATTGCCGTAGTCGTCGAGGGCTACATGGACGTCATTGCGGCCCACCAGCATGGGTTTCGCAACGTTGTGGCCTCTATGGGAACGGCTCTCACGGAGAGTCAGGTCAGCGCCCTGAGAAACATCGCTTCAACCTTTGTGCTGGCCCTGGACCCGGACAACGCCGGGCGGGAGGCAACGCTGCGCAGCCTCCAATCATCCTGGCAGGTTTTCGAGCGTCGCGCGCTGAGGGCCGGGGGAAGAAGCGACGTGGTGTTCTACGAGCGTCAGCCTCACGCCTCCCTCAAGGTTGCCGTCCTCCCTCCCGGAAAGGACCCCGATCTGCTCATCCGTGAATCGCCGGAGGAATGGGAGCGCTTGGTAGCCGAGGCCAAGCCCCTGATGGACTACCTGTTCGATATAATGGCTTCCAGGCTCGACTCATCCTCCGGGCAGGACAAGCTCCAGGCCACGGAAGCCCTGTTCCCATTCATAACCTCCATGGAAAACCCCTACGACCAGGACCGGTACTTCCGGCGTCTGGCGGAGTTGATGGGCGTCAGTGAGGCAGCCCTGGAAGCCAGCATAGGCCGACCACAGGGGCGCCGCGCGCCCGGAGGCCGGGGGGCCGGAGCGCCTTCCCGGGCCAGCGCATCGCCGCTCTCAATGGCCAATCGAGACCCACTGGAGGAGTACTGCCTCTCCCTACTGCTCCAGCACCCGGAGCTTGGTGAGAGGGGCATAGACATCTCACCTGACTACTTCGACCTGTCAGAGAACCGGGACGTATTCATAAAATGGGCTGGATGTACTACAATAGAGGATGTAAAGGGAAGTCTGCCACCAGACCTGACCGAGCACTTCCAGACCCTCCTGTCTATGGAGAATCCGCCTTCCAATGTAAAGGAGAGGGCAAAGGCCCTTGAGGGAGTCGTAAACCGGCTGAAGGAGCGCTTTTTCAAAGTCCAGGAGCAGGTATTGATGGAGCAGTTGGAAGGGGCCGATTGGTCGGACCTGTCAAGTTTGCAGCCCTCCCTCAACCAGGCCCAGGAGATCAACCGTAAGCTGAAGGAGTTATTCGCCGGGTCAAGCTCAGAATCTACATAATTTGGAGAAACGTGAGAAGACGCAAGAACGATTTAGACGATCTTGATGGCATCCCGGAGGAAGAGGAGGAATCCCGTATCCCTTCGGAAAACCTACTGTCAATAGTCGGTTCAGATTATGCGGTTGAAGGCAAGGACACTGCCGTCGTTATTGTCCCGCCCCAGAGCGACGTAGAAGAGGAGGATGCGGTCAGCGCCGACGGCACAACCAAGGAGGACACGGATGAGGCCGGCGGTGACGTGGAGGCGGAGGCAGAGGCGGAACCGGAGGCCGACCTGGGTAGTCAGGACATGATTGACGACCCCGTCCGTATGTACCTCCGGGAGATCGGACGGGTGCACCTGCTCACGGCCAAGGACGAGCGCTCTCTGGCGCGGCGTATGGAGTGCGGCATCCAGGTCAAGAGCCTGGAGGAAGAGCTGACCTCCCCCGACGGCCGCACGCCCAGGGCCTATGAGACTGTCCTGCTGCTCATGGAGCGCCTGTGGGAGGCCACTCCTCTTGTCAACGCTCTCGGCACACATATTGGACGCTCAGACGCCCTGAGCTTGTCCCAGGTGATGTCTGACCCCGCGGTGCTCGCCGCCATCGACAGCGAACTGAGCTTGGAGATGGTGGAAGACCTGGCTGCGGAGCTGGACCGCCCCACTGATCAGGTGATAAAAGAGCTCCTGAAGTTCTCTCTCAACAGCCGTCTCATTCCTCCGGATCTGTTCGAGATAGTAGACCGAGATACGCCTGTAGAGGACCTGCCTCGGTACATGGAGGACCCGGATTTCATGAGAGATCTGCGCGTCCGAGAGGTCTCCCTCAGGTCGCACTTCTCCCACATTGTGGAGGAGGGCGCCAAGGCGCAGAAACACCTGGCGGAAGCGAACCTTAGGCTGGTGGTAAGCGTAGCCAAGAAGTACATAGGGCGCGGCATGTCCCTGCTGGACCTGGTCCAGGAAGGGAATATCGGCCTGATTCGCGCCGTGGAGAAGTTCGATTACCGCAAGGGATACAAGTTCAGTACCTATGCAACCTGGTGGATACGCCAAGCCATCACGAGGGCCATCGCCGACCAGGCCCGCACCATTCGCATTCCTGTGCACATGGTTGAGACCATCAACAAGCTGATGCGCACCAGCCGACGCCTGGTGCAGGAGTACGGGCGGGAGCCGACCAGCGAGGAGATAGGGCGCGATATGGATGTCAGCCCCGAAAAGGTGCGCGAGATCCTCAAGATTTCCCAGGAGCCGGTCTCCCTGGAGACTCCCATTGGAGAGGAAGAGGACAACCACCTCGGGGACTTCATAGAGGACCGGAGTGCAGTGGCGCCGGCGGAGGCCGCATCGTACCAACTCCTCAAGGAGCAGGTGGAGGATGTGCTGGACACCCTCAACCTCCGGGAGCGGCGCGTGCTCCAGTTGCGCTTCGGGCTAGAGGACGGCCGCAGCCGCACACTGGAAGAAGTGGGCAAGGAGTTCGGCGTCACCCGAGAGCGCATCCGACAGATAGAGGCCAAGGCGCTCAGAAAGCTGCGTCACCCCTCCCGCTCAAAGAAGCTCCGGGATTTCTTGGAGTAGTTCGAGGAGACCCCGTATCACCTGAGCGGGACTCTTCGCACGAGGTGCATTGCGTTGGCTTTCGAAACCCTTAAGAAACTCACCACGATTTGTAATCGGCCCTGTGGTAATATTACTATAGAGCCTTCTGAAAGCCCGTACTGAGCGGACCGCACTTTGGAGAGAGTGTCCGATGCGATTCCGAGTAATGGCCAGAGTGGTGTCCACAGAGGGCGGCGAAAAGTCCGTCAAAGGCGACACCTTTGAGCACGACGAAGAGGAGGAGGCGCGCAAGCACTACCTTGAGGTGGTCAAGAGGATGAGGAGATCCCACGCCTACGGCCTTCAGCAGGCGTTCCTCGAACGTCAGAGGGACGACGGAGGATGGGAGAGGATAGACCAGCTGACCAAAGAGCAGATCAGGTAGGGCGCGCTGCGCGGCTGTCGGAATAGATGACCCGCAAGCCTGCTACATCAGGCCAACACAAGTGAGGTATTCGGATGCGCACGTTCTTTTCCAAGTCCCAGCTAATTGCAACGGTGGCCCTCCTTATCGCCGGAGCGCTGGCGCTTTCCGCCTGCACCTCTTCTCCCACGCCTGATACATCACAGCCCGCCACCTCCATGCCGTCCCCCACTGAGGACGCGGCTCCCATCATGCTCAGTTTGCCCCGGGATTTCCCCATTGAGACCTATCCGGGAGAGGAGTATACAGCGGGGACTGAACTTAGCTTCTCGGAATTCTTCGCGGACGGAAAGCCGGTGATATTGAACTTCTGGGCTGGGCTGTGCCCGCCCTGCAGGGCCGAAATGCCGGACTTCCAGGAGTTCCACGAGCAGAATATAGACCGTGTCACCCTGGTTGGCGTTGACATCGGGCAGTACCTGGGCCTTGGCAACCGGGACGACGCAGCGGAGCTTCTTGACGAGTTGGGCATAACCTATCCCACCGGTCTGACCAGCGACGGAAACTTGACCCGCCATTACAATGTCCTGGGTATGCCCACGACGGTGTTTCTCAACCCGGACGGGACGGTCTTCCGGACCTGGAACGGTATCCTTACCAAGGACCAGCTGAATGACAGGGCGGACGAGCTACTGATGGCGCAGTAGACGACTTATTGCCGTCAATTACCGCAGCTAACCATATTCATTCTGTCCAGGGAGACCTGCGGCGCCCACTAAAATCCAAGCTGAGGTTAGAGAGCCATGACCATAGCCAGAAATTTATCATCGTACCTGCGGGAGCCTCAAAACCTGCGCAGCCTCGGCATTCCATTGCTTTTAGCCGCCGGGGCCCTTGGCGTAGCGGTCGTCGGGGCGATGATTCTGGGCCGGGACAGCGGCGTGGATGGCATCAACGGGTTCATCGAGAACCTGTCCGGTATGTCGGGATCATACCTGGGCAACCTTGGATTGTTCGCTCCCCTGGGATTCGCCTTTGCAGTCGGCATGGTATCCGCGGTCAATCCCTGCGGATTCGCCATGCTGCCGGCATACTTGGGCCTGTATCTTGGCGCCAACGACCAGAGCGACGCCGGTCGCAACCCATTCCAGCAAATCCTCAAGGGCTTGGAGATAGGCAGCTCCGTCACCCTCGGCCTAGTCGTGCTGTTTGGAATAGCGGGCACCATCATCGCCCTGGGCTTTCACTCCGTTGGGAGCGTACTGGCGTGGCTGGGCCTTGGCATCGGCATAATCCTGACCGTAACCGGCGCGTGGCTGGTCGGCGGCGGCAAGCTCTACACCGGATTCGCGGCCCAGGCCGCCTCCCGTATAGGAGACCCGGGGCAGGTGAACGTCAAGGGCTACTTTCTCTTTGGCATCAGCTACGGGATAGCCTCGCTGAGTTGCACGCTGCCCATCTTCCTCTCCGTGATAGGAACTTCCTTCGCCGCCTCCACCATTCTCACCTCATTGAGCCAGTTCCTGCTCTACGGAATGGGAATGGGCGTAGTTATCATGGTGCTGACACTTGGCGTGGCTTTCTTCAAGAGCGCAATGTTGGGCACCATACGCAAGATGCTACCCTACGTTGGGCCCATAGGCTCATGGCTCATGGTGATTGCCGGCGCCTACATAGTGTTCTACTGGCTCACCATCGGCGGACTGCTGTAGACTAACTGGCCTGGCAAGAGTTCGCTAGTTCCCACCGAAGTAGCGACGCGGGTTGTCCACCATCATGGTGTGTATCGCCTCGTCGCTGACACCAAGCTCTCGCAGGCGTGGGAGCACGACCCGGTTGATGAAGCACACCTCGTCCGGGTTGTAGGTATTGCGCTCCTCGTTCATCTCCGGCGTCAGCAGGAAGGAGATGGGGTAGTCGTGGGACAGCGTCACACGGTCGACCAGCCCCATGTCCAGGAGCTGCTTCACGACTTGGGTCCGCTCCTCCCACTTGGGGCCTTGGACGCGGCCTCCCGGGTAGCGGTCCATCCCGAGGTAGCAGCCCTGCCGGATTAACCCTGACAGATAGTCCAAGTCTTCCGTGTCGTTGCTGTGCCCAATGTACACCCGGTTCAGGTCCACTCCCTCTTCCAGGAAGATTCGCACCTGGCCCTCGCCCACCCTCTCCGGGGCTGCTGTGTGGGTCGAGATGGGTATCCCGGTGTGGTTGGAGGCGCGTGCAGCCGCTCGCAGGACGATCTCGTTGGCAGGCGTCACGCCCTCCTCAGTTGTGGCAACCTTGATGACCCCGGGCTTGATGTCCGTCCCGTCGAGACCCACCTCAATGTCCCTGATGAAAGCCCTAGCCAGCTGGTCCGGTGTCACTCCCCTGGCGATGGCCCTGGGGATGTCCACCCATATCCCGGTAGCCACGACTATATGCATGTCCACCTGCTCAGCCACCGCCCGGATTACGCCTATGTCCCTGCCCAGGTCCATAGTGGTTACGTCCACGTAGGACCGCACGCCCTCGGCGGCGGCGTCCTTCAGGGCGGCTATACCCCGGGCGATTGCCTGCTCCCGGTCCACCAGCTCAGGAAAAGTCTGCGGTATCCCCGCGGAGCTGTTAAGCACGTGCTCGTGCATCAGGGTGAATCCCAGGTCGTTCACGTCCACGGGACCCAGGACTGTGTTTACGGTAGCCATAGTGCACCTCCCAAAAAGCGATCATAGCAACGGCGACAACAGGAGGTTACACCGTATGCAGCGGCGGTGTAAAGGAGAGCGGGGGTCTCGAGTTTGCTGATAACCCAAGTTGATGGGGAGCTATACGCCCATGCGCGCCAGGGTTTTCATCATCCACGCTATGTAGTTCTTGCGGGACATTCCCCGGCTCCGGGCCTGCGAGGTTATTGTATTCGCTACGTCTGCGTCCAAGACAAGGTTGAGGCGAACGCTGGGTTGGTCTGGCGCTTCCCGGACTACCAGAATGGACATCAGGGCGCAGCCTTTAGGGACTTCCACATCCTCAAGCGCGCTGGGAGGCGGGATAGGATTCCCATGCTCTTCCATGCTGTTCATCCAGTCTTGCAGGGCGTCTTGAGCGTTTACCAGAGCCTCATCCATTGTGCATCCCATAGCCACGCAGCCGGGCAGGTCCGGGAATGCAACTCCGTAGTCCTCGCCTCCGACCTCAACGAGAGCCGGATACCTCATATGTGGTCCTCCCAACCCGCGAGTTTTGGGTCAATGCGGGGTTATACTTCCATCCGCTCTAGGGTTTTCGTCATCCACTCGATGTATTTCCTGCGGGACATGCCCCTCCACCGCGCTTCCGACGTCACTGCTTTTGCGACGCCTGCGTCCAGGACAAAGTTGAGGCGCACAATGGGATTGGCCGGTTCCGCTCGGACCAGCTGTATAGACGTAAGCGCACAGCCTTCGGGAACTTCCACGTCCTCCAGCGCGCTTGGGGCAGCCAGCGGCAGCCCGTCCTTCTCCATCTCTATTGCAAAATCGCTCAGAACCTCACTGGCATTGGCAAGTACTTCCTCGATCGTATACCCCATGGCTCCAATGCCGTCTATATCCGGGAACCAGATACCGTAGTCGCTCCCTCCACCCTCAATGATCGCAGGATACCTCATACCTAATACTCCCAACCGGCCTTTCTAGCGATGGACCGCGCTACATCCGGCTTAACCTCAGGATGCCTAGGCACCGCTATAATGCCTTCAACCTCTGGGTGTCGATATATGTCATGTCGTGAACCGTGTCTATGCAAAAACCATCCCTCCTGCTCCAACCTCTGACATATCCTCTGGGTTTGCGTCTCCAATACGTGCATAATATTAGCACGTTTACGTGTCGCTTTCAAGCACGCACATCGGGGACATCAACATCCTAGTCTAGCCCAATTGGGGCTTTGGCGCCACAAGACGCATTCGCGCCACCAGCACCTGGGGGATGTTGTGGAAGTGCGCCCAGCTCAGAGGCCGGTCCGCTCTGGCCTCCGTTCCCTCCGGCAGCGACTCCTCCTCCATCCAGTCCAGTACGAAGCCGTGCCTGAAGCAGATGTTGAACAGCATACCCATTGGCCTGTGGAAGTAGTGCTGCGGCTCCGGCTGCCCCACTATCCCCAAGCCCATGTGCATATATGGAATCGAGTAATCGGTGACTATGGCCCCGAATGTGGTTACGAGCTCCCCGTCCAGGTCCTGCTCCTCGGCTATCCTGCGCGTCCTGCCTGAATTGAAGACGGGGTGCGTAACTGAGAAGACGAACCTGCCGTCCGGCTTAAGCAGCGCCGGCAGCGTGGAGATAAGCGGTTCAATGGATGCCATATCCATCAGGCCCATTGTGCAAACGGCCGCGTTGAACTGCTCCTTGCCCAGCGACTGGAGCGCCTCAGGGTCGGAAGCGTTCATAACCCTGTAGTCTATCCTGTCGGCGTTCTCCGTTGTGCGTTGGCGCGCCCGCCGGATGAACCGCTCCGAATGGTCGAACGCTACGACCTCCGCGCCAATGGCAGCCATGCGTCGGGCGAAGCGGCCCGCTCCGCAGGCGATGTCCAGCACCCGCTCGCCGGGCTGCAGTTCCAGCATTCGCTCCGTAGTGGGTTCCAGGAGAAGGTCCTGGGTCGGGTTGCCGTCGCCTATCCTGTCGTCCCACCACTCAGCCAGGCGGTCCCACACCTCCCTGGTCCTGTCGGTGTACTCCGCAAAATCTGGCGGAATGGAATCGTTCATTATGCAGACCCTCCGGGATTACTCCAGCGACTCCATTAGTCCGGGGCGTGCAACTCTACCTGGATCAGAGGGCTGTCCTCAACCCAAGCGTCCACGTCCATGGGACGCCCGCCTTGCCGCCGCTCTGCGAGCTTGGCGAACACCTCCCGGCGTTTGGACTCCACGGTAATGAGGGTGGCCGTAGCCGGGATGTCCATTTGAACGCTCTCCTTCAGGTGGAAGGTAAACTGCGGATTGGCCGCCAGGTTGGCCAGCCAGTCCCTGCGACCCGGAATCCCGGCGATGAAAAGCCCGTCATCCAGGACGTGGAATCCTATCTCCACACGGTGAGGACGACCGCTCTTTCTACCCGTTGTGGTTATATCGATCAGCCTGTCTTTCTCAAGCGCCTGCGCAATAGCTTCATTCACGATGCTCCTCCCGCGGTCGATGCTCTGAGGCCATTATACCAGCAGCCGGTCTGTATGGTCCGTTTGCTGCACGGGTTTTCTCACTCCAGCCACCGGCTCGTTCAAGCCGTATTGGATACCCGTCTGCACTGACGTGACAAAGAGGATGATCTCTTGCAGGGACGATTCGCGAATCGTCCCTACCTCGTTCACATGGGCCATTGGCCTTGACGTTGGAATTCAGGAAGAAATAGAATATGCCAGCAGACAAGCACCTCCATATGGGGTACAACGTTGGCAGCTAGCAATAGGATAGAGTATCCGGTTTCGGCCGGCGGGGTCGTGTACAGGGTAACAGGGGATGGCGTAGAGATCGTCATCGGCGGTTTCCGCTCCCAGGAGGGTTGGACTTGGGGACTTCCCAAGGGCACCCCTGACCCTGGAGAGACCATGGAGGAGACGGCCCTACGCGAGGTAAACGAGGAGACGGGGCTGAAGGTGGCCCTGGAGGCTCCCATAGACAACATCCAGTACTGGTTCATTAGAGCCAGCGACGGCGTCAGGTGCCACAAGACTGTCCACTTCTATCTTATGATCCCCATAGGAGGGTCCATCAGCGAGCACGACCAGGAATTCGACGCAGTGCAATGGCGCCACGACCAGGAAGTCCTCCGCACCCTGACCTACAGGAACGAGGCTAAGATTGTGGAGAAGGCTATGAAGATGGTGTCCCGCAAAATCGAAGAGGAGAATGCCATTGATTAGAGGAGATATGACCATCCTCCGGGAGAAGAAGTTGGAAGACGCGCCCACCGACTATGCTTGGCGCGTCGACGAGGAGCTCTCGGCTCTGGACGCCACCACTCCCATGCGAATGTCCTACAGCAGCTTCGTCCGCCTCTTCGAGGACGAGTTGCGGCATCCCGTCCCGTGGTCCAAGCGGTTCGCCGTGGAGACCTTCGACGAGAAGCTGATAGGCAACTGCATGTACTACGATATAGACAACTCCAAGGGCCAGGCGGAGCTCGGCATAATGATTGGGGACAGGGACTACTGGAACCAGGGTTATGGCACGGACGTGGTAAATACCCTGGTGAGCCACGTATTCTCCACCACATCCCTGAAACGCATATACCTCCACACCCTGACCTGGAACCTGCGGGCGCAGAAGTCCTTCCAGAAGTGCGGTTTTGTCCCACTGAGAGAGGTCAAGAGGAGCGGTTACGAGTTCCTCCTGATGGAGCTGACTAGGGACAGGTGGGAGGCCCTGGCGGCTGAGCGCGCAGGTCAAGCGGAGGGCTAGCTTGCCGGGGATTCGACAAGACGGCAAAAGAGTGGCACAATTACATATAGTGCCCCTGTAGCTCAGGCGGACAGAGCATCGGTTTCCTAAACCGAGTGCCCCGGTTCGAGTCCGGGCAGGGGTACCATAATTATGTTAGGCTGGTGTATATTCGTACGATGCGCAGGAGTGTAGCTCAGCCCGGTTAGAGCAACGGTCTCCAAAACCGTAGGTCGGGGGTTCGAATCCTCCCACTCCTGCCAGAAATCCCAGAATATACGGAACCGTGCCGAGGTGGTGGAATTGGTAGACACGCGGTCTTGAGGGGGCCGTGGGTGCAAACCCGTAGGAGTTCAAATCTCCTCCTCGGCACCAAAATCGTGGTAGAATAGTATTGTCGAGGCGACGTAGCCAAGTGGTTAAGGCGGAGCTCTGCAAAAGCTCTATTCGGCGGTTCGAGTCCGCCCGTCGCCTCCAGTTGTCAAATACCAAGGAGCAGAATGGGAACAGACACCCCTTCTGCTCTTTTATTTAACCCTCATATCCTGCCCAGGTGGCGAAAGGGTAGACGCGGCGGACTTAAAATCCGCTCCCCGCAAGGGGGTGTGGGTTCGAATCCCTCCCTGGGCACCTGAACACTAATGCTAATGGTGTCGCAAGTCCTCATCGTTGATATAATATGCACTGCATGAGGATGCGCCGGGCGCCCCAAGAACCACAACACCACACACGGAGTAAGCAATGCAGCAACCCGAAGCGACCGAAAGCATAATGGAGACACCTGCGGGCAGCAGGTTGGGCATCGAGGAATCGGCGGCGATAGAGGACGCCCTTACCTTCATGCTGGACGAGGCAAGCCAGGACCGGGACGGGGAGGACACCCTGTCCCGCGAGGGGCTGCAGACATACATGAGCAACATAATGCAGCAGGTGGGAATGGAGGTGATGTGTGACGCGCCTCTTCCCACAGGCGGGGTCGGCTCATCGGAGATGGTTTTGGACGTGGTCGCCAACGCGGACGGTCAGCAGACCATAGTGAGGATTGAGCAGACCCCTTCTCAGAGCGGCCTGGACGAGGTTTACCGCCTGCTTGGCCAACTCAGGGCAGCTGATGTGCAGGGCAGGCTCTATCTGGCGACCGACATCCTGAACGGCAACTCCCTGGTGTTGGGACCCTTGACACAGGCCATTAAGAGGCTCATGGACGTAGAAGGGGTGGGGGTCATCCTGGTAGACAAGCTCTTTATTCTCATTTGCCAGAACCACGACCAGCTAATGCTGGAGGAGATGCCCCACTTCATCTTTCCAAGCCCCCAGGCCGGCCAGTCTCTATAGCCACCCTGCGCGTTGGGGCCTATTCGAACCACAGGCGATACACCCCCCAGCCGGACTCGCCCCTCCGCACGATTGCGCTGACGGGCCTGCTGGACCCGTTATGGTATCTTATGCTTCCCTGTACATAGCCGTCCTCTTTGCCGTTGAAGCTATAGTCAATTTCCAGATCCGCATAGCCAAAATACAGCTCAGGGTCGGAGGACACCCCTCGGCTGTATAGGGGGCCCTGCCTGCCGGGGCCTTGGTAAAGCTGACCGTAGGCCAGGCTGTCGTTGCCCAGGGCCGCCGCCTCAAGATAGCTGCGTAGAGGGGCTGCCACGTCGCCTTTGCCAGGATGGGTCAGCCGGTCATACGTGTTCATCACCAGGAACGTGAGGACAACTCCGGCCAGGAGTCCCAAGACTGCCCCTGAGATAAGCCATATCTTTCTTCTCATGGCTCCTCTACCATCCGCGCTGGTCTTCCGACTTGCTGGGGCAGCGTTTGAACGAGGCATATCAACACCTATTGTGCCAGAGAATACTCCGTAAGAATACCCGGAGGAATAGCCCGCTCGCGCGCCTTCCGCTTGCCCACTTCGACAGGCGGGCTTGGGGTAAGCAATGAATCTTTGCCCATTAGAGCGCTGCGGATTTGCTATAATCGACTTCGTGAAGAGTCTGGCTTTGCATCGCTGGGACGTAGAAGCGCGGGAGGCCGTAGAGATCCAGCGCGAGTTGGCCTCCAGGGTGAGCGCGGAAGACGGCTTTGAGGCCCCGCCGCGCTATGTGGCGGGAGTGGACTTATCCCCGCCGGATGCCGACGGCAGCGCGGTGGCGGCCGTAGTCCTCCTGGAGCTGCCGGACCTCCGGACGGTCGAGGTCAGGGTGCACAGAGGAAAGCCCGGCTTCCCCTATGTGCCCGGGCTGCTCTCATTTCGGGAATCCCCCCTCGTTCTGGGAGCGTTGGAGCGATTGGAGACCGCCCCGGACGTCATTCTTGTTGACGGGCAGGGCCTGGCCCACCCCAGGCGGTTTGGCATAGCCTGCCATCTGGGGCTTCTGACAGACACGCCCGCCATCGGGTGCGCCAAGTCGATCCTCAGGGGCCGGCCGGCCGATGATCTGAGCTCCGACGCCGGGGCGTACGTTCACCTGGTGGACAAGGGAGAAGTGGTGGGCGCCGCAGTCCGCACCAGGAAGTCCGTCAGGCCCGTATACGTCTCCGTGGGCCACAAGATCAGCCTGGGGAGCGCGATAGAGTGGACGCTGGCCTGCTGCAAGGGGTATCGTATACCGGAGCCTACCCGACTGGCCCACCTGGCCGCTGCGGGCCGGCTCTCGTGACATCGGCGCTCTTGATGGGGTTGCCGCTTTAGATGACAAGAAAGGTGTAACGCAATGCAGGAACTCAGAGGACGCGCAGAAGACCTGAAGGAGAGGATAGCCCAGCTGCTGGAGCGTCTTTGACGTACCCGGCAAAGAAGTAGAGATAAAACAGCTTGAGGCCCGGGCCGGTCGACCAGAGTTTTGGGACGACCCCCAGGCCACCCAGCCGCATATGATTCGCCTGGCGGAGATCAAGGACGTGGTGGAGTTGTGGAGAGACTTCGAAAGCCGCGCTTCGTCGGCCTGCGACCTGATAGCGCTGGCTCTGGAGGAGGACGATACGAGCCTGGAGGAGTCCCTGTTCGCAGATTTGGAGGCCATTTCCGAGGAACTGAAGGACAGGGAATTCCAGCTCACACTCTCCGGCGAGTACGACACTCGTAACGCCATCCTGGCCATCCACGCAGGCGCAGGCGGGACCGAGTCCCAGGACTGGGCGCAGATGCTCATGCGGATGTACCTGCGGTGGACGGAGCGCCGTCGCTACAAGAGCGAAATCCTGGACATGTCGCCGGGAGACGAGGCGGGGGTCAAGAGCGCCGTCATCAGCGTGGAGGGCAGGCACGCCTATGGCTACCTGAAGGCCGAGGGTGGGACACACCGGCTGGTGCGCCTGTCGCCCTTCGACTCCGCCCACATGAGGCACACGTCCTTCGCCCTTGTGGAGGTGCTGCCGGAGGCGGAGGAGAGGGTGGACGTCACCATCCACCCGGATGATCTGCGTATCGACGTTTACCGGGCCAGCGGCCACGGCGGGCAGGCGGTGCAGAAGAACTCCACGGCCGTGCGTATAACTCATCAGCCGTCGGGCGTTGTGGTGACCTGCCAGAACGAGCGCTCCCAGTTCCAGAACAAGGAGTTCGCCATGAAGGTGCTGCGCGCCCGGCTGATGGAGCTGGAGATTAAGCGGCGGGCGGAGGAGCAAGCCAAGCTGAAGGGCGAGCACGTCTCGGCGGAGTGGGGAAGCCAGATAAGGAGCTACGTCCTGCATCCGTACAAGATGGTGAAGGACCACCGCACCAGCTACGAGACGTCGGACCCCGGCGCAGTCCTGGACGGCGACCTGGACCCACTGATTCAGGCGTACCTCCTGGGCACAGTGGGGAAAGACGGGTAGGGATTTCTTCTTTGACTAGGGCGGGAGGCGTGCGCTGCTTCTGTTAAAGCGACGACACATTACGTACAGGCTTTGACGAGCTTGAGTGGAGGCCCGCTTTAAGTCCAGAACCTCTGGGCGAGGATTATCAGCCCCGAGAGCCCTGCCGCAAGAGCGCCAAACTTGATTATGAGACGCGACTCCATGGACTCTATGCGCGCTTCCTGGGAATCCATGCGACCAGTCAAGCGCGACTACAAGGAGTCTATGCGCCCTGTCAGGCGCGCAATATCCACCTGGGTTGCCATATTCTCCCTGATGAAGTCGTAGGCTACCTCAAGCCGGGCAAGTCTGGCGTCTGCTGTAGTCATAGATGTCTTCCCAATAGCATAGCGCAATCCCTGTGGGTCTCCATCGGTACCAAGTCGATTATGCGTGGAATTTTAGGACTGGCGAAAGCACAAATTGGAAACTAATGCATTTTCTGCTTCATAGCCCTTCAGCGCAACCGCCTGTAAACTATCCAACTTTGTTTCCCCATATCAATTCGATACCGAAAAGTACGTCCTTTGTATTCCAACCGGTAGCCAAGTTCAGGGTAGTCAATAAGTCGCGTGCCATGACTGCCCGGCTCTTTGGCAAAGGCGGTTAAGACCCATTGGGGAACTTCAGCTATGTTCCGGTTGTCGCCAATGCGCTCCCATTCCGAAGCCTTGCCGTCCTTTTTCAAGCTCCACATCTTTTCCCTCGTCTCTCCAATTTAGTTGAGGAAAGCTCCATGAATCTCTGTAGGGATTTTTCAACAATGGAGTTGAATGCAACACCCTTGTTCATTAGTCAATAGCCGACGTGCTCGGGCCCAGACATCACATTGCCAACACCCATTACCTAAATCCCCTAAATTGACGTAGACGGCGCCGTCTCCTCCGAGTCCGGGACGGCCTCCGCCTTGCCGATGGCCTCCAGCACCTTGCCTACGAAGGTCTCCTCCGGGACTGCGCCAATGAACTGGGTGGACTCGTTGATTACCGTCTTGGGCACTCCCATGACACGGTACCTCTGGGCTACCTGCGGGAACTCCTGCACCTCCACCACGTCCGCCTTGATGTGGTCATTCTCCATCGCCATCATCTGGGCCACACGGGCCACAGAGGGGCAGTGTGGTCAGGTGGGTGTGACGAACACCTGGATGTGGACATCCTCGTCCACCAGTTGCAGCTTCTTCCGGGTGTCGGCGCTCAGAGAGGTCCTGGGCTTGGACAGCTCGATTGCGCTTTCGATGATGGTGACGAATTCGTACCCCGATGGCATTCCGTAGTACTTGACGCCGGTGTTTTCGCCCCTGGTCGTCACTATTGCGGGGATGCGTTCCACGCCGCTCTCCCGCGCCGTCTGGCTCTGGCTGTAGTAATCGACGGTCTCCAGCTCAAGCAGTGGAGAGAGGGAGGTCAGTTCCTCCAGGATTTGCTGGGTCTGGGTGCAGGTGGGGCACTCCCTCCCCGGAACAAACAACTGTCCGGCTAGCTGGGAAGTGAAGAGCCGAAGGGTGATTTTCCTCTTGAGCTCTTTCCGAAAGCGCTCCTCCAGGGTCTGGCGGTCTTGCGGCGATATGATGGGCATGTACAGCGTCTCCTTTAGCCTAGCAGCTTAACGTAATCTTACCATTGCTGAGACGCGGAGGCCAAGTTTACCTGTACCGGGGACGTTGCAGGGAAGCGAAGAGCGCTGCTGAGATCACGAGCAGCACCGCAAAGCTGAGAAACGCTAATCGATAGCTGCCCGAGACGTCGTACACGTACGCGGCGTAGACGGGGCCGAGCATGGACCCGGCCATCTGCACCATTCCTGAGAGGCCCAGGATAGTGCCGTATGACTTTCGACCGAAGTAGTCGGCCTTGATGGCCGGCATAGTGGCCGCGGAGCAGCCGTAGGATGGGGCGTACAGGGCCACAAACAGAATTATGTGCCAGAGGTTCTGGGCATAGGCGATGACAAGGCAGGAGACAGCGAGGGAGCATACGCTTCCCACGGCTACTATCTTGGTGCCAAAGGCGTCGTTAAGGAAACCGCCGCCCAGCCTTCCGATAATGCTGACCATTCCCATAGAGCCAAGGACGGCAGCGGCAGTGGTCTGGGAGTACCCCAGGTCCTCCACCAGTGGGATCGCGTGCAGGGTCGCGGCCCCGGTGACCAGGAGCCGTATAGAGAAGCCGAACGACAGGGCCCAGAAGGGCTTGGTCTTGATGGCCTCCATCACCGTCATGCCGATGTCCGGCTCGTTCTCCGCTTCCGGCTCGGCTACGTCGGTCGCCTCCTCCGACCCGCCGCGGATGTCCAGGGGCTGGCCGCGCTCCGTCTCCCTCGTTTCGCCGTCCGGGAGCATTCCGTACTGCTCCGGCCTGTGCCTCATCACAAGGGCCGTCGGTATACCGACGAGAAGCGTGCCTATGCCCGTGACAACGAAGGCCGCTCTCCAGCCGTACATGTCGATGAACCAGGCAACCACGATGACTCCGGCCGCTCCGACTGCCACCGCTGACCGCAGCAGTCCGAAGGCGGTGCCTCGTCGCCGGATGAACCAGTTGGCCACCGTGGTGTCGATGGCGATCATGGAGCTGAGGCTCCGTCCCCCAGTCACCAATATGATGAAAATGACGTAGAAGGCCAGCAGGGTGTTGATGCGGGACAGGAGTATCATGCCGATGCTGGTCAGGGTGACGCCCAGCAGAATCATGAGTCGCGGCCCAAACTTGTCGACCAGGAACCCCTCGATTCCACCCAGGAACCCGGCCTCCAGCCTGGAGAGGGAGATGGCCCCCGCCAGGGCCGTGCGGCCCCAGTCAAAGTGGTCGGTGAGGCGCTTGTAAAACAGGCTGAGGCCGTAGGAGCCGGTCATGCTGCTGAAGGTCAGGAGCAGGAACGCCGCCAGGACAATCCACCAGCCATAGAAGACCCTTGGTTTGCTCTGCTGCAACTTTGGACCTTCCTTCCCGCGACCTGGTTTCGATAGTTTTCGGGGCGAGGATGCGAAAGACTGCCGCATCCAACGAAATTGTCAACCTCGCATAAAAATATATCCGAGGACTGCCCTGTGTCAACAAGGAGAGGGGTCAAATCCACGCTACCGCGCAGTGCAACTCATTGACCCTGGAAGCCCCAGGGAATAAAATAAAAGTACATCATTCCTAATTGTTCGAAGGAGCATATATGTACTCAAGCGTGATCGGCAAGATAGAGAAGGCCAAGAGATACGCCGAAGAGAAAGGCCGGGTTACCTTCAGTAGCTTTGTGGTCACCTTCCGTGGCGAGAACGACGACCACAAGGTGGAGTACAGCGATGGCAACCTGACCTGCACCTGCACCTTCTTCCCAGGTCACGGCTTCTGCAGTCACTCCATGGCACTCCAGCGAATGCTGGAGGAGATGCTTTCCCCCGTAGAAGTGCCACAGAACTAGCGGGGGGGGGGTGGCGATCTTCTAGGGCCAATCAGATTCGGCTTTTCTGGTTGGAAACAGCCCGAGTGGCTTAACGGTGTATTCGACCAGAACGCCAATAGCTTAGTCCCTCAGTTTCTTCCTTAGGGAAGCGATCTCCTCGTAAACTGGTACTGTACCAACACCCCACCCGCTCCCTATTGAGCTGGCGACTCTTGTAAGGGTCGCCAAGACATTCATAAGCTCGCTGAGCAGGTAATACAATACGGCGTCCACACTTCCTTTATCGTATCCAATGCCACCTGGGAGCAGGGCTTTCTGACCATCTGGCTCCACGAGAAGTAGACTGCGCATACTTTCTGGCCGTGGGTGAGTGCCGTATGCGCTGGCCTCTCCATATTCTCTTTGCCACCCCACCCTTTCCTCAGGCGATATTCTTTCAGCCATCTTGTCAAGGGCGAACTCGTTTCTTCCAATTCTGCCCTTGCCTTGGAATAGAGCGTCCAAGGTTGGAGGATGGTTTTCCGCGTCCCTCGCAACAATCTGGTCTTCCATTGCCATCCGCACCAGTGCAAGGGCCTGCTGGTAATACCCTCGTTCCAGTGTCTGCCTAGCAACCCAAAGTGAATTGAAGCTTCTAGTTGCCAGAAAGAGTCTCGCACCCTCTAAGGCATTGTCCGGCACATCCTTCCGATGGGCATAATCCTCTAATCCACGCAGGACTTGCTCAAGCCCAGCATCCACCGCTTCAAACTCGCGAGCATGGTTCTCTTGTATAGTGGACGCGACCCATTCCTCTAGCTCCTGGATCCTCTGGATATAGCTATTCAATGACCCAAATTCCTTACGCCGAGACTCGCCTATTTTTCCACTGCACATAAAGAGCGTAGGCCAACTACTCTGTGCGCCGATAGCTCAGAGTCCACATCCCTCACACCCTTGAGTTGATGGCTTCCTGGATGAGACCCATCACTTCGATTACGGGTTTGGGGCCGAGGTCCTGGCCGTCCCGCAGGCGCACCGACACGGAGTCGGAGTCGATCTCCTTGTCGCCCACGACGAGCATGAAGGGAACCTTGTTCAGCTGGGCGTGGCGTATCTTCGCATTCATACGCTCCGAGCGGCTGTCCACGTCCACGCGGATATCGCTCTCCCTCAGCCTGTCCGATACCCCTTGGGCGAAGTCCAGATGACGGTCCGCGATGGGGATGACCACCGCCTGCACGGGGGCAAGCCAGGTGGGGAAAGCTCCGGCGTAGTGCTCAATGAGCACGCCGAAGAAGCGCTCAATGGCTCCCAGAAGGGCGCGATGCACCATAAAGGGCCGGTGCTCGCGACCGTCCTCGCCTATGTAGCTCACGTCGAACCGCTCCGGCAGGTTGAAGTCGAATTGTATGGTGGAGCACTGCCACTCGCGCCCCAGGGCGTCCAGCAGCTTCACGTCAATCTTTGGCCCGTAGAAGGCTGCGCCTCCATCGTCCACGTCGTGGGGCAGGCCCCGCTCAAGTATCACCTCACGCAGCACCTCAGTCGCCATATCCCAGTCCTCCACGGAGCCGGCGAACTTTCCGCTTTCGTTCCGGGTGGAGAGGTAGACGTGGAACTCCTGGAACCCGAAGGCGCGCAGGAAGAACTGCATGAAGTCGACGCACCTGCCGACCTCGTCCTTCACCTGGTCCGGGCGGCAGAAGATGTGGGCGTCGTCCTGGGTGAAGCCGCGCACGCGTAGCAGGCCGTGCAGCACGCCCGACCGCTCGTACCGGTACACCGTCCCAAGCTCGCCCAGGCGCATTGGAAGCTCCCTGTAGCTTCGCATGGAGTTCTTGTATATCTGGACGTGGAAGGGGCAATTCATTGGCTTCACGTAGTACTCCTGCCCGTCCACATCCATAGGGGAGTACATGTTCTCGGCGAAGAAATCCAGATGCCCGCTGGTCTCCCACAGAGTCGACTTCCCTATGTGTGGCGAATAGACCAGGTCGTAGCCGGCGCGGTAGTGCTCCCTGCGCCAGAAGTCTTCGATGATCGACCGGACACGACCGCCCTTGGGATGCCAGTAGACGAGGCCCGGGCCGTACTCCTCGTGGAAGGAGAGCAGGTCCAGTTCTCGAGCCAGCCTGCGATGGTCTCGGCGCTGCGCCTCCTCAAGACGCTCCAGGTATTCCTCCAGGGCATCGCCGGTCTCGAAGGCCGTGCCGTAGATGCGTTGCAGCATGGGACGTTTCTCATCGCCCCTCCAGTAGGCTCCGGCGATGTTCAGGAGCTTGCAAGCGCTTATCTGCGCTGTCGAGTCCACGTGAGGACCACGGCACAGGTCCACGAAGTCCCCGTGGCGATAGACGCTGATGATCTCATCCGGCGGAAGCTCGTCGATTATCTCCAGCTTGAAGGCTTGGTCGGCGAACATAGTCTTGGCGTCGGCCAGGCTTATCTCCTCGTACACAAATGGAAGGTCGCCGGCAATGGTCTGCCTTACGCGCTCCTCGATGGCTTCTATGTCCTCGGGGGTGAAGGCGCGGGACACCTCGAAGTCGTAGTAGAAGCCGTCATCTGTGGGAGGGCCAATGCCAAGCTTGGCCTCCGGGAACAGCTGCAGCACGGCGTCCGCCATCACGTGGGCGGCGGAGTGTCGCATACGCTCACGGAGGGAATGCAAGTCGTGGTCGTGGTTTAGAGGGGTCATAGCTGCATCCAGATAGCTAGTCTACCCGCAAGCGCTCAAACTGGCAAGGCGGGGAGTTGGCGGGGTGCGCTCAGTCCTCTCCCTCAAACTGCCGCCGCACTTCGCCTGTGCCGACGAATTGGGAAAGGAGCCGGTAGTTGGCGGACTCATAACGTATCCGGCCGGCGACAATTGCCGGGTGTACCCGGGCTTGCGACGCCATCTGCACCACTGCCATTGGCCCCGGGTCTTCCATGATAGCGCCATCGTCCCAGATTTCCGGCGGTATCATGGCGTTCTGTGCCCACTGGTCAGCTTCCTGCTCAGTCTTGTCACTCCCGCTAGACTCAACACCTCGCAGACTGTGGTCATCCACGAAGCCCGTTTCTTCGTCGCAATCGTCGAAATGCAGTCCTATGTGAGCCAACTCGTGCACCAGCGTGTACCAGAAGTTGTCTATTCGGTCATAACGCAGAGTCAGGCCAATCACAGGCCTGCCGTCGGGTAGCCGGAGAGCTGCGCCGTCCAGATGGGTCTTGGGCAGATGATTCACATGCTCAAGTCCAATGCCACACTGGGCCAGGAGTTCCCTGGCCTGAATCGGCCCATCCTCCAATACACTCAACTGGGCAATCTGACGCAGGAGCTGGGGAGTAGCGATTCCCGTCTGGTATTTCGCGTCTGTCTGCTTCTCTCGGGCTTGGGCCAGCACCTTCCAGCACCATGCCCGAAGCGCGTAATCGTCCGTCTTTGCGTTGATTCTCCTGCTATCGTTCTTGCGGTAGAGGGGAGCAGCTGCGAAAGCCCGGCCACCGGCGCGTTCCATCAGCCCGCTAACGAGCTCTTCAGCGCGGTCCCGTAGGTTGGGAACTTCGGGAAGCCAGCCGGCCTTTACCATAGCTTTGAGCGGGAATCTGGTCCACTCGATATCAGGCATGTCGTCCGGGAGGCTGGCGCCCGGCTCTTGCAGCAGCACGTCGGCAGGTATGCCAAGGTGGCGGTGGAGCGCGCGGGCCATCGACATTGTGATGGGCCTCTTGCCAGAAAGCACCTCTGAGACCTTTGCGGAGCTGCCGATGAAGGGCGCCAGGTCGCGGCGCGTTAGCCCCGCCTGATCCATGCGGAATTCAATGGCTTCGATTGCGGAGGGGAATCCCATGTCCACGGTCTTCGATTCGTAGATCTCCACAAGGTCGGACAGCACTTCCAGCTCGATCATGCTGGGGTGGTCGGGGTCTGCAATCTGCTCTTCGGTGGCAGAGAGTTCATCCATCAGGTTCGCGATACGAGCCAAGGCCTCTTCGTAGTCCTCTTCACTGCGAATCGGCCTGACGCTCACCATAATTACACCTCCTCTGCGTTAATGCGGTCGTATTCGGCATGTGTGCCTATGAAACGTATGTAGACTTGCCCGCCCGGGTAGAACACTTTTACTATCAGGCGGTAGGCCCCACCCTTGAGTCGAAATACCACCCTGTCCTTACCGACTATGCTGGCAGTTGGGTAGAGAGCTTGGACGTTGGCAGGTGAGCCCCATTGCTCTCGCCTTGCCTGGTCGTACCAAGCCTTGAGAGGTCCCTCGGCGTCGGAGTGCTGCTGCCAGAATTCGACGAGGGTCTTCTTAGCGATGATTCTCACAGGCGCCCATAACTCCTCCTTTTGAATGCCATTGTACAACGCTCCCAAAACCTATGCAAGTAGGTTAGTCCCACAATATGGCAGAATGGTTCACCTTGGCAGAAGCATCCATCAAGGACGCGTTCCTTGTAGCCCCAATCCCGCTTTGCTATACTAACCGCTAAGTCAAATCGGAGTGTTCTAAACCTATGGTTGAAGCCAACAGGAAATACGAAGTCGTTATCGGCTTGGAAGTGCACGCGCAGCTCCTAACCAGGAGCAAGATGTTCTGCTCCTGTCCCTCGGACTACATCCAGTCTGCCCCCAACACCGTGGTCTGCCCCGTGTGCCTGGGGATGCCTGGGACCCTCCCGGTCATCAACAGCAGAGCAGTCGAGTACGTCATTATGACGGGGCTTGCACTGAACTCCGAAATTTCCGAGAACACCCAGTTCCATCGTAAGAACTATCCCTATCCGGACCTGATGAAGGGCTATCAGATTTCCCAGTACGACGAGCCTATCGCGAATGGCGGATGGCTCAACATCGAGGTGGACGGGGTGCAGAGGCAGGTGCAGATAACGAGGGTCCACCTGGAGGAGGACGTCGCGAAGCTGCAACATCACCAACCCACCGACGGCGACGACTACAGCCTTGTCGACGTTAACCGCTCCGGATCGCCGCTGATGGAGACGGTGAGCGAGCCGGACATGCACTCTGCGGAGGAGGCCCGGCAGTACCTGCTGAACCTGAGGGCCATTCTCCAGTACCTGGGCGTCTCCACGGGCAACATGGAGGACGGCAGCTTCCGGTGCGACGCAAACATCAGCATCAGACCGGTCGGCAGCACCGAGCTCTTCTCCAAGGTGGAGGTGAAGAACATGAACAGCCTGCGGGCCGTCTACCGCGCCCTCCAGCACGAGGAGGAGAGGCAGATAAAGGTGGTTGAGGAGGGCGGTCGAGTGGTGCAGGAGACCAGGGGATGGGTGGAAGACCGGGGCGTCACCTTCTCCCAGCGGACCAAGGAGTTTGCCCACGACTACCGTTACTTCCCGGAGCCTGACCTGCCCCCTCTCACCATCAGCAGAGAGCGGGTGGAGGAGATCAGGGCGCGACTGCCGGAGTTGCCGGCGGCGCGTCGGGACAGGTTCACCTCCATGTACGGGCTGCCTGTGAACGACGCCTCGCAGCTCACCGCATCCAAGGCCACAGCGGACTTCTTCGAGGAGTGCGTGAAGGCGAAGGAGACCCAGCCCGATGTCCTGGCCTCCAAGTCCAAAACCGTCAGCAACTGGATGCTGGGCGATCTGATGGGCCTCGTGAACGCCTCCGGCGCGGACCTGGACGCCTCCAGGATAACGCCCGGCCTCCTGCGAGAGTTCACGGAACTGATCGAAGCGGGCGCCATCAGCGGGCCTGCGGCCAAGACAGTCCTTGAGGAAATGTTCAAGTCCGGCAAGCAGGCTCAGGCGATAGCCGAAGAGCAGGGCCTGACCCAGATAAGCGACGCCGGCCTGCTGCACGGGACAGTCGCGGATGTCCTGGACAGGAATGACCAGGCGGTGCAGGACTACCTGGGGGGCAAGGAGACCGCCCTGAAATTCCTGGTGGGGCAGGTGATGAAGGAGACCAGGGGCCGCGCCAGCCCCGCGCTGGTCAATGAAATGCTTCAGGAGAAGCTGGCGTCCATAGGGGGTGGATAGTGGAGTCCTTTTTCCAGATAGCTATGGTAATGGTGTCCGTCCTTCTCATAGGAGTCATCCTCGTGCAGGTGAGGGGACAGGGTTCGGGCTTCTTCGGTGCTGCGCAAGCGTCTTTCCGTACGCGCCGCGGGATTGAGAAGACGCTGTTCCAGCTCACCATCACTCTGGCCGTCGTATTCACGGTGATTGCCATTGTGAGCGCAGTAGGTCCCTTCTGACCGCTCAGGCCCTTGCGTTTGTAGAGGCGGATTGCCATTGATTACCCTCACCACCGACTTCGGCACTCGCGATCCATACGTCGCCGAGATGAAGGCCATCGCCCTGCGGATCAACCCCGCCGCCGCCTTCGTTGACATCTCCCATCACATAGCCCCTCAGAACGTACTTGAGGGCGCTTTTGTCCTGGGGTCTGCCTACCGTTTCTTCCCACAAGACACCATCCACGTAGCTGTCGTGGACCCGGGCGTGGGGACATCACGGCGTGCCATACTGCTGACCTCGCCGGATGGCCGGTTCCTGGCCCCGGACAACGGGATCCTGACCTACGCAATCAGGGAGAGCGCCGAGTATCAAACGGCCGTCAGCGGCAAGGGATTCGCTGAGCCTGTAGATGCGTCCATACCGGAAGGATATGCCGCCTATGAGCTGTCTAACGAGAGCCTCAGGCTGTCGCCCCTCAGCGACACCTTCCACGGCAGGGACGTCTTTGCGCCCGCGGCGGCGCATCTGTCCCTGGGCATACCGCCGGAGGAGGCGGGAGAGCGGCTGGAGTCCCTGGTCTGCCTGTGCATTCCTCATCCGGAGGAGCGCGGGAGCAACATAGCCGGCCACGTAGTTCACGTTGACGGGTACGGGAACCTGATAACGACTATAGACGGTGAACCGCTCCTGAAGAGGGACGTGGAGGCGCTGGTGAAGGGACGCCGTATACGCGGCGTAAGCAGGTCGTATCAGGATGGGCCGGACACCCTGGCTATCGTCGGGAGCCACGGGAGTCTGGAGATTGCTGTCAGGAATGGCAGCGCGGCGCGGGAGCTTGGGGTCGAAGTGGGCGACGAGGTGGTTGTGGAGCTGCGGTAGTCGGCTATCCTTCCTCTATCACGACTGCCGTCCCGTACGCCAGTATCTCCGACGCATTCCCCATGATGGCGGAAGTCGTGAAGCGCGTACCCACTATGGCGTTGGCCCACTATGGCGTTGGCGTCCATCTCCTCAGCGCGGCTTGCCATGCGGCGGACGGTATCTTCCCTGGCCTCGGCCAGCAGGTGTACTCCTCGATTTCGCCGCCGACCATATTGCGCAGGCCTGCCATGATGTCCCGTCCGATGTGACTGGCGCGCGCTGTGCTGCCGCGCACCAGTCCAGCTACGCTGGTTATCTGAACGCCCTCTACCTCGTCCGTGGTCACGGCTATCATCAGTCTCTAACCTCGAACCGCTACCCTTTCGTATTGCGCCACCTATCCCAGAGAACGTAAGGGAAGAGTATCACGAACCCAAGGCCGCCGGCGACTACGGCAAACCTTATCAGCAGAGGCACGTCGTAGGCCTCGAAGATGTTCAGGAAGAACTTGTATATCAGGATTCCTCCCAGGAAGAGCCCCGCCGCGATGATGAGGAACGCCGCCGTCCGCAAGACTATCGATCCCACCCAGACCTCCTAAAGACCCAGCTTGCCCGGGTTCATAATGTTGTTGGGATCCAGCGCCGACTTTATGCTGCGCAGAACTTCCAGGCCGCTTCCCAGCTCACGGGGCGCCAGGTGGACCAGCTTTGTGCCAACACCGTGGACGTACTCCATAGAGCCGCCCATGTCCTGCGCCAGAGAAAGCACCTCGTCCGATGTTCGGGCCAGCTGCCCCGCTTCGCCCCTTTCCTCCATCGCTACGTCCACCAGCATCATGGAGAAGAGCTCCGGCTGCGTCCAAAGCGAGTACTCCCTCACGTGCAGGCCGCGCTCAGCCGCCAGCTTTCGGCAGTGGCGCCGGTACTCCAGCACCCTGGATGCGGGAAGGGCGACGTGGGGATAGTCGGTAGTCCTGGGCCAGCCCCGCGTGGGTCGCTCCACAGGCTTGCCGGACAGGAACCTCTCCTTGTAGCTGTAGGCGGAGTCGTGGCGGGTGTCCCAGTATCGCTGAGCCGGCTCTGGGCCAACGTCCTTGCCCTCTGAGGCCAGGCACACCTTCAGCGTCCTGGCAACCTGGGCCTCCACCTCCTCTGCGTACCCCTCAAAGACCAGGTACATCAACACAGTGGACGATGCGTCGGAGTCGTCTACAGCGTTGTCAGTGTTGTTGTAAGGCTCCTCACTGAGGTCCACCAGGGCGGGCCTGAGTCCCAGGGAGAACATCTCCAGCATTGCATGGAACCCGTCCTCGAACTCAGGGAACGTGAAGGACTTGAAGACGCGGGTTTCGGGAAGGCGGAAGACTCTGAGGGTGGCCCTGGTTATGACGCCCAGAACGCCCTCCGCTCCTATGAACAGCGAGTGAAGCGAAGGACCTGCGGACATCTTGGGCACGGCCTTGGTGCGGAGCGTCTCTCCGTTGGGAAGGACCACCTCCAGGCCCAGCACCTGCTCACCCATTGAGCCGTACTTGGCGGCCCTGTAACCCACGCCGTTTGTGGATATGGCGCCTCCAATAGTGGCTATGGGTACGCTGTAAGGATCGTGGCCCAGCATGAGGCCATCCCGGCCGAGGGCATCGTTCAGGTCTCCAAGGATTACGCCCGCCTCTACGGTCGCCGTCCTGTCTTCCGGGCTTATCTCCAGGATGCGGTTCATCCGCTTCAGGTCCACTGCTATGCCACCCCTGAGGGGAGTCACCGCGCCGGCTACGCCCGTGCCACCGCCGTATGGCACGACGGGTATGCTCTCCCGACAGGCCAGGCTGACAATCTCCGCGACCTCTTCTGTGGAGCCGGGGCGCACCGCAGCGAACACTCGTGGCGCGTTGGGGTCCAGCGGCTCGCCCCTCCAGCGGCCAAAGGCGTCCATCGAGTAGGCCGCTAGGGAAGGCTCGTCCAGCAGTACGTTCTCCGGCCCAACGATGCGCTTCAGGTCTGCCGCGACAGACTGCAATATCACCGCATGACTCCTTACGCTGTGTTCCCGGATGTTGAGACCTTTACGAGACCCCTTCGTCCGGCGCTAAAACCCCTTCCCCCTTAAAGGGGGAAGGAACTATACATGAATCGAAGTTGCTCAAAGACGCAAGTGTTACTTGTTACAAGGTACAGATCCGTTGGGGTCACTGAGGGCCTCTGAACCGCCACTGCGTCCCTGCGGAGGAGTCCTCCATCACCACGCCTAACTCCTCCAGGCGGTCCCGAATGGCGTCCGCCTGCTTCCAGTTTCGCTCGGCGCGCAGCTGGGAGCGGGTCTCCACCAGAAGGTCGACGAAGGCGTCGACCTCGGCGCCTCCGGAGCTGCGTCGCTCTTCCAGAGACAGCCCCAACACGGAGGCCATCTCCCGCAGCGCATCCTGTGCCTCTCCCACGGCCATGCCCGCCTCCCGATCGCGGTTTATCTCCCGCGCCATGTCGAAGAGCGTGGCTATGGCCTGGGGCGTGTTCAGGTCGTCGTCCATTGCAGCGCGGAAGCGGTCTTGGAAAGGGGCCGCGTCCATCGACGCATTCGCGGCGTCCGATGGCGCGGCGCGAAGGGCATTGGTCAGGCGCTCAAGAGCCCTTTCGGCGGAGGCAATGCCATCGTCGGTGTACGTGATGGGGCTTCTGTAGTGGGAGGAGAGCAGGAAAAGGCGTATGGCGTCGGGCTTGTACTGCTCCAGTATCTGCTGGCAGCTGACAATGTTCCCCCGGTGGCGGGTCATCTTCTCCTCGTCTCCCTCCTGGAGACGCAGAAGGCCGTTGTGAATCCAGAAGCGGACGAAGGGAGCCTTCCCGGTGTACACCTCCGACTGGGCTATCTCGTTCTCGTGGTGCGGGAATATGACGTCCTGACCGCCGCCGTGTATGTCGACGTGGTCTCCCAACAGGCTCAGGGACATGGCCGTACACTCTATGTGCCAGCCCGGGCGCCCGGGTCCCCAGGGACTGGGCCAGGCCGGCTCATCCTCCTTGGACGCCTTCCAGAGGGCGAAGTCCATCGAGTCTTCCTTGCGCTGGTCCACCTCTATGCGCGTCCCGGACCTCATCTCGTCCAGTGGGCGCTTGGAGAGCTGACCGTACGACTCGAAGGCGCGGACGCGGAAGTAGACGTCTCCGTCGAGGGCGTACGCGTGCCCGTTGGCAATGAGGCGCTGGACTATCTCTATCATGCGGTCGATGTAGTCCGTCGCTCGCGGGTAGTCGTGGGCGCGCAAGATGCCCAGGGCGTCCATCTCCTGGTGAAAGCGCTGGATGTAGTGCTCCGCCAGCTCGCCTATGCTCCGGTCGTCTCTCTGGGACACCTCAATGATGCGGTCTTCGATGTCAGTGAAGTTCTGCACGTGATGGACCTTGTAATCCCGGTGTTCCAGGTAGCGGCGCAGCACGTCAAATACGATGTACGAAAGGGCGTGACCTATGTGGCACGGGCCGTACAGGTTGGGGCCGCATACGTACATGGTCACCTTCTCCCCAAGTGGAGCGAAATCGCGCTTTTCGCCGGAGAGGGTGTCGTACAGCCTCATTCGTTCGCCTCAACGGTGGCGATGGCCAATGCCCCAATGCCCTCGCCACGGCCTGGAAACCCCAGACCGTCGGAGGTGGTGCACTTTATATTCACTTGTAACGGGGACAGCCCCGTTGATTCGGCAATCTTTTCGCGCATACTTTGTACGTAAGGAGCCAGCCTAGGACGTTCGGCGACTATTGTAGCATCCAGATTTACCGTCTGCCACCCTTGCCGCTCCAGCAGATCGGCGACTTCTCTCAAAAACATCAGGCTGGGTGCGCCGCGATACTGCGGATCGGATGACGGGAAGTATGTGCCGATGTCTCCCAATCCCGCTGCTCCGAGCATGGCATCGACCAGCGCGTGCACCAAGACATCCCCATCGCTATGTCCCGCCAGACCCGCCTCGAACTCCACGCGGATGCCTCCAAGCCATAGCGGGATGCCCGGCTCCAGCTTGTGAACATCGTACCCTATGCCGGCGCGGACTGCCATGAACGCTCCGCAGCTACCGACCGGCCCGGTTGCGAAGGATAGCCTCGGCCAGCAGCAAGTCGATTTGCGTGGTTATCTTGATGTTGTCGGGAGACCCGTCGAACACCCTAACCTCATGCCCCAGCTTCTCCACCAGAGAGGCGTCGTCTGTAACCTCGTCCAGGTCGCCCTGATACGCCTTCCGGAGAAGGTCGTATCGGAAGACCTGGGGCGTCTGGACCGCCCGCAACTCCTCCCTCGGGACCGTGCTGACTACGATCCCCTCCGCGTCCACCTTCTTCACGGTGTCGTTGACGGGCACGGTTGGTATGGCGGCCCCGGTGTGCTCTGCTTCCTGTATGCATCGCCGGAGTGTGTCCTGCGTAACGCAGGGCCTCGCCCCATCGTGCACCATGACCAACCGGCAGGGCGACAGGCTGTCCAACCCCGCCTTGACAGAATCCTGCCGTCTTTCGCCTCCGGGACACACCTGGCTCACCTTCCGCCACCCTTCCACCTCAACCAACCGGCGGCCCCGCTCCAGGTTGTCACGATGCAGCACCAGGACAATCTCCCCTACCTGGGGGCAATCCTCGAATGGTGCGACGGTGTGAGCAATGAGGGGCTTCTCCAGAAGTGGCGCGAATACCTTGTCCACGTCCACCATTCGCCGGCTTACGCCGGCAGCGACAATGACGACACTCGCTCTGGGCTCCTGTCCGCTCTCCGGCAAAGGGTCCGGGCTCATGGCTGCACCCTTCCCTTGTCACTCCCGTTTGCAGAGACCTTTGCGTAACTCATTTGTCGGGACGCAGAACCTCTTCCCCCTCGAGGGGGAAGATTGAGATGGGGGTGAATCGTGTGTGGACACACCGCTTGTTTGCCCCCATCCTGACCTTCCCCCGCTTGCGGGGGAAGGGATTTAGGGTTATTCAAAGGTCTCCTGCCGGCGGTGAAGCAGGTGTCACGGCTGCGCCCTAGGTCGCGCTGGGCTGGGCAAAGATGATGCGGCCCGCGGCCGTCTGGAGCACCCTGGTTATGGATACGTCCAGGTGGGAGTTGATGAACTTCCTGCCACCCTCTATTACCACCATAGTGCCGTCGTCCAGGAAGGCGACTCCCTGACCCATCTCTCTCCCTTCCTGGATAACCCTCACCATCATCTCCTCGCCCGGAATCACCACGGGCTTGAGGGCGTTGGCCAGCTCATTGATGTTGAGCACCTTTACACCCTGTAACTCGGCGACGCGGTTCAGGTTGTAGTCGGTGGTGAGTATAGGCGCCCTGAGGTTTTTGGCCATAACCACCAACTTGCCGTCCACCTCCGAGACCTCACTGATGTCCTCGTCCAGGATCTGGATGGGCACGTCCGTCTCGTTTCGCAGCTTGTTTAGCATCTCCAAGCCCCTGCGTCCGCGGGTGCGCCTGAGGGAGTCGCTGGAATCTGCAATGTGTCGCAGTTCATCTAGGACAAACCTGGGGATGACCATTGTGCCATTCACGAAGCCCGTCTTGCTGATGTCGGCTATCCTGCCGTCGATTATGGCGCTGGTGTCCATCAGGACGCGCCCGTTGGCGCTGAATCGTCCGGCCTGGCCACCCCGGCGGGAGCGGTCCTGGAGAATCGGGGCAAGGTCGCGCTCCCGCAATACCATGACCGCCACGCCCAGGGAGCCGAGAACGACGCTCAGGCCGATGGGGGCGGCCACACCGGGCCAGCCGGGCAGTTTGGAGAGACTTGCCGAAATAAGCGCTGCTACAACCAGACCCACTACCAGGCCCAGAGTTCCAGACACCAGCGTGCCGAAATTCATATCGATGAAGACCCTGCGAGTCCATTGGATTGGCGTGAGAACAAGATAGGGAGTTACAGCCAGACCGATAACGCCGCCAGTCAGCATTCCTCCCAGGCCCCACGGAACGGGAGCCTGCTCGTCCACCGACACCCCAACCCACAACCCCAACACCCATCCACCCAGCCCGGCAAGCGGCAGCCCCACCAGGCGCAGCCACCATTGGATACCCATATAGACACTCCTTCCGCCTCCTCCAGGGAGAACCGATACTATCATGCCCAAATATGGACACTTACACACGATAAGTATAGCACGCGCGAACTAGACCAACGCCAGACTCGTAACGCGAGGCAGTGCAGGCGGGGTTGGAAAGCAGTTTGCACGATAACCCGCTCACGCCCAAGACGCCTAAGGGAGGGAGTCGGGGCCGCGGCATCAATGCCATGACAAGCAAAGCGAAGCATCTATGGCGTATGCCGACGAAGTTAACCGTTTTGGACTCCTCGCTGCGCCCGGAATGACCCATGCAGGGGCAATTCGCGAATCACTCCTACGCAGAACCGACGTCGCGCCTGTTCATATTGTTCGACGAGCAATCCTGAGTAAAGTAGACGGACTCACCGTATACATTCCTCACAACGGTTCTGTTGCATTCGCGGGGTAGGGCATACCGGGACAAGGCGGCTTTACGCGAGAGTACGACAATCCTGCCCCACAAGACATACACCTAAACCCGCGCTTACCGCCGCCCAAGTCTATCATGCCGTAGCTGTGGTTCCTCGGTCCATGTGCCCACTGGTAACACCAGGGACTACACCAAAAGTAGCCCTCAACATGGAAGAAGAAGGCATTTGGAATGCCACGCTCTGCCTCCAAGGCCGCGCCAGAAACATTTGTGTCTATCACTTCTAGCGTAGCAACTATGTCGTTCCCATTCCAGATTGAGATGTCAGGTCTGATGGAAACACCACTTGGCATTATGCAATTCTTCTCTTTTTTGACAACGCCAGCCGGAAATGTACTCGTCTTCTTACAATTGTCACAGGAACGCGGGCGTGGTGGGTAGGACTCAAATAGGTCATCTCTAAATGTATCGTGTCTGGACATCAGGACTTCGTACCTCCTTGTGGCCTACCCCGCGAATGCAACAGACCCTCACTGTGCTGCCACGCTTAGGTGACGTTGCACCTTGTACAAATATGTACGAGTATAGGCCTCAATGCTATAATACGGTGTGAGATTTCATCGCGTATCGTGTGAAGCTTGGTGAAATGTGTCTCAGGAGGTAATAATGTTGAAGCATTTGAAGTCCAGTATTGCCGCCAGGAAACTCATCGCCGTATTAGCTGTCACCATGCTGATGGTCGCTATGGCGTGCAATGGTGAGGAGGATCCCACTGCCACCAGTCCGGCGACCGAGGCCATGATGGAGCCAACGGCCATGATGCTGACTGACCCGCTGATTATTGGGCATCTAAACGCTTTTACGGGATCCCTCTCCTACTTTGGCGAAACACACCTCAACGCGGTCAATCTGGCTGCCAAGCACATCAACGATGCCGGAGGCATACACGGCGCTCAGATCGAGGTTATTGAGAAGGACACCGGAGTGAATCCAGTGCAAGGAGTCGACGCCGCCCGAGCGCTCGTGAGCGTCGACGGGGCGGTGGCGATAGTGGGGTCATTGGCAAGCGGCGTGACCCTTGCAGTGGCTGAATCAGTCACGATCCCGCAGGGGATCCTCCAGGTAACCGGCGCCTCCACGTCACCGGCCATTACGGTGCTTGAGGACAACGACTTCCTCTTCCGCACTGCCGTATCAGACGCCGCCCAGGGAGTGGTGCTGGCGCGGGTTGCCCAGGAGCAGGGCTACTCGACAGTCGGGATCATGTACATCAACAACGCCTACGGTGACGGCCTGACCGCCCAGTTCGAGGAGACCTTCAATTCCCTTGGCGGTACAGTAACCGCCAAGGTGGCGCATGAGGAGTCCCAGCCGACGTTCACCTCCGAGCTGGAAAAGGCCACGGAGGGAGACCCGGACGTTCTCATCGCCATAAGCTACCCCGGTCAGGCGGAGATATACCTCCGGGAGTCTCTGGAGGGTGACTACGCCGACAATTTCCTGTTCGTGGATGCGACCAAGTCACCCGAGATGATGGAAGTAGTCGGCTGGGCGGCTCTCGATGGGACTCTGGGCACCGCCCAGGGAGCGCCGGACAGCCCGGCTCTCCAGGTGTTCCAGAGCGCCTACGCCGAGACCTACGGAGAAGAGGTGCAGCACCCGTTCACATCTGAGACCTACGACGCAGCCGTTCTGATTGCTCTGGCGGCTGCCAAGGCGGGCACAACCACCGATTCCACTGCCATCAGAGACGCCATGCGCTCCGTCGCCAATCCCCCAGGACAGGTGGTAGGCCCCGGTGTTGCAGGCATAATGAAGGCCCTGGAGCTCATTGCCGCCGGCGAGGACATCAACTACGAGGGCGCAGCCGGCACTGTGGACTTCGACGAGAACGGAGACGTGGTCGGCTACATCGAGGTCTGGCAGGTCAAGGACGGGGAGATCATATCCACCGGCAGGTTCGAGCTTCCGTAGCGGACTTACGGCGAACGGATCGGAATTCATCCGATCTTAGGTAACAAGATTGAGGCGGGAATGCTCCTGATAAGGGCATTCCCGCCTCTTCAGTTCATTAAGCTTTGTTATGTTCCAGGGTTGGACTGGGAGCGTCTGCCCTACACTTCGACCAGTTGGGCCGTCGAACGTGGTTCAGGGATTTCCTCGCCGTGTTCGGCCATTAGCTCCAAGTGAAGGACAATGGCTTCATGGATGAGCGTTAGTGTTTCATCCCTAGTATCGGCCGCTGCCACGCATCCTGGCAGGTCCGGAACATAGGCGCCGTAGCTGGTGGTCCCCTCTTCGATTATTACAGTGTATCTCACTACTGACTTCCTCTCTCAAGTCCCGCTTGTTTCAGGATACTGTTCCACGTCCCAATATGGAGGTCAATACTGGGCCTCCCAGCAATTGTCACTATACCTGGCTTTTCCGGGTGTTTGTATTGGCGGTGACTGCCTGTTGTTCTCACTAAACGCCAGCCGTCTTGCTCCACCAGCCGGAGCGCATCTCGAACTTTAGGCATTCTCTAATTGTAGTTGCCTTGTAATCCGTACGCCATATACCCTTGCAGGAAGTGTCAAACCTTGCCCTCAAGACACGTTGCCGAATTGCAGGGAGATTAATCTTCTATCTGCTAACCATCCTGTCTGTACTCTGCATGAGTGCCGATCCATACCCAGATGAGGTCATCGCCGTCCTCAACGGCAATGGCTCAATGCGAAAGCCCAACTCGTACCGACCAGAACTTGCCGACCTTCTTGAATCTGAGCGAAGCGTATCTCGGATTCTCCTTGAGCCGCTCGAAGCTACGTCTAGCAGTCCTCTGAATATGCTCCGGGAGACGGTCAAAATGGGATCAGAAGCCAGGGGTTGTCCTATGCACTAGAGCGTTTCCAGTGTGCCTCGCTGTTTGGCCTCCGTTGCCTCCGCTATCAGGAAATCCAGCTTTCCGTCAGCCGAGTCAGCTTCAATCTGCTGGTCCCACTCCTCCCAACCCGGTTCGCTCAGCCATCGTCTCAGTTGAATGTAGTCTGACTTGGACAGGTTTAGGATAGCCTGCTGAATGTTCTCAATGCTTGACATTGGTGGGCCTTCTCTCTACTGGAATAGGGGCGCTATCCTTGCGTCGTAGACATAGGTGGGATCTTCTTTGATGTGGCCCAATGATGATGCCGGACACTACCGTTGTCAAGCCAAATCTTGATAAGAATGGCCTCAACCAACCTTGAGGTTCGCGCAGATGGCAATGAAAACAACTACGAAGGCGCATCCAAACCCGCGGGCCTATTAGGTTTCCTCCGGTGTCGCCGCTCTCGCTATGCGGCGCTCCTCTCCCAGGAGACCGTTGGGACGAGTCATGATCACAGCGACTATCAGCACGCCTATCATGAAGAAGCGGACGTTGGGGTCAGAGAAGACGCCGGGCAGGAACTGAGTGCCCGTCCAGATACCCCAGACTACAAAGGCTCCCAGTACGGCGCCCTTGTTGTTGCCTGCGCCGCCCACCATCAGCATGGCCCATATGACGAAGGTCGCCAGCAGCGGATCGAAGGTCAAGGGCGAGAGGAAGCGTACGTTGTGTGCAAACAGCGCTCCTCCGATACCCATGATTATCGCTCCAAAGATGAACGCCTGAAGCTTGAACTTGAACACATTCTTGCCGCTGGCCTCGGCTGCCACCTCATCCTCTCTTATCGCACGCAGCACCCGCCCCCAGGGAGACTTGACCACCTGCTCCACTGACAGGAAAAGGACGGCCAGGACCACCAACACCACAACCACGTACAGGTAGTCGTAGTGCTCGGGCGATACCCAATCGCCCAGGAACTGGGGTATCCTGTACAGCCCCTTGGAGCCGTTTGCCACCCACTTCTCGTTCAGGAAGAAGAGGCGGACCGACTCCGCGATGCCCAGCGTGGCGATAGCAAGATAGTCGTCCTGGAGTCGCAGGGTTATGTAGCCTATTACCAGGGCGATAACCCCGCAAACCGCCGCGGCGGCCCCCAGGCCCAGGAAGAACCACAGGTCGACTCCCAGGTCCAGGAACGCGATTTCCGACCAGTTGCCGCCGAACTTGAAGTCTTCAAAAAGGGTGGGGTCAGGGGGTTGGGTTGTCATAAGCGCCGCCGTGTACGCTCCAAGCGCGAAGAAACCGGCTATGCCAATGTTGAACAGGCCGGTGAATCCCCAATGGACGTTTAGCCCAAGGCTGAACACGGCGTAGATACCCGCCATGACCAGAAAGCCTACAAAGTAGTTGGCTATGCCCGCAATATCCATGACTCGCGTCCCTCCGGCAAGGAGCCGGGGCGTTTCCAATCTATGGCGATGCTCACCTGCCGCCTCCGAATATGCCCCTGGGCCTCACCAGCAGCACCACCGTCATAATGGCGAAGGCCACCGCGGGCTTGTAGCTGGGGTTGATCCACTGGGTCGAGACCTCCGAGGACACTCCGATGATAAATGCCCCAATCAGCGCTCCGTAGGGGTTGCCTATGCCCCCCAGGATGACGGCGGCGAACAGCGGAATCAGGAATCTCCACCCCATAGCGGGTAGCAACTGCGCCTGAAACACCGCCAGGAGTATCCCGGCGGTCGCCGCCA
Organism: Dehalococcoidia bacterium; assembly: GCA_965261605.1. Lineage (GTDB taxonomy): Bacteria > Chloroflexota > Dehalococcoidia > Lucifugimonadales > UBA2985 > DAOUJW01. Next base: position 959,508 of record OZ253466.1, on the reverse strand, counting down.
GTACAGCGCCTATGATCCAGGTTGACCAAATAACGCGCTGCGTATCGATGCCGCTTACGAGGGCCAGGTTCGGGTTGTCCGCGGTGGCCCGCATGGCCTTCCCTATCTTGGTGCGGGTCAGCACCAGGTAGACGGCCACCACCAGGGTCACGGTCACTATCGTGATGAAGATGGCATCCGGGGGCACGCGCACATCCATGGCCAGTTGATAGAACTGCCTGGTCTCCCGGGGATAGCGTTGTACGTCGCCGCTCCAGATGATCTGCACCAGCCCCCTCAGAGCAATGGCCAAGCCCAGGGACGCCATTGCCAACACCACGTTGTTGACTCCCCGCTCTCGAAGCCGGCGATAAATGGCTATGTCCAGGACTACAGCCAGGGCGGCTACGGCAGCCACGGCTATGGGCAGGGCAATGAGCATAGGGTATCCGAAAGTGAAAGGGCCCAGGCCTTTGCCCTCTATACCCACCTGAGGCAGAAGACTGCCGACTATGAACAGCGCAACATAAGCGCCCATAGTCATGTAGTCGCCGTGTGCTATGTTGGCGAAGTTCAGGATGCCGTAGACCAGTGTCAGGCCGATGGCGCCCAGAGCGATAATCGCTCCCAAGAATATGCCGTTGACCACCAGGTTCATCTTCACGCCCGGGAGGAGTCCGATCAACAGCGCTGCGGCCACTATCGCAATAGTGGTATACATGGGCGTCCACGCCAGGCCGACTCGTCTTGCAGTGTTCTGTATGACAGTCATATCCGGTCAATCCAAAGCGGGATATGCTCATCCTCCAAGATAGAGGCTGGCCACCTCCGGGTTGCTCAACAGATCCTTGCCGGTGTCCTCCAGCCGGTTCTCACCGGCGACCAGGATGTAACCCCTGTCCGACATTTGCAGCGCGTCCCTGGCGTTCTGCTCCACCAGCAGCATCGCTACCCCGGACTGGTTGACCTCGCGAATGCGTTGGAAAACCGTGCCCATCATCGCCGGGGACAGCCCTGCAGAGGGCTCGTCCAGCAGCAGCAGTATGGGGTCAAGCATCATGGCGCGACCAATCGCCAGCATCTGGCGCTGACCGCCGGACAGCGTTCCGGCCTTCCGACTCGGCTGCCGCGCCAAGTCCGGGAACAGCTCGTACATCTCTTCGATGCGGCCGCGATAGTCGTCGCTGCGGATGAAGGCGCCCATCTCCAGGTTCTCCAGTATGCTCATATTGGGGAACACGTTGTTGGACTGCGGGACATAGCACAGCCGAGTCCGCACTATCCGCTCCGGTGGGTAGCCGGATATTTCCGCGCCCTGGAACTTCACGCTTCCCGATCTGACCCGCACAAGTCCCACAATGGCCTTCATCAATGTGGACTTTCCGCAGCCGTTGGGCCCGATTATTGTGACCATCTCTCCGGCGTCAACGGTTACGGATACGCTGTGCAGTATCTCCGTCTGGCCGTATCCCGCCACTATGTCGGACGCCTCAAGCAATGCCACCGACGGCACCTCCCAAGTAGGCCTCCAGGACCTCCGGGTCCTGCTGCACTTGGTGCGGCGTCCCCTGGGCGATCACGGCGCCGTTGGCCATGACTATAATGGGGTCGCACATGGCCATGACGAACCTCATATCGTGCTCGATGATTACGAAGGTGATGTTGCGCTCCACGCTGGCCAGGAGGATGTTGGCCGATATGCTACGGAGCAGCGTTCGATTGACTCCTGCTCCCGGCTCGTCCAGCAGCACCATCTTTGGTTCGGCCATCAGCGTTCGGGCCAGCTCCAGCAGCTTCTTCTGACCGCCGGACAGGTTGCCGGCGTATTCGTTGGCCAGGTGGGTCAGGCTGAGCAGCTCCAGCACCTCCATCGCCTGGGCTTCTATGCGACGCTCCTCCCGGGACACCCGCCAGGGCATCAGCCACGGCGCCCAGATACGCTCTCCGACCTGCGGCGCGGGGACCAGCATGAGGTTCTCCAGCACCGTCATGCGCTTCATCTCCCTGGGGATCTGAAAGGTGCGCATGAGGCCCAGCCCAAAGGTCTCGTGCATGCTCATCCCGTCGATGCGCCGGTCACCAAAGAGTATCTGGCCGCTGGTGGGGGATATTGCGCCGGACACAAGGTTGAACAGGGTTGTCTTGCCCGCTCCGTTGGGGCCGATGAGCCCGGTTATGTTGCCGGGCATGACCTGGAGGGAGCAGTGGTCCACGGCTCGTAGACCTCCGAAGTCCTTCACTACGTCGCGGGTCTCAAGAATTGGCGCTGTATTCGTCAAGACGCCTCCGGTAGGCCGGCCCTCTCGGGCAGCCGAGTCACTCCGTAATGGTGCTTCCCGTAGCCTATTATATTGAGACTCAGAGTCAACGGCAATAACGCTGCGCCTTTCGCCATTGCACATATGCCAATGAAGGCAACGCGTAGTTGAAGTCCAGGAAGACCACTGCTACAATCCAAGAGCGTGGCTTGCCCGCGTCAGAACGAGGGGATATAGCTCAACTGGGAGAGCGCGGCGTTCGCAACGCCGAGGTTGGGGGTTCGAGTCCCCCTATCTCCACCAATTCCAGCGAACTGCTTCTAATGTTGGACGATTCCGACGACAGAAATCCGGGGGGTAAAGTTAGAAGTGGGGTTCAATGTCCCTCGACATACTGTATCCAAGTCTTAACTAAGTTTAGTATAGCAAGAGAAATGGGTTAGAAAACGTTGATTCAAGAACCTCTTAAACTAAAATTCGTTGGAGCACTTGTTGAGCAGCTGGGTGCCCAGTTGTACCCGAGTGCTACGGCGACAGTAGCAGAACTCATCTCCAATGCATGGGACGCAGATGCCAAAAATGTCTGGGTAAATATTCCATTTGGCCCGTCTTGGACAAGGGATGGTGCGATCGAAGTATTGGACGACGGCCATGGGATGACTAGGGAACAAGCACAGTCACAGTACTTGGTAGTTGGTCGGAAGCGGCGACTCCAAGACGGTGGACAAACTCAAGGCGGCCGACCAGTTCACGGTCGCAAAGGGATAGGCAAGCTCGCGGCTTTCGGAACAGCTGAAATACTCGACTGCTATTCGGTTCGTGACGACGAAGAAGTGTCGTTTCAACTCGATTACCAAGAAATCCGGAAATCAGCCCCCGGTGCCGATTGCGAGGTGAAGGAAACTGCCGACCAAGGACCGCTTTGCGCACCGGAAGGATCGAAGCTTTCGAGTGGAACCAGGATTCGGCTGTCGCGTCTTCGGCTAAAGCGGGCCATTTCTGAAGACCAGTTCATGAGGTCTATGTCTCGCCGCTTCGCTATCGACCAGACTGACATGAGAGTATCCATCAACGAGCACCAACTACAACGGTTCGACATGGACCTAGCGTTTCGATTCCCAAAGGACGGCATACCCGCGGGATACTCAGTGGTAGTTGGACAGGATGGATGGGGAACAGAGAAATTGGCCGACGGGAAAGAAGTTCGCTGGTGGTTCGGCTTTACACCGAAGCCTTTGGACGCGGAATACTTACGAGGCATTTCTATTATTGGACGACGGAAACTCCTTCAAAGGCCCTTTATGTTCGAACGTACACAAGGAGTTAGAGGCCAACTCGGGCAGGAGTATGTAGTTGGTGAAGTAATCGCGGACTGGTTGGACACTGGGACTGACATTGAAGACGACTTGATCCAGACAAACCGGGATCAGCTTCAGCTAGAAGACGAAAGGGTACAGGAACTACTGCAATGGGGGCGCCGTAGGCTGAATTGGGCCTTGTCTCAACGACAAAACCTCCGCCAGAAGGAAGCCGAAAAATCTATCGACGTTCCAGACATCCTGGACTTGCTGAAGGATTTTACTGCAACCGAGCAGCGACATCTCGGAGATATTGCACGGAAAGTATCTCAAATCGGGGACCCTGAACCAAGCGAGGTTCACGAATTCATGGTGGAAGTAATCGATGGTTTTAAGGACAAGGCAGTCCGGGAACTCATGGAACGTGTCCAATTTGAGGATGAAGGGTTTCAAAGCAACTTTTGGGGACTAGTGAGGGAGTTCTCGCTGATTGACGCAAGGAAAAACTACAGCATTATCCGAGCAAGGCTCGAGACGATCGATCGGCTCGATGCAGCAATAAAGGCTGGGGCTTCGGAAGTACCAGAGATACACGATACTATAAAGGCATTTCCTTGGTTGCTTGACCCACGGTGGAGCCTATTGGGGGACGAAGTTAATCTGGATACATTGACTGAACGATACGAACCGACAATTGATCCAGTGACGGGTGATCGGTTGGATTTCCTGTTTATCTTGCAACCCAAGGCTCCAGCGCCCCTTGATGAACTGTTGTTGGTAGAGATAAAGCGAGGCTATAAATCGGATGGATCGGTGCACAGTGCCAGTGAAGCTGAAGTCAATAAGTTTCACGCCTATGTCTTGGCGGTTGAAAGAGAATATGCCAGAAATAGTATGCCTCCCTCAGTTAGTGGGCTAATGATCGCCAATGGCTATACCCAAAGAGCCAACTTGGTCAAAGAGAGTCTGCAAGGAGTTCAGAGAGTCAAGTTGGAATTTAAAACTTGGGACAACGTTATGGAAAATACACGGCGATTGCACACTGGCTGGTTGGAGGTTACACAAGCTACCAAGAATCCGCTAGTTCAACGGGGAGAAGAGACTTCCCGTGAAGGCAATGCGTAATCATGGATGTTATGACACCCAACCAAAGGTTTAGGGCGATGGCCCATAACCGGGGGAGAACCGGTCCTGAGCGAGCCTTAGCTTCAGGGTTGTGGCGCAGGGGGCTTCGATATTTCACGCCCGAAGGCTACAAATCGATTACAGGCCAACGGCTTTCAGGGGATCCTGACTTGGTGTTTCCACGAAAGAGGATTGTGGTGTTTGTTGACGGGTGCTTCTGGCATGGTTGCTCGCAATGTCGCAAGCATGAGGGGTTGAGAGGCCAGTTCTGGGTGAACAAGATAAGCGCCAATAGAGAACGCGATATTCGAGTCACAAGAGATCTTACAAATGCTGGCTGGACGGTGTTCCGTATCCCAGAGCACGAAGTTAGAACCAAAACGGAACTGGCGGAGACCGTACACTGCTTAGTCCGGCTGATATACGCCGCATCACCCGGTAAGGCTGCTTCAGCTGAAGAGGACAACGGTGAGCATTCAACCGGTTCGTGACTTCATACTACAAGATAGGCTGACGGATACGCCACCTAGGACTGCTGTGTCACTTTTCTCGGGAGCTGGCCTGAGCGATTTAGGGTACGAAATGGCCGGGTTCCGTTTCATCGTCCAGGTCGAGGTCGACCCGAGGCGAACTGCCATTGGCGCCGATAACTTCCCCATGTCTCAGTGGCTTACTTGCGACGCCCGCGACAGTGGGAGTGCGATCGCGGAAGCATATAGCCGGTCCACAGCCAAGCGGCTGGACTTGCTGGTAGCTACTCCCCCGTGTCAGGGCATGAGCAGTTCGAATCCCAGTAGAGGCAAGCGGCAAACGCCGCAAGCCAAGGCATTGGAGGAAAAGAATCGGCTGTTGTTAGAAGTCATACCAGTAGCACTCCTCCTGAAGCCGCGGATAATCGTGATAGAGAACGTTCGCCAAATCTTGACTCTCGAAGTCGAGTACGACGGGGGTATGTGTCAACTAGTTAAACTGCTTCGCGATGGCCTGACGGACTATGAGGTGTTTCCTGAAGTAGTAAACGTAGCTGACTACGGCATTCCACAGATTAGAAGGCGTGCCCTGATTGTTGCAGTACACAAGGGTGAGCCCTGGCTGGAGTCTATGATGGCGGATGGCAGGTCTCCCATGCCACAACCAAAGCACGCAGAACGGCCATACCTAGGGGTGCAGCCATGGATAAACGTTCGGGATTGGCTGGAGGAAATGGCCTACGAACCCATAGATGCGAATTCCAAGGACGGGGCGCGCGGGGAGCATCCCCTGCATTTCGTTCCCACATACGGGCCAGAGCGCTATCGACAGGTGAGCGAAATAGCAGCTTACTCAGGGCTTAGTGCCTACGACAACGACAAGTGCCCGTCGTGTGGATGCGAGGAAGTCGACGTAGGTTTGATATTGTGCCCTGCATGTGACGGTGTGATGTGCAACAGACCCTACGTTGTCAGGGACGGACAACCGACTCTAATCAAGGGATTCAAGTCTAGTTATCGACGAATGAATCCTGAGCGACCAGCTTACACCATCACTACCAATTCGAGTCACATAGGAAGCGATTTCAAGATTCACCCATGGGAGAACAGGGTTCTCAGCATCCTTGAGTGTGCCGACCTACAGACTGTTCCCAGGTTCTACGACTGGACACGAGCGAGAGAGGATCGTACGTTATACCTTATTCGTAACTTGATTGGTGAGGCGTTCCCATCCTACTTCACTTACTTGCACGGTCAAGTTTTGTCACAAATGCTGTCCTGTGCTGAGCCATCTCTCAGTGGAATAGCCGAAGCGTGTATCTCACTCGCACAGAATCGCGCTACGCCTGCTTATAGTAACATTTAGGTAATGACTTTCCACTCAAAAGTTCGCAGTACAGTACGCTTAGGCCCACCAGTACCTCGAAGGGATGGCCCAAGAGAACCCGCAGGGACATCTGGCCGAAGCTGAAGAGATAGGCGGCACTTACTCCCTATGCACAGGGAGTCGCTCTGGGCATCAGGATGCAGCATTTGCAGGCGCTGGAGGTTCCCTGTGGTGGGTCTTTCTGCATCCACTCGTAGAGTGAATAGAAGATTGACCGAGACTGGAGAGTCAACATGAGTGACGTCTACGACGTAGTCATCATCGGTGGCGGCACAACCGGGCTTAGCGCCTGCATTTACACCCTTCGATCCGGCCTGAGCACACTTCTTGTTGAAGGAACGATCTTTGGCGGGCAGGTCATCAATGCTGACACCATAGAAAATTTCCCAGGCTTTCCGCAGGGAATCACTGGGCCGGACCTGGTAGCTGCTCTCCAGGAGCAGGCGTCAGATTTGGGAGTGGAGTATGGATTCGGCCAGGTGCAAACGCTGGATGTCCAAGCTCAGCCTATGGCCGTTCGCACCGAAAGCGATGAGTTCCTGGCTAGATCTGTAATCATCGCGACCGGCGGTGAGCGAAACAAACTGGAAATACCCGGCGAAGAAGAATTCGAAGGACGCGGCGTTTCCAGTTGCGCTACGTGCGATGGCTATTTCTTCGCAGACAGGGAAGTGGCGGTTGTCGGAGGGGGTGACACTGCGCTCGACGAAAGCCTCTACCTAACTGCGATATGCAGCAAGGTCACACTGGTGCACAGGCGGGATCGACTCACGGGCAGCAAGATTCTTCAGGAACGCGCCTTCCAGGATCCCAAGTTGGATATCCGCTACAGCACGGTCGTTGAGTCAATCTACGGTGATGAGGTCGTTCAGGGCATAGTGCTGCGCGACTTGGGGACAGATCAGGCGAAAGAGCTGCCAGCTGCCGGGGTATTCATATGCGTTGGATATCACCCCAACACCCGCCCATTTCACGGCACAATCCCCATGGATGACGGAGGGCACATAAAGGTGGACCTCAAGATGGCCACAGAAGTCCCGGGTGTATTCGCCGCCGGCGATTGCCGATGGCGCTCGGCCCGTCAACTGGGCAGTGGCGCAGGTGACGGAATCACGGCTGCTCTGTCTGCCTACGCTTATCTGAACGGCAGCTGATCTGAGGTTTCCTATTCCCCTTGACACCTGTTGACCCTCAGCTATAATCAAGCTAGTCCACCGTGGTTATCTGGAAATACCTTCCAAGGGAGGTCTGGTGACTACAAAGGCGCTTCAATCGGCTCAGTACGAAGTGGATAGCGTCGCGGACGCTATAGAGTTCTACTACGAAAAAGGTTGGACCGACGGCCTCCCGGTCGTTCCTCCAACCGAGGAGAAGGTTCGGGCTTTCCTTGCAGCAGCGGGACTTGAGCCTGACTCTGTCATAGGGACTTACGAAACTCGAAAACGCGTGGTAACGGCCGAGAAGGTCGCTATCAATTCAGTAATGGCGGGCTGCCTCCCTGAATACTTCCCGGTGGTGCTAGCCATTATGGAACCAATACTGGACCCGCGATTCAATCTCCACGTCCCGAATTCCACCACCGGAGGAGCGGCTCTTGGATTCATCGTGAATGGCCCGATTCGGGACAAGTTGGGTATGAACTATCGCGGCAACGTCTTGGGACCAGGAAATCGGGCCAACTCCACGATTGGTCGGGCCGTAAGACTTTGTCAGATCAACATCCTTGGTTCTTTGGCGGGCGCCGGAGCAGAGGACCCTCTCGGACGTCCGGTATTCGACAGGGCGACTATCGGACAACCTGGCAAGTATGCCGGCTATCACATTGTAGAAAACGAGGACGATTTCCCATCATTGCTCCCGGTACACGTTGAACAAGGATTCAGCCGGGACCAGAGCACCGTCACTGTATTCTCCACGGGTGGCCACGTGCAGATCTCAGCCCATTCTGAGGATTCCGCCCAGAAGATAGCTGACACGGTTGCCAGGCACCTTGTAGGCAGCGGAAGACTGGTCGCATCCGGAGGCTTTTGCATTCTGGTGATTCCCCCCGAGAACACAGGCTACCTCATTAAGGACGGCTGGTCTAAAGCCGACTTTCGACAGGCGGTGTTCGAGGGAACCAAGCGTACGGCCGAATCGCTAAGCGCTCAAGGCTGGCCGGTCCGAGGAGGGAGCGCCCCGGAAACCAGCCATCAGACAATGGCCGTTACGGGGAGCGCTGATGACATTTATGTTGTGACCGCAGGTGGGCCGGCAGGAGGATTCATTCACTACATGTTGCCCTACGGTGGATCAGTTATGACACGCGAAATCAGATCTTAGGCGTGTGTGTCTAAATTAGATCCGAGAGAGTTAGAGAAGTCTAGTAGAAGGAGCAGAATATGGTAGTAGCAGAGCGGTTACGCGTACTTGACCCAACGTCGGAGCCGGTGATAGAGGCCGGGTCCAAAGCGGCAAGAGTGGATACACTTGACGGAAAGGTACTGGGACTCTTCAACAATCAAAAGCTCAACGCACCTCAGTTGCTTGAGATGGTTGGGGAGGTCCTCAGCAAGCAGTACAAACTCAAGGGAATCGTCCGAGGGACGTACAGTTCCAGTCAGCACCACGCCTGGAGTGAGTGGGAGGAGAAGGGGGCATCAGGGTGTGACGTTGTGATCCTGACCCACGGTGATTGAGGGTCTTGCAGTTCGAGCGGTCTGCTCAACAGTATAGAAATCGAGAAGCACGGAATACCTGCAATGCTGATTGCTACGGATGCTTTCATCAGCACCTGCAAAGGTATGGCCCGCGTCGGCGGAATCCCGGATATGGAATTCGCAATCGTGCCTCACCCGGTCGGGAGCCTTCCGCCTGAGGCGCTGATGGAACGAGCCAAGTCAGCCGCTGATCAGTTTGTAAGCATTATTACCGAGGTCCAGGATTAGCCGGCTACCCTGGAGGGAGGTTAGCCGAGCACGAAAATAGCCAGAAATCGGCGCTGATGCGAGGGTTCGAACACTGGCCTCTGCTTACCATTGAGCCAGGCGGGTTGTGCATTGGCCTGTTCTTGGGAGGTCAATAACCCCTTATTGACCGTGGCAGTTGACTTTGCCCGGATGTCCTCATAGGAGGTTCTCACCCCGAAGACTGGTCCACCAACTGCTGCTACTCTTGGGTCAATAATGCCGGATTACGGCGTTACTTCTGGACTGCACCGGATGGGGACCGGTGGTATACTGGCTTTGGCAACTCAAAGGTGGCCCAGACGAAAGTACGTAATGATGGTCGTATAGGAGAGCCAACGCTTTCAGCGCTGAGTTGAGGGACCCGAAGATGATAACAAAGCTGAGGCTTGAAAACTTCAAGTCCTGGAAGGATACCGGTGACATAGCTCTTAAGCCCATCACCGGATTCTTTGGGCCCAACAGCTCCGGTAAGACCAGCTTGTTCCAGTCTCTGCTCCTGATGAAACAGTCTGCTGATTCCTTGGATCTTGGGACCGTGTTTAACTTTGGCAATGAGAAAACGCTTGTAGACCTGGGTGACTTCGAGAGCGTCATTCACGAGCACGACACGAATCTAAATCTAAAGTTCTCGCTCAATTGGAATGCCAAACGGGAGTTGGAGATACCTTCAATTTATGGTGGCGGGACTATCGCAGAAGGCGACCACATCGGGTTCGAAGTCGATTCACGGGAGGAACCCACCGACTCTGGGAGATCGCTAATATTGAAAGAAATGGTCTATAGGGTCGCTGGACAACAGTTTGGGTTAAGGCGAAGTCCAATTGGCCTGATGAACTACGATATGTTCATCCGCGAGTCAAATTTAGAATTCTCCCGCCATGGCACTGAGGGTGACTACTATTCAGACACGCGCAGCTTTCACAGGTTCCCATACTGGGCGAGCAAGAATGCCGGAGATGAAGGATTCTTCCTTGGACTCCAATACGGATTGACAGCGCTCTTGCGCGGTCTGTACTACCTTGGCCCTCTTCGCGCTCATCCTAATCGGCTCTATACTTGGTCTGGAGCGCGACAACAGGATATGGGGCCGTCTGGCGAATATGTAGTGGATGCTTTACTGTCATCTCGAAGACGTGTATGGAGAACAGGTAAGGGTTCGGCTGCACGTAGGCTTACCCTTGAGCAGCGCGTTGCAGAATGGCTCAAACAACTCGGACTGGTCCACGATTTTCATGTCGAAGCGCTAACAAAGGGCAGACGAGTGTTTGAAGTCAAGGTTCGGAAGTCACCCAAATCGGCTGAGGTGTTCCTTACAGACGTAGGTTTCGGTGTTTCTCAGATTCTTCCGGTGTTGGTGCTGTGCTTTTACGCTCAAAGAAAATCCAGCGTTATCTTGGAGCAGCCGGATATGCACCTGCACCCGTCTGTGCAAGCCGGCCTTGCTGATGTTTTTATAGACGCATGCAAAAGCCGGGATGTTCAGATACTGTTCGAAAGCCATAGTGAGCATCTGCTTCGCAGACTCCAACGCCGTATAGCTGAGGGAGAGATTCAGGAGGATGACGTTGGTCTCTATTTCTGCTCAACGGATGACAACGGCTGCTCAAATATAAGCCAACTCAATTTCGACCAATTTGGCAACATCTCCAATTGGCCAAAGGACTTCTTTGGAGACCAGTTTGGCGAGATCGCCGCAATGAGTGAGGCAGCGCTGAAGAGACATGGACTGTCTGAATGAGCGTTGTAAGGGCGGAGATAGTCATGGACACTAATGTAGCCGTCGTTGCAAGTCGTAGGACTCCACAGGCAGGGCAAAACTGCATAAGGGAGTGTGCAGCCCGTTTGCGCTACGTAATTGATCAGTGTCGCGTTCTTTTGGATGACAGAAACGAGATATTTGGTGAATACAAAAGATACCTTAGTTTCTCCGGACAACCAGAACTCGGCGACGCCTTCTTCAAGTGGCTCTTTGAAAACCAAGCCAATCCTGAGCACTGCCGAAAAGTCCCCATAAGCCCGCACCAAGATCGTGGATTCGAAGAGTTTCCCGACGACCCGGCTCTCAGCTCGTTTGACCCGGACGATCGCAAGTTTGTAGCCGTAGCGCTGGCAAGTGGAACCAGTCCAAAAGTGTTGAACGCATCGGACACGGACTGGTGGCTCTATCGCAATCAGCTGCGACAGCACGGTATAGAGGTAGTTTTTCTCTGCCTAGAACTAATGCCTGTCTGTTGACGGGACATGGGACGTGACTGTGCCCAATAGCTGCCGGATCGAGGGGTGAACCCATGATGGTCAATGAAGTTTCGGAGACGCAGCCGTGAAGCTGGGCAACCCGATTCGCGTCGCTGAGGGCGTCTTCCAGGTCCGCGCTATCGGCGCGAGGGTCACGGTGCTGGCCGAGGGTGATGAGGTTTTGCTCGTCGACGCCGGGATGAAGGGCAGCTCCGGGTTGATAATCGACAGCCTTGAGTCCATCGGGCTTTCCATCGACATGGTGAAGACCCTGGTCATCAGCCATCGTCACCCGGACCACGCCGCCGGCGCGGTCGAGCTTGTCGGCGGAAGAGACATCTCCGTAATGGCCCACCGACTTGAGACCGGCGTTCTGACCGGCAGGGTGCAGTCCCCCAACCCGATTCAGAACAAGCTTATGGCGCGGATCGCGGCGCCTGTAATCGAAAGGATGACCGGCAGCCCCACCAAGGTGGACGTCGAACTGGAGGACGGGGATGTTATCCCCTTCGCCTTTCCCGTGCAGGTGGTGCATCTCCCCGGCCACACTGTGGGCAGCATAGCGCTGTTCCTGCCTGACAGGAAGCTGGTCATAATCGGTGACGCGCTCCAGTACAAGCTGTCCCTAAAGCTCTTTCCTCCGGCCCCCGGTGTTACGGAGGACCCGGAGCAGGCGATGGAGTCGCTGCGAAAGCTCCTCAACCTGGACTTCGATACAATCTGCTTCAGCCACTTTTCACCGATGCGCAGCGGGGCGCGAGCCGCGCTAAGCAGCATGATGGAGCAGCATAGCCTCACTTAGGCGCAAGAGCGTAGTGCTGACCTGCGGATTGCGCTACAATGACGCCACCCCAACCCGAGCCAAGAGAAGTCAATGAATCAGACAAACCAACCCGGAGCCCCGGCCGAGCACACTCTCATAGAATTCCTCCGACGGAGTGTGGCTGCCCACGGCCCGCGCGACGCCCTGCTGTTCAAGCCCGGCTTCCGGTACCAGCGCTGGTCCTATGAACGGCTATGGAGGGAGTCGGGGCAGGTAGCGACTCTGCTTCAGAGCCGGGGGCTGACAAAGGGAGACCAGGTCATCCTGTGGGGGCCGAACTCGCCGCAGTGGGTGATAATCCTCTTTGGCTGCCTGCGTGCGGGCGTCATCGCGGTGCCCCTGGATCTACGCAGCGCGCCGGACTACGTGGAGCGGGTCATCTCAAGAATAACCCCAAAGCTGGCCTTCACATCGCGCTTCACTCCCAAGAACGACGCTGACCTCGGCCTACCCGAGATTACCTTCGAGGAGCTGGAGAGCGCTATCCACGGCCTGCCTGAGCCGGCTCCGGTGGAAGTAGCGCCGGACGACCTAGCTGAAATCATGTTCACATCCGGCACAACGGGCGACCCCAAGGGGGTGATGCTCACGCACCGGAACCTGACCGCGAACATCGAGGGCATCTCCCAGTACATCGTCTGCGAGACATCCAGCCGGCTCCTCTCCATCCTGCCTCTGAGCCATATGTACGAGCAGATGGGCGGTCTGCTCGCGGTGCTGTACTTCGGGGCCAGCGTAACGTATCCCACCAGCAGACAGCCGACAGTGCTGGCCCGCACCATGCGCGAACGTCAGATAACCACCATGCTGCTTGTCCCCCAGGGGCTTGAACTTCTGATGAACGGTATCGAGCGTGAAGTCAGGCGTCAGGGAAAGGAGGCGCTCTGGGGCAAGCTGCTGAAGCTGGCTGAGAAGACGCCATTCCCCCTCAGACGACGCCTTTTCGGACGGGTGCACAAGCAGTTCGGCGGGAAGCTGGACTTCATCGTATCCGGCGGAGCGGCCCTGGACCCGGAACTCGGCAGAAAGTGGGAGCTGCTTGGCGTGAAGATAGTGCAGGGCTATGGCGCTACGGAGGCGTCGCCCGTGATAAGCAACCACACAATAAGGGAGCGCAGGCCGGACTCGGTTGGCCGCCCTCTGCCCAATGTTGAGGTGAGGATCAGCGAAGATGGGGAGATACTGGCCCGCGGCGACAACATCTCGCCCGGCTACTGGAACGCGCCTGAGCAGACGGCCGCGACTTTCCAGGACGGCTGGTACAAGACCGGCGATCTGGGTTACTTTGACGATGAGGGCTTTCTGCACATCCGCGGCCGTATGAAGGACATGATAGTCCTTTCCAGCGGACAAAACGTCTACCCCGACGATGTTCAGGCTGTGCTCAACCGGCATCCCAACGTCACCGACTCGGCGGTGGTTGGCCTGACTCGGGGCAGTTCGGTGGAGGTTCACGCCGCCCTGATACTCAACGGCGTCGAGGATGCCGAGCCGATTGTCTCCTGGGCCAACGCTCAATTGGCGGAGCAGCAGAGGGTCAGGGGCTTCACCGTCTGGCCGGAGGAGGACTTTCCGCGCACCCACACGCTCAAAGTCAGGAAGCCTCTGCTGATAGAGAGGCTCCAGGGCACCATGACCCCCGTCGAGGCTGCTCCGAGCCGTCCGGCGTCGTCGGGAGGTCAACAGGGGGCGTGGGGCCTGGTGGACATCGTCGCGGAGGTAGCTATGCTTGACACCGCTGCGGTCGATCCGGACATGACGCTGGGTGACGACCTCAAACTTGATTCCCTGGCCAGGGTCGAGCTGCTGTCCGCAATTGAGGCCGACCTTGGCGTGTACCTGGACGAGAGCCAAATCGACCCGGAGACCACCTTGGGACAGCTTGGGCAAATCCTGGAGGAGGGAGCGAACAACCCTCCCGTCACCAAGTTCCCGGACTGGGGCATGGACTGGTGGTGCCGCATGACGCGGGGCATCATCCAGCGACTGGTCGTGTTTCCAATCATGCGGCTTCCCTACGGCCTCAAGGTCACGGGGCGGGAGAAGCTGGAAGGCGTTAGAGGCCCCGTGCTGTTCGCATCAAACCACGGTCTGGGCCTGGACAACCCTCTGATTATTAAGGCGATTCCTCCGTCATTGCGCAGGCGCTTGGCGATTGCCGGCGCGGCAGCCCTGTGGAGGAACCCCGTTTTCTGGGTGCTGAACCCGCTTCTGGGCAACGGATTCCCCATCTCGCAGCAAGGAGCGGTCAGGCCCAGCCTCGAGAACATGGGCAAGATACTGGACAATGGCTGGTCGGTGCTGATCTACCCTGAAGGGGAGCTGACAGTCGGTGGCCCAATAAAGTCATTTATGAACGGGACTGGCATGGTAGCAGTCGAAGGAAGGCTGCCAGTCGTTCCAATGAAGCTCCACATCAACCGTCTGGGATCTCCCGCGCGGTTTCCGATACTCAAGCGCGGGTCTGTGGAGATACGCTTCGGCGAGCCGATGACTTTCGCACCTACCACGGCCTACCAGGACGCAACCAACGCTATAGAGGACGCGGTCCGAGCGCTGTGAGGGGCGTGTGCGGTGAATTCCACCGCGCCAGTGTCCCGGAGGCCGGTCTAGTCCCGTTGCTGCAAATCCGGTAACTCTCTCCGAATGGCGTTCAGAGAGGGCACTCCCTCCCGCTCCATGAATCTCAGCAGGTAAACGTTTATGTTGCGCATCAGGGCTGGCCCTTGGTATATGAAGCCCGTGAAGAGCTGCAGCGTGTCCGCGCCGGCTCTGATAGCCCGGAGTGCGTCCTCGCCGGATGATATGCCGCCGCAGGCGTTGATCGTGAATCTCTCTCCTGCGTGCCGGCGCACCTCTCGCAGGATACGCACCATGTGGGGGAATAGAGGTCTGCCGCTGAGGCCGCCTCTTCCCATGGCCAGGCGCGCATCGTCTACGGGCCAGGTGTTCACCAGGGTAACGCCCTCAATCGAGTGACTTAGGCAAAGGTCTACAAACTCCATCGTGCGGCTTCTCTGGGCTTCTCCAAAATGAGGAGGGAGCTTCAGGAAGAGGGGTTTCTCCTTCAATCGTTCCATCTCTGCCAGGAGTTCGTCCAGCCTGCCGGGGTCCTGAAAGAGCCGGACCCCCTCGGAGTTTGGGGAGCTTATGTTCAACTCTACTCCGGCAACCAGGGGTTGGAGGGTGCTGTAGCACCGGACGATATCGTCTATTGAGAAGCCTGAGATGCTAACCAGGAGTGGCACATCCCCGGTGGAGGCTTTCCGTAGCTTCCGGGCCGCCGCCGCCAGCCCCTTGCTGGGAAATCCCAGGGCGTTCACCATTGAGCCGTTGGTCGGGTTGCGGAATACCCTCGGCTTGGGGTTACCCTCACGCGGCTCTACTACCACGGTGCCACCGACCATGTACCCGAAGCCCAGGTTGGAAAGAGAGCCTGTCCGAAGGCAGTCCTTGTCGTACCCGGCGGCAAGACCCACCGGATTGAGCAGTGGTATGCCGCCCATGTCGGTGTGGAGTCGCCCGTCTCTCACCAGAAGGCGAGGTCGTAAGGGGCTCCAAAGCGGCTTCGGCCACAGGGCCACATCCGCCAGGCGATGAGCCTTCTCCGGAGGCAGTGTGAATATCAGTGGCCTTACCAGGTTTGTGTATATGCCCAAAGCTTCTCTCTATAGGGAATCATGTACCGTCTTACCACAAGCCCAGCTCTATAGCGTCAACTCCGGCGCAGGAATCAACTTGTGGTGAGTTGTATCAGCAATCAGGCCAAAGATTTGCAGTGTAACAGCCCCTAGAAGAAAGCGCTCTTCAGGACCAAAAATAACGGGACTCTCGTGCTCTTCAACCCCAATACGAAAGCGAACATCCCCAATGGGGAACCGCTGCTTTCGCCCGTCCGCTAGAGTAAATTCGCCATCCTTAGTAGGTGCGACCCCCAACTCATGTAGCGTATTAGAGGGCAACATCGAGTACACTGCCCCTGTGTCTACCAAGGCTGTTACTGCCTTGAAAGGCCCATCTTTATCCCGTCCCACCACAATACTTGTGTGGAAAGTACCCACGTCAATTACCTCCATGATCAGAAGTGTATCTTCTGAATGCTTTACGCTTTTTCGGGTAAAACGTATGTATTCCCCTTCATGAGGTGTGGTCTAATTCTACACCATCAAGCGATGCACTCAAGCCCCATGCGCTCGCCGGTTTGCTCCGTTGAGTCGGCTAGTGGTATATTCCAGGGTATTCCAAGCTAAGAGACGGGAGCGCTAATGCTGGGTTTTCTGGGGGGCACTGGACCTGAGGGCCGAGGTATCGCCCTCAGGCTGGGCTTGGCAGGCGAGGCGGTTATGATAGGCTCACGCGATGCGGCCAGAGCCGAGGAGGCTGTGCGGGAGCTTAAGAGCCTTCATAACCTGTCGGAGGTGTACGGCGGTCTGAACGAGGACGTGGCCCGGATGTCAGACGTTGCTTTTGTCACGGTGCCCTTTGCGGCGCAGAGGAGCCTTCTGGAGCCGCTTAAGGAGGCGCTGGACGGCAAGGTCGTGGTGAGTACGGTCGCTCCTCTGGGCTTCTCGGGTGGGCAGGCGTATATGCTGCCCGTGGAGGAAGGATCGGCGGCGATGCAAGCCCAGGCCCTGCTTCCAGGCTCCAAAGTTGTCGCAGCCCTCCAGACCATCAGCGCCCACAGCCTGCTTGAGCCTGCGACTGCGATTGAGGGAGACGTGGTCGCCTGCGCCGACGACGAGGAGGCAAAGGCACTGGTGATGTCCCTGGTCGAGCGTATCAGCGCGCTGAGAGCAGTAGACGGGGGCGCGCTGGCGAACTCGCGCTACGTCGAAGGTATTACAGCTTTGCTGATAAACATCAACCGGCTGTATAAAGCCCGCTCAGGCATAAGGATAACCGGGGTCTGAGAGGGCAAGCGCCTGTGCTATACTCACTTGATAGCGTGGAGTATAATCTGCATTAGAGACAGGGACACTGGCGAAGGAGTAATTGACGTGGGCGCTTTTGAGGCGAAAGTTGCGGTGGGGCGGGACAAAACAGGGCCTTTCAGGGAAGTGACAGCGTTGGTAGACACAGGGGCGACATACTCGATGCTGCCGTCCGCTCTGCTGCGCGAACTGGGAGTTGAACCTAGCCTAGAAAGGGAATTTACGCTGGCGGGCGGACGCAAGCAGCGGATGGGCCTCGGGGAGATCCGGTTTCGTATTGACCCTGCTGAGGGCGATAATGGCGTGGATGACGTTGAAGAGCGTACCAGCCTTGTCGTCTTCGGTCCTCCTGAGAGGTTTCTTCTTGGAGCCGTTACACTGCAAACGTTTGGATTAATTGCCGACACGACACACCATAAGCTGGTTCCCGCGTCGGAGTTGACACTATAGTCGGAAGTGGGAGGCGCTTTGCTCAAGTCCACCAGCTGCGGAGCCGTTCGCAGAGATAATGTAGGCAGCGAGGTTACCCTGGCGGGCTGGGTGCACCGCCGGCGAGACCACGGCGGACTTATATTTATTGACCTTAGAGACTGGAAGGGCATTGTCCAGGTGGTGTTCAACCCGGAGATTGCGCCCCAGATCCACGACATAGCCCAAGGCCTCCGCAACGAGTGGGTGATTCAGGTCAAAGGTAAGGTGTCCCCGCGTCCCGAAGGGACGGAGAATCCCCGAATACCAACGGGCGAGGTGGAGGTGATAGCCCAGGATCTCAATATCCTCAATCCGTCCAGAGTCCCGCCCTTCGGCATCGAGGACGAGGCGCCGGAGGCTGACGAACTGGTGCGCCTCCGGTTCCGTCACCTGGATTTGCGGCGGTCTACCCTCAGGGACAACCTTGTTCTCAGGCATAACATCGTAAAGTTCATCCGCGACTATCTGAGCGATCGCGATTTCATAGAGGTTGAGACGCCCATCCTTACCAAGAGCACACCGGAGGGGGCGCGGGACTACCTTGTGCCCAGCAGGGTTCACCCGGGGAGCTTCTACGCCCTGCCTCAGTCTCCGCAGCAGATGAAGCAGCTTCTGGTGATGGGAGGCGTGGAGCGTTATTTCCAGATAGCCCGCTGCTTCCGCGACGAGGACCTGCGGGCTGATCGACAGCCGGAGTTCACCCAGCTGGATCTGGAGATGGGCTTTGTGGAGGAGGAAGACGTTCTACGGATGATTGAGGAGCTGTTCACCGGACTCGTGGAGAGCATAGCTCCACACAAGAGGATTCTCAGCCCCTTTCCCAGGCTTCCCTACAAGGATGCGATGTCAAGGTTCGGGTCGGACAAGCCCGACCTGCGATTCGGTATGGAGATAGGAGACCTTACGGATATCGCCGCGAAGACCGGCTTCCAGGTAATGCGCAGCGCTGCCGAGTCCGGTGGCTCTGTGAAGGGCCTGGTTGCCCCCGGATGCGCCGGTTACCCCCGCCGCCAGATAGACGAGCTGACCGCCTTCGCCAGGGAGCGCGGCGCCGCCGGCCTGGTCACCATAGCCCTGGACGGCGACCCCGACAGCTCGCTTGAGGACCTGACTGAGGAGGACGTGCGGTCGCCGGCTGCGAGGTATCTGTCGCTGGACGAGGTGCGCCTGATTGCCTCTCGCCTGGGTGCGAAGCGCGGCGACCTGCTGCTGGTAGTGGCCGGGCCTACGGAGACAACCGAGCTTGTACTGGGGCATCTCCGCCGTGAGATGGGCCGGCGCCTGGAGCTGGCAGACCCCGATCTGCTGGCTTTCGCTTTCGTGGTGGACTTTCCACTACTGGAGTGGATGCCGGAGGAGAGCAGATGGCACTCTCCCCACAACCCCTTCTCCTCACCCAAGGATGAGCACATTGCACTCCTGGACACGGACCCGGGCAGTGCCCTGGCCAAGCAGTACGACCTCGTATGCAATGGCCTGGAGATATCCGGAGGCAGCGTGCGCAACCACACCCGGAGCGTCCAGGAGAAGATATTCAGCCTCTTGGGCCACAGCCCGGAGGCGATGCAGACCCAGTTTGGGCAACTGCTGGACGCCCTGGAGTACGGCGCGCCTCCCCACGGCGGGTTCGCCAGCGGCATAGACCGGGTGGTCATGCTGATGGGCGATGAGGAGAATATCCGGGAGGTCATCGCCTTCCCCAAAACCCAGAGCGCGACCGATCCCCTATTCGGAGCGCCGTCACCTGTAGAGCAGTCGCAGCTCCGGGAGCTTCACCTGAGGCTGCTGGACGAGTAGCGTGCATGGGTGACGGGAGACGCTTCACAATGCAGCCTCCCACATTTATAATGGTATACAGAGTATCTTAGGAGCGTAGTTTGAAAGTATCCCAGGCTGAACTATACCAGAGTCAGGTTGTGCTCAATATCGAGGTGGAGCCTCCGGAGTTGGAAGAGCACTTGGACAGGGTGTACAGGAGCGTTGTGCAGCGCGCCAACATACCCGGCTTTCGCAAGGGCAAGGCGCCCCGGTCGGTGGTGGAGAGGTTTGTGGGGCGGGAAGCGCTTATGGAGGACGCACTTGAGACCCTGCTGCCCCAGCTGACGTCCAGGGCCATAGAGGAGCAGGAGTTGGACGTGGTGGCTACTCCCAGGGTCAAGGTGGTCCAGGATGATCCCCTGACCATCGAGGCGACGGTTGCCGTGCGTCCCGAGGTGGCGTTGGGCGACTACTACGACATTCGTCTGGAGCAGGAGCCCGTAGAGGTGACCGCCGACGAGGTGGACAACCGGTTGAGTCTGTTCCAAAGAGAGAGCGGCACGTGGGAGCCTGTGGAACGCCCCGTTGAGATGGGCGATATGATCACTATAGATGTGCAGGGGGATGTTGACGGCGAGTCGGTGGTGGAAGACGAGGGAGTGGACTACATCCTTTTGGCGGGTTCGCCAAATCCTCTCTCAGGCTTTGCCGAGGAGCTGGTGGGCGCTGTCTTGGGCGAGAGCCGCGAGTTCACCCTTCCGTTCCCGGACGACTACTCCGATAGCGAGATGGTTGGGAAGGAGTGCCAATTCAGCGTCGTGGTGGTGGAGGTGAAGGAGAGGAAGCTGCCGGAGCTGGACGACGAGTTTGCCAAGAGTCTGGGGATGGAAACGACGAGCATGGATGAGCTAAGGGAGAAGATTGAAGAGGAAATGCTCCAGCAGAGCCGACTGGCCGCCGAACACCGATTTGAGGACCTGGCTATACAGGCTCTTATAGACATATCGGAGGTTGAGTTACCCCCGCTTCTGGTGGAACATGAGGTGGATCACATGCTGTCGGACCAGGCGGAAGCCATGAGAAGGCAGCAGTTGAGCATGGAGGATTATCTGAGCACTGTGGGGAAGAGCGTTGAGCAGATTCAGGAAGAGGCGCGGCCCCAGGCCGAGGAGCGCCTTATCCGGAGCTTCACCCTTCAGTCATTCAGAGAAAAAGAGGGTTTGGAGGTGGCTCCCGAGGAGATAGAGGAGGAGCTGAACTCGATGGGAGTGGAATCTGAGACCGGTGAGAACCCCCTCAGACAGGCGTTGGACACGGAGGATGGCCGGAGATACATCGAGAATATGCTCATCAACCGGAAGACACTGGAGC
This sequence comes from Dehalococcoidia bacterium, assembly GCA_965261605.1. GTDB lineage: Bacteria > Chloroflexota > Dehalococcoidia > Lucifugimonadales > UBA2985 > DAOUJW01. The sequence continues at coordinate 938,454 of OZ253466.1, read as the reverse complement.
GTCTTGTGAATATAGTAAAAGGCGAGGCCATAGAAGCGGCCACGTCGTCAAGTGAAGTCCCCGTGGAAGAGGTTCAAGAGGACTCTGAAAGAGGTGCATAATATGCTGTATCGCCCCGAAGACCTGATACCTATGGTGGTGGAGACGGGCGCCAGGGGGGAGCGGGCGTTCGACATCTACTCATTGCTGCTCAGAGAGAGAATCGTCTTCCTGGGCACGCCGATCTCGGACCATATCGCCAACCTGATTGTGGCCCAGCTGCTCTACCTGGAGCGGGAGGACCCGGAGAAGGACATCAGCGTCTACATCAACAGCCCGGGAGGAGTCGTAAGCTCCGGGCTGGCCATCTACGACACCATGCAGCTCATAAAGCCGGACGTTTCCACCATATGCGTGGGTCTCGCAGCCAGCATGGGCACAGTGCTCCTTTGCGCCGGGGCCAAGGGGAAGAGGTTCGCGCTTCCCAACTCCACCATACACATGCACCAGCCTATGGGGGGCGCTCAGGGGCAGGCTTCGGACATAGAGATAGCCGCGAGGGAGATACTGCGTTTGCAGGACTCGCTGCGCAACATCATATCCCAGCATACGGAACAGCCTTACGACAAGGTTGCCTCGGATACGGACAGGGACTACTACCTAACCGCTGACCAGGCACTGCAATACGGCATCGTCGACGAGGTGCTGGCCAAGTCGGCAAAGTCGGCAGTCGAAGAGGCCGCAGCTACGGCTTAGGCTCCTCCAAGGAGAGTGTGTGCCACATCACGTTGAGACTCCCCCAAGGGTGGTCTGTTCCTTTTGCGGAAAGGACCAGGTCCAGGTAAAACGGCTCATCAGCGGGCCGGGCCGGGCTTTCATCTGCAACGAGTGCGTTGGCCTGTGCCAGCAGATCATTGATGAAGAGTCGCCTACGCAAGTAGTTGCCTCTCCGGAGCCCCCAAAGCTGAATCCCAAGACCATTTACGAGAAGCTGGACGAGTACGTGGTCGGCCAGGATAGAGCTAAGAAGGTCCTGAGCGTGGCGGTCTACAACCACTGCAAACGCATCTGGTCCGGCGACTCCGGTGACGACGACGTCGAGCTCCAGAAGACCAACATCCTTCTGGCCGGGCCTACCGGTAGCGGCAAGACCCTCCTGGCCCAGACCCTGGCAAGGACCCTGGATGTCCCCTTCTGCATTGCCGACGCCACCACCCTAACGGAGGCGGGGTACGTGGGTGAGGACGTCGAGAACATCCTGCTGAGGCTCATACAGGCCGCGGACTTTGACATAGCCCGGGCCGAACGCGGCATAATCTACATAGATGAGGTGGACAAGATTGGACGCAAGGCCGCCAACCCGTCCATCACCCGGGACGTATCCGGCGAGGGCGTCCAGCAGGCGCTATTGAAGATTATAGAGGGGTGCACCGCCAATGTGCCTCCACAGGGCGGGAGGAAGCACCCGCACCAGGAGCTGCTCCAGATCAACACGGAGCACATACTTTTCATCTGCGGCGGCACCTTTGAGGGCTTGGACAAGATAGTCAGCGGGCGCATGTCCAGGGAGCGACAGGGAATCGGCTTCCGGTCCTCCAGTACGGCAGCCAAGGAGGGCGTCCAGGAGAACGTGCTCAAGCACCTCATTCCCGAGGACCTGCTGGCCTATGGCTTTATCCCGGAGTTTGTGGGGCGTCTTCCTCTGGTGATGAGCCTGGATTCACTGGACAAGGATGACCTGGTGAGGATACTGGTGGAGCCAAAGAACGCCGTCGTTAAGCAGTACCAGCGTCTATTCAGACTGGACAACGTCGACCTCACCTTCAGCGACGATGCCGTTGAGGCAGCCGCGGAGGAGGCGCTGGAGAGGAAAGCCGGCGCCCGAGGGCTGCGAGCCATCATTGAGCAGACGCTGCTGGACGTGATGTACGAGCTGCCGTCAATGGCCGGGGTCCGCACCTGCGCCATAGACGCTGAGGTCATACGGGGTCGCAAGTACCCCGTTCTCCTGAGCGGCGCCGGGACGCCCGTAGAGACTGAGATTGCCAGATCTACCCCACGCTTTCGCGCCGGAGTCCCAGAGGCGGCGGACGTCCCAAGAGAGAAGACGGCGTAGGGATTTACAGAGAGGCTCGTGTTATGGCCACAAGGCACACCGATTCTAGTGAAACTCTCACGCAGGCGCAAGAAAAGCGCAGAGCCGTCGTGGTTCGGATGCTCGCTGAGAGAGACGAGCGCCGTAGACTGTCCCAGTCAGAGTTCAGAAAGATGCGCGACGAAAGCCGCTATTGATGGCGGGTGTCATTACCAAGAGGAGGATGCTGTGGCAGGCCGTGAATACGAACCAGGGGAAATAGCGGCCCGTGGGGAAGCCATCTATCGGGAGTTGATCGGGTCTCAAATCGGACCCGTGGAGAAAGGGACATTTGTAGTCATCGACGTTGATAGCGGTGACTATGAGATCGACGCTAGAGACGCGACAGCCACACGTCGGTTGCTAAAAAGGAAGCCGGCTGCAGTGACATACGGAGTGCGCGTCGGGCATCGCGCCGCATACAGCCATGTCGGCGGCTTCTGGATGCCTCGGCACAATGATTAGGGGAAAGGTAAACGTTAATCAACAAGCATTGATTAGCGTGGACGTCATGGATGGCGAAGGTCGCCCCCGATCTCTGGATGTCATCCTGGATACCGGGTTTACGGGCTATCTGTCCTTACCACGGGAATCCATCAATCAACTCGGGCTGTCATCCGTAGGTCAAAGAACCTTTGAGTTGGCAAGCGGAGAGCTCTTTGAGTTTCAGGTATATCTTGGATCAGTGTCTTGGCATGGACGTCCAAGCGACGTGCTGATATTGGAGTCGGATAGTGTTCCGTTGCTGGGCATGACCCTGCTCTGGGGTAGTCGGGTTACTATGGATGCTTTGAATGGCGGAGAGGTTACGATTGAGGAACTTTCACCTGCACAGTAACACCGGTCCCTTTCAAGCCTTCTATTTTCCCACGCGCTTGGCCATCGTGATGTCTGGCTTGCCGGGGCCGTTGGCGTCCGGTATCACGCCCACGATGGCAAAGCCGACCTTCAGATAGAACTCGTATGGGTGGTTGTTGAGGTTGCGTATTTGGGCAAGGTGGTCCAGCACATTGGGGTACAGATCAATGCCGCCGAGGGTTGTTTGGTTGTTCTCGTCGTCAGTGCCGAGCCAGATGGTGGAGCCGCCGCGTCGTCTGACGTGGTCTTCCAGGTCGGCGACTAGCGCTCTCCCTATACCGCTCCGTTGATAGTCCGGGTGCACCACAAGGGGGTGCAGCTCCCAGGCGAATCCCTCGTAGTGGTCGGCTCCGATTCCTCCAATCCAGCCCAGAACAATGCCCGAATCGTCTACAGCTATCCGGCTTATGCGGCTCTCGGCGAAGGACTCTTGGACTTCCTTCAGGGCGGAGTCCATGTCCGGCCAGGCGTTGGGGTGATGCTCACGGAACACCTCCACCAGCAGCGTGGCGGCCTGGTGAACGGCAGCCCCGTTCTCCGGAAGAAAGTCGATGATGTTCATTGTCGTCCCAGCGAACCAACCTAGCCGCTGTCCCGGATGGCATTCTCTATAGCCTCGTTCAGGCAGAGGCCGTCGAGAGGGTTGCCGGAGCCGTCCAGCACGCGGCGTCCCTTGACGCGGATGTCTCCCTGGGCGAAGGCTTTCAGGGTCTCCAGCAGCAGCGGACGTTCCCGCCTGACCCCTTCCTGCCGGATTAGCTGGAAGAGCGGAAGGTCCTCGCCCTCGTTTGCCTTCACGTCTTCCGTAGCGCGACCCTCGACTTGCTGCCACATTGGGTCGAAGTCCTTGCCGCGGATGGGGAAGGAGTACCAGGTCAGCACGGGGCCGCGGTCCAGGTCCTCGGTGGCAAGGTGGATGTACCCCCCGGCCTCTTCTGCGCGGTGCTCAATGAGCCTCCAGATGACATCCTGCCACGTTCCTACCGGCCCGTTAGGCGGGGCTGGGTGGAAGTTTAGCATGGTGTACCGGTTGCACAGCTCCGTGTCCGTTATAAGCATGTATCCGGCCAGCACGCACATGTCGGGCTCGTAGCCCTCCAATTGCTTCATCACCTCGTGGTCGAACTCCAAGCGATGCCTGGAGAACGGGCCGCCGCCTCTGCTGAGCCGAAAGCCCTGGGAAGAGAATGTGACCAGGGGTATGTCGTAGTCGCGGGCCTGCCGAAAGAAGCGGTCGCTGCCCTCGGCCTCTCCGGGCTCGCGGTTGCTGAATATGAACCGGATGCGGGCGTCAAGCTCTCCTCGCAAGATGGCATCTTGCACCGTTTGCAGAAGGCCCAGGGAGCCTTCGCCGCGACCCGTGGAGAACCACCCTATGTCAATCACGGAGCGGCGCTCCCGACCGCCTGCGCCACAGGCGGGCGAGCCTCTTCTGGTTCTTGGTGAAGGTGGTGAGAAAATGAATGAGGGGCGTTATCTGGCGCCGCACAAGAGCGGCCTCGCTCAGGGATTGCATAAAGCCCTCCGGCGTGCTGTCGAATTCCGGCATCTCAACGTATGTGCGCCCCATCTCCATTAGCGTGTGGGAGTCGCTGACGGCTGAGGTGAGGATACCGTGCTCCCGGGCCAACTCCTCCGCCTTCCGGTTGTCTCCCTGGAGCGTGTTGCGGGCATTGAAGGCCTCCACGATGTCCACGTAGGGCAGCACCTCGTACAGGGCCTCTTGGCTGATGACGGAGCGGCGGAAGTGGTCGAAGGGATGTGGAATCGACACCAACCCTCCCTGCTCCTTGATGAGCTTGACCGTCTCCAGGGCCGGAAGCCCACGTGGAACGACCTCCTTGAGAAAGAGGCCGATTATCTCCCCGCCTGTGCTCTTGATCTCCTCACCAATGATGACCCGAAAAGGGGCCATCGCCTGCACCTTCAAGGCCCCCTGTATCGTGTTGTGGTCAGTGACGGCGATGCAGTCCAGGCCAGTCTTCACACATCTGGCCACAAAGTCCTCCAGATCCGTTCCGGAGTCCGGGGAGAATCCGGTGTGCATATGGAGGTCAATCCTCAGCGCTCTGCTCCCTGTCTTCCGTCAGGAGGCGCATCTGCTCGCCGTAGGCCGTCTGGAGGCGGGTTATCCGAAGCTCCGCGGAGCTTAGAAGCTCGTTGCATATGCGGGCGAGCCGCGTTCCCTCCTCATAGAGGCGGGTGGCCTCGGCCAGGGACAGCCCACCCTCTTCCAGGGCGCGCACCGTCTCCTCAAGGTTGGTGTACGCTTCCTCGAAGGAGATTTCTTCGTTGTTGGGGTTATTGGCGCTCATAGCCTGGTCACGCGGGCAGGACGCGGCTTGGGAAGCTGCCGCCCGCTACGGTGATGTCGAGGTCGTCTCCGGGGCTGACCTGCTCAACGGATGTCACAGGCTCCATGGTGTCCTGCCGCTGCACCACGGCGTATCCCCTAGCCAGCACACTGGCGGGGTTGAGGGAGGCCAAGCGCATATCCAGAGCGCCGATCCTCTCCCCGCGCAGGGTCAGATAGGAGTCCAGGGCGCGCGCGTTGGCCTGGGATAGATCGTCCACACGCTGCCTCCACGAAGGTATGTCCGGGGCGTAACGCTGGAGTCTCCAGGCGGTCTGGTCCAGGTCGCGGCTCCTGTCGCTCAGATCGCCGGACACCCATTGGAAGATGCTCCTCTGGCGTGACTCGACGCGCTCCAGGAGCTCATCCCGGTCCGGCGCCGCCAGCTCCGCAGCAGCCGAGGGAGTGGGAGCGCGGCAGTCGGCCACCATGTCTGCTATTGTGAAGTCCGTCTCGTGGCCCACGGCGCTGATAACGGGAGCGCGGCTTGCGTAGATGGCTCTGGCGACTGTCTCCTCGTTGAAGGGCCACAGGTCTTCAAGCGACCCTCCGCCGCGTGCCAGGATGACCAGGTCTATGTCATCTTCAGCGTTGAGGGCGTCAAAGGCGTCTACGATTCCCCCGGCCGCCGCGTCGCCCTGAACGGGCGTGGGCGCAAAGGCTAACTCCACGAGGGGGTATCTCCGCCGGATGATGTTCTGGATGTCGTGCCAGACCGCACCGGTGGGTGAAGTGGCTACCCCGATACGCTTGGGGAAGACGGGAAGTGGTCTCTTGCGGGAGACCTGGAACAAGCCCTCGGCCTCCAGCTTCACTTTGAGGCGCTCCAGCTCCAGGTGCAGCTCGCCAACGCCCTCCGGCTGGGCCAGGTCTGCAATGAGCTGCAGGTCTCCCCGGACCTCGTAGAGCGAAACGCGTCCGTGAGCGATGACTGCTCCGCCTTCGGCCAGGTGCTCGCCGCCGTGAGCAGGGCGGAACATGACGCACCGGACCTGGCTGGCTGAGTCCTTGAGGGTGAAGTAGAAGTGGCCCGCCGCCGAGCGTGTCAGGTTGGAGACCTCGCCGCGCATCCACAGGTCGTTCAGGAAGAAGTCGGCCTCCAGCGAGTCCTTGAGGTAACGGGTGATCTGGCTGACGGAGTAAACGGGCAACTCAGCTCACCCTTTCAAGGTACTCCCCCGAGCGAGTGTCTATCTTCACCGCATCGCCCACATTTACGAAGAAGGGCACCTGCACGTCCAACCCAGTCTCCAGTTTGGCGGGCTTGGTGCTCCCCTGGGCCGTGTTGCCCTTCGCCGCCGGAGGGGTGTCCTCCACCCGAAGTTCAACGAACGTGGGCAGCTCCACGGATATGGGGTCTCCCTTGTATAAAACCAACTCCACCTGGTCCTGCTCCTTGATGTACAGGAGGGCGTCTCCCAGCCTGTCGGTGGAGAGGGGGTGCTGGTCGAAGGTGCGGGTGTCCATGAAATAGTAGAGGTCACCGTCGCTGTACAGGTACTGAGCCTCGCGGGTGTCCACCTCTGCAAGGGTGAGCTTCTGGTTTCCCGGCACGTTGCGCTCCATAGTGCGTCCCGTGCGCAGAGCGCGCAGCTTCAGGGTGAGGACGGGAGCCCGCTGCTGCATCTTGGTGTGCTTCCAGTCGAGAACCTGCCAAGGCTCGTCCTCTAGTTCGATGACTGTGCCTCTTCTCAGATCACTGTAGCTGATGGTCATTCTATACTCCGATTCTGTCTTGCTTTGGGGCTTTGCTGATTACCCTGGCCCTGCCGTTCTCCAGCACAACCACGTCCTCGATGCGGACGCCTCCCCAGCCGGTGATGTATATCCCGGGTTCAACGGTGAAGGCCATTGTGTCCTCCAGCACCATCGTGGAGCTGGGCCCCACGCCGGGCAGCTCGTGGACGGCTAGGCCGACGCCGTGTCCCAGACTGTGGCCGAAGTTGTCGCCGTAGCCCGCCTCCTCAATGACCGACCGCGCCAGCCCGTCGGCGTCCCCGGCGGTCATGCCCTGGGTCACCGTGGCAATCGCTGTAAGCTGCGCTCCGAGAACGGTGTCGTAAATCTTGCGGAAGGTGTCGTCATACTGGCCCAGGCAGATGGTGCGGCTGAGGTCGCTGCAGTAGCCCTGGTACTTGGCGCCCATGTCGATTATCAAGGGTTCGCCCTCGCGGATGGGTACGTCCGCGGGCCTGTGATGGGGCAGGGCGGCGTTTGGCCCGGCTGCCACAATGGTCTCGAAGGAGACCGACTCCGCTCCAAGCTCTCTCATGGCCCTCTCCAGCATCCACGCCACCTCAACCTCCGTGTGGCCTGGCCGGATGGTCGGGGCAACCTGGGCAAAGGCCTGGTCTGCAATGTCAATGGCTCTGGTGAGTATTGCCATCTCCTCGGGGTCCTTCACGGAGCGAAGCTCTTCCACCAGTCCGGAGGTAGCCACGAGAGAGACGTCCAGGCTGGGGCTGCTTTCGCTGATGGACTTGAGGATGCCTGAGTGGGAGGCAACGGTAACGTGCTGGCTCTCGAAACCCAGGCGGTGAATCCCCAGCTCGCCCAAGAGACCGGTGAGCCATTCAACGCCACCTCTCATGCGGTGTACGCGAAAGTCCGGAGACTGCTGACCGGCCTGCTCCACGTAGCGGAAGTCCGTGGACAGCACGGCATCCGTTGCGGTGATGAAGAGGGAACCGGCCGAGCCTGTAAATCCCGACAGGTATCGCCGGTTCTCCTCGGACGATATCATCAGGGCGTCAACGCCTGTCTCCTCGAATTTGGCCCTTATCTTGTCCAGCCTTGCTTTCATCCGGTCGCTCCTTCGTTTATTCTGGCCGTCAGGAACTCCAGGGCGGCTACGTATCCCCTCCAGCTGAGGCCGCTTATCTGGCCCACCGCCACGGGAGCCACCACGGAGCGGTGCCGCCACTCTTCCCTGGCGTATATGTTGGACAGGTGAACCTCTACAACGGGAAGCCCGGTATCCACCAGAGCCTCTCTCAGGGTCAGGCCGTAGTGAGTGAGCGCGCCCGGGTTTATCACTATCCCGTTGGCGATGGGAGCCTGCGCCTGGAGGTAGTCAATGATCGATCCCTCGCTGTTGGACTGGAAGAAGCTCACGTCCGTCCCAAGCTCCTGGGCGCGGCGTTGCACCGCCTCCTCTATGTCGTGCAGGGACATGGAGCCATAGATGGCGGGGTCGCGCTGCCCCAGCATGTTCAGGTTTGGCCCGTTGATTATCAGGAGTCTCAATGCAGTATTTAGCTCCGATAGTGATTTTGGCGAATCCGGCTACTGAGTATCCGGGGCTTCATCGACTCTGGCTCTTGGATGTGCCTTCAGGTACTCCTTGCGGGACTGGGCCAAGCTCACATGGGTGTATATCTGGGTGGTGGCCGGGGATGAGTGCCCAAGCAACTCCTGTACGATGCGCAGGTCCGCGCCTCCATCCAGCAAATGCGTCGCAAAAGTGTGCCTGAGCATGTGCGGGTGCACCTTGGTGTCAGTGGACTGGAGGCTGTAGCGTTTGACCATCTCCTGGACCGAGCGCTTGGTGAGACGGCCGCCAAAGCGGTTGAGGAATAGGGCGTCGGTTCTCCGATCGCCCAGCTTGGGACGCCCCTCGTTGATGTAGCGCTCCAGGGCCTCTTGCGCCGGCCTGCCGAAGACCACCTCTCGCTCCTTGGATCCCTTGCCTATCGTCCTAAGCCGTCGGCGCTCCATATCCACGTCCTTCATATCCAACCCTGATAGCTCGCTCACCCTCAGGCCGGTGGCGTATAGCATCTCCAGGATCGCCCTGTCCCGAATCTGCAATGCCGGCGACTTGGGCTTGTCCTTGGTCTCAGGGTTGTCCGGCGTGGTCAGCAGGTCCACAACCTCCTCCTTGCCCATGATACGGGGGAGGGTTTTCTCCGCCTTGGGTATCAGCGCCCTGGACTGGCGGCTGCCCCGCTTCCACAGGGGGCTGGGTGGCACAACTCCCCTACTTACTAGATAGCGGAAGTAGGAGCGGAGGGCTGCCAGGGACCTGGTGACGCTTGCCCTCTCATGTCCCCGCATTATCTGGGATCGGCCCGTTTGGATTGGTCGGCTGGACATGAGCCAGGCAACGTAGCGCCTCAGGAAGCCGCGATCGACATCGGAGGGGGATTCCAGCCCCTGCTCCTCCATGAACTGGAAGAACGGGTCCAGATCGTTCAGGTAGTTGCGGACGGTGTACTCGGACAGGCTGCGCTCTCCGCGCAGGTGGTCCCTGTACTCCTGCAGGTTGGCCTGCTCCTTCACCGGAGACAATGTCATACGGCCACCTCGACCTCGACCTTGTCCTTTTCCTCGACCTTGTCCTGCTCCTGCTCCGATTCAGGGGCGTCTCCCCGGAAGTCGCAAGCAGTGCAACGCGCCCTATTCCGACCGGAGGCCAGAAGCAGAGCTCCGCACTCGGGGCATGGCTGTGGCAGGGGGCGCTGCCTGACGGAAAAGTCGCAGGTGGGGTAGTTGGAGCAGCCGTAGAATGTCGAGCCCCGCTTACCGCCGCGCCTCTGCACAAGATCGCCGTCGCAGCGGGGGCAGTTCGCCCCAGTGGGTATGCGGTAGGGCTTGCTGTTCCTGCACTCCGGGAAGCCGGTGCAGGAGAGAAATGGCCCGAAACGTCCCATCTTGATGGCCATTGGCCTCTCGCACTCCTCGCAAACCTGGTCCGTCAGCTCGTCTTCGACCTTCATCCTGGGGATGTCCATTGCCTCTTCAACGGACTTGCTGAAGCCTTCGTAGAAGTCGCCGAGCACGGGCACCCACTCGCGGCTGCCCTGGGCTATCTCGTCCAGGTCCTCCTCCATCTGGGCGGTGAAGCCCGCGTCCATAATGTTCGGAAAGTTTTGGTTGAGCAGGTCGCACACTGTGATGCCCAGGGCGGCGGGCGTGAAGCGCCCGGCCGTCTTGGTGACGTAGTGTCTATTCTGAATGGTGGAAATGGTGGGTGCGTATGTGCTGGGCCTGCCGATCCCCTGCTCCTCAAGAGTCTTCACTATCGATGCCTCTGTGTACCTGGGAGGAGGCTGTGTGAAATGCTGCCGCGGGTCAAGCCCCAGGCACTTCAGGACGTCGTCCTCCTTCATCTCCGGCAGCAGGGCCTGGTCGCCCTCGTCCGAGGAGTCGTCCACGTCTTCAAGGTATAGCCGGCGAAAGCCGGGGAACTTGAGGACGCTCCCGGTAGCCCTGAACACATAGGCGTTGCCGGATGTGGCGGAGGCCTCGATGTCCACGGACGTGGAGTCCAGCAGGGCGTCGGCCATCTGGCTGGCCAGGGTGCGTTTCCAAATCAGGTCGTACAGCCTGAGCTGGTCGCGGGACAGTTGCTTGGCGATGCTGTCGGGGTCTCTTGGAATGGAGGTAGGCCGTATGGCCTCGTGGGCCTCCTGTGCGGACTTGCTCTTGGTTTTGTACGTTCTGGGCGATTTGGGGGCGTACTCAGCGCCGTACTGCTTGCGAATGTACGCCTGCGCCTCGCGAAGGGCCTGGGACGAGAGGGTGGTGGAGTCGGTTCGCATGTAGGTGATGAGCCCCACCGAGCCCTCGTCTCCCATGTCCATCCCTTCGTAGAGCTGCTGGGCGAGCATCATGGTCTTGCTGGTGGAGAAGCGCAGCTTCCGCCACGCCTCCTGCTGGAGCGAGCTTGTGGTGAAAGGCGCGGCCGGCCTCTGCCGGATCTGCCGGGTCTTGACGCTGGAAATCTTGTAGGCAGCGCCCTCTAGGTCGGCGAGCAGCTTTCCGGCGTTCGCCTCCGTCGGGATCTCCAGCCTGCCCTTCTGCCCGCGCATAGAGTGGAGGCCCGCCTTGAAGGCGCGTCCAGCCGTCTCCAGGTTAGCGTCGATGGTCCAGTACTCCTTGGGAACGAAGGCCTGTATCTCCCGCTCTCTGTCCACTACGAGGCGCAGGGCCACGGACTGGACGCGGCCCGCGGACAGCGCCCTTCGCCGGGCGTAGTGGTGCACAACCTTCCGCCACAGGACGGGGCTGAGCTTGTAGCCCACCAGCCTGTCCAGGATGCGCCGCGTCTGCTGTGCGTTGACCAAGTTCAGGTCGATGTCCCTGGGGTGCTCAAAGGCCTCCTTGAGGGCGTCCTCAGTGATTTCGTGGAAGACCACTCGCTTGAGGGCCCTATTCTCCAGCCCCGCTGAGTGCACCAGGTGCCAGGCAATGGCCTCCCCCTCGCGGTCGGGGTCGGTGGCAAGGTAGATGTTGGTGGCGTCTTTTGAGTCCCGCCGTATGTCCCGCACCAGCTTCTTCTTGTCCTCCATCACCTCGTAGCTGGGCGCGAAGCCGTCGTCTACGTCTACGCCCAACTCCCGCTGGGGAAGGTCGCGCACGTGACCCAGGGAGGCCACGACGTTGTAGTCGTCTCCCAGGAATCTTCCTACGGTCCTGGCCTTGGCCGGGGACTCAACTATAACAAGATTCTTAGCCATCGTATCTCATCTGGGCGAGGCCTGGTATTCGGCCTGCGCCTCTCGCGTTCTAATGTAGCTCATTCCTCCCACCTGTCTCACCAGCCCCTTGATCTCCATCATAGCCAGGGAGCTGCTGACGGAGGCTACAGGAAGGCCGGATGTCCTCTGGATGTCGTCTATGTGCAAGGGCTCGAAGGTGATGTATCTCAGCAATTGGGTCTCCTGATCGTTATGGGGTAGGATGGGGAGCAGCTCTATCTGCTGGCCCAACGCGGAGAAGTTCAACTCCTCCAGGACGTCGGTATAGCTCAGGACCGTCTTCGCTCCCTGCTGGATGAGCCGGTTGGCCTCCTTGCTGGCGGGCGAGAAGATGCTGCCGGGCACGGCCATGACCTCCCTGTCCTGGTCCAGGGCGTGCCTCACGGTCCACAGCGCGCCGCTTCCCTCGCCGGCCTCCACTACAACCGTGCCGGGCGTCAGGCCGCTCAAGATTCGGTTTCTGCGAGGGAAATTCTTGGCCTCCGGTCGGATGCCGGGCGGGTGCTCGCTTATCAGCGCGCCGCTTTCGGACACCTCCCGTGCCATCGAGGCGTGCTCCGGGGGATACACGGTGTCCAGTCCGTTGGCGAGGACGGCCAGGGTGCGACCTCCGGAATCCAGGGCGACGCGATGGGCAATGGAGTCGATGCCCCGGGCGAGGCCGCTCACTATGGTGACGCTGTTCTTCGACAGGTCCTCGGCCAGCTGGCGGGTCACCTCCCGTCCGTAGGACGTAGTCTTGCGCGTCCCAACTATAGTCACGGAGCGCCCGTCCTCAGGCAGGAGTTTGCCCTTGACGTACAGCACAGGAGGGTAGTCGTACACCTCCCTGAGCAGGCCGGGATAGGCGGGGTCTCTGACTGTGATGGCGTCTATGCCCAGCTTCTCAAGGCGTTCCCACTCGGCGTCCGGGGATATGGACGGCCGGCGGGAGACGATGGCCCTCACGGAGCGCTGGTCCAGGCCGGCGGCGGCCAGATCGGAGGATCCGGCGCGCCAAGCCGTCTCAAGATCGCCAAAGTGGCTCTCCAGTATGGCGAACCTGGCCCTGCCGATGGTGGATATGCGGTTGAAGGCCACCCAGTACTTGGCCTGGTCTGTGCTTGTAGTCATAATCACACTTTAGGATAGCACAGGGGCAAGGGGTGGACAACTCCAGATAGCCCGCTCCTCCACACACGGGTAATTCCACTTCATCCCCATTCATGGTGAGCGGTCAAAGTATCGGCTTCCGGCCGCGCCAAGCTGTGAGGACGCCTGGACCTCAGCCTCGCTGCGTAAGCTCGTGAAGGAGGTCATCGATCTTCTTCCCAATGACGTCCCTTATTGCTCTGACCTCGTCGATGTGTTGCCCCTTGGGGTCGGGGAGACCCCAGTCCTCCACGTCTCTCAGAAAGATGGCAGGGCAGGCCTCGGAGTCAATGGCGCAGCCCATTGTAACCACTCTTTGGGCCTGCTCGATCATCTCGTCAGTAAGCAGCCGGGGAAGCTCGGCCCGGAGGTCGAACCCCATCTCCTGCATGGCCGTGGCTACAATATCGTGGACTCCCTCTCCGGGCTCTGTGCCGGCCGACTCGGCCCGCAGGGTCAAGCCGCGCTCAGAGGCGATTCTGTTGAACATCGCTTTAGCCATCTGGCTCCGGCCGGCGTTGTGGACGCACACAAAGAGTACCTCTGCCATCGGATAGCCTCCTATTCAGCTTCAGCTTCCTCGGCTTGCCGCTTCATGAGTGGTCCGAGGATGAACTCGTGTACGGCCGCGCCAATCGGCCCGCCTATGAGGGGCCCGACGATGTAGACCCAGAAGCCGGACCACGGCCCGGGTATTGCTATTGAGTCCCAGCCGGCCAGGTAGGCGACTATGCGCGGGCCGAAATCGCGCGCCGGGTTCCAGCCGGCCTGTGTCAGCGGGGCGAACAGGCTGATGAGCGCTGCCACCGTGAAGCCAATGAAGAAGGGGGCCAGGTGCTTGGTGGGCAGCGCCGCGTTGTGGCGGTCTACCAGGGAGAATATCATGAGCACCAGGATGGCCGTACCGAAGGCCTCCACCACCAGGGCCTTTGTCGGGGAGATCAGGGAGCGAGCGGCTTCGTCTGTGCCGAATATGGCAGGGTTTGGGAAGTACTCCCCGAACACCATCGCCGATAGCTGGCTGCCGGGTTCGCCTCTGACCAGCCCCTGGACCGCCTCAAACTCTGTGATGAAGGAGCCGAACAGCCACAGTATGGTGAGCCCGCCAAGGACGCCGCCAATCATCTGGGATATCCAGTAGGGGAGCAGCCGGTTCACGGGGAACTCGTCGCGGCGGAAGATGGCGAAGGACAGGGACACCGCCGGGTTCAGGTGCGCCCCCGAAATGGCCGCCGTTGCGTAGATGGCCAGGGTTATTCCAAAGCCCCAGACTACAGCCACCTGCCACAGGCCAACCTGTGCGCCGGTCAGTACGGCGGCTGCCACAGACCCCGTGCCGAAAAGCACCAGCAGGTAAGTGCCCACAACCTCCGCAACGCATATCTGTGCCAGGCGAGTTGGGGTCATGCCGGCGCCCCTCGCGAAGGGTTCGAGGCCGCGTGTGCAGCCAGCAACCCAACCCTTCTGTCGATGTCGTTGTACGCCTCCTCGAAGGCCTCCAGCGTGCCGGATTCCGCGGGGTCGGGCACCGACCAATGGATACGCTCTGCCACAATGTCCGTCAGCTGCTCGTTGGCTCTGTCGCATACGGTGACGACAAGGCCGGCTTTCTGCGGAGCGTCCGACAAGGGTTGGGGAACGGCGGTGGTGAGGTCCAGGCCGTGTCGCCGGGCTACCCGGAGGGCCATGGGATGGACAATCGTTGCCGGTTGCGTGCCCGCGCTATGGGCCGGGATGCCGGAGGACCGCCGCCACAGGGCCGCGGCCAGCTGGGAGCGAGCGGAGTTGTACGTGCAGACAAAAAGCACGCTCAAAACTCGGAAACTGGCGGATGATACCAGGGCTTCCAGGGACTCGCGGCGCAGATGCAGATAGCGTCGTCTCCGATCCCCGGAAGAGATCAGCCTCTCAACCAGCCCGGCGTCTACGAGGACCTGCAGGTGGTAGGCCAGCAGGTTGGAGTCCATGCCAAGCCGCTGCCCAAGCTCCGATGGCGTGTGCTCAGAGTGGTGCAGGGCGTCGACAATAGCCAGGCGACTCGGCTCGCCAAGGGCGGCGTGCAGGTTGGCTCTGGTCTGAAGGGTTGGCGCCATCAAGGGCATTCTTCACCTCATTGGTCTACAGTGAAGAATAATGCTCAATAAATCTTGAGTCAATAGGCAGATGCCGGCTGCGCGGCACGTCTAGCTGTGAGACGCTGACGTATGTGTAGGGGCGGTTCGCGAACCGCCCCTACGAAACACAAACATTCGTCAGTGACGACGGGCATCCAAGAGGTATGGTTATGCCGGTGGACGGCTGGAGCCTCACTGGATCCGGAATGACAGCGAACGTAGGGGTGATTCGCGAATCGCCCCTACGAGACACGTACATATTTGTCACTCCTGCGCAAGCAGGAGTCCAGGGGAATTACTCTTGCAACAGCGACCCACCTTGGATTCCTGTACCCGTATCAAGTGCGGGGCAAGCTTCACGGGAATGACGATGGAAGGTTGGTCGCCCCTACGCCTCTTCCGCTTCACGCCAGAGGTGGTAGTCCACCAGCCGCTTGACGGCGCGGGACGCGCGGCCCATGTTGGGGAAGATGGCGAATCCCCTTTCGATGCAGTGGTGCCGCAGCTCCTGGGTGGCCTCGAACTGGCCCGGATCCTCGGGAGTGATGTCCGAAATCACCAGCGCCACGGGCTTGCCCAGGTTCTTGGCGATGTCCGCGGTGTGGTCCACCATCCGGGTCGCCCTCTGCTGCCTCGCGGGGTCCGGGCCGGCCCCGATGTTGTTTACCACAACGTCATAGGAGGGGCTTTCCCCAATCAACTGCACCACGTCGTATGGCGTCAGGTTGCTTCCGCCCATTATCGAGCTGTCCACTGGGTTGGTCACCCACGCGCCAAAGAAGGGATCCTGCCGTTCCAGCTCCTTGCGCACGTCGTCTGGGATTGGCTCTAGCTGGAGACCCTCCTCCTCGCACTCGTCCGCCGAAAGGACGCTCCTTCCTCCCGCGCCTCCCCCGACCAAGAGATTGAAGCCCTTGGCGGGCGGCATGGTGGAGAAGGCAACCAGCATATCCATCAGCTCATCAAGACTCTGTGCGTTAGTGACACCGGTCTGACGGCACATGGCCTCCCAGACCTCGCGTGTGCCGGCCATGGAAGCCGTATGGGAGGAGACCATGTGGGTCCCCGCCTGGGTCCTGCCTCCCTTCAGCAGGACAACCGGCTTGCGCTTTGAGGCATTGCGGAGCGCCTTGACGAGTCGCTTGCCGTCCCTCACGCCCTCGATGTACCCGCCGATGATCTCCGTCTCCGGGTCTTCGGCGAAGTAGTCGATCAGATCGGCTTCGTTCAGGTCCAGGGCGTTGCCGTAGCTGACGACCTTGCTGAACCTGAGACCGCGGCTGGCCCCGGTGGAGATGATTTCGCCTCCGTTGCCTCCACTCTGGGAGATGATGCCAACGTTGCCGGACTCCTGGGGGAAGTCACGGCCCCAGGCGATCCCCTCTTTCGGATAGTAGAGGCCCATGCAGTTGGGGCCAAGGATGCGCAGGCCGCCGGCACGCGCCTTCTCCAGCATCTCGTACTCCAGCTGGGTCTCCTTCTCGAAGCCCGTTTCGCTGAACCGGGCCGTGAACAGGTGAAGCACCTTGGCATTCTTGCTGATGCAGGCTTCCACCAGGTCTATGATGTCCCGGTTGGGGATGGCGGAGATGACGTAGTCCACGTCCTCCGGGAGGTCGCGCACGGACTTGTAGGTGGGGACTCCCAGGACCTCGGGGGCCCGGAAGTTGATGGGGTATGATTTACCCTTGAAGTTCTCAAGTACGTTCTTGAAGTAGGTGTGGCCGGTCTTGTCCGGCGATTCTGAGGCTCCGGCAACGGCAATGGAGCGGGGATGGAATAAGTAGTCTATTTCAAGTCCCATGATCCCTCCAGCGAGGCTACGATTTGGCTATTGTTATTCTTCTTCAAGGACTACCCGGGCGTCCACGGCGACCAGCCCGTCGGAGTAGCAGAAGATGGGGTTGAGGTCGAGCTCCTTCACCTCTTCATGCTGCTCCAGGAAGCTCGACAGTTTCAGAAGAGCCTCTTCAATACTCTCCAGGCTGCAGGCCGGGAACTGGCGGTATCCCTGGAGAAGGGGAAGGCTCTTGATCTCGCGCACCATCTCGCGGGCGTCTCGTGGGGTCAGGGGCACCAGTCGAAGGGACACGTCTTTCAGTATCTCCACGAGCACTCCGCCAAGTCCGAACATGATGACATGACCGAACTGAGGGTCTTTGGAGGCGCCGATGATGATCTCCACGCCGGGGTCGGCCATCTTCTGCACCGAGACTCCCAGGATGGACGCCGACGGAACCGCCTCCTGGGTGGAGGATACTATGGAGTCGAATGCGCTTCTGACCTGCCGCAAGCTGTCGAGGCCGACCTTGACACCGCCCACGTCGCTCTTGTGGGTCACCTCTGGCGAGACCACTTTCAGGACTACGGGCAGCCCTATCTGCTGGGCCAGCTTGGTAGCCTCGGCCCTGGTGCGGGCCAGGAGGGTGTCCGTCACGGGAATGCCGGACTCCCGCAGCAATTCCTTTGATTCCACCTCTGTGAGGAGTGTCCTGCCATCTTGGCGCGCTTTTTGAAGAACATCAGCAACTGTCATATGTCTCCTTTTTCACAATCAACTTGTGGAGATTAGCAATTTGCCATTCTCTTGTCAACTTCTGGCAGCGCCGCGCGGGCGCTCGGCGTCCCTTGAGGCGTGGTGGGGATTATGATATGAATTGAGGTCGAGTGTGTATTTCCTAGGTGTGCTGACAATAACGAAAGATACCGCTCGCCCCCGTATCCAGTACGGGGCAAGCTCTGAGCATGTCGAAGGGAGCGAGCGGAGGCCTACGGCGCTGTACGTGCGCTCATATGGTTCGACATGCTCACCATAAGCGGTAGTAGGGGAGGTATCCCCAACGAGGGTCAGCGTTGGCAACACATGCTGGGAATACTTGCTATGCGCCTGGTCTTGTTCCATTCCGTTCAGCGTTCTATCCTTTAGCCATAATCAGATGATTGCAAGAGTCTCAAGCGCTATTGTAGGTGTCCCTCTGGTGCTGGCTGCCGTCTGGGCAGGCGCGCCCTGGTTCTCCCTGTTGGCGGCGGTCGCGGCATCTCTTGGTGTGCTGGAGTTCTACAGACTTGCGGAGGAGCGAGAGGCGCGACCCGAAGTCGTCTTGGGCATCGGGTGGACGCTGTTCCTAATAATCAGCGGGCATCTGGGCGGCTCGTTGACCATGTGGGCGCTTCTTGGTGGAGGAGCGGCCGCCTTTGCATGGCACCAACTGGGTCGGCTGAGAAGGCTGTGGGGAGCGCCGTCGCTCGGCTTCCGGGACGCCATGCGCGACTACGGCTACACCGCTGCGGGCGCCATCTACCTTGGGTTGCCCCTTTCGCTGGCGCTGGTCCTGCGCGCCGAGGTGCAGGGCCTGGAGTGGATTCTGATAGTCCTGCTGGGGACCTTCGCAACCGATACGGGGGCTTTCTTCACGGGCAGGGCAATTGGCAGGAGGCCCCTGGCGCCCAGTATAAGCCCAGGCAAGACGCAGGAGGGAGCGGTGGGAGGCTTCCTGGCAGGTGTTGGGGCGGTAATGGTCCTGGCTGCACTGCTCGACCTTCCACTGTCTATTCCGGAGTCGGCTGTGCTTGGGGCGCTGGTTGCCGTGGCCGGCCAGGTCGGCGACCTTGTGGAGTCGAAGATCAAGCGGTCAGCCGGCGCGAAGGACGCGGGCGGGCTTATCCCGGGCCACGGCGGAATTCTAGACCGGCTTGATAGCGTTGTGTTCGTAATTATCGTGGTATATGCTTTCTTTGTAATTGTTTCTCTGTAGGACGGGCAATGTGAAGAGACTGGCCATATTGGGATCTACAGGCTCAATAGGAAGGCAGACACTGGACATAGTGCGAGCTTTCCCTGAGGAGTTCTCTGTGGTAGGGCTCTCGGCGGGGCACAATCTGGACCTGCTTGCAGAGCAAGCCCGCGAGTTCCAGCCCAACGCGGTCTCCTGCGAGGAGCCTCCCGAATCCCTGGCGTCCAGTCTTCCCCCGGCGTGTCTGGTGGTCTCGCATGAAGAAGTCGCGAGCCATCCCGATGCGGACACGGTCATGGCGGCCAGCGTCGGAAAGGCGGGACTGGCGCCCATATTGGCCGCCATTCGGGCGCAGAAGACGGTTGCGCTGGCTAACAAGGAGCCGGTGGTCATGGCGGGGCATATAGTCATGGGCGAGGCAAGACGCCTCGGAGTGGATATCCTCCCCGTGGACAGCGAGCCCAGCGCCATCTGGCAGTGCCTGCGCGGAGAGCAGAAAGACCTGTCCAGGGTGGTGATAACTGCTTCCGGGGGGGCTTTCAGAAACCGGCGCCGGGATGAGCTGGCTACGGTGACGCCGGAAGAGGCTTTGCAGCATCCAACCTGGAGCATGGGCAGGAAGATAACCATAGACTCCGCCACACTGATGAACAAGGGCTTCGAGGTGATTGAGGCGCGCTGGCTCTTCGACCTGCCCTGGGAGAAGATAGACGTTGTTGTGCATCACCAGAGCATCATACACGCTATGGTGGAGTTCGCAGACGGCTCCGTGAAGGCGCAGCTAAGTCCCCCGGATATGCGCCTGCCAATCCAGTGCGCTCTGTTCTACCCCCAGCGGGTGGAGAATAGCGCTTTGCCTCGGTTCAACCCGGTGGAGACGGGATCGCTCACCTTTGAGGCGCTGGATATAGACAGGTATCCCTGCTTCCGCCTGGCGTTGGAGGCCGGGAAGAAGGGAGCGACCTACCCTGCGGTGATAAGCGCCGCGGACGAGGTGGCCGTGGAGCTTTTCCTGGAGCGTCGCATCGCGTTTACGAGCATCCCGGATCTGGTGGAGGACGTCCTCTCGAAGCACACGCCCGTGTCCAACCCTGGCCTGGAGGACATTCTCGATGCGGACGGGTGGGCCAGGGAGGCCGCCCGCGCCTGGACAGGTTAGGTAGATATGCTGGGCGGCGTTCTCGTAATAGTGGGTTTCCTCGTGATTCTGATGATTCACGAAGGCGGTCATCTGGTTGCAGCCAAGGCCTTTGGGATGAAGGCCACCAAGTATTTCCTGGGCTTTGGGCCCACCCTATGGTCCTTCAAGCGTGGGGAGACGGAGTACGGCGTCAAGGCTATTCCCGCCGGCGGGTTCGTCTCCATTGTAGGGATGAACCCCCTTGAGTACGTGCCGCCGGAGGAGGAACACCGTACGTATAGGGGCAGGCCTTTCTATCAGAAGTCGGTGGTGGTGATGGCCGGCGTGGCTACCCACTTTGTCATAGCCTTCATCCTCATATGGACCGCCAACGTGTTGATTGGCCGTCCGGACCCGGACCAGCCGCAGCTTGAGATAGCCCGGATAGTGGCGGAGACCGCCGATGGATCTCCCACTGCCGCTGCCGAGGCTGGGCTGATGGCGGGGGACATGGTGCTTGCAATTGACGGAACGCCCCTCGAGAGGTGGAGCGACCTCACTACGGTCCTGCGGTCCAGCCCCAACCGCTTCGTGCGGATAGAGGTGGAGCGTAACGGAGAGCGGTTGATTCTGGGCGGGACGCTGACCTCACGCATAGACCCTGACACGGGCGAGGAGGCGGGATTCCTGGGCGTGTCCCCCGAGATAGGCAGGATCCGAGACAACCCCGTCGCAGGGATCGGCACTGCCGCCGGCAGGGTTGCCACTTTTGCGCAACTGAGCGTCAGGGGGATATGGGAGCTTGTCAGCAACTTTGGCAGCTTTGTAAGCGCCGTCTTCAACAGCGACGACGAGACGATTAACGAGGTGCGTCCGGTGAGCGTGATTGGCATTACCCAGTTCGGTGCGGCCACCCAGAGGTCTGGCCTCAACTTCACGCTGGAGCTGATAGCCTACGTAAGCGTATTTGTCGGGGTGCTGA
This sequence comes from Dehalococcoidia bacterium, assembly GCA_965261605.1. Classification (GTDB taxonomy): domain Bacteria; phylum Chloroflexota; class Dehalococcoidia; order Lucifugimonadales; family UBA2985; genus DAOUJW01. Next base: position 917,567 of record OZ253466.1, on the reverse strand, counting down.
ACGCCGTACCGCTGTATCCATTCGACGGGGGCCACTTCGCGGTCGCTCTCTACCAGAAGGTCACAGGGAGGCAGCCGGACATACGAAAGCTGGCGCCCATCGGCGCGCTGGTGTTCTTCTTCCTAGTAATGGTAGGTTTACTGGGCGTCTACTTTGATATAGTCCACCCTCTGGACTTCGGCTAGAGACGGCAAATGAGGTATTGAGATGGCAAAAGGCAAGGACACGACCAAGGCGAATTTTCTGAACCGCACCCTCTGGACGGGTGACAACCTGGACGTTATGCGCGGCCTCAACTCTGAGACCATAGACCTGATATACCTGGACCCTCCCTTCAACTCAAACAAGACCTACTCTGCGCCAATAGGAAGCAGGGCTGCGGGCGCGGCTTTCAAGGACACCTGGACGCTGGACGACGTAGACCTTGCATGGCATGGTGAGATTGCGGAGGCCAACCCTGGGCTGTACAGCGTGATTGAGGCGGCGGGCATAGCGCACGGCAAGGGAATGAAGTCTTACCTGATTATGATGGGAGTCCGCCTTATGGAGATGAGGCGGCTCCTGAAACCAACCGGGAGCCTGTACCTCCACTGCGATCCCACTGCCAGCCACTATCTCAAGTTGGTAATGGACAGTGTGTTTGGTCCCGAGTGCTTTATGAACGACGTGACTTGGAAGCGGACCAGCGCCCATAGCGACAGTGGGCGTTTTGGCGCTAACACCGACACAATACTGGTCTATAGCAAAACCGATGCAAAGACTTGGACACCTCAATTTCTGGTGTATGAGAAAGAGTATGTAGCGCGTTTCCGCCAGAAGGACGAAGATGGGCGCGCCTGGTCAGACTATGACATTACGGCAAAAGGTTTATCAGGTGGAGGATATGAGTACGAATATAAGGGCGTTTTTGGCTTGTGGCGCGTTCCAGAATCGACAATGCAGAAGCTGGATAGTGAAGGCAAGCTCCATTTCACGAGAACCGGACGCATCAGACTCAAGCGGTATCTGGATGAAATGAAAGGTAGACCAGTGCAGGCTCTATGGGATGATATACCACCTATAAACTCTCAATCGAAAGAGCGCACGGGCTATCCTACACAGAAGCCCCGCGCATTGCTGGAGCGCATAATCCAGGCCAGCAGCAATGAGGATGACGTTATCCTGGACCCCTTCTGTGGGTGCGCCACTGCCCTTGTGGCGTCTGAATACCTGAACCGGCAGTGGATAGGCATAGACCTGTCACCCAGGGCCAGAGACCTTATCCGGGAGCGTATGGAGAAAGAGCTTGGCATGTTCAGCCTCAGGACCATCTACCGGGAGGACGTGCCCAGGCGCACCGACCTTGGGAAAATTCCTGACTACAAAACCCAGAAGCATACGCTTTTCGGCCAGCAGGAAGGTATATGCGCGGGCTGCCTGGTGTCCTTCCCCTTCCGCAATCTAGCCATTGACCACAAAATAGCGAGGGCAAAGGGCGGGACAGACCATTTGGAGAACCTGCAACTGCTTTGCCCCGCCTGCAACTCCAAGAAGGGAACCAAGACCCAAGAGGAGTTTTTGGCCCTACTGAAGGCGGACGGGGTAAGGTAAGACGGTGGGGGGCGGGAGGATAGTATCTCAACGACAAGGAGTTCTCTATGACAGAGAAACAATTAGACCCTAACATCAGGAGAATGGCAGAATTGCTATACACCGAGAATGTTGGTCGCCTTTACGCCTGTGAACATTTGGAGAACGGAATCGAGGGCATTGAAGACTCAAAGATTCTGTACGGGTGGAATTTGCTCACCCAGGAGGTGCTGATACGTCTGGCTGAGGCATCCTTGAAATTGCTATACCTGCTTCACTTCAACAAGCCGTCCAAGAAAGGTCATAGCTTGGTAGACTTGTGGAAAGAACTCCCCGAATCAGTCCAAGATGAAGTTGATGGTAAACGTCGCAGGTACTCCAACAGTGAAAGAGACATCAGCTTTGTGGAATACGACAAAGACGACTTCAGCGATGTCCGGTATTTATATGAAGACCACCCGGCCTGGGGACGAACCATACAAAGAGAGCCTCGACGTCTCTATTTAGATTCGCTCTCAGTAAATGACTTGGCAGGGGAATGGCTAGGTGAAATAGCTGTCTGGCCTTGGGCGGGAATGGTGAGCACAGCTTTGGCTGGATACAGAATTGTACCTTGCGGAGACGGAAACTTCGAGATTGTGATTGATGACCCAATAGAACCTATGGACTGGGCGGGCGCAATTATCGAAGCCAAAGATGAACAATACTTTTGGACGCTCTACTGTGGCTTCACTGCCAAGACAGGCAAGAAGCGAGATTTTAAGATCCCCGCACTGCTTTATCAGTGGCCTATCGCAGACTTGTTCGCTGATTCTGTAAGTAAGTGTGCCGAAAAGGTTTACCGAGCGTACCAAGAGCCGTGCCATCCATTACTCGAAGCGATAAAAATAGCCCAAAATGCCAAGCAATAGACAGACTATTAGCACGTTTCTCTTACATTTAGGAAGGATATTGAAACTCACCTCTTGCCAATTATCCGCTAGCGGGTAATTATAAGCACATCGCGATTTAGGAAGAAGGCTATGAAGTTTATCGATGATAAAGTTACGGCCCCACCCGCACTGTGATTATGTCCGTGTTGTGGAACTGTTGGTGCCTTACCGATGAGGCGTAGGCCCGCAGCAGACGTAGTGAGATCTCCTGCTCCACCGGCTCCTCCTCTTAGCATTCTCCTCCTCACCACTCGGGGCGGGTGGGACGGCCCAAATTGACCCTTGCCCCTTCATAGGGTAGACTACCTTTGAGCCGTAGCCAGGCTCGGGCCAGGCCGCGAGCAACTGAAAATTGCCAGGGAGGATTGAAATGCCAGAGCTAGAGCAGGTCCCCTACCTACTGTACGAAAAAGAGGATAATGGCATCCTCTGGATCAAATTCAACAGGCCGGAGAGGTTGAACGCTGTAATCGGCGGCTCCGACCGGAACGGGACCCTGACCAAGGTTGTTGAGTACATGAAGGCCGGCGACGACGACCCGGAGGTGCGGGTCATTGTCCTTACCGGCATGGGACGGGCCTTCTGCGCGGGCGTGGACATCAGGGGTCTTGAGGACTTCGATAGCGGAGGACCCTTCCTGGGCCAGGCGCGCTCGGAGGGACCGGACGCCACCCGCCAGGGCTTCTACAACGCCACGACCAAGACTATGAAGGACATCTCCTACATAAGGAAGCCCACCATTGCTATGGTCAACGGAGCGGCTGCCGGCTTCGGTATGGACATGGCCCTGCAGTGTGACATCCGTTACGGCTGCGAGAACACCCGCTTCATCACCTACCAGCAGGTGGGACAGATCATTGAGAACGGGGGATGCTACTACCTGCCCAAGCTTGCCGGTCTGGGTCGCGCTCTGGAGTTTGCCTTCACCGGCTTCCTGGACGCCGAGACTGCGCATGAGTGGGGCATTTTGAACAGGCTCTTCCCCTCCGAGAAGCTGGAGGAGGAGGTGCGGGCACTGTGCCAGCGGATAATCAACAGCCCGCCTCTGACCCAGTGGATAAACAAGCGCATCATCAGGGCAGCTATAGACAGCAACCTGGAGACCACCGCCGTCCTGACCTCCAACGCAGCCGTTATTCTGGGCCTGTCCGAGGACTCCAAGGAGGCCCGCCAGGCGCTGACCGAGAGACGGACGCCCGTTTTCCAGGGCCGGTAGTCGTCGGCTTTGCAAGAATTTAGAGGGGAGGCGTGTTCCAAATGAGGCCTCGAAGAGTTTCCAAAGCCATCCAGGTTGGCGATGTCACCGTGGGGGGCAATGCCCCCATTACGGTCCAGTCGATGACCAAGACGGACACCCGGGACGTGAAGGCCACGGTACGGCAGATTAAGGAACTGGAGGAGGTGGGGTGTGAAATCATACGGCCTGCCGTTCCCGATATGGAGGCGGCTCTGGCCCTGCGAGAGATAGTGAAGCAGGTCAAGATACCGGTCATCGCCGATATCCACTTCCATTACCAGCTTGCTTTGGAGTCTATCGCAGCCGGGGTGGATGGACTTCGCCTCAATCCCGGAAACATCCGGGATAGGGAGAAGGTGGAGATGGTTGTGCGCGCCGCCAAAGAGAGGCAGATTCCCATACGCATTGGGGTCAACTTTGGCAGCCTCCCCCCGGTTGGACAGATAGGAAAGTTCCGCGGGCTGCACAGGCACGCGGACGGCGTGAACAAGCTGGCAAAGGCGGGAGAGGCCGGCGAGGGCGAGTTCTCAGTCGTGGACCACATGGTGGCCACAGCCCTCTGGGAGATAAGCATCCTGGAAGACCTGGACTTTGACCTAATCAAGATATCCCTCAAAGCCTTTGACGTGCCCACCACGGTGGAGGCGTACCGCAGGCTGGCCTACATGGTGCCGTATCCCCTGCACCTGGGCATCACCGAGGCCGGGACCGCCATGGCGGGATCGATTCGCAGTTCCGTGGGCCTGGGCTACCTGCTGTACGAGGGCATCGGCGACACCATACGGGTGTCGCTGAGCGCGGACTCCAAGGAGGAGATCGCGGCCGGGTACGAGATCCTGAAGTCCCTGAATTTGAGGGAGAAGGGCACGACCCTTGTGGCCTGTCCCTCCTGCGGCCGCGCCGACGTGGACGTCATCAAGCTAGCCAACACGGTTGACGATCTGCTGAAGGCCAAGAACTACAACGTGAAGGTTGCGGTGATGGGCTGCGAGGTGAACGGCCCGGGCGAGGCCAAGGACGCCGACGTGGGCATAGCCGCCGGCGTAGGCCGCGCCATCATCTTCCGCAAGGGGCAAAAATCCCGTGTGGTGGAGGAGGCCGATATGCTGTCCGCGCTTATGGAGGAGGTGGAGATGGTGGTCGCGGGACAGGGAGCGTAGGCTATACCAATGCCGCGCAGGGAGGCCGTTGCGTAACCTCCGCGAAGGCTCCGTTATGTGTCATTCCGAGCGCAGCGAGGAATCTAAGGACGTTTCATCCGGGACGGCGCAGCTTTGTAGACAGCGATCTTAGATTCCTGCTTCCGCAGACCTTTGAATAACTTGTGCCGCAGCCCTGTTTCCCCGTCATTCCCGCGCAAGCGGGAATCCAAGAAGCTTCTGAACAAGTAGAGAACCCTTGAAGAAATGCGCCCCAATCCGCTCGCCCTGAGCCTGTCGAAGGGTCTAACCGAGCGGATTGGGGCGCGCCCATGGACTTATTCAGAACACCCCTAAGTAATCTCTGAACAACTCACCCTCTCGAGATTATGGGCAATGGGGAGCGTGGAGGAAATTCTTAAGGAGCACTGGAATGCTTTCCTTCTTCAAGACGGCTCTAAGTAAATGGCTTAATAGTGAGGGGGCACGGTATTTCTGGCGGTATTTCTGTTTGGTGGTTTTCTTAGGTCCGTTTGCCTTGTACTTACTTACCATGCAGGGCCAGTTTCTGGAGCGTCCATCAGCCCTAGACACAGGGGTTGTCACAGTAGCCGCTATTCTTGGGGGACTTGTTCTCAACGCAGGACTGAACCTCAAAGGCTCTAAGAAGAAAGAAGCCATTCAAGTTGCGCAAAAATTCATCGCTGTAGTCATCCTGATGATCATTTTCCAGCCCGCTCTGTACTTTGTCGATTTACTGGATGGCATTGACCTGGGATCGTTCAAACTCGATAGCTCCGTAGCTTGGGTACGGGCGGGTTTCTTTTGGGTTGCCGCAGGTTGCTTCTATTTAGGGATTATCCTATTCATTGTTGCTCTTGTTGACCTGGTGTATGCGATGATAGGCATGGAGCACTTAGGGGATGCGTCTCAGGGGAATGATGAAGGTGAAGTCTAATCAGGGCGCTGAGAACATCAAAGCCCTACCCGAGACGCACGAGGAATGTTAGGAAGCCTCTGAGCAAGTAGAGCGTCATTCCTCGCTCCTTTCTACGTGTAATATGCCAGAGAGAAAATCAATAAGTCCGTCAAGAATGCTCCGCAGGCTTAACGCTCGTATCTTCTATGCACCCGCAGGCAGGAATCCAAGCCTCTTCTGTCTGTTGGGGTATAGACCCCTGCCTCCGCAGGGGTGGTTCCTTGCTTGCTAGAGCGGCAGGATAGTCAGAGGTCCCGTATCGGCGGCGGAGTCCAGCTGCGCGGCCAGCGCCTCCGGTTCCGTCACAGGCTGCTGGCAGGCGTAGTTCTGGCAAACGTAGGCGGTGGGGAGGCCGGCCAGCATTCCCTTGTCTTCCAGCAGAGGCAGGTCCTGCTCAAAACCGTCGGTATCCGGGTCGTAGCCCGCCACTATCTTGTTGGGCAGGTAGCGTCCGTGTACCGTATCAAGCAGCGCCTTCGCGGCCGCGTCCTCCGGCGGCCCCACAATTGCTATCTCCTTTGGAGACGCCAGGTAGAAATCGAGAGTGCCCAGCCAGTGCCCGAAGCCCTCCGGGACGCGGGCCATGTACTCCCGCACGGATCTGAGGGCCGAGGCTGCCTTCCGTCCGAAATCTGGTTCTCCTGTGAAGAGGCTTAGCCGCAGAAGCACGTCCGATGCGACCGAGCTCCCGCAGGGCATGGCGTTGTCGCTGAAGTCCCTGGGACGGACTATCAGCGTCTCATGATCGATGCCAGTGTCGTAGAACACCCCGTCTCCGTCGTCCCAGAACAGGTCTATCATCTGCCTGGCGAGGGTGTCAGCTTCGCTGAGCCAGCGCGAATCAAAGGTGGCCTCGTACAGCGTTATGAGGCCGTCTATCAGGTGGGCGTAGTCCTCCAGGTATGCCTTGAGCTTGGCCTCGCCGTCCTTGTAGGTGCGGAGCAGCCGCCCGTCGTCTCTCATGTTGGACAGGATGAAGTCGGCGTTGGCGACCGCCGCACGCAGGTAGTCCTCCCGGCCGAGAACGGCCGCGCCAAGAGCCATGCTGTGCAGCATCAGGCCGTTCCACGATGTGAGGACTTTGGTGTCCGTTGCCGGCGGGATTCGCTCGACTCTGGCTTCCAGGAGCAGCTTCTTGCCGCGCTCCACGACGTCCGTCAGTTCCTCTACAGGGAGGCTCTGTTCGTGGGCGAACTCGGAAAGCGGTTGAGGCGTGTGCAGAATGTTCTGACCCTCGAAGTTGCCCTCGTATGTGACGCCAAAGTACCCTTGAAGGATGGCTGCGTCTCGGGGTCCCAGTCTCTTCTCCATCTCGTGCGGCGTCCAGACAAAGAATATACCCTCCTCGCACTCGCTGTCGGCGTCCTGGGACGAGTAGAAGCCTCCCTTCGAGTGGGTCATCTCCCTCAGCACGTAGTCCAGGGTCTCCTGGGCGATGTCTCTGTAGAAGGGATTGCCGGTAGCCTGGTACGCGTGAAGGTACAGCCGGCTGAGAAGGGCGTTGTCGTATAACATCTTCTCAAAGTGGGGCACCAGCCAGAAGGGGTCCGTGGAGTAGCGATGGAACCCTCCTCCAAGCTGGTCGTAGATGCCTCCCCGTGCCATGCGCTCCAGAGTGACATTCACCATGCTCAGCGCCTGCGGCTGCTCGCTGAGGAGATGGTATCTGAGGAGGAACTCCAGGACCATAGGCTGAGGGAACTTGGGCGCCGTTCCGAATCCCCCGTACTCTGCATCGAACTTGTCACTGAGGCCGTTATAGGCGGAGGCGAGCACGTCCCTGGTCAGCGGTTCCATGCCTTGAGCCGAGCCGGCCGACCTCTGCATAGCGGTTGTTATCTCTTCAGCCGACCGTGCGATGTCGGCGCGCCGGTTCCGGTACGTCTCGGCGAGCGCCATAAGGACTCTGGGGAAGCCGGGCATCCCGTGGCGGTCCTCCGGCGGGAAGTAGGTGCCTCCGTAGAAAGGCTCGCCGGTGGGTGTCAGGAACATCGACATGGGCCATCCCCCACGGCCGGTCATGGCCTGTACTGCCCCCATGTAGATGGAGTCCAGGTCCGGTCGCTCCTCCCTGTCCACCTTTATGTTTACGAAGTGCTCGTTCATTATGAGGGCGATTTGGTCGTTCTCGAAGGACTCCCGCTCCATAACGTGGCACCAGTGGCACGCCGAGTAGCCGATGCTGAGGAAGATGGGCTTGTCCTCCTCGCGGGCCTTCTGCAGGGCCTCCTCTCCCCAGGGATACCAGTCCACGGGGTTGTTGGCGTGCTGCACCAGGTAGGGGCTTGTCTCGTTGATAAGTCTGTTGGGCATGTTCTCTCAGCCTCAGTTGATGGGTGCATTATATGCGCTTCCCTGGGGTTAGGCTACCGATGAGAACGGCAGTAAGTGGGCCGCCTTGGTTTCCGAGCAGAGTGAGGAGACGATGTAGGGGCGGTTCGCGAACCGCCCCTACGACTAAGAAACGGACGTGAGCAAGTTGTATGCCCGTGCAGAGGGATCCCACGCCTCCATGGATTCCTGCTCGGAGGCAGGAATGGTAGGAAGGGATGTGGACTTACCCGGCCCCGTACCTTCGCTTGTAAGAGCGCAGCGCCACACGGTGAAGCGTCTCATTCTCCTCTCTAACTCGGTCGGCCCTATGCCCCAGCGCGTCCGCCTCAATGTAGTTGGCCAGGGACTCAATGGCGCGGTACAGGCGCTGGGCCCGCAGGCACACTTCCAGGCGTTGGTTGAAGCCGACGTCAGGACGGTATGGCAGCAGATCCGCGAGGGAAGCTTCCTGATGTTGATCAAAGATTGGTTCCAGGAGGACGGCGAACTCCAGGGCGGGGTCTCCCAGAGCAATGTCGTCCCAGTCGACAATGCGCCACCGGCCGTCGTCCGCGACCAGGATGTTGTCGTTCCATAGGTCGCCGTGCACGGGGGACACCGCCCGGTGCGAGAATGCCTCCATGCCGGCCACCGTACGCCCAATTTCAAGGGTCTCCCCCCTCATCCACTGAAGGGTTTCGCTTGGCACAAATCCCGGAGGTTGCGCCTCAATGATTGCCAGGTCCTCTTTGAACCTCCGTATCCACACGCTGTTGAAGTAGTCTCCGCACGTGCCCTCAGGGGCAAGAGGCAGGAGCCTGGCGCGCATCTCTTCGTCCACATGTAACCGGGAAGCCAGGTTGACTATCTCCCGCGTCAGGCGGGGCGATGCGCCAAGGTCGGCGGGCCGGCCGGCGACGTGTTCACACAGGAGGCCGCTGAAACCCGTGTCCGGTACGTCAATCCAGTCCGCTATCAGGGGTGCCCGGTATCGCTCATGAAGCGCCTGATTCAGGCCGTACCACTTGCGCAGCTTGTCAACGTGGTCTGGGGAGTAGGCCAGCTTCAGGTGATATTTGATTTCTCCATCGGAGATGGTGAAGGAGCGTCTCTGAATGCTTCCGGCATGAGACACGCGCTCAACGGACATGGGAGGTCCTTCCAGCCCATAGCGCGGGGCAAGGCCGTCGAAGTGGTCTTTGATCAGTTGGGCAAGCTGCTCCGGTCCCATATTCGGGGTATATTGGAAGCGACGCTGAATCGGTTACGGGACAGTCTGGACTGCTCAAATCGGATACCGCCGCCCCAGGGTCTTTCGATTATTGTCATGGTAGTAGGCCTAGCAATCTGAGAGCGCCGTTGGGCTGCCAAGCGACGTTCCTTATGGCTGCTGCGATGTTGGTAGCTCCGCTCAGTCGGAGGATATTCAGCGCCACGTTTCTCAGGGCTGCCATCATCTGTGGCGCTGAGCCGGTGCGCACTTGGGAAGCATCCTCCCCCATAGTCACGTCCCTCACATAGTGCAGACCATTCTCAATGCGCCAATGGCCGCGTACCAGTTGGAGCAGTCTATCAGCCGGTGTGTGAGTCCCAAGGCTGGTGATAGCGTAGCGCACCTGTCGAGTGGTCTTGCCTTTGATGCTGCGCCAACTCTCAACCTTCATCACCTGCCCGTGTCCGGGCCACTCCAGATAGGTCTTCAGTGTGTCTGTAGCCCACAACCTGCGATACTCTCGACGCTCTCCATGACTGTCCTCGGTCTCGGCATATCCATACGTCTCACCAACCACAGGCCTATCGAAGCACAACTCTATGTCCTCGTACAGTCTCTTCTGGTTGCTCTTGACTATCAACAGATAGTCGCCACCTCCACCAACCACCTGTTCACACAGCTGTCTCTGGCAGTACAGCGCATCCCCGGTCACTACCCTGTCTGTTACGATCATTCTCTCCAACAGCGAGCTTGCCATAGCCAACTCCGACTGATGCTTCTCAGCCGTCACCCCCCTTTTTGACTCACCACCACGCCCATGCGATGGCTATAGGCAGCCACAAGGCGGACTCCAGGCACCTCGTCCCCGTGTATCCCCCTAAGCGCCTTGCCATCTATTGCTATTGCCTCCTCTCCTGTTCCCAACTGAGATTCAACCCATTCCCCAAGCACACTCTCGAACGCATCCACGTCTATACTCCTGAACACCTTATGCAACGTGGATATCGCAGGGGTCCGCTCTCTGGTGAACCCCAACTCCTTCAGTGTAGCCGGGTCTTGCATCCTTCCCCATTGGGCTATGGCATATAGACTACGGGCGCCACTTGCTATTGCACACACCGATAACGCCAAGATTGCACTCAGCGCATGGCGACGACCATGCCTGGACCGGGGATCAGGCACCTCCTCCAGAACTCTGAGTAGGCTCTCTCCCAGTCCCTCCGCATTCATACTCCAACTCTATCACTCTTCTTACCATAATCGAAAGACCCTGACCGCCGCCCCGGATTTCCTTGACCGACCAGGGGTTGTATTATACAATCCTCCTTACGCGCTTACGCGATATGAATGGGGGAACTATGGTAGTAATTGGGCTAGCAGGCGGAATTGGCACAGGGAAAAGCGAGGTGGCCCGTATTTTGGGAGAGTTGGGAGCTGTTGTCCTGGAGGCGGATAGAATGGGTCACGCGGTATATCTTCCCAATTCGGACGGATTCCGTGAGGTGGTGGTCACGTTTGGCGAGGATGTTGTGGGAGAAGACGGGGAGATAGACCGGCGCGCGCTGGGCGGAAAGGTGTTCGGGAATCCGGAGGCTATGGAGAAGCTGAACGGCATAGCATGGCCCCGGATCAAGCAGATGCTGGCCGACGGCATCAAGGAGAATCAGGAAGCCGGCGCCCAGGTGGTGGTCATGGACGCGGCCATTATGATTGAGGCGGGATGGACTGACCTGAGCGACGAGGTGTGGGTGACCGCTGCGCCGGTAGAGCAGGTCATTCAGAGGGTGCAGGCTCGCAACAACCTCTCGGAGGAGCAGATACGCTCTCGCATAGATTCCCAGATGTCGACTGAGGAGCGCGTGAAGCACGCCCATGCCGTTGTGGATAACGACGGTGACATCGAAGACCTTAGGAACAAAGTAAAGGAACTGTGGGAAAATCGACTGGTCAGTAAAGGCCTGGTTGGGGGGCAAAATGGCTGAACACGAGAATTACACGTCCTATCTTGCTGAGGAATACATAATAAAAGAAGAGCCCTTTTACCTGCCGGTGGGCGATGAGGTAGAGCTCTTCGAGGTGGCGTACAGCCAGAACCTGCCGGTATTGCTCAAAGGCCCTACAGGTACAGGCAAGACCCGATTCGTGGAGTATATGTCGTATCGGCTGGGGCGTCCCATCACCAAGTTAACACCGAACAAAGACGGGAGTGCCCAGGAGGAGCAGAAGAGCATACCCCTGATGACCATCGCCTGCCACGAGGACCTCACAGCCAGCGACCTTGTGGGTCGATATCTCCTTGAGGGAGATGAGACGCGATGGGTCGACGGGCCGCTGGCCCGCGCGGTGAAGGCAGGGGCGATATGCTACCTGGATGAGATTGTTGAGGCCCGGAAGGACACGACGGTGCTCATCCATCCCCTAACCGACCACCGCAGAATTCTTCCCATAGACAAGCGCGGAGAGATCCTGGAGGCGCACGACGGGTTCCAGTTGGTCGTGTCCTACAACCCCGGCTACCAGAGCGCTCTCAAGGACCTGAAGCACAGCACTCGACAGCGTTTCATGGCCTTGGAGTTGACCCACCCCCCGGCGGATCTTGAGGCCAAGATCGTCCAGCACGAGAGCGGGGTGTCGGAGGAGATGTCCGTTGCCCTGGCCAAGCTGGCAGAGAAGGCGCGCAACCTGAAGGACCACGGCCTTCAGGAAGGCGTAGGCACCAGGCTGCTGATATACGCGGGGAAGCTGATAGCCCGCGGCATCGCCCCCAGGCGTGCGTGCCAGGTGGCGGTAACCTGGGCCCTTACCGACGATCAACAGGTGCAGCGCAGCGTGGATGAGGTGGTCAACTCCATATTCGAGTAGACAGGTCTAACCGAGAGCCGTCAGTCCAGGAGAGCGTTATCAACAAGCTAGAACTGGCTATAGATTCCATAAGGGATTCCCTGAGCCAAGCCGGCACAGCGTACTCTGCCGACGATCACGGCTTGACCTCCGCGGGCGTGATGCTCCTGCTTTATACAAAGCATGGGGAGATTCGCGTGCTGCTGAACAAGCGCACGGACCGCGTGGAGCACCACAAGGGGGAGATATCCTTCCCCGGAGGCGCTCGGGACCCGGAGGACGTAACCATTCTTGACACTGCTCTGAGGGAAACCGAAGAGGAAATGGGGATTAAGCGGGAGGATGTGGAGGTGGTTTGCCAGCTGGACCAGGTGTCCACCAGGAGCGGCTTTGCCATTACTCCCTTTGTCGGAACCATACCGCCGTCCTACCCCTTCTCCGAGAGCAATATCGAGGTGGCTGAGATACTGGAAATTCCGCTGGCGGAACTTCTGGACCCGGCCAACCGGCGTGAGCAGGCGAGCATCCGCGACGGTGGCCTGAGCATCGATTACTCTTATGCCTATGAAGAGCACCTGGTATGGGGCGCCACGGCCAGGATTTTGACCCAATTTCTGGGGCTTGTAGCCCTGGGTTTGCGGTAGGTGAATTGTGACTTTTCCAACGTATGAAGAAGAGATCCAGTCCTTTCCCAGCGAGTTGACATCGGCCTTCAGAGAGGCTAGGGACTCTGTTGCGAGTACCCTTGCCAGTGAGGAGGAGTTCAGGTCCTGGGCCGATTCCGGCCTTGCGATAGCCCGAAGGGCAGGGCGCTCCTGGGAGGCGGCCAAGGAGTACTTCAGGGTGAGCCCTGAAATGGTGCGCGTCCTTCCGTTCAATCACTTCCAGCAGTGGGTCTATTGGGGCGGTGCGCTGTCAGAGGATTCCCCGGTGATTGCAGGGACGTACTTCAGGGTTGGCCCGGAAGTGGTGAAATCTCTCAAGCCCTGGGACGTTCCCGAGTGGGCTCAGATAGGCAGGAAACTCTACGGCGGCGGAAGGCGTTCCGCCACACTATGCGCCCGTTTCTTTGAGTCCAGCGGCGATTTGCTGAGCGTCCTCTCCTTCAGCGAGTTCCAGCATCTGGTGCTTCTGGTGGAGGCTGTCGCAGAGAAGTCCGCAGACGAGGCTATCAACTTTCTCACTCTATCCAGAGAGGTCCTGCCCTCGCTGAGGGAAGACACCAGGTCCTGCCTGTCCCTCATCTCCACCCTGGTTAGAGGGGACTGGCAGCAGGCCACGGGAACCCTTCAGGTGGTTAGAGAGGCGCTGGCCAGGATTGAAAGGGTGGAACGCGCCCGGTTCCTCGCTCTGGCAGGCCAGATAGCCGATGGAAGCGACGTCGACATCCCGGTATTCCTGCAAGAGGGTTCCGTTGCCTTGGGCCGGATAGAGGGTTTTGTGCACGTACACGTCCTGAACCTGGCTGAGGGCCTGGTCAAGCTGGACGCCGGGATTGTGCCGGACTTCGTGAAGGGCGTACCCCACGTCCTCCAGCACATCAGCGTCAACCAGCTGGAAGCTTGGTACGATGCAGGCGTGGGTATCCTGACTGAGAACTCCGAAGGAGGCGCGGCCTTCTTCAGGGGCGAGTCCGCTCGCTCTGAGGAGGTGCTGGAGAAGCTCTCCATGGGTGTAGAGTTGGGCCGCGTCAAAGAGGTAATCCGCATGTACTGCCGCGCCCTGTCGGCTGTGGACGTGGAGATAGCCGTACCCTCCGGTGAAGCTGCGCAAAACAGGGGGTGGGTAGCGCTGGAGAAGATGATGTCGGAGGGCGCTACCGTATACCTTCCGAACATATCAGAACGTTTCGGCAACAAGGACGAAAACTTCGACTGGTACAAGGTGGTGGCCACGCACCAGGTTTCCCACCTTGAGTTCGAGAGCTTCGGCTTCTCCTTTGACCAGCCGGCAGCAGTTTTCTCGGACCAGAAGTCGAGGCTGCTGGAGGAGGCTGGCGATACGGCCGTGACCTGGGAAGGCAACGGCGATGGCGACCTGCAAGCCTTGGAGCTGCCGGACCTGCATCGCTTCTTCTCCCTGTTCGAGGACGGCGTATTGGCCAGGGACATCTTCACCGCAGTGGAGGACTGCCGGCTTGACCACCGTGTCCTGTCCGAGTACCGGGGCATACGCCAAGCCTACAAGAGGGTGCAGGACCACTCCCTGTCGGAGCGGCCTGCCGTAGAGGAGATGCGCGCCCGGGAGTCCATGGTGGAGCTGCTCATACGCTTTAGCCTCCAGCAAGGAGACGACCTTGCCGTGCCGGAACGGTATTCGGAGTGGGCGAAGGTGCTCTGGGAGATTGTGCAGCCCTTGTCCCAGACGAGGGCGTCGGTGGAGGACAGCGCCGAGGCCACAATTCGTTTGTACGATCTCATCTCCCAGATCCCCAACGAGGAGATAAACGAGGGCGACTGGGACGTTCTGAACACCAATGATTTCCAGGATGACGAGTCGGAATCAGAGTCGGAGTCGGAGACGGAGTGGGGCGACGACAAGATGGATGAGATCATGAAGAGGCTCATGGAGTTGCAACCTCCCGACCCCGACGCCGAGGGCCAATCGTACCAGTCTCCTCCCCAGGTGGACTATCGCGGAGACTTCAAGCCGGAGTTGATGCAGCTCATATCTCTGATAAAAGACGCCCAGAAGGAGAGGGGCGCCAAGGGCGAGTCCATGACCCCAGAGGAAATGGAGCAGCTTCTGGCGGACCTCAATCAGCAGTCCATTATGGCCGAGTCGGGAGACATACAGCAGGGCGGTATGTTCGGCCCCGACATGGTTGTGGAGATTGGCTCCAAGGGATCTCCCGAAGGAGCAGTTAAACAGATCAACTTCCCGTACGACCCGGTCTTCGACGAGGAGGAGCGAGGCGGACCCCTGGAGGTCAAGGAGCCTCTGTCTTTCCTCTATGACGAGTGGGACTACCGGATGTCCGACTACCGCCCGCGCTGGTGCCTCCTGCGAGAGAAGGAGATGACTGAGGGCGACGGGTCCTTCTACAACACCACCCTGGAAGGTTATTCACTGCTCGCCTCGCAGATAAAGCGCCAGTTCGAGATGGTGGTGCCCCAGGGCTTCCAGAAGATGAAGCGGCAGCAGGACGGGGACGAGTTCGAGCTGGACGCCGTGATCGAGGCTATGGTGGACAAGAAGTCCGGCACCTCACCATCCGAGAAAGTGTACACGCGCCGCAACAAGGTGGTGAGGGATGTGGCGGTGGCCTTCCTTCTGGATATGAGCGCATCCACCGCCGAGGCAATAGACGAGTCTCGAAGGCTGGCGGACGAGTGGGACGCGCCGGACGATCCGCTGGAGTACATGTTCTGGCTGCGCAGCCGCCGCGGCGAAGGGGTGCGCCGGAGCTACAAGCGCATTGTGGACCTGGAGAAGGAGAGCGTTGTCCTTCTCATCCACGCCCTTGAGACCATCGGCGACACCTACGGGATCTACGGCTTCTCCGGCTACGGCCGCGAGAACGTGGACTTCTTTGTCATCAAGGACATCAACGAGGCTCTGTCCGATAAGGTCAAGCGCAGAATAGACAAGGTCTCGCCCTTGCAGGCCACCCGCATGGGGCCGGCCATTCGCCACACCATAACCAAACTGGAGAAGCAGGAAGCGCGCACCAAGTTCTTCTTCCTCATCAGCGACGGCAGACCCCAGGACCGGGGGTACAGCCGTGAGGGCGTGGAGAAGGAGTACGCCATCCACGACACCCGGGTGGCCTTGACGGAGGCCCGACAGAAGGGCATCATCCCCTTCTGCCTGACGGTGGACAAGGAAGGCCACGACTACCTGAGGGCGATGTGCCAGGACATGGGCTATGAAGTGCTGGCTGACATTCACGCTCTGCCCAAGCGTCTTCCCGCGCTGTACCGCAGCCTGACGATATAAGCTGGCGGTATACCCGCTCAAATGGTTCGCCAGGCGCGACTCAGCTTATCGTAGAGACCTTTGACTAATGAAGTCTCTTCCCCCTCAAAGGGGGAAGAGACTTTTTTGTGGCCGGAAACTTGGTTTCTCGCAGGTCTCTGCCAAATAAGGCCAGGCTATATAGGCGAGCCACTACCCGCCCGTCTGCCGGAGAAGGTTCCACAGTTCCATCAGCGCTTGCACAGCGGCTCTCTGCTTGACCAGCGGTCGCTGAGGCGGGTAACGGCGGCTGTGGGACAGGACAACGTCTTTGGACGCCAGCCCTATGTGCACCGTGCCAATCGGCTGTCCCTCAAGCTCATCGGGGCCTGCAACGCCGGTGATGCCTATCCCCAAGTCTGCCCCCATACGCTCCCGACAGGCCCGCGCCATATCCTCGGCCACCTGTGGGCTGACTGCGCCATGCTCCCGTATCAGGGCCGGATCGACCCCCCAAGCTGTTTTGACTTCGTTAGTGTAGGCCACTATGCCGCCCAAGAAATAGTCGGAGCTGCCGGGAACCTGGGTAATGGTGTGGGCCAGGAAACCGCCTGTGCACGACTCCATAGTCGCCAGGGTAAGGCCCTGTCTCCTTAGCTCCTCTCCCACCTGCTCCTCCATTACCTGGTCGTCGACGCCCCAGATGTTGTCACCCAGGCGGCGACGAAGTTCTTGCTCTACGGGGTGTATCAGCCTCTCGGCCTCTTCGTCACTATGCGCCCTGACCCGCACCCTGACCTGAACGCCCTGCCACTGGGCGTACATACCCAGTTCGGCGTCCGGGAGGTGGAACAGGGGAGCGATCATCTCGTTGATGGCAGACTCTCCCAGGCCGAAGGTCTTCAGGGAGCGGGTCTTTATGACCGGCCCGGTTGCGAGGAGCCTGAGCCGAGGCTGTACCTCCTCCTCCCACATGCGATGAAGCTCGAAGGGCGGGCCGGGCATCGCCACGATTATCTTCCCGCCATTCTCCACCCACCATCCTGGGGCGGTGCCCGAAGCGTTGTGGACGGTCTGCCCGGATGGGATGAGGTTGGCCTGCTTGACGTTGGCCGTGACCATAGCCGTGCCCCTCTGACGGAAGGTCTCCTCCAGGTGTGCCAGGGCCTTGGGGTCTGTGTAGAGGGTCTCGCCAAGAAGCTGTGCTATGGCCTCACGAGTGAGGTCGTCATCAGTGGGGCCGAGGCCGCCGGTGGTCAGAATGAGGTCGGAGCGCTGCTGCGCGTGCCGGAAGGCGTCCACCAGCAGGTCCAGGTCGTCTTTGGCGGCGCTGATTCCCTGCAACTCGATTCCCATAGCCGGAAGTTGGGCCGCCATGTATGCTGAGTTGGTGTCCACCAGCTCCCCCATGAGAAGCTCGGTGCCAATGGCAATGATATCTGCCTTCACGGCCGGCCTCAGCCTCCCTGGGCGGCGGTATCGGAAAGTGGAAGTTGGGCGACTACGGCCTGAATTCTGTTAATCCAGTCGGCGTTGACGGAGAAAATATCTTGGATGATCTCCTCCCGCTCTGCCTGGCCGTAGTAGGCGGAGCCGTCCTCCGCGGCGTCCCCGAAGCGCAGGATGGTTGTGGATATGAACCTCACGCCCTCCTGGCTGACCTCGATGGTGCGAAGCAGCAGCGTGAGGGAGGGTTCGTCAAGACCGTACTCTGCAAGGTCGACGGGTCCGTATGCCGCCAGGGACTGGGATGGCTGCTCCAGGGATGCCAGGAGCTCATCGGCCAGCTCCAGGTCGATTGGAGTCATCTCCTCATCGTTTAGATGCCAGCCCTCTTCGCCAATGCTGAGTTCCGCCTTCCCGTCCGGCGTCTCAAGCTCAACTTCCTGGAGCAAGGAGGTGTTGATTTTGTAGTACCACTCCGGGTACGGGGGTTCATATATCAGACGCGTGTGGACGTCCTTCCAGCTCTTTACAATAGTGTACACTTGGGGGAATCCCTCCACCTGGCCGTAGAAGCCAACCTGATCCGGAGTAGGGAATCCCATAAGAACGTTAATGGCGCGACCGTCCTTCAGGTCAATGTCGATCCTGGAAGACGGAGAGGCCAGGCCGTACTGCTCAAGGTCGGTGGGTTGGGCGTCCACCAACTCGCGCCGGGTCTTGGGGCCGCTCAGGAGAAGCGTTACGCCTCCCCAACGGTCCAGGCCCACGGGCAGGCCGTCCAGGGAGTCCAAGCGCCAGCGGTTGTCGTCATCCAGGAAAAAGACAGCCTGCTCTCCCTGCTCGGTGATGGAAATGCGCGTCATATCGTTAATGTCCACGTTGTAGAACCAGGGCGGTTCATCCTCAGGCTCCGGCTGCTGCCCGACCTGTACGAACAGGACGTAGCCAGCCACCATTACCAGGGCAATGACCAGAATTGTGGATGTGCGGATACTCACGGTGTCAGTTTATCGCCTTCGCCACCAGGAAATGCCTGCCAGCAGTACAATGCCGGCGGGCAATAGGAACCAGCTGGAGTATCGGATGAAGTCGAACTCCCTTTGATCTATGACAAGTTGGCGGAAGGCTATGGGTTTCGATCTTATGGAGATGAGGTCGTACTTCTCGGCCAGCCAGCCCACCGAGTTCAGGAACAGGTCGCTGTTGCTTAGGGCAAAGTAGAACTGGTTGGATGCGAAATCCGAGTCCCCGAAGACTATTATGGAAGTCCGCTTTATCTCCTCTCCCGGCTCCGGCCGAACCGGCGCTTCCCCAATGGGCGCGAGTGCCTCTATGACCATAGCAATGAAGTGCGGGCCGGGGAGGTCGCCTTCCAGGGCGCAACTGGAGGAGTCCGGGTCCGTGGTGATGCAGCTGAACAGGGAAGAAGAGGCCAGGGGAGTGAGGGTGATGTTCAGCTCGTCCGGGTTGGGAGGCAGGTTCTGGGGAGCCCTCTCTATAACGTCCAGTATGCCCGTGGCGTGGGTGAAGAAGGTGTCGTCCAGGGGCTTGGTTATGGGGCTTTCTTGATTGTAGTCAGAGCGACGTATTATTGGGCTTCTGGGGTCGGTAGTTACGGAGCTGCCCACGTCTACTATGGTGCCAGGGGGCAGGTTCACGCCCCAGTTGTTCAGGATCTTGTTCAGCTGCGGGTTGATGGCGTCGTCCAGGAGGAACATGGCTCTTCCGCCGTTTCTCAGGTACGCCTCTATCTTGTCCCGCTCGTCCACCAGGAAGCTGCCGGTTGGCCCTGCGACTATCAGGACTGCGGAGTCCGCGGGGATGGCCCCCACCTGCTTCAGGTTGAGAGTCCGTACAGCGTAGTTGTCCCCCAGCAGCCCGCTGCGCGCGAAGCCGTAACCGCCGCTGTCCTCTTCCGAGTCGGCGGAGTTCCGCTCATTGTGCCCGGTGGTAAAGTACACCACCTTCTGCTGCTCACCTGTGGAGATGAGGATGGCGCTTACCAGGTCCTGCTCAGACAGCACGAACTCCTCCCCAAAGAAGAAGGGCGTCAGGAGGTAAGGGTTAAGCTGGGACTCCTCAGCCTCAAAGACGATGGTGGGGTACTCACTGATGCCGTCCTGCCGCGCCTTGGCCGGCGTCAGGTCCGGGTCTATGAATTCGTAGTTGAAGTCCCTGCTGCGTCGGCTGAACTCGTACAGGTAGTCTTCGGCCTGGCGTCTGATACGCACCTGCCTGGCGTCGTCCGGGGTCGTGTAGACCCGGGCATTCACCCTCTGGTTCATCTCGTCAAGTATCTTCTCGGTCTGGGGCGCCAGGGTGAACTGGCGGGTGGCCGTCACGTCAATCCGGGAGGAGTTGGAGTAGGATATGAATCCCAGCAGCGCCAGGATGAGCAGGAAGGCTGCCACCATCACTATCGTGTTGGCCGCGTACCGGCCGCTGCGCGCCGTGAGAGCGTCTCTCACAGTGCGCAGGTGGGTTACAATGGGTATGGCCAAAAGCACAAGGGCGATGGCTATAAGGACAAGGCCGGGTGTGCGTAGCTCGGGCACCGTGAGCCATACGACCAGACCACCCACCAGCACCACCACTCCCGCGAGGGAGAGGGTGAGCGCTGCATCGACCAGGGTAGTGGCTATGCTCCCGGGTGTGAGACGCGCCTTCAGCCCTTCAGTAAGGCTGGCCCGCGGCTCTTCGCTTGTGCGCTGCTGTCCCCTTCTGCGATCCCCCTGCATACTATCTCCACCTCCGGGATTCCAGGGAGCGCACGGTTAGGAACAGCAGGAAGGCGGTAAAGATGAGGTAGAAGACCAGGTCGTGGGTATCTATCACGCCTCTGGAGAAATCCTGGAAGTGATTGGTCAAAGATATCTGGAGCACCAATTCCGCAAAGATGCCGCTGACGTAGGAGGAGGCCAGGTCGATCACCGACAGGATAAGGAGGATGCCCATGGCCACCACAGCAGACAGTATCTGGTTTGCGGAGAGGGAGGAGGCGAACAATCCCACTGACAGCGTGGCCATTCCAAAGAGAACAATGCCGAGGTAGCCGCTCAGGATGGGGCCGGTGTCCGGCGTCCCGAATAAGAACAGGAGGAAGACCAGGTAAGCGGTTGGTATCAGCATGGACACCAGGCTTGCCAGGGCGGCCAGGAACTTGCCCAAGACTATTTCGTAGTCGCGGATTGGAGCGGTCATTAGTAGCTCCAAAGTGCCCAGCTTCTGCTCCTCCGCCAACAGCCGCATGGTGATGACCGGGGACAGCAGGGCGAATATCAGGGTGCTTGGGATCAGGTATCCCCTGACGGTCGCCTCCGGCAGGATACCGCTGATGCTGGTCACGAAGTAGTAGGAGGCCAGGCCGGCGTATACGGCCATGATTATGTAGGCCATTGGGGATGCAAAGTAGGTTCTGGTCTCTTTCCAGGCTATTGTGAGGGTGTTCTTCATTCTAGTTTGACTCCGAGTCTGTAAGGCGCAGGAAGATCTCTTCCAGGCTCATCTGTATGGGCTGCAATCTCAGCAGCCCCCATCCCTGTTTGATTACCAGGCCGGCGATCTCCTCCCCGACTTCGGCGCCGCTGTTGGACTCAATATAGTAGCTTGCCACATCCCCTTCACCGGTCCGCGTCACCTCCCGCACTCCCGAGACGTTGCGCAGGGTCGTCATAACCTGGGCGGCGGGACCGCGTATGTCCACTTCAATGCGCTCTGTTCCCCTGAGGCGCTCGGACAGGTTATCCGGCCTGTCGATGGCAACCACCCGACCTTCGTGGATGATGATCACCCTGTCGCAGACCATGCTGACTTCCGGCAGGATGTGGGTGCTGAGTATAACGGTGTGTTCGCCCCCGAAACCCTTGATGAGACTGCGGGTCTCCACCACCTGAATGGGGTCGATGCCGATGGTAGGTTCGTCCATTATGAGCACGTCCGGCTCGTGGAGAACGGCCTGGGCTATGCCTACGCGCTGGCGGAATCCCTTGGACAGCTTGCCTATGAGGGAGGACTGGTACTCGCCCAGCCGCGTAATCTCTATAACCTCTGCGATGCGCCGTCGCCGCCAACCCTTGTCCATGCCTCGTATGTTTCCCATGAAGTCCAGGTAGTCCTCCACCGTCATCTCGGTGTACAGAGGCACCGTTTCCGGGAGGTATCCGATGCGCTTGCGGGCTTCCAGTGAGTCTCCCACAACGTCGAAGCCGGCCACCTTGGCAGACCCGGAGGTGGGCGGAATGAAGCCGGTGAGTATGCGCATGGTGGTGGTCTTGCCGGCGGCGTTGGGCCCCAGTAGGCCCAGGACCTCGCCCTTGTTTACTGTGAAGCTGATGCCTTCTATGGCGGGAAAGTCGCCGTAGTACTTGGTGAGGTTGTTCACCTCAATCATTGTAGATTCGGTTGTGCCTTGCATTGCTGCTTTCTTGGGGGCTGTAGGCCCCGGCTGAAACGTATTGGTGAATTATACGCGTTATCCATACCTATGAGCAATACGGAAATTCGGATTTCGGCGGCGAGTAAAGTGTATGGCCTAGATGCAAAGAAAATGTGAAGGGATACTGAAAAGGGAAGGGACCTAATCGGCAGTGACCTCCACCTCTATTCGGCGGAGCTCGGGAGCAGACGTGGGAAGGGGCGGCTCAAAGTGAAGCTCCACCGCCTCCCGCAGATTGGCAAGCGCATCATCGACTGTTTCACCCTGGCTGGCTACGTCAACTTCCAGCGCCTGGGCTACGTACCACTCACCCTCTTTATATACATATACACTCGCCGTCGAGTCAATTGAATATTCAGCGCTCATTCATCTCGTCCCGCGTGAACTTGCGTCCACCGGTTGCTATTGAGCCGCGCAACGCGTGGATAGCCTCTAAAGCGACGTCTGCTTGCCTGCCGCGCCCAACATAGTCCGATAGCCACAACCTAAACTGGGCGTTCAGGGTCGTTCCCTCTTCAGAGGCGCGTCGGCGCGCAGCCTCAATCAGGTCTCCGTCCGCGCTTAAGGTTATGTTCTTCATAGCGTCATCTCATTGGGGTCGTAACACGGATATAGTGTACACTATAATAGTGTTTACTGAGTGTATTCAAGGCAGGAGCACATTTTAAAGGCTTATCATCGCGGGCTGAATAGTGCCTAAGGCAAATGCTATCGACACTTGCTTGAGAGCCTGAGTTATAATTGGGTAGAGTACACCTGCAAGGAGTATGTGAATGATTACTACCAATCCGATAAGCCTGAATGACCTGCTCGATAGAATACAGAATGGTAAAATCCAGCTGCCCGACTTTCAACGGGGCTGGGTTTGGGATGACGAGCGAATCAAGGACCTCTTAGTTAGCGTATCCCGGGCGTTTCCAGTTGGGGCCATAATGACTCTGTCCGCCGACGGAGACGTTCAGTTTCAGAACCGGCCGATAGAAGGTGTGACTCTCGGTGGTAATGTTAAGCAGGATCACTACTTACTCGACGGTCAGCAACGCCTGACGTCTCTGTACCAAGCATTGCGGTATGAAGGGCCGGTTGAATCTAAGGACAGGCCTGGTGGTAGTAAGGTGATCAAGCGGTGGTACTACATTGACATGCAAAAGGCCTTAGATCCTAATGCCGACTTGGAAGAAGCATTTATTAGCGTTCCGGAAGGCAAGATTGTAAGAAAGAACTTTGGAAGGGATGTAGAACTCGATCTTTCATCTGCGGACTTGGAATTCAAGCAGCACATGATGCCGACAGAGCAGGTCATGGACAATACAGGATGGGGATATAAATACGCCCAATATTGGAATGAACGGAGCGGCGAGCATCCGTATGGCAACGCGTTTGAATTCTTCATGAAGTTTCAGAACGCTTTACTCAAGAACTTTACCAGCTATCAATTACCGGTCATTAACTTGGAAAAGGACACCTCAAAAGAGGCGGTGTGCACCGTTTTTGAGAAAGTAAACACTGGCGGAGTTACCCTAAAGGTTTTCGAGCTGTTGACCGCCACATTCGCATCTGAAGGTTTCCGGCTGAGGGATGACTGGGATGCTCGGCGCAAGCGCATGCATTCAACATTTGGAGTCCTACAGGGAATAGACGGAACCAACTTCTTGCAGGCTGTAACCCTGCTGGCTACGCAGCAACGACAGAGGCAAGCGGCATCACAGCAGCCACTGCCAAGCATCGGTTGCAAGAGGTCCGACATACTTTCTCTGACACTCAGTGAGTATCAAGGATGGGCAGACAAGGTGGAAGGCGGTTTCGTGTCAGCCGCCAAATTCTTGCACAGCCAGTTCGTGTTTACACAGGCAAATATTCCCTATAACACCCAGATTGTACCGGTGGCTGCTCTTTACGTGGAACTTGGTAAAGAGTTAGAGGCGGCAGATGCCCGGGCACGGCTGGAACACTGGTACTGGTCTGGCGTGTTCGGCGAGATGTACGGGAGCGGAGTTGAAACCCAATACGCTCGAGATCTGCCAGAGATGGCCAATTACGTGCGTAACGGAAATGTACCCACACTGATAAGAGAAGCTAATTTCTCTCCATCTCGACTTATCAGCTTGCGTACTCGTCTAAGTGCGGCATATAAGGGGCTGTACGCACTCCAGATGAAGAGGGGTGCCTCTGACTGGCGAACCGGAGAGTTGTTGACTTTGGCTACTTTACACGACCAGAACATCGACATACACCATATCTTTCCCAAGAGATGGTGTGGGACGGAGGCAGAGCCCCGGATTCCGGAGAGTCTATACAATTCAATCATCAACAAGACCCCAATCGACTCTCATACTAACAAGATCATTGGAGGCAAGGCGCCGTCCCTCTATTTGGCAAAGTTATTGGGAGATAACAATCAATTGGACAGTGTATTGCAGGCTCATTGGCTGAATCCAGAGTTATTGTGGTCAGACAACTTTGCGGAATGCTTTGTTCAACGCGGTGGGGCAATGCTAAGCCTGATTGGCGATGCAATGGGCAGGCAGATTGCTGGAGGGCAAGAAACATTCTGGGCTGCGTTGAGTTCAGCAGGCATTGCCATGCCATCAGAAGCCACAGCCACACCAGAAACCGAGCCGCTAGTAGAGGAACCCGATGACGACGAGGAAGAATTCGACGCGCTAGGAGAGGCTGCATACGAGGAATATAAAGATTCTGAAGCCGCTTAGGGCTTCAAAATCACTCTAATTCTGCACCCTTGGTAGGACATTTGTAGGCTCACCGGGAATCTACTATAGTAACCCCCACTCACTGGTCAGACCCTGGCAAATACTCCTTACCAACGGTCTGGTCGGCTTCCAGCTGCGCTATCCGTCCTGGAACAGGCCCAGCAGATTCCCGAAGACGTATTCGTGGTGCTCGCCCTGGTAGTTACTTCACCAGACCCCGCACGGGGATGAGTTTCTGGCTGTAAGGGTCGACGCCGAGTAGGACGCCTTCGAGCGTGTAAGCGCCCAGCAAGGCGGTTGTCCCTTCCTCGCCGAAGATGACCCAGGTGGTGGTTTCACGTCCGGCCACCCGCGCCTTCGCTTCGGCCATGTCCAGCTCAACCTGTTGTCCACTGGCATACTCGAATGTCTCGCGCCTGGTAGGTGCGATGCCGAGCCGCCTTAGGGTGGAAGCCGGGACCGCAGTGGTGGTTGCGCCGGTGTCAACCAGAGCCTCCACGTCCTCGAACTTCTCTCCCCGAAGATCCCCAATCTCAAGCTGTACGACGAATGTACCCATACCTACCACCTTTACTGGTCAGACCCTGGTAGGTACTCCTTGCCGATGATCTGGTCGGATTCCAGCTGCGCTATTTCGTCCTCGGAGAGGCCCAGCAGGTTCCCGAAGACGTGATCGTTGTGCTCGCCCAGGCAGTTGGCGGGGATGCGGATGCTCAGAGGCGTCTTGGAGAACTTCCACACCACGCCGGGGTAGAGGTGCGTCCCGGCTTGCGGGTGGGTGACCTCCTGGAAGAAGCCCCTTTCATTTATGTGCGGGTCGTCATACACTTCGCCGTGGTCCAGGACCGGCCCCACCGGGACCCTGACCGACTGAAGCAGGCGCATGATCTCGTAGTGGTCGTGCTGGACGGTCCACTGCTCAACGAGCTCGTCCAGGGCGTCCTGGTTGCCGTGGCGGTCGAGGGACGTGGCGAAGCGCGGATCTTGAGTCCAGGGCGGGTTGTCGATGACCTCGCAGAACCGCTCCCACTCTTCGTCGTTGGTGACGGCGATGATCACCCACGAGTCGTCGCCCTTCGCCCGGTAGCAGCCGTGGGGCGCAGCGGACTCGTGCCTGTTGCCGCGGGTGCCCTGGACGCGGCCGTTCATCGTATAGTCCAGGTAGACCTCGCCCAGGTGGCCCATGTAGGCCTCGCACTGGCCGAAGTCGATGAACTGGCCCTTGCCCGTGCGGTTGCGATAGAAGATGGCGGCCATTGCGGCGAAGGGCGCGGTGGAGGAGGCGACGGCGTCGGAGTGGACGGTGCCCTGAAGCCCAGTGGGGTCCTCGCCCAGGTAGCCTCGCAGCGTGGCGTGGCCGGAGATGGGGTCTGCCGTGCTGCCCAGCCCCTTGTATTGGGAGTAGGTCCCGTAGTTGCCAAAGAGGGGCATGGAGATCACGATGATGTCCTCCTTGACCTCCTTCAGGTCATCGTAGCCCAGGCCAAGCCTGGCGAAGACCCCGGTAGCGTAGTTATCGATGACCACGTCGCTGATGGCGGCAAGTCGCTTGAAGAGGTCCTTGCCCTGTGGGTCGCGCAGGTTCAGTGTTATGCCCAGCTTGTTGCGATTGATGCCGTTGTAGAGAGCGACGCGGTTCCAAGGCTGGGTGCCCGGCGTCCTCGGCACACCGTCGGGGTAAGCCCACATGACCGGCGGCGTGCCGTCCGGGCGGGTGTCCGGCGGGTTGAGCTGGCCGCGGCTGCCGAAGCGCTGTATGCTGTCGACCTTGATGACCTCTGCGCCAAGGTCTCCCAGCAGGGTGCAGGTGTACGGCCCGGCCCAAACGTCCGTGGCGTCGAGGATTCGAATGCCCTCAAGTGGCAGCTTTGTCATGTCCGGTCCCTCCTTGGTGGTGAGGTCTCCTAGATAACCCCGGTCTGGCGGTACTTGACCAGGTCCTCTTTTGTGCGACCCAGGCGGTGGCAGTATATCTCTACGTTGTGCTGGCCCAGCAGGGGAGGAGGACGGCGTATGTCCCACGGCGTCTCTCTCATCTGGAAGGGAGCGCCTCCGTACCTGACGGGGCCAGTCTCCGGGTGGTCCACCTCGACGAAGTAGCCCCGGCTGGCGAAGTGCTCGCTCTCCACCACCTCGCCGACGTCCAGCACCGGCGCGGCGAAGACCCCTTCGGCCTGGGCGGCCTCGGCGATCTGGTACTTGCTCCGGTCCAGCAGCCAGGGAAGGATTATGGCGTCCAGGTCGTCCCTGTGCACCCCGCGGTCGCCGGGCGTAGCGAAGCGAGGGTCTTCCATGAGCTCAGGCATATCGAGAAGCCTCACCACCCGGTTCCACTGACGCGGCTGGACGAAGTTGGCAGGGAACTGGACGTACCCGTCCTGGCAGAACTGGAACCCCGCGGCCGGGTTGTCGCCGCGAGTTGCTACCTCCTTGGTGTACTCGGTGAAGAGCAGCCTGCCGTCGACCGCGCCCAACAGGGTCTCCTGCATGGAGACGTCCACATGCTGGCCGATGCCGTGGAGGGCTGCTCCCATCAGCGCGCCCATGCCGGAAGTCGCGGCCTGGGTGCCCGCCAGGTACTGGGCCGCGTTCCCTCCCAGGGGATGAGGCTCCCGTCCCATCTGGCCCGTAATGCTCATCCGACTGCCCATAGCCCACGCGGTCAACTCCGTGAAGACGAAGTCCTTGTACGGACCGGTCTGGCCGAACGGGGTGACGGAGACCATCACAAGTCGTGGGTTTATGGCCTCCAGTTCCTCGTAGGAGAGCCCCAGGGAGGCCATTGTACCGGGCGGAAAGCTCTCAACCACCGCATGGGCGTCTCTGACAAGCTCCTTGAACAGGTCCGCGCCCGTAGCGGTCTCCAGGTTGAGGGTGATGCCCAGCTTGTTGGTGTTCAGGTGCATGAAGAGGCCGCTCCGCTCAGGGTGAGGGTCGTCGTTGAGGAAGGGGCCTGCGCGCCGAGACGGATCGCCCTCAGGGGGCTCTATCTTGATAACCTCGGCCCCGTAGTCGGCGAAGAGCTTGGTGCAGTAGGGACCGGAGATGTTCTGACTCAGGTCCAGGACCTTGATTCCCGTCAGCGCTTGGTCCGCCATAGTGCACCTCCAGACAAAATCGGCTGATTGTGAGGGGTATCCTTTATCCCATGAATGGTTGTTATGATAGGAGCGCGTTGCGGGTTTGGCAAGAGGACGGCCGGTTGGGTATTCAGGCGATGAAGCGGGCGCGTCCAGTGCTGGTCTTGATAGAGAGGCGTTCCCCTTCCCGCTCATGGTGAGCCCGTCGAACCATATGAGCGGGAAGATTTCGGGCCTAGCTTCCCCCGCTCATTTCCTTCGACATGCTCAGGATGAGCGGCGTCGCGCGCCTAGCCAGTGACCTTTCTCCTTACACACTTCTACTCACCAGCA
Organism: Dehalococcoidia bacterium; assembly: GCA_965261605.1. Classification (GTDB taxonomy): domain Bacteria; phylum Chloroflexota; class Dehalococcoidia; order Lucifugimonadales; family UBA2985; genus DAOUJW01. The sequence goes on along the minus strand of OZ253466.1, from coordinate 889,442 downwards.
TTGATACTAGCCCGGATGTCCTCAATAGCAAGGTAGTAGCTGAACAAGAGTTGTTTTTGAGATTCGGGTATGTTGGTATCCCAAGGTAGGCCGGGGCCGAAATTATTTTGCTTGAACGTTTCATAGCGTTCTCCGTGGGCTTCGGCCTTCTCTTTCCAATGCCTGACTGCCACCCTTGAGTAGTGAGGGACTTTGTATACCTCTCGGTCCATCCCTTGGGCTTTGAGGAATGCCTCGATTTTGTTGCCTACAGCGATTACGGGCGCTGTTGACTTGGCGAGTATCTCAATTTCTCTGAGCAAGAGCGGATACCATTCTAAATATCTCTCATTTCGCTTTATGTTGGCGACGCTGGGCAGCATCGCTCCTTTGGCAATGTCGGTGACGAGGAATGTCTGCCCATCACCACAAAGAAATCGTTTTATTCCTTGAATGAACAGGGGAAGTGTTGTTGGGTCGTTTTCCGATGTGTTGAATAGTCTTTCGCCATGCTTTATACGTTTTCTTAATTCGGTGGGGGTATTTCCTCCCAAGGAAGGCTCCATGGCAACAAAGACATAGTCCACGGGCTCTTCTGGAATCGCGATAGGGAAGTAGACTGTTTCCACTTCTGCCTTGATGGTTTCCAAGTCTTTCGCAACCTGTTTTTGGAAGTCGATTTCAAGTTCCCAGTAGGCATCTAAGTTGATCGGGTCTGTCATGTTTATCCTCCTTCGGCTATTGCATCGTCAATTTTACGCGCACTGGGTGCGGGTATCAATGATCAGTATGCCATGTGAGGCATATGAATCAACTGCTCCAGTATTGTGTCAAGGTCAGGGTGCGCTAAGCCGAGAAACGAACTTGGAAGTGCAAGCGCTCCGGCGGACAGGACAGTGTCAGCAGGAGCGCTTGTCGACCAAGACCTCTGTGGCGCCGTACACTTGCAGGCCGCTTGCGCGGAAATAGTGTCCTGAGACCATGTATACGCCGTAATTCGTCGTATGTATGTGAATGTAAGCACAATGTTGACAAGAAGAGCTACAGGGCCTATATTACCCGCAAGGTCGTGCGGCCTGACTGTGTGTTGTTCGTATGGACGGCAAGGCTGTGCGGCAAGGGGGGCCTTGATGAGGCACGGAGTGAAGGCCCCTGGTGGAGGAGCTAAAGAAATAGAGGGGCCGTGCCGGAGAAAGGAGCGCGATATGGACTGGGCATTGCCGTATACACCGGAGCAAGAGGAGTTTCGGAAGGAAGTGCGCGATTGGCTGGGTGAGAACATACCTGAAGAGATGAAGGATCCTGTAGACGCCCGGGACTTCTCCAAGGAGCACTACCTGTTCTGGCGAGAGAAGCATCGGGATATGGCCGCCAAGGGCTGGCTGTATCCCACCTTCCCCAAGGCGTACGGAGGAGGTGGGCTGTCGGGGGACCATGAGACAATCCTGGATGAAGAGTTCTCCACGGCCAGGGTGGTGCGGGCTATGAATAACCAGACGGGCTTCCCGGCTCTCCTGGTGTGGACCACCGACGAGCAGAAGGAGAAGTTCCTCGCCCCCATACTGAAGGGTGAGAAGATCATGTGGCAGAAATACACCGAGCCCCGGTCCGGCGCAGACCTGGCCAGCTACACCAGCCGCGCCGTTCGGGATGGTGACGACTGGCTGCTCACCGGTCAGAACGTCTTCATCAGCGGAAAGCCACGTCCCGAGTGGGACGCGGAAGGCCCCGACTACCTCTTTGGGCCGATGGTCACGGACGACGACGCGCCGAGGCACAGGAACATGGGTTACTTCATGATCCCGATGCCTTCGGAGGGGCTGGAGGTAAGGGAGATGGAGTTGCTCGTGGGCCACGACCAGCACGCCATCTTCATGGATAACGTGCGCGTTCCCGGCGACCATCTCATCGGCGGCGACCACCAGGGGTGGCAGGTTGCCAACACCGGTTTGGAGCAGGAGCACGGCGGTCGAGGCAGGGCATTCCCCAGGGACGATGTCGTCGACAACCTGGTGGCCTACACCCGCGAGACCGAGCGCGACGGATGCGTCCTGGGCAGCGACCCGGTGATGCAGCAGACGACGATGGACAACGTCATCGACGCTCACGTGCAGAGCCTCCTGCTGCAGCGCACCTACTGGATGTACACCAACCGGATGGAGGTGCAGTACCAGGGCAACCTGTCCAACGTCCACGGCAGGGATTCCAGCCTGCGCATTACCAAGCGGGTCAGGGACGTCATGGGAATGTACGCCATGGTTGACAGGAACGAGCCTGGGGTGCCCTTCGACGGGACCCAGGAGGTCAACCAGCGGAGCAAGGCCGGGCAGAACCACGGGGCAGGCAGCACCAACATCGCCAGGGTGATTCTGGCGAGACGCATCGGCATTAGCCGGACCCCGGAGAGGCCGTACCCGACTGCTGCTACGGCCACACAGCATCTGGGCTAGAAAGATTGAAGGTTGGGGCAAGGTCGAAGTCGACAGGCGTCAAAGGCCTTGCCCCGGTGCCTGACATGGGTTATTATGGCGCGGGCTTGAAGCCCCCAAAGGGGGGTCTCGGTCCGCGTCGGATTATTGAGATGAAGGAGGATAGCTGTGGATTTTGCATATGCATACACTGAGGAACAGCAGAGGTTCCGCCAGGAGGTCAGGGACTGGATAGCCAAGAACGTCCCTGAAGAGATGAAGGATCCCAATGATGGCCGGGACTTCACGGAGGAGCAGTGGGGCTTCTGGCGAGAGAAGCATATTGAGATGGCCGCAATGGGATGGCTGTTCCCCACCTACCCGTCGGAGTACGGCGGTGGCGGGCTGTCCGGCGACCATGAGTCCATTCTCGGAGAGGAGTTCCGGGATGCACGGGTACCTTGGAGCGGGTCGTCGCTGCTCTTTGCCACACTGCTGGTGTGGGGCACCGAGGAGCAGAGGCAGAAGTTCCTGGTGCCGTTGCTGAAGGGCGAGAAGACGTCATGGCAGAAGCTGACGGAGCCGAAGGGCGGCGCGGACTTGGCTAACTACCAGAGCCGTGCGGTGCGCGACGGCGACGACTGGCTGCTGACAGGTCAGAACGTCTTCATCAGCGGTCGGCCGCGTCCCGGATGGCAGCCTGCCGGTCCGGACTACCTCTACGGTCCTATGATGACTGACGCGGACGCTCCGAGGCATCGGAACCTGGGGTACTTCATCATTCCTGTGCCGTCGGAGGGGTTGGAGGTAAAGGAGATGGCGCTTTTGCCCGGGCATGACCAGCACGCCATCTTCATGGACAACGTGCGGGTTCCCGGCGACCACCTGATTGGTGGGGACACCCAGGGTTGGCAGGTGATGGGCGCTCACCTGGAGCAGGAGCACGGCGGTCGAGGCCGCGCCGTTCCCAGGGATGAGCTTGTTGACGACTTGGTGAGCTACACCAAGGAGGCAAGGAACGAAATGGGCACACTGGGGAGCGACCCCGTGGTGCAGCAGATGGCTATGGAGGCCGTTATCGACGCCCACAGGGATGACCTTCTGGCACGGCGCACCTACTGGATGTACCAGAGCCGGATGGAGATCAATTTCCAGGGCAACATGTCCAACGTTCACGGCAGGGAGTCCAGCCTCCGCAACGCCCGGAGAATCCGGGAGGTTATGGGGATGAACGCCTTCATAGATCGTAAGGAGCCCGGCGTACGCAACGGCGGCGCGCAGGAAGTGAACCAGCGCACCAGGGCCGGACAGAACCACGCCGGCGGCAGCACCAACATCGCTAAGGTGATCCTGTCGCGGCGCATCGGCATCAGCCGGACGCAGGAGAGGGCTGCCCCCACGCCTTCCACTGCCACAGCCCACGGCAGCTAGGCGCCCACGGCAAGACACGTCTGAAATTAGCAGGGCCTCCTTTTGGGAGGCCCTGCTTAATTTGTCTCTCCCTTAGGGAGACATTAGCAAGACTCTATAGCCCGCCCCTGCGAAGCTTGTCCTCGTGGAAACGGGGAGCAGGGGTCTACAGGTCGCCATCAATGGTGACCTGGATTCCTGCCTTCGGATACCTCTGAGTAACCCTTGGAGTCAACCCCAAATAGGCTCGCCCAGCGTCATTCCTGCGGAAGCAGGAATCTAAAAACGCTTCCTGCAATGCTGCGATGCCTTGGAAGAAACGCTTTAAGGATAGTCTGAATAAGTCCGTGGATTGCGGTATGATCAGATAGGGAATATGGTCGTGCTGACGGCTTGTTCAGAGGATTCTTAGATTCCCGTCCCCGTATCGGAGTACGGGGCAAGCTTCACGGGAATGACAGAGAAGTTCGCCTTTCTGGGAGATACATCGCAGTTATGCAAAGGTCTCCCTTCGCAGGAATTGATGAGAAGACTGATTCTGCCAGTACAACTCAAGAGTTATACAAGGGTCTCCCCTCTGGCGGTCTACTGAAGCGCCTTCCGCAGCTCCAGCAAGCCGTTGAGTCCCTCCACGGACGCCGGGTGGATGAGCTGATTCGATTTCAGAAGGGACGCTATCTCCTCCTGGATGAACGCAAGGACGGCTTCGTCAAGGCTGTCTATGGATAGGTTATTAACCCTCTCCTGGAAGGGATACCTGCCGGCCTTGTGGTGGTCCAGCTTGTCTGCGAGGAACGCTATCTTGGCCACCGGCCCCAGACCTCGGTTGAAGGTGGAATGCCAGTGGACGGCCTCCAGTATCTCCTGGTCTTCCACTCCGCACTCCCGTCGAAGCATCTCCGCGCCCACCGGGCCGTGGAGCAGGACGGGCACTTCGTGTTCCACCGGATGGACCGACAGTCCGTAGGCCCGGGCGCGTTCTCTCAGATCTGCTTCCTTCATCGCCCGGGCGATGTCGTGAGCAGAGGCGGCGATTTCCACCTTCGCAGTATCAATACCGTGAACGCCGGCCAGCTCCAGGGCCTTCTCCCGCACCGTGGCCGCGTGCTGCCTCAAGCCGGCGGGCAGGCTCTCAAGAAGCTCTTCAAGTCTTGGGTTATGTGGAGACAGCGTAAGCATTGGTTTCCTCCGATCGGATGGTCATTCTATAACGTTCTTTGGTGCGTTTGAAGGGTTGTACGGCCCCGGCGATCGCATTCCGCGTTGACACCCCGTATACCCTCTGATAGTCTTCTCTTAAGGGCGCCCTTACTGGGGGTGATATGATCCTGGTCACCGGATCCTCCGGCTTCTTGGGAAGGAACGTAGTCAAGGCCCTCCGCACTCGTGGAGAGTCGGTTCGTTGCCTTGTACGCAGTCCCTCCAGGGCGCGTGTGGTAACCGATTACGGGGTGGAGTTGGCCCACGGGGACGTACTCGATCCCGCGAGCCTGAAAGATGCCATGCGCGGCGTGGATGCAGTGGTGCATCTGGTCGCCATAATACGCGAGAGAGGGCGCAACACCTTCGACCGTATAAACCGCCAGGGAACGGAGTCAGTCGTCCAGGCTGCCCGTGACGAGGGGGTGCGGCACTTAGTTCACGTGAGCGCCATCGGTGTTCAGGAGAACCAGGCTTATCCTTACCTGTACTCCAAGTGGCTGGGCGAGCAGGAGGTTATCAGGGGCGGCGTGGCCTATACCATCATCCGACCCTCCATTCTGTTCGGGCCCGGAGACGAGTTCATTAACACCCTTGCCGGTGTGGTGAAGTCCTTTCCAGTAGCGCCTGTGGCGGGAGACGGCAGGGGCCGGTTCCAGCCCATATCGGTGGAGGAGGTGGGTGGAATCGTCTCGCTGGTGGCGGGCAACCACCGCTTCGGCGGCAGGATTATAGAGGTTGGTGGGCCTGACCACCTCACATACAATGAAATTTTGGATATAATAGCCAGAACCCTGGGCGTCAGGCGTGTCAAGGTGCATCTGCCGGTGCCGCTCATGGGGCTCCTGACCAGAGTAATGGAGGCCGTAATTCCCAATCCTCCGGCGACCACAAGCCAGTTGGAGATGCTGTCGCTGGACAACGTGACGGACCTGGACTCGGTTGAGCGAAATTTCAGGATGCGTCCACGGCCTCTGGAGGGCAACATAGGGTACATTCGAGACGCGTCCCGGCTGGATTCGTTGAGAATCGCCCTTGGCTTCCCGCCTAGACGCATGCGAGACCATTAGGGGGTTGGATGGACTACAGAGAAGCCGTAGACAGAATTATGGGGCTGGTGGACTACGAGCGGCCCAGCACCATTCCGGGGCAGCAACCCCGCTATGACCTTACCAGGATTGGGGCGGTTCTGGAGCTGCTGGGCAATCCCCACCTGGAAACCCCTACGGTTCACGTTGCAGGGACGAAAGGCAAGGGCAGCACGTCTGCTATGGTGTCATCGATCCTGAATGTCGCGGGCTACAACCCGGGCATGTTCTCGTCGCCACATATGCACACCTTTCGGGAGAGGATACGAGTCGGCGGGGAGCCTGTGTCGGAGGAGGACTTTGCCCGGCTTGTTGATGAGCTGTGGCCTACGCTGGAAAGGGTGGTAGACGACGGTCACGGCCGCGTCACCCTCTTCGAGCTGATAACGGCTATGGCGTTTCACCACTTCCGCGTCCGTGGGCTGGGCGCGCAGGTGATAGAGGTCGGCTTGGGCGGGAGACTGGACACGACAAACGTAGTTCAGCCTCTGGTCTGTGGCATCACCTCAATTGGCCTAGACCACACGGAAGTCCTGGGCGACACCATTGAGCAGATAGCCGGAGAGAAGGCCGGGATCATCAAGCGAGGCATCCCTGTGGTGACCGCACCCCAGAAGCCGGAGGCGCTGACCGTCATACGCGAAGTCGCCGGGCGGCATGGGAGCGCGCTTACGGAGGTGGGAAGGGATATCAGGTGGGAGGCGGGAGACGCCTCTCTCGACGGCCAGTGGTTCAGCCTGGAGACTCCCAAGAGCGCTTACCGGCTGGAGACGCCGCTTCTGGGCAGATACCAGTTGGAGAACGCCGGCGTGGCCGTGGGGCTGGTCGAGTCCCTCATCGACATCGGTATGAAGATCACCTCGGAGCACATTCGGGAGGGTCTCAGGCGAGTTGAGTGGCCGTGCCGAATGGAAGTAATACAGAGAGACCCGTTGCTGATAGTGGACGGCGCCCACAACCCACACTCCGCCGGTCGAATTGTGGAGGCGGTCAGGGATATGTTCCCGGAGCGCCGCGTGGTGCTTATAGTCGGGGTCTCCGGCAACAAAGACCTGCCGGGGCTGGTGGAAGAGTTGTCTAGAATGGAGTCGAAGGCGGTGATAGCGACGAGGTCGCGTCATCCCAGGGCGTCTGCACCGGAGCGCATAGCCCAGACCTTCTCAAGCTACACCGACCGGATCCACCAAACGGACGATGTGACGCGGGCGCTTGAGATGGCCTTCGACATGGCCGGGGAGGGGGACCTGATTTTGACCACAGGGTCCCTTTTTGTGGCTGCGGAGGCGCGGGAGGTAATCAAGGGAATAGAACCGGAGCTTTATCCGGTCATTGAGGCGCAACCGACTTCGACTGCCCCGAACGGCTAGGCGTGACGCCGGTCGGGTGCAGGTAACCAGGACATATTGGGGGAGAGAGTTTGATGAAAGACAGAACGCGAGTTGTAGTTACTGGCATGGGCGCGGTCACTCCGTTGGGCAACACGGTGCAGGAGTTCTGGGAAGGCTTGGTGGCGGGGCGGTCGGGCATAGCTCCCATGACCCTCTGCGACCCGGCGGCATATCCGTGCCAGATCGCCGGCGAGGTCAAGGGGTTCGACCCCGGCGGCTATGTCAACCCCAAGGAGGCCCGGCGAATGGCCCGCTTCAGCCAGCTGGCCCTGGCGTCGGCACAAATGGCCGTTGAGGACGCCGATCTGGACCTTGAGCGGGAAGACCGTGAGAGAATAGGGGTCCTGCTGGGCACCGGCATCGGCAGTCTGCCGACGACTCAGGAGATATGCCAGGAGATGTTATCCAAGGGAGCCATGAAGATAAACCCATTCTTCATCCCGATGATACTGCCTAATATGGCCTCCGCGAACGTTGCCAGGATCTTTAGAGCCAAGGGCTACAACTCCACTGTCGTCACTGCCTGTGCAGCGTCGAACCAGGCCATTGGAGAGGCCACCGAGGCCATCCGGCGCGGCGTGGTCGACATTGTTCTGACGGGCGGCACCGAGGCCGGGATAAGCGAGCTGGGGCTGTCCGGATTCTGCATCCTCAAAGCTCTGAGCACGCGCAACGAGGAGCCGGATAAGGCCAGCCGCCCCTTCGACGCCGAGAGGGACGGCTTTGTGCCGGCGGAGGGAGCGGCCATTCTGATCCTGGAGAGCCTGGAGCACGCCCTGGACAGAGGCGCCACAATTCTGGCGGAGGTGGCGGGCTACGGCACGTCCTGCGACGCCTTCCATGCGGTCCAGCCGGACGAGACCGGGGAAGGAGCTGCCAGGGCTATCCGGTGGGCTTTGGCCGACGCTGACACGCCTCCCGAAACAATTGACTACATCAACGCCCACGGCACGTCCACGCAACTCAACGACGCCATTGAGACAATTGCCATAAAGACTGTGTTCGGAGAGAGGGCCTACAAGGTGCCCATCAGCTCCACCAAATCGATGGTGGGGCACGCCCTGGGCGGCTCGGGAGCGCTGGAGGCCGTGGCATGCGTGAAGAGCATCCTGGACGGCGTGATACATCCCACGGTGAACCAGGAGCACCCGGACCCGTCCTGCGACCTGGACTACGTGCCCAACGTGGCGCGGCAGCAGAGGGTGGATGTTGCCCTGTCCAACTCCTTCGGGTTTGGCGGGCAGAACACCTGCACGGTGTTCAGGCGTTTCGCGGAGTAGGGAACCTACGCACCAAGGGCTGATTTCAGCGACGCCATCAGCGCGTCCTCTTCCGCTGGAAGCACAGTCCTAGGGTCGAGGAGCACCCGATCGTCCTCTATGCGGGCTATGACCGGGGTGTCAGCCTCCCTAAGGCGCTTGGCCAGGCCCTGAGTGCCCTCAGTCGTACCCCGGGCCCCGATGGAGAGAAGCCAGGTCGGGATGCTCTCCCCGGGCAGGCTGCCCCCGCCAATGGCGGACAGGCCCTGGACTGCCTGAGCCGTATCCCCGACGCTCTTCTGCCAGCTTTGGGCCCGTTCCTCAAGAGCATCGACGGGGGTGGAGATCATCCTCCAGATGGGGACCTTCTCCAGCGACTCGCCCTTCAGGTAGTGGAGAAGGGTCGCCGTGAGGGCTGCCAGGCTCAGCTTGTCTATGCGTACCGCCCTGGCCAGGGGATGCCTTGCCAGGCGCGATACAAGCTCCCTCTTTCCCGCCACGATGCCAGCCTGGGGGCCTCCCAGGAGCTTGTCGCCCGAGAAGAAGACCAGGTCCGCCCCGGCCGCGATGCTGTCCTGCACCATAGGCTCGCGGGCCAGCCCGAACCGGGTCGTATCCAGAAGGCAGCCGCTGCCCTGGTCGTGTAGGACTGGAGTCCCTCGGCCGGCGCCAAGCGCAGCCAGCTCTTCCACGGTGGCTTCATGGGTAAAGCCGATGACTCGGAAGTTGCTGGTGTGCACCTTGAGCATTGCGGCTGTATCCTGGGTTATGGCGCTTTCGTAGTCGGCGAGGTAGGTGCGGTTGGTCGTGCCCACCTCCACCAGCGCCGCTCCGCTCTGCCTCAGCACGTCGGGTATACGGAAGCCGCCGCCTATCTCCACGGCCTCACCCCTGGATACAATGACTTCTTTGCCGTTGGCAATTGCCGAAAGGCCCAGCAGTACCGCCGAGGCGTTGTTGTTGACCACCAGGGCCGCCTCTGCGCCGGTTATCTGGCACAGCAGGGACTCGACGTGACTCTGGCGGGATCCCCTTGCTCCGTTGCCCAAGTCCAGTTCCAGGTTGGTGTACCCTCTCGCGGCCTGGAGCATAGCCTCCACGGCCTCATCGCTTAGAGGGGAGCGTCCCAGGTTGGTGTGAAGGACAACCCCGGTGGCGTTGATGAGAGGTATGGGCTTTGGGCGCCAAAGGGAAGCGGCTTGGGAGGCTATGCTGTCCACCATCTCATCGAAAGAGGGGGAAGTCTTGCCCTCGGCGATATCTTGACGTACCTGCTCCAGGGACCGGCGCACCAGGTAGACCAGCGGCTCCCTGGAGTAGACGTCGATTAGCTCCTCGACGCGGCTGTCCGAGAGGAGTTTCTCAACGCTGGGTATGCTTCGATAGCCGGTGGACATAGGCGTAATTGTTTGGAGACTTGACCCATTCTAGCACATCGCAGGCAAACAACTGTCCGGCGCTTTCGATTAGACAGAGGAGCTGTGCCTCACGATGGAACCAAGTCCAGTGCTTTCATTGCCAGCAACCGAACGTCTTCAGGTGGTGGTCTGGCCGTAGCGCCGTTGGCGGCTAGAGGCAGATTCGCTTCAAGATCGGATCTGCTCACCCAAAACCAGCCTTCGTTCAAGGGATGGGGTAGGCTTACGAGCCGGCAAAAGTAGATCATGTCAATGTGCTGGTGGTACCCTTCCACAGGGTCTTGGATATCCTCCACCATTATGGTGAACGGAGGATAGACCTGTATCGGATAATCCAGGGTTAGGAGATCCCCTGTCGGGACTACCTCGGCGGATACGCCCGCCTCCTCATTTATCTCCCGCAGAACGGCTTGGACGGGGTCCTCGTTGTCCTCTATATGTCCGCCGGGAGGGAGCCATTCTTTGACCTTATGGTGCCAGTGCAACAGGACGGCGCCGTCATGCACCACGAATCCGGTAGCGGTGAAGTGTCTGACCAAGCTCATGGGAGAGACATTGTAACGGCCTCTATTCGCATCGAGTCAAGGAGGTAAACGAGGTGGTATTCTCGGCGTGTATTGGTAATAGCAAATAACACTACCCAAGAAACGTACCACCCCTGCGAACCTTGTCTTCGTGGAAACGGGGAGCAGGGGTCTATCGTACGCTAACTCAGGATGCCTGGATTCCTGCTTCCGCAGGAATGGGGGGAAGAAAGACATACTATCCCAACGGAGTTGGCAATACCAACACGTATCAGGAATACCAACCAGGTCGTCCACTGCTCAGTTGATTTGATACGGTCACCCCGAGTGGCCCGCATAGCTTTAGCCGTAAGCGCCCTGTATAATGGGCGCATCTCCGAGCCGACTTCTCTGCAACGTGATACTAAGAAATATCGACCTGCTCTTCGACGACCCGTTTTCTTTCGTCGTCGTTTTCGTTACTTCCCTGGCTACAGCGGGCATTGCCCTGCTCATAGGCATCACTGTCCACGAGTTCAGTCACGCTGCGGTGGCGAATCGCCTCGGTGACGACACAGCCCGGCGCTTGGGCAGGCTCTCTCTGAATCCCGTCAGGCATCTGGACCCGGCGGGCACCATCCTGCTCCTGATGGTGGGCTTCGGCTGGGGTAAGCCTGTGCCGGTGAACCCGTATCGGCTGCAGGGCAACGCCTGGAAGGGCATGTCGATTGTGGCGGGAGCAGGGCCGATATCAAACCTCATGACCGCGGCGGTATGCGCTATACCCATAAGAATTGGGCTGCTCCCCTGGCAATCGCCATTCTACTTCAGAGGCTTTGAAGGTCAGGGCCTGGAAGGTCTTGCGGCAGACCTCTTGGGCTTCGTCATCTTCTACAACATCATCCTTGCCGTGTTCAACCTCATTCCGCTGTTCCCACTGGACGGCTCCAAGGTGGCTCTCGGGATACTGGGGAACGTGTCTCCCTCCATGGCCGCCAAGATGGCCCGTTTTGAGGCTACAGGCCCTGCGATTCTGCTTGCGGTGATAGCCATAGACTTGTTTACAGGGTTGAATTTGCTCTGGAGGGTTCTAAATCCCCTGGTCGATGTGGTAGGCTTGTTGATAATGGGGCGCACTCTTTAGCGTGAGGACGTAAACCGGAGTGCAAGAGCAAGGAGGCATGAAGTGGACAAGATTACAATTATAGGTACGGGACTTATCGGTACCTCTCTGGGCATGGCCTTGAAGAAGGCGCAGGTGAAGGCGGAGATAGTGGGTAGCGACCGGGACAGGGGAGTCGCCAACCGCGCCCAGAAAATGGGAGGCGCCGATTCGACCGAGACGAACCCCCTCAGGGCGGTGAGAGATGCTCGAATCGTGGTTCTGGCCACGCCCATAAGGGCTATAGAAGAGGTGATGAAGCTCATAGGGCCTGAGCTGGAGGATGGTTGCGTGGTGACTGACACCGGCAGCACCAAAGTCTCCGTGCTCCAATGGGCTGAGGAGAATCTGCCCTCCAATGTCAGCTTTGTGGGAGGGCATCCCATGGCCGGCAAAGAGGAGTCAGGCCCGGACGCCGCGCAGGTAGACCTCTTCCAAGGCGCCACCTACTGCCTCATACCGGCCCGGAACACAGGGCAGGACGCTCTTGGAACTGTTGTCAACTTGGTGGAGGCAATAGGAGCCAAACCCTACTTCATTGATCCCGTGGAGCACGACAGCTATGTGGGCGCGGTGAGTCACCTTCCGATGATTCTCTCTACCGTATTGACCAGGCTCACCTCCAGCAGTCCCTCCTGGCCGGAGATCGCCAGGCTGGCCTCATCCGGCTACAGGGACGTCAGCCGTCTGGCGTCCCAGGACCCGGCAATGAACAGGGACATTTGCATGACCAACCAGGATGGGCTTATGCACTGGATAGATGAGTTCATCAAGGAGCTGTACGGCTTCAGGAGCCTGGTGAAGGAGGGCGGTGAGAAGACACTGGGTAGCGCCTTTGACGCTGCCTGGGAGGCGCGGGACAGATGGGTCCAGAACAAGGTGACGGCTCCCTCGTCGCATCCGATTGTGGAGATTCCCACCACTGCCGAGACTATGGGCGGGATGTTCCTGGGGGACCGGGCGGCCGGGCGCGTTCGCGAGATGATGGAGTGGTGGAAAGACGACAACAAGAAGAAGCGCGGGTAGGCTATGAAAAGATCTGCTTCTCCTACCGCAAAGCTGGAGGGCGCCATATCCCCTCCGGCGGACAAGTCCGTTTCCCACAGGGCGGCCATTCTAAACAGCCTGGCCTCCGGTGAGGCTGTAATCGACAACTACTCCGAGGGGCAGGACTGCCGGTCCACCCTTCGCTGCCTCCAGGCTCTGGGAGTTACTGCGGAGCGCGTTGCCCCGGAGGATAGCCCCACGGGAATCCCGCAGCTGAAGGTCAGATCTCCAGGGCTGGATGGCCTGACTGAGCCCAACAATGTTCTCAACGCCGAGAACAGCGGCACCACAATGCGGTTCATTATGGGGCTGCTTGCATCAACGCCATTCGTCTCCGTGGTGAGCGGCGACCGTTCGTTGCGCTCCAGGCCAATGGCGCGGATAGTCCAACCCCTTCGCCAGATGGGAGCGGAGGTTATGGGTCGCAGCGGGGACTCTATGGCGCCCCTGACCATAAGGGGCGGGGAGTTGCATGGAATGGAATACACGATGCCTGTGGCGAGCGCCCAGGTGAAGTCATCCCTGATACTGGCATCCCTTTTTGCCAGAAGTGAGACGGTTCTGCACCAGCCGGCCCTTTCCAGGGACCACACGGAGCGAATGCTTGGAGCTATGGGGGCATCGCTTACGGAGGACGGGCTGACCCTGGTAGTGAAACCCGGCCCCGAGCTGAAGCCTCTGGACGTGAAGGTTTCCGGCGATATAAGCTCCGCGGCCTTCTGGCTGGTGGCTGCGGCCGTTCATCCCAATGCCAGGGTCAGGCTGACCAACGTGGGCGTGAACCCCAGCCGCGCCGAGGTAATCGAGATCCTGAAGGCGATGGGAGCCAACATAACGCTGGAGAACCATCGTACAGAGGGCGGAGAGCCGGTTGCAGATATTTATGTTGAGTCCAGCGAGCTTCGGGGTGTTGAGATAGCCGGGAACCAGATACCCATAGCCCAGGACGAGATTCCGGTGCTGGCCCTTGCCGCCTGTTTCGCTCAGGGGACCACCGTCATAAGGGACGCTCAGGAGCTGCGGGTCAAGGAGTCGGACAGGATAAGCGCCACCGCGAAGGAGCTGTCCAGGCTGGGCGCAAAAATCACGGAGCTACCGGACGGTATGATAATAGAGGGCACGGGTTCTCTGAAAGGCGGGGCCTGCCGGAGTCACGGCGACCATCGCCTGGCGATGACCCTGGGCATAGCCGGACTGCTGGCTGATGACGATGTGCTGCTCTCGGGAGCGGAGGTGGTGGACGTATCCTACCCCGGCTTCTGGCAGGACCTGGAATTTCTGGCGAGCGAATAAGAAAGGAAAAATTTGAGACCCACGGAAGAGCGACTGTATGATATGCCGACACCGGGTCCGATGCTGGTCGTACTTTCGGGCCCCTCCGGTGTGGGCAAGGACTCAGTGCTGAGGCGGCTTAGGGAGCTTGACCAGTACTGGCACTTCACGGTTACGGCCACAACTCGTACCCAGCGGCTTGGGGAAGAGGACGGCGAAGACTACCTGTTCATGGACAGAGACAGTTTTCACCAGATGGTACGCGAGGGCGACTTTCTGGAGTGCGCGCAGGTGTACGGCAACTGGTACGGCGTCCCCAAATCCCAGGTGAAAGAGGCCATGGACAAGGGGATGGACGTGATTATGAAGACCGACGTCCAGGGCGCCGCCACCATCAGGGACCTGGCTCCGGGTGGAATATTCATCTTCCTGATGCCCCCTTCGCCCCAGGAGTTGGAGCGGCGTCTGCGGGAGCGCAAGACCGAGACTACGCCGGACCTTGAGCTGCGTATCCGCACCGCCATGGACGAGATGCGGCAGCTGTCCCAATTCGATTACGTGGTGGTGAACGACGACCTGGAGACGGCGGTAGACCAGATAAAGGCTATCATCACCGCAGAGAAGTGCCATATACCCCCTCGATGGGTGTATCTCTAGTGGTACGTTCTCAAGCCCAGTGATAGAATGCCTGATGAACAATAACACGCTGGAGGTTGACCTTGGCGGATTTTGTTAAAGTAGCCAGTACCGATGACCTGTCTCCCGGAGACCTGATGCTTGTTGAACTGGACGGCGATCGCGTTGTCCTGGCCAACTCCGAGGGCCAGATATACGCGCTTGCGGAGCTTTGCACTCACGCAGAGTGTCCCCTATCCGAGGGTGAGTTGGACGGCGAGGAGCTGGTGTGCCCCTGCCACGGGAGCCGTTTCAACGTCAAGACTGGCGAGGTGATCAGCCTGCCCGCCAACGAGCCGCTTGCAACGTACAACGTCAGCATTGACGGCTCCGACGTCCTGATTGCGCCGGCCGGCTAGGCGTTCCTAAGACGAGAGGCGGGTGACCGCGATGGGGTTGAAGCTCGTATCGTAGTCGTAGTGGTCCAGACCCTCCCGTCGCTTTATCCAGCCGACTACCAGGTACGTCAGGGGAGTGGCGGCGGCCTCGTAGATGACCTTTGCGGTCCACTGGGTCAGGATAAGGCGCACGAGCGCGACCTCGCCGCCCGCAAAGGCCAGGGTGATGAACACCGCGGAGTCCAGCCCCTGTCCCACTATCGTTGAGCTAATTGTCCGGCTCCACAGCCATCGTCCCCGGGTCCATATCTTCATCTTGGCCAGGATGGTTGAGTTGGCCAGTTCCCCCACCAGGTAGGCGGCGAAGGAGGCCATTAGCAGCCGGGGAGTGTAGCCAAGGATGGAATCGTAGGCCTCCTGTCCTCCCCAGAAGGATGCCGGGGTCATGAAGCCGCCGACCCAGATGGCCGCTACCGCTACAAGGTTGCACAGGAACCCCAGCCAGATGACGGCGCGGGCCTGCCGGTAGCCGTACACCTCGGTCAGTATGTCCCCTATTATGTAGCTGAGGGGAAAGATGATAATGGCCGCGGGGAGCACGTGCCCAAAGATGACCACCAGCTTCACAGCTATGATGTTGGCCGTGATGAGGCAGGTGACGAACAGAGCAGTCACCACCATGAAGGTGGGCGTTAGCCTGAGCTGGTTAGACGCGTTTCCGGCCACGTTAGACTCCCGTGGCTTGGTAGGCTACGTCCACGGTCGTGTGAATGCCGCCACGGGTCTTGTAGTCCAGTGATACGGCCATTCGATGGGGCCGGCACGCCGACACCAGGTCTTTCAGGATGCGGTTGGCGGCGTGCTCCTGCACAATGCCAACCTGCCTGTATGATAGCAGGTAGTACTTCAGGGACTTCAACTCCAGGAGCTTCATGTCCGGAACGTAGCGTATGGTCAGGGCGCCAAAGTCCGGGAGGCCTGTCCAGGGACATACAGCAGTGAACTCGTCGGTGTCTAAAGCTATCTCGCTTTCCTGCTCCGGGTACTCGTAATCGAAGGCCAGAAGGCAGGAGGCGTCTATGGCCTCCTCTCCCTGTATCTCGAAGCTGTGATCCAGCTTGGCGTACGCCTCGCTCAGGCTATCCACATTAGTCATGCCAAGCCCCCTTTACGGATTTCATAGCAGGTATATTATATGCTGAGCAGGGAGTTGGGAAGTCCTGGCGCACCGTCGGACAGAGACATTTCCGTAGCATGTGCCTCTCGTCATTCCTGCGGAAAGAGACCTTTGCATAACCTTAGTTCTGGAGCACCACGTACCCGTCATTCCCGCCTCCGAGCGGGAATCTAGGTGGGGTGGGGTATGGACTCCCGCCTGGGCGGGAGTGACGATAACGCGGTTATTCAAAGGTCACTGTAAGCAGGAATCCAGAGCGTTTCACATGATACGCCGTGGATTTGTGAGCCAAGGCTTTAGATTCCTCACTCCGCTGCGCTCCGTTCGGAATGACAGTAGAAGCGGCCCTATTGGAGATTCACACCATTTGTGCAAAGGTCTCAAGACTCCAGAAGCTCCCTGACCCTGGCCGTTACGTTCTCCAGGACCACTAACTCAGCGTCCTTCTCGCGACGCAGCTTCACCTCCGCGCTGCCCTGTCGGAGGTTTCGCGGGCTGACCACAACGCGCACGGGGAAGCCCATCAGGTCGGCGTCGTTGAATTTCACGCCCGCCGTCTCCGGGCGGTCGTCGTACAGGACTTCAAGGCCGGCCTGTTGCAGCCGCTCGTACAGGTCGTCGGCAGCCTCAGTCACCTGGCTATCCTCTACGTTCAGAGCCACCAGGTGCGCGTGGTAAGGCGCAACTGAGGGTGGGAAGATGATGCCCTTGTCGTCGTGGTGCTGTTCAATGACGCCGGCCAGCAGCCTCCCGACGCCTATGCCGTAGCAGCCCATGACGATGGGCTTCTGGGCGCCGTCACTGTCCAGATAGGTGGCATCCAGCGTCTCGCTGTAGAAGGTGCCCAGCTTGAACACGTGGCCCATCTCAATGGCCCGCATGGCCTCCAGGGGAGTGTTGCAGCGATGGCAGGCGTGGCCCGGCTCGGCGAGGGTAATGTCCGCAATAACGTCCGGCTGGAAATCCCGTGGATAGTTGGCGTTGCGCAGGTGGTAGTCGGTCCGATTGGCTCCCACCACAAAGTTTTCCCCCAGCATTATGGAGTCGTCGGCCACGGTGCGGACGCCCTCCAGGCCGATGGAGGATGCGGAGCCGGCTACTAGGCCCGCCTCTTCCACCTCCTCCGGCGATGCCAAACGCAGCTCCCGGCAGTGAAGGAGGTTCTTCAGCTTAATCT
The DNA here is from genome assembly GCA_965261605.1 of Dehalococcoidia bacterium. Lineage (GTDB taxonomy): Bacteria > Chloroflexota > Dehalococcoidia > Lucifugimonadales > UBA2985 > DAOUJW01. The sequence goes on along the minus strand of OZ253466.1, from coordinate 871,941 downwards.
CGTTCACCTCCAGGTCGCCCCGTATTGTGACGAAGACCATCTCTCCGTCGCTGGCATAGAAGACGGCCTTGAGGGTCTTGCTCTCCGGTATTCCCAAGAAGGCCGCCAGGTCTTCAATGGTCTTGATTCCCGGAGTGTGGACTTCTTCCAAGGGGAGGGGATCTTCCGTCTCCTGTGGAGGCTTCACCACCTGGGCTTTCTCGGCGTTGGCCGCGTAGCCGCAGCCGGGGCATACAAGCACCACGTCTTCCCCGCTCTCCGTCGGCAGCAGGAACTCGTGGGAGTCTTTTCCGCCGATGGCGCCGCTGTCGGCCTCGGCTTGGACCGCGGGCAGGTGGAGGCGGCGGTAGATGTTCTTGTAGGCTTGCACCATTGCCTCATAGCTGCGGTCGAGACCCTCCTCGTCCGCATCGAAGCTGTAGGCGTCCTTCATATCGAACTCACGCACCCTTATGAGACCGCCCCGCGGCCTCGCCTCGTCCCGGAACTTGGTCTGGATCTGGTACAGGATTTGAGGGAGGTCGCGATAGCTGTGCACGTTTGCCTTCACCGTAAGGGTGATAACCTCCTCATGGGTTGGCGCCATCACCAGCGACCTCTCGCGGCGGTCCTCCAGTGTGAACAGGTTCTTGCCAAAGGCGTCCCTGCGGCCGCTCTCCTCCCACAGCTCCACGGGATGGAGCACGGGCATCCTCACCTCCTGGCTTCCTGCCGCATCCATCTCCTGCCGGATGATCTCCTCGATCTTGCGGAGGGAGCGCCAAGCCAGGGGCATATAGGTGTAGACGCCGGCGGCAACCTGGCGGATCATCCCCGCTTTCAGCAGCAGCCGATGGCTGGGAGTCTCCGCCTCGGCGGGATCCTCGCGCAGCGTCTTGCCAAAAAAGCCGGTCATTCGCATGGGCTAAACTCCATCCTCACCTTTTGCGGGTAAAGGTTACCAGAAATAGGACGATAGGGGAAATACGACCGGGGGAGGCGCTTGGCTCGCGGGCGCGGGCTAAGCGTCCCAAAAGGCGAAAGCGACAGGATAGATAAGCCGGAAAGCAGTCTAGCGGCGGAACATGCCTTTCATGCGGTCGCCGAAGGACTTGGACTTGAACCGCTTGAGCATCCCGGCCCACTCAACCTCCGCGTCGGCGGAGCGCTTCAGGTCTTTCACGCGCTGCTTCATTATCTCCAATACCCGCTTCTCCTCGCCGCTGTCGAGCCAGAAGCCATGCTCATTTGGACAGAAGTCCAACTCAAGGTCGAAGGCGCGATATTGGAACATCTGCATTCCACTCTGGCATGATGGGCAGTGCAGGTCGCCGACGAAGGAGCGGAACATCATCGAACCTTTCACCTCGTCGTCGTCCATCTCCACGTCCTCAAGCTGGTCAATTTCGTGGTAATCCAGCCATATCCCCTTGCAGCCGGGGCACCGGTCCACTTCCACGTCTTTGAACTTCTCGACCGAGAGATCCGAGTTACATCTGGGACACTTCATCTCTGCTCCCTTCACATCGCCTTTCCGCTAACGGAATCTCCAAACGCCCTTTATGTGAGGTTAATGCCCATAGGTGAGGTTGTCAATCGAAGGGGCTTTCCGGTCCGCTCTACTCATGCCTGGCTGCAGAGAGGTGTCGACTGGGGTTAGGCTCCGTACTATAATGGACTCTCACGGGTCGAGGGGCGCGAGGTCCACACCCGCCTAATCGATTCTCTAAGGAGGCAGTTTGAAGTACCGCAAGCTGGGAAAGACTGACTTGGATCTATCCGAGGTGGGCTTTGGGGTGTGGACTGTCAGCACCGGATGGTGGGGGAAGCTGGAGGAGAGGGACAGCATTGCCCTTCTCAGCCGCGCATTTGACATTGGCATTAACTTCTTCGACACGGCGGACACCTACGCCGAGGGCTACGGCGAGGAGATTTTGGTCAAAGCTCTGGGAGGACATCGCCGGGACATGGTGATTGGGACCAAGTTCGGCTACGATTTCTACTCCAACGAAATCAGGACCGGCCACAGCGAACGACCCCAGGACTTCTCGCCCAAATTTGTCAGGTACGCCTGCGAGCAGAGCCTGCGTCGCCTGAATACCGACTACATAGACCTGTATCAGATTCACAACCCGCGTATGAGCGCCATTGAAAGCGACGACCTTTTTGAGACCCTGGAGAATCTGGTGAATGAGGGGAAAATCCGCTACTACGGCTCGGCCATTGGGCCGGACATCGGCTGGTTCGAGGAGGGGGAGGCGTCGATGAAGGAGCGGAAGGTGCTCTCACTCCAGATAATCTACAGCATTCTGGAGCAGGAGCCCGCAAGACGGTTCTTCCCAATTGCCGAAGCGGAGGAGACGGGCCTGCTGTCCAGGGTGCCTCACGCCTCCGGTATGCTGGACGGCACTTACAATAGAGACACGGTCTTTGATGTCTCCGACCACCGCAGTCACCGCAGGCAGGAATGGCTGGACGCCAGTTTGAAGAAGGTGGACACTCTGGAGTTCCTGACTCAGGAATCCGACGCCACAATAGGCCAGATTGCGATAAAGTTTGTCCTGTCCCGAAACAGGATTGCCTCAGTGCTGCCCAACATCATCAGTGAGGAGCAGCTGCTGGAGTTCGTAGGGGCCCCGGATACGCCTGACCTGGCCGCGGACGCGCTGGAGCGCATTAACGACCTGTACGAGAACAACTTCTATCTGGAAGAGGCGGCCGGGCGCGCGACAGGCTAGACGGGCGGCGAGGAGCTACCGGGCTACCGGAATCCTCTCCGAGGCGGCCCTCTTCACCTCCCACTCAAGAAGCTCAAAGTCGTTCTTGGGCAGTATGTGCAGGTTGCCCTGGAAGGCCAGGGGCCAGAGTTCCGGGGGCCAGTGCCGTATGTACTCCATGCGCGGGCCTATCTCCTTGGCGTCCAAAAACCTGTCTTCGTCCAGGACCGCCTCCGCCTTGATGTTAACCCGCCAGGGAAAGTCGTCCGCTTTACCTTCGCTCTTCCACACGGGCTTATGGTCCTCGAAGCACTTGGAGGTCACCGTTGCCGTGGCCCCGAACCCCTGGATTCCTGTGATGTATAATAGAATCCTGTCTCCGGGCTCCATGCGCTGCGCCTTGCGGCGCTGCCTGGAGGCCATGCCCTGGACGGTGAAGCCCAGCTCCCGGGTGATGCGGAAGTTTTCCACGGAGTCTGCCACCATCCAGTAGGTCTTTCCTCTTGGCACTAGATGCTCCCCTTTCGTAAGCCGTAAGAGTATTGGTTGATTTTGAGTAGATTATAGCATCTTGCGTCTTGGGGAATAACTATAAGGCCGAATCTACGTCAAAGAGAATCGCCCGACGAACATCCAGTGGCAGAGGCCGGGAGTCCCTCCGGTGGAAGGCAGGACTGGCTATCTCAGGCCATCGGCCAGGTTGGTGCTGGAGACTGGGTCTGCTCACACGGAGTTGCGGATAACGGCCACCACCTTGCCCTGGACCTCAATGTTGTCCGGGTCCACATAGATGGGCTGCATTGTGGAGTTGGCAGGCTGGAGGCGGATGCGGCTTCCCTCGTGGTAAAGCCGCTTGAGGGTGACTTCCTTCTCTATCTTGAGCCAGGCCACAACCATATCCCCGTCGCTGACGGACGTGACGGGCTTCACTATGACCGTGTCGCCGTCGTCTACAAGGGCGTCTATCATAGAGGTGCCCTTTACCCTGAGGGCGTAGGCGCCTTCGACATCGCTCAGGAACCCCTGAGGGATGTCCAGCATGTCCACCGGCTCAGCAGAGGCCCATGACTCCTGAGCGGGTACTGGTATCGGCTCACCGGCGGCGATGGATCCCAGGACTGGCACCCGGCTCGTCTGCGCCCTTTGCCTGTCTCCCCCCAGCACCTCAATGCCCCTGGACACCTCCCGGTCCCGGCGGATATAACCCTTCCGCTCCAGTATCTTAAGGTTATAATCCACCACGGAAGTGGAGCTAATGCTACAGGCGTACTGTATGTCCCGGATGGTGGGGGGATAGCTGTGCTCTTCGTCAAAGCCGTTTATGAAATCCAGGATCTGCTTCTGTCTTGCGCTCAACTCTTCTTTGGCCAAGGGGTTCTCCTTAAGGAACTAATGTTCGCTGACAAGGCTAGCACAGGCAAATCGACTTGTCAACGGGCTAAGATGTCTGTGGAGCGGCTCTCCGCCTACTTGGCCAGCCAGGGAACGAACTTGTCCCATCCCTCCCGAATGGGTTTGTGCAGAAAGAGGGAATAAGGATTCAAACGAGGGGGGCGCGGCTCCTCCGCGAGGTGCATCCCGGCTTCCTGTGGCGTGCGCCCGGCCTTCCGGTGGTTGCAGGTTATGCAGGCGCTGACCACGTTCTCCCAAGTGTGCGCCCCTCCCCGGTAGCGCGGCACGACGTGGTCCAGGGTAAGCTGCTTTGTCTCGCGTCCGCAATAGAGGCAGGTGAACTTGTCCCGCAGGAAAATCTCTCTGCGAGACAGCCTGCGCTGCAGAACGGGCCGTCTGATCAGGTACATCAGCCGTATCACCGATGGAATGGGAATGGCGTAGGAGGCTGTCGATATCTCGCCCTCAGCGTTCTCCAGGGTCTCTGCCTTGCCCACGTCCAGCAGCACGACCGCGCGGCGCACCGTGCATATGTTGAGCGGCTCGTAGTTCTGGTTCAGCACGAGGACCGGCGAGCTGATCATTGTGCGTCAGTCTCCGCTACATCAATCTCCAGTTCCAGAATTTGTAGCGCATGCCAGAAGTCTTCCGGAACCGGAGCAAATACGTTACCTGGAACGGCGTCTCTGACATCAAGGTAAACCTTGACCAGGCTGGAGTTCACTAGAACATCTCGTGCTTTCTGCTGCAACCCGGACCTATCAAGCAGGATCATAACTGCCTCGTTCTCAGAGAGTCCATTGGGCAGGTCCGTGGAGTATCTGGCCATCACGGTGACAATGGCTCCCGATAGAAGGAATCCCGCCGCAAGCCCGAGTACCATCCCGCCCACGGGATCCACCCAGCCCATAGCGACTCGCTTGAGCCCTTCGATTAGGATTGACCTCAGGATTTGAGATGTAGTGAATACCGCAGCCAGAATAGCCACGTAGGCGATCACGGTAGCCAGGGTGTCGCTGGAAACGGAGTCGGTGAGAAGATCCGCGATGTTGTCGCTGAAGCGGGCCGCAAGGAACACGCCCACGACTGCGCCCCCTGCTGCGAATACGGCGCCAAAGAGCCCCATTCTCCATCCCAGAAAGAGGCCTGAAATCCAGGTAACCGTGATGACTATATCTAACCAGTTCACCACTTGCTCCTGTGGAGTGTACCCGCTTTACTGGACTGCAATCAGTTTAGCATAGGCACTTGATTGGAGCAAAACTACGACGCATTGTGCTACAATGCACAAGCACATCAAGGACAATTGAAAGTCGATGCCCGAACGCATTCTCATAGGAGTGGCTTGGCCCTACGCTAACGGCTCCCTTCACATGGGGCACATAGCCGGGTGCTATCTGGCCGCGGACATCTTTGCCCGCTACCACCGGCTGAAGGGTGACCACGTGCTCATGGTATCCGGCAGCGACCAGCACGGCACGCCCATCACCCTCAGAGCGGAGCAGGACGGCGTCTCTCCCCAGGAGGTGGTGTCCCGCTATCACAAGGAGTTCCTCGAATCGTGGGAGCGCCTGGGCATAACTTTCGACCTGTTCACGTCCACCGGAACGGACAACCATCGAGAGGTTGTACAGGACATCTTCCGTGTGCTTCTGGAGAAGGGCTACATCTACACCGCCATTACTCCGCTGCCCTATTGCCACACCTGTCGCCGATTCCTCCCGGACCGTTACGTGAAGGGGACTTGCCCCCACTGCGGCAACACGGACGGACGGGGCGACCAGTGCGACCAGTGCGGCAAGCCGCTGAACCCGGAAGACCTCATAGGCATCCAGTGCCGCATCTCAGGAGACACCCCGGAGATACGCGATTCGGAGCACTTCTTTCTGAAGCTGAGCGTCTTCCAGGAGACCCTCCTGGCCTGGGTCAGGGAGCAGAGACACTGGAGGCCCAATGTGCTGAACTTCACCCAGCGCTACCTGGAGGACGGCCTGAAGGACCGGGCCATATCCAGGGACCTTGAGTGGGGCGTACCCCTGCCGGTGGACGGCTACGACGGGAAGCGCATCTACGTGTGGTTCGAGGCCGTCATCGGTTACCTGTCGGCGTCCAAGGAGTGGGCCGAGCTTCGGGGAGAGCCGGAGGCGTGGGAGCCCTTCTGGAATGGCGACGCCAAGGGGTACTACTTCATCGGCAAGGACAACATACCCTTCCACACCATTATCTGGCCCGCAATGTTGGCGGGATACGGCGGGCTGGACCTCCCCTACGACGTGCCTGCCAACGAGTTCCTCAACCTGGAAGGCAGGCAGTTGTCCACCAGCCGCAACTGGGCCGTCTGGGTCCCAGACTACCTGGACAGGTATGATCCGGACCCCCTGCGCTACTATATGTCGGCGACTATGCCCGAGACCAGCGACTCAGATTTCTCGTGGCGGGACTTCGTGCGGCGCAACAACGATGAGCTTGTGGCCACGTACGGGAACCTGGTGCATCGGGTGCTCACATTCACCTATCGAAACTTCGAGGGACGCATACCCCAGCCCGGGGAGCTGGACGATGGGGCTCGTGAGTTACTGGCAAAGGCTGAGCAGGCCTTTCAAGCCGTTGACGACAACCTCTACAAGTGCCACTTCCGGGCTGCTCTCGGCCAGGCCATGTCCCTCGCGCAGGAGGCCAACCGGTACCTGGACCACAAGGAGCCCTGGAAGACCGTGAAACAGGACACGGTGACCACTGCAACAACCCTATGGGTAACTCTGTCGGTCATCAACTGTCTGAAGACTGTCCTTAATCCCTTTCTTCCCTTCAGCTCGGACAAGCTGCACGGAATGCTGGGTTTCTCCGGCACCGTAGCCGAAGGGGGATGGAGATGGGACTACGCACTGGAATCGCTTCCGCCAGGCCAGAGTATGTCTCCGCCGGCGCCGCTGTTCTCCAAGCTGGACGAGGACGTGGCGGAGGCAGAGTTGGAACGACTGGGACTGGGAGCAGGCTAGAGGACTTTCTCACGTCAGGAGGCCGTTGAGCACAGTCGACTTATACGAACCAATCCAAGCGGAGTTGAAGGAGGTGGAGGAGAGGCTTGCTGGCGTCTGGATGCAGGAAGGCTCCAGAGCCGATCCGTCGATGCTGGACGGCATCTTGGGTCACGTGCTGGATGCCCCGGGCAAGCGCACCAGACCGGCCATTACCATCCTGGCCTCCAAGTTCCATCCCTACGACCACGATCTGCCTCTGATTATGGCCACCGCGGTGGAGCTGCTGCACATCGCCACTCTGGTGCATGACGATACGGTGGACAACTCCGACGTGCGCAGGGGCAAGGCAACGGTCAGCAGCAGGTGGGGAAGAAACGTCGCGGTCCTGGTGGGCGACTACGTCTTCGCCACATCGGCCACATTTGTGTGCGACACGAAGAACGTCCGCGTCATCCGGCGCTTCTCGGAGACCATAATGGAGCTCTCCAAGGGCGAGCTGTCGGAGATTTTCGACGCCTTTAACTGGTCCCTGGGCAGGGAGCGCTACTGGCAGCGCATATACGAGAAGACGGCCTCCCTTTTCTCCACGGCCGCCGAGTCGGGAGCCGTCCTCAGCGGCGGCCCTGAGAGCCTGGTGCAGTCGCTGAAGACCTACGGACACAATCTGGGTATGGCATTCCAGATTGTCGACGACATCCTGGATTTTGAGGGGACCGAGGAGGAGATTGGCAAGCCGGTCGGCAATGACCTGCTTCAGGGAACCCTGACCCTGCCGACCATTCTGCTGATGGAGCGATACCCCAACGACAACCCGGTGCAGAAGCTGTTCCAGGACGTGGAGCCGGACGGAAACCTGAAGCGCGCCCTGGAGATGATCCAGAACTCCGATATCATCTCTGAGGCCTCATCGATTGCTGCCGACTTCTACCGCCGGGCAATTGAGGCTCTGGAGCCACTGCCGGAGAACGTCTACAAACGCTCCCTGATTGAGCTGGCGGCGTACGTAATGGAGCGCCGCAGGTAGGGGGCGGGTTAGAGACACCTGCCAATCGCAGCAAATCAGCAAGGCGCACACTTGCACTTTTTGATATTTGTAGCCTACACTCGCCTCAAATAGGCCCTTGACGGCCTACACGGAAACGGGTAAACTTACTCCGAACGAATGGTCTATGTAAACCTTCACAGAAAGAGTGAGGAGTCAAGTAGATGCCTGATGCGATGGCTACCTTAACTGGGGAAATATCCTGGCGTTCAGAAGACAGCCTCTCTTACCTTGAAAACGCCATCTTAGCGTGCGAAGATAACCTAGTTTTCATGGAGAAGCTTCGCGATGCTCAGATGAAGTTGGTCGTCACTTCACCCCCCTACAATCTGGGCAAGGACTACGAGGCCAGGACTTCACTCGACGAATACCTTGAGGCACAGGAGCGTGTGATAAGCGAGTGTGTCCGAGTTCTCCATCCTCAGGGGTCGATTTGTTGGCAGGTCGGGAACTACGTCGACAACGGAGAGATCGTCCCCCTTGACGCCGTTCTCTATCCCGTGTTCCGAAAGCATGGGCTCAAGCTCCGCAACCGAATCGTCTGGCACTTCGGGCATGGGCTCCACTCCAAAAAACGACTCTCTGGGAGATACGAGACTATCAACTGGTGGACGAAGAGTGACGATTACACATGGAACCTCGACCCAATCAGAGTTCCATCGAAGTATCCAGGCAAGCGCCATTTCAAGGGTCCGAACATCGGCAAGCTGTCGGGAAATCCGAAGGGTAAGAATCCGAGCGACGTATGGGAATTCCCGAACGTGAAGAACAACCACCCGGAGAAGACGATTCACCCGTGCCAGTTCCCGGTTGAACTTGTGGAGCGTCTCGTCCTCTCCATGACAAATGCGGAAGATGCGGTATTCGATCCCTACATGGGAGTCGGATCGTCGGTCGTTGCTGCGCTTATGCATGGCCGCGCCTCCTACGGATGCGACATCGCGCCGGGGTACGTGGACATTGCTTGGCAGCGAGTCCGGCAACTCCACGTGGGCAGTCTCCGCACCCGTCCCATGGGCAAGCCTATCTACGACCCGGCGAAGCCCAATGGGGGGCACTGATGCAGATCAAGGCTCGCTACTCACACCTGAACGGCGAAGAGTATCTGATCGTCCACCGCAAGCAGTTATGGGAAGAGGTTCAGACCGTCATAGCAGAAGTGGATGCCTTCTCCTGTCGGACCAAGGTCTCAAGGGAAAAGACCATGCAAGGGAAAATGCTGTTCTCTCCCGCCGACATGAATCAAGCATTTAAGGGCAGCTTCCAAGCGAGAGAGTGGACTGAACGCCGGAGTACCTTCTGGGTAACTGCGGATGAGAGACTTCTACGTGGTATCTACGGTCGACCAGAGAGTGAGCAGAAGAGGGTGATCGAAGAAGCGGGCCTAACCCCGATCATGTCTTACAACCAAACTGACTTTGTGAAGGATCGTGTCGCGGTGGAAGTCCAGTTTGGCAAATACGCGTTTGTCGCACACGACCTGTTCGTTAAACATCTCAGTTTCTATGTCTCGGACATCATAGACGTAGGCATAGAGATACTTCCTATGAAGGAACTGGAACGGGAAATGTCCTCCGGCGTTCCCTACTATGAACGGGACCTGCTGAACGTACTCCGGCAAGGGCGAGGCGTTCCGGCAGTCCCGTTGGTGCTCATAGGAGTAGCCCCGTGAGAGGTTGTACTGCGTGGTGTTGGAAGTTGACCATGAGAGAGGGGACTAAAGGCTATGCCGCGCAAGAAGAAAGAACGGGGCAGGCCGGTACGGGGATACCCGCCCCGGATAGACGCGACGCCAGACCAGTTGGCGGAAGTGTTATTGCGAGTTGGGCGGCCAACTGAGGCCATCGACGATAGCAAGGTCTATCGGTGCGTAGTTTGCAAGCGGGACGTCTATTACCCGGACACGCTGTATAACGACGGGCGATGCCCGGAATGCCACGCCACCCGGTCTGGCTAACCGGGGGAGGCTTTGGATAAAATTCGCTATAATTCCCATCCCAATCCCCGCAACTGGGCCCTACCGCCCCTCCCACGCAACCTCGCCGCGGGCTATTGTCATGAGCACGCGCGTGGCCCTGATCTCCTCCGGGAGTATGGCCGTGAGGTCGCGGTCCAGCAGCGCTAGGTCCGCCCGCTTGCCATTTTCGATGGATCCGGTTGTATGCTCTTCCAAGGACGCGTAAGCGCTGCCAAGCGTATACATGCGCAGGGCATCCTCCACGCTCAGAGCCTCGCCTGCGAGCACCGTGTCTCCTGACCCCGCCCGACGCGTCGCTGCCGCGTAGATTCCCGTAATGGGGTCCAGTGGAGCGACCGGGGCGTCTGAGCCGGCGGCCAGCGGGACGCCCGCGGCGTTCAGAGAGCCGATGGGGTAGAGCCAGGGCAGTCTGTCGTCGGCAACCTCCGATAGATACCGCTCTCCGCTGTAGTAGATAAAGCTCGGCTGCGTCACCACAGTTATCCCGCAGCCGGCCAGCCGTTCGATAAGGTGAGGAGGGCATTCGGAGCAGTGCTCTATGCGGTGTCTGCGTCCTGTCCCGGACTCTTGGGTTTGCAGTCGTATTGCCTCTATCGCCTCCTCCACAGTCTCCATCTCTATTGCATGGACGGCCACCTGGAAGCCGCTGCGATGGGCATGTCCAACGATGGTGTGAAGCTCCTCCCTGGAGGGATTCAGAGATCCCGTCGTCATAGTGAGCACAACCTTTGCGGCACCCAGTCGCATCCCAGGTTCGCTGTGCCCGAAGGCGAAGCCTTCCTCCAGGAAGCGCGTCAGATGGGACGCTCCGGCCATGAGGGTCAGGGACGGGGTGAGAAGACCCTGCTCCTTGATTTCCTGGAACAGCCTCCACCGCTCAACGGAGTTTCCCGGCGTGGCGTCCTGAAGTGAGGTTATGCCCGAGGCGAGGCACTGCTCGTTGAAGCGTCTGATGCCTGCGTAGATCTCTTCTTGGGACAGCGGCGGTACTACGCCCTCCAGGTAGTCGTTCATCTCGAGGAGAAGGCCGGTTGGCTCTCCCGTGGTCTCGTCCCGCTCTATGACGCCGTAGGCCGGGTCCGGGGTGTCCCTGTGTATGCCGGCCAGCGCCAGGGCGCGGCTGTTGAGCACGACGGCGTGCCCGGAGCGATGCGTGAGCCTCACCGGCCGGTCGTGTACGGCGGTGTCCAGGTCCCAGCGCGTGGGGTGACGATTCTCTCGTAGATAGAACTCGTTGTAACCCGTGCCGCGTATCCACGATTCTGGAGGCGCGTCTGCGGCGCGTATCTTGAGCTGCTCCGCGATGTCTTCGATGGAGGTGACAGCAGAGGGCGAGCAGTCCACTGCCAGCAGGGAGGTTGCCGCAGCAAGGATGTGGCAGTGGGCGTCGTTGAAGCCGGGGATCAGGGTACCGCCCAGGCAATCAATGGCTCTTGTGGCGCCGCCCGTCAGTTCCCGGGGAGGGCTGCCCAAACCCACGCCTGCTATCAGCCCCCGGCTTACGGCTACCCAGGACGCTCTGGGCAGAGAGGCGTTCAGGGTGATGACGTTGGCGTTGTACAGGACCAGGTTTGGTGTGGATGACCTCATGGGAGCGGTGAGGCTGCCCTGCCTGGGAAGCGGGCTTAGCGCCTGGCCGCGGCGGACTGCTCGTCGGCGTGGTAGGAACTGCGAACCAAGGGACCGGACGCCACGTGGCGGAAGCCCAGCCGTTCTCCTTCAATCCGCAGATCGTCGAACTCTTGAGGCGTGTAGAACTTCTCCAGAGTATGGTGCTTGGGAGAGGGTCGCAGGTACTGGCCGATGGTGAGGAGGTCGCAATCGACGGAGCGCAGGTCTTTCATTGTCTGGACTATCTCATCCCACTCCTCGCCCAGGCCAACCATCATCCCGGACTTGGTCACGCCCTCCGGCGCCATCTCCTTTGCTAAGGCCAGTAGCTCCAGCGACTGATGGTAGTCGCCCTTGGGACGCACGGAGTGGAATGTCCGCTCGACGGTCTCTATGTTGTGGTTCAGAACGTCCGGTGAGGCGTTCATCACCGTGCTTAGCGCCTGCTCCGAACCCTGGAAGTCGGGTATAAGCACCTCAACCTCGCAGCCGGGAACCCTTCGACGGATCTGGCGAATGCACTGGGCGAAGATGAAGGCCCCGCCGTCCGGCAGGTCGTCTCTGTTGACGGAGGTTATCACGCAGTAGCGCAGGGCCAGCTTTTCGACCGTGCTCGCCAAGCGCTGCGGTTCCTCCAGGTCGAGGGTTAGAGGTTTGCCGGTGGTGACGGCGCAGTAGTGGCACCGCCGCGTGCAGATGTCCCCCAATATCATGAAGGTCGCGCTGCGCCTGTCCCAGCAGTCCCCGATGTTTGGGCAGCGGGCCTCCTCGCAGACGGTGTGCAGATCGCTCTGGCGCAGCAGGTTGTGCAGCTCGATGTAGTTGGCGCCTCCGGGCATGGGCACCTTGAACCAGGGCGGGAGGCGTCGGCGGGGGTTCTCTTCCGTCTTAATCGTAGTGGTCATCGGTACAATTATCATACCAGACTTGCCAGCAGGTGTCTTGTCCGGCTTTGGATTTTCGACCCAGTATGGACGGGCTTCTCTCGCGTAGTCAAAAAATCGGTGTTGACCGAAGCGGGATCGGAGGCTATAATTGCTCGGAGACTAAAACAGGGGGACTTAAAGTTGGCCAACGAGACGGGGAAAAGGTATTTTTGCAGTAAGTGCGGGGCCGAGTTCATCGTCACCACCGGAGGCGAAGGCGCCATGATGTGCTGTGGAGAGCCTGCACAGAAGAAATAGCTACTACGTAGTCCCTCGCATTCCCGAAATTCAGGGAAGGAAGAGGGAGGAGGACTTCAAATGGCGAATCAGCTTGGTAAGAGATACCAGTGCCCGACTTGCGGCACAGTAACCCTTTGCACCAAGGCCGGTGAGGGCGCAGTGGCCTGCTGCGAAGCCGATATGGCGTTGCAGGACCCGCGCAAGCTGCCCTCCTCAGACTAAGCGGCCCGGCTAGAGTCTGCTTAGGCCCATAGCGGGCCTTTGTTCTAACCCTTGGATTTCTGCTTCCGCAGGAATGACTGTGGGTCTTATCATGCTTCTACGCTCATCGAGAGCCAGTCGAGAGTTACTACCAGTAGGGGCGATTCGCGAATCGCCCCTACTTTGCGTATGCCTCCTTTTTTGTGACTCGGTAGCTTTACTATGGCTGTTTCATCCTGATAAACTAGAGTAGAGTCTTGCAACAGTCGGGAGGTGTGTCCATGGGTGGACGCGATTACAGGCACCGAGAGGAAAAGAAGACCAAAAAGACGGACAGGTCTATCAAAGTGGAGGTCTTGACGGCGTCCCCGGAGGTGGAGGTGGCTAGGAAGAGGAAGGCCAAGAAGGAACGGGAGACAGAGACGTAAAACGTTGGAGGACGTGACCCTTCGAGTCGAAGTGCGGGGTAAGGTCCAGGGGGTGAGCTTCCGCTACTTTGTGGTGGAAAAAGCCCAGAGCCTGGGTATTAATGGGTATGTCACCAATTTGCCAGACCCGAGATCCCTGGAGGTTGTGGCAGAGGGGGGCAGGAATGTGGTGGAGGAGCTCTTGGGTCATATTCGCCAAGGCCCAAGATGGGCCAGAGTGGACGAAGTTGAGACCTGCTGGTCGGAGGCTTTGCAGGCATATACGGACTTCCGCGTTCTTCACTGGCATTCGGTTGGGGTGCCACTGAGCGGAGTGGGCCCGGCCGCCGGGGCTAACTCGGCGAGTAAAGGCGTGTTCAGCAACTACTCCGCGTCGATAGACCCAAGCGGCATATTGCCGCGCCGGCGAGCTACTGTATAGAGCAGAGAGTTATGGCAATGAATTTACCAGAGGGTACGCCCTATATGCTGAGCGTGGAGGAGGCTAGGAGCAGGATCCTGGAGATGTTCCAGCCCCTCGAGTCGGAACGCAAGCCAATCCTGGAGGCCCTTGGGCAAGTGCTGGCCGAGGACGTGTCGTCTCCCATGTCCATCCCTCCTCTGGCCAACTCCGCGATGGACGGCTATGCAGTCCAGTCCAGTGATATTACAGGAGCGACCCCGGATACCCCGACGTCTCTGCGGGTTATTGGGCAGGTGGCGGCAGGACAGCTTCCACAGAATGAAGTGGTTCCCGGGACCGCGGTGCGCATCATGACCGGCGGGCCCATACCTCCGGGAGCGGATATGGTGGTGCCTTTCGAGGACACCGATGAGTATGATCTCAAGAGCAGTGGTATGGGGCTATCTGACATTGCCGAAATCAAGGTCAACATAGGCGCGTCGGAAGGGTCCAACGTGCGCCCTGCCGGACAGGACATTAGCAAGGGTCAGACCGTGCTCAAGAAAGGTATGCTCTTGCGTCCCTCCGAGATCGGCGTGCTGGCCTCCGTCGGCAGGGATATGGTGGAGGTCGTTCGCCGGCCCGTGGTGGCGGTCATTGCTACGGGCGACGAGCTTCTGGAGCCCGGAGGTCCAATTGCGCCCGGCAAGATCTACGACAGCAATAGCTACAGCGTGGCGGCGGCCGTCCTTCGCTATGGTGGCGTGCCCCGCTTTCTGGGAATTGCTCGCGATAATCTGGAATCCATGAACGCCAAGCTGGAAGAGGGTCTTGATGCGGACCTTCTGCTGACATCCGCCGGCGTGTCCAGAGGCGATTACGATATCGTCAAGGACTTGCTGGCCAGCCGCGGCAAGGTTGCTTTCTGGTCAGTCAGGATGAGGCCCGCCAAACCATTGGCCTTCGGGGTGTTTCCCAGGCCGGGCGGCAGGCTGGTGCCCCATGTGGGCCTGCCTGGCAATCCCGTCAGCGCACTGGTTGCATTTGAGGAGTTGGTGCGTCCGGCCATCCTGCGGATGCTGGGACGTACAGACCTGGAGAAGCCCACCATCAGGGCGGAGTTGGAGGAGGACGTCGTCAACACCGACGGTCGGCGGGTCTTCGCCAGGGTCGTGGTCACCCGAAGGGACGGCCGCTACTACGCCTGCTTAACGGGCGACCAGGGTTCTGGAGTGCTCACGTCAATGGCGCTGGCGAACGGGCTGGCCATCTGCCCGGAGGACGTGCCTCGCATGAAGGCGGGCGAGGAAGTGGACGTGCAGATGCTGGACTGGCCTGAGGGGGTCTTCTAGTAGGATTAGGGTCTGCTCAAGCCTTCATCCGCTTGGGCTGCCGGTTCCGTGGATAGGACAGGTTGTCCGTCGCTCGGTTGCTCCTGAGCTTCGGTACTCTCCTCCTGGTTATGCGACCGCAACATACTGAATAGGGTGATTCCCTCCCTGGGCAGCAGTATGCCGGCAAACACCATTGGTGGGAGGAAGAGCAGGATGTGCATCACCAGGGCGTAGGGGAAGGCCACGTTCTTATCGATGCCGAAGAACAGGTCCATAGCGGTGATCATTGCGAACTCGAAGGTGCCTATGCCCGCAGGAAGCGAGGGGGCGCTGGTTGCGAAGAATATGGTGGCTAGCACCACCAGCACCGCCTGGGGCAGGGTGAGGGGAATGCCCATATCCAGTGCCACAATCCAGCCGCAGACTCCCAGGCAGACCCACGTGGCAAGGCTGACCAGCATGGAGGCCAGCAGCCGTTTCTTGTGACGCTCCATCTCGGCCACGGAACTGGCGAAGGCGGTGATAAGTTTAACTCTCCTGAGGAAAGCAGGACCGCCGCCGCTCCTGGCCAAGACAATCACCAGTAGCAGCAGGAGCAGAGAGAACATAAGCGCACCGGCAGCGTAGCGCGTGAGTTGCCCGCCGCCCAGCCCAAAGAGAATCCCCAGGGCCAGTAGCAGCGTAGAGGCCCAGATGTCCATTATCCGGGTCATTCCCAGCGTAGCCAGAGCTGTGCCGCTGGTGATGCGGTCTCGCACCGTGAGCAGGGTGAACTGCACGGCCTCGCTGGCGACCCGCACGGGGAGCAGGCTGTTTACGCCCAGGCCGATGTTCTCTATAACGAATAGCCTGGGAGTGGAGATGCGCTCGCTTACGAAGAGTATCCGCCATCGGTAGGCGCGGCACAGGTTGCTGAAGATGAACACTGCCAGGGCAAGCAGCATCCAGAGAGCGGACAACTCTCTGGATGCGTCCAGGACCTCATCCCAGCGCAGCCCTCTACCGGCCAACCATCCCAAGGCCACGCTTGCCAGTATCCCCAGGGCAAGGCTTATGATGGTGGACTTGCTCTTGAAGTTGATTCTGGGGAGGATGGGGGACTCCTCGCGTTTACATGTTTCTAACGTACTTTACGAAAGCCGACGTTGCGTTTCGCTTGACACTTTAAACCTTAAGCCCCTGGATGAAAAGACCCAAATAGAACGTCTTTATGAGGGTTTTGTGAGGAGTTTCGACCGGTGGATTTTGGTAGATGGTATACTCGTCGAAGCTGTGAGTATGCCCTGCCAGATCAGAAGGAGACAGGATGTCTAGACCGGCCCTACCGGAATGGGACTCTTCATACCCGGACCCCGTAAGACTCCGCCGAGAGGTCGACGCGATGGTGGACTCCTTTGTGGAGGCGCTGCTGGGTGAGATGCCGAATGAGGCCATCCAGGGGATATACCTGAAGGGGTCCGCCCATAAGGAATGGGACTCTCCAATCGATTACGTTCCGGAGATCAGCGATGTGGACATACACATCCAGTTCTACAGCGACGAGGCCTGGCGGAGTAATATAGGGACCTTTGCCCAAGCGATGAAGATCCATCGCGAAGTCGAGAGGTCGTACCTGTCGAAGATAAGGGAGCCGCTGCATACGCCCAGGCCGCAGCTAATCGTCGTCAACAAGATGGTGCGGGAGCTCGAGTTCGTCCACGCGCCAAGGGAGACGGTCAGGGTGCTCTACGGCGAGGAGTCCCCGTTGGCGGACTACAGCGATCCGGACTCCATAAGGCGCGTGGAGTGCGAAAGGCTGCTGGCCGATGGCGCATATCTAGCCGATTACCCACTGCACATAATCGACAGGTTTGGCAGGTACATCTGGGAGTCGCTGCGCACTCTGGCCTGGCGCGTCTCCCCGGCCGGGCCGCGGGCGCTGCACATCCTGGGAGTCGATACTGCGCCGGCATGGAGCGTGAACCGCACGCGCATAGTCGCCATGCTGGCGGAGCTGGGTGAAGCCGATTTAGCCGACCGTTATCTGGAGTTCTACATTGCGGGCTGGCGGTACTTCAACTCCCGCTACGAGGACTACGACGCGGGCCGCGCCGCTATAGGCGCCGGCGTTGAGGCGCTGGGCCGCGCCACGGAGATAGCCGCCAACTGGCTGGCGAGACGTGAAACTTGAGTAGCGCTCCTCAGAGAATCTCGCTTCGGAGCAGGCGCTTTCTGAATTTGCTCCCTGCTTTTCTACCAACCATTCCTGCGAAAGCAGGAATCCAGAGGCGGTTCATACAAGTCGCCGTGGCTTTGGGACCGAGGAGTTTAGATTCCTGCTTCCGCAGGAATGACAAATGGCGCGCCCTTTTTGATATGACGCGAGGGGTTATGCAAAGGCCTCCGGAAGCAGGAATCCATTTCACGATGTGGCGAGCGTATCCGTCCTTAGTTTGGCAGTTTGGTGTCAGGCAGCGCCGGTTTGACTATCCCATAGGCCACAAAATAGCGCCGCCCTGGCTAT
This sequence comes from Dehalococcoidia bacterium, assembly GCA_965261605.1. Lineage (GTDB taxonomy): Bacteria > Chloroflexota > Dehalococcoidia > Lucifugimonadales > UBA2985 > DAOUJW01. The sequence goes on along the minus strand of OZ253466.1, from coordinate 854,227 downwards.
TCCGGGTCGCGTTCAAGCTCAAAGGTGAAGAGATCAGAGGTGTTGGCATTGAGGGCTTTCGCTATAGCGCGGATATTCTTCAGCGACGGGTTGCGCACTCCCCTCTCTATGCCGGAGAGGTATGTCACGTGTACGCCGGCCCGGAACGCCACCTCTTCCTGGGTGACGCGGACACTATCAAGACATAGACTATGAGTCCATAGACTATAGGTCAACTCAGGCGAAGAAGCGGTATTCCCAACGCGCTTTGGCAATAGTGTTGAATGTGAGGGGTTAGCGTGGATATATCCCGTGGGCGCGCTTATAGAGATGGATAGCAGCGCCCCCGCCGTGGGTAGAGCATGCTTGCCCAAGTACGGTTGGTCAATGGGCAAGCTGTACAGATGTGGGGAATGCCTGTACACTGCGTTTAGGTAATCTCTGGATGACCCTCAGGAGGCGCGCTATGAGAATCCAGGAAGAGTACATTGTTCCCGGTCTGGGCGCGATTATCCTGCTCTCCGTCTTTGGCTTTGCGGCGAGCGGCGTTTCACTGATCTACCCGGCGCTCCTGGGGATTCTGGGGTTGGCAGCGGTAGGGACCTATTTCCTGCCCCCAGCCGTCCAGGTAGAGATACGGATAGGGATAGCCGCCCTTGGCTTGATTATCCTGGTCTTCTACTTCAGTTACGTGGCCTTCTGGCTGTCCCTGTTGGCGTTCGGGGCGATAGGAGCGTTTCAGATTCGCCATAGCGCTACGCTGAACATGCCTCCCCAACACACCGTCGCATGGGTGAAGACGCTGCTGGGTCAGCAGGGCGCGGCGGGAATGGCAGGCGCTGAGTCCGACGGCGGTGATGGGGACGGTGAAACGGCTCAAACAGGCGCCGCGGCGGGGGCCGTTGCGGTGTTGCAGGGACTTGGCGTATTGCAAAGAATACTTCGAGTAAACGTCGGCGGTATTGGAGCGTCAGTTCTGGGCCTGTTTGCGTTGCTGAGTCTTTTCCTGCCCTGGATCATCTTGACAGCAAGCAGTGGTGAGGAATCAGCTTCACTGGGTTTTACGTTCTCGCAGGTAGCTCAGGAGTTTGAGGAAAGCGGAGACAGCGCTCTTGGAATGCTCTTTATTGTCCTGGTGGCGCTGGGGCTTCTGAGTATGGCCTCGGTGGTCGTGCCCCGGGTGGCGGTCGTAATCATGAGCGTTGCCGGGATGGTAATGACGCTTCTCTCGTTCATCTACATCTTCGCCAAGATCAGCGAGGTCACCACAGCATTCAGCTCATCATACGGCATCAGCGTATTTACCCTTCCCCACATAGGCTTCTTGATGACGGGAGGGTGCTTCATGCTGATCACTGTGTTGCAGCTTATCCCCGCCGCAAACAGACGTAAGGGTTAAAGACAAGACCGGCAACGGAGGATTGGGCCGCTAAGGCGCGCCGGAAACGCAAGCCCTCCGTCGTCATAGGCTTAGATTTCTGCCTCTGTACCAATCACGGGGATGAGCGGAAAGAGATGTCAGCCCACTATGGACGGTAAGGAATCCCGTCCGCCGGGCCAAGCTCCCCTTTTGAACGCCCGCGTTTCGGAGTAAACTGGAGGTGAACGCCCGCAGATGGAGATCTTCGCATACCACTTTCTCATTCACCAAGTCCTCTTCCCCCTCGAAGGGGGGAGATTGAGATTGGGGTGATTGGTTTATAGACATAGCTATGTTTGCCCCCATCCTAACCTTCCCCCGCAAGCGAGGGAAGGGACATAAGGGTACTTAAAGGTCTCCGGGCAACGCGGGAGGATGGACGATGGTGGACCTGTTTGAGAACGAGCGGAACAAAGCTATGAGCCGGGAGGCGCCCCTGGCCGCCCGTATGCGCCCACGCACCTTCGATGAGTACGCGGGCCAGCAGCACATAGTGGGGCCCGGGAAGGTGCTGCGCCTCAGTATAGAGGCCGACAGTCTGCCCTCCATCATCCTGTGGGGGCCGCCCGGGAGTGGCAAGACAACCCTGGCCCATCTCATAGCCAACCTTACTCAGTCCCACTTCGACCCTGTCAGCGCGGTTACAGCCGGCGTAGCCGACCTGCGCAGCGTGGTGGCAAAGGCCAGGGAGCGACGCGGAATGTACGGCCGGCGCACCATCCTCTTTGTGGACGAGATCCACAGGTTCAACAAGGCCCAGCAGGACGTGATCCTGCCCCACGTTGAGGAGGGAACGGTCACCCTGATTGGGGCGACCACCGAGAACCCGTCCTTTGAGGTCGTGGCGCCACTGCTTTCTCGATGCCGGGTGTTCGCGCTCAAGGCCCTTGCGGACGACGACGTGGCCGCCGTGGTACAGCGCGCTATAGAGGACGAGGAACGCGGCGTCGGCTCTCTCCGGGTTGTCCTGCCGGATGACGCTCTGCGTCACCTGGTTGTTATGGCCAACGGCGATGCGCGGATTGCCCTCAACGCTCTGGAGATGACAGCCTCTGCGACTGCGCCGGATACCTCCGGGTGTCGCAACGTGACCCTGGAGACCATTGAAGACGCTCTTCAGCAGCGCTCGCTGCTGTACGACAAGGCGGGTGACCAGCACTACGACACCGTCTCGGCCTTCATCAAATCGGTGCGCGGCTCGGACCCGGACGCGGCCGTCTACTGGCTGGGCCGTATGATAGAGGCGGGTGAAGCCCCTATGTTCATCGCCAGGAGGCTGGTTATTCTGGCGGCGGAGGACGTGGGCATGGCCGATCCACAGGGGCTGCCCATCGCCGTGGCCGCTCAGCAGGCGGTCCACTTCATAGGGATGCCGGAGGGTGCGATTCCCCTGGCCGAGGCCACGGTCTACCTGGCCACCGCGCCCAAGAGCAACGCCTCCCACATAGCTCTCAAAGAGGCGATGGAGGACGCTCGCCAGACCCGCAACGATCCCGTACCGATGCACCTTCGCAATGCGGCTACTCGGCTGATGCGTGACATGGGCTACGGTGAGGGCTACAAGTACTCCCATGATTACCCGGGCGGCTTTGCTCCTATGGAGAACCTGCCGGAATCACTGAGGGACCGGCGCTACTACAGGCCAACCGACCGCGGCCACGAGAAGACAGTTGCTCAACGTCTTGAGGAGTGGTGGGGAACGCGCCGCGAAGAAGACAAGAAAGAGGGAGGAGAGTAGCACTCTCCTCCCTCTTTGGTTCCTAGGAGTTGGGGCGGCCTTGTTTACCCCCATCCCGACCTTCCCCCGCAGGCGAGGGAAGGGGGGTTGCGCTGAATTCCTCTAGCGGCGCTTCCAGACGGGCTGGCGCTTCTCTGCGAAGGCCGTGACACCCTCCCGGATGTCCTCCGTCTGGTCGATCATGTACCGCTCCGCGCGGTGCAGGGCAGTTGCGTACTCCGGCGGAATGTTGCGGCCGATGTCGATGATGCGCTTGCAGGCCTCAATGGACAGGGGAGCGCCCAGCTTGATGAGCTCGGCCACTCGCACCGCCTCGGCCATGAGAGCGTCGCGGTCAGGCACAATGGCCTGGATGAGTCCGATGTCGTAGGCGCGCTGTGCGGTCATGTGGGCCCCGGTGAACTGTATCCACTTGGCCTCTCCCAGGGGGATCATCCGGCTGAGCATGAGCACGCCCGTCCCGGAGGTGCGGCCCCGCCTGACTTCCGGCAGGCCCAGGCTTGAGGCCTCGGTTGCGATGCGGATGTCGCAACGGAGGGACAGCTCAAGGCCTCCGCCGAGGGCGTAGCCGTCGATTGCGGCGATGGTTGGCTTGTTGCACTCGGTCTCGTCGAACCTGAACTCCGGCGGCGGCTGTTGGTCAGGGCGGACCCCGGAGTAGTACTGCTCCGCGCCCTCTTTCAGGTCAGCGCCTGCGCTGAAGGCCCTGCCGCCTGCGCCGGTGAAGATAACCGCGAGTATGCTGTCATCGTCTGCGGCGTCCTTGAGGGCGCGAGCGCGAGCCGAACCCAACTCACGACCCAGAGCGTTCATCCTCTCCGGGCGGTTCAGGGTTATCCAGGCGATTCCGTCGCCCTTCTCGTACATGATGGTCTCCGACTTGGTAATCTCAAAACCCTTGGTGGTCATTTCTCCTCCTTCTCTAATACCTGTGCGAGGCTGTGCCCCGCTATTCTCCTGGATCCGATCGGGTGGCGCCCGATGTCTCTAGCGCCTCTGCCACACGGCAGGCCGCTTCTCTGCGAAGGCCCTGGCTCCCTCCCTGATGTCCTCCGACCTGTCGACCAGCGCCCGCTCGGCCCTGCCGACCATCTGGGAGAACTCAGGTGAGATCCAAGCCGATGCGTTGATCACCCGCTTGATGGCCTCCACCGAGAGGGGAGCGTTGCCCTTGAGTATGCCGGCCAGGCGCTCCGCTTCGGCGAAGAGTGCGTCCCTGTCCGGCAGCAGGGCCTGGATGAGACCGACGTCGTAGGCTCGCTGGGCGGTCATGTGCTCACCTGTGAGCTGTATCCAGCGCGCCTCTCCCATCGGTATCATGCTCTGGAGCATGGTCAGGCCGGGGCCGGGCATCCTTCCGCGCTTCACTTCCGGCAGTCCGAACACGGACTTCTCCGTAGCGATACGAATGTCGCAGCGCAGGGTGACTTCCATGCCTCCGGCCACGGCGTAGCCGTCGACGGCGGCGATGGTGGGTTTGGGGCAGTCGCCTAGGTCGTAGGTGTCGGTGGCCCGCTCCTCCTGCCCGGGAGCGATGCCGGAGGCGTGGGCTTCGGCCACTGCCTTCAGGTCATTGCCCGCGCTGAAGGCCCTGCCTCCCGCTCCGGTAACAATGACGGTGTAGACGCCTTCGTCCTCGCTGGCGTCCCTCAGAGCCCGGGCCATAGCGCCGCGCAACTCCGTGTTCAGGGCGTTCATGCGCTCGGGGCGGTTCAGTGTAACCCAGGCAACTCCATCGCTCTTCTCGTAGAGAATCGTCTCGGAACGCGTCACGTCCGTTCCTGCGACCATAGCTCCTCCTTTTTCTGAGGCGTTTAGAGTGTGCTCAGCATAGCATTGCAGGCGCAATGGCGCAACTGCGCATGAGAGTTGTTCAGGGGTTAGACGGCTGATATACTGCTGATATACTTCGGCATGAGGAGTTGCCGTGGCAAACCGAGTAGCTTTTTGTCTGGTTGAAAACGATAGCGGACAGGTCTTGCTGGTCCAAAGGGGTTACGGCAAGCAGAAGTTCAAATGGTCGCTGCCAGGGGGCAACTGTGACGGCCAAGAAGGCTATCACCAGGCAGCAGCCCGGGAAGTGCGGGAAGAAACCGGCCTTCGCGTCGAAATCATTTCCACGATTTTTGAGGGGCGTAGGCATGCCATCAAGACCTATTTTGGCAAGATCAGGGGCGGCCATCTGAAGGCCAAACGCCCGGAATGTCTTGACGCCAAATTCTTTGACTATAACCGTTTGCCACCCTTGGCATTCTCTGCTGATAGCCGCGCTTTGAAGGATTGGCAGGAGCTAAAGTCCATGCACGCTCGCCTAGGCATCACTCCAATAATTCCGTTGTGTCCCAGCTGCGGCAGCGACAATACAAGGCTCAGGCATTACCCCCACCATAGTCCCTTCCGCTGTCGGTCCTGCAACAGTGTTTTCGCCGCTGACTTATCCGTTCTCAACCTATCGAATGAAGTCCGAAACAATGTGTAATGACAAAGACATTGCTATCTTGAGCATCATTCGCGACCACATTCTTTCCGAGCGGGAAAGGCTGGGTTTGCCCGCCCCTGTGCCAAGTTCCGGGTTATCGACCGCGGCTCGAGAAACGGCTGTCTGGTTCGCCTCGGAGGAAGATTTTGAAGACAAGATTTACGAGTACCTGAGGCAACGTTGTGCCGAGCAACCCGGTAATGCCAATTCAATTTGGTTCCCTGAGTTAGCCTTCGGCAGAGATATTTGGCCTGCCGACGCCGAACCATCCGAAATTACCAAGGACCTGATCGAGAAGATTGGTTTATCTGAAATTGCCCAACTTCCTATTTTAGACTACTTGGGTATGTCGAGCTGTTTCGCCGTTCTTGACCAGTCAGGAAACTCGGTTGAGACTACAGGTGGCCAGCCTGACAGTTTCGGTTACGCCTTGGTGGTCGCATATGCGACCGACGGCAATAGCGCCATTGTTGATCGTATTAACGAAAGGCGAGAGAGGGTTGGCGTCGCCCCATTGCAAATATCCGTTCCTTTGCGTGCAACGGCCCGAAAATACATAGCCATGTCTTCTGCTGATGAAGCGGGTGATTCCTTATATGACGACGCGCAGACCTTCGGATATGCTACGGAAGGGTGGAGAGTGCGGCTGTATTACAGTGGCAGCTATGCGAAGTTTCCTGGGGGCGGTGAGAACTCTGTTGCGGAACCGGAAATGGCTGACATTGTTGCAACGCAACTGGTTAAAGATTGGCCCATTTTGCTGCGTCCGGACTGGCAGGATATTGGAATCGCAACCGGCGCCAGAAACCACCAAGAGTTGGGAGGACTGAACTTCCAAGCGGAGTTCGTCATTGGCTGGAGAATACCGTTTGACGAGGAGCGTCCCGCTCACTTTCCGCCCCCGATAGACAAAGACGGCAACCCTTCCACTTCAGTTGAAGCGGATGCCGGACTAGGTGGCAAGAAAGCACTCGATGATTTGCTTGGCCCCGTGTACCGGGAACCACAGTCCAAACCCCAACGGCGTCGTGGCTGGTGGCCCTTCCGCTCCTGAGGCTGGAATAGGGCATGATGAAGTATAAGGGTTATAGGGCTTCGGTCAAGTACGACGATGAAGCGGGTGTGTTTCATGGGGAGGTGGTGGACACCCGGGATGTGATTTTCTTTGAGGCGACGTCTGTGGAAGACCTGAACAGTGAGTTCCGATTTTCAATAGACGATTACCTTGCCATGTGCGCTGAGAAAGGTGAGTCGCCGGATAAACCCTTCTCAGGCAGAATACCTTTGAGAATTTCTCCAGAAATCCACAGGGAGGCCACGGCCAACGCTGCCGCGGAGGGCAAGAGCCTGAATGCTTGGCTGGCAGAGACAATCCAGAAAGCGGTTGGAGGGAGGTAGCAGAGCGACGCATGTCAGAGATTCTGGCGCCTGACTATTGCCATTCCATTTGACGTACCCACCGTGACATTCTATGATATTCGCGGAGGTCTTCCGACTCTGACGCCAGCGTAGCTCAGTGGTAGAGCAGCGGTTTCGTAAACCGCAGGTCAAGGGTTCGAATCCCCTCGCTGGCTCCAAGACGCAAACACGTAAGGGGGATGCAGTGGCAACAGAGCAGCGTGTAAGTCGCCTGGAGGGGGTATACGAGCAGGTGGACCGCAGGCTGGACTCGATGGAGCAAGCTATCGGCGGGCTCCGCGCCTATATGAACGGGATCCGCGCCGAGATAAACAGCCGCTTTAACACTCTGTACGTGCTCATTGGCGCCTCGTGGGTGACGTTGATCGGCGCGATGATAGGGTTGTACTTCAGATAATGGCGCATGGCTGCTTGCACAGACGGAGCGAGGGCCCTCAGCGGTAGGTCTATGACGCGCCTCGCTGGCTCCATGTATGCACAGATAATCGGTCCAAGGGAGGGTATCATGTTCAAGCGTATACGTTATTTCTCCATTGCCGTTACAGACCTGGATGAGGCTGTAGCCAAGTATGAGAAGCTCTTTGGGCTGAAGTTGATGTCGGAGCCCAACGTTCAGAGGTGGGGATTCAAGGGCGTCATGATCGGTAACGGAGAGGACCGGATGGTTGAGGTGATACAACCGACCGACCCCGACAGCGCGCTGAGCCGCTTTATGAAGGAGCGGGCGATCACGTCCAATCCCAGCGGCGAGGGCATCTACCTGGTGAGCATTGAGGTGGACGACATCAAGGAAACGGTGAAGCAGATCCAGGAACAGGGAGGCCGCGTAACAATGGATGAGCAGTCATCCAACACGGCGTGGGTGCATCCCACTTCCAGCAACTTCGTCTTCATGGAACTGACGCAGCCGTCGTCCTAGCCTAACCTGGCCTCGCCGCGGGCCGGCCTCCCGCCGGGCACGCTTCGCGCCGCCGGCGGATCCGGCGCAGCGTATACTCGCAGGGCGACACTTGTGGGGGAATTTAGTATGGCTGAGAACAAGACCCAGAAGACCGGAGCAAGCGTAGACGAGTTCTTGGCGGCGGTCCCCAACAGGCAGCGTCGAGAGGATGGCCTCGCTCTCCTGGCAATGATGAAGGACGTAACCGGGCTGGAACCGGAGATGTGGGGGCCGAGCATCGTAGGGTTTGGGGAGTACCACTACAGGTACGAGTCCGGCAGGGAGGGCGATATGCCCCTAGCCGGTTTTTCACCCCGCAGCAAGAGCCTTTCCCTCTACGTCATGCCCGGATTCGGGGAGTTCGATGACCTCCTCTCCAAGTTGGGCAAGTATCGCACCGGGGTGTCTTGTCTCTACATCAACAATCTGGACGATGTGGACGCGGAAACGCTCCGGGAACTTGTCGCTAGATCGTATCAATACATGAGGGACGCGGGACATTCAGCGCCTTGGAGGTGATGCGCCGCCCTCAGTTGGCGTTACGCCGGTGGAGTCAAGCGCCCGTATGTGTTATAGTTATAAGTAGCTTTGCACAGATTGGTCAGAGGGAGCAATCATGGAAGAAGTATTGAGAGAAGCCAAGAATCTACTGAACAAGGGTGAGCCGTTTGTGCTTGCCACGGTGGTGGGCACCAAGGGGTCCACTCCGCAGAAGCCGGGGGCCAAGCTACTGGTGCGCGAGGACGGCACCGGGGTGGGCACGCTGGGTGGCGGCTGTGTGGAAGGGGACATCTGGTTCGCAGCCAAGATGCTGCTGAAGGACGGCGGCGAGGCCATGGTCACGGACTACACTCTGAACGAGGACGTCGCGGCCAGGGAGGGCCTGGTTTGCGGCGGCACTATGTACTTCCTGATAGACCCGGTGTTCGATCCCAAGCAGGTCGAGACGCCCATCAACAACATAGTGGGCGCCTACGACGGCAACTCCAGCGTGGGCATGGCCACTCTTCTGAAGCCATCGAAGAAGAAGGGCAAAATTGGGGACAAGCTGTACATTGGGCAGGACGGCAAGGTCTACGGTTCCCTGGGCGATCCGGAAAGGGATAAAGAGGCCGAGGCTTCTCTCCGAGAGCTTGTGGACTATGGCCGCGTAAAGTCTATGAAGACTCAGGATGGAGCGGAAATCTTCATGGAGGGCTTTACGATGCCGGCCGCTGTGGTCATAGCCGGTGGAGGCCACATCGGGAAGTCGCTTGCGCCGCTGGTGAAGATGCTGGGTCTGCGACTGTGGGTGGTGGACGACCGGCCGGAGTTCGCCAACATGGAAAGGTTCCCGGAGGCGGACGGCGTCATTGTCGCCGACTACGCCGAGGGCTTAACGCAGATCGACATGCGCCCCAACACCTCCGTTGTGGTGGCTACCAGAGGCCATCGCCAGGACGATCTGGCCCTGGAGGCGGCCGTTCGCAGCCCCGCAGGGTATGTGGGTTTGGTGGGCAGCAAGCGGAAGACCATCCTGATATACGAGGAGCTTCTCAAGCACGGCATCCCCCTGGAGAGGCTCAAGGCCGTTCACGCCCCCATTGGGCTGGACATAGGGGCCAAGACGCCGGAGGAGATAGCCGTGAGCATCGTGTCCGAGATAGTGGCCTTCCGAGAAGGTCGGCCCGGCAAGGCGCTTACGATGGAGAACCGTTACCTCCAGAAGTCAGCCAAGAAGGTGGGGGTCCTCGTCTAAGCGGGTAGCCATGTCCGGTGTCTCCGCCATTATCCTGTCCGCAGGCGAGTCCACCCGCATGGGGCGGCTGAAGGCGTTGCTGCCTTGGCGCGACAAGACGCTGATTGCGTACCAGGTGGAGTCACTACAGGAGGCCGGAGTCGACCAGGCGGTTGTGGTGGTCGGTCATCGATGGGAGGAGGTGGAAGCGCCTGTGCGAGGGTTGCCGGGCGTAGCGACCGCGGTGAACCCGGACTACAAACAGGGAAAGACTACGTCAATCAAGGCTGGCCTGCGGCGGGTGTCGTCATCCGCGCAGGCCATTCTTGTTCTCGCGGTCGATCAGCCCCGACCCGTCGGCATTCTGAAATCCCTCATCGATGTCCACCTGGAGCGGGATAACCTCATCACCTGTCCGGAGTACGATGGTCATAGGGGGCATCCCTTCATATTCTCCGCCAGGTTGATGCCGGAGCTTATGGCCATCACCGAGGAGGGTCAGGGCCTGCGTGAGGTAGTAGACCGGCACAGGGAAGACACCCACCGGATGGAGGTGGACAACCCCATAGTGAACGCGGACATGAACTCCCCGGAGGACCTGAAGGAGGCGGAGAGGTTGTTCGAGGGCGTCTAGGATTGGGTTAGCGTGTGTGACGCGGAGCCTCCGTGAGATCAGTGAGATTGTCTTTGTAAGCGGAATAGGGTGGTTGCCGCGGTCTGCAGTCTTACCGTTCAACCCACTTAGCGCATCCAAGTTGTCAATGTTGCAAGTACCGACTAAGACTTTTGAATGCCTCCAATTCTTTGCCATGCAATGGGGCAAAAGTTATGCGAAATAGTCGTGGAGGCGATTTCAAATCGGCTATGCGTTTCCATAAGCTAGAGTCGAATTTGGGTTGATGGTATCTGTAAGTAGAGAAGAACGAGAAGCCTGCGCCATCTGTGTCCCAATAAATGATAGGATCAAGATAGCCCTGATGTTTCTTGAGTTTGAGAGGACGCCCAGTATCGGGATTTGATACCCATTGTGTATCGAATCCCAAATCCTCAAATAGACTTAAGTATTCCTGCTCATTCTTCTGGCTTTCACTAGGCAAATCTTATCTCCTACTTTTTAGCTACTATTTCTTTCTTCGGGAATTGTGCTGAGGTGGAAGAGCCTAAATAACCTCTTCCTCTCGCAGAGAGGCGATCTCCTGCTCCTGCATCCCCAGCAAGTCCCGTAGCAGATGGTCGGTGTGCTCCCCAAGGTCGGGCGACGACGAGTCGTTTCCGGTTGGCGTGCGCGACAATTTCACGGGGGTGTTGACCGCCCTGACCTTTCCCAGACGGCTATGGTTGTACTCCTTTATCATTCCTCGGTGGTTCACCTGCGGGTCCTTGGCCACCTTGTCTATGGTGTTGACCGGCCCGCACGCGATCCCCAAGGCCTCCAACTCTTCCAGCCACTCTTGCGAGGTCTTCTTCATCAGGGCCTCCGAGAGTATGGGCTCCAGCTCGTGGTGGTTCTGGCTCCTGGTCCAGCCGGTGTCGAAGCGGGGATCGTCTATAAGGTCAACCCGGTCTATTGCAGAGCATAACAGGGGCCACCGCTCCTTTCGACCCTCTATCAGGGCGATGGTTATGTAGCCGTCCGAGGTCTGGAAGACCTGGAATGGAGCCGTGACCGGATGCCTTGTGCCCAGGGGCGTGGGCACCTCGCCGGTCGCAAAGTACCTGGCAAAGGCGTTCTCCTGGATGGTCACCTGGCAGTCCAGCATCCCGATGTCCACCATCTGCCCCAGCCCGCTCCTGGTTCGCTCCTGAAGAGCCGACTGGATGCCGATTACGGCGAATAGGCCGGCGGTGATGTCGCCCTGAGAGACGCCGGGACGAATGGGCGGGCCTCCCGGCTCGCCTGTGACACTCAGAATGCCTCCCATGCCCTGAACGACCACGTCCAGAGCGGGCTTGGACGAGTACGGCCCGTCCTGCCCGAAGCCGGATATGGCAGCATAGATTATGGACGGGTTGCGGTCTCGCAGGACGGGATAGTCCAGGCCCAGCCTGCGCATGGTCCCGGGCGCAAAGTTCTCTAGGACAACGTCCGAATTGTCAACCAGTTGCAGGAAGATCTCCTTGCCCCTGGCCTTCGACAGGTCCACGGATAAGCCCAGCTTGCCACGGTTGACGCTCATAAAGTAGGAGCTCTCGCCGTCTATGAAGGGACCGCTGGAGCGGGAGCGGTCCCCGATTTCCGGCTGCTCCACCTTGATGACCTCTGCGCCCAGGTCTGCCAGGATCATGGCGGCAAAGGGGCCGGCCAGAACGTGAGTCAGGTCCAATACCCTGGTTCCCTCCAATGGCCCTGGCATAGTCCCTCCCTTTCGCTTCTTACTGGACTGGTGTTTTTCTTCCTAGGGAATCTCTGAACAAGCCGTCAACACGACCATCTCCCCTATCTGATCATACTGCAATCCACGGACTTATTCAGACTATTCCTACAGCTTGCGCAGGCCGATGGTGTTCCCAGCGGGGTCAATGAACACGGCGATATGTCCCTCACCTCCCTGAATCGGCATAGGCATTGGCGGGACCATCGTCTTGCCGCCCAGGCTCTCGGCCTTGTCCAGGGATGCCTGGAGGTCGTCAACTCCCACGTAGAACATTACGTAGTTGGGAGGCATATTGCCTGAGGTCCGAACAATGCCTCCGGCAATCCCGCCAACTGACGACTCGACGCGGGAGTAGTCCCCAGTTTCGGCGGCATCCAGTGGAGTCTGTATCTTTCAGCCGAACAGCCCTGCGTAGAATTCTCTCAGCCCGGCGGCGTCCTGTCCGCCCAACTCGAAGTATGATACGGGGTCTGGCATTGACGCCTCCTGTAAAGTCTCGGTCTTTCTCAAAAGCTGTCTGCATTATTGCACTGGACATCAAGGACTTCAATGAACCGACCGGCGGTGTACAGACCATCGGCGTATCGCGCGGTGCGATTTAATGTTTGCCCTCAAATCTCTGTTGACAAACAGTCGACAGGCCTATATATTTCTTATTTGGCACATCGCTTTCAATTTATGAGTTCATGGTGCTGGCGCCAAGGAGTGCGTAGATATGCCTACGGTTAACCAACTGGTAAGAAAGCCCAGGGTCAAGGTCGTGAAGAAGACCAAGGCCCCGGCTTTGCGGTATGGCTTCAACTCGTTGAAGAATCGCGTTAAGCGGACCACTGGCTCCCCGCAAAAGAGGGGCGTCTGTGTCCAGGTGCGCACCGTCACTCCCAAGAAACCGAACTCCGCCTTGAGGAAGGTTGCCCGTGTGCGCTTGGCCAACGGGATGGAGGTTACGGCGTACATCCCCGGAGAGGGCCACACCCTTCAGGAGCACTCCGTGGTACTCATACGAGGCGGCAGGGTAAAGGACCTACCTGGGGTCAGGTATCATATTATTAGAGGCGCTTTGGACTGTACCGGGGTGGTTAATCGGAAGCGTGGGCGGAGCAAGTACGGCACCAAGGCAGCCGCGGCGCCGGGGAGGTAGGCGTAACATGGCTCGCCGAAGACGCGCAGCAAAGCGGGAGATAACGCCCGACCCTAAGTACAACAGCGTGTACTTGGCCAGCTTTATCAACAGGGTGATGACCCGGGGCAAGAAGACGACCGCCCAGCGCATCGTGTACGAAGCCCTGGACATAGTTGAGAAGGAAGGCGCCCGGGATTCGATGGAGACCTTCAACCAGGCGATGAGGAATGCCACCCCGCTGCTGGAGGTAAAACCCCGGCGTGTGGGCGGTGCCACATATCAAGTGCCTATCGAGGTGAGGAGCAACCGGCAAATGGCTCTGGCTATGCGTTGGGTCCTCAGGGCAAGCCGCGCCCGGACGGGGCGTCCCATGGCGGAGAGGCTTGCGCAGGAGCTGATGGAGGCCTCCAGAGGGCAGGGTGCGGCAGTTAGAAGGAAAGAGGAGCTCCACCGGATGGCCGAGGCCAACAGGGCCTTTGTGCATTACCGGTGGTGAGAACGCTCTCCTAGGTAATCGACGGGCTTTCAGGGACGGAGGAATTACCCTTTGGACAAAATACGAAATATAGGCTTTATCGCTCACATTGACGCTGGCAAGACCACCGTCACGGAGCGCGTGTTGTACTTCTCCGGGCGCACCCACAAGATAGGGCAAGTGGACGACGGCACAACCGTGATGGACTGGATGGCCCAGGAGAGGGAGCGAGGCATCACTATCACGTCTGCGGCCACCACCTGCGAGTGGAAAGACTACCACATAAACATCATCGACACGCCGGGACACGTTGACTTCACCGCCGAGGTGGAGAGGAGCCTTCGAGTCCTGGACGGCGGCGTGGTGGTCTTCGACGCGGTGGCCGGTGTCCAGCCCCAGTCGGAGACGGTGTGGCGTCAGGCTGACAGATACCACGTGCCGAGGATCTGCTTCATCAACAAGATGGACAGGACAGGGGCGGACTTCCAGCGTACGATTGATATGATTGCGCATCGTTTCAGGGCAAACCCTGTGGCAGTGCAGCTTCCCATGGGCCAGGAGAGTGAGTTCCGGGGAGTGATAGACCTGGTGGAGCAGACCGCTATGCTGTTTACGGATGACGGGGACTTCGCCCCGCAGGAAGGGCCGATTCCGGCCGAGATGCTGGGAGACGCCCGGGACTTCCGGGAGCGGCTGATTGAGAAGGTGGTCGAGACCGACGATATTCTGATGGGAAAGTACCTGGATGAGGATCCCATCTCCACGCAGGAAATAAGGGACGCTCTGAGAAGGGCCACCATTAAGAACGCTCTCGTCCCTGTGCTGTGTGGCAGCGCCCTCCGAAACAAGGGTGTTCAGCTTCTACTGGACGCCGTCGGTCACTACCTGCCGTCGCCGTTGGACGTGCCTCCCGTGATGGGTGTGCATCCAAAGACGGGAGAGGACGTGCTGATGGAAGCCAGGGAGGACGTACCTTTCTCTGCTCTCGCCTTCAAAGTTGTGGCGGACCCCTTTGTGGGCCGGCTGGTGTACTTCAGGGTGTACTCAGGTCAGGTGAAAGCGGGCACGTCAGTGTACAACTCCACCAAGGGCATACGCGAGCGCATGGGACGCGTGCTCAGTATGCACGCCAACCGGCGGGAGGAGACGGAAGTCACCTATGCCGGGAGCATCGCAGCCGCCGTGGGTCTGAAGAACACCTTTACCGGCGACACCATATGCTACGAGAACTCTCCGGTAATCCTGGAGACCATACGTTTTCCGGATCCGGTGGTATCCGTAGCCATTGAGCCAAAGACCAGGAGCGACCAGGACAGACTGGTGGACTCCCTGGTCAAGCTGGCCGAGGAAGACCCCACGTTCAAGATCAAAGTTGACGATGAGACCGGCCAGACCATCATGTCCGGCATGGGCGAGTTGCATCTGGAGGTTCTGGTAGACCGCTTGAAGAGGGAATACCAGGTGGCCGCCAATATAGGACGGCCCAAGGTATCCTATCGAGAGACCCTGACCGGCTCTTCGAGGGCCGAAGGCAGGTTTGTGCGCCAGACAGGAGGCCACGGTCAATACGGCCACGTGTGGCTTGAGTTAGAGCCAATGGAGAGGAACAGCGGTTTCAAGTTCGTAAACAAGGTAGTGGGAGGGACTATCCCACGCGAGTACGTTCCCGCGGTGGAGAAGGGTGTAAAGGAGGCGCTGGAGACCGGCGTTCTGGCTGGCTATCCGGTGATAGACGTAAAGGCGACCCTTGTGGACGGCAGCTTCCATCCCGTGGACTCGTCTGAGATTGCTTTCAAAATGGCAGGCTCTATTGCCACCAAAGAAGGTGTGAGGAGAGCGAAACCTGTGCTTCTGGAGCCCATTCTGGACGTGGAGGTCGTCACTCCGGGAGATTTCCTGGGAGAGGTCCTCGGCGATCTGGGAGGTCGGCGCGCCCGCATCCGCAGTATCGAAGGACAGGGGGCGGTGCAGGCCGTTCGCGCGCTGGTGCCGTTGGCGGAGACCTTCGGGTACACCACTGATCTACGATCTATTACCCAGGGAAGGGCAAGCCAGTCAATGGAGTTCAGCCACTACGAAGAAGTGCCGCAGGGTGTGGCACGTGAGTTGGCAAAGGTGTAGTGAAATAATGCCTCAGCAGAAGATTCGCATAATACTAAGGGCTTTCGACCACAAGATTCTGGACGTCTCCGCCACTCAGATAGTGGAGGCGGCAGAGCGGACGGGGGCCGGCGTGGCCGGGCCCGTGCCGCTGCCCACATCTATCAAGAGGTTCTGTGTCATTCGCTCCCCTCACGTGGACAAGGACTCTCGGGAGCACTTCGAGCTTCGCTCGCACAAGCGCCTCATCGATATCCTAGACCCAAGCTCCAAAACGATCGACGCGCTTACTCGGCTGAATGTGCCGGCAGGCGTGGACATCTCCATAAAGCTGTAGGAAGAAGGAAGTCTCTTGAAGGGCATATTAGGCAGAAAGAAGGGTATGACCCGCGTCTTCTCGGAGGGCGGAGTTGTGGAGCCTGTTAGCGTCATTGAGGCTGGTCCCTGCATAGTTACGCAGGTGAAGACCAGGCAGGCCAACGGCTACGAGGCGGTGCAGGTGGGATACGAGGAGGCCAAGCGGCTCAACGAGCCTGAAGTAGGTCACCTCAAGAGGCTGCCGCCCCTTCGTCACCTGAGGGAGTTCAGGGTGGACGACTTGGGCGATGCTCAGATAGGGCAGAGGATAGACGTAAGTATGTTCGAAGCCGGGGATATAGTGAACATCAGCGGTGTATCTAAAGGAAAAGGATTCGCCGGTGGTATGAAGAGACATCACTTCAAGGGCGGCCCCAAGACCCACGGGCAGTCGGACCGGGCGAGGGCGCCGGGTTCGGTGGGCGCGGGCACAACTCCAGGCAGAGTGTGGAAGGGCACTAAGATGGCCGGGCATATGGGTAACAAAAAGGTCACTGCTCTCAACCTGAAGGTGGTGAAGGTGGACCCCGAGCGGAATCTGCTGCTGGTCAGGGGCGCCGTGCCCGGCGCAAGAAACGGTATGCTGGTGATTCGTCCAGCCAAGCGGGGGGACAGATAATGCAGCTTCCTCTGATGAATTCCTCCGGGCAGAGCGTCGGAATAATTGAGGTAAACGACGGCCTGTTCGACGTTCCCATGAACCAGGCCTTGGTGCATCAGGTGGCTATGGCCCACAGGGCCAACGCGCGTCAGGGCACGTCTGCCACCAAGACCAGAGGTATGGTGTCCGGCGGAGGCGCGAAGCCGTGGCGGCAGAAGCACACCGGCCGCGCCCGCCAGGGCAGCCGTCGCGCGCCCCAGTGGAGAGGCGGCGGCATAGTCTTCGGCCCGCAGCCGCGGGACTACTCCCAGCGCATCCCCAAGAAGATGAACCGCGGGGCCATTCGCTGCCTTCTGTCCCAGAAGGTGCGGGAGGAGAAGCTGACGGTGTTGGAAGGGCTTGAGTTTGATCAGCCCAAGACCAAGGAGATGGCGGCAGTCTTGGCCAACTTGGGTATAGCAACTCCGGTTCTGGTAGTGACTCCCACGCCACAGACTGATATAATACTCTCCGCTCGCAACCTCCCTCGTGTAAAGACCCTGCCCGTGTTCCAGCTGAACCCCTTGGACCTGCTGAATCACGATCGCGCAGTTGTGACGCTGGAGGCGATTCGGCGAGCCGAGGCAATGTGGGCTGCGGACAGCGCCAAAGCGGAGGCGAACGACCAAAGCCCCGAGGAGAGCCAGGAAGAAGCGTAATGCACACCTTTGAAGTACTGAGAAGGCCGTTGATAACGGAGAAGAGCACCATTCTACAGGATGCTCAGAACAAGTACGCTTTTGAGGTCGACACCCGGGCCAACAAGGTCCAGGTAAAATCGGCTGTGGAAGAGGCCTTCAATGTCAAGGTTACGGATGTGAACATGGCCACCATCAAGGGCAAGAGGAAGAGATTCGGCCCCAAATTGGTGAAGCGACCCTCCTGGAAGAAGGCCGTGGTGAGCCTGAGGCCGGGGGACAGAATCCAGATATTCGAGGGGGCTTAGGTGCCGCTAAGAAGCGTAAATCCCACATCTCCCGGTAGGCGCGGTGTAGTCCTGCCCTCCTTTGAGGAGATTACCAAGAAGAAGCCTGAAAAGTCACTGCTGGCGCCTCTGAAGAAGCATGCCGGCAGAAACTCCCAGGGTCGGCTGACCGTTCGCCATCGCGGGGGCGGCTCCAAGCGAAGGCTGCGTATCATCGACTTCAAGCGGGATAAGGTCGGAGTTCCGGGCAAGGTGGTCTCTATAGAGTACGACCCGAACCGCTCCGCCCGAATTGCCCTCATCCAGTACGTCGACGGGGACAAGCGGTACAATCTGGCTCCCAACGGTCTGACTGTGGGAGCGAGAGTGGAGGCAGGCCCCAATGCAGAGGTCAAAGTGGGGAACGCCCTTCCCCTGAGGCTCATACCGTCGGGGAACACCGTCCACAATGTGGAGATGCATCCCGGCCGAGGCGGGCAGCTTGTGAGGGGAGCCGGGACGTCGGCGCAGGTGCTGGCCAAGGAGGAGGAGGGCTACGTCTTGTTGCGTATGCCGTCCGGTGAGGTGCGCCGCATCAATGCAAACTGTATGGCCACCATTGGACAGGTGGGGAACGTAGACCACAAGAACATCAAGCTGGGCAAGGCCGGCAGGTCGCGCCACTTGGGCCACAGACCCCAGGTGCGTGGCTCTGCAATGAGCCCACGGGACCATCCGCACGGCGGCGGCGAAGGTCGCTCCGGCATTGGAATGCCCGGGCCAAAGACCCCTTGGGGCAAGCCGGCCCTGGGCTATAGGACTCGCCGACGGAAGGGCGTAAGCGGAATGATAGTAAGGCGCAGGAGCAAGGGCAGCAGGCGATAGGCGCAATGGTAATGGAAGGAAAGGAATAAGGGATGTCCAGATCCATCAAAAAGGGGCCTTTTGTGCATCCCAAGCTGATGAAGAAGGTGGAGGTCCTGCAAAGGAGCGGGGTAAAGGCCATAATCAAGACTTGGTCCCGAGCGTCCATGATCATGCCGGAAATGGTAGGACTAACTATTGCCGTGCATGATGGACGAAGGCACGTACCCATATTTGTTACCGAGAACATGGTGGGCCATCGCCTTGGAGAGTTTGCCCCGACCCGGACCTTCCGGGGCCACTCCTCCAAGTCCGAGCGCACCACTCAGGTGAGGAACACCACTCCGGTGAGGAGATAGACAGGATGGCTGTGCGGGCTATGGTGAAAAACGTGAGCGTCTCGCCCAAGAAGATGCGTCGGGTGGTGGATACCGTCCGGGGCAAGAAGGTGGAGGCTGCCCTCGAAATACTCAGTTTCCTGCCCACGCCGGCAGCTCGACATGTGGCAAAGGTGGTTAAGTCCGCCGCCAACAACGCCGAGAACAACAATATGATGGCCCAGGGAGACCTGAAGATAGTGTCTATCTACGCCGACCCGGGCACTACGCTCAAGAGGTTCAGGCCCAGGTCTCGCGGCAGGGCCAGCCGTATACTGAAGCGCACTTGTCATATCACCGTGGTTGTTGACGAGGAAGAGGAGGCTTAAATGGGCCAAAAGACTCATCCGATCGGGTTCCGCCTGGGTATAATCAAGGACTGGCAGGCAAAGTGGTACGCAGCCAAGGGATCTCAGTACCGCGAGCTTCTGCAAGAAGACCTCAGCATCAGAAACGCCATACGCGCCCGCCTGCCTGAGGCCGGCATCTCCAAGGTCGAGTTGGAGCGAGGCGCGCAGGAGTTGGTGGTTACCATACACTCAGCCAGACCCGGCATAGTCATTGGCCGGGGTGGGCAGAGAGTGGAAGAGGTGCGCCAGGTGGTCGAGGGGTTGACTCACAAGCGGGCCAGACTCAATGTCCAGGAGGTGCGTCAGCCTGAGCTCGATGCGCAGCTTGTAGCCGCAAGCATTGCGGAGCAACTGGGGCGCAGGGTCGCCTTCCGCCGAGCGATGCATCAAGCCGTCAACCGGGCTATGCAGTCCGGGGCGCTGGGCATGAAGGTGATCTGCTCCGGTCGGTTGGGTGGTGTGGAGATAGCCCGCCGGGAGAAGGTGATGCAGGGCCGCGTGCCGTTGCACACCCTGAGGGCGGATATAGACTATGGCCTGGCTGAGGCTCGGACCACGATGGGCCGTATCGGAGTTAAGGTGTGGGTGTACAAGGGCGACATTCTGCCGGAGCCGAAGGTGATTGAGGCCGAGCCGGACGCGGAAGAGTTGCAGATGATAGAGGTAACCGTGGGAGGCGAGACGGAATCCATAGAAGGACCCAGTGATGTTTCAACCCAAGAGAATTAAATATCGTAAACTGCACCGGGGACGCCGACGCGGCACGGCCCAGACCGGCAACCAGGTGACCTTTGGCGACTACGGCCTGAAGGCCACGTCCAACGCCTGGGTTACGTCGAGACAGATAGAGGCTGCCCGGCGAGCCATTACGCGCCACTTCCGGCGCGGCGGTCAGGTGTGGATTCGTGTCTTTCCGGACAAACCCGTTACCTCCAAGCCGGCGGAGACCCGCATGGGCAGCGGCAAGGGCAATGTGGACTTTTGGGTCGCCGTGGTCAAGCCCGGTCGAGTGCTCTTTGAGGTGGCCGGAATAGGGCAGGAGATGGCTCAAGAGGCCCTCAGGCTGGCCTCACACAAGTTGTCGGTGAGCACAGTCTTCATATCGAGGAACGATATGCAGCAGGCTTCGGAGTAGAGGGGACTCTTGGATATTATCGAGATTAGAAACCTTACGGATGAGCAGCTTGGCTCGGAGTTGGACAGCTCCTTCAGGGAGCTGATGAACCTCCGATTTCGCCTGAGTACTCGCCAGATAGATAGTCCCAAGGAGCTAAAGAACGTTAAGAAGACGATAGCCCGCGTGAAGACGGTGATGCGTCAGAGGGGCATGAGGGAGAGATAGATGGACAGGGGGAGAAGGAAGACCCGAGTAGGACGCGTAGTAAGCGACAGGATGGACAAGACGGTGGTAGTGGCCGTGGAGTGGAGACAGGCCCACCCCCTCTACCGGAAGCAGGTTAAGAGGGTGACCAAGTTCCACGTCCACGACGAAGAGAACAGATCCAAGGTAGGGGACTGGGTTAACATTATGGAGACGAGGCCGATGTCCAAGACAAAGCGCTGGAGGGTCACCCAGGTGCTGTCCACCGGAGAGCCCGCTCCCACTGAAGAGGTGCTGGGCCTTTCCCCTGAGGAACTGGGACAGATTGATGACGAGGTTGAAGAGGCGACTGAGGACGGAGAGGAGCAAGAGTCATGATTCAGATGTACTCCAGGCTGACGGTCGCCGATAACTCGGGAGCCAAGGTCATCATGTGCATAAACGTCCCGGGCGGCACGCGCAGGCGCTACGCCAGCTTGGGAGACATAATTGTGGCGTCGGTGAAAGAGGCGGCGCCAGCCGCGGCCGTGAAGAAGGGGGAGGTGGTTAGGGCGGTCATAGTGAGGATCGCCGCTCCTCATCGTCGCCCCGATGGGTCCTACATTCGCTTTGATGAGAACGCCGCGGTGATCCTGACGGAAGCTCTGAACCCGCGCGGCACTCGCATCTTTGGGCCGGTGGCTCGCGAACTTAGGGAGAAGGCGTTTATGCGCATTGTCTCCCTGGCGCCGGAGGTGCTGTAGTGCGGATAAGGCAGGAGGACACCGTCCAGGTTATAGCCGGCAAGGATAAGGGCAAGCGTGGAAAAGTGCAGAGGGTGATGCGGAAAGAAGGTTTAGTGTTTGTGGAGGGGACTAATGTCGTTAAAAAGCACGTTCGTCCCCGCCCCAACATTCGGCAGGCCGGAATAGTGCAGATGGAGGCTCCCCTGCGGATGTCGAAAGTTATGCTGGTCTGCAACCACTGCGATAAGGCAGTGCGGGTGGGCCAAAGGTTTCTGGAAGATGGAAAAAAGGTTAGGGTGTGTAGATCATGCCAGGAAGTGATAGATTAGAAGAAGATAAGGCTCAGGACGCTCAGGAGGCTCCGCCAGCGGAGTCCACCGAGGCGTCGTCCCAGGAGCCGTCGGCGGAATCGGCCGAGAGCGCCGAAGCTCCTCCGGCCAGGCCGGCGAGGACAAGGCGTACGCGCGCTGCCTCGACGACCGAAACGACCGAGTCCTCAACCGAATCAGCGTCGGCGGCTCCAAGTCCCAGGCGCACGAGTCGGCGGAGGCAGTCGGAGGAGGAGGCTCAGCCGGAAGAGACACCTCCGGTGAAGAGAACGCCGCGCCTCTTGGAGCAGTACCGCTCCCGCGTACAGGACGCGCTGCGGGAGGAGTTTAGCTACAAGAACGTCATGCAGATACCTCACATTGAAAAGGTGGTCCTCAACATAGGTCTGGGGGAGGAGAAGCAGAACCCCAGGGCCTTGGAGAACGCTACCCGTGACCTTTCTCTAATCTCCGCCCAGAAACCGGTTACAACCCGAGCGCGGCGTTCCATAGCCGGGTTCAAGCTGAGACAGGGAGAGGCCATTGGGACGTCGGTGACCCTCCGAGGCCATCGCATGTATGACTTTATGGATCGGCTGTTCAATGCGGCCCTTCCTCGTATCAGGGACTTCCGGGGTGTGCCTCGAAGGGCCTTTGACGGCAGAGGCAACTACTCTCTGGGGATAAGAGAGCAGGTTATCTTCCCGGAGATAGACTATGGCCAGATAGACCGTATTCGAGGGTTCCAGGTGTCATTTATAACAACGGCATCCACGGATCGGGAGGCCATGCGCCTTCTGGAACTCATGGGGATGCCCTTTGCCAGAGATGGTTCTCAAGCCGGCGTGAACGGCAACGTTTAGATAGGTATAGATAGAAGGTAGGGGCATTTGGCTAAGACATCCAAATTGGCTAAGTGGAAGAAGCCTCAGAAGTACGCCGTGCGGCATCACAACCGGTGTAACCAGTGCGGCCGGCCTAGGGCGTACATTAGATATTTTGGGCTCTGCCGGATTTGCTTCCGGACCCTGGCACTCAGGGGAGAGATAACAGGCATACGAAAGGCCAGTTGGTAGCTGCGATATGAGCGTTACAGATCCCATAGCCGATATGCTGACCAGGATAAGGAACGCCGTTGCGGTGCGCCACGACGCGGTTGTTATGCCGGGTTCAAACGCGAAGGTGGCCTTGGCGCGTATTATGAAGGATGAAGGCTTCATAGACGACTTCGAGGTGTTGCGCAGCGGCGTACGTCGTACGCTCAGGATACGTTTGAAGTACAGAGGCAGAGAGGAGCCGGCCATATCCGGTTTGAAGCGAGTGAGCAAGCCGGGGCTGAGGATCTATATTGGCAAGAAGGAGATACCGCGCATTTACGGCGGGCTGGGTGTGGCCATTATATCCACATCACAAGGAGTAATGACCGGCTCGGACGCTTGGCGACGCGGTATAGGAGGGGAATACCTGTGTTATCTGTGGTGAGATATGTCCAGAGTAGGTAATAAGCCAATACCGGTTCCAACCGGAGTGGAAGTTGGAGTGGACGAAGGTACGGTTGTCGTGAAGGGCAGCCGTGGTACGCTAACCCAGTCCTTTAACCCGGACATCTCCATCTCCCAGGAGGGCGAGTTTCTCCGAGTGGCCAGGCCAACCGACCAAAGGGAACACAGGGCTTTCCACGGCCTGACAAGAGCCCTTCTGTCCAACATGGTCATCGGCGTCAGCGAGGGATACCGGCGGTCGCTGGAGTTGGTGGGCGCCGGATATCGTGTTCAGCAGTCGGGCGATAACGTGGTATTGCAGGTGGGTTACAGCCACCCTGTGGAGATCATCCCATTGCCTGGGCTGACCCTCACAGTAGAGGGCAACAACCGCGTCCATGTTGAGGGCATCGACAAGCAGGCGGTGGGCGAGATGGCGGCCCAGATAAGACGGGTGCGCCGCCCCAACGCCTATACTGGCAAGGGCATAAGGTACGCCGGAGAGCGGGTGCGGGTGAAGCCGGGCAAGGCGGCAGGGAGGAAGACGTAGTCATGGCCAAGAGTAAGAGCACACGGCTAATGCGCCTTGTCCGTCACGAAAGGATACGACAGAAGGTAAGTGGCACGTCCAACAGGCCTCGATTGGCTCTTTTTAGGAGCCTGAACCACATCTACGTCCAGATAATCGACGACGAACGCGGGCATACGCTGGTCGCGGCCTCCAGCCTCGACCCGGAAGTGAAGGCCAACAGCAACGGCGACAGCAAGGGCAAGGTCTCCGGGCAGGTGGGCGCCATAGTGGCCCGCCGAGCCAAGGAGAGCGGTATCAGCCGCGTTGTCTTCGATACTGGTGGATACAAATACCACGGACGGGTAAAGGCCCTGGCCGAAGCAGCCAGAGAGGGAGGATTGGAGTTTTAATGGTCTCTGGTTATGAGCAGCGAAATAGGGATGACCAGTCCGATGGACAGCTTACGGAGAGAGTCGTCAAGATACGCCGTGTGACCAAGGTGGTCAAGGGAGGAAGGCGACGCGGCTTTAGCGTCATGGTGGTAGTGGGAGACGGCGATGGTCGCGTGGGCATTGGCTTGGGAAAGGCTGACGCAGTCCCTGACGCCGTGCGCAAGGGAGTGTCAATCGCCAAGAAGAGCCTGATAACCGTGTCGTTGAAGAACACGACAATACCCCATGAGGTGTTGGCCAAACACTGCGCCTCCTTGGTGCTGCTGAAGCCCGCCCCATCCGGCACAGGAGTGATAGCGGGAGGAGCCGTTCGTGCGGTGGTCGAGTTGGCAGGGATACGAGACATCCTCACCAAGTCCCTGGGTAGCGGCAACCCCATAAACGTCGTAAGGGCTACTCTGGCAGGTTTGGAGCAGCTCAAGGATCCGGCCGAGGAGCTGGCGAAGAGAAAGGGCGTTAGAAGGGAACAGGGATAAGCGCAGCAAGACTCGGTGGCAAGGGTCGTGCTTGCGCTGGCATAACGCCAGTCAGGTAATCAATCAGTAATTCTGTAAGAGGGCATCTTGGCTAAAATACGCATACAGTGGAAGAAAAGCGCCATAGGGTACCCCAAGGAGCAGGGCCGTGTTATCAGGGCCCTGGGGCTCAGGCGGCTCAACCATGAAGTGGAACGGGAGGACAGCCCTACCATTATGGGGATGGTCCACAAGGTTCGCCACTTGGTTGAGGTGAAGCGAGGAGAGGAATGAGACTGGACCAGCTGAAAGCGCCTCCCGGGGCGCGTCGCAACCGCAAGCGCGTAGGGCGGGGCAACGGCAGCGGGAGTGGCACATATTCGGGACGCGGTATGAAAGGCCAGAAGGCCCGCGCCGGTGGCGGAGTGCGCCGCGGGTTCGAGGGAGGCCAGCTACCCGTCATAAGACGGCTGCCGACCCAGCGAGGCTTTACAAACATCTTCAAGAAGGAGTACTCCGTCGTTAACCTGGACTCCATTGCAGACAAGCTCCCGGAGGAATCCGAGGTTACGCCCGAGGTGATGAAGGAGGTCCGTCTGATCAGGGGGCTAAGCCTTCCTGTGAAGGTTCTGGGCCGTGGTGAGGTGGACAGAGCTATCACCGTGTTGGCCCACAAGTTCTCCACGGAAGCCAGGCGGAAGATAGAGGCTGCCGGTGGACAGGTGGTGGAACTCTAATATGATACGCCAGACCCAGACGGCGAAGTCGGAGGGGGCCACTCCCAGGCTGCTTCAGGCTGTCGTGGACGCTATGAAGGTGCCGGACCTGAGGGCCCGGCTGCTCTTTGTGTTCGCGATGCTGGTGATATTCCGCTTCCTGGCCCAGGTGCCTGTGCCAGGCGTGGAGCGGGAGGCCTTGGCGGACTTCTTCCGCCAGAACGACCTCTTCGGTTTCCTGGATGTCTTCAGCGGTGGCGCTCTCCGAAGCCTGAGCGTAGTAGCGCTGGGGGTATTTCCCTACATTACCTCCTCCATCATTATGCAGCTAATGGTGCCCGTTTTCCCGCAGCTGAAGGAGCTCAGCCGCGAGGGGGAAGCCGGCCGCCAGAAGATAAACCAGATTACCCACTACCTGATGGTGCCAATAGCGGCCCTGCAGGGCTTCGGCCAGTTGACGCTTCTCCAGCGCGGAGGAGCCATCAGTGGGGTCGGCACGTCCGGCAGCGAGCTGCTGCCCACAATCGCTATAATACTCTCGCTGGTGGCAGGTTCGGTGTTTCTGGTGTGGATAGGGGAGCTGATAACCGAAAAAGGCATTGGCAACGGCATATCGATGATCATCTTCGCAGGCATAGTCGCCACGTTCCCACAGATGATAGGGCAGGGGTTCTTGGAGAGAGACAACATCTTCGGGCTGGCCATCCTGATTATCATCGGGGTTCTGATGGTGTCTCTGATAGTTATGTTCACCGAAGCGGAGCGGCGCATACCGGTTCAGTACGGCCGAGCGATATTCCGCGGCGGGCGAATGTACCGGCAGGGCGGCTCCACGCACCTCCCCATTAAGGTGAATTCTGCCGGAATGATTCCGTTGATTTTCGCCTTCTCCATCATGATCTTCCCTGGAGTGGTGGCCAGCTACTTCATCGACCCTGCGAGCACTTCCATCATGAGTCGGTCGGCGCTCTTTGTGCAGGGCCTCTTTGACCCGACGAAGTTCTTCTACTACTTCTTCAGCTTCATACTGGTGGTGGCCTTTACCTTCTTCTACGCGCTCATAGTCTTCAGGCAACAGAACCTGGCCGAGAGCCTGCAGCGCAACGGGGGGTTCATACCGGGCATAAGACCCGGCCACTCTACTGAGGAGTACCTGAACCGAATCATCGTGCGAGTGACTTGGGGAGGCGCCCTTTTCCTGGGGCTGGTTGCGGTGATACCCTACGTTGCCACCATCGTCACCGATATACGCGCCCTTCAGCTTCCGTCGATAAGCCTGCTGATTATGGTGGGCGTGGCCCTGGATACAATGAGGCAGCTTGAGGCGCAGCTCCTTATGAGAAACTATGAAGGATTTATCCGTTAGGAGGCAGTCTTGCGCATCATCCTTTTAGGACCGCCCGGAGCGGGAAAGGGCACCCAGGCAGTGGCCATGTCCGAGGCCGTTGGCGGAATCCACATATCCTCGGGCGATCTCCTGCGGGATCATCAGGCGAGAGGGACCGAGCTGGGTAGCATGGCCCGCTCCTACATGCAGCAGGGGCTGCTGGTGCCCGACAATGTGATTATTGGGATGATTGAAGACAGGATCGGCGCTCCCGACGCCACGTCCGGCTACGTGCTGGACGGCTTCCCGCGCACGCTGGAACAGGCCAATGCGCTGGAGGAAGCCCTGAGCAAACAGTCTCAGGGCATCGATAAGGTGGTGAACATCCAGGTGTCCGATGCGGAGCTGATAAAACGATTGGGCGGCAGGCTGATATGCAGGCAGTGCCAGCGGCCCTACCACGAGGTGAACTCGCCTCCCGCCAAGAATGGCGTCTGCGACGCGTGCGGCGGAGAGCTTTACCAGAGAGAAGACGACACTTCGGAGGCAGTGCTCCGCAGGATCCAGGTGTACGCGGAGCAGACCACGCCGCTAATACAGTTTTACAAAGAAAGAGGAAACCTGGTGGAGGTGGATGGTGAGGGCACCATTGAGGGAGTGAGGGAGTACCTTCTGAGCCTGGTGGGGTAGGTCAAGCGTTATGAATAAAGAAGCGATGTTTGCTGGCGTAGCGGTGAGGGAGCGTGGCATAACGGTCAAGTCTCCAAGGGAGATAGACTATATGCGCCAGGCAGGCAAAGTCGTCGCCAGCGCCAAAGCCGTTGTGATGGAGGCCATAAGCCCCGGCATGACTACCAGAGATCTGGACGATATAGCGTCCGCGGAGATCAAGAGGCTTGGGGCGAAGCCTTCCTTCAAGGGATATTTGGGATTCCCCGCAACCATATGCGTATCCGTCAACGAGGAGATAGTACACGGAATCCCTGGTGAGCGGGTGATCCAAGACGGGGATATGGTGAGCATGGACGTGGGAGCGGTAGTAGAGGGGTTTCACGGCGACTCTGCCGTGACTGTGGGCGTGGGAGAGGTGTCGCCGGAGGTGACTGCTCTTATAGACGTGACCAGAGAGGCGCTTCAGAGGGGCATTGGGGCAGCGCGCCACGGCTCTCGTGTGGGAGACATATCCTGGGCTGTGCAATCCTATGTGGAGAGCATGGGCTACTCAGTGGTTAGGGAGTACGTGGGCCACGGCATCGGCAAGGCCCTCCACGAGGAGCCGCAGGTGCCCAACTACGGCTCTCCCGGCAAAGGCCCTATGCTGAGAAAGGGCATGGTCATAGCAATAGAGCCTATGGTCAACATAGGTGGCTGGCAGACCAGGGTGCTGGAGGATAACTGGACCGTCGTGACCGCAGACGGCAGTTTGTCGGCGCACTTCGAGAACACCCTTGCCATCACCGAAGGTGATGCAGAGGTGTTGACTCAACTATGATGAAGCAACTCTAATTATGAGGACTGTTTGAACAATGCCTAAGAAGCCTGGTCTAGAGGTGGAAGGAACAGTGGGGGAAGCCTTGCCTAATGCCATGTTCAGAGTGGACTTGGCCAACGGCCATCAGGTACTGGCCCACGCTTCCGGCAGGATAAGAGTGCATTTCATAAGGGTACTGCCCGGAGACAGGGTGCTGGTGGAGCTTTCGCCATACGACCTGACCCGGGGCCGTATCACTTATCGGTTCAAATAATGGAGGTATCATGAGGGTGAGGGCCTCGGTTAAGCCGAGATGCGAAAAATGCAAGGTGATCCGGAGACACGGAGTGGTGAGAGTCATCTGTGAGACCCCTAAACACCGTCAGAGGCAGGGATAAAGAAGAGTACAGGAGAGACGTATGGCTAGGGTCGCTGGAATAGACATACCGGATAACAAGCGGTTGGATTACTCGCTACGCCGCATCTATGGCATTGGGCCTGTGATCGCCCGTGACATAGCTATCAAGGCAGATGTGGAGGGCAATCCTAGAGTACAGGACATGGGCGAGGACGACCTGACCCGGATCCGAGAGATCATCGACCGGGAGTACATGGTGGAGGGCGACCTGCGCCGTGAGGTAAACGGCAACATTCGCCGTCTGATAGATATCGGTTCTTACCGCGGTCTTCGCCATCGCCGCAATCTTCCGGTAAGAGGCCAGCGCACTCGCACCAACGCCAGGACCAAGCGCGGCACGCGGAAGACCGTGGCCGGACGCCGCCGGGCCGGGACCAGGAGGTAAAATACACATGACCACTAGACGAAGACCCAGAGCCAGGAGACGGGAGCGGAAGTTCGTTCCCCAGGGGAAAGTATATATCCAGTCCACCTTCAACAACACAATCGTCAGCCTCACGGACCCGCAGGGCAACCTGCTGGCGTGGGGAAGTTCAGGCACGGCCGGCTTCAAGGGCTCTCGCAAGGGCACGGCGTTTGCCGCCCAGCGGGCCGCAGAGGGCGCAGCCAGGAAGGCGATGGAGCACGGCCTGCGGCAGGTTGAGGTGTTTGTCAGGGGCCCCGGCTCCGGCAGAGAGGTGGCGATTCGCTCCCTTCAGGCCGCCGGGCTCGCCATAACCAGCATTCGAGACGTTACCCCGATACCCCACAACGGCTGCCGCCCCCCCAAGTCAAGGCGGGTGTAGTAGTGGCGGAACTGCCATTATTCGCAACGATAACGGCGCTAATGAGGGACCCTAGGGAGTTAAGAGGGAGATAGTATGGCCAGGTATACCGACGCGGTTTGCAGGCTTTGTCGAAGAGCCGGAGTAAAGCTCTATCTGAAGGGCGAACGCTGTTACACGCCCAGGTGCGCGGTGGAACGCAGGCGTAAGCCTCCGGGCAGTCAGCCTATGAGAAGGCGGCGCGTCTCGGACTGGGGGACGCAGTTGCGGGAGAAACAGAAGGTGCGCCAGATATACGGCGTTCTGGAAAAGCAGTTCAGGAAGTACTACAGCGAGGCCCAGCGTCGTCCGGGGATGACGGGACAGTACCTGATGCAGATCCTGGAGGAGCGGCTGGACAACGTGGCGTACCGCCTGAACTTCGCCGACTCTAGGAGCCAGGCTCGCCAGCTGGTCAGGCACGGTCACATTACGGTAAACGGCCGAAAGGTCGACATTCCGTCGTACCGGATCAAGGTGGATGACGTAGTGGCGTGGAAGGAGTCAAGCAAGGGCACGGGTATCTTCGCCGTAATGACCGGGGACATCCCCAGGCGACCCCTTCCCACCTGGCTGGGACTGGACGTGGAAAACATGGCCGGGCGCGTGCTCTCCCTGCCGGAGCCCTCGGATATAGACACCGGGATAGACGTGAGGCTGGTTGTGGAGCACTATTCCAGATAGTGTAGGAGATGCTTTTATGGTTCAGATAGGAGGGGTCTTGGAAGAGACTCCCAAGCCAGAAATAAGGGTCCTGGAAGCCCAGGACGACTACGGCAAGTTTTCGGTGGAGCCGCTGGAGCCGGGGTACGGGATTACCCTTGGTAATCCCATGCGTCGGGTGCTGCTCACCTCGATCCCGGGCACCGCGGTGACGTGGGTGAAGATAGACGGCACTCTTCACGAGTTCTCCACGGTCCCGCATATGAAGGAGGACGTGGCGGAGTTCCTGGTCAACGTGAAGGCCATTCGCCTGAAGTCCATGGCGGACAGGCCGGGCAAGTTGCGCCTGGAGATAGCCCGCGAGGGTGACGTGAAGGCGGGGGACATATTAGTCTCCTCCGACTTCGAGATAGTCAATCCAGACCTTCACCTGGTGACCCTGGACTCGCCCGACGCCCAGTTCTTCGTTGAGTTCAACGTGGAGCAAGGTAGCGGCTACGTGCCTGCCGGCAATGCCGACGGCCTGCCTATCGGCGTCCTGCCGGTGGACGCGATTTTCAGCCCGGTCCGCAAGGTGAACTACATCGTAGAGAACACCAGGGTGGGGCAGATTACCAACTACGAAAGACTCATTCTGGACGTATGGACGGACGGCACGGTGTCGCCTATAGAGGCGGTGAAGAAGGGTGCAGAGACCCTTCTGGAGCAGTTCTTCCTCTTTGCCAATGCGGACAAGGCGGGAGAGGGCACGGCGGAGAGGCCATCATTCACCGCGACCATACCGATGGAGCACTACAACACCCCTATTGAGAAACTGGAGCTTTCCTCCAGGACCCTCAACTGTCTC
Organism: Dehalococcoidia bacterium; assembly: GCA_965261605.1. GTDB lineage: Bacteria > Chloroflexota > Dehalococcoidia > Lucifugimonadales > UBA2985 > DAOUJW01. The sequence continues at coordinate 823,472 of OZ253466.1, read as the reverse complement.
AAGAGGAGCAACATCAACAAGGTGGGCCAGGTCCTGGAGATTGAGGAAGCGGACCTTCTGAAGATACGAAACTTCGGAGAGAAGTCACTGGACGAGCTGTACTCGAAGCTCAGCCAGTTCGGATTCCTTCCGGAGGACGCTGTCCGTGAGAGGATCTCGAACGGAGTTGCCTTGGACATGGAAGACGATGACGCGTTTGTAGAGGACCTTGAGACTGAGACAGAGGTTGAAGTTGAAGTTGAAGCTGAGACCACTTACGAGGAAGAACAGGTATGAGACACGGCGTAGCGGGACGTAGACTCAGCCGCCTGACCGGTCATCGTATGCTGATGTACCGTACACAGGTGACGGACCTGATCCGCCACGAGAGCATTCGCACAACCGAGGCCAAGGCCAAGGAGGTGCGGGGCATGGCGGAGAAGATTATCACTATGGGGAAGAAGGGTTCCCTTTCTCACCGCCGCCAGGCATTGGGCTTTGTTACGGACGAAGATATGGTGCGAAAGGTGTTCGACGAGCTGTCCGAGCGGTACGCGAATCGCGCCGGCGGCTATACCAGGATTGTCAAGATGGGACCGCGCAAGGGAGACGGCGCCCAAATGGCCCTTCTGGAGCTTATGCCTTGACGGAGCAAACCCCTGGGATGGAAGAAGCGGCTTTGGGACGAATCCGCCGGCTGGCCTTGCTGGTGGAGTACGAAGGCACGCGATACCACGGTTTTCAGTCCCAGAAGAACGCGGCCTCCATTCAGGACGCCCTGGAAGGGGCGCTGTTCCGCCTCACCGGAGAGCAGAGGCGCATCAGGGGAGCGGGACGCACCGATGCCGGAGTCCACGCTCAGGGGCAGGTGGCGTCCTTCGATACGGGCGCTCTCTATACCCCGGAGGTGTTCCTTAAGGCGATGAACCACTACCTGCCGGAGGATACCTCAGTGAAGGACGCGCAGGAGGTCTCTCCGGACTTCGATCCCCGAAGGTGGGCCGTCAGCCGGGAGTACCGCTACCGGATTCTGAACAGCGAGACGCCGTCGCCGATGATGAGCAGGTTTACACATCTGGTGAGGAGTCCGCTGGACGCGGAATCTATGAATAACGCCGCTGCGCTCATTGAGGGCGAAAGGGATCTGGCGCCCTTCTCGGGGCCGTTGACCAACGGCAGACGAAGCACAACTCGAAGGGTGTACAGGTGCTACATCGAGAAAGAGGCCGGTCTGGTAACGCTGAAGATGGTCGCAACGGGATTTCTACCCCAGCAGGTGCGACGCACCGCGGGCGCTCTGATTGAGGTTGGTCTGGGTAGGCTTAGCGTCCGGCAGTTCGAGGACCTTGCCGGCTGCGGCGTTCTTGGGGCGGCCAACAGGGTAGCGCCGGCAAAGGGGCTTTCGCTGGTGAATGTAAGCTACGCTGTCCCGATATTCCCACAGGGGAAGGCGGTCTCCACAGCATTCGAGGACCTGCTTGAGAGTCTGTCAGGGAGCCTTCTCGCGGAAGATGAGACATCTTCCATTGGCATCGGGGACATATGGGAAGAGAAGTATGAAAATGAGCCGGTTATAACAGGAATGAGGGCCACATGAAGACCTACTCGGCAAAACCCTCTCACGTAAACTCCAAATGGCACGTGTTCGATGCCAATGGCAAGACGCTGGGTCGTCTGGCTACTGAGATCTCCGTGCTGCTTCAGGGAAAGCACAAGCCCATATACACCAGACACATCCTGACCGGCGACTTCGTTGTGGTAGTCAACGCCCGCAAGATAAGGGTGACGGGCAAGAAGCTCCAGCAGAAGATGTACCGGCGCCACAGCCACTACCCGGGCGCTCTGCGAGAGACGCCCCTGTCCGTGCTACAGGCGAAGTACCCGGACCGCGTCCTGCGGGCCGCTGTCCAGGGTATGCTGCCCAAAACCATCAGGGGTCGTCAGATGCTGCGTCGGCTCAAGATATACGGCGGAGCGACACATCCCCACGAGTCCCAGGTGAAGCAGCCCGTGGAGACGGAGACCACGTTGATAGTCCAGGAGGCGCAGGCCGAACCACAGGTCGTTGTGGAGACGGAGGCTCCGGAGGAAGAGCAGACCGTCGACGAAGCAACACCTGAGACCGCTGAGGATGGCGTAGAGGAGGCTCCATCGGACGAGCTTCAGACGGAGGCCGTCGACGAGGCTGAGGAAGCGCAAACGGACGCCGAGGTCTCAGAACAGGCCGAGGACTCGGCAGAGGATCAGCCCGCGGACGCGCCAACAGAGGAATCTTCTGAAGAGAAGGCGGGGAATTAGCATGACCGCACAGCAGCACTACTTCTACGGGACCGGCAAGAGGAAGACGGCGATCGCCCAGGTGAGGTTGTACCCGGGGCGCGGCGGGATAACCGTCAACGACAAGCCCCTGGAGGAGGCCTTCCCTTGGGCTGCCTGGCAGGCGGTTGTGCTTGAACCGATGAAGGTTACGGACAGCCAGAGCAAGTTCGGAGTGACGGCCAAGACCCACGGCGGCGGAGTGAACGGCCAGGCCGCGGCCCTGCGACACGGCATCGCCCGCGCCCTTCTGGCCTCGGACGAGGGCCTCAGAGGCGTTCTGAGGCAGCACGGGCTTCTTACCAGGGACTCCAGGATAAAAGAGAGCAAGAAGTACGGCCTCAAGCGCGCTCGAAGGGCGCCCCAGTACACCAAGCGATAACGCTTATACGGCTAAACCGCTTGCAGATGCTATCCACTCTGCTGCCCGGCAGTTGTCGTCTTCTATGAAGTTCCGCGTGTACATCGCGGCGAGCGTTGACGGTTTCGTAGCTAGCGCCGATGGAGGCGTCAAGTGGCTGGACTCCTTTCACGCCCCGGAGAACTACGGCTTCGATCTGTTCATCCAGCAGATAGGCGCTATCGTCATGGGCCGCAAGACCTTTGATCAGGTCCTGGGTTTTGGCCCATGGTCCTTCCAGGACAGGGATGTCTATGTGCTCATGTCGCGACCGATAGACAACCCTCCACCGCGCACCGTCGCTTGGCGTGATGGCCCCGCACGGCTCGCCGAGCGCCTCAGGGGTATGTCATTGCAGGGCGACGTCTGGCTCCTTGGCGGACCGGAGAGCATAAACGCCATTCGCGAGCTCGGCGCTGTGGATGAATACATTGTGCACGTAATGCCTGTGCTCCTGGGCGCGGGTATTCCCCTGTTCGCGGAGAGTGGCACCGTCACATCGCTGAGCCTTGTGGACTCCTACGTGTATGAGGACGGGGTTGTGAAGCTCGTCTACCGGCCGGTGTGAAATACGGGCCAAGATTGCCAACCGGATGAGTTGAGCGTCTTCCACAGAAACCCTCGCGGATTCCCTGTGCGTGTCAGGCCGTATGGTCTCTGCTCATGCGCAGGCATACTCTTCCATCGCCTATTGCAGCTTGCAATAAGCCGTCTTTTGTATTACCATTACGCGTAAGCATAATACGTCGAAGGGGCAAATTACATGGCAACTCAAAACGAAACTAACCAAGTTGAGGCGCAAGCTGAAGCTCAGGCCGGGGTCAAGACCAGGATCAAGGACGCCGCCCGGGAGGAGATAGAGGATGTTAACAGGGCCATGCGCGAGGTGCTGGGCAAGAGCAAAGATGTTGCCTCCAGCGTTGGAGAGTCTTTGCGGGACACCATAAAGTCGGTGCGGACCGCCCGGGACTCCGTGGTGATGGTCAGGATGAGCAAAGAGAGCCTCCGGAATCTGGACGCCCTGGTGGACTGCGGTCTGACCAGGAGCAGGTCGGAAGCGGCAGCTTTCCTCATTTCCGAGGGTATCAAGGCGAGGGCAAGCATGTACGAGAAGATTGCCGAGCAGTCCGAGGTGATTCGAAACGCACGGGAGGAGCTCAGCCGCCTTTTGGACGAAGACCTCGAACTCGAAGCCGCCGACCCGGAAGACGACGGGAGCGTCAGGCACATACCGCTGAGCTAGGGGCGCTTTGAGTCTCGGCCCCGGCCCACCTATACGCTCAGCACCACCTTGCCAAAGAAGTCCGACTCCTCCATGACCCGGTGGGCCTGGTTGGCCTCCTTTAGGGGGAAGATGCGGGCGACCACCGGCTTCAGGTCTCCCCTGGCAAATAGTGGCAGGATTACGGGCATGTCCTCCCTGGGCTTCATTCGTGAGCCCATTATGGTAAGCTCCCTCGTCCACAGCTGGCCCAGATGGAACTCCGCCCGGTATCCCGCTGACACGCCGCAGTTGATGAATGTCCCGCCGGTCTTGATGCTGGCGAAGCACTGCTCCCAGACGGAGGCCCCTATGTGGTCCAGCACCACGTCCACGCCCTGGCCGTCGGTGAGCTCGCGGACCCTGGCGGCCATGTCCTCCGTCTTGTAGTTGATGCCTGCGTCCGCTCCCATGCGCTCGGCCTTTTGAAGCTTCTCGTCCGTGCCTGCGGTGGTGAGCACCCGGCAGGACGCCAGCTTCGCTATCTGTATAGCAGCGATGCCGACGCCGCTTCCTCCGGCCATGACCAGCACGTCCTGCCCCATACCGATCTCTGCCTTGCACATCAGCAGATGCCAGGCGGTAGCGAAAGATACGTAGATGGAGGACGCCTCCTCGTAGCTCATCCCGTCGGGAATCGGGTACAGGTCCATATAGTGGGACCTGGCGTACTCAGCGTAGGCCCCGGGCATACCGCCCAGCACCCTGTCTCCAACCCTGAAGTTGGGCACTCCATCTCCTACCTGGACGACTTCCCCGGCGCCCTCCATGCCCAATACCAGGGGCAGCGAGCTCCGGGTGCCGTGGGATCCCTCTCGCACGAACATCTCCCGTCTGTTCAGGGCGCACGCCCGCACACGCACCAACACCTGCTCTCGTCCTATCTCCGGCTCCGGCGCGTCCCCGTAGACCAGCTTGTCAGGTCCCCCGTATTCCGATATGTAGACCGCCTTCATTGCTCTCTCCCTTCTGCCGTTTGACTTGCGAGTTTAATCCGACTGATATAGCTGCATAATCCAGGGTCTCAGATGCTGCGTCAAGGTTGTTCAGGATACTCGTTGTGTGGAGGTCGGCGATACGGGCGCTCGTTGACCGCACACACCGCAATGTCGATAATGGAAGACAGGGGAACGTTATGACCACATGGGGACGCACAAGGCGAATCGGCGCTCTCTCACCCGGGAGACTTTTCTTGCGGTCGGCCATACTTTGCCTGTCGTTGCTGGCCCTCGCGGGAGGCCTGACCGGCGTCAGCATGGGTCAGGGAGACCACGCCCTGCTCGTGGAGATCGACGCCACAATCAACTCCGTTACCGCCGGCTACCTGGACCGGGCTATGGAGAAGGCTGCAGAGGATGAGGCCGAGCTTATCATAGTGCAGCTGGACACACCCGGCGGGTTGCTGAATTCCACAAGGGACATGGTATCCGACCTCCTGGAGTCCAGGACCCCGTCAGTCGTTTACGTTGCCCCCGGTGGGGCCAGAGCCGCATCCGCGGGCACTTTCATAGCGGCGGCTGCCAACTTCGCAGTTATGGCCCCCGGGACCAACATCGGCGCAGCCAGCCCCGTGAGCTCAGATGGAGAGGAGCTGCCGGATACCATCAAGAGCAAAGTCACGGAGGACGCCGCGGCTCTTATGAGGGACATAGCCACCGAGCGCGGAAGGAACGTCGAGAAACTGGAGGAGACGGTGCTCAATGCCGTGGCCTACACCTCTGAGGAGGCAGTGGACCTGAACGTGGTGGATTTCGTCGCCTCCGACCTCACAGAGCTGCTCGAGAAACTGGATGGCAGGGTGGCGGAGATCCTCTCTGACGAGGTTACGTTGAACACACAGGGCCTGGATGTTCGCAGACTGGATATGACCTTTGTGGAGAAATTCCTGCTCATTCTGTCCAACCCCAACATATCATTCCTGCTGGTAACCATAGGCGGGCTGGCCGTTATGATTGAATTGTTCAACTTCGGTATGATAGTCCCCGGCTTCATCGGGGTCACGTGTCTCCTGCTGGCTTTTGTCGCACTGGGGAACCTGCCGGTGAACTGGGCGGGCGTTGCCTTCATCCTGCTGGCTATGGTGCTGCTGGGTCTGGAGGCGATGGCGGCGGGCATAGGTGTACTGGGCGTTGGAGCGGTGGTCAGCTTCGTCATTGGCGGGCTGCTCCTCTTTCATAGTTTTGGCCCGACGTCTCCGACTTTGCCCGATGTAAGAGTGAACATCTGGCTGATTCTAGGTACGACGGCCCTCCTGCTGGGTGGCGGAGGGTGGTTTGTAATGACCATGGTGAAGTCGAGGCAGACGGACAACCCTTCCACGGCCGATGCGGTAGTCGGCGAGGTTGGTATGGTGACATCGGACCTGGCGCCCATCGGGATGGTACAGCTTCCGAGCGGGCTGTGGAGCGCCATCGCAGACAATGATGAGGTTATAATGGCCGGAGAACGGGTCAGTGTGGTGAGTATGGAGGGTCTCACCGTTAACGTGCAGAGGACAAGGTAAGAAAGGAGACATTATGGTTTTCTGGAGAATAGTCAAGCAGTACGAGCGAATGGTGGTGCTGAGGTGGGGCAAGTACATGAACGTGCGCGGACCGGGACTGAGGCTGGTGGTTCCTTTCATGGACCAGGCGGTAAAGGTGGACATAAGAGAGCAGGTGGACAGGGTGCCAACCCAGAAGTACATCACCGCCGACAACGTGGTGGTGGACATGGACTTTGTGATCTACTACAAGGTCCTCCAGGGCGATGACGAGGTCAGGAAGGCCGTCATGGACATAGAAAATTTCAGAATGGCTACAATTAACCTCTCCTTCGCCACCCTCAGGGCCGTGATAGGCTCCACAAGCCTGACGGAGGCGCTATCTGAGCGGGAGAGGATTCGCGACCAGCTTCAAGTGCGTATGGACGAGGTCACCGGGCGCTGGGGTATCAAGGTGAGCCAGGTGGAGATCAACGAGATTGACCCGCCTCCCGGCGTGAAGGCCGCTATGGAGCGGGAGAAGTCCGCCGCGGCCATAAAGACGGCCGAGATCACGGAATCCGAAGGCTCTCGCCAGGCCGCGATCAACCGCGCCGAGGGCGAAAAGCAGTCGGCCATTCTAACGGCGGAGGGATCGCGCCAGGCCGAGATCCTGAACGCCGAGGGAGATCAGCAGGCTGCCATCCTCCGCGCCGACGGCTTCAGCACCGCCCTGGACCATATAAACGCCGTCGCCCAGTCCGCGGACGCCAGGACTATGAGCCTCCAGTACTTCGACACCCTGAGGCAGATGGGCAACAGCCCTGCAACCAAGTTCATATTCCCCATGGAGTTCACCAGTATGCTGGAGTCCTTCATAGGCTCAACGGCACGGCGGCAGGACGACCAGTAGAGCAAACGGGCAAGGAATCGGCGGAGGGCGTTAGCCGGCCCAGGCACGGAGACGCCACCATTGCCAGGGGGTAGAGCTATGTCTAAGACACATCTGCTTTCCCAGGCGCAGGAGTACATGGCGCAGTCGGGCGTGGATGGATGGCTCCTTTACGAGTACCGCGGGATGAATCCGTTCTTCTCGCAGGTCATGGGCCAGCTTTCCATGGTCACCCGCCCCGTCTTCCTTTTCGTGCCGGCGAATGGCGAGGCCGTGCTGCTGACGCATCACGTGGACGGAGGCAGGTTTTCCGGGCTTGACGAGCGGATAGTGGAGTACACGGGCCGCGACTCTCTTCTGATGAGCCTGGGCGAGGTCCTGAAAGGCAGCAGGAGAGTGGCTATGGAGTACTCTCCTATGGGAGCGCTGCCTCGCGTCTCCCGTGTGGACGCCGGGACCCTCGATTTGGTGAGGAGCCTGGGAGTGGAGGTGGTCTCATCGGCGGACCTGGTGCAGTACACCACCCAGCGTTGGAGCGATGCCCAACTGCAGTCGCACAGAAGGGCCGCGGAGAAGCTGAGCCTCATTGCGGCGGCGGCGTTCGAGTTCATGGGACAGCGCCTTAGTGATACGCCGTCGGAGGTGGACGTGGCGCGCTTCATCCTACGCCGTTTTGAGGAAGAAGGTCTGGAGACCCCGGACGGCCCGGTCGTGGCGGTCGACGAGCACAGCAGCGATCCGCACTACCTTCCCACCGAGGAATCGGCGTTCGCCATCCGACCCGGAAGCTGGGTGCTGATAGATATGTGGGCCAGGGAGGCGTCTCAGGACGCCATATTTGCCGACATCACTTGGGTGGGGTACGCGGGGGATGAAGCGCCGCGGCTCCATCAGGAGGTTTTTGACGTAGTCATAGGGGCAAGAGACGCGGCCTTGGAATTCCTTGGCGACGCCCTCCGCAGGGGAGACACCGTGCAGGGGTGGGAGGTGGACCGGGTGGCGCGGCAGCACATCTCCTCCTGGGGATACGGGGACTACTTCACCCACAGGCTGGGCCACAGCCTGGGCTTGGAGGTGCATGGGGACGCGGTTAACCTGGACGGCTGGGAGACCCACGACACGCGCCTGCTCATTCCCCACATCGGGGTTACAATTGAGCCCGGCGTCTACCTGCCTGAATTCGGGATGCGCTCCGAGGTAGACGTGTACATCTCAGCGACCGGGCCGGAGGTGACCAGCTCCGTGCAGAGGGAAGTGGTCATCATAGGGTAGTTGGCCGCGGGCGCCGTTCCTTTGGCCCCCATCCCCGTATCAAGTACGGGGCAGGCTCTGGCCTTCCCCCGCAAGCGAGGGAAGTGATACAAGGTTATTCGATAGTATCCTATCAGGTGAAGTCCCAGCGCTGACTAGCGATGCTAAGCAGATACAAGCGCTTGCAAAGACTTGGCTTCGGTCTGTGCAACGGCAGCTAGCTATGAGGCCTCATACCGGTCGATGGCTGCTCGAGCGGCTTCGGTGTTGAAGGCGCACATCACAAGACGCGTGTTGGTGCCCATGTACACCATATCGATGTTGACCCCGGAGTCGGCCATGAACCGCGCTACCTTGCCAAGTTCACCGGGTCGGTCCTCCACGTCCACGGTAAACACCTCTCTTTGGTGTTCCACTTCAACGTCAACCTCGCCCAAAGCCTCATGGACGCCTTTGATTTCGTCGACCAGTATGTGGAGGAAGCTCTTGCCTGCGGAGGGAAAGGAGCAGTATCCCTCTATGTTGATGCCGGCCTTTCCCAATGTCTCTCCCACCCGGGCCAGCGCTCCGGGAATGTCATTTATGACTAAGGTTACGTCGTAGGGCATACTATCGTCCTTTCTCAAGCCTTATGCGGTGTATCTACTTTGCGGCTGCTATTGGGGGGTTGAATGTTGAGATGCTGCGGGACTAGGGGCCTATAGACTCACTGCCCATATAGCTTTGCAGCACGTCCGGTACACGTATGGAGCCGTCCGGCTGCTGGTAGTTCTCCATAATGGATATGAGGACCCTGGGCAGAGCCAGACCCGAGCCGTTGAGTGTGTGGACGTACTGCGGCCTTGCGCCCGCCTGAGGCCTGAAACGAATATTGGCGCGTCTGGCCTGGAAGTCGGTGCAGTTGGAGCAGGAGCTGACCTCCAGCCACTCGCCGCATCCCGGGGCCCACATCTCCAGATCGAAGGACTTTGCCGACTGAAAGCCGATGTCGCCGGTGCACAGCTCCAGGACTCTATAGGGGATGTTCAGACGTCGACACACCTCCTCGGCCGACCTGACCAGCTTCTCCAGCTCCTCGCCGGAGGTTTCGGGAGTAACGAGCTTGTATAGCTCCACCTTGTCGAACTGGTGGACGCGCTTGATGCCCCTGGTGTCCTTGCCCGCAGCCGCCTTCTCACGGCGGAAGGACGGTGAGTGGGCCACGTAGTACATGGGAAGTGCGTCGGGCTCCAGGATCTCGTCGCGGTGGAGGCCGGTAAGGGGCACCTCAGCCGTGGGTATGAGCCACAGGTCGTCCTCCTCGTCGTGGTACAGGTTGTCCTCGAACTTGGGTAGGTTGCCGCTTCCCTGCATCACCTCTCTGCGCACCATGTAGGGCACGTACACCTCGTTGAAGCCGTGCTCCTGGACGTGCATATCCAGCATCCAGGAGATGAGGGAGCGTTGCAGCTTGGCTCCCTGGCCCGTCAGCGTGAAGAATCGGGAGCCCGATACCTTCGCTCCCCTGGCCAGGTCTATTATTCCAAGGCTCTCCCCCAGGTCCCAGTGAGGCAGTGGCGAGAAGCTGAAGTCGGCCGGCTCTCCCCACGTTCGTATCACCCGGTTGCCGGACTCGTCCTCTCCCACCGGCACGTCCGGGAGAGGCAGGTTGGGCAGCTTCAGCAGCTCCTCCTCCAAGCTCGCCTCCGCCTCCTTCACCTGCGTCTCCAGAGTCTTGATGCGGTCTCCCGTCTGCCGCATCTCCTCCAGCAGGTGGGCCGGCCTCTCCGACATACGGCCTATCTCTCTGCTAGCCTGGTTGCGCTTGGCTCGGAGGTCATCGGCTTCGGTGAGGTGGGATCGACGCAGGGCGTCCAGGGACAGAATGCTTTCAAGCGGGGCTTCTTCGCCCCTCCTGGCCAGAGCCTCTCTGACAGCCTCAGTGTCCTGGCGTATCTGCTCTATGCTGAGCATATTTACAAACCTCCCGTTGCCGGCAGGACGTTACCTCTCCCTCAGCTGTGGGAACAGGATAACCTCGCGTATGGACTGCTGCCCGGTCAGCAACATGGTCAGCCGGTCGACGCCTATCCCCAGCCCGCCAGTTGGAGGCATTCCGTGCTCCAGGGCCAGCAGATAGTCCTCGTCCAGCCGGTCAAGGTCCTCGTCCACCTGGCCTCTCAGGGCCTCCTGCTCCATGAACCGCCTGCGCTGCTCATCGGGATCGTTCAACTCGGTGAAGGCGTTAGCTATCTCCATGCCCGCGGCAAAGCCCTCGAACCGCTCCACCATAGTGGGGTCGTCCGGACTCTGCTTGGCCAGCGGGGACATGTCCAGTGGGTAGTCCAGCAGGAACGTCGGCTGGATGAGCTGCGGCTCTACGCAAGCCGACACCAGCTTGTCGATGAGCCTTCCGCGGCTGTTCCGACCATCTGCTACAATGCCTAGCTCCTTTATTCTCTCCTCAAGGGTGGCGGCGTCCGGGAACTCCTGGAAGTCGATGCCCGCGCAGCGCTGCACCTCCTCCCTGAGAGAGACCCTATTCCAAGGGGGCGTGAAGTCGATTACGTTCTCGCCGTACTGGACCTGCGCCGTGCCCAGCACCTCCAGGGCTACTGAGCAGACCATCTCCTCCACCATGCACATCACGTCATTGTAGTCGGCGTAGGCCTCGTAGCTCTCCAGCAGGGTGAACTCAGGGTTGTGGTCCTGGTCGATGCCCTCGTTGCGGAACACCTTGCCGATCTCGTACACCTTGTCCAGCCCGCCAACTATGAGGCGTTTGAGGTACAGCTCCGTTGCAATGCGGAGGAAGAGGTCGCGGTCAAGGGCGTTATGGTGAGTGGCGAAGGGCTGGGCCATCGCGCCGGCGGCAACCGGCACAAGCACGGGGGTCTCCACCTCCATGAAGCCCCGGGCGTCCATAAACCGGCGTATGGCTCCGATGATGCGGCTGCGGGTCTGGAAGTTCTGCTTGGCCTCCTGGTTGGTGATGAGGTCTAGGTACCTTTGCCTGTGACGTATCTCCACGTCGGCGAGGCCGTGCCACTTCTCCGGCAGGGGGCGCATGGCCTTTGAAAGGAAGGACACCTCGTGGGCTTCCAGGGTTATCTCGCCGGTCCGGGTGAGGAAGAGAGGCCCCTGTGCGCCCAGAAAGTCACCCAGGTCCAGATCCCGGACCAGTTCGTACTCTTGTCCCAGGGTGTCTCTTCTCAAGTGCACCTGGATTTGGCCGGAGCCGTCCTGGAGGTCTATGAAGGAGGCTTTGCCCATGCCTCTCATCGCCATGATGCGCCCGCCCACGGACACCGGGGCCGTGCGAGTCTCATCGCCTCCGTTTGCCGCCTCTTCTCTGTAAAATGCTACCGCCTCACTGATGGTGTGGCTACGGTGGTAACGATTCGGGAAGGGATCTACGCCTCTGTCCCTGAGCCGCTGGAACTTCTCTCGACGGCTCTGGAGCAGGTCTCCGCCTCTTTTTTCCATAACGATGTGATGCGTCCGGTGTGGTGGTCAGTTGATGCTTGATATGGTGAGGGTCACTGTGCCGGCGGGAGTGTTTACATTCACTTCCTCACCGACTTTCTTGTTCAGTAGGGCCTTGCCCACAGGGGACTCGTTGGAGATGCGTCCCTGGCCCGGGTCAGCCTCGGCGCTGCCCACAATGGTATACTCCTCCTCGGCCTTGTTCTGGTTCAGGACTGTAACGTGCGCTCCCAGGTTAACCTTATCGGAGTGGGTAGCCTCATCTCCAATGAGTATGGCGCTGTCTATGATCCTCTCCAGAGTGAGGATGCGCCCCTCAACAAAGGCCTGCTCGTTCTTGGAGTCGTCGTACTCTGCGTTGTCCACCGTACCGCCGAGCTCCTTGGCTTTCTGAATACGGTCAGCCACCCCCACGCGTTTAACGGAGCGTAGATGCTCCAACTCAGCCTCCAGCTTGGCGCGGCCTTTCTTTGTGAGATAGCTACCTTTCTGCGGCACGACACCCTCCATAATACGAAAAGACCGAGAGCATACCCTCTTTCAGCATGCCTCAGTTCGCTCTCATTTTATAGCTACTGCGCAGGGTTGTAAAGCAATGGAGCTGGCTTGAAATAGCTGCAAGAGCCCGCGCTACTGGTGTGATTGGCTTTGGGTTCCTAGCCGACTTCCCCGCTAGTGGAATTGGTATCGCCTTTAATCATCCTGATGACGCCTATCACGCCCCAGAGGACAATATTGCCTAGCAGGAGAACTACTCCGTTCCTAGGTTGTCCGTTGAGAGTCAATAGTAGGCCAGTGAGCACGGGAAGTGCGGCCACCACGATACCAAAGCACCGTGTCCAATGCGTGTTCCGTATCTCTAGTTCGCTAATGGCAAGTATACGAATTTCTTGTTGATGGCGATGCGCCTGCTCCTCCTCGGCCATTCGCAAAATACGCTCACCGGAACCGGGCAGAGCTGTTTCATATTGCTCCACAATCTCGGGCGGAGGTAGTGGGCCACTCCACCGAGTGGATATTTCGACTACACCATCTGGCGTGATTTCTTGTTCACCGCTTGGCTGCATCTTTCAGAACTCCGGTATCACGTTGCAGTTTGCCGATGGCATTGTGCAATGCCTGACCGACGGTGTACCAAGTCTTGCGTAGGGCAATAGTATCGGGGTGCTCAGTGCCTTCTACATCGACAATCTCAGGTACGGATGTGTTGGAGTTGTCCAATATACTGCCTAGGGCCAACGGAGACGCGAAGCCGTCGAGCAAGGCCGACCATCGACATCGATGTGGGCGAACAAAGCGCGTTGACGGGAACGTATTACCACGATATGTCCAACGGATCCGTCGTATTTTGTGTGTCTTGGGAATCATCGCTACTCCTCCAAACCCAACGAATGGGTATATCTAGTATACTCATTCTGTGTACTACTGTACAACTCCTTGTCCGGCGGAGGCTCCCGCAGTGATTTTTGGACTTCTCTGCACTTCTCTCCGGATTCTGTCCCGCAATCGCTGCTACAGCCGGCTTGCCCGCTCCAGGAGCTCAGCAGCGCAGAGGACGGCGCTTGTTACGTCCTCCAGCCGGATGTTCTCGTTGGGGGCGTGAATGCGGTTATCCGGGTGATTCAGGCCGGGGCCCGTGGAGACGGGAAGCCCAAGCTCCTGGGTGAAGAGGTACATGGGGCCGCTCCCTGCCATAGACGGGGCGAGAATCGTGTCATTGCCGTAGGCCGCCGATGCCGCCTGGGCCACAGTGGCCACCCACGGGTGGTCCAAGGGCGTACGTGCGGCCGGTTCGCCGTGCCACCAGGCTATCTCCACGTCCTGGAATCCCTGGTTGTCCAGGTGGGCCCTCACCTTGTCCACCAGGTCCTGCGGGTCCTGGTCCGGCACCAGTCGAAAGTCTACCTTCACCCGCGCCTCCTCTGGGAGTATCGTCTTTGCGCCCTCGCCTGTATAGCCGGAAATGATCCCGGCGATGTTGCTGGTGGATTCCATCTGGAGTCGCCTCTCGTAGTCGGCGCCGCGCACACCCTTAACGAAACTGGATAGGCCCAGGCTGTCCATCAGCTGATGCTCCTCCGGCGGGATACGGCCCAGCGCCTCAAGCTCTAGGTCCGTAGGCGGACGGACGGCATCGTAGAAGCCCGGTATCAGGATTTCCTCGTCCGCGTTCTTGATGGAGGCCAGAGCCCAGACCAGCCGCCAGGCCGGATTGGACACTACCGCCGCGTATGAGGAGTGTACGTCCCGGTTGGGCCCTCTCGCTGCGAGCTCCATGTAGAGGATTCCCTTGAGGCCCAGGGAAATGGAGGGAGCGCCCTGCCAGTTAACTCCACCGCCCTCCCAGATACAGCCGTCAGCCTTCAGCAGGTGGGCATGGTCTCTCACCACGGAGGCCAGATGCGGACTGCCTATCTCCTCCTCGCCCTCAATGAAGAACTTCACGTTACAGGGAAGTCCGTCTCCGGCGCGCACAAAGGCCTCGATGGCCGCCAGCCGCACCGCAATCGACCCCTTGTCGTCGGAGACGCCGCGGCCGTACAGCCTGCCTTCTCGGACGGTCGGCTCGAAGGGCGGAGACGACCAAAGCTCCAGCGGCTCCGGGGGCTGCACGTCGTAGTGGTCGTAGAAAAGGACGGTGCGGTCCGACCGGCCCTTTATCTCGGCGTAGATAACGGGATAGCCGGTCTCCGGCGCGGGCGCTGTCGAGACCGTTGCCCCCAGTTCTGTCAGCATGTCAGTGACAAGCTGGGCGCACTCGTGAATGCCCAGGCCCTGAGCGCTGACGCTGGGCTGCCGGCAGAGGCGCACCAACCGCGCCAACGTGGATTCATGTGAGGCCCTGATGTACTCTTCTACTCTATTGTCCATCTCGGTTTCACCCCGTTGCAGATGGATAGAGATTACTTCTACACCCCGATTGTTGCAATAGCCTGAAGAGGTTAGGATGTGTAGAGACCATTTTGCTTTGCAGACATCAGCCTGCGAATTAAAACCATACCCGGGAGTTGACTATGAGCAAGGTGACCGAGAAGTGCGACGGCAGCGATAGGCCTGTCGTTATCTGCGACTTCTCACCTCCCAGGGGAAGCGACCCTGCTCTCCTGTCAGGGGCGCACTCCGTCTCTCCGGACTTTCTCTGCGTAGCTTACAGCCCAGGCAAGGCGGTCAGGTTGGACCCCGTCATAGCCGCCCACGCCATTAGGCAGCAGACGGGCAGGGACGCGATATTCACACTGGCTACCAGGGACATGAACAGGCTGGCTACACAGAACCACCTGCTGGGAGCCGCCATGCTCGGCCTGGACAACGTGATAGTGGTGGGCGGCGACGCCTTCACAGAGAGGGACCTGGCTGCCGTCAAGGACGTCAGGGACTTCCGGCCCACGGAGCTGATTGCGGCCATCAAGGCAATGAACCAAGGTGTGGACTACAAGGGATTGAAACTGAGATCCCCCACCGATTTCTGCGTTGGCGCGGCCATAGACCTAGGACGCGGCATCGAGAGGGAAGCCAGACTTACCCGTGCGAAGGCCTCCGCCGGAGCTGACTTCTTCATAACCCAGCCCGTTTACGACCTGACACTGGTGGAGCAGTTCCTGGAGGCCTATGAAGTCGCTGCCGGAGAGTCGCTTGCAGCGCCGGTCTTCTGGGGGGTGCAGGTGCTGGATGCCAGGGGACTCGTGTTCGGGGACGTTCCGCAGTTCATCAGGGAGGAGCTGGATGGCGGGAGGGATGGTGTCGATATAGCGGTAGACCTGCTGGAAGAGTTTCTGGCGGCGGGCATCACTAACATCTACCTTGTCCCGCCCATCCTGAGGGGCGGGCTGCGGGACTACGAGGCGGCCCAGAGGGTGCTGGACGCTCTCGAGGGGATTTGAGCAACCTCCCCGGTCATTTCCTTCGACAAGCTCAGAGCCTGCCCCGTATTCAATACGGGGATGAGCGGGGTGATTAGCGTATCAGACTCTAGCCTCCCAACTCTCCCGCCTCGTACATGACGGCGGCGGCCATAGCCAAGCCTGCCGTCTCGCCTCGGAGGATGCGCCGCCCCAGGCTTACCACAGCCACGCCGGCGGCCCTGGCCTCCTCCACCTCTTCGGCGTCGAATCCGCCCTCCGGGCCCACGAACAGGCTGAGGCCATCCTTCCGGATCCTGTCCATGCTGGGCAGCACGGCCTCTCTGAAACCCGCTCTCGTTATGCCATTCTCGTTGCGACGCTCGTCCGGGTCTCCCTCCCAGGCCATGAGACGGACGCCGCGAGCCGAGGTTGATGCTTGCTGCCATGTCATCGGCGCTCCCAAATACGGGATCAGTGAGCGCCCGGACTGCTCCGCCGCCTCGGTGATAATCTTGCGCCAGCGGGTGTACTTACCCTCCGACCAGTCCTTTGACGAGCGCACAACGCTTCTCCGGGAGAGCACCGGGACAAAGGCCGATACGCCAATCTCCGTCCCCTTCTGCAGGACAGTCTCCAGCTTGTCGCTCTTGAGCGCTCCCTGGTAAAGGGTCACCAGTACGCTAGGATCGCCTGTGCCCTTCTGCTTCTCGACGACTTCGCCCTCAAGTCTGGTAGAAGACACCGAGTCAAGACGCACCATGTACTCCCACCCGGTGTTGTCCAGAAGGACCACCGGTTCTCCAGGCCGCATGCGCAGCACGCGGGCAGCCTGCCGCGCAACAGGGCCTATGACTACGGCGCTGGTCTCTCCAATGCACTCCGGGTCAACGAAGAAGCGGTGCATATCTACACCCGAGTGTTCTGCGCCACAATTACGGCCCAGTCGCCCTCTCGACCCGTGCGGAGAATTGTGCAGGCCTCTTCGCTCAGGCGGTTCTCCACCTCCGGCGCTCGCTCTGCCATGATGCCGGAGAGGATCATCGTGCCCTGCGGGGCAACCTGGGCCACAAGATCAGACGCCATCTCCAGGATGACCTTAGTGTATATGTTGGCGACCACCAGGTCGAAAGCGCCATGTGTGCTCTTGTGGGTTGCGAGAGCGCGGCGGCTTACCTTGATGGTCGAGCGGAGGCCGTTGGCCCGGACGTTGGCGCGTGCCGCCTTTATCGCTAATGGGTCTACGTCCAGGGCCAGGATTTGTTCTGCGCCGAGCCTGGCGGCTGCTATGGAGAGGATGCCGGAGCCGGTCCCAACGTCCAGCACCTTTGCGCCGTGGACAACCAGCTTCTCCAGCTCCAGCAGGCACATGTGGGTAGTCGGATGATGGCCAGTGCCGAAAGCCATCCCAGGGTCCATGTCAATCACGACGTCTCCGTCTTTAGCTTCGTATTCCATCCAGATCGGTCGAACGACAATCCGCCCCACTTGCAGTACCGAGAAGTGGCTCTTCCACATCTCCATCCACTCCCCCTCCTCCAGCACGCGCTCCTCCAGTGGGGACAGATCGCAGAGTCGTGAGATCAGGTCCACGGATATCCTGATATGCTCCCTGCGGTCGGCTGTGGTCCCGTCCACAGGCAGGTAGGAACGAATTATGGCGGTGGTGTAGACGGGTTCCTGTTCGTCCTCGTCAGGGTTGAAGCCCCCCTCCTGCTCAACGGCCACACCGCCGTAGCCGTATCGCTGGAATATCACCGAGAGAGGCTCAACGTACTCCGACGGCGCCCTGATGCTTAGCTCCAACCACTTCATAGCCAAGAGGCTCTAGGAGTCTTTCCCAAGGGCGTCCTTGATCTTCCCGAACCAGCCCTTGTCCTCCCTGGAGCCGTTGCTAAGTGTCTTGGCAAGCTCCTGAAGGAGTTGGCGCTGGTTCTCATCCAGTGATTTGGGGGTGACCACGTTCACGGTCACGAGGTGGTCGCCCCTCTTGCTCCTGGAGTATGGTACACCCTTACCCTTGAAGCGGAACACAGTGCCGGACTGGGTCCCTTCGGGAATGTGCAGGATTTCGGGTCCGTTCAGGGTGGGAACCTCCATCTCGTCTCCCAGGGCAGCCTGTGCGAAGTTTACGGGCAGATCATAAAGTATGTCGTAGTCGCGCCGTTTGAAGACCTCGTGGGGCTGCACCCTAAGTGCGATGTACAGGTTGCCGGGCAGTCCGCCGTTGCTTCCCGCGTCGCCTTCCCTAGTGAGGCGTACCTGGGTCCCGTCCTCCACGCCCGGCGGAATGTCCACCTTCATCTTTCTGCGTCGGCGCTCGCGTCCTGCGCCGCTGCACTGTGTGCAGGGGTTGGTGATTATCCTGCCGTCGCCGTTGCACTGGGTGCATGGGCCCACCTGGGTGAACTGGCCGAAGATGCTGCGCTGCACCCGCCTGACCTGTCCCGTTCCCTTGCAGTGCTCGCAGTTCACCGTGGAGCTTCCGGGCTCGCCGGCGCTGCCGCTGCAACGACTGCAGACTTCAACGCGAGTCACGTCTATATCGGTTTCCACTCCGAACACCGCCTCCTCAAAGGAGAGTGTGTGGCTGGTCTGCAGATCGTTTCCGGTCTGGGGCGCCCTGCGGGTGCGAGTGCCGGAGCCGCCAAAGAAGGCGTCGAAGATGTCACCAAAGCCTCCAAAGTTCTCAGCGCCCTCGAAGCCTCGGCCTCCGCCGTTCCCAGCCCCGACGCCTGCGTGGCCGAATCGGTCGTACTGGGCGCGCTTCTGCGGGTCGCTGAGCACCTGGTAGGCGGCGTTGATCTCCTTGAACTTCTCCTGGGCCTTGGGGTCTTTGTTCCTGTCGGGGTGATACTCCAGTGCCAGACGGCGGAACTTTGTCCTTATCTCCTCTTGGGAGGAGTTCCGGGAAGCCCCCAATACCTCGTAGTAGTCTCTCTGAGTGGTCATATCCTCTGTCTTCCGAATCTCTAGTTGGCCTGCGCTACATTTTACCCTATGGCTGAAGTACAGCCAAGGGGTTGTGCGCCCGTCCTTCTCCGGGTCAAGGCCAAACCTCTGCTACGCAGCGGATTATGGAACTTGCCCCACGATTGGTACAGGGATATGCTCGTGCGGGAAATATACTCGTCACTCCCGAGAAAGCCTGCCCCGTACCTGATACGGGGTCGGGAGTCCACACCCCCCGCACCTGGATTCCTGCCTCCGCAGGAATGGCTAGGGCTGTGCGCCCGTCCTGAGCTTAAGCTGTAGACTCGTTAAAGCGCGGTGCAACCTGAGCGTCAGCCGTTATTTGTCGAACGGGCCAATCGGGGTGTCGGCGGGCAGGAGTTGGTACTCCACTATTCTGAAATTGCCGATCAGCGTTCGAGCTCCGGCCTCGTCCGTGGACCATGTGGCGCTCCGGTAAAGTAACGGCCTGTCCACCACGTGCTCGTTGCTGTCCACGAACACCTCTTTGATGGACGTCTGGTCCGATGAAATACCCATAGCCTCTCTCTGCGCGGCGGTGAAGTTGGAGATGTTGATAGAGACCGCGCGCTTATCTTCGTAGATGGCGGTTGGCTGCCCGTACCATCGGCCCGTACCCACAAAGGCATACCCCGCGTCCAGTAGCCGCGGCCCAGTTTGCCAGACATTCAACACCCACGACGCCAGGGTGTCTTCGTCACCCATCGGAATCGAGGTCTTGTCTCCTGTGGCTACCCACGTACTCACCCTATGGCCGTTCTCCAGTTGCGAATATGACAGCACCTCGCCTTCCGTGTTGCTGGTAACAGTGGTAAAGATGGCTGGGGCGCCACTGGCATCTTGCGCCATCCATATCTCGCCCAGGACATGCTCCGGGAGTGCCCAGGCGCGGCCAGGAATGCCAGGATCCTTTCTTTCATACTGAACACTCCTGAGATACAGGACCTGGCCCGCAGAGACTCCTTTTAGAATCTTCTGCTTCTCCTGCGTTGCCTGCTGGGTGGGTATCGGCGCGCCGGCTGAATCCGTCTCGATGACGGGTAGAAACCAGGATAGAGCCAGGACGGACACCAGTGTGAACGCGCCAACGCCAAGCCGCATCCTACTCATACGCGAGCGCTCTCGGAATTGGCGGAATCCCGCTTGTGCAATTCCGGTGGCAATTGGCCTCTTTCTCGCGTGGCTTTAGCCGGAACACTCCCGATTCGATCCATTCCCATACATTGCTATGCTTGGCGAGAGTTGTCAATCCTCGCAAAGCCGTTGGGTCAGCAGGTAGGATAGAGACCTGCGTCCTTATCCCGGATGTTGTTCAGATGGTATCTCGAATTCAAAAGACGGCCCTGAGGCGTGTGCTACAATCCCGCCATGCACGTCCGTACAGCCTTGCCCTTGGCCGTCATTGTCCTTCTCTTCTCAGCCGTGGTTCTTCTGTGGCCGTCACAGGAGGCCCGTCTGACTTCTGAGGAGGAGCTGAAACGCCTAGTGGACGGGATTACCGCCGGGCAAGTCCTGTATTTGCGGTATGAAGAATACACGCAGCCTATTCCTGGCATGACGGCGGACGATCCCTTTTCCCATTCGGAATCCAACGCACATACCCGTGGGGAGTGGTGGTGGGCGCAGGATGCTGAACGCAAGCCGTCTATCTATACGAACATTGTCCGCAACCTGAACGGAGAGGTCGTACGGTATTCCAGGATAGAGGATGGTCAAGAGGCGCACTACGATCTGATTGCTGTTGCCCAAATTACCATGCCAGTTCGGGATAGCCTTGTCGGTACCGACCGGGTGAAGGGAATCTGGCAAAAACATGAGGAACACATCCGGGAGTATACCTTCGTCGGTGACGGGCAATGGGATGGGCAGGCAACAAAACGGTACGAAGAAAAACTTAGACACAACGTCTATTATCTGTACGAACATGTGGTGGATCGACCGTTTCTCTATCACAGCTTTACCTATGAAGAGAATGAGAGTGGGGAACGTACACCCCTAAGTGACTACCGGGTTGTGGAATACCGGCTCTTGCCAGCCGATACCTTGGACATTCCCCAGGTAAGCGTTACACCCTGCGTCTTCACAGCAGAGTCTCTCTTGGAGATGGGTTGCATGAGATTTCCACGGGAATCCTCTAACTAGCGCGGTCGTCTCCTACTCCCTCGATTGCTTCAGCACACATCAAGAGCGTCAGGATCAGCCATCGCACCAGACAGGGCCTTCTGATACTGGTGCCTCGTTTCTGGTATTCCCGGGGTGTGTTGGTATTAGCAAATAACACGACCCAAGTGCCAGACCACCCCTGCGGAGCTTGTCCTCGTGGAGACGGGGAGCAGGGGTCTATAGTCCCATATTACAGGGGGCGTGGATTCCTGCCTCCGCAGGAATGGGTGAAGAAAGGCGCATTATCCCAGCGGAGTTGGCAATACCAACATGTGTTGAGAATACCTCGTTTCGCAATTCATTGTCGCGCGTAGTCGCAGGTGCTATAATGTCCCAGTATTTTTGCCGGATAGGGAGAGAATCAATTTGAGGTACTATGAGCTAATGATGGTGGTGCCCCAGACGGACGACGAGGGGTTGTCTGCAACCTTGGAGCGGGTGAACAATGACATTGGGGAGCGCGGGGGGACGGTTGTCAGACAGGAGCGCTGGGGGGGCCTGAGGCGGCTGGCGTATCCTATAAACAACCACAACGAGGGCAGCTATGTGCTGACCCACTTGGAGCTTGACCCGGAACGCGCCGGTGAGTTGGAGGCCAACTTGAGGGTGTCGGAGAACATTCTGAGGCACCTTCTTCTCAGAATAGACTCCATCCCGGAGGCCAGGGTGACGCCCGTCCAGGAGGCCCCCGCACCCGAGGTAGTCGCGGAGGCCGCGCCCGCAGACGCTTCGGCGACTGCAGAAGAGGATGTTGCACAAGAGGCAACGGAGGCGGTTGCAGCCGGAGACGAGCCGACATCGGAGGCTCAGGGAGAGGCTGCAACGGCAGAAGCCGAGCCTGCCCCCCAGGCGGAGACTGAAGCCGCTGCAACTGACGACGCGCCCGAGGCCGAGACGGCAGACGATGCCGAGAAGCAGTAAGAGTGAGGCAGCAACTGGAGCGCGCTGCGCTGGGCATGGGTAAGGAGAACTGAGATGGCTGGTTTGAACAAGATGTCGGTAATAGGATTTCTGGGGACTGACCCGGAGATGCGGTACACTCCCAACGGCAATCCGGTGACATCTTTTCGTATCGCTACATCCAGGAGCTACACCAGTTCCGACGGAGAGAAGCATGAGGAAACGGAGTGGTTCACCGTGGTGGCCTGGAACCAGTTGGCTGAGTTGTGCAACCAGTATCTCAGCAAGGGCCGGCGCGCCTACGTTGACGGTCGGCTTCACAGCAACTCCTGGCAGGGACAGGACGGCCAGACCAGGTTCAGCAACGAGATCGTAGCCGAGAGAGTGTTATTCCTGGACCGCGCCCCGGGCGGGCCCGGTTCCCCGGAAGGTGAAGGAGAAAGTCCATTTGACGAGGACTCCCTGCCGTTCTAGGCCGGGTTCTCGACGGAAGTTTGAGGTTATGGTAAATGGTTAGCAGGTTTAGACCGGGAGGTCAACAGAGAAGGCGCGGTAGGCCCAGGTTCTACACCAGGCGCAAGGTGTGCGCGTTCTGCGCCGATCACGTGTCTGATATAGACTATAAGGACTTGGGACGGATTCGGCGCTACGTCTCCGAGAGGGCCAGGATGGAGCCTAGACGCAAGACGGGAACGTGCGCCAAGCACCAGAGAGCCCTTTCAACGGCGATCAAGAGGGCGAGACACCTTGCTCTCCTACCCTTTTCACAGGCTCACATTCGGGTGGGCAGGGACGCCGCTTCCTAGCTCAGGCCGCCGGTTCGAATGACGTGCGTAGTATATGTCGCCCATAATATCGTGGGCGATTCAGTTTAACTGCAACCCAAGGAAAGGGATATGGCGAGGCAGAGAGACGCTATAACGATTCGCCCAAGTCAGAGAAGGCAGCAGTCCAAGTGGCAGAGGGAACGCAGCAAGCAGCGGGCCATTCTGTTTGCCGGAGTGATTGCCGTCCTCTTTATACTGGCTATTCCAGCCTACGGCTACTGGTCCAACTTCGTTGTGCCACCCAGAAACGTAGTGCTGCGTGTGGACGATACCACGTACACGCTGGGGTTCCTGACAAATTACATGAAGGGCCTTCAGGAGTTGGGCGCTCAACCCAACCTTTCTGTGGAGCCTTTCAGGGTGTTGCAACTGCTTGAGGAGAACGAGCTGGTAAGGACGGGGGCGCCCGGCAGGGGCGCTCGTGCGAATACCGACGAGATTGACGAGGAGGTGAAATCCAGGATCATAGGCAGCTCGCCGGAGCTGGCGGTTGTGCCACCCGACCAGTTGGATCGCGAGTTCGGCGAAAGCTACAATCGGTACCTGGAGACGGTCAACCTCTCAGAGGAGGAGCATCGCAAGCTTGTCCAGGCCGACCTGCTCAGGCAGAAGCTCACGGAGATACTGGGACAAGAGGTGCCCACCATAGGGAAGCAGGCCAACGTGTCCTGGATAATCGTCTCCACGGAGAACTTCGAGCAGGTGGCTGAGGTGTCAGAGAGACTGGATGCCGGCGAGGATTTCGCTGTCGTGGCGGAGGATCTCTCCGCGGATCGCACCACGGCGGTTGAGGGAGGAGTGTTGGGCTGGGTCCCGGAGCTTGCATACCCACCCCTGGATGATACAATCTTCAATCTTCAACCCGGTGAGACCAGCGGGGTTATTAACCTGGGAGAAATCACCTATTTTATCAAGGTCACAGATGTGGATGATGCCAGGACCATTGAGCCGGAGATGCGGAGCCGTTTGAAGAATGTCGCCTATCAGCAGTGGATATTCCAGGAGCGGGGCAACCACAGGATTGAACTGTGCTTCGGCGGCGGCTCGGCCGGCGGGGAATGTGACTGGCAATACGACTGGCTGGTCAAGCAGGTTCGTGAAGCGCAGACCAGACAAAGCCAGAATGCCGGCAGCTCATAGAGGTCGTAGTGAACCCCAAGGATAGAGCCATCAACGTGGGCCTTTTGGGTCTGGGAGTTGTGGGCAGCGGCGTAATGGAAGCCCTGACTCGGAAGAACGCCCTGATTGCCAAGCAAGCCGGGATCCCTGTTAGAGTCAGACGAGTCCTGGTTAGAGACCTGGAAAAGCCGCGCTCCGCCGGCACACCCACGGACATCCTTACCACCAATCCCGAGGACATTCTCCAGGACCCTGAAATAGACGTAGTGGTGGAGGTCATGGGTGGTGAAAAGCCCGCCCTCGACTACTTGAGGCAGGCCCTGGAGGGCGGGAAGTCTGTGGTGACCGCCAACAAGGAAGTGATGGCAAAGCACGGTCCCGACCTGCTGGCCCTGGCCTCCGCGAAGGGAGTACAGCTCCTGTTCGAGGCTAGCGTGGGCGGAGGCATTCCCATTCTCAGACCGCTGATGAAAGACCTGAGAGCCAACGAGATCAAGGCGGTGCGCGCCATAATCAACGGCACCACCAACTACATACTCACCAAGATGACCTATGAGGACCTGGACTTTCCCCAAGCGCTCCGAGAGGCCCAGGAGTTGGGCTATGCGGAGCCGGACCCCACCAACGACGTGGAGGGATTCGATGCAGCGTACAAGCTGACAATCCTGGCTTCCCTCGCCTTTCAGACAAGGGTGAGCCATCAGAGCGTCTACCGGGAGGGCATATCCCGCCTCACTGTCAACGACTTTCGGTACGCCAGGGAGTTGGGATACGCCATAAAGCTCATGGCGATCGCCAAGAGGGAGGGGGCTGAAGTGGAAGCTCGGGTACACCCGGTACTGATTCCACAGGATATGCCCCTGGCCAAAGTGGACGGTGTATTCAATGCCGTGGAGTTGGAGGGAGACCTGGTTGGCAAGGTGCTGTTCCACGGCCGCGGGGCAGGCTCAATGCCAACTACCAGCGCCGTTTTGGGAGACGTTCTGGAGGTGGCATGGGGCTTGGCCGGGGCGAACATGCCCGCCTCCTCCGTGCCTATGGACAGCGAGACGACCACTCGCTCCATATCAGACCTCGTTACGCGCTACTACATTCGCATGACCGTCGAGGACCGTTCGGGAGTGCTGGCCCAGATGGCGGCGATCCTGGGTAGCCTTCGGATAAGCATCGCCTCCGTAATCCAGAAGGAGGCCGACCCCCAGGCTCAGACGGCTGAGTTGGTCATCACGACCCACCCATCACGGGAGAGGGACGTGCAGCAGGCCCTGGAAGAGCTAGCGACACTGGAAGTTGTGAAGGAAATAGGGAACTTCTTGCGGGTGGAAGAGTAGAGTTTCCCAGGGAAGGACGTTTATGGGAGAAGGGGTACTCAAGCGATATAAGGAGTTTCTGGAGATCACTTCCGATACTCCTATGCTCAGCATGGGCGAGGGCAGCACGCCTCTGGTGAAGTCGCGCTATCTTAGCAGTGTGCTGGGGTGCAGCGAGCTTTACTTCAAGCTGGAGGGGTGCAATCCAACGGGATCCTTTAAGGACCGCGGTATGGTGATGGCGGTGGCGAAGGCCATCGAGAACGGCAGCACGGCTATAATGTGCGCCTCCACAGGCAACACCAGCGCCTCGGCTGCGGCGTACGGGGCCTACTGTGGCCTCACCACAATCGTACTGGTTCCCAAGGGCGAGGTTGCGGCCGGGAAAATGGCCCAGGCCCAGGCCTTCGGCGCAAGAATCATGGAGGTCGGCGGCACTTTCGACCAGGCATTCCAAACAGTGCGCGCGTTCACCGAGAATCACCCCGTAACCCTTGTCAACTCGGTCAACCCGTACCGCCTGGAGGGGCAGAAGACTGCGGCCTTTGAGGTGGTGGACGACCTCGGAGACGCGCCGGACTACCTTTTCATCCCCGTTGGAAACGCCGGCAACATCACGGCCTACTGGAGGGGATTCAAGGAGTACTGCGATGTGGGTAAAGCGGTCACAAGGCCCAAAATGATGGGCTTCCAGGCGGAAGGCGCCGCGCCCATTGTGAGACAACAGCCCGTGGCGGAGCCTCGAACAATTGCCTCCGCCATAAGGATAGGCAATCCGGCAAGCTGGAAGGAGGCGCTGACCGCCCGCGACGAGTCCAATGGCGTTATAGACGCAGTGACGGACGACCAGATACTCTCCGCCTACAGGATGCTGGCAAACAGGGAAGGCGTTTTCGGGGAGCCGGCCTCCGCGGCGTCGGTAGCCGGACTTGTAAAGCTGTCCGAGCAGGGGGTGGACTTCAGCGGACGGCGCGTGGTGTGCGTGATAACGGGGACCGGCCTAAAGGACCCCGCCGTGGCTTCCCAGCAGACCGATGCGTTTATTCAGGAGCTGTCACTAGACCCGGGGGAGATGGAGGAGACGCTGGCAGAGGTGCTTAGCGGATCGCGGAGTCTGGAGCGGGAGCTTACAGGGGTGAAGACATAAACCTCATGTGGAACGGCGTTGGTCGCCAGGAGCGATAATGGCATATTCGTATAGTGTGGAGAGCTTTGAGGGCATAGAGGCCGAGTGGGAAGGCCTTCTTCAAAGCAGCGTATCCAACACAATTTTTCTCACTCCCTACTGGCAGAAGACCTGGTGGGAGAGTATGAGACCCCCTGGCCAGGAGCTTAGAATCCTCAGGTTCAGGGACGACGATACAACCATCGGGATAGCGCCACTGGTGTTTCAGGATGGATTGATCACGTTCCTGGGCAGCACAGACCTGTGGGATTTACACGACTTCGTTGTGCTCAAGGGTCGAGAGGAGGACTTCTTTCAGGCCCTCGCCGGTTACCTGGAAGACGAAGACTGGACGGAGGTCAGGCTGGAGTCCCTGCTGGAGGACTCCCCAACCCCGGACCGTATGCTTGGCCTGGCGGAGGAGAAGGGTTATCGAGTGACCCAGGGAGTCGAGGGGGAGCTACTGGGCGTTGCCCTTCCCGGCACCTGGGATGAATACCTGGGTATCCTGCGAAAGAAGGACCGCCACGAGCTGCGCCGGAAGCTGCGCAAGCTCAGCGGAGAGGTCGACTTCAGCATCCAGCGGTTGGAGGACGTCGATAGCATATCCGAGTCCATCGATGAGTTCCTGAGCCTCATGGCCCAGAGCCGGGAGGAGAAATCGGAGTTTCTCACCGAGGAGAGAGGGGAATTTTTCAGGGACGTCCTCCTCGAGATGGCTGGCCGTGGGTACCTGAGCCTCTACTTCATGGAGGTGGAGGGAGTCCGGACCGCCGCTACAGTGTGCTTCGACTACAACAACGTTCTATCGCTCTACAACAGCGGTCACAATCTGGAATACGCCAGCCTGGGGACGAGCTTCCTTCTCAAGGCCCTGTGCATACAAGGGGCCATCAGCGACGGGAAGGAGTATTTTGATATGCTCCGCGGCACCGAGCCCTACAAGTACCACCTCGGGGCCAAGGGGAAGCAGTTGCGTCACCTATCTCTGTTTCGATAGGACTGCAAGCCCGATGGGTGGTCTCGAATTGGCCGTTTCCAGGTACGCCTGCAGGGTCGTTGCATGAGCAGGTCTTTGGCGGAGCGCTCAGTAAAACGGGTTGCAATAGTCAGCGTCCACGGCTGTCCAATAGCCCGGCTGGGGAGCAAGGACACCGGTGGAATGAACGTCTACGTCCGCCAGGTCGCTCAAGAGTTGTCCGGCAGAGGGATCTACGTAGACATCTACACGCGAGACCACGAGCCGGACGACCAGCAGGTTGTGGTTCTGGGCGAGAGGGCTAGAGTAATCCACGTCAAGGCGGGTGACCACTCTCGTCAGAAGGAGGACCTGCCCGCCTGCCTTCCGGAGTTCGTGCACGGCCTCTTGGACTACACCCGACAGTATGCTCTCTCCTACGACGTCATCCACTCCCATTACTGGCTATCGGGTCGAGTGGGGACTGTCCTGGCGCGTCACTGGCGCGTTCCTCACATCGTTACATTTCATACGCTGGCGGAGGTCAAGCTGCGCGCCCGTGCGGGTGAGAGGGAGCCGGACGTGCGAGCGGCGGGAGAGCGCAAGGTCATAGCCTCGGCTGATCGGATAGTGGCGTTCAGCGAGCACGAGAGGGAAGCTATAGCCCGCCTCTACAACACCGTGGGAGACAACATAGAAGCCGTACCCTGTGGCGTGGACGTGGAGCGCTTCCGGCCTATTGACGGCGACCAAGCCAAGAGGGACCTGGGTTTGCAAGGCAGCAAGGTGGTGCTGTACGTGGGCAGGATTGAGCCTCTGAAGGGCATAGACATTCTCCTCAAGGCCGTCGCTCAGCTGGAGCAGCCGGAGAGCGTGAAGACCCTTATCGTAGGCGGCGACTCCGGGAGCGACGGGGAGATGGAGCGCCTCAAGGCACTGACCGCTGACCTCGGCATCTCATCTCAGGTCTGCTTTGTGGGCAGGGTGGAGCAGCAGGAGCTTCCGGCATATTACAGCGCCGCCGATGTGTGCGTTGTGCCATCTTACTACGAGAGCTTTGGGCTGGTCGCGCTGGAGTCGATGGCCTGCGGCACTCCGGTTGTGGCATCAAGGGTCGGAGGGCTGCCCACCATAGTCAAGGACGGGGTTACCGGCTACCTGGTCCCCTGGCGATGTCCTGAGCCATTCGCCGACAGACTGGAAGTTCTCCTCGGCAGCCCCGTCATCAACAGGAGTATGGGCGAGGCCGCTCGAAGCAGGGCCTTGACTATGGGATGGTCGGCTGTGGCGGACAGGCTACTGTCCCTGTACGGCTCCCTCCTGACTACAGCCTCTGAGCCATCCGATGTTCGATCTGCATAGCCACATCCTCCCAGGCATGGACGATGGCCCATCCGATATGGAGGAGTCCGTCGAGATGGCGCTTATGGCCTACCGGGACGGAACTCGGGTAATGGCTGCTACTCCCCACAACCGGGACGTGGTGAACAGGTCGTCCATTTCTATGGCAAAGGCCTTGGTGGATGAGCTAAACCGTGAGATGGAGACGCGCTCGGTAGCCCTCAAGGTGATTTTTGGTATGGAGAATCACCTTGAGATGAACACGCCGGAGCAGGTGGACATAGGCGTGGCTTTGCCCATAGAAGGGACGCGCTTTATCCTGATTGAGCTGCCCTTCGAGGTATACCCCTTCCACGCGGAAGAGACGCTTCAGAAGCTGCTGAGCAGAGGTTTTCGGCCAATCGTCGCGCATCCTGAGCGGAACATCCCCATCCAGCGCGGCCCTCAACTCCTGGCGGGCCTGGTCAGCAGAGGCGTCCTTGCTCAGTTGACGGCGGGAAGCCTTGTCGGCTCCTTCGGTGAAACGGCCCGGGAGGTCTCAGAGGAGCTTCTACGGATGGGCCTCGTTCACCTTATCGCCTCGGACTGCCACGCCGCCGGGGGAGACCGTACGCCGCTTCTCTCGCCGGGCGTGGACGCCGCCGCCAAGGTGGTTGGCGAGCGGGCTGCTCGGCGATTGGTGGATGACATTCCGCGCGCCATGTTCGAGAACCGGGCCGCAGTCATAGAGGAGTTGGCAGCGCCGTCCGATGGACGTTAGGGTCTTGGCAGTCGCCGCTCAGGCGACGCAGAGGAGTCGCGCCAGCCGCAGACATAGAGTTGGCACCGGCTCTATAAGCTTAAGAGCCAGGGATACGAGGTAGGCCGCTCCGAGGCCGATGAGAGCGCCGCCCAGCACGTCCAGCGGGTAGAATACCCCAGCGTAAACCCTGGAGAAGCCGTAGATGAGGGCGACTATGAACATGGCCGCGCCGATCTTCCTGTTTGCCATCCAGACGCCGGTTGCCATTGCGATGGTTATCGCCACAGGGTTGGCCGGGAAGGAAGAGTCCGTGGGCGGATAGAACAGCAGGTTGACTTCGTAGGTGTCAAAGGGCCGGTGTCGGAAGTAGAAGGCGTTGGTGATCTTCACCGCCGCGTTGGCTATGCCGACGCCCATGCCTGCCACCATAACTCCCCTCTGATGCAGTTCCCTCATGTCCTGGTTCCGCCATCCGAACCATAGTCCCAGAAGGATTGTGGAGAACACTAGGGGTATAAGGTAGTCGCTTACTACCCACTGGACTATCCTGTCCAGGAAGGGAACTGCGCCTACCCCGCCGTTCAGCCAGAGGAATATCTCTGCGTCAGCCTTCGATAAAGTGCCCATAGTGCGCTCAGGTTGTTCATTAACGCCTGTACAAATGTGGTCTCTCTCAGAGACGGTAGGCCGTCCGTCGTATCCGTGACGTTTTCGTGGTCGTAGCCCGCGCCGCTGCGGTAGTTGGTAAAGGAAGTTGTCAGGAAGGTAAACAACAGGGCCAGGAATCCGCCCAGTGCAAACAGGCCGAACTGGAAAGCTCCGGCGATGCCTCCATCGGTATCCGGCATATTCCGCCCTCCGGTGTGGAAGAACCAGACCAGAGAGCCTGCGATAAGCCCAATACCCAAAACGGCGCAGATGGTCCGGTTTTTGAGGAACAGCAACCCCTTGAGGCCGCCGTAAGCCGAAGCCACCTGTATTACACCGCTACACAGAAAGAATACTAGAAGCAGGTATTCTTGAGTGAACGTCACCTTGTCTCTCCGTGAACCTCAGCCTGTCACCAACCAGAAGTCGACGGGAACATAGTCCTCACCCAAGGGTTTATTCGCTTGTCGCATAGGCGCATTGGGAGCCGGCCTTAACATTGTGGAAGCTCTGCTCCGCGTCTAGGATGCCGGCTGTGCTACGGGAGTCGGAATGGGTGTGCACCAGTGGAGGTACTTGGACATCCTGCCTCTGATGACGTCAAAGTAGATGTTCTGCAGCTCCTTGGTAATCGGGCCCAACTCGCCGCTACCTATATCGTGGTTGTCAATCCGTCCCACCGGCGTGAGGTGGGCGGCCGTCCCCGTGAGGAAGCACTCGTCTGCGGTGTAGAGTTCGCTGCGCCGCACGCTCCGCTCCACGGTCTCCAGCCCAAGCTCGTTCTTCGCCAGTTGGATAACCACCTGCCTGGTGATGCCAGCCAGGATATTATCCGATGTAGCAGGGGTCACCAGCTTGCCGTCCACGACCATAAAGATGTTCTCCCCAGCGCCCTCCGAGACGTAGCCCTCCTGAGTCAGCAGAATGGCCTCATCGAAACCGGCCAGGGTTGCCTCGGTCTTGGCCAGTACGCTGTTGACATACAGCCCCGCGATCTTCACGCGCGGCGGTATCATGGTGTCCTCCATTCGCCGCCAGGAGGACGTGCAGCAGTTGGCCGCCGCCTCCAAGTCCAGGTAGGCCCCAAAGGCAATGGTGAAAATCACCAAGGAGTCGGACAGGTCCTGGAGCTTCAGGACCGCTACCCTCTCGGCGCCCTTGAAGGCCAGTGGGCGTATGTAGATGTCCTGCTGGTATCCGCACTTCTCCACAAGCTCCACGGTGATGTCGGTAAGCTCATCGGCGGTGTACGGGACCTTTATCCGCATCACCTTGCAGCCCTGGAGCAGGCGCTGGTAGTGCTCTCTGGGCCGGAAGACGTACATCTTCTCCTGCTCGGGATTCCAGTTGCCACGTATGCCTTCGAATATGGCTGTGCCGTAATGGAGGGCGTGGGTCATTACCCCTACCTTGGCCTCTGACAGGGGCATGAATTCACCGTTCATAAAGGCATACGTCATATCCGCGGCTCCTTTTACGGAAGTTGGAGGAATTATATACGTGGTTCAGATACAAGGCAATCCCTGGCGAAGCGGGGCGAGGGATGAACTCGAAGCGATGGGCATTGCTGCCGGCGGCGCCTACTGTTTGGCGGCTTCCAGGCACGAAGGGCAGGGGCCTCTGGCCCACCACGCGTCGCGGTAGAAGAAGGGCGTGTGCCAGTGCTCCCCCTCTTTGTAGGCGCGGCGCTCAGTACGACCGCACACGGGGCAGTAGTTTACGATTACGTCGTCTTCCTGGGGTGTTTCCGAGCGTTCTGTTACCATTGGACTCCACGACCGACGCCCCTACTCTAACGCCAGGCCATTTGGATGTCAACCTGAACGGGACTTTGGTGTCATTGTTCAATGATTATGTCAGTAGTTAATTGTTCAATGAAAATGTCAGTCTATGAAAGGACTGACGTTGACCATCAAAGAGCAATCGAGGATAGCGGTGTTGAACGGAGTAATGGAAGGGAAGGTGTCGGTGGCAGAGGCGGCCAGGCTGATGGGTGTGAGCGAGCGCCATGCATGGCGACTACTGAGAGCATATCGAAAGGAGGGAGTTGCTGGAGTGGCTCACGGAAACAGAGGCAGAATGCCGTCTACCACCACATGTCCGGAGATTCAGGAGAAGGTGATGGCGCTGGCCACCGGCGCTTATTCAGGCTTCAACCACTCGCATTTGACCGAGATGCTGGCAGATAGGGAGGGCATCCATCTGTCTCGCTCCACCGTCCGGCGGGTCCTTTTGGCCGGGGGAATCGGAAGCCCTCGTCGTCGCCGAGCGCCCAAGCGCTACCTTCGGAGGGAGCGCTACCCCCAGGAGGGAATGCTGCTGCAGATAGATGGGAGCCGGCACAACTGGCTGGAGGGTCGCGGACCACATCTGACTCTCATCGGCTCCGTGGACGACGCCACCGGGACAGTCCCCTTCGCTCTGTTCCGTCAGCAGGAGGACGCCCACGGCTACATGCTGATACTCAGGGAGATCATCGATCGCCACGGAATCCCAACGGCCCTGTACAGCGACCGGCATAGCATATTCCAGAACTCCACCAGGGAACCTGAGAGTCTGGAAGAGCAACTCCGGGGAAGGCGTGACCCCACGCAGTTCGCCAGGGCGCTGGAAGAACTGGGCATTAGGCTCATCCTGGCCTATACACCGCAGGCCAAGGGTAGAGTGGAGCGGGCGTGGGACACCTTCCAGGACCGCCTGGTCTCTGAGATGCGCCTCGCCGGCACAGCTACCATTGAGCAAGCCAACAGGATGCTCCGGAATTTCCTGCCACGATACAATCGGCGGTTCGGCGTCGCACCGGCTCAGCCTGGCTCGGCCTATCGCCAACCGGCCCCGGGCGTCTCCCTTGATGCGGTCCTGTGCTTCAAGTACCTGCGCACCGTGGCCAACGACAATACCGTCCACTTTAACGGCGCCGCACTGCAGATGTTGCCAGATGGCCTCAGGGCCAGCTATGCCAGAGCCAGGGTCGAAGTCCAAGTTCGGCTGGACGGCAGCATCCTGGTCTTCCATCAGGGCAGGTGCGTGGCTTCGGCCCCTGCACCCCTTGAGCCGGTCACCCTCAGGGCGCAAAAGGGTCCACGCTACAACGGGCTGTTGTTGGCAGACACACCAAGCTTCTCAGACAACGGCAACCACGATACTCTGACAACCACCCCCTTCACCCCTAAGAAGACCAGGCTCCAGACCACTACCAAGCCATCACCCAACCACCCTTGGAGGAGACCCCTACTGACATAATCATTGAACAATTACCCTGACATTTTCACTGGACAACGACACCTGAACGGGACTTTGGTATTCTCGGTGAGTGTTTGTAATAGCAAATAACACCACCCAAGCACAAGACCACCCCTGCGAAGCTTGTCCTCGTGGAAACGGGGAGCAGGGGTCTGTCGTCCACCATTACAGGGATCCTGGATTCCTGCTTGCGGTGAGCGTTGCATAACCCTTGGAGTCAACCCCAAATAGGCTCGCCCAGTGTCATTCCTGCGGAAGCAGGAATCTAAAGGCGCTACCTTTGAAGAAACGCTTTAGATTCCCGTCCCCGCATCGGAGTACGGGGCAAGCTTCACGGGAATGACAGAGAAGTTCGCCTTTTCTGGGAGATACACCGCAGTTATGCAAAGGTCTCCTTGCGCAGGAATGGGGGAAGAAAGACATACTATCCTAACGGAGTTGGCATTGCCATCACTTATCAGGAAATACGGAAATTTAGCTCCGTGGTCTGAGACGACGCCGAAACGTTGCCTGGGACGGCGCGGAGATTGACTTTGGGCGCGGATTGTCTTAACCTTTTAGCCAGGCTCAGGGGTCTATTGGAGAGTCTAGCGGGAGCTTGAGAATACCAGGCTGAGAGGCTCCGGCGTATCGGGGCGACCGTCCGTACCTGAACTGGGTAATGCCAGTGAAGGGAGAAAGTGCTGGTCATGCCTCTTGATGCCGCCGGTAGTCTTGGCGGCGCTCTCTTCGCCTGATTCCCGGGCAGACACTGGACCCGTTGCGAGAGTAGATCCCATAGCGCCGTTGCGGGCGCAAGAAATATCACTAAGGAGCGACATTATGCCAGACATGTTGTACGAGAAGAACCCGGAGGGACACTACGCTATCTTCACTATGAACCGGCCGGAGCGGCTAAACGCCCTGGGGGGCCAGATGGGCCGCGACCTGGATGAGGCGTTGCGGGACTTCAACAACGACAGCTCGATGTTCGCCGGCATTGTCACCGGCAACGGACGGGCCTTCTGCGCCGGGGCTGACCTCAAGGAGATGACCGAGCGCAATGCCAGGGTCGCAGAGATCCGCGCAAAGGTGGAGAGCGGTGAGATGACCGATGAGGATGCCAGGCGGGAGTTGGCTCCCCCCGGGGGAGGCGGAGGTGGCCTGGGCGTCTTCTCTACATCTCCCAAGCCGATAATCGCCGCGGTCAACGGCCTGGCCATAGGCGGAGGCTGCGAGCGGTCCATGGACTGCGACATCCGTATCGCTTCTACCGAGGCCTATTTCGGCCTCTATGAGGTGCAGAGGGGCATCATGGCGGGTTTCGCTGTACACCACGGCGCACGCGTCATGCCCTTTGGCGAGCTTTGCTACCTTCTCTACAGCGCCAGGCCCCTGAGCGCCCAGGACGCCTTCCGCGTCGGCTTTGTCCACGAGGTGGTGGAGCCGGACGACCTTTTGCCCAAGGCAATTGAGATTGCCCAGGACATCGGCAGGAACGCGCCCCTAGCCGTCCAGGGCAGCAAGGCGATTGTCCAGTTCTGGCGCCAGTTCGCCATGACCCAGTCCCAGCAGCTTGGCGCAAACGTGGGCCGCTGGGTGCTCAACTCCGAGGACTCCAAGGAAGGCCCCAGGGCCTTTGCCGAAAAGCGGGCCCCTAACTGGCAGGGTAGATAGTTGCCGGCAGGGTCGGCAGCCCGAATTGAAGGGTAATATAGGATAGACCTGCGCTCCAACCCGACGTCATTCAACTGACGCTGGGTTGGAGCGTTTGGTACAGTGGCGTAAAGAGGTCCACATGCGCAGGAATGGTTGCTGCAGAGATGCACAGGTAGGTACAGGTCGATGTCTGACAATCTGATCATCGCCGGAAAAGAGTTCAAGTCCCGCCTCATATTGGGGACCGGCAGGTATCGCACTATGGAGGAGATGGTCAGCGCCGTTGAGGCCTCCGGCACGGAGATGATAACCGTGGCGTTGCGACGTCTGGACTTGGACGATCCCGACAAGAAGACCATCCTGGACTATATAGACTGGAGCAGGTATCAGATACTCCCCAACACCGCCGGGTGCCGGACAGCGGATGAGGCCATTACCATTGCCCGTCTGGCCCGTTCAATGGGACTCTCCAACTGGATAAAGCTGGAGGTGCAGCCGGACGCGCGATACCTTCTCCCGGACCCGGTGGGCACGCTGGAGGCGGCCAGGACTCTTGTGGACGAAGGGTTCGTTGTGCTGCCGTACATCCTCGCAGACCCGGTCCTGGCCATGAAGCTGGAGCAGATTGGATGCGCGACGGTGATGCCCTTGGGTTCGGCCATAGGCTCCGGGCGTGGCATACACACTGCCGAGGAGATACAGATGATAGTGGAGCAGGCCTCCGTGCCGGTGGTGGTCGACGCCGGACTGGGCGTCCCATCCGACGCCTCTCAGGCGATGGAGATGGGGGCCGACGCAGTTCTGGTGAACACGGGCATCGCCCAGGCCGGAGACGCCACACTCATGGCGGACGCCTTCCGCGAGGGAGTGTCGGCCGGACGCAAGGCCTTTCAGGCCGGACGCATCGCCAGGAAGAATTACGCCTCCGCCAGCAGCCCCGTCGAGGGCGTTGTGGGGCGCGGCTAAAAGCCGAGCGAGAGCCGTGCAAACTCTGCCTTATCCCTGTCTCTGCCTGGTTACGGACAGAAGGCTGTGCGCGGGATCCCTGGATGAGAAGGTGGCAGCGGCCGTGTCGGGTGGGGTGGATGTGGTGCAGCTCCGTGAGAAGGACATGCCCGGCGGAGATCTGCTGGAGTTGGCGCTTCGGCTGCGCGCCGTCACAGAAGGCAAGGCCCTTCTGATCATCAACGACCGCCTGGATGTGGCCCTGGCTGCCGGCGCAGATGGTCTTCACCTTCCTGAGGCCTCATTGCCGGTCTGCGACGCCAAACGGGTGGCGCCGTCCGAACTACTGGTAGGCAAATCGATCCACGGGCTTTCTGCCGCATCCCTGGCGTCAAAAGAGGGCGCTGACTATCTGGTTCTCGGCACCATATTTCCTACGGCTTCGAAACCCGGAGTGGAAACGGGCGGTCTCGACCTGCTCTCCAGGGTTGCAAGTCATGTGGATACGCCAATCCTGGCGATCGGCGGCATCGACTCCCGGAACGTAGGCTCCGTGATGGAGTCCGGCGCTCAAGGGGCTGCTGTCGTCAGCGCCATACTGGGATCACCGGACCCTGAAGGAGCTGCGCGTGAGTTGAAACAGCTAATGTCGGCTGCCGCAGAGAGTCGTGCGGCGCAGCCGTCGCATTCGTGATGGTATAAGCGTTGATTACCCTGACTGTCAACGGTAAGTCCAGAGACCTGGATGGGCCGACACCTCTCCTTGACCTGCTGCGCTCCAGTGGAGTTAACCTACAGTTCGTCGCCGTGTGCTACAACGGAGAGGTCCTGGACAGAGAGAAGTTTCCCCAGATAATCCTGAACGAGGGCGACCAGGTGGAAGTGGTGAGGCCAGTCGGCGGCGGATAGGCGATAACGCAATGACATCTAATAGTCGCGTCATAGTCATAGGCGGGGGAGTCATTGGGTGCTCCATAGCGTACCACCTGGCGGGAGCCGGGGTGGAAGTCACGCTGGTGGAGCGCGGCAAGGTTGGAGGCGGCGCTTCCGGCGTGGCAGCCGGCATGATAGCGGCCCTCTCGGAGGCCATACCCGTGGGCCACACCCTCGATCTGGCGTTGATGAGTCGCTCCATGTTGCTGGATATGCTGCCGCAGCTCCAGCAGGAGTCTGGGATAGACGTCGAGTACCTGTCGTCCGGTATCCTGCACGTGGCTTTTACGGAGGAAGAAGAGGACGATCTGAAGGCGCGCCTGGCGTGGCAGGCCAGACTGGACATGGGGGTTCGCTGGCTGTCTCCGGAGGAGGCACGCAGTATGGAGCCTGGCCTGGGAGAGGGGATCAGGGGCGCGCTTTACTCTCCGCAGGAGGGGCATCTGAACAGCCGTCGATTGGTGAGGGCCTTTGCCCAGGGAGCCGCGAGAAGAGGAGCTACCTTCCTTCAAGACACAGAAGTCGCGGGACTGCTGTCTTCCGGAGACCGCATAACTGGCGTGAAGCTGCCCGCGGGGGAGTTGGAAGGGGATTGGGTGGTGCTGGCTTCCGGGGCGTGGGCCGGCCAGTACGGCGAGTGGCTTGGGGTGGACCTGCCGGTGAGGCCGGTTCGCGGTCAGATAATGGCGGCCCGCATCCTGCCTGCGCCCATCTCCACCGGCGTATGGAGGGGACTGACCTACCTTGTGCCCAAGGCGGACGGCTCCATAGTCCTGGGGACTACCCAGGAAGAGGCGGGCTTTCGTGACAAGGCCACGCTACAGGGCATAGCCGGGATTCTGGCAGGCGCTATTGAGCTTGTGCCGGCCGTTGCCGGCGCGGAGCTGCACAAGATATGGGCGGGGCTGCGCCCTGCTTCCCCAGACGGCGCTCCGATTCTTGGGGTGGCGCCGGGGCGGGAAGGGGCGCTGGTTGCAGGTGGTCACTTCAGGAACGGAATAATCCTCAGCGCCGCCACGGGCAAGCTCATCACGGACTACATCACTAGGGGAGAGGAGGGACCTCTTCTCCCTTTCTCCCTATCCCGCTTCTCCCGCTAGGGGAGACCTTTGCATAGCCGCGTTATCGTCACTCCCGCGCAGGCGGGAGTCCACACACCACCCTACCTAGATTCCCGCTCGGAGGCGGGAATGGCGGGAACACTGTAACCCAGACCAAGGTTATGCAAAAGGGGTTATCACGGGGTCTACCATAATATGAGCAACAAACACCTGGCAAGGTATGTAATGGAGTTTGCGGGTAGGCATTACTACAGGCCATTGGGTACAATGGAGCAGATTAGAGGCGTGATAGAGTGGATGCACGGCAAGCGTCTGCGGTTTGTGGACCTGATAGCGTAGGAATGGAGGCAAGAGGGTGTCAACTGAAAAGCGCAAGAAGAAAGCTAGAGGGCGTCCGCCCGAGCACGATTCCGAGCCGATACCTGACACATTCGAGAATATCCTAAAGACTGTGGTGAGGACGGTGACACAGGAAGAAATAGATGCGGTCTTGGAGGAAGAGAAGCGTGATAAGGGCAAGTCACGTGGGGAGGATGATGTTGTGCAGGGCGCGAAATAAGGGCCAATTGGCTCTCTGGCTCTATAGAACTTCTGTATTATAAGGTATAATAGAAGCTGGAATTGGAGATGTAACTGGAGGCATGGAAGGTAGACACGGAGGAATACGATGGCTGAAGCCGTTAGAGCAGTGGACGTTGCAGCATACATTCTAAAGCAACACGGTAGTGTGTCCACGTGGAAATTACAGAAGCTGTGCTATTACTCACAGGCTTGGTCCCTAGTGTGGGACGATGAGCCATTGTTCGGAGAACGTATTGAGGCGTGGGCAAACGGGCCAGTTGTACCGGATCTGTACGCTCGGCACAGGGGAGAGTTCTCTATATCGATTATTGAGGATGGAGATGCCTCAATGTTGAATCAAGATCAGCAGGAGACAGTTGATGCTGTACTGGAGTTTTACGGAGACAAGGAGGCATCCTGGTTGAGCGCGCTGACTCACAAAGAACAGCCTTGGCGTGAAGCACGGGAGCGGGAGAACCTCAAGTCGGGTGAGCGCGGCAATGCCGTGATAACACTTGATAGCATGGCTGAGTACTATGGCGGACTTTAAGGGTGCCGAAGAAATCAAAGAAACCGAAACGTACAGAGAGTCCCAAGAGTGCTTCAAAACAACCCGCGTATTTAGAGAATTCTAAGGCTGATGACGGTCATTACTCTTGGAGATTTGGCAAAATGGACATGGCTGGTCCATTCTCTTGGGCCTCTATCAGCGATAAGGATTTGAAGGATGTATGGAAGCGGATGGGCGCAATAGAGGCTATGTCTCTCGCTGAGTTACTCAAAACACGTAGTCATCCTATTCTTGTGTCTGAGATTTGTAAGGATGCTAGGAATCGCCTTCCAGAAATCTACTTAGATGACTTGGATGAATTATGGTCGTTTCGACTTGGGGGAAAACCTCGCTTTTGGTGTATCAAGTATGGAAGCACTTACGCTTTACTCTGGTGGGATCCTGAACATAAGATATATCCAGTCGATTTGCCGAATACCTAGAACTCCTCCGGTCCACCACGAGTGAGGCGAAGGGAACAAGGGGAAAGAGATAGGCCAAAGCAAGCCCCGGCTTTCCGGGGTTTTGTGTTTTCAGGCGGGAAAGGAGATAGGACATGGAGATATGGATCACTGGCAAGCTACAAAAGTACGTTGTTACTCTTCACGACGGGTATCTTGTGGGGATGAGTCCTGAGAGAGCTGTTCAAGAGGGTGAATCTCAGGCTCTTTCTGATGAGATGGATATGTTGTTTACTGCTATGCAGAAGGTTGTAGACTTAGGACTTCCCGTGACCGACGAAAATGTGTCGAAGATATTGGGCGGAGAAAAATCCTAGACCCGGCGTATAATAGAAGTAGAGAGGGTTAATATGCCTCGGAGAGGTAGTAGGACTTATTACAATAGGCGGATGGGTAATCCGTTTGGTGGAACTATCAAGCGGCTTGTGGAGGCTGTGGTGGGAGTGGTTATAATGCTCTTAGCAATTCCCCTTGCTGTTCAGCTTTTCCGAATGTTTTGAGCCAGGGTAAAATTGTATATAATTCCCCTTTAATAGCACCCAGTAGACCCCTGCTCCCCGTTTCCACGAGGACAAGCTTCACAGGGGTGGACTATAGGCAGGTGAAGTTTCGCAAAGGTATCCTAAGAGGTCTCCCGCGCCCTGAGCTCCTCGGAGAGGGACTTGATCTTGTTGACCAGCTCCGGAAGGATCACACCCGAAGTCCCCTGCAAGACCAGTTCGCACATGTCGGTTAGGGGAGTGTCGTCCGTGTTGATCTCAATTAAGGTGGCTCCGCGCATTTTCGCCTCATGCGGGAAGGCCGCCGCGGGGTAGACCACGGCCGAGGTGCCGATGATGACCATGCAGTCGCACTCCATCGACTCGCGGGAACATACGGACAGCACGTCTCGCGGTATGGGCTCCCCAAAGGCCACACCATCCCCTTTGATGAGGTCGCCGCACTCCGGGCACCTGGGGGGCAGCGCCTTGATCTCGAACTCCTCCCGCATCCAGCGCAGGTTGCACCCGATGCAGCGAAGCTTGTTCCTGTTGCCGTGAATCTCGGCCACTTTGTGGTTTCCGGCGTCCAGGTGGAGGCCGTCCACGTTCTGGGTGATGATGTACTTCAGGATGCCCATGTCCTCCAGGTCCACAAGGGCGTAGTGGCCCGGATTGGGTCTCGCGTTCTCAATTGCCTCCCGGAACTCGCTTCGCGGGCCATCCGTCTCCGGGTTAAGGATGTTGCGCCAGTGGGCCTCCGGGTCCTCCAGGAATCGCTGGTATCCTCTATTGTCCGGTTGTCCTACACGAGTCCACAGACCGCCCGCGCCACGGAAGGGCGGTATCCCGCTCTCCACGGACATCCCGGCGCCCACCATCGCCACGGTGTAACGGCTGCTGAGAATCTTTCTGGCGGCCTCTTCTATCGCATTATCCAGCTTCTCTTCAGGTGAGGTCATTAGCTGCCTCCCAGTGTCATAGTTCCATGTTCCATCGGGAGAAAGCTCCCGGACGCAAATATCTTATCACCAAATATCTTATCACAAGGAGGGCACGAGCTGCCGGGAGTGCTATTTCAGATCGATTTCACGGTACCGTTTTCCACCCGAAACTTGGCGGCGCTGCCAAGGAAGCTCTCGCCCACACGCTCCAGGTCCGTGGTGGAGATGAAGGCCTGCTGGCTTCTGGATACGTACTCCAGCAGACGATGGCGTCGAGATGGGTCCAGCTCCGATAGCACGTCGTCAAGGAGGAGAATAGGCGACTCCCGGCGCTCCTTTTCAAGCAGCATTCCCTCGGCCAGCCTCAGGGCAATGGCAACGGTGCGGGCCTGACCGCGTGACGAGTAGGTTGCCGTCTCCATTCCGCCCAGCATCAGCCTTACGTCGTCCCTGTGAGGCCCCCACTGGGACGACCCCAGAGCCAGCTCCCTGTCCCGGCCGGCCTCCAGGGTGCGCTCGAAGGCGAGGCGGATGTCCTCCACACCGGCGTCATTCAGGGCCTCCAGTGGTATGCTGGACGCGTAGTCGGCGGTCAGCTCCTCCTGGTTTCCCGTCAACTGGCAGTGCACCTCCTCCATCATGTTCCTTAAATCCTTGATAACCTCGTGCCTTCTCAGGGTTATGAACGATCCCTCTTGTACTAGGGCCTCGTTCCAGAAGTCGATCTCACCGGTCCTGGCCCTCCCGTCGCGCAGCAGACGGAGCAGGTGATTTCTCTGGTACACCACCTTCTGATACCTCTGAAGCGCCCGGAGGTAGCTGCGGTCCATCTGTGATATGAGGATGTCCAGGTAGCGGCGACGGCCCGCCGGAGGGCCTGCCACCAACTGGATGTCCGCGGCGTCGAAGAGGACAGCGTTGACTACGCCCACCAGATCCGAGGCCGACCTGGGTATGCCGTTTACCCTGATGTCCTTGCGGAGGTGAGCCGGACTCCCCTCCCTCTCCGGAGCTTCCAGACGCATGTCCACCAGTATGCGCACCCTGTCCGGGCCGCGCTGGACCACGCTTGAGACCTGGGCGTGGTCCGGGTACTCGACCGCCGTCTTGCTTATGGCCTCTCTATCGCTGGCGGCCCGGTAGGCCTTGGCCAGGCACAGCATGTACACCGCCTCCAGGAGATTGGACTTTCCCTGAGCGTTGTCTCCGTAGAAGACCAGAGGGCCCATAGGCAGGTCCATCTCCAGCCGATGGTAGTTGCGGAAGTTGACCAGGTTGAGATGTGAGGCGTACACGAGATTTATCTTCTGATGGCCGTCCTGTATTGCCTTAATTATATCAGCAGGGGTGATTCGCGAATCGCCTC
The DNA here is from genome assembly GCA_965261605.1 of Dehalococcoidia bacterium. Lineage (GTDB taxonomy): Bacteria > Chloroflexota > Dehalococcoidia > Lucifugimonadales > UBA2985 > DAOUJW01. The sequence continues at coordinate 781,281 of OZ253466.1, read as the reverse complement.
TGAGTCCCGGTTTCCAGCCTCCGTGCGGTAGCCTATAGGCAAACGTTCATGGAAAGTTGACCAAAGTTAGCGGTATTTGGGTTGACAAATCTGCTCCCAAAAAGCGAGAATGTAAGCAAGCGATTACTTGCATATTGGGCTGACTATAGGTATGACAAGACAGAAGACGCTGGTGCGCCAGCACCAGATAATAGAAGCGGCTAGAAACCTCATCGCTGCCAAGGGTATGGATGGCGTGACGATTGACGCCATTGCCGAGGAGGTAGGGCTGACGGAGGGGGCCATATACCGCCATTTCGCCAGCAAGCACCAGATCCTCTCCCTTTTGGTCGATGACATTGAGCGCAACCTGCTGGACACCGTCGAGAGCGCTCAGACGGAGGGAGCGTCGGCTGTGGATAGCCTGGAGCACATTCTGGAGGCGCATCTGAGCGACGTGGAGGGCCACCGGGCGGTATCTTTCGTCGTCATAGCAGAGGCTATGGGGTTCGATGGGACGACGCTTGCTCCAAAGGTATCACTAATGTTCACTCGCTACCTGGAGCTTATCCAGGCAGTCCTTGATCGGGGCATCAGAGAAGGCAGTATCAGACCGGATATAAACGCCAACGCAGCGGCTACCACCTTTTTTGGTCTGATACAGAGCACAGCCACTCTCTGGGCCCTGAACGGATACGCGGGCCAGTTGGCGGAATTCCGCTCTGATATGTGGGATATCTACCGGAAGGGAGTTGTCTCTTCGGACTGATACTCTCTTCATTGATCCCCTCCGTGGTATATTCGCTCTGAGCGTTTTCGCCCCGGACTGGAAATAGAATCCGGCATCCAGGCTTCTAGCGGAGATACTTGAAAAGCCGGACGCGGCGCCCCTCACCAGCGGGGGGATGGGGCTACCGCCTCCGAGGCTGAGCAAGGAGACAGATTATGAGTATGGAAAGCACATTATTGACCAACGGACACGAGACCTCGCTTAACGTAGACCGCATCTCCGTTCGATCCCTGTGGAAGGTGTTTGGGAAGAATCCCCAGACGGTCATGACTCCCGAATACGCGGACAAGAGCAAGGCGGAGATCCAGGGGGAGACGGGCTGCGTAGTGGCCTTGCAGGACGTCAACTTCGACGTATCTCTTGCGGAGACCTTCGTGGTCATGGGACTCTCCGGGAGTGGAAAGTCCACCCTCATCCGCTGCCTGATACGGCTGATTGAGCCTACTTCGGGGGAGATAAAGATTGACGACGAGGACGTTTTGAAGTACAGCAGCCGCGAACTGACCCAGTTCCGTCGGCAGAAGGTTGCAATGGTGTTCCAGCACTTCGGGCTCCTGCCCCATAGGAAGATAATCGATAACGCGGCGTGGGGGCTGGAGGTGCAGGGAATGGAGAAGAACCAACGCTACGAAAAGGCCAGGGAGGTGCTGGAGGCGGTGGGTCTGAAGGGTTGGGAGGAGTCCTTCGCTGGAGAGCTGAGCGGCGGAATGCAGCAGAGGGTGGGGTTGGCCCGGGCCCTGGCGGTGGACCCCCAAATACTCCTGATGGACGAGCCCTTCAGCGCTCTGGACCCGCTGATTCGTCGTGAGATGCAGGACGAACTCATTGACCTTCAGAAGCGGCTTCACAAGACAATTGTGTTTATCACCCACGACCTGAACGAGGCCCTTAAGCTGGGGGACCGGATTGCTATCATGCGCGACGGCATGATAATCCAGCTGGCCAGCCCAGAGGAGATTGTGGAGAATCCGGCGGACGACTACGTGCAGGACTTCATTCGCGACATATCCAGGACCCAAGTGCTGGGCGCCGTCAGCATTATGCAGCAGCCCAAGTCCGCGTTCCAAGGGTTGGAGAGTCCCGCCGATGCCCTCCGGGCTATGCAGTCCAGGAATGAGACCTACGCCTTTGTGCTGGGCGACGCCAGAACTCTCATTGGCGTTGCCAACGTAGACCAGGTAGCCCAAGCCTCTCAGAACGGCGGCGCCCTCCTTCAGGACCTGGACATGCCGGAGTCCCTCATGTGTCCACGGGTAGCTCCGGACACCTCCATCGATGAGCTGATCCCATTGGCGGCCCGGACCGAGTGCCCCATCTCGGTGGTGAACGACGACGGGCGGCTTTTGGGCGTAATACCCAGGACTGCGTTGCTGGCCAGTCTGGCCGAGAACCAGTCGTTCCAGGGCAGGGAAGAGGCATATACCAGGGTGTAGGCGCGGGAGGAATGTGAAAGCCATTCCCAGCCTGTGAGGACTTTTAGGAGGTAGTAATGGACATTCCGCAGCCTATAAGAGCGATCCCGGTAGGCAACGGTACTCTGGACATGATACGCAGACGGGCGATACCCGCGCTGGGGGCCGTAGTCCTGGCCGTTATGCTCTGGGACTTGGCCAACCACAGAGATGGCCCCACCATTCAAATCTTTTTCCCAAGGCTCTATATGTGGTTTTTCGGCGCGTTCGCAGTGGCCGTCGTGTGGGGCACACTGAAGGCCATTCGAACGCCCATTTGGCGACTGGCCGCTGCCGTTGTGCTCCTGGCAATGGCGATTCTTGCGGTGGTGGGCACCCCGGACTCCTTCCCATTCTACGCCCCCGGCCAGGACCTGCACGTGATTGAGGGGCAGCGGGTGAGGCAGGTGGATGATTTGAACTTTAGCGTGCTTGGGACTGAAGTGAGGCCCGGCGCACTGGACAACCGGTTACAAGACGGTGTCCTCTGGATGAAAGATAGCTGGAAGGTCTTCTTCCGCGGCCTCACCAACAATCTGCTAAAGATCATGGTGCCCATGAATTTCGCTCTCTTGGAGATGCCCATGTGGCTCTTCATAGTAATATCGGCCCTGGCGGCCTGGCGCGTGAGCGGCTACAAGGTTGCGATTGGCACAATAGTCGGACTGGGGTTTCTGGCGATTTTTGAGCTGTGGTCGGCGTCCATGCTTACAATGACGGTCATAGGCACAGCCACTTTCCTGTCCATTGCCACGGCGATTCCGGTGGGGATAGCCATGGCCAAGAGCGATACCGTGGAGGGGATGATCCGTCCGGTGCTGGACACGATGCAGACCATGCCAAGCTTCGTATACCTCATACCGGCCATATACTTCCTGGGCATTGGAATAGTGCCGGCGGTGATGGCAACATTGATCTATGCAGTGCCACCTGCCATACGTCTTACCAACCTTGGAATACGCTTGGTGTCCCCGGAGCTCATAGAGGCCGCCCGGGCCTTTGGCACCACTCCCACGCAGCTCTTGCTCAAGATCCAGCTGCCGCTGGCCAGGCCCACCATTATGGCCGGAGTGAACCAGACCATTATGATGGCTCTGGCTATGGTGGTAATTGCTGCCCTTGTAGGAGCCGGCGGGTTGGGGGCGGAGGTGTATGCCGGAATCTCGCAGCTTGAGTTCGGAAGAGGCTTCATGGGGGGCCTTGGCATTGTGGTGCTGGCCGTGATAATAGACCGTGTGACCCAGGGTATGGCCAAAGATCCCCGAGTGCAAGAGAGGCGCTTAGCCCGAAATACACATACAACTAGGGCTAGGCCTGGACTGCTCGGGACTATTTTACGGGCGTTCCGCCCCAGTCCTGTTGGCTGAACATCGTGACAGCCCAAGCTGAAAATGCGCTGGCCGGAACGTCACCGGCTTCGATGGCCTGGATACCCAGGTAGCCAGCCCGTGGGAGTTGCCACGACCGTTACAAGCCGGTCTGTTACTGGCCAGTTACTGAGGAGGAAGACGGGTTAAATACCTCCATTCCTCACAGGGGCGTAGTCGCCCAATCCCCGCTGTAGTAAAGTAACGCTATGCCTAACCCAACGTTAATCATAGGCGGGCCCGGCAGCGGCAAGACCGATGCGATCATCACCAGGCTGTCCGCTTTGTACGAGGCCGACCCATTCTCCGAAGCCCTTGTGCTCACGCCCACTCTGCGTCACGGCGACCAGTTCCGCCGCAGGCTTGTTGAGCGTTGCGGAGTCGCCCTGCGGCTGCGCGTATCAACCATAGACCAGTTCAGCCGTCAATTGGCCTCCGACGTGTGGGCGCCATCCGGCGCTCTGGTGGAAGAGCTTCTGGCGCGAACTATCCGGCGCGAGATTCAGAGTGGGTCCGCCTCCTACTTTGCGCCTATCGCTGCAACCAAAGGACTTTTTAGCCTTCTGCGCTCCTCCATCAACGACCTGCTGGCAGAAGCAATCGACCCGCGGGCATTCGCCGCAGCCGCCGAGGAGTCGGAGTCCCGCAACCTCAGGGCGCTGGCATCCGTCTACGATGCGTATTGCTCCGAGCTTCAACGGTGGGGCTGGTTGCACCCCATGCAGACCGGCGAGACGGCGGCCGACGCCGTGAAAAGGGGCGCGGCGCTCCCTCCCACGATTATGCTAGACGGCTTCCAGCTATTCCGCAGAACGGAGCTAAAGCTCCTGGAAGCCCTGGCGGAGCGGACTGAGCTTGTTGTTACACTTGACCCCAGGGCGGGGGCGCGGGCCGAACACGACTACGACAGGCTTCGCAAGCTGTTCCCAGACGCGCCAATAGAGGATAAGGGTGACGTTTCGACACAGACCGCGAAGGTGGTGGCGGGCAGCGCCACCGATCGCGAGGGCCAGCTGCGCGCCATCGCTCGGCAGATCAAGCAGCGCTTGACCGACGAACCCTCGTTGCGCCCGTCCGACTTTGCCGTCACATTCAGGCAGGTATCGCCCTACCTTGGTCTTGCCCGGCAGGTCTTCGCCGAGTATGACCTGCCCCTTGATCCTGCCGCCGGGGAGCGCCTCAGCGCCCGACCGCTGGGAGCCTGGCTCCGACGCCTGCTCCACCTGCCCCAGGAGGGTTGGCGTCTCCGGGATGTGGTCTCGGTGCTCTCCAGCGGCTTCGCTGACCTCGGCCGCTGGCGCATGTCCCGAGACGACGTGGCACTCTACTCCCGGTGGGCGCGAGAGCGCCACCTCTGGACGGGGTTTGACGCCCTGGAACGCGCCGCAGAAGGGATGAAAGCCAGGGCAGATGAAGATACTACACTCGCCTCCGACAGATTGGATTACCGCCGGGCCGCCGACGTGATGACGGCGGCGCTTGTGGATCTACGCTCCATGCTGGAGCAGCCACCTGCCACTCCGGCCGAGCACGCGCGTCGTCTTGAAGAGGCGCTGTTTGGCGCCAATGCCCTCATCATTCCAGACTCGCGGCTGCGGTTTGGGGTTGACGTGGAGCTTGACGCACTTCGAGGCTACCTACGCGACATCGTTTCTACTCACGAGACGCTGGGAGGTGAGCCTGAGTCCTTTGAGTCATTCCTGCTCAGGTTAGAGGGAAAGCTCGACGCCCCGGCTGTGTTGCTGCGGGAGGCCGGCGGAGTGCTCCTCGCGCCAATGCACACCCTGCACGGCCTGCGTTTCGACTTCCTGGCCGTGGGCGGGCTGATAGAGGGCGAGTTCCCCGCGCCGCGGAACTCCGCCGTTTTGCTTGACGGCAGCGCCATAGAGCAGCTGAATCGTGCGGGCCTTGGGCTTCCCCCGGAGCCTCGGCTGTCGGAAGATGAGCTGTGGTCAGCTGTATCCAGCCGTGCGGATCTCACTCTCGCCTTGTGGAGGACACGCCTCGACGAGCGCGGCCGCCCTGCCGCAGCCTCCTATTACTTCGACCGGGCTACTCCAAGCGAGGTCATAGAAGCGAGAGCGCCTGCGCCTGAGCAAGCCGCCTCGCGTCGAGAGCTGACTATAGCCTGCACCCGGCAATGGCCGGAGAGGAGCAGGCTGCGTCCTCTGGGAGAGCCGTCGTGGCCCGTGATACGGAAGGCGGTCTCTGTAGAGCAGCTCCGTCGCTCCTTCAGGAACGCCAACGAGTATGAAGGTCGTCTCGCTGCCGGTCTTGTGCCCAGGCTAACTGGAACCGGCGCTGTGTGGAGCGCCAGCCGTCTTGAGTCCTATCGTACCTGCGCCTTCCAGTTTTTTAGCCACTACGCCCTGCGCCTGCAGGAAATGGATGAGGAGATGGAGGGAGCGGACGCCGCTATGCGGGGCAACGTAGTTCACGAAATCATGCAGGACGCCCTTGAGCCGCTTGCATCGCATGGGCGCGCCCTGACCTCCGATACGCTGCCTGAGGTGATCGAACGGCTCCGGTCCAACGGCGCTGAGCTTTGGAACAAAGCGCCGGAGAAGAATGGCTTTGGGCGGGCGGCCCTGTGGCGGCTGGATGCGGAGACCACCCTGCGGCAGATAGAGCTGATGCTGGAAAGGGAGGCCGGGTTGAGCGAGGCAATGGGCGTGACCCGCATTGTGGGCGCGGAGGAGCAGATCACGGCGTCTCTTCCCTTGGACCCGCCCATGCGCGTCACAGCTGGAATCGACCGGCTGGACGAGGGCGACGGTCTCGTCGTTATCGTGGACTACAAGTCCGGGCGCGAGATACCGCGATCCCACGTGGCGGACGGGCGCCGCTTGCAGCTTCAGCTCTACGGATACCTTGGACGGGAGCGAGCCAAGGCCGAGAGAGTCGTTGCACGCTATGCCTGGCTGGACCCCAACATCAAGTCGTGGGACATAGACTCCTCTAAAGAGGCGGACGCGGCCCTACTGGACAACGTTGTTTCGGTGGCCGGGGAAGTGCGCAGCGCGGTTGAGACGGGGGACTTCAGGGTCTTCCCGCAGGTGCAGCCCTGCCCGGCGTACTGCTCCTTCAAGCACATTTGCCGTGTAAACGAGTTCAGCCGATGGAAGCGCTGGGACTGACGCCGGAACAGGCGGAAATCGTCGCCCATCGCGGCAGCGACATGCTGGTCACGGCGGGCGCCGGCAGCGGGAAGACCCGCGTCCTGGTCGAGCGCTACCTGTCCCTGCTCGGCGAGAACCGTATCCCGGAGATGGCCGCAGTCACCTTCACTGACGCCGCAGCCACTGAGATGCGTGAGCGTGTGCGCCGCGAGGTGCACGACAGGCCCGAGCTGGCCCATCACCGGAGCGACCTGGACGAAGCGGTCATAGGAACCATACACTCCCTGTGCCTGCGGATACTGCGCGAGCATCCCATGGAGTCGGCGCTTGACCCCGCCATACGAGTCCTCAACGAAGACGAAGCGGAGCTTGAGCTTATCAAGGCCTGTCACGACGCTTTGGAAGAGGCCGCCGAAGCCGACGACCACCGCGCCCTGGCGCTGCGAGAGATGGGCGTCTTTACGATGACCAACCATCTTCCCAAGTTGGTAAGGCAGCGAGATGAAGTCGAGAAGGCATACCGGGCGATGCCGGGAGCATCGTTGGAGGCCTGGGCAGACCATGTACGGACGCTTATGGACGCGTTTAGGAGCGAGGCAGCAGAGGAGGCCCGCCCGGAGCTTGCGCACTTGGTCTCGTGGCTCGGGGACGCTCACACCGGCGACTCGGACGCTCTCCACATTAGTCTAAGCGATGCCTTGGAAGCCCTGGGCGACCCCAACATGGGCGACTGGTCAGACCTGCTGGAGCGCGCCTCTGCCGCCGCCGGCATGATCAAGCTGACCGGCGGAAGCCCCAAAAATTGGGGAACTGACATCAAAGAAGTCAGAGATAGAATGCGCCGGTTCCGGGATATGGGCAAGGAACTCGAAGAGCTTCCGGCCTGGAACGAGCACGACGAGCTTGTCCTTGAGACCGTTGCCGCGCTGCGTGGCCTCCTTGAGGACGCCTGCGCCCGGTACGAGGCCCGCAAGAGAGAATTGGCGGCCCTGGACTACCTTGATCTGGAGGTCAAGGCGATCACCCTGCTCAGTTCGTACCCGGACATCGCCGCTTCCTACCGGGCAAGGTTCCGGCACCTTATGGTGGATGAGCTTCAGGACGTCAACCCGCCCCAAATAGAGCTGCTCCGCCTCCTGGCCGGCGGCGGTGACAGCGGCCAGAAAGGGCCGGAGCGCTTCCTCGTCGGAGACGTCAAGCAGGCCATATACCGCTTCCGGGGAAGCGACGTTCGTCACTTCACCCGGCTCCTTCATGAGATTGAGTCCATCGGGGCTGTCCGCGCGCTCAGCCGGTCGTTCCGAGCCCACGACCCTCTCGTGGAGACCCTGAACGTCATGTTTGAAGACGTGTTCCGCGACCCGCGAAAGGAGTTCGAGGCTCCTATGCAAAGAATGACCGGACGCGGTACGGTCTCGCCAGGATCGCCCCACCTTGTGCTTCAGCCGGTCTCGGACGCCAGGCCGGACGGCGAGAAGGCAGCCGGCAACGAGCGCCGGAGAGTTGAGGCCAACGCAGTCGCCGCGGAGGTTAAGTCGCTGCTGGACCGGAAGACGGCCGTCTGGGACAAGGACACCAGGCAGACCAGGCCCGCCAAGCCCTCTGACGCTGCGATTCTCCTGCGCCGTTTGTCCAACGTCCACCTGTACGAGCAGGCCCTGGAGAGCCACGGTGTTCCGTACAGGACGGCGTCCAGCGCGGGGTTCTTCACTCGGCAGGAAGTGCTTGACCTGACCAACCTCCTTGGCTGGTTGGTGGAGCCGGACGACGACATAGCCTTGGTGGGCGCTCTGCGGTCGCCGCTGTTCATGGTAGACGATGAATCGCTGCTGGCCCTCCGCTCTGCAGGCCGCGACCTTTTGGTCGCGCTCGGCGACCCGCCGGACACCATCCCGGCGGATGTCCGCTCCTTCTGCCGCCGCGCCGCCGAGGTGCTGGCCGACCTGCGCAGCCAGGTTCCGTTTGCCGCGCCGGACGCGCTTCTGGAGCGCGCCCTCGCTCTCACGGGGTTTGAGGCGGCCTGGGCGCCTTTGCAGGGAGGCGACCAGGCCCTGGGCAACATACGGAAGTTCGTCGGTCTTGCGCGGACCCTGGAGGGCCACTCGCTGGACGAGTTCGTCACCTACGTGCGGCGTCGGCGGGATGACCTGTCGGCACGCGAAGGCCAGGCCGTCCTGGACGATTCGGACGCGGTCCGGCTGATCACCATTCACGGCGCCAAGGGCCTTGAGTTCCCCATCGTCTTTGTGCCGGAGGCCCACCTGTCGCACAGGGACATGGAGAGCTACGACCCTGTGCGGTGGAGAGCCGAGGAGGGCATCTCCCTCACCATGTCCAGGGATATAGAGGCCGGCGGGAGCCGTCGGCGTCCCGGCTTCTACGCCTATCTGATGGAGCGCGACCGGGAGGAGGAGGCTGCCGAGCACAAGCGCCTCTTCTACGTGGCGGCAACCAGGGCGGCGGATATGCTGTACATCAGCGGCGACGATTCTGGCCGGGAGGGAAGCTGGCTCGCCTCTGCGACGAGCGCCCTTGCGCCCAACCCGCCGGACGGCGTGGAGGTGCGACCCGCTATTGCGGTCGATATTGACGCCATTGCCCGCAGGCCGCTTCCCGCGATGGTGGAGGCGCCACCGGTCGACCGGGAGGTGGACTTCATGCCCGCGCTGGTGGCTAGACCGCGTGTTATCCCCCTTCGCTCCAGCACTCCCGTCACAGCTCTACAGCCCCCGTCGCCGTCACGCGGCCACAGCGGTCACGGCGACGGCCTTGGCCTGATACGGGGCAGCCTTGCGCACCAGGCCATCCAGTCGTGGTTCAAGACCGGAGTCCGGCCCGACCTGACCGCTCTGGCCCGGAGGATGCAGGACGGGCTGGACGAGCAGGCGGTAGGCCGGATTGCGGGCGACGTGGAAGCGATGCTGGACCTGCTGGACGCAAGCCCCCTCGCGGCGACCCTGCGCGACCAGGATACCCGCGCCTACTTTGAGATGCCCTTCAACTGGGACTGGGACGGCGTGCCCGTGCACGGCGCAATCGACCTGGCGTACCAAAGCGAGGGCAGCTGGCGCCTCATCGATTTCAAGACGGACGACATTCGGGGCAGGACGTTGGCGGAAGCGGCGGAGTCGTATCTTCCACAGCTTGCTTTGTATGCGGCTGCCCTGGAGAGGGCTATCGGGCAGCGCCCGGCCGCGAGCCTGCTGTTCCTACGGACCGGGGACTTCTATACGCCCACAGACGCCGACCTGGACCAGGCTCTGGCCGACACCCGCGCTCGCATAGACGCAGGCCAAGCGCTGGAGACGCCGCCCTTCGCAGACCTGGAAGACGAGCCGGTACAGGGCCTGAATTTCTAACCTGCGTAGGCAGGAACCCAGGGGGTAGGGACGTGGGCTCCCGTCTGCAGAGACCTTTGCGTAACTCATTCGTCGGGACGCAGAGCCTCTTCCCCCTCGAGGGGGAAGATTGAGATGGGGGTGAATCGTGTGTGGACACACCGCTTGTTTGCCCCCATCCTGACCTTCCCCCGCTTGCGGGGGAAGGGATTTAGGGTTACGCAAAGGTCTCTCTGCACGGGAGCGACGAATGAATATGCCCTCTGTGATCAGGGGCCTGTCAGTGTCTCGTGATTTGTGGTACAAATATCGGGGACGCGCCGTCGCAACAGCCGCCGCCGTCTCTTATTCGTTGCTTGGACAGCGGCATCAGGCCGTGCATGTTGCCGTGAAGGACGAGGGTTATGGACATTTACGACATCTTCCCCAGGGGCCTGGACTTTGGCGAAGCCTTCAATCTGCTGGAGCCCGTTGTGGTCTACGTCTTCAGCATGGCAGCTTACGCGCTCTTCGTCTTCAGGTTCTACCGGTTCGTGGCCACCAGGGATATATTCGAGTTGGACCTGTCCAAGTATGAAGAGTCGAGATTCCGGCTGGTGCAGGTCTTCCTCCACTTCATCCTGTACGTGGGGAAGTACCTGATCCTGTTTCCGGTCTTCGCGTTCTTCTGGTTCGCAATCCTGACGGTGATACTCACCTTTCTGTCGGAAAACCGGACGTTCCCGGACATACTGCTGATGGCGCTGGTGACGGTCAGCACAATCCGAGTGACCTCGTACCTCAGCGAGGAGCTGTCCAGGGACCTGGCGAAGATACTCCCCTTCGGTGTCCTGGCCATCTTCATCATCGATGCGTCCTTCTTCTCGGTGGTAGCCTCTCTGGATGTGCTGAAGGATATCAGGGACCACAGCGAGCGTATCCTCTACTACCTGTTGTTCCTGATTGCCCTGGAGTTTGCGGTGCGACTCATAATGGGGTTCGCAAAGTTTGTTCTGGTCGGCAGCAAGAAGCCGGCGCCGGAAGCGCCGGAGCCGGCTGCGAAGCCTGATCCCGTGGTGGAAGGGCCGAAGCCGAAGGACGACGCGGAGGCGACGGCGGGACGCTGAGCGGGCGCACCCCGTAACCATGCCCGTGTAGACGGGTATCCATAGGTGGGAGGGGGGCAGACTTCTGCCTCTGCATGAAGTGCGATTGTTGTTATGCAAACATAGGGGAGGAGTAGGCTCCCGTCTGCACGGGAGCGACGAGATAGGGAGCGGGCGCGCCCCGTAACCATGCCCGTGTAGACGGGTATCCAGAGGTGGGAGGGGGGCAGACTTCTGCCTCTGCATGAAGTGCGATTGTGTTATGCAAACATAGGGGAGGAATAGGCTCCCGTCTGCACGGGAGCGACGAAATCTGCACACTGCCCCGGTACATGGTACAATGCTGGCGTGAGATTCAGGCACGCCGGATTGCGGAGATTCTGGGAGCAGGACGACGCCAGCCGCTTGAATCAAGACCACGTGGCCCGCATTGCCCGGTTGCTGGATGACCTAGCCGCCGCCGAACATCCGGCGGACTTGGACTTACCAGGTCTGCGGTTGCACCAGTTGGCCGGTAATCGTCGAGGAATTTGGAGCGTTCGGGTGTCTGGCAATTGGCGGCTTACCTTTCGCTTCGTGAACCAGGAAGCCGTTGACATAGACTTTGAGGACTACCATTAGCGAGGTGTGACTGTGACAGCTAGAATCCCAACCCATCCAGCCGCCAGTCTCCGGGATAGCCTGGAGGCCGAAGGCTGGAGCGTCAACGAATTCGCTGCCCGCCTGGGAGTCAGCCGGAACACTGCTTCCCGTCTGTTGAACGAGAAAAGCGGCATTACGCCAGCCGTGGCCTTGGCCCTGGAATCCATTGGCTGGAGCACTGCGGATTTCTGGATGCGCCGCCAAGTCAACTATGATCTGGCTAATGCCCGCCGTGCACAAGCGGGGATAGCCCGTCCCTGAACCGCGCCCCGTAACCATTCCTGCGGAGGCAGGAATCCAGGGGTGGTCTGGGGGCGGACTTCTGCCTATGTATGAAGTGCGATTGTGCTATACAAACATAGGGGAGCAGCAGGCTTCCGTCTGCAGAGACCCTTGCGTAACTCCTCGTGGTATATCAGCAGATGCGCGTTTTACTGTCATTCTGAGCGGAGCCCAGCGGAGTGAAGAATCCAAAGCCTTTGCCTGCAAAGCTACGTTGTCTTGGGATGAAACCCTTTGGATTCTTCGCTGCACTCAGAATGACATTCAACCGGGCTGCCGCGCGGGTTACGCAAAGGTCTGTCTGCACGGGAGCGACGAGATAGGGAGCGGGCGCGCCCCGTAACCATGCCCGTGTAGACGGGTATCCAGAGGTGGGAGGGGGGCAGACTTCTGCCTCTGCAGGAAGTGCGATTGTAGTTATACAAGGTTTCCAGGGACAGGATGAATAAGTCCGTGGATTGCAGTATCATCAGGTAGGGAAGATGGTCGTGCTGTCGACCTGTTCAGAGACTCCATGGCTCTGCATCAGGTTGCGCTTCTCGACCTACGCCGTGTGCTGAGAGCGATACTCGTCCGGCCTCGCCCGCAGCGTCTCCGACCGCTCTGTGATGCGCTTGCGCCGGTGGTCGAGCCGGTCCCCGGTGATCTTCCCCGACACGTAGGGTCTGATGGCTCGGTCCACCTCACAGAGGCTCCGAGGTTCTTGGGCGAATGGGTGATTTTTCGGAGAATGTACTGCTCAATGGGGAAAAGGCACAGAAAAGGCACACGTATCAGGGTGGGTGGGCACAGAAAAGACACACGCTATGAGTAGACTACTAACTTGGTATGAGTAGAATATTAGTGAGTAGAATATTAGATTGGGCTGAGATGAAACAATGAATAGATGGAAGGTAGGTGACCCACGCAATGAGACGCGATAAAAAAGAAGTACGACCAGGGCAAGAAGCGGGTTTTTCCGCTGAGCCAACGCGTATAGATATGCAATCATCCCCACGCAGTTTGGATGAAACGGCGCGGCAAACATCCACGGGGCGCCGTATTGTGGGGGTCTTAGCGAGCGGTCTTGGCCGCAGGTCTTCCAGTCATTACTCCCCTACAGGCAGCCCAAACTCCCCCTCCCTTCTGGCAAAGAGGCAGTTTGCTTTCCCCATCCTCGCGGTGCTTGCAGTCGCGGCCCTTGGCCTCTGGCTGCTGCTGCCCGGCGGGGCTCTACGTGCCCAGGACGCCGCCATAGAGTACGCCGAGAACGGCAAGGACCCGGTGGCCACTTTCACGGCCACGGACCCTGAGGGCGTGACGCCCATCGCCTGGGACATTGTGGAGGGCGCTGGCGACCCCGACGGTAATGGCGATCTGAAGCCTGCCGACAACGCCGACGCCGCCTCCTTCAGAATCGACAAGGACGGGATGCTCAAGTTCATGGACCCGCCCGACTTCGAGAATCCGGCAGATACCAATGTCGAAGACAACACCTACAAGGTAGTGGTGGTGGCCTGCGACGTGGCGTTGGTGGGGGACGCCTGCCCCGCTACTGGCGAGGCTGGCTACCACACGGTCACCGTCAAGGTCACCAGCGTGAACGAGCCAGGCAAGGTCACCTTGGCCACCGGCACCCCAAATGGGACGCCGCAGTACCTGGTCGGCGCAACCCTGACGGCCATGGCGAAAGATGGCGACATAACAGATGAAACTCAGACCTTTACGGATGACGTTCCGACTGAAGTAAACGGCGTCACGTGGCGGTGGTACAGAGGGGCGACCGAAATCACCGGCTCGGACGCGCAGGACAACACCTACACCCTGCTACAGGCCGATGCGGGTCAGCACATCCGCGCGGTGGCTTTCTACGTCGTTGCTGGTAACGTAGATCAGGAGATGGCGGAGAAGACCACCGACTATCCCGTGTTGGGGGGCCGGCTTGAGGCCACCAGCGAGCTCAAGTTCGACCCGGCCGCGGTCTCCAGGACCATCAGCGAGGGGGACAAAGGCAGGAACGTCGGCGCCCCGGTGACGGCCACGGGCAACCACGGCACCATCATATACACCTTGGGCGGCGGCGACGCGGCCCTATTCGATATCGACGAGAAGACCGGTCAGATAACAACCGACATGGACCTGGACTTCGAGGCGGCTGCGAACGCTGGCGATAATTGCACTGAGCAGAACAGCTGCGTAGTCACCGTGACGGCGAGAGACTCCACCGGCGAGGACTCCGATCCTATCGCGACCGTGACCATCAAGATCACGGACGTGGACGATAAGCCGGCCTTCAGTACTGGAGCGAAGACAGTTAGTGTTCCTGAGAACAGTACCGCTCTCTTCGGTGCCGAGGATGACGGCTACACCATCACAGATGTGGCCGACGTCACCTACACGGCAATGGACCCGGAGGGACGCACTGTCAGCTACTCGCTGGCGGGACCGGACGCGTCCAAGTTCCAGCTCAGCGGCGATCCTCCTGTCCTGTCCTTCGTGTCGGGGCCTGACTTCGAGGCGAAGGCGAGCGCGGACAGGGACAACGTGTACGAGGTAACGGTTCGCGCCTCCGTCGGTGGCGATACCGGCGAACGGATGGTGCGAGTCACCGTAGGCAACGTGGACGAGGGGCCGGACGTATCCGGGCCGTCGTCCAGGAACTTCGCCGAGAACGGCAAGGACCCGGTGGCCACTTTCACGGCCACGGACCCTGAGGGCGTGACGCCCATCGCCTGGGACATTGTGGAGGGCGCTGGCGACCCCGACGGTAATGGCGATCTGAAGCCTGCCGACAACGCCGACGCCGCCTCCTTCAGAATCGACAAGGACGGGATGCTCAAGTTCATGGACCCGCCCGACTTCGAGAATCCGGCAGATACCAATGTCGAAGACAACACCTACAAGGTAGTGGTGGTGGCCTGCGACGTGGCTCTGCTGGACTCGGGCGCGTGCCCCGCTTCTCCTGATGGCGAGGCTGGCTACCACACGGTCACCGTCAAGGTCACCAGCGTGAACGAGCCAGGCAAGGTCACCTTGGCCACCGGCACCCCAAATGGGACGCCGCAGTACCTGGTCGGCGCAATCCTGACGGCCACTGCGTCCGATGGGGACATAGCACATACAGATGTTGACCCAGATCAGGACTTTACGGGCGACGTAGCGAATCAAGTAAACGGCGTCACGTGGCAGTGGTACAGAGGGAGTGCCAAAATCACCAGCCCGGACGCGCAGGACAACACCTACACCCTGCTACAGGCCGATGCAAACAATCGCATCCGCGTGGTGGTGACATACCAGGTTGATGGCAACACAAAACAGGAAAACGCCTCGCGGACCACCGACTATGACGTGTTGCCGATACGGCTTGAGGCCACCAGCGAGCTCAAGTTCGACCCGGCCGCGGTCTCCAGGACCATCAGCGAGGGGGACAAAGGCAGGAACGTCGGCGCCCCGGTGACGGCCACGGGCAACCACGGCACCATCATATACACCTTGGGCGGCGGCGACGCGGCCCTATTCGATATCGACGAGAAGACCGGTCAGATAACAACCGACATGGACCTGGACTTCGAGGCGGCTGCGAACGCTGGCGATAATTGCACTGAGCAGAACAGCTGCGTAGTCACCGTGACGGCGAGAGACTCCACCGGCGAGGACTCCGATCCTATCGCGACCGTGACCATCAAGATCACGGACGTGGACGATAAGCCGGCCTTCAGTACTGGAGCGAAGACAGTTAGTGTTCCTGAGAACAGTACCGCTCTCTTCGGTGCCGAGGATGACGGCTACACCATCACAGATGTGGCCGACGTCACCTACACGGCAATGGACCCGGAGGGACGCACTGTCAGCTACTCGCTGGCGGGACCGGACGCGTCCAAGTTCCAGCTCAGCGGCTCGCCCCCAGTCCTGTCCTTCGTGTCGGGGCCTGACTTCGAGGCGAAGGCGAGCGCGGACAGGGACAATGTGTATGAGGTCACCGTCCGGGCCTCCGCCGGTGGCGATACCGGCGAACGGATGGTGAGAGTCACCGTCTCCAACGTAGACGAAGCGCCGGAGATCATACAGGGCGGGCTGTCAATATCCGGCCCGTCCAGCCGCGACTACGCCGAGGACGGCACGGACGCGGTGGGCGCCTACACGGCCCGAGGAGAGAACGCGGCCAGGGCCAGGTGGACCCTTGAGGGCGACGACGCCATGTACTTCAAGGTGGGCACGGCAAGGGGCGCAATGACGGAGCTTATGTTCAAGAGTGCGCCGGACTACGAGATGCCCAGGGGCAGGGCCATGAGCGACGCCAACACCAACGTGTACATGGTGACGCTGAAGGCCACCGAGGGGACGGATATGGACACGCATGAGGTGACCGTGACGGTCATCAACGTGGACGAGATGGGAATGGTGGCGGCTATCAGCGGGGCTGCGAGAGTGGACTCGGAGTTGACCGCCGGCATGGTGACTGACCCGGACGGCAGCGTCAGCGGCGAAAGGTGGACGTGGGAGCGGTCCATGAACGGAACGGCCTGGAGCGCAATCAGCGGGGCTACATTGTCCACGTACACGGCAATGGCCGGTGACGTGGGCTACTACCTGAGGGTCTCGGTGACCTACACCGACGGCCAAGGCTCCGGCAAGATGGCGATGTCGGCAATGACCGCCGCCAAGGTGGTCGCCGTAGGCGCCGTTGACCCGCTGATCACCCGGTACGCCGGCGATGACGGTGTGCTCCAGAAGAGCGAGATGATAGATGCCATCAACGACCACGTCTTCGGTGATGGGGATGACCGCATCAGTAAGGACGATATGATCAAAGTCATAAACCTCCACGTCTTCGGCTAAATCAGGAGACGCGGTACAGAAAGGATCTGTTGCTTCACAGCAGTCGCCGGTGAGGGAGAATCCTCCGCCGGGCTGCTGGGAGCAACAGGAGTAAAGGGAGAAGGTAACCTTGCTAAGAAGAACCTTATCGATAATAACGATTTCAGTAGTAGTGGCGCTGGTGGGCGTATTGGGACTGAGCCTTGTGACCGCGCAGTCGGATCCCAGTCCCAGCGCGACCCGATCCTTCTCCCCGGCCATGGTAGTAGTCCCTGGGGGGGCGGTGACAGTGACGATAGAGGCCTCCAACTACGGGCAGGCCGGAGGCGTTACGGAGACGCTGCCCGACGGGTTCATGTACGTATCCAGCAGCCTGCCCGACTCCCAGGTTCTACACACTGGCCAGACGGTCAGGTTCACCCTGCAAGGGGATACTTCCTTCACGTACAGGGTTGCCGCCTCGGAAATGGCGGGTCCCCATAGCTTCTCCGGTGTGCTGAGGGAGACTACTGGTGATGTGCCAGCGAATCAGCCGGTTGGCGGCGATTCCATGGTAACGGTTCAGTCGGACGCCCCGATGTCGACTCCCACCCCGATGTCGACTCCCACCGCGACCCAGCGGCCCGTGCGGGGGGGAGCCAGCGCGAGCCGTTCCTTTGACATGGCAAACGTAGGCACGGGCGATCCGATAATGGTGACGATAGCGGCCTCCAACTACGGGCGGGCCGGAGGCGTTACGGAGACGCTGCCCGACGGGTTCATGTACGTATCCAGCAGCCTGCCCGACTCCCAGGTTCTACACACTGGCCAGACGGTCAGGTTCACCCTGCAAGGCGATGATTCCTTCACTTACACCGTTACCGCCTCGGATATGGCGGGTCCCCATAGCTTCTCCGGTGTGCTGAGGGAGACTACTGGTGATGTGCCAAAGAATCTGCCGGTTGGCGGCGATTCCATGGTAACGGTGGGACCCTATGCCACCAGGTCCTTCAACACGGATAGTGTGAGACAGGGCGGCCGTGTGACCGTGACGATTATGGCCTCCAACTACGGGCGGGCCGGTGGAGTCACGGAGACGCTGCCCGCCGGGTTCACTTACGTGTCCAGCAGCCTGCCCGACTCCCAGGTTCTACACACTGGCCAGACGGTGAGGTTCACGCTGCAAGGGGATGATTCCTTTACTTACACTGTTACCGCGTCTAGGACAACGGGGGCCCACACCTTCTCCGGTATTCTGAGGGAGACTACTGGTGATGAACCAAAGAATCAGCCGGTCGGCGGAGATGCCAGCGTAACCGTCAGAAGGGCATCCACTGGCGGCGGAAGCACAGGTGGCGGCGGTAGCGGTGGAGGCAGCGGCGGTGGAGCTACCGGTGGCGAGAGTACACCCGCCCCGGCCGTCCCAGCTGACAATCCCCCAATAATCGCCGGCGGCACCCGGGAAGAGTTCAACGTGCCGGAGAACATGACGGCTGTCACCTCTCTGAGCGTTGTCGACGGGAGAACGGTAACCTGGAGCATCAGCGGGGGATTCGACGCCGCGGAATTTACCATCGGAGCCGAGAGCGGTGAACTGATGTTCAAAACCGCGCCGGACTTCGAAACCCCGACAGATGAAGGCGCCAACAACGTCTATGTGGTGGTAGTCGGCGCAACTGACAGTGACACGCTCTCCGACACCCTGCTGGTCCTGGTGACAGTGACCGACGTGGTGGACGAAAGCACGGCGATGCCAACGCCTGAGCCGACGGCCACGCTAGCGCCGACGGCCACGCCAACGCCAGTGGCAACGGCGACGCCTGAGCCAACGGCCACGCCAACGCCAGCGGCAACGGCGATGCCAGAGCCAACGGCTACATCAGCGCCTGTGGCAACGGCTACGTCGATGCCTGAGCCAACGGCAACGTCGATGCCTGCGGCAACGGCTACGTCGATGCCTGCGGTAATAACGGCTACGTCGATGCCTGAACCAACGGCAACGTCGATGCCTGCACCAACGGCAACGTCGATGCCTGCGCCAACGGCTGTCGCTCCGGAGGAACCAGGAGGCGGATTCCCGATATTGGTGGTTGGCTTGATAGTCCTGGTGGTGGTGGTTGTAGGTGCGGGGCTCTATATCCGCTCACGGAGGTAGCATAATTTGACAGTTAGTGCACGGTCCGGAGGAGTCGCAGTCCTTCGCCGTGCACTAACTGTTTTTTACATAAACAGTGTAGTCAGCAACTGCGTCCTTGGTCTGGCCAATCTGCGGAAAAGCGCGCCGGTTTCGCGTCATTCTTGTCCGTAACGTGGTAAATTCTTCGTGTAAGGGATCAAGTCTAAGAATAACCTCGGAGTCTCTCGAAGGTGGGTATGGCATTGAGTGAGGTTTCGATACTTAGGCGGGAAAATGAATTGCTGCGAGAGCGGCTCTCCAAGCTGAGTGAGGCTTGCCTTTGTATCAACGAGAGCGTGGACTCGGAGACGGTGCTGAAGGTGGCGCTCAACTCAGCCAGAGCGCTGACGGGGGCCTGCTACGGGGTGTTCACACTCCTGGACGATTCGGGGCGGATAGAGGATGTCCTCCCCTCAGGGATGACCGCGGAGGAGGCCAAGCAGCTGTGGGAGCTGCCGGAGGGAACAAGGCTCTTCGAGTACCTCGGCAGCATTGGGGGACCGCTGAGGGTCACAGACCTTCTGGGCCACATGAAGTCTCTGGGCCTCCCGGATTTCCGCCTTCCAGTGGAGGTGAGCCCACTCCTGTCCTTTCTGGCAACGCCGGTGCTCCATCGAGGCGAGCGCGTCGGCAACATCTACCTTGCCGACAAGGAATCGGGCGAAGGGTTCACGCGGGAGGACGAGGAGACCGTGGTAATGTTCGCGTCGCAAGCGGCGATGGTCATTGCCAATGCTCGCCGGTTTCGGGAGGAGCAGCGTGCGAAGGCCGACATGGAGAGCCTGGTAAACAACTTGCCAGTGGGCGTTGCGGTCTTCGACGCGACGACGGGCGCGCCGTTGTTGATCAACCCCGAGGCTACAAGGATTGTCGACAGCCTGCGGCAGCCTGAACAGTCCTTGGAGCAGCTTCTCAACTCAATGACGTGCCGGCGGGCCGACGGGCGCGAGATCTCCCTCATGGAGGTGTCGATGGCGGAGGTGCTGAGCGCAGGGGAAACGGTTCGGGCGGAAGAGATCGTCCTGCGGGTCCCCGACGGCCGCAGCGTCAGTGCGCTGCTTGACGCCACACCCATCTTCTCGGAGGAGGGCGTGGTGGAATCCTTCGTGATGACCCTTCAGGATATGGCGCCTAGGGAGGATCTGGAGCGAATGCGGGCTGAGTTCCTGGGCACGGTGAGTCACGAGCTGCGTACGCCCCTGACTTCCATCAGAGGATCGGCAACTACCCTGCTGGATGATTCCTCCGCCCTGCACCCCGCCGAGATGCGCCAGTTCTATCGAATCATCGTCGAGCAGTCCGACCGCATGGGTGGGCTGATCAGCAGCTTGGTGGATGTGGCGCGTATTGAGACAGGCACGTTGCCGGCGGATCCCAGGCCGGTGAAGGTGACTGACATAGTCGACGAGGCGAGGAGGATCTTCCTGAGCGGAGGAGGAATGAACGAGATCCACATCGACCTCGCTGGCCACCTACCCTTAGTCATGGCAGACCCGCAGCGCATTGTCCAAGTGCTGGGAAATCTCCTCTCCAATGCAGCCAGGTACTCCCCCAATGCGTCCCCGATCAGGGTCGGCGCCGTGCGGGAGAAGTTGCACGTGGCCTTCTCTGTCACAGACCAAGGCCAGGGCGTGCCGGCCGAACGGCTGCCGCACCTGTTCAAGAAGTTCTTCCGGATCGCCAGTGAAGATGGGGGACGCGAACTTGCGGGGTCGGGCCTGGGTCTTGCGATCTGCAAAGGGATAGTGGAGGGGCATGGGGGCCGCATCTGGGCGGAGAGTGAGGGAGCGGGCTTTGGTACGCGGTTCACCTTTACGATTCCGGTGGTGGAAGAGAGTCAGAGCAGCACGGCGATAGGGTCCGATCAGCCCGCAGCCGATTCGCGGCGTACGGATGGTGAGCAACAACGCATCCTCGCGGTAGACGATGATCCCCGGACGCTTCGGTACATTCGAGACGTCCTCTCCAAGGCAGGCTACGCTCCTATAGTGACCGGCGATCCGCACGAGGTGTTCAGCCTCATGGAGGCGAGTGATCCGCAACTGGTCTTGTTGGACCTGATGCTACCAGGGACCGACGGTATCAAACTGATGCAGGAGATTCTGGAGATGGCCGACGTGCCAGTGATCTTCCTGTCCGCCTACGGCCAGGAAGAGTATGTCACCAGGGCCTTTGATTTAGGTGCAGTCGATTACATCGTTAAGCCTTTCGCTCCGATGGAGCTTGCAGCTAGAATCAGGGCGGCCCTACGCAAGAGTTGGTCTGTACAACAGTCTGCCGAACCCTATCTGCTGCGAGATCTAACCATTGACTACGCCCAACGAAGCGTAACCGTCGCTGGTCGTCCGGTGGAGTTGACCCCCATCGAGTACCGATTGCTATACGAGCTCTCAGTGAACGCCGGTCGTGTATTGACCCACGATTACTTGCTGAGACGAATCTGGGGACCGGAATACTTAGGCTACTCACAACCCGTACGTTCCTTCGTCAAGAAGCTTCGTCACAAACTGGGCGACGACCCGAAGAGCCCAATGTACATTTATACGCAGCCTCGTGTGGGGTACCGCATGGAGAAGGGTTATTGATCTGGGGAGGAGACAGAGTGACTGCCCCTGTCTTCATAGAGGCACAGCCACAATAATGGGGGGGGATTGTTCTCACGTCCTTCTACAAATGGCGGCTCGTGACGAATAAGGCACGCTGCGCCGGAATACTCTTTCGATGAGTCGGCGAAGCCTTAGCCTTAAGCCCTGGTAGACGAGAAGGTTCCTCAGGACAGAGTCAGGGTTGTCTGACAACTCACTACATTGAATATCCCAGCGAAACATTCGTATTACGGTACGCTTAGGCCCACCTAAGAAGCTCGAACCGCTCATATAGGGTTGAGTTGGCAGACCAATCTCTTAACCCCCTCGGACTACCTGGTTGAATCAAAATCTATGTCCGACGAGTACCGTAGTTTTTGGTGTCGGTTGAGAAATATATATGGACAAGCTCACCATGAGCAAGGAGGTGAGCGCGGGGGGGTGTGCAGGCGGGCGCACAGGTTGTAGAATAGGCGGGAACAAGTGTGAAAAAAGGGGCAATAACCCCTACCCCGTTCTTGACAGGAATGGTACAATCTGTAACCGGGTATAATACTTGTTTCTCGTTTGATGGAACATGGCGAGACTGCATGGACATTATGCTGAGTAAGCACCTTGAGGAGGTTCGTTAGATGCGAACTATAGATTCATCTATCTCGGTACTCAAGCCGTCCAACATTGCCTGGTGGCACACCAGTTGGACAGGGAGATTTATCCTGGCGGCCCTGCTCATTGCGGCTGTCGCCTTTGTCCTCACGCCGGGCAGGACCTCCGCGCAGACGATGCTGGACCCTGACGTAATCTGCCAAACCCGCGACCTTAACCCCGACAACGGAGGTCGCATAGCTGACCAAACCCCGGACGACGAGCTGATAAGCGACTGTAAGGCTCTGATCAAAGCGGGAAATGCGCTAATGGACCCCAATACCCAGGTCAACTGGATAGGCGATGTGCCTGGAATTGGTAGCTATATTGATAATAACGGTTGGGACGGGGTCATGGTTGATCCGGTCGACGACGACGGCGACGACACCACTCCCGATGTTATGAGAGTCATAGCAGTCGAGCTACCCGACCAAAGTTTGACTGGGTCGATCGCGCCGGAGTGGGCCAAACTGACCGCGTTGGAGGCACTGGACCTCTCGGGTAACAACCTTAGCGGGGCCATCCCGCGCAGTGTCTGGGTTCTTTTTGATGACAAGATAACGGCAGACCTCATGCTTGACGGCAACAAAGACCTGCTGCCATCGCCACCACTGAACATGAGCGCCGTGGTGTCTAAGATACCGGCGGATCAAACGGACGCCGGCAAGACGATGGTCACCCTTTCCTTCGACAACATCTGGTACACAACTGAGGTAGCGGCGCACGAGTACCGCTATAGCGCCGACGGCGGGACGACCTGGGGCCCGAACGAAGCCGAAGACGGCATGGGCTGGATGTCCATGCTGACTGGCTGCGACGATGGCGCCACGCCACCCGTGGCGGCCCTCTGCCCCAAAGATGACGGCGCAACTCCTGCCGTACGCACAAGACAACCCATCATGTCCGCCGCCCTCCCGGACGCCGACACCTACATTTTCGATGTGCGCGCGGTCAAGACCGACGACACGGTTACGAGAAGCGAGAGTTCCCAGATAGACGTGGTGGGGCCGCAGACACTGACGGCGAAATCCATGTACAGCCTCCCGGTCAAGATGGCTTACACGGCTGCCTTGTCCTCAGACGTAGCTAAACTGACTGTGAAGGAGCCTGACGCAGACGCAGACACATTCCTGCTCATGTTCGATCCGCTGGAAGAGACAGAGGCAGGCAGTCCGGTAACAGTAACTCTCAGCGCCCCATCCGGCGCGACCAGCGGCTCACATACCTTCCCGGTGGAGATTTTGGAGGCGGGCAGCGGGCCCACGGTGTCGAACATACCCAATCAGTCACTTGTCCAGAAGCAGCGCCCCAAGCGCGTGGACCTTTCCAAGTACTTCACTGACAGTGAGGATCTGGTCTACCTGACACCAACATACACCAAGGCCGGCATAGTAACTGCCACCATCAACGGTCAAGAGCTGACGATAACTGCTGAAAAGGAGGGCCTGACGGACGTCACCGTCACCGCCATACATAAGGACACGAAAGCCAGGGTCTCCGAGAGCTTCAGGGTAAGGGTCTCGGCTCCCAACAACGCCCCTCAGTTGATAGGCAACATCCCGGACCTGACGCTGTACCTGGACGACGCGGGCACCCAGGTGGACATGACCCCGTTCTTCCGGGACCAGGACAACGAGTTCCTGCGCTTCATACCGCAGTCGTCCAATCCCATGGTGGTGACGGCGACTTCTGTGGGGAGAAACGTAATCTTCAGCGTGAATGGTCTTGGCGAAATCAGGATGACCATAATCGCCCAGGACGGGGCCGGGGCTACGGCCTTCGGCACATTCACAGTGACGGTGCTGGACCCCAACGACGCTCCTAAGGCGGTTGGCACGATACCGCCGCAGACGCTTCGGCTGGAAGACCCCGGGTTAGCCCTGAGTCTGGGCGCCTATTTCACGGACGTCAACGGCGACCGGCTGACGTACAGGGCGGTGTCGGCCGACAAGGGGGTAGTGACGGTGGAGCTGACGGAGGCCATGGTAATCCTGACGGCGGCGGGCTTGGGAGGGACCACGGTTACGGTTACGGCCACGGACCCGGGCGGAAAGTCTGCCACGCAAGAGATATTGGTGACCGTCCTGCCGGCCAACAGGCCGCCGGAGGGTGTGGGCCAGATCCCTGACCAGACGCTGCAGTACGACGACGAGCCTCTGGGGCTGGATGTGACCATGTACTTCATGGACCCGGACGGCGACGAGTTGAACTATGTGGGTGAGGGGACAGACGAGTCGGTGGCGGAGGTTAGGGTGCGCAGCCACGGCGTGGTGCGCGTTGACCCGTTGAGCCACGGTGAGATTGAGGTAACTGTGACGGCCAGGGACCCGCTGGGAGCGTCTGTATCCCAGTCGTTCATGGTGACGGTGCAGGGCAACCTGCCGCCGGAAGCGGTGGGGGTCATAGATGACCAGGTGCTGCTTGAGGGCGGCAGAGCGCTGACGATCAACGTGGAGAAGTACTTCAGCGACCCCAACGGTGACGAGTTGGCCTACATGGGAACGTCGTCCAACCCGGACGCAGTGCAGGCCGTCGTTATCGACGGGAGCACCGAACTGGTGCTGAGGCCCTTTGCCCCTGCTGAGGGCGTGACGATAACTGTGACCGCGATGGACCCTGAGGGTGAGACGGCGGCGCAGCTGGTTACGGTGTCAGTGGCGGCGGCCGCGCCCCCACCGACGGCAACACCGATGCCGACGGCCATCCCGGAGCCGACGGCCATCCCGGAGCCGACGGCAACCCCGGCCCCGACTGCGACGTTTGTGCCGACAGACGGGGGTGGCGGGTTCCCGGTAGGGCTGATAATAGTGCTCCTACTGGTGCTGGCCGGTGTAGCTGCGGCGGTGTTCATAATCCAGCGTCGGCGGTAGACGCCCGCCGGTAGCTGCAAACTAGGCAAACATTAGACCCCCCGCACTCAGCGGGGGGTCTGCTTTTCTGCGAGGGTGACGACCTTCATGCCCGTGTAGATAGACCTCTGCATAACTCTTGGGTGGCCCCCCACATACCCGTATCAAGTACGGGGCAGGCCACGCCTGGGAATCCGGGGAAGAGGTGTAGGCGCCGGCGGTGGCCTTGGATTCTTCATTGCGTGCAGAATGACATTTGAGCTGTCATGCTCGCGAACGCGGGCATCCAGGTGGAGGGGGGAAGTGGGTTTCCGTCTGCACTGGAACGACGTTTGCCATTGCTGCGGAAGCAGGTATTCGGTGGAGTGATGGGGGTCTGTTAGCGGACGGTTTGAGATTCTTCACTGCGTTCGGAATGACATTTGAGCTGTCATGCTCGCGAACGCGGACATCCAGGTGGAGGGGAGAAGTGGGTTTCCGTCTGCAGTGGAACGACGTTTGCCATTGCTGCGGAAGCAGGTATTCGGCGGAGTGATGGGGGTCTGTTAGTGGACGGTTTGAGATTCCTCACTGCGTTCGGAATGACATTTGAGCTGTCATGCTCGCGAACGCGGGCATCCAGGGGGGAGCGGGGAAGTGGGTTCCCGTCCCCGTATCGGAGTACGGGGCAAGCTGCACGGGAACGACGTTTGCCATTGCTGCGGAAGCAGGCATTCGGGGGAGGAGTTGGCTCCCATCTATGCGGACGCGACAGAGGGAAGATGGGTACCTGAGGGCTCCAGCGCCCCCTCTATGTATCCGCCGCCCAGCACCTCGTCGTCGCGATAGAAGACAACGGCCTGGCCCGGCGTAACCGCGCGCTGCGGCTCACTGAACCGGATCTCGGCCCAGTCGCCCTGAGGTATGAGAGTGGCCGCGGCCTCGCCGGCTTTGTAGCGTATCTTCGCTTCAACCTGCATGGGGCCGTGGGGGGTAACGCCCGAAAGGTAGTTGACGCCGGAGGCCCACAGGCTGCTCTGCATCAGGCCCTCGGGCGGGCCCACTACAACCCGGTTGGACTCCGCATCTATGGCCAGCACGAACATGGGCTTCTCGCTGTGGATTCCCAAGCCGCGCCGCTGTCCAACGGTGAAGCCCTGAATGCCATCGTGATGCCCCAGGACAGCGCCGGATCTGTCGACTATGTCCCCCGGGGTTGGACTGAACCTCTGAGCGAGGAATGCCCGGTAGTCGTTCTGAGGTATGAAGCAGATCTCCTGGCTGTCCGGCTTGTCCGCCACGGGCAGGCCCTCCGCGCGGGCCACCTCCCGTATGGCCTTCTTTGAGTGCCAGCCCACCGGGAGCAGGAGGCGCGCCGCCTGGAGCGGGCGCAGGTTGAACAGCACGTAGGACTGGTCCTTGGTGGCGTCGATCCCCTTCAGGAGCCGCGGCGCACCGGCCGAGGCGTCAAGGCGGGCGTAATGCCCCGTAGCGAGGTAATCGATGTCAAGGGCGGCGGCCTTCTTCATCAGGAAATCGAACTTTATCTTGTCGTTGCAGGCCAGGCAGGGATGTGGCGTGCGGCCCCGCAGGTACTCACTGCAGAAGTAATCGATTACGTGGGCCTGGAACTCCTGCTGGAAGTTCATAACGTAGTGGGGCGCGCCGATGATCTGGCACACGCGGCGGGCGTCCTCCACGTCATCCAGGGTGCAGCAGCCTCGGGACTGGCCGGTACGCTGCGAGTCCGCCTGCTCGTCGTTCCACAGCTTCATGGTCACGCCCACAACCTCGTAACCCTCGTCCTTCAGAAGGCACGCGGCAACGGAGGAGTCCACTCCTCCGCTCATGGCTACAATCACCTTGCCTTTGCTCATCAACTCCAGTATACCCTCAATGGTCGGTTCAGGTGAAGGCCCATTCGCTCAAAGCCGGGCTATCCGTCGCCTTCTGATGGTGGAAGTCTTGCTCATTAGGGTATATACTATGCCTGCAAGGGGTAGCTGAGTGTCAAAGCATCCTATCCCGAAATCGCATCGCTGGGCACCCAGCTGGAGGAGAAGTTTGAGGATATACGTAGGAAACCTGCCGTACGAATCCACGGAAGAAGACTTGACGGAGGCATTCTCGGCTCATGGCGAGGTGGAGTCGGTTACCGTCATTCGGGATAGAGACACGGGCCGCTCCAAGGGGTTCGCTTTTGTGGAGATGCCAACCAACGGTGAGGCCCAGGCAGCTATTGCAGCCTTCAACGGCCAGGAGTACAACCGACGCACCCTTACGGTCAATGAGGCCCGGCCCAGGGCGGAGCGCGGCTTTGGCGACGGTGGTGGTGGTGGCGGCGGCTATGGCGGCGGTGGCAGTGGAGGTGGAGGTGGCTATGGCGGCGGTGGCAGTGGAGGCGGCGGTGGAGGTGGACGGGGCGGTGGCGGAAGTTCTCGCTGGTAGCCAAAGCCAACCACCTTCTGACGCGGCGGAGGAAATCTATTGGAGTCCACCTCCTTACGGGAGATAGATGTCCAGGTCTTCTCAGCCTTTACCGGTAGGGTCACGAAGTCGTGGCTGAGGATGGTGGCAAGGCAGGCTCTCCAGTTCGAAGATCCGGACGAGTCGTCCAGCATCAGCCTCGTCATAGCCGACGACGAGACCCTTAGGGGGCTTAACCTGGAGTACCGCGGGCTGGACGAGACCACGGATGTGCTCTCTTTTTCGCTGCTGGAGGCCGTTGACGACGGCCACCCGGGCGGAGGATTTCCCGCCCATCCTGACGAGGCGGCACATATGGGAGAGATAGTGATATCCTATCCCCAGGCAAAGTGCCAGGCCCGGGAGGCAAGGAAGCCCCTGAAGGCTGAGCTTGCCCTGCTGGTCGCCCATGGCGTACTGCATCTTCTGGGCTACGACCACGCAGAGCCTCAGGAGGAGAAGATCATGTGGGCCAAGCAGGACAGGATTCTGGCGAACGTCCCCCTGAAATAGGAGCGTATTCAGCATTGACCCAGGTGTTCTATCGAAAGTGGCGTCCCAAGACGCTGGAAGACGTGATAGGCCAGGATCACGTCGCAAGAACCCTCAAACAGGCGGTGGTGCAGGGCAGGATTGCCCACGCCTACTTATTCTGCGGCCCCAGGGGCACCGGCAAGACCAGCACGGCCCGCATCCTGGCAAAGGCGGTTAACTGCGCCAGCCCCAACAACGGAGATCCCTGCAATCTGTGCGCACCCTGCGTAGCGGTAAATGAGGGCAGGGCCCTGGACCTGGTGGAGATAGACGCCGCAAGCCATCGCGGAATAGACGACATACGCAATTTGAAGGAGAAGGTGCATTTCACCCCCGCGGAGGGCGCTTACAAGGTGTACATTGTGGACGAGGTGCATATGATGACCTCGGACGCCTTCAACGCTCTACTGAAGACGCTGGAGGAGCCTCCCGCCCACGCCATCTTTATCCTGGCCACCACTGAGGCTCACAGGGTCCCACCCACGGTGATCTCCCGGTGCCAGCGATTCGACTTCCACCGCATTTCCAACCGGCACATTGAGGAGTGCCTTGCCAAGATATGCGGTAGTGAGGGCATCGAGGCTGAACCTCAGGCTCTGAGGGCTATTGCCGGCAACTCCTCAGGCAGCCTGCGAGACGCAGAGAACCTGCTTGAGCAGTTGGTGGTCTCCTACGACTCCCACATTACTCTGGCCCACGTGAGGGAGCTACTGGGCCAGGGAGACGATGAGCTGGCTCTGAACTTGGTGAAACACACGCTCAGAGGTGAGATCACGGAGGGACTCAAGACCATCATCGCGGTGGCGGACCAGGGACTGGACACTCGCCGCTTCCACAAGCAGGTGGTGGACCACCTGAGAGGAGTCCTGCTCATCAAGGCCGGCGCTGAGGATGCCTTGGACTATCCACCGGAGACGATGGACGCCATCAGGGCTGCTGCCGAGTCCTGTACCCTGGAACGGGCGTTGAAGGCGGTCCAGATGTTTGAGCAGAGGCCGGTCTCCCAGGACGGCTTTCCCACGCTACCCCTTGAGATGGCGCTGGTGGAGTCTTCCCTGAACAACGAACCTGCCCGGCAGGAATCGACTGTGACCCCGCGGGTTGCCCCACGCGCCGCGTCGACTCCTGCTAACAATGTCCCACAGGAAACAGCCCCCAGGAGCGCTCCACCTCGTTCAGCCCAACCACGTCGGGAAGCTGAACGTCCAGCTGTCATTGCGGAGTCGTCCCCCGCGCCCGTGGGGCAGACTGCCCCGCCGTCACCGTATACGGCGCCCGTAGCGCAGGCGGCTGCATCGGCAGATAGTGTACAGACGGCTCCCGCGGCGTCAGGCGAGCTTATGGCGGAGGCCCACTGGAACGCCATCTACAAGGCCATGAAGCGGGTTAAAGGCCAGCGGTACAACATCGGGGCACTGCTTATGGACTGTGTAACCAGGTACATAGAGGATGATTCCCTGGTGCTGGTGTTCAAAAACCGCCCCAATATGGAGCGGTTGGAGGGCGAGTTGGAGAACCCGGACACCCGCAGGCAGATTCAGCAGACCGTGCAAGAGGTTACCGGAGCGTCGTACAATCTGCGCCTGAGCCTGGCAGACCAGGGTAACGCAGGCGCGGGGGCATCCAAAGGCCACCTGGTGCGGGCGGCCCTGTCTATGGGAGCGCGCCTTGTCGAAGAAGAGGAGAAGCACAATGAATAGGAATATGATGCGCCAAGCGCAGCAGCTTCAGGCTCGGCTGGTCAAGGCCCAGGAAGAGCTTGAGAGCGCCGTTGTGGAGGCCTCCGTCGGAGGGGGAGTGGTCAAGGTGACGGTGACCGGCAAGCTCAAGGTGCAGTCCATCGAGATTGCACCGGAGGCGGTGGACCCTGAGGATGTGGAGATGCTCCAGGACCTGGTGATGGCGGCGACCAACGAGGCCATCGACAAAGCCCAGGAGCTGGCCCAGACCCGCCTCAGCGCCATCACCGGCGGCGTGAAGATACCGGGCCTGACGTAGAGAGCCTGCGCGGTAACGGTGCGATGACCTACGATTTCCTCCCCTCCGTGGCCGCTCCACTGGCCCGTCTCATTGAGGAGTTCCACAAGCTGCCGGGCATAGGCCCCAAGAGCGCCCAGAGACTGGCCTACTACCTGATACGGATGCCCGCGGAGGAGGCCCGGTCGCTGGCCGAGGCCGTTCTGGCGGTCAAGGAGCGGGTAATCTATTGCAGCATCTGCCAGAACATCACCGAGAGCAACCCCTGCTACCTCTGCTCCCACGAAGGCCGGGACAGGTCCCGCATATGCGTGGTGGAGGAGCCCCTTGACGTGCTGTCCCTGGAGCGGACCCAGGCCTACAAGGGGTTGTATCATGTGCTCCACGGCGTAATATCGCCCGCCGGTGGCATAGGCCCCGACGACCTGAAACTCCGGGAGCTTATGGAGCGTCTGAAGGACAACCAGGTGGGAGAGGTCATACTGGCGACCAACCCCAGCCTGGAGGGAGAGAACACCTCCATGTATATCCAGCGGATGCTCTTGCCCCTGGGGCTGCGAGTGACGCGTCTCGCCCGGGGTCTGCCCGTAGGCGGAGATTTGGAGTACGCTGACGAGGTTACACTCAGCCGCGCCCTGGAGGGACGCCAGGAAGTGTAGGCTGCTGTCGTCTATGACCACTACGCCAAAGACATACAAAACCGAAGCCATTGTCCTCAGGCACATCCCCATTGGAGAGGCCGACTACCTTCTCACCCTGTACACGCCCGGCAGGGGCAAGCTGCGGGCGGTAGCCAGGGGAGCGCGCCGGATAAAGAGTAAGCTGGGGGGCCATGTGGAGCCTCCAATGCGCACATCCCTCTTCATGGTCAAAGGTCAGAATCTGGACTCGGTAAATCAGGCCGAGTCTCTGGAGGGGTTCAGGCCGCTAAGAGAGGACCTGCACAGGCTGTCCCAGGCTTTGTATATGCTTGAGTTGGTGGACGCCTTCTCCCAGGAGGAGCAGCCCAACTATCCCGTCTACAGGCTTGTCCTGGACTCCCTGCGCTCGTTGTCCGGGGATGCTCCGTCCGCGCTGTTGCCTTACTTCCAGCTGCGTCTCCTGGACTACAGTGGCTTCCGGCCAGAGCTGCACCGGTGCGTGGAGTGCGAGTCCAGCCTGGAGCCGGGGCTTCACTCCTTCTCGCCAAGCCGGGGAGGCGCACTGTGCGACTCCTGCCACCCTCCCGGCGTGAGCATCCTTCCCATGTCTCTGAACTCCATCAAGGTGCTGCGATTCCTCCAGAAGGAGACCATGTCCAGCGCAGTGAAGCTCTCCCTGGAGCAGGACACCCTGCTGGAATTGGAGAGGCTTCTGGGCGCGCTGCTAAGATACGTTCTGGACCGGGATGTGAAGTCGGCCCGATTCCTACATCAGGTAACGCAAAGGGACACGAGTGAGCTGGTGGGCCTATCAAACTCGGACCGTGCCAAGAGATGAGCATTCCTGAGAATCTGGCAGAAGGACTTAACCTCGCGGGAACGGGCATGGCCGTGGTCTTCGCGGCGCTGGTGGTCTTTATGCTGATACTCATGGCGCTCCAGAAGCTCTTTCCAGGTGAAGAGATGGAGTTGGAGGTCCTGGAGCCTGCGAAGGCGCCTGAAGCGCCGCAAGTCGCCGTGGTCAACTCTGATGAAGAAGCGCCGGAGCCTGTCGCGGTCATGGACAGCGGGGCCGGCGGCAGAATACAGGGGTCGCAGATAGCGGCGATGGCCGTGGCGTTGTACCTGGCAATGGAGCAGGAAGAGCAGGCTCAGCCGACCACTTTCGCGTTGACAGAACCCGTTTCTGCCACCGCGCCCGTCCCAACTCCTATCCCGGTTGCTGCCCCGTATGGACGGAGCAGCTGGGGTCGCATAGGAAGGGAAGCGCTTCTGGATACCCAGGGACGCAGGGCGCCGTCGTACGGCCATCGATCACAGAGCGCATACAATCCCAGGGGAAGCGAGAGGAGCTAGTCCATGTCTCAGGAGCTCCTGGGAGCGTTCCCAGACATAACCCCCGGCAACGTCGCGATGATATGCATTGCTCTGGGGATGGTCTACTTGGGTGTGTCCAAACGGTACGAGCCTCTGCTTCTACTGCCCATCGGCTTTGGAGTCTTGCTGGCCAACCTCCCGTCCACGGGCATCGCCGACGATGACGGGTTCCTGGGACTACTGAGAAAAGCGGGGCTGGACAACGAGCTTTTCCCTCTGCTGATGTTCTTGGGAGTGGGGGCGCTGACCGACTTTACGCCCATGCTCCAGAGACCGGTGACGGTGCTTCTGGGAGCCGCGGCCCAGTTCGGGATATTCGCCGCCCTTATCGCCGCGCTCTTCCTGGGCTGGAGTATGGAGAACGCAGGAGCCATAGGCATCATCGGCTCCGCTGACGGCCCCACCACCATCTTCGTCTCCACACAGCTGGCCGACGTGGACCTGTGGGGGCCGATAGCCGTGGCCGCCTACTCCTACATGGCTATGGTGCCCCTGATACAGCCTCCTATAATGCGTCTGCTGACCACCAAGAAGGAGCGCATGGTCAAGATGCCGTATCCGTCCCAGAGGGCGTCCTTCCGGGCCCGCATACTCTTTCCCATCATTGTCATGATACTGGGGAGTCTCATAGCTCCCAAAGCCGCTCCGCTCATCGGTATGCTTATGTTCGGCAACCTTCTCCGTGAGGTAGGAGTGGTGGACCGGCTGTCGCAGGCCGCTCAGAACGAGATGATCAACGTCACCACCATATTCCTTGGCCTCACGGTGGGGTCAACGATGACGGCTGACAGGTTTCTGGAGCCTCAAACCCTGGGCATATTCGCTCTGGGACTCTTCGCATTCGGTATTGCAACGCTTACGGGGATCCTCTTCGGGAAGGTGATGTACTACGCGTCCAGAGGCCAGATAAACCCCCTCATAGGAGCTGCCGGAGTGTCGGCGGTGCCCATGGCTGCCAGGGTTGTCCACAGGGTGGGACAGGAGGAGGACTCGGACAACTGGCTCATAATGCACGCAATGGGTCCCAACGTCGCAGGGGTAATAGGCTCGGCCATCGCCGGAGGGGTGATACTGGGATACCTGCTCTGAGCCCCGTCGCTCGTCCGCACATACCGGGTTGTGGTTGCCCGATAAGCGGAATTGGCTTACTATGTCTGAGTTAAAGAGGGCCCTTTCCATGAGATTTTTAGATTTCTATGCAGATGACCGACCGGCCATCTCCTTCGAACTGTTTCCTCCCAGGACAGAACGAACCCTGGCCGAGCTTGAGGAGCGGCTGCCCAGACTGATTGGTCTGGGGCCTTCCTTTATGACGGTGACCTACGGCGCGCTCGGCAGCACTCGTGACCGCACCCTGGAGGTGGCCTCCAAGATAAAGCTGGAGTACGGCATGGAGACCGCCCATCACCTGACATGCGTGGGGTCTAGCCGTGACGAGATTACTACAGTTCTGGAGGAGATACGCAGCCACAACATCGAGAACATCGTGGCTCTCCGGGGAGACCCGCCTCGCGGAGAGACGGAGTTTACGCCGCCGGAGGACGGCTACGGCCACGGCAATGAGCTGGTGGAGCACATCCAAAGCATTGGCGGGTTCAGCGTCGCTGTGGCTGGATATCCGGAAAAGCATCTGGAGGCGCCGGACTTCGAGACGGACCTGCGAAACCTGAAGCGCAAGGTGGACAGCGGCGCCGACAGCGTAATCACTCAGCTTTTCTACGACAACAGCGATTTCTTCAGATTTGTTGACCGGTGCAGAGACACTGGTATAGAGCAGCCCATAGTGCCCGGCCTCATGCCCATCCTGAACGTGCAGCAGATCAAGCGCATCACGGAGATGTGCGGCGC
Organism: Dehalococcoidia bacterium; assembly: GCA_965261605.1. GTDB lineage: Bacteria > Chloroflexota > Dehalococcoidia > Lucifugimonadales > UBA2985 > DAOUJW01. Next base: position 747,375 of record OZ253466.1, on the reverse strand, counting down.
AAACATCCCCTACAGCCTGCTTCAACAGCTCGAGGGTGCGGAGGACGACGAGGAGCGGGTGCACCAGATAGGCATAGCGCATACGGCCAACCAGGCCATAGAGCTGTTGGATCGGGGCGTCCCGGGAATCCACTTCTACGTACTGAACCGGCATTTCCACATCGCCGATATCATGGAGCGCATCCAACCGGCGCTACAGCGTAGAGGAGGGGTTGCAACGGCTGAGTAGGTGGATAGGTGCAGCGCGCCAAGTGCCGCTAGCTCCCCCTTCAGATTCACTGGACGAGCCGCCAGTAGGAGGGTAGTTAGCCTGCACGGATGCAAACAGCTTGATGGCGCTGGGATCTCCTATGTGTCTCAAACTGCCGTCCGTGGAGGCTCCAGCAATGATGCCTACTCCCTTGCCGGGCTTCAGGTCGGCCAGCTTGGAGCGCGACAGGCTCTGGTGACTGCTGAACATGGTACCCGCCTGGGAGTTGCAATCGCCTTCGGCCTCCTTCCTGGCCGATGCACGGTTGAAGATATGCTACTTATGTTGAGAACCCAGGAACTGAGTGTCAAGGAGATGTAAGGAAAAGCACAACTGGAAAAAGGAGTTCAGTAACCACGAGACCTGCAGATGGCAGAAGGTATACAGGGGGCGGGAATATGTTGGCGGATTCGTAGAGTGCGCTGCTGTTGTCTTGGGCTTGCCAGTCTGGCCTCGCAAACTCCCCTCCCTGAAATATCTCTCTCAGTGTTGGAAGAAATGTTAGCAATATCATTAGGCCGATGAAGAGCCCGATAGCCGGAACACCCAAGAAGAATGTTAGTGAAAGCGCTATCCAAGCTGCGTACACAACAATTGTGGCCAGGGCAGTCATGGGCCATGGAATCGAAAGCCCGAACATCCTCGCCACCAGATAGAACCACGGCAGGATAAACAACGCCGAGTGCACTGCTCCAGCTATTGCGTAGCTAAATGGATTCGACCCTCGTACGGCGGCAATGATGCCGCAGATTAAGGCCGCAAACGGAGCCCATACCACTCCAAGCGTTATCACTATGAGCACAACAAAAGGGGCCCAGAGGGCAATAGCTTGCCATGTAGAAAGACCGAGGAAGCTGTCCATCAGTATTCCTCCTCTCCGCTGTCTCCTCTGGAGGCACAATCGTGCCATTTGCCAAAATCCTAGTTTGCATGAGGGGGACTTGTCAACCCAGTCTGAGGGGCTACTCACAACGGAGACTGGTAAGGTCATCGCAATTTCACTTGCGCCACGCTCTCCCTCCAGCCCCCAGGGTCTTTCGATTATGGTAAGAAGAGTGATAGAGTTGGAGTATGAATGCGGAGGGACTGGGAGAGAGCCTACTCAGAGTTCTGGAGGAGGTGCCTGATCCCCGGTCCAGGCATGGTCGTCGCCATGCGCTGAGTGCAATCTTGGCGTTATCGGTGTGTGCAATAGCAAGTGGCGCCCGTAGTCTATATGCCATAGCCCAATGGGGAAGGATGCAAGACCCGGCTACACTGAAGGAGTTGGGGTTCACCAGAGAGCGGACCCCTGCGATATCCACGTTGCATAAGGTGTTCAGGAGTATAGACGTGGATGCGTTCGAGAGTGTGCTTGGGGAATGGGTTGAATCTCAGTTGGGAACAGGAGAGGAGGCAATAGCAATAGATGGCAAGGCGCTTAGGGGGATACACGGGGACGAGGTGCCTGGAGTCCGCCTTGTGGCTGCCTATAGCCATCGCATGGGCGTGGTGGTGAGTCAAAAAGGGGGGTGACGGCTGAGAAGCATCAGTCGGAGTTGGCTATGGCAAGCTCGCTGTTGGAGAGAATGATCGTAACAGACAGGGTAGTGACCGGGGATGCGCTGTACTGCCAGAGACAGCTGTGTGAACAGGTGGTTGGTGGAGGTGGCGACTATCTGTTGATAGTCAAGAGCAACCAGAAGAGACTGTACGAGGACATAGAGTTGTGCTTCGATAGGCCTGTGGTTGGTGAGACGTATGGATATGCCGAGACCGAGGACAGTCATGGAGAGCGTCGAGAGTATCGCAGGTTGTGGGCTACAGACACACTGAAGACCTATCTGGAGTGGCCCGGACACGGGCAGGTGATGAAGGTTGAGAGTTGGCGCAGCATCAAAGGCAAGACCACTCGACAGGTGCGCTACGCTATCACCAGCCTTGGGACTCACACACCGGCTGATAGACTGCTCCAACTGGTACGCGGCCATTGGCGCATTGAGAATGGTCTGCACTATGTGAGGGACGTGACTATGGGGGAGGATGCTTCCCAAGTGCGCACCGGCTCAGCGCCACAGATGATGGCAGCCCTGAGAAACGTGGCGCTGAATATCCTCCGACTGAGCGGAGCTACCAACATCGCAGCAGCCATAAGGAACGTCGCTTGGCAGCCCAACGGCGCTCTCAGATTGCTAGGCCTACTACCATGACAATAATCGAAAGACCCTGCTCCAGCCCCCACTTGACGTTGACAGTCAGAGGGGCATTCCCTAAACTTAATCTCGTGAAGATTGGCTTTTCGCCCGTTTCCGTCTGACAGTGTGGCGTACCCGGGAGAGCTACAGTAGTGCGATACGTAGCTCTCCCTCCATTTGAGGCTTTGTAGAGCAGCTTTAAGGAGGCCCAATGAGCACATTGCGAGAGAAGGATCCAGACATAGCTCTGGCAATTGAGAAGGAGTCTGAGAGGCAGAGGAGGAATATAGTTCTCATCGCCTCGGAGAACTACACCAGCCAAGCGGTGTTGGAGGCCCAGGGGTCTGTACTGACCAACAAATACGCCGAAGGCTATCCGGGTCGCCGCTACTACGGAGGCTGCGAGTACGTGGACATCGTCGAGCAGTTGGCCATCGACAGGGCCAAGGCCATTTTCGGAGCGGAGTATGCCAACGTGCAGCCACACAGCGGGGCGCAGGCGAACATGGCAGCCTACTTCGCCACCCTGGAGCCGGGAGACACGGTTCTGGGTATGCGACTGGACCAGGGGGGACATCTCACCCACGGCAGTCCGGTAAACTTCTCCGGCAAGCTCTACAACTTCGCGTCCTACGGGGTGGACAGGGAGACGGAGTACGTCGACTACGACGAGGTGGAGCGTCTGACTCTGGAGCACAAGCCCAAGGTAATTGTGGCCGGCTACACGGCGTATCCCAGGACCATAGATTTTCCCAGGTTTCGTGAGATAGCCGACAAGGTTGGCGCTCTCCTCATGGTGGACATGGCACACATAGCCGGTCTCATAGCGGGAGGGGTGCATCCTTCTCCGCTGCCCTACGCACAAGTCGTCACCTCCACCACTCACAAGACCATGAGGGGCCCCAGGGGGGCCTTTATTCTGTCCACTCAGGACCGGGCGCGCGCAATAAACAGCGCCGTATTCCCGTTTAGCCAAGGCGGCCCTATGATGCACGCCATCGCCGGCAAAGCGGTGGCCTTTGGCGAGGCTTTGCAGCCGGAGTTCAAGGAATACCAGAGCGCAGTTGTGGAGAACGCCCGGACTCTTGCCCAAGGGCTTTCGGATGGCGGACTGAGGGTCATCTCCGGCGGCACTGACAACCATCTGGTCCTGGTGGACCTGACGCCTATCGGCGTTACGGGCCAGGAGGCGGAGGACGCCCTGGGGAAGGTGAGCATAACGGTCAACAAGAACGCCATTCCCTTCGATACGCGTCCGCCCAGGGTCACCAGCGGCCTGCGCCTGGGAACCCCCGCGGTCTCCAGCCGGGGCTTCGGCAAGGAGGAGATGCGGGACATATCCAGGCTGATAGTGAAGGTGCTGGCCAATATTGGGGACGCGGCGCTGGAGAAGGAGGTCAGGGAGGACGTGGAAGGAATAGCCTCCCGGTTCCCTGTGCCTGGTCTGGATATGTAAGGGAAGTCCTAACCGATGTCTTCTCGCCCCCGTATCCAGTGCGGGGCAAACTCCGTACTGGACACCGGGACAGGCTCTGAACCTGACGAAGGACATGAGCGGGGGAAACGTCGACTTACCCGCTCATACGGTTCGATAAGTTCGCCACGAGCGGTGCGGTAGGGAATACCTCTGGCGAGGCTCGAGGCGAGCCGGGTTAGGCGTAAGCGCCGTGAAGGGAACGAGCCTACGGTTTTGGCTGCTCGCAGCCGTTGGCGTTGACGCTGTGCGCGGGTCTGGTTATCATCGATACACCATGGCGGAAGCAGAGAAAATACCCCAGGCTTGGGGATGGGCCACGCCCAAGGCTCTTGTATCCTCCATGCGTCCGCGCCAGTGGACGAAGAACCTAATAATCTACTTCGCCTTCTTCTTCACAGTGGGTCAGGGGTGGCAGCTTGAGGACACGGGCGAAGCCGCGCGCCTTTTCGCCCGGACCACCATAGCCTTTGTCCTTTTCTGCCTCGCCACCAGCGCCGTATACCTCATAAACGACGTTCTTGATGCGGAGAAGGACCGGCATCATCCTGAGAAACGACACCGGCCCATCGCCGCGGGTACTCTGGCGACCTCTCTGGCTTTGGTCCTGGCGTTTCTACTGGCCGCCGGAAGTATAGCGCTGGCGGTCGTCCTGAAGCCGATGTTTGCCCTGGTGGTGCTGGTCTACTTTGCCGTTATGGTCGCCTACTCCACGTATCTGAAGCGAATGGTCGTAATCGACGTCATGACCATAAGCGCCGGGTTCGTACTGCGGGCCGTAGCGGGAGCGATCATACTGGACGTGTCCATATCGCCCTGGCTCTACATCTGCACCAGTCTTGGAGCGCTGTTCCTGGGCTTTGCCAAGCGCCTCAACGAGGCGGTCCTGACCGGAGAGGACGGGGGTCTGCAGAGGGAGACCCTGGACGACTACAACCCCCGCTTCCTGGAGCAGCTCATCGCCATCGTGGCGCCGGCCACCCTCGTCTCCTACATCCTCTACACCTTTACTTCGGAAAACTTACCTGACAACGACGCCATGATGCTTACCATACCATTTGTCATGTACGGCCTCTTCCGATACCTCTACCTGGTCCACAGCAAGAACCTGGGGGAAAGCCCGGAGGAGGTCCTGCTTACGGACAAGCCGCTGATGCTGAACATCGCGCTCTGGCTGATAAGCGCCTCGGCGGTGCTGGTGGTGTATCGGTGATGCAGGAGTTAAAGTCGAAAGGTGTTATGCCGCCTCTCGGTCCGGAAAAGGCTTACAAGAGGGTAATCCGTTGAATAGACATATTACAGAGTTCCAGTATTGTCCAAGGTGTGGAACGCGCGTGGGAGAATCGTCCATCGACGAAAGCGGCGTTTTGAAGTGCCAGGACTGCGGCTTCACGCTGATACGTAGGCCGGTGGTGGGCGTGGGCGTGATAGTCCTGGACGGCTATAGGGTCGTAATGGGACGCCGGAATCTCATGGGAGGACGTCGGTACCAGGGTCACTGGTGCGTCCCGTGCGGCTACCTGGAGTGGGGTGAGGAGGTGCGCGCCGCTGCGCAACGGGAGTTCCTCGAAGAGACCGGGCTTGTGGTGGAGATATCAGGCGTTTACGCCGTCCACTCCAACTTCCACAACCCCAACGACCTGACTGTGGGCATATGGTTCAATGCGAACGTCGTGGGAGGCGCGCTTCAGGCCAGCGACGACCTGGACATGGTGGGATACTTCCCCCTGGACGACCTGCCGGAGCCGCTGGCCTTTCCCACTGACCGCCTGGTGCTGGAGCAACTGCGACGGGAGATGGGATAGATCTGTTTACCTACGACCTGCCGCTCTCGTAGTCCCTTGCGCCTTTCAGATAGGCTTGGCTTGCGCTCGCAATGAAGTTGGTAAGGCCGGAGCACAGGTACTGGAAACCCCGGCTTCTCCAATGCTCGTAGGCCTCAGGGCTGCCGGCGATGGTTCCTGCGGCTTTGCCCGCGCCCACTATGGCCTGCCCTGCCTGCTCGATGGCTGCCAGTACGTCGGGATGTGTGGGCTGGCCGGGATAGCCCATAGCGCTGGACAGGTCAGTTGGACCAAGGAATACCAGGTCCACCAGATCGACATTAGCGATCTCCTCCACGTTTGCCAGCGCCTGTATGGTCTCCACCTGTACCGCCACCAGAGTCTCCTCGTTGGCTATTTTGACGTACTCAGCAAAATCGACGCCCGCTCCGTAGCTGGTGGCGCGATTGGCCGCCAGGCCGCGTTGTCCCAAGGGCGGGTACTTGGTGGCGGCCACCACCATCTCCGCCTCTTCCCTTGTGTTCACCATTGGGATCTGGACGCCCGCTGCCCCGGTATCCAGGTATCGAAGTATGTTCTGGGGAAGGTTCAGGGCGACACGGATCATCGCAGCCATGCCGGAGGCGTCGCAGGCGCGTACCATGTGCTCGCAGGTATCCATGTCCACGGGACTGTGCTCTGCATCGATAATAATGTAGTCGAATCCGGCTATGCCCAGCATCTCCGCCGCCGCCGGCGACGGCAGGTTGCAGAACACGCCCACCGCGGCTTCCCCTGCTCTCAGCTTCTCTTTGATAGGGTTCTTTTTCATTCTCACTCCAGTTAGCAATATATGCCGACTTCACCACTTTATCCTAGTAGAAAAACTGCGTCAACTGATGGTCGGCGCTTCAATGCGCTCCAGAAACCATTCGCGCTATAGTTGGATTACGAGTAGTGAAACTATAGCAGACAGCGCCTTTATGAGAGAGCCTGTGAAAATCTTATCGTGGAACATTGCTAGACGGGCTGAGCCGTGGCGCCGGTTGCTGGATATGGACGCCGACGTTGCTCTTTTACAGGAGGCCGCGCCGCCACCGGATGGCGTTGTGCAGCTCCGGGACGTGACGCTCCCACCCGCGGAGGGCGTCGGCCCCCTGGACATCGGCCCGCGAGAGGCGTGGGACTCGCATTCGTGGAACTCCGACTGGTGGCGCGGGCGCGCCAATGCACTTTATGACCGCTGGCCGATGGTGGTGCGCCTTTCCGACAAAGTTGACGTTGAGTGGTTTAAACAGGTCGGTCCGACAGGCTGGCCGGAGCCAGAGCAGAACGAGATCGCCGTGAGTGGGATCGGGACGATAGCGGCGGCTCGGGTCACCCCGCGCGACGGCTCAACCGAGCCGTTCATCGTCGTATCTATGTACGGCCGGTGGATAGGGTCGCATCCGAGCGTCAAAAGGGGGGCGGGCTTTGGCTATGGCTACGCCGACGGCTCTGTCCACCGCATCATCTCGGACCTCTCAGCCTTCATAGGCCACTCTAATCCACAGACGCATCGCATCCTGGCCGCCGGTGACCTCAATATCGCGTACGGGCATGGCTTTGGCGATCCCCACTGGGAGGCGCGCCACCGGACCGTGTTCGACAGGATGGAGGCCATTGGGCTGGAGTTCATGGGGCCGCAGCTGCCGAATGGCCGGCAGGCGGAGACGCTTGCAACGGGAGAACCCGCCGACTCCCGCAACGTCGTGACGTACTACCTCCCCGGGAAGAACCCCGAGACGGCTAGCAACAACCAGCTTGACTTCGTTTTCGCCTCTCGCGTATTCCACGAGAGCATCAGGGTGCGCGCTCTGAACTCCGTCGAAGAGTGGGGGCCCAGCGACCACTGCCGTTTGGAGATTGAGGTGTCCTGACGCCTGCCTGCGCTTCAATCGATCTGCAGCTTATGCAAGATACAAGAACTCTCACGACGCAGGAGTCCGAAGGAATCCATAGGAGGGAACGGTATGAAGATCGTCTCGTGGAACATTGGTCAAATGAATGATCCCTGGCATAGACTTCTGGATATGGATGTCGATCTGGCGCTCCTGCAAGAGGCGACAGAGCCGCCGCCCGAGGTAGCCGGTCGAGTTGAAGTCAACCCGGGTCCTTGGGAAATAGCCGGAGGATACGCGACCCCGCAGCGTTGGCGGACAGCGGTTGTCAGGCTCTCGGACAGGATCAAGGTGGACTGGATTGAGTCTAAGCCCATAGCCAAAGCCGGCTCGGGCGAGTTCGCCGTCAGCATACCTGGAACTGTAGCCGCTGCCAGAATAACGCCTCTACCCGCTGGCGAACCCTTCATCGCGGTCTCCATGTATTCGCAATGGAGGCGTCCCCACGCCTCGACCGGCAGCAGTTGGATAGTGTCTGACGCCTCGGCCCACCGGGTCATCTCAGACCTATCTGGGTTCATAGGTAGTCAAGCAAATCACCGCATAATCGCTGCAGGAGACCTTAACATCCTATACGGCCATGGAGAGAACGGCAGCCGCTACTGGGCAGCTCGCTATCTATCAGTGTTCACCAGAATGGAGGTACTGGGAGTGCCCTTTGTGGGCCCGCAGGCTCCCTACGGACGCCAGGCCGACCCTTGGCCTCACGAGCTTCCCCGCGACAGCAGGAATGTGCCGACCTACTATACGAAAAAGCCGGAAACGGCTACCAGGCAATTGGACTACGTTTTCGCCTCTCGCGGATTCCACGAGAGCATCAAAGTAAGCGCTCTGAACTCCGTCGAAGAGTGGGGGCCAAGCGACCACTGCCGTTTGGAGATTGAGGTGTCCTGACGGCTGCTCACGCTTCTCCAAATACGCTCCTTGTTGTATAATTACGTTGGATAGATATTGCCGGATTGTACCGCGGATTCTCTGAACACATTCTGAAAACATAGGAAGGTGGACACTTGTCTGTGCCGGTCATAGGCGTAGCAGCCTCAGATGCAGATTGGGCTCGTACATACAGGGAGGCGGCGGAAAGGGGCGGGATGGAGACGCGTCTCCTTCTGCCGGACAACCCGGATAATGTTCAGGAAACGCTGAATTCCCTTGACGGTATCCTGCTGACCGGCGGAGCGGATATAGACCCCAGACACTACAACCAGACGCCGGACCCTGCCGCGGGGCTGGATGAACCCAATCACCCGCAAGACAGGTGGGAGATAGCCCTGCTGGAGGCGGCGCTGCAGGCGGATATGCCCGTTTTGGGCATATGTCGTGGTATGCAGCTTCTCAACGTGGTCTTTGGAGGTCGGCTTATCCAGCACCTTCCCGGCCACCGCACGGAGGACGATTCCGGGAAGTCGGCCTATCACAGGATATACATATCTCCCGGCAGCAAGCTGGCTGCAACACTCGGCTCCGGAGGATTCGTGCAGGTGAACAGCCGGCACCATCAGGGTGTGAGCGAGCCTCAGAAGGCGCCTTCTCTGATGGCCTCCGCCTACTCATTGGAGGACGGCCTCATCGAGGCCCTGGAGAGCCCTGCTCACGACTGGGTAATAGCCGTTCAGTGGCACAACGAGAACGAGGAGGAGCTGCCCAAGACTTTCGGCAATCTCTTCCTCGCGCTGGCGGAACGAGGGGAGATGTACTCCCGGAGAAGAGAGGCCAGCCCTGCATCAAGGGCAACGTCCCAGATATAGCCTCAGACCAGAGAGGATAGATACATGGTTACTTCTTCAGAAAACATAAGACCTGTGCGCATCGAAGATGAGATGCGCAACTCCTATCTCGACTACGCCATGAGCGTAATCGTTTCCCGTGCCCTCCCGGACGTGCGGGACGGGCTGAAGCCGGTGCAGCGTAGAATCTTGTACGCCATGGACGACTTGGGCATGAGGGCCGGCACCCCTTATCGGAAGAGCGCCCGTTTGGTTGGAGACGTCCTGGGAAAGTACCACCCGCACGGCGATACCGCCGTCTACGACGCTCTGGTGCGAATGGCGCAGGACTTCTCCCTGCGCTATCCCCTGATCGATGGGCAGGGTAACTTCGGCAGCATCGACGACGACCCGCCCGCAGCCATGCGGTACACCGAGGCGCGTCTGGCCGCCATTGCACAGGAGATGCTGGCGGACATTGACCGTGACACCGTGGACTTTGGCGTCAACTTCGACGACTCCCTGAGGGAGCCTCTGGTGCTACCCGCGCGGCTTCCCAACCTGCTGATCAACGGAGCCTCGGGCATTGCCGTCGGTATGGCCACCAGTATTCCACCCCACAACCTCAGGGAGGTCTGCGATGCCGTTGTTCATCTCATAGACCATCCGGAGGCCACGGTGGACGACCTGATAAAGTTCATCCATGGCCCGGACTTCCCAACCGGAGGCATCATCATGGGGCGAGAGGGCATCCACAGCGCCTACTCCTCCGGCCGCGGTCGCGTGGTGGTGCGAGCCAGGGCTGCCATCGAAGACATGGCGCGAGGAGGTCGCAAGCAGATAGTCGTAACTGAGATACCCTACCAGGTGAACAAGGCGACCCTTGTGGAGAAGATTGCTCTGCTGGCCAAGGACAAGAAGGTCGACGGGATAAGCGATATTAGGGACGAGTCCGACCGCCATGGGATGAGGGTTGTCATAGAGCTGCGTCGCGAGGCTCAGGCGGAGATCGTCCTGAACAACCTGTACAAGCATACCGCCCTGCAGTCCGCATTCTCAGTCAACACACTGGCCCTGGTGGACGGCCAGCCACAGGTGCTGCCCCTGAAGCGCATCCTGCGGCACTACATCGACTTCCGCCGCCAGGTCATTACACGCCGCGCGGAGTTCGACCTGAAGAAGGCCCAGGATAGGGCGCACATTCTGGAAGGACTGCGGATCGCCCTGAACAACCTGGACGCGGTGATAAACCTCATCCGCCAGTCCGCCGATGCTGACGCCGCACGCCAGGGGCTGATGCAGCAGTTCGGCCTTACCCAGATTCAGGCGCAAGCAATCCTGGACATGCAGCTGAGGCGCATTGCGGCCCTGGAGCGGGAGAGGATTGAGGAGGAGTACCAGGGTCTGCTGAAGACCATCGCCGAGCTTCAGGCGCTGCTGGCGGACCCGCAGAAGATACTCGCCGAGATAAAGACGGAGATCCGGAAGCTGCGGAAAGACTACGGCGATGACCGTCGTACCGAGATCACCGGTGAGGAGGCAAGGAGCTACACACCGGAGGAGCAGATACAACACCAGGAGATGGTTGTTACCATAACCCAGCGCGGCTACATCAAGTGTATGCCGGCCAGCACTTACAGGGCGCAGCACCGCGGTGGCAGAGGCATCACAGGAATGCTACCGAGGGAAGCCGACGTCCTCCAGCACCTGCTGGTGGCCGATACGCACGACACCCTGATGTTCTTCACCAATCGCGGGAAGGCATACTCTCTGAGGTGCTTCGAGATACCGCCGGACACCACACGGACCACCCGCGGCACTCCGGCCGTCAACCTGCTCGCCGTGTCGGAAGGAGAGCGGATTAACGCGGTGGTGGTGAAGACCGGCATAGGCGAGGAAGGGTACATCCTGCTGGCGACCCGCATGGGAGAGATCAAGCGGATGGAGTTTTCCGCACTGGCCAACATACGGAGCAACGGGCTTATTGCAATGGACATTGAGGACGGGGACGAGGTGGTCTCCGCCTGGCAGGCCGGAGAAGGGGACGAGGTGGTGATGGTGTCTGAGATGGGCATGGCCGCCAGGTTCCCCATCTCAGATATACGGGTGAGCAGCCGAAAATCCGGTGGAGTGAGGGGAATGCGCCTTGATCCCGGGGATCGAGTGGTTTCCATGGACGTAGTGATACCCGGGGCGCAACTGCTGGTGCTGAGCCGCAACGGCTTTGGAAAGATGACTCCAATCCAGGCCTATCGGAGGACTGGCAGGGGAGTCAAGGGCGTGAAGACACTCAGGGTAACGGACAAGACAGGGCCTGTAGCGGTTGCTCACCTAGTGGTAGACGCCACCGAAGTGTTGCTGGTCTCCGAGAAGGGCACTATAGAGCGTGTGCTGCTCTCGGAGATATCCGTGCAGGGGCGCACTACCCAGGGAGTGACAATAATGCGGCTGGGAGCGGACGACTACGTGGCGACGGCTGCCAGTATCAATGGGAGCATGATAGCGCCCAAGTAGAAGACGTGGACCTATGGTTGCCCCAACCCCATATCAGGTGCGGGATAGTTCCGTACTTGATATGGGGTGAGCATTCCAATGCTTCCTCCCCCATTCCTGCGCAAGCATATCCCGTACTTTGATACGGGGTAGCAATCCAGAAGTCCTGTGATAGTGAACGACAGACCCATGCTCCCCGTTTCCACCAGGACAAGTTTCGCAGAGGCGGTCTGGTAGTTGGGTGTAGTTGACCCCGCTCATCTCCTTGGGCAAGCTCCGTACTTGATACGGGTATGAGCGGGAAAGGAAGGCCGCCGGGAATCATCCGTAGGGCGGTGGCATCATTCCCACGGGCACTTCAATGAGGGTTGGCGCATTGGCGGCAAGGGCATCCTCCAGCGCGGCCTCCAGGCGGTTCGGGCCGTCGGCGCGCACGCCCCTGGCGCCGTATGCCTCCGCCAGCTTGACGAAGTCAGGGTTGTGCCGCATACCCTGAAACACTACCCACTTTCCATAACATTGACACAAGCTCTCACCGTATCCTATAGGAGCCGTTCAGTTAGTAATGGTTCTATTGCTCAAATCCACGGTCGGGGATACTCTCCCAAGATGGACTCGCTCAATTGCCCGAAGTAGGACCGGCTGGTCGTGAAGAACTTGGGCAGGACACCACTATTATCTGGAATCAGTTCCGCGCGAGCGGCTTGTTCCATCACCTCATCTTCTGGCGTATTTGTGAGACCATCCAGGTAAAGGTTTAGGTGTTGCCAGTGCTCTGCCCGGTCTCGCTTTAGACGCCTAACGTTCAGGCCCAAGATTTCAATGGTCTGCTTAACGCTACACACAGAGACTCCAGCGGCCGAGCACGCATCTTCGTCGGCATGGATTGTGCCGTCGTCACGCACCCGCAACAGCGATGGCAACGCGGGTAAATCCCTAGGGTCGATGAAACGCGGGTCGTATATGTTGTTCTTAGCCTGCCCGCAACTGACATTGTCTTTAGCAGGTGGCAGAAACCTTTCCGGGTCTGGATCCAGCACATCTGGCCCATAAAGGTTTTTCGCCGTTCCTCCCTTACAGCAGGCGATCAAGTTGGCTGGAGCGAGGATATCCGCTGCTATACCAGCGGAATCATTCTGCGGAATTACGTGCTCGATCTGGCTGTCGTCTTTCAAGAGGTTGATTTCACAGTAGCCGCACAGCCCGTGCTGGAGGCTCACCAGCGCGTTGCGGAGTTCTTGGTAAGCAGTCCCCTTGTCGTGATAGCGGAACTTTCCCCAAGTTGATTCGCCGAGCTCTTGGTGAAGGTAATCTGCAAGACCAGTGGTAGGGTCTTGCATGGGCCGGATGCGCTTCAATTGGATTTCCCCATGCTCTTCAGAATCCTGTGTCTCTTGATTTCGATGTCGGCCCGGTCTAGTGCAGGGTCGCGTGGTGAGAGGACTTCGAGCTGTCGTCTGGTGTCTAAGGCTAAGTGGGACTCACCCAAGCCATCGCCAATGAGTTGTCTGTATTTTTCCAGCTTAGTTACGAATGTGTTGTTAGGCGGACGCTCTGATACCCCCATAACAGTATCTAACACGTATCCGGCTTCCGCGCCATATGTCGGTTCTGCCCCACTTTCGGCAATGACGCCACCGTCTTGGCGCCTGAGCCTCACAATGCGCTCCGGCTCGACTGTGGTCAGTACCTGTGGACTGTGTGTGGACACGATGAATTGAGCGTTTGGGAATGTTCGCGTCAGATCCGACAGGACACGCTGCTGCCAAGACGGGTGCAAATGCAATTCTACCTCGTCAATCAAGACAACTGCCTCGGAGAGAAGTGGGTCGGCAAGATGCGGGTTTCCCTGAGCCATCCGCCGGGCGAGATCGGCTACGACCGCCAGCATAATGCGATAGCCTCCGCTCAATTGATTGATCTCAAGGGTTTCCGGGCGACCCGATGGCGGTTCCACGGACACGACGAAACGGAGCGGCCTTAGCTTGACCCGAGGTTGAGAAACTCCGGGAATCATTGCCTCGATAGCCCTGCGCACTGTATCAAGATCCCTCAGCCGAAAATCGAACTCACGTCTTTCCCTCTGCGATCGCAGCTCTTCGTTTTCCTTAGCATAGAACCAATTGAAGAACTCCCGAAAGTTGGTTCGCGCAGATAACGCTCCCTCTAGCGCGGCATAGCGGGAAAGTGCATCTTTTGGGCCATGGGACCTTTTGGGCACGTCAAACACAGCTCGGTCCGTGTTGTAGAACGCGATGATCGGCAGATCGATGGGCTCTTTTTCTTCTTGGTCGGCATTGGTGATCTTCAACATCGCCTCTCTTAGATCCCGCAGAACCGGGGACCCACGTGCTCCAAAATTGCGGCGTCGCCCCCATGAGACTCCGTCGCGGGTAACCAGTGTGATATGCATAGGGCTACGTTCGCGCTGGTCAGTCTTGAGAAAGTCAATGCCAGAAACGCCGGGCAACAATCTGGGAATACTGCCAAGTCCGACGGCGATTGCACTAAGAACGCTGGTCTTACCGTGCGCATTGTCGCCATGAAAGACTGTCATGGACGGATCTAGTGGCAATTGAAGGTGCTTGATAGCCCTATAGTTCTGTATAGTTACCTGCTGCAGCTTCATGGGCAACTCCCCTTGTGTAGATGCACGTTGTCATAGAGTGAGGCGCTGGCAACACTATTATAATGACTATTGGGCTGTCGAAGGAAATGAACGTGGTCAACTACGCCCTATTCTTCCCGCTCTGATGGTTCGACTGGCTCACCGTGAGCGGGAAAGGAAGGCCGCCGGGCACTATCCGTAGGGCGGTGGCATCATTCCCACGGGCACTTCAATGAGGGTTGGCACTTTGGCGGCAAGGGCATCCTCCAGCGCGGCCTCCAGGCGGTTCGGGCCGTCGGCGCGCACGCCCCTGGCGCCGTATGCCTCCGCCAGCTTGACGAAGTCAGGGTTGTGCAGCTCCGAGCCTATGGGCCTGTTGTCGAACCGGTTTATCTGGTCCCGCAGGACGTTCCCGTAGGCGTTGTCGTTGAACACCACGGTCACAAGGTTGATTCCGTACTTCACGGCGGTCGCCAGCTCCTGAGAGTTGTACAGGAAGCCGCCATCGCCGCATATCGCTATCACCGCCTTGTCGGGTTGGGCAACCTTCGCGCCCAAGGCGGTAGGGAAGGCGTAACCCAGGTTGCCGAAATAGGACGAGGTCATGAAGGTGCCAGGCTCGTAGACGGGGTAGTGGACGCGGCCGTAGTAGCTGATCTGGGTCATATCGGCGACAAAGATTCCGTCGTCCGGGATGACCCTTCTGAGGGCAGCTGTCAGAGACTCCTGTGGCTCCACCTTGTGAGCCGTCCTTTGCCTCTCCGCCTTGAGGGCCTCCATCTCGGCTTTGCGGCTGGGCCTGGGTGGTTGAGCAGCCGATAGCTCGCGGTACAGCTCCTCCAGGGTGCGCCGGGCATCCCCGACAAGGCCAATGGTGTCCTTGTGGTTCCGTCCTATCTCCTCGCCGTCAACGTCTATCTGAATGACCTGATGTCCCCTCAGCAGGTCGGGGTTGGCGAGCCTGCTCCCGACGGCCAGCACCACGTCGTGACCGGACAGCTGCTCGCCCCGACCCGTGAGAGCGCCGGCGGCCAGGTAGTGCCTGTCGGAGATGGCGCCCTTTCCCTCGTTGGTGTAAACGACAGGCGCCTGGAGGCGCTCGGCCACCTTGAGCAGCATCTCCGAGGCCCCGGACCTTATCACGCCTCCGCCGGCCCAAATGATCGGATTGGGAGCATCGGCGATTAGCTTTGCCGCTTGCCGCACCGCCTCGTAAGCGGCCGCCGGGCGGAAGTAGTCCCCCGGCTCAAGGAGCTGGACGTCCGCCTCCTCCGCCAGGGTCTCCGGCGGAATCTCTATCTCTACCGGGCGCGGCCGGCCGGTCCTGAGCTGGTAGAATGCCTCGTGGACGGCGTCCGGGATCTCGGCGGGGTCAAGTATCCTGCGCGCCCACTTCGTCACCTGCTTTATGGCCTCCATCTGGTCGTTGACCTCGTGGAGCATCCCGCGGTTTACACCGATCAGTTCCCTCTGTATCTGCCCCGACACCAACAGAACGGGGCTGGATGCGGCGTAGGCTGTGCCCACTGCCGCGGCAGCGTTGAGCAGACCGGGGCCGGGGACCACAAGGGCCGTCCCAACGTCGCCACTGGCCCGGGCGTAGCCATCGGCCATGTACGCCGTTGCCTGTTCGTGACGGGTGGTTATGAACTGAATGCCCGGTTCATCGTACAGGGCGTCCATTGCGTGGTATAGCTGAACGCCGGGCAGTCCGAATATGCGCCGCACTCCCTCCAGGTAAAGCGACTTCATCAGTATCTGACCGCCTGTCATCTTGGGCATGGCTGCTGTCTCCCTTCTTACCGGAGAGCAGGATTGACGCACACTCAACGTCTGAGTCCAGCATACCAAAAAGGGCCTGGCAATTGAAGGGCGGACAGAGGACGCGGTTGTCCTAGCTCTGACGCAGGGCGCGGGCCACGACGCAGGTCCACTGGAAGTGGATGCTTCCCGCATCGTCCTGGCGAATGTGGAAGGCCTCCACAGCCTCCGGAGAGGCGTTCAGAAAGTCGCGCCGCAGGCCTTCGACCACCGGCTCCGGGGTGCCGGAGCGACGCACCCAGTCGTCGAACTCCATAGGCACTGGCGCAAGAGCGGTATCGGTGATTAGAAAGCCATTGGACTCCAGGAGGGAAATCCACTCCGATGGAGAGAGGTTCAGGACGTGGCTGGGGTCCCGCCGCTCCTCAATGTCGTTCATCCAGTCCGCGGTGGGTCCGTCCTCCGGGCATGAGGTGTCTGCCATAATCAGGACGGCCTCCGGCGCGATGACTCGATGCCACTCGGAGACGGCTTTGTGCAGGTCCTGGAAGTGGTGGGCAGCCGTCCGGCAGGTGAGGAGGTCCAGAGAGCCGTCCTGGAAAGGAAGCTGCTCAGAGGCTGCCAGGACGTAACCCAGATTGCTCAGGCCGCGCTGGGCGACCTGCTTCCGGGTCTCCATGAGCATAGCCGGGGTGATGTCTACCGCCAGCACCAGGTCGGCATAGGGCGCTACGGCGAAGGCGGTGAACCCGGTCCCCGTGCCGATGTCACCGACGAGGGCGTACCGGCCCCTGGATGCCCAGTCCTGGACCATCTGCAGGCTCTCCCCGGAGCTGTGGACAATACTCTCCGTATAGAAACTGGCCTGCCTCCCAAACTGCTCCTGGGATGTGACCTGCGGCGGTATGTTCTGCTCGGAAGACACCATTGAATGTTAGCCCAAGGGCGGCACTCTTGCAAGAGCCTGGGCAGTGGTTGATTCCCTCCAAGGCCGGCCTCCGTCGCAAGTCGACCGACCGGGGCTGTCCACCTACACATTCACAGAGCCACGCGTCAGTTGCCGCATCGCTCCAGTGTGATCATCCAGCCTTGAACGTTTGCCCAAGTCGAAGTCCCACCGCCACTGCGGACAGGCCAATTGCAATCTGTAGGAGCACGTAGGCCGAACCAACCAAGTAGGAGCCATCCCTGAGCAGCCTGACGGTCTCTATCCCGAACGCCGAAAAAGTAGTAAATCCCCCAAGCATGCCCACAATCAGGAACGCCTGCGCCTCCGTGCTGAGCGGCTGACGAGCGTCCGCGAAGCCTGCGATGAGACCTATCAGGAAGCAGCCCAATGCGTTGACGGCCAGGGTGCCGTAGGGAAAGACGGAGCCTCCCATTGCGCTGTTCACCCCCGTGACAACGAGGTAGCGCATTATCGCTCCAACTGCGCCGCCTGCTCCGACCCAGAGAATCAGCAAGGTCCGCCTATGCCCGCCTCAAACCGGCCTGCGTATTCGCAGAGCGGGAGTCTTTGCAAGGCTGTGTCAACGCGTACGTCCATCTCTGTCACCTGCCCAGGGTAGTTTTACCACAAATCAGGAGACGGGGGTAGGTCTATTGGTCGTGTGTGTGCGCTATCCCGCCACACAGTCGTCAGGTTAGCACGGGGACTACACCCGCTCTATGAAGGGGAATAGGAGGGCTAGACCGGCAAGCCGTTTACCGCATATCATTTAGGCATAATCGGACAGAGGTGAAACATGTTCCTGGTTCCCAAGGTGATGAGCACCCAGCATCCGGACAATGCGACTCCGGCCCCCTTTGCCGACGACGCCGGAGTGCTGAAGGGCGACGGCGAGGTCGACGAGGCCGTCCATGTGTTCGCCCTTGGCTGTGACGAGCAGATGTGGGACTCCGAGGGCAAGGAAGCCGACAACCAGGTCGTGCGGAAGCTGCTCACCAGTTATCCCGACTTCTTCCAGGGCAATCTCCAGCTTGGACGCGACGTGGCCCTGACGCTGCGTGTCCCCAACCCACGCATTGAGAGTGACATGCGCAAGTCTATGGTCGAGGCCCTCCAGAGCGTGCCCTCCGCGTGGGACATGGCGCACAGCTTCTACGGCGACGGGAACGCCGCTCCAATCCAGGAGGTAATCCTTCCGTTCACAACCTCCGCCGAAGAGCTATCGCTGGTTGAGGCATACTACAGAAGGGTGATCGTCGGTCAGGAGGACCAGACGCTGCTCGACGGCCATGTCGTCAGGGACTGGGTTGGCGAGTTCTACCCCAAGAGCGTCCGCGTGATTCCCCTCATTGAGGACGTGGAGCACCTGTTCCACTGCGACAGCATTGTGGAGGAGTACGTGCGTGACAGAGACTTGCCGGCACAACGGGTGTTCCTGGCCAGAAGCGACCCCGCTCTCAACTACGGCATAGTGGCTGCTGAGCTTGCGCTGAAGGTGGCTCTGCGACGCCTCCACAACCTAGAGGGAAAGTTGGGCATCCCTCTGTATCCCATCATCGGCGTCGGCTCCGTGCCCTTCCGGGGCCATCTGAACCCCGTCAACGTCAACCGCGCTTTCACCGAGTACCCCAGCGTCCAGACCCTCACGGTTCAGTCCGCATTCAAGTACGACTACGACAAGGAGACCGTCTGCGATGGCATAGCGCAAATCCTCGCTCACGAACGCGCGGAGCCAATGCCTGTTGACTACGAGCGCGCCCGCGAGCTAATACGCAAGACCACCACAGAGTATCAAAATCAGGTGCAGAAGATGATACAAATCATCAGCGCTGTATCTTCACACATTCCCAAGCGGCGTGAACGCAAACTCCACGTGGGTCTCTTCGGCTACGGGCGCTCCCTTGACGGCGTGGGCGGAGTGACCCTGCCGCGAGCTATCGGCTTCACCGCTTCGCTATACTCCATTGGCGTTCCGCCTGAGCTGCTGGGCCTGGCTGCGCTGACCGATGTCGACCTCGCTTTTGTGCGGGAGGTCTACCCCAGCCTGGACGAAGACATCAGCGCGGCCCTTCGCTTCACAAATGAGCGCCATGTGAAGGAGTTGCTGGGAGAACCTTACACGCGACTGGTGGGGCAGTTCGCGGGTGATATAGACCGCGTCCACGAGGGACTGACCAGCGCAATCCGTGCCGGCATCGACAACAACGTCGGCGTAAACATCAGTCACTACGTTGAAGAGGCCGCCCACCTCCGCCGCTTCCTCGGCTAGCCGGATAGTCTGCATCCCCAGATTGAGTAGTACGCAACTGCCGGCTTCGCCAGTCTCCACGCCCATACACATATAGGGTCTGCGTGTCCTGACTCATGGAAAGTTGTCAATCCACCACATACGCCTGGGAAGTCGGACGCATCTTGACAGCAATATACTGGCACACTATGATGTTATCGTGAGAACCACACTAACACTGGACGATGACGTAGCTGATGCCCTGCGGGAGAAGGCGCGGCTTTCCGACTTGCCTTTCAAGCAGGTGGTGAACGACACCCTGCGACGCGGGATGTCGCCGGATGCAGGCAAGACACCGGCGTCAGAGTACAGGGTCGTTCCCAACCACAGCGCCCTCGCTCCGGGGATCGACCCATTGAAGCTGAATCAGCTAAACGACCAGCTTGATGCCGAGTCCTTCGCCAACGCGGGCGCGAGTTGATAGTCCCGGACATCAACCTGCTCGTCTACGCCCACAACGATGGAACGCCCTATCACTACCCTGCCAGGCTTTGGTGGGAGAGGCTGGTCAACGGCTCGGAGAGGATTGGAGTACCGTGGGTCGTGTCCGTTGGTTTTGTGCGGTTGATGACTCACCCCAGGGTGCTTGTCCACCCGGTACCCCCGGCGGAAGCGGTTGACTACATCCGCGAGTGGTTTGGGTTCCCTCACGTCATGCCCGTCAACCCTGGAGCCAACCACTTGGCTCATCTCCAGCGGAATCTGGTCGCCGCCGGCGTCGGCGCGAATATGGTGACTGACTCCCATATAGCCGCGGTAGCGATGGAGTATCAGGCGGAAGTCCACTCAAACGACACCGACTTCAGCCGCTTCCCCGGCCTCCGCTGGCGCAACCCTCTGTGACGTTACGCGTCCTGCGCGTTCAGTCACCTCTCCGTCGGATGGCGCCCCATTTACGGCTCACTTGGTTTACCCTCCAAGCCGTATGTGCTAGAATTTCCTCAACCGAGGAATAATATATATGCCAATCTACGAATACCGCTGCCAGAGCTGCAAACGCAAGTTCTCCGTGTTCTTTCGAAGTTTCTCGGAGACCAGCGAGCCATCCTGCTCCCACTGCGGCGGCGAAAACCCAACCCGTATCATTTCCCAGATAGCCGTCATCAAGAGCCCGAACGAATTCATGGGGAATATGCCCTCCTGGGAGAGCATGACGGACTTTGACGAGGACGACCCCCGGAGCGTCGCCGAGATGCTGCGAAGGATGAAGGATGAGACCGGCCAGGATATTGGTGCGGAGGGCGAAGAGATGCTGGCGCGTATGGACGCCGGGGAGATGCTCAGCGATATGGGGGACTCCGGTGACGACTTCGGATTCTAGGTTCGTCGGGCAAGCAGGGCTTCGGTAGGGCTATGTCATCACCCGAGCGCCAATCGATGGCTGAGAAGGTGAGGGGCTTGTACGTCATAATTGACGCCCAAGCGGCGCGGGACAGGGAGTTGGTCGATTTGAGCCGCGCAGTTCTCCGGGGAGGCGCTAGTGTCTTGCAGCTGCGTGACAAGATCAACGACAAGGGAGACGTGCTGCCAGTCGCACGAGCCATCCGGGACCTGTGCGACGACTATGGCGCCCTGCTGATAATCAACGACCACGCAGACTTGGCCGTGGCTTGCAACGCCCACGGCCTGCACCTGGGCCAGCATGACCTACCCGTAGAGGAGGCCAGAGCTATACTTCGCCCGCACCAAATTATAGGCACGTCTAACGCTCTTCTGGAGGAGGCTCTGGAGTCGGAGAGACGTGGCGCGGACTACCTGGCGGTGGGCGCGATATTTCCCACTGATACTAAAGAGAGGACCAGGCCTGCCGGCTTGGAGACCCTCAGCAGAGTCAGGCAGAGCGCGTCTCTGCCGCTGGTCGCCATTGGGGGCATCAAAGAGGACAATATCCCCCGTGTCGCGCAGGCGGGCGCCGATGCAGCGTGCGTTATCTCCGCAGTAGTGGGCGCCCCGGACCCGGAGGCGGCCACCCGCCGTCTGGTGGCGGCGATGGAAGCAGCGAGGTCTGATAGGGCGCTTTAGCCTCGCTAATAAGCTGGTTGATGTAGCTCACCGCATGAAGTATCATATGGTGCGACGGGAAGCACAATCATCGGACTCTACCACAATAGGACATTATGGATAACGTACAGCAGGAAGACGACTACGCGCTGCCGGAGCCGGTAGGTGAGAGGTCTGTCCGGACCCACCGGGTGTGGCTTCTCCTGGCAAGCGTTGTGTTTGTTATGGTTCTGGGGTACCTTGGATTCACGGCGTTCCAGAGCGCCAGCGCTTATTACCTGACCGTGAGCGAGCTCACTGCCAAGGGTGCTGACGCCTACGACAAGAACCTGCGGGTCAACGGCACGCTTGTTCCTACGTCATTTGAGAGAGACTCCGGGGGCACTCTGATGCACTTCTCTCTGACTGACGGCCAAGACACGATAAACGCTGTCCACGATGGAGTGGTGCCCGACCTGTTCTTCAACGAGCACTCGGAGATCCTGCTGGAGGGCACCTACGGCCCAGAGGGCATGTTTGACGCAGAGGCCATCATAGTCAAGTGCCCGTCCAAGTACCAGTCCCTGGAAGATACGGCGTAGCGCGCGCTGCAAGCGATAGTGACAAAGAGAAGCGCCCCTCACAGAGGGGCGCTTCCGTTTTACCAGTCAGAGCAGACGATTCGTCTATATGGCGAAAGCCCCCACCTGGTCCTCGAGGCTCCTGGGCCTGACCTTCTGGGCCATCATCTGTACGCGCTGTTCCATCGGCTCGGGATTCTCTTGCTGGTAGATCAGCCCAAGGGGAATGCCCTCCTCCTGGAGCAAGCCGTAGGCCGCCCGTTTATCAGACGCGTCATGGTCATCCGACACATCCCAAGTTATGGGGGCAATGTCCTTCTTCGGGTTGCCCTTCAGGATGTCGTAGTTGTCGTTGTATGTGGTGCAGGGCGACTGTACGTGTATGATGGAGAACCCGGGATAGTCCATGCCCTGCTGGATCAAACTGGCCAAGTCCCTGACCTTGCTGGAGAAGCCGGAGGCGATGAAGTTGACACCCAGAGTCAGGTACATCTCCAGCGGGTTGAGAGCGTTCTCCACCTTACCGTAGGGCGTGGTGGGTGTGATAACCCCAAGCTCCGTGGTGGGTGAGCTCTGACCCTTTGTCAGCCCGTATACGCCGTTGTCCATGATGATGGCCGTTACGTTCAGGTTCCTCTGCGCCTGGGGCGCAATGTGCTCTCCACCGATGCTCAGAAAGTCGCCGTCCCCGGACACTATGATCACGTTCAGGTCGGGCCGGCCCATCTTCACGCCGAAGGCCACCGGCAGGGACCTACCGTGCAGGCCGTGGATGCCGAAGGGCTGAACGCCGTCCAGTAGATGAACCAGATTGCCGGAGCATCCGATACCGGCCACCACCACGGTGTTGACCATAGGCTGCTCCAACTCTATGTTGCGCTTCTCTACGCCCATCTCCATTGCCCGCTTGACGCCGAAGTCGCCGCAGCCTGGGCACCATTTGAAATCGTATTCAGGATTCTTCTTGCTCATACTTGTACCAACTCCTTCTGTCGGGCTTCGACTCTCTTCGTGATCTCTTCGACAAGGTCTCTGACCTTGAAGGGCTTGCCTGTGTACTGGGTTATGGCCTCGGTTTTTATTCCCTGGGCCCGCAGGATAGTTGCCAACTGACCCAGGTAGTTCAACTCCGGAATCAGCACCAACTCCTTCTGCTTGAGCTCCTCCAGCAGCTTGGGAGGCATGGGGTTGAGCTGCATGGTGTAGTACCATCCAATCTTCAGCCCCTGCTCGGTCATCAGGTCATACGCCTCTCGGGAGGCTCCTTTGGAGCCTCCCCAAGGCAGAATCGCTATGGGTTCCTCAGTGTTTTCAGCCTCGTAGGTGCCGTCTTCCAGGAGCTTCAGCTTGCCGAAGCGCCTCTCGGTCATCTCGACGTGCCGGATGGGCAGGTGAGTGGTGTCGCCCAGTGGATCGTGCTCGCTGGCGTTAGCCACGTAAGGGCCGGGGCCGCCGGGTATGGGCATGGCCGAAAGCTCTACACCGCCGTAGCGCTCGTACCCGTTATCGCCCCTGTACACATTCCTCTTCTCCGCCACAACCTTGGTCAGGTCCGGCTTGCGGATGTTCTGCGCCTGCTCCGACAGCCCATGGTCGCTGAGCAGAATCACTGGGCCCTGGTATCTCTCGGCCCAGTTGATGGCGTTGATGGCCGCAAAGAAGCATTCCTCCACGGTGCCGGGAGCGATTATAGGGAGGCTGGCGTCCCCGTGGGCGGGGTGCAGCGCCGCAAACAGATCGGACTGCTCCACCTTGGTGGGTAGTCCGGTCGCAGGGCCGCCCCTCTGCACGTCCACTACCACGCAGGGAATCTCGGCCATCCACGCCATTCCAAGGCCCTCGCTCATGAGGCTGAGACCGGGGCCGGAAGTGGAGGTCATGGACTTCTTTCCGGCGTATCCCGCCCCGACAATTGCGTTGATGGACTCAATCTCGGAACTGGCTTGGTAGACGAACTTCCCGGGGCCTATCAGGTTGCGCTCCATGTACACCAGGACGGTAGTGGCAGGGGATATGGGGTAGCCGACAAAGAAGTCCAGGTCCGCCGCAATCGCCCCGATGGCCAGGGAATCGTTGCCCTTTATCAGGATCTGCTCGTAGTCCGGGGGCGTCGGGTCGGCCAACTCGCCCAAGCTGAAACCGCTCTTCTTGGCCTCTTCGCGTCCCAAATCAAGCGCCATAATGTTGCCCTTGATTATCTCCTCGTCGCCGGGGCGCCCTCTGGTGAACCGCTTGGTCACGAACTCCGGCAGGTAGTGCTCGGGCATATGCACCAGGTGAGCGATGGCGCCAAGGATGACCATGTTCGCCGCTCTGGGGTTACCGGTTGACCTGGCCAGTTCGTCTATGCGCATTCCGAAGCTCTTGCCGTCCTCTTCAAGTTGAAAGTCCTCGGAGTTGTAGACAATGACGCCACCCTCTCGCACCTCTTCCTGGTGGGTGTCGTACGCCTCGCGGTCAAAGGCCACCAGCACGTCCAAGTCGTCGCCGTAGCTCTGCACCGGCTCGGTGGAGATACGCGCCTGAGCGAATGTGGGGCCGCCCATGATCTGGGATGGAAAAGTCACGAACGTCGTGACGTGATAACCCACTTGGGCGGTGACCTGAGCAAGCAACTCAGCCGAGGTCACCAAACCTCCGCCTCCTTCACCAGCAAATCGAACCACAAAGTCTGTATTTGCCATTTACTACCTCACTTAAAAGTAATGATTCAGGAATAGCGAGGAGGCCGAAGCCAGCCTTTCGCCGTACCTGTATGGGGAGTCGCAAACCGATCCCTTGTAGTGGGAAGAATGAGAAGAGCGAACGAGGAAGCTGATACTCCCTCCGCCGCCTCTTGGTGCGATACTGTATTCACACATGAGCAAGAAGACCCATTATGGCTCCGCGTTGCTACACAAGCCCACAGTGGCGTTCCTGCAGGCTTTCGTCTTTATCACCTGAATCCAACTCTAGCATTCCACTTTATCGTTGTCAATAAGATTTCGCAACGATTTATATCGTGGAATCTTTCACAAATCGTAGCGTTTTACATAGTGGGATATTTCACAGATTGACAGTGTCGGAGGGCAAATGATATATTTTATTGCAATGGACGTTGGGCTGCTTCGGGACGAGCCGGGTAATCTACTTCCCGCAGAGAGACCCATCTGCTCCTCTCGCAGCCTTACGCTATAGACACTGACGGCTTGCAGCGTCGCGCCAGGTTGGTCTACTGCTACCGTCAGCGGCGTCTTCGCGGGGAAGTGCGGGGAGCCGTAGTCAACTCCACATTCTTGGACGAAACTGCCGGAGGGGATGAACATGACATCGGATGTAGAGCTTAAAAGAGGACTGCGGGATGTCTACATAGACAATACCCGGTCCAGCTTCATTGACGGCGATATAGGTAAGCTCCTGTACAGGGGCTACTCAATACACGACCTTGCGGAAAAGTCCACCTTTGAGGAGACCGTATATCTCCTGCTGTACGGAAAGCTGCCGACACATAAAGAGGTGGACGATTTCGACGCGGTGCTCCGCGCCAACCGCAGCATTCCCGACGAGGTAGTCAAGGTAGTGGAGCTCGTTAAGAACAGCCATCCGATGGACGTACTCCGCACTGGCATGTCAGCTCTATCCGCCTTCGACCCCGAGGTGGGCGACAACTCCCTCGACGCTACTTTGCACAAGGGGATCCGGATGACGGCTATGGCGCCTACTATAGTGGCGGCCCACCACCGCTTGCGCCAGGGGTTGGAGCCTGTGGCCCCCAACCCGGACCTGAACCAGGCCGGCAACTTCCTTTATATGCTCCTGGGTGAAGAGCCGGACCAAGAGACGATGAAACTGCTGGACGTAGACTTCATACTCCACGCAGAGCATGGAATCAACGCCTCCGCATTTGGAGCAAGGGTTACCGCCTCCACCAATTCCGACCTCCATTCAGCCGTTGTAACGGGCATTGGCGTCCTCAAGGGCCCGGCCCACGGCGGGGCAGCCGAAGAAGTTATGAAGATGTCCCTTGAAATAGGCACCCCGGAGAACGCCGAGGAGTACTGCCGCAACATCCTGGACAACGGCGGTCGAATAATGGGGTTTGGTCACCGGGTGTACAAGGCGGAAGACCCGCGAGCCCGGCACCTGCGAGAGCGTTCCCGCGACCTCAGTGAGAAGGTGGGACAACCCAAGTGGTTCCAGATATTGACCTACGTGGAAGAAGTGGCTATGGTGCCCTATCGCGAGCGGGGCATCTACGTCAACGTGGACTTCTTCGCAGGCTCCATCTACTACCTGCTGGGTATCCCTGAGGACCTGTTCATATCCATCTTCGCAATGGGCCGCATCCCCGGCTGGACCGTGCAGGTCATGGAGCAGTTCTCCGACAACATCCTGCTGCGCCCTCGCCTCCTTTACCAGGGGCCTATGGATGTTGAGTATGTGCCCATCGACCAACGCAGCTAGCCAGGCTCGCGGCAAAATCTCTAGACCTGTAGGGGACGCCTCTCGACCAAGGGCGTCCCTTTGTATTGATGGGGCGAGATATGGCTAATGGAGCGCTGAGCGCGATTCGCAGTCTCATCCGGGAGCAGGGCAGGATCACCTTCGCCGAATTCATGGGAAAGGCCCTCTATCACCCAGACGGGGGCTATTACACTTCTCCTGAAAACAGAGTTGGAAGAGACTTCTACACCGCGCCCGCTGCTCACCCCGCCTTCGGCGCTCTGATAGCGGTCCATCTGGAGCAGCTGTGGACGGCGATGGGCACACCATATCCCTTCTACGTAATCGAGGTGGGCGCAGGCACGGGCGTCCTCGCCCGGGACGTTCTGACGTACTCGTCCGACCTGTCCCGGGACTTCCACCGCGCCCTGGAGTACGTCGCAGTAGACTACCAACCGCCTGCGGACTCTCTCGACAGCGCTCATCAGGTAATGGCCGACGGTCTCCCCTTCAGGGATGTGGAGGGCTGTATCCTCTCCAACGAGCTTATGGACGCCTTCCCCGTGCATCGTTTTGCTGTCCAGGGCGGCCGCGTGATGGAGGTGTACGTTACGCTGCGAGACGGAGAACTTGTGGAGGCGCTGGACGAGCCGTCCACGGCCGGGATAGAGCAGCGTCTTGCCGGCCTCGCCCTCGCCCTTCCTGAGGGGTTCCGCGGCGAGGTCAATCTGGGCATGGACGGATGGACCGGAGAGGTGGCTCGCGTCCTGAAGAGAGGCCTTGTACTCACTATAGATTACGGCCACGTGGCCCCGGACCTGTACTCTCCCCTCCGCTCTCGCGGCACCCTCCGCTGCTACTATGGCCACACTCTGACGGGCGATCCGTTCAGGCACATTGGTGAGCAGGACATCACCGCTCACGTGGATTTCACCTCGGTGATGGCGTCCGGAGAGGAGTGCGGCCTGAACACACTGGGGCTGGTTTCCCAGCGGAGCTTCCTGTACAACCTGGGCTTCCAGCAACTCCTGGACTCGCTGTACAGGATGGGGCTTGATCAGCGACGTATGGATGCGAACCGCATGGCGATGCTGGACCTGGTCAAGCCGGGTGAGATGGGCGACTTCAAGGCGCTGGCCCAGGCCAAGGGCCTGCCCGAAGACCTGCGCCTCGCTGGCTTTGTAGGCGGAGGTGGACCAAGAGCCGGAGGGTATTCTCCGCCTGCGCCGCTCCTATCCGAGAAGCATATGGAGCTTATGACCGCCCGCTATCCTCATTTGGGCTTGCAGTTTGAGCACCTCTGGCCTTTTGGCAAAGAGGACTAAGACCCCTCTGCGACCAAGCCCAAATCTGATGCTACCGGCTTAAGGGCGTCGGCCACAAACTCTATAAGCTCGTCCAGATCGACCCCCAGCTCTTCGGCGCCTTGCACCAGGTCGTCACGGCTGACGTTGCGGGCGAAGGCCTTGTCCTTCATCTTCCTTCGCACCGACCTGGCCCCGGTGTCCGAAAGGCTCTTGGAGGGCCTGACCAGAGCCACCGCTGTGACGAAACCGGAAAGCTCGTCCACCGCGAAGAGGGCCTTCTCCATGAGGCTCTCCCTGGCAATCCCCGTGTGGTTCCCGTGGGAGAGAATGGCCCTGACTATCATCTCCGGGTAGCCTCGCTCTCGCAGAATCTGGGCGCCGTATTGGGGGTGCTCCTCCTGAGTTGGGCAGACGTCCCAATCGAAATCGTGGAGCATTCCCGCTATTCCCCACACCTCCTCATCCTCGCCCGCCTTGCGAGCGTAGGCCCGCATAACCGCCTCCACTGAGAGACAGTGCTTCAGCAGGCTCTCCGACTTGGCGAATTCCTTGACCAGACCCCATGCGCTTTCTCTGTCCACTTCTCCACCTCCTGTCGAGGGTTCCAGAGGCTCAATCGATTTCGTTCGCGTCTTCTTCGACTTCCGGCGTCTCCTTGGCGGTGCACTTGCGGGCGGTGGTTATGAATCCCGTGTGCGCCACCATCCTATGCACCGGCCTCACGCTGCGATGGCTGACGGACCAGGGCCGCTCCAGAATCTCCACGGTTTCCATAAGCTCGAAGTTGGGGCTGTCCACCAGGGCGGCTTGAAGCTCGTGGATCTGGAGAACGGTGGGCAGGTAGCTCAGAAAGATGCCGCCGGGCGCCAGGACCCGGGCCGCCTCCGGGACGACGTGCCACGGTTCCGGCACGTCAAGGACTATCCGGTCCAATTCAGGCTCGTCTATGTCCTGGTACACGTCCTTGACCTTGATGTCGAAATTGTGCGGGTTGGGAATGAGCGCATTGATGTTCGCCCTGGCTTTGTCGACCATGTCCTGCCTCACTTCGTAGGAGACGACCCTTCCCTCGTTGCCCACTGCCCTGAGAAGGGCAAGGGTCAGCGCGCCGGACCCGATCCCCGCCTCAAGCACTCTTGCGCCCGGGAAAATGTCCCCGTGCATGATTATCGCGCCGAGGTCCTTGGGGTATACCACCTGGGAGGGATGGGGCATCTCCAAGATGTAGTCTCCCAGAGTGGGACGGAAGGCCAGCAGGATGTGGCCGCTGGAC
This sequence comes from Dehalococcoidia bacterium, assembly GCA_965261605.1. GTDB lineage: Bacteria > Chloroflexota > Dehalococcoidia > Lucifugimonadales > UBA2985 > DAOUJW01. The sequence continues at coordinate 718,407 of OZ253466.1, read as the reverse complement.
GTCTTGACTCTGCAACCCGCTTCCTGCCCAATTATGTCCGCGTGGGGCACCACGCCCATATGGGTGTGAAAGCTCTTCTCCGATGACAGCGTGAGCATATAGCGGCGCCCGCGCCTGTCTACCAGAAGGGCGAGGTCGCCATCGGCAAAGTGCTGTCTCTGCATTACGGATTTGCACCAAACATGGAGTTCAAGACTACATCAAGAGGCAGCGCCACTTACGAGGGCGGCGCTGCCTCTGCATCTTCCTAAGTCGGTATCCCTCTACAGCTTGTCCAACTCGTCCAGGATCTCCTGGGGGTCAGGCAGGCCGCGGTCGTATACGCGCTTGTACCGGATTACGCCTTCCTTGTCGATGATGATAACCGCCCGCTTACCGACGCCTCGCTCCTCATCATAAATGCCGAATAGGTCGAACACGTGGCCCTTGGGATTGAAGTCGGCCAAGAGCGGGTACGGGATGTTGCCCAAGCCGGAGGCGAAAGCCCTCTGCGTTGGTGCGCTGTCTACGCTCATCCCCAGGATCTGCGCGCCCTTCTCCTCAAACTTTCGATTTTCGATCCGGAACCCGGAACACTGGTGAGTTCAACCGCCTGTAAAGGACAAGAGATGGGTCTGGATCACTACGGTCTTCTCTCCCTGGTACTGGCTCAGCGTAACATCCTCCCCGGCGTGGGAGCGGAGAGTAAAGTCCGGCGCCTTGTCTCCTACTTCTGCTGTCATATCTGCCTCCTGAGTCCAAACTTGGCTGCACCAGATAGTCTACCCCGCGCGCCTCAATGACGCAATGGCGAATGCCGTAACGAGTGTCCGTCTTGCGCCGCTCGCCTAGGGAACCGCAGCCGGCGTGGAGGTGGAGTCCTCACCTGGGCCTGCAGGCGTTGACTCCGGCGTGGAGTCGTCTACGCCGATGTTCGGCACGGGGTCGCCCTCGCCGGGGACGGGCGGCGGCGGAAGGGGTGTGCCTTCGGGGTGGTCATAGGCGCCGGTGTTCGTCATGAACTCATCCAGGCCATGAACGTCTGAGATGAGCAGCGGCAGGTTCGTATCCGCGCCTATGCGTCCGCCGTACTCGCTCACGCGGGTCTGATGCGCCGCCGTTACCTCCTGCTTGAGGCCTGGCAATTCCACCTCAAGCACGGACAGATGCTCCCGGTACTCATCTGGTCTGAGTTCCTTCCAAGCATCTCTGTGAGGATGGACGGCAACCACTGTGCCATCCTCCCGCCTTTGCACGTCCCAAGTCTCGTAGACCTGCCACGCTTCTGATGAGTGGTCGAATGTTGGGCCTATAAATAGGATCATCTCTCTGCCGGCTACTCCGCCGGGTTCAGTCCCGCCAGTACCCTTTACGTTACCCACTCCATAGATCCCATCTCTAGGAATCAGGGTTTCGTAATGCTTCCTCAGTCTTTCTATATTCTCCTTAACCTCGGCGCTATCAGCGTCTTCCGTATAGTCGCCGCGCCAATAGGTATAGAACCATACTAGCGCCGTCAATTGAGGAGGTCCGCTGCCCATTATATAGCCATTCACGCGCACGTCGGCGTAGCAACTGATTTGAAAAGAATTCACTTCCCAACCCATGGATTCATCCGAACTCACGTAAGACGGTAACCTGTACGGAATTTCTGAAGTGCAACGCACAGTTCCCGGAATGTACGTGCCTCGTAGCACGACATGGGGCACAAAGGCAGTAACGAAATCGAGGGTCAGAGAGCTTGCCACATTCTGAGGCTTTTCACCGAGGTCCTCGGAGGCTCCTGCGAATCCGCCCCCTGTAAGCTCTGAGCTACCGGGCTCACAAGGGTCCACGGAGGAGCCGGCTATTGGCGTGCAGGGGGGTATCTCCTCCGTCAGGTATCCGGTGTACGGTGACGGCGTGGGTTCGCCCTCACAGGCGGCTATCAGGATAAGCGCTGCGAGCAGAGCTATGATTGTCATAACGCGAGGGTACACCTTCGTCCTCCTCACCTGGACTGGTAGTTCGCCGTCACGGCCACTACGTCGTAGGCCTGCGGCTCGCAATACCTAGTCGTATCCTTATAACTCATGACGGAATGCATTGTATTGGTTGGATGCTGGTTCAACGGTCGGCCAACGCCAAAAGAGTGCCCCGTTTCATGCACCACCGTCCGGTGCAGGTATGAGCAGGCGTTGCCGTTCTTAGCGTTCCAGCCCGTTCCATGGGAGGTCTTTAGCAGAATCGACCCCTTCTTTATCTCGGATAGCGGCGACCCATACGCGGTTAGAGTGGAATCCTGCCATGTAACCGAACGCCAACATCCCGTAGGGGGGCCAAGACAACCAGCGCGTATCATGGTAAAGTTCGAGGCGAACATCACCTGATTGTGAGATTGCGACCAACGTATTAGCACGGTTGGAGGGCTTGCACACGTCTGACCGGTGGGTAGAGCGTATTTCTCCGCTTTGATGATATTGTTGCCGTTCGCATCCTTCCATTTCACCGTCGTTTCCCACGTCTCTACCGCGGCCGTGATATCCGCTACGGCGGTTGAAGAGATGGCGGAGGGAATTGTGTTCTCGCATATCACATAGCGAAACTCGTGACTGCCCTGCGCGTTACTGGGCTGGTAGCCGTAGAGAGGAGCCGTCGCAATCAGGATCCTGTGGCCTGGCGGGCTATTGGTTGGGTAGACAAAGGCAATATCCGACCAACCGGACGCTCCTGTAGTATTAGTCGCCTGGACCTGGATGCGGTAGACAACGCTGGAGGATGGTAGTATAACGGTCGCGGTTGTCCCCGTGACGGTGACGCCGTTGGTGGCCCAGGGCAGCCTGGGACTGCACGTGGCCGAGCCGCTGCTGCTTTTGACACAAATCTCCTCTGCGTAGCGCAATCCGTAGCCCGTGGCTCTGCTAGCTGTGTCCCATCTCACCGCGACGTTGCCACTGGTATCGAGGTCTCCGTTGGCACGCAGTCCCGTCGGAGTCGCCGGCAGCGCGCTGGGATTCGCGGCGGGCGTGCCGCTCTGGGATAAAGACCAGTCGCCGCATCCGGAGGAGTTGCACGCCCTCACTCGCACGTCATACGACGTGCTGTTGGTCAGACTGGAGAGCGTCTTGCTCGTGCCGTTTGCCGTGGAAAACGCCGTGGGCCAAGTGGAAGCAGCCGCCTGCTTGTGCTGCACTCTGTAGTAAGCGATAACCGGCGGAATGCCTCGGTTGGAGGGCGCAGCCCAACTGACGGTGAGGCCCCCGTTGCTGGAGGCCACAGTTGGGGTCAGTACCTGCCCCGGCGGTACAGGCTGCGGAGGTGGTACGGGCCGGGAGATGGGCGCGGGCGTGTTGGTAGGAGTCGGCGTAGGCGTATTCGTGGGTGTGGGTGTGGGCGTGTTGGTGGGAGTCGGCGTAGGCGTATTCGTGGGTGTGGGCGTGGGCGTGTTGGTGGGAGTCGGCGTGGGCGTATTCGTGGGAGTGGGTGTAGGCGTGGGTGTGTTGGTTGGCGTCGGGATAGGCGTATTCGTGGGTGTGGGCGTGGGGTAGGTGCAACGGTACGGAGGCCAGCAGTAGGTAGATGTGGGTCTGGGCGTAGAGGTGGGAGTAGGTGGAGGCCAGTCGGGGCATAAACTTGGGTCTATCTCACATTCCTCCTCATTGTTCCTGGGCGTTGTACGAGATTGGCTCTCATGCCTGGTAGCCTCAGCCTTCTCACCGCCGGTGGAATGGGTCTCATCCTGCGGCGGAGGTGTCGGAACAGGCTCCGGGGTGGGGGTCTGCGCCGCTGCTACAGCCACCAGGAGGGCGCTGAGGAGAATGGCTACTGCAAGTGAGACGGCAGCCGAAATTCGGCGAGTATCTGGCGTTTTCGTGTTGTCTACACCGCTTCTCATGTGAAAACCACCTGGAAACAGATCCTTCAGCCTGGAAACAGATCCTTCAGAACGAGCGAACCATACTATATTTTGGGTTAATGCGCAAGTCAGGGGACCTTCAGATAAATTACACGTTTATCGTTACGCCGCCTGCGCCATCGCAGGGTTTGAGTTCCTTGAAGGCTCGCTGTCAAGTAAAGGGTAAGACAACCCCGCTCTTCGCTTATGTGGGGACAAAGCCGCCTACGAGTCGTCCGCCGACGCTCTCTTCCAACCCAGGTCCGGCCTTCTGGCGGCTCGGGCCTCGTCAAGGCGGCTGTTTGGCGTGTAGTGCGGCGCGCTCTTTACAACCTCGGGGTCTTCATCCACCTCGCGGGCAATGCTCTTCATCACCTCAATGAAGTACTCCAGCGTCTCCTTGCTCTCGCACTCCGTCGGCTCGATCATCAGAGCCTCGTCCACAACCAGAGGGAAGTACATCGTGGGTGGATGAATGCCGTGGTCGATGAGACGCTTGGCGATGTCCAGCGCGCTCACGCCCTTGGCCTTCTGCCTTCGAGCTGAGAAGACCACCTCGTGCATACACGTCCGGTCGAATGGCAGGTGGTAGTAGTCTTTCAGCTGGCTGAGGATGTAGTTGGCGTTGATGACCGCGTTCTCGCTTATCTCACGCAGGCCGGAAGCGCCCATGCTGCGAATGTATGTGTAGGCCCTCACAAGCACCCCGAAGTTCCCGTGGAAGGCGGCCGTCTTCCCGACGGTCTGCTCGGGCGACCCCAGGCGGAACTTCTCCTCTCCGTTGTCGTCGAGGTAGCGCTCCACTACCGGCGAAGGCAGGAATGGGGCCAGTCGCGGCCCGGCGGACACAGGCCCGGCTCCCGGGCCTCCGCCTCCGTGGGGGGTGCTGAAGGTCTTGTGGAGGTTTAGGTGGAGCACGTCCATGCCCAGCTCGCCGATCTTTGCTTGCCCCAGAAGGGCGTTCATGTTGGCGCCGTCGCCGTACACCAGCCCGCCGGCTTCGTGAATGGCCCGTAATATCTCCAGGATGTTGCTGTCGAACAGACCCAGGGTGCTGGGGAGCGTGAGCATCAAACCCGCCAGGTCGGAGTTGCAGGCCTCTTTAAGAGCGGTCATGTCCATGTTGCCGCTGCTGTCTCTGGGCACGCTCTGGACGCGGAAGCCGCACATGGTCGCCGAGGCCGGATTGGTGCCGTGGGCGCTGTCCGGGACCAGGACGGTCTTGCGATGCCCCTCCCCGCGGGAGAGGTGGTATGCGCGTATCATCAGCATTCCGCCCAGTTCGCCCTGAGCGCCTGCGAGGGTCGCAAGGCTGGTCGCCTCCATCCCCGTAATCTCCGAGATGTAGCCCTGAAGCAGGTAGGCGATCTTCAGCGCTCCCTGGACCGTCTCTTCGGGCTGAAGGGGATGAATCTGGGAAAACCCGGGCATTCGGGCTGCTTCATCGTTTATCTTGGGGTTGTACTTCATAGTACAGCTCCCCAGTGGATAGTAGTTGGTGTCCACGGAGAAGTTCATCTGGCTCAGGGTGGTGAAGTATCGGACCACCTCGCCCTCGCTCACCTCCGGCAGGTCAAGCTCCTCCCGCAGCAGTTCTTTGGATGGCAGGGGCTGCTCCGGCACGTCCAAGGGGGGCAGCGATGCGCCCATCCTGCCGGCCACGCTCCGGTCCATCAGCAGGCGTCGGTCACGCTCCTGGCTGTCCATTGATTCCTCTCATTCCAAGAAACCCTTGGAAGACCGTCGTCCCTGCGAAAGCAGGGACCTACAGTCCCACACCTTTAGATTCCTGCTTTCGCAGGAATGACGGGGTTGAGAATTGACGTTCAACTTCTTCAAAGGTTTCTTAAATTGGGTGAGGTTTTAAATCTCTCGGCTCAGGACGAGGCGATGTCTTCCAGCGCCTTCGCCAGAGCCTCTATCTCTTCTCTGGTGTTCATCTCCGTGACGCACAGTAGTAACCCGTTTGGGATGCGGTCGCTGACGTCCAGTCCTCCGATGATGCCCCGCTCAAGCAGGCGGGCGTTCACCTCCGAGGGAGGGATGGGGCACCGAACAACAAACTCCTGAAAGAACGTGCCGTTGAGAGGCAGGCTGTATCCGAGGATCCGGTCTATCAGGGTCGCGGTGTAGTGGGCCTTGTGATAGGTGAGCTCGGCAATGTGGCGCAGCCCAGCTTTTCCCATGCACGCCAGGTAGGCCGCTACCATTGTTCCCACTAGCGCTTCGCTGGTGCAGATGTTGGAGGTGGCGCGCTCCCGCCGGATGTGCTGCTCTCTGGTCTGGAGCGTCAGGACGTATCCCGTCCTTCCCTGGGTGTCGACGGTTCTGCCCACAATCCTGCCTGGCATCTGTCTCAGGAACTGGGATCTGCAGGTGAAGAGGCCCACGTAGGGGCCGCCGTAGCTCAGGGCCACGCCCAGCGGCTGACCCTCCGCCACTGCTATGTCCGCTCCGTAATCGCCGGGGGAGTGGAACATACCCAGGAACACCGGGTCGGTCGACACCACCAGCAGAGCGCCCTCATCGTGGGCGGACTTCTCCAGGTGTTCCATCTCTTCCAGGTAGCCGTAAAAGTTAGGGTTCTGCGTGACCAGGCACGCCGTGCCCTCTCGTATGTCCAGGCTGCCGGGACTGGTGAGATACACGTCCAGCCCCTGGGGTTCGGTGTAGGTCTTGATGACCGACAGATTCGCGGGCGAGACGGTGTCCAGGACAGCAATCCGCTCCTTGCTGGTGATCCGGCAGGCCATCAGTGCAGCCTCGGCCAGGGCAGTAGCGCCTTCGTACATGCCGGCGTTGGCCACATCCATACCCATGATTTGGCTCACCAGCGACTGGAACTCGTATGTGATCTGCAGGGTGCCCTGGGCCACCTCCGGTTGGTAGGGAGTGTAGGATGTGGCAAGTTCGCCCCTGGAGGCTATGTGGCTCACAGCTGCCGGAATGAAGTGGTGGTACGCTCCGCCTCCCAGGAAGGAGGGCGTGCTGCCGGTGTTCATGTTGAGGTCTGAGAGCGCCTGAAGCTCCCTCCGAAGTTCCAGCTCCGAGAGAGGCGCCGGGATGTTCAACGACGGGCGTACGTAGTCCACCGGAATATCCTTGAACAGGTCTTCGGTGGAGTCGACGCCTGTGGCTTGGAGCATGGCCAGCCGGTCGGCGTCGGTGTTGGGGATATAGGGAGAGGAGGAGTTTCCCCGGTCCATGGGCTACTCTTCCAGGGATTCCAGGAATGATTCGTAGTCTGAGGCCGACATGAGGTCGTCCAACTCGGCGGGTCTGGCTGGACTGACTCTGACAAGCCAGCCTTTTTCGTATGGGTCCTCGTTTACCACTTCCGGGCTGTCCATCGCCTCCTGGTTTACCTCCACAACCTCGCCCGAGATGGGGCTGAAGATGTCGGAGACGGACTTCACCGACTCCACCTCTCCCAGCTTCTGCATCTGGCTCAACACAGTTCCAACCTGGGGAAGCTCGAAGAAGACGATGTCTCCAAGGTGCTCCTGGGCGTAGTAGGTTATCCCCAGCAACACGCTGCCGTCATCCTCGGCCTTGGCCCACTCGTGATCCCTCGAGTATTTTCGGTCAGTCGGATACATACTATCTCTTCCTGGTGTAAAAAGGAATTGCGACCACCTCCGCCTCCGTCCGCCTGCCCCGGATGTCTATAGCGATCCCGGTACCGGGATTTGAATGTTCCATGGAAACATAGCCCAATCCTATACCTATGTCAAGGGTAGGGGAGTGGGTGCCGCTGGTGACTTCTCCTATAGTATCCTCACCGCTCAGCATTGCGTAGCCGTGGCGGGGTATTCCCTTCTCGATAAGGCGAAAGCCGACCAACGTCCTTGTCAGCCCGCGATTGGCAATAGCCTGAAGGGCTGTCAGGCCGATGAAATCGCCCTTGTCCCAGCTTACGAAGCGTTCCAGCCCCGCCTCCAGAGGCGTCAGCGTGGCGTCCATGTCCGACCCGTGAAGCAGCAGGCCGGCCTCCAGGCGCAGCACGTCCCTGGCTCCCAAACCGCACGGCGTCGCGCCTCCGTCCGCGAAGCTGCGCCAGAGCGACGGCGCGTTCTCCGCCGAAACGATGACCTCGAAGCCATCCTCGCCGGTGTAACCCGTACGGCAGACGACGGCCGCGAACCCGGATACCTGGCTCTCCACGGCGCGGAACGGCCTGATGGAGGATGGGTCTACTGAGCACATCGGCTGAAGGATGCTCTGGGCCAAGGGGCCTTGAAGGGCAATAAGGGCCGTCTCTTGGGTGCGGACGTTGATGTCGACGTCCATCGCCCACTCATTGCGCCATCGATTCAGCCAGTCCAGGACGGTGTCCGCGTTGGAGGCGTTGACGATGAAAATGAACCGCTCCTCGCCCATGCGGTAGAGAATGGTGTCGTCAATGATGCCACCCTGCTCGTTGCAGACCAGGGTGTAGCGGGCGCGGCCCAAGGGCATGTTGACCACGTCCGCGGTCAACAGCCGGTGAAAGAACCGGGGCGAGTCCGCGCCGGTTATCTCCAGCCGCCCCATGTGGGACACGTCGAAGATTCCCGCCTTGGAGCGCACGTCTCTGGCCTCCGAGAGGATGCCGGTGTACTGGATGGGCATCTCCCAGCCAGCGAATGGCACCAAGCGCCCGCCGGCGGAGGCGTGCTCCTGGAAAAGGGCGGTGCGCTTAAGCTCGGCTGACGGCGATTCGTTTTGCTGTGTCATTGGGTTTTGAGTAACGGAAATCGCTATGGCAACGCGGGATATATTATGACGGATAGGGCGCAAGGTCAATGGCGGGGAGGCAGAGCCGGGGGCAATAGGCCAACACGACCTTGCTTGCTTCACAAGAGTGAGACATCAGAGACCCACGAGAGTATAATTTATCTAACCATAGTTTAGTCAGAAGGGTCTTTGAGGAGACTAGGATGGAAAAGTATCATGGCGAGTTCGCCGACTTGCAAGGCCTTGTTTCAAAACTGAATTATTCAGGACAATGGACAGATGAAAACGGCAAGAAAATATTTCGCAGTAACAATGGTGCAGTTCTGAATTGGTGGCCATCTACCGGAACAATCCAATTCCAAGGCCCGCCAGATGTCAGCAATAAACTTGAGAATGCTATTTCAAGTCTTGTGAAATTAGCTGACATAGTGTCTGCAGTTTCCACTTCTAGCGATGCGAATCCTTCACCTACTGACTCATCATCGACTGCTGAGTCCATCCTTCCGTCGACCAGTGTAGCCTCTAGGAGAGTGTTTGTAGTCTACGGGCACGATGTCGACGCACGCGAACAACTTCGACTTGTCCTACATATTTTGAACCTTGAACCTTTTGTTCTTGGAAATACTAGCGGCGGTGGTCAAACGATTATTGAAGCACTCGAGACTGAGATATTTTCTCAAGCGGCTGGCAACTGCTTGGGTATTGTATTGCTTACTCCTGACGATATGGGTTATGAACAGGGGAGTGACCCTAAGAACGCAGAACCTCGCGCAAGGCAAAACGTAGTCTTGGAAATGGGGATGCTAATCGCCGCTTTTGGGAGGCAGAGGGTTGCTATACTCAGAAAAGGCGATGTAGTGGTGCCTTCAGACGCCAGCGGTATTATCCACATACCCTTCAATTCCCATGTCAGAGATACGGTTCCTAAGTTATGTAAACGGCTCCGAGAAGCAGGGTATGAACTCAGTGCTGATTCTGTCATAGCGGCTCTCGCCTGATGACATCCAAAAGACACATCACCGTACACACAGACGGCGCATGTACTGGCAATCCAGGCCCCGGCGGTTATGGAGCAGTGCTGGAATATGGCGACCACCGCCGGGAGCTTAGCGGTGGCTACCGTCGTACAACCAACAACCGTATGGAGTTGATTGGCCCGATAAAGAGTCTTGAAGCCCTAAAGGAAAGCTGCCGCGTTACGCTCTACAGCGACTCCAGGTATGTGGTCGACGCTGTTGAAAAGGGTTGGGCCAAGCGTTGGCAGGCCAACGGCTGGATGCGGAACAAGAAGGAGCAGGCGATCAACCCGGATCTGTGGGCACAGCTTTTGGCTCTGTGTGAACAACACGATGTGGAGTTTCGCTGGGTACGCGGACATGCCGGCAATCCAGAGAACGAGCGGTGCGATCAACTTGCGGTACAGGCTGCCCATCAGAATAATCTACCCATAGATGATGGGTACGAATCACCCGCAATAGTTAATCGTAAGCTGGGACAACTCTGATATAGCGGTACACATTGCCCAGTGCAGAGGAGTTTTCCCGCTCACACTGAGCCTGTCGAAGTGCGTGAGCGGGAACGTAAACGGACGCAATTCACCCGCTCAAATGGTTCGACAGGCTCACCATGAGCGGGCTGGTATATTGCGGGGGTTATGGCTAAGACAGACCAGCCATGTCATAAAGCCTATCCGCCATACCCTCAATCTCCGCTCTCATCGTGAGCTGCTCCCGCCACTCCGAAGGTATCGCCTCCACCCCGTAGTACGCGCCGGCGATCTGCCCGTAGATTGCGCCGGTGGTGTCGGCGTCGTCACCGAGGTTGACTACCTTTCGGGAATCTGAGAACAAATCCACTGGAGGACTCAGTTGATTGGTTGCGCTTTCAGAGGAGTCTCTACTACCTGCCCATCCATCAGCTCGACGCGGTACGCCGTTGCACCAGCCCTGCCGCTGACCACTTCGGACACATCGGTCCCTATGAAGTGGATCGCAGCATCATCGTCAATCGCATATCCGGGTGGGAAGCCCTCTGAAACGAGGCTGTGGTAGAGAGGGCGACGCTGCGCTTCGCCATCGTAGTGGGGACAGTGGGAGCCTGGGAGGAATCCCAATCCGTCGTGCAGAGGCTTTAGCTCGTTCAGGTCGAAGGAATCAGTGGTCCCGCACTCAAACCAGCAGAGGGAACCTGCACTCCCTCCGCACAGCACGACACCGGCTTCCCAGGCTTCTTTCAATGCCAGGTCAACGCCGTGGACACGCCACACGGCCAGCAAATTTGCTGTGTTGCCCCCCAATACGAAGATGACATCCTGGCTGAGGAGATACTCTCGAATGTCACGCACGGTACGTCCGAATAGCGCTAGATGAGAGGGCTCACAGAGAGAGGCCGGGAAGTTGCTATAGAATCGCAGGAGGTTGGCTGGGGCATCTCCGGTAGCGGTTGGAATGCAGCATATCTTCGGCCGGCTCTTTCCGACTAGGGACAGGACGTAGTGATAAAGCGGGTGCATTCCGGCCCCGACCGGTCTGGCTCCTCCGAAGGCGACAATGTGCTTTTCTTCCATAATCTCTCCATTTCGCAAGCTAAGTGGCCGGTTGGTGGGCTGTCAACGGAGAATACCATACAACTGTTAGCACAACCAACCGATGAAAGTTCTTGACCTGACGAAGACAGTGGATCTCCTTAGACCCTACGCGAGTTATCAAATGTCTGGATAGGGCCAATCCAGCTAGGCGTATTCAGGACTGTCTCCGAGTACTCTCCTCCGGTGTATTCTGCGATGATAGTCTTCCAGAACTGCTGACCGGCAAAGTTATCGCTATTCTCGCGGACTTCCCATAGCCCCGGGAATCTGTCAAAAGTGTAGAAGGCGGCCCGTCTGCCGACTCCCTGTCTCCGGTATTTGCGCATGACAAAGAACTCGGCTATCGAACTTCCCGCACCTTGCTCCAGGACCACAGTGTAGGAGTTGACGAGTACGAATCCGGCAAGGTTGGCGCCGCAGTAGATCAGGAACGGGAATCTGTCCGGCTCACGCCAATACTCATCGAAATACCGGTACGTGAACACTCCCTCCTGATTGGCGTCATCGCCGGTGAATTCAGAGGAGTCGTGAAGATACAGCTGCATTAGACGATGCAACACCGGCTTCTGCTCGAGAGACGCCTCAACGACTAATAGTTCCATAAGCCTTCCACCTTCGTCTAAATCCTACTGAGCCTTTACGCTGAGCCTTTACGGTGCTATCCATCAGGACACGCGCATGAGTAAGCAGCTAAATCGTAGAACTTCCCATGAACCAGATGTGCCTGCCGCCGGATGCCCTCATAGGTAAAGCCTGGACGAATGGGTTTGGCGATGCTGCGTGCGTTCTCAGGCATGGCCCGAATCTGAGCCCGATTTATCCGACGTCTCTGTCCAGCCGCGCACATACTCTCGCTGTTCGCGTGTCTCCGGCGAGCCGTGGTGGTGTTTCGCGGCCAATCCGGTTTCGCTCCACAACTCGGATATGCGGTGGAGGGCCTCGTCCCCGGTGTGCCCATGCCTCACTAGCCAGCACCCGACCACTGTGCCGGTACGTCCCACTCCGCCCAGGCAGTGCAAGTAGATGGTTTTGCCCTCGGACAGCGCGTCGTCTATGGCGTCGATGATACGGGCCATGTGCCATGGGGAGGCGGGGATGCTGCCGTCAACAATCGTATGTTGCTCCCAATCGACGCTCAGCCCAAGGCGGTGTGCCTGCTCCTGCGCAATGTCGGAGTAGGGTGTCAGGTTGTCAGGCTGCCCGCGCATGTTCAGCCCCGTCAGGTCTATGAAGTGGTTGATACCGGATTTGAGCAGCGCTTCCACTTTGGGCGCGGCTTCAGCCGGGTCCTTGGCCCCCGGGTACTCACCCGCGGCGAAGCGTCCGGGGATAACCCAGTAGCTGTATTGTGAAGGAGGTGCTAAAGCGCTCATATAGCTATCCGTTGGAGCAGTCTCTTGATTCGCGCTCCTAATGATAGCTCATTTGGGCGCGTTACGCTAAACGGAACGGCGATGCCTGTCTGGAAAGGAAACACTTCCCCGTTCACACCGAGCCTGAAGTTTATCCTGAGCTAAGTCGAAGGGAAGTGGGTGAGCGGGAGAACCAGGGTCGCAGTCCAGCCCGCTCAAATTGTTCGACTAAGCTCACCATGAGCGGGCTGACTGGCTTGCTCTTTCTTCAGGGCGTCACAGACGGGACTGGCTGGGGGTCCAGGCTCGTATCGGTATAAGACCACGCCAGCACGTGGCCGTCCTTCAACGAGAACAGGTCCGAGCCAACTGGCAGAGGCTCCCACTGCTCCGTCGACCCGTTCCACTGGAATATAAGCCAGTAGTTGGGGGCTTCGTTGGGCACATCCATTATGGACTCCACCCAGTGGGAGAAGAAGGCCGCGTAGTGGGTCGACTCCAGCTCGCCCTCGGTAGCCTGCTCTGTAAGCTCGTAGGCGTTGGTACCCTTGGCTACCTCAAAGTCCCGGAACCATCGCACGTCTTCTTCGCTGACGTGAATCAGCAGACTGACCTGGATGGTTGGGATCGGGACTGGGGTGGCCGATGGGGAACCCTCCTGGGTGCACCCCACGACCACCGCGGATACGGCGAAAAGCGCCAATAGTACGACTAAGGCGAGCCGGCGAGTCTTCATCGCTCCTTTTCCCAGGGAAGCGCCCTCTTCGCTCTCTCGACGCCCTTGACCAGCGCAGGCCCGATCAGCGCGAAGAAGATGATGTTGCTGCCTACGTGGTAGGCAGAGAAGAGCAGCGCGCCCGGGTTGAAGAGGGCGATCAAGATCCATCGCTTGTACTCGAAGCCCCCGGTCATCTGTGCCCAGACTATGCCCGTGTAAGCGTTGCTCAGTGCATCGTAAGCGAGGGTGGTCGCCAGGGCAGCGGCGGCCAGGAGAATGCTCCATCGTCCCGGTATTATAGACAGATGCTTGGGAGAGACCAGCAAGCGCATAGCAGCGCCTGCAAGCGCGTACATGCACTCCGATATCATCAGCGTGGCCAGCAGAAGAGGGCCGGCGGCGCCCCAAGGGTTGAACGTCCCGTAGGCCAACCAAGCGCCCGCGGCCACCAGCGCCCCGCGCCGGAAGCCCAGGGTAAACCCGGCCGTGAAGACCATCAGGTCGAAGAGCTTGACGTTGGGCTGTGACGCCAGCGCGAAGTTGGATGCCAGGATGGCCAGAATGAAGGCGGCCGGGAGGACCAGTTCCCGCCCAAGGATCTGGACCGGAATCTCTGCCCATTGCCTTCGTGCCCGGTAGGATGCTCCTGCTATGTAGCTCATGTGCTACCTCCTCTCTGTTTTTCCCCTTAAGGTGTGCAAAGAGCGCGCACGCCGGAGAGGAGGAGCAGGTCGATGGCAACAAAAAACCCGCCTAGGGCGGGCAGGTATGTTTGGCGGGTGTGCCTATGCCTGCGCCTTTCCTCGAAGGCCGTGCGACATTGGCGGGGGCAGTGGACCTGGCTCGCCGGATATGCGTGTCATCCGGCATACAGTTGCGGGACAGCGCCGGCCTCTCACCGGCTTCCTCTGCTAAGCCCTTTCGGGCACCCACGCCAAAACTCTTAAATTGTTAATGCCGCGCCGCAAGCAGACCGTTTCGGCACAGCGATGGAAGTATACCATATCAAGCGCCTAGTGCAATGGGCTAAGCGACTCGTTTCTGAGCTTTCGATAGCGAGCCTGCGCAACCTGCGTCTCCTTGACCCACCAAATCACCCTACCTATAATGTTACCGCTCAGCTTGGCTGAGGACCCACGTTATGACCACCGATGCACTGCTGAAGAATCTGGATGAACTGCAAGCCAGGGCCCTAAAGGAGCTGGAGGAGTCCGCATCTTCCGAGGCTTTGGAGCAATGGCGTGTTGCCTTTCTCGGTCGCAGGGGCGAGCTCACCCAGGTGCTCCGGGGTCTGTCATCCATTGCTCCGGAGGAGCGCAGGACTGTAGGCGCGGCGGCCAACAAGGTAAAGGACGTCCTTGAGGAGCGACTGGCCGGAGCGGAAGAGTCGGTTAAGACTGCCCAGCTGAAAGCTATGGCGGAGCAGGGGAGAATCGACGTTACCCTGCCGGGCAGGACCCTGCCAGTGGGACGCCTCCATCCCACTACGCAGATGGTCCGTGAGATCTGCGACGCTTTCGTCTCCATGGGATTCCAGATTGTGGAAGGCCCGGAGGTCGAGTGGGACCGCTACAACTTCGAGATGCTCAATATCCCCAAGGACCATCCCGCGCGGGATATGTGGGACACCCTCTGGATCGACTACCAGGACGAGAGTGGCGAGCGGCCCATGCTGCTACGCACCCACACTTCACCTATGCAGATACGCACTATGGAGAGCAGCCAGCCCCCGATAAGGGTTGTTGTGCCCGGCAAGTGCTATCGCTACGAGGCGACGGACGCCACCCACGAATGGCACTTCTACCAGATAGAGGGCCTGGCCGTGGACGAGGGCATCACCTTCGCCGACATGAAGGGCACTCTGTACGAGTTTGCCCGCCTGGTCTTTGGCAGCGAACGAAAGGTGCGGTTCCGCGTGGACTACTTCCCATTCGTGGAGCCGGGCGCGGAGATGTCCATCGACTGCTTTGTGTGCAAGGGCCGGGGCTGTAACGTCTGCAAGGGCACGGGCTGGATCGAGATCCTGGGCGCTGGGATGGTGAACCCCAAGGTGCTGGAGGGCGTGGGATACGACTCTTCCAAGTACACAGGCTTTGCCTTTGGCATGGGGCCGGAACGCATTGCCATGCTCAAGTACGGAATAGACGATATACGCCTCTTCTACAGCAACGACCTGCGCTTCCTGCGGCAGTTCTGAAAGGTGACAGGCATGGGTATCACATACGTGGACACAGTGGCAACGGGCCCCAACGGCAGGCAGGCGGGTGTCCGGCTCATGGTCGATAGCGGGGCCACGTACACACTGCTGCCGGAGAATGTATGGCTGGCCCTTGAGCTTGTGCCAAAGCGCACGATGGACTTCATCCTGGCGGACGGCACCACCATGGTGCGGCGTGTGTCGGAGTGCCACGTGTCGCTGCCGCAGGGCGAGGGCCACACGCCGGTCATCCTGGGGGAGCCGGGTGACGAAGGGCTGCTTGGGGTCGTGACCTTGGAGGAGTTGGGGCTTGTCCTGAACCCCTTTAGCCGCACGCTGCAGCCCATGAGGGCCATGCTGATGTGAATGAGAGGCAGTTCTAAGGGGTAGAGCGGTGCAGACTGTGCAAACTTCACAATAACAAAAGGATCAAATCAGTGGTTGTAAACAATTATCATTCCCATAGAGGCGAGGGCCTACGGGTAAGAATGATACGTTGCATCAAGCCCGAGCCGGACGCTCCAGAGGACCCCAACGAACTGGAGCTCTGGTGCGCAAAAGGCTATTCTGCCCGACCTGTTCAGACTCATCTTGGTGACAGCGGCTACGTAATGTGGATCACCGAAGACGGTAATGTTTCAATAGCATTTGATGACGGGGACGAGCGCGTTCTGTACCCGGAAGAAATAGAGTGGGAGTTACATACCTAAATACACAAATTGCACACAAGGACACAGGGCAACTACTCTGCTCCTAGTTCAGGTTAGAGGCTGAGGTACTCTACAAAGTTCTGAGCTAAACCAAATCTAACGCTGACACCTGCTCCCTCAGCATTCTCCCTGCACTTGTGCTTCCTCTGTATGGTTCTAAGCTACTGGTGGATTGATATTATCGCCTCTGTCGTCAATGCGGGTGTCTAGGGCAACTTGTACTGCCTCTAGTACACAAGACCTCACTGATGAGTTGTGGATAAGGGAGAATCTAAGTATTCGGTCTATGCAAGCCTGTGAACCTCCTACATAGGTTTCAGTGAAGTCAACGTGTGTTGTAACACACCACGCCCGATCCTCAGGCCACCAGAGGTTAGCAGATAGAGTGTCGTCTCTCAGTGCGCCCAGTGCACTGTGAATCGGACCTTGAAACAGCCAGTAACTCCATATATCTGACAAAGTTAACTTTGGCTGTCCTCTATGGTGTTCATCTTGCCCGGCACGTCCATCCCAAAGACAGAAATAACATCTGTCAGGAGTGGAGGTCATACCTGAGAGGGTCTTAATCAGAGCTAGGCATTCCTCTGTGTCAAGTTCGCCTCTGTGAGGGGAGCTACCCCACTCTGGGTTTTGATTATAGAAGGTATCATCTGGCAGCTGGGCTATTCGATGAAACTGCATAGCAGGGTGGACAGTGCGACCTGTCCACCCTGCTATAGTAGCCCAAGCAATTCGTTCATCTACGCCTGGGGCCTCAGTTGGCCTGTAGGCTGGATGGAAGATGCGAGCATAGGCTTCAAATCCTTCTGGCACGAGTTCCCCGACCTTCACTCCTAGAGGAGTATAAGGCCGCAGACCTTTCTTAATCCAGTCTGCTACGGAGACGTCTTCCACTGGTTCCATACACTCTAGCTCCCATCTTCCTTCCATTGTCTTAGCCTCTTGTCAGTTCTGACAACCTGTGACGTAGTTAGTCTTGCTGGTGAAGGCGAAGTACACTCTTTCGCTGTTATCGTATGCAGTATGCAGGCTGGCTCCCTTGTAAAATCCAGTTATGCAAGGACCACCAGCAGAGCTCGTCTCTGCCTTTTTCTTTCCATACTCTGTTCGCTTGCCAAGTGGCCCATATATCTCATACCAGCAAATCAGAAGCCAGTCGCAATACAGCTTGTAGAGCTGGGTGCTAACGTAAATCTTTGTCATATTCACGTCGCACGTTGACCTAGCCTCGACGTTGACCTTCCTGTACCCAGCGTGTCTGGATGCATGAGGGTTATGAGTCTTGCCTTTACACCCGTAAGGGTTTACTTGCATTGACTGACTGCCATCTGGAGTCCACAGGGTCAAGGTCTCGGAATCGCTGGCATTCTCTGCAAGGGTTAGGAGATTCTCCTGAAGGTAGGCATCACCCATATCGAACGGGTTAATCTTGTCAGGCTCGGCAGCAACCAGTACATTGGAGGCTGAAATGCTCACTAGCATCATTGCCAACAGGACTGCCCAAGTTAGACGATTGAATGTCCGTTTCATTACGACCCCCTTGTGTTCTTTCAACTCCAATATGGAGATTGTCGAATCACTTTGTAGAGGCCGTCGGCGTATGCCTAGAGAGATGGTGCTAAAGGTCGGCTTGGGATAAAACCCTCAGGGCACGACGCCGACGGCTGGTTGAATCAGTCATCAGAATCACGCCCCTTTCCGTCCTCTGGAATGACACTTGATGTCGAGGACTTGGAGTCTCTATACATTGTGTATGCTCATTATCCACCTGATACCTCCCATTGTCAAGTGTGATAAAATACCTCTGGCACTGAGTGCGCTCAGCACCGTCGACCATCGCAATCACTCAGGACTTACCCTCTTGGGCAATTTGCGTTGTTCTTGTTGGGGCAGATGTAAATGCAATTCGCTGAAATCAGATGCTACCATATTGTCTGATGTCAGGTGTATTTAGGTATGCAATTCCCAATAGAGTGGATTACACAGCCTGACTAAATCTTTACACCAGCTTTATATTCGGGGCCAACGCTATGAAAATACCTTTGTCCTGGCTTAGAGAGTACGTAGACATAGACCTGCCTCCGGAGGAGCTTGCCCATCGGCTGACGATGGCCGGCACGGAGGTGGGCAGTATCGACGTTGTGGGCGGCTCCTGGGACAACGTCTTCGTGGGTTACGTGACCAGCGTCGATCCGCACCCCAACGCGGACCGGCTGAGGCTGGCCACCATCAGCCTGGACGGCGAAGAGATGACCGTGGTCTGCGGCGCTCCCAACATCGCGGCGGGGCAGAAGGTGCCCTTCGCCAAGGTTGGGGCCAGGCTCATCGACTCCAGGACCGGGGAGCAGGAGACGTTGAAGGCGGCCAGGATACGCGGCGTAGAGTCGGCGGGCATGGTCTGCTCCGAGCTTGAGCTTGCCCTTGGTGACAATCACGATGGCATTGTGGTGCTGCCGGACGACGCGCCGGTGGGCACGCCTCTCCGGGACTACCTGGGAGACGTAGTCTTCGACCTGGATGTCACGCCCAACCGCCCCGACTGCCTTTCCGTGCTGGGCGTCGCTAGGGAAGTCGCGGCTCTCACCGGGGCTTCGATAAAGGAACCCGACCTCTCCTATCTGGAAGAGGGCGAGCCTGTTGAGGGTCTCGTGGATGTGGAGATAGCGGACCCGGCGCTCTGCCCCCGTTACACGGCCAGCGTTGTCCAGGGGATACAGGTCGGCCCTTCGCCCAAGTGGATGCAGGACAGGCTCATCAAGGCCGGACAGCGTCCAATCAACAACGTCGTTGACGTGACCAACTACGTGATGCTGGAGTACGGCCAGCCCCTTCACGCTTTCAACTACGACACCATTGGCGAGGCCAGGATCATCGTGCGGCCCGCCCGTGAACAGGAGGTCTTTGTCACCCTGGACGAAGCCGACCACACTCTGAGACCGCCCATGCTGGTCATCGCGGACGCCCGTCGGTCCGTGGCGCTGGCGGGGATCATGGGAGGCCTCAACACGGAGATGACCGACGACACCACCACCGTCCTTCTGGAGTCGGCCAACTTCGACCCCATCAACACCCGTCGCACCTCACAGGCTCTGCGCCTTCGCAGCGAGTCATCCTCCCGCTTCGACAAGGGGCTTCAGCCGGAGCTTGCGGAAATTGCCCTGAGGCGGGCTACCCAGCTGGTGCTCCAACTGGCCGGAGGCAAGGCGTGTAAGGGTATCAGGGACGCCTACCCTCAGCCTGCGGAGAGGCCCGCGATGCGCTTCACCCTGGCCAGGCTGAAGAAGGTGCTGGGCATAGAGCTGACACCCGCGAGGGTGCAGGACATCCTGACATCGCTTGGCTTTTCGGTTACTGTCGAGTCCGAGGATGCCCTGCAAGTCACCATCCCGTACTGGCGCAGCGATATCTCCCAGGAGGACGACCTTGTGGAGGAGGTGGCCCGCATCGTGGGCTACGACGAGCTGCCCATAGCCATGCTGTCGACGCCGGTCCCGCACCGCTTTCCCCAGCCGGAGCGCGAGACGCGGGAGCGTGTTAGGGACATTATGGCGGAGTGCGGGATGCAGGAGACAATATCCTACCCCCTGACCAGCGAGGCGGCCCTGGAGAGAGTCCAGCCGGACGTGGAGAGCCTGCGGACATTGAGGCTGGCCAACCCCATGAGCGGGGAGCTTGAGCGACTGCGGCCCACCCTTCGCAGCAGCATCCTTTCTACGCTGGCGGCCAACCAGCACCACAGCCGTGAGGGGATAAGGCTCTTCGAGGTGGGCAGGGTGTACACGCCACAACCCGACGGGCTGCCTATGGAGCGGGAGATGCTGGTGGGCGTTGTGACCGGCCCGCGCTCCCCGGAGGGCTGGCTGGGAGGCGATGAGCAGATGGACTTCTTCGACGCCAAGGGCATCCTGGAGACCTTCCTGGGCAGGCTAAAGATAGAAGGCACATTCCATCCTGTCGAAGACCCGCTGTTCATGTCTGGCAGGTGCGCCCGCATAGAGTCAGGGCAGGCCAATGTGGGGATCGTGGGGGAAGTTCACGCCACAGTACTGGAGCGGTTTGAGATCGACTCCTCGCCGGTTGCACTGTTCGAGGTGGACCTGGCGGCGCTGATAGAGGCGCTGCCACAGGAGACGACCCAGTACGCGGCCCTACCGCGCTACCCAGGCGCTTATCGTGACTTGGCCGTCGTCTTGGATCGGGACGTGGCCGCCGCCTCCGTGCAGCGCATCATCGAGCGACACCCACTGGTGGCTCAAGCTACCCTGTTCGATGTTTACGAAGGGGCGGGCGTGCCCGATGGCAAGCGCTCACTGGCCTACCGCGTGCTGCTCCAGCACACCGACCGGACCTTGTCGGGAGACGAGGTGGACAAGGCCCAGGCGGAGATACTGGCCGGCCTTGAGCGGGAGGTTGGGGCGCAGCTTCGCGGCTAGGGCGCTTCACCGTCATTCCTGCGTAGGCAGAAATCCAGGTGGGGTGGGGATGGACTCCCGACCCCGTATCAGGTACGGGGCAGGCTTTCTCGGGAGTGACATTGGGAGTGAGCGGGTGACGTGGGCTAGTTCGGTTCTCTTCCAATGAGGGTCCTCACATCGGCAATTGACACGCGCACAGTCGTGATATATTATCCCTGCACCAAACAGGGGCGCGGTCGGTTTGCGCCCGATTAACGGCAACGTAGCTCAGCGGCAGAGCGGGCGCTTCATAAGCGCTAGGTCGCAGGTTCGAATCCCGCCGTTGCCACCAAAAAGCGAGATATGGGCGGACTGCTCAGCGTCGAGAGGGCTTGCCGAGGGGCAGGCCCTCCGGCTTTAGGGTGGGCCGTAGGCGGACGGAGAGGTTATGACCGTTTGACGCAGGTCATCTGCTAAAATGCAAAGCAAAGGTCAATCAGCTTCGAGCTAACAAAGGGATGTCATGGTCAGCCAGGCAACGTATCGAGAGCAGAGCAGGGTGTTCCTGGAGCAGGCCTATAGGGAGCTGCGGGAGGGCGACTTGCGTCAGGCTTCCGAGAAGGGTTGGGGCGCGGCGTCGCAAATAGTGAAGGCCGTTGCTGAAGAGCGGGGGTGGGACCATTCCCGACACCAAGATCTGTTTGCCGTCGTCTTCAGGCTTCGCCGTGAGACCGGCGACCGGGAGATTGCAAGGTTGTTTGAGCCAGCTAACTTTCTGCACACCAACTTCTATGAAGGCAGAATGGAAGAAGCCGACGTAGAAGACGCCCTTGAACGCGTTCGTCAGTTCGTGGATAAGATGGAGGCTCTGCTACCGCCACAATAAGCCGACTGGTGTCTACCCGCTCCACCGCTGCCATTGAAGGAATTGGGCGGATTGGCTATAATGTGATTTCGGATGGTCATGCTCCGGGGCGGTTAGCTCAGCTGGTTAGAGCGCTTGCTTCACACGCAAGAGGTCAGAGGTTCAAGTCCTCTATCGCCCACCATAGCAGACCCATCCGACGGGTCATTGACGGGATCATGCCGAAGTGGCGGAACGGCAGACGCGCTGCGTTCAGGGCGCAGTGCCCCTTGCGGGCGTGGGAGTTCGAATCTCCCCTTCGGCACCACTACCTTCTCTTGGGGAGTAGCCCCAGGGATTGGGCGTTGACAAGCATTAACGGCTGATGATAGAAAACTACTGGGCAAAATGAGATGACTGAGCCGTTTGACGTTTACAGCGATTCTTCCACGGTCGCAATCAGTTCAGGGGGCGCCTACCTGATTCCGGCCAAGCGATCATGGGGCAATCCCTCATGGGAATTGCTCAATGAGCTTCCGGTAGAATTGCAGGATTCTGGGGCAGAAACGTTGGTCGCTACCTGCCTGGCTGTGCAGGAATACGGCATTGGAGAGACGTTTGAGGAGGCCATAGAGGACCTCCTGACATCTCTGAGCGACTACTATGAGTCTCTTGAGGCCCGTGAGGATAGACTGGCGGAGTCGGAGGCAAACGACTTGGCTAAATTGCGTCAGGTCATCCGGCGACGGGCTGCGCCATAGCGTGGACTTCCGTCCCCTGCAACGATGCGTAAGCGGCAAGCTGGGAGCGGTTGAAGATAGACGCTCCCACCATGTCTTCTATTGGCTGACAATCGATGGGGCCGACCATCGCATCGCGAAGTTCTCTCACTCGAGTCGTGGTCGTGTGCCCGACTTTATTGTTGCGGATACAGCGGCGCGGCTGAAGCTGAGCCGCCGGGAGCTTGATGAGTTGGTTGAGTGTACGCTAACCGCGGAGGCTTTCCTTGAGCTGTGGGCGTCTCGCTAGGTTGCGCGGGATCACTCTGGAGTGGCGGAATGGCAGACGCGCTGCGTTCAGGGCGCAGTGCCCCTTGCGGGCGTGGGAGTTCAAATCTCCCCTTCGGCACCACAACTTTCTTTTGGCGATTCACTGCATAGACTGCGTAGAAGGTGAACTATGGAATTGGGTTGTAACGAAGGAAACCACCACGGCCCGGGCCCGTTTTGCACAATATGCGGGCAACGTATACCAGAACCCACCGCTGACGTTACGAACTTGTCATGCAGTGTAGGCAACCACTTAGGAACGGGCCCGTTCTGCACCCGGTGCGGTCAGCCTATCGCGGAGCGTCCAGTTGGCGTTACACAGACAGGTTCCAAGTCTGGCCTGGGAAAAAAGGTGTTAATTGGCTGCGGTGGGGTCTTCGCCTTCTTTATTTTATTGGTAGTCGTTGGCTTGCTAGCTGATGACTCGGATGTTCCACCTGGTGCGACATCAATCCCCACGCCTCAAGCGACAGAGGCAACCACGTCAGCAACCCTGCCGCCGCAATTCACGCCACTGGAGCCAACACCCACTCCTAAGCCAACCCCCACTCCTATCGGAGCAGCAGCAGACTGTCCAGACATTCGTGACATTATAGATATAGGCGATATTCCAGAGTGCATAGAGGAAGGCGAGTTTGACGAAAATAGCTTAAGGCGAGTGAAAGTTCATGCTAATGTCGCAGGGCACCAGTTGGGGAAACTCTTTAAGATTTATGGTTGGGACAATCAGGACAGACCGATAAATGGCTCCATTTCAGTTGATCATCAGGAGACATACGATACCATGATTCGGCTTGGTTCGGGAGATTGGGTAAATCTATCTTGTTACTACTCCTCAGTCAATTATGTAGAGGAGTATGTACAAGGAGGGGACGTAGCCTATGCAATTGTCCACCTGAGAGATTGCATAGACCTCAAATAAAAATGACCCCTCTACATACTAAAATTCCCTCCCACATGACCACCCCGCGCCTGTCCCTCCATTCGTTTATACTAATGTCCGCTAACCACCACACACCCACATTCTAACTAACACGGAGGCAGCAGCATGACTGAGAACCGGATTGCCCTGGGAATCGTAGGGGTCAGCGCTACTTACGGCTGGGGAATGCGGGCGCATCTGCCCGCGTTGTTCCCACTAGAGTTGCCTCTGCCTGCGCTCAGGTAGCGTTGGTTTTCTGGATATCAGAATCATGCCGGCGCCCAGGAAGTTGAACATCGCCAACGCGAGGAATGGAATCGTATAGTTCCCCAAAGTGTCGAACAAATAGCCCGCCGCTATGGGAGCGCCCACCATCGCAAAATTCATGGGTACTTGAGAGACCCCCATAATGGTGGCAAAGTTTCTTCTTCCGAAGAAATCTCCTCGTATCGCGGTGAGCAGCGGCACACGAGCTCCGAGGCCGATTCCATAAAGCACAGCGAATATGTAAGCGCCCGAGAATGTCGAGATAGTTGCCGCGACCAACATTCCCAATCCCTGTACAGCCACAGAGATGGATATCAACGGTTGCTTTGGCAGACGGTCCCCCAAGAAACCTGCTGCAAGCTGGCTAATGGTGCCCGAGACACCATAGGTGAGTATAACGGTCCCTGCCTGTGGCAGCGACATGCCTATGTCAGTCATGGCGGGAACGATGTGAACGGCCATCGTCACGGACGCAATTGCGGAGAACCCGTGAGCCGCTGTAATGCCCCAGAAGGCCACGGTCCGCACAGCTTCCCCAACCGTAAAGTCCACTTCGTCGTCCAATCCGCCCTCTTCCAAGTACTCCAGCCTGTTTGAAATAGAATCGCCGTCAGGACGTTGGCCGTAATCCTCGGGACGGTTGCGTACCGAGGCGGCTACCGGGACCGCGAGCACCCACACGCTTATGCCAAGCCACAGGGCAAGAGTCCTCCAGCCATACAGGTCCATAGCACGCCCCACAAAGGGTGCAAGGAGGGCTCCCAGGTTGATACCTATCATACCTATGGCCATAGCCTTGGTCCGGTGCCTGTGGAACCAATTGTTTATGGCTGCGATAAGGGGAAGAAAGCCGCCTAGCCCCGCTCCTGCAAAGATCACAAGGAATGTGACATAGTATCCCACTACCCCTTCCACCATGCTGAAGCCAACGAATCCGGCGCCAAGGATCGCAAGCCCAATGAGGATCATGAGACGGCTTCCAAAGCGGTCGGTGAGATACCCTTCAATAGGCCCTAGAATGGCGCCCTCTACACGGCTGAGAGAGAAGGGAACTGAAAGGACGGCCCGGCTCCACCCGAAGTGACGCTCCAGGGCCACAAAGAAGAAGCCCAGACCCTGAAAGATAGGCGTTATGATTACCGTCAGGGTAAAGAGGGTTATACCCACCAGCCACCAGCCGTAGAAGACCTGGCCAGGCCACTTCAACCGTAGGTTCAATGTCCGCCCCCGAGTTTCAAAGTTGTATCTGAAGAAAAAGGGATAGCATTAGTGATCTCGAACCCACCATCGGGACTATAGCACTCGAATCGCCTTTCACTTTAGTTCCCTTACGCCCGTGTGTCAAAGCCAACTGCCTTGGAGGATGCCATTTCTTCGTTGCTATTGCGACCCGTCTATCGCTTATACTAGTGTCGAGCAAATCCACCCACACCATAACACGGAGGCAGCATGACTGACAAAATTGCCCTGGGAATCGTTGGAGCCAGCGCCAGCTACGGCTGGGGTATGCGGGCGCATCTCCCCGCGTTCCTGGCCCTGCCGGAGTACGACCTTGCAGCCGTATGCACCACCCGCCAGGAGACAGCCGAGGAGTCGGCGAAGGCGTACGGGGCGCGCAAGGTCTACTGGGACTTTCGGGAGATGGTCGCAGACCCGGAGATCGACGTGGTCGACGTCTGCGTCCGGGCACCGGCGCATTACGAGGTAGCCATGGCGGCCCTGGAGGCGGGCAAGCACGTCTTCTGCGAGTGGCCCCTGGGCGCAAACTCCGCGCAGGCCGACGAGATGGCGTCGCTGGCCGAGGCCAAGGGGGTGCGCACGATGGTCGGCCTCCAGTCCCGGTACGCCCCCAGCTTCCAGCGGTTTCGACAGCTGGTGCAGGAGGGATACCTGGGCAGACTTATATCGGCCAACATGACCATGTTCCTCCCCGGCCTTGGCCGTCCTCGCCCGGAAGGCGCTGTCTGGAGCACCCAGAGAGAGGCCGGCGCTCACACCCTGAGCATCGCCACCGGCCACGCACTGGACGTCTTCCTGTGGTGCCTGGGCGAGCTGAGCGAAGTGTCGGCGGAGGTCACGACTCGGATGCCCCAGTTGCCGGTAGCCGACACCGACCGCTTCGTCGATGTCACTTCACCTGACAACGTGTCGCTTTTCGGCCGCACCGTCGACGGAGCGGTCGTCTCCGCTCACGTCGCAAGCGTGCCCTGGCACGGCACGGCCTTCCGCATGGAGGCCTACGGCACAGAGGGGACGCTGGTTGCATCGTCCAGCCAGATGGTCGAGATGGTGGACCCGGCGCTGCGTGGCGCAAATGGGAGCGACCGGGAGATGCAGATTCTGAACCCGCCGGACGGGTTGCGCTGGGCGCCGCCGGAGGTGCCGGACGGCGTTGCGGTGAACATGGCGCAGATGTTCCGGCGCTTTGCGGAGGCTATCCGAGGAGAGGATGTCGATGCGCACCCGGACTTCCGGGAGGCGGCACGTCGGCACCACACGCTGGATGCCCTGCAGCGCGCGACGGAGACGGCTGGCCGGGTCGCAGTCGAGTCATAGCGGCATCCGGCGGCGCGTGGCTCTGATTCGCAGCGACATCATCGTCACCCAGAACAGGTAGGCGGTGAAACCGATGCGCTCCTCCAGCCCCGTGAGCTCGTCGGCGACGCGGGTGACGAAGACGAGGCCGACTTGCGCCATGACGAAGGCCACGATTACTGAGATGACGTAGAGTCGCCGCGTGGACGGGTCGTCGTCCATCGCCATAACAGCTCCAACAACCCCCGTCAGGCCCGCGACGTAAAAGATGTGCCCCGCCCCGTCGTGAAGGTTGTTGGCCGTGAGGCCCAGGAGCACCTCGTCCGGGGAATCGGCCTGGAAAACGGCGGCAATCACGCCCATGATGATGTGCAGCCACAGCCCGAAGGACATGTATCGCACCCAGGGGCCGCTCAGCTCCGGCATGTGCGAGGCCCGTATCGCGAAGGGAACGGCAAGCGCGCAGTAGGCCAGCAGACTGAGCCGGGCAATGGTGGAATAGGCCATATCGACGCTGTGCATCTCGCTGATGGTCTCGCCGATGGCGTCGTACTCCGGCGTGATGACGGCCAGCAGCAGATCGACGACGGCCAGCGTCACGCTGGCAGCGACGCCGCACCAGGGCGCAAGCGGCTCCGCCGAGACGGCGGCGCGGGACAGCAGGCTGGCGGGTGAGGTGGTGGTCATGGGTGTGGGGATGGTACTGCTACTCCAGTTCCGGTTGCAACTGTGCATATGGGCGTAGTCTGATCAGCTTACACTCTGCAAAAAGATCATTACAATACTTGACATATGCCTCGATAGGGTGTAAATCGAACTAGGTTTTAACTACTCAGTTACTGACGTGAAAATCCAGCAGACATCTCAAGGCATTGGGAGAGATGAGCTAGGATACTGGGTAACAACTCATGGAAAGTAGTCAAAATATAATCGTGAACCATGAATCATCAGATCCAGCGCAAGACTTAGCTGGCGCGGTAAGCGGGTTGTTTGGCTCGATTCTCGCTGACCCCCCATGGAGATTCAATAACCGCACTGGAAGAGTGGCACCTGAATACCGCCAGATTCCTCGATATGAGTCTATGGCTTTCCAAGAGATATCGGACCTTCCAGTAGGGGAGTTGGCACTTGAGAACAGCCACCTATATCTATGGGTTCCGAATGCTCTGATCCAAGAAGGCTTGGCAGTATTGAAGCAGTGGGGGTTCGAGTATAAGACGAATATCGTCTGGTACAAGGTACGCAAGGATGGGCAACCAGATGGCCGTGGTGTTGGATTCTACTTCCGTAACGTCACTGAGTTAGTTCTCTTTGGAGTGCGAGGGGGCACTCGGACTTTCCAACCCGGTAGGAGACAGGTCAATATCATGACCACCCAAAAGCGCGAACACTCACGGAAACCGGATGAACTATATGACATTATAGAGCAATGTAGTCCTGGCCCTTATCTGGAATTGTTCGCGAGACACTTAAGGCCTGGATGGGCCCAATGGGGCAACGAGATTAATGGCAAGCATTAGGCGGCACACCCAATCATGACTCATAAGTTGTACCCAGTAAACACAAGACACAGGTCTGTAGAAGTTAGAATATTCAAGGCTGAGAGGCGGTCTCTGGAGGTGTAACATGGTAAACGTGGATCAACCTGGGGAATTTGCCGGTGTGATTTCTGGGGCTGATATACAACGAGAACTCAGGCAACGTCGAAAGGCTTCCCTAGAGAAAACCGTGCCACTAACCCAGGAAACAAGTCACACTGA
Organism: Dehalococcoidia bacterium; assembly: GCA_965261605.1. Taxonomy (GTDB): domain Bacteria; phylum Chloroflexota; class Dehalococcoidia; order Lucifugimonadales; family UBA2985; genus DAOUJW01. The sequence continues at coordinate 690,503 of OZ253466.1, read as the reverse complement.
TGCAGGATGGGAGGTTGCCCGGCGTAGCAAGAAAACTACTCGGCTCCGAAAACCAAAGCCTGAAGATCAGAGGCTAGAGGATGATGTATGGACACTCCTCGCAATGATGGGCTTTGATTACATGAGCCAGGGACGTCAGTTTAGGATTCCAGTTGGTGGATTGAATTCAGGCGTCCCACCTAAGCAGATCGACGTGCTCGCAGTCGATGGCGAGACTGCTTTAGTGATTGAGTGCAAGGCGTCTGAAACCTTGCGGTCACGCTCGCTCCAGAAGGATCTTAATGAAACGCGTGGATTGCAGGAAGCAATCCGCTCTGCAATTCACGCTACCTTTGAAGGACGCCCCAGGGTGTGCTTTGTTTATGTTACTCGGAACATCCGGTGGAGCGGTCCTGATAGAGAGAGAGCCAAAGAAAATCACATATCAATCATACGTGATAGACAGATTGATTACTATCGAAGACTCATTGACGTCATAGGCCCAGCGGCAAGACACCAGCTGCAAGCAGACTTGCTTGAGGGTTCTCCTGTTCAGGGGCTTAGGGCAACAGTCCCTGCACTTCGAGGCACATTTGGAGATAAGAGGTTCTATCAATTTGCGATTGAACCCGACAGATTGCTAAAACTCGCTTATGTTAGCCACCGGGCCAAGATTGATTCGGAAGCTGTGGGTACGTATCAAAGATTGCTAAAAAAGAAGCGCCTAAGAGATATTTCAGAGCACATAAATGAAACAGGTGGCGTGTTTCCAACTAACATTGTAATCAACTTTAGACAAACCAGAGGATTACGATTCGACGCATCAGGTCCATCGACTGATGATCCTACTGTACTAGGCACGCTACACCTTCCTAACACGTACAAATGCGCCTGGGTGATTGATGGACAACATAGACTATACGGATTCTCGTTGAGTGAGTGGGCGGGAAAAGGCAGAATCCCCGTGCTCGCTTTCGAAAATCTGAATCCGTCTGAAGAAGTGAAAATGTTTGTTGAAATCAACAGTAAGCAGGTCAAAGTGCCCAGGAGTCTGCTTGTTGAACTTGAACCTGAGCTTCATGTGTCGGGCGGTCGACCTGAGCAGAGTCTCAGCAGTCTCCACTCCCGATTAGCCATCGATTTATCAGAAAGTGATGAATCACCTCTGTGGGACCGAGTTGCTTCGGAGTGGGACTCGGATTCAACTAATAGACCAATTACATTGCCGCAGTTAGCCACCGCTATCGCGGGCAGTCAACTGACTGGATCGATTCGTAGCGGAGTACTACACCCGGGTTTCCTTTTTCTTCGGGATTGGGCTACTACACAGCACAAAGCAAGGTTAACCATAGAAAAGTTTCTTACTTTGTTCGCAGAGGGTACTCCGGAACAATGGGCACGCGATCGAGCGGCTGAGGGCTTCCTATGCACAAACCTTGGCATTGCTGCACTATTGAGACTATTCTATGCAGCACTCGAACACATGAAAGAGAGTCGGGTTGACCTCCAATACGACAGGCTATCACCCGAGGCGATTGTGGGGGTTGTAAATGATCTGGTCTTCCCTGTTGTCAAATGGTTCAACCAAGCTGATGACTCTGAGATGACTAGATTTAGAGGACGGTATGGAGGTGGTGCCCCTCGTGCATATGCATTAGCTCTCATGGAGATAATCCATCGTAGCAACCCTAACTTCAATCCTCCTGGACTTGATGATTATATTCAGGAACATAGCGCTGATACCATAAGCCATGCACGGCAATTGATCACAGAAATTGAGGATGCGGTAAGGGACATAACAATAGCGGTTCTCAAGGGCAAATATGGTGAGAACCTTGATGGTTGGTGGCGCGAGGGTGTTCCTCAAGGCGTGCGTGGAGATGCAGCTCAGAAAGCAGAAACGAGCGAAGAGGGAGGACAGGCACATCAGTTCCTGGATTTACTAGATTACAAGAAAATAGCTGAACTGTCTAAGAACTGGCGGGAGTTTGAAAACGTAATGACTGTCTACGGTAGTGCTCAATCGAAGGATGCCCGTTTGGCTTGGATGAATCAACTCAATTCAATACGGAATCGCGTATCCCACTCCGGGAGGCGACACGTAAGCGGCGAAGAGATTGTTTTTCTTGAAGAAGTGTGGGTTCATGTGGGTGACCAATTGGAACGCATAAGAGACAATTAGTGCCATTATAAGATTGCTGTCAGAATCCAATTAAAAATAGCATCTAGCCCTTCTCCCTACCACCATTTGCCCGCCCGCCTCGCCTCGGAGCGCGGGTCCAGCAGGTCGCGGAGGGCGTCGCCCAAGAGGGCGGAACTGAGCACGGTCAGGCTCAGCAGCAGGCCGGGGAATATCGTGGCCCACGGCGCGGCCTCAAAGTATTGGCGCGACCCCTCTTGCAGCATCCTTCCCCATGACGGGAAGGGCGGAGGCACGCCCAGGCCCAGGAAGCTCAGGGCGGTCTCGGCGACGACTGCGGCCCCGAAATACCCCGTCACCTGCGCCAATACCGGCGGGAAGCTGTTGGGCAGCAGGTGCCTCAGTATGACTCGATGGGGCGGCGCGCCGATGACCCTCGCCGCATCCATGTAAAGCTCCTCCTTGACGTACAGCGCGCTGGCCCTGGAGAGGCGGGCGATCTGGGGAGCCAGTGCCAGGGCGATGGCGACTACGACTGAGTTGGCCGATGGCCCGAGCGCCACGACCATGACAATGGCCAGGACAAGGAGTGGGAATCCCAGCAGGGTGTCGACAGCTCTCTGGACTACAAGGTCGAAGGGGCCGCTCCAGTAGGCCGACAGCGTGCCGAGGCCTATCCCGGCCACCGACGCTATGCCCACAGAGAGCAGCCCGACGTACAGGGACGCCCGTGAGCCGTGCACAACCCGGCTGAAGACGTCGCGCCCGAAGCCGTCGGTGCCGAAGTAGGCGTCCGGCCCCGGCGGTCTCAGGCGGCGGGCAACGTCCTGGGCCACCGGGTCGTGGGTCGCAATGGCGTCGGCCAGGAGGGCCATCGTGACAATAGAGCCGAGAACCAGAATGGCGACGAAAGCCACCGGTCTGGCCCTCGCGAAGGCCCAGACGCCGCTAGCCGCCCGAGCCGGCAGGCGGGCGCTTGAGAGCGCGAGGCTGGAGTCGTTTCGACTACTTTGTCTCATGGTCAGGTCGAGGCGCGAGGGTCGATAAGCCTGTTGATGGTGTCCACCACAAGGTTGACAACCAGGGACAGGAGAACCAGCAGGGCAGCGAGGCTCTGGATGACCGGGTAGTCGCGGGCGAGGGCCGCCTGCACCAGCCCCCTGCCGATGCCTGGCAGCCCGAAGATGGTCTCCAGAATGAGCGCGCCGCTGAGCAGGGCGCCAAGCTGGAGACCAATCATCGTGACGGCGGGGACAAGGGCGTTGGGCACTGCGTGCTGCAAGACAATCGAGCGCTCCGGCAGCCCCTTGCCCCGGGCCGTCGTGATGTAGGCCTGATTGAGGGCCTCCAGCACGCTGGAGCGGGTCACGCGTACGAGGTGAGAGCTTTGCTCCCAAGCCAGGATCGCGGCGGGCCACACCATCTTCTGAAGGTGTACCCAGGGGTCGGACCAGGGCGCGGCGTAGACGAGAGGCGGAGACCATCGGAAGAAGATCAACAGGCACAGGATCGTCAGCAGGGCGACCCACAGACTGGGGATGGCCAGGCCGCCGAGGGTCATCAGACGCACGACGTAGTCCGACAGCCGGTTGCTCCTCGCGGCGGCAAGGACGCCCAGCGGCAGAGATACTACGACGGACAGCAGAATGGTGTAGCCGGTGAGCAGGGCGGTCACTGGCAGCTGCCGCCCGACGATGGAGCGTATCGGTTCACGGGTCTCCAGCGAGCGGCCTCCGAACTCGCCACTCACCATGCTCCACAGCCACCGGCCGTACTGGACAACCAGTGGGTCGTTGAGGCCAAGCTCCTCCTCCAGCGCCTCTCGCACCTCCGGGCTGACGACGGTGTCACCGGAGCCGCCCAGGATGACCAGAGCGACGTCTCCCGGCAACGCCCGCATGACAACGAAGATGACCACGGACGCGGCCAGGAGCGTCGGGATTATGAGGGCCAGCCTCCAGGCGATGTGTTTACGCATGGCGAGATATGTGCATGACTTTTCTCCTAGTTTACTCCATCCCTGTACCCACTTACGCGGGTGGATAGCTCGATGCAGCCTTCCTTAAACATGACCACCCCTGCGAAGGCAGGGGTCTACTGGGTTCTACAAAAGGCGCTCTGGATTCCTGCCTACGCAGGAATGGCCTGGGATGGGGCCACCTCTGGGGGGCCGCTGTAGTTGTTCAGGGGTCTTCACATGAGGGTTCTGTTCAGCTTCCAGCTTTGCGTTTCCCCGCAGGCAGGACATTTGCAGAGAGATTAGGGTTAGGGGAGCGATCTAGCCCTTTCCGTCCAGCCACACCGTGGCAAAGTCCGTGTTGGTGTGGCCGTCCTCGGTGGGTATGGCCAGGCCCTTGACGTAGCTGCGGTAAGGGACAACGTTGATGGACTCGGCAATGGGCACAATGTAGGTCTGCTCCATAAAAAGGTATCGCTCAACGTCTCGCCAGGCCTCCACGCGCCTCTCGAAGGTCAGGGAGTCACGCAGCAGGCGATAAAGCTCGTCCACTCTGGCGTCCTCGTGCTTGGCGTAGGCGTCAGGGTTCCTGCTGTAGCGCCCGTAGACCGATTCCGTCCCCTCCGGTATGGGCGACGGGGTGAGACGCCCCTGCTGGCTGTCGTAGTCGAGGCTGAGGCGCGCCCTGTTCCACTCGCCCTCCTCCACCAGTTGCAACCGCAGGTCGATGCCCAGGCCGGCGAGCTGGGCCTTGAGGAACTCGCACGGCGCAGTGTTCAGGGCGCGGCAGAGGTGCCCCATAGGGAATCCGTCGGCGTACCCGGCCTCGTCCATCAGTCGCTTGGCCTCCGCTTGCTTCTCCTCCAGGCTGCCGAGATCGAACTTGGGCCAGTTTATGAAGTGCCTGGGAACGGGAATGTTTGGAGGTCCCAGGTCCGGCGAGGTCCACCCGAAGCCACCCAGGGCCGACGCTATTGCCGGCTGCTTGTCGATCCAGAGGGCGATTGCTCGTCTCACCATCGGGTCCTGCCAGGGGCCTGGTTTCAGGACGTTGAAGGCCAGGCGGAAGTTGCCGCCCTCCATCTCGGCGAAGAACACGTCATCTCCAAGGTTGCGGACGTAGCCGTCCTTACGCTCCGCCGTCAGGTAGTGCGCCTGGCCTCGGGCGCCTCCGTCCAGCCGTCCCGTGCGAAAGGCCACGTCCATGGTGAAGGGGTCCGGCGTAACCACGTAGTCGATGCCGTCCAGGTATGGCAGAGGAGAGTCTCTCTCGGCCTGCTCCCAGTACCGGTCGAAACGGCTCACACGGACCACGCTTCCCCGCTCGTTTCGCTCTATCCTGAACGGCCCCATGCCCACCAGCCCCACGTCCACTGGGCTGATGCTCACCTCTCCCTGCTCAAGACGCTGCTGCATCAGGTGACGGGGGTGAGCTATCCTGAATCGGGGGTTGGCGAGCACGTCCAGGAAGTGGGGATTGCGATGTCGAAAGGTGATTTGCAGCCTGTCGTGGGGCAGAACCTCAACGCTTTCGATATCCCCCAGCTCTCCCTTGAAGTAGGCCGGGGCGCGGATGCTGTCTCCCGCCAGGCCGCCGGAGTGGATGAGGTCAAACCAGAACTTGGCGTCCTCCGTAGTAAATGGAGCGCCGTCATGCCAGTAAACGTCGTCCCGGATGGTGAATGTCCACTGGGTGAAGCCCGGACTTGCAACCCACTTGGTGGCGAGGTAGGGGCATATGACGTACATGTTCTCACGGCATCGCATCACCAGGTTGCCGGGACCGAAGAGCGCGCCGGCGACGTGGTGAAGGGCTATGCTGCTGGTGCGTAGGGTGTCGAAGCCCGCCGGGGGGTCGCCGCGATTGGCCAGCACGAGGGCGCCTCCGTACCTCTCCCCAAGGCCATCCGGCAAGACTCCGGAGGCTGTAGGCGTGGACACAGGCGCGAAGGTCGGCGACGGCTGCGGCGATCCCGGCTGGCCCGGACTTGGTGTGACGGCCGGCGGCTGTTCAGTGGTAGTGGTGGTCTCGCCGCTGCAGGAAAGCGCAATGCTCCCCAGTATGAGGAGCGCTGCGAGAGCTATGAGCCTTGGCAATGAATTATTCCTACGGTGTTTAAGCGCCAGTCGCTACGAACTGGGGACTACTAGCAGGATATGACAGCAGATACGAGGGAAGCCACCCTGTGGACATGGTGTGGACATATGGACGTGGGGCGAGTGTCCCGTGGGGTTCTTGGCGCTTAGCTGAAGTCGGACAGCTCAACCAGCCAGGCACGTTTTTCTGTGGGAGTCAGCTCCAGGATGGCCACCTGGCCCAGCCGTCGGATCTGCTTGGGCAGAGACGGACTGCCGGGGTTTATGAACAGTACCCCTTGATGCTCCTCCACAACGGCCTCGTGGGTGTGCCCGAACACTACGATGTCTGCGGGGCTGCCGAAGAATTTCTCTACAGCCTTCGGTAGGGAGACCGTGGCCGGTAGCCGGGCCGCAATTACCCCGGATCTCACCTCAGCGGAGAATCCTGGGAGCATCAGGTCGTGGACCATGCCTATCGTGTGGCCCCCCAACTCCAGGACCTGCATCTCTTCCACCCTGTCGTCGTGCTCGAAGTGGACCCTTGCCCCCAACTCCACTCCCTTCACGGGCGCAATGCGCTCCAACCAGTCAATGCAGGAGGGCTGGTAGATGTCGCCGGCGTGCAGTATCAGCTCCACACCCTTGAAGGCGGGGATGATCTGCTCCGGCGGCTCTTTCGCGGCCGATGGGTTATGGGTGTCCGAAATTACGCCAATTCTCATAGTTTGAAGACCACTCGGAGCATTGTAACGTCGCTTGCCCAACCCGTCAAATCCTTGAGATTGAGACCCTGCGGCGAAAGGGGTAGTATAATGCTATTAAGTTCTGGCTGAGGGCTGTGAATGATTTTGCGGATGCACACCCGCCTGGTACGTTAATTATGGAGGTGAGGATATGGAAGCAAAAGACATAATGACAAGCCCGGTGGTCACCATCTCGACGGAATCAACGGTTGGAGATGCTGCCAGGACAATGATAGAGCGTGGCCCCAGCTGTCTCCCGGTTGTGGACGAATCCGGGCAGCTGGTGGGCATACTTACTCATACCGACTTCGGATTCCATCGCAAGTTCATGCCGATGAACTCCAACCCCATGTACAAGCTCATGGGATCGTGGGTCCAGCCCGACACTCTGGAGGAGGTGGCCAGGTCCGTGAGTGTCAGAAAGATCAAAGAGGTAATGAGCCACCCGGTAACCACCGTTCAGGAAGACGCAACTATCGCCCAGATTGCAGACCTGATGCTTCAGAAGGGCGTAAACAGGCTGCCGGTGATGCGCGGCAAGGAGCTTGTGGGAGTTATTACCAGGCACGATATGGTGAAGCTTATGATGATGGAGTTGGCCAAGGACTAGCCTTTGATGGATGGCGCAGGTACAAAGAGCAGCGCCTTTGCTGTCGGCAGCGGCAGCCTGCGCGCGGGTGTTTTGGGAGTCAACGACGGCCTTGTGTCCAACTTCAGCTTGGTCATGGGTGTGGCCGGCGGGACGGGAAACCCGGATTTTGTACTGCTGGCGGGGATCGCCGGCCTTCTGGCCGGAGCGTTTTCAATGGCTGCGGGCGAGTACGTTTCAATGCGCTCACAGCGCGATGTGTATGAGCACCAGCTACAACTAAAGAGAGACGCCATAGAGACAAGGCCGGAGGAAGAGGAGGAGGACCTGACCCTTGTCTACCAGTCCAAAGGTCTTCCTCGCCCCGACGCCCAGCTTGTAGCGCGGCACGTAATGGCAGACCCGGAAGTGGCGCTGGACACCATCGCGAGGGAATCCCTGGGGCTGGACCCGTCTCAGTTGGGTTCGCCCTGGGGCGCAAGCATTAGCTCCTTTACGGCTTTCGTGGTAGGGTCGTTGGTGCCCATTCTCCCCTACGTCTTTGGTGTTGAGCATAGGGCTGCCCTTTTCAGCGCTGTACTGAGCGGCGTAGCGCTGCTGTGTGTTGGTGGGCTGATGGCCTGGACGTCGAAGAGGAGTGTCCTTTGGGGAGCCCTCAGGATGCTGTTGGTGGGAGGACTGGCCGCGTCCGTCACCTTTGGCGTTGGTAGCCTTATAGGCGTCTCCCTGTCCGGGTAGGCGTGCGTCTGACCATTCCTGCGGAAGCAGGAATCTAGCCCTCCAACTCCGGCCCATAGTGGTTTCCCGGTACTGCGCGAACGGGCAATCGCGAATCGCCCCAACGGAAACCACTGCTTTTACCCCTAGCTCAGCCGAAAGACCACGAGTAGGCCGACAATGTAGAGTGCGACAAACAGGGGAGGGCTGGGCTCTGTCAGCGAGAACTGCTTGAGGGGGCGCCTCTGCGCCAGCTGCACCAAGCCGAGGCCCATCAGCAGAACTGCGAAAAGCCCGGCGCTGATGGTGCTGACGCCCGTGAAGCTGTACAGAGAGCCGTCCGTGTATGCCAGGTCCGCCGCGGCCAGTGCTATGATGTTGAATGAGTTGGTGCCGTAAATGTTGGCTATGCCCAGGTCGTAGGCCTTCATTCGGAAGGCGGCGAAGGTTGTGGTCAACTCCGGCAGGGTGGTGACAAGGGCCAGGCCCAGCACACCAACGAAACTCGATCCGATGCCCGTTGCCTCGGCGATGGACTCGGCGCTGATGGCCAGCAGTGGTCCTGCCACAAAGACTCCCGCCGCAGCTAGGGTGAAGACCGTCCAGCCCCACATCAGGGAGTGGGAGGGTTCTTCCATTCCCTCCGTAGACTCCTCCACCTCCAGGCTGAACTTCCTCAGAAACCGGGATATGATTACGTAGGCCACCAGTATGGCTATAGCTGGGATGCTAACCGCCAGAATCTTAAAATCGATTCTGGTTGCGACGAAAAGGGTGGCCACGCTGGTCAGCAGGATCGCGGAGCCGGCTACCCAGGTCTGCTGCGGCGCCACTTGTCGGAACACCTCGCGTCCGCCCAAAAAGGCCAGCAGGATGGCCAGGTTGCTCATGTTGAGCATGTTGGCGCCCAGTATGTTGCCTGCGGCCAGCTCGGCCGAGCCTCCCAGGGCGGCGGCCACGGCGGTCACCAGCTCCGGCAGCGACGTGGCCCCGGCCAGCAGCAGGGACCCCACCCACAAACGTCCCAGGCCCATCCTGGATGCGATGACGTCAGCGGCGGAGGCCAGGAAGCTGGCTGCAACTACAATGACAACGGCCGCAAAGGAGAAGAGTCCCAGGGCTGGGAGCAGGCTATCCGTCATTGGGCGATGGGAGAGCGAGATTGTTCATAGCGTCATTAAATTACACCAAGCATAGAGTCCCTGGCAATGAGGTATCCGAGCGCGCGGTAAATGGCCCCGCGAGTCCAGCAGGGGCAATGGTTGTATGATTCCGTCGTTGTGCCTGAAATGTTTGAAGGTTATCGACGGTTGACCGCCTGGTGTGAGACCCTCTTCTAACCTGTGCTGGGTATTGACTTGACAATCCGTTGGCATTAAAATGACACTGCTTTTGAAGCCGTGTTGCACGGCATACTGGGGGCGCGTGATTGCGCAACCATTTTTGGGAAATTAGAGAGGAGATACCTATGACAACACAAGCGTGGTCGGCAGCCAAGGCACACAAAGAGCCTTATGAGAGGGTTCCATTGCCGGATTGGCCTCACAAGGAGTTGCTGTACGAGACCATAGATAACGGCAAAATAGCCATTATGACCATCAACCGCCCGGAGCGGATGAACTCCAGCGACCCCGGAATGGGGCAGCGATGGTTCGACGCGTGGACGCACTTTGCCGCCGACGATAGCTGCTGGGCGGCCATCGTGACGGGCGCCGGTGACCGAGCGTTCTCCGCCGGTCAGGACCTGAAGATACGCGACGAGCGGGAGAGGGAGGCGGGCGAAGGACAGGCGCCGGCAGAGGTAGCTCGGACCCCCTATCAGGTGCAACCCCTGGGTGAGCGTCTGAACTGCTGGAAGCCCACCATCGCGGCCATCAATGGCTTTGCCATCGCCGGTGGCTGGTCCACAGCCCAGAACTGCACGTTCCGCATTGCCGCGGAGCACGCAGAGATGAACATCGCCGAGGCGCGCTGGAACCAGGGAGCGGGATTCGTGGGCTGGCTGCCCAGGCTGATTGGAATCCCCCACGCCCTTGAGGTCTGCCTGATGGCTGACCGCAGGCTCTCCGCACAGCGGGCCTACGAGGTTGGCTTCGTCAACAAGGTGGTGCCCAAGGAAGAGCTGATGGACGAGGCCGTGGACTGGGCCAGGACCATTATAAGCATGGCGCCCAGGTCCATTCGCAACTTCCACCAGATGGCCTACCAGTGCTGGAATATGACCATTCCCCAGTCACAGTCTTTCACCTCCGCCTTGGAGTACAACCTGCGGGGCATGAACGACGGGAAAGAGGGTCCCAGGGCCTTCGCCGAGAAGCGGGCTGCCGTCTTCACCAACTCCTAGAAGACGCTCCCATTGCGGGAAACGGGACGGGCGGTTGCCGTTCAGGTCAGCCGCCCGTTCTCTTTTGCTTGCCGCTAATTCAGGAAGAGCCCCGCGGAAAAACCAGGACACTCAGTATGTTCTTGGTCCACAATAGACGATGGAAGCAGTATCAATAGCACGGGCAATAAAGGTTATTGCCATTGGAGAGGGTGAAGATGACTTCGGAACGTAGCATGGATCTCGCACAGTACTTTGGCGAAGAAGCAGACGGGTTATTTTGGGAGAGGCTCGCGGCCCTGGGAGTGGACGCCCGCGGCAACAACGGAATCGTCGAGTTGGCCCCTTTCAAGAATGATCTGCCATCCTTTGTCAGTGGGCTGGTCGGAGCCTTGGAGGTCTTCCTGGAAAGCGACCGGGTGTCGACCTATGCACGGGAGCGAGACTTCTTCCTGGGCCAGCAGCGCACCCCGTTTCTCGATTCGGCTTACGGCCCAGTCCACGAAGCCCTGTTCTCCCTGTCTGAGCGCTACTCCTTCGTGTGGGTGGAGGGTTGGAAGGACTATATGCTGAGGACTGCCCACAAGGCCCACCCCAGCAGCGGCGTGAGTCTCGTGTTGAGCGAAGGACATGATCGCCTCCTGTTGGGGCAGATGCGTTTCGCCGGGAGCTAGACCATATAGCAACAAGGAGCGTCAGCCCACCCTGCGTTGTGGTCTACCGCGTGTATTGGCAACCCTATCTCCCGAATACACGGCTCTGTGAGCGCACAGCGCCCGGCGCTTTACTTGCCTCGACGCCGACACGATTCCCCCTGGGCGCAATGGACATGCAAGCAGCACAAAAAGTACGTGCGAAGGGCATTTCGCACCGGAGAAACTGAAGATGAGTTTGGAACTGAGTATGGAACGGAACATGAACCTCGCACAATACTTTGGCGAGGAGCGAACCCGTATGTTTTGGGAGAGGCTTGCGGCCCTGGGAGTCCATGCCGCCGACACCGGAGTAGTTGAGCTGGCCCCTTTCAAGAACGACCTGCCGGCCTTTGCCAACGGCTTGGTCGGCGCTTTGGAAGTCCTTCTCGAAAGCGACCGGGTGTCTCGCTATGCCGAGACAGATTCATTCATGGACCGGATGCGCGCCACCTTTGTCGAATCGGCGTATGGCGAGGTTCACGCGGCCCTGTTCGCTCTCTCTGGGCGATTTCCCTACGTGTGGTTGGAAGGGTGGGAGGACTATATGGTCAGGACTGCGCACAAGGTCCATCCAAGCAGCGGTGTGAGCCTGGTGACAAGTGAAGGCCACGACCGTCTTTTGCTGGGCCAGATACGCTAGGAGCAGGCAAGACTGAAGGACACTCCGGTCACTGAGAAACGCCGCGTCTCGGGTCACACTTCGCGGCCGTCGTGGTCTACGGCGTGGATGGGCAGTCCTATCTCGCGCAGACCCGGCTCAATGACCTCACGGTCGCCCACCACGATAAGCGTCAGCCTGTCGCTCAGCATATGCTCCTGTGCCGCCCGGCGCACGTCGTCCAGGGACACCCCCTCTATGTTTGCTGTGAAGCTGCGGAAGTAGTCGTCGGGCAGGTCGAAGGACACCACTTGGGCCAGCTGGTCCAGCGCTTGCCAGGGTGTCTCGAAGGAGGCTGGGAGTTGGCGCAGCAGTGCGGCCTTGGCAGTTTCGAACTCCTCCTCCGTCACCGGTCTATCGGAGCGGATGTCGTTGAACTCCCGCAGCGTCTCCTGAACTGCCTCACGGGTGACGTTCGTCTCGACACCGCCGCCGGCCAGCACCAGGGAGGAGCGTCTGTGCCACTCGAACCAGGAGCGGTAGCCGTAGCTGTATCCCTTGTCCTGACGCAGGTTCATGTTGAGTCGGGCGGTGAACTGCCCCCCAAATACCTGGTTGAGCAGCACCAGAGCGTAGTAGTCCGGGTGGCTGCGCGGCACGCTTAAGAAACCGGCGCGGATAACGGACTGGGCGGCCCCAGGCTTGTCCAGCAGATACATCTTCGCCGAATCGGCGGACGGGGAGTCCTGCGCAACGTCTGCGTTTACAGCCACGGTGTTGGCGTTCTGCCAGCCGGCCAGACGCTCCTCCGCGTGCTTTACCGCTTCCTCAAGGGAGACGTCTCCTACAACAACCAGCGTGGCGCTCTCCGGGCCGAAACTCCCCCTCAGGTGGCTGACCAGGTCATCCCGGGAGATGGCCTGAAGGGAGTCCTCCGTGCCGCTTTGCGGGTGCCCGTAGGGGGTCTCGCTCCCGTATAGCAGTGGGGACGTCACTCGACCGGCAAGGGCCGCGGGGTCGTCTCTGATGCGACGCTGCGAGGTCAGCCGCTCCGTCCTGATACGGCTAAGCTCCGCTTCCGGGAAGGTGGGGTTGCGCACCAAGTCGGCTATAATCTCAAGGGCGTTGGGCCAGTGACGCGATAGGGTTTCCGCGTTCAGCACCGTACGCTCCCTGCCGGTTGCCGAGGCGAGCTGGCTGCCCATGAACTCGAACTCCTCTGCTATCTGACTGCTGGAGCGGGTCGTGGTGCCCTCTTGCAGCATCGACGTGGTGAGGGAGGCCAGGCCGGGGAGCGTGACAGGGTCTCGGGTTGCACCAGTCTTGAGGATCAGGCCGAAAGCCACGGCGGGAAGGCCGCGCTTCTCCAGCGCCATAACCTCCAGGCCGTTGGCCAGGCGGTGTCGTTGAGGGCTGGGGGGCGAAAAGGAGCGCGACCCAGCCGGGATGGGCTGGACGCTCCTGTCTGTGGATTTCTCGGAGTGGCTCAGGGACGGCTCCGGCAGCACGACCATCTGGACGTGTCTATCTCCCAAGTACGCGTTGGCAACGCGCATCACGTCCTCAGCTCGGACGGCCAGGAAACGCTCCAAGTCCTTGTTAATCATGTCCGGGTCGCCGGCAAAGACGTTGAAGGAGTTGAGCCGGTTGGCTCTGCCTCCAAAGCCTCCTATGCTGGCCATCATCCGGACATCCCGCCATTCTATGCGGTTTTTGGCTCTGGTTATCTCCTCGTTGGTAGGGGGTTGATTGAGTATTCGCTCGATCTCGGCGCGAGCCGCTAGCTCTATCTCCGCGTCCGAGTGGCCTGCGGCCGCGGTGACCTCCATCTCGAACTCGCCTGCTATCTCAGACGCCCCGTGATGCGCGCCCACGCTCTGGGCAATCCGGCTCTCGTACACCAGAGACCTGTACATCCGCGAACTCTTGCCCCCGCTCAGTATGGAGCCCAGAATCGATAGGGGCGCTTCGTCCGGGTGGAACCTGGGAACCGTGGGCCATATCAGGTAGAGCCGAGGAAGGAGCACGCGGTCGTGGAGTGTGAGGTTGGCGTGGCCCTGCAGAGATGAGTCGGCGCGCCTGGCGCGGGGAATGGCAGGGCCGGACGGTAGATCGCCGAAGTACCTCTCGACCATCTCCCTGGTCTCCTCCACCTGAATGTCGCCGGCTATGGTGAGACTGGCGTTGTTGGGCGTGTAGAACCGCTGGAAGAAGGAGCGGGCGTCGTCAAGGGTGGCGATGTCCAGGTCCTCGTGAAAGCCAATGGTGGGCCAGTGGTAGGGGTGTGGCAGAGGGTACAGCGCTTCCTGGAGGCGTATAGAGGCTACTCCGTATGGACGGTTCTCATAGCTCTGGCGACGCTCGTTTTTTACCACGTCCCGCTGGATGTCCAGCCTCTCCTGGTCAAGGGCGTCCAGCAGGAATCCCATCCTGTCAGCCTCCAGCCACAGGGCCAGCTCCAGGTAGTTGGAGGGCAGGTTCTCCCAGTAGTTTGTGCGGTCTAGCGTGGTGGAGCCGTTCAGCGTGCCTCCCACCTGTAGGATGGGATCGAAATGGCTGCTGTTGTGGTGCTTGGAGCCTTCGAACATGAGGTGCTCGAAGAGGTGGGCGTATCCAGTCTTGCCCGGCTGCTCGTCCTTGGATCCCACGTGGTACCAGATGTTCACCGCCGCCAGAGGCAGCGAGTTGTCCTGGTGCAGGATAACGTCCAGGCCGTTGGAAAGAGTGAACTTATCGAATGAGATGGGTTCCATATCTTCTCCGGGGACGCGGATTCAGGCACACGATGGTCCCGTGCAACGATCTGTCGAGATTATACCTGGGAGCGAGCCCTTACGCTACCTGCGCCGTCGTCCTACGCATTGCTGGGCGGCTTTGCTATAACGGCCAACGGAATTGCAACCGCACAGACCGCGGCAAGTACGTAGAGCGAAATCGTGTAGCTGTCGGTCAAGTCGAACACAAAGCCCATCATGATTGGGCCCACCATGCCCGAAAACACCGTAACGCTGCGGGTGAGGCCCTGAAGCGCTCCGAAGCTCCTGGGCCCAAAGTAGTTGCTGACCAGTACGCCCCTGGCCGGGATCATTCCGCCGAAAGCCGTTCCGTAAAGCAGTGCAAAGGTGATCACCTGCCAGTAATGGAAGCCGCTCATGTTGGCTAACAACACAAAAGCAACTACAAATATGCCAAGCAGTCCCGCCAAGACCAATCGCGCGCTTATGTAGTCCATAATCCAGCCGCCTCCCAGGCGTCCAAAGACGCTGAGGACGGTGAAGAAAGCCAGGACTGTTGCCGCCTGGGTGTTTGAGAACTCAATGGAGAGAAGGTAGGGTATCAGGTGGACAATCAGCCCGCTTACCCCCATGGTCTCCGCGGCGAATATAATGGAGAGTATCCAGAATGCCGGGGTTCTCAAGGCCTGCATTACCGTCATGCTCTCTTCGTCCGACCGCTGCTCCATGGCTGAGCGCCGAGGCGATGCAGAAGCGGCGTAAGCCTCGGCCTCCTCCGGCGTATCGCCATCGGGATGCATTCCGTACTGGACCGGCCTTGATCTGAAAACAAAGCTGAGGGGTATCATGATGCACCAGGTTGCGAGACCCAGCACAACGAACGCCGTTCTCCAGCCAAAGCTCTCGACTAGCCACACTACGACGAATAGCATTGGGCCGCTCAGTATAGCCCCCGAGGCCCCAATTCCCAGCGCGCGCCCCCGCAGTCTTCGGAACCACTGGACTATGGCCCAGTTTCTGGGAGTGCCGGTTGCGCTGGTGCCAAGGGAGACCAACAGGACGGCAATGTAGAACATAAAGATGGAGTTCACAATGCTGAGGTACATTATGGCCCCGCCCATTACTATGGCCCCGGCCAACACCATCTTTCGCGGCCCGTATTTGTCGACCAGAAACCCCTCGATGGGGGCTATGATGCTTCCCTCCAGACGCTGGAGGCCGAATGCGCCGGACACTATGCCGCGGCTCCATCCGAAAGTCGAGACTATGGGGGTAAAGAAGACCTGCATCCCGTAGACCCAGCAGATGCTGACCCACAGGTGCAATCCCATTCCCGCAGCGACTATGTACCACCCATAGAAAACCCTGGGTTTGGTACTGGCCTCTTGAGAGACTTGCTCCTGTTGAGTCTGCAATTCCCCTCGCTGTAGGGCAGCGTCAACGTGGATATGGTTAACGCCGACCGGATGTACCGGGAAGTTGGGCCGCTTCTGATGGTTCATAATAATACAAATTTCAGCAATTTGCTATCACTTCACACGCGTCTTTAACTTGACACCCCTGTAAAAGGGTATAGGCTATGAGAGGTTTGGTATCTAAGAGACAACCTTGGGGGTGTATGAATGGATGACGTAGAGCGCCTGCTGGAGGAAATTACCAACGCAAGCGGCCCCACAGGATTCGAGGGGCCTGTCAGGTCCATTATGCAGCGCGAGCTATCTTCCCTGTGTGACGAAATGGAGACCGACGGCATAGGGTCGCTGATAGGCAGGTTGGGCGAGGGCAGCGACAGGCCGCGGGTTATGATGGCCGCCCACATGGATGAGGTCGGCCTGATGGTCAGGTTCATTACCGCGGAGGGCTACATTAAATTCCAGACACTTGGCGGATGGCTGGACCAGGCCCTCATCAATCAGCGCTGGGTCATCCAGACCAGGAATGGGCCGGTGGCCGGAGTATCCGGCATCAAGACAGTACACGTTATGACGCCGGAGGCGCGGACCCAGATATTCAAGCGTGAGCAGATTTTCATCGATGTGGGAGCGAGCGACCAGAAGGACGCCGAGGAGCGCCTGGGCATACGTCCCGGCGATCCAATATCACCGGACAGCAGCTTCACGCCCCTCAGCGGAGGCAAGCTCTATATGGCCAAGGCTTGGGACGACCGCATTGGCCTGGCGACTATGGTCGGGGTGATAAAGCTCCTGAAGGCTGACCCGCCGCCCTGCGTGGTCTACACCGTATCGACGGTGCAGGAGGAGGTGGGACTGCGGGGCGCTCAGACCAGCAGCTACCACATTGGTCCTGACATTGGCATCAACATAGAGGCGGGCGTGGCCGGGGACTTCCCGGGCATGACCCAGGACGAGTCCCAGGAGCGGCTGGGGAAAGGCCCGGCCATTTTCCTCCACGACTCCTCTATGGTGCCGAACCTCAAGCTGCGAGACCTGGTCCTGGACGTGGCAAAGACCCAGGAGATCCCGGTGCAGTTCGACGTTCTGAGCGGCTACGGCGAGGACGGTGCGGAGATGCAGCGCTCTCACAGCGGAGCGCCCGCCATCAACATAGCCGTGCCAACGCGTTACCTCCACAGCCATTACGGGATAATCAGCCGTGAGGACTTCGACCACACCGTCGAGTTGGTGACCGCCGTCATCCAGCGCCTGGACGCCGAGACCGTCCGGCAGCTGAAGAGCTTTGACTAGGAGACGCTTGACCCGCGCTTTAGGGTGGCTGCACCGAGAGCCTTGTCAAATGTCGTGACCTCACTTATACCACGTCGCCGGCAGCTAGCCAGGTGACAGAGGTCTCTCGCACCCAGAGAGGGATACCATTGGCTTGCGTTGTAACGCGCACATGAGAGCCGCGCTGTCGTGTAGCCTGATAGCCCAAGCGCCGAAGCGCGTTCTCTAAATCCGCCCCGCTTTAATCACGGGGCAGCTTCATACAGCAAGGACCTCGTCACGAACGAAGTGTAGGCGGATTATCCCGGGGCGCTTCATCGTTTCGTCGAAGTAACACTCCACCGCCTCTCTGACATTTCTGCGAAGCTCCTCAACAGTTTCGCCTTCGGTGTGGATTCCGTATCCCAACGCACTGGCCGAGTACCCGCCGTCCACCTCGTCCTCGTTAACTTCAAATATGATTTCCGAGATATTGCCGGATGTCATAAGTCCCTCCTCTCAATATACGGCGGACTCTGGCCACAACACATCCCTTTACAAATCCGGATGTGTATATCTGTTACACATTGTCTTCCGGCAGGTCAAACGCATGAGGCTACCTTGAGAAACGCAGCCTTACTTTGCGCTCCGCAGGTGGTGGGACGCGGCTGGTTTCCGGGCAAAAGGAAAACCCCGAAGCTGGTTGGTCTGAGACCATCCCGGTGGACCAGCCGGGAGCTTCGGGGCCGGTGCCTGCTGGTATTCCGTAAGCGGAAACCAGAGCGCCTGTGTGTCCATATCCGTTTACGCTACAGACACCTCACCAAAAGTCCGTTTATCAGGTAACAAAATATACGATCACCTCCTTTCTTAGTGTAACCATAAGATACACCCTGTCTATACTTATATGCAAGGCCTTTTTTCACCTATTTCGGTTTTTCTTTCTGCACCGACGTCCCGGTGGAGTTTTCGTCGACCTCACTATCGTGTATACTCAACGGCTAACGATTCCGGCAGCGATGGGAGGACGCAGAAATGAACAGAGGCAACGGATCAGACCAGGCCAGCATGGACTACTCCCTGAAGTACAATCCGCCCATGGATCCGGCGGTGATGGAGCGCAACCTGAGGGAGATAAAGGGGGTGCTGGAGGAATTGGGGGTGGTCTTTCTCCTCGGCTCAGGCTCCTGCCTCGGCGCCGTGAGGGATAAGGCGTTCATCCCTTGGGACGATGACGTGGATCTGCTTGCCGTCATCGGCGTCAACGGCCTCACGGATGAGAAGGTGGACAGTGTGGCTTCTGCGTTGAGGGACAAGGGGTATTACGTCGCCCAGGCTGACACTCCCAAGTCAAAGCCGAACATGAGCATCAAGGATCACGCCCGGATAAGCCTGGAGGCTTTGCGCATCATCGACGGATGCGTGTACTCCTATCCGGGAATCGCGCTTCCGGCAACAATGTTCACTCACCCCAAGGAGATCGACTTCCTGGGCGAAAAGTTCAATGTGCCAAATCCCCCCGAGGAGTACCTGGCTCTGAAGTACGGCGCGGAGTGGATGATTCCGAAGAAGGCCGGGGCGTATGAGAAGGACGTCGTGGAAAAGATGCCGTCTGCGGACTTGGTCGGACAGCCGGCCTGGATAAGGGTGCTCGACGAGCAGGGGCAGCCGGTGGCCGATGCAGAGGTGAACCTTGTGAGCGGCGGTCGCTCAAGGACCGACGGGCGGGGCTACGCAGAAATAATACTTCCGGAACCCAACTGGTACGCCCTGATCATCAGGTACCCCGGTCACGAGGAGGTGCTGTATATGGAGGAGCTGGAGCCTGACAGGACCTACGTGTACAGAGCCGACTCATTCGAGAGGCATCGGAGCCTTGCGGGCGGCGAGGTAGGCACACTGGGCAACGTCCTGCTTCCGGAGTGAGCCTGGACGCCCTACACCAGCATGTCGAGCAGGCCGTCCGGGAACAACGACGCCCTGCCCTCGGTGAACTCCGTTAGCGAGACCCACTCCACCCGGAACGCCTGTCCACCCTCGTCTCCCTGTATGGAAGACATCCCGTACAGGGAGCCGTCCACCAGCTCCGCCTCGTAGACTATCACCAACTCATGCTGGGGTACGTCGTAAAGAGTGTAGAAGTTCTCGATGACGCCCAAGTATCGAGGGTCTGTGATCTCCACTTGTATCTCTTCCTGGAGCTCCCGCCTTATCGCTTGGCGGCTGTGCTCCCCGAAGTTGATTTCGCCGCCCAGGGGTCGGTAGAAGACGCCCTTGCTGCTGGCATAGCCGGGGGCCGCGAGGATCCGGTCCTGATGCCGGATGACGCATATAGTGGAGGCTCTGATGCGTCCTTCTTCCATAGACTACCGCCATTTTGGGCGCGCATATCCGGTGCGCCGATCGAAGGTGTAGCTTCAGCGGCTTATGCCTTCCGCCCGCTTAGCCCTCGCCGCCGGCCGCTTCCTTCTGTACCAGCCCGGCAACCTGCTTGAAGACGTCGTAGGGCTGCGCGCCGGAGAAGAAGTAGCGCCCCATTATGAAGGACGGGATGCCTCGGACGCCGATGGCAAGGGCCTCATCGTACTGGGCCTTTGCCTGGGGAGTGTAATAGCCGGAGTCGAGTCGCTCCTTCATCTCCTGGGCATCCAGCCCCACCTGCTTGCCGATATCCTGAAGCACCGACAACTCGCCAAGGTTTACGCCCTCCTCCCAGAACACCTTGTAGCAGGCCTTGTGGAATGGCTCGAAGAGGCCCTTGTCCTTGGCGAACTCGGAGGCCTCAAAGGAGAGGCCGCTGTTGGGCGTGATGGGGGCGCGTCGCATGACAAGACCAGCATCGATTGCGGCTTCACCCAAATTCCCGGTCAGCAGGGAACCCGGCTCCGCGCCGTCCCTGGGCTTCCGCACGATGCCCTCAGGCGGCGTGTCAGGCCGCAGGTAGAAGGTCTTGTAGTTTATCTCCAGTGGAAAATCCTGCTCCAATTGCTCGAGCCTGGCCAGGCCGACGTAGCACCAGGGTCATATGTAGTCGTACCAGACCGTTACAGGAATAACTCCGTTATCTGTGCCGTGCTCGTAAGTGGTCATGCTATCTCCTTGCGGGGCATTGGTACCGGAGGGGGTGGGGGCTTTGCCCGGATTATTCGTCTGAAACGACGATGGCCCTATTCTAGCTTACCTGCGACGCATTTGCCAGTTATTTCGATATGCGATTTGTCGCTGAAGACACTATTGTATTCAACATATTTGTTGACAACATTATCCCACAGTGCTAATATGCTATTAGTTCAGTAACTTTTGGTGGGATACACGGCCCGAGGTTGAGCCAGAATTTAAGAAGTAAGGAGGTGAACGATGCGTTTTGGGCATAGTACCATTGTGTCAAAGGGTGGAAAAGGCGGCAAGGGTGGAGGTGGTAAGAGCGGAGGCGGTAACAGTAATCCCAACTACCCCAGCAGGACTGGGAACCCGTCCGGCCCCGACCGAGGCAACGAAAAGAAGTAGCACAGCCTGCGCCTGGCGATTTCCCGTCAGGCGCAATTAGTATCCCACCAGAGGTTACTGAACCTCCCACCAGTAAGGAGGTCTCAATGGCTCCGATCCGGCCGCAAGACCATGCATTCGTTTTTGAGGCTGCGGTCCTGGTTGAACTGCGAAGTAGGTTGGGTCTCAATCAAGCAGGATTGGCCGAGCTCTTGGATGTTCCGGTAAATACACTGTCGCGCTGGGAGCGAGGCAGCAATGTTCCCGACGCGAATGCCTTGGCCGCGCTGTTCTCAGTTGCCGTGGAAAGAGGTATTACCCCCGAATTCTTTAAGGAGAGGAAGGGCGCAATAACAAATAGATACGATAGAAACATTCTGGTCATCCAATGGGACTTCCAAAATATGGGCCTTAGTCCCGATGACATTGACAATCTCACTTCCGAGATAAGGGAGTACGCTCAACTGGTATTCCCACGAGTGGGAGACTTTAAGGCCACGGCATATGTGTCTGGAGTAAATTGGAATGTGCGCAATGCCTTAATGGAGGTGGGATTCGGTATTGAGAGTAGCTACTATAACGCGGACCGTCAACTGATTCAAGACGGTGAAGTTATGTTTGGATTGCACTCTAGTAGTAGACGTCCGAGCGCAGACCCTCTTCGGAAGCGCGTCTCGGAGATTGTGTCTGCGGTGCACTCTAGTAGTAGCCTACCCACTGCAGATCCTTCTCAGTCTGTTTATATGCTCATCTCGAACGATGGGGGATACGCTGATTACCTGACTAGCCTGAAGAACGCAGGGATTGAGGTATTCGTCTGCGGTACCGCAGCTTGCAGCGAACGATTGACTAAAACGGTTAGTCATGACCATTTTTTGCCGCTGCAACGCGCCTATATGGTGGCCATGTGCTACGAAGTGGCGTGTAGACTGGCGGGCAAGTCTATAAGCAAGAGCGCGTTCGGCAATCAGTGTAGGGTTGCTCTTGAAGAGGACGGATTTGAAGGAGACGAATACGAGGAATTGCTGGAAGATACCGGGTTCAGCCTGCATCGTCCGTTTGCCAGTGCCTTGCAGCACATGAGCACCATGGGGATCCTGCGGGTGAAGCAGTCAGATGATGACCCGAGCCGAGTCACTCTAACAATTCCTAAGAACTAGCTACTCGGTAGATCAGTGAATGACCTAATGTAGTGGTGATTCGCGAATCGCCCCTGCCGAAGCCAAGCCTACTCCCTCCCGTTTACAGGTCGCGCTTTCGGTGATACCCTCCATACTTAGTGGCTGTCTTGCCGCCAATCTTGGGGTCAGCTTGAGATAGATGGGAGTTCGGGCGTAGATGAGTAACAGCCCCCGTATTTCGCCGGCGAGCGGCATTGACAGCGCGCCAAGCACAGAAAGCCGGGTTTTATGAGGAAGAGGGTATTCTACGGATGGTACATCGTGGCCGGCAGCGTCGCGATGAACTTCTACCTATCCGTAGTCTTCTTCCAGGGCTTCCAGGTCTTCTTTCTCCCAATCCTCAACGAGTTCGGCTGGACCCGCGCTCTGACGTCCGGGGCCTTCTCCCTGCGCCAGCTGGAGTCCGGCATTCTGGCTCCTGTCATCGGGTTCCTGGTGGACAGGTGGGGGCCGCGGGTCATAATCCTGCTGGGCGTGATCGTTGGCGGAGCGGGTATGGTCGGGATGGCCTATATCAACTCGGTGTGGTCGTTCTACGTGGTGTTCATGGTGGCATCCCTGGGAGTGAGCGGCGCATCCCACGGAGTCTCCTGGTCGGTGGCTGTGGCCAACTGGTTTAATCGATTGCGAGGGCGCGCTCTTGGTATAGCGATGCTTGGGCCAGTGGTGGGCGGCCCCTTCGTCGTGTCGGTGGCGGTACTGGAGGGGTGGTTGGGATGGCGCGTGTCGATGCTGCTGTTGGGCGTCGGCGTATGGATTGTGGGAATACCACTGAGCCTGCTGGCCCGCTCCTTCCCGGAGAAGTACGGCTACCTCCCGGACGGCGATACGCGCGGAGGCGCCAACGACGATGAATATGAAGACGAGAACTTTGAAGGCATCGGCGTTAAGGAGGCGGTGCGCACCCGTAACTTCTGGGTTATCACGGTGCTCTTCGGTGCGCAGTTCATAGGAATCAGCGGCCTCTTCGTGCATCTCATCCCGATGCTCCAGGACCTCAACTACAGTGCGTCGCAGGCGGCGGGAATCCTGGGGCTTCTATTCCTGCTGAGCGGCATCGGGCGCATAGGCGCCGGGACCCTTGCGGACATGATCGATTACCGACTGGTAATGTCAGTCCTGATAGTCTTCCAGCTTGTTGCTCTTGTGCTGCTGACACTAGTCAGCGGGCCCTCCGATTTCTGGCTGGTGGTCCTCTACTCGTTCCTCTTCGGGATCGGGTTCGGCGGCGCGATTCCCCTGCGGCCGTTCCTAATCATGCAAATCTTCGGCTCGCGGTCTTTCGGAGCCCTTCAGGGACTGGTTCAGGGCGGCGCCATCGGCGCGGGCATGGCCGGCCCCGTATTCTACGGCTGGATATTCGATTCAAGGGAGTCATACAACATCGCCATCTACGCCACCATCGCGATCACAACGCTGGCGCTTCCACTCCTGTACCTCCTCCCGAGACCGAGGCTGGTGGGGAAATGGTCCACCGCGGCGGTCGGACACTGATTTCCGTCAGGCGTATGGCCAGGAATAAGACCTTGAGCAACCTTGGCTGATACGCACACTCCCAGTATCGGAGTACGGGGCAAGCTCTGACTATCCCCCTGAATGGAGACCTTTGCATAACCCATAGCGTCATCCCGCAAGAATTGCCCCCCACCGTCATTCCTGCGGAAGGAGAGCTTTGAACAACCTTGCTTCGGCGCGACCACCCCGGTCGTCACTCCCGTGCAGACGGGAGTCCACGCCCCACCCCGCCTGGATTCCCGCTCGGAGGCGGGAATGACGGTGGTAGGGAGCTTTGTCCTGGATTACGCAAAGGTCTCCGGAAGCAGGAATCTAAAAACGCTGTCTGCAACGCTACGATGTCTTGGAAGAGGGGCCTTAGATTCCCGTCCCCGTATCGGAGTACGGGGCAAGCTTCACGGGAATGACGGAGAAGATAGCCTCTTCTAGGAGATACACCGGAGTTATGCAAAGGTCTCCTGAAGAGGGCGAGAATACCCCTTCTCCAGAGGCGGGGGAAGGTTGGGATGGGGGAGACGGATAGACAAGCAAAGATCTTCAAACTAGAGAGAGGGCTTCATTTGAAGCCCTCTCTCTAGTTGTCTATGGTCTGGTCGGCTCTAGCCGGTGGTGGAGGGAGTGGGCGCGGGCCTCTCCTGGGTGCGGCTGATGCCTATGCGCCGAGCCAGCACCACCTTCGCGATGTTGGTGCTGCCTCCGGCGTGGCGCTGGCCGGCCGCGCCGCGCTGCCTAACCTCCTGGGCACCGCCGAAGGGGGCACCGGGCTCATCTGCGCCAAGGAAGGTGTACAGGCCCATTATGTCCCGTACACGCATGGCATTGCGAAGCCCCGACTCTCGGCCGTGGACGTTTGCCATGTTGCCTTCGTACCGGATCTCCACTTTCTCCTGGTACATCCAGTGGGTGCGCTTGGCCATCAGGCCCTGCACGTGGGACTCTAGAACGGCGTCCATGGTCTTCTGCTGCAACACGGGGTCGCTTCCCAAGGGGCCTGCGTCGTTCCTGGCCCCTCTGACGAAGCTCAGCAGGTCATCCAGGGTTTCGTCTCGGGGGAAGGCGCGGCCTCCGCCTCCGTGCTCAAACTCCAGGTGAGTTCCCAGCACCTGCCATCCCTGGTGGTCGCCACCGATGAGGTGGTCGCCGGACATCCGGACGTTGTCAAGGAAAATGGCGCGCTTCCTGCCGCCCACCAGCAGGCCCATCTCCTTAATGTCAATGCCCTCGGCGGGGATGTCAATGACAAAGTACCCGAGGTTCCGATGGCGGGGCGCGTCCGGGTCGGTCATCAGCGGGCCGACCATCATCTCGGCGTCCTCGTAGCCTCCGATGAAGACGTTTGAGCCGTTGAGGATCCAGTCGTCACCGTCCCTTGTGGCGCGGCTCTGGTAGTCGGCGATATCCGCGCCGGAGTGGGGTTCCGTCAGCTTCTGCCACGTGACCTTCTCGCCGGTCAGAAGAGGGCGGAGGTACTTCTGCTTCTGCTCCTCCGTGCCCCAGACCAGGATGGTGGGGAATATCTGAGTGCTGCTGAACCGCCGGACGGCCTTGGCGTTAGCAAACTCCTCGTCGATGATGGTCTCATGGTCGCCGGTCAGCCCGCCTCCGCCGTACTCCTTGGGGTAGGTGGGTTCCAGCCAGCCCTTCTGCGCCATCTCCTTGTGCTTCTCGCGCCAGAACCAGTACTGCTCCGGGGTGAAGTGGTTCTGGTCTACCGGCTCCTGCATCTCTTCCGGGATGTTCTCCTCCAACCACGTCCGCACTTCCTTCCGAAATTCCTCCTGCTCCGGTGTATAGGGCAATGCGAAGTCCATATTCAGCCTCCTTAGCTTCGTTTTTACCGACAGTGGGTCTATGATATCAATCATATTCACCACAGGCAGATGTGTCAAGGTTAGGCGCAATGGCTCGTTTAGGACGATTTCGAGTTATATGCGAGCGGAGTTGCTATCGATTACGTACAGCGCCCTGCGGGATGCTCAGGCCGCCTCAGCCGTCTGGGGCAGCTGCGGCGGTTTGGCGAGCAGGAGCAGAGGGATGGCTAGGGCGGCCACAGCCAGGATGATGTATATGCCTATTACGTACGAGTCCGTCAAATCGAAGACGAGACCCAATAGGACTGGGCCAATCATACCTCCAAACACGGATACGGTCTGAGTGAGGCCCTGTATCGCCCCGAAGCTCCCCGTGCCGAAGTAGGCGCTGATGATGTATCCCCGGGCTGGTATCATCCCGCCAAAAGCTATGCCCCAGAAGAGGGCGAAGGGGAATATCTGCCAGTACGCGGTTACGTTTGCCATTATTAAGAAGGCGATTACCTGGCAGCCCATGATCGCGGCCATGACCAGCCGGCTGTTCCACATATCAAAGGCGAACCCGCCGCCCAGTCGTCCGATGGCGCTGAGGAGCGTGAACGCGCCCAGGACGGAGACGGCCTGGGCGGTGGAGAACCCGATGCTTTCAAAGTAGGGTATCAGGTGGATGTTCAGGGCGTTCGTGCCCATTGTCTGCGCCCCAAAGACCAGGCTCAGGATCCAGAAGGAGGGTGTTGCCAGGGCCTGCTTGACTCCCATGCTGACTTCGGTGGGTTCCTGGGTCCTCCTTGCGGGTCGAGGCTCGCCCTCTGAGGCGTCAGTTGCCGGCTCCGGCTGGGTCTCAGGCTGGTCGCCGTCCGGGAGGTAGCCGTAGTCCTGGGGCCGGCCTCTGAACACCGTTGCGAGGGGCATGTTGATGATCCACACCGAGAGACCCAGCAAGATGAAAGCAGATCTCCATCCAAAGTTCTGCACCAGCAGCACGGTTATAATCAGCATCGGCCCGCTCAGCACGGCGCCGCTGCCACCGATTCCCAGGGCGCGACCCCGCAGCCGCCGGAACCACTGCACCAGCGCCCAGGTGCGTGGTATGCCCAGGGCCATGCTCTGGCCCAGGGATACCAGGAGAATTGAGGCGTAGAACATATAGATGTTGTTCAGGAAGCTGAGGGACATGATGCCCAGGCCGGTTATGAAACTGCCTATCAGCATTATCTTCCGGGGGCCGTAGCGGTCCACCAGGAAGCCCTCTATGGGGGAGAGGATGCTGCCTTCGAGCCGCTCCAGGGCGAATGCGCCGGACATTAGGGCGCGGCTCCAGCCGAAGTACATGGAGATGGGCGTGAAGAAGACCTGCTTGGCGTATACCCAGGAAACGCTTATCCAGAGGTGGATGCCCATCCCGGCCGCGACCATGTACCATCCGTAGAAGATACGCGGGCGGGTGCCGGCGCGCTGCTCAGCCTGCACGTCCACCTCTGATTGGGAGCCTTTGCTGAGTATCCATGCTCCTCTTCAATCTTATGGAGGAGCCATGTCAACCGGGGCTTCAGCCGGAAGGCTCCGGGTAACGTGGCGAAATGAGTCTTGATTCCTGCTCCGTAGACTACAAATTTGCCTCATTTGTGTCAATAGCAGCGGTGGTGCGGTATTCCTGATACGTGTTGGTATTGCCAACTCCGTTCGGATACTACCTATCTATATCCCCCATTCCTGCGCAAGCAGGAATCTAGTACCCCTGTAATTGTGGACGATAGACCCCTGCTTTCGCAGGGGTGGTCTGGCGCTGGGGTGGTGTAATTTGCTATTACCAACACACCCTGGGAATACCGGCGGTGCGATGTGTCCGGTTTGCTGCGGAGCGGTGAGGGTGATATAGTCGCCTCCATGCAAGGCAAGGAGTGCTGGACGTGGGCTAAAGCAGGTTCTGCCATCTTTTTCGCCATGCTGGTCATTGCTCTATTGATAGGTATCTTCAAGCCTCCTGACTGGCCCACGTTGTTTGCTCCTGTTGTCTTCGTAGGCGTTGGTCTCCCATTTCTGTTATTTGGATGTCTCTTGACGGCGCTGTGCCGGTTTGGCCGGCTTTAGAGCGCGTCGCCTTTGCTTGATACACCGCGAGGCCGAAAATATAATTCTGCTCACATAGAGCCATGCCCCACTATGGCATAACTACGTATATAGGCATCACGGTTCCGTAAACAAGAGCGTAATGCTATCGAAGTTGTTGCGACGTATTTTCTGGACGCGGTCGCACGAGGCGTCAGCATGTCCAAGCGACGATCCCCTGTACTACTACCAGGAGATATGGTTAATTCGTGAGATCACTTTCAAGGATGCACTTGCTTTGGGACAGGAGCCCTCTCTGGTGCATGTGCTGGGCGCCGTGCTGTACAGGCTTCGTGATGCAGACCCGGCGCTCGCAGCCCGGCTCAGTATCACATTTCTCCCTGTCAGGCAGTGGGCCCTTCGAAACCTACCCAGTCCCCTACGACGTTTTTCTTTTGAAGCTCCCTTGGATCATGAGTATACGGTCTATGTCCAGGAATACTCTGGCAACTCCCGACTGAAGGTAGACCGCGTGAACAGGCCAGTTAGGGCTTTAATGCGGAGAGGAACAGAGTCGGCAGAGGCCGATGATCCCCCACGCGGCGTCGGCACATTTACGAAGATTTCACCAGATTCTTCATTTAAGGACGGATTCGAGAGGGTCTTCAGCTTTCTGGGCTCTCGCGAGGATTTCGGGGAGACCCCGGAGCCAACTCTCATCACTCTTCAAAGGATACTGGCGAATCTCCTGAACGATCAGCAAGTCCGAGATTGTCTTGCAGACTGCGGAGTTACTCCTGAAGGATTGCGGGTGGAGTTGGGGCTGTCTTCCACCTAGGCTAGGCAGCTTTGCTGCCCTTGCTTGACACACCGCGAGGCCGAAAATATAATTCTGCTCACATAGAGCCATGCCCCACTTCAGCGACGCGGGTCGATTGGTCGTTTGGGGAAGGTGGATTAACGCGGGGATCTTCCGCGTAAGTAAGGAGAGTGCAGATGGATTTCGCATTGCCGTATACCGAGGAGCAGGAGAAGTTCCGCCAGGAGGTCCGCACCTGGCTGACGGAGAACGTCCCGTCCGACCTGAAGGACCCGGTGGACTCCAGGGAGTTCACCCTGGAGCTCAACCAGAGGTGGAGGGAGGTGCATAAGGGGATGGCAAAGATGGGGTGGCTGTACCCCACGTTCCCTAAAGAATACGGTGGGGGCGGCCTAACTCCGGACCACGAGACAATCATTGAGGAGGAGATGCACCGGGCCAACGTCCCCAACAACTTCACCTCCGGCAACACGCTGCCATCTCTCCTGGTCTGGACCACTGAGGAGCAGAAGCAGAAGTTCCTTGTCCCCATTCTGACCGCGGAGATGACCTGCTGGAACAAGCTTACCGAGCCCAACGGCGGCGCCGACCTGGCCAATGTTCAGGGCACGGCTGTCCGCGACGGCGATGACTGGCTGCTCACGGGAGAGCACGTTTTCGTCAGCGGTCGAGGGAAGCCCGGCTTCCTCCTTGGCCCTATGAGGACCGACTCGGAAGCGCCGCGGCACCGGAACCTGGGCTACTTCATGATCCCGGTCCCGGACTGGGACCCGGAGACGGGGTCCACCGGCCTGGACGGACTGACCATCAAGGAGCAGGACCTGCTCAACGGTCACGACCAGCACAACATCATACTGAACGACGTTCGCATCGCCGGCGACCACCTGATAGGCGGCGACCACCAGGGGTGGCAGGTGGCGGGGACGACGATGGAGTCGGAGCACGGCGGCCGCGGACGAGCCTTCCCCACCGATGTGCCCATTGAGAACCTGATTGAGTACGTCAAGGAGACGAAGATCGACGGAGGATCTCTGGGCGGCGACCCGGTTCTTCAGCAGACGACTGCGGAAGCCGTCATTGACTCCCACATTCAGAGCTTGCTGGTCAAGCGCGTCTACGCCATGTACCAGAGCCGCGAGGAGATCAGCTGGGAGAGCGGAGTAGGAAACGTCCACGGACGTGAGTCCACCCTGCGCAACGAGAGGCGAATACGGGACGTTTATGGGATGTACTCCCTGTTGAGCTCCCAAGATCCCTCCTCTCCCCACGGCGGACGGCAGGAAGTGAACCACCGCAGCAGGGCCGGCCAGAACCACGCCGGCGGCAGCACCAACATCGCCAAGGTGGTGCTGGCTCGGCGGATTGGCATCAGCAGGACCCAGGAGCGGCCCGCGCCCACTCCCGCCACGGCCACAAACCTGAGCGTCTAGCTCTTCTGAAGCACACAAAAAGAGAGGAGGGATTCGTATGAATCCCTCCTCTCTTTGCTTTTGCGACTACAGCGGCGCTAGCGGGCTGCGTAGGGGGTGAAGTAGGCCTCAGGCGGGGGCTGCTCCGGGTTGCGCCCATAGTGTGCGGCCTTGCCAACGTGGTAGCCCTCGAGGGGGGTAAAGTCGCCCGCTCGCAGCGCCTCCAAGAGGTCTTGCTGGTTGCGTATCTCGCCCTTGAAGACCGTGGCGCCCTTTGCCATGCCCTGGGTAGAGTGGGCGTCGCTGCCTCCCGTGCCCCAGCGCCCCAGGGCGCGCACCACATCTTGGGCAAACCTGTTCTCGATCTCTATGTTTCCGCCGTTGACCACCTCAACCTCGTCCACCAAGTCAAAGATTGGGTGATTGGCGCCCTCTTCCGCGTTTTGTGGGAGAGTGTGGGGGTCCTCAAAGAGCATATTCTGGGTGTGAATGCCGGGAGGGTCAAAGAGGAAGCGGAAGGGGTGGGCCAGGATCATGAAGCCTCCCAGTCTCTCAACCTCCGCTCGCAGCTTTCGGACAGTGGCGATTCCACCGGATGGTCCGGTAACGTGGTGCTCCAGGCCCAGGGTGATAATGTGGCCGAGGGGTGTGTAGACTTCAAGCGCTCTGACCAGCACTATGTCAGTGGTGCGGGCGAACGCATCGAAATCGGGGCGGGGCCAGCCGTTGTGTTCAGTCACCATGACCCCGGTCAGGCCCAGGCGTTTGACCTCCTCCACCAACTCATCGGGAGTGAGGGAGCTGTCTGGGCTCCCCTGATTCGTGTGAACGTGTAGATCTAAGATAGAGTCCAACGGCCGAATTAGCTCCTTCCGCAGGGAAGCGCCCTGCTAGAATCATCCTAGTATATATAGCGGAAATCCATACCTTTAGTCAAGTGACAACTACGGAAACCAAGACCTATTGCGAGTTCGAGCCGTCCGTTGAGACTTTTGCGCTCCCCACGCTAAATCCTCTTGCTTTGCAGAGACTTCATCCGTTATAGTAGCGACACATTCTGGCAGGAATCGTCGGCGCAGAGTGGAGGCATAGAATGTCCGCAAAGGTTTCGTCGGTCCTGTTCGTTGCCTTTATCGTTGTTCTGTTTGTAATGGTTATCTCGGTTTCAGCGCAGGACTCCGGAAGGGATGACGAGGACGACGATGGCGGCGGCCCCCCCACCAACAGCCACTCCCTACCCCTGTATACCCTGGCCCTATTGTAACTGGCGGCCGACAGCTACGCCTGTGCCTACGGCGACTCCAATACCTACAGCTACGGCCACACCCTACGAAAGTTGCTGGAGGCCCGGCCCACAATGCACCTATCCGACCAACACGCCCGAGCCGGAATCTACGAGTACCCCGCCACCGGAACCAACGGCTACCGACACACCCAGACCTACAAAGCCAGCCCCGCAGAGGCCAACCTGTCCCCGCACGGCAGAGGACGTTTGCCCTCCAACATCTCCACCTCCACCTACGGAGGTAGAAGATCCGGACCCGACGGCCACGGAGGAGGATTCCAGCCCACCGGCGCTGGAAAAACCGCCCAAACCCGTCATCATTAGCGCAATCGCAAGAAGCAATACCTCCATCGCAGTGCTGTGGTGGGACCAGCCGGGCGTCGTCGAGTACCAGCTATCTATCAGTCGAACTGGCCTGGCAAGGGACGAAAACGTCAGATTTACCACTGCCGTCTCAGGGCAGGTGGTGGAGGGGCTGGCCGAATGTGCGACTTTTGGCTTCCGATTGAAGGGACGGGGGGACGGCACAACCTACCTGAACGCCTGGAGTCCCCTGTCCAACACGAAGTACGGAACCACGGGTTGCGGGGAGACGCCAACTCCTACGCCAGAACCGCCGGCCACGCGCACACCTGTGCCTTCAGCCATCCCCAGACCTACACCCCAAGCGGACAATACGCCTACACCCACGCCAGTCCTGGATGACCCGCCGGCGCCCAGTATCACCAGGGCTGCGGGGAAAAGCATGAGCAGCATCAAAGTATCCTGGCAATCCCGGAACGGCGTCAACCGATACTGGCTGGAGCGTCGTACAGGCAATCCAGGCAATTGGGTAAGGGTCAGCAAAACCATTTCCGGGGCAAGGGCAAGTACTGAAGTGCGCAATCTGGCCCACTGCACTGAGTATGACTTCAGACTGAAAGGGCGCGGCAACGGCGAAAGGTACGCGAGCGCGTGGAGTGAATGGTCCGGGGTTGAATCCGGCTCCACGATATGTCGTCCCACACCGACTCAGCGGCCGACAACAGGCCTGATGAAGCCGCCGGCGCCCACCATCAACAGCGCCAGGGCGACGGGCGCGACCAGCGTCTCCATATCGTGGGGAAACCAGTTCGGCGTTGACCGCTATTGGCTGCAACATCGCACGGACAACGCAGGCCAATGGATAACTTTCGACAAGGACATCTCCGGTACCAGCAGGGATGTGCCTAATCTGTCCGCATGCACAACGTACCAGTTCAGATTGAAAGCACGCGGCGATGGTGTAGTGTTACGGCCAGTGTGGAGTCCTCCGTCCGGAGTTCGATCCGTAACCCTGGAATGTCCCACGCCGACTCCTACGCCAACACCTACGCCCACGCCATCTCTACCCCAGGTTGTCCCGCCTGATCTCGCGTCGAGTGAGGTGAGCGATCACGGAGTGCTGCTAACCTGGAGATTGAGAACTAATGAGGCAGTGGACTACCGGGTGCACTTCAAGAGACGTGACGACCCGAACTGGACCATGCGAGAGGTTAGCGGCGGGCAAGTGCTGGATGGCCAGCACCGCATCAACAGCCAGCTGGAGGAAGAGACCACCTACCAGTTCAAGCTGCAGGCAAAGGGGAATGGGGTCACCACTGCGGCGGGGTGGAGCGACAGGTACAGTTCCATCATTCTGGTGCACACCGGCCCGCCGGACGCGCCAACCGGTCTGGCTGTTCGTTCCAAAACTGAAACAAGCGTGAAGCTGGAATACCATACCGTGATGGGCGCGACCTATGAGGTGCAGCACGAAAAAGTCGGCGCCGGCGCAAGAGACCCACGAAACGATGAAGACCCCGGATCAACGTCAGGACTTGCCGTTCACACAGTGTCCGGGCTGGAGTCCGGCACGGAGTACAGCTTCCGGGTACGCGCCACAGGCGACGGCTCCAGGTGGACGAACGAAGCGGGGCCCTGGAGCAGTACGCTGACGGAGCGGACGGCGGGGTACGCCACCGCCGTAACCACTGGGCCCGTGGCAGACGACGACAGATGCCCCAGTGGAGAGTTCAACTACACGCCCTGGCCTACCAACCCTACGCCAGACGTCATCACGCTCGCGGATGGTTCAACCCACACGGCTAGCGCAGGCGTATGGTACAGTGGCGTCATGGAGGACACAGGAGATACGCTAACCCTCGTAGGGTACTGCATCGAGGGCAGGGTGCAGAGCGGTTCCAGTCCCGGGGCAGACACAAGCGTCTTAACCGGCAAAGTCTATATGGGTGGGCGAAGGATTACCCCCAGCAACGTAGACGTACCCCTAATTATACAAGCGATACGCGAGCGCAACCTAGGCCTGCTAAGCCCGTTGTTCCCTCGAACGATGCCCAGCTCTCCCACCTATATGGACAGCTATACTTGCCCAACCGGTTGCCAGGGGGCAACAATCAAAGTAGCCCGTCAGCGGATGAACCTCAAGTTGATCAAGCACGACATACTCCTAATCTAGGGCGCGCATACCTTCACATCAAGCGGAGCCTTGGCACGCCCCACCACATCAATGGAGTACCAATCCCCTGCGAAACCTCTGCCGCCCTGGGACATTCCTGGGGAGGTGTTGTTAGAGTTGGCAAACGACCTTCTGGAGGAACAGATCGAGCAGATAAGACAGGAATTTCGTTCTGGAGGTAGTGATGGTTAAGGCATACAGGCGCATCACGTTGGGCGTTATCATCGTCGCCTTTGCCAGTCTGGCCGCTTGGTGGTTATCTCCCACCCGCACCACCAGCGTCAGTTTCGAGCTACAGGAGGACTTTTGTGACAAGACTTTGGCCTCCCCGTACCTGGATGTACACGCAGGGTTCTTAACCGACCCGTCTCACAGACAAAGGGTGGTCAAGGCCAGCTTTGCGGGACCCGATTATCGCGAGGTGATTACCGTCAGCAACGATACTGGTCCTATTCGATATCAAGAGAGCATAATGAAAGACGGAAAGTATTACACTCGGCAAAGTGAGACCCTGGGCGAAGGCAAGTGGGAAATTGAACGCAATCCGCGGTCAGCCAGAGCCTTCCTGGCCAATCTTCTAGGTGTCCCTGAATTGTCGGCTGCTGGCGTCCGATGCCCGGAGTTGAAGAACGTGGTCAAGATTGGGGAGGAGACCATAGACGGTGCAACTATGACTCGCTACCAGAGGTTTTACTCTTATGATTTCGCCAAGGACTTTCCAGAGGAGATAAGACCCCAAGGCGACCACGTAGTCTTCTACACCCTGGACTACTGGATAAACTCAGAAGGCCAGCTTACGCGGGTCAAAGCCACCCAGTCTTGGCCGCCAAAGGAGCCTGGAGGCCAGCGCTTCTTGGATGAGCAGGTGACGACGATATCGGGCGTGGGGGAGGCCAACACCATCACGGCGCCGGTGGTGGGGGGTCAGTGAAGGCTCTGGGCGGGTTTGTGCTGGTTGGCGCCGTGCTGCTGGCGGCGGGCGTTGGCTGATGGCTGGTCGCAGAAGGCGTTCCGGAGAATGCGATAGGAGGCGGGATATAAAGTCCCGCCTCCTAGTTCTCGTGTGGACGGCTTGCCTATGCCCGGCGCGATGTGCTTTTCGTAGAAATGAGAGGCTTTTGTACGCAATGTGCGCAATGGGGAAGCCAAAAGAGGGTTAGGGGTTGTCACACTGTTTTATAAGATGTATATTACGCTTGGCTGAAACCGAAGGGAAACGTGTCTATTTTGTTTGAGAGCCGATTGAAAGATCGAATTTACTCTCAAGAGTTGCGGGCAAGCCAAGAAGGAAGG
Source organism: Dehalococcoidia bacterium (assembly GCA_965261605.1). GTDB lineage: Bacteria > Chloroflexota > Dehalococcoidia > Lucifugimonadales > UBA2985 > DAOUJW01. The sequence continues at coordinate 655,960 of OZ253466.1, read as the reverse complement.
GAGGACTAGTCGTGGACTTCGCACTACCGTACACGGAAGAGCAGGAACGGTTCCGACAGGAGGTGAGGGACTGGCTGGAGGAGAACGTAGACGAGGGTAAGAAGGAGCCCATCGATCCTGAGATGGACTTCACCGACGAGTTGGGCAAGTACTGGAGAGATAAATACAAGGAGATAGCGGCCAAGGGCTGGCTGTATCCCACATTCCCCACGGAGTACGGCGGCGGCGGTCTCAGCGGCGAGCACGAGACCATCATCGACGAGGAGTTCAGCCGGGCCAAAATACCAGCACACGTGAACAATATCCTGGCCGTGCCTGCCATTATGGTTTGGGGCACGGACGAGCAGAAGCGCAAGTTCCTGCCACCCATCCTCAAGGCGGAGGAGGTGTGCTGGCAGAAGTTCACGGAGCCAAAGGGCGGCGCTGACCTTGCAGACTACCAGAGCAAGGCCGTCCGCGACGGCGACGACTGGCTGCTGACCGGTCAGAACGTTTTCATCGGCGCACACGGGGAGACTGAGTGGCTCTTCGGCCCGATGCTCACCGACCCGGATGCGCCACGACACCGGAACCTTGGGTTCTTTATGATACCGGTGCCATCTGAGGGTCTGCAGATCAGGGAGATGGACCTGCTCATAGGACACAGGAAGCGGTCGATATTCCTGGATAACGTTCGCGTTCCCGGCGACCATCTCATCGGTGGCGATCACCAGGGCTGGCAGGTGGCCAACACCAGCCTTGAGCAGGAGCACGGCGGCCGCGGCCGCGCCTTCCCCAGAGACAAGGTGGTAGACAGTCTGGTGGAATACACCAAGGGGACGGAGCAAGACGGTCGACCCCTGGGCAGCGACCCTATGGTGCAGCAGACGACCATGAACAACGTCATCGAGTCCCACGTCCAGAGCCTGCTGCTCAAGCGCACCTTCTGGATGTACCAGAGCCAGATGCACATCAACTATGAGGGCAACGTAGCCAACGTACACGGCAGGGAGTCCAGCCTTCGCATCGCCAGCAGGGTGAGAGACGTCATGGGAATGTACGCCCTTTTGGGCACCAATGAGCCGGGCGCTCCCCACGAGGGAGCTCAAGAGGTCAATCAGCGAGGCAGGGCCGGCCAGAACCACGCCGGCGGCAGCACCAACATCGCCAAGGTAGTCTTGGCTCGCAGGATTGGAGTAAGCCGTACCAGGGAGCAGGCCGCGCCCACTCCATCTACGGCTACAGGTCATGGCAGCTAGAGGCTGACCGGGAACATAGAAACCGCAAGGGCATTAGTAGAAAGAGGAGGAGACCAATGGACTTTGCATTGCCTTATACACCGGAGCAAGAGGAATTCAGGAAGGAAGTGCGGACTTGGCTGGAGGAGAACGTGCCGGAGGAGATGAAGGAGCCCGTGGACGGAAGAGACTTCTCCAAGGAGCAGTACCTGTTCTGGCGGAAGAAGCATCTGGAGTTGGCGGAGAAGGGCTGGCTGTATCCCACCTATCCCAAGGAGTACGGCGGCGGCGGTCTCACCGGAGACCATGAGACCATTCTGGGAGAGGAGTTCCATCAGGCCAGGGCTGCCGGAGCCCCCAATGGCGGGTTGATCCTGTCCACACTACTGGTGTGGGCTACGGAAGAGCAGAAGCAGCAGTTCCTGGTACCAATGCTCAAGGGCGAGAAGAGCTCTTGGCAGAAGTTCACGGAGCCCAAGGGCGGCGCTGACCTGGCCGACTATCAGAGCCGAGCGGTTCGCGACGGCGACGACTGGCTGCTCACCGGATCCAACGTGTTCGTAAGCGGACGGCCAAGGCCGGAGTGGAGCTCAGGGCCGGACTTCATCTGGGGCCCAATGATGACCGATCCGGACGCGCCTCGCCACAGGAACCTGGGATACTTCATGGTCCCGGTACCGTCAGAGGGTTTGGAGATCAAGGAGCAGAACCTGCTCAACGGTCACGACCAGCACGCCATTTTCCTGGACAACGTCAGGATTCCGGGCGACCATCTCATCGGCGGTGACCACCAGGGTTGGCAGGTTGCCAGCACTACCCTGGAGCAGGAGCACGGCGGCCGTGGGCAGGCGTTCCCCAGCGACGAGGTCGTGGACAACCTGGTAGTCTACGCCAAGAACGTAAACGGCTCCGACCCGCTGATCCAGCAGGTTACAATGGACGCCGTTCTCGACGCTCACAGGGACAGCCTTTTGGCAAAGCGCACCTACTGGATGTACCAGAGCCGGTTGGACATCAACTACGAAGGCAACGTAGCCAACGTCCACAACCGGGAGCACGACATCCGCAACGCCGGGAGGGTGCGGGACGTCATGGGCATGTACTCCCTGGTGGACAGTAAGGAGCCCGGGAGTCCTCACGGCGGAGCGCAGGAGGTCAACCAGCGCGGCAAGGCTGGCCAGAGGCACGCCGGAGGCAGCACCAACATTGCCAAGGTTATCCTGGCCCGGAGGATCGGCGTCAGCAGGACCAAGGAGCGAGCGGCTCCCACGCCCTCTACGGCCACAAGCCACGGCAGCTAGGAGCCTAATCGGAACCAAAGAGTGGTGAGGGAAATCAAGGAGGCTGACATATGGATTTTGCGATAGCTTATACAGAGGAACAGCAGCAGTTCCGCCAGGAAGTCAAGGACTGGATAGCCAAGAATGTCCCGGAGGAGATGAAGGAGCCTGTAGACAGCCGGGACTTCACGGAGGAGCAGTGGGGCTTCTGGCGGGAGAAGCATATTGAGATGGCCACCATGGGATGGCTGTTCCCCACCTATCCGTCGGAGTACGGCGGCGGCGGGCTGTCCGGTGACCACGAGGCCATCCTCGCAGAGGAGTTCCGCGAGGCCCAGATACCCTGGAGCGGGTCGTCCCTGCTCTTTGCAACCCTGCTGGTGTGGGGCACTGAGGAGCAGAGGCAGAAGTTCCTTGTGCCGTTGCTGAAGGGCGAGAAGACGTCCTGGCAGAAGCTGACGGAGCCGAAGGGCGGCGCGGACCTGGCTAACTACCAGAGCCGTGCGGTGCGCGACGGCGACGACTGGCTGCTGACAGGTCAGAACGTCTTCATCAGTGGTCAGCCGCGTCCCGGATGGACGCCTGCCGGTCCGGACTACCTGTACGGGCCGCTGCTGACGGACCCGGATGCGCCGAGGCACCGGAACTTGGGGTACTTCATCATTCCTGTGCCATCGGAGGGGTTGGATGTAAAGGAGATGGCGCTTCTGCCCGGGCATGACCAGCACGCCATCTTCATGGACAACGTGCGGGTTCCCGGCGACCACCTGATTGGTGGGGACACCCAGGGTTGGCAGGTGATGGGCGCTCACCTGGAGCAGGAGCACGGCGGTCGAGGCCGCGCCGCTCCCAGCGCAAGGGACGCGTTCGCTAACAATATGATCGACTACGCCCGGGAAACGGAGCACAACGGCAGGAAGCTGGGGAGCGACCCCGTGGTGCAGCAGACGGCCATGGAGGCCCTTATTGATTTCCACCGGGACAACATTCTGGGTCGTCGCACCTACTGGATGTACCAGAGCCGGATGGAGATCAACTACGAGGGTAACGTGGCGGACGTGCACAACAGGGAGCACCAGTTGCGCAACAACATCAGGGTGCGCGATGTCATGGGCATGTACACCCTCTTGGACAGGCACGACCCGAGGGCTCCTCACGGCGGAATTCAGGAAGTGAGCCAGCGGGACAAGGCCGGTCAGCGTCACGCCGGCGGCAGCACGAACATCGCTAAGGTGATCCTGTCGCGGCGCATCGGCATCAGCCGGACGCAGGAGCGGGCTGCGCCCACTCCTGCAACTGCTACCAAGCACGGCAGCTAGGAATTGGTCTAGGAATCAGCCAGGGATTGGGGCTCCTCAAATGAAGCCCCAATCCCTGTGCGGCCAAATGTTGCCAGAGTGTTGGCTATTAGATAGCGGGCTGTTTATGCCCGCGGGCGTTAAATGAGTGCGTTACCGTTTCTGGAGGAAGGTGTTGGACTTCGAGTACCACTATACTGAGGAACAGGAGCAATTCCGGGCCGAGGTGAGCGCCTGGCTGGAGGCGAATTTGCCCCAGGATCTCAAGGAAGCCGGGGATTGGCGCGAGCTGGACGCAGCCGGGTGGGAACAGGGCAAGGCCTTTCAAATGAAGCTGGGCGCCAAGGGATGGCTGGCTCCCACCGACCCCGTTGAACGGGGCGGGGGAGGTCTTTCCGCGGACTTTGCCTTGGCGCTTATAGAGGAGCTGGGGAAGAGGGGGATGCGCTGGGCCCTTGAGCAGGGCGCTTCCTCTCTCAGAACTGCCCTCCAGCAATGGGGCACCGAGGATCAGAAGGACAGGTATCTCCCAGTCATATCCAGGGGCCAGGCCACTCTTTGGCATCTTTTACTGGAACCCGGCGCAGAGTTGGATATAGGCCAGCTGCAGATACAGGCAAACCTGGACGGCGACGACTACGTCCTCAACGGAGAGGGCGTCTTTGCCGGGCCGGGGCCTCAGCCGGACTACCTTTGGACATTGACGGTCACCGACCCGGACGCAACTCCGGACAGAGCTACTGCTACGTTTTTGGTCCCCGCAGGACTAGAGGGGTTGGAGATACATACCCCCGATACCCTGGTGGCCGGAGAGTCCCATCGGGTCACGTTCGACAACGTCTGGCTTCCCTCCATCTGTCTGCTGGGCGATGAGGGCGAGGGCTGGTCAATAATGCAGGACTCCCTCATGGGAGAGCCGCTGCTGGAATACCCGCCTGATCAGGACGAGGACGTGGCGAACCTGATCAAGTACGCCTCCGAAACGACTCGCTACGGGATTGCGCTGAGCAAACAACCCTTCTACCAGCAGCTCCTCATGGAGGTGTACATAAACAGCGAGATCGTACGCATATTCCGCGTCCGGAACGCCTGGATGGCCGGCACAGGGGAGAAGCTCACCTACCATAACGCGGAGACTGCCCTGCTGGAGAAGCAGGCGGCCCTTCGACTGTCGCAGGTGGTGAGGGAGGTAATGGGGATTTACGCGCTGCTTGGAGCGGAGGACCCGATGGCCCCGGTCAGGGGCAAATTCCAGAGTCACCAGAAGAGAAGTCTGTCCAGGCAGAACCCCACGGGCGGCCCGGAGGTCCAGGCCGGCGCGATAGCGAAACACCTGGGATTCGATCCCCTGGAGGCGAAAGGGACCCTGATCTTTCAGGACGAGGAGGAAGAAGAGGAGGAGGCTAGCGCTCTGCCGTCCCAATGATGTATAATCGGCGGGGCGTTGGAACCGGCCTGCGGGGGACGCATCGTTGGGAGCCAACTACCTAAGACTGGAAAGAGCTAAACTTAGAGGAGGATACCTATGGATCTAGCACTTACCGAAACCCAGACAATTCTGAAGGATACAGCAACCAATTTCATGGAGACGGAGCTTCCCAAGCAGCGAGTGCGGGAAGTGGACGAGAGCCCCACGGGGTTCAACCAGGACCTCTGGCAGAAGATGTCCAACCTCCAGTGGCTGGGCATGGTCATCCCGAACGAGTACGGCGGAACGGGAAACGACTACACAACTTTGGCAGTCCTCTTTGAGGTGCTGGGATATCACGCCTGCTCAAGCCCATTCCTGGACTCGTCAGTGCTCAGCGCGAACCTCATCATAGAGTCCGGGAACGACGACCAGAAGAGCAGCCTTCTCCCTGCAATAGCAAGAGGCCAGCAGATCTGCGCGTTTGCCTTCACCGAGCCCGAGTATGCCTGGGGCCCCGGCGCCATTAAGATGGCTGCCTCCAGCAGCAGCGGCGGCTACACCCTCAACGGCACAAAGGTGTTCGTGCCTTGGGCCCACGTTGCGGACCAGCTTCTGGTAGTGGCCCGCACATCCAGCAGCGCCAACCCCGCCGATGGCATTTCCGTCTTCCTGGTGGACAAGAACGCCAGCGGCGTGACCGTCCGGCAGCACAGCGGCTGGCTGGGCGATAAGGTCTGCGAGATTGCCTTCGACAACGTTCAGGTGCCTGCTTCCGGCGTACTGGGAGATGTCGGCGGCGCTTGGGGGGCTATTGAGAAGTCCATCGACAGGGCTACCTCAGTCCTCTCCGCCTATATGGCGGGCGGCGCTCAGAGGGCGTACGAGATGTGCCGTGACTACAGCACCGAGCGCATCGCCTTCGGTGTGCCAATTGGCACCTTCCAGCGGGTACAGGACCATATCATCGTTTCTTTGACAGAGGCCGAGGCGTCCAAGTGGACTGCCTACGAGGCGCTCTGGAGACTGGACAGCGGCAGAGCCGACGCGGCCGTGGGCATCTCCATGGCCAAGGCCGTAGCCAGCGATGGCTTCAACAAGGCCTGCGACGCTTCTCACAACGTCCATGCCGGCGTGGGTGTAGACCTTGACCTGGGTCTGACTCACTACACCGCTCGGGCCCGCACCTTCCAGCACTACCTGGGCGACGCCACCTACCATCGCCGCCGCATGGCGGAGTTGATGGAACTGGGCTAGATCCTTCGAGACACGGCGGGCCGCTCGCTGGCCCGCCGTGTTTTTTTGTAACTCAGGCTGCCCGCTATAAGGGCAGCCGGCACTATACCGCCAATTCAAATGGGGGACTCCGATGTCCTTTGTTGTAGCGCCTCCTCCGCCTCAGCAGCGTATGCACTTCATGGATGCCCTAGAAGAGGAGCGCATTGATTACACCCGCGAGCCGGACGGATATTACATTTACCTTAGAGAGAGCCAGTGGGAGGCGTGGGAGAGTATACGCCTTCGGTTTCAGGCGGAAGTGGTGGATGAAGACCCTGCAATGATGGTGGACGTCTAGCCGCTCCGCAGTAGCTAATGCGCGGCGAATCGGAGAGCGCGTGGTAGAGACAAGTATAAGCGTCACGGATTACAGGATTGAGGCCCTACCGGAGGGCGAGTCCGGGGAGCGCGTCATTCTCGAGACTACCCTGGGTGATATCGACTGCCTGTTCCATAGAACAGCGACACCGGAGACGGCGGTCCTGTGGGCGGGGTCGTGGAGAGGGGAAGGCCAGTCACAGCGCAGCAGTCCCATCGCCGCGGCGGTCGCCGAAGACCTGCTCCAGGGTGGGGTCTCATCCCTAATGCTGCGCTACAGGCAGAACGCCCAGTTGGGGTCGTGCATCCGCGATACGCAGGCCGGCGTATCGTTTCTGGAGAGCCAGGGCGTACAGCGCATCGCTCTGGTGGGCCACTCCTTCAGCGGAGCGGTTGTCATCTCCGTAGCTCCCCTCAGCAAGTCCATAGCTGCCGTAGTCGCTCTTGCCAGCCAGACCTACGGCGCTCAGAGCGTCCCGCACATTCACCCCAGACCCATCCTGCTAGTCCACGGGACTGCGGATCAGAGGTTGGGCGTTCACTGCTCCGAGCAGATCTACTCGTGGGCGAAGAAACCCAAGGAGCTTGTCATACTGGAGGGCGCATCCCACGGCCTGTGGGAGCGCAAGGACGACCTGCTCCCGCTTTTGGGCGACTGGCTCAGGGACAAGCTGCAACCCGGTCCGCAGGCTGTCTAGCGCCTGTGCCGGTCGAGTTTACCTCCATACGATGCGTATCCCAGGGACCGCCTGGCAGTAGGCTTGCATCTCATTCCGGCTGGGTAGAGAATGGACCCGGAGCGCCATGACTGACAGCGTTATTCTTACGGAAAATCTCACCAAGTTCTATGGCAGGCATCGCGGCTTGGTGGATCTCTCCCTGGAGGTCCGGCCCGGTGAGGTGGTCGGCTATCTGGGTCCGAACGGGTCGGGGAAAACCACAACCATACGTCTACTCTTGGACTTTATCCGTCCCACCAAGGGCCGCGCTGAGATATTCGGAATGCACGCCAGACTGGATAGCCTTGCCATCCGCCGCCGTGTGGGCTATCTGCCGGGCGAACTGAGCGCCTACGAGGGCTTGACCGGCTGGGAGCTGCTGACCTACTTCGCAAACCTACGCGGGGGCGTTGACCGGACGTACGCTGAGACACTGGCGGAGCGGCTGGAACTGGACCTGACACGCAAGATTCGCACTCTGTCCAGGGGGAACAAGCAAAAGGTAGGACTGGTGCAGGCCTTTATGGGAAAGCCTGAGCTCCTGATACTGGACGAGCCAACCGGCGGACTGGACCCCCTTATGCAGCAGGAGTTCTATCGGATGGTTCGAGAGGCCAAGTCGCAAGGGCAGACGGTCTTCCTGTCGTCCCACGTTCTGGCGGAGGTGGAGCGCATTGCGGATCGCGTCGGGATAATTCGAGAAGGTCGCCTTGTCCTTGACGAGGAGGTGGCGGCTCTCAAGGCGAAAGCCCTGCGCCAGCTGGAGATACACTTCACGGAACCAGCGCCCATTGAGGCCTTCCGGGACATCCCGGGCGTCCGGGAGGTTTCCGTAGAGGGCAACGACCTGAAATGCTCCGTCGTGGGATCCGTCGACGCCCTGATCAAGGCGGCGTCCCGGTTTGAGGTGGTGAACATATCAAGCCATGAGCCTGACCTGGAGGACATTTTCCTGGACTACTACCGAGAGAGCGATGACGTTGCTCAATAGCGTTCTCCTCAAGACCCTCCGTGACCAGCGTAGAACATTTCTGTGGTGGAGCGCTGGTCTCAGCGCGGTAAATGCCCTTATCATTATCCTGTATCCCAGCGTCGAAGACGTACCAGAGTTGGACGCCATTATGGAATCTATGCCGGAGGCGCTTGCCAGGCTGTTCATGGGGGACGTAGTAAACTTGACCTCTCCCGAGGGCTATCTGAACAGCCAGCTCTTTATACTGGTGCTGCCACTACTCTTTCTTGTGTTCACAATCGGCCGCGGGAGCGGCGCTATAGCCGGTGAAGAGGAGCGAGGCACACTGGACCTACTGCTATCGCTTCCCGTCCGACGCTCGCAGGTGGTCCTGGAGAAGTTCGTTGCGATGGTGGCGGCTACAATGGCTCTTGGTCTTGTGTCGTGGCTGAGCATGGCCGCAGCCGCCTTGGCGGTCGGTATGGAGATCGACTTTGTGAGACTGGGTGAGGTCACGCTGAGCTGTACGCTGTTGGGACTGGCGTTCGGGGCGATGGCCCTGGCGCTGGGGTGCGCCAAGGGCAGCCGCGGCCTTTGTCTTGGAGTGACGAGCGCCCTTGCGATTGCGGCGTATTTCCTCAACGCCCTTGCGCCCATAGCGGAGAGCCTGGAGTCGGCTCAGAAGCTCTCACCCTTCTACCTCTACATCGGCGCTGACCCCCTTACGTCAGGGCTGAATTTTGTCCACGCCGGAGTTCTGATTGGGCTGACAACGGCGTTCCTGGCGATTGGGGTAGTCCTATTCGGGCGTCGTGACCTGGCCTAGCTCTGGACTCAGGCGCTCGTAGGGTTGCCTGGAGGCAGAACATCTTCAAATGAGGTCCCAGAATGCCGCCAAATCAGGTTGCAATCCCGGACGTATTGAGCTATAGTCACTTTGTCTCTGGTGGTTTTAGCGTGGTGGAACCACCCGTACCCATTTCGAACACGGAAGTGAAACACCTCAGCGCCGACGATACTGCCCTGGCAACGGGGTGGGAAAATAGGTCACTGCCAGGGGCATGAAGCCCGCACCTCAAAGGCGGGCTTAACCTTTACATGGGACCCTTGAGAGTCCTTACAGATTCTCAGGAGGTATTACTCCAGTAGCGGGTTATGTGTTAAAGTGTTCACAGCTTTGCTTTCCCCAGCGAATTCTCCCAAGCATTTGTAGAGGACAGCACCTTTACATGGCATTCAGTGGAGACATATAATTGAGCTTAGGGAAAGACAGTGGAAGCGGCACAGAAAGAGCAGTTGCAGTGTCTATCGATATAAGCGCCCCTCTCGAAAACATGGAAACCCTCCTCAAGGAAGCTGACCTGGTCAGGGTCGTGCGGCGGGGCGAGGTTGTCCAGGGAATAATAATGAGGGTTGACCAGGAGGGCATCCTGGTCAGCATAGGCAACAAGTCCGAAGGCGTGGTTCCCTCCCGGGAGATGCGCTCCCTAACTGAAGAAGAGATGATCTCCCTCAAGGTAGGTGAGGAGATCACGACCAGAGTTCTGGAGGCCGAGAGCGAAAATGGCTCGGCCATCCTCTCCGTTGACAAGGCCAGAGAGGAAGTGGGCTGGCAGGAGGTCGAGCGGAAGTTCAGCGATGGAGAGTGTGTGGAGGCCACGATAACCGGCCACAACCGCGGGGGAGTCCTGGTTGAGGTGAATGGACTGAAGGGCTTCATCCCCATATCCCACGTCGGTGGGTTCCAGGGCGGCCCGGAAGGAGTCCGGGAAGAGGAGTTGGCCGGTCGAATAGGGGAGCGCGTGGATGTCAAGATACTGGAGGTGGACCGCTCTAGGAAGAGGGCGATATTCTCGGAGAAGGCATTGCTCCAGGAGAGGCGAGAGTCGCAGAAGGAGCGTATTCTCCAGGAGTTGAAAGAGGGAGAGGTGAGGAAGGGCAAGGTGTCGGGCGTTTGCGACTTCGGCGCTTTTGTCGACCTTGGAGGAGCGGATGGCTTGGTCCACATCTCCGAGCTTTCCTGGGAGCCGGTGAGGGCTACGGAGGACGTGGTTAAGGTGGGTGATGAGCTTGAGGTCTACGTGATGAAGGTAGACCAGGACACCAAGAGGATAGCTCTGAGCCTCAGGCGCTTGGGCCCGGCCCCTTGGGACACCGTCCTGGAGCGATACCAGGTTGACCAGTTGGTCGAGGGCACCATAACCAAGCTGACCAACTTTGGCGCATTTGCGCGTATAGAGGGGTCATTAGAAGGACTAATCCATATCTCGGAACTGAGCCATAACCTCATCCAACACCCCAAGGAGGTGGTCAGGGAAGGGGAGGTCTTCACCTTGAGGATACTGAAGATAGAGCCTGAGCGGAGGCGATTGGCGCTCAGCCTTAAGCGGGCGGAGGAGATTTAAGCAGACGAGGAATAGATCCGCCTAGAAGATCGTTCAAAGTAGGGGGACAGCCATGACCAGCAGATTTGAGAAATTCTCAGAGAGAGCACGTAGAGTGCTATCGCTGGCTCAGGAAGAGGCCCAGCGGTTTAACCACAACTACATAGGCACGGAGCACATCCTTCTCGGCCTTGTCCGGGAGACGGAGGGTGTGGCGGCCCGCGTCCTGTCCAACCTGGGGGTAGAGCTGAGCAAGATACGGTCTGCGGTGGAGTTTATTATCGGGCGCGGCGAGAGGCACACGCCGGGCGAGATAGGACTCACTCCCAGGGCCAAGAAGGTCATTGAATTGGCGGTCGACGAAGCTCGCCGGCTGAACCATCACTACATAGGCACGGAGCACGTTCTCATCGGTCTTATGCGGGAGGGCGAGGGTGTTGCGGCGGGTGTGCTGGAGAGCTTGGGGGTAACGCTGGACAGGGTCCGGGCGGAGACCAGCCGCATACTCAGTCAGAGCGTCGGCCAGGAGCGCGGCGGGTCCTCCAAGGCGACTACACGCACCCCTACTCTTGACCAGATGGGCGTGGACATTACCAGCGCCGCTCGCGCGGGCAAGCTGGACCCGGTGGTCGGCAGGGAGAAGGAGATCCAGAGGGTTATCCAGATCCTCAACCGGCGCACCAAGAACAACCCTGTGCTTATTGGCGAGCCTGGCGTAGGCAAGACCGCTATAGTGGAGGCCCTTGCCCAGCGTATCATCAGCGGCGATGTGCCCGAGAACCTCCAGGGCAAGCGCCTGGTAACCCTGGACATGGGTTCCCTGGTGGCGGGGACTAAGTACCGAGGTGAGTTCGAGGAGCGGCTCAAGAAGATACTGGAGGAGATACGCGGGTCCGGGCTCTGTGTACTCTTTATCGATGAGATACACACTATGGTAGGCGCCGGAGCGGCGGAGGGAGCGGTTGATGCCGCCGACATCCTGAAGCCCGCCCTGTCCCGGGGCGAGATCCAGACCATCGGCGCGACCACCCTTGACGACTACCGGAAGCATGTGGAGAAGGACAAGGCACTGGAGCGCAGGCTCCAGCCCGTCTATGTGGACGAGCCTTCCACCGAAGACACCATTGAGATTCTTCGCGGGGTGAAGAGCCGCTATGAGGAGCATCATCGCCTCACCATCTCGGACGAGGCTCTGCAATCGGCAGCGAGCTTGGCGTCACGCTATATCGCCGACCGCTTCCTGCCGGACAAGGCCATTGACCTCATTGATGAGGCCTCCTCCAGGGTTCGGATTCGCAGCAGCTCCACGCCGCTCTCCGTGAAGGAGTCAATGAAGGCCCTTGAGGGCGTCCGGCGCGAGAAGGACGAAGCCCTTGCCAGCCAGGAGTACGAGTACGCCGCCGAGATGCGGGACCGCGAGCTCAAGCTGGCCGAAAAGCTGGAGAGCATGGAGAAGGAGTGGGAGTCCGAGAAGGACGGAAGTGATGTCGTGGTGACCGAGGACGACGTTGAGGAAGTGGTGAGCATGTGGACGGGTATCCCGGTTACTCGCCTGGCTATGGAGGACGCCGAGCGCCTCCTGCAGATGGAGAGCGCACTGCACGGCAGGATCATCGGCCAGGACGAGGCGATCAAGGTTGTCTCCAAGGCCGTGCGCCGCGCCAGGGCCGGAGTTAAAGACCCGCGCAGGCCAATCGGCAGCTTCATTTTCCTAGGCCCCACGGGCGTTGGAAAGACGGCGTTGGTGAGGACATTGGCTGAATTCATGTTCGGCAGCGAAGAGGCGATGATACGCCTTGATATGTCGGAGTTCATGGAGAGACACAGCGTGGCTCGGCTGGTGGGAGCGCCCCCAGGCTACATAGGCTACGACGAGGGCGGCCAGCTCACCGAGGCGGTGCGCCGCCGCTCCTACTGCGCCATACTCTTGGACGAGATCGAGAAGGCCCATCCGGATGTCTTTAACATTCTGCTCCAGATATTTGACGACGGTCATCTGACGGATGCCAAGGGCCGCAGGGTGGACTTCCGCAACTCCATCATCGTAATGACCAGTAACCTTGGCTCGGACCTGATAAAGCGAGACACAACAATGGGATTCGCGATGAATGCCGACGAGGCCAAGACGTCAGAGCAGCAGTACGGGCGGATGAAGGATAAGGTGATGGACGAGGTGAAGCGCTCATTCAGGCCTGAATTCCTCAACCGCATCGACGGCACGGTGGTGTTCCACGCCCTGAACAAGGACCATATCCTTGAGATAGTGGATTTGATGCTCAAGGACGTCCACGACCAGTTGCTTAAGGACAAGAACGTTGAGATGGAAGTGACTCCGGTGGCCAAGACCCTTCTGGCGGAGAAGGGTTACGACCCCAACTTCGGCGCCAGGCCTCTCCGCAGGGTCATCCAGGACGAGATAGAGGACCGGCTGTCCGAGGAGTTGCTGACAAGCCACATGCAGGCGGGAGATACGGTGGTTATCGACGTGGAGGAGGATCAGTTCGTGATCCACACCAAGACCAAGGTGGCCCTTCCCGCAGGCTAGGCTGGCTCCGAGCGTCCCAGAGCCTTCCGGTTCGGCATAGCTCCGCTGACACGCGGCCTACGTTTGCTGTCCTCATGTGTTCCGGCTGCTGAGTTGCCGTAGAGCGCGCCTGAAGCGGCGCGACAGGCTCCGGTGTTTATCTTCCACATTCTTCTCTGTTAGAATTGCACGACATCGGGTGAGAGCAGTATGAGCAGAGAGCAGCTACGAACAGTGTACTCGTGCCGGGAGTGTGGAGCGGAGGCCCTGAGATGGGAGGGCCGCTGCCCCTCCTGTGGTGAATGGAATACGCTGACGGAGGTCCCGCGGAACCCTGTCAAGGGTAGCAACTCATGGCTGCCGTCTCGCTCGGAAGCTCCCCAGGAGCTCTCCGGCGTGAGTCTGGAGCAGTGGCCTCGGATACCATTATACCTGGGTGAGTTCAACCGTGTGCTTGGCGGGGGGTTGGTGAGGGGTTCCCTGGTGCTGGTGGGCGGTGACCCGGGTGTCGGTAAGTCCACGCTCCTGTTACAGATAAGCGGCGCCCTCGCCAAAGAATCCGGCACCGTCCTTTACGTGTCGGGTGAGGAGTCCCTTCAGCAGATCAAGCTCAGAGCCGAGAGGCTGGGCATTGGAGGGCAGGGGCTTCACGTGCTGGCAGAGACGGATATGAACGCGGTGCTTCATCACCTGGACGGGCTTGCTCCCACCATGGCGGTTATAGACTCCATCCAGTCCATGGAGTTCCCCGACCAATCGGGAGGCCCCGGGTCTATCGGGCAGGTTAGAGCGTGCGGACTTGCCTTGCTGAGGTGGGCCAAAGCCAGAGGAGTTCCCACATTTGTCACCGGCCACGTCACCAAAGAGGGGAGCCTGGCCGGTCCACTTGCGCTTGAGCACATGGTGGACGTGGTGCTGTACCTGGAGGGCGGCAACTTAGGGTCTTACAGGCTGCTTCGCGGAGACAAAAACCGCTTCGGCTCAACAAACGAGATAGGCGTATTCGAGATGCGGGACGGTGGGCTGACCGAGGTGCCAAATCCCTCGGAGATAGCCCTGGCAAGCCGGAGCAGGAACGCAGTGGGTTCGGTCATAGTGCCGGTGATGGAGGGTACGAGGCCACTGCTGGTGGAGATACAAGCTCTCACCACACCTTCGTCTTTGCCTGCGCCTAGGAGAGTGGCCAACGGCGTCGATATGAGTCGCCTCCTGATGACCATTGCCGTGCTGGTAAAGAGGGCAGGGGTCTACCTGTCCTCCCAGGACATCATCGTCAACGTGGCCGGCGGCTTCAGGGCTATGGAGCCGGCGGCGGACCTGGGAATGGCTCTGGCCCTCGTCTCCAGCGCGCGTAATGTTCCTCTGGCCGAGGGGATGGCAGTTTTGGGAGAGGTGGGACTCGGTGGAGAGCTGAGGAGCGTTTCCAATATTCCCAGGCGTCTGGGTGAACTGAGCCACATGGGTTTCGAGAAATGTCTGGTACCCGAGTCCGCCCTGCAGTCCGTGGAGACGCCGCGGGGAATCAAGACCGCTGCGGCCGGGACACTCGTAGAGGGCTTGGGTCTGGCTCTGCCGCCCTCAGACGGGGGCCGGGAGAGAAGTCGTCTTGGGTCTGAAATGCAGCCTGAAGAAACACCCGGAGGGGGATATGATCGTCGCTAGCGAATCGTTGCAAGGGAAGCTGGATATGCTTGAGGGTATCCTTCAGGAAATGGGATCGGTTATAGTGGCCTACTCTGGAGGGGTCGACAGCACATTCCTCGCCGCTACTGCCCACGATGTCCTTGGAGAGCGGAGTCTGGCTGTGACGGCGTCTTCGCCCAGCATGGCCCCTGACGACCTGGAGGAAGCCGTGGCAACCGCGATACAGCTGGGCCTGCGTCACAGGGTGATTGAGACGAATGAGGTGCAGGACCCGCGCTACATCGCCAACGACGCCCGCAGGTGCTACTTCTGCAAGCTGGAGCTTTACACCTGGCTGAAACCCATGGCCGCCGAGGAGGGCTACGACTGGATAGCCAGCGGCACCAACCTGGACGACCTGAAGGACTTTCGCCCGGGTCTGAAGGCGGGCCAGGAGTACGGCATCCGCAACCCGATGGTGGAGGCGGGGCTTACCAAGGAAGATATCCGGGTTCTCTCGAAGCGGCGCGGCCTGTCCACGTGGGACAAGCCCGCCCAGCCGTGCCTGTCGTCCCGCATACCGTACGGCATGCCGGTGTCGGTGGAAGCCCTGCAACGCATAGCGCAGGCCGAGGCGTGTCTGAAGAAGCTGGGGTTGCGTCAGTTCAGGGTGCGTCACCACGACTCCATTGCACGTATCGAGGCGGATCCGGAGGATATGGCGCTGCTACTGGAGCCGGGGGTACGCGAGAAGCTGGTCTCAGATATGCGAGCGCTGGGCTACCTGTACGTTACGCTGGACCTTGCCGGGTTCCGTACAGGCAGCCTCAACGCCGCTCTAAAGGTCAAGTCCTAGTATATGCCGTAGGCCGGGACTCAGGCGGCCTTCTTGACGACTTTGTTTCTGCTGCGCCTGGCGGTGTCCTGGCGGTACAAGCGCGGGGCAGGGGCTATGTCCTCCATATGTCCGCACTGAATGCACTCCTTGTACTGGCCGTAGAAGTCTCTTTCTATGTAGAGATCTCCGCGACACCGAGGGCACGCTTTCAGCATTAACATTATATTCCGCCTCCCTTCGATGTATTATCGATCCGCTTCTCAAGTCTCTCTTTGATACACTCCTTATAGCAGCATATCTTGAAGAGAGTGTTAAGAACGTACATTTACGCTCGCCTGATTTCCAAGTCCGCTCTGGCGTTGTCGATTACTGACCTGAGCAAGCTCTCCTTTATTGAGTCTAAAGACATTATACTACTTGACACGCGCTGTATCAAGTCTTAGAGTATACCTATCACGGATAAGGAAAGCCAATCGTCAAAAATATGCAGAGACCCAGCCAACGCCGTACAGCGCACCTAGGCCCCGATATACCGCAGCGTCCTGGTGGCGAGGCGGGCGGGGCGATGGAGCCACGGGCTGGCAACGCGCCCGCCCGTGGTGGTGCGGAGCGGGAGCAATCAGGTCCATCCAGCCAGAGTGATGACAGGGAGGTTACCGGCGGAGTCTACGTTATCAGCGTGGCCGCCAGGATCCTGGAGATGCATCCCCAAACGCTCAGAAAGTACGAGCGCGTTGGCCTTGTCATCCCGTTCCGCACCATCGGTATGCTACGCCTGTACTCCACCGAGGACATAGTGCGTCTCAGGCTCATCAAGCATATGGTGGACAACCTGGGAATGAATCTGGCGGGGGTTGAGTTCGCCCTGAACTTCCTGAGCCGTATGATGGGTCTTATGGAGAAGATTCAGGCAAAATCCGGGGCGGACGTGCTGCTCAGATTCGTGATGGAGGAGTTGGAAGGGATTCTGGGTGAGCTGGTAAA
This sequence comes from Dehalococcoidia bacterium, assembly GCA_965261605.1. Classification (GTDB taxonomy): domain Bacteria; phylum Chloroflexota; class Dehalococcoidia; order Lucifugimonadales; family UBA2985; genus DAOUJW01. The sequence continues at coordinate 639,137 of OZ253466.1, read as the reverse complement.
TATGCCGCAGCCGGACTCCCGGAGTGCGGAGGAACTACCTAGGAGAAAGAGCCAATGAGCGAGGAAGAAAAAGATGAGTTGAGCCGGACGAGAGAGGATGAAGCGGTTGGAGATGTCAGCGATGCGGACCTCCGGGCACAACTGGAGGAGGCCCAGCGAGAGGCCACCCAGTTTCACGCTCTGATGCAGAGGGTCCAAGCCGACTTTGTCAACTACAGGCGGCGCATGGAGGAGGAAAGTACGGCCTTGCAGGAGCGGGCAAACGAGTCCCTTGTGCTGAGGCTGCTGCCGGTCCTGGACGACTACGAGCGTGCCCTTCAGTACGTCCCGGACATGGAGGAGTTTCGTCCTTGGACTGCCGGGGTGGAGTTGGTGTATCGAAACTTCAGGGGTATCCTGGAGTCCTTCGGGGTGACGCAGATCCAGGCCCTGGGCATGGGCTTCGACCCAATGGAGCACGAGTCCGTCTCCTACCAGTTGAGTGACGACTACGAGGAGGGTATGGTGATGTCGGTGGTGCGGGAGGGCTACAAGCTTCACGGGCGGGTCCTGCGTCCTGCGCAGGTGATGGTATCCAGAAGAAATGAGAAGGAAGGGGAGTCCCCAAACACCTAGTCCTGGGACCCCCGGAGAGGAGCAATAATATGCCAAAAGTTTTGGGAATAGACCTTGGAACCACAAACTCGTGTATGGCTGTCATTGAGGTTGGCGAGTCTCAAGTGCTGGAGAACAGCGAAGGCGCTCGCGTCACACCATCGGTGGTTGCAGTACATCATAGCACTGGAGAGCGCTACACAGGCCTTATCGCCAAGCGCCAGTCCGTCACCAATCCGGAGAACACCGTGTTCTCCATCAAGCGCCTGATGGGGCGCAGGTTCGAAGACGCGGAGGTGCAGAGCGCCATCAAGCGGCTTCCGTACAAGGTGGTCAAGGCCGCCAACGGAGACAGCCACGTGGTTATGGCCGACAAGACCTACTCGCCGCCGGAGGTTTCGGCGATGATCCTGCAGAAGCTGAAGCAGGACGCAGAGGCCAAGCTGGGAGAGTCGATTACCCAGGCAGTCATCACCGTCCCAGCCTATTTCAACGATACCCAGAGGCAGGCCACCAAGGACGCCGGGCGGATTGCGGGTCTGGAGGTGCTTCGTATAATCAACGAGCCAACCGCCGCTTCAATGGCCTACGGACTTGAGAAGAAGCAGGAGGAGACTGTTGCCGTGTTCGACCTGGGCGGCGGCACCTTTGACGTCTCCATACTCCAGATAGGAGAGGGTGTCTTCGAGGTCAAGGCCACCAACGGTGACACCTTCCTGGGCGGAGACGATTTCGATGAGAGGATCATCGACTGGATCTGCGACGAGTTCAAGCGGGAGCAGGGTATAGACCTGAAGCAGGACAAGATGGCGCTCCAGAGGCTCAAGGAGGCTGGGGAGAAGGCGAAGATGGAGCTTTCCACCGTTATGCAGACGGAGCTTAACCTGCCCTTCATCACCGCGGACGCCACTGGCCCCAAGCATCTATCCATGAACCTCAGTCGCTCCAAACTGGAGCAGTTGGTGGGCGACCTGATAGACCGCACCACGACTCCCTGCCGTCAGGCTATTTCGGATGCAGGCATCACCGCTGACCAGATAGACGAGGTTGTCATGGTGGGCGGGATGACCCGTATGCCTGCGGTGGCCGAGAAGGTGAAGGAGATCTTCGGCAAGGAGCCTCACAAGGGCGTGAACCCGGATGAGGTGGTGGCCGCAGGCGCCGCCATTCAGGCGGGAGTGCTTCAGGGAGACGTGCGGGACATCCTTCTGTTGGACGTCACTCCACTTACTCTGGGAATCGAGACCCTGGGCGGTGTGACCACAGCATTGATCACTCGTAACACCACCATTCCTACCGCCAAGAGCGAGACCTTCACCACTGCCGCCGACGGGCAGACCAGCGTGGAGGTGCACGTCCTCCAGGGCGAGAGGCCAATGGCGGCGGACAACAAGTCCATTGGGAGGTTTATCCTGGACGGCGTACTCCCGGCGCCCAGGGGCACCCCGCAGATCGACGTTGCCTTTGACATAGACGCTAACGGCATCCTCAACGTGTCCGCCAAGGACAAGGCGACGGGCCGGGAGCAGCGAATCACCATCACCGCCAGCTCCGGTCTGGCCAAGGATGAGATAGACCGCTTGGTGGAGGAGGCGGCGCGTAACGCCGATGAGGACAGTCGGCAGCGCGAGTGGGTGGAAACCCGTAACATGGCGGAAAGCGCGGCGTATAACGCTGAGAAGCTGCTCCGGGAGCAGGGAGAGAACGTGCCTGCAGACCTGAAGGAGGAGCTGGAGAGCAAGATAGCCCAGTTGAGAGAGGCCCTTCAGGCCGAGGACATGGCTCTGGTGAGCCAGCGTTTGCAGGAGCTGCAGACCTCTCTCCAGAAAGTTGGCACGGCGGTCTACAGCCAGCAGGGCGGGCCGTCGGCTCCTCCGCCGGGCGAAGATGGAGGCCCGGACGCCCCGCCTGAGGGCACGGTCGAAGGCGAGTACCGAGAGGTTTAGAAGCAAGGGGCGCCACATCGCAAGCAACGATGCGGCACCCCTTTGCCTTAGTTTTGGTCACAGACGGGACACCCGTAGGCCGTGTGTTAAGCCCCGTCCGGCCACTCTCCCAGTGTTACGGCAACCTCCACCGTTTCCCAGTCCCTTTCCACTGTAAGAGTCACCGAGTCACCCGGGTCAAGGCTGTTGAAGTAGTCCACCATCTGGTGAATGGCGGTCACCTCTACGCCGTCAATGGCCTTGATGATATCACCCCCGGCCCCGTGACCTTGTGTGCTGTCAGTTACTCCGGCGATCAGCCCCGCCTCTTCAGCCGGGCTGCCTGGCGATACCGTCATGATGTAGACCCCTTCAGTGGTATCGATTCCCAGGATTTCGGCGAGAGTAGGAGACAGGGCCGTGCCACTGATTCCCAGCCAGGGCCGTTTCACTATCTCGTTATCCGGGAATCGGGTCATCAGGTCCTTAACCGTGTTTATGGGTACCGCAAAGCCGATCCCCTTGGGGTCGATGATGGAGGCCGCAGTAGAGGCCTCTATGGATGTGTTAATCCCTATGACCTCTCCCTGGGAGTTCAGGAGTGGGCCTCCTGAGTTGCCGGGGTTCAGAGAGGCGTCCGTCTGGATCATCCCTGTGATAGGTCGACTAAAGACACCCGGCCGGCTCCGCTCCACGCCGCTGATCACTCCCACGGTGACGGAGTTGTCCAGACCGAATGGGCTGCCCACAGCAATGACCATCTGCCCAGCCTTGATTGCGCTTGAGTCGGCCAGCGGCAGCGGCTCGATCCCGGCAACGTCTTCGGCGTCCACCTTCAGAAGCGCTACGTCGTCCGCCGGGCTTCTGCCGGCTACCTTTGCGTCCAGCGTCTCGCCGTTTGGCAGGACCACCTGTACGGTCGAGGCGTCGTGGACTACGTGGTAGTTGGTGAGAATGTGTCCCTCGGTGTCCACCAGGAACCCTGAACCCTGCCCACCATGCGGGAAGAGGAAACCGAACCGGTCGGGGGTGTTTATGACCGTTTCCACCCTCACGACGGCTGGATTGGCCTTCTCGTATAGGGACACAACCAACTGCTCGTCGTATAAGGGGGGCGTCTCCGACGCGTCGCCTGTACCGGGGCCTTGAATAACACCGACTACCAGGGCCGCCATGCTCAGAAATACAAGCAGCGCGCCAAGGGTGACTACCCATAGAGGCAGCGCAACACCTGCGTTTACCTTGCTCATTCTTACTCCCTCTCCTCCTTGCTATTGGCCCCCGGCCGTCATGGGCAGTTCGAATACAAAGCGGCTGCCCTTGCCCGGTTCGCTTTCGGCGTAGATACTGCCTCCGTGGGCTTCGACCAGCTGTTTGGCGATGGTCAGTCCCAGGCCGGCGCCTCCGGTGGACCTGGTCCTGGAAGGGTCGACCCTGTAGAATCGCTCGAACACCAGTGGCAGATCGTCTGCGGGAATGCCGGTACCCGTGTCAGCGACTGATACCCGGGCCCAGCCGTTGGTCGTCACCTCAGCCGTGACACTTACCAGGCCGCCCTCAGGGGTGTGGCTGATGGCGTTCTCCAGCAGGTTGCCGACGACTTGGGCTATTCGGGTCCTGTCCATCTCCATCAGAGGGAAATCCGGAGGGATGTCCATGGAAATGGAGATGCCCCTGGACTCGGCGCGGGGCTGGACGGCCTCTATAGACTTGCTCAGCGCCTGCTCCAGTGAATCGGGCTCGCGGTCCAGGCGCAGTGCGCCGGCGTCCGCCAGCGCCAGCAGACGCAGGTCTTCAACCAGGAACGTGAGGTGGAGCACCTGCTGGTGAATGGTGTCAATCGTGCGGTTGTCGGGCTGCATGAGCCCGTCTCGCACGGCCTCCAAGTAGCCCTGAATGTTGGACAGGGGCGTCCTCAGCTCGTGGGCCACGTCCGCCATCAGGCTTCGCCTCTGCTGCTCGGCCTGCTCCAGGTCCTCGGCCATTGAGTTGAAGGTGCGGCCCAGGTCGGCGATCTCGTCCCGGCCTTGGGTTGACACCCTCTGGGATAGGTCTCCCTGTCCCAGGAGGCTCGCCGCCGAGCTGAGCGCCCTCGTGGGGGCAAGGACACGGCGCGACAACAGCGATACCAGGAGGACACCTGCGAGTCCTGCGGCCAGTCCCGTCCACAGCAGCGACCGGTTCAGCGCAGACGCGAGTATCGATACGGACGGCTCCGGGACCTCCAGGGGTGCAATGCTGGGGGCAAGCGCCACGGTGCCCACCTCGCGCCCGCTGCTCAGGAGCGGCAGGTTGAAGTCCTCATGCATAGTAGAGTCTACATCATGGGAGGAGGATGCAGCGCTTGAATCGGCTATAACGTCACCCTGTGAGTCCTTTACCACAATGCGAACTCCGTAGAGGGAGCTGGCCTGCTCAATGGCCGGCTGCAACCCTCCCCATCCTCTGCTGGCGGCGTAGTAATTGGTAATCATCTGCTCTATGCGAGCTGCCTTTGCCTCTTCAACGTCCCTCTCGAACTGGTCCGTCGCCTGCTTTGCCGTATAGCCGACGTACAGGCTGACGCTGCTCAGGGCGAGAGCCAGCACCAGTGCAAAGGCCGCTATCAAGCGGAACTGGAGGCTGAAGAGCCAGCTAGACATCGCCGAACCTGTATCCTACGCCGTATACGGTGTGGATGTAGCCGGAGCCATCGCTGTTTGCGCCGAGCTTGCGTCGGAGGTTGGATACGTGGGCGTCAACCGTCCTGTCGAAGCCGTCGAAGTCGTAACCGAAGATCCTGTCGATTATCTGCTCACGGGTGAAAATCCTGCCGGGCTCGCGAATGAGCATTGTAAGCAGGCGAAACTCCGTGGGAGTGAGAGTGACCTGATTTTCGCCCGCGTACACCGTGCGCAGTCTCATATCGACCTTGACATCTCCATAGCTAAGCTCTGCCGGGCCCTGCTGCAGATCGTCCCGGGCGGTACGACGCAGGACTGCCCGCACCCTGGCGGCCAACTCCCGAGGGCTGAATGGTTTGGTGAGGTAGTCGTCCGCGCCAAGGTCCAGCCCGGCAAGGCGGTCTTCCTCTTCGACGCGGGCGGTGAGCATTACTACCGGCACCTCCGATTCATCTCTCAGAGTGCGGCACACCTCCATCCCGTCCATACCGGGCAGCATTAGGTCAAGCACTACCAGGTCCGGCCGGGCCTCTCTGGCCAGGCGCAGCCCTTCTATGCCGTCCTGACTCTTTATCACCCTGTGGCCGTCTCGGTGCAGGTAAAGCTCCACTATTTCCAGTGTGTGTGGATCGTCTTCAACTATGAGTATAGTGCTGCCCATGCTCTCCGACCTTGAAGGGGATCGTCACTAAGCTGTCGGCAAGGGGCGGGACTCGCGCCCCGCCCCTCTATCAGTCCGTCTGCGCCTGCTGCGATACTGCTCAGGCCTGATTCGTGGTTACAGTTAACTCTGGTGAGCCGTCTTCGTCCTGGCAGAAACCTTTGTCGTACCCAAGTCCGTGATGCCCCCAACGTCCCTTGAATCCACGTCCCTTGAAGCTATCGAGTATTCCCTCTGGCCGGGACTCCAGCCACTCCGCGTACTCGGTGTACGAGTCAGCCTGTTCCTGGGTGATCTTCCCGCTTTCCACCAGGGCGTCCAGGTCTTCAGCGTCTATCTTCCAGCGATGGAAGCCCATGAACGCGCCATCCGGTTTGGCCTCCACCCACGTCTTGAACTCGTCCGCCTGCTCCTGGGTGATTTCACCGCTCTCCACCAGGCTGTCCAGCTTCTCCTGAAGACCCTCCTGTCTCAGCTCCGTCTTGGCCTGCTCCATCGCGTCCTGGACCTGAGATGTCTCCAGACCCAGGATGGAGGCAACTCTTTCGGCGAACCTTCCCATACGGGAATCGCTATCTGAGTCGTCGCTCTGCGCCAGGACCGCGCCTCCGGTGAGTACAAGAGCCAGCGCTCCCACCATTAGTGAGACAAATATCCATCGTTTTCTCATAGGCAATTACTCCTCTCTCCTTCTGATATACCAGTTATAGCAGCATATCTTGAAGAGAGTTTGAAGAGGCTCACGGGCGTAACCGGGCCTGTGAATTGCACAGTCGCCCGGCGACGCCGGCGGTATGTAGTCCGGGGCCGACTCTCAGGAGACTTGCTAGTAATAGCTCTCATCATCCCTCATGAAGACGAGTTGGTATAAAATACCCGCAAGTGCGCCGCCCAGCAAGGGACCTGCCCAGTAGACCCAGTGGTCCGCCCACTGCCCGGCGGCCAGAGCCGGCCCAATGGTGCGTGCCGGGTTCACGGAGGCTCCCGTAAGGGGGACTGCCACAAGGTGTATTACCAGCACTGCTCCCCCTATAGCAAGAGGCGCCAGGTGGCTGGGCCCCTTGGGGTCGATTGCGGTGGCGAATACGACGAAGACTAGGACGAAGGTAAGTACGATCTCTACGATCAGGCCTCCCGTTACGCCTATTTCCGGCAAGATGGCGTGAGACCCAAGGCCTCCCTCCAGAGAGTCGGGTATCACGACCTTCAGCAGCAAAGCTCCCAGAATGGCGCCGACCACCTGAGCGATGACGTACATTCCGCCTCTGGTGACGCTTATCTTGCGGGTTAGGACAGCCGCGATTGAGACCGCGGGGTTGATGTGGCCTCCGGAGATGTTGGCGGTGGCCGAAACCAGGATGGCGATTGCCAGCCCGTGAGCCATTGCGATGGCCACCAAGTTTCCGCCGAGGGCTCCGCCTCCCTCAGAACTGAATATCCCCAGACTTACCACGGCGCCTGCGCCTATAAATACAAACAGGAAAGTGGCTACGAACTCAGCGGCGGACGACCGCCATGTATCGCCGCTTCCCAATTCTTCTAACCCAAGAAGGTCGTCTCTCATTGTGCACCTCCTAAGATGACTTTGTTCCGGCGTTAGACCCTGGCTAGGGCGTACTCTGCCGCTTCCAGGGTTGCGTCTATGTCTTCCGGCGTGTGAGCGGTGGAGATGAAGGCGGCCTCGAAGGGCGAAGGGGCCAGGTACACGCCACTCTCCAGCATGAGGTGGAAGAACGCGGCGTACCTCTCCCTATCGCTGGCAGCCACGGAGTCCCAGCTCACCACAGGCCCGTCGTTGAAAAACGCGGTCATTATGGATCCCACCCGGTTGAGGGTCAGAGGAACTTCCGCTTTCAGGGCCGCCGCTGCGAGGCCGTCGGCCAGCCGGGCCGACGCGGCCTCCAGCCCTTCGTATGTCCCCGGCGCTGCCAAGGCCTTGAGGGTTGCTATCCCCGCCGTTACCGCAAGCGGGTTTCCGGACAGTGTGCCCGCTTGGTACATACCGCCCAGGGGCGCTACCACCTCCATGACATCCCTCCTTCCGCCGTAGGCCCCCACCGGCAGCCCGCCCCCGATGATCTTGCCCAGGCATGTGAGGTCCGGGATTATTCCATACAGGGTCTGAGCGCCCCCGTAAGCGACCCGAAACCCGGTTATCACCTCGTCAAAGATGAGCAACGCGTCGTTGTTGGCGGTCAGCCGGCGCAGTCCATCAAGGAAGTCGGCAGCGGGGGGCACAACCCCCATATTCGCTGCCACCGGCTCCAGGATGACCGCCGCAATCTCTGCGGGGTGAGAATCGAAGAGGCGCTGCACTGAGTTAACGTCGTTGTAGTCGGCAACCAGCGTCTCACGGGCGTAACCCTCCGGCACTCCCGCGCTGTTGGGGATGCTGTACGTTGCCCCTCCTGAACCCGCCTCCACCAGCAGGCCGTCGTTGTGGCCGTGGTAGCAGCCGGCGAATTTGACTATCTTGCTGCGTCCCGTGAAGGCCCTGGCAGCTCGGATGGCGCTCATGGTCGCCTCAGTTCCTGAGCTCACCAATCGTACCATGTCGACGGACGGGAGAGCATCTACGATCATCTTGGCGATCTCCACCTCTCCCTCCGTGGGCGCGCCGAAGCTGAGGCCGTTTCCCAGCGCTCTCTCGACAGCCTCAACCACAGAGCCGTGGGCATGGCCCAGAATCAGAGGGCCCCAGGAGCCAACGTAGTCCACCAGCTCATTGCCGTCGGCGTCCCATATGCGGGAGCCCTTGCCTCTCTGAATGAAGAGCGGCGTGCCTCCCACGGACTTGAATGACCGGACGGGACTGTTCACTCCGCCCGGTATGTAGACCTGGGCCTGAGCAAAAAGTTCAGCTGACCGAGTTGTATCCACTGTTTTTACCTCCCGGCTGCATCTGACCGTGTTGGCTTTGACTGTCGGTTTCACTGTCAAGCCAGGCAATGGCGGTCTGCTCGTCCTGCTCGATGGCTATCTCCACCGCCCGCTTGGCGCATTCCAAGAGGCGCTTGGACTTCTGGCGTAAGTGAAAGGACTCGCGGACCATTATCCGAATGTCAGCTTGCGTTTCTTCTGCAACCAGCGGCAAAACGATGTTGCGGAATTCGTCTTTGCTGATGGCAGTCAGAATCGTGCCGTTGCATCCTTTCTTGAGTTGCATTTGCCCGACTATGCTTTTCAATAGCACGAGCAGGGTTTCCGACTTGAGCACATTTGAATTGACGACATGGAACCCAGTCGAGCAAAGAGCTTGGTCATATTCTTCGACTATCAGGGCAATGCTGGACAATGACCCTTTGATAGAGGAAACGATAACGTCCGCTTTTGACACTTGGCGCCTAGCTCTGCTGGGCAAATCCTGACCTTGCTCTACCGTGCAACTTGCTATTTCTCCATTGCCGGAGATGTCGGCAAGCTCGATATACTTATACTCGGGCTCGTCCTCAGGTACGAAATCCCCGTCCTTTATGTGGGCAAGATTCTTCAGCGTGTCCCATCCGCCGGCGTAGTTCTTGATGGCGGCGACTAGCTCCTCGTATTTTGGTTGGAAGTAGTCGGCGTCAATGCGCCTAGTGTGTCGTGTATCGGAGAAGTTCTTTACGAAAGAAAGCTTGTGCTTGGGCTGCCAGTTGTCCAAGCCAAGTTCGGACAGGAGTTGGGTTTCTGCTTGTTGGTATTCTGTCTCCGATGCTTGAACTAAGTTAAACGCTCTGCCAAAGAGTCGAGTTACACTTTGTTGCAACTCATTGGATACCATAGGGATCTCTACTCTCTTTAGTTCCTCTGCGTTAACGTTTGATTGGTTTATGGAAATTCTCGCCCGCCTTTTGACATCGAGGATCCCGTATTTTGTGTTCAAAAAGGCTGTCAGGTATTCCGGTGTGATTATCTCCGGTTTTGGCACTAGGCGAATCAGGTAAGATGCGAACGCGATATTCTCTTCAGAGAGTGCCCTGAATATTCCGGTTCTTCCTACAAACGACTGCGAGTTAGTGCGATTAAAAAGCACATCTCTATCGTGGAGTTTGTAGGCGTCTATGTCGTCAGCGTCTAACTCGGCATACTTTGATATGGTGCTATCGCACAATATGCCGCTGATCTCGTTCATCCTGTAAATCTTTGTGCCTACGCCATCCTCGTTCATTTCAATCGAGGCGCCATACTGGGACGATGCAAGTGTGTCTCCAATGGGAACATACTGTAGGCTAGCGTTAATGTACGGCTCAAAGCACAGATATTCACTGTCCCACCGGTAATCGGGATGTAAAGACAAGTCGGAAAAGTTTCTGATTCTATATCGCACTTACAAACCTCTAACCGAATCCAGCGCCAAATCACAATATCGTAATCCCAACCCTGGCGAAGTCGCGTATTCTGCTGAAGTCCTGCCTGTTGTAGGTAACCAGCTCCGTGCAGTGGGATTCCGCAATGGCGGTGTGGATGCAGTCGTTTATGTTCCTGAAGCCCACGTTAGTCGCCAACTCATAAGCCCGCCGCAGCTCCGGTATGCCGTAAACCACCGGTTGCAGCTGCATCAAATGCTCGAAAGCGTTGGACATTTCCCTTGCTCCAATTGCCAACCTGCCCAAGGCGAACAGTGTCTCCTGAACGCTGAGGGTCGATATTATTGCTGCGCTGTCCAGTTTTGCCCGATCCATAGCTTCAAGCGCCTGGAGATTTTTGCTTTGGTCCTGCACAAAGTAAGCATTGACCAGAACGTCGGTGTCGAAATATATCAAGGTCCAGTGATCTCCGGTATGTCGTACATCTCCTTAATCAGTTCGTTTATATCGATATCCGGGTCTACGTATCTTTGCTGACTCCGGCAAAGGTCCACAAAAGCCTGCCACGCGGCCCGGCGGGACTCGATGTCCGGGTCGACCTCCGCCGGCCAAAAGCTCAAACCTTCTTCTTTAGCCCACTCAATAAACGCCTCAGCAATGCCGGGTGGCAGCTCCCCGTCGTGGCTGTGCAGGTCGTGCTCGACAATCATGTGGCCGTTCTTGTCCAGCGCGCTTCCACCTTTAACGTAGACGTAGTCGCCGGAGTTGTCCTTGCCACCCTTTTCCGATACGGCCAGGAAGATGGGGTAGTCGTCTACCCTGGGGCAGAGCGGGCCCTGGCTGGGGTCGTCGTTCCACTTCTGGAGGAATAGAACGCTGGTCTTGGTGCCGGTGTGAGGCTTGAAGGTGTTTTGGTGCAACCCAACCACAGCCAAGATACGAGCGCGCTCGGCGATATAGTCCCGGATGTACTTGTCCGAGGTGTTATTGAACCGGCCCTGGGGCAGCACTATGGCCATGCGGCCGCCTGGTTTGAGGAAGTCCAGGTTGCGCTCTATGAAGAGGACATCCCGGCCAACCTTGGTTTGCGATTTGCCGTTCCCCTTGAAGCCCAATTGGTACTGGTGCAGAATGCGGCCTTCCTTGATGTCGCCGGCAAAGGGCGGGTTTGCCATAAGTATGTCAAAGCCAAACCGCTTGTTTTGCCCCTGTTCAACTCTCAGTCTTTCCAGGCGGGCAAATCCACTGCCGTAAGTGAGTATCCACTTTGGGTCCTTCGCGGTCCAGTCGCTCCAACGGTTGTAGTCCAGCGTGTTCAGGTGCAGGACGTTGGTCTCGCCGTCCCCGGCAATGAGGTTGAGGGTTCGGGCGACGCGCACAGTCTTTTCGTCAAAGTCTATGCCAAAGACTTTTAATATATCCTGTTTTTCGTTCTCTGTGATTTCCTCGTTGGTAAAAAGCCGCCCGGTGAGCTTGAATATGGTGTGCACCGGAAAGCCGCAGCTACCGGAGGCGGTGTCGATCATGTACTCGCCGCGCTGGGGATTGAGCATCTGCACGCACATGTCAATGACGTGGCGGGGCGTGAAATACTGGCCCTTCTCGCCCCTGGCGGACTTGTTGACCAGGTACTCAAAAGCCTCGTCCACCACCAGCAGGTTGGAGTTGAACAGCTTGACGTCCTGCAAGCTGGACACGCAAATTGCCAGGTGGCTGTCGGATAACTCAAACGTAGAGCCTTGTGGGAAGACGCCCGGCCACTTCTCTATAGCCCGCCGGAACAGGTCCTGGACCTTGTTTTTGAGCTCCGCATCGGTCTGCCCGGTGTTGCGGAACTCCATCACCCTGAAGTTTTCATCCGAAATGTTTGATACTGCCGCCTTGAGGGTTTCATAATCCTGGCCGCCCAGGTAGAGAGCCTGGGGTTCATGTACGGCTGTCCTGGTTACTTGTTGCACATAGTGGTTGACGATCCCTTTGTCTTGCTGGCTGCAAAATTCATCATAGAGCTTGGTGAATATGAGCTTGAAGACCTCCTCAAAAACGTCAACCCCGGCGTTGGCCAGCACTTCGTCTTCCATTTCCAGGATGATGTCTTTTAGAGATTTTCGCTCGTTGGAGACCTTGTCCTTGAGGATGAGGTCTTTCAGGGTAAAGCGCTCGTTGAGGATGTCCGCAAGGCTCTGGTCGGCCCTTGGAATGTCGCTGATGTCCTCAAAATAGTTGGGGTCTTTCCGGTTGTAGTGGGAGATTTGCCGGCCGTTGGTCCACACACCAATGGGGGCTCCGGTGGCGTTGCAGTAGGAACGAAGCTGATTTTTCCCGTCGCTGAGCCTGGGCTTTTTAAGCTCGACTATTATGTATGGAGTATCGGGGCGGTCCTTGTCCAAGACGACTATGTCGGCGTACTTCTTTTCAAGGCCGAAGTTGACAGGGCGCTCAAAGGCCAGCCTGCTTACAGGGTAGCCGTAATGGTTTATGAGCCGCGCTGCGTGAAGCTGGCGGACTACCTCTTCCGGCTTAAGCTGGATATCCTTATCCCGGACTATACATTTCACGAAGGGAGTTTCCTTGCCTCGATGCGTTTTGACGGTAACTCGCCTTCGCAAGGCGGCTATTTCATCCTCGCTGTACAAGGCGAGACGATGATGGCTGTCATCAACGGCCCTCTGGATGATGTCAGGTTGCGTCATGGTTTCTCCGTTAAAGCCTGGCGGGTTTTACCGGGTCGGATGTTAACCGACCATCGGAGTTTGCCGAGAGTGAATATAATATCAGGTTCATCTATTCAATGCCTAGGCTGGCCCTGGCATCCCTCTCAACCCTTCTGAACACCTCTTGCAGGGGCATACCCACTCGTTGAGCAATCTCCTTGCAGTCCTCGAACTCAGGCGAAACGCTAACGATGACGTCCGCCTCCTTCTTGACCTTGACCCGCGCCGCACCGAAAGAGGTCTCAACGGCTACTACCTCCCGCTCCGCCTCGTAGCGATTCATGGTCTGGACCCTAATGCCCAGCGTGGAGGTCTCTTCCAGTATGGTCTTGACCAGGGCCGACTCCATATTCGGGCGGCAGAGCACGCTGAGCTTGACGGCGGGCCTGCTCTTCTTCATCTGGATGGGGCTGAACCAGGCGTCCAGAGCGCCCTGGCGCATAAGCTCCTCCTGGACGTGTCCCAAGACCTCAGGACTCATGTCGTCGATGTTCGTCTCCAGTAGAGAGACCTGGCCGAGAGAGCTGCTGCCGGCGGTCTCGCCTATCCAAAGGGCCAGGACGTTGGGAATTTCCGGATTGTCTCTTGTTCCCAGGCCGTAGCCCACCTGCTCCAGGGTGATTGCCGGGGCTTCGAAGGAGGCGAGGGTAGTGATGAGCGCTGCGCCTGTGGGAGTGACAAGCTCTCCCGCGGTGACATAAGGGCCTTTGGGTGGAGCGACCTTTGCCTTTGCCATAGCCATAAGCTGCGCTGTAGCCGGCGCGGGCACCGGGAGCGCGCCCTTCCTTGTAGAGACCACACCCCAACCGGTGGGGAGTGGAGAGGAGTACAGCTTCTCGATACCCAGCAACTCAAGGCCGGCTACTACGCCCACAACGTCGATGATGGTGTCTATGTCCCCCAACTCCTGAAGCTGGTGGACCTCGCCATGCACCCTGGATTCCGCCTCTTCCAGGCGCTCAAGAACCCTTTGCGACTTGTCCTTTACGGAACGGGAAAGGTCGCTCGCCTCAACCATGTCCAGGAAATCGTGTATAGAGTGGGAGGCACTGTGGCTGCCATCCAGGTCAACGGACACGTGAGTCCCTCTGATGACACCCCGCTGAGCGACGGCGGCGTTGACCGAATATCCCGCTAAGGGCAATCTGGCGAGCTCACCCTTCAACTCGTCGATGGACAGCCCTGAATCGATGAGAGCGCCAAGGAGCATGTCCCCGCTTGCGCCTCCGATGCAGTGTAGATATCCGGTCCTCAAGGTTGTCCTGTCTATCGGTCTACCGGCTAGCCCAGACCGTCCCAGAAGCGCTCTTCCTTCCAGGGGTCGGCGTTGTTGTTGTAGCCCAGCTCCTCCCAGAAACCCGCCTTGTCTTTGCTCAAAAGCTCCATGCCATTGACCCATTTGGCGCTCTTCCAGCCGTATCGCTTGGGCACCACCAGGCGCATTGGCCCTCCATGCTCCGGCGACAGGGGCTTGCCGTCGTGACTGTGAGCGAAGAGCACGTCGTTGTCCAGCAGCGCCTCCAGAGGCAGGTTGGCAGTGTAGCCTCCGTAGCAGTGGAAGACGACGAACCTGGCATCCGGCTTAACTACAGCCATGTTGATGACGTCGCTGAAAAGGACGCCTTCCCACAGATTTGACATACGACTCCATTGGGTAACGCAGTGGAAGTCCGCAGTTACAGAGACCTGCGGCAGGAATTTGAACTGCTCCCAGTCCAACGACACCTCCCAATCCACAAGACCGTAGATGCGGAACCGCCACTCGTTCAGGGAGATCTTTTGGTTATCGCCGTGGGTGAAGACGGGGAATTTCTCAGTGACGAACTGCCCCGGCGGCGCAGCGACAGCCTGCGGCCTGATCTCCTTGGGTTTTTTCATGGGCCAGGGCCTCAAACGCGACCTCCGTAACGAGCGTCCGGCGCTGTGCTTCAGGTAAGCTTGGCCGGCTGTTCTGTAGTCAATGATAAACTATAGTCAAGCTGAAATAAAGTAGACTATCCTCAAGCGAGTCCCGATATTCTGCCAATGTGGTCACAGCGTTGTCACAGGTGGGATGCGAGCCGGCGAGAATGGTCGCACTTTAGTCATAGCCGCGTGTTGACGGCTGAGGAGCATCCAACTAATATTCCACCATATCTGTGAACAGGCTGGATAAGTTATGGTTGAAGGCATTATTGGCATGGAGGACATGGGCCTCATATTCGAGGTCACGGACGCGATGGGCATTGACAGGGAGAGCATCTCGGTCCCTCTTGGAAAAGAGGACCCAGGCGCCGTGCGTTTGCTTTCCAACGGGGAAATCGAAATTGTTGTGCCTGAGTCTGTGCCCACGGAGGAATGGGTCGCAACGCTTAGGGTGGAGCTGGAGAAGCTGGGCTTCGAAATGGAGGAGTGATGGTGGAGGACCAGCGCTCAGTATCCGTCGAGGTGGAGGACAACGAAAACTGCTACGGTCTGCCAATGCGGACATACGAGGCGCTCGGCCGGCCGAGCAGGGTCTCCCAGGTAAAGATCGCCGGACCCAGCGGGCCGGAGGAGCTTCACTGGGTCACAGGCTGGCAGAGCGATGGCGACGGTACACCCTGTCCGGCTTACTATGTGCCCGTCTCCGACTCAGGAGAGGGAGCGGCCTACCTGCTGTACGGCGGAGACTGGGGAGTCCGCTTCAGGCCTCTGGACGGAGGCGAGGAGTGGAGCCTGGGAAGCCCCGAGCAGTGGGGCGAACCTTACCTCTTGCTCGGAGATCTGGCCGATATAGTGGCGGCGGAGCAGTAATGTACTCGGCGGCGGGGGTTGATACAGCCAGGGAGAGTTAGTAGCGCGACTTCTCTACAAGGCTGCGGCCAACTCCCAAACAGGCGCAATAGGTGCTGACTTACGCCTGAATATAGTGTAGAATATCCCAAATCATATATTTCGGGGAGGGAGTACATGGAAGCGTATTGTGTGAAGTGTCGGTCCAAGAGGGAGATGAGCAATCCCGAGGCAATCACGATGAAGAACGGCCGACCAGCCACGCAGGGTGTTTGCCCGGTCTGCTCCACAAAGATGTTCAGGATCGGCAAGGCTGCTTAGTCCGGCAGGCGCCGGAGTTCACAGCCAGCGTCGCTGGAGGGCTTACTGAGCAAATGGGCTATAGTTCTCCGCGGCGACCCAATCGCTTGCATGAATGCGGATGCTGGTCTAATTGCTTTTCCGGCATCTGGGACCTACGGGGTGATATGGTTGTAATCCCTGCCTATGGGAGGGCAAGTAAGAGTATATCTTCACGTCGAATCGCTGTTTTTGCGCCGGAAAGGCGCTCTGGCAGGCTCTTGTTGAGTACATCGTATGTCTAATTTTTGGAGGAGGCGCCTGATATGGTAGTCCGCAGCTATGAGTTATTGAGTATTGAGCGCACAGGCCATGTTGCTACAATAACCTTGAATAGACCGGAGAAACTGAACGCCCTCAATCCCCCCTTGGTTGCCGAGTTTCACGAGGCCTTGGACGAAATCGCATCCGAGGAGGACATAAGGGTCGTAATTGTAACAGGAGCGGGCAGGGGATTCTGCTCCGGAGCGGATGTCAACCGGCAACTGGAATCCCTGCAGGGAACGGCTGCTCCTGCCCCTGAAGGCCCGGGCATCACGGCGCTGGCTCCGCACTTACAGCGCATCCCGCAACCGGTGATTGCCGCCGTTAACGGCGTCTCTGCAGGAGCAGGGTTTGGCGTTGCCCTGGCCTCTGACATCCGCATCGCCTCTGAGGCAGCCAGGTTCTCCTGCATCTTCGTCAAGCGCTCGCTGGTTCCGGATACAGGGTCCTCCTTCACGATGTCCCGTCTTCTTGGGAAAGGCTTGGCTATGGAGATGGCCCTTACCGGCAGCATCTACGACGCGCAGTGGGCGTTGGAGAAGGGGCTTGTAAACAAGGTAGTTCCGGCTGACAGCCTCTTGGACGCGGCTATGGAGCTCGCACAGACCATAGCGTCCAATCCTCCGATATGCGTCCGCTCCATAAAGCAACTCATCCACGAGCACGACGGCGACATTGAGAACGTCCTGCATCTGGAGAGCGCCGCCAACGCTCCCGCCTATGGCAGCGAGGACAGGCTGGAAGCCGTCAAGTCGTTCTTGGAGAAGAGGGAGCCGGTCTACAAGGGCAGATAGGTCTCTATTCACATCCTCCTCTGCCTGGCAAGATTGGGATGCAGGATTGCCCAGGATCTTGAGGAGGGTGTCGATACTTTAGGGCCAAGCGCCCTTCGACGCGCGTTGGGCGCCACTCATTTAGGAGGTGACTTGCTATGGCAACGGGTGATTACACAGTCCTTGACCTGGAACTAACGGGCCATGTTGCCACCATAACCCTGAATCGTCCGGAGAGGCTGAATGCTCTAAACACCACCCTTTCGCTGGAATTCCACAACGCCCTGGACGAGGTGGCGGACAATCCTGATATTCGCGCCGTGATAATAACCGGGGCGGGCAGAGGTTTCTGCTCCGGCGCAGACGTGGGTCAGATGCAGAACACCCTGGAAGGCCAGGGGCAAGGGCCGGCGCCGCTCCAGCGCTCCGGGATGCCCGCGGGCGTGTCGGAGCTAACTCCCCATCTTCGGCGTATTCCCCAGCCGGTCATAGCCGCGGTGAACGGTGTGGCCGCCGGTGGCGGGCTTGGCGTCGTCCTAGCCAGCGACATACGCGTCGCCTCGGAGGCGGCCAGGTTCTCCTGCGTCTTCATCCGCCGCTCCCTGGTCCCCGACAGCTCCGTGTCATACACCCTCCCGAAACTGGTCGGATTCGGTAACGCTATGGAGATGGCGCTTACGGGCAACGTCTACGATGCTCAGTGGGCGCTGGAGAAGGGCCTCGTGAACAAGGTTGTCCCCGCTGAAATGCTCTTGGAGGAGGCTATGGAGCTTGCTCAGACCATAGCGTCCAATCCTCCGATAGTCGTCCGCTCTACCAAGAAGCTCCTCTACAAACGCGAAGTAGACCTGGAGGAGATATACCCGGTGGAGCGCGCCGCCAACGGACCATCCGCGAACAGCGAGGACCGGCGAGAGGCCGTCCGCTCCTTTATGGAGAAACGCCAGCCGGTCTACAAAGGGAGTTAGGGCGAGCGGGTCTGAGTTAGGCGGAGGCGCTATGTGAATCGGCTTACACATCGGGGCTTTGATGACAGGCCGCCGGGAATATCCGTTCACTTGCCAGGTGAGAAGGCGCTTCACTAAATCTGGCCGCGCTCATACTGCTCAGGAGGTTGCAGGTGCAATGGAGACAAGGCGACTCCCTGGAATGCCCTCCCTCACCTGAGTCACATCTGAGGCGAATGCCTATCTCAGATGTGGATTCAGGGCTAAGGAGATGACTTGGAAAAGACCGATTCCAAAACCGCCATCCCGCGGCTGATAAAGCGGAACACGCTGTACTTGGCCTCCTCCCAGGCCTTCAATGGCGCTGGCGCTCAGATGGTGCCAACGCTGGGACCAGTGCTGGTAACCCAGATGATCGGGTCAGCTACTCTCGCCGGGATCGGTTCAAGTATCACAGGGCTTAGCCGACTGATTGTAGCCTACCCAATAGGCAGGTTGACCGATGCCTTCGGCAGAAAGGTAGGGGTCATCCTTGGGTTGCTTCTGGTAGGGTCCGGCGCTTCGATCACGGGCGTCGCCGCAGTAATGCAGTCATTCCCCATTTTCGTTCTAGGTATATTTGTCCTCGGCTTGGGCACAGGCTCGGTCCAGCAATTGCGGGTAGCAGCGGCTGACATGTACCCGCCCAATCGTCGGGCGGAGGGATTGGGGTTGGTGCTTTCAGGATCGCTGGTGGGCGCAATTGCCAGTCCGATTCTCATCAGGACCTCAGAGTCGGTCGCCGGGAATTTCGGCATGGAGCCAATCGCCCTTGCGTGGTTCTTCATACCCATCGTGGTGATCGCGAGCATGATTATGGTGCTGCGGGTCCAACCGGACCCCAAGGAGATCGCCTCCAACCTTGCCGACTACTATCCCGACTACAGGCCGTCGGACACGCCTCAACGGGCCGCAGGCAAAGTCGGGATCCTCTATTTCCTTAGCGACTACCCAAAGCTAACCGCCTTTATGTCCATGTTCTCCGCACAGGGCAATATGAATATGATGATGGTCATGACCTCTATCGCCCTGCGCAGCCATGACTACACCCTGACGGCCATCTCTATCGCTGTTGCCATTCACGTCGTCGGGATGTTCGGGTTCTCTTTGCCGCTGGGCAAACTTGCCGACAGGATTGGTCGGAGGAGGGTGATGCTTCTGGGGCTGGCGCTGGCCTCGGCCGGGTCCTGGCTCGTCGTGGCGACGGCCGTGTACCCGGTTATCACCGCTGGCACCTTCTTTGTGGGTCTGGGCTGGTCCTGCGTCAACATAGCCGCCACCGCCCTTTACGCAGACACCACCAGCCCCTCCGAGCGCGGCCGCGTGATAGGCGCCAACGATACATTTACCGCCGCCGCCGCTATAGCTATGCCTCTTGTTGGCGGCGTAATTGTGGAGAATCTGGGCCTGCGCATGCTAGGTTTCTTTGGCATGGGTTTGATGGCGCCTCCGCTAATCTTACTGCTTAGATTGCGTGAGTCCCTTCCCGGCGTATACCGAGATCGAAGCAAGGCCGAGGCTAAGCCAGGATAAACCCGTACATCAAGCCCTGTGCCGGGGTATTGGGACTCCAATGCCAAGACTTGGCTAATTCAGAATCCAACTTTCAATTAGCCTATATTGGACGGCCCAAGGTGGCTGATCGTACTGCCCACTTCCGCAGCTATAACCGGTCACGCCTTCGCATAGATTGAGACTTGGTTCGCGCTTGCATCGGTGAAGTGCGTGCGCTGAAATGAACCCCGGCGCTCCCGGAGTAATCGTTGAGTGCCTGCGCCTTTCAGGGACCGGAATCTCGCGATGCTGTGCCAACCGCCGGTTTACAACCTGACGCCGATTGTAATACTAGGATCTGTAGGAGAAGACGTAAAGGGCCTTCGGATTTTATAGTAAAATAGCACCACTACATCTTGTGTCTCCGAGTTTCGAGGATGCTATAATTACGGCAGTTATTCCCAGAGGACGCAGTGTTTACCCACTTACACAACCACACAGAGTACAGCCTCCTGGACGGCCTCAGCCGCATCAGCCCAATGGTGCAACGCGCCAAGGAGTTGGGCATGGATACCCTCGCCATCACGGACCACGGCGGGCTGTACGGCGCCATTGAGTTTTATACGGAGTGCAAGGAAGCGGGGATAAAGCCCATAATCGGGCTGGAGGCTTACCTTGCCCAGGAAAGCCGCCACAGGAAAGGCTCGGCGGATAAGAGTCCCTACCATCTTCTGCTGCTGGCCAAAGATATGGAGGGATATCAAAATCTTCTCCGGCTGTCTTCTGTGTCGCATTTGGAGGGGTTCTACTACAAGCCCCGCGTCGACAGGGAGCTTCTGGAGGCGTATGGAGGCGGCTTGATTGCCTTTTCCGGCTGCCCAACAGCCGAGGTGCCGCGTCTCATAATCGAAGGCCGCGCTCAGGAGGCCAGGGATGCCGCCCTCTGGTACAAGAACACCTTTGGTGATTTCTACCTGGAGTTGCAGCGTCACTCGGACGTCCCAGATCTTCCCAGGCTTAACGAGGCGCTCCTGGAGATGAGCCGCGAGACGGGCCTGCCACTGGTGGCGACTAACGACAGCCACTATATACACCAGGACGACGCGTCCATTCAGGACATCTTGATCTGCATCCACACCAACACCAACGTCCTGGACGATAAGCGGCTCAGGATGATTGACGACTCCTATTACCTGAAGAGTTCCGAGGAGATGGAGGAGCTCTTCGCCGACGTTCCAGAGGCGGTCGCCAATACCCGTAGAATCGCCGATATGTGCCACGTGGAGCTGGACTTCAGCCAGCTTCGCCTGCCGGAGTACAAGACCCCGGACGGAGTGAGCTCGGACGAATACCTGGCGCGCCTCAGCCGGGAGGGTATGCAGCGGCGGTACGGGGATCCTTCGGAAGAGGTGCGGCGGCGTCTGGACTACGAATTGGACGTCATCAGGAACACCCAGTTCAGCAACTACATCCTGGTCGTGTGGGATATAGCCGCCTTTGTCCGGGAGCGCGGCATTATATTCGGGGTACGAGGCAGCGCCGCCGCAAGCGTGGTGCTGTACTGTCTGGGCGTCACCGACATAGAGCCGCTTCAGTATCGTCTGGTCTTCGAGCGTTTCCTGAACCTGGAGCGCCGGGAGATGCCCGACATCGATATGGACTTCCAGGACGATCGCCGCGACGAGGTGATAGCCTACGTGCGCCGAAAGTACGGCGGAGACCACGTGGCCCAGATCATCACCTTCGGGACCCTGGGCCCCAAGGCCGCCATCCGTGACACGGGCCGCGCCCTGGGGATGGCCTACTCCGATGTGGACCGCGTTGCCAGGCTGATACCCTCCCGCGTCCACTCGCTCGAGGAGGCTGTGGAAGCCAGCGCCGAGCTGAAAGAGGTGTACGAGGGGGATGAGACCCTGAAGGACTTGGTGGATAAGGCCAAACGGCTTGAGGGGGTGGCCCGCCACACAAGCACTCACGCCGCAGGAGTGGTGATATCCAAGGAGCCGCTTGTGGAGTACGTGCCCTTGCAGCGCCCCGTTCGGAGCGACTCGGCCGAGGACATGGCCATGACCCAGTTCCCTATGGACCCCATAGCCAAGCTGGGGCTCCTGAAGATGGACTTCCTGGGACTGACCAACCTCACCATTCTGGAGCAAGCGAGGCAGATGGTGACGCGCCGGCGGGGGGTCACTCTGGACTTTCAGGAGATACCTCTGGACGATGAGAAGACCTTTTCCCTCCTGTCATCCGGCGAGACCACCGGTGTGTTCCAGCTTGAGAGCGCCGGGATGAGGCGGTACGTCAAGAAGTTGAAGCCGACATCCCTGGGAGACGTGGCCGCCATGATAGCGCTCTATCGCCCGGGGCCAATGGAGCACATCGACACCTTCATAGACGCTAAGCACGGTCGAGACACCATACGCTATCCCCACCCGATGCTCAAAGACATTCTGGAAGAGACATACGGCGTCATAGTCTACCAGGACCAGGTGCTTCTGATTGCCCAGGCATTTGCCGGCTACACCCTGGGAGAGGCAGACGTGGTGCGCAAGGCGATGGGCAAGAAGAACCCGGAGATTATGCGGGAGGAGCGGAAGAAGTTCGTCGAGGGCGCCCTTGGCAAGGGGTTCTCCCAGGAGCTTGCCGATGAGGTGTTCCAGCTTGTAGAGCCCTTCGCCGGCTACGCCTTCAACAAGGCCCACAGCGTGAGCTACGCAGTGATAGCCTACTGGACGGCCTATTTCAAGGCTAACTACCCGGAGGAGTACATGACCGCTCTGCTGAACGCCCACGCAGGCCAGGCGGAGAAAGTGGCCGGCGCGGTCACCGAATGCCTACAACTTGGCATACCCGTACTCCTACCTGACGTGAGCCGCAGCGAGGTGGACTTCTCCATAGACGTCAGCGCCCAGGGCAAGCCGTCCATAAGGTTCGGGCTGGCCACGGTCAAGAATGTTGGAGCCTCGGCAGTCGCGCCTCTGGTGGAGGAGCGAAAGAAAGCCGGTCCCTACACCTCCGTGGAGGATCTGTGCCGTCGGGCCGATATGCGCGGCGTGAATCGGCGGGCGCTTGAGAGCCTTGCCAAGGTGGGGGCGCTCGACTCCCTGGGTACGAGAGGCTCGATGCTCGCCAGCGCTGACCGTATCCTGGCTATGGCCCAGAGTGAAGCCAAGCTGAAGGATTCCGGCCAGTCAACCATGTTCGACCTGTTTGGCGAGTCCGTTGCTGCGCCCGTAGCCGCTCTGGAGCTTGAGGAGGGTGAGGCGCTTCAGCAGGAGAAGATGGCGTGGGAGAGGGAACTGCTTGGCACATTCATCTCGGAGAACCCCTGGAGCGAGGTTGCGCTGAGGGCCAAGTCATACGCCATAATCTCCCGCAACGACATCGATAGCGATATGGTTGGGGATACAGTGACCATTGTGGGCCAGATATCCTCCCAACGGAGCGGCCTCACAAAGGATGGCAAGCCCTTCGCCGCCGTTGTCCTGGACCTCATGGGTGGCAGCCTGGAGGTCATGGTGTGGTCCAGCGCCTATGAGCGCACTCAGGACCTGTGGTACGAGGGCAGCCTGGTGGAGGTGGTGGGCAAGATTCGACAGCGAGATGACGAACTGTCGCTGCACTGCGACGCAGCCAAGCTCTACCAGATCGAGGAGCAGGGGGAGACCATCCCAGCGGCGGAGCCGACTCCGGTTCCGGTCGTCTCCAAAGCCGACGATACGCCCGAGCAGGACGCCGCCGGCCATGACGACCCGCCGCTGGCATTGGCAGTCGCAGAGAACGGTGCGTCGGAGGCCTACGATGCCGGGCTGAACGGAGTGCATGTTGACGGCGACGTTACGGTAAATGGCGCAACGGAGTCTGGCAACGGCAAGGCGCAGGAAAACGGCGTACATAAAGCCATTCCGCCCAAGCTGTGGATCCGCCTAGAGGAGTCAAGCAACCCCGGGCAGGACGAGCACCTTCTGCGCGAGGTGGTCAAGCTGCTGCTTAACTACCCTGGCAACTGCCCGGTAGCCCTGAAGATAAAGACCAACGGCAAGCTGGTGAGAGGCGACCTGCCCTTTGCCTCCGTCAGCTACTGCCAGCAGCTCCACGACGACCTTACTGAGATGGTCGGGGAGAGTGGCATCGAGATGGAGGGGGCCGCCGCGAACGTGGTGTCATAGAGGGCGGCCTTCCAGTGCCATTTGGCTCAATTGGTGGAACGGTGACAGCCTGATTTGCCGACACATATTCTGAAGCAGCCATATATACTCCCGTGTCCATTCAGCCGAGTATTCCTTGTCGCTAAGTGCTTCCAACAGAATATTCGTGCTCGGTATTTTTCTGTCCACGAGTTTCGAGGCAGGAACTAATACCCAGTAGGGTGTCGGAAAACTGATCGCCAGCGCGTAGAAGCCCGTCAAATTAGGGCCACCAATTAGAGAATCAAAATCAGGGCCCGTCAATTTGCGGGGACGCGGCCCTGCTACCTCTGCTTCTACCTCAAAGCGAAACTCCCGCCCGTTCTTTGTTGCAGCGATATCCGGATGGCCTGAAGAGTTAACGGCGTATATCTGGTAACCAAGCCGTAGAAGCACATGTGCTGCAAGTGCTTGGACCTTGTAGCCGAACTCGGCGAATGAAATGCTTGAGCGGATTCGCTCAATACATTCGCTTGAATCAACTTCCGCCTGTATTCCCATATTCTAAGGTGAGTTCAGGACCACTCTGATACGACCATTCATTAGGCTCAATAATAACGTAACTCTCACGCTCAAAATACTTTGGCAGTAATGAGCGAAAACGGTCAGTTTCCTGTGAAGCCACTATAAGTTGTACGCTACGCCCCAACTCGTTCAGACGCTCAACTAAAGTCCCGATATGTTCTTCGTCGAATGCCTGTGTGGGATCGTCCAGCATGACCAGGTATACCTCGGTTGGAGCGTCATCTTCTTGGCTGAATGCAAAATAAGGAACTAGGATTAGCGCGCTCGCAGCTTGACCGTTAAGCACCGCGGTGGATTGCCCAAGGCCATAAGGGTCTTGGCTACTCGCGACCTGCATTTCAAGGTTTGGGAGTTTGTCTTGGTCAATTACTAGTTGGTCGAACCACGGATGGTGTGTTAGTGCAACAAAAGCATGTGTGAGTTTGTCCGAAAGGTTTGGGCATTCTCCTTTGAGCCGCTCGGTGAGGCATACGCCTACTGCTTTCTGAATCATCCGAACGGATTCCCCGAATGATACAAGTTCATCGTATGCTCTTCTTGCCTGCTCAATGCGGTTGCTCGATTTTTGGAGACGAGACAACTCCTCTTGGATTCTGTGAAATTTTCCTTCACCTTTGAGCTGGGACAGCTTGACTTTATTTTCGTTAAGCCAGACTCCTTGACCACTTATCTGCGCATCTAGAGAGGACTTACTTTCAAGCAAGGAGTCAATCATTGCTTTGATCTGGTCCGCATCCACGTACTCAGGAAACTCCTTGCCGTCATCCTTGTCGATAAGTCTCCTCCATACTCTTGCGCCTCCCTCCAAGGTTGTGAGTTTGCTCTGGGCATCCAACATCTCCTGCTCAAGTTCTGCAGCCTGCTTAAGGCTAGTCTCAAGTTGGCCTAATAGTGACGTTGGGTTTCCAGACACTTGACTGGCAGTTTGCTTAAGTTTCATCTCTAAGTCGTGCCGGTGGTGCTCTGACCCACAGGATGGACATAGCACAGTTTCGGCTTCGTCTCGGTCTAGCAGTGAAATAGAATATTCAACTATCTGACGCCGCAAGTGAATTGTGTCAGCTGCTACCCGTTCTTCGTCTACTTTCTTCCGAAGAGCGTCAAGGGATTTATCTTCGAGTGTAGCGTTGAGCTTTGCTTGAATTATTTCAACTCCGGAGATCTGGGCTTCTATTCTTTCTTGGACATTGCTGAGACCTCTTAAGTGTGAAAGTCTTCTGTCCTTTTCCTCGATTTCCTTCTTTAGCTCGCTCATCCCTTGCTCGTTCCTGCTACTAAGAGCACCTTCTGCATGGTCTATCAGAGCCTCCAAAGATACCCCTGATAAAGACTCGTCTGGAGGTGCTCCACTTATTTCCTCAATTAAGGTTCTTGCTCTAGCCTCAGTTTCTGCTATCGGGGGTGTGTGACTACCCTCCCAAGGTGGTGTGGCAAGTATCCGCCCTCTTTGGGCCGTTAGATCCTTGATCCCGTTGTCAGTATTGCTGCGCGACTCAGTCAGTTTAGCGCTTAAAGCATTTTCAATATTTTCTTGTTCGGTTAGGAAGTTTTCTAATTGGCTCAACAAGGCTCGAGGGTGAGTAAGTCCTAAGTAATTGAAAACTGTCCTCGCAAATGGCGTTAAGTTTTCTGGCTGGCGTCGGAGTTGGCCGGACTGAGAAGCAAAGATAACGTGCATGCCCTCGCCGGCATCTGAAGATTCCAATTGGGGCATTATCTCTCCAAGAGGATGCTCTTGCCGATTCTCATCGGTGAGGGTCACATCGGTCCCACCACTAACACCGCGTAGCAGTGTTCGCCGAAGGTGCCATTTCTTGCCCTCACGCATGAGAGTGATTTCTACTCTACACCGTCCGGCATATCCACTATTTGCTATAATCTCGCCAGGTCTACGAGTGGAACCGAAAAGACCCCATCGAATAGCCTCTACTATGCTAGACTTACCTTTGCCATTTTGCCCTAGTAAGAAGGTATGCCGTTCTCTAAGGTCAATTTCTTTGCGTGTTGTGAAACCCTTGAACCCTTCAATTGCAACAACTTGGATGCGGAACTCGCTTGCCATTGGATTTATCCTTCCTCAACCTGTTTGAGCAAATTCTGCACCCGGTCTTCTAGTTGCTGTAAGGTTGCCTCAAGGTAAGCTTGGGCTGCGTCTGGCCCGCCTCTATTGAACTCCTCTGCTATTGGTATCCATAAATCGCGAACATGTTCTTCCTCGGCTGCCAGACGCTTTCTGACCAATTCGCTGAACTGAATCTCGGTAGCTTTATCCATGAGGAATCCTCACATTTTGCACATTCTGATAAGGCTAAACTATCACATCTTAATCAATGACGGCAACATCGTATCCCGCATTGGTCTGTCACAAGATATATGCTGGAGTGGCGAGGACTGTGCTAGCCCTGCAGGCCTACCAGACCGTCTCTACGTTGGGTGAAGCCGAAAGCGTTGCGTCGCGTGTCACCACCGGCGCGTCAAACGCCGCGGACTCGGCAGCAATAAGCCTGTCGTGCATCTCCGGAATATCCGGGAACCGGTCGAGTCTCTCAAGCTGTGCCCTGCCCAGATCCGATAGCTCTATTCCGCTTACGCTGGTCAACGCATCCAGTAAGGTGGAGGGTGCAACGGGCTGCTTCAGCTTGACGGAAAGGAAGTATAACTCGGCAACGGCTATTGCGGGGACAACAATTGTCGCATTGCCGGTCTCAGCCAGCCGGAAGATGGCGGAGGCGGCGGGCGTGAGGCGCTCCGGCGACCGCAGATACCACCACAGGGCATGGGTGTCAACCACGAACCGGGACGGACTATCAATCACAGCTATGCCGAGTCTCCTCAGGCTACGGGACCCGAGGTTCCCAAAGCGCCTTTATCTCCAGGAAGTCTTCATAGGACGCCTCCGGCAGACCGGTGAAAGACCCCTTCAGCGTGCTGAGCGAAGGCTTCTCCTCAGTGGGGTCTTGTATAGGGCTGAGCCTGCCGCATGGCTTTCCGCGGCGAGTGATGATAACCTCTTCGCCGTAGCTGAGTGCACTGAGTATCTCACTTACCTTGGCCTTGAACTCCCTTATGCTGTATGTGGTCACTTAAACCCCTTGTGTAGTTACCTATATACCATATAGTGACCGCATTGTAGCACAACACCCTAGGTGAGGCAATACGCGAAGCCTCACGCTTAGGCCAGGCGGCTTACACCCCGCTGGGGGCCGTCCCTCGTTCCAGCCACACTTCCGTCCGGGCCGGAGAAGTGAGAAGATCGTTGACCTTATCCACCACCTCCAGCCGGTCCTGGTGGTGCTCCCAGTCCCGCCAGTCCTTGAGGGTGGACCAGTTGCTTATTACCAGGTGAATGCTTGGGTCCGACGCCAGGATGAGGGTCTCACCGGATATGTAGCCTGTCTGCTTGAGGGCGCGTGCCCTGAGCTCCACCAGAAGCTCCTCCAGCTCCGGCTCCCGGCCGGTGTTGACGTGACGCGACATTAGCACCTTAATAGCCATGATTATTACCCTCCTTCGCGGGCGGTGTCTGATTCCATATACTTCGTTCCATCTCCAGAAGCTCGCGCTTCATCCCAATCCCGTCCGGGCCTCCGTAGCCGCGGAGGTCTCCTCTCTCACCGACTACTCTGTGACACGGTACAATAATGGGCACTGGGTTGGCTCGCATTGCCTGTCCCACGGCTCGTGCGGCCCGGGGCCTGCCCATCTCCCTCGCGATCCATTGGTAGCTGCGAGTTTCGCCCCAGGGTATCGTGCGCGCCGCTTCCCAGGCTCTCTTCTGGAAGTCCGTTCCCTTCAGGTCCAGATCGTCCGGGAAGTCGGCTCTCTCTCCACTGAAATAGAGCTCTAGCCTGTGTCCAAGGCCCCCAAGAGTCTCCGGGTCCAACTCACCTCCGGCGCTCGACTCCGACATCTCCAGGCTGCTCAGGGCCTCTGAAGGATCGGATAGTGGGAGCGAAAGGCGCTGTATCCCTCTTGGCGACGCCAGAATTGCGATCCAGCCCTTAGTTGTGGATACAACTGTGTGGGCTGCTATGTCCTCTTTCCGATTATCCGTATTCACCATATCCGTCCTGAAGGCTCAAGAGTATGCTGACCGCTTCCCGTCGGCGAGCCTGCCGACCAGTATACCATTATACCAAGATATGCTCCCTCCCAGACACCCGTTGCCGGCCTGCATCGTCTGTGACGCAGAACGGGTATATCGCTGAAATGAGCTAACGCAATAGATAGCTGTATGCCCTGTATACGACGGAAAGCATCTTCAACTTGAGGGTGGGGCGGTACGACTGCTTGACACTACACCGATAGCTGAATATAATTTCGTTCATCGCAGGCGACCACGCCTTCTCCTTTGCTTATGCAGTTTGAGCGGAGAGCGAGGGGGTGTGCCCGGAGGCCCGACTCAGATAAGGAGGACAAGCATGGACTTTACATTGGCGTTATATACCCAGGAGCAAGAGCGGTTTCGGCTGGAGGTGAGGGCGTGGCTGGAGGAGAACGTACCTGATGATATGAAGGACCCCATAGACGGGGATGACTTCACTTATGAACAGTACCAGTTCTACCGGGAGTTGTGGAGGAAGATGGGGGAGAAGGGATGGCTCTTTCCCACCTACCCCAAGGAGTACGGTGGCGGTGGAATGTCTGCCGACTACGAGGTGATCATAACTGAGGAGATGTCCAGTGCGAATGTGAAGGCCTGCACCAGCCGCTCCCTGGTTTTCCAGACGCTGCTGGTTTGGGGCACGGAGGAGCAGAAGCAGCAGTTCCTTCCCCCGCTGCTCCGGGGAGATGCGATAGTCTTCCAGAAGCTCACAGAGCCCCAGGGCGGCGCAGACCTGGCCAGCATTCAGAGCCGCGCCACGCAGGATGGCGACGACTGGATTCTCAACGGCAGCAACATCTTCATAGGCGATCCGTATGACGTTGAATACATAGCCGGACCTATGGTCACGGACCCCGACGCGCCCCGTCATCGAAACCTTGGCTACTTCATGATTCCGGTGCCTTCGGACGGACTGGAGCTTAGGGAGATGAAGCTGTTGCCGAGCTCCCGAAAGCAGGCCATATTTTTGGACAACGTGCGGGTCTCCGGCGAGCATCTAATTGGAGGCGTGAACCAGGGCTGGCAGGTCATGGGCACTCACCTGGAATTTGAGCACGGCGGCCGAGGCCGTGCGGTTGCCAGAGACGAGAACACCGACAGCCTGATAGAGTACCTGAAGGAGACCAAGCACGAAGGAGGTACCCTGGGCAGCGACGAGGTGGTGCAGCAGGTGGCAATGGATGCCGTTCTGGATGCCCACGTCCAGGGGCTGTTGCTCCAGCGGACCTACTGGATGTACCAGAACCGCATGGAGATCCAGTACGAGGGCAACGTCGCCAACGTTCATGGTCGGGAGTCCAGCCTGCGGAACGCCCGGAGGATACGGGAGCTGTACGGTCCTTACGGGTTCCTGGGATCCAAGGAGCCCGGTGCGCCTCATGGCGGAGCGCAGGAGGTGAACCAGCGCTCTCGGGCGGGCCAGAACCACGCTGCCGGGAGCACCAACATAGCCAAGGTGATCCTCGCGCGGAGGATAGGGATAAGCCGGACCCAGGAGCGGGCGGCGCCTACAGCATCCACCGCCACCGACCACAGCAGCTAGCCGGTAATTACTGAAAAAAGGGCCAGGGTTGAAAATACCCTGGCCCTTTTTGTTTGCTCCGGTATGAGTCGTCAGGATGCTACGGAAGTCGGCTTCCCCTAACCTCTATGCAATCAGAGACCCCAACTATTCTGCAGCGGCTTCGTCGGGATCCAACTTGGCTTCAGTCGCCATGGACGCCAGCTTCTCCAAGTGGTCTTCTATGTAGCAGTGTCCGAAGTAGTAGACGTTGTACTCCTTTTCGTCCCCTGTCTCGCTGTACTCGCGCTTTGGCTCCAGATCGTGGGACTGAAGGTAGCTGTTAACCTCGGTGTCCTCTGGGGTCGGACCGCTGGGATCAAATAGAAGGAGGACCCGCTGCTCGGTTGGCGCTATGCTGATAACTTCAAGCTTCATAGTGCTGCACCTCCGAAATGCTGAATTCTGTACGCAATTATAGCCCATTCGTGGGAGTGCCACCAAGTAACACTTTACAGATGGACTATATCCAAGTCTCCCCAACTTCGTTTAAGATACTCAGCCACGAGCCGACGGTGACACTGGTCAGGTTTGTCCTCACTGCACAGGAGACATGCGTTGGCAACAGTACGCTTAATCCGCATTTTCTCAATTTGGCGCTGCTCTATGAGCGCTAGAAACTCGCTTTCGTAGGTCTCCCAGTTGTGATGGCTCTTGCGATAAGAATCCAGCATCTCTCTGGTTGGCGCCAACTCCGGCAAATGAACATATTCCATGTGGCAGATCTTGCGAAGGAAGTATTCCAGGTCGTCTTTCTTAGAAAATCCTGCAAGCTGAGACATGTTGCTCAAGCGGACGTCCACCAATCGTTTCGCACCTGTTCCCCGTAGCAGTTCAAAGAAATCTGAGGCTGATTTCTTGGTGAATCCTATGGTGTAGACCTTCAAAACCCATCCCACAATTCTGTGTCGCTTTGGGCTGGTCTTCTGCTGACATATGCCACCTTACTCTCCTGAATTCTCAGGGCATCTGCCACCACTTCAGACTTTGTGCGGAACAGGTCACCGTAGGGAGGCAACTTCAAAGCATCTACCAGACGGCTCATAGTGGCGTGGTGATTTTCCAGACTGCCGTCGGCGAGAACATGTTCAACGTCTATCCCGCGTTCCACAAGCGCACGAGCAATTAGCAGTGTACGGTGGCAGTCCAGGGGGTCCTTCTCGGTACATATTATGGCAATCCGGCGGTCATCGGCGTTACGAATCAAATACGCCAAACCGTCTTCAAACAGATCCGTATTGGCTATGCGCTCGTAAAGCACACGCCCATTGGCATCGTAGCATGACTGGTCTGCAGGTCTGCCTCCAAGCTCCGCGCCGAGGAACACGTAGCTTATCCCGGCTGCTTCCAGCGCCTTCTCCATGAGGGCTTGATTGAATTGCGTCGTATACCGGCTGTATGGTGACGAGCGGACGTCAGCCACCTCAAGAACGCTGTGCTGCTTCAATAGAGCTATGAACTCATCGGGCGAATGATTGGAGTGTCCGACGGTAAATACAGGATACTGGGTTGTCTTCATGGTTTCGAATCTCAGTTAAGGCTCTATTACAGCAGCAATGAGTTTGTAGCTATAGGTATATCCGTAGCTTTCAAACGGTTCTCCCAAGCTTACAGTAAGGAGGCGCTCATCAGTATAATCACTAGGGGGTGGTTCAGAAAAGAACTCGTTCTCATAGAAGGTGTCAGTTATAACTAATGAATAGTCCTGATCGGCATGCCTAAAGCGGCCCCGTAGCCTCCGTCTGTTGTTTGCATAGACAGATTCCGGTGATATCTCCAGCCTCTCAACCCGTATAAGTCGTAGGGAGTCCCTAAGGGAGTTGGCGAGCATGGATGGAACACGATCGTTCTCTCCGTATGAACTGCTGTAACCGTCAGGCCAGAGACTTTCCTCTGTGTCGATGAAATGGGTCAATTCGCTCGCATTGAACCTCCCGACCTTCTTCCAGTTAAGGTTAGGGGCAAGTAACCAATTCTCCTGCTGGTAACCCCCAGGTTGGGCCTCGGTAACAGGCACATCAATTATATCAAGGACTCTGGGGCTGCTGCCGTCTTGATAACCGCATTCATTTGGAGCAACTTCCCCAGTTTCTCGTGCGCTCACTGGCCGAATCCATCCGCCAAGCCTGCCATCGGATATTACTTCTTTACCGGCGATACAGCGCCCATTGTACTTACGTGAGTTTGCAAGGCACACGATACGTTTAACATCCACGGTCATCGGTAAGAGCCCTTGAATAGAAATCTTCCATCAATGATATATTACCTTCAGGTTTTCTACAAGCACAGATGTTCAGTGTAATGGACCTTGCCGGTGCCCCGCCTTCGTGCTACACTAAGCGAACAATAGAATAGAAGCCAAAGGCACAAGGACTGCTCTATGCAGACCTTTAAATCAGTCCCGAGAGGCTGGCAAGGCGGCAGGACCAAGAGAATAGAGGCCTTTGGCGGTGACTCAAGACAGTGCCTCTTGCCAGCCGCGGCGAGAGGTTTTTTTGATGGTCGAAAAACTGCTCATGTCTCCGGACGACGTCCGCAGGGCTCTCACCCGCATCGCTCACGAGGTGCTGGAGCGGAACCACGGCGTCGACGGGCTTGTCCTGGTAGGGATGCACACCCGGGGTGTGCCATTGGCGCAGCGTCTTGCTGAGAGAATCGGCCAGAACGAGGGACAGGAAATTCCGGTAGGTGCCCTGGATATAGGACGCTACCGCGACGACGTACCAGTCAGGGATCGGATTTCAAACCGCGCCACAGAAATGCCTGTCGACATCGGCGATAGGAAGGTTGTGCTGGTGGACGACGTTCTGTTCACCGGTCGGAGCATACGGGCCGCCATGGACGCTCTGATGGACTTGGGCAGGCCATGTCTGATTCAGCTTGCGGTCCTGGTTGACAGGGGACACAGGGAGCTGCCCATTCGGGCAGACTATGTCGGCAAAAACATTCCCACCTCCTTGGGCGAACGGGTTGAGGTGCGCCTGAAGGAAGTGGACGGCGCTGACGGCGTGGTTCTGCAGAATAGGGCGGAAGCGTCCTCGAGGGCCCGCAGTTACGCCGTGGGCGCTTCGCGGGATCAGGCTCGGTGATGAGGTCCGCAGCATGAGCCAACTTACCGGCAGAAGCATCATATCCGTGGACGACCTCTCGATAGACGACATTGAGACGATTTTTCGGACCGCAGACGGTATCATGGAGGACAGGCAGGCCTACTTCGGCAGTGCGACCGCAAAGATAGCGGCCACGCTCTTCTACGAGCCCAGCACCAGGACCAGGCTGTCCTTCGAGGCTGCCATGCAACGCCTGGGAGGGGGTGTCATATCCACCTGGGACGTGAGCTCGTCCTCAATGGCCAAGGGTGAATCCCTTGCGGACACGGCGCGGGTCGTCGGATCCTACGCGGACGTGCTGGTCGTGAGGCATCCCTGGGAGGGAGCGGCCAAACTGGTTGCGGAGTACGCCCCAGTCCCGGTTATCAATGCTGGGGATGGCAGCCACGAGCATCCCACCCAGACCCTGTGTGACCTGTACACGCTGAGGGGACATCACGGGACTCTGAAGGGCCTGAAAGTGGCCCTCTGCGGGGACCTACTCCACGGTCGCACGATTCACTCCCTCGCCTTTGCGCTGGCGCGTTTCGGGGCGAACGTCATATTCGTGCCGGGAGACGGCAATGAGATGCCAGACTACGTTCTGCGCAGACTGCAAAGTGACTACCGGGCGCAGATTCGGAGGGAACAGCTGGGTTTCCTGAGCGCCCTCTTCGACGATTCGCCGGCAGGCGAGGAGGCAGCTACCGTCGACGCCATATATATCACTCCTACAGAGTCACACCAGCTGGCTATGTCCTCCATAGAAGGCACCACCGTCGAATTCGAGGTTGGCAGCGAAGAAGCTCTCTCCATTTACGTGACCAGGCGTCAGAAGGAGAGAGGGAGTATTCCCGGCGAGTTCGGCAGGTATCCCACCCTTACGGCCAAGACCCTCAAGGCCAGGGAGTTCAAGAACATATCTATACTCCACCCTCTACCCCGCGTCGATGAACTGAGCCCGGAGGTGGACGATGACCCCAGGAGCCTCTATTTCAAGCAGGCCGCCCTGGGCATACCCGTCAGGATGGCCCTTCTGTGGCACATACTGGGAGCCGGGGATAAGGCAACAAATGCGGGACCGGGGGAAGAGTTGAGAGAGCTTAGGGGCCTGATCTACTCCAAGCCTGGCTTCGACTGCCTCAACCGGATGTGCGTGACCAACCAGGAGAGGCAGTTTGCCAGTCCCAGCTTTGAGATTGTCAGAGATTTGAGCTACAAGCTTAGGTGCCTGTACTGCGACCACGAGACTGATGCTGCCTTCGCGGGAAACACCGAGTCGCGTGTCTACTACCCTTCCCAGCTTCTGGACAGGTTCCTTCCACCAGTCAGGCCGGAGCACGTGCGTTTCTTCGGCTCTTCAGACGATGCAGAGACGGCGGGGTTCAAACCAGCGTCCGAGAAGTGGGGCAGCTACCAACCCAAGGAAGACGGAGACGGGAGGCACTGGATCGATCTGGTGTCCGGCGTAAACAGATGAGTCTGCTCATTCGAGGCGGCCGCATCATCGACTCCCTACGGGGGTTGGACGTCGTTGGCGACCTGTTTATCGACAATGGAAAGGTATCCGCGCTGGAGCGAAGCATCGACAGGCCGTCCGGGGTGCAGGAGATCGATGCCTCCGGTCTGGTGGTCTGCCCGGGCTTCATCGACCTTCACTGCCATCTGCGAGAGCCGGACCCGGAGGACAAGGAGACTGTTGCCACCGGGACAGCGGCAGCCGCAAAAGGTGGATTCACCACCGTTTGCGCAATGCCCAACACCAGACCGGCTATGGACAGGGCAGAGGTGGTAGATCTGGTGTTGCGCAAGGCGCGCGAGGAGGGCAGGGTGAAGGTGCTGCCCATCGGCTGCGTGACGGTGGGACGGGAAGGCGATGTATTGACGGATATGGAGGATCTGGCGCGGGCCGGAGTCATAGGCTTCAGCGACGACGGCAGCCCCGTGTCGAAGGACCATCTGATGCAGGAGGCCCTTCTTCGAGCCGCCTCCCTGGGACTTCCGATAATGAATCACTGCGAGGACATGGACGCCTCACGAGGCGGTGTGATGAACGACGGCGCGGTGGCGCAGAGCCTTGGGCTAAAGGGAGTTCCGGCCTCAGCCGAGGAGTCCATGGTGCTGCGGGACATCACCCTGGCTGAGTCCACCGGAGGGCGTCTTCATCTGACCCATGTCAGCACGGCCGGCAGCGTGGATATCCTCCGCAGCGCCAAAAAGCGCGGCCTGAACGTAACCGCGGAGGCGACGCCTCACCACCTCTCCATCACCGAGGAGTGGGTGATACCGAGAATGGCAAAAGGAGGACTGACCGGTATCATTGCACTGCCGGCTTACAACACCGCCGCCAAGGTGAACCCTCCGTTGCGGACAGAACGAGACGTCGCAGCAGTGGTTGAAGGTCTGAGGGACGGCGTAATCGACTGCATAGCCACGGACCATGCGCCACACACCCGAAGAGACAAGGATTGCAGCTTCCAGGAAGCGGCTTTCGGCATAAGCGGCCTGGAGGTTGCGCTGGGTTCCCTCTTGTCCCTGGTCCACGACGAAAGGCTGGATATGCCAACCATGATAGACAGGCTCACAGCAGGCCCTGCCCGCGTCCTCGGCCTGCCAGATCGCTTCCCGGGGTCCCTCAGGATTGGGTCGCCTGCAGACGTGACAGTTTTCGATCCAGAAGCGGAGTGGGTGGTGGACTCGGACGAGTTTGTTTCCAAGGGGAAGAACACACCGCTGGACGGCGCAACCCTGCGGGGCAAGGTAATGGCCACCATTGTGGACGGCTCCATAGAATACAGAGATGAGGCGTTGAGATTTGTCTAAGCAAGCGTTTCTGGTCCTTGAGGACGGGTCATGGTACGAGGGCGAGGCCTTTGGGGCCGAAGCCTTCACCTACGGCGAAGTTGTGTTCAACACCAGCATGACGGGCTATCAGGAGATGCTGACCGACCCCTCCTACGCGGGTCAGATTGTTATGCCGACCTACCCCATCATCGGCAACTACGGCATCAACGGAGAGGACGAGGAGTCCAAGTCCATCAGGGTGGCGGGCTTCGCTGTCAGGGAGCACTGCCTGAATCCCAGCCATAGCCAGTCGACCCGCACTCTCCACGAATACCTGGCATCGCAGGGCGTTTCCGGCATATCCGGCATCGATACCAGGGCCGTAACCCGCAAGCTCCGCATGGCGGGGGTGATGATGGGTATGATAGCCGTGGACGCGTCTCCCCAGGAGGCGCTGGAGCGCCTCAAGGAGATGCCCCGATACGATAATGTGGACTTCGTTGAGAAGGTGAGCACGGATGAGGCGTATCGGTGGGATGCCTCCAGGTCGCAGGAAGCGCCCCTGATTCTCGTAAACGACTACGGCCTGAAGTACAACATCCTGCGCATACTGCACTCCAGGGGATGCAGGGTGATGGCCATTCCTGAACATACGCCCGCCAGTGACATACTGGCCCTCAATCCCCAGGGCATAGTGCTGTCTCCCGGGCCAGGTGACCCGGCGCTACTGGAGTACGTGGTGGAGACGACCAGGGGTCTGGTGGGCCGCGTGCCGATGATGGGCATATGCCTGGGACATCAGCTGCTGGCCCGGGCCTTCGGGGCGCGGACGTTCAAGCTCAAGTTTGGGCACAGGGGAGCGAACCATCCCGTGCGAGAAATCCAAACGGGACGCGTTTACATAACGTCCCAGAACCACGGCTACGCGGTGGACGGCGAGGATCTGCCCGCCGAGGTGGAGGTCAGCCACGTCAACCTCAACGACGGGACGGTGGAGGGACTGCGGCACAGGGAGCTGCCGATCCTGAGTATCCAGTACCACTCGGAGGCGTCCCCCGGGCCAATGGACAACGTGTACCTGTTCGACAGGTTCCTGGAGATGGTGAAGGATTACAGGGAATGATGCGGTAAAATGGTGTGTTATAATGATGCCATAAAAGCGCATCACTGTGCGCGTCGGGAAGGTGCGTTAGCTATATGAGAACAACCATCAACATAGACGGCAATCTCCTCGAATCTGTGATCGAAGCCACCGGAGAGAGGACGAAAAGTAAGGCAGTGAGCGCTGCCCTGAAGGAGTACATACGGCGCAAGCATGTGCAGGAGCTGATCGACTCTTGGGGCAAGATCATAGTGGACGACTACAGCGTAGAAGCTGAGGCCGCAGAGAAAAGACGGGAAACGTTTATAAATTCATTGAGGGATGGCACGGCGTGACTGTCCTTGTGGACTCATCCGTATTAGTTCAGGCTCAGAGGCAGCCCAACTCCGAGACCGCCAGGGAGCTTCTTGACCTGCTTGCCTCCAGTAATATTGCTGTCACCGGACCTGTCCTGATTGAATATCTCAGAGGAGCCCGATCAGAAGAAGATATCGAGTTCCTTATGAACCGTGTTATGTCCCTTCCCTACCTGGAAACTGACCGGCAGGTCTGGCTGATAGCGGCAAGACTCAGTAATCGCCTCATGCGTGGAGGCTATACAATCTCTGTTCCGGATGCCACTATTGCCGCTGCTGCAATACGCCACGATGTACCGCTTTACACTCTCGATAATGTCTTCAATCGCATCCCCGAGCTGGAACTCTATGATCCGTCTACTAACTGAGGACCTCACATAAACCTGAAAATTATCACCAATTACAGAGGTTGCCCTAAATGACATCCAAACCATCTAAAGTCCTGGTAATAGGCTCCGGCCCCATTGTCATAGGGCAGGCGGCAGAGTTCGATTACGCCGGCACCCAGGCGTGCAAGGCCCTCAGGGAGGAGGGCGTGACCACCGTCCTGGTCAACTCTAATCCGGCCACCATTATGACCGACGAGGGCATAGCGGACATAGTGTACATTGAGCCCCTGACGGTCGACGTCATCGAGCGAATCATCGAGCGGGAGAGGCCTCAGGGGATCCTTCCGACTTTGGGCGGGCAAACGGGCCTCAATCTCGCGGTGGCCCTGGCCGACGCCGGGGTGCTGGACAAGTACGGCGTTCGTCTCCTCGGCACGCCCCTGGAGACGATTCGCAGCGCGGAGGACAGGGAGCTCTTCCGTGACCTACTGGTCGAGATAGGAGAACCGACCCTGCCCAGCGACATCGCTCAGTCGCTGGACGACGTGCATCGCATAGTAGCGGAGATGGGGTTGCCCCTGGTCATACGCCCTGCATACACACTCGGCGGTTCCGGAGGGGGTATAGCCAACAGCCTGGAGGAGCTGGAGACGGTTGCCAAGGGCGGGCTGGCCGCAAGCCCCATCCACCAGATACTGCTTGAGCGCTCCCTGGTGGGCTGGAAGGAGATTGAGTACGAAGTTATGCGGGACGCGGCGGATAACTGCATAACCGTGTGCAACATGGAGAACTTTGACCCGATGGGCGTGCACACTGGCGACAGCATAGTCGTGGCTCCAAGCCAGACACTGACGGACAAGGAGTACCAGATGCTCCGCTCCGCGAGCCTGAAGATTATCCGAGCCTTGGGCATCGAGGGGGGATGCAACGTCCAGTTTGCCCTGAATCCGCACAGCATAGTGCGGGAGACACTGCCCGGAAGCTGGGAGGCGGACAGTCCCTACTACGTCATAGAGGTGAACCCCCGCGTCAGCCGGAGTTCCGCCCTAGCCAGCAAGGCGACGGGCTATCCCATAGCTCGGGTGGCTGCGAAGATCGCGGTGGGCAAGCGACTGGACGAGATACCCAACGCGGTTACCCAGCGCACCCTGGCTGCCTTTGAGCCGGCGCTGGACTACTGCGTGGTCAAGATACCCCGCTGGCCCTTCGACAAGTTCGCCGCGGGAGACCGCAGTATTGGCACTCAGATGAAGGCCACCGGCGAGGTGATGGCTATAGACCGCACCTTTGAGGCTGCCTTCCAGAAGGCGGTGCGCTCGTTGGAGATGGGGAGCAACACGCTTCTCTGGGAGGACAGGGAGTGGCAAGACCACGACGGCCCTGTTCTGGATAGCCTTCCCATCCATCCCACTGACATTCGGCTTTGGGCGGTAATGGCGGCATTGCGCCGAAATGTTGCCCCGGAGGAAATGGCTCGCAGAACTGGCATCGATCCCTGGTTCCTCTACCGGCTCTCCAACATTGTGGATATGGAGAGGCGTCTTTTGAAGGAAGACCTAACGCCGCGGCTGTTGCGGGAGGCCAAACGCCTGGGCTTCTCCGACGTTCAGATCGCCACTCTTGGAGACCGCCTGCCTGAGCAGGTGCGCCAGCTCCGCCGCGATTGGGGGATAACCCCCGTCTACAAGATGGTCGATACGTGCGCGGCGGAGTTTGAAGCGGCCACCCCGTACTTCTACAGCACCTACGAGCAGGAGAACGAGGCGCACTTCCTGGAAGGTCCCAAGGCAGTGGTCATGGGCAGCGGGCCAATTCGGATAGGGCAGGGGATTGAGTTCGACTACTGCTCCGTCCATGCGGCCTGGGCCCTCCAGGAGGAGGGGGTCAAGAGCATAATGGCGAACTCTAACCCTGAGACAGTCTCAACCGATTTCGACACCAGCGACCGCCTCTATTTCGAGCCTCTGGACGAGGAGAGCGTCCTGGACATACTGGAGAACGAAGCGGAAGAGGGCGCTGACAACGTCATGTACCCTCCGTCTATGGTGCAATTCGGAGGCCAGACGGGGATCAACCTGTCCCAGTCCCTGGACCAGGCGGGTATGCCGATCCTGGGCTCCTCCGCAGACGCAATCGATATCGCCTCAGACAGGAGTAGGTTCGAGGACTTCCTGGCTCGCCTGGGTATACCACAGCCGCCGGGAGCGGGCATCACGTCTCTGGAGGAGGCCCTGAAGGTGGCCGCCGGGACGGGCTACCCCGTTCTGGTGCGGCCCAGCTACGTCCTGGGCGGCAGAGCTATGGAGATAGTGCAGAACGCCACGGAGCTTATACGCTACGTCACCGCCGCCGCGGAGCTGGGTACGGGTCGTTCCATCCTGATTGACAAGTACCTGAGCGGCCGCGAGGTGGAGGTGGACGCCATCTGCGACGGCGAGACGGTGTTCATACCTGGCATAATGGAGCACGTTGAGAGGGCGGGAGTGCACAGCGGTGACTCTATGGCGATATACCCCGGTGTCACCCTCACCGATCAGGAGGTCAACACCCTCGTTGAGCATACGACACGCATAGGGATTGCCCTGAAAATGATGGGACTGATGAACATCCAGTACGTGATCGTAGGCGGCAGCCCCTATCGTAGCCCCCAATCCATGCCGGAAGCCGACGGCGCGTCAACGGTGTACGTTCTGGAGGTGAACCCCCGCTCCAGTCGCACAGTGCCCTTCCTCTCCAAGGTCACCGGTGTTCCAATGGTTAAGCTGGCGACCAAGATAATGCTGGGCAGGACCCTGGCCGAAATGGGATACAGCGGAGGTCTGGGAAAGCGGCAGAACCTGGTGGCTGTAAAGGCGCCGGTGTTTTCGATGTCCAAGCTGGCGGGAGTGGACACGTACCTTGGGCCTGAGATGAAGTCCACCGGCGAAGTCATGGGGATCGACTTCGACTTTCGCGGCGCGGTCGCCAAGGCCCTGCTCGCCGGCGGTATGCTGTTCCATCCCAACGGCTCCGTACTCCTGAGCATCGCCGACAGGGATAAGGCGGAGGCCATGCCGCTTATCCGCGCTCTCGCGGAGAGCGGCTGCCGACTGTATGCAACCGAAGGCACCGCCGCGATGGTGGAGGGCCTGGGCATCTCCGTGACCATGATCACCAAGAAGCTCAGTGAGGGCCATCCCAACGTCATTGACATCATTATGAACGGGACTGTCGATGCGTTGGTGAACACCGTGACAGGGGAACGGTCCCACTTGCAGGACGGGTTTCAGATTCGGCGGGCGGCGGTTGAGCGGCGCATTCCGTGCTTCACCTCCCTGGATACCGCAAGGGCCGCTGCGGAGAGCCTGCTCAACGGCCCGGGCGGGTACAGCGTCCGGCGTCGCAGCGAATACCTGGACTCGGAGTGAGGCAGGTGCGCCTGCTGCGGCTGGACTGGATTGACCGCGACGGCAAGCTGCTCATCCTGGCGGGGTGCGTTCTCGCCATTCCTACGGCGTTCGGCGACGCTCCTTTGATCACTGACTTGGTAGACGAAGGGGCATACGCCTCCCCGATGTTTTGGCTCCTCTCTATTGGTGGATTCTTCGGGATCATCCCGCTTACGCTTTTTGTCTTAGTCTTTGCCGAGAAGGTCGGGCGGCGGCGTCTTTTAGTATTGCTAACGCTGATGTCTGCCGCGGCCTTCGTGGCCTCCGTGCTTACTAGCAATTTCTTGATCCTGATTCCCTTCGTCTTACTCGCTGCGCTAGGCCGCGGCGGAGGGGGTTTAAGTCCAATTCAAGCACTTCGGATGGCCAGCATGGCGAACATCGTTTCTCCTGACAGGAGGACCGACCTGTATGCCGTGTTCCATATCGCCGTGGCGGTGCTTCCCCTTGTTGGATTGCTTGTTTTGTCGCCTTTATTATTCCTCGCGGCCCTGTTTGACGACATTGGGTTCTTTCCGGGTAAGGCACTGCATCTGCCCACATCGGTGCTGCTCCTGGGTGTCGCCCTTATCTTCAGCCGGGTCTCGTCCGGTGTTGAGGCTCCAGTTGAGGAGAGGAAGCTGGTGAACCCCTTCAGACTCCCTTCGCGGCGCGTCATATTCACACTCACTGGTCTGTTGAGCCTTAACAGTCTCGCGGTGGCCATGCTTCATTGGAGCGTGGAAATCAACTCAAGCAACATCTGGTCGGAAGAGGGACGGATGGGAATGTTCTTTACTAACCTGTCGGCCTCCCTTTTCTCTTCGATCCTTGTACTACCCGCTTTCTGGCTGGCGGCCAAGTTAGCCAACCGGTTTGGGCTTGTCAAAACCCTAGTGTTCACGCAGATGCTGTCGCCGCTCTTTCTGGCTTCTACCGTATTGATGCCCACGGGCATCATCGGCGTGCTGCTAAGAGTGATGTTCTACGTTTTGGGACAGATGAGCGCCCCACTCCGCGCCTCTTACATGATGGGCGTAGTAGCTCCGGGGGAGAGGGTTTTCATGGCGGGCATTGTCCTTCTGGGGATGAGCATTCTGGGAGCGATTGGCCCTATGTTTACAGGGATTCTCGCTGACTTTGGTCAATTGGCCATTTCGCTCTTTGCCGGCGTTTCTCTGGTGATAGTTGCCAACGCTGCGCTGTACCGCATCTTTCGCAATGTGAAGCCGCCGGAAGAGTTGGTGAGAGTAGCCTCAGATGCGTGATAAGGCACAGTACAAGCATGATGCAAAGTAGAAGAATCCCCCTTTCCTGGGTGAGCCGGGACGGCAAGATAATCATCCTGGCAAGGTCCGTGCGCACATTCGCCCAGGGATCTATAGCCGTTCTATTCGCCGTTTACCTGGACATGCTGGGGTTCACCCTCACCCAGATAGGGGTGTTCTTCAGCTTTGGCGTGGCGGGGGCCGCTCTTTTCGCATTCCTGGTTTCGCTGATTGCAGATAAGGCGGGCAGGCGGCGGATCTTGATCGCGCTGACATTGATGACGGCCGCTGCTGGCGTGGTGATGGTCTTGACGGACGACATCGTCATTCTGACGGCCTTCGCCTTTCTGGGTTATCTGAGCGGAGTGGGCGGTGGCGGAGGAGCCCAGCCGACACAGCCGATGGAGCAGGCCAGCCTTGCGGACGCGGCGTCCGACGACAGGCGTACGGACCTCTTCGCCGTGTATGGCATCGTCTCCACGAGCGCCGCAGCCGTCGGAGCGCTGGCCGCCGGGCTTCCGGATGTAATCCAGGGACAGTTAGGTTTAACTGAGCTTGCCGCCTTCAAGGCAATGTTCATCGCCTTTGTCGTCCTACTTGTAGTTGTGGCGCTTCTCTATGGAATGCTCTCGTCCGGCGTAGAGGTGCGCCCAGAGGCAAGGCATTGGGTGAATCCCCTAACGCTTCCCTCTAGGCGAATCATTTTCACACTAGCGGCGTTGTTTAGCGTTGACCACTTTGCGGGGTCGTTGCTTCTTCAGAGCCTGGTCGCCTACTGGTTCAACGCACGATTTGGGCTGGAACTGGGAACGCTCGCCCTGGTCTTCTTCTTTTCCCACGTTCTCGCGGCCATCTCGCTATGGCTGGCTGCCAGGATTGCCGCCAGGATTGGGCTCATCAACACAATGGTGTTCACCCACATCCCGGCAAGCCTGTTCCTGATAGCCGCCGCCTTTGCGCCCACAGCAACTCTTGCGGTGCTGTTCTGGCAGCTGCGCTCCTTCCTGAGTCAAATGGACGTGCCTACGCGTACCTCGTATACGATGGCGGTGGTCGGGCCAGAGGAGCGGGTGGCCATGGCAGGCATACACATCGTGGGGAGGAGCGTTTCGGGTATCGGCGGTCCGGCGATTGCGACGGCTCTCTGGCAGGCGGTCTCGGCGAGCGCTCCGCTGGTTGGGTGCGCGGTGTTGAAGATAGCCTACGACATAGCCCTCTACTTCATGTTCCGCAACGTGAAGCCTCCGGAGGAGACGAAGAAGGCAGAGAAGGAGGCAGGCGGGAGCGCGCGCCAGTAGGGGTCAGTTCGCGCAGACCCGCCGGGTCGAGAGGATAGCTTGTAGTTATGCGTGACCTGGGATTACTATGGTTTCAACTAGCCGACCTTTAGACGAGGGAGCACCCAACTATGATTGAGGCAGCCTTGGACAATCTCCGCAGCCGCAACCTGGTGTCGCGCATCTGGCGCGGAGACCACACCGTCTGGAAACCGGAGCCGACGGAGATTGCCGACCGACTGGGATGGCTCACCATAACCGACCGGATGCGCGACCGGGTCTCCGGCCTCGAGGCATTTGCCGCAGAGGTCAAGGACGAGGGGTATCGACACGTTGTGCTGCTGGGCATGGGAGGGAGCAGCCTGGGGACGGAGGTAATCGGCCAGACCTTCGGCAGCGCTCCGGGCTACCCCAAGCTCATAGTGCTGGACTCCACGCTCCCCGATTCAGTGCAGGCTGTCAGCGACGAGATAGATCCGGTCAGAACGCTGTTCCTGGTTTCTTCCAAGTCCGGGACTACAATTGAACCCCTGGCCTTCTACAACCACTTCCGGAGCCTGGTTGACAAGAAAGCCGCGGAGAGGGTGGCAGGCCAGCGCTTTGCAGCCATCACGGATCCTGGTACTCTCCTGGAGAGAGTGGCCGAGTTTGACCGCTTCCGGCGCGTATTCCTGAACGCCTCCGATATAGGCGGCCGTTACTCCGTCCTCTCGTACTTTGGGATGGTCCCGGCGGCTCTGGCCGGTGTTGACATTGCCAAGCTGCTGGAGAGGGCGGACGGCATGAGGGACTCCTGCGCCCCGTATGTGGACGTCAACGACAATCCGGGCGCGCGTCTGGGGGCAGTCATGGCCTTCCACGCCGCACAGGGTCGGGACAAGCTGAGCCTGGTTCTGTCGCCATCAATTACAAGTTTTGGGCTGTGGGTTGAGCAGATCATCGCCGAGAGCACCGGCAAGGAGG
Source organism: Dehalococcoidia bacterium (assembly GCA_965261605.1). Taxonomy (GTDB): domain Bacteria; phylum Chloroflexota; class Dehalococcoidia; order Lucifugimonadales; family UBA2985; genus DAOUJW01. The sequence continues at coordinate 594,728 of OZ253466.1, read as the reverse complement.
GACGGGGTATCGTCCCGGTGGTCGGCGAGCCCTTGGCTGGCCCGTCCTGCTACGGCGACGACCGGCTGTTCGTGTATCTACGGCTGGAGGGAGATAACAACGGCGACCTAGACGCAGCTATGGCGGACCTGGAGTCGGCCGGACAGCCTGTGGTGAGGCTGGAGCTTGGCGACAAGTACGACCTTGGCGCGGAGTTCTTCCGATGGCAGTTCGCTACGGCGGTTGCCGGGAGCATTCTGGGGATTCACCCCTTTGACCAGCCCAACGTGCAGCAGGCCAAGGACGAGACGGCCAGAGGTCTCCTGGAGCATCAGGAGTCTGGCAGACTGCCACAGCCGGAGGAGTCCGGCTCCATCGAAGAGTTGCTCTCCCAAGCCAAGCCGGGCGACTACCTGGCTATACTGGCTTATGTTCGCGAGACTCAGGAGACCAACGAGGCGCTGACGGAACTCAGGCGTCGGGTTATGGAGCGCTATCATATCGCCACCACCGTGGGGTACGGCCCGCGGTTCCTTCACTCTACGGGCCAGATCCACAAGGGCGGCCCCAATAGCGGCCTATTCCTACAGATCAGCGCAGAGCGTCAGGATGACATCCCGGTGCCCCGAGAGCCTTACACCTTTGGAGTGCTGGCGGACGCCCAGGCGCTGGGCGATATGAGGGCGTTGCAGGCGCAGGGCCGCCGCGTCGCCGCCGTGCGGTTGAAAGGGCAGCATGGAGAGCAGATCAGGCGCATTGCAGAGCGGGTATAGCCCTTGCACTGCCAAACGCTGTAACATGCTGTTATGCGCTTGTAAGAGCTTATAGTGAGACTAGCCCTGAATCAGTGTGGAATCCACGCAGGCCGGTCTCCTTCGGGCAAGGCGACTGTGAGAAAGGTGTCAGGACTATGGACATAGGCATGATAGGCTTGGGACGCATGGGTGGGGACATGGCGCGGCGTCTTATGAGAGGTGGGCACAGAGTAGTCGTCTATGACTCGCAGCCGGAAGCGGTGCAGGCGCTGGTTGACGAAGGCGCAGACGGCGCATCGTCTATAGAAGAACTGGCCGGGCAGCTCCCATCGCCCAGAGTAGCCTGGGTAATGGTTCCTTCGGGGGAGCCGACCGAATCCACCATAGACGCCCTGGCTGATGCCCTGTCTCCCGAAGACGTAATCATAGACGGGGGCAACTCCAACTACAAGGACAGCGTTCGCCGAGCCGCGTCTCTGGCGGAGCGCGGGTTGTTCTTCATGGACGCGGGCACCAGCGGCGGAATCTGGGGCCTTGAGGAGGGCTACAGCATAATGGTTGGAGGAGACCCGGAGGTCTTCCGGAGACTGGAGCCGGTCTTCCAAACCCTCGCGCCGGGCTCGGACAGGGGCTATGGGAGAGTCGGCACCGCCGGTTCGGGGCACTTCGTCAAGATGGTGCACAACGGCATCGAGTACGGGCTGATGCAGGCGTACGCAGAGGGCTTTGAGCTGATGAAGGCGAAGGAGGAATTTGGCCTGGACCTGGCCCAGATAGCCGGGATATGGCGAAACGGAAGCGTCGTACGCTCCTGGCTGCTGGACCTGACGGCCGCGGCCCTGGATGAGGATCCGGCGCTGGAGACCATCCAGGCATACGTCGAGGACTCCGGCGAGGGCAGGTGGACTGTCCAGGAGGCTGTTGACCTCAACGTGCCGACCCCCGTAATATCCCTGGCTCTGCAGGCCAGATTCCGCTCGCGACAGGAGCAGCCCTTTGGCGTCAGGCTGCTGGCGGCCATGCGCAACCAGTTCGGCGGTCACTCCGTCAGGAGAGCGGAGTAGCCCCACCCAGGGTCGGTCTGTGGTCAGCGTCTACTCAAGAAAAAGAACAAGGCGCGGTGGAAACACCGCGCCTTGTTCTAACTCAGGCTAAAGCGATTTGCTCAGAGACGCCTTATCTGCCCTTCCAGTCGGGCGCTCGCTTCTCCGCAAAGGCCTTGGGGCCTTCCAGCCTGTCCTCGCTCTTGGCGACCGTCTCCTGGAGGGGCCGGTTCAGTTCTCGCAGGTGGTCCAGGAGCAGGGTCCCGGTTGGCGGAGTGGGCGGGTTGTGGTGGAGCCGCACGCCGCTCTTGAGGGCCCTGAGGGCCAGGGGAGCGCACAGCTTCAGCAGACCGGCAACTCTCTCCGCTTCTTCTATGAGGGCGTCCCTATCGGGAACCAGAGCCTGGACGAGGCCGATGTCGTAGGCTCGCTCTGCGGTCATGTGGGCTCCCGTGAGGATAATCCACATGGCCTCTCCCATCGGGACAAAGCCCATCTCCATTGTATCAACGGAGTTGATGGGGGTCAGGCTGCGCAGAGGCTCCGGCATTCCGAAGCGCGACTTCTCGGTGGCGACGCGGATGTCGCAGCGGTTGGCCAGCTGCATACCGCCGGCAAGGGCGTAGCCGTCGATGGCTGCGATGGTGGGCTTCAGGCACTCGTAGACTGCCTGGCTGCCCGATGGCGTGTTCCGCGACCAAGCGGCGCCGGCGGTGGAGTCGCCCTGGGCCTGCTCCTTGAGGTCGTTTCCTGCGCAGAAGGCCCGGCCTCCCTCGCCAATGACTACGGCTACCAGCACGTCGTCGTCGGCCTCGACCTCTTGAAAGGCTTCCGTGATGGCTATCCGGATCTCCGTGTTCAGGGCGTTCATCGCCTCCGGGCGGTTCAGGGTCACCCAGGCTATTCTGTCTCGCTTCTCGTACTTGACCGTATTCGACGTGGGTCCAGGCATGTTTCCCTCCTTGCTGTAATGTTGGTTGGGCCGCCGTTCCGGGCCGTCGTATTGAAGTCCTCGGAACGACCATATAATACACGAGTCACCCGCCAGGCCGCAATCCAGGAGGAGACCTCGCCGAGGGTTCATCCGGCTTGGCTACCCGATATGCCAGGGTTACTATCACAGCAGAGGCACCCTGACCGCAAGCCGTGAGGGGTTAAGTTGCCGGATCAAAAGGTGCTGGTTGTAGAAGACGAGGAGAACATCGTAGAGGCGCTCAGGTACAACCTGGAGAGGGAAGGCTACGCCGTTCTCACAGCTATGGACGGCGAGAAGGGCTTGGAGCTAGCCAGGGTGAGCAACCCGGACCTGATAATCCTTGATGTTATGCTTCCGAGGCTGGACGGCTTGCCGCCGGGGACATGGAGCACAGGGTTGAGGCGCTCTCCCAGGACGAAACCAGGGAGCTGGCAGAGGCCTTCAACAGCATGGCGACGTCCCTCCGGACCAACATCCAGGCGCTATCCGGCGAGCGGGACAAGCTCTCCAGCCGTCCTTGATACCATGGGCGACGGCGTGGTGGTTATTGGGTCTGAGGACCAGGTCGAGCTTTTCAACACCGCAGGCGAAGCCCTGCTTGGCGTGGGTGGGCCGCCATCCGAGGGCGCGCGCTTTATGGAAGTGGTCAGGGACTACGAGGTGCTGCGGCTGGTGTCGCTGTGCCAGGAGACAAAACAGAGGCAGTACGGCGAGGTGGAGCTGCTTCAGAGAGGTCGCTTCCTGAGCTGCATTGCCACTCCCCTGAGCGGCGACGGCTCTCCCGGCGTGCTCCTGACCCTGCATGACCTCACCAGGATTCGGCAGGTGGAGACGACGCGCAGGGAGTTTGTCAGCAACGTCTCCCACGAGCTGCGCACGCCCCTGGCCGCCGTTAGGGCGATGGCGGAGACTCTGGAGAGCGGCGCGCTGGAGGAGAAGGACGTGGCTCGGGATTTCGTACGCCGTATTCAGGGGGAGATTGACCGGATGCACAGCATGGTTGAGGATCTGCTGGAACTGGCGCGGCTTGAGGGCGGCCAGGACACGCTCAGTCTGGCGCCGGTTGACCTGGTCTCCCTGATGGAGGGCGCAAGATCGCAATTCCAGGCGCAAGCCGAGGCCAAGAGCATTAAGGTTGAAGTAAATGCTACGGAGGGCCTTCCCGGAGTTCTCGGCGACGAAGAGAAGCTCCGGCAGGTGCTGTCCAACCTGCTGGAGAACGCGCTCAAATTCACCTGGGTCGAAGGAGAGATAACCCTGTCGGCGCGCGCGGAGGCTGGTTTCGTTACTGTCAACGTCAGCGATAACGGCGTGGGCATCCCGGAGGAGCATCTTCCCCACATCTTCGAGCGTTTCTACAAGGTGGACCGTTCCCGGAGGGACGGAGGCACGGGCCTGGGTCTGGCTATAGTCAAGCACATCGTACAGTCCCACGGCGGCGAGGCGTGGGTCGAGAGCCGTGCGAGTGGCGGCAGCTCCTTCTCCTTCAGGCTTCCCGCGGCAACCTAGGGCATATGGGCAAATCCGAAGTGGCCTCCAGTCGTAGGGGCTTTTTGTCTTGCTATGAAAGTAAACGGCTCAGGGCCTGCCCCGTATTGTTACGGGGTGGGCAGCCTCCCAACCCGCTCATGGTGAGCCTGTCGAACCATATGAGCGGGGGCAACACGACCGGTCCGCTCACCCTGAGCCTTATCTCTTCTAGCAGTAGGGTGAGAGTCGTCGATAATCCGGCTCTCGCCCCTCAGCTGTTTAGGGGCCTGCGGAGTCGAGCCAGTTGTCGCACTACTCAGTCCCGTTCAAGTCCGCCCTCGCCGCGGTGCAAGGGCCTTTACGGGGCTTGGACTGCATTTGATTCCTTCGTCAGGTGTAATCATCTGAGTGCTCTCTGGACTAACTCCGTGGGATCAGTCGATGGAGCCGTCCAGTCTGCAATGCTTGGGTGAGTAGCTACTACAACAGTTAGGCCCGTTGCGTTTCTATAAACCCGACTCTTCCATTTGCGGTTGTTTTTTTCTATGAATTCGTCCACTTGAGACCGAGCACCCAACTGCTCGCAGACCCAATCTCCGGGATCTTGACCCAGACAAAGTATTGTACGCACTTTGAGTCTATCCACTACTGCTTGGTGGAAGGGCCAGCACTCCCTTGCCAGTTGCGAGAAATCCCCTACAAGCTTTGCTTTTCGCTCTGACCGTACAAAGACAAGGTTACTCGCTGGCACCTCCCCAAGATCGAGATTCAGCTTCCGAAACATGTGTAACATTCTTCTTTGCAGGGGTGCAGTACCAGGAGTACGGCCAGTCCAGAGTTCATCTCTGTAAGCCGACCAATTATGTGCTCCGTTCTTGAGGAGCCAACTGGTGTGCGCCGAGACGGTTTGGCCCGGAAGCTCATCTGGTGCCCCTCCGGGATTGACGCCGAGGATATACAACGTCTTCGGAGATTCAAAAGCGCGCTTACCTGAATAGAATACTCTCCCATTTCTATCGTTAAGCGCACTGGGTATAAGTTTTATAAAGTCCTGAATCATCTTGTCACTCCGGGGAATGTCTTAGGGGATGGTATCACAAGGATTCACATTTTAGGTAGAAGCCGGAGCACAGCGCAAAGCCTTAACCCGTCGTTCAGCTTTCTTTAACCCAGCGTTAAAGAGGCGATAACAGCTCGTTAAAGTGCGGGTGTTACCTTGAGGGCATAACCTGATAAACAACGGAACCTGAAGAGAAAAGGAGGTGATTCAAATGCAGAATATGACCACGATGGTTGTGGAAAGGGAGATTCAGAGTGGGGCCGTGAGCGTACCGCTGAGGAGGAGGTTTATGGGGGTGGTGGCTCACACGCTCGCAATGCTGTCGCCCGGCCTGCCCAGGCCCAAGAGCTGCTCATGCGGGTATCCCATGGATCTCAGGGGTGACCTCCTGTCGGAGGGGAACCCCGAAATGTTGGTAGAGGGAGTGCGCTTCTGGAACTGCTCCCGCTGCGGCGACAGCGTAAAGGAGAGTTACTGCTTCCCCACGTACCAGGAGAGACGATGTAGGGCGCCTTAAAGGCCTGTTAAAAACTCATTAACAATCCGTTAATGTTAGGTCCGTAAACTGAAAAGAAAATTGGAGTTGTGAAAAAAGACACATGAGCCTTTCAAAAAAGGGAACAAGCAAGAAATCTGGAGGCTTCTGGGTTGTACCGGCGGCCTTGATTTTTATTGTGCTCACGCTGGGACTACTGGCTGTCGCTTGCGGCGATGATGAAGAGCCAACCACTGCACCGGCGCCCACGGCTACGTCCGGCGATACGATGATGCCGGACCCCACGGCCACGGAAGCGATGATGATGTACAAGGGAGAGATAGCGGTATCGGGGTCGAGCACGGTGTTTCCGATAAGTGAGGCGATGCAGGTGGAGTTCAAGGCGGTTCAGCCGGATGTTAAGGTGAACGTAGGCTCCACTGGTACGGGAGCCGGCGGCAAGGCGATGTGTGCCGGAGAGATAGAGATATGGGATGCATCCAGGCCGTCGAAGCAGTCTGAACTGGACAAGTGTGCGGAGGCTGGGATAGAGATACCGGTGGCCTTCGATGCTCTGTCGGTGGTGGTGAACCCTGACAATGACTGGGTGGAGTGTCTGTCGGTGGAGGAGTTGGCGACGATCTTTGGTCCTGAGGCTCAGGGCAATGTAACAAACTGGAGCCAGGTGGACTCGTCGTTCCCGGACGTAAACCCTGCGGTTGTATGGGCCTACGCCGGCATCCGGGACGTTTGACTACTTCACCGAGGCCATCATGGACGAGGGTGGAGCGCACCGAGTCCCAACCTCGCCTTTGGACGCGGTTACGGTGCTGCCGGTACAGATTTACAGCTGGATCAGCAGGCCCCTGCCGGCATTCCAGGACAACGCGGCGGCCGGGATAATTGTGCTGCTTACAGTCCTGCTGTTGATGAATGCAGTTGCCATAACGCTGCGAAACATTTACTCTGGGAGGAGCAGATGGTAACCAGAAAGGTTGCGAATCCGCCCCAAGTCGGAGCGGCGGAATCCAGGGAAGATTTGTCAAGGGACGCTTCTTCAGAGCCGGTAATCGACATCAAGGGGCTTCGGGCATTCTACGGAAGCCACCTTGCGGTGAAGGGCATTGACCTTTCTCTGAGGCGCGGGCGAGTAACGGCGGTTATCGTGCCATCCGGGTGCGGCAAGAGCACCCTCGTGCGCTGTCTCAACCGGATGCACGAGATGTCCTCCGGGGGCTATATGGAGAGCCACGTCTTCTATCAGGGTGAGGACATTTACAGCCCCAAGGTGGACCCGGTGGAGCTACGCAGCCGCATAGGGATGGTATTTCAGAAGCCCAACCCGTTTCCCAAGTCGATCTTCGACAACGTGGCCTTTGGCCTTAAGGTGAACGGGATCAATGACCATATCTCGGACAGAGTGGAGCGCTCCCTCAGGCGAGCGGCCATCTGGGACGAGGTGAAGGACAGGCTGAAGCAGAGCGCCCTGCAACTCTCCGGTGGACAGCAGCAGCGTCTCTGTATCGCCAGGGCGCTGGCCGTTGAGCCGGAGGTCATCCTTATGGATGAGCCCCCGCTGAAGCCCCTGATTGACATACCCAGGATGTCGGAGATGGCGACGGATATGCTCCGGCGCAGCCTGGATGCTCTAGTGCATAAGGACACTGTGGCGGCTATGGGCGTCTGCCACGACGACGATGATGTAGACGCCCTGTACGACCAGGTTTACCGGCGAGCTCATCTTCTTTATGATACAGGACCCCAAGACCATCCAACGCGCCACTTACCTGCTGTGGGTGGCACACGACCTGGAACGCGTCGCCGACCGGGCAACCAACATTGCGGAGCGGGTAATCTTCATGGTGATGGGGAAGATGGTTGAGATCAACTCATCCTCTCACCGGAGTCCGTCCTGACCGGCCCGTACTCAGAATTCTGGAGGCGGGGATAGTCCTGCCTCTGAATTCTTCCCAGGCGCAACGCACAGCCATGTCACAGGACCCTCCGGCGAGCGCAGGTAAGGTTGTTTGTGGCTTGGAGCGGGTGATGGGGATCGAACCCACGACAACTTGCTTGGGAAGCAAGAGCTCTACCACTGAGCTACACCCGCCTGGCTAAATTGTAAATCTGGCGTCTTTGGGTGTCAAACAGAACTTCACCGCAGCTTCTGTATTTTGACGCACGGCCTCTATGGGTGTAGAGTATCACTATCCCTCCATTACACATACTCACTTCGGCGGTATGAGAGGATTCTCGGGGTACGCTGGACACTTTGAGCGGCTTCAGAGCGGAGTAACTCTTTTATCGAAAGTACGCGAGGCATAGAGTGACAACAGAGGCTATACCATACGGCGAGCAGGCGTATATCTTCCTGGAGAAAGCAAAAGAAGAGTTACAGGCGGGCGATTTACGCCAAGCCTCCGATAAGGGTTGGGGCGCTGCATCGCAGATGGTCAAGGCAGTGGCCGACTATCGAGATTGGCAGCACACTGTGCACGGCCATCTTGTAGCAGTTGTTGAGAGTGTAGCCGATGAGTTGCAGGACAGGGATTTGCGCATATGCTTTGACGCAGCTCAGGCGTTACATCGTAACTTTTACGAAGGTGGACTGTCTCAACCCGGTGTTGCATTGCGTCTGGCGCAAGTAGATGCTCTGCTTCCAAAGCTGCGAAACTACCTGATACACCACTGACCCTCTGTATTTTCAATATAGGGTCGCAAGCAAATCGTATGTTAGCTGGAACCTAAGTATAGGCGGCTGGGGATGTCAATCCGAGACCACTTGAGACAGGGCGAAGCCATCATATCGGACCATAACCCGTTCTATGCGACGTCCCATCGCGTCATCCACTACGAGGAGAAGGACGGGGGTGAGGAGCTGCTGGAGCTACCCTATTCCCGGCTGACCTCGGTGGAGGTGGTCAAGCTGGCACGGCACAAGGTGATGATCGCTGGGACTATGATGGTGATAGGCGGGGTTATCATGGGTGTGACTTTGGTGTTGATCATGTCCTGGATTACTATAATAGCCGGCATTGCGGTGGTGGTTTACGGTGGTATAGGCAGGGAGGCCTACTACCAGTTCCACGTCGAAGGCATGAACAAGGAGGAGGAAGCCCGTTGGCGCCTGGCGTACTGGGGCGGAGGCAGCTTTGTTCGTACTGTACAGACCGTTATGGGGGACGGCTTCCGGAGCTAGGGAATCTCTGAATAACAGGACATCAGCCGGGTTTAAGTTGACTGTGCCTGTTTTGCGGAAATGTTCCGCCACCGATGGGGCGTCATAGGGACATTGGTGGCCTTGTACCGGCCCCACCAGGGGTCTCCAGCCGGAGTTGAGCCCACTGCTCCCACTTCAGGCCGCCAATCGGCTCTCGGCGGTCAACAAGTTACCCAATCCCAACAGCAGCGCCAGACGTTGGGTGTTCTTGGCCAGACCCCGGTAGCGGACTTTGGCATAACCGAACAGCTGCTTCACCTTCAGGAAGGGATGCTCCACTTTGGCCCTAATGGATGCCTTGCGCTTCTCCGTCAAGGCAGCATTACTCCCCGGATCCAGTTGCCGCCGCCGCCCCGGCTTCATAGCCACCTGCCAATCCAACGCCAACTCCCGATTCTCCCACCTTTTCTCGACTCCCACGTACCCAGCATCCCCCCATACCTGCGACTCTCCGCCGTGCAGCAACCGGTGGGCTTCGGTCACGTCATGCACGTTGGCCGGGGTCGTCGCTAAGCTGTGCACCACACCCGTATCCGCATCCACCCCAATATGCACTTTCATCCCAAAGTGATATTGGTTCCCCTTCTTGGTCTGGCGCATCTCAGGGTCTCGCGCCCCAGCCCGGTTCTTGGTGGACGACGGCGCTTCTATGATGGTGGCGTCCACTATGGTCCCTTCCCTCAGCCGCAGTCCCCGGGATTCCAGATAACCTTTGATCTCCTCAAACAGACCCTCCCCCAACTCATGCTTCTCCAGGATATGACGGAAGTGCAGTATCGTGCTCTCGTCTGGCAGCGCCTCCGACAGCCGCAGTCCCACGAACCGCCGCACCGACTCCGCCTCGTAGAGCAGGTCCTCCATCCCAGGATCGCTGAGATTGTAGAACAACTGCACGCAGTGAACTCTCAGCATCACCGACAAATCATATGGCTGACGCCCTCGACCAGCTTTAGGGTAATACGGGCGGATACGCTCCTCCAGACGCTGCCAAGGAATCAGACCATCCATCCGTTCCAGAAATACCTCCCGACGGGTCCTCCGCTTCTTGCTCTCGTATTCCACGTCTGCAAATGTCGGCTGCTCCATCATCTCTTCACTCCTCCATCACCATTGTTTGCTCACCTCTATTATAATGCCTCAACCCACAGACTTATTCAGAGATTCCCTAGCTTGCCGCGGTCGCCTTCCGGTACTCCGCAACCTTGCTAGCTACGTCCTCTTCGGTCGCTTTGCCGCCACTTGCGTACTCCCCAGGCTTGGCCGCCCACGCCGTCATACGGATCAGGGAAGAACGTGTAGTTCCGCCTCGTCCCTCTCGGTGATCTCGCCCACCACACTGACCTCCACGACTCCCCTGGCGGATAGAGCTTCCAGAAGCTGTGACACCTTGTCGGAAGCGACGGCAATCAGCAGGCCACCGGAGGTCTGGGCATCGGACAGCAGCAATTTGTCTTCTTGGGTGATAGATGCGTCCCAAGAGGTGACCCTGTCGATGGACTCCAGGTTACGGTGTGTACCACCCGGAGCGACTCCCGCCTCCACCAGCTCCCGTGTCCCCTCAATGAGTGGCACCTGGGACAGGTGTATCCTGGCTCCTGCTCCGGAGGCCTCAACCATAGATTGCAGATGACCAAGCAGGCCGAACCCGGTGATGTCGGTGCAGGCGTCTATGCCCACCTCCATCATGGCTTCTGACGCGGCTTTGTTCAGGGTTAACATCACCTGAATGGCGCGAGAGACGGTGCCCGGGTCGGCTACGCCGTTCTTGCCTGCAGTCGTAATAATGCCTGTGCCCAGGGGTTTGGTGAGCACCAGCCGGTCGCCAGGCTTCGCGCCGGCGTTGGTAACGTGCCGGCCAGGCTCCACGAATCCGGTCACAGCCATGCCGTACTTGGGTTCCTGGTCGTTCACCGTGTGCCCGCCCACAATCAGCACACCGGCCTCCTTGGCCTTAGCGGCGCCTCCCTTGAGGACATCTCCCAGGATGTCCACCGGCAGATCTGCGGGGAAGCACACCAGGTTGAGAGCCAGCACGGGCTTGCCTCCCATAGCGTAGACGTCGCTGAAGGAGTTGGCCGCGGCAATTGCGCCGAATTGCCAGGGGTCGTCCACAATGGGTGGGAAGAAGTCCACGGTGAGGATCAGGGCCGAATCCTCGCTCATCCGGTAAACGGCGGCATCGTCTCCGGTGGAGGTCCCAACCAAGAGGTTGGGGTCCTCAAAGACAGGCAGCTGACGCAGGACCTGCGCCAGGTCGGTCGGACTGAATTTAGAGGCTCAACCGGCGCAGTTGGCCAGGCTGGTCAGGCGTATCGATTGACTCTGCATTTCGCCGCCCTCCGTTTGCTTTGAATGGGCTCCCGGTGACAGAGATGATAACACATGCGCCTGGTTCTGGATAGAAAAGCGGGATACACGCGGAGCTGCTAAAGCGACGTGTATACGTAACGCTCGCCGTTGTCCGGGAGGACTGTCACGACCGTCTTGCCCGGTCCCAGGCGTTCGGCCAGACGGACGGCGGCAAAGACGTTGGCCCCTGAGGATATTCCCACCATGAGGCCCTCCTCCCGCGCAAGGCGGATAGTCATATAGTAGGCGTCCTCATCCGCTACGCCGATGATTTCGTCTATGATGTCCAGGTTGAGAACCGGCGGGACGAAATCGGGACCCAGCCCAGGGATGCCGTGGTTCCCGGGCAATCCGCTTTGCAGCAGGGGCGATGCCGCCGGTTCCACAGCCACCACCAGGGTATCCGGGTTGACCTCCTTGAGAGCCTCCCCTACGCCCGTGATTGTGCCGCCGGTGCCGACGCCGGCCACAAAGGCGTCCACAACTCCACCGGTGTCCCGCAGTATCTCCCGTGCAGTGGTGTCCCGGTGCACCTTGGGGTTGACCGGGTTGTCGAACTGGTTCAGCATCAGGTAGGTGGGGTTCTCGCGGACCAGAGCCTCTGCGACGCGGATTGCGCCGGGCATGGCTTCCGTGGAGGGCGTAAGGCGGAGGTCGGCGCCGAAGCGCGTCAGCAGCCGTTTCCGCTCCGATGGGGCGTTCTCAGGCATAACGATCATCAGCGAGTAGCCCTTGGCCGCGGCCACCATAGCCAGGGCAACCCCGGCATTGCCGCTGGTGGGCTCCACCAGGGTGTATCCCGGCAGAAGTCTCCCACGCTCCTCGGCATCCTCTATCATGCCCAGGGCGATGCGGTCCTTTATGCTGCCCGTGGGATTGTAGCTCTCCAGCTTTCCCAGAATGGCGGCCGTTCCCTCTCCCGGTATACGGTTCAGGGAGACCAGTGGAGTGTTGCCTATCAGGCTCAGGATGCTATTGGACACAAGGCCTATTCCTCTATACAAGACGATGCCTCATTTTGCCCCGCGCTCATAAGGGAGTCAACCCGGAATCTAACTGAGTTGCCTGGCCCGGTGAAGGCGTGTTATATTCACACCTGCATACCGCAGAGCCGCAGCATACGGCAAACATCGGAGGCGCTAAGTAAGTGGACAGGCTCAAGGAGAGCTTCCAGGAAATTCGCAAGAGGGGAACGCCGGGAGTAATCCCGTTCCTCACAGCAGGATTTCCGACCATAGAGGAGACCGTTCCACTGCTGACTGCTCTGGTAGACGGCGGGGCGGACGTAATCGAGTTGGGAGTGCCCTTCAGCGATCCCCTGGCTGACGGGCCGACCATCCAGAGATCCAGTTTTCACGCCCTGAGCCAGGGCGTCAATATGGGAACCTGCCTCAATATATCCCGGCAGTTCAGAGATCGTGAGAAGAGCGTGCCCCTTGTGTTTATGGGCTACTACAATCCCATACTCAGCTACGGACTCGAGCGGTTTGCAGAGGACGCCTGCGACGCCGGTGTCGACGGTGTAATCGTCCCGGACCTGCCCTACGAGGAGGCCGAGACCCTCCAGACGATATGCAGCCGTATGGGCATTCATCTGATACCGCTTCTGGCTCCTACCAGCACCGACGAGCGCATCGCCAAGACGTGCGAGAAAGCGGACGCCTTCGTCTACTGCGTGAGCGTTACCGGAGTCACCGGGGCCCGACAGGAGCTGCCGAGCGGCATCCCGGCCCTGACTCAGAGGGTGAGGAAGCACACCGACCTGCCCATTGCGATTGGCTTCGGAATATCCCAGAGCCGTCACGTGCAGGCGCTGGCTCCCTGGGCTGATGCGGCCGTGGTGGGGAGCGCCCTGATAGACTTGGTGGAGAGAACTCCTTCGGGAGAGCGAGAGAAGGCCGTGAGGGAGTTCGTGGCCGGCCTCAAGGCTGTGCCGTCCGAGAAAGAGGAGGGCTGAATATGGCGATGGTCTGTCGAGGGATCCGAGGCGCAACGACTGCGGACGAGAACTCCAAAGAGGCCATCATTGAGGCTACCAAGGAGTTGTTGGCGGGCATTGTGGAAGCCAACTCCTTCAACACCGAGGACGTTGCCGCCACTTTCTTCACGACTACCCAGGACCTGAATACCGAGTTCCCGGCCGTTGGCGCGCGCCAGATGGGATGGGTTGATGTCCCCCTGATGTGCGGACACGAGATGAACGTGCCCGACGCTCAGCAACTGTGCATACGGGTGCTGGTGCTCCTGAACACGGAGAAGTCCCAGAAGGAAATGTCCCACGTCTACCTGAAGGGCGCACAGGGCCTCAGGAACAGGGGCGTTTCCCAGTAGATACGGCCTTCCGGCCGGCGGAGTCCGGCCGTGCTTACCTCATGTATATCACCACTCCCGCTTGCTGAAAGCTCACCTCCAGGGTGGCGCGCATATCCCGTTCCGCGGCTGCTGAGTAGTCCTCGTATCGCGGGTCATCGGATGGCAGTTTGTGGAGGCACTCCTGCCCTCGCTCCTCCTGGCGGCATAGGTGAGCGCCGTCGGCCTGGGTGTCCCAGAACGCCACAAACCTCATTGGGAAGAAGAGGGTCTCAGCCACGTTTCGCAGGTCGGCCATTGCCTCCGTGGCCCGAAACGCCCCCTCCGTCTCTATGCTTATGCTGACGCGTTCCATAGTCGTCTTGCTCCTGCGCGGGTAGTATAGCATGGCGGAGTTGCCCCGCTCTTTAGACTAATATATAATGTTTCTATCCTGTTTAGACAGTCTTCGGAATGTCTCCTAAGGTTGAGGCCTCCGCGATAGTTCTTATAGTGACTGAATTGTGAATGGGATAGCAACGCAGGCGTTTGACGATTTTCGGAGCCGCTATATCCCCCGCCCTCCAACAATTTCTTCTGGTCAACGAAGTGAAGAGATGAAACTGCTTGGCCGTGGAGATGGTCTTCGCCTTCTCGCACCAGCTCCTCTAACCGGCTTCCGGCCAGGTTCCCCACCTCTTTCGTTGCATGACAAGGGTGCTAATCGCTATCTTTGGGTTATAGACTTACTGGGTATCCCGTACATCGTAGAGGTACCCATACCCGAAATCGGCAATGTATATCCCAAGCATACCAACCTTACGGGAGGGAAAGAAGCATATCTCGGTGGTGAAATGTGGTTCAAATCCAATGTTTTCCTATACATCTCAGGAGGGTCGGGCCGTTATCCGCCGGAGGACGGAAGTCAACTTGAAGCTGCTAAACAAGTTTTTGAAGCATTTGACTATGAGGTCATCTCACTAGGCTGGGACGACTCCTCTGGACGAGCTAATCGCGTTCTGGAGGAAGCTCAATGAGAGACCTGACAGTTGCCTTTGGCCCTGATGTAGGAGAACACTCAAATGCGGATGCCGCAGCAAGGCATTCCAGCAGAGAATTCGTCCGCGGTGAAGGTGGATTAGCCGTATACGAGGCTGCCCGTAAGCCGACTGGACACATTCTCACGGCTTGGGAGGCCTACACCAGTTTCGGTTTGGACATCCTTGAAGAGGCTGTCGAGTACGGATCTGCAATTCTGAGACGAACGACGAATTCTACTGCAAAGGCTCTTAAGAGTCGTAGGGAAGAACTTGGCTTGACTCAAACATCCGTTAAAAGGTCAGCTAAGGTGAATGAAATAGAGGTTAAGACTGCGGAATCCTATCCGTCTAAGATCTCTTTCAAGAGTCTAGAGCGCATCGCATTCGTTCTTGGATTGGATGAGCGGTTTCTTGCATTCAAAGAATCCCCCGGTGGGGATTCTCACCTAGCCTATCGCTTAAAGACGCTGTTGAACAATAGGCAGAGCGCATCTGGCACCATCTCAGCCGGGACTGCACTTCTGTTTGCAGAGGCGTCGTCGATTATTCGGGTACAGCACAGACTGCAGAAATGGCTTGAGCTTCAGGATGAGCGCAATGAGTTCAGGCCTAGTTCGGATTATGGGACGCAACAGAACCCTGCATTCATGATAGGGTACAGACTTGCTGAAGAGACAAGGAATATCCTGCGGCTTGGAAACTCCCCGATCGAATCGATGCGTGACCTGGTTGAGAAGCGTCTGAGAATACCGGTCATGCAGGCGCGGCTCCCCAGCTGGATTGCAGGGGCGACGATAAAAACAGCCGACGAAAACGGCGACCAGGTGCGGGGTGTGGTCTTGAATACAGTTGGAGACAATGAAAACGTTTGGATTCGCCGAGCGACGCTGGCTCACGAGCTTGGCCATCTGTTGTACGACTCGGATTCAAACCTCAATAGTGTCCGAGTCGATTCTTACTCGGACAATCGGAAAGACCCTGAGAATCGAGCGACAGACTTTGTGGAACAGAGGGCAAACGCGTTCGCGATTGCCTTTCTTGCTCCGAACGAAGCCGTACGAAAGATCGCGCCGACTCCTTTCTCTGAGGAGTCAGTTGCCAACTTAATGCGCACGTTTGGGATCAGTCACACTGCGGCACGTTATCATATTTCTAACTGCCACTATCGTGTATACGACGTCCCAACGAGTTTAGATAACACGACACCATCGGATGAACAGAAGGCAGCTGAGAATTTCACCATAGACTACTTTCCTATTCTTGATACACCGGACCAGCGCCGAGGCCGGTTCGCGGGCCTAGTATCGGAGTGCTACGAGAAGGGGCTTATATCCCAAGATACTGCCGCCCTGTATCTCGGGTGTTCGGCAAAATACATCGATGAACAAATTAGAAACCTGCGAGAAATCTACAACATTGGCGGAGCATAACAGAGTCAGTGGAAGAAACGGCGTCTGATTACCAAGGTTCTGTTGCACGCACCATCGACCAGCGGTTAGGCTCTGACCGTAATGTTCCGTTGAGTATCTCCTATTAGTAATACACTACTCCCATTTATTTTTCTTATTCCCGTGAGCAGGCTGCCTTGGCCCACCCCTTGACGCCTCGCTGCTCCATGCATATCATTAGACCGACCAGTCGGTCTACAACATTTGACTCACATCCAGACCTGTTGAGAAAGGGATCAGATAGCATGGCCACAGCAGCGGTTTCGCCTGACATTCGCTTCAGCGACCAGTCGCTGGCTCCCATCTGGGAGAAGGTGCGGGAGGGAGAGCGCATCTCCTTTGAGGACGGTATGACATGCCTACAGACCAGGGACGTAATCTCCCTGGGCCGGATGGCGGACTTCGCCAAGCAGAGGCTGTGGGGCGACAAGGTCTTCTTCGTGTTCAATCGCCAGATAAACCCCACCAACATCTGCGTCCTCTCCTGCACGTTCTGCGACTTCGCCAAGAAGAAGGGGGACGCCGACGCCTACGAGATGGACATGGAGGAGATTCTGTCCAAGCTGCACGAAGATATGCACGAGGTGCACATCGTGGGCGGTCACCATCCGGACTGGCCTTTCGAGCGGTACGAGGGCATAGTCAAGGGCATCCACGACGCGTTCCCGAGTATACGCATCAAGGCGTGGACTGCTTCGGAGATAGACTATTTCTGCAAGCGGTTCAAGATGTCGGAGGAAGAGGTGTTGACGCGGATGAAGGAAGCGGGTCTGGAGTCGATGCCAGGCGGCGGCGCGGAGGTCTTCTCCAACCGAGTTCGGAAGGAGCTGTTCCCTGGCAAGAACACCGCCGAGCGTTGGCTGGAGATACATCGACTGGCCCACAACATGGGGATTCCATCCAACGCCACTCTTCTCTACGGACACATCGAGACATACGAGGAGCGCATAGCGCATATGATGCTGTTGAGAGAGCTCCAGGACGAGGCGCCGGGATTCCTGGCCTTCATACCCCTGGAGTACCAGGTTGGGACTACAAACCTTGTCCCGCGCCAGGCATCCTCCATGGAGGACCTTCGCACCATTGCAACGTCCCGTCTTATGCTGGACAACTTCCCACACATCAAGGCCTATTGGGTGATGATCGGTGAGGAGACGGCTTCCATTGCACTGAACTTCGGCGCGAGCGACCTGGACGGAACCATTGGTGAGGAGCGAATAGCACACGCCGCCCTAGCGGCAAGCCCGGTGGGACTGGCCAGGGAGCGTATGCTTCGCCTCATTCGAGATGCCGGCAAGACGCCGGTTGAACGGGACGCGCTCTACAACGAGATAAATGTCTACGATAGCTAGAGTAGGGCAGATACCCTACCTTAACTGCGAGCCCTTCTACCACGGGCTTGCCCTGGAGGGCGTTGAGCTTTGCCCAATGCCGCCAAGCTACATGGGTCCCCTGGCGCAGGCGGAGAAGCTGGACGCCGGTCCCTTCTCCCTGGTCCAGAGCTTTGACCTCGAAGACAGGTACGAGTATCTGGGCAGCATGGGAATCAGCGTCAAGGGCCCAGTTCTCAGCATACTCTTCTACTCCCGCGTTCCAATGGAGGAGTTGTCCGGTGCGCTGGTGGGCGCGACTCGCGAGTCGGCCACTGCGGTGCAGCTTATGAAGGTCATCCTGGAGCACAGACGCGGAGTGCGTCCAAGGGAGTACACCGCTCTGGACTCGCCCGGCCTGGACGCCTTTCTGCTGATCGGCGATGACGCCCTTCTTACTCACGGGCAGGTGAAAGGATACCCCTATCGCTATGACCTGGCGGAGGAGTGGCTGGACTGGAAGGGCCTGCCATTCGTGTTCGCCGTGTGGATGGCGCGTCGATCGCTGGACGACGGTGTGAAGGGCCTGCTGGCGGATGGACTGAGGGAGAATCTGGCCCTGAACATGAGAGATAACCTGAAGACCATAGCCGACAAGCGGGCGTACATGGGTATGACGTACGAAGAGGTGACCGGCTATCTGCAGGCACTTCGATTCACCCTGGACAGGGAAGACATGGAGGCCATCGATGTGTTCAAGCAGGCGTGGCGCTCCCTTCCCGCAGCAAAGGAGGCAACTGCATGAGTGAGGTAACTCAAATGAAAGACGTTTCGGAAAAGGTACGGTCCGGCGAGAGACTAAATCAGGAGGAGGGACTCTACCTGCTGGAGGAGGCTCCCCTTCTGGAGCTTGGCTCCCTGGCCCAGGAGGTACGCTACAGGCACAACCCGAAGCAGGTGGTGACTTTTGTCGTAGACACCAACCTCAACTACACCAACGTCTGTGACGCATACTGCACCTTCTGCGCCTTCTACCGCACGGATAAGGACGAGGACGCTTACACCTACTCCGTAGAGCAGGTGATGGAGATGGTGGGCCAGGCAGAGAGCAAGGGCGTGACTACAGTGCTCCTTCAGGGCGGACTCAACCCCAAACTGCCTATGGAGTACTACGAGGACCTTGTGCGGCAGACGCGGGCGCGCTACCCCCAGATACTTCCCCACTTCTTCTCAGCGCCGGAGATACAGAAGATGTCTCAGGTCTCCGAGTTGCCGTTATCCGAGGTGCTGCGTCGCCTGAAGGACGCCGGCCAGGAGACCCTCCCCGGCGGTGGCTCCGAGGTACTTTCGGACTCTGTCAGGCACCGGCTCAGCCGCCTCTGGCCCAAGGGCACGGTGCGGGACTGGGTCGACGTGCATCGGGAGGCCCACAAGCTGGGCTACAGGACAACGGCTACGATGATGTACGGCCACCTTGAGAAGCCGCAGGACCTGATCGAGCACTTGGAACACACACGCTCAGTGCAGGACGAGTCGCTGGCCGGCGGCTTTCCCGGCTTCACGGCCTTCATCCCCTGGAGCTACAAGCGGGAGAACACCGCATTGGGTGCCAGGGTGAAGATTGAATCCGGCCCCAACCCCTATCTGCGCATGATTGCCCTGTCCAGGATTTACCTGGACAACGTGCAGCACATCCAGGCGTCCTGGTTCTCCGAGAGGAAGAAGACGGGCGAGGTGGCCCTCAACTTCGGCGCGGACGACTTCGGAGGCACCCTTTTCGATGAGAACGTTATGCAGGAGGCTGGCTTCTACAACCGCACCACAGCGGACGAGGTGAAGGCTATCATCCGGGACGCCGGTTTCGTGCCCGCGCAGCGCACAACCAAGTACGAGATATTGCAGGTGTTCGACGGCGAGTAAAGCCGACTCGATGGAGGAAGTATGTCCATAATCCGCATAGGCCACAGCCCAGACGCCGACGACGCTTTCATGTACTACGCCCTCGCCCACGGCAAGGTGCGGGTGGGGAACTACGAGGTACAGCACGTGATGGAGGACATCGAGAGCCTCAACATGAGGGCGCTCAGCGGCGAGCTGGAGGGAACGGCCATCTCAGCTGGCGCGTATCCGCAGGTGGCGGATAAGTATCGCATCATGAGTGTTGGCTCCTCCATTGGCCGGAACTACGGGCCTATGGTTGTGGCGCGCTCAGATCGCGCCGATACTTCGCTTCAGAACGCCAGGGTCGCCATACCCGGGACGTACACGACTGCGTATCTTCTGCTGCGCCTTTACGCGGAGGGCTTTGAGGCGGTCCCCATTGACTTCGACAAGATTATGCCGGCCGTCCAGAACGGAGAGGTGGACGCGGGGCTTCTCATCCACGAGGGCCAGGTTACCTACGGCGATGAGGGCTTGGTAAAGCTGTTGGACCTGGGCGAGGCCTGGGGGCAGGACACCGGCTTGCCTATACCCCTGGGACTGGATATGGTGCGCCGCGACCTCGGAGAGGAGATGGCTGTGCTGATGGCGGAGTCACTGCGAGACAGCATCCAGTACGCTTTCGACCACGAGGACGAGGCCCTTGACTACGCGATAAAATTCAGCCGGGGCATAGAGAGGGAGACCTGCCGCCGCTTTGTGCGGATGTACGTCAACGACGACACGCTGGACATGGGCGAGGAGGGGAAGCGGGCGCTGGAGACCCTCTACGCCAGGGCAGTTGAGCGCGGCATTATCGATGCCATTCCGCCCATAGACCTAATCTGACCCCTGCGAATCTGCTGAGTTGGATTTCAGGGACACCCGGATGTCGCGTGTCACCTTGCGCACTGCTTTCGTGCGGGCGGAGGCGGTCAGATCAGTGTGTATCGGCGTTATGGAGACTCGCCGCCGCCGGATGGTCCACACGTCCAGACCCTTCTCCAAAACCCATCCCGGGCTCTCCCTGGTAATCCAGTAGAATTTTCGTCGCCCGTTATCCTCCTCCTTGACCACGTCCATGTAGGTGCGCTGTCCCAGGTGGGTCAGGGAAACGCCCTTAAGCTTTTCCTGGGGCACGTTGGGCACGTTTATGTTCAGGAGAAGGGGAGGGGCAAGGGAGCCGCTGCTGACCTCCTGGGCGATCTGACGGATTACATTTGCGGCCGGGGTGAAATGCACGTCCTTGAGGGCAGTCACTGATACGGCAATGGCGGGTATGCCCCGGAAGAACGCCTGCAAGGCTGCTCCTACCGTGCCTGAGATGAAGACGTCATTGCCCATGTTGGCGCCAGGGTTTATGCCTGAGACCACAAGGTCAATTTTCTCACCCACCAGGGACTCCACGCCGAGGATGGTGCTGTCTGCGGGCGTCCCCTCGACTGCGTAGGCCCTGACGCCTTCGATTAGAGGCATGACCTCTCTGACGTGGACCGGGTTGTTCAGAGTGATGGCGGTGCCCACGCCGCTCTGCTCACGGTCAGGCGCTGCCACCACCACATCTCCAACTTCCCGAAGAGCCTGAACCGAGGCCCAAAGCCCGGGGGCGTATACGCCGTCATCGTTGGTAGCCAGGATTATCAAGAGTGCCTGCCTTGGGAGACCGGTTGGTCTATTTGGATTTTAGGTACATTGACAAGCATGAGAAATTATGGCACGCGCTTATCTCAGGCTATAGCCTTTACTATCTTTGTTTCTCCAGGGTAGGCGGCAGTTCATCGAATGCTTGACCTTTGGCCTCTGCTTCCTGCCGGTGCTCGTTCCACGCCTCCCATTCCTTTTGCATCTCGGCCTGCCCCGCCGCGTACCGCTTCTGAAGAAACCGATCCGCTAGCAAGTGTGACCTACCCTCGCTTGTCCAAGGTAGGCGGCGGCTCGTCGAATGTCTGGCCGTTTGCCTCCGCTTCTTCTCGGCGCTCGTTCCACGCCTCCCATTCCTTTTGCCGCTCGGCCTGCCCCTCGGCCTGCCCCTCGGCATGGCCCGCCTGATAACGCTTCTTGTTAAACTGTTCCGCTAACATGGCCGCTCCTTCAACTATAACGTATGCCAGCGCCGTCGATATGACAACGCAGTAGGACATCCCCATGCCTATCGCTATAGCTGTGTCCCATCCGTCGTCTCCCGTCTCGTGACGTACTTCGTACCATATTACCAGCCCCAAAGATGCAAGGAAGAATAGCACAAAGAGGATTAAAAATTGACCCTCTCGCTCCCTGGCGATGGCGGGCAACTTCCTACCTCATCCCCGGACTGGCTTGGAGGCCTTGAGGCGTGCTCATGTTCGATTGGCGGGAGTGTTCATCTCCGCTTGAGTCGTGCAATTTGCGCCAAGTTCGGAGGCTGTCTCAAGTCGTGCCGCTTGCCCAAGACCGTCTCTCCTTGCATTATCAATGATACCACAATAGGCTGTGGTGTAACGATTGGAGATGCAGAGGTCGATTGTACGCGGGCAGGGATGGGCTATGCCTACAACCCCTCTGAACCCAGTACCAAGTTGTCGATGAGACGCGTCCGGCCTATCCTTACGGCCAGGGACACCAGCGCGGGGGTCTGCACCGTATCCAACTCCTCCAGCGTTTCGTGGTCGGCAATGCTGACGTAGTCGGGCTGGGCCAGCGGCTCGGCCTGGATGAGGTCGCGTATGGCGTCCCTTATTCTTGACGCTGACGCGACGCCGTCGTTGTACATCTCCCGGGCCAGGCACAGTGAGCGGTAGAGGACCAGGGCTGCCTCGCGTTCCTGTGGGTTGAGATAGGCGTTGCGGCTGCTCATAGCCAAGCCGTCGGCCTCCCGCACCGTGGGCATGACAACCGGCTCCACTCCCAGGTTCAGGTCGGCGTTTATCCTGCGTATCACCTGGGCCTGCTGAGCGTCCTTCTGACCGAAGTAGGCCCGGTCCGGCCTGATGATGGTGAACAGCTTTGTCACCACGGTGGCGACGCCCCGGAAGTGGCCCGGCCTGGACTCACCCTCAAGCCGACTGGCTATGCGGTCCACGTCGACCCAAGTGTCGAATCCGGCGGGGTACATATCCTCCGGCTCTGGCAGGAACACCAAGTCGACTCCACGCTCTTCCAGCAGCGCCAAGTCTCGGTCGAGGTCCCTGGGATATGAGCGGTAGTCCTCATTCGGCCCAAACTGGGTGGGATTGACGAAGATGCTCACTGCTGCGGTGGCGTTCTCCTCACGGGCTCTTTGCACCAGCGACAGGTGTCCTTCGTGGAGCGCGCCCATAGTGGGCACAAGGCCCAAGGGCCTGGCCACCTCCCTCTGGGCCGCCGTCATTTCAGCCACCGTGTGGATGAGCCTCATAGGGGCTAGCGCACTTGGGCGAGCAACTCCGCCAGGACTTCTTCTTTGAGGTGGTAGCTGTGATCAGGGCCGGGGAAGCTCTGCTCTCTCACCTCTGCCGCGTATTGCCTTAGCGATCCCGCAATGGTATCGCCCAGGCTGGCGTACCGCTTGGCGTGCTTGGGAACGAAATCGTTAATCATGCCTAGCATGTCGTGGAACACCTGCACCTGGCCGTCGCACTCCTTGCCCGCGCCTATGCCTATGGTCGGTATGGAGAGGCGGTCGGTGATGAGCTTGGACAGGGATTCGGGCACGCACTCCAGCACGATGGCGAATGCCCCCGCTGTTTCCAAGGCCCGGGCGTCTTCCATGACCCTGACCGCAGTCTTGAGGGTCTTGCCCTGAACCTTGTAGCCCCCCAGCTGGTTCACTGACTGGGGCGTAAGCCCGATGTGACCCATAACCGGGATGCCAGAGGAGACCAGGCGCTGCACCGTAGAGGCCATCGCCACGCCGCCCTCCAGCTTCACCGTCTGTGCTCCGGCCTCCTGTAGGAACCGTGCGGCGTTCCTCAGGGCGTCGGTGGAGCCGGTCTGGTAGGACATGAAAGGCATGTCGCCCACGATAAGGGCATTGCTGGTGCCGCGGGCCACGGCCTTGGTGTGGTGGATCATTTCGTCCATAGTGACCGGGATGGTGGAGTCGTATCCTAGCATAACCTGGCCCAGGCTGTCTCCCACCAGTATCAGTGGGATGCCCGACGCGTCCACAATCCGGGCCGAGGTGTAGTCGTAGGCAGTTATCATGGGGATCTTCTCTCCCCTTGCCTTCATATCTTTGATGTCGCTGATGGTTACCCGCATGTCAACCTCCTACACGCCCTCTCAGGTCGCGTGAATTTAACTCACGAATAGTCCACTGGCTCCGGCGAGCCTCTTCTCCAGAAGATGAATGAGCTCTTGCTCTATTCTACCATCGATTCCTCCCTTTTCCCTAGATAGGGATACTGCTCCCAGAGCGGTCCGGCAGTAGATGGGTAGCACAGATGGCGCCCGGCTTTCCAGAGCGTCCAGGTGCTTGATTACGGTGCTTATGTCGCCTCTCGATATGGGGCCGGTCAGGGCTGCCGGGATCCCGCGGGTCTCCAGGCTGTCCACGGTGCTCCTGAGTATAGGGAGCAGGACCTCCTGCCCCTCCTCTCTGGAGTATCCCATAACCTTCCAAAGCTCTGACGCCTGAGCCATCAGCGCGACTACGGCGCCGCAGGCCAGGAACCCTGAGAGGTGGTAGAGCGCTCTATCCTGCGGGTCTATCTCCACCGGCCATCCTCCCAGCGCGCGGGCCATCTCTTTAAGCGCGTCCGCCAAGGGCGGCGGCCCCTCCACGGCATAGGCTATGCCCGACAAGCTGGACGCGGCGGCGTTCTCGGTCCCGGGGAATGTCTGCATGGGGTGGAAGGACCCCACCAGCGCTCCCCGCTCGCGGGCAGCCTCCAGGATGTCGGTAGACTCGGCGCCGGAGCAGTGTGCGACCCACGTACCGGCTCGCCATCTCAGCTGACTTGCCACCGATTCTATCGCGGAATCAGGGGTTGTGATGAAGACCAGGTCACAGGAATCGGCCACGCTCTGGGGATCGGCGTAGTACGCGCATCCGTCGATCCGTTCTGCCAGCGCCTCTGCGGAGAACGGCGTGCGGCTGGACACGGCCGCGATGCTGTAGCCCTGCTCCTGAAGCCCCAGCGCCAGGGCGGTGGCGGCCCGGCCCGCGCCGATGAATCCCAGCTTCAAGTCGCTACTGCTCACTGCTTTTCCTCCCAAGAAGGTAGCGCGCCACAAGCATAGTAGCTCCCCCTCCCAGCGATCCCAAGCCCAGCAGCGCCAGCGAGGGTGCGTTCTCTCCGACGAATGAGGCGACTATCAACCCCATTCCAAGTCCGGAGAAGGTCATTCCCCACGACAGCAGCCTTGGCGCAAGACTATTCAACATGAGCAGCGAGACCTCTCATCCTACCCTGTTATCTCCCTGGCTGCAGGCACTCCGCCAAGGCCATCGGCCATGAGAGCGCCTCTTACCAACGCTTGGGCTACAGCCTGTGTGGCTGCGGAGCAGAGCTGCCTCATATCCACCTCCGCCTCGCTGCTGCCTGAGGCGATGCAGAACACCACGTCGCCGTCTGCCATTGTGTGGCACGGGCGTACGGCTAGGGCCAGTCCGTCGTGGCCCATTTGGGCCAGCTTGTTCGCCTGCTCTTTGTTAAGAGCGGCGTTGGTGGCAACTACTGCGAGGGTCGTGTTGGTTGGCGCGCTCTGAGGCTCGATATTGCTCTTTGGATTGGTGAGAATGTCCGTGGTGCGAAGGAAGCCCCGGTTGTCCTCGTCTCTGGGGCCTGCCACGACGCGGCCCGTGCCGGGGTCCACGACGTCGCCGATGGCGTTGACCACGGCCAGCGCGCCTACGGTTATGCCACCGAGGTCGATGCTGGAGGTGCCCAACCCTCCCTTTGTGGCCCGGTCTCTCCCCAGGACTTTGCCCACCGTTGCGCCAGTCCCGGCTCCGACGCTGCCCTCTTCCGGCGGGTCGTCGGTGGCGTTGATGCAGGCTGTGTAGCCGTCCTCAGCCCCAGGCCGCACCTCGTGGGTCACCAGGCCCAGGTCGTATATGATGGCTGCGGGAACGATGGGCACGACTCCTGTGCCCATCTTGAATCCGAAGCCCCTCTCCTCAAGGTAGCGCATGACGCCGGACGCGGCGTCGAGTCCAAACGCGCTGCCTCCGCTCAGGAGTATGGCGTGCACCTGCTGGACGAGGTTGCCGGGGCGCATGAGATCGGTCTCGCGAGTGCCGGGGGCGGAGCCGCGAACGTCCACGCCGGCGACGGCTCCCTCGGGGCAGAGCACGACTGTACAGCCGGTGGCGGCCTCACGATTGGTGAAGTGCCCTACACTAATGCCGGCTACGTCTGTTATGGCGTTATGCACGGCGGGACTCCACAATAAAAACAGCCTTCTCCCGCCTTGGAGAAGGCCTGTCAAGTTTCTCTCGGTAGCTATCCTGCCGTCGTGGTCTCACTGATCCCCGCGGCTCCCTGCTGGAGTTGCCGTTTACTCACCGCTCCAAAGAGTCGATGGTGGTTGGATTGTAAGCATGGAAACCTAGGTTTGTCAATCTCAGGGTAGTAGCTTGGTATTCCCTACAGTGTTGGTATTGCCAACTGCGTTGGGATGTTACGTCTTTCTTCCCACATTCCTGCGTAAGCAGGAATCCAGGATCCCTGTAAGGGTAGACGATAGACACCTGCTCCCCGTTTCCACGAGGACAAGCTTCGCAGGGGTGGCTTCTCGTCTAATATGCGTTGCGCTGAGACAGTCGTTAAGGAGATGTGCGGTGAAGATGTAGTCGGTGCGCCTACCGCAGCTCGGCGGTGAAGAACTCGGTCATTTGGCGGGCTAACTCGCTCTCTAGGCTGGCCCAGGTGTGATCCGCGCCGGAGATCATGCGGCATTCTACTCCCTGAGACGACACCGCAAGGCTAATCAGCTCGTCTGCCGGCGCCATGCGGTCCAGCCCTCCCGCGACCAGCAGCTTCCCGCCCTTGAGCTTGTCCAGCCGCGCCCTCTTCATGGCCGCCACAGTCGGCGACACCACGGCCAGCGCAGCCTGGCCCCGGTGCTTGTTGAAGAAATCCAGGGCCACCACCGCTCCAAAGGAGATGCCGGCCACTCCCACGCTGTTCTTCTCGACGCCGGGCCACTTCTTGAAGGTGTCGAAGGCCGACTTCAGGTCGTCCTGCTCACCCTTGCCTTGGTCGAAGCTGCCTTCGCTGCCGCCGACGCCGCGGAAGTTGAAGCGGAAGGTCGCTATACCCGCGTCGTCAAGGGACTGGCAGATGGCGTGCATAACATCGGAAGTCATGTTCCCGCCGAGCACCGGATGGGCGTGGCACACGACGACCCCGGGGCAGTCTCCACTGCCAACCGAAGGCAGAGTAACTATACCCTCTAAGGTGAGCTTGCCGCTCCTGAAGGCGATGCTCTGTTGCCGCATGGCTATGCGGATGCGCTGAGCCGATGCTGGAAGAAGGCCGTCACAAGCTCTGCAGCCTCCCTCTCCTGTCCCACAAAGAAGTGGTCCGCTCCCGGAATGACGTGCATCTCCGGCGGTGTGGTAAGCCTGGATGTCAGGTCCGTGAACTGCTCCTCCGGCATGAGCCTATCCTGGTCGCCTATGATGAACTGAATGGGAAGCGACGGTATCCTGGTGAAGTCGTCTTCGGCGTCGACCCTTGCGCGGCCTATGAGCGAGAGGGCTTTGGTTACGCCGCCCTTTTGCGCCGTCTTCATGGCAACGCCTGCGCCGAAGGAGTAGCCCGCCAGCCCTACGCCGTCGGTCGCTATGGACTCCTGCGACGCCGCGAAAGCGAGAGCAGCCAGGACGTCGTCCATCTCCCCCCTGCCTTCGTCGTGTGATCCCTGGCTCCTTCCCACGCCGCGGAAGTTGAAGCGGAGGGAGGCGATTCCAGAAATGAACAGAGCGTAGCAGATGCCCATGACCATGTTGTTGTTCATGTCCCCGCCCATGAGAGGGTGGGGATGGCACACCACCACTCCCGGAAAAGGCCCGTCGCCTTCCGGGAGGTGGAGGTATCCTTCCAGCGTTCCGGCCGGGCCCGGTATTTCCAGTTGCATAGCTTCCTCCTCAGCCGATTGTTCCAATGGAGACTTTTGTAAAAACCCCTAATCGTCACTCCCGCGCAGGCGGGAGTCCACACCCCACCCCCACCTGGATTCCCGCTCGGGGCCTGCCCCCGCATCAAGTGCGGGGCAGGCTCCGTACCACGATACGGGGGCGGGAATGACGTGTAAACGGAGCTTCGGAGTAAGCGACACAAAGGTCTCCTATGTGAGGCGAGACTCCGCGGCAGGGTTACAGTCCCATTGCGGCAATGCCCTTGCGGGCCAGGTCCTCGTCCTCCTGGGCAGCCAGCCCGCTTACACCGATGCCGCCCAAAAAGGCGTTGTCGCTGGGCCTCTGTATTACCACGCCGCCCTGTACCGCGGCCATGTTGGTGTCACCGAAGTCGCTGACGCTGCGTCCGGTGCTCTTGAATCGCTCGGCCACGTCCACGGTGTCGCTGCGCATTACGGCGGCGGTGTAGGCCTTCTTGAAGGCGAGCGACTGTGGCAGCAGACGGCAGCGGTCCATCCGCGCGAAAGCGACCAGCTTCCCGTTGACATCCACCACGGCCATCGCAAGGGGCCTGTCCGGCTCCTTCATCGCTTCGTCCAGCATGGCTTGTATGGCCTTGCGGGCGTCTGCCAGTCCGATAATTACCTCGTCGTACATAGATACCTCCTAATATTGCAGTCTGTGTTGCTTTGAGCGTCTTGATTATACCGCGTTGGGGGCAGTGTGTATCGCAGGCAGAGTACATTCTGAGTTGTAACCGGCCGAAATAACGCCGCTGCCCTGACCCAGTACAATACCTTGACATTCCTGCTGCGCGCTAGTACCATTTCTTTTGATGAGTGCCGCAATGTGCCTGTGTTGTTGCTGTTGTTGTCCGGAGGCCAGAGGGTCTTCTGCTTCGACAAGCGCGCCGCCGACCGCATAGCGCCGATAGTTCAGAAGAAAAAGCCTCTGGCCCCCTTCGTACGCGGAGGGGTTTTTCTTTTGCCCGAATATCCCGAAAAGGAGCTCCGGATGACAATAACAGAGTCGAAGAGATTGGGTGTACAAGAGCTGGCCGATATAAACGATCGCTCCGAGTACTGGCATCTCCGTGCCCTTGAGTCGGAAGCGCTCTTCATCATTCGGGAAGTGGTCGCGGAGTTCGATCGGCCGGGCCTACTCTTCTCCGGTGGCAAAGACTCGGCGGTGCTTCTGCATCTCGCCGTCAAGGCGCTCCGACCTGCCCACCTGCCGTTCCCTGTGGTCCACATCGACACCGGCCACAACTTTCCCGAGGTCATCGCTTTCCGCGATCGCGTCGTCGAGCGGCTTGGCGTGGACCTAGTCGTGGGCTCGGTTGACGAGGCAATTGCCTCAGGGCGTATTCCCACCCCACCGAGTCCTGATTTCCCTCGCAACCGCATGCAGACACCAGTGCTGCTGGAAACCATTCGCCAAGGGAAGTTCACCGCGGTTTTCGGCGGTGCGCGGCGCGATGAGGAGCGATCACGCGCAAAGGAGCGTGTGTACTCCGTGCGCGACGAATTCGGCCAGTGGGATCCACGCAATCAGCGCCCAGAGGTCTGGAGCCTCTATAACGGCAACATTGGATTAGGCCAGCACATGCGCGTCTTCCCGCTCTCCAACTGGACGGAGCTGGACATCTGGCGCTACATAGCCGAGGAGAACATCGACCTGCCGGAAATCTACTACGGTCACCAGCGCGAGGTATTTGAGCATGACGGGATGCTCATGGCGCTATCGCCGGTGATGCAGCCTCAACGTGGCGAGCCGGTGGTCGTCCGCAGTGTGCGTTTCCGCACCGTCGGTGACATGACCTCCACAGCAGCCGTACCGTCGGAGGCTGTCACACCCGAAGCAGTCATCACCGAAACGCTGACAGCCCGCATCTCCGAGCGTGGCGCGACGCGGGCTGACGACCGGACCGCCGAGGCGGCCATGGAAGACCGCAAGCGCGAGGGGTACTTCTAGCTTGGACCTCCTCCGCATCGCCACCGCCGGATCCGTGGACGACGGCAAGAGCACGCTCATCGGTCGTCTGCTGTATGACTCGAAGGCCCTCGACGACGACGTACTCGCCGCCGTCGAGGATGCCAGCCGGCGCCACCACGGCGACTACGTGAACCTCGCTCTCGTCACCGACGGCCTCCGCGCGGAACGGGAGCAGGGTGTCACCATCGACGTTGCCTACCGCTACTTCTCCACTCCAACGCGCAAATTCATTCTGGCAGACACGCCAGGGCATGTGCAGTACACGCGCAACATGGTCACCGGGGCGTCCACCGCCGAGGCGGTGCTCATCATGATAGATGCGCGCAACGGCGTGGTGGAGCAATCACGCCGCCACGCCGTAATCGCCTCGTTGTTGGGCATCGATCGCATCGTCGTTTGCGTCAACAAGATGGACCTCGTTGGCTATGAGGAGAGGGCCTACGAAGCAGTCCGTTCCAAATTCACTCCGCTGATGGAGCGGCTCTATGTGAACGATGCGACCTTCATCCCCATGTCGGCGCTCAACGGCGACAACGTGGTCGAGCCGTCGGCGAACATGCCTTGGTACCAGGGTGACCCGTTGCTGGCCCACCTCGAAAGCCTGCCGGTGCGTGAAGGACTCGATACGCTGCCCTTGAGAATGCCTGTTCAATTCGTCATCCGCCCCCACCGCGAGGAGTACCACGACTACCGTGGCTATGCGGGGAGCGTCGCGTCGGGTGTCCTGCGCGTGGGTCAGCGAGTGCGCATCATGCCCTCCGACGTGGAGAGCGTCATCACGGCCATCGAAGCGCCTTGGGGCGCCGTGGAGGAGGCGCGCGCTCCCGACGCCGTGACCGTCCAGATTGCCGACGACCTCGACGTTACTCGCGGGGAGATGATCTGTGGAGCGGACGACTGGCCGGCGATGACCCAGGATCTCGATGCAGTCGTTTGCTGGATGGACGAGCGCACCGCGCTTCGTCCCGGTAATGTGTACCGTATCAAGCACACCACGCGATCGGCGAAGGCAGTGGTCACCGACCTCGTGTCGTTGTTCAGCATGACGTCGCTCACCGGCGAAACGGATTCTGATTTGCTGTGGCTAAACGAGATCGGCCACGTCAAGCTCAGGGTCAGCGCACCGCTGGCGGTCGACGACTACACCAGCAACCGCGTCACCGGCAGTTTCATCCTCATCGACGAAGGAACCAACGCTACAGTCGCTGCGGGAATGATTGGCGAGCCTGGATTCGCGTTCTCCGTTCCCACGGGACACCGCTAGCCTGAGGCACACGGACAGATCCGCCTACTTTGGGCCTCAGCCGTAACAGAGGGGGGAGCGCACGCCTGCTTGATCATGCCTGGTAAATGACGTCAAAGACGATGTGCCCAGAAGGATCGCTACTGGCCAAATTGGCCCAGTGTACCAAACGGGAGCGGGAGGGAGTCGAACCCCCCGTGGACACCGTAGGGCGCCCACCGACGGATTTGAAGTCCGCGAAGCCCACCAGAGCCTATCCACTCCCACGGTGGGGCCCTTCTGGAAGATAGAGGGCGGTTAGAGAGCGGAGTCCAGGCGCTTCTTGAGTACTGCCTTGGGGACCGCGCCAACCACCTGGTCCACGGGGCTGCCGCCCTTGAAGACCAGCAGGGTGGGGATGCTCCTGATGCCGTACTTCATTGCAGTCTGGGGGTTTTCGTCCACATCAACCTTGGTGAACTTGATCTTGCCGTCGTACTCCTGGGACAGGTCGTCAAGAACCGGAGCGACCATCTTGCAGGGGCCGCACCACTCGGCCCAGAAGTCCACCAGAACAACGGTGTCCGCTTCCAGTACTTCCTGGTCAAAATCCTGGTCGGTTACGGGTGTGGGTAGGGACATATCGGAACCTCCTAATCTATGATAACCCTGACTCAGCAACTTCGGAGGCCATTCTTGGTTGCCGAATAGAAAGGCCAATTACAAACCTGCTACATGAAGTGTAAGACCGCAGGCTTACTTCGTCAACTCTCGCTTAATCTGGATGAAGCTGGCATACAGGAGATATATGGAACTTCATGAGAGTCTAAAATCGGCAGACCTAGTTCAACGAACTCTCATTACGCAGGTTATGGTGAAGATGATGAAATTCGGAACATTTTTGCTCATGGGTCTATGCCTGCTGCTCGGCTTCCCTGGTTGTTCTGGAGCAGGGGCGAGTGAAGACCCCAGTGAAGATCGCATTGTGGTTGAAGTGTTAGGTTTACTTCCTAGTTGGAACCTCGAGGAAATGGTCGCCCGATCAGATGCGATAGTCATAGGGAGGGTCTCCCGGGAACTTGGCTCGAAAGAGTTTCCTGAGCCCTTTGGAAGGGGCGGGGAACCTCGTTACGCATGGAGATTTCTGGACTACGAGCTCGAAGTTGAAACTGTATTGAAGCCCCTATCATTGCAGTCCGAAGTGGTGGCCTTGATGATCGGCGCCGGGATTGTGCCTGCCAGGGAAGGAATAGAAGTTGCTGGTTTGGAAGATCCGGAACTGGCAGTTGGCGAACGCATTCTTGTGTTTCTTGAGAGCGTACAAGATGAACCATTCACGGGTGTTCCCCACGTCGTTCCCAGCGGGTTCGATCGAGAGCGCTATTATCGAGTGATCTTGTCTTCAAACTACTCCAAACTGGTCCCTGACGGTGACCTCTGGCGTGACGTCCGGAGCCAAGGTGTGGTCTCTTTGAGGGACATCGAAGAAGCGGTAGTACAGAAACCAGAGTAACGGCCAGACCCCGCTCCCGCCAATGTCAGCATGGTGACGCCTCCTATTGCGTACAGAGTGGCTCCAATAGTTCGCGCTTTCGGTTGATGATTGTACTGTCGTAAAAGTCGTTATCGGCCTCTGTCCATTCCGCAAGTGGCTTGCCAATGCTTTCAGCGACCGATACCACCCATTCTGTAGGTGTGGCTATGTCTTCTACGACAGCACTTATGTCCGTTACCACGTCTGCAATACGTTGTGAAGCGACGCCATTCGCCGCATTCCAGGTGTTAGTGTATGACCAGTCGTTGTTGGCATAGTAGCCACAAGCCTCGGTCAACTCTGACGTGGTAATACCCGTTGCGACTAGCCTAGATCGGGCTTCGGCCACATCGCCTTCTGACACCGCGGGGAGCGGTGTGGATGTTGGCGTTGGCATAGACGTAGCTGTCAGGGGACTGGAACTGCACCCACTTAACATCCCTACGATGATGATTAACGCTAGGATGCTAATAAGGTTGAGAATCGTATGTGTCCTTGTTGATTGGTGGATGCCCGACATAATAGCACTATCTCCTCATATGAAGATTTGAGCATATGCATCATATCACAGTGGGTCGGTTGTAGCAGTCTGACGTGTTGGCCTTGATGATTGGCGCCGGGATTGTGCCTGCCAGGGAAGGAATAGAAGTTGCTGGTTTGGAAGATCCGGAACTGGCAGTTGGCGAACGCATTCTTGTGTTTCTTGAGAGAATACCTGATGAAGAATCCCCGGGTGTTCCCATCGTCGTTCCCAGCGGGTTTGATAGAGAGCGCTACTATCTAGGAGTCTGTCCGAGAAACAATATTCTAAACGATATGCGTCATTAGTAGAGTGTAAAGATGTCAATAACTCCACGACAAAGTCCAGATTGCTGTAAGCAGGTTATTGTGTGGCGGTTTTCGTCTCCAGGAACGAATTGTTGGACAGACTCCTAGTGATCTTGTCTTCAAACTACTCCAAACTGGTCCCTGACGGTGACCTCTGGCGTGACGTCAGGAGCCAAGGTGTGGTCTCTTTGAGGGACATCGAAGAAGCGGTAGTACAGAAACCAGAGTAACGGCCAGACCCCGCTCCCGCCAATGTCAGCATGGTGACGCTGCATTAAGCTAATGCAGCGTCATTCATTCGCTGAGACAGGATGTGGACTTCTCCAGTCTATAGAGACACTTGTCCCTGCCTAGCACAGCCATAGTCTCGAACAGCGGCGGGGCCGCTTTTCGCCCCGTCACGGCCACGCGTATGGCTCCGAAAAGCTGGCCCGTCTTGATGTTCAGCTCCTCCGCAAGGGGCCTCAGCTCTCCCTCCAGGGACTCGGTAGACCACGTGTCCAGGCCCGTTACCCTCTGCAGCGTAGACTCAAGGGCGCGTGTGGCGCTTTCCCTGTCCATGCCTTTCTGAACAAGGTCCTCCGGCGGGTATTCAAGCTCTTCCAGGAAGAAGAAGTCCATTAGCTGTGGGACTTCAGACATTGTCTTGAGGCGCTCCTGCACCAGGGGAGTGATGGCGCTAACGTAGTCCTCCGAAATCGGGCGGGGCACCTCTTTTGTAAGCGAATCGTCCAGCACTTGAAGGATGCGACTCACCAGGTCTTTGTCGCTCAGGTTGCGTATGTACATCCCGTTCATCCAGGTCAGCTTCTCCAGGTTGAAGATGGCCCCGGACTTGACTATACGATCGATGGAGAAGTGCCGTATGAGGTCTTCCCGGGAGAGAATCTCCGTGTGATCGTCCAGGGACCAGCCCAGAAGGGCCAGGAAGTTGAACATGGCCTCCGGCAGGTAGCCCAAACCCCTGTACTGGAGCACAGACACGTCGCCATGACGTTTGCTCAGCTTGGAGCGGTCGGGACCCAGAATGATGGGCAGGTGAGCGAAGTAGGGCATCTCGTATCCCAGGGCGTTGTACAAGTTGACGTGCCTGGGGACGCTGGGCAGCCACTCCTCGGCCCGCAGCACGTGGGAAATCTCCATCAGGTGGTCGTCCACTATGCTGGCCAGGTGGTAGGTGGGGTAGCCGTCCGATTTGAGCATAACGAAGTCATCCACCGTCGAGTTGGCAAAGGTCACGTCGCCTCTAATGACGTCGTGGAAGGTGGTCTCTCCATCCAGAGGCATTTTGAAACGCACCACAGGGCGCGTATCCGCGGACTGCCCATCATACCCCATATCCCGGCACAGGCGGTCGTAGCCGGGGGGCAGCTTCTGGCGCGCCTGCTCCTGGCGCATCTCCTTGAGGCGCTCCGAGGAGCAGTAGCAGTAGTAGGCGTAGCCCTGTTGCACAAGGCCTTCGGCCGCCTGTTGATACAGGTCCAGTCGCTGGGACTGGATGTAGGGGCCGTAGGTCCCGCCGATATCAGGGCCCTCGTCCCAGTCCAGGCCGAGCCACCGGAGGGAGTCCATGATGGACTCCAGCGCCCCGTCAACAGTGCGGGCGACGTCCGTATCCTCGATGCGAAGTATGAAGTCGCCCTGGGTGTGACGGGCGAACAGCCAACTGAACAGGGCGGTGCGTATGTTTCCTACGTGGGGATCTCCCGTAGGGCTTGGTGCGTAGCGTACTCTGACTCTCTCGTCCATGTGTCTCAGGACCTTTCTATAATGGGTTGTCCGGCCTCTGCTCTGTTCATGTTCAGTTGGGAGAGGAAGGCTTTCAAGTCCGCCGGCAGGGGAGATGTGAACTCCATGTACTCGCCTGTCCCCGGCAATCTGATGCCCAAGAGGTGGGCGTGAAGAAACTGTCGCTCCAGGCGGGGGTCTTTTCCGCCGTAGAGAGCGTCTCCAACGATGGGGTATCCCAGGGCGGACAGGTGTACCCTTATCTGGTGGGTCCTGCCCGTCTTGGGGATCACCTCCAGCAGGGTGTAGCCCGGCGCACTCTCGACGGCGCGGTAGGAGGTCTCCGCCTCGCGACCAAGCTCAACCACTGCCATGCGCTTTCGGTTCCGATTATCCCTGCCTATCCGGGCCTTGATAACGCCCTCCGGCGGGTCGATGTTTCCCTTCGCTAAGGCAGTATACCCCTTAAGGACGCTCCTGTCCTTGATCTGCCCGGATACGTGGCGGTGCGCCCTGCGGTTCTTGGCTGCCACCATTAGCCCGGAGGTGTCCATGTCCAGGCGATGCACTATGCCCGGCCTCTGCTCATCCCCAACCTCTTCAATGCCGGGCAGCCGGGCGAGGAGGGCGTTGGCGACGGTGTCCCGGCGGTGTCCCGGCGCGGGATGCACCACCATACCCGCAGGCTTGTCTATCACCAGAATATCTTCGTCCTCGTATATCACCGAGAGTGGTATTTCCTGAGGAGACACGCCTGAGGGCTTAGGCGGAAGCATCTCCATCTCCACCGTCTCTCCTCCCCGCAGCCTGTAGGAAGACTTTACGATTGCGCCGTCCACCTTCACCAGGCCGCCGGCCACCAGGCTCGCTATCTGGGCGCGGGACAGGTCGGTCTCGCGGGAGGCCAGGAATTTGTCGAGACGCTCGTCCCGGACGTCGACCACTACTCGACGGACTTCTTCCACTGTTCTTCCCTTGCTTCCAATCCGGTGTCTTCGGTCACCGGTGTCATCTCTGCATCGACGCTCGGAGAGTCCTCCTTCTGCTCCAGCGCAACCGGAAAAAGGAAGGCTTCTGACGCCGAGTAGCGCTCCGGCAGGCTGTTGGTAGTCAGCATTGTGATCATCAGCCCGACCAGTCCCACCACTATGGCCGAGTCTGCCAGGTTGAACACGGGCCACGCTCCCACATCCAAGAAGTCTACCACATAGCCGAGGCGCAAGCGGTCCATCAGGTTGCCTATAGCGCCTCCTAGTTGCAACCCCAGACTGATGCGCAGGATGGGGCCGCTGACCCTGTGGATACGGTAGAAGACCAGCAGTATGGCTATTCCCAAAAAGGAAGCGATTATTAGGAAAAGGGACTGATTGGGAAAGAGTCCGAAGGCGCTGCCGGTGTTGGTGACGTATGTGAACCGAAAGAAGCCGGACTCCGGGATGGACTGCCCCGGGTACATTGTTAGCAACACTAAGGCCTTGGACAGCTGGTCCGCCAACAGGGCAGCCACCATTACGAACAGGGACAAGCCTCCCAGGAAATCGCTGGTACGCTTTTCGGTTAAATGCGGCTCTTCCATATCGGAATGCAGTGGCGTAGATCGCGGAAACGCTCTCTTGGCTGGATCGGGGTTACGTCTAGTCTGTGGCAGGAATGATAAGTTAACTCAACTTGTTGGTCAATCAGCTTGGGCGCCCTTGGTATGATCAAGTTGTCGGAGAGGATGTGCTGTCCAGCAACAGCTCCAGAGCATGACATAGCCGGCGAAAGGAGCGTGAATTGCTATGTGCCATGTCTATATCCATATGTTGAGTAAGCGCAGCTTGATGGGTTGTTTCCTTGTAGGCCTGGCCGTAGGGCATATGGTCAGTGAGCCAATGCTTAGGATCCGGAATGTCTTCAGCATTCTGAGACAGGGTTGCGGTGTCGCTGATTCCGCGCCGGCCCCTGATGGTGTCCAGGCTGGCGAGAAACCAGGACTCATATTCCCTATGAGCGCATACTATCTCAACCGGGATGGTCAAGCCGAGCGGCTCGCAGCGTTTCAAGATCCCTTGGGCTAGGTTTACGGGGCAGTCGTCATCGGCGTCCAGAAGGACCAGGATTGCGTCACATTCCGGCTTGTTTTGTGCGTATCGAATGAACTTTTCTAATCTGTTTTCAAGAGTAGACCGTCCGTTAGCGTTAACTACCATGCTCTTCCCTTGAGCCACTAATACGTCCGATCGGTTATACATCTCCAACAGGATACGGCCTAACAACCCTGGTAGCGCCGCGACATCTCCGTCTCCTTCCACAACCGGTACAATTGTGGTCATTCGGTAGGTGTACATGCGGCCGCTGGTTGGAGACCTTCCATGCTGTGCAGCTCTCCGGGTAAGAACAGTTTGTCTTTCACTGCCCTCAGCTGGTGTTCCGCGATTCTGCCTACCCTTGTCGATCCGTCCTCGGCGGTTACAGCCCGAATGCTATCTAAGGGCAAGAGATTGATCAGGTCCGGGCTGTGGGTCGCAACCAGCACCTGCCCCCGCATCGACGCCTCCTTCATGGTGTCTGCTAGCACCGCCATAGCGCCGGGGTGAATTGCCAACTCGGGCTCCTCCAGGCCAATCAGGGACGGGGCGGGATCCTGGAACAGGGCCGTCAGCATAGCCAGCAACCGAATGGTGCCATCGGATTCATAGGACAGGTCAAACCAAGAACCTCTTGGAGTTCCCCCATCCCTTTCATGCCTAAGCTCCACTACATAGTAGCTGCCGGCCCGGACGACACGAATATCTCGGACACCTGGGACCGCAACACTCAGCGCTTCTTTCAACTCGGGGAGAAAGAGGCTCTTCCTCTGCATCATGTCCCTTAGAGTCGAGGCCAGATTTTCTCCGCCTGTCGCCAATGGATGGCTGTCGGCTACTTTCTGAGGGTCGCGCAATGAGTTGGGGAAAAGACGGTAAAGTGCGATTTTGCTTAAATGTTTACTTGCATCATCAAGAGCCATGCCCAAGTGAAAGCTGGGTCTTTCTTCAATTGAACCGAGTCTGGATTGTAAATCAGCCAGCCACCAAGTAAGTCTAAATGGTTCCTCATACATGAGTTGGAGGTCTCGGCCGTCTGATTCTGCGATGAGTTGATTGATCATGTCGGCACTGCTGGTCGCACGTCCATCCTCTTCAGTTAGAGTGGATTCGGCGTTTTCCAACATCATCTTGAGGTTTGGCTCAGTAAGACGTCCGTTGGTAAGCTCAACTTCGAAAGGGCTAACGTTCGCATAGGTGGGTTCCAGTCTAGCGAATTCACGCTTGACACGGTATTCGCCTTTATCCCGTCGCCTCATCAGAGTAACGCTGTACTGAAGAGTCCCCTCCGGCAACTCATACTTTAAGCCAATTTCAGGTCCCAGAACTTTCCCACTTGGAGTTTTGCGGCCAATTGAGCCGATCCCTCCACGCCGTGTTATTGCGGTTTCCAGACCTTGACGAAACGCATCGGCAAGGAAGCCCAGAATGTCAAGCAGGTTGCTTTTCCCAGATGCATTGGGCCCCACAAGCACCGTCAAGGGTCCCAACTCCAGCTCGGCGTACTCAATGCTGCGGAAGTTCTTGGCCCATACTTTTGTTATAGTTGGTCTAGGTTCCGATTCTGATGCCATTGTTCCCATCCTGGATAGCTAAGGCGATAGGCTGAGTCTCTTTAAAAGTATAGCATAGGCATTTAGGCAGCTAGCGTTCCACGACCACCAAAGACCATTGCCTCTGTTTCTCACTCGCATTGAGCGCCAATGCTGGTCGCTCATGGCGTCGTTGGAAGGCCGTGCCCGAAGATAGCAGGGCTATCCCTGTTATGATAGAATCCCATTATCAGTTGCAACTACCACCCAGAGAGAATCAGTCATGCCCTACGCCATCAGGCCCGCCAGGGAAGAGGATGTCCCCCAGCTAACGGAGATAGAGCGGGAAGCCTTCCCGACCAACTGGCCTCCAGCCCCCTTCAAACGGGATTTGCCCAACAGGATGGCAAGCGTTCTGGTGGCTTACGACCCATCGGCCGAAGCCACGCCGCTGAGCGAAGCGAATCCTGAATCGCCGGTCGCGGGCAACACCTCAAGCCCCGGCGGCCTGAGAGGCATCCTGGGGCGTCTGTTCGGTAGAGACAAGCCGGCCTCGGCTTCGCCCCAGGGGATGGACCAGCTTGCCGGCTACGTGGCTACCTGGTTTATGACCGACGAGGCCCACATAACCGGCATAGCCGTGCGGGAGGCCCTGCGAGGCAACGGCGTGGGCGAGTTGCTGCTCCTGGCTTCGGTCGAGCTGGCTTTGGACCGCGGCTCGCGCGTGGTTACTCTGGAGGTGCGGGTATCCAACCACGTGGCCCAATCCATGTACACCAAGTACGGGTTCAAAGAGGTGGGCCTGCGGAAGAGGTACTACACCGACAACAATGAGGACGCCTACATAATGACTACGGACGCCATCGCGTCCGACGCCTACAGCAAGCGGTTCCGCGTTCTTGTGGAGACTTACAAGGCCCGCCGCGGCGACCTGGCCCTGGTCCTGAGATGAGCCGCAGCCGCGGGCTGTAGCTGAACTCAATGCGGGCGAGGCGGCGGGCCGGGTGACAGCGAGTTGAACTGCCGGCACTGCGGATTCGAGAGCAGCCTTGGAAGTCTCTACTGCGCTTCATGCGGGAGACCCTTATCCGAGACGCGCTCCGCCCCCGTGATCCCCCCGGACAACCCGTTTCACAGGATCAGGGCCCGCAGCCTGGTCCTGTGGGTGCTCGCTGGAATCCCCATAGTGGTTGGTATGTTCGTACTTGCCAACCTATTTGTCGGTCGCTCTGACGGGGGGCTTGACCCCTTCTTTCAGACGCTCATCATAAACGCCGGGTTCTACGGCCTCATGGTGGCCTGGGTACTGGGGAAGGCTTCGGGGAACCGGGTCGATATGCGGCTGCTTATCGGTCGCGTGCCATCTGGCTACCGGTGGCGTTCGGTTGTCGGGGTAGTCGGCCTGCTGATGCTCTTCACCATATTCACCTCCTGGCTGTTCCTGTACTTTATCTCAGCCTATCTGACCCACTTGGTGGACGTATTCGCCACTGAAGATGTCTACGTTACCGGCAAGCAGAGCGACTACGCTGGCCTCCACAACGCCCAGGCCTTCGTTGTTACGGTGCTCGTAGCGCCTGCGGTCGAAGAGGTCTTCTTCCGGGGTATGCTCCTTACGCGCTGGTCTCTCAAGTGGGGGCCGACCGCGGGCGTCATCGGATCGTCGATAGTGTTTGGCCTCTTTCACGTCGGCTTTGTGGGCGCGTTCGCCTTTGGCGTAGCCATGTGCCTGCTCTACATCAAGACCAGCACCCTGATTGTTCCCATGGCGGCCCACTTCCTGAACAACCTGGTGGCCTCCGGGTTCAGCGCAATCGCCCTCAGGTCAGATGCCGAAGGTAGAGCGGTGGACTTTCAGGACCTGGAGGCTGGCCTGATGGTGGCCGTCGCGGGAGCGATAGTTACGCTGACGCTGCTCGTGTGGTACATCGTCCGCAACTGGCCCCGGCGCGGGGAGACGGCGCCATACCTGGTTAATCAAGCTGGGGGTGAATGAAATGCCGCGAATGACCAGACGGCTGACCGTCCTGAGCCTTGCTATTGTGCTGGTTTTTCCGGCGATTCTACTGGCCTGCGGCTCCGACACGCCGTTGGCCACGCCTACCTCTGACGGAGCCGCGACCGCGCCCTTACCTACACTTGCGCAGACATCGACCGAAACTGACCGGGACGCGCTGGTCGCCCTCTACAACGCCACAAATGGCCCACGCTGGTCAAACAATGAAGGCTGGCTGAGCGACGCGCCTATCAGCAAATGGGCGGGCGTCGCCGTCTTCGCTAAGAATCTTAGAGTCGCCTCACTTATCCTCACCGATAAGCGGTTGAGCGGCGAGATACCGCCGGAGTTGGGCAACCTCTCCAATCTGACACGTCTGCACCTCGATGAGAACGAGTTGAGCGGGGAGATACCGTCCGAGTTGGGAAACCTAGCCAACCTGACAGCGCTGTGGCTCTTCAGGAACGAGTTGAGCGGCGATATACCGTCGGAGTTGGGCAACCTGGCCAACCTGCAATGGCTGCGGCTCTATCGGAACCAGCTGAGTGGCGAGATACCGTCGGAGTTTAGCAACCTCTCCAACCTGGAAAGGCTGGAACTCTGGGGGAACCAGTTGAGCGGGGAGATCCCGCCGGAGCTGGGCAGCCTCTACAACCTGGAAAGACTGGAACTCTGGGGGAACCAGTTGAGCGGGGAGATCCCGCCGGAGCTGGGCAGCCTACACAACCTGGAAACGCTGGTCCTCAGCCAAAACCAGTTGAGTGGCGAGATACCGTTGGAGTTGAGCAACCTCTACAAGCTGACAGTGCTTGGCCTCTCTGGTAACGATTTGAGCGGAGAGATACCGCCGGAGTTGGGCAAGCTCGTTAGCCTGGAAAGGCTGTCACTCAATGGCAACCAGTTGAGTGGCGAGATACCGCTCGAGTTGGGCAACCTCATCAATTTGAGACGCCTGCACCTCGATGAGAACGAGTTGAGCGGGTGCATACCAACCAGTTTGCAAGACCAGTTGGATATGGACAGTTCAAACTTGGGCGGCCTGCCGTTCTGCTCAGGCTAACACACTTCAGTCAGGTTAAGCGCTAGCGCTACGCCTCCGATATCTCGATGCGCTCTATGGTAGGCGGCTCTACGGGCTTTGAGCGCTCCCCCGTGTTGGACGTGGTGACGGCGGTGTTAGCCAGGGCGTCCACAACGTCCAGCCCCTCCACGGCCTGTCCGAAGATGGTGTAGTTCTTGGGGAGGCCGGCCTGCTGGTGCACCACAAAGAACTGGCTGCCGTTGGTGTTGGGCCCGGCGTTGGCCATCGCCAGGGTGCCGGGCAGATAGTCCCGAGTGACCGGCTCGTCCGCAAAGCTGTACCCAGGCCCGCCCATGCCGGTGCCCTCCGGGTCGCCGCTCTGGCACATAAACCCCTTGATGATGCGGTGGAATATCACGCCGTCGTAGAAGCCCTCCCGGGCCAGGAACACAAAGTTGTTCACCGTATTGGGCGCTTCAGACGGGAACATCTCGAAGACGATTGCTCCGCTGCTGGTGTGCATGGTAGCGGTGATCTTTGCGTTGGGGTCGATGGACATTGGCGGCGGTGCGCTGTACTGCTTGGGCATGGCTACTCCTTATCATCTCAGGTGATTCGGCTAACGCGCTCGCACGCGGAAGCCGGGCGCGCGGGCGAACTAAGCGAGTCTACCAGAACATACAGCGGGTTGCCAGCCTATTCAGGAGGACGGGGCGCCAAACAGCAGGCCCCTGCTGCCATGAAGGTAGTGGGAGGCGATGAAGCTCAGGGGCTTGCGGGCCGTCGCGAAGTGGTCTCTGAGCAGGCGGAACACCCCGGACAGTCCCAGGTGTTGAGCGGAGTCGTGCTCTTCAGCCAGACCGTAGAACTGACTGCCCTGGACCTCGTAGTCCGACAGGCTGCGCCGCGTCCTGTCCGACACGGCGGTGCGCATCCGGTTGGGGACGGAGTACCGCATAGCAGGCGATGCG
This sequence comes from Dehalococcoidia bacterium, assembly GCA_965261605.1. Lineage (GTDB taxonomy): Bacteria > Chloroflexota > Dehalococcoidia > Lucifugimonadales > UBA2985 > DAOUJW01. The sequence goes on along the minus strand of OZ253466.1, from coordinate 552,454 downwards.
TAGTCAGGGAAGACGCCGGAGATGAAGAGACAGACGTCGGCGACGCGCTTGTAGTAACCGAAACGCTGCTCCCAGTCGGCGGTGGCGCAAAGGCGCACCAGGCTGTCGATGTCCATGTCGTTGTATACAACTCGCCTGCGGATACCGCGCCGGATTCGCACGGGCACTGCGTAGCTGTTGATACGGTTGAAGGAGGCGAGCATGTGGGCCAGGTAGTCCAGCACGCCCTGAATGGAAAGGAACCTGACGACCTCCGGGGTGTCGAAGACTGGGAGGTAAGCCCTCCCGTCCCGCTCCACGGTGTAGCCGGCTGTCTCAAGGTCCCGGAGGGCCTGTCTGAGCAGCACCTCAAAGTAGAGGGCGGGGGAGACCTTCAGAAACGTCACCTCGTCAGCCATTAGCCGCTGGAACACCTTCTCGTCCCCAAGGATGGCCGCGCGGAACTGCTCGTCCTCCTCTATGAGGAGCTTGAGGCGGTCCGTGTCTGTGGATCCCTGGGCGGCCTCACTCACGACGAAGTCCAGGTCTGACTCCGTGAGAACGACCATTCTCGGCGGCGTCTCCGGCATATTGAGTTCTCCTATGTGGTTCTCCTACCGCCCCGTCCCTTGGATTCCCGACCGGGGCTTGCCCCCGCATCAAGTGCGGGGCAGGCTCCGTACCCCGATACGGGGTCGGGAATGACGGACACCAGGGCGGGTGGTTCGCGCCCTCTGCTCTGGCATACTTACCCGGCCTGTGGCATAATCTTAACACGTCAACAGAGACCACTCTATAGGGAGAATTCGCAAATATGAGCACACAGAACCTTCAACAGAAAGCACACTCTACACTGGAGACCGCGCAGGGGAGTGTGGGCTACTCGCGGCTTACGGCGCTGGAGGAAGAGGGACTGGTCAACCTTTCGAGGTTGCCCTTCTCCATCCGCGTGTTGCTGGAGAACGCCCTACGCAACCTGGACGGCTACCTGGTCACGGAAGAGGACGTGATGGCGGTCGCCAGCTGGGAGCCGAAGGTGCAGTCGTCCCGGGAGTTCCCATTCATGCCGTCCCGTGTGCTCATGCAGGACTTCACGGGTGTGCCGGCCGTCGTGGATCTGGCGGCCATGCGATCCGCCATTGCCAGGTCAGGCGGCGACCACAACAAGGTCAACCCCATCGTGCCGGTGGACCTGGTGATAGACCATTCAGTGCAGGTCGACTTCTTTGGCGTTCCCACCGCATTCCAGCTCAACGTTGAGCGGGAGTTCGAGCGCAACACGGAGCGGTACACATTCCTCCGCTGGGCGCAGAAGGCCTTCGATAACTTCTCGGTGGTGCCGCCCGGGACGGGCATAGTCCACCAGGTCAACCTTGAATATCTGGCCAAGGTTATTACGACCCGCGAGTCGGATGCCGGCTTGATGGCTTTCCCCGATACGGTGGTGGGGACGGACTCCCACACCACCATGATCAACGGGCTGAGCGTCCTGGGCTGGGGCGTCGGAGGCATCGAGGCGGAGGCTGTGCTGCTGGGCCAGCCCTACTATTTGCAGCTTCCGGAGGTCATCGGCGTCAAGCTGACTGGCGCCCTGCGGGAGGGCGTCACGGCCACAGACCTGGTGCTGACGGTGACACAGATCCTTAGGGAGAAGGGCGTCGTCGAAAAATTCGTGGAGTTTTACGGCAGCGGGCTGAGCAACCTGCCTCTGCCGGACAGGGCGACCATCGCCAACATGTCTCCTGAGTACGGAGCGACGTGCGGATTCTTCCCAATCGACGCTGTTACCCTGGAATACCTGCGAGGCACCGGCCGGGACGCAGACCAGGTGGAGCTGGTGGAGCGATACGCAAAGGCGCAGGGCATCTTCCGCACCGACGACACTCCCGACCCTGTGTACACAGATTCCCTGGAGCTGGACATGGGCGAAGTTATACCGAGCCTGGCCGGTCCAAAGAGGCCCCAGGACCGTGTGGTCCTGAGCGATATGAGAGATGCCTTCCACTCCAACTTCGGAGAGCAGGGCGGCTCTGCTACGCTGACCCTGGACGGTCAGGAGGAGTCGCTGGAGAACGGGAAGGTGGTTATAGCTGCCATCACAAGCTGCACCAACACCTCCAACCCGTCGGTGATGGTGGGATCCGGGCTGCTGGCGAAGAAGGCCGTAGAACGCGGCCTGACCAGGAAGCCCTGGGTGAAGACCAGCATGGCGCCCGGCTCCCAGGTGGTCACCGACTACATGGACTCCGCCGGCCTGACACCGTACCTGGAGGACCTGGGGTTCCACAACGTCGGATACGGCTGCACCACGTGCATCGGCAACAGCGGCCCGCTGCCTGAGCCAGTCTCCGATGCCATCAGGGAGGGCGACCTGGCAGTCGCCGCCGTTCTGAGCGGCAACCGCAACTTCGAAGGCCGGGTGCACGCGGATGTGAAGGCCAACTACCTGGCCTCGCCCATGCTGGTGGTGGCCTACGCCCTGGCCGGAACCGTGGACATCGACCTCACCACGGACCCGATCGGACAGGACCGCGACGGCAATCCCGTCTACCTGCAGGACATCTGGCCCAGCCAGGCGGAGATTCGAGAGACCGTCTCCAGTTCCCTCAACCCGGAGATGTTCAAGGAGCGGTACGGCAACGTCTCAGTCGGGCCGGATGAGTGGAACAGTCTGCCGGTGCCGGAGGGCGCTCTGTACCTCTGGGACGAGGACTCCACCTACATCCAGGAGGTGCCCTTCTTCAAAGACTTCAGCGGCGACATCGATGAGCCCACGGACATCACGGGCGCTCGCGTTCTTGTGATGCTGGGCGATTCCATCACCACGGACCACATCTCGCCTGCCGGCGCGATACCCCTGACCAGGCCGGCCGGGCAGTTCCTGGTCGACAAGGGCGTGCAGCAGCGCGACTTCAACACCTTCGGCGCACGCCGCGGCAACCACGAGGTGATGATCCGCGGCACCTTCGGCAACGTCCGCCTGCGGAACGCTCTGACTCCCGACATGGAGGGCGACTGGACTATCTACTACCCGGAGAACGAGACCACCAGCATCTACGAGGCGGGGGAGAAGTACCAGGCCGCAGACATCCCGACCATAGTCATCGCCGGCAGGGAGTACGGCGCCGGCAGCTCGCGGGACTGGGCAGCCAAAGGCCCCATCCTGCTGGGCGTGAAGGCGGCCATCGCCGAGAGCTACGAGCGCATACATCGAAGCAATCTTATAGGCATGGGCGTGCTTCCGCTGCAGTTCAAGCCGGGAGACAGCGCGGCGAGCCTGGGTCTTACGGGCCGCGAGACTTTTGACATCATTGGCATCACCCAGGGTCTCCAGCCGGGGCAGGACATACAGGTCAAGGTGGTCCGGGAGGACGGCAGCGCATTCGAGTTCATCGCCCTATCCCGCATCGACACGCAGGTGGAGGTGGACTACTACCGCAACGGGGGCGTGCTGCACACCGTCCTCCGTCGTATGCTGCGGGAAGGGTAGGGGGCGAGCAGTTGGGCCGGGTGCAAATGAGAATGGAGGACCAGAAATGGGAGCGACATACGTAACCGTTACCATTCGCAATATGGCTGAGCCTGACCGGACGTGGGACGGCCTTTTCCTGGTGGATACTGGCGCCACAGACTGCATGGTTCCCAGGCCGCACCTGGAAGCCATTGGCCTGGTTCCCAAAGGACAGCGCAACTACGTTCTCGCCGATGGCAAGTCTGTCAGCTTCGACATTACTACGGCGCAGGTGGAGTTCATGGGTGATTTCGCTGGCGCAACTCTCAGGTTTGGAGATCAAGATGTGGAGCCGGTGCTTGGCCGTACTGTCCTGGCGTCGGTTGGTATAGAGGTTGACTCGAGCAGCCAGACCCTCAAGAGGCGGGCGGCGGTCCGGCTCAAGGGACTGAGGGGGTAGGGGGCCGGTCTGTGTTGGTGCTGCGGGAGTGGTAGGGGGCGCGGCTTCAGCCCTCCAACGCTGACAAGAAAAGGGGAGCATTGAGTATCCTAACGCCCAAGTGCTCCCCAAGGGGCAAGAGATGCCGCCGGTCTCCGGTGATCAGGTAGTCTGCGGAGGCCTCGACCGCGCACTCCAGGATGCGGTTGTCAGCTTGGTTACCCTCGATCACTGATGGGCGTCGTTGAGGCTCAATGATGGTGGCCGCATCTCGCAGCATTTGGAGAGCTTTGGACAACCGCTCCTCGTCCCAGCCGAACTTGTGCGCCAGGACCCCGGCAACCTCCTCCAGGATGAACGGGGAAAGGCAGAGGTCAAAACGCCCTCTGCGAGCCAGTTCGAGGACAAGGCGCTCGTTGCCAGGGAAATTCAGGCCAGAGACGATGACGTTGGTGTCTAGGACCACCCTCATGCCCGCGTGGAGTCGACCTCAGCTCGGTATTCTTCCACCAAGGGAATCACGTCACCGGGCCCAACGCCCCGATCCCTGGCTCGTTGCTCCCCGTAGCTGAGCAACTCCTTCCACTCGCACTCTTCAATGTACCGTAGCAGCGCTTCTCGCAGGACCTCGCTTCTGGTGCGTCCCTGCTGCTTCATCACCTCGTCAACCCGCTCCGCCATCTCCGGAGGCAGGGAGAATGTGATGGTCCTGGTTGTTCGCGGCATACTCACCTCATGTTGTTACCGAGTCTTACCAGAATACTGAGCCATCTAAGCACACCTGTCAAGGGCTCTTTTGCTCGCAGGATACGCGCCGTGTGTTGTGGTTGACCCAGAGGGACAATCAGTCCTCAAGCAGGATAGCGTAAAGCAAATGGTCGACGGGCACTCCATCCTGTAGTATGGCTCGGCGGAGTAGCCCCTCTCGTTGGTAACCCACCTTCTCCAACACTCGCACGGAGGCGGCGTTGTCCGTTCGAACCAACGCGTCAATGCGGATGAGGCCGAGTCTCTCAAAGCCGTAGGCTGTCACCACCTGCGCAGCGGCTGTCGTGATGCCGCGCCGCCAGAACGGCTTGCCCAGCCAGTAGCCTAACTCAGCTGAGTGCCGTAAGTCACCCTCTCGTGTCCAGCGGCCGATGCCTCCGATGGGCCCTGCGGTGTCGCATATGGCGAAGTGCTCCACTGGGTCACGGCTGGACTGGAGCGCTACCCAAGCCTCGGCATCTGCCCTTGTGTAAGGGTGGGGGAATTTATCGCTCAGATTCACCCAAATGTCGTAGTCATCCGCGAGAGTGATGAATCGTTCCTGGTCTCCGCGAACCCACGCAGTATCCCAGTCCTCCAGTACATAGCCATTGCCGAGTTCGACCTTCATGTGACCGTCCCGGTAGTTGTACCACAGATTCAGAGGCAGTTATAGGTATTGGAACATAACTATGAAGAGAAGGGTCTCGCGGTAGTATTTCGCTTTGTCAGACCCGGGCTCGTAGACACGTTGGGCCGGACGAGGTTGAAATGGCTCGCCTCTCCTGGCTTTGACCCAAAACCCCCGCCTGACCCAAAATCGAGCCTCTTGACCCAAAATCTCATTGTGTTACCATCGCTAGGACTCGGCGAGGAGTCTCGGAGGATATATCTATTTCTCTATGGAGGGATAGACCTTGCTATTTGCGTTCAAGGCTCAGACGCTCGTGCCCCCTTGAGGCGCATAAGTAAGGTCTGGTGCTCTTCGCCGAGTGTACTGAGCCTGCCGCAAGGGGGTTCCCATTTGTGAAGCCCCCTCAATCTACACCGGCTAGGTTATAGGAGGCACCAATGGAAGTACCCCACCCCGCCGCGTCTAGGAACACCAGCCCCGTCACCATCATCGTAGTGTTAGTTGCCCTCGCCCTCGTTGCCGTCCTCGGCTTCCTCGCCTTCTCGTTCCGACAGGACGCATCCGCCCTAGAGGAACAGATAGCGGAGTCAAAGGACTCTCTGGCACAAGAGCAAGCCGCCTCTGAAGACCTCCAAACGTCTTTGAGTGACGTGGAGGCGACGCTGCAATCCTCACAAGAGAATCTTGAGGAAGCGACGTTGGATCTCGAGGAGACTCAAGAAGCCCAGGAGATGTTGCTGAGCGAGAAGACGACCCTCACCAATGAGAAAGCGGTTGCGGAGGCGCAGGTCACATTGCTGACCGAGCGCGTTGAAGAATCTCAGGGAACGGTGGCCGACCTTGGGGATACCTTGTCGGAGCTTCAATCGACGAACACCGAATTGGAGCGTGACCTGCTGGAGAGCGAAAGGACCCGCACCACCTTGCAGAATAGACTTGATAGCGCGAGTAGCCAACTCGCTCAGGCCACCGGACAGGAGTCCACACTGCAAGTGCAACTCGAATCCGCCCAACTCGATAACGGGTCGCTTCGGGGTCAGTTGAACCAGAAGGAAGGTGAAATCTCTGCCCTGAGACAGACGCTCGCTGAGTCTCAGGAGGAGTCTGCCAGCGTTTCAGGCAATTGGGGAATGGTGGGCAAGACGTTCTTCTTCCAAAGTCCTCTACTGGCTGGCGAATTGGGATTGGCGTGGGTAACAATTTACAAGGATTGGGAAGAGGTGCTGATAATAGCCCAGCCCGGTTACGCTAGCGACCTACGGAACCAGGGAGTACCTGTCATAACTGCCTCCAAATGGACAGAAAGCGGTGGGATGTGGACCGTGGAGGCGGAGTTGCCGGGAGACACCTATCAGTATTTCGTCACTGGCTCTTTCTTCTATGGAGATGAGATAGACGACTACACTTGGTATACCCTCAACTTCAAGGGTTGAAAACCCCCACTAGGGAAGGAACGCTCCAGCTATAGCAAGAGGCCCCCGCAATGTCGGGGGCCTCTTGGATGAGAAGGTCTACGTGTCACGCAGAACTTTTGCTGACGACTACCCGCAGGTCGTCGTCGTACAACTCTATCTTGGCACAGAGGCGACAACGGCGATACCGCTCATAATCAATCAGTAGGCCACTGGTCTTAGATTCGATACGGCTCCCTATGGGGCACTCTCGATACAGGTGGTAGACCAACGGGGTCTCCCTGATTGCCGAACAATAAGGAGCAACCCGCGTGGCGCGCTTTGCACGGCTTTTCGGCCGCTTGGGCGGCCGGCCGGATAGACTCGGCGCGCTCCCCGGATGACGTGGGCGTCGCATCCCCATAACAAACCCCTTTCCCCCCACTCATCAGCGAAGGCTTGCAGGGGGAAAGGGGCAGGGACTCCCAGGGGTTGCGCTGAGCTGGGCGCGCAGCGTAACATAGGACCTGGCTTGGACAGCCCTGTTCCCTTTCCCTCTTGCAGTCACCACCTGCGCTGGGAGTGAGGAACTAAGTCAACAGCCCCATCAGCTTACCCTATAACTGACGGGGCTGTTGGTTTTCTACGGCTTTAGCGTTCTCTCTATGGCATCACCCTTCCTGACGCTACTGCCTCCTGTGGCTCCCTGGGTTTCATCGGGCGTTTGGGTCTATCCCAATTGACGGTCTTGCACTTGGGGCACATCTTCGGCCGCGATATGTCTCGTAAGCTCCTGTTCACCCACTCGTGGCCGCAACGGCATCGGTAGGCGTCTATCTTGAAGATGCCCGGCTTTTTGGCAACAACCATAGTTTTCATCTCTCCCTTGCTTAGACCTACGCTGAGTATAACTTAGATTTCTTGACAAGTCTATTGTTGAAGGCTATACTTCTAAAGTAATACTTATGCAGTAAGAGAAGGGAGCGATGATGAGGAAGGAATCACTTATGCCTACAGCCCTTGGCCCCGGAGACCCGGACGACGGCGACCAGGGACGCCAACTGCGAGGACTGGCAATCGCCGCCCTCGCCAACATACGCGAGGACAAGTTTGGCTACAAAGTCCCGTCTCAGTCCCGCAGTGGCTCCTACCTAGTCAACCTGGAGTACGGCGCATACTGCACCTGCCCGGACTTTGAGGAACGTCAACAGCCGTGCAAGCACGTCTACGCCGTCCAGATTACACTTGAGCGGGAAGAGCGGGCGGACGGCACAGCGATAGAGGCCCAGACCATCAGGGTGCAGTATGGGCAACACTGGCCTAGCTACAACGCCGCCCAGGAGAACGAGGGCAGGCACTTCGGCCAACTGCTCCGGTCGCTGTGCGACACCATCCCACAGCCTCCGCGAGAGCCAAGGGCCCCGGGAAGGCCCGCCCTTCCCCTCACTGATGTTGTGTACGGCCTTGGCCTGAAGGTCTACGCTGGGCAGTCCATTCGCAGGGCCATGTCTCACCTGCGCCGCGCCGAGGACGACGGCTTGATGGGCAAAGTACCTTCCAAGTCCAGTGCGATCCGCTACCTCGCAGAGCCTAACATGACTCCCCTGCTACGGGAGTTGATTCAGCAGAGCGCGTTGCCGTTGCGGGCTATCGAGACAGACTTCGCGGTGGACTCCTCCGGCTTCGCCTCGACTTCCAACAATCGCTGGTTCGACCACAAGCACGGGGAGACCAAGAAGAAGGTCAAGTGGGCGAAGCTCCACCTAATATGCGGGGTCAAGACCAACATCGTCACGGCGGCCGACTGCACGGCCTCGGAGTCCGCCGATGTTCGGTTCTTCGAGGAGTTGGTACGCACCACCGCCGAGAACTTCGAGATTCAGGAAGTGTCGGCGGACAAGGCATATCTGAGCCGCAATAACCTCCACGCGGTCGCCGACGTTGGCGGCGTTCCCTACATCCCGTTCAGGGCTGGCTCTGTGGCAAGGCCATCCAAGCGCGACAAGCGGAAGCCCGACGCTCTTTGGGAACAGCTATTCCACTACTTCACCCTGCAACAGGCCGACTTCCTCCAGCACTATCACAAGCGGTCGAATGTGGAGACCACCTTCTACATGATAAAGGCCAAGTTTGGAGGCGAGACCCTGTTGTCCAAGTCTGGCCCGGCTCAGGTCAACGAGACCCTGATGCGGGTCCTGTGTCACAACATCTGCGTGGTCATCAAGGCGATGTACCAGTTGGGAATCGGCCCCGACTTCACGCCGAGGGGGATTTTGGGTCAGGATTCGGTACTTGACCTAAAATCCCTTGCGGTCTAGGGGTTTTGGGTCAAAGCCCGCCTCTCCTTGACAACTCCAGAGCGCCTCTTGTAACATCAGTCGCAGTCTTAGGCTGGGAGGCTGTGCCTCTGCGCTAGGCGGATTAAGATGGACTGGGGAGAAACTTCAACCGGTGTCTAATATAAAGGGCCTATTCTGCAAGGAGTGCGGCCGCGAGTACCCCGCGGAGCCCCTCAATGTGTGTGACTTCTGCTTCGGTCCCCTGGAGGTCACCTACGACTACGAAGCCATAGCGCGTGTGGTGAGCCGGGAGAGGATCTCACAGGGTCCACACAGCATATGGCGATACCACGACCTGCTACCGGCGGACGCCGAGAACGCCGTCGATATCAACGCCGGGTTTACCCCCCTCATCAAATCCAAGAACCTGGCTCGCGTCCTGGGTCTGGACGAGCTGTACATCAAGAACGATACCGTGAATCCCTCCTTCTCCTTCAAGGACCGCGTGGTTGCGGTGGCTAGCACCAAAGCCCTGGAGTTCGGCTTTGACACCCTGGCCTGCGCTTCCACCGGTAACTTGGCCGGGTCAGTGGCCGCCCATGCCGCCAGGGCAGGGATGCGGGCCTTCGTGTTTATCCCGGCGGACCTGGAGAGCGGGAAGATCATTGGGGCTGCGGTCTACGGCCCGACGCTGATAGCCGTTGACGGCAGCTACGACGATGTTAACCGGCTGTGCAGCGAGCTTTCGGACAACTACAACTGGGCCTTCGTCAACATCAATATGCGTCCGTACTACGCCGAGGGCAGTAAGACGCTCGGTTACGAGGTAGCAGAGCAGCTGGGGTGGAGAGCGCCCGACAACTGCGTGGTGCCGGTGGCATCCGGGTCTCTGCTCACCAAGATATGGAAGGGCCTGAACGAGTTCTCGGATCTGGGACTGATTGGCCCCGTGAACACTCGGATGTTCGCGTCGCAGGCCGCCGGATGCTCGCCTGTGGTGACGGCCTTCGAGGCCAACGACTTCGCTATACGGCCCGTGAAGCCGAATACGATCGCCAAGTCCCTGGCCATCGGCAACCCCGCCGACGGCTACTATGCCCTCAAGGTGATAGATGAGTCCAAAGGATATGCTTACGCCGTTCCCGAGGAGGAGGTGGTGGAGGGCATAAAGCTTCTGGCGCAGACGGAGGGGATTTTCACGGAACCTGCGGGAGGTGTGGTAGTGGCTGCGCTGAAGCGTCTGGTCGAGATGGGGCAGATAAAGCCCTCGGAGACCACGGTCGCCTTCATAACCGGCAACGGCTACAAGACCCAGGAGGTGGTGCAGGACGCGGCGGGGCCGGTGCTTATCAAGCCCACTTTCGCTTCCTTTGAAGAGACGATAAGCGTGAGGTCGTAGAAGCCCAAATGCTAACAGCTTTTCGTTGGAGGAGTAGATAATGCCGAAGCGGCGGGCCAAATTCACCTTTCCAATGGGCTTGATAACCCAACCGGTCATCTACGACCTTGGACAGAACTTCCGCTTGGTGACCAACATCCGCAGGGCGGACGTCCGGGAGGACGTGGGCTGGGTCATACTGGAGTTGGAGGGAGACGAGGAGGAGATTGAGAGGGGGCTGGACTGGGTCAACTCAATGGGAGTCAGAGTTGACCTGGTGAGCGGGGACGTTGTGGAGAGCTGATGGCGGCAGCGTCGCAGAAGGCTCACATAGTTTGACATCGACGAAGAGATAACGGAGCGGCATTGACGACCGCTCGCGCTAAGGACGCAGGAGGTTAACAAAATGAGTGTAGTGGTCCGTATTCCCACACCTTTGCGCCGGGCAACCAACGGCCAGGATAAGGCCTCGGCGGATGGCGACACACTGGCCAAGATAATAGACTCCCTGGAGGAGCAGTACCCGGGCATCAGGGAGAGGCTGTGTGACGAGACGGGCGACTTGCGCCACTTTGTGAACATCTACGTCAACGGAGAGGACGTGCGGTTTCTGGAGGGCCTGAACACCGGCATCAACACAGGCGACGAGGTGAGCATCGTGCCGGCGGTTGCCGGCGGCGCCTCTTAGCAGACCAGTTGGATTTAGCTTTCGGTGGCTTGGGACTCGCCCCTGCGGCGGGCCTCAAGCCACTTGTCTTTCTGGAGACGTCTGACCTCTTCGTCGGTGGTCCTGTATCCGCCGATGAAACGCTCCCGGAAAGCGCCAAAGCTGCCCTCGGTGATGGCGCGGCGAGCGTCTTCCATCAGCCGCATGAGAAACCTCAGGTTGTGAATGGAGGCCAGGCGGTAGGCCAGAAGCTCCTTTGACCTGAAGAGGTGGTGCAGGTAGGCGGCTGAGAAGCTCCGGCAGGCGTAGCAGTCGCAGTCCGCGTCCAGGGGGCCGTTTTGCTCCCGGTAGGAAGCGTTGATCAAGTTCAGCCGCCCGCGGTTGGTGAGAATACTGCCGTTGCGGGCGACCCTGGTCGGCAGGGAGCAATCGAACATATCCATTCCACGGGCAATGCACTCCACCAGGTCTTCCGGGGAGCCTACGCCCATCAGATAGCGCGGTTTGCCCGCCGGCAGCGTCTCTCCCATCAGCGACACTATCTCGTACATATCTGCCTTGGGCTCACCTACGCTCAACCCCCCGACGGCGTACCCGTCGAAGTCCATTGGCGTCAGGGAGGCGGCGGACTCTAGTCGCATATCGGGCGACACCCCGCCCTGTACAATAGCGAACAATTGCTGCCCCGGCCGGCGGTGGCTCTCCTTGGATCGTCCGGCCCAGCGATGGGTCCTGTCCATTGCCCGGCGCAACTCGGCCTCGTCTGCGTTGTGGGGAGAGCACTCGTCCAGGACCATAGCGATGTCGGCTCCCAGGAGACCCTGGTATTCCACGGCCGCCTCGGGCGAGAGGAAGTGCTCACTGCCGTCGATGTGCGACTGGAAGAGTACGCCATCTTCTGAGATCCTCTTGAGCCGGCTCAGACTGAAGGTCTGGAACCCGCCGCTGTCAGTGAGAATTGGGCCGTCCCATCCCATGAAAGAGTGGAGGTCGCCCATATCGCTGACCAGCTTGATGCCCGGCCTGAGCATCAGGTGGTAGGTGTTGGAGAGGAGAATGTTGGCTCCCAGCGACGACAGGTCGTCCGGGGCGAGGGCCTTCACAGAACCCAGAGTAGCCACCGGCATGAACGCGGGCGTCTCGACCGCACCGTGGGCAGTCTGAAGTACCCCGGTGCGGGCGCGTCCATCTACGGCGTGAACCTGAAAGTGGCCGGCCATTATGGGCAGAAGGCGATCCTTTCCAAGTCTATATGCACAAGAGTATAGGGCAGGACGGGGGATGTTAGAAGGGCATCGGTTAGAGGGGCGGTAGCCCGTCGATTCGCTGCGTGCTAGGATACGGAAAACACGAAACACGCAGGAGATGACGATGCCAGATCAGACGACAATCTCGGTAAGCAGCACATGGCAGGGAGGGATGAAGTTCTCAGCCGGCGACGGACTCGGCCACACGGTGACAAGCGACGCTCCGTCAGAGGACGGCGCGCCCTTTGATGGGTTCAAGCCTCCCGCCCTGCTGCTGGCGGCCCTGGCCGGATGCGCCGGAGTTGACGTGGCAGCTATCTCGCTGAAGCAGCGGCAGGCCGTAACGGGACTGGAGATCAATGTCACGGGCAAGCAGAAGCCGGAGGCGCCCTGGGGTTACGAGGAGATTCACATGGAGTACATCCTCAGGGGCAGCAGCCTGAACGAGAAGTCAATCAGCCGGGCCATAGAGTTATCGGAGACCAGGTACTGCTCCGTAGCTGCCAGCCTGAACAGCGAGTGCAAGCTGACCAGCAGCTACCGGATCATAGAGGAGGCGTCAGAGTAGTCGAGGCCGTGATTGAAGTACGAAGCGTTCCCGCTCATGGTGAGCCTGTCGAACCATGCGAGCGGTGTGCGTAGTAGTGTTGACTTTCACTATGCAATATACTAATCTCTGGTGGCGACATCGAGAGGGTTGACACATCTTAAGATTTCCATAGATTTTGCTACTCATGGCCACAACCACTAGCAGACAAACAAAGCGCTGGATGTCACTGGGAGAGGCGTGCAGCCTCCTTGAGGTAAGCGAGACCACGCTGCGCCAGTGGGCCGACAGTGGCCGCATACGAGCGTACAGAACCCCGGGTGGACACCGCCGGTTCTCCGCGGAGGCCGTTCGCTCTCTCATCGCCAGCAGCAGCGAGCCGGCCAAGAACGGCAAGGAGCCTCGCTGGACGGATACCGCAATTCAGAGGGTGAGGCGCAGGCTCCGGAGCAGTCAGACCTCATCTCAGCACTGGTACCAGTCCATGGACGATGATACCCGCTCCCGGATGCGCTTTTTGGGCAGGAAGCTCCTCTCCATTGCCGCAGATTACTCGACTCAGCACAGGATGCGGGCAGATCTGATAGAGGAGGCGCGGCTTATCGGCGAAGAGTACGGGGCCGAGATGACCAGGCAGGGCACGTCCTTGCGGGACGCGCTGGAGGCTTTTGTGTTCTTCCGGACCTTCCTCCTGGAGACCGTCCTTGGTGGCGGCTCTGGAGCATCGGGGGAGCCTGCGCAGCTGTGGCGCTCCGTGAACCTGCTTGCAGACCAGATGCTGCTGTCGATGGCCTCCTGCTACGACTCCAGGCTATCGACCAATTCAGAGCAGCAAATCAAGGAGACATAATGGCAGCCAAGGTCGAAATGGACCTGACAGACCGTCAACTTCTAAACATCATCCAGACGGGCTTCCCGCTGACCGAAGAGCCCTTTGCCTGCCTGGGGGAGCAGTTGGAGATTTCCGAGCAGGAGGCGATAGAAAGGACCGGGAAGCTCAAGAAGGTCAACATTGTCCGGCAGATAAGCGCCATCTTTGACACCAGGCGATTGGGGTACAAGACCACCCTCGTGGCTATGCGCTTTCCACCGGACAGCCTGGACAAGAGCGCCAAGGTCATCAATAAGCACCCCGGAGTGAGCCACAACTACGGCCGCACGGGCCAGTTCAACCTCTGGTTCACCCTGGCCGTACCCCCATACGAAGATCTGGAGGAGACGGTGGAGGATATGGCGAAGCGTACGGGCGCGGAGTCGTGCCGCATAATGCCCACCCTCCGGTTCTTCAAGATAGGGGTCAACTTTGATATGGTGCAGGAGGTGGGAGCCGCCCACAAATACTACAGCCCGGACGGCTACAACCAAACCAATGAGACCGGAGGAGAGGGGTGGAACCGGGCGGAGCAGGTGACGGAGGCCGAGATACAGGCCATCAGAGAGCTTCAGGAAGACATTTCTCTGATACCGCGGCCATTCGATGCTATGAGCGAGCGCCTGGGCATGACTCCCTCCGAGCTGTTTGATCTGGCCACCGCATTCAAGAGCCGTGGGATGATGAGACGGTTCAGCGCCGTGCTGCATCACCGCAAGGCAGGCTTCAAGGCTAACGCTATGGCGGTCTGGCGAGTTCCTGAAGAGCGCTCCGAGGAGGTTGGCAGTATAATGGCGACATCCCCCTGGGTCACACACTGCTACGAGCGCCCCACATTCCCGGACTGGCCCTACACTCACTTCACCATGATCCACGGCACCAGCAAGAAGCAGTGCCTGGATGCCGTCAGTGACATTTCCGAGAACACAGGGATCACCGACTACCAGCTGATATACAGCACCAGAGAGTACAAGAAAACACGAGTCAGATACTTCGTCTAAGAGGAGTGGAACACCCATGGCCCCATACTATCCCGTATACCTGGATGTCAAGGATCGACTGTGCGTGATCATCGGCGGAGGTCAGATAGGCGAGGGCAAGATAGCCTCACTTCTGGAGTGCGGCGCCAACATCCGGATGATTTGCCCTGATGTCACGGAAGACGTGCAGGATATGGCTGATACCGGCGTAATCCACTTGGAGAAGCGCGTATACGAAGAAGGAGACTTGGAGGGAGCCTTCGTTGTTATAGCGGCCACCAACGACAACACTGTCAATCGCAAGGTAGCCGATGAGGCCGAGAGGCTCGGGGTGCTGCTGAACGTAGCCGATGTTACCCACCTGTGTAACTTTATCGCGCCATCCGTTGTCAGAAAGGGAGAGGTTACGGTAGCTATATCCACCGCCGGCCTCAGCCCGGCACTCGCGCGGAAGCTCCGGGAGACGCTGGAGGTCAGCCACGCTCTGGACTACGCGGACATGACGCCGTTGCTTGCAGAGGTGCGCGGGGAGCTGCGAGGGGAGGGAAACGTGATTAATGCCGACCACTGGCAGGCGTGCCTTACCCAGGAACTGCTCGACCTCTTCTACAGGGACAGGGACGCGGCAAAGGCCACGCTGAAAGAGGCGCTGTTGCAGGACCCGCATCTGGCGAAGGTGACCGCCGTATGAGGGTATTTGCCCTTGGGCTGAGCCACAAGACGGCTCCCATAGCAGTAAGGGAGAAGGCGGCCTTTACCAGGGCGGAGTTGCCTCATGCTCTGCAGACGCTCAATGGCGCCCTGGACAACGCCGTCATTCTATCTACGTGCAACCGCACCGAGCTGTACGCCGTCGCTCCCGAGGCGAACGGGGTGCGGGAGTCTTTCACGTCCCTGCTGAGCCGGAAGACATCCTTGGCGGAAGAGGAGCTTTCGGGGTACCTGGCCTTCTACGAGCAGGAACAGGCCGTCAGGCACCTATTCGAAGTCGCGTCGGGCTTGGACTCCCTGATACTGGGCGAATCCCAGGTGTTGGGACAGGTGAGGGACGCCTACAGCTCCGCCGTGAACCAGGGGAGCGCCAATGGACTGATATCCAAGGTGTTCCACCACGCGCTCAGGGTGGGGAAGAGGGCACGCCGGGAGACGCGCATCGGCGAGAATGCTCTGTCGATAAGCTCCGCGGCGGTGGAGGCGGCTCGCGACATCCTGGGGGACCTGAGCCGCCGTCAGGTAGCGGTGGTCGGCGCCGGAGAAGCCGGCAAGCTGGTCGCCAAGGCGATGAAGGACCGCGGCGTGGGACGGATGACGGTGGTCAATCGTACGCTTGAGCGCGCCCGGGACCTGGCCCAGGAGCTTGAGGCGGAGGCCGCTCCGTTGGAGCTTCTGCCGGAGCTGCTCGGCAAGGTGGATATCGTGGTAAGCTCCACCGACTACCAGGGCATAATGATCACAACCGAGATGGTAGACGGGGCGATGTCGCAGCGAAACGGCAACCCTCTCTTGGTGGTGGACATCGCGATGCCGCGGGACGCTGATCCGGCAATCGGGGAGATGCCCGGCGTCTCTCTGCTTGATATGGATGACCTGCAGAGCGTCTCCAGGGCCAACAGGCTGGAGCGCGAGAAGGAGGTCTCCCAGGTTGAGAGGATCATAGACCAGGAGGTCGGCAAGTTCGGCGATTGGTGGGACTCCCTGCGGGTGGCCCCGGGGATAGCCCAGCTCAGGGAGCACGCCGAGGCGCTTCGTATCAGGGAGATCAAGAAGACCCTGAAGCAGTTGCCAAATCTCACTGACGAGGACGCAGCCCGCATCGAGGCGCTGAGCCGGTCCATAGTCAAGAAGTTGCTGCACAACCCGATTGCGACCATCAAGGAGAATCCCGGCTACATGGAGACGGCCCAGAGGATGTTCGGGCTGAACGACAAGAACTCCTGAAGCCGGCCTTGGGGCGATTTGCCGGAACCTCATATGCTGCTCATTCGTCCCTTTAAGGCGCCCGATCCGGAGAGGGGAGCGAATCAGGCTCACATTCCCACATGTGGTACGATACTATTACGCCTATCTAGTCGCCAAACTGAGCTGCGCAAATGAAAATAGTGGTTGGGACCAGGGGAAGCCGTCTGGCTCTTATACAGACCGATGAGGTGCTGTCGGCGCTGAATGGGCTGAGCAATCCGCCGTCCACCAGCGTTGTCACCATCAGGACAACCGGCGACCGGATGCCGGAGACCCCTCTGTCCAGGCTGGGTAAGGGCATTTTTATCAAAGACCTGGAGATGGCCCTGCTGGACAAGCAGATAGACATGGCCGTCCACAGCCTCAAGGACCTGCCTGTGGATCTTCCAGAGGGACTCACGGTCCTCGTGGTATGCAAGAGGCAGGACCCCAGGGACGTCCTGGTGAGCAAGGGAGACCGTACCCTCGCCGGTTTGGAATCCGGGGCGGTCATCGGGACCAGCAGCCCGCGCCGCTCGGTGCAGCTTCTGGCGATGAGAAGCGATATACGAGTTGAACCTGTCCGGGGCAACGTTGAGACGCGCGCTGCAAAGGCCCTGGGAGAGGACTACGATGGAGTAGTCTTGGCTGCGGCCGGTCTGGCCCGCCTTGGGATGGAGGACCGCGTGGCCCAGTATTTCGACCCCTTCGAGATGGTCCCGGAGCCGGGCCAGGGGGCCTTGGCTGTTGAGATTCGCTCCGGGGATAGGGAGCTGCTTGAGTTGCTGCACGGCATTGAAGACCCGTCGACAAGAATAACAGCCACTGCCGAGCGAGCATTTGTAGAGGGCATGGGCGGCGGTTGCAAGGTACCCATATCAGCCTATGGAGCGCTGGAGAACAACGCGCTGGTCATGGTGGCGATGGCGGCTTCAGAGGACGGAGACCGTATGATAAAGGAGCGTATGAGCCTTAGCCCGGATGACCCTGGCGCTGCGGGCCGCGCCCTGGCGGATAGGCTACTCGCAGGCGGAGCCGCGGAAATACTACGGGAAGGCGAGGATAGTTGAACGAGCAGGGGAAGGTATACCTGGTTGGAGCGGGGCCTGGAGACCCGGGACTGATAACGGCAAAGGGTCTGCAATGCCTGCGGGAAGCCCAGGTCGTGCTGTACGACCGCCTGGTCGACCAGCGCCTGCTGGGTGAGGCTTCTCCGGACGCCGAGATGCTGGACGTGGGCAAGGCCAGGGGGTTTCACCGGGAGCCGCAGGAGGGGATAAACCAACTCATGGTGGAAAAGGCCTTGGAGGGGAAAAGGGTGGTCCGTCTGAAGGGTGGCGACCCATTCATCTTTGGGCGTGGTGGCGAGGAGGCGGAGGCCCTGGCGAAAGCCGGAGTGCCCTTTGAGATTGTCCCCGGCGTTACATCGGCCATAGCTGCGCCCGCCTACGCCGGCATACCACTGACCCACCGCAGGGTATCGTCGTCTGTGACCATCGTCAGCGGCAGCGAGGACCCGACCAAGGGCGAATCAACCGTAGACTGGAAGCGCTTGGCCGAAAGCAACGGCACCATTGCCGTGCTCATGGGCTGGGAGAACCTGCCAGGCATTGTCGGGGCGCTGATGGAGCACGGAATGGACCCGTCGACCCCGGCTGCCCTGGTGCAGTGGGGCACCGAACCACACCAGAAGACCGTTGCGGGATGCTTGGAGGACATTGTTGATAAGGGGAAAGGGGCCGGTCTTGCGGCGCCCGTGGTGGCCGTCTTTGGGCAGGTGGTTAAGCTGCGAGACAGAATCGGGTGGTTCGAGGAAAGACCGCTGCTTGGAAGGCGCGTTCTCGTGCCAAGGACGCGAGAGCAGGCTGGGACGCTGTCCAAGCTGCTGCTGGAGCAGGGAGCGGATCCAGTGGAGATACCTACGATAAAGGTTGAGCCTGTGGAAGACACTGAGAGGCTCGACGCAGCCCTCAAATCACTGTCAAGCTACGACTGGGTTATCTTTGCCAGCGTCAACGGCGTGGCGCAGGCGTTCAATAGGCTGCGGGACCTGGGAATGGACGCCCGCGCCTTCAGCGGCGCAAAGGTGTGTGCCATCGGCTCTGCCACAGCCGCCGCGCTTGGGGAACGGGGCATTATAGCCGACTACGTGCCGCAGACGGCCGTATCGGAGGCCATTGTGAAGGGACTCGGCGAGACGGGCCTGGCCGGCAAATCAGTCCTGTTGCTGCGCGCCGAAGTCGGCCGCGATGTGCTGCTTGGCGGGCTTTCCGAGAGTGGCGCCCGCGTGGACGATGTCGCCGTGTACCGGACTGTTGTGCCGGAGGAGTCCCGGCAGGCCATTCAGGACTTGGTGTCGGGAGGCAAGCTGGACGTGGTGACATTCACCAGCTCCTCCACCGTTACCAACCTGATAGCTCTCCTGGGAGGTGATGTCGCGCCGCTCAAGGGTGTGAAGCTGGCCTGTATCGGCCCCATAACTGCGCAAACCGCAATGGAAGCCGGCCTTGAGGTGGACGTTGTGGCCCGGAAGTCTACTACCGCCGGACTGGTGGATGCGCTGGTCGAGCGCCTCTCCTATTAGGGAGGATGAAGCTATGGCCTCTTTTCCTCAATCCAGACTAAGGCGGCTTCGAGAGTCCGGCGCGCTGCGACTTATGGTGCAGGAGACTTCCCTGTCCATAGTGGATCTGGTTTATCCCCTCTTCATAACCCACGGCCGCGATGTATCCAGGCCGGTGGAGGCGATGCCTGACGTCTACCAGTTGTCGCTGGACCGGCTTCTGGAGGAGGTTACGGAGATAGCCCAGCTGGGTATTCCTGCTGTGCTGCTCTTCGGCATCCCAATGCACAAAGACCCTAAGGGGACCGAAGCCTATGACTCCCAGGGCATAGTCCAGGAGGCCATTCGAGTCATCAAGCAGGCCACGCCCGACCTCCTGGTTATCACGGACGTGTGCCTCTGCGAATACACGGACCACGGCCACTGCGGCCTGATAGTGGATGACCGCGTGGATAACGACTCTACCCTTGAGATACTGGCGCGGGTCGCCCTGTCCCATGCGGAGGCCGGAGCGGACATAGTGGCGCCCTCGGCTATGATGGACGGGCAGGTGGCGGCGATACGGCGCGCCCTTGACGAAGGTGGACATTCCCTGATGCCCATCATGGCATACTCCGCCAAGTACGCATCGTCCTTCTATGGCCCCTTCAGGGAGGCGGCCGGGTCCGCGCCCCAGTTCGGGGATCGCCGCGGCTATCAGATGGATTCGGCAAACGTGCGGCAGGCCCTGCGGGAGATGGAAACAGACATTCAGGAGGGAGCCGACCTGATTATGGTCAAGCCGGCCCTGGCCTACCTGGACGTCATCGCGCGGGCAAGGGAGACATTCCATCATCCGATAGTCGCGTACAACGTCAGCGGTGAATACTCGATGGTCAAGGCCGCCTCCGCCAACGGCTGGATCGACGGCCCGGCAATCACCCTGGAGGTCCTGACCGCAATCAAGCGCGCCGGGGCGGACATAATCATCACCTACAGCGCAAAGGAAGTGGCGCGCTTGCTTGGTTCTTGAAGCGTGCCGCCTGCAGAAGAGATTAGCCGGCGCTAATACATGATTAGGTGTGTGGGGACCAGCCGCTGCTCGACTGGGTCCACCGCCAGGGACAGACCTTCCAGGGTATATGAGCCTAACAGGGCGGGAGCATCGTCCTCTCCAAAGACCACCAGGGTCGTCACGCTCTCGCCGTCAACGGTCGCCCTCGCCTCCCCATAATCCACCTCTATCCGCCGCCCGTCGGCCAGCAGAGACCTGCGCTTGCCCATCTCGCGCAGCAGGCGAACGGGTAGTGTAATAAACGCGGCAACGGTATCGACCGTAGCCTCTATATCCAGGGCTTGTCGGCCGTCCAGACTGGCAACCCGCAGCGGTCAATTGAAAGTCCCGTGTATGAAGCCTCTTTTCAGTGCTCCCTGTTTTGTTGTAACCGATTAATTGCCCCGGAAATACCATCATTTTGGTATTGACAAGCATCCAATTGGTGTGGGATAGAATCTTTACAGATTTTCTGATGTGGCGCATAATGTTACTAATATCACTGAAGTGAAGGGAAAAGGACATGGCTCTTAAATTGATTGAAGTTTCCGATTTATCTGAGGCCAAAGGCACGGAAAAGGAGCATGACCAACTTGAAACCGGGTGGACGCGTCGCCGCTTTCTCCGCACTTCTCTAGCAGGAGCGACTTTGGCAGTGGTTCTAAAGTTCCTACCCCCACTTCCAAACTTGCCGTTCAATGCCAGCAGGCACGTAGCATATGCGGAAGAAGATGAGGGCTGTCCCTGCACCTCTGGTCAGTGCTCATCTGCATGTGAGGAGTGGGCCGGAGCATATTGTTCTGGTGCCTGTGGAGGCCCTTGCTGGGGTGGCTGGTCACCCAAGGTCTATCTGCACTTGACGTTCGAATTGCACACTAGATCGTGCTATTGCGGATGTACAAGCGAAGTTTGTGATTGGTACGTAAGAAGGTATTGCTCTTGCTGCTAGACAGGAATAAGTAACAATTCAGTTTTAGGAGGAGATTAGTCATGGTGGATGTGATTAGCACTAATGATGTCGGAGCCCCAGAGTTTAGGGATCGTGTGACACCTTCTAATCCACTATCCAACCCTATTCCAGATATTACCTTGGACGGACTCAAGGATAAATACGGAGAAATCTTGGTACCTACATACATACCGGCAGGATACCAATTGCGAGCCGCCTCAGTAGTCGGCGAGAAACCTTATATCTATTATCAACGCCTCCCCACGCAAGATGAACTTGCCGAGCTACTCGGGAGTGAAGCCATGGAAAACATGAGCCAATCAGAGGTAGATACAGTCGCTGAGAGGCCAGTGGCAGAACTAGCGGTTGTAAGAGTACTTGACGTAAGTCCCAAGGTTCCCAGCGGGTCGTGGAGTGAGGTGAGTGTTGGAGGAGTTTCCGGGATAGTAGTCCGCGGCATGTGGTACGCGGACTATGACGCCAATGGGGATCTCACCAATTCAGGTTGGGACACTGATTTGGCAATTAGGCTCTTTCTGGAGAAGGACGGTTGGGTATATCACTTTATGTCACGACCTGCCAGCGCGTTAGACGAGAGTTCACTGATTAGGGTCGCAGAGTCACTCTCCTCATATTGACTGACACTATTATAGGTATGTCGATTATGCCAACTAGAGTGGCGGTGGGATCATCAACGTGCGTGACAATCGTCATGTTATGGTTCGCGCTTGTAGCATGTGATTCGGAGACTACAGTAGCAACAGGTTCCGGTGTCCAGAATGTATGGATCTTGGAGACTTTGGAAGGGCCACAGGAAGTAGAATTGTCTCCAGAAATGGAGGTGTGTCTTGGCTATTTCTTGTTACCCGATGAAGCCCGTGCTGAAATAATCACATTTGGAGAGCAAGCTGACCTCGTGGGTCGCACAGTAACCCGCGTTCGCAGTATCAGTCTGGAGGATGCTCGTGGAACGTCGTCAAGACTTTGGGAGCCTGGATATCTGCCCGAGGGGTTCACTCTAAGCAACGTAGAGGTTGAGGAGAAGAAAGACAGGAATAAAGTGGACGGACCGTACAAGCCATGTAGATTTTCGCTGACATATTCGCATCTAGACTCCGCTTTTCCTTGGCTCGAGGTAGAGCAGCCCACGTGTACCCTCGGAGGAGGTGTTCGTCCCACTGAAGGCGAAACCGGGTCTCGGCAATCCATAGAAGACTCTCAACGAGATGTAGAGATAAATGGGAAATCAGGGCATATAGTTGATTGGCCGGGGAGAGATTGGGTTGCCTTACAGATGTTCGAGTTTGACGGGTGCGTGAAGGCATCTAGGGCCCCGATATTTGGCGATTCTGTCCTAGTCAGCATTGCAGAGTCTCTGCAGTAGCTCCGACTGTGATCACCACTAAGAATCCTTAGCCTTCTGCAGGATAAACTATGAATCTCCTTGTTGTATTCGTAGCTCGCCTACTCTTGGGGGCAGTATTCTTAACATCTGGTCTGCCCAAGCTTCTAGGGCCTCGCCGAACAGTTTCAGATGTTCAACGATATCGCATCCTGCCCGCACCGCTGACCATCGCATTTGGCTGGGCAATTGGTCCCGTTGAGCTACTTTCTGGATTAGCCCTGATAACCGGATATGGTGCACGAGAAGGTGCGCTCGTAGCGTTGGCGCTGCTATCCTGTTTTATGACCGTTGTAGCAATTGCAATGGCACGTAAGCAGAATTTGGAGTGCAATTGTTTTGGCTTACTGTATAGAGAACAAGTCGGCTGGGCTACTCAGTTTCGAGACGCTATACTTTGGTTGCTGGCAGTGATAGTTGTGACGTGGGGCCCCATGGTGCCAGATGCCTTTACTTTAGCAACGGGGGGTTCTTGGATTGGCGTCTCTGGTGCTGTTGCCACGCTTGTCTTCGTGATATTGGCATTGACTCTGGGTTGGGTGGCTTCCAAGGGTTGGCCAGGATGGATGAGGCGAGGACACCGGATGCGGTCGGTTGTGCCTGAGCCATAGATCGTGAGTATTCTCAACATATGTCAGTGGTGTCTGAGACCTCCGTTTATTGACCCTCGTATGTCGCGGTTGCTATACTGGACTAGACCCGATTTTGAGGGAGGATATATGAAAATCACTTTGTCCATACTGAAGGCAGATGTTGGTTCCATTGGAGGCCACACTAAACCGTCCGCGAAGATGATGGATGCGACCAGGGCGGCGGTACAAGCGGCCATAGACAGCAAGCTGATCATTGACGGTTTTGTGTCCCACACGGGCGATGACATAGCCATGCTTGTCTCCCACACCCGCGGCGCAGACAACGACGACATCCACCAGTTTGCGTGGAGGACCTTCCTGGAGGGCACGGCCATCGCTCAGAGGTACGGCTTGTACGGCGCGGGTCAGGACCTGCTGGTGGACGCCCCATCCGGGAACATCCGGGGCGCTGGGCCTGCCGTGGCCGAGGTTGAGTTTGAACACGATCCAGTCAGGACCAACAGGGTGCGCCCCGCCGAGTCCTTCCTGATGTTCGCCGCCGACAAGTGCGGCCCCGGGGCTTACAACCTACCGTTCTTCCTGGGCTTCGCCGATCCCATGTACTGCGCGGGGCTGATGCTCCCCAGGATGATCGGCGGATTCAAGTTCCGCATCATCGACATGGACCACACGGAGGGCGACAGCATCATCGAGCTGAACGCTCCTGAGGACTCCTACAAGATTGCCATGCTCCTGCGGGACAACGAGCGGTTCGGCATAGACGGCATTTACTCCCGCACCTATGACGAGCGGGCGGTATCCGTTTCTGCGCAGCGTCTCCACAACATTGCCGGCGCCTACACCGGCAAGGACGACCCGGTGGCTCTGGTGCGTACCCAGGGAGTTTTCCCCGCGCCGGAGGAGTTGGTGTCGCCCTTCACCAAGGCCCACTACATCGGCGGGGATGCGCGGGGCTCTCACGTCATGCCCCTCATGCCCGTGCCGCTCAACACGCCGGTTACGGGCATCTACTGCCTGCCTCTGGTGACCTGCGCGGGCTTCTCTCTGGACGCAGACGGATATTTTTCGGACGATATAATAGACATTTTCGACAACCCGGCCTGGGACTACGTGCGCACCAAGGCGCAGGAGAAGGCGCTGGCCATGCGAGACCAGGGCTGGTCCGGCGCTGCTATGCTCCCGTACAACGAACTGGAGTACAGCGGCTTCCGCGACACGGTGGAGGGCCTGCTGAGCCAGTTTGCCGTGCAGGAGGCCACATAGAGACTACCCCCGCTGCCTCCTCCGTAGCGACAAGATTCGCTTCATTGAACCCTGGAACGGCGCCGGCCCAACTGCGGGCCGACGCCGTCGGGGAGACCCAACTCCGCACCGCTAGCTTCAGATGATCAGGTAATGGACGCACCAAGTAAGCTGCTTCTGGCAACCAACAACCAAGGGAAGATTCGAGAGTTGGCTGTGCTTCTGAAAGACACTCCTTTTACCGTCACGACTCCTCAGGATGAGGGCATTGTCCTGGATGTGGAGGAGACAGGATCGACCTTCGAGGATAACGCTACTCTCAAGGCTGTGGCATTCGCGCGTGCCAGCGGCCTCTGCACCCTCGCCGACGACTCCGGCCTTGAGGTGGACGCCCTTGGTGGAGAGCCGGGCGTGTTGTCGGCTCGATACGCGGGGCCGGACGCCTCGGACGATGAGAGGGTGCGCTATTTACTGAGCAAGCTGGAGGATATAGAATGGGAGAAGCGGGGCGCGCGGTTCCGCTCGGTGGTGGCTTTGGCTCACCCGGAGGGAGAGGTGAGGCTCTTCGAAGGAGCCTGCGAGGGTGTTGTCGCCTTTGAGCCTCGTGGAGCCAAGGGGTTTGGCTACGATCCAATCTTCTACATTCCGACCTTGGGAAGGCATATGGCCGAGTTGGACATGGATGAAAAGAACGGCATAAGCCATCGAGGTAAGGCCGCGAGGAAAGCGCTGGAGTATCTGAAGGCAGAAGCCGAGCAGAAGGGGGCGTCAACCCAGGTATGATTAGAGATGTTTTTGGCAGGCTGCTTCAGGACCTGCGTATTTCGGTCACCGACAGGTGCAACTTCCGCTGCCCATACTGTATGCCGGCGGAGATTTACGGCGAGAGGTACGAGTTCCTCCCCAGGGCTGACTTACTCACTTTCGAGGAGATAGCCCGCTTGGCGCGTATATTCGTGGGTCTGGGGACCACCAAGATAAGGCTGACCGGAGGGGAGCCGCTGGTGAGAAGCGGCGTCGACAACCTGGTTAGCCTGCTCACCCGCGTGGACGGCATCAAAGACCTGACCCTTACCACCAACGGCTACCTGCTGGCCCAACAGGCGCAGGCCTTGAAAGACGCCGGACTCCAGAGGGTGACTGTGAGCCTCGACAGCCTTGACGACGAGATCTTCGGGGAGATGAACGGGCGCGGCTACGGAGTCAAGAGGGTTCTGGAGGGCATCGACGCAGCCAGAGAGGTGGGCCTTGACCCCATAAAGGTGAACACTGTTGTCCAGAAGGGCGTCAACGACCACACGCTCCTGGATATGCTCAGGCATTTTAAGGGAACGGGCGTCATTGTTCGATTTATAGAGTACATGGACGTGGGTAACCTCAACGGGTGGAAGCTGGACCAGGTTCTGCCCTCGGCGGAGATAGTGAAGCTGGTCAACGCGGAAATGCCGATAGAGCCGGTGGACAAGAACTACCGCGGAGAGGTGGCGGACAGGTACAGATACCTGGACGGCAGCGGTGAGGTAGGGTTCATTTCGTCGGTGACGGAGGCTTTCTGCAGCGACTGCACCCGCGCCAGGCTCTCCACCGACGGCAAGCTGTTTACGTGCCTCTTCGCCAGCGACGGCCGCGACCTCAGAGACCCAATGAGGGCAGGGGCAACCGACGCTGAGCTTGAGGCGCTCATCACGGACGTGTGGAACCGCCGCGTGGACAGATACTCGGAGATAAGGGCTTCTCTGTCGACGACGCCGCAGAGGAAAGTGGAGATGTACCAGATCGGCGGGTAGGGAATCGTTAGGCTCCAGTCGCACGTAACTCCACTAAGTTTCCTCGTCGAAATATCTTGGAGGAGGGATTACATGGCGGAAAGTAGTTCTTCAAAGGTGAGTATCCCGCTGAAGAAAACTTACGAGGAAAGGAAACCCCCCACTAGACCCGTCAACCCACCTAAGCCTCCTGTCCAGCCAAGGCCTCGCAGAGCAGACTAGGAATGGACAGAGTGGATGAGTTTGGCATCCCTTCCATTTGTACTTCTCCTTCTGTTACCAGGATTTCTGTGCATTAACGCGGCTTTTCTTGTAGGCACATTTCGAAGATTATCTGCGTTTCATGGTACGGCATGGAGCCTGTTGACGAGCTTTGTTCTCATTGCTTTCACCTATCCTACCTACACTTATCTCTTTTCTCCTCCTCTTGGGAGCAGCGCTTGGCCGGGCCTGTTTCAGGTGCTTGAAGACCCCATTCTAGCTCCGGGTCAATTCTGGGTAATTCTGTACGTATTTGCTATACTGGCTGGAATAGCTCTTGGTGTCGGCGATAGAACGGGATGCATTAACAGACTCTTTCTTCTGATTAGGGTCGACATTACAAATCGTGATGACATCTGGAGTCGCGTCTTTAGGAACGAAGACTACGTCCAAGTTTACCTGAAAGACGGTACTCTGCTAGTCGGCTGGCCTAGTTTATACTCGACTGATAGGTCACAACCTGGGCCGGAATTGTACCTTACTAAAGTAATGGTCTGGTCCATAGAGTATGAAGAGTGGCTGGATATGGAGGGCGTCAGGGGTATTCTTCTCCATGGAGATGAAATCACCCGAGTAGAGTTCCTGAGCGCACTCGACGAAGGAGACAAGGAGACTGTGTGATGATTAACATCTACACGGACGGCGCTTGCCAGGGCAATCCTGGTCCTGGTGGCTGGGCGGCAATTGTTGAGCAGGACGGCGGTAGCAGGGAGTTGTCGGGCCGAGAGTCGAAGACCACCAACAACAGGATGGAGGTTCTGGCCGCTATCAAGGGACTGGAGGCAACTCCGGACGGCTCCAGCGTCACTCTCCACAGCGACAGCCGTTACCTGGTGAACACCATGACCAAGGGTTGGAAACGCAACGTCAACATCGACCTGTGGGACCGTCTTGACGCTCTTGTTGCGAGTCGTAACGTTAGCTGGCAGTGGGTGCGCGGCCATGCCGGCCATCCTCAAAACGAGCGCGCCGACATGCTGGCAAGCGGCAGGGCCGACGTGATCGAAGATAGCCCCAGGCTTACCCATTTGGACGAGCAGGGCAGGGCCAGAATGGTGGACGTGGGCTGGAAATCTGAGACGGAGCGGGAGGCCGTGGCCAGGGGCGCCGTCTCGATGCAGGAGGAGACCCTCGCTCTCATCAAGAACGGCGGCGTGGAGAAGGGAGACGTGCTGGCCGTGGCACGTATAGCTGGTATCATGGCGGCCAAGCGCACCTCCGAGCTCATCCCCCTCTGCCATCCCCTGCCGCTGGATCAGGTGGACGTTGCCCTAGAGCTGAGCGAGCCGACGAGCCAGGTGCAGATCACAGCCACTGCCAGGACAACCGCAAAGACAGGCGTCGAGATGGAGGCTCTAACCGCGGTCTCCGTGGCTGCCCTCACCATCTACGACATGTGCAAGGCCGTGGACAGGGGAATGCGCATAGAAGGGGTGAGGCTTGTGAGGAAGACCGGGGGCAAGAGCGGGGACATAATTCTGGAGAATTAGTCAGCCCCGCTCACTTAATTCAGCGCGTCTCCCTCCGTTGCTCCCGTGAAGACGGGAGCCCACACCGCTTCTGGATGCCCGTATGCACAGGGCATGACGTTTGGCCTCCATCCATAACTGCCTATTAGGTTTACGTAGCTTCCAGCCGTATGCGGGGGGCAAGCGCGGCAATGCGTAGTGCGAGCTCTTATCTGCGCTTTCATGTGCTTCCTTGCGCTTGGAGCCATGTTACACAAAGCCGCTCCTTATCTTCGAGGTTCCTTCGTTGCATTCCTGTTGGGAACGATGCCTTTGTGTGGCATAATGCGTATGGCCCGCGTTGGTGGGCGCTACCCATCGCAATCTAAGGAAGGCGACGCCTATGGAACAGTCACCAACTGCAGCCGGACCCGCGAACAAGCCTCGCGGGATGTTCTATGGATGGTGGCTTGTTGGTGTAGCCATGCTCACCATAGCCCTGTCGAACGGCGCGGCGGCTCACGGACTTGGTGTTTTCTTTGTGGCGCTGGAGCGCCACTTCGGGTGGAGCAGGACGGTCCTGTCCGGCGCATTTGCCCTGGCGCGTCTGGAAGGGACCGTGATGGGTCCCGTGGAGGGATACTTTACTGACCGTTTTGGCTCCCGGAGGATGGTGCTTGCGGGGTTTACCATCCTGGGGCTGGGGTTCCTCATGTTCAGCTTCACCAGCGGCATTGTCAGCTTCTACCTGGCATTCATGGTGATAGCCGTTGGCATGGGACTGGGGGGCTTCCTGCCGATGATAGCCGCGGTGAACAACTGGTTCGTGCGGCGGCGGAGCATGGCCATCGCCTCGGCCGGAATGGGCAACTACCTGGGCGGAATCATGGTGCCGGTCCTGGCATTGGGAATAGGCCTGTTGGGATGGCGAACGATAGCATTCGGTCTCGGTGCGCTTTTCCTGACCCTGGCCTTTCCCCTCACGCGGCTGATACGAAATCGGCCGGAGGAATACGGTCAGATGCCGGACGGCGACGACCCTGACTCGAGGTCTCGAGAGGGCGGGGCGGGGGACCGAGTCGCCGCATACGGAGATGGCGATTTTACTGCCCGCCAGGCGATGCACACCTCCGCCTTCTGGCTGATTACCTTCAGCCACGGGCTAAGCGCTATGATAGTTGGCGCGCTCCAGGTGCACTCCATCCCCATGCTCCACGACGCCGGGCTGTCCCTGGGGCTTGCCGGCACCGTGGTCGTCGTCTACACCTTTGTTGGCATGGGGTCTCGTATAGTTGGAGGCTACCTGGGAGACCGGTTCCCGAAGCCGGTGATAATATTCGTCTTTGCCACCATTCAGGCCTTCGGCGTCGTGGCTGCAGTGGGAATTAGCAGCTTTGCGACGGCGCTGCCCTTTGCGGTGCTGTTCGGATTTGGATGGGGTGGGAGGGGCGCGCTCTTCACCGCTCTCAGGGGAGACTATTTCGGGCGAAAGGCTTTCGCCACCATCTTCGGCCTCTCCGCATT
This sequence comes from Dehalococcoidia bacterium, assembly GCA_965261605.1. Taxonomy (GTDB): domain Bacteria; phylum Chloroflexota; class Dehalococcoidia; order Lucifugimonadales; family UBA2985; genus DAOUJW01. The sequence goes on along the minus strand of OZ253466.1, from coordinate 523,125 downwards.
CTTCCTGAGCGGCGTGTCGGTCATAGCGCCCCTGTTTGCGGGCTACCTCTTCGATCTTCAGGGGAGCTACACCGTGCCGCTGCTGACCCTTGCGGTCGTAAACTTGTTTGGCGGCTTCCTTGTGCTATTTTCCAGGAAACCCGTTTTGCCGGAGGTTGTTGGCGTTGACCAGACGAAAAGTATGTGATAGTATGCACAAAACGCGGTGCGGGGTCTGAATGGGTAGGGGATCGCTGGCCATAGTCTTGCAGTTGGTGGGTGTGGGGTGGTACGTTGCTGTGTGCATAGTAGGAGGCTTGGGGGTGGGGCTGTGGCTTGACAGGAAGCTGGACATGGTTCCGGTCTTCACCCTAGCCGGGATATTGTTAGGTACCGTGGTTGCGTTCTACGGTATATACAAGTTGGTTCTGCCACTAATGACAAATAGTAGCGACGAAACAGAGAAGGGGAACGAGGAGCGATAACCGCACTATGTCGGGTTCAGCCAAGCAGATAGTAGCGCTGAGCGGTATAGTAGTAGTAGCCCTTTTGCTTGCCGGTGTTGTGACCGGAGCAATCGGGACGGCCCTCTTTTCCGGCGAAGACGCGGAGCCGCCGTTCGTGTCGCAGCCTTCGCCACACATTCCCCCTCAGAAGCTGTCTGTCTCCAAGTGCGAAGCTGAGGACCATACTTATTACGCCCCGCCGTGCCTGCACGACGACAAGGCCAAGTACGATATAACCGAGAAGGACGGGTTCGTGATTACCAACACCCTCCTTTCGGCCTGGATTGTATCCCTGATTCTCATAGCCCTGTTCTACTTTGGCACTCGCCGAATGGAGATTGTGCCTCGCGGCCTGCAGAACTTCATGGAGGCCGGAGTGGAGGCGCTCTACAACTTTGTCCAGAGTGTGGCCGGGTTGGAAAACGCCCGCCGGTTCTTGCCGCTCATCGCCACCATTTTCATGTTCGTGATGCTCAATGCCTGGATCGGCCTCCTGCCCATCTATCCCACTCTGGGCTATGACGCGGAGTCGTTCTTCACCACCGAGCCGATACACACCCACCTTTTGCGCCCCGCCGGGACGGACATGAACATGCCCCTGGCTCTGGCCCTGGTGTCCTTTGTATTCGTGGAGTTTTGGGGACTTAAATTGCTCAAGCTGCAATATTTGGGCAAGTTCGTCCGCTTGGATAACCTTCGAAAAGGCAACTTCCTGCAGGTCCCCATAGACCTATTCGTGGGAGTGCTGGAGCTGCTCAGCGAGTTCGTGCGAATTGTCAGCTTCACCTTCAGGCTCTTCGGCAACATGACCGCAGGGGAGATCGTGCTACTGGTGATAACCTACCTGGTGCCCTTTGTCGCAGTGGTGGTCTTCTACGGCCTGGAGCTCTTGGTGGGCCTTGTCCAGGCCCTCATATTCGCCGGTCTGACCCTGGTGTTCGTGGTTGTGGCGGTAACTCCTCATTCAGAGGAAGAGCATTCTTAGTCGGAGGTCAAGCGCATGGAAGTAGTGATTCTGGCCTTGGTAGTAGTGTCGGTGGGACTGTCGGCGGCGGCCTTGGCCGGCGTGATGGCGGTGTTCTCAAAGATGGAGTAGGTGAGGCGAAGAGCCAACATTCGGAATAGCAAAGACCTAGAGGAGGAGTCATGATTGAAGCGGAAACCATGAAGTTGCTGGCAGCTGCGATAGCCATTGGGCTTGGCGCCATAGGACCCGGGGTGGGCATCGGCGTGTTGGGAGCCGCGGCCATGACCGCCATCGGGCGCAACCCTGAGGCGAGGGGCCCTATTCTCACCAACATGATCCTGGCCATCGCCTTCGCAGAAGCAATCGCCATTTACGCGCTCGTCGTGGCGTTCCTGCTTATCTTCGTGGCGTAGAGCCACACACGCGTACGTAGCGCAGAAATCAACGGGAGGAAGGTATGGCGGAACTGGCAAAACTGGGATTCCACATACCCAGCCTGATTGCTTATCTAATAAACTTCATCATACTGCTGACCATCCTGTACTTCGTAGGCTACAAGCGCATCCTGGGGATGCTGGACCAGCGGTCCGAGCGGATACGGGAGAGCGTGGAGACGGCGGAGCGCGTAAGGCAGGAGGCAGCGCAGCAGCAGGCGGAGTTGGAGAAGCGGCTGGATGAGGGCAGGCAGGAGGGGCAGAACCTTCTCGCCCAGGCCCGGGAGATGGCCGAGAGGTATAGAGAAGAGGAGCGTGAGAAGGCTCGTCAGGAGGCCGAGGCCTTTGTGGCCCGCGCCAGGGCTGACATACAGCGTGAGCGCGACGATGCCATTGATGGGGTTCGCCGTCACTTCTCGGAGTTGGCCATTCTGGCTGCCGAGCAGGTGATCGAGCGCTCCCTGGACGAGAGCGCTCACAGGGACATTATTGAGAAGGTGCTGGAGGAAAGCCCCAGTATAGGCGGCAGATAGAGAAGGAGCCATGCCCAGAAGACCCTCGTCAAAGCGGTACGCACTTGCCATCTTCCAGTTGGCCCAGGAAAGGGATGAGATAGAGAGATGGCAGACGGACTTGCAGGTACTGGATGAGGCCCTCCAGGAAAGAGAGTTTGCCTCCTTCCTGGGGATGCCCAGAATCAGGCTCACCCAGAAGATGAGCGTGATACAGGAGGCTCTGCCCGACCTGAACCCTCTGGTTCACAGTCTCTTGGGTCTACTGGTCGCGAGAGGTGTGGTTAACACCCTGCCATCCATCAGGGAGGAGTACGGAAAACTCTTGGACCAGCACCACGGTCTGGAAAGGGCAAGTGTGGTAAGCGCCGTGTCCCTGGAAAACGAGCAGAAGGAGCGACTGGCGAGATACCTTCAGGAGTTGATGGGCAAGGAGATAGAGTTGACCGCCACCGTTGACCCGGAAATTGTGGCGGGCCTGTTGGCCAGGGTGGGGGACAGGCTGATAGACGGCAGCGCCCGGACAAAGCTCCGGAACCTGAGAAAATCCTTGGCTGAGGCAGCCTACTAATCTTTCGCTAGAGGTGACACAATGGCAGTTCGTGGACAGGATATCACCTCGGTAATCAGACGGCAGATCCAGGAGTTCGGCGGTGAGGTCACGATGGTGGACATGGGGACTGTGGTGGAGGTGGGTGACGGAATCGCCCGGGTCCAGGGTCTGGCGGGATGCCGATATACGGAGCTTCTCCAGTTGCCCGGGGATATTATGGGCATCGCCCTGAACCTTGAAGAGGACAGCGTGGGCGTAGTTCTCCTGGGCGACGACTCCCATATCAAGGAGGGTGACGAGGTCCGTTCCACGGGCCGCATTGTCGAGGTCCCTGTGGGCGATGGGTTGTTGGGCCGAGTCGTCGACGCTTTGGGCCGACCCATAGATGGGAAGGGCGCCATAAGGTCGGACAAAAACAGGCCAGTGGAGAGAGTGGCTCCAAACGTGGTTATGCGCAAGTCTGTAAACACCCCGGTGCAGACGGGCATCAAGGCCATTGACGCCATGATTCCCATCGGGCGAGGCCAGCGCGAGCTAATCATCGGCGACCGCTCCACTGGAAAGTCGGCCATCGCCTTGGACGCCATTATCAATCAGAAGGGCGGCGATCTGGTCTGCATCTACGTAGCCATCGGTCAGAAGGCGAGCAAAGTCGCCCAGACCGTTGGCATACTGGAGCAGAATGGCGCCATGGAGCACACCATTATTGTGGCCGCAAACTCCTCCGACCCGGCTCCACTTCAATACCTGGCCCCGTACGCCGGATGCGCTATGGGGGAGGAGTTCATGGAGCAGGGCAAGGACGCCCTCATAATCTACGATGACCTGTCCAAGCACGCGTGGGCCTATCGTCAGCTCTCGCTGTTGCTGCGACGTCCACCGGGACGCGAGGCGTACCCGGGCGACGTTTTCTATCTGCACAGCCGTCTCCTTGAGCGGGCTGCCAAGATCGACGACGAGTTCGGCGGCGGCTCCCTGACGGCCTTGCCAATTATCGAGACTCAGGCCGGCGACGTGTCCGGGTACATTCCGACTAACGTCATCTCCATTACCGACGGGCAGATTTACCTGGAGGCCGACCTGTTCAACGCCGGCATTCGCCCGGCGGTCAACGTGGGCCTGTCCGTGTCTCGCGTGGGAGGCGCAGCCCAGACCAGGGCCATGCGACAGGTGGCCGGTCGTCTGCGACTGGACTTGGCACAGTTCCGGGAGCTGGTGACATTCGCCCAGTTTGGCACCTCAGACCTGGACGCGGCCACAAGATCACAGTTGGATCGGGGACAGCGCATCACAGAAGTGCTGAAGCAACTCCAGTACCAGCCAATGACAGTGGAGAAGCAGGTCGCAATAATGTACGCTGTAATCAACGGCTACATGGACGAGGTGCCCGTAGAGAGAGTGAAGGAGTTTGAGGAAGCCTTCCACCGCTATTTGGATAGCGCTCACTCCGACCTGCTGAGGTTCATCCTGGAGAAGCGGGAGCTTGACGGCGAGCTAACGGAGGCCTTGGTCAGCGCCATTGAGGAGTTCCGGAGGACCGTTCCGTACTAGCATGACGCCGGTGAAATAGTAATATGCCCAACATACGAGAAATCAGAAGGCGCATACGCAGCGTCCAGAGCACCGCCAAGGTGACCCGGGCGATGGAGATGATCGCCGCATCCAAGATGAGACGCTCCCAGCAGCGCCTCTTGGCGGGACGCCCCTATTCGGAGACCATGACTGAGGTGCTGGGACATCTGGCGGCCCAGTCCGGGGACATAGCGGATAGCGGTCATCCCCTCCTGCGCCGTCGAGAGGTGCAGAGAGTGGAGGTTATCCACATCACGCCGGACCGCGGGCTATGCGGCGGTCTCAACTCCAACCTGAATCGAGCGGCCGGGCGGTTCGTTCTGGACCAATCCGTGCCTGTAAGCGTGATCCCTGTGGGCAGGAAGGGACGAGACTTCATGGTGCGCTCCCAAAGCGAGGTGCGCGCCGTTTTCGTGGATTTGGGCGACCGTCCGTCCTTGATAGATACACTGCCCATATCCCGCCTGGCTATTGACGACTACGAGAGCGGTTATGCCGACGAGGTGTATGTTTCATACGGACGTTACGTCTCCACGGTGGTGCAGCGTCCCACCATACAGAGACTACTCCCGGTGGAGCCGACTCAGATGGAGTCGCATCTTGCCAGCGGATACATCTACGAGCCAAACTCCCTGGATGTGCTCACTTCCATTGTCCCGCGTTTCGTGGAGATGCAGATATATCACGCCTTGCTGGAGTCCATCGGCAGCGAGCAATCTGCCCGTATGGTGGCCATGCGCAACGCAACGGACGCCGCAAACGACATGATCCAGGCCCTTACCCTGCTTATGAACAAAGTTCGCCAGGAGACCATTACCAAAGAGCTCCTGGATATCGTGGGAGGCGCGGTGGCCCTGGAGGGGTAGCCGTTTCCCAAGTCGAGAGGAGAGAGAAGATGCCAGCTGGATCCAAAGGTAGAGTTGTTCAAGTGATTGGCACGGTGATTGACGTCGAGTTCCCCCCAGACGCGCTTCCCGAGATCAACAACGGCCTGGAGATAGACAACGACGGTGAGCGCCTGGTCTTGGAGGTGGAACAGCACATCGGCAACAACTGGGTCCGCTGTCTGGCTCTCGGCCCCACTGAGGGGCTACGACGTGGAGAGGAAGTCACGGACATGGGCCAGCCAATTGCGGTGCCAGTGGGCCGCGCCTCGCTGGGGCGTCTGTTCAATGTCTTGGGAGAGCCCCTGGACAACTTGGGCCCAGTGGAGGCCGAGGAGAGGTGGCCGATTCACCGGGAGCCTCCCGCCTTTGAGGAGCAGGAGAACTCCATTGACATGCTGGAGACGGGCATCAAGGTTATCGACCTGGTGGCGCCCTTCACTCGTGGTGGTAAAATCGGCGCCTACGGTGGCGCCGGCGTGGGCAAGACGGTCATCATTCAGGAGCTCATCCGCAACATCGCTACGGTCCACTCCGGCTACTCCGTGTTCGCGGGCGTGGGAGAGCGGTCCAGAGAGGGCAACGACCTCTGGCACGAGATGCAGGACTCCGGCGTTATGAAGAACACAGTGCTGGTTTTCGGCCAGATGAACGAGCCTCCTGGCGTGCGGCTCCGAATAGCGCTCACAGGGCTGACTATGGGAGAGTACTTCCGGGACCGAGAAGGCCAGGACGTTCTCCTGTTCATCGACAACATCTACAGGTACATCCTGGCTGGCATGGAAGTGTCCGCTCTCCTGGGCAGAATGCCCTCGGCGGTGGGATACCAGCCCACGCTAGCCACGGAAATGGGTGAGCTTGAGGAGCGCATCACTTCGACCAAGACCGGCTCCATCACGTCCTTCCAGGCAATCTACGTCCCCGCCGACGACTACACTGACCCCGGGATTGTGACCACATTCGGCCACCTTGACGCCGTCATATCCCTGGAGCGCTCCATCGCTGAGCAGGGGCTGTACCCCGCAGTGGACCCCCTCACGTCCAACTCCCGCATTCTTGACCCCAACATAGTCGGGGATGAGCACTACCGAGTGGCGCGCGGTGTGCAGCAGGTGCTCCAGAGGTACAAGGACCTGCAGGACATCATCGCAATTCTCGGTATGGAGGAGCTGTCGGAGGATGACAAGGTCACCGTGTCCAGGGCGCGCAAGATACAGAGGTTCCTCTCCCAGCCCTTCTTCGTTGCCGAGACCTTCACGGGGCGGGAAGGCCGATACGTCTCCATACGGGACACGGTCAGAGGCTTCGGAGAGATTCTGGAGGGCAAGTACGACGATCTGCCGGAGCAGGCATTCTACATGGTGGGCGGTATTGAGGAGGCGGTGGAGTCAGCGGAGCGACTGATGGCAGAGGGCAATTAGGCCGGACAGGTAAGCGCGAGAAGCGCCCATATATAAAATGTTAAAGGTGACGACATGGCGCCTATGAGACTTGAGATCATCACCGCGGAGCGAGAGGTCTACTCCGATGACGTGGACGTGCTGGTAGCCCCTGGCAGTGAGGGGGAACTGGGAATCCTTCCACATCACGCTCCTCTTATGACGGCTCTTAAGCCGGGAGAGATTCGGGTGCGCAAAGATGGGGAAGAAGTGTTCATGGCGGTGAGTAGCGGGTTTCTTGAGGTGATGGACAACAAGGTAACCATACTGGCAGACACCGCCGAACGCTCCGATGAGATCGATGAGGCGCGGGTTCAGGAGGCTTTGAAGAGGGCAGAGGAGCGGATTGAAATGCACTCATCCGACATGGATCTTGAGCGCGCGGTGGCATCCGTGCGGCGTTCGCAGGCGAGGCTCAAGGTTGTGCAGCGGCGGAGAAACAGGCCGCCCCAATCTCAGTAGGGCTAGCGAAGGCCCGGCTTCTAGGGATAGTCTGAATAAATCCCCTTGGATGCGGCCGTTGCCGCGCCGCTACGAGGATCCCGCCTTCGAAGCAGTCCCTCATGTTGGACTAACGCCCCCACACCACAACCGACGAAAACAGTGGGTTGACAGTCGAAGGGTCGATAGTTAAGGCATTCGCTCTAAAACCACAGGACCCCGTTGTTCTGTACGCTGAAGGGAAAATTATGACAAATCCTCTTTCAAGACTGGCCGCCGGTATGCTCACGCTCTTTCTGATCACGGCCGTTGTCTCCCTGCTGGCCTGCGAGAACCAGCCCGGCGCCACTGAGCAACCGACCCCTGAAGGGGAAGGCGCCATGCGGCCCCCTTCCACCGAATCGAGCGGTCCCGAGACCACCTCCTTGGGAGGCGGCGCATCGGAAGAGAGGAATACGGGAGAAGACCCCACTCCCACACCGGCGCCCACCCCCACTCCACTGCCCGAGTTCCCGCCCGAGGCGTTGGACGGCGACTACGACTACGACGACGATGGGTTGATCGAGGTCCGCACCCTGGCTCAACTGGACGCCATCCGCTACGACGCCCTTGGCCGAGGAACCGCGCCCGACGTGTACTCTCAAGCTGAATTTGATAATCCCGTTTATTACGACGCATTCCCCAATGCCATAGCTACCGACGGTACAACGAGCATGGGCTGTCCTGAGACCGGCTGCATCGGCTATGAGCTCATTGCCGACCTGGACTTTGACACCAACGGCAGCGGTCAGCATGACCAAGGCGACGCCTACTGGAACGACGGCGCCGGCTGGATGCCCATTGGACAGTCCCCCATAGACAGCCGCTTCAACTTTGCATTCCTCGCCGTTTTCGACGGCGGAGGCTACACCATATCCAACATGTACAGCAGTTTCAACGGCTTATTCCTCTCTCTGGAGGGAGGGCTAATTAGGAATGTCAATCTAGCCTCTGTCAACATCCATTACGTTGGCTGGCAGGGTTCAATCGGCGGCTTGGTTGGGTCGAACAACGGAGGCACAATCATTGCTAGCTGCGTCACCGGCGAAGTATCTTCCGTCAGCGGGCTCACCGGCGGCTTGGTTGGGAGGAACGAGATGGGTGGCGGGATAGGTGGTCGGATCATCGACAGTTGCGCGTCCGTTGTCGTCACTACCGGCGACCGGGCGGGCGGTTTGGTTGCGTGGAACGATGGTCACATCACCGGCAGTTACGCCACCGGCGACGTGACTGCCGGCCGAGATGGCGGCGGGTTGGTTGGGGATAACGGATCGTATACCACTCCTGTCACCATCACCGACAGCTACGCCACCGGAAACGTATCTGCCGGCGAAAATGGCGGCGGCCTGGTCGGGTGTTTCGAAGCGTATCGCAGTCCTGTCACCATCGCCCGCAGTTACGCCACCGGAAACGTGTCCGCCGGCGAAAATGGCGGCGGGTTGGTCGGAGAGGCCCTAGCCCGATCGGACGGTCCTTCTGCCGCCATTGCTGGCAGTTACGCCACCGGCGACGTGTCTGCCGGCGAAAATAGCGGCGGCTTGGTCGGATCTAACCTTACCGCCGCTATCAACGCCAGCTATGCCACGGGCAGAGTGTCCGGCGGCTCCATTGTCGGCGGCTTGGTCGGATCTAACCTTACCGCCGCTATCAACGCCAGCTATGCCACGGGCAGAGTGTCCGGCGGCTCCATTGCCGGCGGCCTAGTCGGATCTAATTTCGCCGCCGCTATCAACGCTAGTTACTAGGATACCCAGACATCCGGCCAGGCCATAGGAGTCGGACAAGAAGTCGACGACGAAGGTTTGAGAATGGTACTTGGAATAAGAGACGCCACAGGCGCCGCGGGTAAAACCACCGCGGAGTTGCAAGCGCCCACCGGCTACACCGGCATCTACGACGACTGGAACGTTGACTTGAGCGGCGTCTACGAATATGTTGACGTTGACTTGGATAACGCCGACGGCCCTTGGGACTTCGGCTCCAACCGCCAGTATCCCACGCTCAAACACGTGGGGCCCCGGTAGGGCCGCGCCCAAAACCACACCCTCTTGAGTCAAGCGCCCAGACTGCGGCCGCGCTACGCGCGACCCCTCCCGCAGACGGGAGGGGGTTTGGGGGCATCGGCGAGTTGTTCAGAGATTCCCTAGGTCACCTTCAAGTAGAAGGTCATTGACTGTAGGGAGAGAATGGGGTCGATGTTGCGGACGTGCACACCCTCGGGCACCTGCGGGCTTATCGGGGCGTAATTCAGGATAGCGCTTACGTCGCACTTCACCAACTGGTCTATCACTTCTTGGGCGTGGTTTGCGGGAACTGCAACAATGCCGATGCGGATGTCACGCTCCCTAATGGTGCTGTCCAAGTCTGAGAAGGGCTGCACCACCAGTGGGCCAATGGACTGCCCAACCTCGCTGGGCGCTGCGTCAAAGGCGGCGACTATGTTGAACCCCTCAGGGGTAAAGCCCGGATAGCTGATGATGGCCCTACCCAGCCGGCCAATGCCTATCAGGCACGTATTCCACGTCCGCTCCAGGCCCAGCACCTGTCGAAGCTCTCCCAGCAGGTAGCTGACCGGGTAGCCCCGACCCTGCTTCCCGAACCGACCGAAATAGCTCAGGTCTTTGCGGATCTGTGCGGGCGTCATCTGAAGCTGGGCCCCCAACTGCTGGGAACTCACCACTTGAACGTTGCGCCTGAGCAGGTCTGCCAGCGCACGGACGTATTGGGGGAGACGAAGGACTACAACCTCCGGGACTTCGCCTTCAGTCAGGTCAGACCTGCCGGACATATCCATCCTGTGGCTTCTGCCCCTCTCCTAACCCTGTGTAATAGCGAGGCTGGAACACGCCAAGCCTCTTTTCAGTTCTTGTTGTCTGCATGCTGGGTCCACGACCTCGGAGCAAAGCGTTGTTTGGGGGAAAGTCGTGGCTTAATTTTATCTGCGGGCGGAAGGTTAGTCAACCACTTGTGAAAATATTATCATAACCCGCAGGCGCGGCCAGCGGCGCGCCAAGAACGGTGTCCTGCTTGGCACAAGGATAGTTGCCTGTGCAGCATGGCAGGCTGACGGCCTCAGTCCTGTTTTCTGCCGGACTTGAACCCAAGCTCGGTGTCTATGTCGTTGCGGAGATTCGAAACCCAGACCGGGCTTCCCAAAACGGCATCGTACCCTCAAGAAGCGGTGGAGGGAAAGCCGGCGCCGCCGAACAGTGCGGCGTCCGTAGCCGCGAGGATGCGCAACATTAACCTCAGCAGGCGTACAATTATGTCCATAGTAGTTCTACGATAAGCGTGACGCGGCTCATAAGTCAATGGGGTGTGGGCGTGGGCCTTGCTAATTCACCGTCGTTCCAGCCCCAGTATCAAGTACGGGGCAGGCTCCGAGCGGGAAACCAAGGGGCGGGGTATGGATGCCTGTCTGCACGGGCATGACTAGGAAATCGCTAATAGGGAGTTTGGGGAACCATGTGAGCAGGGAAAATGAGTAGGGGCGATTCACAGATCGCCCCTACCTGTTCAGTCATTCCCGACTCCGAGGGGGAATCCACAGTGCCCTACTACCCAATAATACAACGGCCAGATTCCTGCTTTCGCAGGAATGGGATTGCCGTGAAAGGCGCCAGTGGACTATACGCTTGCCTTTTTAGCCTCTTCGGCTATCTTCGGAGTGAGGTGCGCCGGGACCGGCTCGTAGTGATCGAATTCCAGGGAGAAGGCGCCTTTGCCTTGGGTCAGGGAGCGCAGGTCGGCTGAGTATCTTAGCATCTCGGCCTGGGGCACTTCCACATCAATCACGGTGTGACCGTCCTGAGGCGTCATGCCCAGGATGCGCGCCCTCTTGGTGTTCAGGTCTCCGGTGACGTCCCCGGTAAAGGCGTCCGGTACTTTTACTTCAGCCCGCATAACCGGCTCCAGCAGCACGGGCTGCGCCAGGCTCAGTCCCTTTCGGGCCGCGTAGGAGCCCGCTATCTCGAAGGACATGCCGGAGGAGTCTACCGGGTGGAAGCTGCCGTCGTACAGCACCACTCGCAAGTCCACTACGGGATACCCTGCAATAGTGCCCTCCTCCATGGACTTGACTACTCCCTTCTCCACCGCAGGGAAATACTCCCTGGGCACATTGCCTCCAACCACCTTTGCTCCGAACTCAAACCCGGTGCCCTTGGATAGAGGCTCAAGCTCCAGGAAGACGTGGCCGTACTGCCCGTGACCGCCCGTCTGCTTCTTGTGCTTGTACTCTACCTTGGCGGGGGATGTTATGGTCTCCTTGTAAGGGACCTTGGGCGTCTGAAGTACCAGGTCCGTACCGAACTTCCTCCTTATCTTCTCCTCTGCGACTTCCACATGAGCGTCGCCTAGGCCTGCCAGCAGGATCTCGGTGGTGTCAGGCTCTCGATACACCCTAAGGCTGGGGTCCTCCTCCGCGATGCGCGCCAGAGCGCTGGACATCTTGTCCACGTCCTGCTTGCTCTTGGGATAAACGGCCACGGTGTGATTCGCTCCCGGGAAGGACATTCCGGGTAGGGTCCACTGCTCCTCCCTCTGGCAAAGGGTGTCACCTGTGGTGGTAGTGGATAGCTTGGCGACAGCCCCGATGTCCCCAACTGTGATTTGAGGGGCCTGCTCCTGATTCTTGCCCCGAACGGTGAACACCTGACCCACGCGCTCCCCCTGTCCCTTGTTGCTGTTCCATATCTGGGAGTCGCTCTGGAAAGCGCCGCTGTAGACCCTGAAGTAGGATACCTTACCCACGTATGGGTCGGCGGTGGTCTTGAATACCAGGGCTGCCAGGCTGCCGCTCTCGGCGGGAAGCGTAGCCTCCTCGTTGGTGGACGCGCTCTGTGCCACAGGCGACGCGACATCGCTGGGGGAGGGCATGTAGTCCACGAGAGCGTCCATGAGCTCCTGTACCCCGACCTCCGAAGTTGCGGAGCAGGGCAGCACGGGCACTATCTGGCCCGATGCCACACCCTTTCTCAGACCATCCTTTAGCTCTTGTTCAGAGAGGGACTCTCCCTCCAGGTATCTGGTGGCCAGATCGTCGTCACTCTCCGCCACGGCCTCCGTCAGCCGCTCCCTGGCCTCCTCAATTTCCTGGGCCATGTCCGCGGGTAGATTCTGGTCGGATCCCAGCAAGCTTATGACACCTTTGAATCCGGCCTCGCTTCCTATGGGAACGTGAGTGGGGACGCACTGGCGCCCGAAGCGCTCTTGCAATGCGTCCACCGCTCTGTTGAAGTCGGCATTCTCCCGGTCCATCTTGTTTATCACCACAATTCTGGGCGTGGAACTCTGTTCCAGGATGTCCCACATCTGCTCAGTGCCGACCTCTATCCCGGAGGGCGCGGCCACAACTACAACAGCGCCATCGGCAACCCGTAGACCTGAGACGACTTCTCCCATGAAGTCGGCGTATCCAGGCGTGTCTATGAGGTTGACCTTGTGGTTGTTCCAGATGCAGGGGACCATGGACATCTGCGTGCTTCCCCCACGCTTGACCTCCTCCGGCTCGTAGTCGGAAGTTGTGTTGCCGTCCTCAATGCGGCCCATACGGGTGATTGCTCCCGTGGAGAAGAGGAGGGCCTCTGCTATGGATGTCTTGCCGGCCCCGCTATGAGATAGAAGCACTACGTTTCTCAGCCGTTCCGGTGTAAGGTCTTGCATCGATGCTCCCCCTTCGAAAGTTGTTTCTATCTGAGCCCCGGTTTAATGTCGGGGCAACGTAAGGTTCCCGCGCAACTTTGAGGGCGGCTCTTTGTGGAGTCGCACAGCTATATTTTAGACAAATGGTGACTCGGATGCAATGCCAACTCGCTTAGCCGTCGGTTTTTGTGCATATAGCGAGGTACAGGTCGGTTTCGTCTACGAAATGCGTAATGGCAATGCCGGCGCCTTCGAGGAGCTGATTGAGGAACGACCTGTCCGGCAGCTCCTTCAGATGGTACTGGGGGCTTCCCGCCTTGAGCCTTCTGACGAAGTCACTGCCCATAGGATGGCTTATTACCAGGCGTCCTCCCGGGCCCAGGAGGCGCTCAACGACCTCTATGGTTTGCCTCTGGTCGTAGACGTTCCCGAACATAGCGTTGCAGAACACCGCACCGAAGGGGCCAACCTCGCCGGGAATGTCCACCACATCCGATTGAAGCACGGTCACGCTCTCGCCGAACCTCTGCCGGGCCAGCTTGACCATCTCACCGGAGAGGTCGCAGGCCACTACCCGCGCAGGTTGACGCTGCAGTATGAAGGGGAGGAGGACGCCTGCGCCAGTTCCGACATCCAAGACCGATTCGTCGGGGCGGATCTGCGCCCTGTCCACCACGGCCTTCAGGCGCTCAAGTATGTCCTCCGGCACCGGCTGACCGAAGCCCCCGGCCACCTCGTCGAAGGCGCTTTGCTGGAGCAAATTGTGGGCCCGCCGGGCGGCGGTCGTATCCTCCATAACACCTCTCCAGTATCACAGGTCTGCAAGCAGGTCTTGCACCCTGCCTTTTGGGGACTTCGCCCTATAGACTATTCTAACAGAAGTGGTGGGACGACTATAGTTGTCAACCCGTAGTGATAGGTTTATCATTGCTCCCGTGTTTCAATCTGTATTCGGAGGGAGTTGGCTCTGTTGAGGTGCGCCGGCGAAACCGGGAAGGGGTTGCTGCTTAGATGAGAGGACATTGGACTCTCCTGACCGTCATCCTGCTTCCGTTGCTGCTCCTTCTGGCCTGCGAGTCCGAACCCACGTCGGCGCCTATGGCGACCTCCACGTCCGTTCCCACTCCCACCTCTGAACCCACTCCCACACCCACGGTCACCCCGGTACCCACATCTACACCCACCCCGACACCTACACCTACACCTACGCACACTCCAACACCGACGCCAATCCCGGCGTCGACGGCAACGCCTGCACCTGAGCCCACAGCGTCCCCTACGCCTGAGCTGCCCTTTGCGGCCGATACCATACTTGCCTTAAGGGAGACCGTGGTCAGGGTCATTGGCTCAGGAGCCGTTGGATCGGGCGTAATAGTCGACGAGGACGGTCTGGTGCTCACCGGCTACCAGGCAGCCGGTAGTGACCCCACAGTGATGGTTGAGATGGTGGACGGCAGCAAGAGAACGGGCATTGTGCTGGGCGTCGACAGCGTAGCCGGACTGGCCTTGGTGAAGGTTAACGGCGATGGCTTCTCCAGCCTGCCCCTGGGCGACGCGTCTTCCCTGGAGGCAGGCGACGCGCTGTTGACGCTGGGTTTCCCTGCCCAGGGCGGCGTCGGCGAGATCGAGTGGGAGCTTAGTGACCCTCCCTTCCAGTGGTTCACGGTCGGACCCAGGAGAGATATAACGTACATCAACCCCGACGATTACCTTGCCCCGGGATATGTTGGCGGCCCTACTGTGGCCGAGGGCGGCAGTATGGTCGGCCTTGCTACGGCTACCGGGCTTATAGTCACGGTGGATTACGTCAAGGGGGTGCTGCCTTCTCTGAGGGAGGGAAAGGACGTATCAGTCTCGGTAAGGGGGGACATACTCTACACCTGGCTGGAGACCACCCTATCTGAGTCGTTCCTTTTCGCCACCGATGAAGAGGGTAACGGCGAAGAGGTGATTCCCAGGCAGAAGATATCCGGCTCATACGTGGAGCGGTCACCGGACGGCTCCAGGATTGTCTATGCCTCCCCTCGAGGCCTATCGGCAAACTGGGACATCTACCTTGCCAACTCGGACGGCTCAAGTGAGACGCGCCTTACTCACAGTCGCGGGGCCGAACTGCGCCCCTCCTGGGGTCCCAAAGGAGAGAAGCTGGTCTTTACCAGCGATAGAGACTTCATCGAAGACGAAGAAAAGACAGACGAAGTATATATTATGAACGCCGACGGCACGGACGAGGTGCGGCTGACCAAAAACGAGGCTCAAGATCGCGACCCGCATATCTCCCCGGACGGCAGCAAGATAGTCTTTATCTCAAATCGGGACGGCAATGATGAGGTCTATGTGATGGACATTGACGGCGGCAATGCGCGCCGCCTGACCAACGACGAAGCGACGGAGGGATCTCCCCGATGGTCTCCCGACGGACAACGAATAGTGTTCGACTCTGACAGGGCGGGGAACGCCGACGTTTACGTGATGAATGCGGACGGTGGCAGCGTGAGAGCCCTGACCAATGGACCTGAGGGTGAGCTAATGGCCGACTGGTCTCCCGACGGCACAAAGATAGTGTACGTCGTTGCGCTGGCGATTGGCCCCCTGGAGCTCTTCGTAATGAACGCAGACGGCAGCGAGAAACGCCAGATAACTATGGGAGGAGGGCTGAAGGTGTATCCACGTTGGGGCGCCCTTCCCGGAGATATGCCCTCCGTGCCATCCAACACCTCCATTGCCTTTGTGTCCGACAGGTCTGGACAGACGGACATCTATCGAATGGAGCCGTCCGGCAACCACGTTGCAAGGCTGACGGGCAGCCAGGCTCGGGACGTGTCCCCGGCGTGGTCTCCCGACGGAAGCCTCATCGCCTTCCAGTCCTTCCGCGACGGCAATGGTGAGATCTATGTGATGGATGACGCCGGCCTTGGGCAGAGGAACCTCACGGCCAATGCTGCCCTCGACGCCCACCCCTCATGGTCGCCGGACGGCGCGCGTATAGCCTTTGATACGGATCGTGACGGGAGTAAAGAGATCTACGTAATGAGCTCCGATGGGAGCGGGCACACAAATCTGACAGACCGTCCGGGAGAAGACTACGGCCCGGCGTGGTCTCCGGACGGCAGCTCCATAGCTTTTGCCACAGACCGCTATGGGAGACTGGAAGTCGCCGTGATGGAGGCAGACGGCTCAAACGCAAGGCAACTGACCAGCAACGACGCTCTCAGCCTGCGGCCGACCTGGTCTCCGGATGGTGAGAAAATAGCCTTTGAGTCAGACGCCGATGGGGACTTTGACATATACGTAATTGGCGCGGACGGATCGGGCCAGGCAAAACTGCTGGACCTGCCCGGTGGCCAGCGCTCACCGGTGTGGGCGCAGAACGGGGAGGCCATTGTCTTCCGCTCAGAGCACGAGGGCAACGCGGAGCTTTACATGGCATCCGCGGACGGCTCCAATCTCTTCCGCCTGACCCGCAATCCGGCAAGTGACGCCGACGCTGCTTGGTCACCGCTGCTTCCCGCTGACCGCGGGGTGCTCAACAACGGGGCGCTGGCCTTCTCTTCAGCGCAGACTGGAAACCAGGACATCTTCCTGATGACCGCAGCCGGCAGCGTCAAAAGCCAGCTGACTGATGACCCGGCTTCCGACAGGGAGCCCAGCTGGTCGCCGGACGGAACTAGGCTCGCCTTCGCCTCCAACCGCGACGGGGGATGGGAGCTCTACACTATCGGCTCCGACGGCCTGGACCTCAAGCGCCTGACCGATAATGATTCACTGGAAGGTTCACCACGGTGGTCTCCAGACGGCCAGAGGATTGCTTTCTGGTCCTTCCGAGATGGGGATGCCGCCGTTTTCGTAATGGACACTGACGGCTCTAATGAGAGAGAGCTTACAGGCGGCTCCGGGTGGGACTTCAATCCCGCCTGGTCTCCGGATGGCTCCAGTATCGTCTTTCAATCGGAGGCAGACGGCAACAGCGAGATTTACTCAGTGGATGTGGAGACCGGAGAGCAGACGCGCGTCACCGATAACGAATACTTTGACGGGTCTCCCAGCTGGTCCCCGGACGGCCTGAAAATCCTGTTCCACTCCGACCGTGCTGAGCGCGGCAGAGATGGAAACTTCGAGATCTACGTCATGAACGCCGACGGCTCCGGGGTCGAGAGGCTGACAACGCAGACTGCCAAAGACCTGGAGCCTGCGTGGTCCACCGACGGCAGCAAGGTCTACTACGTATCCTGGATTGACGGCGACCCGGACGTGTTCTACATGAATCCGGACGGCAGCGAGCAGCAGTTTCTGACGCGAAGCGCGGCGGAAGATCTGTCCCCGCAGGCCTCACCTGCCTACAGGGCGCTGGAAGGCCGCCCGATAGCCTACCATAGCATGGCTCAAAATGAGCCGAACGTTGTGCAGATATGGCGTATGAACGTTGACGGCACGGACGCCATAAAACTCACCGCCGAAGCTGATGACAGCGCATCTCCGCAGTGGTCTTTCGACGGCGGCAATATAACCTTCGATACCCTGAGAGACGGAAACCTGGAGTCTTACGTTATGGACTCGGATGGGCATCACCCGACCAACTTGACCAACAGCCCGGAGATTGCCGAGGGGTTCCCATCCTGGTCCCATGACGGCAGCCGGATTGTGTTCAACTCTGACGCAGACGGCGACGATGAGATATTCGTGATGGACGCGGACGGAGAGTCACCGGTACAGCTCACGGATAATACTGCTCGAGATTCCATAGCACGGGTGTCCCCGGACGGCAAAAGAGTCCTGTTCGTGTCCAACCGGGATGACAACTGGGAAGTCTACATTATGGACATTGACGGCTCCAACCAGGTGAACTTGAGCAACACCCCGGAGCATGAGCTATCCGCAAACTGGTCTCCTGACGGTAGCAAGATAGTGTTCGCCTCGGAGAGAGACGGTTACGCCCAGATATACGAGATGGAGCCTGACGGCTCCAACGTGCGTCGGCTGACCTTCAACTCGGCGCGGGACACGTACCCGGCCTACTCAGCCGACGGCTCGCAGATTGTGTTCACGTCAGACAGGGAAGACACCCGGGAGATCTACGTAATGAACGCCGACGGGACCAACCAGGTGCGGATTACCGAAGGCAACCTCCACGAAGGCCAGCCGGCCTGGAGGCCAGACGTAGAGGAGTAGGCGTCTGCGCTTCTTTGGACCGGGGTAGGACCTACATCTGCTCCGGGGCTTCCATCCCCATGAGACCCAGGCACCGTCCAAGGACTATGGCTGACGCCTTCACCAGCTTGAGCCTGGCCTTGGTAATGGCCTCATCCCCCGGCTCGCTGGAGACCACCCGGCACTGCTGGTAGAACCAGTGGAATGCGGCGGCCAGGTCCTGAGCGTAGTGAGGCAGGTGGTGCGGTTCCAGGTTGACTGCCATGGACTCCACAAGCTCCGGCAGCATCACCAGCTTGCGGATGAGGCTCAACTCTCCCGGATGCGTCAGGAGAGAGACGTCCCCGTCGTCAAAGTCGATTTGGCGCTCCTCCGCTAGGCGAAGGATGCTGGATATCCTGGCATGGGCGTACTGGACGTAGTAGACGGGGTTCTCCGCGGACTCCTTCTTGGCCAACTCCAGGTCGAACTCCATCTGACTTTCCGGCGACCTTGCCAGGAAGAAGTAGCGGCAGGGGTCGGGGCCGACCTCCTCCAGAAGCTCCGGCAGCGTTATGAACTCGCCGGTGCGCTTGGAGGCCCGCAGCAACTGGGAGCCTCTCTTGAGCGTCACCATCTGACCAATCAGGACGGTCAGCCGCTGTGGATCGATTCCCAGCGCTCCAATGGCGGCCTTGATCCTGGAGACGTGGCCCTGGTGGTCTGCGCCCCATACGTCTATCACCTTGGAGAAGCCGCGCTCCAGGAACTTGTTGTAGTGATAGGCAATGTCGGAGGCGAAGTAGGTTGGGGTACCGTTGCTCCTGACGACTACGTTGTCCTTGTCCTCTCCCAGGGCTGTGGACACGAACCAAGTGGCGCCTTCCCGCTGCATGAGGTGGTTGTCGCTGCTCAGGGCGTCCATAGCTCTCTGGTACTGTCCGCCATCGTAGAGGGTGTTCTCCCGGAACCACACGTCGAAACGTATCCTCAGGTTCTCCAGATCGTCTCGGATGTTCTGAAGCATCCGATCCAGGCCGATATGGCCAATCTCGTTCACGGCCTCCTCGACAGGCATGGACAGGAAGCGGTCTCCCTCCTCCTCCGCAACGTCCTTTCCCAACTCCACCATGTAGTCGCCCATGTACCCGCCCTGGGGCATCTCTGCGTCTCGACCCAGGGCCTGCTGGTACCGGATGTAGAGGGAGTTGTAGAAGGACTCCATCTGGCTTCCGGCGTCGTTGACGTAGTACTCCCTGGTGACGTTGTAGCCGGCGGCGGAGAGGACCGACGCCAGGGCGTCTCCCAGCACCGCGCCCCGGGCGTGGCCCACGTGAATGGGGCCAGTGGGGTTTACGCTCACGAACTCCACCTGGACCGGCTCACCCTTGCCCAGATCAATGTTGCCGTACTCGTCCCCCTCCGCAATTATGCCTTCCAACTGGGATGCCAGCCATGCGGGTTTGAGGGAGAAGTTGATGAAGCCGGGCGGTTCCGCCCACACCCTCTCCACCGCGTCGGCGGGAGGAATGAGGGGAGCAATGCGCTGGGCTATTTCTAACGGGCTCATACGCAGGGAGCGGGCAAGCTTCAGAGGTAGGCTGGTCGCAAAGTCTCCATGTTCTTCGCTCTGCGGGTGCTCCACCGTCACATCTACGGCGGTGCCGGGCGGCACCAAGCCCGATGTCCTGGCCTCCTGCATGGCCTGCTCCAGCAAATCTGAAATCAAGCGTCTGATTATCATTGCCAATTTATGGTAACGCCCATAGCAGGATTTGGCTAGACCTATTGTTAAGAGAGTCGATAGCGTTATTGACACCAGGATGACTGCGTGCTAAATTTATCACGAATTAACCTTACGTCATTTTCTGGGGAGGTACGTGTATGAAATTCCTGGTCTTCATTAAGCAAATTCCGGATCCGGATATTCCGCCGACCCAGTTTAGAATCGACCCTCAGACCAACAACCTCGTTCCACCTTCCGGATCTTCCCCCGCCGTCAGCACCTACGACGAGTTGGCGGTGGAGGCCACGCTCCGGTTGAGGGACGAACTTGGTGGAGAGATAACGGTGGTGAGTCTCTGCAACAACCCCGTTATGAACGTCATCAAGAAAGCCCTGGCAATGGGGTCCGATGAACTTATCCTCCTTCAGGACCCGGCCTTTGATGGCGGAGACGCCTTCACCACCGCTCGGGTCTTGGCAGCCGCCGCCAACAAGATAGGCGACTACGATATGATTCTGACGGGTCGGCAGGCCGGAGACTGGGACAATGGACAGGTGGGTTCCTACATGGCGGAGCTTTTGGGGATTCCCTGCATTATCAATATCGGACGCCTGGAGGTGCAGGACGGTAAGATACGCGGAGACCGCACCATTAGAGACGGGCGAGAGATCGTAGAGGCGCCGCTGCCTGCGTTGGTGACGGCCGGAGACGAGGTTGGTGTGGCCAGGTATCCCAAGCTGCGGGACATTATGGCCGCCGGGCGAAAGCAGCCCGTGATATGGAACGCTCAGGACCTGGACATCGACCCCTCCACTGTGGGAGACGCGGGGGCCCTGACAAAGGTGCAACGGCTGTATGTGGAGGAAAAGGTAAGCGAATGCGAAATCATCGAAGGAGAGAGCCCGGCAGAGATGGGGATTAACCTGGCCCTCAAGCTCCGAGAGTTGAGAATCATCTAGGCAGGCGCTCGAAACCTTATCCGGATTCAGGAGGTTAAAATATGGCAGACGGAAACGGTGTACTGATTGTAGGAGAGTTCCTGGACGGCTCCATCGCAAGCGTCACAGGCGAGTTGCTGGGAGTGGGTCGGAAGCTGGCGGATTCCCTTGGAGAAGAGCTTTCTGCGGTGTTTTTTGGCAACGGCGTCACCGAGACAGCCAAGGGCGCATTTGCCCAGGGAGCGGACAAGGTGTACGTGGCGGACGCCCCTATTCTGGAGCAGTACCAGCCGGAGTCATATGCCACCATCCTTGAGAAGATGTGCAAGGAGTCGCCTCCCAACGCGGTTGTCGTTGGTGTGACCTATATGGGCAGAGACCTTGCGCCCAGGCTGGCCTGCCGTCTGCGGACGGGCCTGGCTATGGACTGCACGGATCTTAACATCGACCCCTCAAACAAGGGCCTGATTGCAACCCGTCCGGTGTTCGGCGGCAAGGCCCTGGCCGAAGTGGACTGCGGCCCCGTCCGGCCCGCCATGGCCTCAGTGCGTATCAAGTCTCAGGAAGTCCTTACTCCGGACCCCTCTCGCCAGGGCGAGGTCATCTCTCTTGACGTGGACGTAGACCCCGCCAACGCCAAGACCAATGTGGTCGATATGATGCTGGTGGAGGCCGAAGGCGTCAAGCTGGAGGACGCGCGTATAGTTGTTGGTGGGGGAAGAGGCCTCGGGAGCACCGATAACTGGAAGCGCTTGGAGGAACTGGCAGACGACCTGAAGGGCGCCGTTGGTTCCACCCGCGGGGCATGTGACGAGGGCTACTGCTCAATGGATACGCAGCTTGGCATCACATCCAAGTCCGTAGCGCCCGAGTTGTACTTGGCCGTGGGAATTTCCGGCGCAAGCCAGCACATATCTGGTGTGACTTTCTCCAAGCACATAATGGCCATCAACAGGGACCCTGACGCACCCATCTTCAGGCACTCTGAGTGCGGCGTAGTGGGCCGTTGGGAGGAGATCCTCCCGGCCTTCCACGCGAAGGTGAAGGAGCTCCTGGCCGAGTAGACCAGAGCAGGTCGAGCGGGTATCTTCCGCTCTGAATGATCTGGTCCCGTATCCCGGGCTAGTGGGTGCAAGGGTTATGTGTGCCTGTGAAGCAGGTGGATTATTGTGGGTGAAATCATTGCTTCGGGAGGTCTGGTTCGGCTATGGATGGCGATTTTCGAATAGATCTGGATGATCTGCTCAAGAACGTCAACACCGCGGATGTCGTATCTATATACTTCCCCGTTCTCAGAAAGACCATTCTGATCGACACCCGATTCACGGCGGAAGACCCTCCAATGATCCGGATTGTGCCCATGGCTGGCTCCTTTGAGGAACGCCAGCGTTCCCTGAGAAAGCTGCGGCCTCAGTTTCCAAGGCCAAATAGCATAACTGTGGTTCCGTGGCCCAAGTACGTGGACAGTCTGGTCCAGCTCGGAGTATGGTCGAAGGTGCTTGAGCGGTTCGCCTACTCGGGGCACAAAGAGGCTATACAGGCGTGCAACGATGTGCTGCAAGAGGTGCACCGGCTGGAGAAGAACGAGCTTGGCGCAGTAATCAGCGGCGAAAACTACCACACCGTCTGGGCCAGGAAGAGGTAGCTCAAAGGCACCGAAACTACTTGGGTCGTTCTTGCGGAGGCAGGAATCCACTGGCTGGTTGCGCGGCTTGGAATTGGGCGGTTGCAGGCAAGCGCCATCTTGGAGCTATTCCAATGGCTTACCAATCGTCACCACAGCTATCAAAGTCCAGGTTTTTAGCCGGGCTTCAGTGTCTGAAACGCCTCTACCTGGAGTTCTATTACCGCGAACTCGCCGACTTGGTGGATGCGGGTCAACAAGCGATATTCGATGCTGGAACCGCCGTTGGCGAGCTGGCGAGGCAACGATTCCACAACGGGGAACTCGTTGCAGAGCAATACTTTGAGCATTCTCAGGCGGTGAGGTCAACGCAGACGCTCCTGTCCGACGTCTCCGTTCCGGCACTGTACGAGCCAGCCTTCACCTTCCAGGGGATCAGGACGCGAGCTGACATTCTTGTCCGAGGCGACGGGCAGGCATTTGATCTCGTAGAGGTCAAGTCCACCACCAGCGCCAAAGACCAGCACATCCCGGACATTGCGATTCAGCTGCATGTAGTGGAGGGCTGTGGAGTCCCAGTCAGAAGGGCGTACCTGATGTACATCAACAACATGTATGTCTACCAAGGCGGGGACCACGACCTGGAGCAGTTGTTCTCCCTGAGGGACGTTACGGACGAGGCGAGGGCCTATATGGTCCAGGGTATGCCCGGCGACCTGGCGCAGATGTGGGAATCCTTGCAGTCGTCCGAGGTGCCGGACATCGAGACGGGTCCCCATTGCAAGACTCCCTACAAGTGTCCCTTTTTCGGACACTGCCACCAGGGTGAGCCGGAACATCCCATCAGAGATTTGCCAAGGTTGATGCCGGGAGCTTACGAGCGCCTGCAAGCGTCGGGAATCGGGGACATTGGCAGCATCCCACCGAACTTCCAAGGTCTCTCCGAGGTGCAGCGTCGAGTGCGAGACAGCGTGGCTACTGGTCGACCTTTCGTTAGCACGAGACTGGCGTCGAGACTGGGAGAAATCAACTTTCCAGCCGGCTTCCTGGATTTTGAGACGCTTAGCCTGGCCGTTCCAATTTACGCGGGCACAAGGCCCTACCAGACTATACCGTTCCAGTGGTCTTTGCACGTGGAGGAGTCGGACGGCGGGCTGAGTCACAGCGCTTTTCTGGACGACGGCCCTGGCGATCCCAGGGAGCGCTTTGTAGTCAGTCTGCTGGAAGCGTTGCCCTCGGAAGGCGCGATAGTCGTGTACTCAAGCTACGAAACGACTGTGATAAAGGGTCTGGCACAGGCGGTTCCGCAATACGAGAGCTGCCTGCTGGCCCTATGCGAGCGAGTCATAGACCTGCTGCAGATTATCAGGGGCAGTTACTACCATCCCGGGTTCCATGGCAGCTTCTCCATCAAGTCGGTGCTGCCTGCGCTGGTACCTGACCTTAGCTACGCTGACCTGGAGGTGCCGGAGGGCATGGCCGCGGCGGCGGCCTACGCCCGGCTGATTACCGGCAACGCGCCGGAGCCCGAGAAGGCCGCAACCAGGGAGGCGCTTCTGGCCTACTGCGAGATGGACACGCTGGCGATGGTCCGGGTGTATGAAGCGTTGCTGGCAGAGGCGCGTCAGTAACATTGAAAGGAGGTCAAATGAATATTCTGGGGATTGAGAACAGAACGGAGAACTGGAGGACGGTCAGGCATTTCCACGCTCTTTCCAAAGAGGCAAAGGAGCGCCTTGCAAGGCAGCTGCTTGCAAACCACAATGGAACAACACCAAGTAAGATTGACCTTGGATCGGATGAGGTTCATATTGAGTTATTTTGGAAAGGAATGCGGGATTATGTATACAAGAAGGGTGGACACAAAGGTGATTGGGTCAAGAAATTCGCGGAAATTTATGACACCCTGTTCCAAGACCTCCGAGAGCTTGCCAAAGAACCCAGATACGGATTCCCGGAACTAAAGGATAAGAACTATAGCCCGTCAACGTCGGAATACCAGTCTGGTCTATACACCAATCTTACAGGAACCGAGATTGACATTGTTTTGCAAGCCTCAGACTATCTCTTCATAGGGGAAGCCAAAGATGAGAGCGCTCTGAAAGGGGTTGGGAAATACGTTCTTGTACACCAGCTCATTCGTCAGTACGTAATGGCGAAAACACTTGTGAAACTTGCAGAATCTGGTAGGGGTGAGATGAGAGTTATTCCTTTCATTGTTGGTACCAAACTTTCGAGTATAAGGAATCACGGCCAAGTTAGACTCATGATTGACAAAGGCTGGCTAAAGGACAAAAACATAGTCGGATGGGACAAAATTAGTACTTGGACGGAGGAATCTTGACCCTAACTTTGACTGCCGCAAGAACTGGGTTGCCGGGTGAGAGGGAGCACATTCCGGAGTCGGGAATGGCAGGGACAGGCCGCCATCGAGCGCACTTTGCTTGACACCTTCTTGGGGTCTAACTTATAATTCTTTACTGGGTCTAATAGGCCTTTTTTGCAGTTTCTCAGAGTGGCAGAAAGGGGGAGAGTTTGTCGCAGGTCGTAGTCAGAGAGGGAGAGACCTTTGACAGCCTCTTGAGGCGTTTCAATAAGAGGGTGCAGATGGACGGTATCCTGTCCGAGGCGCGACGTCGAGCGCACTTCGAGAAGCCGAGCGTGAAGCGCAAGCGGAAGGCCGCAGCCAAGAGGCGCAAGAGCTCTCGAAGCACCACCGATGTACGCCGGACATAGCGACACCGAGCCTGCCCAGGATATCAGAGAACGACTCGAAGAGGACTTGAAGAGCGCAATGCGGGCGCGCGACGAGCTTCGTCGCTCAGTGCTTCGTATGGTGCGCTCCGAGATTCAGAACGACGAGAAGGCCGCCCAGAAAGCCCTGGACGACGAGGGTATTCTGGGGGTTGTATCCAAGCAGGTCAGAAGGCATAGGGAGAGCATCACCGAGTTCCGCAAAGGCGGACGGGAGGACTTGGTGCAGAAGGAGGAGGCGGAGCTTGATGTGTTGCTGGCCTACCTCCCCGCACAGTTGACGCCTGAAGAGATCACAGCCCTGGCCCAGGAAATCATGCAAGACGTGGGAGCCCGGGGCCCCGCGGACAGAGGCAAGGTCATGGGCAAGCTGATGCCGCAGGTAAGGGGAAAGGCCGAAGGCACGGTGGTCAATCAGGTGGTGTCACAGCTCCTTGAACAGCTATAACTATCGCAGAGTACAGGCCCCGCCAATTTTGAACAGAAGGAGCGCCTTGGGAAACTGGAGGCGCTTTTCTTTATTCCTTGGAATATCCTGACACCGGTGGAGATATGATATGAGGTTCGGAGTCATAGTCTTTCCGGGAACCTGGAGCGACGGTGACTGCTACCACGTGGTCGACTCCGTGCTGGGCCAAGAGGCGCAGTACGTTTGGCACAAGGACAGGGATCTGTCGGGCCTGGACTGCCTCATACTTCCGGGCGGTTTCTCCTACGGTGACTACCTGAGGACAGGCGCGGTCGCCCGCTTCTCTCCAGTGATGGAGGAGGTGGAGCGGTTCGCCGTAAGGGGCGGTCTGGTGATGGGCATATGCAACGGCTTCCAGATACTGTGTGAGGCCGGCCTCCTGCCGGGCGCGCTCATGCGCAACGAACACTTGCAGTTTCGCTGCCAGTGGGTCGACCTGCGGGTCGAGAACAACCGCACAGGCTTCACGTCCGGGTGCAAACCAGGCCAGGTCCTGCGCGTTCCCATATCCCACGGCGAGGGGAACTACTACGCCGACGATGAAACCCTGGCCTCCCTGAACGCCAACGGCCAGATTGTCTTCCGCTACTGCACGCCGGAGGGCGAGATAACGCCGGAGGCCAACCCCAACGGATCGCTGGAGAACGTTGCCGGCATCGTTAACGTGCAGGGCAACGTGATGGGGATGATGCCCCATCCGGAGCGCTGCTGCGAGCCGTCCCTGGGTGGAACGGACGGCAGGTCGATCTTCGAGTCGATGCTGCGAACCTTAGTGTGAGTAGATTATGCCTGTATCCAAAGAGGTCCTGGACGAAATAGCCCTCACCCAGGAGGAGTACCGGCTCATTGAGGAACGGCTGGACCGGGAGCCCAACCCGGTGGAGCTGGGGATGTTTGGCGCGCTGTGGAGTGAGCACTGCGGCTACAAGCACTCCAAGCTGCTCCTCAGTCAGCTGCCGTCCCAGAGCCCCCGGCTGCTGGTGACGCCGGGAGCCGAGAACGCCGGAGTCGTTGACATTGGCGACGGGCTGGCCGTCGTGATGAAGGTAGAGTCCCACAACCACCCCTCCGCCGTTGAGCCGTTCCAGGGAGCGGCAACGGGCGTCGGTGGCATAGTGCGCGACATCCTGGCGATGGGCGCGAGGCCAATCGCTCTGCTGAACTCGCTGCGATTCGGTCCGCTGGACGACGCCCGGAACCGTTACCTGTTCGACGGAGTGGTCGGCGGCATATCATGGTACGGCAACTGCATTGGCATCCCGGACGTGGGTGGCGAGGTGTGCTTTTCGCAATCCTATTCGGGCAACCCCCTGGTGAACGCAATGTGCGTTGGCCTTGTGCAGAAAGACATGCTTGTGAAGGCCCAGGCTTCTGGTGAGGGGAACCTGCTCGTGCTCGTGGGCGCTGACACCGGGCGTGACGGTATTCACGGCGCTTCCGGGCTGGCCTCTCGCACCTTTGAGGAGGAGCGGGAGATGAGGCCGACTGTACAGGTTGGCAACCCATTTCTTGAAAAGGTGCTGGTGGAGGCGTGCCTGGAGGTAGCGGCCTCCAATATCATAGTTGGGATGCAGGACTTGGGCGCTGCGGGACTTACGAGTACAGTCGTAGAGGCCGCGGCCCGCGCCGGGGCAGGAGCCGTAATCGATATATCCAGGGTTCCGCGCCGGGAGGAGGGCATGACTCCCTACGAAGTGATGCTATCCGAGTCCCAGGAGAGGATGCTGGTGGTTGTCACCCAGGAGAACCTGAACGCCGTGCGGCAGGTGTTCGACAAATGGGACCTGGAGAGCAACGTCATCGGCCGGGTCACCTACGATGGCCTCATCAATATTTACGATGGCGGCAGCCTGGAGGTCTCTCTGCCCATAGACGTCCTCTCAGACCCGCCTCTTTATCGACTGGAGGCGTCGCCGCCCGCTTACCTGTCAGAGACCCGCAACTTCGATGCGGAGTCCCTGCCCCTTCCACAAGACGGTCCTGGCTCAATCCTGCTGCGCCTGCTGTCGTCCCACGACATCGCCAGCAAGAGGTGGATTTACCGGCAGTACGATCACCAGGTGCAGACCAACACCATACAGGGGCCGGGTGGGGATGCTGCGGTGCTGCGTGTAAAGGGCACGCAGAAGGGCATAGCGGTGACCACCGACGGCAACGGTCGTTACTGCTACCTGGACCCCTTTACCGGCGGGACGATTGCCGTGGCCGAGGCGTGCCGCAACCTGGCGTGCGTCGGCGCTGAGGCGATTGCCCTCACAGACTGCCTGAACTTCGGCAGCCCGGAGCGGCCGGAGGGTTTCTATCAGTTGGAGGAGTGCATCAAGGGTATTGCGAGGGCCTGCGAGGCCTTGGCCGTGCCGGTGATTAGCGGCAACGTCAGCCTGTACAACGAGACAATGGGCGAGGCTGTGTGGCCCACTCCCGTCGTGGGCGCTCTCGGCCTGCTGGAGGACGCAAGCAGGCATTGCACGTCCGCGTTCAAAAATGCAGGCGACGTGGCGCTTCTGATAGGCGCAAGCGGGGTTGAGGCAAATCCCGAGTCTATAGGAGGCAGCTCCTACCTGGAAGTTGTCCATGGTAAGGTCGCAGGCTCGCCGGCCATCGACTTGGAGTTGGAGGCGAAGGCCCAGCACCTGTGCCGACGGGCCATTGACCAAGGACTGCTCAAGTCAGCCCACGACTGCGCCGACGGCGGGCTTGCGGTGTGCCTGGCCGAGTCGTGCATAGCGGGCGATATCGGCTTCAGGGGTGAGTTCTCGTTGCAGGGACGATGGGACGCGGCGCTGTTTGGAGAGGCCCAGTCCAGAATTGTGGTGTCGCTGGCGACTGAAGCGCTGGCCCGTTTTGAGGCGCTGGCCTCGGAGGAGGATGTGCCGTGGGCGCGCCTGGGTGAGGTCGGAGGCCCCGGCCTTTCGTTGCCGTCCCTGCTGGACGTGGCCGTGGATGACCTGAGGTCTGCCTGGGAAGGTGGCCTGGAAGCGGCGTTGGGGTAGGGGAGTAGCAAGCTTGAAGGCGGGTTTACTTCTATGCTAATCTCGTGCTTGACGTGACGCAGCCCGGAGCTTGTCCTGTACTCGATCGGTTATGCCACCAGTTAAGGACTGGATTACAGGGTAGTTTTTTGCTAGCGGAACTCACTTTCCCGAGCGTGTTCTGTAACGGTGTTGAGCCGAGCCGAGCCTCCGGAAGGCCTTTGCTTTGAGATACGTCAATATGGTTTCAACCATGCAATATCAAACACAACGACCAAGAGTTGCCGAGTTTTTTGCTGGTATCGGGCTTGTGCGGAAGGGTTTAGAACCAGAAGGGTTTAATGTTGTCTTCGCAAATGACATAGACAAGACTAAGAAGAGAATCTACGAAGCTAACGGCAACCCAACAGAGTTCATCTTGTCTGACATAAAGGAACTGTCTGGCTATGATGTCCCACAAGTTGATGTGGCTGTAGCGTCCTTCCCCTGTACAGACGTTTCCGTAGCTGGCGCCCGTGCTGGTCTAGGGGGTAGATATTCAAGCCTAGTCAATGAATTCTTGCGCATTGTTGAAGAAATGCGTAGTAGAAAGCCGAGGGTTGTGGTCCTAGAAAACGTGCTGGGTTTCGCTACGTCTAGGGGCGGTAGCGACCTGATAACGACAATAGAGAACTTGAACAGCATTGGGTATATCTGCGACATCATAGTGTTGGATGCGGCTAGGTTTGTCCCGCAGAGTCGGCCGAGGATATTTATAATCGCATGGATAGGAAGACCGGCTAAGCTTGACCTATTCTTTGCATCTGATGCTCGTCCACCTTGGACGCTTCGTTTCCGCGAGCGGAATCCGACCCTGGGCCTTCAGACTCTGGATCTGCCTCCTCTGCCGCATTGCTCCGAGACCTTAGCCAATATAGTAGAAAGACTGACCCCGGAACATCCTGCTTGGTGGCCTAGAGAGAGCTTAGATAGATTTGATAGTTCGCTGTCATCAATCCAACATGAGCGATTGGAGACACTCAAATTGTCCGATTCCCTCCGCTGGGCCACAGCCTACCGCAGGACAAGGCAGAGGAAAGCAGTTTGGGAGATACGCGGTGACAGCATCAGCGGGTGCCTGCGTACGGGAAGGGGTGGCTCCAGCCGTCAGGCAATAGTAGAGGCAGGGCATGGAGATTTCAAAGTTCGTTGGATGACGGCCCGTGAATACTGTCGGCTTCAAGGTGCTCCTGACATTGATTTGGCAGGAGTTTCAGAAAATCAAGGTAGATTCGCTTTAGGGGATGCGGTTTGTGTGCCGGTGATTTCATGGTTAGCCAGGAATGTCCTGCTTCCTCTTCTTTCAGAGGAGAGTGATGAAGCAGGTTCTATGACGTCGGCCAGCGGAAACTATGCCTCAGCTTGATGCGGTCTTTGAGCCCCCGGAAGAAGTGGTTGCTATTCGCCAGGAGATAGATCGCGCGCTAAATTCGCTCGACTACACTGGGAATAAAGTAGGAGACGCCAAGGTCGGCGTGTATGCTTTTTATGACTACGATGGGGAACCGATATACGTTGGACAAACTTCGGAGCGGCTCAGGGTGAGAATAAGAAGACACCTTACGAATCAACGAACTGACGCCGTGGCAATGAATGTATTGGACCCATTTGAGGTTGCTGAGATCGAGATGTGGCCATTCTGGGATTTGGAAAGGTCACTGGTCAGAGAAACACTGAATTCGGCCGAGTTCACGGTTTATAGAATGATGCTTGAGAACTCTGTATTCACGGCGGTATTGAACGAGGCCCCAGTGCCTCCAGCACCAACCATTGATATGCCGCCTTCTGTGCGAAAGAGGATCGTTCCATCTCCCATATTCGAGCGTCGTCTGCACCCCGATGTGAGAGTTGCTAGGAGAGCTACAACCATTGCTAAATTAGCCCAAGTGATCAGCGAACGCCAAGTAAGACCCGGATTAAGAAACACATTGCTGACTCAGGCGCGGAGGTTGGAGTACCTAGCTGCACGGCGACTCGAAGAATTGGCTAACTCGACTTAGCTGAGCATTAACAGTAATGGCTGACAACGTATCCCCGGCGAAGCGTAGCCAGACCATGGCAGCCGTCAAGAGCAAGAACACTTCGTGCGAGTTGAGACTCAGACGCGCTTTGCATCACGCTGGATTTCGTTTCCGGTTACATCGAAAGGATATTCCTGG
Organism: Dehalococcoidia bacterium; assembly: GCA_965261605.1. GTDB lineage: Bacteria > Chloroflexota > Dehalococcoidia > Lucifugimonadales > UBA2985 > DAOUJW01. The sequence continues at coordinate 492,348 of OZ253466.1, read as the reverse complement.
CAACCCGGATGTCTTGCTACCCAGGTATCGAATGGCGGTGTTTGTCCATGGGTGCTTCTGGCATTGGCATGGCTGCAAACGCTCCAGAATGCCAGCGACAAACGTAGAGTATTGGACATCAAAGATCAACCGAACGAAGAACCGAGATGAATTAAATCGGCAAAGACTCGAATCTTTAGGGTGGGAATGCGTTGTAGTATGGGAGTGTAGTCTTCCAGAGACGATCGGAGTATTGATAGAGCGCCTTAACGTCCTGAGAGGAACTCGCCCTTACACTTCAGCTTGAAGCGAACGGTGCTTCTATGCTATTCTACGGACGGACGGGGTGTGGCGCAGCCCGGGAGCGCACTTGCATGGGGTGCAAGGGGCCGTCGGTTCAAATCCGACCACCCCGACCATTAGAATCTGGTTTACTAGGATGCTGCGGTCGCTAATTGATTGCAGCGTTTTGCCTTTCGGCTCCGATCGCATCTACTTCCCAAACGGCGTCGGCCACAGGTGGCAGGCCGCCTGGTGTTTGGGCGCTACCTCAATCAGGGGCGGGTCAATGACCTCGCAGGTGCCCGAGATGGCGTGAGGACACCTGGGGTTGAAGCGGCAGCCCGGCGGCGGCTCCGTGGGGCTGGGAGGCTCGCCTGGTATCACGGGACGCTGACGTAGCCTGTTCGCCGGGTCGGGTTCAGGGATGGCCCGTATCAGGGCGTCGGTGTAAGGGTGAAGCGGCTCCTCAATGATCCTGTCGGCAGGCCCCATCTCCACAATGCGCCCGGCGTACATCACGGCTATCCTGTCGGAGAAGTGGCGGGCCGTAGCGATGTCATGGGTGATGTACAGGAAGGTTATTCCGTAGGTCTTCTGCAAGCCCCGCATCAGGTACAGGATCTCCGCCCGGCTGGACGCATCGATCATCGATACCGGCTCGTCCGCGAGGATGAAGTCCGGCTTGAGGATGAGCGCCCGCGCAATGCCCACCCTCTGCCTCTGGCCTCCTGAGAGCATGTGCGGGTACTTGGCGGCGGTCTCCTCCGCGGGCGATAGGTTCACGTCCTCAAGGGATTGGTGAATCAGCTCAGTCCTCTCACGGGTGTTGCCGTAGCCGTGGATCACCAGAGGTTCCTCAAGGGTCTGGGCTATGCTCATAAAGGGATCGATGCTGGAGTAGGGGTCCTGAAACACGCCCTGCGCCCTGCGCCGGAACTCCTTGAGCCTGGACTCCTGGGTCTGTCCTATATCCTCGCCGTCGAAGAAGATGCGCCCGCCGGTGGGTCTCAGGAGCCTCAGAGCCGCTCTCCCCAGTGTGGTCTTGCCGCTGCCGGACTCGCCAACCACGGCCAAGGTCTCTCCGCGCTCCAGGCTGAGGGAGACGCCGTCCAGCGCCTTCACGACGACGGAACCCAGGAAGCCCTTCCTGGCCTGGAAGTGCACCTTCAGATCTTCTATCCTGAACAGCTCCGTCATTGGCCTTGGTCCAGAAGCCAGCATCGTGCCTCGTGCCCCTCTCTGACGACGAAGGCCGGTGGTACCTGGTCTGCGCAGGGTTCAAAGGCGAAGGGACATCGAGGGCTGAAGCGGCAGCCCATTGCGGGGCTGGTGAGGTCAGGGGGCGCTCCGGAGATGAATACGGGGGCCTCGTCCGAGCCCAGCCTGGGGATGCTGTCCAGGAGCTTCTGGGTGTATGGGTGCTTGGGACTGAGAAAGACGTCCTCCGAGCTGCCCAGCTCCACAATCTGTCCGCCGTACATGACCGCTATTCTATCGCAAAGGTCGCTTGCAAGGGCGATATCGTGGGTGATGAAGATGAAGGAGATGCCCAGGTCACGTTTCAGGTCCTTCAGCAGGTTCATCATCTGGGCCTGAATGCTGACATCCAGGGCCGAGGTTGGCTCGTCCAATATCACAAGGCTGGGGTTCAGTACCAGGGACATGGCTATCATCACTCGCTGCTTCATCCCACCGCTGAGCTCGTGGGGATACCTGTTGACGACCTCCACGGGCAGACGCACCAGGTCGAATAGCTCCAGCACCCGCTCTTGGGCCGGCCCTTTGCGGCCGCGGTTCTCCTGCAAGAATGGCTCGGCCACCTGGTGGCCCACCTTCAGCACCGGGTTGAGAGAGTTCATAGCCCCCTGGAAGACCATGGACATCCTCTTCCAGCGAATGAGCCGTCGGAACTCATCGTCCGGCAGGGCCGCAATGCTCTCATCTTCAAGCGTCACCTCGCCTCGATACCCCGTGGCGTTTCGAGGAAGCAGGCGCATGAGGGCCAGGGAGAGGCTGGTCTTCCCGGAGCCGGACTCGCCCACGATGCCCAGGGCCTGCCCGCGCTCCAGGTTGAAGGATATGCCGTCCACGGCCCGCACCACCGCCTCGCGGGTGGCGTAGTACATGTGCAGGTCTCTGACCTCCAGGAGGCTCACTGGCGCGCCATCCGCAATCTGGGGTCAACCACCCGCTCCATTCCCAGGGCGATGAGCACAAAAGTAAGGGCGGTTATCACAATGAGGATGCCGGGAGGCAGCACCCACCACCAGTATCCGACGTAGACCGCGCCGGTCCTGAAGCCCTGATCCAGGATCTGTCCCCATGTGGGTATGGAGGGGTCTCCAAGCCCCAGGAAGCTGAGCCCGGCCTCAGCCAGAATTGCAGCGGGGGTGAAGAATATCATCTGGGCGAAGACGAAGGGCGCCATCTGCGGGAAGATGTGCCGGAACATGATGCGCCACCGCGATGCGCCCAGGGCCGCGGTGGCCTCTATAAGCTGCCCCGACCTGATCTGCAGCACCATCGACCGGATCACTATGGCGAGGCCGGGCCAGCCAAAGACGATCATTATCGCAACTACTATCCACAGCTTCTGGCCCAGAATGAAGGCCAGGAACAGCAGGATGGGCAGAAGGGGTATGTTGGTCAGGATGTCGGAGAAGCGCTGGATGGCGATGTCCGTTTTGCCTCCAGTGTAGCCGCTGATTATGCCCATTGTGGTGCCTATTGTAGTGGCCAGGATGGCCGTGACCAGCCCTATTGTCAGCGCAACGGGAAAACCAAAGATGAGTCCCCTAGCCAGGTCCCGCCCTATGGAGTCGGTGCCCATCAGCCCGAAGCTGGCGCCGCCCAGGACGAACCTGACGGAACCTATGGAGTCCTGGGGACTCGACGACCTGGCTAGCACCCGTATCCGGTAGTTGCCCTTTAGGGGCTGGAACTCTCCGTCAATCTGGTCGTCCGGCGTGCCGAAAATCGCCTGGTCCGTCTCGCCTACCAGCGTACTGGCTGGCACCTGTGCGCCAAACTCGTCCTGCAAGAACTGAGACACCTCCCCCGCGACGGAGGTCTCGCCGGTCAGGAACACCCGGAAGGGCGTCTCTTCATACCTCACCACTGGCAACGTCTCGCCGGGTCTTGGGGCGGGCACGACGTGTCTGAAGAGGTTGACGGTCCTGCCGTCCGGTCGTTCCACGGAGACGGTCACAGTGGTAGGCCTGGTATCGTAGGATACCCCCTCCAGGGAGAATGACGTAAACGTGGGCGCGTCGTCGTAGTCGTAGTCCAGGTCGAAAATGTAGACGTTATCTATCCCGCGAGCGGTCTGTCGCACCTCCGTCGGCTGGTATGCCTCGAATATGGTGTGCTTGACGCCGCCGCCGAACCAGCCGGGAGGCACGCTCTTGGGGTTGTCCGCCCACACGGATGGGTTGTTCCACAGCCGTGCGCCAAAGTCCAGGGGGTTGGTGGTCAGGGCGAATATTGAGATCCCTATCATAATGATAAGGAAGGCTACGCCTGTCTTCCCGGTGGTGGAGGAGAGCAGCTCCTTGAGCGTATTGCCAAGCGTGCCCCTCATTGGTATCGCACCCTTGGGTCAACAACTATGTAGAGCACCTCCAGAGTGAACCTGGCGATGATGTATATGAGCGTGAACATGAAGGTGAGGGCCACGACCACGGACTCGTCCACGGCCAGGATGGCCTCGTAGTAGAGGCGTCCCATGCCGGGCCAGTTGAACACAGTCTCCGTGAGGATGCCGCCGGCTACAGAGGAGGCAAGCCCCAGGATGAGTCCCGTAAGGATCGGCGGTGCGGCAACTCGAAGTATGTGATGACGCATAACTCTGCCCTCGGGCAGGCCCTTGGCTCTGGCGACCGTCACGAAATCCTCCTGGGCGGTGTTCATAACCATTGTCCGCACAACGTACGTCCATGAGCCGACCGATATCAGCACAAGGGTGATTATGGGAAGGGCAGCGTGCCACATTAGGTCGATGAATCGGGCGAGGAATCCTTCAGGGGGAGGAACGCTGTACATACCGCCTGGCGGAAAGACTCTCACCCCGAAGGCGGAGAGTACCAGATATGTGAGCAGGATGAGGAGAATCCCGGCCCACCATGCCGGCAGGGCGTTGGATGTGGCGGAGAATAGGGACGCTATGCGGTCGACCCTGGATCCCACCTTGGTCGCCAGTTTCACGCCGAAGAAGAGCCCCAGCACGGCCGTTATGGACGAAGCGGTGGTCGCCAGGAGCATGGTTCTGGGAAGGCGCTCGGCTATAAGGGAAGTTATCTTACTGCTGCCGTCGGCGGTCTTCAGGGTTCTGGCTTCGCCCAGGTCCAGCATGATGACCCGGCCTATCATCTGCGGCAGCCGGAAGTACCATGCCCTGTTCAGGTCGTAGGACTCCTCCAGCTCACGGCGATGCTCCTGGATGGCCAACTCGATTTGGTCCGGGTCTCTGACGGTCTGGGCCAGCCCCTGGCGTAGTCCTCGTACCTCCTCATTGACGATGGCCGTCAACATCCGGTCGGAGAATCCGGTAGCGCCCAGTGTCACCGCCACAAGCACCAAGGCGGCGAACAGTACGCCAAGGAGGGTTAACGCTCGTATTGCCAGGGTCTTGGCAATGGACATCTTGGCACCACCGATGGGGCGCCTCTACCGGGAGGCTTAGGACGCGGGAGGTCCGGCCCCCGTCTTCCGGCCCGATCTCATAATTATAACCAGTAAGCTGATCGCTATTCCGGCTGCGGCGGCCAGGATTATCCCTATGATCAGCCCGACCGGTGCGCCACCACCGCCATCCTCTTCTCCCGGCATATCTCCATCTGAGGTGGCTGTCGGAGGTGTCTCAGGGGCAGCCGTAGCATCAGCCGCGCCTGTGGGGGATGGCTGTGGCTGGAATGGAGGCGCTCCAAACTCGATGTCCAGTCTGCGCTCCAGTACCGACGCGAGCTCGTCGCTGTAGGCCGCCAGGTAGAGATGGTACAGGTCACCGGCGAGGGTTGCTACCTCTGAGGCGGGCATCTGCACCCGGAACCTGTTGTCGGCCATCGCCTCTGCAGAGCCGGACTTGATTATCTCGTCCGTTGCCGGGTCCAGGAATATGTACTGTACAGCCAACTGCCCCGGTCCCTCCAACTCCACCACCGCCGAGAAGTCCGTGCCTTCTTCCAGGCTGTCACCCTCTATGCCGCTGATCTGTACTACGGGAGACGTCCCGAAGTAGAGGTCTCCGGGCTTGAATGGGTAGTTGGCGTCCCTGAAGGCGATTATCCGGGCGAACTGCGCGCTGCTGTCGAAGGTCTCAAGCTGGTATGGGCCATTGCTTATGACCATGTGGTCTTTCTCGGCAAACCAGTCTATGGCCGCGCCATATCTCTCTAACGCCTCCGTCTCATTCACCAGGGACTCTCCGCCGACGGTCAAGACGTCCTGCGGCACGAAGCCGTCCTCCGCGAAGCTCCTCAGCGTGTTCCTCACAAGCCGGGCGTCCCCGTCCTGGACAAGGCTGGCCCAGTTCACGTTGAACCGCGCCGCGGAGGTGTCGCTGTAGGCGAGCTTCCTCTGCTCGAATACCAGGTCATCCATTGCCGCCAGCACCTCCCAGGGCATACTCACACCCGACACGCTGGAGAACTGGGCAATGTAGTCGTTCTCGAAGTGCCAGAAGTCCGCGTAGACCTCCAGCTTGTTGTCAGGGGTTATACGGAACCCGCGGAAGGTGTCCGTGAAAGGCTTGCTGGTGGTGCCGATGGAGAACTCTATCTTGGCCTTGTCCTCGTTGTACACCGTATCGAAGAGCTGGCCTATGGGGTAGATAACGTCGGCCATAGTAATGGGCCGCCCGTGGTGCCAGGTGCTCTGGAAGTATTTGGAATAGTCGAAGGTTATCTTGCTGGTGGCTCGGGTCCCGGCGGGAACGGAGGTCCAGGTACTCGTGCCGGCGTCCCATATGAAGGCGTCGGAGGGCAGGTCCAGCTTGCCGCCCGGGCCGGCCGTCTCCACTTCGTAGTCAGCGCGGAAGGGTATCGGCGTCCCGGAGAAGGGATGGGTAGCCAGAGGTGAGTCGTGGAGGTTGCCCCATATGTCGGCGCTGTATATGTCCCCGAAGCCTCCCACGGGGTTCCACGTAGTCCTGTTGGTCCACACCCACAGGTTACCCACGTTCAACTCCCCGGTGCCGCCGGGGACGTGGGCCTCCCTCAGAGTCCAGAGGCTCTTGGGGCCGGAGACCAGGTCTTCCGTCACGCCCTGGATGTCCGCCCTGGCCGGGAAGTTGTTGATCGCAGTGACAATCCACAGGCGTACGGACTCTTCCAGGCACGCCTCTGTGGCCTGGGCGTACAGGTTGTTCCTCTCGTCCAGACCGCTAAAGTCGCCGGTGAAGATGCGCTGCCCGATCTCGTCTATGTGGGGCGCTTCGTACTGCCAGAAGCCCACCTCCTGCCAGCCCGGCATATTGCCAAGCCAGGGGGCGCACATCTGGTTGATGGAGGAGAAGTCGTATTTCTGGGGCGACCCTCGGCCCCAGCCCTCGGTGTACATGTGCCACTGGAACAGCTGCGGGTCAGTGCCGTATACGGTGAATATGGCCGGACCGAACTGCTGTGGAATGGGAATTATTGAGAACCCAAGCTGCTCCAGGTCCGTCCTCAAGGTATTCCCGATGTCGAAGCGCTCGTCCTCCGTCCTCACTATGAACTTCAGATCGATGCGCCTGTCGTTGTAGTGCCAGAGCCCGTCTCTCATCTCCGCCCCGGCCTGGGTCATGGCGCGGTCTACAATGTCCTTTGCCAGCTGAGGATCGTACCGGACCTTGGCCCCCCGAACGGTATCGAACACCGTTAGGTAGTCGAAGTCCTCGGGGCTGACGTGGGTGAGCATTTCCCTGGCGAAGCCCTGGTATATCTCCTGGGAGATGAAGGGCCTGTTGACTATGTACTGGAGAGCCTGACGCACCTCTTTAATGGAGAGGGGGTTCAACTCCCCCTCAGGCGCAGGGGCGGGATTGAGTATGACCGAGATCATGGTGGCCGGCGCCTGGTAGACGGTGATGTCCGGGTTGTCCTCCAGACGCTGCGCTGCGGGTATCTTCAGGCCGAAAATGTACATGTCCATAGCGCCCGCCTCCAACTCCCTGGAGGCTATGTCTACGTCGAAGGCGCTGAAGTTGATTGTGTCCGTGGCCGGGCCTGGCCGGTCGTGGGGAGGGACGTAGTCGCTAGGCGGCGCAAGAGCCAGGAAGACGAAAAGGAGCGCCAGCGCTATCGTAGTCAGCAGGTATCTTCCGGCTTTCTTGCCTCTCATATTCACTCTCTTAGCCTTGTTACTAGGTCTGGCTCCGCTAGTCCCATAGTCTACTACAGACTAAGCGGAGCCGCTACGAGAAACGGAGTCACTTTATCTACACTTGTCTTGGTCTGGCCAGCCGTGTGCCTACCACCACGCCCACGATTGCGGCCAGGAAAGCGGCTATCACGGCTATCACGACCACGATTATGGACCCGCTGCCGGAATCATCGTCCCGCTCTTCCAGCTCCATAAGTTCGAGCCTTACCTGGATGTCCTGAAGCTGTGATTTGATGCCTTCAGACATTAAGAGCACCGTTGGCGGATCTACTGAAACCTCCGATACGTCTGGGGGGCCTTGCTGGAGGGAGTCCAGCCGTGTCGTGATGTCCTCTACGGCCTCCTGGATGGTGTCAAATCCGAAGTCCATGTAGAAGGACCCGGTCGCAATGTTACCGGAGGCGTCAATGGCCCTGAAGTCGTGGGCGCCTTCACCCGATATGGGAATGAAGATGCGGGCTGCGAACCGGCCGTCGGCGTCGGTCCTGACGGTGCTGATGACGGCTCCGCTTATCTCCAGGTACACGTCCTGGTCCGGCTGGAAGTTTGACCCCTGAATGGCGATGTCCTTGCCTCCTGCGCCGGACGGCGGCGAGAGGAATATGGACGGCAGAGGCATTAGCTCCTTGCGGGCGAATCCTATCTTCTGGTTCAGCGGGCCGTATTCACCCAGACGGGCGTCGGGCCAGGCCATGTAAACGTCCGTCTCGGTTGCTTTGATGGTGAAGTAATCACCGATGAAAGCTCCTCCGGGGAAGGCGTAGTTGGGGTTGGACGGAAAGTCCGTTACGCGAGCGTTCTCTATCCAAGTCTCCCCGCCGTCCTCGGAGCTTGTGTAGTAGATGTGGTACCTGGCTTCGACGGGGTCGTCTCGCATGTCTCCCCACATGACGTGGATCATCCCGTCCGGGCCTGCTGATACAGAGGGGAAGAACTGCACCCGGTCGGTGGCGTCGTCGTTCAGGCGCTTGCGGGACCAGGTCTCTCCCTTGTCCGTGGATGCGAGGAAGAAGATATCCCCGTCGTCCCTCTTGCTGTCCGGGGGCTTGGCCGTATAAACGACGTAGACCTCTCCCTGCGGGCCGATGGAAATTTGAGGGAACCCGGATGCCCAAAAGCGGAAAAGGGAGTTGCGCGGGCTGTAAGCGACCTCGTTGAAGTCCGCTGCCTGCTTGGTGACGAAGGTGTGGCCGTTGTCATCTGACCGAGCCACGTGGACCTCCGCTCGACCCTCGAAGGTGTCGTCGTCCGTGCTGTCCATCCATGTCACATAGAGGGTGCCGTCCGGAGCCACGGCGGGCTGAGAGCCCTGCACAACTCTCTGGTCGTCCTGCCCGAAGGCGCTGACTACAACCGGGCTTACGGCGATGGGGTTGCTCCAGGTCCTGCCCCCGTCTTCGGAGCGGACCAACTCAATACTGGTCTCGGTCAGAGGGGCCTGAGTTATGGGGTCGACGCCAAAGAGGAATATGACTGGGATCTTGGTAAGGAACTTGGTGTAGGTGACGTATATGACGTCCTCCTCCGGTTTTTCTTTGTTGGGTCCAATGGTCAGCCAGGGCTTGTCCAGGAAGGGAAGGGACAACTCGTACACGTCCCGGCCATCCTCGTCCGGTGGGAGGGTGGCGGTGGTGATGTGGCTTCGCGAGGATGCGATAGGCTCCTCCCAGTTGAAGCCTCCGTCTTCGGACTTCGCTATGGGAATGGCGGCAATGACAGCAGAGCCGATGGCGTTGCCGATGGTGAAGTCCTCGATGTCCAGGGATATGGCGGCGGCGAAAGCGTTGCCATCTCTGTCAAAGGCGATCACGGGGTCGCCCGCGCCTCCCAGGTCTTCAGACGGATACTTGACCTGCGACGGGCCTTCCCAGGTAACGCCACCGTCGATACTGGTGTAGGTTGTTATGCCCGGGAAGCTATAGTCGATGACTCCCAGGACTATGTGCTCGGGGTCCTTGGGGTTGACGCCAAGACTTGGCTCAGTCTGGAATGGGTACTGGCTGAAGTCCCTGGTTACCAGGATGTTGCGGCTGAACTTGGGCGACGGGCTTCGGTAAGGCACCAGCGGGCCCTGTCCTCCGCCGGCCTGTGCGGAGATTCCCCTCACCTTTGGCTCCTGGCTGGGGAACGCGCTTCCCAGAGGGTTGTCCCTACCCGAAGAGAGGCGCGGGTCCAGTCCGTTGGCCACAAGCCATGCGGCGCCGGAAAGGTGGTCGCTGATCGGCTTAATCAGAGAAGAGGCTTCCAGGGATTGGTCAGAGGAGAGCCTGGGTTTCCCTCCTTCTCCTCCCGCCAGGGCAGTGGAGGGCAGGGAGGCTACCAGCAGGAGCAGGGTCAGGATGGTTCCCAGCGCAACAAATCTACGAGCCATTATGCGTCCACCTTAACTTTAGAAGTGTTCCTCTTACGGGTAATCCGAAAATTTGCGACACGCGGCGCCGGTGCGGTGGGCAACCTGGTATCACTCCAACTGCGTCACTATGGAGTCCAGCTGGTTTATGATTGCAAGCAGAGCGTCCTTGGTGAAGACATCCACGTAGGCGCCATATTCACTGGCTCCGGACAGGGAATAGCTTTCCAACCAGGCCAGGTATGTGTCGTCCACGGATACGTTCAGACTGGGCTGCCTTTCGTCCCAATCGAAGTAGTTGTCGATTCTCAGAATGATCCTGTCTATGGGGGTTACCAAGGCGGGATCGGCATCGGCGGCGATGGCCTTGATGTTGCTCCAGTAAGCGCGAGCCTCATCTCTGTCGACCGGGATGTCTCTCCTCATCTCCACCAGCAGAAGCCGGTGCTTCTCGACGGTGTTCGCCGATTCCTTGATGACGTTCAGGATGTCCGATCCATTGCTCGATTCCAGCTGGGTGAGAGCGAGACGCAGCTGCTCCTCCAGATTGGCTACAGAGTTCCCCAGGGCGACTACGCCCTCTGGAGGCGCTGCGCCCATCTGGGCGTCTCTCTGAGCGATTTGCGCCCTCAGATCGGCCTCCCGCGCGCCGGCCGTCTCCAGGTCTGAGGCGAGCGTAAGGGATTCCGCCGTCCTGGTGTCCAGATCGGCTTGCAGCCCCTGTACCTGCTCCTGCAGTTGGGAAAGCTCGGCCAGGGTGGCGCTTGGGGCCGTCGTCTCACTCGGTTCCAGAAGCAGGCTTCCTAGTCCCAGCCCTCCTGCGAGACCCAGCAGGGCGGCAATGAGAGTTACTCCAAACCACACAACGGTGTTGTTCCTGGGACCTCCTGCGGGCGGGGTGTTCTCTTGATTGCTTTGGCTATAAGTGTCTTCCATTGCTCCTCAGTACCTCTCTACACTTGGTATTAGTTTACAGCCTAATAAAGCTACGGTCTAGCATATGCGAGCGGTGTCATTTTCACAACCTGGGCTTGATGATGTTGGAAGGTCAGCATACAAGCGAACTTTGAAGAAAAATTGAAGAAACACTTGCCAACATCGCCTACGGAGGTTACCTTTGGGGCGACCGGAGCGCCCTGGAGAACGATGTAGAGTCGGTCGGCTTCACCGGTTGACTTGGCGCTGCGCATACCAATGAACGCTAGAGGGCCGATGATTGGATAAAGAGGTTCTGATTGGCAAGACGTTGATCAGCATGTACGAGATTGTGTCGTGCGACTACTGCGGCGCCAGGCTCCGCTTCGGGGACTTTGAGTGCCCCCACTGCGGAACGGACGTAGAGAACGAGATGCGGCGGTGGGCTGCAAGGCTCGTGGAGAAGCTGGCCCTTTGAGGCGAGCGGTCTTTGCGTAAGCCGGCTGTGCAGTAGAGTCATGGAACCCGCCCCGCGAAAACGGTTCATGGAGTGCCCCGACTGCCGGAGCCCGGCGGTCCACGTCCCCTGGGAGCCGCAATCGGTTACTGGACGCAGGCGTATGCTTTGGGGCCTGGCTTTCTTCTGGCTTACATCACTTGCCTTGGTAGCGCCGGCTATTCTGACCGGGGAGTTTTTGTGGCTCGTCGGACTGGTGGCATACGGACTGGCTACAGTCGCGGTGGGTGTGGCATACTATAGGAGCGCCCACAGCTATCGATGCGCCAGCTGCAACCGCAGATGGCGCGATTAGCGGAGTGCCTTGGTAGACGAATCTTTTCGCGAGACCCAGCAATGCTGTAGCAAGACCGGGAGGAAGAAATGCCGCCACGAGAGATGATAACAGTTACTCAGCTTTGCCCAGTATGCCATGCGGAGTTGGGGACTTTTTCCGAGAAGAAGGAGAACCTCATGCTGTCAGCCCGAGACAGCATCTGGTGCGACAACTGCCAGGTCACGGTGCCGGCCATCAGGGAAGTCTCAGGCAGGCGAGCCTCCATAGAAAAAGAGGTAGAAAGCTACCCCACCTCTATTGCACTGGGAGACCTCGGCGCGGTAGAACGAGCAGCAGTGTAGAGATATCTGCAATGGCTGACAAGAAGACAGTCGACTCCTGGATGGAGGAGTTGGACCCGTCCCTGCGTGATATTGCCCAGACCCTCAGGTGGCTAGTCCTGCAAGCCGTTCCGGACATCAGTGAGTCTATCAAGTGGGGCACACCCAACTACGCCAAGAGCGGTAATGTCTGCTACCTGGCGGCCAACAATGGGTATATCAACTTTGGGTTCTTCAACGGCGCCGGCCTTAACAACCCGGATGGGCTGATCGAGGGCACGGGCGCGAGGATGCGCCACGTCAAGGTGAGGACGACGGAGGATATACGGCCGGAGCTCTTCGCCTCCCTGGTGCAGGAGGCTGTGCTACTTAACTCCGGAAAGTGACCGCAGAGTAGCACATTCGATTCTTAGGGCATCTTGTGCAATAATGGCGTAAAGCTATCCTGAGGCAGGAGGTGAGGCGATGATGCCGATGAACGATAATCAATTGTATGTAAAGACGCAACTGATTTCCGACCACCAAGCTATGCAGGACCTCAAGTCCGGAACTAGTAAGGATGCACCCAGGGTCGCCCACAGGATGTGGTACGCGATACGTCACGATCTGAAGATTCTGACAGCTCCAATATGGTGGCCCGTTTCCAAACTGCTAACTTTAAAGAAGGGGCAGGGAGCCGGCAGCGAGACAACCGATCCACTCGCCACGGACCTAAACAGGCCTCTCTACAAGTAGACTGGGCCTCAAGAGCAACCCATCGTCAATGACCAAGTGTTCTCCCCGACCGGCGGGGCATCTTCAAGACTCCTTGGCCCCGCACACTTGGGTGGCCCACTGACATTCCTGCGATAGGGGCCCGTAGACCCCTGCTTTCGTAGGGGTGGTCCTTGTAAAGGGAATTGTTTGCACACCCTAGTCTCATTCCCCTCAGATTCGTTCACGGGGACTTCGGACTCATCTCCTCCCCGCGCATTATGTGTAGGAGCAGGATATTTGTGCCATAACCAAAGTGCGTTGGAATCACGCCGTAGAGGCGTTGCGTTTGCTTCAGAGCCGGTATTGTGTTCTAATGAACTTAAGCTTGAATGGAAGTGGGTAACGGTTATGAACCCGTTTGATCCCTATCACCATCAACGTACGGAATATTGGGCCGACAAGGTAATGGAGCAGTCCAGGACCGGATACAGCACCGGACACCTCAGGGCCTCCGACGCGCTCTGGCACATCATGGAGACCTCCGTGAAGATTGTGACGTTTCCCATATGGTGGCCAATTTCGTGGTGGAACAAGCGCAAAAAGAGAAAGAGCCAACCGCAAGACCCCTACACGACTGACCTTAACAGGCCGCTCTATAAGTAGACGAGCGGCTCCTGCTAGTCTGCTTTTGGGCAGGCCTAATACTACAATGGTTTTGGAACCATAATGAAGCAGGAGGAGCAACTATGAACCCATTCCACTGGGGACACTCGGCCGACGTGGATCAACAGGTCACCATGATGTCTGTGTCATCGTCCAAGTCCTGGCCCGAGCACAGCGACGCCTCCCGCGGGCTGACCGACGTGATGTGGAACAGCATGCATGTAATCGAAGCGGTGGTGCACTTCATTGGGTTGGTCATTAAGATTGCCACGAGTCCCGTCTGGTGGCCCATCTCCAAGTTGAAGAAGCTGGGCAAGAAGAACAACCAGCCGCAAGATCCCTTCACCACCGATTTGAACAGGCCGCTCTACAAGTAACCCGAGAATCCGGAAGCCGAGCGGCCTAAGCCAGCGCTGCCTCCAGCGCCTTCTGTGAACCACCGATCACCAGCTGCCCGTTGACCACCACCAGGGGCCGCCGTATGAGACGAGGCTCTTGGAGCATTAGCTGCACCAGTTCCTCTTCGGAGAGGCTTTCGGCCGGGCGGCCGAGGGCCTTGAATGAGGGGCTGTTCCATGAGAAGACATCCGCAGCTTTACGTTCTCCAAGGAGTTCTTGGAGCTCGCCTTCGGTGAACTTGTCCTGGAAGAAGTCCCTCTCCTCAGTTTCCATACCGTTTTCGTGGAGCCACGCTCTCACCTTGCGGCAGGTGGATCAGCGGCTCCACCAGTACAACGTCGCTTTGGGCATATCTGCAACCTCGATCCTTTGTAGTTTCGTGGATTCTAGTAATCCGGGGAAATCCTCGTCCGCATATCCAGCAATGGCCTGCATCCCATAGGGATGCAGGCCATTCGCTCGATTCCATTTAGTTGAAGGGCTTTATGCCTTCGCTATCTCTTCCGCCTTCAGGACCGCCCGGATGATCTTATCGTAGCCGGTGCAGCGGCAGAGGTTGCCGGCCAGCCAGTGGCGGATGCGGGCTTCGTCGGCGTCCGGCTCGCTGTCCAGGAGACTCTTGGCTGCCACGATGAAGCCGGGAGTGCAGATGCCGCACTGGAGGGCGGCCTCTTCCAGGAACGCCTGCTGTAGCGGGTGCAGCCCCTCGGGGGTGGCCACGCCTTCTATGGTGGTGATGGTCTTGCCCTGAGCCTCAACGCCCAACACGCAGCAGGAATCCACGATTCTGCCGTCAAGTATGACGGTGCATGCGCCGCAGTTGCCGTCGTTGCAACCCTCTTTGGCTCCGGTCAGTCCTATTATATCACGGAGGCTCTCAAGAAGACTCTGGCGGCTCTCGCACAGGAAATCTACTTCGGTATTGTTGATGTTGGTTCTTACGTGGATCTTCTCTGCCATATCTACTCCTCTCCCTTGGCTCTTGCAATTGCTGTTCGCAGGGCTCGCTTGGTCAGGATGCCAACCAGGTGGATGCGCTGCTTGACGGTGCCCCTCATGTCGTTGATGGGGCTGGCCACGGCCTTGGCGGCCTCAGCGGCCTCTTCGATGGTAGCCTCGCTGGCCTCTTTCCCGACCATTGCGTCGGCGGCAGCCTGGGCCATCCTGGGGGTAGGGGCTACGGCTCCCACCGCTATCTTTGCCGAAACGACCTTCTCCTTGGCGTCGTCCAAGATGACTGAGACCCCGGAGTTTGCGATAGCGATGTCCATTTCATTTCTGGGTATAAACCGCAGGAAGGCGGCTCCCGAGTTGGGCTTGGGGGCTGGGAAGTTCATGCTCACCAGCAACTCGCCGTCTTGAAGTTGGTTTCTACCAGGGGCAGTGCAGAACTCCTCAATGGGGATGGACCGGCGCCCGTTGGGGCCGGCCACATCGGCGATCCCGCCCAGAACCATAAGCGCCGGGATTGTGTCGCCGCTGGGAGAGGAGTTGCAGAGGTTTCCTCCAAGGGTGGCTCGCGCCTGGATCTGTATACCGCCGATAAGGAAGGCCGCGTCCACGAGGCCGGGGTAATGCTTGATAACGGTCTCGTTCTCGTAAATCAGGCAGCATGGAACGGCGGCGCCCACTGTCAGGCCATTGGCCTCCGAATAGGAGAGTTCGTTCATCTCGGGGACTTTTTTGACGTCCACCAGGCGTTCTATCTGGAAGCGTCCGCCGCGCAACTGGACGATGACGTCCGTGCCTCCTGCGAGGGCTTTGGCATTGGGGCCACTTTCGGCCATCAACCGGACGGCCTCATCAAGGGTGGTCGGAGCTACGTATTCAAAATCTTGCATGGCACATCCTCTCATAGACTGGCAGTATTATAGCACGGCCTCAATAAAGGGCAATAGCCGAGGTCCGGGTGTTGCCCTCAGCCCCTCGCTGCGAGCCAGCCGGCGATGTCCTGCCGGTTCCGCTCCAGCCAGGTCGCGTTCAATCTGATCCGCTCCAGTGACTGCTGAATGGTCCTCTCCGCCGAGGGAGCCGGATGGCTGTTGAAGAACTCCTCAACCTCCCTGGCGCGCTCCGGCGTCGTGAACGAGCCGGTTACACCAACCAGCCTCATTATGGCGAAGCCGCCGCGCCCGTACCTCCTGTCTAACTCCTCCCAGTTCTCCTTGATGAACTCCCACGCCAGGTCCTTCCCGTGCCGGTTGCCGGCCAGGGACACAATCACCAGCACAGAGTCCTGGGAGCGCACCTCGGATGAGAGGGAGCGCTCCAGCATATCCTGGAGGAGCTCACTGCTCTGGAAACGGGTGAGTGCGCCCAGGAGTCGTATGCGCTCTTCGTGGAGGTCTGCTTCCCTCTCCAGCCGCCACAGCGTGTCGTAGGTGGACTCGTCCCCTTCCTGGGCCACAAGGCCGTAGACCACGCCCTTGAGGTCGGGATGCAGGGACGCCGGGTCACTCAGGAACCGGTCGAAGCGGCCCTTGGCCTCTGCGATGGTCCCAGGGTCTCCGTAGGCCCCGTACTGGCCCAGGACAATCCCGCGGCGCAGGGATTCCAGGTGGCCCTCGTTCGCGCCTGCGTCCCATCCAACCTGCCCGGCGATGCGCTCGAACAGCCCCCTGGCGAAACCCTCGTACTGGTCTATGCACGGCTCCTCGAAGAGCAGGTTCTCCATGCCGCGGAGGTTGGTGGCCAGGTCGCTCCACACTGAAGTGTCCGTCTCGGCCTTGTAAGCCTCGGCAAGGGACAGGAACTGAGTGGCCGGCAGGAAGCCCGCTCGCACCATAGCGTAAGCGTCGTTCTGGAGTCCCAGCCGGTCGATGGACGGGAGTTCGAGCGCCTCCACCGCGCCCTGGAGCCTGGACCAGTCCTCCGGGGAGTAGTTCACCCTGTAGAAACCGGTCTGACCAGCGTTCACCTTCACCCAGCCCTCGGAGCCGGCGTCCTTGTCCACCTCCACATCTGCGTCCCGCTGGTCCATCAGGAGGGAAACCTTGTCGGAGTCCCTCGCACTGGCGACGCTGACCGGAACCTGCCAGAGAGTGGGGTCTTCCTCGCCCTCGTCCAGCAGATGGTCGTACAGGAACCGCCGCTGGTTGAGCCCGATGTGCCGGGCGTCTTCGTGCCTGTGCGTCTCAGCCTGAAGGACCGGGTAGCCCATCTGCTTGACCCAGGTGTTCATAATGGCGGTAACGGGCTGGCCGGAGGCCTCCTCCAGGGCCGCCCACAGGTCCTCGGTGCGGGCGTTGGCGTACTGGTTGGCGGAAAGGTAGCCGTGGAGTCCCTTCTGGAAGGTCTCCTCGCCCAGGAAGGTCTCCAGCATCCTGAGAGTGGCGCCGCCCTTGCTGTAGCTGATGGCGTCGAAGAGCTCCCGGATTTGCGCGGGATTCTCCACCCTGGCCTCAATTGGGTGGGAGTTTCGCAGTCCGTCCAGGCTGAGACCGGAGTTGGTGTCCTGGAAGACGAACTGGGTCCACATATTCCACTCAGGGTACTGGTGGTCGACGGCCTTGTCGCCCATCCAGGAGGCGAAGCTCTCGTTGAGCCACAGGTCGTCCCACCACTCCATTGTCACCAGGTCTCCGAACCACATGTGCGCCATCTCGTGGGACACCACCTCCATGATTCGCTGCCGGGTGGCGGCCGAGGAGTTCTCAGGGTCGTAGAGCAGGGCGGTCTCACGATAGGTGATTGCGCCCCAGTTCTCCATTGCGCCCGCCGCGAAGTCCGGTACAGCTATGTGGTCCAGCTTCTCCAGGGGATACGGGATGCCGAAGTAGCTGTTGAAGTAGTTCAGCAGCCCGACGGCGTTCTCCACTGCGAAGCGCCCCTGCTCCTCCTTGCCCCGCGTAGCCCAGACCCTCACCAGCGTCCCGTTGGGGGCCCTCTCCTCCACGGAGGCGAAGTCGCCCACGATGAACGCCAGCAGGTACGTGGACATCTTGGGCGTCTCGGCGAAGCGCACCACCTTGACGCCTCCTTCCGCAGGAATCTCGCTCACAATCAACGTGTTGGAGATAGCCACAAGATCTGAAGGGACGATCAGGGTGACATCAAATGTAGCCTTGACTGCGGGGTCGTCCCAGCAGGGGAAGGCACGGCGGGCGTCTGTGGCCTCGAATTGCGTGGTGGCCAGGTATCTCTGCTGACCCTCCGGGTCGGTATACTGGCTCCGGTAGAAGCCCCGAAGCTGGTCGTTCAGAGTCCCGTTGAACTTTATGTAGAGGGTCGCGTTCCCGGGCGGTATCTCCTGGCCGAAGGCAAAGCTTGCGGTCTCCATCTCTTCGTCCAGATCGATGTTCTGGGCGGTCAGGGACGCGCCGTTTCCCAGGGCTAACCGCGCTTCCAGGATGTCAATCTCTATGGCGTTGACGGCTATGCTGGATGTGGCCTCCGTCACCTGAATTTCTATGGTCTCCTCTCCGGCGAAGCTGAAGCTGTCCAGGTCCGGTGTCAAAGTGAGTGCGTACTTCAGCGGCTGGACGGTTGTGGGCAATCGATAGGCTGAGATTGTTGTCATGCGCTCTATTCTTCCTCCCTATATTGGGCTGCACTTGATTATACGCTACCGCGCCAGTATCGGGAAACCGCGAAGGTGTTCAGGAAAGCGATGCTATAATGAGGCAAATCTCCAGAGAGGAAGACCTCTTCCCCCTCGAGGGGGAAGATTGAGATGGGGGTGAGAACGCCCTTAAGTATGCCCCCATCCCCGTATCAAGTACGGGGCAGGCTCTGACCTTCCCCCGCAAGCGAGGGAAGGGATATTGACGTATCCACCCAGATCATTCACTTTTCCAAGGAGGCGCTTTGGTAACGCGACAGGACTACAGGCTGGACAGCGGTGGCATATTACTGGCTGCGACGCTCTTTTTGCCGCCCGGCCCCGGGCCGCATCCGGCGCTGGTTATATGCCACGGGATGCCCGCGGGCCCGCAACCGGATACCGGCGGGTCGGATGCGGCTTCAGCGGGGGATGGCCTTGAGTACCCGGGCCTGGCCGAGTGGTGCGCCTGGGAGGGCTTTGCGACCCTGATATTCAACTTCCGCGGCACCGGCGATAGCGGCGGCAATTTCCATGCCCTTGGCTGGGCGCAGGACCTGGACTCGTTGGTCTCCTGGATCATCGAGAGGCCGGGGGTGGACCCGGCCAGGGTGATTCTGCTGGGCTCCAGCATGGGGGCGACCATCGCAATCTACGTAACGGCCAACCGCCCAGAGGTGGCCGGCCTCGTCTCCTTTGCGGGCCCGGCGGTCTCGAGGCCGCGCGCTGAGCCGGCCGAGGCTGTGGAGCGCATGAGGGCGATGGGCATAATCCGCGACCCTGAATTTCCGCCGTCTCTGGAGGAGTGGGCAAACGAGGGCGTGGCCCTCAGCCCGGTGGAGTGGATTGATAAAGTGGCTCCGAGACCTCACCTGCTGCTCCACGGAGACGCCGATGACGTGGTGTCACCGGACAGCGTCTACACCCTCTTCGAGCGCGCCGGTGAAGGCAAGGAGATGAAGATGCTGCCGGGCGTAGGGCACCGCTTCCGCAGCGAGGCCACCGCCATTGGAGTGGCGCTGGAATGGCTCAAGGGGAAGTTTATAGAGCAGGACTTGTAGAACAAGAGTGGTAGGCAAGTGACGTGGGTACTTTCTTCACAAACATTGCAGTGGGGCGAGACAGGGAGGGGCCATTTGAGATAGTGACGGCTCTAGTGGATACGGGAGCAGTGTTCTCAATGATGCCGGCCAAGCTGCTGCGCAAGCTGGAAGTCGCGCCAACCAAAGAGGGAGAGTTTACCCTCGCGGATGGGCGCAGGCAGAGGCTGCCTATTGGGGCCGTGCGCGTCCGTATTGGGTCCGATGAGTTTGAGAGCCCCGTTATATTCGGCCCTGATGAGAGGTTTCTCCTCGGAGCGGTTACGCTGCAAATTTTCGGACTGATTGCCGACACCACCCATCACAAGCTGATTCCCGCGCCTGAGCTGACATTGTAGGGTTGGGCTCGGGCAACGTCCGTAGTTCTGACCCCAGAGAGAAGTGCATAAGTCCCAATGCCTGCTAACCCGGTACACTGGGCGAGGCTTGACGGAAGATAAGTGTTAGAGACTGTCAAGCGTTTTCTGCTTCAATAGAGCCACTATTAGCAGGTGGAGGTGTACATATGCCCAGGCTTCGCGTCGACTATGGTCCAGCTCGGTACGTGTTTCTGTTAAGCGCCGCTGCGCTGCTTGTCCTTGGCCTCTGGCTACTGCTGGCCCCTCAGCAGAAGGCAGAGGCTGCTTGCTGGCTTTCTTCTCCAATCGTCACAGACAAGACGCCCAAGACGAATATGCCAGGCGGAGGCTGGGTCTATGGTCAGGTGAGGGTAGAAGCAGCACCCATTTGGATGGTAGGGCATCAGCGAATCTACTGCGTGAATGGCGATGTTAATACAAAGGTCAGTGCGCGGGTCACCACCGCCTATTGGGGTGTGTATCTTTACTCACAGAGACATGGCAACTGGGTACGCCATGACTCAAGGGCACAGAGTTGCTCGCACTGTTGGGGCGGCGGCATGAATACCAAGGCAGTAAACGGCCTGGTGTCCGGCACTCTGGTGAAGGCCAACGGTTCCCACGCAGTTAGCAAAGATTCGTGGACATGGAACAGGACCACCTCTGCCGAGACCTCGCTTCCCTAGCCACTACACTAAGGAGAAGATAATGGAATTGAGACAGAAGGTATTGCCAGTCACGCTGCTGGTCGTGGTGTTTGGCTTGACGATGTTGGCCATGATTCTCCAGGCAAGAACCCCGACAGCTTCAGCCTTACTCAAGAATCTCAGCGCGGCTACCAACGACATGACTTCCTTTGAATACAAGATGGCAGGGTCGCAGACATTGGACTCCGGCTTGGTCGACTCCGGCTACATGATCGTGCAGCTTGAATTCCCAAGTACCATGTATAGCCGACAATTCGATAGCGACGACAACCTGCTGTACGAGATGAAGCAGATAGGCGAAACTGCATACAACCGAGATGGTGGGTCAGGCTCCTGGACTGCTTCGGAGAAGGCCGAGGTGCTTTCTGCGGATGTTACAGAAGCTCCGGCTAGTGACCTGGTAGATTCAGTAACAGAATTCCTTGTTGATGTGGAAGTCATCGGCATTGAGATGGTGAATGGTATTTCCGCCAGGCACTTGAGAGGGCAGACTGATATGGCCGCGAAGGCAGCCGTCCTTTGGCCCAACTGGGACGCCATGCCTGCTGAACAGCGTAGCGGATTGGAGGACGTTCGCTCTCAGTATCTGGCAGGGTCCGAAGTCGTCGATTTCTGGATTAACGCGGAGACAAGTACACTGGTGCGCAGTCAGATTATGGCGACTTACCCGGCAGTGGGCGATGAAGAAGGCTACACGGCCAGCCTGATTATTGATGTCTCTCGGTACAACGACGACTTCAACATCGAAGCGCCCACACAGATACGCTAGGATGCAATAGCCGGTGATAGAGCAAGGCCCCGATGAGAGATTCATCGGGACCTTGTCTTTTTCAATTAGTAGGCGTAAACTCCCGATTGAGTTGCGCACACAGCTCACCCCATACACCGCGTTGACTCATTCGTCCCGTCGTGATAGTATCTAGTGGCATTCGGCAGGCGTTTCCCTTGCTCGTGCGGGGAAACCACAGACCAGGAAGCGGATTCTGCTCGTGCTCGGGATGAGCCTCAGGCTGCACCCGACTGCTTTTTCAGTAGGACCGTACAACGTGAGCTAGCCGCGCGCTCAAATTGGGCTTGTGTGCTGGACTTGATTTACCAGAATACTCAGTAAAGGAGAAGCTGGTTTGATTACTACTATGGTGGGGAACTACCCCAAAATCTCCCCGGACGCCAAGGCCCCCAGTCTCCGGACAGCTATCTCCCGCTTCGATGAAAGTCGCATCACCCTGGAGGAGTTGAAGCGGGTTGAAGAGGAGGTCACCAAAGAGGTCATACAGGACCAGGTGGATGCCGGGCTGGACCTGGTCACCGACGGCCAGATCCGGTGGGACGACGGCCAGACGTACATTGCCCGGGGTATCCAGGGCTTCACCGTTAATGGCCTGATACGGTACTTCGATACCAACACCTACTACCGGCATCCCATACCGGAGAACAGATTGCAGTCCAACGGAGCCATCACGGTGAAGGACTACGAGTTCGCCGCGGCCAATAGCGCGAGGCCCGTCAAGGCCGTCATCACCGGGCCTTACACCCTGGCGCGGCTATCGCAGTTGGGCTGCTACGAGGACCTTCGCTCCCTGGTGATGGATCTTGTGCCTATCCTTAACCGGGAAGCCAAGGCCCTCCAGAGCGCGGGAGCCTCCGTTATACAGTTCGATGAGCCTTCTATTCTCAAACACAAGGAGGACATCGACCTCTTTGCAGAGGCCATTGAGGGCGTTACCGATGGCGTCACCGCCACGACCGGCGTGTGCACCATTTTCGGGGACGCCACGGGAATCCACAGCCGGTTGTTCAGCCTGCCCGTCGATATAATCGGCCTTGACTTCGTGATGGGGCCCGCCAACTACGACCTTATCGGTGAGCTTCCGCAGGAGAAGAAGCTGGGCTGCGGTATAGTTGACGCTCGCAACACCAGGCTGGAGACGGTGGAGGATATCGCGGAGGCCATCAAGCGCGTGAGCGGGTCGGTTTCGCTGGACCGCCTCTACATCAACCCGAGCTGCGGTCTGGATTATCTGCCGCGCCCCAACGCAAGGGCAAAACTGACTCGATTGGTTGAAGGCGCAAAAAAGGCCCAGGAGGATTTGTCATGACGAAGGGACTATTGACCACGGCAGTCGGGAGCTATCCCAAGCCGGACTACATCACCAAGGCGCGCTCCCAGTTTCTGAGGGGCGACATAGGCGCTGAGGAGCTTGAAGAGCTGGAGAAGCAGGCTACGGCACATTGGATCCAGGTGCAGGAGGACGTGGGGATGGACGTGGTGGTGGACGGCGAGATGTACCGGGGCGACATGGTGGCCTACTTCGCCGAGAACATGGCGGGGTTCACCAACAGCGGCCTCGTGCGCTCTTACGGCAATCGATACTACCGCAAGCCCATCGCCACCGGCCCCATTGGCCGAGACAAGCCCATGACCGTTGACTGGTGGAAGTACGCCCAGAGCCTCACGGACAAGCCTGTAAAGGGAATGCTCACCGGCCCGTACACCATCGTCGACTGGTCTTTCAACGAGTACTACCCCACCAGAGAGGCCTTTATCATGGACACCGCCAGGGCGGTCCACGATGAAGCTATGGATCTTGCCAAGGCCGGCGCCAAGTACATTCAAATCGACGAGCCGGCGCTGTCCGTCAGGCCTGAGGAGATGGAGATTGCGGCAAAGGCCTTCGCCGTCGTAACGGACGGTCTGGACGCCTTCACCATCACCCACATCTGCTACGGCGACTTCGCAAAGGTCTTTCCGCACCTGGCCACTTTCCCGGTGGACATGCTGGACATGGAGATGACCAACAGCAATTACGACTTCCTGGACCTGATACGGGAGTACCCGTCCTTTGACAAGTATCTGGCGATGGGGGTTGTGGACGTTCACACCCACGTCATCGAACCGCTGGAGAAGGTGAAGGCGGGAATAAAGCAGGGCCTGCAAGTGCTTTCTCCCGAGCGTCTTTACATTGACCCGGACTGCGGTCTGAAGACGCGCATGGTCGATGAGTCCATTGCCAAACTCAAGGTAATCAGCGACGCCGTTAAGGAAGTGAAGCAGGAGCTAGGGATAGAGTAAGGGCGGGCGCACATAATCCCTTCCCTCGTCTGCGGGGGAAGGTCAGGATGGGGGGATCAGCGCATCTGTTATCTCCTCGCGCACGTCTGACTCTGTCTCCGTAGCCAGGGTGTCCTTCAGCGCCGCCTCAGCCTCCGGGCCGCCTATGGCGCCCAAGGCCCAGGCGGCGTGACCGCGCACGAGTGGTATGTCGTGGCATAGCGCCTCGACCAGACCTGGGATAGCTCTCGAATCGCCGATGTTGCCCAGAGCCACGCACACGTTGCGCAGCATACCGGCGCGCTTCGCCCGCTTGATGGGGCTGTTTGCGAACCGCTCTCTGAACTCCTCCTCTGTGATCTTCAGCAGTGGCAGAAGCTCCAGGGCGGTGAAGCCGTGCTCGCCGGTCTGGAAGGCTGGCTCCTGCGTGGGCTGCGCCTTGCGGTTGACGGGGCACACGTCCTGGCAGATGTCGCAGCCAAAGACCCAGTCACCGACCAGGGGGCGCAGGCGCTTGGGGATGGGGCCGCGGCACTCAATGGTCAGGTAGGAGATGCACTTGGTGTTGTCCAGGACGTAGGGCGCGACCAGTGCGCCCGTAGGACACTTGTCTATGCAGATGGTGCATTGGCCGCAGGTCTTCTTCGATGGTGAGTCAGGCTCCAGCTCCAAATCGGTGATTACCTGGCCCAGGAACACCCAGGAGCCGTGACTGCGGGTGAGGATGTTAGTGTTCTTTCCAAACCAGCCGACGCCTGCCCGTTCCGCTACAGCCCTGTCCAGCATGGGGCCGGTGTCCACGTACACCTTGGCTTGCACTAGCTGTCCCAGGCGCTCCGAGAGCCTTTGCACAAAGAGCTTCAGCCGACGCTCCATAACCTTGTGGTAGTCCTGCCCCCACGCATAGCGGGCCACTTTTCCTTGCAGAGGTGTCGATTCGCCGATCTGGGGTGGGGCCTCTGCCATGTAGCTCATTGCCACGGCGATTATGGAGCGGGCGCCGGGCAGTATCTCCTGGGGACGGCAGCCGCGCTTAACCCTGGCGGCGTGGAACCAGGGGAGGCCGTCCATCAGGCCGTCGCGTACTCGCTCAAGGGTGATCTCCTCGGCTTCGTAGAAGGGGTCCGCAGAGGTTACTCCAACGAGGTCGAATCCCAGTTCAGCGGCCAGGCTCTTGACCGCTTCCTTGGCCTTTGCGTCGTACACTCTGGTCTCTGACGGCATGATAAGGCTATTATGACACATATTGGGCTGTGGAAGCGTACACCGCCTGCGGAGCCGTATCCTTTGAATCGGGGATGTGAATGAAACTACTCTTCAGAACGTCCGCGTTTGCGGCGCTGATTCTGGCAATTGTGGCCTTGAACGCTGCGGTGGCTGCGGCCCAGGACGCCGGGACTCCCGGCCCGGCTACTGTTGAGCCGGTTAGAGTTGAAGATGATGAGAACGTTGAACGCTCTGCCGACGTTGAGGAGGCGGATACCCCGCGATCTTGGTCCTGGCTTGGGTGGCCTACGGTGGCAGGTTCTATGGCGTTGGGCAGCTTCTGGGCTATCAGGCGTTTTCGGAGCAACCTGTTGAAGGCTCGTCTGGCGAAATTCTCCTCCGGCGGCGAGGAACGACCTTTGGACGCGGTCCCGCTTGCGCAATCATCTTTGGGAGGGTTGCCGTCCGGGGCATTGCTGCTAGTCCTTACAACCTCTATGTCCTTTGGCATAATCGCCCTGTTCGATTATCCGTCCCAGGTCTCCAATCTTCATCCCTGGATAGACGTAGTACCCTTGGTCTGGTTTTTAGTCGGCCCTTTCCTGATAGGCCTTCTGTCGGAATCCCGTGGGGTTGGCGCTATCCCTATACTGGGCTACGTCTTGGGATTGCTTCTGTGGCACTCCACTCCCGGAGAGAATATAAATACACTCTCTTACGACATTGGCTGGCTTGGGTTCCTGCTCTTGCCGGTGGGCATACCTGGGCTGATGCTGTATCTGTTATTCCGATTCGGAAGAGCGCTCAGGTGACCATTCTCTTGAGCAGGGCCTATTGAAGTATGGGCAGCTCCAGCAGCGCCTCAGGCCTGTCTATGACGAAGTCGGCCTCGGTCTGGAAGTGGCTGCGGTAGGGTGCGGGGATGCCCCAGGTCGCGTGGCAGCTCCAGCAGCCGGCCGCCCGCGCCGCTTCTATGTCGGCGGGCGTGTCTCCTACCACGACGCACTGCCCCGGATCGGCTCCCAGGCGCTCCAGCGCGAGCAGCACACCCTCCGGATGGGGCTTGTGGTTCGTTACGCTCTCGAATCCCACTCCTGTGGAGAAGAAACCGTCGATTCCGAGTTCCCTGGCTTCATGAGACGCTCCGACGCGTAGCCCTTCCACTTCAGACTCCCAGCCCTTTTGAGTCACTATACCCATCTTCAGGCCCCTTGCTCGAAGCTCCTCAAGCATCTGCCGGATTCCGGGAAAAAGGTCTATCAAGCCGGCTTTCTTTGTCCAGTAGGTACGCCGATAGCCTTGGAAGAGGTCCAGGGGTCGCAGTCCCTCTCTCTCCTCCAGTGGTCTGAGGGTGTCCTCGAGCTGTCGGCCTCCCATATCACGCATGAAAGCCTCCGCCGTCGGATCGTGAATGCCCGCAGAGGTGAAGACGCGCTGGAGAGCGTCCAAACGAGCGGCGTAGGAGTCCACCAGCGTGTCGTCGAAATCGAATATCAGGGTGGTAATGGCTGGATGCGGCGCTTCCAGGCCCGTCTCTGGTTGTCTGGCTGAAGCGTTGGTCACGGGCGAGACCTAGTACTGCTGGAAGAGTTGGCCCCATCCCGTCTTCATGGCGGCCTCGACACGCCGGTTCCCGATGAAGCGGAGCCAGTAGGAGTTGTGGTAAACGTTGGATGCGAAGAATGACCAGGGCGCAATGGGCGACCTGAGCAGCAGGTTCTCCAGGGGCTTGAGGGGTCCCCAGTAGATCAGCTTCTGGCCCCGGCTGGCGAAGGTGTTGCCGCTTCCCTCGAACCGCCAATCTACGCCGGAAATGTCTTCGCCGACGGTCTCTATCTGGGAGGTGTCGCCGCAGCCCAGGCCCCGCTCGTGGGCCAGCCTGATGAACTTGATTGACATCGGGTCAAAGCCCATCATCTTGGCCGAAACTGCGTCTATGGCCACCTGGTCTGCGCTCGCCAGAAGGACGTTCTTCTCGTGCCACCTCATGGCTCGGGGGCCTGGGCCGTCGCCGGCCAGTGTGCCGTCCATGACGGCGAAGACGCCCGGGTGTATCTCCTTCTGGATTGTCAGCAGGTCCACCAGCGTTTCGTGGATGACCGAGTGGGTCCAGTGACGCTTGCGGTTCAAAAGCCCTCCAAAGGCGTTCTTCATTGCGCCTGTGATGGTGGTGAAGACGTGGGTTTTCATGGTGGGCAGGTGCACAATGTTCTTGCCCGGGAATATCTCCGGTATGGCGAGACCCTCCGGGAATATCTTGTCCAGCACCAGCATCTCACCCTTGGGCTGGAAGGGTATCCACTTGTTGGGGGGCACGTCCAGGTGGACGTTGGGGAGGTTGTACTTCTCCTGAACGGGTCTCTGCTTGTTCCGTATCTCACCCTCGAAGGAGTCCACAACTACAGTGCCGTTATGCGCTGCGATGAGGTCTTTGTAACCGTCCTGTTGGAGAGCGTTGATGACACCCTCAAGCTGCCAGGGAGTAGTCGAGCAGGCGGGGTAGTAATACTGCCAGGAAATATTGATCTTGAGCAGAGTGGAAATGTCGGGAGGCAGGTGGGTCTGGTAGTCGGCGAGGCGCATCGCTCTGCCGATGTCCTCTAAGACCGTCTCAGGGCGGGTGTAGACAACCGCAACCTTGGCTCTCTTGGAAGCGCTGCTGTTCCTGGATAACTCGGCTTCCTGGATGGTTGGCTGTGCCATGACGGTCGTTGGTATGGCGAGCTAGGAGGCGGGCCTGCCGTTGGCCGAGAGCTGCGCCTTGTGCTGGACTGCCTGCCGCACCGCCTCTGCGACGTTTGGCGGGGTGAGGCCGTACTTCTCCAGCAACTCGTCAGGAGCGCCCGACTCAGCGTACCTGTGCAGAGTGACCATCCTCATGGGGACCGGGCAGCTTTCACCAATCGCCTGAGCGACGATGCTTCCAAGCCCGCCGTGGCGCAGGTGCTCCTCCGCCGTGACAATGGCGCCCGTCTCCCTGGCGGCGCTCGCGATGGCTTCGGCGTCCACCGGCTGCAGGGTTGCCATGTTGAGTACCCGGCACTGGATACCCTCGCTGTCCAGGGTCTTTGCGGCCGTCAGGGCCATGTTCACCATAGTCCCGCAGGCGATGATTGTGGCGTCGCCACCATCTCTCAGAAGCTCAGCCTGACCGATTTTGAAGTCGTAATCGCCTTCGTGCACAACCGGTGTGGCTGGCCTGGAGAGGCGTATGTAGAAGGGCCCGTAGCTTTCGGCGGCCTTTCGCACCGCCAGCGCAGTCTCCGGTCCGTCCGCGGGCACTATGACTGTGAAGCTGGGCAGAGCGCACATAAGGGAGAGGTCCTCAATGCCCTGGGCCGACATGCCGTCCTCCCCGGTTGTGATGCCGGCGTGGGTCACTACTATCTTGACGTTGAGCCGAGCCTGGGATATACCGATGCGTATCTGGTCATAGGGGCGTCCGCTGCCAAAGACCGCGAAGGTGCTGGCAAAGACCGTCTTGCCGGAGCTTGCCAGGCCTGCCGCGACGCTCATTATGTTCTGCTCAGCCGGGCCGAGATCGAAGAAACGGTCCGGGAACTCCTCGGCAAACAGGTTTATGACGGTGGACTTGTTGAGGTCTCCCCCCAACACAACTATGTTAGGGTTCTCCCTTCCCAGTTCCACTAGGGTTTTGCCGTAGGTCTCTCTGGTCGATGCGGTAGTGGTCATATTCTGCAATCTGCGGCTAGTCCGCCAGCTCCTTGAACGCCAGCTCCAACTGCTCTGCGCTTGGAGCTTTGCCGTGAAATTCGGGGTTGTTCTCCATAAAGCTGACGCCCTTGCCCTTGACGGTTGCCGCTATGATTACGGAGGGCTTGTCCTTGACCGACCTGGCTTCATCCAGGGCGTTCAGGACTTCCGGGAAGCTGTGCCCGTCAATCTCTATGACGTGCCAGCCGAAGGAGCGCCACTTGTCCGGCAGGGGCTCCAGGTTCATGACCTCGCTGGTAAAGCGATCGTTTTGGATGCCGTTTCTGTCTACGATGGCTACCAGATTGTCCAATCGGTAGTGGGACGCCGACATTGCCGCTTCCCATATCTGGCCTTCGTCGCACTCGCCGTCGCCAAGCATTACGAACACCCTGGAGTCGCGGCCGTCGATCTTGGCGGCCATGGAAGCGCCGACTCCAAAGGAGAGACCATGCCCAAGAGAGCCTCCGGACATCTCAACACCGGGCGTCATAGTGTGGGCGTGACCCTGGAGCCGACTGTTGATCTTGCGGAATGTCCCGAGTTCCTCCTTGGGGAAGTAGCCGCAGTGGGCAAGCACGACGTAGAGAACGGGACATGCATGCGCCTTGCTGAGGATGAATCTGTCCCTGTCGGGCCAGCCGGGGTTGGACGGGTCGTGACGCAACTCCCGGTAGTAGAGGGATGTCAGCAACTCAACGGCTGAGAGGGACCCGCCTGGATGGCCGCTCCCTGCCTCGGCGATGGTGCTAAGGATGTCCCGCCTCATCTGCAGGGCGGCGCTTTTCAGACTGTCTACGGAGATCTGTTTCATAGGGAACAATGTAGCTGCGGCACTCTGTGCCGAGGCCTCAGCCGGTGTGGTGTTAGATCCTCTATTCAAGGGCGTACAACTCCTACTATAGCAGGCAATATTAAAGCTGTCCACAATGTATGCGGGAATCTTCTGCTGTTGGCTCGACGGACTTTAGCCAAACCGTTCCTTCCGGTGGCTACTGGACGGTCTACGACCGCTCTTGAGTTGTGCGGCGATTGCGGCTTATAATCTACGCAAATGATGCGGAGTTTGGACATACATCAGCAATCTGGCTGGCCACGCCTCCATTGGCGGCAGGAGATGATAGCCGACCGCCTGGCTGAAGTCAGATTCAAGCAGGGCCGCTTGCTGGGTCGTATGGGAGCGCTTGGTTTTGAGCTTCGCCGAGATGCCCAGCTTATTACCTTGACGGAGGACGCTGTCAACAGCAGCGCGATAGAAGGCGAGGTGCTGGACCCGGAGCAGGTGCGCTCGTCGGTTGCCCGACGCTTGGGCATGGATGCTGGTGGTCTGAGCCGGGTAGACCGCAACGTCGACGGCGTTGTCGAGATGATGCTGGACGCAACGGAAAGCTACCACCAACCCATAACTCAAGACCGGCTGTTCGACTGGCACGCTGCCCTGTTCCCTACAGGCCGCAATGGCATGGGGAGAATCACGGTGGGCGGCTGGCGCGACGATAGCACAGGCCCCATGCAGGTGGTCTCCGGCCCAGTTGGCCGTGAGCGCGTCCACTTCGAGGCTCCGGCTGCCACTCGGCTCGGTGGGGAAATGCGGGAATTCCTGGACTGGTTCAACGCGCCCGCCCATACGGATGCTGTGCTCAAAGCAGGTTTGGCCCATCTCTGGTTCGTCACGATCCACCCGTTCGACGACGGCAACGGACATATAGCCAGAGCCATCACCGACATGGCGCTGGCCCGCTCCGAGAGCAGCCCACAGCGCTTTTACAGTATGTCATCCCAGATACAGCGAGACCGGTCTGCCTATTACAGCGTCCTGGAGCTGACTCAAAGGGGAACTACAGATGTCTCCAGGTGGATGGACTGGTTTCTGTCTTGCCTCGGCCGGGCCATAGAGTACGCCGAGACTGCTCTTGCCTCGGTGCTTGCCAAGGCTGGATTCTGGGATCGCAACGCTGGCATCTCCATCAATGACCGTCAGCGTACGGCAATCAATCACCTCCTGGATGGCATTGATGGAAAACTCACTACGTCCAGATGGGCGCAGATGACCAGGCGCTCTCAGGATACCGCCCTTCGAGATATCACAGGACTGATGGAACGCGGCATCCTTGTGCGGAATCCGGAGGGTGGCAGGAGTACCAGCTACACTCTTGTGGAGACGCAGGACGCCCGCTCACGCAACAACATAAGCTCCCACGCGGCCGGCCTGATAGGTTAGCTATGACTTCCCCCTAAAACTCCGGCCACTGAGAGCGTATTAGTTCCGTAAGCTGCTCGGAAGGGGAGAGGACCCACAGCATACGTTTGTCCTTGAGACCAAGGAAACCATTGCTTGGAACGCTGTCTGAAGCTGTCATGGCATCGAGGAATTCCTTGGCGTCCTTCCTGGTATCCCACACCAGCAGCGCTACCAGGGCATTTTCACCCCCTGGGCCTCTCAGCAGAGCGAACCTGTCGCCTCCCCAGCCGGCGGCGGCATCGGCGGCTGTAATCGTCGTGGTGCGGGTCTCCAAGTAGGTCTTGAGGAGGAATTCTCCCATCACATCGCTGTAGACGTTCTCCCATCCTTCGCCCAAAGCGGCCGCTATTTCCGGAAGGAAGACGGGAACGGGAGCATCTCTTTCAATGTATTTCTCAGGGTGCAATACCTGTTCGGTGGAGGCCGGTGGATCGCTGTAGGCCTCATTTACGGCGTCCCAGTCGGACGGCGCCGAGAAGAGAGCGCTGACAAAGGCCAAGCCCTGAACGTATGGGAAGGCAAGGCTTTGCTGAAGGATGTATGGCGTAGAATCCAAAGAGGAGGTATCCACGTCACCGCTTCCCACTAGAGCTTCCATCTGCTGCTCACGTGTGAAACTAGTGAATACGTACCGGAACTGCGCAGCCGATGCGTCTCCCTCGACCAGGGCAACCAAGGCGGAGCTTGCATCTGAGTTGTCTTCAACGGCCTCCAGCATAGCCTGGATATCGAAGTGCTGCTGCTGGATGGCATGGGTAAACTCGTGGGCCAGGGTTATCTCATCCAGCGGTCCTAACTCCTCCTCACTCGTCTCTATCACCAGATACAACTCCTCCGTCTCAGAGTCGTAGTACCCGGCTATCTGCTCAGAATAGAGGTCAAGCAGCAGTTGGCGCAGGTCCGCATTCTGAGGTATCAAGCCCAGGATTTTGTAGACGTACTGGGCTTTGAGGAGATCTTCAATGTCTTCGTCCAGTTCCTCGACCAGAGAGGCTGCCAAATCCTCTCTGGTCATAAACTGAGGGATTACCTCTTTTGTGGGACCCAGCCCTCTCACGCCTGCGACCCGTTCCAGGATACGGCTGTAGACGGAGCCTGGTTCTGAGGTCGGTGTGGAAGTTGCCTCTGGGGTTGGCGCTGTTGTTTGCGCGTCGGTGGCGGTAGAGGTTGTGGACGACGGAAGAGTTGCAGTGGCAGGCGCTGCCTTTGTCGCAGTGGGTGCTGGCTCGGACTGGACAGCGGCGGTTGCCGGAATGGAGGTGAAGCTGGGGGAAGGAATAGCGGTGTCGCTTGGCTGGGCCTGTGCGCAGGCCATCAACAGGAGCAGTAGAGCCAGCGACAGGGAGGACAGGCGCATAAGTCGATTATCGATATCGCACCTGTGAAAGTCAACGCTTGAGCCAGGGCAGCAGCCTCTGAAGTCGTTAGTCGTTGACACCTACATAGAGGTGGACGTAGAATTCGGTCTAAGGGCAAACGGGAAGGAGATTATCTCAGATGCAAGAAATGCTGATAGATAGCATCCGGGTTAGCCTAATGAATTATCAGAGGGTGGTTATCCTGAAGGAGAAGTCCTCCGAGAGGTACCTCCCAATTTGGATCGGGCCGGCGGAGGCTGACTCAATCGCCGTGAAGCTCCAGGACCTGTCCGTCCCGCGTCCCCTGACTCACGACCTGCTGAATCTGGTTATCACGTCCCTGGGTGGCTCTGTCTCCCATATAGTTGTGTCAGACCTTCTGAACGACACCTTCTACGCCAAGATATTCATACAGCGAAACGGCGACAACCTGGAGGTGGACTCACGTCCAAGCGACGCCATTGCCCTTGCGGTGCGGGTCAAGGTGCCCATATACGTCGAGGAGACGGTGCTGGATAAGGCGGGCGTAGCCATGGACAAGGAGACCGGAAAACCCATAATCGGGGGCGAGTCCGAGGAAGAGGCAAAGGTGAAGATGAGCGAAGAGGAGCTGAAGCAGCTCTCGGCCTTCAAGGAGTTCATAGGAAGCCTGGACTTGGAGGACTTCGAACGTAAGCAGACCTGATACCCGGTTACAGCCATGACCTAAGCGCGAGAGTCCCGCCTCAGGCGGGACTCTCGTAGTTATGGTGCGTATAACGCCGGCCACTTGTGAAACTCAACACTAATTTTACAGGTCGCGTGTCGATTGTTAGACTGGTATTGAGGGGTTCGCGCAGAGAGGCATCTTTAAGTAATGGCTGTGTATCGTATCAATAGCCGGTCATATGTAGAGAGGAGGGAGACGATGGAGAGAGACGGCAGGTTGCCACAGAATGTTGTCGCCGAACGGGATGAGACTTCGGCATACGACGTAGCCATTCAGCAGTTCGACGACGCGGCGGCTATGCTTGGCCTGGACGAGAGTGTGGCCGACCACCTCAGAAAATGCAAGCGGGAACTGACGGTGAACTTCCCAGTTCGAATGGACAGCGGAGACGTGCGGATGTTCACCGGCTACAGGATTCAGCACAACCTCGCACGGGGGCCGGCCAAGGGAGGCATTCGCTACCATCCGATGGTCAGCCTGGACGAGGTGAGGGCCCTTGCCATGTGGATGACCTGGAAGTGCGCGGTCGCCGACATCCCCTACGGTGGCGCCAAGGGAGGAGTAGCCTTCGACCCCAAACCCCTGTCGCAGGCTGAACTGGAGCGCCTCACTCGACGATATGCCACCGATATATCGCTGCTCATAGGCCCGGAGAGCGATATTCCCGCTCCCGACGTGAACACCAACCCCCAGATCATGGCCTGGATTATGGACACCTACAGCATGAATGCGGGCTATTCGGTACCGGGCGTTGTTACGGGCAAACCCCCGGGAATTGGGGGCATACCGGGCCGACTGGATGCGACTGGCAGGGGATGTATGATCGTTGCCGGCAAGGAGTTGGCAAGGAAGGGTAAGGGGTTGGACGGCGCTACAGTGGCGGTGCAGGGGATAGGGAACGTCGGCTACTACGCGGCCCGGCTCTTGGAGACCCAGGGGTGCAGGGTGATAGCCGTTACTGATAGCAGCGGCGGCTGCTACACCAAGGACGGCATGGATCTGGAAAAGCTTCGGGAGTGGAAAGACAAGGGAATGAATCTTGTCGACTATCCGGGTGTGGACCACTTCACCAACGTGGATCTTCTGGCGATGCCATGCGACATTCTGGTGCTGGCCGCCATTGAGGGACAGGTGACGGCCTCCAATGCCGCCCAAGTACGAGCCAAGACCATAGTCGAAGGGGCCAATGGCCCCATCACCCCTGCGGCGGACCGCATACTGGAGGATATGGGAGTGCAGGTCGTGCCGGACATCCTTGCCAACGCCGGCGGAGTCGTAGCGTCCTACTTCGAGTGGATACAGGGCCGGCAGCACGACTTCTGGGAAGAGGAGGAGGTGGAGCGCAGGCTGCAGAGGGTGATGTCGAAGGCCTTTGATCAGGTGGTTGAGGTGGCGCAGGAGAGGAAGACCACCATGCGCAAGGGCGCCCTGCTCCTGGGCATCAGCAGAGTCGCTGAGGTGATTAAGCTGAGGGGGATATACCCGTAGGCGCTCTTGTGCGAAGGCGCCTGCCGGACGATGCGCATTTGGAATCTGGAAGTAACATAACGGATCTGGTTCGCAGTCTCCATTTACGCTTTGAGAGGCGATGTGGGGACATCGAATGACTCCGGACCAGTATTACTGCACCAGATGCAGGAGGGAGACCACCTGGCGCTACCTGTCCAACTACGGGCTATGGCAGTGCCAGAGAGGTTCATGCGGGAATATCTGGGGCGAACCTGAGAGGGAATACTACAGGGGCAGGGCGGACAGAGCGGAGATACGAGAGGCTTTAGACAATCCAGATTCTACCCATTACGAAGTTCTGGGTGTGCCCAGGAACGCCGGCCAAGCGGATATAGGGGCTGCCTATAGAAGGCTGGCGCTGACATATCACCCGGATGTGGACAAGAGTCCCGGCGCAACGCGGCGGTTTCAGCGGATAAACGCCGCTAATCAGGCGCTGTCGGACCCGCGAATCAGGTCTAACTACGACATCGAAACTCGCGGGAGAGATCAAGGCAGGCAGGCCAGCCAGGAGGCTGCAAGACGCGAGGAGGCTAGGAGAGCTGCCGAGCGAGCCCGGGAGGAAGAAGCTAAAAGGGCTGAAGCTAGAAGAGCTTCGGAGAGCGCTCGAAAGAGGGCCGAAGAGTCGGCGAGGCGTGAAAGGGCCAGACAGGCCGCCGAGAGAGTGCAGGAGGAGGTCAGAAGAGCCGCTGAGAGCGCTCAGAAGAGAGCTGAACAAGAGGCGGCGCAGCGTGAGGAGGCTAGACGAGCCGCCGAAAGAGCACAGGAGGAGGTCGAAGAAGCCGCCGATGATGGCGCTAAGGTCAGTTCCGAACAAGAGGCGGAAGAGAGAACCTTTCGTGAGTTGTACAGGCGTCCCGGCAAGAACCTGCCGGCAGTCGGCCTCTTGGTAGGCGTTGTTTCCTTGGTTCTATTCCTTGCTGTTGGATGGCTGATAGCCGGAAACAATGGCGATGCCAATCAAGGCGTCCCAATTTCTCAGCAACCTTCGCCTAACCCTGTCTTGGTGTCCACTCCCCCGTCCGCGTCTATTCCTGTAATCCCTGTTCTTGCGCCTACATCCATTCCTACATATACTCCTACTCCTCCTGCCGCTCCTATTCCTGTTGTCCCTGCTCCTGAACCTACTCCTACGCTTATTTCTACGTCTACACCGGTTCCGATAGCTATGCCTGTGCTTGCCCTCATACCTACGTCTTCACCGGTCCCCATACCCACGCCTGTACCCTCACCTACTGCCACGCTAATCCCAACAGTCACGCCTACCCCTACTCCCGTACCGACATCTACGCCTACTCCGATTCCGACGCCTACTCCCACGCCTATCCCCAGCCCAACGGCTACGCCAATTGTATCGCTATCAGATGAAATTTTCGTTTCGGAACTTGGGAATGCTGTAGATACTGGAGCCTGGTTTGCCTACACGGATAACTCTATCTCGGTAATAGGTACACCTATTCTGTGGGCCGATGGATACTTCACCTTTGGCCTTGACAAGTTGGCTGCTGATGTTCAGTTTGGGGAGTATCTTTTTGCGGGGCCTGCGGTGGTGGCAGGCCTTTCTGTAGCCGGACTCGAGATGACCCCGGTAGTCATGACTCCGGGTGTAGATACAAGCGAGCTGGACCCAAACAAACGCAGGGGAATTCAGACTCCAAGCGCTGTAGTTGCGGACTACTGGTACGAGACCGAGGATTCATTTGCGGTAAAGTTTGTCCTGCCGCGTGGTCAGACCTCCAGGTTTTATGATATAGATAACGGTCGTCCCATTAGCATGGTTCTTCCGGGCTATAACATAGAGTTTCCTGTTACCATAACTTCAATGGATTGCCCGTTCTAGGGTGACGGAGTAGGGTATAGGATATAAACTCTAGGCCGGATACAGAGATTCTATAATGGAGTTAAGCAGGCGATTGATCGCAGAGGGACTTTTGAGACGATGAGCGATGGATACTGGCCGGATCTATGGCGGGAGCTGAGTGACCGTTTCCGGTGGCCGGAGACCAGGGGGGCGTCCGGGTGGCGCGAGGATAGGGCGGGCCATTTCGATGCCGCGTCCAAGCGCAAGAGCGCTGAGCGTCCGGACCCCTTGCTGGACTTCCTGCTGAATAATCTGGAGCAGGACTACACGGTACTGGACATAGGGGCCGGCACGGGGCGATTCGCCGTCCCGATGGCTAAAGTGGCGCGGAAGGTCACAGCCGTAGAGCCTTCCCCCAGCATGTCCGCGTTTCTGCTGGAGAACGCGGCAGCCGAAGGCGTGTCCAATATCCGGCTGGTGGAGGCCGGGTGGGAGGATGTAGAGGTGGAGCGGCACGACGTTGCCTTCTGCTCCCACGCCATGTATATCAACCCGGACATGGTGGGCTTCGTTCGCAAGATGGAGGCGTGCGCCAGGGTCGCTTGCTTCCTACTGATGCGAGTGCCAAGCCACGATGGAGTTATGGCGGAACTGTCCACTCACATCTACGGACAGCCCCACGACAGCCCCAACTTTGTAGTGGGATACAACGTGCTCCACAGCATGGGCATATACGCCAACGTTCAGACGGAGCCTTTCATGCGTCCCTGGAGCAACCGTAACCTGGACGACGCCCTTGAGCGGGCCAGGCGTCACCTTCGCTTGGGTGATGACGCCACCCACGATGAAGCGATACGGGAAACTCTGGCCCGGCGGCTGACCCTCAGGGACGGCGAGTACTATTGGCCCGACGGTATGCGCTCTGCGCTGGCCTGGTGGAAGGCGCGCGAGTGACTGCGCGCGGCTACTCCGGCATCAGCTTGAACTGACCCTCGAAAGCCCGGTATATTCCGTTGGTCACCACGCCGATAGTGACCCTCTCCAACGAGGTGCTTCCCGACAGGTAGGTGGCTATTACGCCCACCTCAATATGGGCAGCCTTCTCGGTGGCGAACCCCCGGCCGCCGGTCCCTATCGCGGGCAGGGCAATTGTCTTCAGGCCCAGCGAGTCAGCCTCCTGGAGCGCCCTGTGGGTGCACGTCGCCACCGTCTCGTCCCTGGACAGCGGCTCACCCGAGCTCTCGCCGCCGGTAATGGTGTGCAAGATGTGCTTCGCCTTGAGGCTGCCTGCGTCCGTTACGCCTACGTCTCCCACGAACAGAGGCGCCAAGCCCCATAGCTGCTCCTGAATGTTCCATCCCCCCTGGTCGACGATGGCCCCGGCCAGGACGGAGTGCTTCAGGTCGAGCCAGGAGCCCGTGGTGCTGACTATAGCTTCAACGTCCATTCCCACGATGTCGTCTCGCGTGAGCACAATCTCTTTTGGAGGGCCGCCCTCCTGCGGGTAGACAAGCCTGGACATAGCCGGGAAGCGGCCGTCCTTGGACTCCAGGGATGCCTCCTTGTACGCATCGGACGCGCCTAGATGTTCGGCTATCCACGCCCCCAGCTTCTCTTGTACCTCCTCGGCACACTCGTTCAGGGAAAATGTGCCTTCGGGATAGATGACCAGCTCCTTCGGCTCGTTGGCCCGACGGAAGATCTCGCGGGCCATATCTACTGGGATGCGCCTGTCTTGCTCGCCGTGCATGATAAGGATGGGCTTGGGCGCTATATTGCCTATTATCTCGGTGCCCTCTTCCTGTGAGCTTATCGCGGCCATCGCCTGGACCATGGGGTGGACAATTGAGGCGGGTATGGCCGCGGTAACCCCCAGCGCGTTTCCGACCAGCACGGCCTGCTTGGCCCCGACGCCCGTCAGGAAGCAAAGCCACATCAGGACGTCCAGAGCGCACTCCTCAAGGGAGCTTGGGTCTCGGTATCCCATGCGGAGGGAGCTGATGTCGACGGCTTGGAACTCCGGAGTCAGCTCGGCGTAAACGCCGCCGGCAGGGCCGTTCAGGTTCTCGCCTGCGCCGGGAATCCACAGCACCACGCCGGGCTTTCCCTGGGCCACGGTGAGTATAGCCTGACAAAGGCCCCTGTTGGACTGTAGGGTTACCTCGTAGACGTTCTCTGCTAAGGGTTGCAGCCAGCTCTGCTGGATTCCTATAACAACGGTGTCTTCGCGAGCGGTGTCGCAGATTGTCTCGAATGCGTATCCCGGACTCGCCATTGGGCGAAGGTCTTCCAGGCGAAACTTGGGCTGGCTCGTATCTTCCTGCGTCATTGCGTTGCCTCCTTTCGGCCGGGGAAGCGGTACACTTCCCGATGCGATTATACCAGTGGTTGCGCCAAAAATCGATTGCCAACCCTCTCCGATGGTAGGATTCGCAGAGATTGGCACGCCAAATATACGTAACTGGACTAATAGGGCAGGCCTGCGCGAACGTGCTATACTTGGTCTAGAGCGACGGAGCCTGCTTTGTATGGGCTCCTTTCGACAGGTCGACAGGAGGTTACTGTGGAAATAATGAGAAGCCTTTTATTTGTCCCGGGTAACCGGCGGGACATGCAGGAAAAGGCGGTATCCTTCACCGCCGATATTCTGGTGCCCGATATGGAGGACTCGGTCCCAGTGGGCGAGAAGTCCGCGGCCCGGAACGTCATATCCGACATGCTGCCTGTACTGGCGCAAGCCGGTCACAAGCTGGTGGTGCGGGTGAACGCCCTTGACACCGGCTGGCTGGAGGAAGACCTGGCGGCGGCAGTGAGCCCTCACACCTACGGGGTAAATGTGGGCAAGGTCGAAAACGCCTGGGACGTCCAGGAGGTGGACAAGATAATTGCAGGTGTCGAGGCGAAGGCTGGGCTGGACAGAGGGCATATCAGGCTCGTCCTGTTTCTGGAGTCGGCGCTGGCGATGGTGAACGCATACTCCATCTGCGCGGCATCCCCGCGCGTTGTGGCCGTGGCCTTTGGCGCCGAGGACTACACCGTGGATATGGAGGTCAAGCGCACGCCGGAGGGTGACGAGGTGTATATGCCAAGGGCTATGGTCGCAATCGCCGCCAAGGCAGCGGGCGTTGTTCCCTTGGACATCGTTTACGCCAACTTCCGGGATGAAGAGGGACTGAGGCGGGACATCGACGTGGGCAAGAGACTGGGGTACAAGGGCAAGTTCGCCATTCACCCCGCGCAGGTGGGGCCTATCAATGAGCAGTTCAGCCCGCTGCCGGAGGATGTCGAGTACGCTCGTAAGGTGGTTGCTGCCTTTGAGGCGGCGGCGGCCCAGGGAAGGGGCGCTACGTCCATCGACGGCGTGATGATCGACGTGCCGGTGGTCAAGCGAGCGCAGGGCGTTCTGGCTCTCGCAGAGGCGAGCGCGGCGAAGGAAGCGCGGGGGAGTTAGGGGGTGGGGGACAGGATCCTCCTGACGGGCATGACCTTCTACGGGTACCACGGCGTAAGGACCCCGGAGAAGGAGTTGGGTCAGCGCTTCGTCGTGGACTTGGAGATGGAGTTGGACCTGAGCGCTGCCGGCCTCTCCGATGATCTGAATGACACGGTGAACTACTCCCAAGTCTACCGTGTGGTGAAGGAGATCATTGAGGGTCCCAGTCGCAACCTGCTGGAGACCCTGGCGGAGGAGACGGCCCAGGGAGTCCTGAGCGCCTTCCCAGTAGCGGGCGTTCGAGTGCGGGTAACCAAGCCCCACGTCTCTATAAGAGGCTCTGTGTTGGATGGAGCGGGCGTGGAGATATACCGCATGCGCAACGAGTAGCGCCGCTGGCAGGGAGAGACGCACTATTGGAGCAAAGCTATACAAGAGCGGGATCACTGATACTTGGAGTTCTTCTTGTGGTGGTTTCTATCGCCTGTACAAGCTCTCCGGCATCCACTCCGGCTGCAACCCCTAGTCATGCGGCAATACAGATTCCTGCACCCACATCTGACGCCGACCTAGTCCCCGCGGTGATCGTTGTGCTGGCGACAACCGACCTGGCAGTGGGCAATAACCGGGTGGCCTTTGCCATCCTGGATGACGGTGGTGGCCTGGTAATGCCGGAAGAAGTGTACGCCTCCTTCTTCCGGGAAGGCTCGCAAGAGGAACTCAAGACCGAGAGCAGGGCGACTTTCCGCCAGTGGCCCTCGGGCAGGGGCCTTTATACGGTCCAGGCCCAATTCGATTCGCCCGGCGCGTGGCGTCTGGAGGTGGACTCGGCGATAGACGATCGTGTGGCCAGAGGGGGCGCTAGATTCCAGGTCAACCGGGAAAGCGGGTCTCCGGCTCTGGGCGATGTCGCGCCCTCCAGTCTCAGCAAGACTTTGCAGGACGTGGAGCGCATCGAAGAGCTTACCACGGACGCAATGCCGGACGAGGAGCTTTACTCCATGACCATCGCCGAGGCTCTGGAAGCCGGTAAGCCTCTGGTGGTGACCTTTGCCACGCCCGCCTTTTGCAGGACAGCCACCTGCGGCCCACAAGTGGACGTACTCAAAGAGGTGAAGGCCCAATACCCGGAGCGAGTCAGCTTCATCCACGTGGAGGTGTTCGATAACCCCCTGGAGATGAGGGACGACTTTGCCAAGGCGCGCGTCTCGCCGGTGTTTGAGGAGTGGGGACTGAAGACGGAACCCTTTACCTTCGTCATCGATTCCCCCGGCAGCGTCTCCGCCAAATTCGAGGGGTTCGTCACCACCGAGGAGTTGAGCGAAGCCATAGAGAAAATCCTCGCTTAGAAGTTAGAAGTCGCCAAATCAAGGCCTAATCAAACCTTGACGCTCAGATACAGGGAATGTGGTACTCTTTCAGGGGTATGATTTGAAGGCCCTTTTGAGAAGGATTGCGCTCTGTGGTATGGTAGAACCAACACTCTGAAACGAGGTATATTCCATGAGAGTTATTTTTGTAGAGGACATCCCCAACGTAGCCAGGACAGGCGAGATCAAAGATGTCAAGCCAGGATACGCCAGAAACTATCTGCTGCCCAAGCGTCTGGCCGTGGCCGCTACGCGCCAGGAGATGCAGCGCCTGGAATCCATCCAGAGGCTGGGGATGGAGCGCCAGGCGAAGGGGAAGGTCGGCGCCCAGGCCATAGCTGAGAAGCTTGAGGACGCATCCGTTACGCTGAAGGTGCGATCCGGGCCCACAGGCAGGCTCTACGGCGCCGTCACTAATGCTATGGTGGCCCAGGAGCTTTCCAACCTGCTGGAGAGGGATATCGACCGCAGGTCGGTGATGCTTGAGGGCACCATTCACGAACTGGGCACCTTTGAGGCCAAGGTGAGACTGCACCCCGAAGTCGTGGCTGCCGTAACGCTGGTTGTAGAGGCCTTCGAAGGCTAGGATGTACGTAGAGAGACTGCCCCCTCACGATGAGAGGGCTGAGGAGTCGGTCATAGGCTCCCTCTTGATCGACGGGGACGCCATTGTCAGCGCGGTTGGCATACTCCATCCGGACGACTTCTACAGGGAGAGGAACCGTTGGTGCTATGAGGCGTGCCTCGACCTGTGGGACAGCAACGAGGCGATAAACCCCGTTACGGTGGGCCATCGTCTGGCGACGATGAACCGCCTGGAGGAGGTGGGTGGGCCTGCGTACCTGGGACACCTGGTAAGCTACGTTCCCACGTCGGCGCACCTGGAGCACTACGCCCGCATCGTCAGCAGGACGCACACACTGCGGCGGCTCATAGGCGCTGCCGGTGAGATCGCCGCTTTGGGCTACGATGGCGGCGGGGACGTGGACAGGGCCCTCACCCAAGCGGAGGCCCTGCTGTTCGGCATTCGCACCGGCCAGGAGACCCGGGACTTCGTTGCCATTCGCGAAGTGCTTGACCAGTACCTGGAGGAGAGCGCGAGCCTTCAGGGCACCCTGGAGCGTGGGGAAACTCCCATACCTACGGCCTTCTCAGACCTGGACCAGCTGCTGGGCGGGTTTCAGCGCTCCGATATGATCGTGCTGGCCTCCGGTCCCAGCGTGGGTAAGAGCACGTTGGCCCTGAACATCGGGCGAAACGCCGCC
Source organism: Dehalococcoidia bacterium (assembly GCA_965261605.1). Lineage (GTDB taxonomy): Bacteria > Chloroflexota > Dehalococcoidia > Lucifugimonadales > UBA2985 > DAOUJW01. The sequence goes on along the minus strand of OZ253466.1, from coordinate 450,247 downwards.
GAGCAGGGAGCCGCAGTGGGCATCTTCAGTTTGGAGATGAGCCGGGAGCAGATAGGGCACCGCTTCCTTTCCAGCGAGGCGGACGTCGACCTGCGCCGCGTTCGGCAGAGGCTATACAGCGAGGTGGAGGAGCGCCGCATAGTGAACGCCTCCGGAGTCCTCTCGGAGCTGCCCATCTTCATTGACGATACGCCTCTTCAGAGCATTGTTGAGATACGAAGCAGGTCCCGCCGCCTCCATATGGAGAGCAAGCTGGACCTTGTCATTGTGGACTACCTTCAGCTGATACAGGGCAGCGGCAGGCGCGATAACAGGGTGCAGGAGCTTGGAGAGATAACGCGCTCTTTGAAGGGAGTAGCCCGCGACCTGAACGTCCCGCTGCTGGCGCTGTCGCAGCTCAGCCGAGCCGTGGAGATGCGACCATCGCATCGTCCGCAGCTAACGGACCTGCGGGAGAGCGGAAGCATTGAGCAGGACGCAGACGTGGTCATGTTCATCCATCGTGAGGCCCTGCGCATGACAGAGGAGGAGTGGGAGAGGCAGTACCCGGACCGAGATTATGCATACTATCGGGACAGGGCCGAGCTGATAGTCGCCAAGCACAGGCACGGGCCGCTGGACACCATAGACCTGCGATTCAACGGCCCAATGGCTCGATTTGAGGAAATGCCTTCCCAACGGGAGCTATGATGACCCCCTTTGCAGGGTTCCCGGACAATAGCAGATACACCCCCGTGCCCAACCTCCTGTTTGGCCAGGTGTTGGAGGAGATCGACGACCCGCTGGCCCTCAAGTGCTTTCTGCGGGTGTTCTGGCTCCACTCTCAGAAGAAGGGGTATCCCAGGTTTCTGACGCAGGGAGAGTTGCTGTCGGACAGGACGCTGGCCAGGGTGGTATCGGCATCGGGCGAGTCAATTGAAGCCGCTCTGGAAGCTGCGCTGGAGAATACAGTGAAGTTTGGCCTGCTGCTCCATCTAAGGGTGGAGTCAGCCAGCGGGTTGGTCGATGCGTATGTGCCCAACACCCAGGATGGGCGGCGGGCTGCCCAGAGGCTGCGGGACTTCAGGTTGGACGTGGACGTAACGGACGACCGCAGAGCTATGCCGGGAGTTTCTTCTGTTAGGCCAAACATCTTCTCACTATACGAGAAAAACATCGGTATAATCACTCCCATCATCGCTGAGGAATTGAAAGAGGCGGAAGGATACTATCCAGAAGGCTGGATAGACGAGGCGTTCCGGGAGGCTGTGGTGCGCAACAAGCGAAGCTGGCGTTATATTGAAGCCATCCTGAAAAGGTGGAAGACGGAGGGAAAGAGCCATGGAGAGCCTTGGGGACATTCTAAAAAGGTTGACGCCAGAGAGTGGATCAGAAGACACGGACTTCCCAAGCCTCCCGGGTAATGCTTACGACGAGAGGCCAGGGCCTTCCTGTGCCGTGTGTGGCGATGCCTATTGGCTTCGGGTAGAGGTCCCCGTAGGCCACCCCTCCTTCGGGAAGGCGGCCCCGTGCAGCTGCCAGCGGAGGGATGACGATCCCTCCCGAGCAACTCGTTTGCAGCGCTACAGCAACATGGGCCACCTAGCCCGATCGACCTTCCAGGTCACCAAGCCGGAGGGAAAAAGCGCCAAGGCAGAGGACCAGGAACTGTTTCGCCAGAGCTACGAGATGGCCACGGCCTACGCCGTAGACCCCCGCGGCTGGCTGGTGCTCACTGGCCCCAGCGGATGTGGCAAGACCCACCTGGCGGCTGCCATAGCCAATAATGTCCTGGAAAGGGGTTGCCCAGCTTTCTTTGTCTTCGTTCCGGATCTCCTTGACCATCTCCGGTCTACCTTTGCTCCCTCCAGCGAGGAGTCTTTTGACCAACTCTTTGAGAAGGTGCGAAACGCTCCGTTTCTGGTCTTGGACGACCTGGGGGGGCATAGTAGCACCCAATGGTCCCAGGAGAAACTCTACCAAATACTGAACTTTCGCCACTCCCACAGGATGCCGACGGTGTTTACGTTGGGTGTCCCCATAGAGGATATGGAGACTCGCTGGCAGACGCGGCTGGCGGATCCGGAGATAGCGGCGACACTCTCCCTGGGCGTTGCGGATCGCGGCAATCTGTTCAGGCAAAAAGGCTCCTTGAGTCCAGCACCACTTGCTCGAATGACCTTCGATAGCTTCGACGTGCGGGGCAACAGGGCCAATCATCAACAACAGGAAAGCCTGAAAGGGGCTTTCAGGTTTTCCATGAACTACGCTCAGGAACCCGAAGGATGGCTGGTGTTCCTGGGCCCTACGGGTTGCGGAAAGACTCACCTCGTCTATGCCATAGCCAATGAACGCCTCAAGCAGGGCCGCGACACCCTCTACTTCCGAGTAGCCGACCTGTTAGACTACCTCCGGGTCACATTCAGCCCTGAGAGCACTGTGACCTACGACAGGCTCTTTGAGGAAGTGCAGAATTCCCCACTGCTCGTTCTTGAGGACTTCGGTGCTCATCATCCTACGCAATGGGTTATAGAGAAGCTGCACCAGATACTGGTCCACCGCCACGATGCTCGTCTCCCCACTATCATTACCACTACTGATCTGGAAGACGAGAGGTATGGCCATATTTTTTCGCGCCTGCAAGACGTCACCCTGGTCTCGATAATACCCATAGACGCGCCGGACTACCGGTACCAAGGCCGGCGCTAGGCCTGAGAGTCGTCGGCTCTTACGATTCAGGTTGAATGTCCTAGTGCCATTGGTGTGTATTCGTGCTATTGTTGAGACGCAATGAGCGGCTATTTGGAGCAGAATCAGCACACTCAGTGGGACGCCCGACGCTACTGTGTATTCTGCGAGATTATTGCCGGCAAGTCCCCCGCCAAAGTTGTGTACCAGGACGACGAGGTCATAGCGATTCACAACCAGCTGACCTGGGTACCCATCATGCTCCTGGTTATTCCCAAGAAGCACATAACCCAGAAAGAGATGTGGGAGGACGCGGTGATTGCCCAGATAGCCAGGGTAGCGGTTGAGGTGGGCAGCAGCCATTGCCCAGGGGGGTATCGGTTGCTGTCAAACTTCGGCCACCAGGCCATGCAGAGCCAGCCCCACGGCCACCTGCACGTCCTGGGAGGCACGCACCTGGGGAGGTATGTGTGAGGGGGAGTCTGGGTTAGCGATTACCCAGCGCTTGCCGAATAGCAGCCAGCGGCGTCTTCTGGGGAGGCGCTGGCCTAGGAACCTCACCAGGGCGTCCAAGCGCAGCACCCGCCGGTAATCAGTGTCGTGTTGCCATTGTCCCTACCTCTATTAGCGCGGCCTCTATCACCTCCGGCGCGAACGCCCCTTGCACGAATCGACGTTGCCAAGGGAACACAGGGAACGGCTCACCGGCCAGCCGCCCCTGCGTTATCGTTAGCCCGCCAAGGAATTCGAGTACCGCCCCCGGCAAATCTTGTTTCATGGTGTATCCGCTTCCCCGCTCTAGGGTTTCGCCGTGAACGCGTCCGGCAGGGGTTCCCCTAGCTAGTGAGTCTGGTAGGAGTGCGCTCAAACTCACCGCACCAATCGTCTTGTCTCGTTTGCGGCCAATTACCATATTCACCAGGACGTGGGGCGTATCGCCTACAATGGCCGATATCGCTTCCTTCCCTGTAGTGTTCCCAATATTTGCAGTTCTGGCATTGCTGTTCCATACTTTCCTCCTTTGTCTTATATCGTGTCAGGGTCTCTTTATAGGGGCATGTTGACTAATCATCGTCGCCGGCTGTCGGCGATCACTTGGTCGCCGTCTAGTTCGACAACCCAGACACGCTCATCGGGACGGGCGCGACGCAGTTCTTAAAATTTCGCCAGCGCATCTGCTACGCTCTCATAGTAACCGACGACGCTCCAAGTGGGGCTGTTTTTCAAATGGCGGCGAACGACGTAGTTCTTCATTGTCTACTCCTCACCTATCTTGTTTCGCTATCGTGTCCGTGCCCCCCTAAAGGGTGGGGCACGGGGCACGTTGTATAGCTTACGTGCCCGGGCACGTTTGGGCACGCAGTTTTATCGTGTTCTGATTCATCCAAGTGTGCCCGTCCGGCTTCCGTAATGGCGTTTCGCCAAGCCTTCCCCTTGCCTGCTAGCTCATTGGTGATGTATCCCTTATAGGCCAACGACTCCGCAGCAAGGTCTATTTCGCCGTTCTTGCCCTTGAATAAGGTCACGCAGTTGGTGCTCGCCCTTCACGCCTCCTTAAAATGACCTTGACACAAGTTTACACCTCACTGATTGCCTTAGCTCGGTCTTGCGTTACTCGAATATTGGCAAAATCGAGCGCCCAGGCTAGCATAACCGGGGCGCTCTAAAGTGCAGATAACAGCTGCCGGTCAGAAGGTCAGTGGGTCCAGGTAGTTTGTTCAACCTTGCATCAGAGTCCGCAGTCGATCCAGAAAGACGGAGCGTAAGTAGGCCCGCTCTACGCTGGTGCCCACAACGTGGGCCAGTGAAAGCGCAATGGCTTCACGGCTCGCGCCGCTACATTTTGCGGCCCAATACCGAAAGCTGCACCGGAAGTTGCGAGGAACGCAACACAAGCCGGGTTCCGGCCAGAGACTATTTGGTAAGTTGGTGGCGCATACGGGAGTCGAACCCGTGATCTCCGCCTTGAGAGGGCGGCGTCCTTGGCCACTAGACGAATGCGCCATGAAACCATCCGATTATGCCAAGACTGCCTTGATATTAGCACGTTTTGTGCCCAAAAATCAAGGCGCATTGAACCGCCGTTGGCCTGAGCGAGACCTGACTTGAACAAATCTCCTCAGCCAAAAGACATGGCTTTGACCCAAAACCCCTAGACCGCAAGGGATTTTAGGTCAAGTACCGAATCCTGACCCAAAATCCCCCTCGGCGTGAAGTCGGGGCCGATTCCCAACTGGTACATCGCCTTGATGACCACGCAGATGTTGTGACACAGGACCCGCATCAGGGTCTCGTTGACCTGAGCCGGGCCAGACTTGGACAACAGGGTCTCGCCTCCAAACTTGGCCTTTATCATGTAGAAGGTGGTCTCCACATTCGACCGCTTGTGATAGTGCTGGAGGAAGTCGGCCTGTTGCAGGGTGAAGTAGTGGAATAGCTGTTCCCAAAGAGCGTCGGGCTTCCGCTTGTCGCGCTTGGATGGCCTTGCCACAGAGCCAGCCCTGAACGGGATGTAGGGAACGCCGCCAACGTCGGCGACCGCGTGGAGGTTATTGCGGCTCAGATATGCCTTGTCCGCCGACACTTCCTGAATCTCGAAGTTCTCGGCGGTGGTGCGTACCAACTCCTCGAAGAACCGAACATCGGCGGACTCCGAGGCCGTGCAGTCGGCCGCCGTGACGATGTTGGTCTTGACCCCGCATATTAGGTGGAGCTTCGCCCACTTGACCTTCTTCTTGGTCTCCCCGTGCTTGTGGTCGAACCAGCGATTGTTGGAAGTCGAGGCGAAGCCGGAGGAGTCCACCGCGAAGTCTGTCTCGATAGCCCGCAACGGCAACGCGCTCTGCTGAATCAACTCCCGTAGCAGGGGAGTCATGTTAGGCTCTGCGAGGTAGCGGATCGCACTGGACTTGGAAGGTACTTTGCCCATCAAGCCGTCGTCCTCGGCGCGGCGCAGGTGAGACATGGCCCTGCGAATGGACTGCCCAGCGTAGACCTTCAGGCCAAGGCCGTACACAACATCAGTGAGGGGAAGGGCGGGCCTTCCCGGGGCCCTTGGCTCTCGCGGAGGCTGTGGGATGGTGTCGCACAGCGACCGGAGCAGTTGGCCGAAGTGCCTGCCCTCGTTCTCCTGGGCGGCGTTGTAGCTAGGCCAGTGTTGCCCATACTGCACCCTGATGGTCTGGGCCTCTATCGCTGTGCCGTCCGCCCGCTCTTCCCGCTCAAGTGTAATCTGGACGGCGTAGACGTGCTTGCACGGCTGTTGACGTTCCTCAAAGTCCGGGCAGGTGCAGTATGCGCCGTACTCCAGGTTGACTAGGTAGGAGCCACTGCGGGACTGAGACGGGACTTTGTAGCCAAACTTGTCCTCGCGTATGTTGGCGAGGGCGGCGATTGCCAGTCCTCGCAGTTGGCGTCCCTGGTCGCCGTCGTCCGGGTCTCCGGGGCCAAGGGCTGTAGGCATAAGTGATTCCTTCCTCATCATCGCTCCCTTCTCTTACTGCATAAGTATTACTTTAGAAGTATAGCCTTCAACAATAGACTTGTCAAGAAATCTAAGTTATACTCAGCGTAGGTCTAAGCAAGGGAGAGATGAAAACTATGGTTGTTGCCAAAAAGCCGGGCATCTTCAAGATAGACGCCTACCGATGCCGTTGCGGCCACGAGTGGGTGAACAGGAGCTTACGAGACATATCGCGGCCGAAGATGTGCCCCAAGTGCAAGACCGTCAATTGGGATAGACCCAAACGCCCGATGAAACCCAGGGAGCCACAGGAGGCAGTAGCGTCAGGAAGGGTGATGCCATAGAGAGAACGCTAAAGCCGTAGAAAACCAACAGCCCCGTCAGTTATAGGGTAAGCTGATGGGGCTGTTGACTTAGTTCCTCACTCCCAGCGCAGGTGGTGACTGCAAGAGGGAAAGGGAACAGGGCTGTCCAAGCCAGGTCCTATGTTACGCTGCGCGCCCAGCTCAGCGCAACCCCTGGGAGTCCCTGCCCCTTTCCCCCTGCAAGCCTTCGCTGATGAGTGGGGGGAAAGGGGTTTGTTATGGGGATGCGACGCCCACGTCATCCGGGGAGCGCGCCGAGTCTATCCGGCCGGCCGCCCAAGCGGCCGAAAAGCCGTGCAAAGCGCGCCACGCGGGTTGCTCCTTATTGTTCGGCAATCAGGGAGACCCCGTTGGTCTACCACCTGTATCGAGAGTGCCCCATAGGGAGCCGTATCGAATCTAAGACCAGTGGCCTACTGATTGATTATGAGCGGTATCGCCGTTGTCGCCTCTGTGCCAAGATAGAGTTGTACGACGACGACCTGCGGGTAGTCGTCAGCAAAAGTTCTGCGTGACACGTAGACCTTCTCATCCAAGAGGCCCCCGACATTGCGGGGGCCTCTTGCTATAGCTGGAGCGTTCCTTCCCTAGTGGGGGTTTTCAACCCTTGAAGTTGAGGGTATACCAAGTGTAGTCGTCTATCTCATCTCCATAGAAGAAAGAGCCAGTGACGAAATACTGATAGGTGTCTCCCGGCAACTCCGCCTCCACGGTCCACATCCCACCGCTTTCTGTCCATTTGGAGGCAGTTATGACAGGTACTCCCTGGTTCCGTAGGTCGCTAGCGTAACCGGGCTGGGCTATTATCAGCACCTCTTCCCAATCCTTGTAAATTGTTACCCACGCCAATCCCAATTCGCCAGCCAGTAGAGGACTTTGGAAGAAGAACGTCTTGCCCACCATTCCCCAATTGCCTGAAACGCTGGCAGACTCCTCCTGAGACTCAGCGAGCGTCTGTCTCAGGGCAGAGATTTCACCTTCCTTCTGGTTCAACTGACCCCGAAGCGACCCGTTATCGAGTTGGGCGGATTCGAGTTGCACTTGCAGTGTGGACTCCTGTCCGGTGGCCTGAGCGAGTTGGCTACTCGCGCTATCAAGTCTATTCTGCAAGGTGGTGCGGGTCCTTTCGCTCTCCAGCAGGTCACGCTCCAATTCGGTGTTCGTCGATTGAAGCTCCGACAAGGTATCCCCAAGGTCGGCCACCGTTCCCTGAGATTCTTCAACGCGCTCGGTCAGCAATGTGACCTGCGCCTCCGCAACCGCTTTCTCATTGGTGAGGGTCGTCTTCTCGCTCAGCAACATCTCCTGGGCTTCTTGAGTCTCCTCGAGATCCAACGTCGCTTCCTCAAGATTCTCTTGTGAGGATTGCAGCGTCGCCTCCACGTCACTCAAAGACGTTTGGAGGTCTTCAGAGGCGGCTTGCTCTTGTGCCAGAGAGTCCTTTGACTCCGCTATCTGTTCCTCTAGGGCGGATGCGTCCTGTCGGAACGAGAAGGCGAGGAAGCCGAGGACGGCAACGAGGGCGAGGGCAACTAACACTACGATGATGGTGACGGGGCTGGTGTTCCTAGACGCGGCGGGGTGGGGTACTTCCATTGGTGCCTCCTATAACCTAGCCGGTGTAGATTGAGGGGGCTTCACAAATGGGAACCCCCTTGCGGCAGGCTCAGTACACTCGGCGAAGAGCACCAGACCTTACTTATGCGCCTCAAGGGGGCACGAGCGTCTGAGCCTTGAACGCAAATAGCAAGGTCTATCCCTCCATAGAGAAATAGATATATCCTCCGAGACTCCTCGCCGAGTCCTAGCGATGGTAACACAATGAGATTTTGGGTCAAGAGGCTCGATTTTGGGTCAGGCGGGGGTTTTGGGTCAAAGCCCAGGGTCTTTCGATTATGGTAAGAAGAGTGATAGAGTTGGAGTATGAATGCGGAGGGACTGGGAGAGAGCCTACTCAGAGTTCTGGAGGAGGTGCCTGATCCCCGGTCCAGGCATGGTCGTCGCCATGCGCTGAGTGCAATCTTGGCGTTATCGGTGTGTGCAATAGCAAGTGGCGCCCGTAGTCTATATGCCATAGCCCAATGGGGAAGGATGCAAGACCCGGCTACACTGAAGGAGTTGGGGTTCACCAGAGAGCGGACCCCTGCGATATCCACGTTGCATAAGGTGTTCAGGAGTATAGACGTGGATGCGTTCGAGAGTGTGCTTGGGGAATGGGTTGAATCTCAGTTGGGAACAGGAGAGGAGGCAATAGCAATAGATGGCAAGGCGCTTAGGGGGATACACGGGGACGAGGTGCCTGGAGTCCGCCTTGTGGCTGCCTATAGCCATCGCATGGGCGTGGTGGTGAGTCAAAAAGGGGGGTGACGGCTGAGAAGCATCAGTCGGAGTTGGCTATGGCAAGCTCGCTGTTGGAGAGAATGATCGTAACAGACAGGGTAGTGACCGGGGATGCGCTGTACTGCCAGAGACAGCTGTGTGAACAGGTGGTTGGTGGAGGTGGCGACTATCTGTTGATAGTCAAGAGCAACCAGAAGAGACTGTACGAGGACATAGAGTTGTGCTTCGATAGGCCTGTGGTTGGTGAGACGTATGGATATGCCGAGACCGAGGACAGTCATGGAGAGCGTCGAGAGTATCGCAGGTTGTGGGCTACAGACACACTGAAGACCTATCTGGAGTGGCCCGGACACGGGCAGGTGATGAAGGTTGAGAGTTGGCGCAGCATCAAAGGCAAGACCACTCGACAGGTGCGCTACGCTATCACCAGCCTTGGGACTCACACACCGGCTGATAGACTGCTCCAACTGGTACGCGGCCATTGGCGCATTGAGAATGGTCTGCACTATGTGAGGGACGTGACTATGGGGGAGGATGCTTCCCAAGTGCGCACCGGCTCAGCGCCACAGATGATGGCAGCCCTGAGAAACGTGGCGCTGAATATCCTCCGACTGAGCGGAGCTACCAACATCGCAGCAGCCATAAGGAACGTCGCTTGGCAGCCCAACGGCGCTCTCAGATTGCTAGGCCTACTACCATGACAATAATCGAAAGACCCTGGGTCAAAGCCCAAAAGACATTGACAAACTTTACGAGTAGTGCTAGCATTCAGATCATCTACAACTCCGAGAATGGGGGGAAGAGATATGAAAGTACGTAATGCGTCTATACTAAGGCTGATAATAGCGGGATTAGCAATCACAATGTTAGCGATTGCCTTGGCGTGCGCAAGCGAGGAACCTACGGCCGCGCCTACGGCGGTCCCGCCCACAGCCACTTCCCCACCAGTGCCGGGCGGCGTACAGCCCACGACGACGCCCGTGGGGCAGGTGAGCACGGACACACCGTGGATGGACAGGTATTTGCAGAGCCCCGGCTACGACCCGGAATGGGGTCAGCCCATCAAGGGCGGGACTTTCATCTTCGGGGCGCAGCGAGACAGCACGACATTCTACGCGAACAACCAGGGATGCTGCTACACTCACGGTTGTTTCCGCGGTCTTCCCTGGAGCTCCCTGTTTGGCATTGACGCTTGGACGGGGGACCTCACGGCCATAGAGGGGGAGCTGGTGGAGAGCTGGGATATGTCGGACGATGGCTTGAACCTGACCTTGAACCTTCGTCAGGGTATCATGTTCTTCGACCAGATGGCGGAGAAGTCCATAGTGCCTGCGGAGTACAACGGCGGACAGATTCTTGGCGACGAGTTGGTCTGCGAGGATGCCGTGGCCACCTATCAGCGCTACGTCTTCCCGCCTGACAACGTGAGCCAGTTCTTGGCCTCCGGACGGAGGAATTTAAACCACCTGGAGAGCACCAGCTGCCCCGATGGCCCCCGGGGGCACACCTTCGTAATGCACTTTGATCAGCCCCTGGCCAAGACTATCGGTATAATGGCCGGCGACGGCGCGCAAATCCTGGATAAAGATTACGTTGCCTGGCTCCAGGAGTACTCTGATCGGGAGGATGCCCTCTTTGGGAGGTCGGAGGTCCCGGAGAACTTCTACTCAATGCACGGCACCGGGCCATTTATACCCATGGAGTTCAATCAGAGCGTCAGCGCTACCTACGACGCCAACCCCAACTACTGGAAGGAAGGGTTGCCGCTGCTGGACCGGTATCACAACGTGGTCATAAAGGACATAGGCAGCCGGTTCACGGCGCTGGCTACGGGGAAGATCCACTACATGGGTGAGGGCAGCTGGAGCATGACGCCGGGACAGGCCGAGCAGGCCATCCGGGACTTCCCGGACCGCATAGTCATCAGCAACCAGTTGAACCACTGGGCCAGGACAATGATATTTGGAGCCAAAGCGCCTTGGGATGACGTGCGGGTGAGGAAGGCTATTCACCTGGCAATAGACCGGGACGGGTGGCTGGCCTTCTACCGGATATCCGGGTACGAGGGGATGAAGCTGGCGCACACGATGGCTCCCGGGACATTCTATGCTCCTACGGAAGAGGAGATAAGGACGTGGCCGGGGTATCGCCAGCCGAAGGACGAGGATGTGGCCGAGGCGAACCGGCTGATGGACGAGGTGTTTGGAGCGGGAGAGCGGCCGACTGCGGATTGCATGGCGGTGACCACGGACCAGTCTGACATCGACGCCTGCCTGTATGTGATAGACACTCTGAAAAAGAGCCTGGGAATGGAGATATCCTCCAACTTTATGGAGGCTGCTGCAAGGACGGACATTCTGACAACCGGCAACTTCGACTTCACCATCAGTTCATATACGTCCTCGATCATTGGGGACCCGGATGACGGGTTCCTGAAGTACCTGCCGGATAACTTCACCGCCAGCACTGGGGTAATGTCACAGGCCAGGCTTGACGAGCAACCGGAGCTGAGAGCGGAAGTGAACAGGATGATACTGGCGCAGTCAGCGGAGTTGGACCCGATACAGAGGAAGGAGTTGGTGCGGGAACTGGATCTCAAGCTCCTTAATGAAGACCTTTCGTACGTGGTGGTGGGTTGGAGCCTGATCTTCCCGGGCTGGAGGGTGGAGTTGAAGGGCTGGAGGGGATACGACCTGTACTCCAACACCAAGTACATCATGCACGAGAGGATGTGGCTGGCCGACAACTAGAATACCCGGCCTGGCCGGAACTACCCACAGGACTTATGAGGACGCCCCTCACCTAGGTGAGGGGCGTCCTCATTTCTTGGTCAGCCGAATCCATTGACAAATCTTACGGGTAGTGCTAGCCTTCACGGAATCTGCAACTCCGAGACTAGGGGGAAAGAGATATGAAAGTACGCAATGCGTCGATACTAAGGCTGATAATAGCGGGATTAGCAATCACAATGTTGGCGATTGCTTTGGCGTGCGCAAGCGAGGAACCTACGGCCGCGCCTACGGCGGTCCCGCCCTCGGCCACGTCGCCGCCAGTGCCGGGCGGCGTGCAGCCCACGGCGACACCCGTGGAGCAGGTGGGTACGGACATACCGTGGATGGACAGGTATTTGCAGAGCCCCGGCTACGACCCGGAGTGGGGCCAGCCCATCAAGGGCGGGACGTACATCTTCGGGGCTCAGCGGGACGGCACGACGTTCTACGCCAACAATCAGGGTTGCTGCTACTATCACGGCTGTTACTACGGCCTTCCTTGGAGCTCCCTGTTCCGAATCGATGCGTGGACGGGGGATCTCACTGCCATAGAGGGCGACCTGGTGGAGAGTTGGGAGATGTCGGACGACGGCCTGACCTTGACCATGCAGCTTCAGCAAGGGGTCATGTTCTTCGACGAGATGGCGGAGGAGTCCATAGTGCCGGCGGAGTACGACGGTGGTCAGATCCTGGGGGATGAGTTCGTCTGCGAGGACGCTGTGGCTTCCTATGACCGTTATGTCTTTCCTCCGGAGAACGTTAAGCAATTCCTGGTCTCCGGGAGGAGGAACCTTAACCACTTTGAGGGTTCCAGTTGCCCCGATGGTCCGCGGGGGCACACCTTCGTGATGCACTTTACCACGCCCCTGGCCAAGACCCTTGGCATAATGGCCGGCGACGCAGCGCATATCCTTGACAAGGAGTACATCGCTTGGCTCAAGGAGTACTCTGATAGGGAGGATCTCCTCTTTGGACGGACTGAGGTCCCAGACAACTTCTATGCGATGCACGGTACGGGGCCCTTTATTCCCACTAACATCAATTTGAGCGTCAGCACCACGTATGACGCCAATCCCGACTACTGGCGGGAGGGGTTGCCGTTGCTGGACAAATATCACAACGTGGTGGTCAAGGACATCGGGACTAGATTCACGGCGCTGGCTACGGGGAAGATCCACTACATGGGAGAGGGCAGTTGGAGTATGACCCCCGGTCAGGCGGAGCAGGCCATCCGGGACTTTCCGGACCGCATTGTCATCAACAACCAGTTGAACCACTGGGCCAGGACAATGATCTTTGGAGCTAAGGCGCCTTGGGATGACGTAAGGGTGAGGAAGGCCATTCACCTGGCGATAGACCGTGACGGGTGGCTGGCCTTCTACCGGATATCCGGGTATGAGGGTATGAAACTGGCGCACACGATGGCGCCTGGCACCTTCTATGCTCCGACGGACGAGGAGATAAGGACGTGGCCTGGTTATCGCCAGCCGAAGGATGAGGACATAGCGGAAGCGAACCGGTTGATGGACGAGGTGTTTGGAGCGGGGAACCGTCCCACTGCGAAGTGCTTGGCCGTCACCACGGACCAGTCCGACATAGATGCCTGTCTGTTTGTGATAGACACCCTGAAGAAGAGCCTTGGCATGGAAGTTGGCTCGGACTTCATGGAGGCTGCTGCGAGAACGGACATTGTGACCACCGGCAACTTCGACTTCACCATCAGCTCATATACGTCCGCGATCATTGGGGACCCGGATGACGGGTTCCTGAAGTACCTACCGGAGAACTTCTCTGCAACCACCAAGGAAATGTCGGAGGCGCGGTGGGCTGAGATACCCGAAGTAATGGCAGAGGTGGACGGTATGATTCGCGCTCAGTCCGCGGAGTTGGACCTGCTGAAGAGGAAGGATCTTGTGCGGGAGATAGACCAGAAGATTCTGGATGAAGTTTCATCATATGTCGTTGTGGGCTGGAGCCTGATATTCCCAGGGTGGAGAGTGGAATTGAAGGGGTGGAAGGGATACGACCTGTACTCTAACACCAAGTACGTGATGCACGAGAGGATGTGGCTGGCCGACAACTAGAATACCCGGCCTGGCCGGAACTACCCACAGGACTTTATGAGGACGCCCCTCACCTAGGTGAGGGGCGTCCTCTTTTGAACTACCCGCTCCATTGACAACGCTTACGAGTAGTAGTAGCATCTTGGCTATCTACAACTCCAAGAATGGTGGAAAGAGATATGAAAGTACGTAATACGTCGATACCAAGGCTGATAATAGCGGGATTAGCAATCACTATGCTGGTGGTTGCCTTGGCGTGCGCGAGCGAGGAGCCCACCGCCGCGCCTACGACGGCGCCCACCGCCGTGTCCACTCCTACCACGTCGGCCGCGGCTACACCGTTTGGCGTAGGACAGCCAACGGCAACCCCGGTGGAGCCTACGGATACGGATTTGGGGTGGATGGATAGATACCTGCAGAGCCCGGGCTATAACCCGGAGTGGGGCCAGCCCATCAGGGGCGGGACGTACGTCTTTGGAGCCCAACGGGACACTACGCCCTTCAATCTGGAAAGCCAGTCCTGTTGCTACTTTCACGGTTGCTACGCCGGCCTCCCTTCCAACTCCCTGTTCCGTATTGATGCCTGGACGGGGGATCTCACGACCATTGAGGGAGACTTGGTGGAGAGTTGGGACATGGCTGAGAACGGCCTGACACTCACCATGAAACTGCATGAGGGAGTGTATTTCCACGAGCTTCACTCCGAGTCGCCGATCCCGGCGGAGTACAATGGCGGTCTGATCAGCGGTGACGAGTTCGTCTGCGAGGACGCCGTGGCAACTTATGCGCGTTACACCAACCCGCCGGCGTGGGAGACCGGAATGTCCTCTGAATCCGCGCAGTTACAGCACATGGAGAGCACTAGGTGCCCAGACGGGCCCAGAGGGTACACCTTTGTAATGAACTTCAACGCACCCTTGAGCAAGACCTTGGGCACACTTGCCGCAGGCTACCCAGCGATCATACAAGATAAAGAGTGGCTCGAGTGGGCGTACGACTTTGGTGAGCGGGAAGGGAAGTCCTTCGGGCGGGAAGAGGTTCCGGCCAACTTCTACTCCATGCATGGCACGGGGCCCTTTATGCCGACTGAGTTAAATCAGAGCGTCAGCGCAACTTATGACGCGAACCCCAACTACTGGCGTGAGGGTCTGCCGCTGCTGGACAGGTTTCACAACGTGGTGATCAAGGATATCGGTAGCCGGTTCACCGCGCTTGCAACTGGCAAGATCCACTACATGGGAGAGGGTAGCTGGAGCATGACTCCCGGTCAGGCTCAGCAGGCAATCCGTGACTTCCCGGACCGGATCGTCATCAACAACCAGCTGAACCACTGGGCCAGGACAATCTACTTTGGGGCCAATGCGCCATGGAACGACGTGCGGGTAAGGAAGGCTATTCACCTGGCGCTGGACCGAGACCAGTGGCTGGAGTTTTACAGAATCCCGGGCTACGAGGGTATGAAGCTGGCGCACACTATGGCGCCGGGGACCTTCTATGCGCCTACGGACGAGGAGATAAGGACGTGGCCGGGGTATCGTCAGCCGAAGGATGAGGATATTGCCGAGGCCAACCGGTTGATGGACGAGGTGTTTGGAGCGGGAGAGCGACCGACTGCGGAGTGCACGGCGACTACCACGAACCAGTCTGACATAGACTCCTGCCTGTTCGTGATAGACAATCTGAAGAAGAATCTGGGCATGGAAGTCGCATCGGACTTCAATGAGACGGCCGCAAACTCGGAGAGGGTTACCAGTGGCAACTTTGACTTTAGCATCAGCTCGGCAACGTCTTCTCTCATAGGCGATCCGGACGACGATCTCTACAGTAACTACATACAAGAGTTTTCCTCCGCCGGCTCCGTTAAGTTTATGAGTGCGCGGTGGGCTGAGCAGCCGGAGGTAATGGCTGAAGTTGAGGCGATGATACGGGCCCAGTCGGCGGAGCTGGACCCGGTGAAGAGGAAGGAGATGGTCCGGGAACTGGACCTGAAGATTCTCAATGATGTTTCCCAATACGTAGTGTTGGGATGGAGCCTCATCTTCCCTGGCTGGAGGGTAGAGTTGAAGGGATGGAGGGGATATGACCTGTACTCCTACACCAAGTACATCATGCATGAGAGGATGTGGCTGGCCGACAATTAGAATGCCGGGCTGACTGAGTCCAAGCTACAGGAGATTGAAGAGGACGCCCCTCACCCAGGTGAGGGGCGTCCTCATTTCTTGGTCAGCCGAATCCATTGACAAATCTTACGGGTAGTGCTAGCCTTCACGGAATCTGAAACTCCGAGACTAGGGGGAAAGAGATATGAAGGTACGAACTGCGTCGATACTGAGGCTGATAACAGCGGGATTAGCAATCACAATGTTGGCAGTTGCCCTGGCGTGCGCAAGCGGGGAACCGGAAGCAACCAGTCCGCCTGCGACTGCTCCTACTCCTACTACCTCGGCCGCGGCTACGCCTTTGACTTTAGACGGCCAGCCGACGGCGACGCCCGTGCCAGGAGCTATGGCCGATCTCACATGGATAGAGCGGTACTTGCAAAGCCCCGGCTACGATCCGGATTGGGGTCAGCCTGTCAAGGGGGGGACCTTCGTATTCGGAGCGCAGCGTGATGGCGTTGTATTCCATCCCAGAGAGCAGTCCTGCTGCTATACCCACGGCTGTTATGCCGGATTGCCCATGAACTCCCTGTTCCGGATTGATTCCTGGACAGGCGACCTGACTACTGTGGAAGGCGACCTTGTGGAGAGTTGGGAGTTGTCAGAAGACGGCAGGACCCTGACCATGCAGCTGCGCCAGGGTGTCAAGTTCTTCGACAGGGAGAGCCTGTCGTCGATGCAGAAAACGGAGACCACGGTACCCGACGAGTTTAACGGAGGCCAGATCCTGGGGGACGAGCTCGTCTGTGAGGACGCCAAGGCTTCCATAGACAGATTCGTCTGGCCCCCGGAGTGGGAGACCAGATACACGCATGGGAAGGCGTATCTGGGGCATCTTGAGAGTACCAGTTGCCCGGACGGGGACAGGGGATACACCTTTGCAATGCACTTTACGGAACCTCGGGGCAAGACCCTGGGCATCCTTGGCGGCGATGCTGCGACTATATTCGACGCAGACTTCATCGCTTGGAACAATGACTGGGGTCAGAGAGAGGGAACGTCCTACATGGACAACGAGGTCCCGGAGAACTACTACGCCATGATAGGAACGGGGCCCTTCATTCCCACGGACCTGAACCAGAGCGTACACGCCATATACGACGCCAACCCCAACTACTGGCGGGAGGGGCTGCCCCTGCTGGATCGATACCAGAACGTGGTCATCAAAGACATTGGGAGCCGGTTCACGGCGCTGGCGACAGGGAAAATCCACTACATGGGAGAGGGAAGCTGGAGCATGACTCCTGGTCAGGCACAGCAGGCCATCCGGGACTTTCCTGACCGTATCGTTATCAACAACCAGCTGAACCACTGGGCCAGGACTATGGCCTTCGGATCCAGGGCTCCGTGGGACGACGTGCGGGTGAGGAAGGCGATTAGCCTGGCTCTCGACCGTGACGGGTGGCTGGAGTTCTACCGGATATCCGGGTACGAGGGTATGAAGCTGGCGCACACAATGGCGCCGGGGACTTACTATGCTCCTACAGACGAGGAGATTCGGACGTGGCCTGGTTATCGTCAGCCGAAGGACGAGGACATAGCGGAAGCGAATCGGTTGATGGACGAGGTGTTTGGACCGGGTGAGCGACCCACTGCGGAGTGTATGGCAGTTGTCACCGACCAGTCGGATATAGACGCTTGTCTGTATGTCATAGACAACCTGAAGAAGAACCTGGGCATGGAAATCTCCTCGGACTTCATGGAAGGTGCAGCCAGGACGGATATCATGACCACCGGCAATTTCGACTTCACCATAACGTCCTTCGTGTCCTCGACCATCGGCGATCCGGACGATGACGTGTATAACAACTACATAATGGATCTGGTGTCCGTGTCGTCCAAGAAGTTCATGGAGGCGCGCTGGGCAGAGCAGCCTGAGGTGATGCAAGAAGTTGAGGATATGATTCGTGGTCAGTCGGCGGAATTGGACCCGGTGAAGCGCAAGGAGTTGGTTGAGGAGATGGACCTGAAGATCCTCAACGACGTATCGCAGTACGTTGTTGTAGGCTGGAGCCTCATATTCCCAGGGTGGAGGGTGGAATTGAAGGGGTGGAAGGGATACGACCTGTACTCCAACACCAAGTACGTGATGCACGAGAGGATGTGGCTGGCCGACAATTAGCATACCGGGCTGACTGACTCCAAACCACAGGATTGAAAATGACGCCCCTCACGTCCAGAGTGAGGGGCGTCCTCTTCTTGAACACCCGCTCCATTGACAAACCTTACGAGTAGGGGTAGCATTTAGACTATCTACAACTCCAAGAATGGGGGAAAGAGATATGAAAGTACGTAATACGTCAATATTAAGGCTGATAATAGCGGGATTAGCAATCACAATGTTAGCGATTGCCTTGGCGTGCGCAAGCGAGGAACCGGAACCAACCAGTCCACCTGCGACTGCTCCTACTCCTACTACCTCGGCCGCGGCTACGCCTTTGACTGTAGACGCTCAGCCGACGGCGACTCCGGTGGATGTGATGGAAATGGATCTAGCGTGGATGGATAGGTATTTGCAGAGCCCGGGTTATGATCCGGCGTGGGGTGAGCCAGTCAAGGGCGGGACCTACATCTTTGGAGCTCAAGGGGACAGTACCACGTTCAATGCCACCGGCCAAGGCTGCTGTTACACTCACGGGTGTTTCCGCGGACTCCCCGTGAACACCCTGTTCCGTATCGATGCCTGGCAGGGGGATCTTACGGCCATAGAGGGCGACCTGGTGGAGAGTTGGGACGTGTCCGAGGACGGCAAGACCATCACCATGAAGCTGTATGAAGGGGTCATGTTCCACGAGAAGATGACGGAAGAATCCGTAGTCCCCGCTGAATTCAATGGCGGCAAAATTCTGGGCGATGAGTTCGTCTGCGAGGACGCCAAGGCCACCTATGACCGTTTCGTCTCGCCACCGGAGTGGGAGACCGGGTACCCTCTCAACAGGGGTGCGGTGTATCTTGGTCACCTAGAGAGTACCAGCTGCCCGGATGGCCCGCGTGGGTACACCTTTGTAATGCACTTCGACCGGACCATGGCTAAAACAATGGGCATACTGGCCGGCCATTCCGCGTCGATCCAGGACAAGGACTTCATCGCCTGGGTCAACGACTTCGGTGAAAGGGAGGGTCGCTCCTTTGGGGACACGGAGCTTCCCGCCAACTTCTATTCGATGCACGGCACTGGTCCCTTTGTGCCTGTGGATATCAACGTTAGCGTCAGCACCACCTTTGATGCCAATCCCAACTACTGGCGGGAAGGGTTGCCGCTGATAGACAAATACCACAACGTGGTGATCAAAGACCCCGGCAGTCGATTCACAGCGCTGGCCACGGGCAAAGTCCACTACTACGGCGAGGGGAGCTACGGCTTCACGTCCGGGCAGGCGGAGCAGGCTCTCCGGGACTTCCAGGACACTATCGTTGTCAATGATCAGCTGAATCACTGGGCCAGGACAGTCTACTTTGGCGCCAGGGCGCCTTGGGATGATCTCCGGGTGAGGAGGGCCATTCACCTGGCCTTAGATCGGGAGGAGTGGAAGGCTTTCCGGCGAGTGAAGGTTGGCGACAGCAGTATTGAGGGGACGCAGCTAGCGCAAACCATGGCGCCCGGGACCTTCTACGCCCCTACCCAGGAGGAGATCGCGACATGGCCGGGCTATCGTCAGCCTAAGGACGAGGACATTGCTGAGGCCAACCGGCTAATGGACGAGGTGTTTGGGGCGGGGAACCGCCCAACAGCGAAGTGCTTGGGAAGGACCGAGACGGTTTCCAACGTAGACGGTTGCCTGTGGGTCATGGACCAGCTCGGGAAGAACCTGGGTATGGATGTCGCTTCGGACTTTAGGGAGACGGCGGCTGTTACCCCCGTCACTAACAGCGGCAATTTCGACTTCAGTGTCGGCTCATTCACATCTTCCGTAATCGGAGACCCGGATGATCGCCTCTATGATAGCTACATACGGGAGTTCCTCCCCGTTGGCAGAGAGGCGTCGATAGGAGCGCGGTGGGAGGAGCAGCCTCAGGTGATGGCGGAAGTGGAAGAGTTGATACGGGCCCAGACCCTGGAGCTTGACCCGCTTAAGCGCAAGGAGTTGATCAGGGAGTTGGACATGAAGATTCTAAACGAGGTGTCTCAGTACGTCGTGATGGGCTGGACCAATATATTTCCCTCCTGGAGGGTGGAATTGAAGGGGTGGAGGGGCTACGACCTGTACTCCAACACCAAGTACGTGATGCACGAGAGGATGTGGCTAGCCGACAGTTAGCATACCGGGCTGACTGGTCCCAAACCACAGGATTGAAAATGGCGCCCCTCACGTCCAGAGTGAGGGGCGCCCTCTTTTTGAACTACCCGCTCCATTGACAATTAATACGAGTAGGGGTAGCATTCACGCCATCTACAACTCCAAGAATGGGGGGCAGAGATATGAAAGTACGTAATGCGTCGATACTAAGGCTTATAATGGCGGGTTTAGCAATCTCAATATTAGCGGTTGCCTTGGCGTGCGCGAGCGAGGAGCCCACCGCCGCGCCTACGGCGGTTCCGCCCACGGCCACTTCCCCGCCAGTGACTGACGGTGCACAACCCACGGAAGCGCCGGTGGCCGATACGGAGATGGACCAGGGATGGATTGAGCAATACCTGCAGAGTCCTGGTTACAACTCTGACTGGGGCGAGCCGGTGAGGGGCGGGACGTACATCTTCGGGGCAAACCGTGATGACACCAGGTTCAATCCCATAAGCCACTCCTGCTGCTACACTCACGGCTGTTACGCGGGACTTCCTTTTAACTCCCTGTTCCGCATCGACCCGTGGGTTGGGACGCTGGATTCCATGGAAGGTGACCTGGCAGAAAGCTGGGAGATGTCGGACGATGGCCAGACACTGACCATAAAGCTTCGAGAAGGGGTCACGTTCTTCGACGAGGCCAACGTAGTGGAGGACATTGTATTACCGGTGGAATACGAGGGTGGAAGAATCCTTGGTGATGAGTTTGTCTGCGAGGACGCTGCGGCATCATACGAGCGGTATGTCCGGCCGCCTGACTTTGAGAATAGGATTGCCATCGGAAAGTCGGACGTCGGTCACTTGGAGAGTACAAGTTGTCCTGATGGGCCACGCGGGTATACCTTTGTCATGCATTTTGAGCAGTCCTTGGCAAAGACCATGGGCATACTTGCCGGGCGTGGCGCCCTAATGCTTGATAAAGACTACATCGCCTGGACCTTCGCATATGGCGAGGAGAATGGATCCTCATTTGGGGATACGGAGGTCCCTGACAACTTCTATGCCATGCTTGGCACAGGGCCCTTTATTCCTAAAGACATAAACTTGAGTGTTCACGCTACATACGATGCCAATCCCAACTACTTTAGGGAGGGACTGCCGCTAATAGACAGGTACCAAAATGTGATAATCAAGGACCTGGGCACGCGGTTCACCGCCCTTGCCACAGGCAACATACATTACT
This sequence comes from Dehalococcoidia bacterium, assembly GCA_965261605.1. Taxonomy (GTDB): domain Bacteria; phylum Chloroflexota; class Dehalococcoidia; order Lucifugimonadales; family UBA2985; genus DAOUJW01. The sequence goes on along the minus strand of OZ253466.1, from coordinate 428,954 downwards.
ATGGTGAGGGGAGCTACGGATTCACTTCTGGACAGGCGGAACAGGCCTTACGGGACTTTGGAGATACAATTGAGGTAAATACCCAGCTGAACCACTGGGCGCGGGCGATCAGGATGAGCGTTATCCAGCCCCCATTTGATAACGTATTGGTCAGAAAAGCGGTCCACCTGGCCCTTGATCGGGAGTTGTGGAAGGACTTCAGACGGGTGATAGTGAGAGGCGAGGTTCTGGAAGGCACGAACGCCGCCTTCTGGGTGCCACCCGGCACACCGTGGGCGATACCAGATGCGGAGCTATCGACGTGGCCTGGATTTCGACAGCCGAAGGATGAGGACCTTGCCGAAGCCAATCGATTGTTGGACAGTGTGTTTGGCACAGGGGTCCGGCCAGAGATCAGTTGCCTGGCCAGGGCTGTTAACCCCAGCGACACGGATGGCTGCTTGTTTGCCATAGACCAGCTAAAGAGAAACCTCAACTGGACGGTTACGGCAGACTTCGTGGACGCGGCGGTCTCAACTGAAAGAACCAACGCCGGCAACTTTGATATGTATTGCGGCTCGGTTGTAAGTACTGCTATAGGTGACCCGGACGACTTCTTGCCCTGGAACCTGGTTGAGGACTTGGGCGTCCTCTCCACTAAGGACCAGATACGCGGAATGAAGGCGGAGATGCCAGAGGTGATGGAATGGATGCAGACCGCGGTACTAGAGCAGAGTCGAGAGCTCGATCCGGCGAAGCGCCAGCAACAGGTCTGGGAGATTCAACGGAGAGTTGCCAACGAGGTCATTCCGATAACGACATTGGGATGGACCAACATATTCCCGTCTTGGAGGCATGAGTTGAAGGGATGGAAGGGGTACGACCTCTACTCCTACACCAAGTACGCGCAGAATGAGAGGATGTGGCTAGCCGACAGTTAGCATAGCTGGATGACTGATTACAAACCACAGGATTGAAAATGACGCCCCTCACGTCCAGAGTGAGGGGCGTCATTTTTTTGAACTACCCGCTCCATTGACAAAGCTTACGAGTAGTGTTAGCATCCCGGCTATCTACAACTCCGAGAATTAGGGGAAGAGATATGAAAATACGTAATACGTCGATACTAAGACTCATAATGGCGAGTGTCGCAACCTCAATATTAGCGGTTGCCTTGGCGTGCGCGAGCGAGGAGCCCACCGCCGCGCCTACGGCGGTTCCGCCCACGGCCACTTCACCGTCGATGACTGACGGTGCACAGCCCACGGCAACGCCGGTGGATGTGGTAGAAACGGACCCTACATGGATTGAAAGTTACTTGCAGAGCCCTGGTTACAACCCTGAGTGGGGCGAGCCGGTGAGGGGTGGGACCTTCATCTTCGGCGCCAACCGGGACGACACGAGGTTTAACCCCCGCAGCCATAGTTGCTGTTACACCCACGGCTGTTACGCGGGACTCCCGTGGAATGCCCTGTTCCGCATCGACCCGTGGGTGGGAACGCTGGACTCCATGGAGGGAGACTTGGTGGAGAGTTGGGAGATGTCGGACGACGGCCTGACTCTGACCATGCAGCTTCGCCAGGGGGTCATGTTCTTCGACCAAATGGCAGAGCAGTCCACTGTGCCGGCGGAATACAACGGCGGGCAGATACTGGGCGACGAGTTCGTCTGTGAGGACGCCGTGGCCACTTACGATCGGTATGTCAATCCACCGGAATGGGAGACCAGAATCATCACCGGCAAGACGGACATCGGGCACCTTGAGAGTACAAGCTGCCCTGATGGGCCTCGCGGGTACGCCTTTGTGATGCATTTCGAGCAGTCCCTGGCAAAGACTATGGGTATACTTGCGGGCCGGGGCGCCTTGGTCCTCGATAAGGACTACATCGCATGGCTCCACGCCTATGGCGAAGAGAATGACTCCTCTTTCGGGGACAACGAGGTCCCGGACAACTTCTACGCGATGCACGGCACGGGCCCCTTTGTGCCTGCGGACATCAACCTGAGTGTACATGCCATATACGATGCCAATCCCAACTACTTCCGGGAGGGGCTGCCACTCATAGACAGGTACAAGAACGTGATAATCAAGGATCTCGGCACCCGGTTCACGGCCTTGGCCACGGGCAACATCCACTTCTACGGCGAGGGGAGCTACGGGTTTACCTCCGGACAGGCGGAGCAGGCCCTCCGGGACTTCGATGACACGATTGAGGTAAACGTCCAGCTGAACCACTGGGCGCGGGCAATCAGGATGAGCGCTACCCAGCCCCCGTTCGACAACTTGCTGGTGAGGAGAGCGGTTCACCTAGCCCTCAACCGGGAGGCGTGGGGGGACTTCAGGCGAGTAAGGGTGGGAGACACGGTCCTGGAAGGCACCAGCCCGGCTTTTTGGATGCCCCCAGGTACGCCTTGGGCCATTCCAAATGAGGAGCTCATGTCGTGGCCCGGGTACCGGCAGCCGAAGGACGAGGACATAGCCGAGGCCAATCGCCTCTTGGATGAGGTATTTGGAGCGGGGAACCGGCCCGAGATAAACTGCATGGCCAGGGCTGTCAACCCCAGCGACACGGATGGATGCCTGTTTGTCATAGACCAGTTGAAAAGGAATCTCAACTGGTCCGTTAAGGCGGACTTCGTGGACTCTGCGGTGGTCACGGACAGAAGCAATGCGGGCACATTCGATATCTATTGCGGCTCCGTGGTGAGCACGGCCATTGGTGACCCGGACGACTACCTGCCCTGGAACCTGGTTGAAGAGTTGGGCTACATCTCCACTAAGAACCAGATAAGTGGTCTCAAGGCGGAGCTTCCGGAGCTGATGGACTGGATGGAGACTAACGTGGTCGAGCAGAGCCGGGAGCTTGATCCGGTGAAGCGCCAGGAGGTGGTCTGGGAAATTCAACGGAGAGCGGCCAACGAGCTCGTACAGATAACGACCTTGGGCTGGACTAACATCTTCCCGTCCTGGAGGAGAGATCTCAAGGGGTTCAAGGGATACGACCTCTACTCCTACACCAAGTCTGTCGCTAACGAGAGGATATGGATTGTAGACAATTAGCCGGTAGCTCCATCCCTTTAGCGCAATAGGCTACAGAGATTATGCCCCTCGCATTCGATGCGAGGGGCATAATCTTTTTGTATCACTTGTGCTCTGTTCTACCAGTATCTTGACTAGAGAAGGCCAACGACAGGAGGTGCGATTAGTGATAACAACCTGCCAATCTACAACGCCACAAATCAGGAAGGGGAGATATGAAGTTACGTAATACGGTGACATTTAGGCATATAGTAGCGTTGCTGGCAATGACCATATTGGTGGTTGCCATGGCGTGCCGGAGCGAGGATGCTACGCCAACCAGCGAACCAGATGCAACAGAGACTATGCCTACAGCTACATCGTCCTCAGTGGATGGGGCCCCTACGGATACGCCGGTGGGGGACGTAGTGACGGAATTGGGGTGGATGGAGCGGTACCTGAAGAGCCCAGGGTACAATCCGGATTGGGGGGAGCCCAGGGCAGGTGGTACCTTTGTCTTCGGCGCCAACCGGGACGGCAAACCTACGCCCGTTACGACTATGGGTGGCTGCTACACTCACGGCTGTTGGGATATGCCCTTCAACGCCCTGTTCCGCATTGACGTCTGGCAAGGGAGGCTCGACGCCATTGAAGGGGACCTGGTAGAGAGTTGGGAGATGTCCGAAGACTTGATGACCCTGACTATGCAGCTCCGGGAGGAGGTGATGTTCTTCGACAAGAGCAGCATGCCGACGGAGTCTACAGTGCCGGATGAGTTCAACGGCGGTAAAATCCTGGGCGACGAGTTCGTCTGCGAAGACGCCAAGGCCACCGTGGAGCGTAACGTGTGGCCGAAGGAGTGGGAGACGAGAGTTACCAGGAGCCCGGCGGCTTTCAATCACCTGGAAAGCGTCGCCTGTACCGATGGCCCTCGGGGATACACCCTTGTGATGAGCTTTAACGCGCCCCTGGCCAAGACCATGTCAGCCATGAGCTCCGGCGGATACTTCCCAATGTTAGACAAGGACTACATCGAGTGGATCGATGCCTTTGGCGAAGCGGAGGATCGCGCCTTCCTAGACACGGAGATTCCTGACAACTTCCTTGCGCTGCACGGCACAGGACCTTTTGTGCCCGTGGATATCGAATTGAGCATCAGTAGCACGTATCGTGCCAATCCCACCTACTGGCGGGATGGGTTGCCGCTCCTGGGCGAATTCAGAAACGTGGTGATCAAGGACAATGGAACCCGGTTCACGGCCTTGGTGTCAGGCAAGATCCACTTCTTCGGCGAGGGGAGCTACTCCTTTACCTCTGGGCAGGTGGAGCAGGCTATGCGGGACTTCCCCGATCTGATAGAGATCAACGCCCAAACGAACATGTGGGCCCGGGGACTGGAGTTCAACCCGACGAGGCCCCCATTCGATGACGTACGGGTGAGGAAGGCCGTGCACTTGGCCCTGGACCGGGCCGAGTGGGCGGATTTCAGGAGGGTTAGGGTAGGCGACACCGTGCTGGAGGGGACGAACTTGGCGCACTTGATGCCGCCGGGCACCATTTGGGCCACCCCGAAGGAAGAGCTGAGTACGTGGCCCGGCCTGCGCCAGCCCAAGGACCAAGATATTGCCGAGGCTAACCGCCTGCTGGACGAGGTGTTCGGGGAGGGGAACCGGCCCGTGGGGTTGGGCTGCATGGCAGCTGCCAGTATCCAGAGCAACGTAGACGCTTGCCTGTTCGTGCTTGACCAGCTCAAGAAGCACCTAAACTGGATCGTGACCACGGACTTTGCTGAGTCCGCGGTGGTCAGCGAGAGGAGGAATGGCGGCGGTTTTGACCTCTACGTCAATTCCTCTCCGTCTACCGTAATCGGGGACCCGGACGACCAGTACCTTCGCCTAGCGGGTTTCGGCCTCGCCAAAGACAAGGTGGAGCACGACGGGCTTTGGGCGGAGATGCCCGGGGTGATGACGGAGGTGGAGTCCATGGCCCTGGCCCAGTCCGCGGAGTTAGACCCGCAGAAGCGCCTGAAGGTGGTAAGGGAGCTCGAGAGGAAGTTCGCGGACGAGGTCCATTGGCGGGCTACGCTGGGGTGGACCAACATTTTCCCCTCTTGGAGAACGGAATTGAGGGGGTTCAAGGGCTACAACTTCTACTCCTCCACCAAGTGGGCCATCTGGGAGAGGGTGTGGCTAGCCCAATAGAGCACTGGGCAGTACGGCCGCACAGATAGCTTCGAAAAGGGAGGCCCTCGCACTTAGCGAGGGCTTCCCTTTTGCTATGCTTAGACGTGCCTTCAACCCCCAAAAATAAAGGCGGGTCGGGGTTTGTCGGCAGTTAACCTCTAGTTTGGTGGTGAAGGGCAGTGTGTTGTCGCATATGGAATCTCTTTATAGTGTTGCTCCACCTCAACTCCATTGACAAGGGTTACGAGTAATGCTAATCTTCCTTAACCTGCAACTCCAAGATTGAGAGGGTGAGATATGAAGTTGCGTAATACGTCGATATTAAGGCCAATGGTAGCGTTGCTGGCAATGACAATGTTGGCGGTGGCCTTGGCGTGCGCGAGTGATGAGCCTGAAAGCGAACCTACCGCTCAGCCTACCCCGACGACTCCGGCGGCGGCTACTCCTTTGACTGTAGACGGGCAGGCGACAGCGACGCCGGTGACAGGTCCTGATACGGACTTGACCTGGACGGAGCGCTTTCTGCGGAGCCCGGGCTATAACCCGGAATGGGGTCAGCCAGTAAAGGGCGGCACCTACATATTCGGAGCGCAGCGTGATGGCACAACCTTCCATCCCATCAGCCAAAGCTGCTGCTATACCCACGGGTGTTACGCCGGCCTTCCCACCAACTCCCTGTTCCGCATCGACCCCTGGGTGGGGGACTTCACCCAGATAGAGGGTGACTTGGCCGAGAGTTGGGAGATGGCCGAGGATGGCGTGACCCTGACCATACAGCTTCGCCAGGGAGTTATGTTCCACGACAACCCCACCATCCCTGCGGAGTTCAACGGCGGTCAGATCAATGGAGACGAGTTTGTGTGCGAGGACGCCAAGGCCACCTACGAGCGCTTTACCAATCCCCCGGAGTGGGAGACCAGGATATCCGTGGGGAAGGCGGACCTCAACCACCTTGAAAGCCTGTCATGTCCGGACGGCCCCCGCGCTCACACCCTTGTGATGCACTTCGAGCGGCCCATGGGCAAGACTATGGGCATACTGGCGGGAAGGGCCGCGGTCATTTTTGACAAGGACTTCATTGCGTGGCTCAACGACTACGGCGCGAGAGAAGGGCGCTCCTTCCTGGACAACGAGGTACCGGACAACTTCTATGCAGTGCACGGAACAGGTCCCTTCATGCCTACGGATCTCAACGTGAGCGTCAGCGCCACGTATGACGCCAACCCCAACTACTGGAAGGAGGGGCTGCCGCTGCTGGACAGATACCAGAACGTGGTCATCAAGGACATCGGCAGCAGATTTACCGCTCTGGCGACCGGCAAGATTCACTACATGGGAGAGGGCAGTTGGAGCATGACTCCCGGTCAGGCTGAGCAGGCAATTCGGGACTTCTCGGACCGCATTGTAGTCAACAACCAGCTAAACCACTGGGCCAGGACTATGGCGTTCGGGTCCAGGGCGCCGTGGAACGACTTGCGCGTGAGAAGAGCCTTGAGCTTGGCGCTTGACAGGGATCAGTGGCTGGACTTCTACCGCATCTCTGGCTACGAGGGCATGAAGCTGGCTCACACCATGGCTCCCGGTACCTACTATGCGCCTACGGACGAGGAGATAAGGATGTGGCCGGGCTACCGTCAGCCAAAGGACGAGGACATAGCCGAGGCCAACCGGCTGATGGACGAGGTGTTTGGAGCTGGGAATCGCCCAAGTGCGGAGTGCACGGCACGGATTGAGAACCAGTCGGACATTGACGCCTGTCTGTTTGTCATAGACAACCTGAAGAAGAACCTGGGTATGGAGATAGGCTCCAACTTTGGGGAGACGGCGGCGATATCGCCCATCACGGACAGCGGCAACTACGACTTCTACATAAGCTCGTTCACCTCCACTGTAATTGGAGACCCTGACGACGATCTGTATGCAAACTACATACCGGAGTTCGTCTCCATAACCAGCAAGAATATCGTAGATGCACGGTGGGCAGAGCAGCCGGAGGTGATGCAAGAGGTTGCGGACATGATCCGGGCACAGTCGGCGGAGTTGGATCCGGTGAAGCGGAGGGAGCTTGTGACGGAACTGGACCTGAAGATACTAAACGAAGTTTCGGAGTACGTACTAGTGGGTTGGAGCCTTATTTTCCCCGGCTGGCGGGTGGAGTTGAAGGGTTGGAAGGGTTATGACCTCTACTCCTACTCCAAGTACGTTCAGAACGAGAGGATGTGGCTGGCCCAATAGAGCACTGGGCGGTACGGCTGCACAGGTAGTTTCGAAAAGGGAGGGCCTCGCTAAATGCGAGGGCCTCCCTTTTACTATTCTTAGACGTGCCTTCAACCATTAGAAATATAGGCGGGTCGGGGTTTACCGGCAGTTAACCTCTAGTTTGGTGGTGAAGGGCAGTGTGTTGTCGCATATGGAATCTCTTTATAGTGTTGCTCCACCTCAACTCCATTGACAAGGTTTAACGAGTAATGCTAATCTTGGAGCCATCTACAACTCCAAGGTTGGGAGGGCGAGATATGAAGTTACGTAATGCGTCGATATTAAGGCCAGTATTAGCAGTATTAGCAGTTACGATGTTGGTGGTTGCCTTGGCGTGTGCGAGTGAGGATGCTACGCCTACCAGTCTTCCGGCCACGTCTCCGCCGCCTACTGCTACGTCGGCGCCGGTGGACGGCGCTCAGCCAACGGAAGCGCCCGTCGCAGATGGTGAGATGGATATGGGCTGGATAAACCAGTACCTACAGAGTCCGGGATACGATCCGGCTTGGGGCCAGCCAGTGAGGGGCGGGACATTTGTCTTTGGGTCCCCCCGGGACAGTACCAGATTCAATCCCTGGAACCAGGGCAGCTGCTGCTACAGTCACGGCTGCTTCGCCGGACTGGCCACGAACGGCTTGTTCCGCGTAGATGCCTGGACGGCAGACCTCACGACAATAGAGGGAGACCTGGTGGAGAGTTGGGATTTCTCGGAGGACGGCCTGACTCTGTCCATGAAGCTGCGTGAAGGGGTTATGTTCATTGACGAGGCCAGCATGCCGGAGGAGTCTACGGTGCCAGCTGAGTTCAACGGCGGCAGGATACTGGGCGACGAGTTCGTCTGCGAGGACGCCAAGGCCTCCATAGACCGCGCCGCCTCGCCGCCGGAGTGGGAGCAGTCCGGGGGCACCCCCGTCGAAGCTAAGGCTGCGCTTAAGCACCTGGACACGGCCACCTGCCCCGATGGCGCTCGTGGGTACACTTTTGTGATGCAGTTCGAATATGCCCTGGCCAGGACCATGACCAGCCTTTCGGCCCACCGCAGCGGGCAGGTGGCTATGCATGATAAGGACTACATCGCTTGGGTCAACGCCTATGGTGAAAGGGAGGGCAAGTCCTTCGGCGACACGGAGGTTCCCGCCAACTTCTATGCCACGCACGGCACGGGGCCCTTCGCGCCGGCCGATATCAATACGAGCGTCAGCACCACCTTCAATGCCAATCCCAACTACTGGCGGGAGGGGTTGCCGCTGCTGGACGTATACCATAACGTGGTGATCAAGGACGCGGGCACCAGGTTCGTCGCCCTGTCCACGGGGCGGATCCACTACATGGGTGAGGGGAGCTACAGCATGAGGCCGGGGCAGGCGGAGCAGGCCATCCGGGACTTCTCGGACAGTATCGTCATCAACAACCAGCTGAACAACTGGGCGAGGGAAGTCCACTTCGGCGCCAGGCCGCCGTGGGATGACGTGCGGGTCAGGAAGGCCATGAGTCTGGCCCTGGACCGGGATGGGTGGGTGGAATTCTATCGCATCCCCCAGTACGAGGGGGGGAGGTTGGGCCACCTCATGGCGCCGGGGACCTTCTACGCCCCCACGGATGAAGAAATAGGGACATGGCCCGGGTACCGCCAGCCGAAGGACGAGGACATAGCCGAGGCCAACCGGCTGATGGACGAGGTGTTTGGGGCAGGGAACCGGCCCACCGCTAAGTGCTCTGCTAATATTGCAAACACGGGTCCCGTGGATGCCTGCCTGTTCATCATGGACAACCTCAAGAAGAACCTGGGCATGACTATCTCCTCGGACTTTGGGGAGGGGGCGGTTCTCACGGCACTAAATACGTCTGGTATCTTCGACTTAAGCAGCGGCTCGGCGGTGGACACCAGGACAGGAGACCCGGACCAGACCCTGTTCAAGAACTACGTCCCGGAGTTCTCCTCCGTGTTCTACCTGGCAGGTTTGGATGCGCGGTGGGCGGAAGATCCCGAGGTGATGGCGGATGTGGAAGCGATGGTACATGCCCAGGCCCGGGAGTTGGACCCGCTGAAGCGTAAGGACCTGATCAGGGAGATCGACCTGAAGACCCTCGACCAGGTCAATCAATACATCGTGGTGGGATGGCCCATGATATTTCCCGGTTGGAGGGTGGAACTGAAGGGGTGGAAGGGCTACGACCTCTACTCCGACACCAAGTTTGTCATGCACGAGAGGATGTGGCTAGCCCAGTAGGATATTGCACAGGGTGTAATTGCCCACAGGATTGAAGAGGTCGCCCCTCGCGTTCAGCGCGAGGGGCGACCTCTTCTTTTTGTATTGTAAGGCCTGATCTTCATTGACAAACCTTGCGAGTAGTGATAGCCTTCACAAATCTGCAACTTCAAGATTGAGAGGAAGAAGTATATGCTACGAACTGCGTCTATACCGAGGCTCTTGATAGTGGTATTAGCGACCACCATGCTAGCGGTCGCTTTGGCGTGCGCCAGTGAGGAGGAGCCTACGACGGCGCCCACCGCCGTGTCCACTCCTACCACGTCGGCCGCGGCTACACCGTTTGGCGTAGGACAGCCAACGGCAACCCCGGTGGAGCCTACGGATACGGATTTGGGGTGGATGGATAGATACCTGCAGAGCCCGGGCTATAACCCGGACTGGGGCCAGCCCATCAGGGGCGGTACGTACGTCTTTGGCGCCCAGCGGGACGGCACGACGTTCAATCTGGAAAGCCAGTCCTGCTGCTACACCCACGGCTGTTACGCCGGCCTCCCGACCAACTCCCTGTTCCGGATTGATGCGTGGACAGGGGACCTGACTGCCATAGAAGGTGACCTGGTTGAGAGTTGGGATATGTCCGATGATGCCCTGACTCTGACCATGAACCTGCATCAGGGCGTGATGTTCCAGGAGCTTCACCCCGAATCCCCGATTCCGGCGGAGTACAACGGAGGACTGATCTCCGGCGACGAGTTCGTCTGCGAGGACGCAGTTGCGACCTATGAGCGTTACACCAACCCGCCTGATTGGGAGCCTGGGCTGTCCTCTGAGAGCGCTCAGTTGCTGCATCTGGAGAGCACAAGCTGTCCCGATGGTCCCAGAGGGCACACATTTGTGATGGACTTCAACGCGCCCTTGGGCAAGACCTTGGGCACACTTGCCGCCGGCTACCCAGCGACCATACTTGACAAGGACTGGATCGCTTGGACCTACGACTTTGGTGAGCGGGAAGGGCATTCATTCGGGCGGGATGAGGTCCCACAAAATTTCTACTCCATGCATGGCACGGGGCCCTTTATGGTTGATGAGCTCAATCAGAGCGTCAGCGCTACATACGAGGCCAATCCCAACTACTGGCGTGAGGGATTGCCGTTGCTGGACAGGTATCACAACGTGATGATCAAGGACATTGGTAGCCGGTTCACGGCGCTGGCAACCGGGAAGATACACTACATGGGAGAGGGCAGTTGGAGCATGACTCCGGGCCAGGCGGAGCAGGCAATCCGTGACTTCCCTGACCGGATCGTCATCAACAACCAGCTGAACCACTGGGCCAGGACGATGTACTTCGGGGCCAACGCGCCGTGGACTGACGTGCGGGTGAGGAAAGCCATTCACCTGGCTCTGGACCGCGACCAGTGGCTGGCGTTCTACAGAATTCCAGGCTACGAGGGTATGAAGCTGGCGCACACTATGGCGCCCGAGACGTACTATGCTCCGACAGAGGAGGAGATAAGGACGTGGCCCGGCTATAGGCAGCCGAAGGACGAGGACATTGCCGAGGCCAACCGTTTGATGGACGAGGTGTTTGGAGCGGGGAACCGTCCCGAAGCGGAATGCACGGCGACTACCACGAACCAGTCTGATATAGATGCCTGCCTATTCGTGATAGACAATCTGAAGAAGAATCTGGGGATGGAAGTCGGCTCGGACTTCAATGAGCAGGCCACAAACACGGAAAGGCTTGCCAGTGGCAACTTTGACTTTAGCATCAGTTCGGCGACATCTTCGCTCATCGGCGACCCGGACGACGATCTCTACAGTAACTACATACTAGAGTTTACCTCCTCCACCTACAAAACGTTCATGGAGCAGCGGTGGCTGGACCAGCCGGAGGTGATGGCGGAGGTGGAAGCGATGATACGGGCCCAGTCGGCGGAGTTGGACCCGGTCAAGAGGAAGGAAATGGTCCGGGAGTTGGACCTGAAGATCCTCAATGAGGTTTCCTCATACGTCTTGTTGGGCTGGAGCCTCATCTTCCCCGGGTGGAGGACAGAGTTGAAGGGATGGAGGGGTTATGACCTGTACTCCTACACGAAGTACACCATGAACGAGAGGATGTGGATAGCCGACAACTAGAAGACCGGGCTGGCCAGGTCCAACCTAAAGGATTGATGAGGGCGCCCCTCGCATCTAGTGCGATGGGCGCCCTCGCATTTTGTGCTGCAACGGTATCCCGACCAGGGCTAACGCCATTGACAAATCCTACGGGTGGTGCTAGCCTTCCGCCAATCTGAAACTCCAACTACAGGAGGGTGAGACATGCGGTTACGCAATACGTCTATGCTGCGGCCAATTATAGCGGTTTTAGCAATAACCATGCTGGTGGTTGCCTTGGCGTGCGCGAGTGAGGAGCCTACCAGCGAGCCGCCGGCTCAGCCTACCCCCACCACGCCGGCCGCGGCTACACCTCTGACCGTAGACGGACAGCCAACGGCGACGCCTGTTGATCAAATGCAGCCGGACCTTACGTGGATGCAGCGTTACTTGGAGAGCCCGGGCTATGACTCGGCTTGGGGCCAGCCCGTAGAGGGTGGCACCTACATCTTCGGAGCCCAGCGAGACAACACGCGCTTCAACCATGCGATAATGGGTTGCTGCTACAATCACGGTTGCTTCCGCGGACTCCCCACCAATACCCTGTTCCGCATAGACGCCTGGACCGGCGACCTCACCTCTATTGAGGGTGATCTGGTGGAGAGCTGGGACATGTCCGCCGATGGCCTGACCCTGACCATGCAGCTTCGCCAGGGCGTAAAGTTCTTCGAAAAGATGGCTGAGGAGTCAGCAGTGCCGGCGGAGTACAACGGCGGGCAGATCCTGGGCGACGAGTTCGTTTGCGAGGATGCCAAGGCCAGCTATGAGCGCTTCGTGTGGCCGCCCGACTGGAGGAAGGGTAACTATCCATATACGTTGGGACCGGCACAGTTTTCGCACCTAGATAGTGTAAGCTGTCCCGACGGCCCTCGGGGGCATACCTTTGTGATGCACTTCTCGTCACCCAGGGGTAAGACCTTGGGTACAATGGCCGCCCAGTCCGCCACAATCCACGATAAAGACTTTATTGCATGGCTAAACGAGTATGGAGAGAGGGAAGGACAAGCATTTCTGGATCATGAGGTCCCCTCCAACTTCTATGGGATGCACGGCACAGGTCCATTTATTCCACAGGAGATCAACTTGAATGTCGGCAATACGTTCATCGCCAACCCTAACTACTTCAGGGAGGGGTTGCCGTTGATAGACGTATACCGCAACGTGGTTATCAAAGACATAGGCAGTCGGTTCACGGCGCTGGCCACCGGGAAGATCCACTACATGGGAGAGGGCAGTTGGAGCATGACTCCCGGACAGGCTGAGCAGGCCATCCGTGACTTCCCGGACCGTATCGTTATCAACAACCAGTTGAACCACTGGGCTAGGACAATGTACTTCGGCGCGAACCCGCCCTGGGACGACGTGCGGGTGAGGCGCGCCATCAACTTGGCTCTTGACCGAGATCAGTGGCTGGCCTTCTATCGCATATCCGGATATGAGGGGATGAAGCTGGCGCACACGATGGCTCCCGGGACCTACTATGCGCCGACCGATGAGGAGATAAGGACGTGGCCGGGGTATCGACAGCCGAAAGACGAGGACATAGCGGAAGCGAATCGGCTGATGGACGAGGTGTTTGGAGCGGGTGAGCGGCCCACTGCGAAGTGCACGGCAGTGACCACGGACCAGTCAGACATCGATGCCTGTCTGTTCGTCATAGACAACCTTAAGAAGACTCTGGGCATGGAAGTCGGCTCGGACTTCATGGAGTCTGCTGCTAGGACTGACATTACTACCAGTGGTAACTTCGACTTCTCTATCAGTTCGGCGACCTCCTCAGCTATCGGAGACCCGGATGACGACCTCTACAACAACTACATAATGGACTTCGTTGCCGCATCTTCCAAGAAGTTTATGGAGGCGCGCTGGGCTGAGCAACCTGAGGTGATGCAGCAGGTTGAGGACATGATCCGGGCCCAGTCGGCGGAGTTGGACCCGGTGAAGAGGAAAGCGCTGGTGGCGGAACTGGACCAGAAGATCCTGAACGAAGTCTCCCAGTACGTCCTGGTGGGCTGGAGCCTCATCTTCCCCGGCTGGAGGACGGAGCTGAAGGGATGGAGGGGATACGATCTGTACTCCAACACCAAGTACGTGATGCACGAGAGGATGTGGATCGCCGACAACTAGCATACCGGGCCGGCTAAGTCCAACCTACAGGACTGAAGAGGGTGCCCCTCGCGCTAAATGCGAGGGGCGCCCTCTTTTTACTCTAACGGATCGAGGCCGCCGAACCATATTGACAAGAATTACGAGTAGTGATAGCATCTGGGCCATCTGCAAGGGCGCAATTAGGAGGATGAGATATGTGGTTACGCAATGCGTCGATATTTAAGCCATCGATAGCTGTTTTGGCAGTCACAATGTTGGTAGTTGCGCTGGCGTGTGCGAGTGATGAAGCAACGCCTACCAATCCTCCGGCCACATCACCGCCGCCTACGGCTACATCGCCGTCGATGACGGACGGGCAGCCCACGGCAACTCCGGTGATGGCGCCAGACACGGATATTGCATGGATGGACAGGTACTTGCAGAGCCCTGGCTACGATCCGGCGTGGGGTCAGCCCATCAAGGGCGGCACCTTCATTTTCGGAGCGCAACGAGATAGCACTACCTTCCATCCCGCGACTCAGAGTTGCTGCTACACCCACGGTTGTTACGCCGGACTCCCCACCAACTCCCTTTTCCGCGTTGATGCATGGACAGGAGATCTCACGACAATAGAGGGGGACCTGGTGGAGAGTTGGGATATGTCCGGCGACGGTATGACTCTGACCATGGAGCTTCGTCAGGGCGTCATGTTCATTGACGAGGCCAGCATAGCGGAGCAGTCTACATTGCCGGTAGAGTTTAATGGCGGGCAGATCCTCGGCGACGAGTTCGTGTGCGAGGATGCCAAGGCTTCCATCGAGCGTTACGTCTGGCCGCCTGAGTGGGAGACCAGGTACGTCGGTGGTGCGGCGAGACTTGGGCACCTTGAGAGCACCAGTTGTCCCGATGGAGACCGGGGGTACACCTTTGTGATGCAATTTGAGCGGCCTATGGCTAAGACTATGGGCACAATGGCCGCCGGCTTCTCCCCTACCATACAGGACAAGGACTTCATCGCCTGGGTCAATGACTACGGTCAGAGGGAAGGCATATCCTTCATGGACAATGAGGTCCCCGCCAACTTCTATGCGATGCACGGCACAGGTCCCTTTGTGCCCGTAGAGGTCAAAATAAGCGTAAGCACCACATTTGATGCCAACCCCAACTACTTCAGGGAGGGTTTGCCTCTGCTAGACAGGTACCAGAACGTGGTGATAAAGGATATAGGTAGCCGGTTCACGGCGTTGGCGACTGGGAAGATCCACTACATGGGAGAGGGCAGTTGGAGCATGACCCCGGGGCAGGCGCAGCAGGCAATAAGGGACTTTCCGGACCGCATTGTGATCAACAACCAGTTGAACCACTGGGCCAGGACGATGGCCTTTGGGTCAAGGGCGCCGTGGGACGACGTGCGGGTGAGGAGGGCTATGAGCCTGGCGCTCGACCGCGACCAGTGGTTGGACTTCTACCGCATATCCGGATATGAGGGGATGAAGCTGGCGCACACGATGGCGCCGGGGACTTACTATGCGCCTACTGACGAGGAGATAAGGACGTGGCCCGGTTATCGGCAGCCAAAGGACGAGGACATAGCGGAGGCGAACCGGTTGATGGACGAGGTGTTTGGAGCGGGTAACCGTCCCTCTGTAGAGTGCACAGCGAGGATTGAGAACCAGTCGGACATAGATGCCTGTCTGTTCGTGATGGACAACCTGGGTAAGAACCTGGGTATGGAGATAGGCTCCAACTTTGGGGAGACGGCGGCGATCTCGCCCATCACGGACAGCGGCAACTTCGACTTCTATATCAGTTCGTTCACGTCTACGACTATCGGCGACCCGGACGACGATCTGTATGGAAACTATATACCGGAGTTCGTCTCCGTAACCAGCAAGAATATCGTAGAGGCCCGATGGGCGGAAGCGCCTGAGCTGATGGAAGAGGTCGCGGAGATGATACGCGCCCAGTCCCGGGAGTTGGATCCCGTGAAGAGGAAGGACCTGGTGCGTGAGTTGGACCTCAAGATACTGAACGAAGTGAACGAGTACGTTGTGGTGGGCTGGAGCTTGATATTCCCCGGCTGGAGAGTGGAGTTGAAGGGATGGAAGGGCTACGATCTCTATTCGGCCACAAAGTATGTCATGAACGAGAGGATGTGGCTGGCCGACAACTAGCATACCGGGCCGGCTAAGTCCAACCTACAGGATTGACGAGGGCGCCCCTCACTTCAGTGAGGGGCGCCCTCACATTTTGTGCTGCAACGGTATCCCGACTAGACCAGGGTCTTTCGATTATGGTAAGAAGAGTGATAGAGTTGGAGTATGAATGCGGAGGGACTGGGAGAGAGCCTACTCAGAGTTCTGGAGGAGGTGCCTGATCCCCGGTCCAGGCATGGTCGTCGCCATGCGCTGAGTGCAATCTTGGCGTTATCGGTGTGTGCAATAGCAAGTGGCGCCCGTAGTCTATATGCCATAGCCCAATGGGGAAGGATGCAAGACCCGGCTACACTGAAGGAGTTGGGGTTCACCAGAGAGCGGACCCCTGCGATATCCACGTTGCATAAGGTGTTCAGGAGTATAGACGTGGATGCGTTCGAGAGTGTGCTTGGGGAATGGGTTGAATCTCAGTTGGGAACAGGAGAGGAGGCAATAGCAATAGATGGCAAGGCGCTTAGGGGGATACACGGGGACGAGGTGCCTGGAGTCCGCCTTGTGGCTGCCTATAGCCATCGCATGGGCGTGGTGGTGAGTCAAAAAGGGGGGTGACGGCTGAGAAGCATCAGTCGGAGTTGGCTATGGCAAGCTCGCTGTTGGAGAGAATGATCGTAACAGACAGGGTAGTGACCGGGGATGCGCTGTACTGCCAGAGACAGCTGTGTGAACAGGTGGTTGGTGGAGGTGGCGACTATCTGTTGATAGTCAAGAGCAACCAGAAGAGACTGTACGAGGACATAGAGTTGTGCTTCGATAGGCCTGTGGTTGGTGAGACGTATGGATATGCCGAGACCGAGGACAGTCATGGAGAGCGTCGAGAGTATCGCAGGTTGTGGGCTACAGACACACTGAAGACCTATCTGGAGTGGCCCGGACACGGGCAGGTGATGAAGGTTGAGAGTTGGCGCAGCATCAAAGGCAAGACCACTCGACAGGTGCGCTACGCTATCACCAGCCTTGGGACTCACACACCGGCTGATAGACTGCTCCAACTGGTACGCGGCCATTGGCGCATTGAGAATGGTCTGCACTATGTGAGGGACGTGACTATGGGGGAGGATGCTTCCCAAGTGCGCACCGGCTCAGCGCCACAGATGATGGCAGCCCTGAGAAACGTGGCGCTGAATATCCTCCGACTGAGCGGAGCTACCAACATCGCAGCAGCCATAAGGAACGTCGCTTGGCAGCCCAACGGCGCTCTCAGATTGCTAGGCCTACTACCATGACAATAATCGAAAGACCCTGCAATTCAGGCGGGTTTCCATTGACAAATTTTACGAGTAGTGCTAGTCTACCAACCATCTACAACTCCAAAGCTAAGGGGGTAAGATATGTTGTTACGCAATCCGTCGGTAATCAGGCCAATAATTGCAGTTTTGGCGGTTGCCATGCTGGCGGTCGCGCTGGCGTGCGCGGGTGAGGACGAGCCTACGGCGGCGCCGTCGGCCGCGCCCACTCCTACGGTCCCGGCCGCGTCTACGCCGCTTACGGTTGACGGGCAGCCGACAGCGACGCCGGTTGATCAAATGCAGCCGGATCTTACATGGATGGAGAGGTACCTGAAGAGCCCGGGCTACGATCCGGCGTGGGGCCAGCCAATTACAGGTGGGACATATATCTTTGGAGCTCAAAGAGACAATACAACCTTTAACCACGCGATACAGGGTTGCTGCTACAACCACGGCTGTTTCCGCGGACTCCCTACCAACTCCCTGTTCCGAATTGATGCCTGGACGGGGGATCTCGCGGCTATAGAGGGTGACTTGGTGGAGAGTTGGGACATGTCCGACGACGGCCTGACCCTGACCACGCAGCTTCGCCAGGGCGTCAAGTTCTTCGAGAAGATGGCTGAGGAATCCACAGTGCCGGCGGAGTTCAACGGTGGGCAGATCCTGGGAGACGAGTTCGTTTGCGAGGATGCCAAGGCCACCTATGAGCGTTACGTCTTTCCGCCCGACTGGAGGAAGGGGAAGTGGCCGTACACTCAAGGCCCAACGCAACTTGCGCACCTGGATAGTGTGAGCTGTCCAGATGGTCCCCGGGGATACACCTTTGTGATGCACTTTGCGGAGCCCAGGGGCAAGACCCTGGGAATACTGGCCGGTCGAGCCGCGACAATCATGGACAAGGACTTCATCGCCTGGCTCCATGAACACGGTGAGGAAACGGGTGAACAGTACATGGATAAGGAGGTCCCCGGCAACTTCTATGCTATGCATGGCACGGGGCCCTTCATTCCGGATTCTATCAACTTGAACGTCGGCAACACGTTCATCGCCAACCCCACATACTTCAGGGAGGGATTGCCGCTGCTGGATCAGTATCAAAACGTGGTCATCAAGGATATAGGGAGCCGGTTCACGGCACTGGCAACTGGGAAGATCCACTACATGGGAGAGGGCAGTTGGAGCATGACTCCCGGCCAGGCGGAGCAGGCGATACGTGACTTCCCGGACCGGATAGTGATCAACAACCAGCTGAACCACTGGGCCAGGACGCTGTACTTCGGAGCGAACGCGCCGTGGGACGACGCACGGGTGAGGAAGGCCATGAGCCTGGCCCTCGATCGTGACCAGTGGCTAGCCTTCTACCGGATATCCGGGTATGAGGGGATGAAGCTGGCGCACACAATGGCGCCGGGGACTTACTATGCGCCTACTGACGAGGAGATACGGACGTGGCCGGGCTATCGCCAGCCGAAGGACGAGGACATAGCGGAGGCGAACCGGTTGATGGATGAGGTGTTTGGAGTGGGAAACCGTCCCACTGCGAAGTGTAAGGCGGTTACAACGGACCAGTCTGACATAGATGCCTGTCTCTTCGTGATGGACAACCTGGGGAAGAATCTGGGCATGGAGATCGACTCGGACTTCATGGAGTCGGCGGCGAGTACGCCTATCACTACCAGTGGTAACTTCGACTTCTCTATCAGTTCAGCGACCTCTTCGACGATTGGAGACCCGGACGACGATCTTTATAACAACTACATACTGGACTTCATCGCCGCTTCCTCCAAGGTGTTTATGGGAGCCAGGTGGGCTGAGCAGCCGGAGGTGATGGCTGAGGTGGAGAGGATGATCCGTGCCCAGTCTGCAGAGTTGGACCCTGTGAAGAGGAGGGATTTGGTGCGAGAGTTGGATCTGAAGATCCTGGATGAAGTTAATCAGTACATGCTGGTGGGATGGAGCCTTATCTTCCCCGGCTGGAGGACGGAACTGAAGGGATGGAGGGGGTATGATCTGTACTCCAACACCAAGTACGTCATGAACGAGAGGATGTGGATAGCCGACAATTAGCATACCGGGCCGGCTAAGTCCAACCAACAGGATTGACGAGGGCGCCCCTCATCTCAGTGAGGGGCGCCCTCACATTTTGTGCTGCAACGGTATCCCGACTAGACTCAACTCTATTGACAAAGCCTACGGGTAGTGATAGCCTTCACGAAATCTGCAACTCCAAGATTGGGAGGGTGGTATATGCGTTTACGCGGTGCTTCTATATTCAGGCCGATAGCGGTGTTATTGGCGGCTACCATGCTGGTGGTTGCCTTGGCTTGTGCGAGCGAGGAAGCTACACCTGAGCCTACATCCGCGCCGGCAACAAACACCCCGGCGCCTACGACGTCGTCAGGGGAAATGGCGCTGCCCACGGCTACACCGGTGGTAGAGGAGGAGATGGAATTAGGGTGGATGGAGCGGTACTTGAAGAGCCCGGGCTACGATCCTGCGTGGGGCGAGCCCAAGCAGGGCGGCACATTCATCTTCGGCTCCAACCGCGACACCACAAACTTCAACCCGTCCACAATTGGAGGATGCTATTCCCACGGCTGCTGGAACGAGCTTGCCTACAACTCCCTGTTCCGCGTCGACCCGTGGGTGGGCCTTGGCACCCTTGAGGGTGACCTGGCCGAAAGCTGGGAGATGTCCAAGGACGGCTCTACGCTGACCATAAAGCTCCAGGAAGGGGTGACGTTCTACGACAATCCCCACCTTCCGGCTGAGGTGGCCGACAAGGTCAACGGCGATGAGTTCGTGTGCGAGGATGCAGTGGCCAGCTTCGAGCGCATGGCGCGCCCGCCGGAGTGGGAAGCCCCCATCATGGGAACTACAAGGAGGATGTTCTCGCACCTCGGCGAGCTCAACTGCCCCGACGGCCCTCGCGGGTACACTTTCGAGATGAACTTTACCGAGTCCAGGGCAAGTACTCTGAGCTCGCTGTCTCGCGGTCTTGCAATGCTGGACAAGGACTGGGTCGAGTGGCTGCACAGCTTTGAAGCCAACATGATGAGGGAGCAGACACCCGATAACTTCCTTTGGCAGTCGGGGACGGGTGCCTTTATTCCGGAAGCCATCAACGTGTCCGTCAGCACCGATTGGGTAGCCAACCCCGACTACTGGCGCGATGGACTGCCCCTTCTTGAGAAATATCAGAACGTCGTAATCAAGGACATTGGTAGCCGCTTCACGGCCCTGGCCACGAACAAGATCCAGTTCTATGGAGAGGGGAGCTACGGCTTCACCTCCGGCCAGGCCGAGCAGGCGCTACGCGACTTCCCCGAAACTATAGTGGTAAACCCTCAGATGAACATGTGGGCCCGCGTTATATACTTCAACGCTGCCGGCCCTCCGTTCGACAGCTGGAAGGCGCGTGAGGCCGTACACCTGGCTCTAGACCGCGAGGAATGGAGGACGTTCCGCCAGGTTAGGGTCGGCGACACGATTCTGGAAGGCACGAGGATGGCGTATTCCGTGCCGCCGGGGACCTACTTCGCCCCCTCTGAGGAAGAGTTGATGTCCTGGCCGGGATGGCGTCAGCCAAAGGACGATGACTTTGCAATGGCCAATCAGCTGCTGGACGAGGTGTTTGGACCGGGAGAGCGCCCTGCCATACAGTGTCTGGCGCCTTCGCCCCAGCAGAGCGACATTGACGCCTGTTTGTTCGTAATGGACCAGCTTGGAAAGAACGTGAACTGGGAAGTGACGTCCGACTTCCTGGATACGACGGCGGCTTATGACAAGAGAGAGGCGAGCAACTTTTCCCTGACGCTGGGCTCAGGCAGCGTGAGCACGGCGACCGGCGACCCGGACGACTCCTACCCAGGCACCTTCCTGAGAGAGTTCGTGTCGGTCAGCTACGGCGCCAAGGCGAGTGTGGAAGGACTCTGGGAATCGCAGCCCGATAACATGCAGATGCTGGACGACATGATCAGGGGGCAGTCCAGGGAGCTGGACCCCGTGAAGCGTCGAGAGCTGTTCCGCACTCTGGAAGACTTCCTTCGGACGGAGGTTCACAGCTATCACGATATGCTGGGCTGGACAAACATCTTCCCCTCGTGGCGGGTAGAGGCCAAGGGAATCAAGGGCTACGACCTCTACTCCTTCACCAAGGGAACCATGTGGGAAAGGGTGTGGTTCGGCGCTTAGAGTAACGGCCTGGCACAGCAGGCATTACTGAGGAACCTTTGCAGGATGTCCCCCGCAGCAGAGCGGGGGACATCCTCTTTTATATTCATTCGTTCAGGCGACTTGCCAAGCAAAAAGAATACGTAGCGCCAGGTGGTTCGTCTAATTGACAAGAGACAAAAACTTGTGATAACGTCGCGATAATCTGCACATTTAGGAAGTATGGCATGCGACTATTAAGCAAATCCATGTTCAAGCCGACGATAGCAGTTTTAGCGATAGCCATGATGGCGGTCGCCTTGGCGTGCGCGAGCGGAGATCCAGAACCAACCAGTCCGCCTGCGGTTGCGCCTACGCCTACGACCGCTGCCGCTGCCACGCCATTTACGCTTGATGGGCAGCCGACGGCGACTCCGGTGTCGGGGTCTATGGCTGACCTCACGTGGATAGAGAGGTACATGGAGAGCCCTGGCTATGACTCTGAGTGGGGAGAACCAAAAACGGGTGGAACCTTCATATTCGGAGCGCAGAGGGACAACACCCGGTTCAACCTCTACATCCAGGCCTGCTGCTACACCCACGGCTGCTGGCGGGGCCTGCCTGTCAACTCCCTGTTCCGCATAGATCCCTGGACGGGAGACCTCACATCCATAGAGGGTGACCTGGTTGAGACCTGGGATATGGCCGAAGACGGCAAGACCCTTACTATGCAGCTTCACGAGGGCGTGACGTTCTTTGATGAGGCCAACGTGGCTGAGGAGTCTCCCGTACCGGCGGAGTTCAATGGCGGAAAGATACTGGGCGACGAGTTCGTCTGCGAGGATGCAAAGGCCACTATAGACCGATTCGTCTGGCCGCCTGAGTTCGAAACGAGAATGACCACAGGGCAGCAGGCGCTTCAACACCTTGAGAGCACCAGCTGCCCGGACGGAGACCGCGGCTACACCTTCGTGATGCACTTCGATAGACCGTTGGGCAAGACGATGGGTATACTGGCGGGCCGCGCGGCCGTGGTGCTTGACAAGGACTTCATAGCCTGGCTGAACGACTTCGGAGAGAGGGAGGGGCGCTCCTATGGAGACAACGAGGTGCCGGCCAACTTCTATGCGATGCACGGCACAGGGCCCTTCATTCCTAAGGAGATCAATCTGAACGTCAGTACGGACTTTGAAGCCAACCCCAACTACTGGCGCGAGGGACTGCCACTGCTCGACGGATACAGAAACGTCGTTATCAAGGATATCGGCACCCGATTCACCGCATTGGCGACTGGGAAGATTCACTACATGGGTGAGGGCAGTTGGAGCATGACACCGGGCCAGGCGGAGCAGGCCATACGAGACTTCCCGGATCGGATAGTCATCAACAACCAGCTGAACCACTGGGCCAGGACTATAATGTTCGGAGTGAGGGCGCCTTGGGACGACGTGCGGGCGCGCAGGGCGATCACTTTGGCGCTGAACCGGGACGAGTGGCTGGACTTCTACCGGATATCCGGGTATGAGGGCATGAAACTGGCCCACACTATGGCGCCGGGGACTTACTATGCGCCGACTGATGAGGAGATAAGGACCTGGCCGGGGTATCGGCAGCCGAAGGATGAGGACGTGGCGGAGGCGAACCGGCTGATGGACGAGGTGTTCGGCGCTGGGAACCGGCCTGAAGCTGCGTGCGTGGCGGTGGTAACCGACCAGTCGGACATAGACGCCTGTGAGTTCGTGATAGACAACCTGAGCAAGACCCTCGGTATGAAGGTTAACTCCGACTTTGGGGAGCGCACCAAGAGAGACGAACTGGGCACGGCGGGTAACTTCGACTTCATAATCAGCTCCTACACCTCCGCGGTGATTGGAGACCCCGATGACGACCTGTTCGCCAACTACATACGGGAGTTCGCGTCGGTAACCGTCATAACAAACCTGGAGGCGCGCTGGAGTGAGCAGCCGGAGGTGATGGCTGAGGTGGAGCAGATGATCAGGGCGCAGTCGGAGGAGTTGGACCCTGTCAAGAGGAAGGAAATGGTGCGGGAGTTGGATCTCAAGCTTAACCACGATGTTGTCCAGTATCCCGTGGTGGGCTGGAGCCTCATCTTCCCCGGTTGGAGGGTGGAGCTGAAGGGATGGAAGGGCTACGACCTGTACTCCTATACCAAGTACGCCATGAACGAGAGGATGTGGCTGGCCGATAGGTAGCCTGAACGTGGAAAGCGTAACACAAGAGCGGGGGCTTAAGCCCCCGCTCTTGTGTTTTACGAAAAACGCCCTCGCGGCCTCATATCAGGGAGTGACCTGTTAAGAATTTGTAAGAACTTAGGACTTTAAAACCTATTGACAGGAGATACGTCAAATGTTAGCCTACCGACCATCTACAACTCCTATAGGAGAGAAAGATAAATGAAACAGCTTAGCCCAACATTTAGGCGCCTCGGGGCCACGGATGTCCGGGTGTTGTATAAAAGGGCTAGTGCATCGGGCGGAGAGTGGACTCCCGTTGTGAAGAAGGGAGTCGCGACTATCAGAGAGGAAGAAGATTTGTCTAAGAGTTCAATAGCTGGTGTGGTTGCTGCAATGGGGGCCTTTACTCTGGCTCTCGCCGCGGTTAGCTGCGGCGGTCAGGACTCCACATCTGATCCATTGATAATTACGCAAGGCATCTTCCGGGGGCTGCCGGCAACGGTGGAACAGGCGAAGCGGGAGGGTTGGATCAAGAACGGGGACTGCTTCCCCAACCAGGGTATACACTATAATCTGCCCGGGTACGGCGCTATCAACCTCCTGTATACCAGAGACGGCGACCTGATTGGTTTTGATCTGGAGAGTAGGTCACCGCAGGCGGCGCCGCCGTGGGAGCACTATCCCAATGGACACGCCTACGATCCGACGGAGCACTGGATGCTGCACGTATACCTAGACGACCCAACGGAGGTTTGCTTAGAGTAACTGAATTTGCGAAGCATAGGCTTGGAGGAGCCTTTATTCTCGCCTGTGTGGATGGTATGTGCTATGAGATAATGAAAAGCAAATTTTACGCCATTTGTGTCTGGCCTAGATACAGAAGACTAGAGGTGGATATATGCAACAATACATAGTACGCCGATTGATGCTGGGGGCTCTTACGGGCCTTTTGGTCTCCGTGTTGATATTCGCCATCCTGCGAATAGCTCCGGGCGATGTGGCAATGATGATTGCCCTGGAGATGACCGGAGGCGAGGAAGACCTGGTCACTGAGGAGCAGTTGGAGAAAATTCGCGAAGACATTGGTCTTAACCATCCCCTCCATGTGCAGTACTTCAGGTGGATTGGCGGATGGGTGACTGGGAACTGGGGAGAATCCATGTTCTCCAGTGAAGGCATATGGGAGAACTTCACAGGCAAGCTGCCTGTGACGCTTCAGTTGGTTATAATGGCTCAGACCATAGCCATTTGTTTCGGAATACCGGCAGGAATCCTCATGGCGTTGAAGCAGGATACGTGGGTAGACTACACTGTGAGGATTGTCTCGCTTGCAGGTCTGTCGATGCCTACGTTCTGGACTGCCACTCTCCTGCTGGTTGGAGGTATGTATCTGCTGGAGTGGAGCCCATCGATTGGGTACATACCCATACTCGAGGATCCGGTGGGCAATTTGACCCAGTTTATTTGGCCTGCACTAACGCTGGGTTACGTCAGCTCGGCCACAAAGGCCCGGATGATGCGGTCCACTATGCTGGAGGTGTTGCGGCAGGACTACATTCGGACGGCCCATGCTAAGGGGTTGAGCCAGCAAGTGGTCACCATCCGTCACGCCCTGAAGAACGCCTTCATCCCTGTAATCACCGTTATCGGACTGACCTTCGCGGTGACGATGGGCGGATCGGTGATAATCGAGCGGATCTTCGTGCTGGACGGCATAGGCAACATGCTGGTCGAGGGCATGAATCAGCGGGACTACCCGGTGGTCCAATCCCTGGTCCTGATGTTCTCTCTGTGGGTGGTTATGGTCAACCTCTTGGTAGACCTGAGCTACGGCTGGCTGGACCCGCGGGTACGGTACGACTAAGAAAAATCCTTGAAAGGGGGGGTTGATATGGCAACACAAGAGAGTGGGGCAGAGATTCTAGCTGGCCGTCGTGAGGCGCCCTCACTACCGGCTAGACTATCGAAGGGTGTTACCAGGTTCGTGGTCAGGAAGCCCCTCGGGGCGGCTGGCGCCTCGATCATCCTGACAATGGTGATGTTGGCGGTGCTGGCGCCGGTGATTTCCTTCTACGATCCCTTGGAGTGGAGTATTTCCGAGAAGCTATCAGCTCCCTCGGGGCTTCACTGGCTGGGCACGGACGACAAGGGTAGGGATCTCTGGAGCCGCATTGTTCTAGGGGCCCAGATTTCCCTGATGGTGGGGTTTGGCGCCGTGGGGTTCGGCTCCGTGTCCGGGGCTATCTTGGGTGTGGTGAGCGCGTTCTACGGTGGCAGGGTCGATGCCGGAATCCAGCGTGTCATGGACGCGTTGATGTCCATACCGACCCTCATTCTGGCCCTGGCCATCATGGCTGCGCTGGGCCAGTCCCTGGTGAACGTTATCATCGCCGTCGGTATACCTCAGATACCCAGAGCCAACCGCGTGGTGCGCTCTCAGGCTTTGGCGGTTAACCAATCGGAGTACGCTATGGCGGCCCACGCCATTGGCGCTACGGACGTGCGCGTTATGGCGCTGCACATTCTGCCTCAGTGCGTGGCCCCGTGGCTCATCATCGCTACGGCAGGACTGGGCACGGCGATCATCGCTGAGGCTTCGCTGAGCTTCCTGGGCTTGGGGATTCCGCCGCCGCAGCCTTCCTGGGGTGGTATGCTTTCCGGGACCGGCAGGACCTACTACGCAGTGGCTCCCTGGCTGGCGATATGGCCCGGTCTGGCGCTGTCCCTGTCGGTGTATGGCTTCAACCTATTCGGGGACGCCTTGCGCGACGTGCTGGACCCGAGATTGCGCGGAACGTAAGCAACTTCCGGTAAGTCGAGTTAGATAAACCTTAGCGAGGGTGGAGGTCACTGACCTTCACCCTCGTGGTGTTTTCAAAATATCAGCTAGGCGACAAACTGAAATACTTTACGAATGCAGAATTATTGACACGAAGTACAAGTCATGCTAGCCTTGCACAATCTATAGTTGCATGACCAGCAGGAGGAGAAGATATGCGTCCACGAGATTCGTATCGGATTAAGCCGAT
This sequence comes from Dehalococcoidia bacterium, assembly GCA_965261605.1. Classification (GTDB taxonomy): domain Bacteria; phylum Chloroflexota; class Dehalococcoidia; order Lucifugimonadales; family UBA2985; genus DAOUJW01. Next base: position 402,238 of record OZ253466.1, on the reverse strand, counting down.
CTTAGCGATACTGGTTGCCGTGATGGCAATGGTTGCTGTAGCGTGTCAGGGGGCTGAGGAACCTACACCTACGTTTCCACCCACGGCTACAACAGCGCCTACAGCCACAATACCCGCAATGGGGGCAGCTACTGCCACGCCTGTGGACGAAATGGCGATGGAAGTGGACTTTGCCACAGTGGATGCGTTGCTCAAGAACCCGGCCTATGACCCGGCTTGGGGCGAGCCCAAGTACGGGGGCGTAGTGACCTACCGCACCACGTGGCCGCAGACGTCCAACTGCCCCTGGTGCAACAGCACGTACAGGCACCTGTATGTGCAGCCTCAGTACAACGTTCTGGTCAGGCAGGACCCTTGGGAAGGGTTCGGCGGTCCGATTCGCCCTGATCTGGCTGAGAGTTGGGAGATTTCTGACGGTGGGCTTACCTATACCTTCTATCTGAGGAAGGGCGTGATGTTCCGGGACCCCATCCCACAGGATGATGAGAATGGTCTTAGCGATATGCCTGGACGCGGCACTGAGTTCACCTGTGAGGACGCCAAGGCGAGTTTTGATTTCTGGGGTACCGAGGCCTGGGAGGCGGAGAGGAATAGCTCTTCCAACTCCGCTATATTCGACTTCGTCGAAAGCTCTTCGTGTGTTGGTGATTACACATTTGAGGTCAAGCTGAATCGGCTCTCGGCGGTTGCGCTGCCCAGCTTCACCGTGCCTCCTCTGACAATGCACGATAAGGACTGGCTAGAGTGGGTGGTGGCGGAGCACCCAGCGGAGTTGAGGCGGTCCAACTGGTACCTGAACATGGGCACAGGGCCGTTTGTGTCGGAGATCCTGCAGCAGGACATAGTTAGCAAGATCCGGAGGAATCCCAATCACTGGCGGGAAGGCCTTCCCTTTGTGGATGGAGCAGATTTTCTCGTAATTCGAGACGCTACCACGGCGTTCAGTGCGTGGGCATCCGGCAAGATCGACATACTGGGCCAGGGGAGTGGCAGCATCACATCCGGACAGCTGTCGCAGGCTGCCAGGGACTTTCCGGACAAGCCGATATTCGAGTTCTTCCACCCCGGCGGTATGGGCCTCCTGTACAATACCGAGCGGCCTCCCTTCGACAACGTGAATGTACGCAAGGCCGTAGACTTGGTCATGGACCGGCAGGAGTGGTTGACGGCTGTGACCTCAGGGCCCTACGTTGATGGGGGCCTCGGCGGGTTGTGGCTTGCCGGCGACTTCTATGGGCATACCCAGGAGGAGATGGAGGCGTGGCCCGGGTACAGGCAGCCGAAGGACGAAGACATTGCCGAAGCGAACAGACTTCTTGACGAAGTGTTCGGCGCCGGAGAACGTCCTAATAACACCTGCCTGACCCGCAGCGACCAGAACTACGTCAACTTCTGCGTATACTATGCGAGCAAGCTCCAAGAGGAGTTGGATATGCCGACGGATCTGAACGTGCTGGAGGGAGTGGTCCAAACCGAATTGAGCTTGGCCTGCCAATATGACGCGTTGTCAAGCTGGCCCGCGACGCTAATCTGGCTGTACGACCCGACATACAAGTACCAGAACTGGCACGTGGACCGCAAAGGGTTCAACGCCGGTTGCCGAGCGGGTACGGATCCTGTTGTTCTACGCGGGATTGCAGACCTGATTGACCAAGTGGACGTTGAGTTGGATCCAACCGTCAGAAGGGAATTGTCCCGGGAGATTGAGAGAAAGATACTCCTTGAAGCATATTGGGGATCGACCATAGAGTACGCCAAGCTGTTCTACGGCAGCCAGCCGTGGATGAAGGGCGTTCTCTTCCCCAACTACGGTACCTATGCCGTGCATGCTTGGATACACGAGCGTTACTGGAAGGACCAGTAGTAGAGGACGCGGAAACCTACGTGATACGAGATTCTCCTAGGGACAACCCACAATCTCTAGGAGAATCTCTGGTAACCGGTGGAATGGACTTGGAAGATCCTGGGCGTGGGGAAGAGGTTATAGAATCTGGAGGGTCCTATGCAGGCATACATATTGAGACGGCTCCTGCTGGCAGTGTTGACAGTGGCCATAGTGTCGGTGCTTATATTCACTATACTGCGGGTGGCGCCTGGGGACGTTGCAATGATGGTCTATACGCAGGGAGACGAGGGCGTTGCTGACATAGATGAAGAGGCCCTGCAGAGGATCAGAGAGAACTTGGGGCTGTCCGATCCCGTCCATTTGCAGTACCTGAAATGGGTAGGAAATATGCTCACCCTGGACTGGGGCACCTCCTACTTCCACGGTGGTTCCGTGTGGGAGGACTTTAAGGGGAAGCTGCCCGTCACCTTACAATTGGCCTTAATGACCATCACCATCTCCGTCATCGTCTCTATCCCGTTGGGGATTTTGATGGCGTTGAAGCAGGACACGTGGATAGACTACGTTTTGAGGATTGCCTCCCTGGGAGGGATATCAATACCCAGCTTCTGGTTTGCCACGCTGATCTTGGTGGTGGGGTTGTACTGGTTCAGTTGGTCTCCCAGACTGGAGTACGTTTCACCCTGGGAGGCCCCTTGGGACAACATCAGGATGTTCATATGGCCGGCCATAACTCTTGGCTGGGTTACATCGGCCACCAAGGCGAGGATGATGCGCTCCTCAATGTTGGAGGTGCTGCGCCAGGACTACATAAGGACGGCACACGCCAAGGGACTCAGGAACCTTGTGGTTGTGTATCGGCATGCGATGAAGAACGCCATGCTTCCGGTGGTCACTATAATTGGCATCAGCTTTGCCGTCATTGCCGGGGGTTCCGTGATCATCGAGAGTATTTTCTCATTGCCCGGTCTGGGGCGATTTCTGGTGGAGGCCATGAACCAGAGGGACTACAACGTAGTCCAGGCTATGGTTGCCTTCTTCTCAGTTTGGATAATATTTGCCAATCTACTGGTAGATCTCACATACGGAATGTTGGACCCGCGGGTGCGGTACGACTAGGATAATCCCGGCAAGGGGGGCTAGAGAATGGCAGCACGACAAGAAGCTGAACAGGTAGTGTCCTACAGTCAACCGGGGCTGGCTTCCCGGTTGTTTAAGAGTGTACGCACCTTCGTTGTGAGGAAGCCACTGGGGGCGGTGGGGGCTCTCATCATACTCCTTATGTTTGCTATGGCTATCCTGGCGCCGGTTATCGCTGGAGACCCTATTAAACTGAACATCGTGGACGCGTTGGAACCACCATCCACAGAGCACCTGCTTGGTACTGACGACCTCGGTAGAGACCTATGGTCGAGAATAATCAACGGCGCTCGGATATCCCTTATCGTGGGCTTTTCCGCGGTCGCGCTTGGCTCCGGCACAGGCGGTGCGCTGGGACTGGCCAGCGCTTTCTACGGCGGGAAAGTAGACATGATAGTGCAGAGAGCAATGGATAGTTTGATGTCCATCCCGACCCTGATTCTGGCTCTGGCCATTACGGCAAGCCTGGGTACAGGAGTCTTTAACGTGATCTTGGCCATTGGTGTAGTGCAGATCCCCAGGGCCAACCGCATCGTGCGCTCACAGGCGTTCGCAGTGAAACAGTCGGAGTTCGCTCTGGCTGCCCGGGCTATCGGAGCGGGGGACATCCGCATAATGGCGCTCCACATCTTCCCCCAGTGTGTTGCACCCTGGCTCATAATCGCCACAGCGGGACTGGGCACTGCCATCATCGCAGAGGCCTCGCTGAGCTTCCTCGGCCTGGGCGTTCCTCCCCCGGAGCCTTCCTGGGGTGGTATGCTTTCCGGCCGCGCCAGGGAGTTTTACGCCGTGGCCCCTTGGTTGGCCATCTGGCCCGGTGTTGCTATCTCGATGGCCGTGTATGGCTTCAACCTTTTTGGCGATGCCATAAGGGATGTGCTTGACCCGAGGCTGCGAGGGACCTAATCTCATATTGACGCAGTGATCCGAAGAAGCGGGGCCATCGTCCCCGCTTCTTCGTTTATTACAGCAATCCGGTCTAGCGAGGGCATTTGACGGGGAATCTGAAGCTCCGTATCATAGGGCCTAGCTTCAATCGTACTAGGAGTCCAATGCTGGCTAAGGCTATTACCTGCGCAATAGTGGGCTTGGAGGGAGCCGTGGTGGAGACGGAGGTTGACATCTCCCCGGGGCTGCCCGCCTTCAACATTGTTGGCTTGCCGGATACGGCGGTGCAGGAGGCGCGTGAGCGGGTGAGGGCGGCCATACGCAACTCCGGTTACGAATTCCCAATGCGCCGCATTACGGTGAACCTGGCCCCGGCCGACCTCAAGAAGGCGGGGCCATCGTATGACCTGCCCATTGCTGTGGGAATTCTGTGCAGCTCCGGCCAGGTGTCTGCTGACATATCCAACGCCGTGTTTCTGGGCGAGCTCTCTCTGGACGGGAAGCTGCGCCACACCAATGGCATACTGCCAATGGTTGGACTGGCGGAAGAGATGGGCATTGAACAGGCCTTTGTGCCCGCGATCAACGCTAAGGAGGCCTCTTTGCTGGACGGCATAACGGTCTATGCCAGTGACTCCCTGGGCCAGCTGGCTTCCCATCTTCGTGGGGAGAGCGCCATTTCTCCCTTTGTAAATGAGGATAAAAACAGTCCGACCGATGATGTGGCCTGGACCGGAGGCGATATGGCTCATATCCGAGGCCAGGAGCACGCCAAGAGAGCTTTGGAGGTGGCGGCGGCAGGAGGCCACAACCTTCTGATGAGCGGACCGCCGGGCAGTGGGAAGACCCTCCTTGCCCGCTCCTTGCCTTCAATTCTGCCCACCATGAGCTCTGCGGAGGCGCTGGACGTCACAAGGATATACAGCGTATCCGGCCTGCTGCCTTCGGATACTCCCTTGATGTCCCACAGACCATTCAGGGCTCCTCACTACACCATCTCCCACGCCGGGCTGGTGGGCGGAGGGAGATGGCCCCGACCGGGAGAGGTCTCTTTAAGCCACCGAGGCGTGTTATTCCTGGATGAGCTTCCGGAGTTCGGCCATAATGTGCTTGAGGTCTTGAGGCAGCCTCTGGAGGACAAAGTGGTGACCATCAGCCGGGCGCAGGGATCTGTGACTTTTCCGGCCAACTTCATGCTGGTGGCTGCAATGAACCCCTGCTACTGCGGCTACTATGGCGACGCCCAACGACAATGCACCTGCTCGCCCAGCATGGTCAACAAGTACCAGAAGCGCATTTCAGGCCCGCTCCTTGACCGCATAGACATCTTTGTTGAGGTGCCGAGGGTCGAGTACGAGAAACTCACTGCGGACGCAGCCGGAGAGGAGTCGAGCGCGGTGCGCCAGCGCGTTGAGCAGGCCAGTGAGCGGCAGAGGCACAGGTTTGCCGGCACGAGCGTACAGACCAACGCGGACATGGGACCGGCCGAGGTGTGGGATCACTGCAAGCTGGACGACGCCGCGCAGAGCCTGGCAAAAGCCGCTATGGAGCAGCTTCAGCTATCGGCGAGGGCGTATCACCGCACCCTGAAGCTCTCCCGCACCATCGCGGACCTCGCAGGCGAAGACAGCATCGGCGTCTCGCATCTGGCGGAGGCTGTCCAGTATCGACCTCGCGGAAGAGGGTAGGGGAGAACGCTGCCCCGCAGAACTACAGACGGCTATTCCTGACCCAGGTATTCCAGAGCGTTTCGCGCCATGATTTCCGCTGCTATGGAGAGCGCCCTCTCATCAAAGTCAAAGGATGAGCTGTGGTGCGGAGAGTCCAGGCCCGCCTCCGGGTTTGCGGAACCCACCAGGAAGTAGCACCCCGGCGCCTCCGCCATGAACAGCGCCATGTCATCGCCAACCGTGCTGGGTTCAATGGGCGGCAGGTTGGCGTCTCCAACTACACGGGAGGCCGTCTTGAATACGGCTCCGGTCACTGACAGGTCATTCTCCACGGCCCGGCAGCCTCTCACGTGATCGAAGTCAAGGCTGCCATCCATAGAGGCGCAGATAGCAGCCGACATCTCCGGTATACGCCTCAGAAACCGCTGGCGCAGGTCGTTATCTATAGTGCGCACCGTTCCCGTCATCTCCACCTGGTCGGCTATGATGTTGAAGGCAGTCCCCCCGTGGATAGTCCCGATGGTGAGCACGGCGCCCTCAAATGGATGCTTCTCTCGGCTCACCAGCGTCTGGAGGGCAGTAACTACCTGCGCAGATATTACCACCGGGTCCACGGCCAAGTGCGGCAAGGCGCCATGTCCCCCTCTTCCCTTGATCACCAGTCTGAACTCGTCGGCGCTGGAGAAGATTACCCCCGGCCTCAGTCCTATCTGGCCTACCGGCAGGGCGTTCCAGAGATGAAACCCCAAGACTCTGTCCACTCGCGGGTTGTCCATAACGCCCTGGTCTATCATCGCCTGCGCTCCGCTCATGGTCTCTTCCGCCGGCTGGAAGACGAACTTCACCCGCCCCTTCAGCGCTGTGCGGTTCTTGGCCAGGACCGAGGCCACCCCCAGAAGCGCGGCCATATGACCGTCGTGGCCGCAGGCGTGCATAACCTCGTTGGATTGGGACCTGTAGGGCGCGTTGGAAGTCTCCTGAATGGGCAGCCCGTCCATATCGGCCCGCAACATAAGCGTGGGCCCCGGCGCGCTTCCTTCCAGCAGGCCGACCACTCCCGTCGATGCAATCCCCGTAGACACCCTTAGACCCAGGCCGCCCAGTCTGTCGGCGATGAGATTGGCGGTACGCTCTTCCTGAAAGGCCAGCTCAGGGTGTGCGTGGAGGTCTCGCCTTATGGAGACCATACCCTCCTCTTCGGCCTGGATTGCCTCCTTGAGGTCTATTTCCATAGCTGCTCCTCCCTGAAGTATTCCTTTTGCTATCATTCTAGCAGATTGTATGCGGCCTCTGCGGGTGTCCGGGCGCTCCATACTGCGCGTGGCGCCATGTGTTATGGGGGCGGGGCGCAGGTGCGCTTTCGTGTATAATGTAGCGAGAAACGAAGAACGAAAGGCTGGACATTGGATCTTTATTTTGAGCGCGGGTCGAGAGAGACCCCCAAGGGGCACGCACTGGTCTACTTCCGTCAGAGGTATAACCAGGACGAGATAATGGCTACGTACATCATCACCCTGCCGATCAAAGTGGACGTATCCAAGTACATCCCACCTATGTTTGCCGCCCAGATACAGGGTATGAATTCCCAGGAGCTTTCCGGCTTCGCCTTCCCCCCATTCCCGGAGAAGGTCGATAGCCTGGCCGAGATCCAACGCCTGGCCGATGCAAGGGACGATGATCTCATCGACGGGGGCACCGGCGACGCCAACAATCCCCTGGATATGGTGCAGACGGTGAACGACCTGCAGCAGGAGTATACGCGCCTCTGGCAGCAGTCGCAGGAAGCAAGCCAGCCGCCTGCCCTTTCGGGAGAGCCCAACGTAAACGAGCTTCTCTATGAGTTGATGGGCGAGACGGGCAAACTGAGCGAGCTAGCGAAGCTGGTGGGGAAACTGCGTTTCGGCGTAGAAGGGTCGGATTCCCGGCTGGTGAAGGAAGCGGAGGAGGAGATGCTGACTCTGGCAAAACATCTGCCGGAGCACTACAGCGTACCTCGCATCATCCAGGTTGCTGAGATGCCGGCGGACATGGGCGCAACGCTGACCCATCTCTATCTGGAGCGCTGCTACAAGCTGTATGAAGAGGACTACCGGCGCATTCAAGAGGTAGATGGGGAGATTCGTCGTATCGAGGAAGGGATGGGGTCGTAGGTCAAGCGCTTGCATGTGCTTGTATACGCTGTTTAGCAAACTTATATGTAGCCAATAGCATTTGACAGCGCCTGCGTCTCCAACTGGCTTCACCTGCCCGCAAGCGACTCCTCAGCTTGACACCACTTTTGGCATTTCGTATCCTAACCGCGTTCTTACCTGTGGAATGTAGTTTTTGACCTTCATAAAGTGTCGGACACCTAATCCCTTGCAGGAGGCTTGTCATGGCCAATGGCAGGAAACAGGAATGGAAAGAGAAGGTCTGGCAGCCCGCTACCGAGCGCAGTGGGGAGCGCCAAGCCCGTTTTGAGACCTCATCTGAGATAGAGGTTGAACCGATCTACACGCCCGAAGACGTGTCCAACCAGGACTACGACCGCGACCTTGGCTTTCCGGGCAGCTTTCCCTACACCAGGGGTGTTCAGCCAACCATGTATCGAGGGCGCATTTGGACCATGCGCCAATACTCCGGCTTCGCATCGGCGGAGGAGACCAACCGACGCTATCACTACCTCCTTGAGCAGGGCCAGACGGGGCTATCGATGGCGTTCGACTTGCCCACGCAGACCGGCTACGACTCCGACCATCCCATCGCCTATAGCGAGGTGGGCAGGGTAGGGGTGCCCATCTCCCACCTGGAGGACATGGAGACCGTTTTCGAGGGCATTAACCTGGCGGAGGTCTCCACCTCCATGACCATAAACGCTACGGCCTCACTGCTACTGGCTTACTACATAGCTATGGCGAAGAAGCAGGGCGTCGACCCGAAGGAACTGCGGGGCACCGTACAGAACGACATCCTGAAGGAGTACATAGCCAGGGGTACCCACATCTATCCGGCGGCTCCTTCAATGAGGCTGGTGACAGATCTCTTTGCTTACTGCGCCTCGGAAACGCCCAACTGGAACACCATCTCCATCAGCGGTTATCACATGCGGGAGGCGGGTTGCACGGCTGCACAGGAGGTCGGCTTTACCCTGGCGAACGCTATGGCGTACGTCCGGGCCGCCGTGAACGCCGGCCTTAGCGTGGACGACTTCGCGCCGCAACTCACGTTCTTCTTCGTGGCTCAGAGCAACCTTATGGAGGAGGTGGCGAAATTCAGAGCCGCACGGCGCCTCTGGGCTCGCCTGATGAAGGAGCGCTTCAACTCCCAGAATCCGCGCTCTCAGATGATGCGCTTCCACGCCCAGACCGCCGGCGTGACCCTCACTGCGCAGCAACCCGACAACAACGTTGTCCGCTCCAGCATACAGGCCCTGGCTGCTATTCTCGGCGGCACCCAGTCCCTGCACGTCAACTCCAAAGACGAGGCGCTGGCCCTGCCGACGGAGGAGTCCGTGACACTGTCGCTGCGCACTCAGCAGGTGCTCGCCTTCGAATGTGGTCTGACGGACACTGTCGATCCCCTGGCCGGCTCGTATTACATTGAGAAGCTGACGGACGACCTGGAGAGGGCTGCTTTGCACTACATCGCCGAGGTGGACGAGCTGGGCGGAGCGGTGCCTGCGATTGACGAGGGATACCAGCAGAGGGAGATAGGGGACGCCGCGTACAAGTTCCAACTGGAGATTGAGGACGGGGAGCGCACCGTAGTGGGCGTCAATGCCTACCAGAACAGCGAGGAGCCGGCCATAGACATACTTCGCATTGACCCGGCAGAGCGCCAGCGTCAGATCGCCCGGCTGCAAAGGGTCCGCTCCACTCGCAACGGATCCCGGGTCGCGGCGGCCTTGGCAAACCTGGAGATGGTCGCTCGCAGCAACGATAACACCATGCCGGCTATCCTGGAGTGCGTGGAGGCCTACTGCACCACCGGAGAGATATGTGACGTGTTCCGCAGCGTATTTGGCGTTCAGCAGGACCGCGCGGTCGTCTAGCTTGAGGTAAGCTTATGTTCCTGTCAATTGACCACATAGGCGTGGCAGTCAACGACTTGGAGGCGGCAGCCGCCAGGTTCAACGAGACCCTTGGCCTATCTGAGGCAGCCCGCGAGCACGTGGAAGACCAGCAGCTCATTGCAGCCCTGCTTCCCACGTCCGATGTCCGTTTCGAACTGCTCCAGCCCACAAATCCCGAGAGCGTTGTCGGCAGATTCCTGGAGCGTCGCGGCGAGGGCATTCACCACATCTGCTTTGAAGTAGGCGACATTGAAGCCGAGATACAGGACCTGACCAGCCGCGAAGTGCAGCTTATCCAGGGCGCGCCGCGACAGGGGTTCGTCGGCTTGGTGGAGTTTGTGCATCCTCGCGCTGCGGCCGGCGTGCTGGTGGAGATGGCACAGATCAGCCTGAGAACGCCCACCGGCATCGACCTGCGGATGGGGCACGTGACCGTCGCCTCTAAAGACGCGGGCGCCGCAGCCGAAATGTGGAAGCGAAACTTCGGCATGGTGGAGAGCGCGGAGGCCGGTTTCAGAAGCTCGCCGGCGGATACGGCAAGGGTTGCGGACCTTTGCATTTCAGATCCGAGAGCCGGCGCCGTCTTCCGTTTTGCGGAACCGCTGGGACCTCAAGGCGCCATCGCTGACTTCATAGAGGATCGAGGAGAAGGGGTGTATTCTCTAACCCTGGTGACGTCCAGCCTGGAGAGCGTTCCCTACTATAAGGCAACCCAGGGCAGCGCTGTTATCCCGCCTGAGCAGCTTGTTGGCCTCAGGGTCGCCCTGCAGAAAGGGTAGCAAAGGACTGGTACGCCCGAAAGCTCCTAGGGAGGTGCAACTGTGACCGAACAGCGACAACCACGCGTCCTGATAGCCAAGCCCGGCCTGGACGGCCACGACAGGGGCGCAAAGGTGGTGGCAAGGGCACTTGAAGACGCCGGCTTTGATGTTACCTACACGGGCATCCGCCAGACGCCGGAGATGATTGCGGAGACGGCTTCCCGGAAGGACGTGGACGCCATAGGGCTGAGCATCCTGTCAGGGTCTCACTTGGAGCTATTTCCCTTGGTCATGCAGGCCCTGAAGGAGAAGGAGTTGGAGGATGTTGCGGTCTTTGCCGGCGGGATTCTGCCCAAGGAGGACTATCCCAAGCTGGAGGAGATGGGCCTCCGGGGCATCTTCGGGCCGGGATCCAGCCTCAAAGACATAGTGGAATTCGTACGCCAGGTAACGGACGAGAGGGCCGCCGCGTCCTGATGGGCCGCGCCTGCGCCTTGACGCGAGAGTTTAAGCGGTGTTAGGTTACGAGTAAGCGTTCCCGTTACCGCGGGGTTCAAGTCGTTTGGATATGGGGGTTCCCGTATGAAAGCAGTGGTTTTTGAGGAGCAGGGAGGCACGGACAAGCTCAAATACCAGGACGTGCCCCAGCCTCAGATATCTCCCAACGAAGTGCTGATCAAGGTCAAGGCGGCGTCGGCCAACTACAACGATATTTGGGCCAGGCAGGGCCTGCCCGGAGTGCAGATAATACTGCCTCACATCTCAGGGAGCGACATCTCAGGCGAGGTTGTGGAGGTCGGTAGCGAGGTCAGCGGCATCTCTCCGGGCGCCGAGGTGATAGACCACCCGGGCATAAGCTGCCGCATGTGCCAGTTCTGTGCCCGCGGAGAGGAGTTCTTCTGCCGGGACTTCAAGATTTGGGGTTTCCAGACCGGCCCTATGGACGGCGGACACGCGGAGTACGTCAAGCTGCCTGCGATGAATGTGCTGCCCAAGCCCAAGAACCTGTCCTGGGAGGAAGCAGCCTCACTTCCCCTGATACTGGAGACCGTGTGGCGTATGCTGGTGACGAGGGCGCGCATCAAGGCCGGCGATTTCGTCCTTATATGGGGCGCTGCGGGCGGCCTGGGGTCAATGGCAATACAGGTATGCAAGCTCTTTAACGCTCAGCCCATCGCCATTGCAGCCAGCGAGGAGAAGCTGGAGATGGCGCGACGCCTGGGAGCGGAACACACCATCAACCGGAAGGAGCAGGACGTCTTCCAGGAGGTGCGCAGGATCACCGATAGAAGGGGAGTGGACGTGGTGTTCGAGCACGTTGGGGAGGCCACCTGGCCCGACAGCGTGCGCTCTCTTCGCTGGGGAGGCACCCTGGTGGTCTGCGGGGCCACCACCGGCTTCGAGGCCGCGACGGACCTGCGCTTCCTGTGGAACAAGCAGCTGAATTTCCTGGGGTCCCACCTCGGTTCCAAGAGCGAGCTTATGGAAGCCCTTCCATTTGTGGAGCGCGGCGATATTAAACCTGTGGTGTCACGCGTATTTCCGCTGTCGGAGGTTTCAAAGGGGCAGGAAATTATGGAGAATGGCGAGGTCCTGGGTAAAATAATATACGTGCCGGAGTCCTAATAGAGAATTGCCTAGCCTCCATTCACTATTTGTTCACAGGTCGTTGATTCCTTAGAAAGGATTACTATACTTCTTAGGCTTGTTTTGCAGGCTAGAGAGGAACGGAATGGCAACGGTTGAGGAACGATTGAGCCGGCTTGAGGGTGTGTATGAGCATCTGTCCACAAGGGCGGATATAGAGGCTCTGCGAGGCGATATGATGACGTTGCGGGGAGACTTCGAGAGGGCTATTGAAGCTCTACGCGGCGATATAGTCCGCGCCGAAGCCAGGATGCTCAGGTGGACAATGGGTACGATCATCGCGGCGGCGGCCGTGTTCATCGGAATCGACAGGTTTGCAGGCTAGCGCTCTTGGAAGAATCTATACTTATACGCGTAATCTTAACCAGCGGGGGAGATGAATGCCAATCTACGAGATTCAGGGAAAACGCCCTCAAATAGGGGCTACGTCTTATGTACATCCCACGGCCGTCCTCATCGGCGATGTGGTCATTGGCGAAGGCTGCTGGATTGGGCCTAACGTCACTATGCGCGCCGACGAGGGCACCATTCGCATGGGTGACTTTTCGAACTTGCAGGACAACGCCGTGATCCACGGCAGAGAGGTGGTGCTGGGCAGGTACTCCCATCTGGGACATGCCTGTGTCCTGCACGGCGTAACCCTGGGCGAGCACGTGCTGGTGGCCATAAAGGCTGTAATCCTGGACGGGGCGGAGGTGGGGGACTGGTGCACTATTGCCGCGGGCGCCGTTGTAGCGCCCAGGGCAAAGGTTCCACCCAGGAAGATGCTCATGGGAGTGCCGGCTGCAATTGTGGGGGACGCCCCTCCGGACAGGGAGAAGAACTTTGACTGGAGCCACAGCACCGGGTACCTGGCCAAGCCCAAGCAGTACAAGGAGAGCCTGAGAGAGCTGTCACTGGAGGAGGTCTTGACTTCCTAGCCTCCACGTTGTGAATGTGGACATTCACGGGGACTGCTTGAGGTCTCCTCACCATCACTTTTGTTTATCCTGGGACACACTTTGGGAGGAACTATCGTGACTACACCAACGGCAGAGAATATACAGAAGGCCGTTTCAGAGGCGCTGGAGGGGGCCAAGTCCCGCAGCGGCTCGGACCGGTTGCTACCCTTTACCGCAGCCGAGATGCGCTTTATTCAGGACTTGGTCGAGGGCGCTCTGACCAGGGTGCTGTCGGAAGAGAAGGCCTAGTAGCCGCTTCCTGGCCTTGCACACTCTTCGGTCGGGGACTCGTCGTATGTCCCGGGTGTCAAGGCTGTGCATAGGCAGGGGCAGATATGTTACAATCGTGCATCTGAGACTGGGTCTATCTTTCCAAAGGTGTTCCCCTTTGGTATACTCTCAAAGGTTTGGGAGTAACCCGTAGTAGATAGGGGTCAAATGCCTGCTTACGCCATAATCGGAGGCCAGTGGGGGGATGAGGGGAAGGGAAAAGTAGTCGACTTCCTCGCGGAGAATGCCGACGTTGTAGCCCGTTTTAACGGGGGGAACAACGCCGGCCACACCGTTATAAACGACTTAGGGGAGTTCAAGTTTCACATTATTCCGGTCGGAATCCTCCGGAAGAGTGTAACGCCCATCATAGGCAACGGGGTGGTCATAGACCCCGATGCCCTGCTGGAAGAGGTGGGAGAGCTTGAGTCCAGGTCAGTGGACGTGAGCCGACTGCTCATCAGCGAGAGGGCCCACGTGATCATGCCGTACCACATAACGCTGGACCACTTGGAGGAGAGCCTGCGCGCAGAGGGTGAGGGGGCCATCGGCACGACGGGCAGGGGAATCGGGCCCGTGTACATGGACAAGTCCTCCCGGATTGGCATACGCATGGCTGATCTTCTTGACGAGAACGGTCTCCTGTCCAAGCTAAGCTTTATCGTAGAGCGAAAGAACTCGCTTATTACAAAGGTCTACGGAGGAGACCCCATCTCTCTGGACGAGATGTATGCCAAGTGCAGAGAGTGGGGAAAGATCCTTAAGCCCTTCATTGGGCCCACGGAGTCCGTGATACAGGAGATGCTGGCAAATGACCGCCGTCTTCTCCTGGAAGGCGCTCAGGGCACCATGCTGGACTTGGACCACGGCACCTATCCCTATGTAACGTCCTCCTCGCCGACGGTGGGAGGAGCCTGCATAGGTTTGGGGATAAGCCCCAGGTACATCCATGAGGTGGCTGGCGTCTACAAGTCTTACACCACCAGGGTCGGGTCGGGTGCGCTCCCCACTGAGTTGGATAACGAAGTGGGGGAGGCCATACGCAATCTGGCGTGGGAATACGGCACTACTACCGGAAGGCCGCGACGGTGCGGCTGGTTCGATGCAGTGGCGGCCCGGTACGCCGCTGACATAAACGGCATGACCTCAGCAATACTGACGCGACTTGACGTGTTGGACGGCTTCTCACCCGTCAAGCTGTGCGTTGCCTACAAGATCAACGGCGAGATTACGGACCGCTTTCCCAGCAGCCCATCGATGTTGGAGATGTGCGAGCCGGTCTACGAGGAGTTCCCTGGTTGGGACACGCCCACAGCCAGCGCCCGCCACATCTCGGACCTGCCGCAGGGCGCGTTGGACTACGTCAGGCGCATTGAGGAGCTACTAGGCTGTCCCATCAGCATGATCTCTACCGGACCCGGCAGGGAAGAGGCCATTACCCTGAAGAGTATTCTTTAGCGGTAGGCAGACCGTCTGATTGGAGGAACTTATGCAAGTCACAATTCACAGAGCCTTTGATAAAGCGCTCGACTGGTTAGCCTTCCTGAACGGCCACAGGCTGAGTGTTGCCGTGGTCAGACAATCGGCGCTAACAGTCGCGGAATTCGAGGCCGTCCGCCAAGTATACGTCCGTTGAGATGACGAAGATATGGCCGTGAGCGCCATATACGAGATGTCGGGACGGCTGCCCTACAAGCGATAGCCCCTCGCGGCTCAAGCGCCATTTCCACGCGACACCCTTCTGAATCGCCCCGTAACCTCTGGCACGCGCTCTTGGTGCGACAAGCGCGTCTGGTAAAGCACAAACATTCTAGTGTAGAGTCCCCCCATATAACCTTTGCTTGAGGAGGGGACAGATGGTCAAGGCGTACTTTGAAGAGATCCAGTGCAAGACCCTTATCAACCGCGTTCAAGGGGGTATGCCATTCAGGTGGACCATAAACCCGTACAGGGGATGCCAGCACGCCTGCATCTACTGCTTTGCCCGCTCCACCCACCAGTACCTGGGCTACAATGCGGGCGCCGACTTCGACCAGCGTATCGTTGTGAAGATCAACGCGCCGGAAGTGCTCAGAGAGGAGCTGCGTCGGCCCGGCTGGCGCAGGGAGCTGATAGCCCTCGGCACCTCATGCGACCCCTACGAACCGGCGGAGCGCAGGTATCAACTCACACGAAGAATCCTTGAACTCCTGCGGGATCACGCCAATCCCGTCTCGATAACAACAAAGTCGGCGCTCGTCACCAGAGACGTGGACCTGCTGGCAGCGCTGTCAAAGGTAGCCGACTGCCGGGTCAACTTCAGCGTAGGCACCCTTGACGATGACGTGTGGCGAAAGACCGAACCCGGGACTCCTAAGCCGATCAAGCGCATGGAAGCAATGCAGGAGCTGGTAGAGGCGGGCGTATCCGCCGGAGTCCTGATGGCCCCCATTATTCCCGGGCTATCAGATAGTCCTGAAAGCCTGGAGGCAGTGGTAAAGGCCGCTTCAGACCACAAAGCGATGTACCTCGCGCCCAATGTCTTGCACCTTAGGCCCGGCTCCAGAGAATGGTTCATGCCATTCCTTCGGGAAGCCTACCCCCATTTGTACCCGGAGCATCAGCAAGCTTACAAGACCAGCTACGCGCCCCAGGAGTACACGGGGGCCATCCTGGAGGCGGTGGACTCCTTGAGGCGGAAATGGCGTCTTGAGGAGCGGTACGCGCGTCCGGCGGAGCCTCGAGGCCAGTTGACCCTGGGGATTTAGGTATAGAGGCTACCCAAGGTTGAAGAAGCTCTTGACCCAGTCAACACCAAAATAGCAGGTGTAGGCTATCATGAGGGACTTCACCAGCTTGCCCGCCCACACCGCTAGGAGGAATCGCCAGATAGGGTATCGCAGGGTCCCGCCGGCGATTCCCACGAAGTCGAAGAAAGGGTTGGGGAAGGAAGACGCCAGGAATAGAACAAGGCCTCCTCTTTTTTGCATCCACCCCTCTATCCTGGGGTAAAACCGGTTCTTGTCTGCGAAGCCGCGTCCGCTGAAGCCGACCATATAGCCGGATAGCTCCCCAACGCTTTCTCCCACTGACGCCATGAGCGCTACTATCAGTGGCGAGAGGCCGACTATGCTGGGCCCGACACATACCGCTGCAATGCCCGGCACCGGGACCAGTATGGAAGCGCTGCCAACAAAACTGAGAATGAGAACTCCCACGTATCCTACCGTGCTGAGGTCAGGCAGGTGGTTTCTCAGCAGAAACACCGTAGGGATGAACGCTACAACAACGCCGACGGAGAAGGCCTTCATGGCCTTCTCGCTGTGCTGGAGGCTCTTCAGATAGTTCCACAGCCTCCTGGGAGGGCTTTCCTTGTAGTAGTGATCGTATTGTTGGAAGCTCACTAATGTCCTTATTGAGTGATGACCTACTCTTCCGTGAGGAAATCCAGGGCCAAGCGGTTGAATTCCTGGCCCTTCTCCATCTGGGGCCAGTGGCCGCATTCGTCAAAGATACTGAGGCTTACCTGGGGAGTTCGTCGTGCGGCGTCAGTGGCATGCCTCACAGGGAGTATCCTGTCCTGAGCGCCCCAGACTATGAGAACAGGAGAATTCATCTTTTCCAACTCATCCGCCATTATCCACTTTGAATGAATTCCCCGCAAGCCGATTGATCCTCGGATGATCTTCAAGAACGCTCGCTTCGACCCTGGTATCACGCTTGTGCGGTAGATCTCCCTTATCAGGCTTTCTTGGACCAGGCCGGGATTGTAGAAAACCCTCTTCAGCAGCATCCTTGTGTTCCGCGGTGTGGGGTTCTCCATAAGCTCTCCAACCACGGGAAGGCTCATTGCGCGGATGAACCATGCCACCTCCCTACCAAGGCCCGCTGCGTCTACCAGCACCAGCCTGTCCACCAGTTCAGGGAATTCCACAGCCGTTCTGAGCGCGACCATCCCACCCATTGAGTTGCCCGCAATTGAAGCCCTTTCTATGCCCAGTACGTTCATAAACTCCCGGACAAAGTTGACTGCGGTGGGCAACAGGTAGTCAATGTCCGGCTTCTCCGAGTCTCCGTGCCCTGGGATGTCAATGGCGTAAACGCTGAATTTCTGAGAGAGCGGCTCTATGTTCAGCGCCCAAGCCATGAGGCTCGCGCCCAAGCCGTGTAGCAGCAGGAGAGGCTCTCCCTCTCCTGCTGCTACGTAGTGGGTGCGTATTCCGTCTACCGTTACAAATCTATGCTCTGCCACAAGGCTCCTGTACTATCATACGAAGGCTGGTAAGGCTGCTTCCACCCGTGCGAAGGTGAGCGCCCCGGAGGAGGCATCTACCCGAATGACGTCTCCGCTCCCGAACTCCCCCGCGAGTATCTTGGTGGAGAGAGGGTTCTCAACGTATCGCTGCACCGCCCGGCGCAGGGGCCGGGCGCCGTACACGGGATCGAACCCTTCCTGCGACAGCCACTCCCTGGCGCTGTCCGACATCTCTATCCTGATGCCGCGCTCGTCCAGACGCCTCTGCACCTCCGCCAGAAGCAGGTCTACTATCTGCTTAATCTGCTCCTGCGTCAGCGGCTCGAAGACAACAATCTCGTCGATGCGGTTGAGCAGCTCGGGTCGGAACGTCCTCTTTAGCGCCTCCTCAATGGACGCTCGCAGTCGCTCCATCTCCGTTGTGGACTCGCCATCCCTCCGGAATCCCATCACCTGCCTGCCCACCTCTCCCGTGCCTAGGTTGCTGGTCATTATCACCAGGGTATTGCGAAAGTCCACAGCGCGGCCGTGGCCGTCGGTGAGGCGACCGTCCTCCAGAATCTGGAGAAGGATGTTGAACACGTCCGGGTGGGCCTTCTCGATTTCATCGAACAGGACCACTCTGAATGGTCGCCTTCGCACGGCCTCCGTTAGCTGTCCGCCTTCGTCGTAGCCCACGTATCCCGGCGGCGCTCCCACCAGGCGGGACACCGTGTGTTTCTCCATGTACTCCGACATATCGATTCGCACCAGGTCGTCCTCGTGGTCGAACAGGAACCGGGATAGCGCCCGGGCAAGCTCCGTCTTGCCCACGCCCGTAGGACCCAGGAAAATAAAGCTGCCGATGGGGCGCTTGGGGTCCTTCAACCCGGCTCTGGAGCGTCGGATTGCCTCCGAGACGGCCTGGATGGCCGTGTCCTGGCCTATCACACGCTCATGCAGCCTATCCTCCATGTGCAGCAGCCTCTCCGTCTCCTCTTCCAGCATACGGCTCACCGGGATGCCGGTCCACTGGGCAATGAGTTCGCCTATGTCCTCTTCGTCCACCACCATGTCTATCTTGTGGTCTTGCAGCCAGCGCTCACGGTCGGAGTTGTACTCGGATTCCAGACGAAAGCGCTTCGACCTCAACTCCATCGCCCTCTTGTAGTCCCCCATCTGGGAGGCGGCCTCCTCCTCGTTGTTAAGCTGCCGGATGCTGTCCTCCTGCTCTTTCAACTCCTTTGGCAGGCTCTCGGCGTCGATTTTCAGCTTGCTTGCCGCCTCGTCAATGAGGTCAACGGCCTTGTCCGGCAGGTTGCGGTCGGTAATGTAGCGATGGCTGAGCTTGACAGCGGCCTTCAGCGCCGACTCCTCTATCTTGACCTTGTGATGAGCCTCGTAGCGGGGGCAGAGCGCCCGCAGCATCTCTATGGCGGTGTCCACGTCCGGCTCTTCAATGAGGATCGGCTGAAACCGTCGCTCCAGGGCGGCGTCCTTCTCGATGTGTTTGCGGTACTCGTCAATGGTGGTCGCGCCTATGCATTGAAGCTCTCCGCGGGCCAGGGCCGGCTTCAGCAGGTTGCTGGCGTCCAGCGCACCCTCAGCCGCTCCTGCGCCAACCACGGTGTGTATCTCGTCGATGAAGAGGATGATCTCCCCGTGCGCCTGTTTCACCTCGTCGATGACGCTCTTCAGCCGCTCCTCGAACTCGCCCCTGAACTTGCTGCCGGCGACCATATTCCCCAAGTCCAGGGCCAGCAGGCGACGGCCCTTCAGCACCTCCGGGACGTCCCCGGAAACGATGCGCTGCGCAAGGCCCTCGGCAATGGCCGTCTTCCCCACGCCGGCGTCGCCTATGATGGCCGGGTTGTTCTTTGTACGGCGGGTGAGGGTCTGCATGACCCTCTTAACCTCCGCGTCCCGGCCTATGATTGGGTCCAGCTTGCCTTCCCGCGCCAGGGCCGTCAGGTCCACGCTGTACTTCTCCAGGGAGCGGTAGCGGCTCTCGGCGCGCGGGTCGGTGACGCGGTGGCTGCCCCTGATGTCCACCAGGGCTTTGTAGACCTGCTCCCGGTCTACGCCATGCTCCCGGAGGACCATTGGCGTGTCGCCGTCGCGCACCTGGGTTATGGCGATGAGTATGTGCTCCGCGCCCACGAACTCGTCCTTGAACCGGTCGGCTTCGGCTTTGGCGTTCGCAATGAGCATGGTGGCCCTCGGTGTCGCGTAGATCTGCGCGCTATCGTAAGTTGTCTTTGGAGCTTGCTCAAGCGCCTCTTCTACCCGGCGCTTCATCGCCTCCACTGCCACTCCCAGCTCTCGCAGGGCCTTTACCGGCACCCCTTCCTCAAGCTCCAGCAGAGCCAGCAGTATGTGCTCCACGTCCCACTGGCTGTGGCGATATCTCCTAACCACGTCCTGGGATTTGGTCAACACCTCCTGACCCTGTTCTGTAAAATCATCCGGCCTTAGCGCCATACCAGTTTACCTCCTTATCTTCAGCAGTCCAGAGAGAGTATCGTCCTCAACCGGATTCCTGCGTCCGATTCCTGGACTGTAGCTCCTCCACCAGGTTTGTGAGCCTCTGTACCTCCTGATCCATTTCTGCCATGCGTTCCATCATGCGCAGCACCACCTGCACCCCGGCCAGGTTGATTCCCAGCTCCTCCGTCAGGGTCTTGATGCGCCGCAGCCTCTCGATGTCCCGCTGAGAGTAGAGGCGAATGTTGCCACTGGAGCGCGCCGGCTCCAGAAGTCCCTCCCGCTCGTAGTACCTCAGCGTCTGGGTGTGGACCTGTATCATTCTGGCGGCTACGCTTATCACGAAGCAGGGCTCGTCATCATCCCAGGGTTGAGTTCTGAATGAGACCATGAGCTTAATCCTCCTTTTCCTGGGTTGCCTTGAGCTCCCGGAACAGCTCCCTCTGCCTCTCCGACAGGTTGGTGGGGATGCTCACCTGGACGTCGACGTACAGGCTGCCGCGTGTCTGGGGCGAACCCAGGCGCGGCATTCCCTTGCCGGATAGGCGGAATGAGCGGCCGTTCTGCGTCTCAGGCGGTATCTTCAGCATCACCGGCTCGGCCAGGGTGGGCGCCCTTACCTCACCGCCCAGCACAGCGTCCACAAGGGGCACGTTTACCTTGGTGTAAAGGTCGTTGCCGCGCCTTTCGAACCGGGTATCTGGCCTTACGGACACCACCAGGTACACTTCCTCAGAGCCTGACTCGTCCGGGCGTACTCTTATACGGGAGCCGTTGTCCACTCCCTGGGGTATCTTGACCTCCAGACGCCGGCTCGACCCCTGGACGCTGTTGCTGAGCTGTATGAGGCGGGTGGCGCCATTGAATGCCTCGTCCAGGGACACGCTGACCGGCTGCTCCACGACAGCCCTTCTGCGGGACGCGGTGGTGGCGCGTCCGAAGCCGCGGCCTCCAAAGAGATCGTCAAAGGAGGGTGACCCCGTATCGGAGGGGTGACCCCCGCCGAAATCCCATACGAACGGACCGCTGCCCGACCTATTCTGCCCCTGTTCTATCTGATCGGCGTGCTTCCAGTTGTCCCCAAAGCGGTCGTACTTCTTGCGCTTCTCCGGGTCTGACAGTGCTTCGTAAGCCTCGTTTATCTCCTTGAACTTCTGCTCCGCGGACTTGTCCCCAGGATTCACGTCCGGGTGGTACTGGCGGGCAAGACGCCGGTAGGCCTGGCGCACGTCCTTTTCCGACGCGCTTCGGCCGACTCCCAGAAGTTCGTAGTAGTTGGTTGCCATGACTTTAGTATCTCCCAATTGGCAGTATAGTTTAATAACACGCTCTTGTCAAGAATAGTTAATGGTAATCCATAAGTATAGTTGACAAAATATTGTCAAGGTTGCTATACTAACAATGTGAGGATGAGGTTGGGTGGAGCGCCTAAAGAGAGATTATAGAAGGAGGTAATGAAATGGTGCTGAGACGTTGGGAGCCTTTGAGGGAGCTTAGGACAATGGAGGACACCATCAACCGACTGTGGCGGGGTTATGGAGGCGGGTCGGCCAACCCCACGGTAGAGGGCTGGAGTGTGCCGCTGGACGTGGTGAGAGAGGGTGACCAGATTTTGGTGCATGCCTCTCTGCCCGGGGTTGACCCGGAGAAGATAGACGTGTCCATAGAGGACAGCGTGTTGACCATCAAGGCGACCACCCACTCGGACGTTGAGAGCGAGGAGGGCAAGTACCTGATGCGGGAGCGTCGGACCGGCTCCTTCCATCGTGCGCTGCGTCTTCCCAATACGGTGGACACGGAGAGGATTCAGCCCGGGTACAAGAACGGGGTGCTGACCATCACCATCCCGAAGGCGGAGTCCAAGAAGGCCAAGCGCCTGAAGGTTGTGTCCGAGTAGCCCGTCCGGTAGCAGAGATAAGCCGGCGGGACAGCCCGCCGGTGGATACGCAAGGGACGCCTCGAAAGAGGCGTCCCTTTTCATTGCCCGCAGCTAACCCCGGTGCTCGATACCGGGGGCTCCGAACTGAAGATTGTCCTTAACTCATCTGAGTATTCGGGATTGAATGACGTAGAGTGGCTGTTTAGTGTAACATTCACACACCTTGAATGACCAAATCCCGATGAATGGGTATTCTCTATAGGTGTTGGCAATAGTAATTCACACCACCCAGGCGCCAGTCCACCCCTGCGGAGGCAGGGGTCTATCCTCCACAATTAGGGATTTATATCGAAAACTACACAAGCAGGAGCAAGTAGATGTTAAGCAGTACGCTGACGGCGTGAAATATGGCGCAATTTTATTGAACATTGAGAGTTAAGAAGGAGAACGGATATGAGACAACTGATGCAAATTGGGGGATCAGCGGTGGCGGTGGTTATATTGATAGGGCTAAGTATGCTGTTATTTAATGCCGTCGTATTCGCTGATGACGGGGCTGCGGCCAACACCGCTCCCTATCTAGTTCCAATGAAAGACCATAGATATTTGGCAGAAGGGGCCTGTGACGCAGTGCCAGGCTTTGAGTTTATTCGGCGCACCGCGCCTTTTGTGTCGGCAGCGCCAGAGCATCGCATTGGGGGAAACGTTGAATTATGTTCGCTGACAGCTAAGGATAATGAAAACGACCCGATGACCGTTACCATAGTGCCCCCCTGGGACGGGATGTTGCAACCTAGCTTTGATGACCCGCAAAACGCCGCAGCGTCGGGTAGACCCATAAGTACATTAAATCGCGGTTATGGGTTGAGGTTTGTAGTTCATCGTACAACGGATTACGAGACTGCGACCTCTCATCAAGTGACGTTTAAGATATGTGATGACAATGATGCCTGCAACACATATACCAAAACCATGAACATTGTCGACGCAGCCGACACTCCCGATGTATTTTGGCATAAGCCAACCGCCGCCATCGATCATGTAGCATCTGGAAACTCAGAGTATGAGGTGGTTTTTGAGTGGGCGTCTCCTTGGGATTGGCTAATTGACCCACTGCTGACATCACCTCGCGGCGACACGGCAAGGCCCAAAACCACTAGATACATGCTTCGTTACCGGGAAGATAATAGCTCAGATGATTGGACAAAGATTGATGTTTCAGCTAGCTCTACCTATAGTTGTGAGGCGGAGATTAGACTGAATACTCGCAATGTAGGCGGGATAACCGGACATCGGTATGTTGTACGTCGCACACCAGAATCACCACACGGATTGCAAAGCGGGACAATGTACGAAATGCAAATTATAGCGATAAACGAGGAGGGAAATAACGGCTGGTATCAAGCTGATAACCACACAACTTTCACTACTCCGGGGGGGGCTGCGACACAAATTGAGCCGATTCCAATAGCTACTATTGAGCCGACGCCAATAGCTACGTCAACGCCGACGCCAATAGCTACGCCAACGCCAATAGCTACGCCAACGCCAACGCCGACTCCAATAGCTACCCCTGAGCCGACTACTTCGCCATGTGGTGAACAGTCGCATAATCACGGTGGAAAGCGGCATAATCACGATATGTATCCGCTAGATTCAGACCCTGGGGTGCTGCGCTGCGGCATTCCGCCTGATGCTCATCCGCATTAGAAGTTGTGAAAATGATTATGGCTACATTTCGGCTGTAGCAGATGAGGGTACAGTGGAGATAATGCGATTTGAGAGTACAACTAGGAGGAAGTAAGGACAGGGATTAGCTACGCCTTGTGTAGTTTTCGATATAAGTCCCCACAATTACAGGGGTCGTGGATTCCTGCCTCCGCAGGAATGGTTGAAGAAAGGCGCATTATCCCAGCGGAGTTGGCAAAACCAACGCGTATAGAGAATACCGATGAATGGGTCGGGTACTCCAGAAGGAGGTGACTATGTTTACATGCGTGGTCTGTAGCGCTAGAGAGAGCCGCGAGGAGTTGGTCGACGAGGTCTTTAGAGTTGACGGGCACTACGTCTTGGTCGGGAGGATCCCGGCTGAGGTGTGCGCTCGGTGTGGTGAGCAGACCTTCAGCCGTGAAACAACCGAGAAGGTCCGACTGATGGTCCACGGGGAAGCCAAGGCAACGGCGTCTGTATCGATGCAGGTCTTTGACTTCGCCTCCTAGCTCGTAGCAAAGCCGTCTATTAAAACTTTCTAACCGGCAGTTGTTGCCATAATCTATAAGACACTAAGAGCCTGCGCCGCTTCGGCAGGCGCAGTAGGAGAAGAGCATGGATTTAGGCGCATTTTCAATCAGCCTTGCGGTACAGGACCTGGAAGCTTCGCGGGTTTTCTACGAGAAGCTGGGTTTCAAAGTTGTGGGAGGGGACCCTTCTCAGAACTGGCTGATTCTAAGAAATGCCGGCCACACCATCGGCCTCTTTCAAGGCATGTTCGACAAGAACATGTTGACCTTCAATCCGGGCTGGGACGACGAAGCTCAGCCGGTCGGCGACTTTACCGATGTTCGAGAGCTGCAGCGTCGGCTGAAGGCGGCGGGCGTGCCGCTGGTCGTTGAGGCCGACGAGAGCAGCGCTGGACCCGCCAGCTTTGTCGTTGTGGACCCGGACGGCAACCCTGTACTGGTAGACCAGCACGTGTGAGGGCCGCCGCGGGGGTCGCCCCAAGAAGCGTGACTACCGAGCCTCGCATGGATACCCCCAGTCCTTCCTGAGGCTGCATGCACGCGCTTTGCCATCACATTGACACCCCTGTGGCCTTAACCTAAAATCCTAGCTAGTCCACTACTCCCGCGAATGAGGGCATGAATTGACCGGAGACGAGATAAGAGAGGCCTTTCTAAGTTTCTTCGAGAGCAAGGGACACCTGCGCATTCCCAGTTCCTCCCTCATACCCGCCGGTGATCCCACGCTCCTGCTCACCAGCGCCGGGATGGTGCAGTTCAAGCCATACTTCACGGGTGAGATGTCACCGCCAGGCAGAAGACTCACCTCGTCGCAGAAGTGCTTCCGCACTACAGACGTAGGCAATGTGGGCGACTCCACGCACCTTACGTTCTTTGAGATGCTTGGCAACTTCAGCGTAGGCGACTACTTCAAGAATGAGGCCATCCAGTACGCGTGGGAGTTCGTCACGGAGCGCCTGGGGCTTGAGCCGGAGCGGTTGTGGGCCAGCGTATACCTGGATGACGACGAAGCATTCGACCTGTGGATCAAGAACACGGGCATTCCACCCGAGCGCATTCGGCGATTCGGCGAGGAAGATAACTTCTGGGGTCCGGCAGGCAACGAGGGTCCCTGCGGTCCGTGCAGTGAGATAAATTACGACTTTGGCGAGCAATACGGCTGCCGCCTGCCCGACTGCGGCCCCAACTGCGAGAATATCGCCCCCGGCGCCGGCCTCCCATGCGACCGCTTTGTGGAGCTTTGGAACCTGGTCTTCATGCAGTACTACCAGGATGCCGACGGCGCTCGCACGCCTCTGCCCGCGCCCAATATCGACACTGGAATGGGGCTGGAGCGGGCTGCCGTCATACTTCAGGGCAAGCGCAATGTGTATGAAACGGACCTGCTTGACGTTCTGGTGCAGAGCGCTGCAGATCTGTCCGACAGGGTGTACGGCGAAGATTCGGACACCGACTACGCCCTTCGAGTGGTGGCTGAGCACGCCCGCAGCGCCTCGTTTCTCATCGGCGATGGTGTGGTGCCCGGCAACGAAGGCAGGGCCTATGTGCTGCGACGGGTCATCCGCCGCGCCATAAGGTACGGCAGGAAGCTGGGGCTTGAAGACCCTTTCCTTGCGGGAGTGGCTGCAACCGTCATCGACCGCATGAAAGACCAGTACCCGGACCTGGAGGAGCGCCGGGACTTCATCCTTCGCGTGATAAGCCTGGAAGAAGAGCGGTTTGGACAAGCCCTGCGTACAGGGATGCCCATGCTGGAGGATGGCCTTATACCTTTCCACCTAAGTCTCAAGAACATTTTGGACAACGAGATGAGGGGGCTTGATCTTGCATCCGGTCAGCTTCCGGCGCACTTGCCGGGCTTCATTGAGGAGCTGGCTGGTCGTGTCGGCGGCGCTGTAAACCCGACCCTCCTTCAGCAAGCCGTGGACCCTCTGGTCACGGCGCTTCGGGAGTCGAAGGACATTGAGGTCCTGGAGAAATCCAGCAGGGCGTTGCTGGGATCAGAGGTATTCGCCCTGTACGACACTTACGGTCTTCCGCCTGAGCTTGTGGAGGAGATAGCTATTGAGAACGGCCTGGAGGGGATAGACTGGGAGGGCTTTGAGCGGGAGATGGAGGCCCAGCGGGAGCGCGCCCGCGCCGCCTCGGAGCGGTTCGGTGGCGACTTCGATGCTATACGGGTATACCAGGACTTGGGCGTGGGCGGTACCCGATTCCTTGGCTACGAGGCGCTCACCGCCCAATCTGTGATTGTGGGGATGCTCATCGACGGCAAGCCGGTAGAGCGGGCCGTCGAGGGCCAGCAGGTGGAGGTGCTTCTGAGCGAGACGCCCTTCTACGCGGAGATGGGAGGGCAGGTGGGGGATACTGGTGAGATCGCGGCGGAAGGAAACGTCATCTACGTGCAGGACACCCAGACCCCCTTTGCCGGTCTGACGGTTCACCGGTGCGAGGTTGCCGGCGGCAGCTTCACTCTGGGCGACGCCGTAGATGCCAGAGTCGACTCTCAGCGCCGCAAGTCCATAGCCTGCAACCACACGGCAACTCACCTTCTGCACGCAACGCTCCGGCAGGTGCTGGGAACTCACGTCCGGCAGCACGGCTCACTGGTCGCCCCGGACCGCCTGCGATTCGACTTCACCCACGTCAGCCCGCTGACACGGGAAGAGCTTCGAGAGATCCAGCTTCTGGCAAATGAGAAGATCCGGGAGAACGTGGGCGTAGACTGGCGCGAGACCACCTACCGTGACGCCGTCTCTCAGGGCGCTCTGGCCTTCTTCGGAGACAGGTATGGTGACCAGGTGCGGGTGGTTGAGGTGGCAAACGACGTTCCCTTCAGCCTGGAGGTGTGTGGTGGCACCCACGTCCACAGGACCGGGGACATAGGCTACTGCCACATCGTTTCCGAGACCAGTATAGGTTCCGGTCTTCGACGCATAGAGGCCGTGACCGGGCGCAGCGCGGAGGCCCTGATGATGGAGCACACCGCATCCCTGGAGGAGGCGGCGCGACGGCTGCAAGTGCCACCACAGCAGCTTGTCCCCAGGGTGGACAGCCTGCTGTCGGAACTGGAGCAGGTCGCCCGGCGCGCCGAGGCCCTGGAACGGGAGCTTCTGAGGCGCCAGGTCAGGGAACTGCCGCTGAGGGAGGTTGCCGGCGTCGGAATCGTGTCCGGCGTCCTGTCCATATCCGCCTCGGATCTACTGCGCGAGGCCGGCGACTGGCTGAGGAACGACTTAAAGAGCGGCGTGGTGATACTTGGCGCGGTCGTGGAGGACCGGCCTAACATGATAATTATGGCCACGCGGGATGTGGTAGACCAGGGGTTCAACGCCGGCAATGTGGTCAGGGAGGCAGCCAAGGCGATGGGCGGGGGTGGAGGCGGCAGGCCGGATATGGGCCAGGCGGGAGGCCGCGCTCCCGACAAGCTAAAGGACGCGCTTCAATCAGCGGAGGAGAGCGTAAGGCAGTGGAGGGAAGGGTCCTGAGGCTGCTGGGGTTGGACGTGGGGGAACGTCGCATCGGCGTGTCAGTCAGCGATCCCACGGGCACAATAACAAGCCCTTTGACCGCCATTCAGCGCGCCGGTCTTGAAGACGATATCAAGGCCATAACGGACCTGGCAGAGAAATACGAAGCGGAGTCGATAGTCGTGGGTCTTCCCATCTCGCTGAACGGCAGGATGGGGCCGCAGGCCCGGCGCATCCAGGAGTTCACTAGATCTCTTTCTCGAAAATCGCCCGTGCCAGTTCACAGCCAGGACGAGCGGTTCTCCACGGTAGAGGCGGAGCGCCTCCTCCGGGAGGCAGGACGTTCCCCGTCGCGAGAGAAGGCCCTGAGGGACTCGGCAGCCGCCTCCGTGATTTTGCAGGCATATCTGGACACGAAACGCGGTTAGCGTGATAACCGCAGCGTCTATACGGGCCCTGTGGCCGCGAATCTCTCCACCTTGATCTGCTTGGCTCTGTCCCGCGCCTGCCAGAGATCATAGGCCGTCTGCATGGCCAGCCAGGTCTCAGGGGTAGAGCCGAACGCCAGGGACAGGCGAATGGACATCTCGACCGATACGCCTGCCTTCTCGTTCACCAGGTCTGACAGCGCCTGACGAGTTACTCCCAGGCCTTCCGCCGCCCTCGTCACGGTGAGGCCCAGGGGCTCAAGGCACTCCCGCTTCACTATTTCCCCGGGATGGGGAGGGTTCTGCATCGGCATCATACCACCTCCTCAGTGATAGTCCGTGTAATCGACGTCGATGGCGTGTCCGTCCTCAAACCTGAACGTTACCCGCCAATTCCCCGACACCGAAACGGCGTAGTGACCCCTTAGTTCACCCGACAAAGGATGCAGCCGGAATCCCGGTATATCCATGTCCTGCGGCGTCCGACTTTGGTCCAGCACCGCAAGAATGCGTTTCAACTTTGGAGTGTGGTCAGGGGCCAACCTCCGAGACCCTCGACCGTTGTAAAGCGCCCTGAGTCCGCGACTCTTGAAGGAGAGGATCACGTAAAAAGTCTAATGCGTCGCCTGTCGCTTGTCAATGGACGCGCCGCCGCCGCCCAATCCAAGGTATTCCCGGGGTGTGTTGGTAATAGCAAATAACACCACCCAAGCAACAAACCACCCCTGCGGAGGCAGGGGTCTATCCTCCACAATTACAGGGGTCGTGGATTCCTGCCTTCGCAGGAATGGATGAAGAAAGGCGCATTATCCTAGCGGAGTTGGCAATACCAACACGCATAGGGAATACCCAATCCAAGCTCCGCTTGCCCCTCTTTGCATCCCCTTGCTATACTCATTGCAATCCATTCAGGGAGAGTTCAATATGGCTAAATTCCTTGATACACCAGGGGTCTCGTTCCAGCTTTCAGAAATAATAAAGAACGCCAGGGAGCGTCTAGTGATTATCAGCCCGTTCCTCAGGGTTAACGATCGTATCAAAGAACTCCTTGAGGATAAGGACCGCTTGAGGATAGATGTGTGGGTAATCTATGGAAAAAACGAACTGAGACCCGAGGAAAATAACTGGCTCAGGTCAATGACTTCGATCAAAACCGGGTTCTTGCAGAACCTTCATGCTAAATGCTATATGAATGAGAATGAGGCGCTCCTGACCTCAATGAATCTTTACGAGTTCTCACAGATAAATAACAACGAGATGGGCATTATTGTATCCCGCGACCAAGACCCTGAACTCTACCAAGATATTAAAGAAGAATCTATGCGGCTTGTAAGGGCAAGCGAAATCATCCGAGTGACCGTCGACAAGATAGAAGCTACTGAAAATGTCAGGGAAAACGTAGCACCGAAGATGATTACAAGAGAATCCAAACCCACTCTGACGAAACCGGAGAAGGGCTTCTGTATCCGGTGCAAGGTTGACCTGCCGGCCAATCCGACTCAGCCGTACTGTAGACGTTGCTACGCGATCTGGAATCGGCACAAGAACAGGGGTTTTAAGGAAAAGCTCTGCCACACCTGCGGAAACGAACATTCGGCGACTTTGCTCAAACCCTTGTGTCCTGACTGCTACGGGAAGTACAAGGATGTCCTGGAGTTCGTAGCCAGCTAGAAGTTGACACATAGTTTACCCATTGCTAGACTACTCGCAAGGAGGGAGGAGGTGACGACAGTCAATGATCGGCTCGAATCGTTGGAGAACTCCTACAACGACTTTGCTGTGATACTGAGGTCTGTCGTGGAGACTCAGAGGGAGCATACGACGATCCTGAAGACCGTCGCTGAGTTGCTGGACAACGTCGTTTCCAACCAGAACGAGCACTCAGTAGAGTTGACAGTCATCAAGAACTTCCTCGGATAGAAGCGAGGGAAGAGGCCGCGGCTGATTAGAAGCCCTGGTTCCTCACCGTGGCCGCAGAGTTAATCCGGCGCCTTAGCGTTTCGCCGCCTCTCCGTACTTTTCGGCTTTGTCCCTCTTTCGCTTCCCTTGCTATACTCATTGAAGCTGCTCTGAGGCCGGAAGGCCGCTCTCTACTTCCATGACCAAGCGCATCTTTCTCATAGGCCATCCCGTCGGCCACTCCGTATCTCCCGCTTTCCAGCAGGCCGCCCTCGACCATCACTCCATTGACGCGCGCTACGAGGCTATGGATGTGCCCGAATCATCCTTGCCCGAGGCAATCAACTCACTGCGAGACCCGGATGTGCTCGGGGCCAACGTCACAGTTCCTCATAAGGAAGCGGTGATCCCATTCTTGGACTCGGTGATGGAAGAGGCCCGGCTGATTGGCGCCGTCAACACCATAGAGAATCGTGACGGGATACTGGTGGGCCACAACACCGACGCCAAAGGCTTCCTAACTGCTTTGAGAGAGGAAGCCCAGTTCGACCCGCGCGGGAAGACGGCGCTGGTCCTGGGAGCCGGCGGCTCTTCCAAGGCTGTGACAGTTGCCCTGGCCGGAGAAGGTGTCGAGAGCATAGTCGTCGCCAACCGGACTCTCAATAGGGCTGTGGCCCTGGTGGAGAGCATACGCCGCATGGGAGTATCGGCTGAAGCGATTCCCCTGGGTGAGGACTCCCTTCGCCCGGCGGCGTCCGGGAGCCACCTTATCGTCAACTGCACCTCTCTGGGTATGACTGGCGGCCCGGGCGAGGGAGAGACTCCAATCAGCGCCGGCATCATCCCGCCGCAGACGCTGGTCTGCGACCTGGTGTACAATCCCAGGGTGACGCCCCTGCTTCGAGAGGCCGGCATGGCCGGCGCACAGACCCTCGGCGGACTGCCTATGCTGGTGTACCAGGGAGCCGCCGCTTTTGAGATATGGACCGGTGTGGAGGCGCCTGTACGGGTGATGTTCAGCGCTGCGGAGGAGGCTCTTGCAGCCAGGCAGCCGCCGGGATTGTGAACGGTAGGGAATTCGTGAGGCGAGCAAGGCGATACGCCCGCCGCAACGGTTTAGAGTTCAGCTTCGACCCAAGCCGGGGAAAGGGCAGTCACGGGCAGGTCCGTATAGGCGAGTTCAAGACTATAGTGCAGTACGGCGAGATTGCCCCAAACACCCTAGCAAATATGCTGAGGCAGCTTGACATCAATCGACGGGAGTTCTAAATATGAGATACGCTTATCCGTCCAACATCGTTCTTGATGAAGAAGAGAGAATGACAACGGGAAGGGAAGCCTACGGAGTGACTTTCCCAGACGTGCCGGAGGCCATTACGTGCGGATGGTCTTGGGAAGAAGCCATTGAGATGGCCGAGGACGGCCTGGGCGTTGCGCTGGGGATGTACGTGAAGGCCGGTGAAGACCTTCCGATGCCCAGCCCGGCCAGGGACGGCCAGGTTCTGATTCCCGTGCCATTCCTGGTAGCAGCCAAGCTGACCATCTACACCGCCATGCGTGAGCAGGGCATCACCTACGCCGATATGGCCTCAAAGTTGAGCCTTGACGAGGACGCCGTCCGAAAGCTCGTCGATCCACGATACCGCACACACGTCAGCCAGCTCGAGAGGGCATTGAGAGTGGTTGGACGCGCTTTGGTAGTTGAAGACTGTGACGCCGTCCCGACTATCGGACGGGAGCAAAAGTTAATGGCGCAAGTAAATTCTTAGAAGGAGCTGATCTATGCTGAGATTTCTTACGGCGGGGGAATCCCACGGCAAAAACCTGACTGTGATTGTGGAGGGTATTCCCGCGAACCTGCCCATTACGGAGGAATACATTGAGCGGCATATGGCCCGACGCCAGGTGGGCTACGGGCGCGGCGGCCGTATGCAGATAGAGAAGGACCGTGCTGAGATCCTCGCCGGGGTGCGACACGGCCTCACTATGGGCTCACCCATTTCAATGCTCGTCGTGAACAGGGATTTTATCACTGGCAAGGGGCCGGACGGCGTACCTTGGACCGAGGAGATGAGCGTCGCTCCGTCGGACGTTCCCTTCGAGCCTATAACCAGCATACGGCCGGGCCATGCCGACACTCCTGGGATTGTCAAGTATATGCAGTCGGACGCTCGCAACATCCTGGAGCGTTCCAGCGCTCGTGAGAGCGCAGCGCGCGTGGCTGCAGGCGCTCTGGCACAGCGCTTTCTTGAGGAGTTCGGTATTGAGGTGCATGGTCATGTTCTGTGCATTGGCGGTGTACATGCGAACCGACCGGACAACATAGACTGGGGGGCGCTTGAGGAAACGCCCTACCACAGGGAGAACCAGGAAGGCTCAAAGACGGCCGCGGTGCGGTGCGCCGACCCCGATGCTGCGGAGCGGATGATAGCTGAGATCGACGCTGCGCGAGAGGCGGGTGACAGCGTCGGCGGCATAATGGAGGTTGTGGCCACCGGCGCGCCCATTGGCCTTGGCAGCCACATCCAGTGGGACCGCAAGCTGACCACCAAACTGGCCGCCGCCGTTATGAGCATAAACGCGGTCAAGGGGGTGGAATTTGGCGCAGGCTTCACCCAGGCGGACATGCGGGGCTCCCAGGTACACGATGTTGTCAAGCCACTGGAAGAGTGGGAGCGCGGCGCTGACGAGGGCTGGGTGCGGCCCTGGCCGCGGCGCACCAACAACTCCGGCGGTCTGGAGGGAGGTATGACAACCGGAGAGCCACTGGTGGTAAGGGCTATTGTCAAGCCAATAGCGACCATCATCAATGGGCTGGAGACCGTGGACCTGACCACAGGTGACTTTGTGAACCGCGCTCACTTTGAGCGCAGTGACATCACCTTCGTCCCCACCTGCGCGGTAATTGGTGAGGCTATGGTGGCGCTGGCGCTGGCGGAGGCCATGCTGGAGAAATTCGGGGGCGACCACATCGAGGAGACGCGCCGCAACTGGCGGGCCTACAAGGCATCCACCGGGCCGCGAGGATTATAAGGCACGCCGGTGTCAGCCGACCCGTTCTCTGCTCCATTGCCGTATGAAGGGTCGGCGGCTGATGCCTCTGGCCTCTGTGCTATAAGCGGATTGTCGAACGCGCAATGCTGTCGACATAGACAATTGCTGATATAATCGGCCGTGGGCTGTGAGAATTCCCGAATCAGTAGAGCAGCGTTGATGAAATCGCAAGAGTCATACAGGTACCGCCGCATTGTAGTAAAGGCCGGGACAAACGTCCTGACCGGAGGCAGCGACAACCTGGACCAGGAGGTCATCGCCTCTCTGGTGGCGCAGTTGGCGTACGTCCATGGTCAGGGAATGGAGGTGGCTCTGGTGACCTCCGGCGCTGTGGCCGTCGGCAGGCACACCTTGGGCGTCAATCGTGGGAGGGATGACATACCGTTCCGTCAGGTCCTGGCGGCCGTTGGTCAGGGCCGTCTAGTTCGAACCTACGAGCAGCTATTTGAGGCGCATAACATCACTGTAGCCCAAGCCCTGCTCTCCAGAAGGGACGTGCTGGACAGAGAGGGGTACCTCAACGTGCGAAACACGCTGTTGGCGCTTCTGGATCTCAAAGTTATTCCCATAATCAACGAGAATGACGTGGTCGCCTCGGATGAGGTGCGAGACTTGGGGTTCGGAGACAACGATAACCTGTCCGCCATGGTGGCGAACCTGATCGACGCCGACATGCTCATTGTTCTCAGCGACATCGGCGGTCTCTACACAGCAGACCCGCATGAGGACCCGAATGCCCGGATAATCCCCCGGGTTGAGGTGATTGACGAGGCGATAATGGCTATGGCCGGGCCGCGCCACAGCTCCAGAAGCCGCGGCGGTATGCAGGCAAAGCTGTCAGCGATTAAGCTGGCGACGGCCTCCGGAGTAGCGGTCTCGCTGGTGAGCGGCAAGGTTGACCAGGTAGTGTCAAGGCTGGCGTCCGGGGAGTCGGTAGGAACCTACTTCGCCCCCACTGCCAGCAAGATGGAGAGCCGCAAGCGATGGATGCTCAGCGGACTCTCCACACGCGGGCGGATTCTGGTCGACACAGGGGCCGCCGAGGCGCTGCGCATGCACCACCGCAGCCTGCTTCCCGCGGGTGTGAGGGAGGTGGAGGGCGACTTTCTCAGGGGCGATATAATACTGGTGGTGGACCCCGAAGGTGAGCGAATAGCGTGCGGTGTCACCGGCTACAGCGCCACTGACGTTAGCGCCATCAGGGGATTGCGCTCCGACAAGATAGAGGAGGCCCTGGGCTACCGGTTCAGCGAAGAGGTGCTGCACCGCAACAATATGGTATTGTTGTAGACTGTGGCGTTATGGACATAAGAAATGATTGAGAATATAGCTCCTCAACACCCTCTTGCCGAGGTGTTTGGATATCCCGCAAATAACGTATCTGATCAGGCAAAGAGGTATCGCGATAACCGGCTGTGTCCGTTCAACAACAGGGTGCCCAGTTGCACAAAGGACAAGGCCAGCGATCCTTTGGGCGTTTGTAGTATTTTTGATGAGGGCGAAATCGCAGTTACATGTCCTATTCGATTTAGACAGGACTGGATTATTGCCGAGGATGCGGCTAACTTCTTCTTTCCCGAGGGCACTTCGTGGACTTCATTGACCGAAGTGCGTCTAAGCGACAAGGACGGGAAATCCGCCGGAAACATAGATGTTGTTCTTGTCTCTTACAATGACCGCGGACGCGTACTCGAGTTTGGCGCGTTAGAGGTGCAAGCCGTCTATATTTCGGGCAATGTCAGGCGTCCTTTCGAATACTACATGGAAGACCCCTTTGCGCGTCAAGATATGGTCTGGAGAGGGAGGCAGTACTATCCAAGAGCGGATTACTTGTCTTCCTCGCGCAAACGCCTAGCTCCCCAATTGATGTTCAAGGGTGGCATTCTAAACGCTTGGGGCCGAAAGATGGCTGTTGCCATGGACAAGAACCTCTTTCGCACGCTGCCCGATCTGACGGAAACAAGCCGTGAGATGGCGGAAGTCGCTTGGCTGGTGTATGATCTGCAACCTAATTTAACAAGAACGGAGTACGTTCTATCCCGTCACCGTGTTCTTTATACAAGCTTTGAAACTGCTTTGACTCAGATTACTCGGCCGGCCCCCGGCGATGAATATGAGTTCATTGAACACCTTCAGACGAAACTAGATAGAAAACTAGAGGACGACAATTCTCCGGATGCTCCAACAATTGAAGTGGATCTTTGAGCCATGACTCAACTTTCATTCCTACCTCAGAACTATGGCGGGCGCACCGTCAACGTATCCTCAGTGCCTCAGCGTAGCCCCTTTAGATACCCAGGCGGTAAGACGTGGTTAGTCCCTTGGGTGCGACGATGGTTGATGAGTCAGCAGCAACCCCCCAAAGTGCTTATTGAGCCCTTTACCGGCGGAGGCATAGTAAGTCTGACCGCGGTATTTGAGGGCTTGGCTGACCGTGCGGTGATGATTGAGGTAGACGAGAACGTCAGTAGTGTCTGGTATGCGATCCTTAATGGACATGCCGAATGGCTGGCAAGTCGGATAATCGATTTTGAGCTGACTCTTGAAAACGTACAGGAGGTTCTTGCTTCCAGCCCAGACTTCATTGAGGAGAGAGCTTTTCAGACTCTGCTCAAAAACAGGGTTGTCCACGGTGGAATATTGGCGGCAGGTAGCGGATTGATTAAACAAGGCGAAAACGGTAAGGGCCTCAGGTCAAGATGGTATCCGGAAACACTGGCTAAACGTATCAAGGCTATAGCTTCAATGAGAGAGCATATACAGTTCCATCAAGGAGATGGTATTGAATTCATGCAGCTTCACCTTCAAGACACCAACACCGTGTTCTTTATGGACCCGCCTTACACGGCAGGAGGGAAACGAGCAGGGGCGCGGTTGTACACTCATTACGAGCTGGATCACGCTTTGCTTTTTGACGTTACCAGACAGCTCAAGGGTGACTTTCTGATGACCTATGACGATGCTTCTATGGTAAAGGAATTGGCAGATCGATATGGATTTCAGGTTGAGCCCATATCCATGTCCGGTACACATCACACAAAGACAACTGAACTGCTTATTGGCCGTAATGTAGAATGGGCTAAAGCATAGACGTAGTAAGATTCAATACGGAAAGACAGGCAAGGTGCTATATGACCACAGCAATAGATGAGCTAACCGCCAAAGGACTGGCTGCCAGGGCCGCCGCTCGCCATCTGGCCAGGCTTTCTACGGGCGTGAAGGACCGGGCGCTGCTGAACATTGCCGACGCTCTCAAGACCAGGGAGACTGAGATACTCGAAGCGAACCGGAGAGACCTTCAGACCGGAAAAGAGGCCGGTCTAAGCGACGCCATGCTTGAGCGTCTTCTACTGAACTCGGAGCGGCTTGACGGCATGGCCGCCGACGTTCGCACTGTGACCTCTCTGCCGGACCCGGTAGGGGAGACCTTTGACATGCGTACACTGCCCAACGGCCTTCAGGTGGGTCGCCGCCGTGTGCCCCTTGGAGTCATCGGCGCCATCTACGAAAGTCGTCCCAACATCACCGTGGACATATCCGTGCTCTGCTTCAAGTCGGGCAATGCAGTCATCCTTAGGGGCGGAAGTGAGGCAATACACTCCAACACCGCGCTTGCCAACCTAGTGAGAGATGCCATCGCCGAGGCGGGCGCGCCACGGGATGCGGTGCAGTTCGTCGGCGCCACAGATCGAGCGTTGGTTGAGCAAATGCTGGCTATGAAGGAGCATATCGATTTGCTGATTCCTCGCGGTGGCGCAGATTTTGTCCGATACGTGGGAGAGAAGGCCCAGATGCCTGTGATCACCGGCGGTGTCGGTGTGTGCCATACGTACGTTGACAAGGACGCCAACCTGGAGAGCGCCGTGGCCATTGCATACAACGCCAAGGTGAGCAGGCCAACGGTGTGCAACGCCCTGGACACACTCCTGGTGCACTCTGAGGCCGCACCCAAATGCCTGCCGGCCATAGCGCGGGAGTGGGCCAAGGCCGGGGTGGAGATGCACTGCGACCTCCGAGCGTTGAGCATTCTCGGCCCGTCTGAGGTGCTCAACCTGAAGCCGGCGACGGAGGAGGACTGGGGCACGGAATTCCTGTCTCTCACGGCATCTGTGAAGGTGGTGGACTCGATGGATGAGGCCCTGGAGCATATTGAGCAGTACGGATCGGGTCACTCCGAGGCCATCGTAACCGAAGACTACTCCAGCGCCATGAGATTCCTGGACGACGTGGACGCCGCAGCGGTGCTCGTCAACGCCAGCACCCGCTTCACAGACGGCGGCCAGCTCGGACTGGGGGCAGAGGTGGCAATAAGCACCAACAAGATGCACGCCAGGGGGCCTATGGGCCTTCGGGAGCTGACTTCTTACAAGTGGACCATCCTGGGCACCGGCCAGGTAAGGGCCTAGAAGGGGAGAGCGTACATGGAATACGGCTTTGAGCGGGAGTGTCGCACCCCCTATTCGGAAGTGTACACGGTGCTGGAGGAGGACGCGCCGGTAGGGCGTCTGGACATCCATCTCACTCCCGCCGTCATTCACGCCACCCTGTGCGTCGACGAGAGCCTTACCCAGGAGGCCATACAGGAGCTCATCGAGACAATAGACGAGGAGATTGTGGACGTGGTGGGGGTTTCCAGGGACGAGCTGATAATACACGTGCATCAGGGTAGGGACGTGGGCGTGTTCAGCAACCACGAGTTTGGGGGGAACGGTGGCAGGGGAGGCATCTAGGCTTTAACAGGGTCGGTCGTCCGCGAGGCGATACCCTTTGGTAATACGAATAAGGGCCGGCGGTTCAAGGGTGTCCGTGGGCTGCCGGCTCTTGTAGCTTTAGTGCATCAATAACTTGGGTGTAAAGCCGGGTGCACGGGTTGAGTGTAGGTAGCCCGGGCTGCGAGCGCTGAGTGAAATCTGGTCCTGAAGTGAAGGTGGAGGCTAGGATGAGCCTTCTCTGCGGGCCCTTCTGACCACAGGCACAGGCACCGGCGCAGGCACAGGCTCCCGCACGACCTGGGTTGCGTCGTACACCATCAACGCCTCTTCTCTTGTCCTCTTGTCCGCGCGGTAAGATGCGAAGCGATACGTTATCAGCGACCCAAAAAGCAGTATGTTCGCGGACAGGTAGACCCATGTGAGAAGGGCGACAATGCTACCTATCGGCCCGTAGACTGTGGAGTATACGGATTGGCTGCTTACGTACCAGACAAAGACCCCCTTGAGGACTTCAAAAGCTACCGTGGCGGCTATGGCGCCGGGTAGCGCATCCTTCACCTTAACTACTGTGTTGGGTATAAGCCAGTAAATGGATATGAAGACAATAAAAGAGAGCACTGGAGGAATCAGAGATGCGATCAAGTCCCACAGGAAATCGCTGTTAACGTGTGTCTCTCTGGTGACGAACTCCAAAATATACTGTAGGTTGATCAGCACCGCCGTGGAGGAAATGGATACGAGCAGCAGTATAGTCGCTCCCGCCATGAGGGAGATGTCTATGAGGCGCTCCTGCAAGAACGGCCGCGGCTTGGTGATGCCCCAGGTGGCGTTGACACCCTTACGAATAGCTCCAAACACGGCCGTGCCCGCCCACAAGAGTCCTATGAAACCTGCCAGGCCCGCAATGCTCCTGCTGCTCAGCGTGCTGGTGAGAGCGTCTCTGACGGTCTCACTGGAGATTGGAGCTTGCTCTGCGGCGCTCTGAGCTAGATTCGAAATGGAATCCGGCCCAAGAAAGAAGCTCAGGACGAATATGATGGCGAGGGCCAGCGGGAAGAGGGAGAAGAGGGCGTAGTATGACACCGCTGCGGCTAGCTGGGGTCCATTCTTCCCCAGGAAGTCGTTGACTGCCCGTGCACAGATCTCTACGAGTCTGAATAAAACAACTATCAAGTTTGGCGTCCAGTACCTCTACTGACGAAGTGAATCCTATTCAGTCTGGACAACGTTGTCAATAGTTTCTCACGGGCGAGTTTGACGACTTTCAGGGCTTTCGCTAAAGCCCGTATAAAAGCGAGTTGCTGATGGCTCATCTTCTTGATTTGCCGCCTGGCCTCCCCTTATAATTATAATTGATCTAGCCTGAACAGAGCAGTACCACTCCCTGAAAGACAACGTGCCAGATATATCTAAACTCCCCGTCGGCCACGAGTTTGCGCCGGTTACACGCCGGCTTCAACCTCAGGAAGTAGACCTCTACGTCGAGGCAGTGCAGGAGTCCAACGCTATGTTCCGGGATCTAGACCTAGTGCCTCCCACAGCCTTGGGCGCCTACGCGCTGGGAATTATCCTTCAAGAGATCGACCTGCCGGCGGGCGCCGTCCACGCCGCTCAGGAGTTGTCTTTCTCCGGGGCCGTCGGCAAAGAAGATACAGTCCTGTTCAGAGCCAGGCTTGCCCAGAATTCCGTTCGAGGCGGATGGCGGTTTCTGGCCATAGACTTCTCTGCCACTGACGCCCATGAAAATCAGGTAGTGGAAGGGAGGAGCACGGTGCTCGTGCCTGAAGACCGTGGCTGATGCGGGCCCGGTGAAGGCCGGTGATGCCCTTGCGCCGGTGGAGAGGGTGGTCACCCAGGACGGCATAGGCAAGTACGCCGAGGCCAGCGGAGACTTCAATCCCCTTCACCTCGACTCCCAGTTTGCGGCCGGCACGCACTACGGGCGAATCGTGGCCCACGGTATGCTGGTGCTGGCCTACATATCGGACATGATGGGCCGGTCCTTCGGCAGGCGCTGGCCGGAGAGCGGACGCCTTAAGGTTAGGTTTCGCGCCCCCGTGTATCCCGGGGATGAGGTGACAACCTCGGGCGAAGTCCTCAAGGTCTCACGTGAAGACGGCCTCCTGCGTATAGACTGCTCCGTCAGGTGCTGCAGGCAGGGCGGCGAGGAGGTGATAAATGGAGAGGCATCGGTTACAATGCCGTCAGAGAATAGCGACAGCAACTAGGGAAGAGAGACATTGACCAACGATAGAGAACAGACCAGATACTGCATAGCAGTGGACGCAATGGGAGGCGACTTCGCCCCCGGGGAGATCATCCTGGGCGCTGTGGAAGCAGCGGCCAATGGCAGCGTAGATGTGCTACTGGTGGGTGAACCGGAGGCTATGGAGGGACTGCTGCCGTCCCCGATGCCGCCTAACCTCCGGGTTTTCCCGTCCAGCGGCGTGATAACGGAGGCCGAGTCTCCCATAGAGGCATTTCGCAGCAAGCCCAACGCATCTATAGTAGTGGCTGCCGGACTGGTGAAGGAGGGCAAGGCCAACGCCTTTGTGTCCATGGGCTCCACCGGGGCTACTATGGCCGCGGGCGCGGTGGCCCTGGGCACTCTGGAGGGAGTCGAGAGGCCGGCTCTGGGAGGACCGTTTCTGGGCCTCGCTCCCCACACCACGGTGCTGGACCTGGGCACGAGCATAGACTGCCGACCCTCCCAGCTGCTTAACTACGCCGTCCTGGGGTCAGCCATCGCAAAAGTGCTCCATGGAATCCAGGAGCCCCGTGTGGCATTGCTCAGCGTGGGTACGGAGGAGGGGAAGGGAAACCGGCAGGTCAGGGAGGCGTACCAGCTTTTCCAGTCGAGCGGTCTGAATTTCATAGGCAATATCGAAGGAGTTGATGTTCCTCTTGGCAAGGCTGACGTGGTGGTCTGCGACGGCTTTGTGGGGAACATTCTTATGAAGTTCGCTGAAGGACTTGGTATGGCTGTGGTAGAGTATCTAAGAGCCAGGATACCGGAGGAGGCGCGGGGAATGGCCGAAGGAATAATGGCGGAGTTGAGCCGGCTCACCAACGCCGTGGAGCATGTGGGAGGAGGGCCTCTCCTTGGCCTTAACGGAGTGGCAATTGTGGGGCACGGCAGGTCAAGGGCCCCTTCCGTGACCGCCGCAATAGAAATGGCCCGTGATACTCTGAAACTGGGCTTGGTGGACATGATGAGGCGCGACTTGGCTCAGGTGCAGTTGCGAATGCAAAGCAATCAGGAGAGATAGGTTGAGCAACAACGGCAGGGTGGCCCTTATCACTGGCGGATCGCGGGGCATAGGCAGAGCTATTGCCCTCAGACTGGCGAGAGAGGGGAACAGGATAGCCGTAAACTACAAGTCAAACGAAAAGGCCGCCCAGTGGGTGGTGGATGCCGTGGAGGCTATGGGTGGAGAGGCTATGGCCGTAGGCGCCGACGTAACCCAGGGGGCGGAAATCGAGGCCATGGTCAAGAAGGTTGAGGACGCATGGGGCGGCGTCGACATACTTGTGAACAACGCAGGCATTATCCACGACAGCCTTCTCCTCCGCATGGCCGAGGATGTTTGGGACGAAGTCATCAACACCAACCTCAAGGGGACCTTCTACTGCACCAAGGCGGCTCTGCGATATATGGTACGCAAGCGGTGGGGTAGGATAATCAACATCGTCTCTGTCGTTGGGCTCGAGGGCAACCCGGGCCAGTCCAACTACGCCGCATCCAAGGCTGGAATGATCGCCTTCTCACGGAGCATCGCCAAGGAGGTGGCTTCCCGCAGCATCACCGTCAACGCCGTGGCTCCGGGGTATATCGCAACGGAGATAGTGGAAGACCTGAACCCCGAGTTCAAGGAACTCATCCTCTCCAGAATACCTCAGAACCGTTTTGGATTGGCGGAAGACGTAGCCAGCCTGGTGGGATTCCTTGCCAGCGATGAGGCCAGCTATATAACAGGTGAGGTTATAAGGGTGGATGGCGGCATAGAGCTGTAGCAGGGGGTAGATCATCTCCGTAAGGCTCTAGCCAGGCGCACTTGAAGAGTGCCGAAACCTCTCTCCCCAATTTAGAAGACCATTGAACAACTTGGCGCCGTACTGGAAGAATCGTTCTTATCCGTTATTCCTGCGGAAGCAGGAATCCAGGACACCTCTGATAATGCCCAGTAGACCCCTGCTCCCCGTTTCCACGAGGACAAGTTTCGCAGGGGTGGTCTATGGGTACGGGAAGATTTGCAATGCCCTCATCTAGGGGAAGGCTGATGTTGGGGTGATGAGAGTGAGTACGGGAGTGGTTGCTCAGACACTGTCTTTCCGCATACTACCGCGAAAACCACAGACATAATGAAGCCTCATGTCTTTCAATGATAAAGTAGCTCTTGTGACCGGCGGCTCGCGTGGTATCGGGCGCGCCATTGCGCTGGAGTTGGCCCGTCGCGGCGCCGACGTCATAATCAACTACGCGCGCGGCCACGAGGCAGCAAGGGCAACCGAGGCCGAGGTCTCGGAGTTAGGCGTGCGCTGTCTGCGGCTGAGGGCTCATCTGGGAGAACCGGCCAGAATACAGGAGATGTTCCGGCAAGTCGAGAAGGAGTTTGGACGTCTCGACATCCTGATCAACAATGCCGCTTCCGGCGTACAGAGGTCGGCCTTGGACCTGGAGACCAAGCATTGGGACTGGACCCTCGATATCAACACCAGAGCGCCCTGGCTGTGCGCCAAGGAGGCGGCGCGCCTGATGACCCAGGGAGGCCACATTGTCAACATCACCAGCCTGGGGTCTCAGCTGGTGCTGTCCAACTACCTGGCTGTGGGAGTCTCCAAGGCTGGTCTGGAGGCGCTGACGCGTTACCTGGCAGTCGAGCTTGCGCCACGGGGAATCGTGGTCAACGCCGTTGCCGGTGGGATTGTGGACACCGACGCTCTCAGGCACTTCCCGAATCGAGAGGAGATGTTGGGAGACTCTCTGCGACGCACGCCTGCCGGACGCCTGGTTACAGACGAGGACATGGCAAAGGTGGTGGCGTTTCTGTGCAGCGAGGATGCGGATATGATCAGGGGCCAGGTGCTTGTGCTGGACGGAGGGATCTCCCTGATAGGCGTCTAGGCGCGCCCGAGTCTGCTAGGTGGTCTGGTCTATCGGAAGAGCCACAATCCTGCCCCGGGAATGCCCATCGCCGTTTCTGATATCCACCTCTTGACCCACCGAGGCGTGGCGCGTGCGGACGTACCCAAGGGCCAGGTCGCCCTCCAGGATTGGTGAGTGCGCGACAGACGTCAGCAAGCCCGCGTCCTTCCCGTCAACCTCCAGGCGCTGCTCTGGCAGAGCGCTGCCCTCTGTTACGGCGATGCCAACCAGATGCTTTTGCACCTTGTCGTAGGTGTTTAGCCTGACCACAACCTCCTGACCGATGTAGCACCCCTTATCGAAGCTGATGGACGGGAGCAGGCCCGCCTCCAGTGGGTTGAACTCCTCGCTCAGCTCTCTGCCGTAGCGGGGCGCCCCTTGCTCGACTCGGAGCATCTCGGCTGCGTCCTCTCCCATTGGGACCGCTCCAATCCGGAGCAGGGCGTCCCACGCCTCTTCAGCCTGCGACTTGGTTACGAGCAGGTCGTAGCCGGTTGTGCCCAATGCATCGGTACGGATGACATGGGCTTGAACGCCTTCAAGGGAAACTTCCCGGGTGCCGTAGAGACTCAGTGTCGCAGCATCCGGGCCCAGAAGGGCTCCGGCATCAGGCCCTATGATGGAAAGCAGCGCAGTCTCTTCCGTGACGTCCCTCACCTGTATATCCTCTCCAAAGGTGTACAGGTCGATCCAGTCCACCACGTTCTGTATCGTCTGTGGGCTGGTGATCACCAGAAGCTCATCGCCCAGGTTGATTATCGGGAGCAGGTCTATGATGCGGCCCTTGTTGGTGGTGAGGACTGTAGACGCGCCCTCTCCGGCGGCCAAGTCGATTACCTTGTTGGTAGATAGACGGTTGAGCAGGTCAAGCCCGTCGGCTCCCGAAATGCGCAGCCGGCCAAAGGCTGAGCGGTCGAGCATGGCGGCGCCTTGCCTGGCGGCCCTGTACTCCTCGCTCGTGCTCCCGTAAGTACGGGGCAATTCCCAGACATCGAAGGACGCGAAGGTCGCTCCGGCCTTCTCCTGCGCGTCGTGCAGAACTGTGATTTTGCTTGAGGCTGTTTCTTGCATCGGCTCACAAACCAATCAGGGCCGCCTGATATCTCTGTGATTTCAGACGACCCTTGTAGAGTGAATTTCGAGCGGTTCCACTCCTATACGGAGAAGGATGTGCCGCAGCCGCACGTGGTCTTGGCGTTGGGATTGTGGAACTCGAATCCCTTGCCGTTGAGACCGTCGGAGTACTCCAGGACCGTGCCCGCCAGGAAAACGTAGCTCTTCTTGTCTATGAACAGCTTTATGCCGTTTTCCTCTATGACTTTGTCCTCAGGTCCGGACTCCGCATCTATGGCGAGGGTGTAGGTCAGGCCTGAGCAGCCTCCCCCCTTGACGCCCACACGCAACCCGAACTCCTCCACATCGTCCTTATGGGCAAATTCCCGTGCCTTCTTTGCTGCTTTATCGGAGATGCTAATGGTCAGGGGCATAACGTCCTTACCTCTCAGAGCAATTTGTAGATTATCCTATAGGAATTCTATCGCCAAACACAATGCAAGTCAATACGAGTGTGCGGCAGGGTCTTTCGATTATGGTAAGAAGAGTGATAGAGTTGGAGTATGAATGCGGAGGGACTGGGAGAGAGCCTACTCAGAGTTCTGGAGGAGGTGCCTGATCCCCGGTCCAGGCATGGTCGTCGCCATGCGCTGAGTGCAATCTTGGCGTTATCGGTGTGTGCAATAGCAAGTGGCGCCCGTAGTCTATATGCCATAGCCCAATGGGGAAGGATGCAAGACCCGGCTACACTGAAGGAGTTGGGGTTCACCAGAGAGCGGACCCCTGCGATATCCACGTTGCATAAGGTGTTCAGGAGTATAGACGTGGATGCGTTCGAGA
Organism: Dehalococcoidia bacterium; assembly: GCA_965261605.1. Taxonomy (GTDB): domain Bacteria; phylum Chloroflexota; class Dehalococcoidia; order Lucifugimonadales; family UBA2985; genus DAOUJW01. Next base: position 357,606 of record OZ253466.1, on the reverse strand, counting down.
GTGTGCTTGGGGAATGGGTTGAATCTCAGTTGGGAACAGGAGAGGAGGCAATAGCAATAGATGGCAAGGCGCTTAGGGGGATACACGGGGACGAGGTGCCTGGAGTCCGCCTTGTGGCTGCCTATAGCCATCGCATGGGCGTGGTGGTGAGTCAAAAAGGGGGGTGACGGCTGAGAAGCATCAGTCGGAGTTGGCTATGGCAAGCTCGCTGTTGGAGAGAATGATCGTAACAGACAGGGTAGTGACCGGGGATGCGCTGTACTGCCAGAGACAGCTGTGTGAACAGGTGGTTGGTGGAGGTGGCGACTATCTGTTGATAGTCAAGAGCAACCAGAAGAGACTGTACGAGGACATAGAGTTGTGCTTCGATAGGCCTGTGGTTGGTGAGACGTATGGATATGCCGAGACCGAGGACAGTCATGGAGAGCGTCGAGAGTATCGCAGGTTGTGGGCTACAGACACACTGAAGACCTATCTGGAGTGGCCCGGACACGGGCAGGTGATGAAGGTTGAGAGTTGGCGCAGCATCAAAGGCAAGACCACTCGACAGGTGCGCTACGCTATCACCAGCCTTGGGACTCACACACCGGCTGATAGACTGCTCCAACTGGTACGCGGCCATTGGCGCATTGAGAATGGTCTGCACTATGTGAGGGACGTGACTATGGGGGAGGATGCTTCCCAAGTGCGCACCGGCTCAGCGCCACAGATGATGGCAGCCCTGAGAAACGTGGCGCTGAATATCCTCCGACTGAGCGGAGCTACCAACATCGCAGCAGCCATAAGGAACGTCGCTTGGCAGCCCAACGGCGCTCTCAGATTGCTAGGCCTACTACCATGACAATAATCGAAATACCCTGGAGTGTGCGGCGCCGTTCCTTGACACCCGTCTTGAGGGCTAAGTATTATACAGGCTGAGGCGCTGGAGTTTAGCCGATGAACGCTTCTCCGGCTCCTCATTTCTCTGCATTGGGCCAGTAGCTCAGGTGGTTAGAGCGCAGTCCTGATAAGACTGAGGTCCGTGGTTCGAATCCACGCTGGCCCACCAAGCTGGACAAAATCAAGAACCTTCACGTTGACGTTCGTTCTGGTCCTATAAGGTAGACCACTGACCTCGGTGAGCTAGGCAGCGATGCCAGCCGAGGACCGAGTGGGATTCCCACCGAGAAACAACGGAGTTGCGGGATGGGCCCACTGTTTCACAGCGGGCCCTCTTTGCTTTTGCCTGATCGCCGCATGCCTAGTAACCAGCACGGTGGCAACCTCCATCGACGCGGAGGATACGGTGAACACCTGCGTAACTTGGATGTGGACCGAGACGTGTGCGATTGCTTAAGCGACACGTCAAATGGGGGACGTAGTAATGTAGTAATATAGAGCCCACATCATTGGGCTGGAGAGATTGCAGATTACGTCGCGTAGAACCATGCAGGGATTCGCTTGGGTTGGCTTGCTTTGCCTGCTAGCCGTCGTTCTGTCGGCATGTGATGACGGGCCCGCTTCGACCACTGTAACGCAGCCGACCAGCACGTCTACTCCACTGGTAACATTAACGCCGACATCGGAATCCGTTCCTACTAGGACTCCAACACACACTCCGGTCTCTATAGCTGCGTCCACACCAACCAATACACCTACACCACCACCTACATCCACAGTCGAGGAGAACGCTGCCACTCGGGTGCATACATCTGTTGGTATCTGCGATCGTACTGAGCAAGTCCGCGATGCCATCCTTGAGAGGATCGACGGAGTTGATGACTGTGCGGCGGTCACTGCCGCACAACTGGCCACCATTGACGGCAAGATACATCCTGCTGGTGGAGAGAACGCTGCCAACTTTCAGCCAGGCGATTTCGATGGTCTCACAGCTCTGGAGACCCTTGATCTACGTGGCGCCGGCTTCACCTACCTGGAAGCGGGAGTGTTCGACGGCCTTGCCTCGCTCACGGCGCTCAATCTAGGAGGCATCTATTACATAGCGTATCCAGACTGGCTTGGGTCGCCGTACAAGAATCGCCTAGCATCGTTAGAAAAGGGGGTGTTTGCGGGACTTACGTCGTTGAGAGCGCTTTACCTGGGAGATGGCCACAGATTGACCTCCCTGGAGGCCGGTATATTCGACGATCTCAGCGCGCTTAAGTATCTCGATCTAAGCGGCAACCCATTGACCTCCCTTGAGGCGGGCGTGTTCGACAGCCTAACTTCTCTGACGGAACTCCAGCTGAGCTACGCCGGGGAGACGGCGCCGCCCAATGGGTTGTTCGACAAACTCGCTTCACTGAGGGAACTCAGCATGGTAACTGGGGTGGCTCAACTGGAGGCGGGTGTGCTCACTGGGTTTCCTGTAACGCGTCTCAGTCTGTACACTGGCGCGACCCTACCTAGGGAGTTGTTCCACGGGATCACATCACTGAAGCAGCTCGACCTCAGCGGCCATTTCCATTTCCCACCTAATCCGTTGACCACTCTGGAAGCGGGAGTCTTCGAGGGGCTCGACGCACTAGAGGAACTCAACCTGTATCGCAATCGGTTAACAACCCTGGAAGTGGGTGCATTTGACGGACTCTCCTCACTCACATCGCTTAATCTCAGCGACAATGAGTTGGCGTCGCTGGAGGCAGGCGTGTTCCGAGGGCTTTCTTCGCTCACATCGCTTGATCTGAGCATCAACGAGCTAACCTCGTTGGAGGAGGGTGTGTTCGGCGAACTCACGGGTCTCGATACCCTCAGTCTCCACAGCAATCCGCTGACGGAAATAGATAGTTCGGTGTTCACAGATCCCGCGAATCTGGAGAGACTGGAGCTGCCTCTGACTACACATGTGCCCTCACCTGCAACAACGCTGTCACCCGCCTCCAACGAGGAGTGGGTGTGTTCGGAGAACCAACATTTCTTGACATGTTCTGTGCGCACAGGAGCCCGCCAATGACGATGGTTGCAGCCGCCTTCGATGAGCGGCCCCTAGCCTTCTTCTGGCGGTTCCACCGATTCCAATTGCTTTGTGACCTCACCCAAGACTACCAAGAATCCCTCTAGGGTGATTTCCGTGTTTTTCTCGCCTAGTGTCGATCCAGAACAGAGATGCAGTGGTGGGTGGCCCACCAAACTGGAGAAAATCAAGAACCTTCATGTTGAGGTTCAGGCTGGTGCTGTAGGCGGGCCCTCCGACAGATCGCGATTGCTGCCCTTCAGCGGTTATCTGTCCATTAACGTCATAAGCGATTCCTTCACTTCGTCCAGCGTCGGAGTTGCACCCACCGAGAGCTTGACGTCGAGAGAACTTGTGACCGACTCGACCAGATGGGCTGTGCTCGTTGAGTCGACCACCACCTCCACAGGCAAAACATCCACAGCCTCCAGCAGTCTGACCAGAACGTCCTGACGCTCAGTGGCCGATGTGCCAGCCCCCAGAACATCGGGACTCAGTATGAATGAAGAATCCCTGTCGACGACAAGGACAATCGCTGGGAAGTAGGGTCGTTCCCCTCTCTTCTCCTGAATCGGCGTGTGGAGATAGAATGTACTCAACTCCCAGACCGAAGGTCCCTTGGACTTCGACCGAGCCAACTGTTGAAGCCGCTCCAAATCAGGATAGCCTGGAACAGGCGCAGTTGTTTGAGGTGGTCTGAAGGGTTGCCATTGGTCCTGCCACGCGCCGCCCCGAAAAACACGGGTCAGGATCAGGCTGGGGTCGCTTTCCGAGTAGAGGACCTCTTCTCCACCTGCCACCCTCAACGCTACGTCCGTCACGTTTCTCAACGCCATTGTCAAGAACACAGCCTCGTCTGAGTTCAGGTACCAAGGCATGTAGCCTGTGGCGGTACTGCGAAACAGAGGCCACCTTCCTCGCCCCCGGTACCTGAGGCCCAACCTACGTATGAGGGCGCGATCCGTTGTGTCCAGGTCTTCCCTGTCAGCAAGCATGGCCGACAGGGCATTCATTCGGTCGAACGCCTCCGACGACTCGGGTTCAATCTCTCCCGTCATCAGCGCCAGATAGCCAGCCAGGCCCTCGTCGCCGATATGTACGGACAGTCCGTATTCCATCTCGCCGCTACCCATGACCGCGCAGTATCCCTTGTACTCCCCAGATGGGTCCTCAACTGCCAGAACATCCATGTCGTTTAGCCATTGCCAAGGCGCCGCCTCACAGTAGTCCATGAATGATTTGTGCAAGTCTTGCCACTGTTCCGTCGTCGGTTCGGCCATTTAGTCCTCCATTATCAAACCCCTACCGGCGCCGGGCGCGCTCAAGGCGCCATCGGAGTAGACGGTTTTCAATGCGCCTCTGTGACGTTCCCACGGCGCGGCCAGATAGGGGTTCCTCCATGCCCGTGAAGCATAGCGTCGATTGACATCGGCATGGCGCGATTCATTATCCAAGAGACTCGTGCTTCTATTGTTGTGCATTGAACTGCTGGTGGAACAGGAACTGATTGGCATAGCCTGCGTACTCTCCGAAGCGGTCCTGTGCCCACTTGACTATCGACTTGTCGCTGGGCCGACCCCGGCTCTGGAAGTAACCTTCCACTGCTCGACGCATATGCACATCTACCGGGAAAGCCTCCATCTTATCCAAAGAAAACAGGGCGATGCAGTCGGCGACCTTGGGACCAATGCCGTGACATTCCATCAGCTGCCCCTTCGCCTCCGCGTAGGGTACTTGCGGTTGCGCCAAACGACTCAGGTCCAGTTTGCCATCGCATATATGCTGGGCAGCGTCGACTATCTTGGAATGGCGGCCGAGGCCCAGACCCAACTCCTCTAATGGACCTACACCCGCTTCGAGCACCAATTCTGGCGTGGGGAAGGTATTGCGCACCTCGCCGTCCAGCTCTACGGGCGTTCCGAGATTCCCCGCTATTTTCTCGATGATCTTGCTGATGCGGTCTACGTTGTTATTGGACGAGCAGATGTAGGCAACCATGCACTCCCAGTGATCCGTTTGCCGCATGATGCGCAGATGCGGATAATCCTTCACCAGCCCGGCGACATTGTCGTCGCGGGAGGAGATGCAAGCGTAGATGACCTCAATCTCGTCGTCCAGGCGAAAGTAAGCACTCAACAGGGCATTAAGTTCGGAGTGAGCCCGGTACTCCACTCCGTGGTCGCTTTGCCGAATGTGAATCGGGTTTCCACCCAGCACACAGGAATACCAGCCATAGCCCAGCTTACGCCAGCGGAAATCCTGTGTCCCGTTCAAGCTCTTGGCCAAATCAAATGGATGTTGGAGGGACTGGTCGAAGTTAAGTTGCCACTTCATCACGTCTACCACTGCACCATAAAATCTTGCAGAGGAAGCCCAAGAATCTGCTGACAATTCAATTCGGCTTCCCGCACGCCTATCTGAGCCGATCGCTCTCCCAACGTTCCTACCACTCCTTTAGCCTTGTTGGACATTAGTATATCCGATTGGGCTTCCGGAAGGCCTGGGAACCCAATCGGGATATCCACTAGAAACTCGGACGGAAACCCCTTGTTGCGAAGGGGTAATGTGGCAGTAAGGCCGACGCGAGCAAAGTGAGTGTCCAAATTTGCCAGAGCCACGCGGCGTCGGTAATGGCGGCGGAGTTAACGATGCGAGTTACCAGGATGCTGCCGGACTTCCTGCCACGATACAATCGGCGGTTCGGCGTCGCACCGGCTCAGCCTGGCTCGGCCTATCGCCAACCGGCCCCGCACTTGATACTGGGATAAGCGGAATGAACGGCTTCCACGGTACCCACGCGTAGTGTATTCCAGCCCGCTCATGCTGATGCCAGGGTTTGCCCTGAGCCTGCCGAAGTGAACCACGTGAGCGGGCTGGGATTGCTCAGGGCTTGGGCCTCCTCTCGACTGCGGCCCTCTCGCAGGCTAGAATGGAGCCGTTCATCGGGTCATCCTCGTAGAGTCCGCGCTGGGCCGCACCGGACCGCTGGCGTGCAGCGCGGGGACCGCCGCAGTCGGATAGCGGACAGGAGGTAGTACATGAAAACGCTGGTCATGGGAGGCACAAGATTCAACGGCCTGCACCTCGTCCAGGAGCTGGTGCGGTGCGGGCACACGGTCACCACGCTCAACAGGGGCGTCACGGAGGCCCGGCTGCCCAGGGAGGTGCGCCGTCTCTACGCCGATCGGAAGGACGTGTCGCAGCTCAAGGAGACGCTTGGGTCTGAGGAGTTCGACGTGGTATTCGACATCAGCGCCTACGTGCTGGAGGACGTCGAGAGCATGGTTGACATATTCGAGGGGCGGACTGGGCACTACGTCTTCGCCAGCTCCACAGTCGTATACGCCGCCTCCAACATTCTGCCCATAAACGAGGACTTTCCCGTGGACAGCACTCCCCGCCAGTCCGACTACGGGCGCAACAAGCTCATCTGCGAGGAGTTTCTGATGAGGGCGTTCAGGCAGCGCCGATTCCCTATCACGGTTGCCCGCTTCTCCATGGTCTTTGGGCCGGACAACGGAATCCTGGACAGGGAGCAGAGGATGTTCGTACGCCTGCTGAGGGGGCGCAAGATACTGGTGCCGGGCCGGGGCGCCACGCTCGGCCAGGTCGGCCACGTGGACGACCTGGCCAGGGCGCTGCGCATGATGGCCCTTAACCCCAGAACGTACGGAGAGATCTATAACGTCACGGGAAAGGACTACTTCAGCGATGAGGGGTACGTGGATACCTGCGCCAAGGCCGTGGGAGTGGAGGCTGACAAGGTCTTCGTGCCCGCTGAGGTCATGGACTCGGCATCGCCGGAGATGCGGAGGCCCCTGATTCAGCGGCTCGCACCCTACATCCATCGCTGGGACGAGAGCACTCTCTTCGGTATCGGGAAGCTGTGGGATCATCTGGGATATGAGCCGTTCTATACCTTTGAGTCGGCGGTGGAGCAGACCTACGAGTGGTTCATGGCACAGGGGCTGGACAAGCAACGCGAATATGACTTCTCGGAAGAGGACGCGCTGATAGCCCGGCTGAGTTGACGGCGCGGCCGATGGTTCTTCAACGGCTCCGGTTGGGCAGGTGTGTAGACCGTCCGCGATAATGGGCCAGTTTGGAGAAGACCAGGCCCTGGTGGCGCTGCATAAGATACTCTACGCGAGTAAGGCCGACCAGCGAGTGGTGGCGGCGGCCAACTATACGCCCTCACCGACGACGGCCTGACTTACTTGTCTCGCCGTGACCGTGCCTCCGTGTCCCTTACCCTGGCCCGGAGGAGCGCCAAGACTGGCACACGACGCCGTAAGCAAGACAGGGGGGCAAAGCTGACGTATACTACGGCGCTTCCGTGCGAGCCATCGCTTCTCAGCTACAACACCACTCGGGAATCACGGACTTCGCCGCAGCCCTGACAGCAGAGGTAACTCGCACCCCCGGCTACGAGCTGCTGGATCTGCTGCCCGTGTCCCGTTCCTCAGCCGGCTACTGGTACATGGGGACCAACTACGTGGTTCACCCCGACGCATCCTTCCAACTGGGATACAGGGGCCAGTGGCGCCCCTACTTTCTGGAGTACGAGCGCCGTGCCACTACACCCAAGCGGGTTCCCGCCAAGCTGGAGTCATACCGCCGTTACTTCCAGAGCGGATGGGCCCACCATTTTGTACGGTAGACAGTGCTTCACGCAGCTTCAGGTTATCACTGCTCCCTGTAGTAGGGTTCCATAGTCGCATATATTACTGCTCACTAGCTGTGACCTCCGTGTGCATCTCCCCTTCGAGCGGTTATAAGGGACAACACAGCGGAAAAGGCGTGAAATGCACAGGATAAATGCCGCGTATCCCGCCTGATTCTCGACAGGAATGGCGCAGTCTGGAACGAGACGGCGCTATCGGTAGGTTTTTTAGATGCGAACTATAGATTCATCCCCCCTCGGTAAACATGCCATCCAATCTAGCGCGCTGAAGTTCTACAACGGACGCCACTGGTCGACAACTTGGGACGAGAATAGTCTGCGTAACAATTATGTAACACCCCGGTAACAATTGTGAGATATTTCACGATTACTATACTCTTGCATCTATTTCTATGTCTTAAGGAATGCAAGCTATGATTAACGTCCCGTGGCGCAACAAGCGCATTGTCGATGAACTTGACCTTCCTCTAGTATCTGACTCTCAGATCATTGAGGATGTTTCTTTACCCCGTGCCAGTGAGGAGGCAGAAGTGGCAACCGTGCCGCTGCTATCTCTGCAGGGCATCACCAAGCGCTTTCCTGGTGTGATGGCTAACGATGCCATTGATCTGGAACTCAAACACGGAGAGGTGCATGCCATACTGGGAGAGAACGGGGCCGGCAAAAGCACCTTGATGAAAATCATCTACGGGTACTACCAGCCTGACGCGGGCACGATCCGAATGAATGGTAAGGAGACCAGGTTCCGTTCACCTCAGGATAGCATACGCGCAGGAGTAGGCATGGTGTTCCAGAACTTCACTCTAGTACCTGCCATGACTGTGGTGGAGAACGTAGCGCTATTCTGGCCGGACCAGGGGATGGTGCTGAACCACAAGACTCTCTCGGCACGGATACAAGAGGTTTCCGATAGGTACGCATTAGAGGTTGACCCAAGCGCAAGAGTTGGATCTCTGTCAATGGGCCAGCGACAGAAGGTGGAGTTTATCAAACTCATTATTGCGAATGCTCGTCTGCTTATTTGCGATGAGCCTACCAGCGTCCTCGCGCCCCATGAGGTTGAAGGGCTGTTCAAGGTTTTCGATGAGCTGAAGGCGGACGGATACGCAATCCTCTTTATAACTCATAAGCTTCGAGAGGTAATGGCCACGGCAGACAGAATCACCGTCCTGAGACATGGAGCGGTGGTGGGCACTGTTTCACCGAAGGAGACAACAACTGCAGAGTTGGTAACCATGATGATAGGCAGCGCTCCACCACAAGCTGTGCGTGTTGAGGATAACCGAGCTGAGAAGGTGGCAACTCAGATTGCGCTGGAGTTCAATAACGTTACTACACCTTCTGGGGATCAGGGAGTTAGCCTCAAGCAATTTAGTTTTCGTGTAAGTCCTGGTGAGATTCTGGGCATCGCGGGAGTGTCTGGTAATGGCCAGGAGAAGATTGGGGAAGTTCTCTTGGGCCTGCATCGCAAGCAGTCTGGGTCTGTGATACTACATGGCAGGAATGTGGAAGGATGGTCCGTTTCCGCCATCCTTAACGCGGGCGTTGGATATATTCCGGAAGACGCTATTGGAATGGCGCTTGTGCCGGATATGCGGGTGGAAGAGAACATGGTGTTGGGAGAGATTCACAGCTTTGCAAACCAGAATGTCTTCCTGGATTGGGGGGCCATTCGGGAACGGATTGATGCTTCGTTTTCCGCCTTCCCAATGACCATGCCGGAGCCCGGCCTGGAGGTCGGTACACTTTCCGGTGGGAATATGCAGCGTGTAGTGCTCAATAGGGAGCTAACTCGAGATCCGCGGGTCCTGGTTGCGTATTACCCAACACGCGGTCTGGATGTGAAGACTGCGGAAATAACCCGCGCTCTTCTCTTAAAGGCAAGGGAGGCCGGATCCGCAACGGTCCTAATATCTGAGGACCTGGATGAGCTATTCGCTATTAGTGACAGGCTTATGGTCATGCATCGTGGGGAGGTGGTTGGTCATTCCCGCCCGGCTGATACCTCTGCGCACCAGGTAGGCATGTTGATGACCGGACACCTGGACTAGGAATGACGCAGCACATTTTCCTCTCTCCAATGTCCTGGTTCAACAGTGGGGGCGTCCTACCTGTGTTGGCCCGTAACATTGGGCTGATTCTTGTTGCCATTGCTCTCTTTGGCCTGTTCCTTGCGCTTATGGGACGCGATGTCCTTGACGCCTACAGCAAGGTTTATAACGGCACCCTTGGGAGCAAGAGCGGATTGGGTGAGATTGGCGTCCGGATGATCCCTTTCGTGCTTGCGGGCCTTGCCACCGCGCTTCCTGCGCGTGTGGGTCTGATAAACGTCGGCGGCGAAGGCCAGCTTCACTTTGGTGCGTGGCTCGCGACTGGGGTGGCGCTCTACGCGTCCGGCGGGCCTCTGTTTATAACAATCCCGTTCATGGTGCTTGCGGGTTTTGTCGGTGGGTCGGCCTGGGCCGGCGTGGCGATGTTACTCCGATACTGGCGCAATGTTAACGAGGTCATTTCAACGCTGCTGCTTAACTTTGTTGCGATATTGCTTGTCAACGTATTTGTGTTCGGCCCGTGGAAGAACCCGGACGGATTCGGCTACCCATACACCGCCAACTTCAGCCCCAGTGCGATCCTTCCGGCAATTGGCGGCACACGGTTCCACTGGGGATTCGTACTGCCGGTCATTGCCGTCTTTGTCCTGTACTTTGTGTTTGCCAAGACACGCTGGGGGTACAATATCCGGGCCATTGGCGGTAACCCTGATGCAGCACAGAGGAGGGGAATACCCGTGGGCCGATACCTGCTGGTAGCGATGCTGGCAGGCGGTGGCATAGCCGGGGTTGCAGGTATGATAGAGGTTGCCGGTGTGCAGCATCACCTGCGGCCTGAGATATCCAACAATCTTGGGTTCCTGGGTTTCTTGGCGAGCTGGTTGGCTCGACATAACCCCCTCGCTATAATTGGCGCCGGTTTCTTGCTGGCGCTCGTGGTGGTTGGTGGAGACCTGCTTCAGTTCAGTGCGGACGTCCCCTCCGGAGCCTCCAATATTCTCATTGCGTTGATCCTCTTTATGGTCCTGGGGTTCGGTCATCGCGCGGTGACCAGCCGTTGAACACCTTCTGGCTTGTCATCAAAGGAGTGCTCACCGGCGCGGTTGGTCCGGGTATCTCGGTGATGTATGCCACATACGGAGAGGTCATAACCGAGCGTTCGGGCAAGATCAACCTTGGGGTTGAGGGAGCAATGCTCATGGGTGCATGCTTCGGCTTCATCGCAGCGGCTGAGACCGGGAGCGAAGCAGTTGGGGTGCTGTCCGGGGCACTGGCAGGTGGCAGTCTGAGCCTTTTGTTCGCGTTTATGGTGATCAACCGTAGAGCTAATCAGTTGGCTACCGGGCTGGCTATAACCATGCTTGGAGCTGGGATTACGTCTTGGGCTGGGCGATCGTATGTAGGAGTCAGCATAGACGGACTCGACCAGATATCCATTCCGCTCCTCTCCCGGATACCCATCATCGGTGAGGCGCTCTTTCACCAGGATATACTTGCCTACATTGCCTATGCCCTGGGGCCAGTGCTGTGGTTTGTGCTCTTCCGATCGCGTTGGGGTCTGAGTCTTAGAGCAGTGGGAGAGAGCGTGGAGGTAGCATATGCGGCTGGGCGAAATACGGCGGTAGTGCAATATGCAGCCATTGCTATGGGTGGAATCCTTGCAGGCATAGGGGGCGCTCAGCTTTCCCTGGCCTTTACACAGTCCTGGTCCGAAGGGATGACGGCCGGTAGGGGATTCATAGCTGTGGCGCTGGTGATTTTTGGCATGTGGACGCCGCTCCGAGCCATGGCCGGAGCGCTTCTGTTCGGCGCAGCCATTGGCCTGGAGTTGCAGCTCCAGACCGTTGATGCGCCGGTATCACCGTTTTATCTTCAGATGTTGCCCTATATCACCACCCTGGGCGTACTGGCTATCTGGACCGGCCCGACCCTTCGAGCTATGCCTGAGGGTCTCAAACGCGTTCTGAAGGAAGGGGGGTGATTCGGTATCGTACCCCTCTGAAGTTGCACCGCAACACCAAATTGTTTAGTAGAGATTACCTGATGTTAGGAGGATTTAGCTTGTTCCATACATTAAATTCCAAGGTCCCCATGCTTCTGGTCGCGATGATTTCCATCCTGGTATTGGCGATTGCGTGCGGAGGTGACGATCCCACTCCCACCACGCCTGCCACTGCTGTCCCGCAGGCCACATCGACATCGGCTCCCACTGTATCTGCAGTTGCTTACGTTCCGACTACCGAAGACCTGGGCGGAGGCTCCCCGGCGGGGTTCGCCAGGATCTTTGAGAACGCCATAAACACCAGCACGGCCCAAGCTGCTTCTGAGTACGCCGACGCGGCCAAGCCTTTGGCTGCTGGAGAGAAACTGAAGATCGGCTTCATCTTTGTAGGCTCTCAGCAGGATCTGGGATACAATCAGGCCGCCTATGAAGGTAGCCAGTTTCTCGTTCAACAGCACCCGGATGTGGAGATACTGTACGCTGAGAACATTCCGGAGACCGCTCAGGTGAAATCGGTTATGGAAGGGATGATTCAGCAGGGAGCCAAGGTGATTTTCGCCACCAGCTTCGGATACTCGGATGCCACGAAGGAACTTGCGGAGCAGCATCCCGGGATTATCTTTCTCCACCAGGGGGACCTGGAGAGCACGCCAAACTACGGAGCATACTTCGGCAACATCTGGCAGTTGGAGTACGCCATGGGCCAAGCTGCGGGGCGTTCCACCAAGACCAACGAGCTTGGTTTCGTCGCTGCGTTTCCCATCCCTCAGACGCTGCTCAACGTCAATGCATTCCATTTGGGCGCCCTCTCTGTGAATCCGGATGTCAGTACAACATTCGTGCTGCTCGGTGACTGGTGCGATCCGGCCAAGCAGGCCGCGGCTGCGCAAACCATGTTGGACGCTGGGGTGGACGTGATTACCCAGCACCAAGACTGCACAGGCACTTTAACCACGGCAGCGGAACGCGCCAACATATTTGTTACGGGCTACCATCAGGATGCCAGTTCTGCGGCGCCAAATGGGTGGCTGTCCGGCGCGGTCTGGAACTGGGGCCCGGTTTACACTGAGTTGATGACTGAAATCAGGAACGGCACGTACAAGACCAACGTCTTCTTTGGCGGCCTTGAAGAGGGGTTTGTAAAGCTGGCGCCTTTTGGCGCAAACGTCCCGGCGGATATCCAGCAAGAGGTGCTGGACACAGTTGAAGGTTTGCGTGACGGCAGTATACAGCCGTTCCTTGGACCTATATCTGACCAGAGCGGTACTATCCGCATTGCTGCCGGGGAATCGCCGGCTGACGAAGAGCTCCAGATTATTGACTGGCTGGTCGAAGGTATTTCAGGAAGCACGAACTAACCGGCGGATTCTACGACACTCACCGTCTCAGTCCCACAAAAAGGGCTGAGGCGGTGAGATGTCAACAAAGGAGGGCACTAATGCTAATGGCGCAGGTAATTGGCGCAGAACCTTATCTCTGGCCATATGATGGCGATATCGATCCTGCCAAAACAGCGCTCATATTGATAGATTGGCAACATGACTTCTGTGGCCCCGGTGGGTACGTTGACACTATGGGCTACGATATAAACGCAACCCGTCGCGGTATAGCTCCGACCCGTAAAGTGCTGGAAGCCTGTCGCGCTACCAAAGGACTTACCGTGATCCACACTCGGGAAGGCCATAAGCCGGACCTGTCCGACTGCCCGCCCAACAAACTATGGCGGTCAAAGCAGATTGGCGCTGGTATCGGCGATCCAGGCCCATGTGGTCGGATTTTGATCCGCGGTGAAGAGGGTTGGGAGATCATTGATGAACTTGCTCCTATACAAGGGGAGATGATCATAGACAAGCCCACTAAGGGCGCTTTCACTGCGACGGACCTGGACCTGGTGTTGCGGAATCGCGGCATCACACACCTGGTGCTGACAGGCATCACTACGGACGTTTGCGTCCATACCACTATGCGAGAAGGAAATGACCGCGGCTACGAGTGTCTTCTTCTTTCCGATTGTACTGGGGCCACTGACGAAGGGAACTATGAATCATCGTTGAAGATGATCAAGATGCAGGGCGGAGTCTTTGGCGCAGTAGCTGATTCCAAGCAATTTCTGACAGCGCTGGGCATAACAATCTAGGGAGCATTTGATGTCTGCACGAGACGATTTTCAAGCTGCGTTGGCCGATCTTCAGGCATATCAAGTCGATGGCCTTTCCCGTCGACCTGCATTCATATACTCACTGGCGAGACATGAGGACCCTAATCGCCGTGACGTGAGGGCCTTACCAAGGGTTACGCCCGGCCACGCCAAAGAGGGAACACTGGTCGAAGCTGCAAGTCGCATGGCAGCGGGTTCGACTTCTGCATCACAGCTGGTGCTAGAAGCGTTGGCCGCAATTGAATCCAAAGACAAGGTGCTCAATGCCTTTGTTCACGTAGCTCCTGCTGCTGCATTATTGGAGGAGGCAAATGCGCTTGACCGGGAACGGGAAAGAGGGGCGCTGCGGGGGCCTCTGCATGGCATTCCCATTTCCGTGAAAGATATTGTGCACGTTAAAGGAATGCCCACCACAGCGAGTTCCAAGGTCTTGGCGGGCTACATACCAGAGGACGATGGCACCCCGGTTCGGCTCCTCAAAGAGGCGGGTACGATTGTGATGGGCAAGGTCCATACTCACGAGTTTGCTCTGGGCGTGACCACTTCCCAGAGCCGGAATCCCTGGGATACAACGAGAGACCCGGGCGGGTCCAGCGGAGGTTCCGCCATATCTATTGCGTCCGGGATGAGTTTTCTGAGCCTGGGCTCTGACACTAGGGCATCCATCCGTGTTCCCGCAGCGCTGTGCGGCATTGTGGGTTACAAGCCGACCTTCGGACTCGTGTCCACAGACGGCATTATTACACTCTCCTGGAGCATGGACCACGCTGGTCTTCAGGCGAAGACCGCTCAGGACGTGGCGCATATGATGAACGCGCTTCAAGGCGTTGACCCCAAGGACCCTGCGTCTTTAGATCGTCCCAGGGACGACTACACGGACTACCTGCACCGCGATGTACGCGGGTTGCGTGTGGGTTTGGCAGTAAACGGCTTGAAGGATGTTGATCCGGACGTGCTTGCAGCTTTCAGCAAGACCGTAGAAACCCTATCCTCATTAGGTGTAGAAGTGGTAGAAACTGAGACTCCATCGGCAGAGGATTACCGCCTGGCGACATCTCTCGGGCTCATCGTAAGCCGAAGTGAAGCGGCGGCCTACCACCAATCTTTTTCCAATGCAAGGTCTCAATACACCCGTCCGGTCTTTGAGCAGTTGGATGAGGCGTCCAAGGTTAAGGCCATGGACTATATAAACGCGCAGCGTTTCCGGTCCGAGTTTCAGGAACGCATGTTAGCCCATCTGTCAGGGTTTGACGCTCTCATCATGCCCACGACCAAGGTTGCGGCCCCAAAGTTGGAGGATGCAGACGCATATCTGATAATTCTCTCCACCAACTGTATTCCCTGGAGCTTCATAGGAGTCCCGGCGATTTCAGTGCCCAGCGGCTTCACGCCAGATGGACTGCCGGTTGGCGCTCAGATGGTAGCCTCTCCCTTTGATGATGGCATCCTGTTCGCTCTGGCGTCTGCACTTGAATCCCAGACATGATCTTCCCTGGTATGGCGTTCCACGCAGTCGTAATCCGGTAGAGGGGGATCGGGCTAGCAACATGGACTCGATATGGCGACAACCAGGGTTGGGATCGTATGAAGGTGGGATATGCGCGTAGGACAGTCGACCGGAATGTTGCAGGTTTGAAATAAATGTTGAGGACAGGAGGTACGGTGTTATTACTGTAGAAGAGAAGATAGAGCAGGCGAACCGCGAAGCGTTTGACCGAATTAACCGGGCCGATCCGGTCCTCGTTGATGTATGCCAGGCAGGAGATGTTGTACCGGGGCTGGACGACCGGATGGTTCTGCACTCGGGACCCCCGGTTGACTGGGAGCACATGAGCGGTGCCCAGAAGGGCGCCTGCATAGCAATGGCGCTATTCGAGGAGTGGGCTTCCTCAAGAGAGGAGGCTGAGCGACTCTTAAGCAGCGGAGACGTTGCGCTGGATTGCAATCATCACCATTCCGCCGTGGGCCCCATGGCCGGTACAATCACCAAATCGCTGCCAGTCTATGTCGTGGAGAACCGAGCCTTTGGGAATAGGGCTTACTGCCGGCTGGTAGAGGACAGGCAGCAGTTTGGCGCGTTCGATGAGGAAGCCATTCAGGAGCTGCGAATGTGGAGAGACGTCTGGGCGCCCTCAATCGCCAAAGGGATTAGGCACATCGGCGGTCTAGACTTGAAACCGCTGACAGCGAAAGCGCTACAGATGGGCGATGAGTTACACAACCGCACGACTGCAGCGACTTCTATGTTTGCGAATGCGATTGTCGCTCCCATGATCAAAGCGGACGTTCCTCAGGATGACCTGCTCAGTACGATCGACTTTATGGCCAGCCACGAGTTGCTCTATATGGGACTTGTAATGGCATCGGCAAAATCTACAGCGGACACCGCGAAGGGGATTCCCTACTCCACTGTGGTGACAGTAATGTCCAGGAATGGTTACCAGGTCGGTATCCAGGTCAGTGGCCTAGACTCTGAATGGTTTGTTGCTCGTGCTCCAGTGCTTGATGGGATATTTCTGCCCGGATTCGGCCGAAGTGACGCCGGCCGGGATATGGGAGATTCTGCCATTATTGAGACGTTGGGTCTAGGTGGGTTCTTACTGGGCAGCGCCCCAGGAATCCTCCCCCTGGTTGGTGGAACGCTGGAAGAAGCCGTGGGCTACACCCACGCCATGCGCGACATTACTGTGGATCTGAGTCCAGAGTTTCCGATACCGGCCCTCGACTTCAAAGGACCAGCTGTGGGGATCGATATCCGGAAAGTAGTTCAAACTGGGATTCTTCCTATCGTAGACACGGCCATAGCACATAAAGACCCGGGGTACCCAATCATAGGTGGCGGGCTTTCTCGTCCCCCGATGGAATGCTTTCGTGATGCATTACGAGCGTTTGACAAGAAATACGGCACGGGTAGTCAGCCTTCAGGTTGAATACCGTTTGAGAGCGCTACGGCATAGAGTACGTTAAAGTCACCTTAGCTCCCGGCGTATCGCCGTCCGGCCAGCCCGGCAGCGGGATGCGAGGCCGCCCTCGCCCAGCGCCTGGGCCTGCGGGAACTCGTCGACCATCACCTCGAACTCGGCGGCGCGCCGGGGCGGGCGGTGCCACGGTAGACCGCGGTAGAGGGACCCGCCCTGGACGGTGGTAGCATTTGACTGAGCAACCACTTATAACTTACGCTACTGACTACGTAGATGAGCCAAATTGAGTTGATAACCGGGGAATCACGCCTCGCCGAAGTCGTCGATCATATATCGAGGGCGCCGCGAGTAGCAGTCGACATCGAGTCGAACGGGTTCTTCAGGTATCACGAGCGCGTCTGCCTCGTGCAGCTCGCATCAACCGAAACCGCCTTCATCGTCGATCCGTTGGCAATAGACGATGTCCGACCGCTTGGTAAACTTCTCGGTGACCGATCGGTGGAGAAGGTCTTCCACGCCCCCGACTACGACCTCCGTAGCCTCGACAGGGACTGGGGATTCCGGGTAAACAACTTGTTCGACACCAGTATTGCCGCCGCCTTCGTTGGCTCAGAGCAGCTGGGCTTGCAGTCCGTGGTGGAAGAGCACGCGGGGGTGGAGTTGGTCAAGGACCGGAAACTCCAGAGGTCAGACTGGACGATGCGGCCTATAAGCCCTGAAGCGCTGAAGTACGCAGCAGACGACGTCCTGCACCTTCTGCAGGTCCGCGAATCACTTTCGGCGCGGCTGGAGACGCTGTCGCGGCTCGCATGGGCGGAGGAGGAGTTCGCACGTATGGAGAACGTGAGGCATACTCCTCCCGAACGCGAGTTGGCCTTCCTTTCGATCAAGGGTAGCCGTGATCTGGACGGGAGGAGTTTGGCTATACTGCGCTCTCTGTACCAATTCCGCGAACAAGAGGCCAAGCATCTCGACCGTTCGTTCTTCAGGGTGATACCGGATTCCGCGCTGGTGCAGCTGTCGTCCGAGCCCGAGGCCGACCTCTCGGCCGTCAAAGGGCTGGGCCGGTACGGTCATACCCCTGCCAACAGAGGCCTGAAAGCCGCCATCCACCAAGGGATCAGGTCTGGCCCAGTGACTCGGCCGAGGCCGACGCGGAGTGAAGAGAAATTGAGCCCAGCAGAGCGGGAGATGGTCAGGACTCGCTCCAAGAGTCTCAAGACGTGGCGCAGCCAGTTGGGCAAGGAACTAGCTATGGACTCGGCCCTGCTGTGGCCGGCGGTGAGTCTGGAGCGCCTGGCTCGGCGCCCACGCGACTTGCACTCCGAACTCGATAGCCCTGAGGTCCGGAGCTGGCAGAAGCGCGAGTTCAGTTCGGCGCTGAGGAGAGTTCTCGCAACTTTGAGTTGAGCGACTCCGGGCAGCTACGGTACGGAGTTCACGGCGGAGGAGCCTGTGAAGCCGAATAGCCGCAGGCGGAAGCCGAAGCCCGCCACCACGTCCCTCTTCGAGTGAGCTTTTCAGCCTGGAGCGGGAGGAGTAACTGGTCGGCGCAGGAAGCGGCCCCCCGATCTGGGAGTCCGTTTCTTGAGTGTTCACGGGGAGCGCAAACAGATGGCTTAATCCCGGCTTCGGACTCCGTCTCGGCGTTTACGCTTACGGTCCAAGGCAGAGAGTTCCGCCTTGCGAAGACGAAGATTCAGGGGTGTGACTTCCAGCAGTTCATCGTCAGAGATGAACGACAGGGCCTCCTCCAGGCTCATCCTCACAGTGGCGTTGAGGCGCTTGGTCACTTCAGACGTCGACGACCGCATGTTGGTCAGCTTCTTTTCCTTGCAGACGTTGATCTCAATGTCGCCCTCGCGGCGGTGGGAGCCGACAATCATCCCTGCATAGACCATAATGCCTGGATCGATGAAGGTGTCGCCCCGACCTTGTGCGTTGAGCAAGCCGTAAGTGACAGCCACGCCGCCCTCGGACGCCACGAGTGAACCGTCGCGCTGGGACCTGATTTCACCTTCCATAGGCTCGTAGGAGGTGAAGAAGCTGCTCTTCACTCCATCGCCCCGGGTGGTCCGAAGAAAGAAGGCGTTGAATCCTATCAGTCCCCGGGTAGGTATCTTGTACTCCATGTGGACGTAACCGTTCTCGTCGTACCGCATGTCCCGGAGCTGAGCCAAATGGGCAGAGAGGTACTCGGTCAGCACACCCACATACTCCTCATGAGTACTGATATTCAGAATTTCGTAGGGCTCGTGTACTTTGCCGTCGATCACCTTGGTGACGGGTGTGGGACGGGACACCTGAAACTCGAATTGTTCACGGCGCATTGTCTCGACCAGAATGGACAGGTGCAACTCACCCCGTCCTGCGACTACGAACACGTCCGCGCTGGGGGTGGGATCCACTCGCAGGCTGACGTTGGTCCGCAGTTCTCTAACCAGCCGTTCGTGAAGATTGCGGGAAGTGCAATGGTCACCCTCCCGCCCCATGAATGGAGAATTGCTCACGCCGAAGGTCATGCGCACCGTGGGTTCGTTGATGTCGATAGTCGGCAGGGCCTCAGGGCATTCCGGCGAAGCAATGGTGTCGCCGATGGACACGTCTTCAGGGCCAGTCACAGCCACGATGTCCCCGGCGTGGGCTTCGGGTGTTTCAACTCGCTCCATACCGCGGAACACGAAGATGCGCTCAAGGTTGTGGGTGGTTGCCTGGCCGTCGCGGCCCAGCAGAGCCACGGCATCCCGTAGCCGGAGCGTGCCATTGGAGATGCGGCCCACGGACACTTGGCCCATATAGTTGTCGTAGTCCAAGGCCGCCACCAGCATTTGCAGCGGTGCGCCGGGGTCGCCGGTTGGCGGCGGCACCGAGTCCAATATCGCCTGGAAAAGAGGCTGCATATCCACCCCTGGCACGTTCGGGTCCGTGGTGGCGCAGCCCTGGCGGGCCGAGGTGTAAAGCACCGGATAATCCAGTTGGTCATCCCTCGTAACCACGTTCAGGAACAGGTCCTGGACCATCGCGACCACCTCAGTCACGCGGGCCTCAGGGCGGTCGATCTTGTTGATGACCACAATTGGTCTAACGTTCTGCTGGAGGGCTTGGCGCAACACGTAGGTAGTCTGGGGCATGGGGCCGTCAACGGCGTCCACCAACAGCAGGCAGCCATCGGCCATATTCATGACACGTTCCACCTCGCCGCTGAAATCGGCGTGGCCCGGCGTGTCGATAATGTTGATCCGGACACCGCCGTAGGAGACCGAGGCGTTCTTGGCCAGGATCGTAATGCCGCGCTCTCGTTCCAGAGGGTTGGTGTCCATAATCAAAGCGCCCACCTGTTGGTGGTCCCGAAAGACCTGGCCTTGTTTCAACAAAGCGTCGACCAGAGTGGTCTTGCCGTGGTCGACGTGGGCAATGATGGCCAGGTTGCGAATGGCGTTGTTTTGGCAGTCAGTCAAATCTAATCTCCTCACATATTAAGACATCCTATGATAACAGGAAGGTGGACTAATTGCTGGGTTTTTGGTTCCATTTTCAAAACGTATTCCGAAACCGGACTCGGGATAACTGTCGTCGGCGTTGGGCAGCTTTCCGGTAGTGACAATCAGACACGAGTTACCGTATAATCTAGCCAGAACATCTAGCCGGAGTTTGTCATGGCGGAGTGGCCTCTACAAGATGCGAAGAACAAGTTCAGCGCCCTGGTCAATGCCGCGCTAGCCGGTGAACCACAGCGCGTTACTCGCCGGGGACAGCCCGTCGTGGTCGTGCTGGCGGCGGAGGAGTACGAACGACTCTGCCGCCTAGAGAGGTCCGACGCTCCGACTCTGGGGGAACTGCTTCTTGAAATCCCGCAGGACGACCAGGAATTCAAGCGGCTGCCTATTACCGCCCGGTCATTCTACCTGTGATGTTTCTCCTGGACACCGACGTGCTGTCGGCGCTCCGCAGGCGTGAACGGCATCCTGGGGCTGTCCGTTGGGTGGAGGCCCAGCGCACAGCGGATTTGTACATAAGCGTTGTTACCGTGGGGGAGATAGAGCGCGGCATTGCGCAACAGCAGCCACGCGATCCATCTTTCGCCGGGGAACTGGCTCTCTGGTTGGACCGGGTGCTGGCATGGTACAGCGACCGAATTCTTATCGTAGATGCGGCTACGGCGCGTAGATGGGGACGGTTGTCGGCGACTCTTGGGCACGACGGCGCAGACCTGTTGATTGCAGCTACGGCGCTGGAGCACGGCCTGACAGTCGTTACCCGCAATGTCCGCCACTTCGAGCCGACGGGAGTCCCTACACTGAATCCCTTCGAGTGAGCGAGTAGTCGGTCGCGAGCTATGTCGCATACGCCTGAGCGGTCAGGTGCGGGGAGCGAGTCCGGGCTCATGGGGCCTCAGCGCCTCTTGAAATCATGACTGGAGATAGGAGATACAGGAGATCCCTGATAGAATTGGTGGGATGATTCTCCGGCTCCTTATTTCTCTGCATTGGGCCAGTAGCTCAGGAGGTTAGAGCGCAGTCCTGATAAGACTGAGGTCCGTGCTTCGAATCCACGCTGGCCCACATTTCTCTCCCCTAGCAGCCTGTCCGAGTAAGACGATATATGTCATAACATACATATAAACGGACTATTGGGAAGGTAGTGCAAACGTTATTCGTATACGATTACCACGTTAACTATGCCAATCGTTGGCATCAGAGGTTACTCGGACAGGCTGCTAGGCGCTGTAATCAAATCCAGAACTCACTGAGACTTAGGAGGTGTTATGACTATTCCAGTATGGGGAGATAGGGCCGTACAAATGGCTCGCGGCGGGAATACCATCGAGGGAATCCGCAAAGAGCTACGGGTGGACTATTGGGAAGTGTGGGAACATGTGCGCAACATCCAGGGCACAGAGTGGAGTAGCTGGCGAGGTGCTAAGTGGATAGTAACTAACCGGCTCAATCGTCTCGTCAAGGAAAAGGACCAAGACGAAAGGCAAAAGCTAAGAGATCAAGCAAACGAGTGCGTGAATTACCTTTTCAATGCCGCGAAAAGCCTGGGTACTAAAGTCGAGCGCGCTCGTAGGACTCTTGACTCCTAGAAAATAGGACTTTACTCGCTCAGATTCAACGTTGGCCTGGCCGACCATCTTGGACAAAACCAAGAACTTTCGTGCCGAGGTGCAATCTGGCGCTCTAGGAAACCTCTTAATAAGTTGCTGGAATGTTCCAGGCCACGCCTCAGCCAAGCACGATTCCAACAGAGGATTGCCGTCGTTCCTGACTTGTTCAGATGTTCCCTAGATCTGTGCCAGGCTGACTTTAGACTATCTAAATGATAAGGGGAATGCGTCATGACCGCAGAGGTAACCGAACAAACCGGACAGATTCGGGGTGTGAATGTGCGATGGGTCAACATCATCGTAGCGGGACACACGGTAGAACAGATTCTGTCCTTCGACGTGGCCGAGGCAGAGGCAGTACATGGGCGGCCGTTCGATGACGAGTTGGATAGACATATCCAGATGGGAATGTTTGCCATAGACCGAATATCTGCTGATGGAACTATGCATAAAGTCGCGTCCGCCGTCAGCTATGTCTTAGACGGCAAGTGCATCCGGACTGCAAAGATAGAGCATTGCAAGGATATTGAGCCTATGAGCGCAGGTTGGCGTATCATTCGAGCGGATGGCAGCGAGGTTCAACAGAAACCTTGGAGCTGTGTTCCGGGAACGCCGTCGACGTCACATACCGATCTGACGGCGGATGACGATGTTACGCGCTTCCTTAGAGGAGTTGGTGAACGGGTCATTAGCAGCCTACAGGATGACGAACTCAAGCCTGACATGAAGAGCGGTTGGGCTGTCTCACTCGGCTACGGCTATCGTTCCTATAACTTGTGGTACTCACGCCCGCCCTGGGGCAACTGGCATATGTCCTACCGCATCAGCCTGCTTCGGAGCAATGATGAGGTCGGTGCCGCTCCATGGCACGCGCAAGCAGGATTTACATACCGGAAAGACAGAAATGAAGGCTTGGAACATTGGCTCGAGGGTCTGAGAGTCCACGACGATCAGACAATGCGGACTGATCAGGTTGAGGACATGGATGGTCGGCTTGTGGAAGAGTATGGCGTGATTGAGATATCACGCGCTGGCGAAGCGTTAGACGAGCCCTTCGCCAGCGCACTGGCCGATATACTCCGACGTTTCGTTGAGGTTATCACACCTGTGGTAGATGACTTCGAGAACGATCGCAACGAAGAAGGTGCCTAATTCTTCGATCAGATACCTCCATCCCCGCGTGAATAGAGAAATATGCTGAGCTAGACTCTATGCAGTTCACAAAACCGTCCAAATCATGCCCCTCGTGCTGGGATTGAGAGGTGTGAGCAGAGGCTGGCTGGTGTCTTAAACGGATGCTCTAACACCTATCCCGGAGTGAGCCGTCCTGGCAATTGTGAGCGGCCCTCCGCTGCCGTCCCTACCCCACCTTCTCCCGCAGTCGCTCAAAGAAGCGGTCGAACTGGGACTGGGCCGCGCTGCTCATGAACCGCTGGCCGACCCTCACGAGCGCGCCCGTTACCGTCACGTCGCCGTCGAAGGTGACGGAGGTCGCGTCGCCTTCCGGCGTGAGGGAAACCACGGCCTCGCCAGTCAGGTAAGTCATTGGGCCGGCGCCCTTGACCCTCATTCGGTATGAAGAGAGGGCGTCCTTTTCGGAGATTTCCAGCGTGCCATTGAATAAGCCTGAGAAGACGCCCACTTTGACGCCTACCTCGATCTCGTAGTTGTCGGGCGAGACGGCGGTGAATTTATGAACGCCGGGGATGCAATCGCTCACCACGGCGGGGTCCAGGAGAGCGTCCCAGACGCGTTCGGGGGTGGCGTCGAAGTGGTATGTCCCGTTGATTTTCATGGGAGAACTATAGCATGGAGCGCGTGCATTGTGCAGGGGCACATCGCCAGCCATCGAACCCCCCGCTCCAGTCGGTCTGAGGCGTGCATTCCCTTGTCAATACAGGCTGCTTTTGCTACACTCCCCACGACCAGGGCATACGTGCGCAAGGCCCCGGAAAGTGTGTCTATGGGGGTGATGCATTGTGAATATTCCAGTGGAAATTACCATCAACGGAAAGACTTACACCGGGGAGGTTGAACCGCGTCAGTTGCTTGTTCACTTCATCCGGGAGAACGCAGGGCTGACGGGCACGAAGGTGGGATGCGACACAAGCCAGTGCGGCGCATGCACGGTGCAGTTGGACGGGGTGGCGGCGAAGGCGTGCACTGTCCTCGCCGCTCAGGCGTCGGGCAGCTCCGTCAGGACAATCGAGGGGCTCTCGGACGGAGTCGACCTGCACCCGCTACAGGAGGCGTTCTGGAACAAACACGGCCTGCAATGCGGGTTCTGCACACCTGGAATGATTATGGCGGCGGATGAGTTGCTTCGAAGGAACCCTTCGCCGACGCGCGAGGAGATACGCCACGGCCTGGAGGGCAACATCTGCCGATGCACCGGCTATCAGAATATCGTTCTGGCGATTGAAGACGCTGCCGGCGCGATGAGAGGCGGTTAGGCCATGACTACACGAATATTCGGTTCCGGCATACGTCGCCGTGAGGATCCCAGGCTCATCACCGGGCGGGCGACCTACACGGACGACATCAAGCTGCCCGGTATGGTACACGCGGCGATTCTTCGCAGCATGTACGCTCACGCGAACATCAAGTCAGTCGACACCAGCGAGGCCGTGAACCAACCGGGCGTCATCGCAGTCTATACGGGCGCAGACACGGAGGGAGCGCTTAACGGGATACCCTGCGCGTGGCTGATACCCAACTCGGACCTGAAGACGCCCGCGCATCCCGCCATTGCCAAGGATCGGGTGCGCTACGTCGGCGACGCGATTGCGGTTGTGGTTGCGGAGACCCGGTATCAGGCCGAGGACGCTCTGGAGCACATAGCGGTGGAGTATGAGCCGATGGCCGCCGTCACCAACCCGAAGGAGGCCGCGCAAGACGGAGCGCCGCAGCTTCACGACGACGCTCCCAATAACATCGCTTTCACGTGGGCAGTGGCCGGAGGTGACGCAGACGCGGCCTTCGCAGACGCGGACGTTACCGTCAGCGACGTCATCACGCTGCCGAGGCTCATCGCCAACCCGATGGAGCCGCGCTCGGCTATCGCCCAGTGGGTGGGAGTCACGGGAGAGCTGACGCTCTGGAGCACTTCGCAGAACCCGCACATCGCGCGGTTCCTCACGTCGGTTGTGACGGGAGTGCCGGAACACAAGATACGTGTGATTGCGCCGGAGGTGGGCGGGGGATTCGGGAGCAAGATCGCGTACTACCCGGACGAGGCTATAGCGTCGTTCTGCTCAATGCGTCTGGGCGTACCCGTGAAGTGGACTGAGACCCGAAGCGAGAACTACCTGGTCACCACCCAGGGCCGCGACCACGTCGAAGAGGTGGAGATGTCGGCCACTGCGGACGGGAAGATAACAGGCCTCCGCACCACGGTGTACGCGGGTCTTGGGGCATACCTCTCGACCGCTGGCCCGGGCGTCCCGACCATCCTGCACGGGCTGATGTACTCGGGCGCGTACGACATACCTAACATCAGCGGGACCATCTACGGGGTGTTCAACAACGGCACACCGGTCGACGCTTACCGCGGCGCCGGTCGTCCGGAGGCGACCACGCTGATAGAGCGTCTCGTGGACCTGCTCGCGGCGAAGTTGGGAGAGGACCCGGTGGAGTTGCGTCGGAAGAACCTGATCCCCAAGTTCGAGAACGGGCACGATGTCGCTACGGGCCTCACCTACGACAGCGGTGACTACGAGGCCACGCTGGACACCTGCCTGAACGCCGTGGGCTACTCCTCGCTTCGTGAGGAGCAGGAGCGGGCGCGCCAGGAGGGCCGATACGTTGGCATCGGCGTCTCAACATACGTCGAGATATGCGGCCTTGGCCCTTCCCAGGTGGCGGGCGCGGTCGGGTTCCAGGGAGGGCTCTGGGAGAGCGCCATCGTTCGCTTCCACCCTACGGGCAAGGTGAACGTGATGATAGGCTCCTCGCCGCACGGCCAGGGTGAGGAGACCACCTTCGCCCAGATTGTGGCGGGGGAGGTGGGCGTGGACGTGGACGACGTCGAGGTCATCCACGGCGATACGGACCTGACGCCGATGGGGTGGGGCACATACGGCAGCCGCACGACGGCGGTTTCAGGCGCGGCGGTGACGCTGGCGACGCGCAAGATCAGTGAGAAGTCGAAGGCGCTGGCGGCGCACTTGCTGGAGGCCGCCACCGAGGATATTGAGTACGAGGACGGTCGGTTCTTCGTGAGAGGGTCTCCCGACCAGCACAAGACGATACAGGACATCGCTCTCATGGCAAACCTAGCCTGGGATATGCCGGAGGGAATGGAGCCGGGCTTGGAGGCGAGCGCGTTCTACGACCCGCCGAACTTCACCTACCCCTTCGGCGCGCACTTGGCGGTCGTGGAGGTGGACCCGTCTACGGGCCAGATCGATCTGCAGCGATACTACGCAGTCGACGATTGCGGCGTGCAGATCAACCCGATGATCGTGGAGGGCCAGGTACACGGCGGGGTCGCTCAGGGAGTGGGGCCGGTGCTGTGGGAGGGCGTCGTCTATGACGACGAAGGCCAGCCCTTGACGGGGACCATGCTGGACTACGCCCTGCCGCGAGCGGACGGCTTGCCGGACATAGTGGTGCAGTCCAACACGACTCCTTCGCCGCACCATCCCCTTGGAGTGAAGGGCGTGGGCGAGGCCGGGACCATCGCCTCTACGCCCACGGTCTACAACGCGGTGATGGACGCACTGCGGCCCTTGGGAATCACCCGTATCGATATGCCGTTGACGCCGGAGAAGGTCTGGCGGGCTATCAAGAACGCGCGGAACGGAGGCTAGCCATGTATCCAGCACAGACAAACTACCATCGCGCCGGCTCGGTGGCCGAGGCGGTGCAGTTACTCGCCGGCAATGAGGGTGCCAAGGTACTGGCCGGCGGTCATAGCCTGATTCCAGCGATGAAGCTGCGCTTGGCGATGCCCACTGCTCTGGTGGACATCGGGCACATTGAGGCGCTCAAGGGCATCACTGCAAACGGCGGCGCTCTCTCCATTGGCGCGCTGACAACCTTTGCGGAGATAGCGTCAAGCGACCTGGTTAAGGAACATGCGTCGCTGCTGGCGGAGGCTACCGGAATGGTTGGAGACCCGGCGGTGCGGAACCGCGGCACTATCGGGGGGAACGTGTCCCACGGCGACCCGGCCTCCGACCCGCCGACGGCCCTGACGGCGCTGGGCGCGACGTACAACGTCAGCGGTCCCGGCGGTGAGCGCAGCATAGCGGCGTCCGATTTCGCGATGGGGCTGCTGGAGAACGCGCTGCAAGAGAACGAGATTCTAACCGGCGTCTCAGTTCCATCCGTCCCATCCGGCGCTGGGTCCGCGTACGTCAAGTTTCCTCATCCCGCCTCGCGCTACGCCGTCGTTGGCGCAGCGGTTATCGTCGCGGTGCAGGGCGGAAGCTGCTCGTCGGCGAGCGTGGTTATAGGGGGCGTCGAGACTACGCCAACCAGGGCGTCGTCCGTTGAGTCGGCGCTGACGGGGTCGGACCTGAGCGAAGGCGCGCTGGATGCGGCTGCGGCGGCGCTTGCGGGCGACTTCACTGGCGACCCGATGAGCGACATCTTCGCTTCAGAGGAATACAGGAAAGCGATGGCGGCGGTGTACCTGCGCCGCGCTCTCGGAGTTGCGGTGTCGCGCGCAGGCTAGCACGGGAGAAAGGTCGGCGATGAAAGGTCTTGGTCAACTAACCAAGAAGGGTGTGCTCTGGTTCTTGGATGTAAGTCTTGCCATCGTCCTAACCCTTGGCGCCAAGACGCGGCGAATTCAACCGACGAAGCGCAGCAATCTCACCAGTAGGCCGGAGGTTCGTGACAAACTACTGTCCGGACAACAGGGCGAGTGCGCCTACTGCTCAACTCCGATATCTGTGCGGATTGGCAACTATGAGATTGACCACAAGACGCCGCTTGCCAGGCAAGGCGCGGACTCCGTTGAGAACCTGCAAGCGTTGTGTCGAGCTTGCAACAAAGAGAAGGGTGCCCGTACTCACGTCGAGTATAGACACTACCGTAAGTATGGCAGGGACCGCGAATCATATAACCAGTTCAGGGACGCGTCGAAGTGGCTAAAGCCTATGGAAGTGTACTGGAAGCTGGCGCCCACCATCATCGGAGTCTCAGCTATAGTCGGCCTAGTCATAGGCGCGGTAGCGGTGGAGCAACCGCTTTGGGGAGCCGTTGTGCTAGGGATACCGGCAATCGGCTGGGCAGTTGGCGCATATATGCGGGGCAAGAAGACCGGCGCTCTTACAGAATAGAAGCGTGGCCACTTAAGGATTAAGCCCGTGAGCAAACGACCGTGAACTTTACCCGGCCCGCTTCGGTTGACGACCTGCAGGCCGCGCTTCGCAAGGAGATGTACGTCGCCGACCGTGGCTTGGCGATGTCCGTCTACTTGGCGTTGCAGCTGAGGCGCCCGCTGTTCCTGGAGGGGGAGGCCGGCGTTGGGAAGACGGAGGTGGCCAAGGCGCTGTCGTCCGCGCTTGGGGCGCGCCTCATACGGTTGCAGTGCTACGAGGGACTGGACGTAAGCCAGGCGGTCTACGAGTGGAACTACTCTCGCCAACTGCTGCACATCAGGCTGCTTGAGGCCTCCGGCGGAGTCGACCGACAGGATGCGGAAAGGGAGCTGTTCAGCGAGGAGTTCCTGATCAAGCGTCCTCTCCTGCAGGCCCTTGAGGGCGTCGGCCCGACTGTGCTGCTGATCGACGAACTCGACCGCGCCGACGAAGAGTTCGAGGGCTATCTTCTGGAGATGCTGTCCGATTTTCAAATCACGATTCCGGAAGTTGGGACGTACACGGCGGATGAACCGCCGGTGGTGGTGATCACGTCCAACCGGACGCGTGAAATCCACGACGCTCTGAAGCGGCGATGTCTGTATTACTGGATCGAATTCCCAGACTTTGATAAAGAGATGCAGATAGTGCGGAGCAAGGTGCCTGCGGCGTCGCAGAACCTGTCGGAACAGGTGACAGCTTTCGTTCAGGAGCTGCGGGGAACGGAGTTGTACAAGGTGCCGGGTGTCGCAGAGACCCTCGACTGGACGGCGGCGCTCGTGAGCCTGAACGAGAATGAGCTTAGCCCCTCGGTCATTGACGACACGCTGGGCGTCATGCTGAAGTATCGGGAGGACGTGCAGACGGTGAGGGGAGAGCAGACCCGCGCCCTGCTGAACCGGGCGTTGCAGCGCGGCACGCGGCGCGGTGGCAGGCGTGGCTAGCGGCGGATCCGGCCATCTGCTCCATAACTTGCTCCTGTTTGGCCACCTGCTCAGACGTCTTGGACTGAACGTCCACGAAGGGCGGATGCTGGACGCGATCCGTGTGCTGGAGGACATCGGCGTATCGCGCCGGGTGGACGTGTGGTCGGCGCTGCGTACGCTGCTGGTGCACCGAAAAGACGACCTTCCGATTTTCGACGAGGCGTTCGAGGTGTTCTGGCGCCAGCGCAAGGACCGTATGTCATCGCTCGACCTGCGCTCTATGGGCGAACAGCGACGTTACCGACGAGTGGAGGCCGGCCCTCCACCGCCGGGACAGTCGACGGGCGAATCTGATGCAGAAGCCCAAGACCCGGAGGAGCAGTACGACCGGGTCGACCTGACGCGTACATTCAGCGCGCGCGAGGTGCTTAGGGAGAAGGACTTCGCGGATTTCACGCCGGAGGAGACGCTGCAAGCCAGGCAGTTGATGGCTTCTCTGCAGTGGAATCCCGGAGTGCGTCGAGGGCGGCGCAAGGAGCGGGGAAAGGGGCCTGCGCTGGATATGCGGAGGACGCTGAGGGATAGCGCGCAGTTCGGGGGCGAGCTCCTACACCTGAGGACCAGGCGGCGGAAGGAGAAACCACGCAGACTGGTGGTTATCTGCGACGTGAGCGGCTCGATGGAGCGGTACACGCGGATGCTGCTCCACTTCATTCACAGCATCTATGAGGGGCTGGAGAACCACGTGGAGGCGTTCCTGTTCGCCACCCGGCTCACGCGTATTACAAAGCAGCTGGGACAGCGGGACATAGACCAGGCCGTGGGTGAGGTCGCCAAGGCGGTCCCAGACTGGTCGGGCGGAACGCGCATTGGGGAGGCGCTCAGGGAGTTCAACTTCAGGTGGGCGCGAAGGACGCTGGGCTGGGGATCCATCGTGCTCATAGTGTCCGACGGTTGGGACCGGGGCGAGCCCGAAGCGCTGAGCAACGAGATGGCGCGCCTGCAGCGTAGCTGTCGACGTTTGATATGGCTGAATCCGCTGGCCGGGGCCGAGGACTACGAGCCTCTGACCCGGGGTATGCAGGCCGCTGCGCCGTACATCGACGATCTGTTGCCGGTGAACAACCTTGCCGCGCTGCTGGACTTGGCGCGCCACCTGAACGGCCTGACGACGACCTGGCCGGTCCGCAGGCAGCCTCCCGCGCTGTCGACGGAGACAGCTGAGGTTGTGACCGCGGCGGCCCCGCCGGGCCAGCGCTCGTGGTACTCAAACGCCAATCCATCATTTCGCCACCCAATGTGGGGACGCGGCTCGCAGGAGCGGGGGGAGTAGGTGGGAGGCGCTTGACCGAGCTTTATGCAATCAGCCAAAAGCAGAATCAGGCTCTTGCTAACACCCACTATAGTATAGTTATAATATTCCAAAAATGAGGCCCTGTTGTTGAAGTATAGAGCGGGGCTATAGGAGGACGATCATGCTAGGACGCCGGATGAGATTCGCTGCTATATTCCTAGTGCTCATAGGCGGCATCATTGCCGCGGCGGCATGCACCTCGGCTGAGCCGGAGCTGCCCGACACCACATCTGCCTCGGTACTCGCATATCTGGAAGAGGTGGACTACCAGAACAACGAGGATTGGAATCTGTGGCCCGGCCTGGGCGAGAAATACACGGGGCAGGAGCCGCACGGTATGCTCCTGACTACCTACCTCAATCCGCTTGCCTACGACGCGCTCACTGGCAAGAAGGGCAGTATGCCCAACGATGCCATGATAGTCAAAGAGAACTACACACCGGAAGGGGAGTTCGCCGCGAACACGGTGATGTACAAGAAGTCGGGATATAACTCCGAGCACAACGACTGGTTCTGGCTGAAGGTCCTGGCGGATGGAACGGTGGCTAATGAGGGCATGGTGCCAGGGTGTCAGGCCTGTCACGGCCTGCCGGACCGGAAGGCCAATGACTACATCATCACGGGGCCTCTGAGGTAGTCGAGCGACCTTGCGCTAGACCGGATAGTCTATCCAGCCGTGCGCCACGGCGTAGCACAGCCCTGCGATTGCATCAGTATTCGATAGAAGAGGGCCCAATCGCGAAGCGTGCGCAGGAAGTAGGCCGTTTTAATCTGGGCGGCCGCTAGATGTCACGTTTGGTAGGGGCGGTTCGCGAACCGCCCCTACTTTTGTCTGGCGACTAAGCACTCTTGACGGCGGCACCTGGATTCTCGGTGTCTATTTCCCACTGCATAGGGTTGCCGATGATGTACTCTCTGACTCGGTCCATCTCATCGTCGTTTCAGATGACGTGCTCGTAGAAATTGCGCTGCCAGAGCAGTTGACCGGGTGTACCTTGGACAAGATTGAGCTGCTTTGTTAACGGTCTTGAACGCGGCTACCAAGCGTCCTAATGGTTTGCGCCCTGTAGGGGCGGTTCGCGAACCGCCCCTACGTTCATCAGTCATGACGATGATCCCGTGCAGATGGTTTGGCATGACCACGTATTCATCCAGCTTCACGTGCGGGTAACGGGTTGCCAGCCATTCCCAGGCAACTGCAACCGATAGTCCCGTAACGTTAAGTAGCATTTCACCGTCCATAATCTCACCGAAGTGAGGTATGCGGCCTTGGGTAACAATGGTCACGAAATAAGCCCCAGATTGGGCATAGTCATACCCCTTCAGGCGGATGGACCTACGGCGGCGGAGACCTGGGTCATACTGGCGGTTCATCGAGTCACCTACCCCACGATGCATGTTCGTCCCTGTAGGGGCGGTTCGCGAACCGCCCCTACGATTGCCGGTGGCCAAGGCATTAGCTAGGGGTAGCGTGGTCACGCAAACATCAAGCGTTCGCCCTTTGGTTCCGGAACAGGGTCTCCGAACTGTCTTGCAGTTTCAAGCCACAGGGCCACCGCTTCGTTGATGTGCTTCAGAGCTGTCTCATGTGTATCGCCGTGGGCCGAGCATCCCGGAAGCTCCGGCGCTTCGGCTACATAGGCGCCGTCTTCATTGCTCCAATAGATGATGACCTCGTACTTGTGCATCAGTCTACCTCTTCAAGTCGGTGCCTCAGGACAACCTGCCGTACTTGTCGCACTTGGTAAGGCTTGGCCTGACTCCCGTCACGCTGTAAGTTTATCAGATCTCGGACGCCTTCCTTCCTGAAAATATGGTGACTTCCGCCTACTCTTTCAATGAAACCCAACCGCAATAGGAAAAGCCGTAGGTCATCGAAACGGATATTGGCATCAGACCGGGCACTTAATATCCTTTGTCGTAGCTCGTCGTACTGGGTCATATGTGGGTGTTATTCAGAGTGGGATACCAAATCTAGGTTGCATGTTCGTCCCGGTAGGGGCGGTTCGCGAACCGCCCCTACGCGGTCGGCTGACACCAACCCCTTTACCCCAGAAATCGCCGGTTGTGGGCGGCCTCTTCCACGTAGCGGCGTACATTGACGGCCGTGCTCTGGTTGATGCCGGGGCGAATTGCCTTGGTCCAGCAAGATCTTCAAGGCCCGGTCACATCCGCCAGGGCCTGCACCTCATGGGCAAAAACGGCTTCCACGGCCCAGCCTTCAACGCCTGGGAACCATTCAAGGAACTGGTCCACTGCGCATCCCAATTCTACGGAACAGCCGTTCGATTGGCAAGCGAGAAGCCGGTCCTGCCTAAGCAGGACCGGCTTCTTAGTGTCGTGATTGAAGGAGTAGTCTATGTGGTGCGTATCCGGTGTACTACCCCGTCGGCCAGCCGTCCGGTGTCTCGTTGGCTTCCAAAGCCTCTGTGATGGCATCCGCGGCGTCATCGGTGACCCAGTTGCTCCATACGTCGGTGTTGCCGTTCAGCCACCAGAGTGCGGCGTCATTGATGCCGGCATCCTGGTTGTCGTCCTGCCAGGCGGCTACTTCCTTGTAAACGTTGATGTTGAAGCCCCACTCACCCAGCATGTCAACGACATCGGGCGCCCTGTCTTTTATTTCGGTATTTATTCCAATTAGAATTGTGGCGTCCTGGTATGCGCAGGCCTTGCCGGAGGCCCAGCACTCGTCGCTGTACGGGGGCTCCTCTAGCCGGACGAGGTCCAGGAGCAGAGCGGGGTCGTTGGTGCCCCACTGGTAGCCAAGCCAGGGTTCCTGCTTCTCATAGGCGCCGTACAGGTCGGCGTTGGCCGCTGCGCCGTCCCCAGGGTTTATTATGTGGACGTGGTCAGACAGCCCGTACGATTCGAACTGCTCGGCATTGACCTCCTCGCAGGCCCAGCCGATTACGCAGGACACCAGGCGGGCCTTGCCACCGGTCTCCGAAGTCGCGAATAGCTCTTTGAACTTATCGTCTTTGAGGTCCTCAACGCTGTCCAGGTCCGGGTACTGCTCCTGGAGATAGGCCGGAATCACAAAGGCCGACTGCCAGTCCTTCCCCAGGCTCTCGCCTATGGTTTCCACCTCGCCGTTGTCGACAGCCTCCGTCCAAGCTTCAAGCTGGTTGGGCAGCCATATCTCCATCGTCACTTGGGTGTCGCCGTTTCGCAGACCGTTGAGCAGGGGCAGTGTGGCGCCGAAAACGACGTCAGTGGGATAGCCGTAGCCCTCTTCCACGATGTACTGGGCGATTCTGTTCTGCACCTGGGCGCTGGTCCAGTTCAGATCGCTGAAGACGATTGGCTCCTTCTCCTCTTCGCAGGCCAAGGCGGCCAAGACGACCATCATAGATGCTATCAATGCGAATCAGGGTCTTTCGATTGTCACCCCCGCATCGAGTGTGGGGCAGGCTCTGAGCGACAGCGAAGGGTCTAAAGTCCTTGCCTCCATTCCTTCTCTTCAATACTCGGACCAAGTTCTTACTGAAGGATTTTAGATTCTTCGCCTGCGGCTCAGAATGACATATTCCAACAATCGAAAGACCCTGCAATGCGAATAACCTGTACTTGACAGTCATTGTGTTCCTCCTATTGTGCAGAGTCTGGAGTCTCTCCTCTTTGAACTACCCCTCGCAGCACCCATTATGCCATCGTCCTGGGTTAGATGCTAGCCCGCTACTCTTCTCAAGGCTTCCTGCCGGCCGCGGGCCACCGACTGAGTGAACCGATCGATTATGATGGCGAGAAATACGATAGCCAGACCCGCGATGAGGCCGTTGCCGGGCTCGTTCCTCTGAAGCGCACGGTTAACATTGTCGCCCAGTCCTCCGGCGGCAACAAGGCTTGCTATTGTCACCATCGCCAGCGCCATCATTGTGGTCTGGTTGATGCCGGCCATTATGGTGGGGAGCGCCATTGGAATCTGGACCTTGGCCAGGATCTGGCGGGGAGATGCGCCGTAGGCCCGGGCGACTTCCAGGGCCTGTGGGGACACCTGGCGTATGCCCAGATTGGTGAGCCGGATTACCGGTGGGACTGCGTAGATTATGGTAGCGAATATGCCCGCGGGCTTGCCCAGGCCGAAGAAGAGGATGCCCGGGAGCAGGTAGACAAAACTGGGCATGGTCTGCATCCCGTCCAGTATGGGCCGCATCAGGTTGTCGGCCATTTGGCTGCGCGCTCCTAGAATGCCTAGCGGAAAGCCGATTGACACCGCTATAACGACTGCCACAATCATGAGTGCGACTGTGCCTATTGTGTTCTCCCAGAGGTCCATGAATCCCATAAAGAGAAGGGCAGCGCATGTAAATGCCAGGAGATACCGTCCACCCACCTTCAAGGACAGCAAGGCAAGAGCGACCACAAGGGAGGGCCACGGCACCCACTTGAGCACTCCTTCTATGCGAACCAGCGCGAAGTTGACGGCGTCGCTTATCCCGTCGAAGAGCCAGGCTCCCTCAATGGTCATCCAGCCAACCGCATCGTCAATGGTGCGGGAAGCCTCCTTACGGATTGTCCTTTCAAGTCTGACTGAGCCGTCGCTGGAGGTCTCAAGAGACAGCCTGGTAGGGAAGCCCATCTCAGAGCCCCACATAAGCAGGCTTGCCAGCAGCACCAATACAACTACAGCCACACCGATGGCCCAGAGGTAGAGGCGTGAGAGATGTACCTGAGCGCTTCGCGGCGTCCCGGTTCCTTCGGCTGTTTCTGCTTGACTGGTTTGAGCCATGCTTGCCTCCTAACCGATATCGGACACCTCTGCTAGCAGGTCGTCTTCAAGAATCCCGCCGGTGGATTACCGGCATCTACAACCACAACCTCCGTGATTTGTACCATATTTGGGGGAATTCTCGCAAGGATTCCTCTTGATTCCTATTATTATCAGAGGGTATGATACCTTGGCGATATCCCTGCACTACAGGTGAAGATGGTGTCTTCAAATCTGTGAGCGTCACTCCGTCTGCGGGACGGTCTGATGCATTGATGGAGCTAGTCTATGCAGCCGCGATGAAACGGTTGTGTGTGAGCGGGACATAGATGCCCTTCAGGTTTAGCTACAATCTTCAGACGTTTCGCGGGGACGTATTTGGCGGTATCACCGCGGCCGTGGTGGGCTTGCCGGTGGCTCTGGCCTTCGGAGTGGCGTCCGGTCTTGGGGCGCTCGCCGGCATATACGGAGCGATAGCGGTGGGATTCTTTGCCGCGGTGTTTGGCGGGACCAAGTCTCAGATATCCGGTCCCACCGGCCCTATGGCGGTGGCCATGGCGGTAATAGTCACCACACACGCGAACAACCTCGCGGAGGCGTTCACGGTGGTCATCATGGCCGGCGTGATTCAGATCCTCTTGGGAGTGATGAAGGTAGGGCGGTTCGTGTCATTTACGCCGTATTCCGTCATATCCGGGTTCATGTCGGGCATCGGCGTAATCATAATTCTGCTGCAGACCCTGCCATTTCTGGGCGCGTCCGTCGCGATGGGCGGCCCGATGAGCGCGGTCCGTTCCTGGCCGGATGTCATAAAGGACGTCAACCCCAGCGCGTTTGCCATCGCCGCCGTCACCCTTGTCGCGGGTATACTATGGCCGGCCAGGCTACGCAGGGTACTGCCTCCCACCCTGGCGGCGCTTATCGCCGGCACAACGTTGGGCGTTTTCTGGCTCACCAACACGCCGGTCATCGGTGACGTGCCAACCGGGCTGCCGGAGTTGAAGCTGCCCGTGATCTCAGTCCATTTGCTGACTAGCGCCATCCAGCCGGCTCTGACCCTTGCGCTGCTCGGCTCAATAGACAGCCTGCTTACATCACTGATAGCCGACGCGATTACCCGTACGCGCCATAATCCTGACCGCGAGCTGATAGGCCAAGGTATCGGCAATACGATTGCGGGGTTTATCTGGGGTCTGCCTGGCGCCGGGGCTACTCTGGGCACCGTGGTGAACATACGCGCCGGGGGCCGTACACAGGTATCGGGAGTGCTGCGCGCAGCAATACTGCTGACGCTGGTCCTGGGCCTTGGGAAATACGTCGAGGTGATCCCTCACGCAGTCCTTGCCGGCATATTGATGAAGGTCGGATGGGATATCATAGATTGGCGATTTATCACCCGTATCCACCGCGTTCAGAGGGAACACCTTCTGGTGATGGTGATCACAATGGGACTCACGGTATTCGTAGACCTGGTCACTGCCGTGGTCGTAGGCCTCATAGCTGCGGGCATGGCCTACTCCCGGCAGCTCGAGCGCCTTGAACTGGACAACGTGGTATCCGTGCCGCTGAGCGACCAAAGCTTCCTGATGATTGAGGAAGACGGTGATGATGTGGACGAATTCTCCGCGCGTGTGGGACTGGTGGCTCTCAGGGGGAGCTTCTCCGTGGCGTCATCCGTCAAGCTGATCAACGCCATCAGCTTGGACATTCAGGAGCATGAGATCGTCATCCTGGATTTCTCCGGGACCGTGTCCATTGACGATAGCGCGGCTCTGGTGGTGGAGCAGATGATCGACATCGCCATAGCTGAAGACACGGAGTGCATTGTGATGGGGCTGACAGGCGCGCCGGAGACCGCCCTTCTGTCGCTCAACGTCCTGAAGCGAGTTCCCAAGGACCAGTTTGTGGCGGATTTGGACGAAGCAAGAGAAGTCTCACAGCGCATACTCAACGTCTAGGAGTGTGTCTGAAGACTCCCAGGAGCGGTTTGGGTGGTGGGTGTGATGTTCAGTGTTGGTGGTGGTCTGGGCTGGGCAGTGAGTCCAGATTTGGACCGGTGGGGTCTTTCACCCTCGCTGCGGCCCCCCGAAAGGGGCCTGCTGGACAGGGTTTGGCGTTTCAGGCCGGGGTTGACGAACCTGCGGCCACCGGGTTTGCCCTCCACAGCTTCAGCAGGTTGTGGGTCAAGGACACCAGGGTGAACTCCCCTGCCACTTTGTGGATGCCACGGAGCAGGAATTGCCTGAAGCCTCGAACATGTTTGGTAAGCCCGTGGACCGGCTCAGTGATGACCTTGCGACGTGCATACACCTCCCGTCCTTCAGGCGTCTGCAGCTTGGACCGCATGGCGGAGCGCAGCGGCGTCCTGACCTTTACCTGTTGACCTATCCCGGCTTGGGGGTGTCTCTCCCGACCCGTGGCTACGTAGGCATCGAACTGTCTTTCGGCGAGCATACCCAGATTGCGTTCGCTGCAATATCCCGCATCCGCCGTGAATAACAGGGGACACCGCTCTGTTGCCGGAACTTCTATACCTGCCAGGTTTTGGTCCAAGAGCTCCAGCATAGGGCCCAATCTGGGGCTGTCGGCGCTCTGGGGCGTCACCTCTTGGGCTACGATCACTCCGCTCCCCGCTTCCACCATAACCTGAGCATTGTAGCCCTGTATCCAACCGTGGGAATTCTTCATGATCCGGCTGTCCGGGTCTGTGAAATTGCTCTGCTCCTTGGGCCGGGGCACAGCCTTGGCCGCCGCAGCTTCTGACCCTTCCGGTCTAGCCCCTCCTCCTTCAGCCCGCTCCAGCGCACGCCTCTTGGCCCGCTCTTCCAACCGCAACTTCGCCTCCCTCATCTTGGCCAGTCGCACCTCACGCCGCCGCAGTTCTTCAGGTAGTTCATCCCCCCGAGCATCATCGCCGTATTCCGCATCCTCCGCACTATAGCGTTTCTAGCTATAGACATGGGGTTGTCCGACGTCTTCTCCCACGAGGCATCCCACGAAAGGCAACTGCTAGAATTGTCTTTAGATGGCGTTTCTTTGTAATGGACTATAGTAGGTTTTAGCAGACGAAGTCGCACATTACAATTGGGCCAAAGAGGGAAGGACACGATTTGCAAACTCTCCTGCCACGAATTGCTAGAGAGCCGAAGTGAATTAGGTTGGGTTGCCATACGATTTCAGGGCAGAATTTGGGGCCGAATATGCGCATTGACCGCATCGTTTCAGGGCTTCCGCAAACGACTGCAAGAGATCAACTGCGCAATTGACCAGCCATTTTCTGTCAGCCTTAGGTCTTCAGAGGTGGAAAGTTCCTTGCATTGATGTCGTTCGAGTCCACTAAGGTGGGCCGGACTTGACGAAATCAAGAACCGAGGCCGATTCCGACATCACACCGTCGCTCGGCATGGGGACCGTGTACGTCAGCGTCGCCTCGTCTCCCTCCACCTCGATGCCCTCCACGAAGTTGCGGATGAGCGCCTTGCGCTCGGGGATCGTCCCGTCCTTCAGGAAGTTTCGGAAGTCCGCAACGTACCGCGCTATCTCCTCGGTGTTGGGCAGCTCCACTCTCCTCTGTTCAAGCTGGGTCTCGGCGTCCTCTCTCGCAGCCTCCAGCTGCTCCTCTCGGTGCCTCAGAGACATGATGCGGG
The DNA here is from genome assembly GCA_965261605.1 of Dehalococcoidia bacterium. GTDB lineage: Bacteria > Chloroflexota > Dehalococcoidia > Lucifugimonadales > UBA2985 > DAOUJW01. The sequence continues at coordinate 318,802 of OZ253466.1, read as the reverse complement.
GCGACAGGACCTCCAGGGTCAGCTCGCTGGTCTCAATGGCCTCGTAGAGCTTCTCAAGGCGCTTCCTCACGTCGGATAGCTCCGCCTCGATGACCTCCAGCCTGCCGGACAGCTCACCGGCCATGGCGTCGATCTCCTCGGCCACCAACTGCACCAGCGCCACGATGGTCTCCTCGGTGAGGATGCGCTCCCTGATCTTCTCCACCACGAAGGTCTCCAGCCTGGGGGCGTTCAGGTAGCGGGCGCTGCACGTCCCCGCTCCCTCCCTGAACAGGGTGCCGCAGATGTAGTAGGCGAACTGGCCGCTCTTGGCTCCCTGGGCCGAGTAGGGCTTACCGCACACCCCGCAGCGCAAGAGGCCGCTCAGAAGGTACTGGCTGCCCACCCTGGCGGGCCTCTGCACCTTCGGCGCACGCTCCCGCATGGCTTCCTGCACGTTGTCGAACAGCTCCCTCGAAATCAGCGCAGGCCACGCTCCTTCCACCCTTACAGGGTCCTGGGCCTTCTCTCCCTTGCTGATCTTTCCCCACACGGCGGCGCCGGTGTATGCCTCGTTCCTCAAAACGTAGTGGAGCGTTCCCTTGTACCAGCGCTTGCCCCGGTTGGTGACGCCCAGGTCGTTCAGCTCCTTGCACAGCTCCTTGAGGCCGCTGCCCCGCAGGGACTTCTCGAATAGCTCCCTCACCACCGGTGCCGTGGCCGGGTCAACCTCAAGCGTGGGGCGCTCCTTCGCCCCGTCGCTGACCTTGATCTTCCTGTAGCCGAAGGGGGCGTTCGAGCCGAGGAAGAAGCCCCGGGACGCGGCCTCCCTCATTCCCCGTACGACCTCCTGGGCAAGATTCTCGCTGTAATATTCGTCCACGCTCTCGATGATTCCCTCAAGCAGCCTGCCGGTGGCGTTGTCCTCGGCCTGCTCGGTGATGGACACCACGCGGATGCCTTTGCGCCGCAGCTGGGATTTGAAGGCTACGGCGTGCTCGCGCTTGCGGGTGAAGCGGCTAAATTTCCATACGAGAATCACGTCGAAGGGGGCCTTGGGCTTGCCGCCCTCCTCGATCATCTCCCTGAACTGGGGCCGGTTGGCGACTCGGCCGCTCTCGGCCTCGTCCACGTACTCGCGGGCCACGGAGTAGCCGTTGGCCTTGGCGTAGTCCTTGAGCGCCCGAAGCTGGGCGGACACGGAGAGGTCCACGTCCTGCCTGTCGCTGGACACCCTGGCGTAGAGCGCCGCCGGTTTCAGCGGCTGTAGGTGCTTCTTCATGCTGTCCTCCTTCATACTGTCTTCAATTCACGCATCCCACGAGTTGGGAACCTACGTCCTATCTCTATCTCGGCCCCACTCAGGGTCACCGTTGGCTTTGGCATCCTGTGATTACTCTGGAATCACCCAAGTCCTGCTCAGGACGTTCTAGACCAATAGTCGTGAACGCGCCGCAACTCCTGCAACCAATACTGAAAGTCGTCGCCGGTTTCGTGTAATCCCAACTTCTTGGCTAGGCTGAAGAATCCAGCTCCAGGCATGTTCTTATCTCTTCGAATTACAACCGCAGACAATAGTGGTTTCCCGGCGCGGTGCTCAGCCCGACTTATGGCGTCGAGGATGTCGGCTATTCGGTTTCTGTCTTCTGGAGAATCCATGTCTAAGCCAGCAAGAGGAGCCACGTCGGAGTAATTGACCACTCGCTGGCTCCTAGCAACCCGGAGGAGCTCTTCATGGATGGCCTGTCTTCCTGTATGCGTCAAGGGACCTCCCTCGTCAAGCCTCTGGTTGGGTGGAGAAAATCCTGTCCGATGGGCAGTCATGGTTGATTGGCTAGGAAACCTTTACTAGAGGCTCGATGGCGCTCACATCGGTCTTGGCACGGGCTACGTCCAAGTCGTACATCCGCTGAAGGTTCAGCCAGAAATCAGGAGTCATTCCTAGGGCCTGTCCGATTCGAAGCGCCGTGTCAGCCGTGATGGACCTTCGGCGGTGGACGATATCGTGCACGCGAATCTGGGGCACTCCTATCGTCTTGGCCAATCGGTATTGGGTGATGCCCAACTCCTCCATGATCTCCGCCAGATGCTCGCCTGGGTGTATCGGTTCGGGGGCGGTCATAAGCTTCCTCCTCAGTGGTAGTCGGTGACTTCGATCTCCATTGCGCCCCGGTCTGTCCAGACAAAGCACACTCGCCATTGGTCGTTGACGCGGATGCTGTACTGGCCCTGCCGGTCTCCCCGTAGGGCTTCGAGTCGGTGGGACGGCGGCACCCGAAGGTCGGTGAGCGCCGCAGCCGCCACTACTCGTTGCAATCTCAGTCGTGCCCGTCGCTGGATGTCGGCCGGTAGTCGCCGAACCGTTTGTCCGGCGAAGAGGCGTTCAGCGTCGTCATTTCTAAATCGGTTCACTGATGGTGATAGTAATGCACTAAGTTACTAATGTCAAGAGTATGCATGGCTGGCCGGTGGTTGTCACCACTCCGGCGACGGTTACAGGCCAAGCAGAGCATGCCTACATTCCCCCCAGGGCGATCCCCGCTCCGCAGCCGTCCGGCGAGAAGGGGCGATTTCGTAGCTGGCACAGGGGCAAATCGCCCCTCTATCGGACGGGGACAGTGAACACTCTCTGAAAGGGTGCGTTCCGGACCGCAATGACATCGCCGAACGTGGGGAATGACATTGGCAGGCCGGTCTGAGCGGCATCCCGATGACAAAAAGCCCCCGAAAAAGCGATTGACGTGGGGGTGCAGGACGTGGCCGAAACAGCGATCATGGTACCTCGGAAGGGGCGCTGACGCAGCGCTCGCCGGGGTCGTTGCACGGTGACACGTCACGCACGCGGCGGGGTCTGTTGGCGGCGAGTCGGGGTCCCGATGCCGGTCTCCAGGGACGACGGCGGCCCAGTTCGGCCCTTCCGGTTGGCCAGCCGCCATGAGAGTCAATGAATGTAAGCCACTACCACGTTTCCAATGGCTATTCCAGGCCGCCGACAGGGCCGTAGGCTACGAACCCGTCGCCGGTGTCTTCGAAGCGGGTCGCACGGGGGTAGGACATCACCTTGCGCATCATGAGCATGTCTCCCGCCGAGCCTGCTACGTTGAGCACGAAAGCCCATGTGAGGATGGAGGCGAGCAGGTCGTCCGCGGCCACGAGAGCCAGTGCCGCTGCCAGGGCCACGGTCAACAGCACTGCCGGCGCCAACCCGGCGGCGAGGTACCGAGGTCTGTCGAGGTAGCTGCCAGGGGCGGCCGCGTAGAATACCGGCCCGAATCTGGTCCACGGCTTGAACCCGAAGCATGGCCGGCCGCCGAAAGTCAGGAAGAGAACGCCGTGGACGGATTCGTGCAGTACGACTCCGAGAACGCTCCCCAACAGCAATCCATAGAAGAATGTTCCCCCGTCTATTGTCACTTCGCCCGAGCCGGTCGCCGTCCCGACGATAAAGGCCGTCGCGCTGAGCGACGCGATGAAGGCGACAAGGCCAACCAGGACAGAGAGCAGGAGCTCCTTCATCGATGCCTGTTTCAGGGTCCATCGTCCCATTTCGAGGTAACCCTCTGGTGGCCGTCTATCGCCCACTCCTGAACCTCCCCGCCGCCGGAGGCCCGGTATCGGGCTCCCGGCCGCGCGTCTATTATGGTCCTATCTCAGCACGAACCACCACAGGAGGACGCTGCCGATCAGCAGCAATAGCAGCGCCAGGGCGATCACGCGGACGACGTTGAGCACGTCATTCGTCGCCTTGTGCGCGGCGACCTCCTTCTGGTGCTCCCTCTGAAGCTCGTGGTACGGCCATTTGGCGTTGGCTTCGGACTCCCTAGCCTCGTCCCGCTCCCGCTCCAGCTCCGACGCCCTCAGTTTCAACTCGGACGCCTGCTGTTCCATCTCCCGCACGGTCCGCTCAAGCTCATGCTCCCTGACAACGGCCCGGCGCAGCAGCTCCTCGTCGGTGATATACTCCCCCTCCATCCGCACGAACACGCGGCGACCCTCCCTGCGGAGTTCCACCTCTCCCTGCCGGATCTTCCGGTCCAGGGTCGATAGGGAGACCTCCAGCTCCTCAGCCGCCTCCGCTTTCGTCACCCAGCGGACACGCTCATCCATCGGTTTTTCCTTCCCTACAGGCTGACACGTCAGGGTTCCCAAAGTACAATCAAGTTGTCACCGGACTCGCTCGTTATATTAGCATGGTTTCCCATTTTGCACCCTGACCGGTCAGGCGACACGTCAACCTCGTTTCATAGCTGAATCAGGGGTGATTTGGGGGTCGGTGGACCTCGGAAATCACCCCGCTAATGCCATTTTGTACCCCCCAACCAGCATGGCGGGGAGATAGGGACGCATCGGCCCTATCTATTCCTCCCTACAGGACGATGACGCATCCGGTGGTAGAGTGAGTCCCATTGGTAGGCTCTCAGTGCGGACAGGGGCAGTCGGGGAGACTCCGGGTCCCACAGTGGACGCCATGACCGTCCGAGTATCCCGGTGTGTGACAGGACAGGTATGCACGACACGAAGATGGGCAGGGACATGCGGCTCATGTGGTCGGCGGTGCGCACGTAGGTTGCCTCCACCTCCTCGGTGTCAACGACGAACAGGGTGACGGGGTACGGCGGTTGGTCTTCCTTATGCTCTGGGGACCAGTAGTAGCTCTCATAGGGGTCCAAGCGGGCGATGACTCCCCTGGGGTGACGGGCTCTAAGCTCGTACTCGAAGTAGAACGGTATCTGAAGACCCCCGGCGGTCATCTGCCCCACGGCGTCCGGTGCGATGGCGGAATCGCCCCAGTTGTAGGCCCGGTCGGCCCTGGCGGTGGGGACGGTCCACAGCAACTCGCTGTCGGGGTCGGCCCTGGCCTCGGCCTGAAGCTTCGATAGGAACCACGTGATGCCGTCGGCGTGCTTCGTCTGCCTCACCCATGTCTCGATGCGGTGGCCCACGTACCGTCTGCGGCCCTGTTTGTCTCTTGTGAGGGCGGTGCTCCAGATGCCCTGCGTGGTCGGAAGCTGGGCGCGGTCCCTGTGGGTGACGTAGCGTATGCCCTCGGCGGACAGCGTGTAGCGGGTGTCGCCCCGTTTGCCGTGACGCTCGATTAGGCCCCAGGTATCGACGAGGCTGCGCATCATCTGGCTGACGCGCCCCTCCGAGACGCCGAGCCAGCGGGCAAGGTGCTCACGGGGGATCATCGGGTGGTCGGTGATGAGGTCCAGCGTCCGCTTCTCAGACGGGCTGACGCCGAAGGCCGGCGCAGCCTGTGCCATCCGCTCGGGACGTGGCAGCGATGCTCGCTTCCGCTCCGGTGATGCGGTGGAACGCCTTCCGCCGGGGCTGCCGGGCGAACTCACGTCCTCCAGCGTGCGGTACGTGCTGCCGACCCACGAGTATTTGTGCCAGAGGCGAAGGTCCCGTCGTTCCAGCGCCTCTCTCGACTCCACGGCGACGTAGCAGTTGTCAAGGTTCAGTCGCTCGCAGAACCTCGTCGTCAGTCTCTCCTCCCAGACGCTCGGAACCAGGATCACGACGGCGCTAGGACGGCGCGTGTAGTCGTACTCGGCTATGGCCCTGAGCCGGTCGTAGAGAGACCGGCGCCGTAGGGCCAGGCCCTGGCGCACCACGCCGAAGCTGCGACCGTCGTGGAGCGTGATGGTGCCGTCGAAGCGGCCCCTGCGGTGGAACTCCACGTGGGACCGGAGGCCGTCGATGCCGGGGGAGAGTGAGGCGGCGAGACGGTAGACCGCGGCCACCGCGTCCATCCTGCGGATGAGCAGCGTCAGCCACTCCCTGGACGCGGGGTAGGCTCTCACGAAGTCGGAGGGAGCCGCAAAGCCGAGGACCCGGGCAGCTTCTCCGACGCCCTGGGCCGTCAGGTAGTACCTTTGGCTCGAAGGCAAGTGTGCGGTGCCGTGGCTGACCCTCCCGGTGATGCCGTCGGCCAGCAGGCTGGTCAGCGCGCGGTGGACGGTCGCGTGAGGCTCGCCCAAGATGCCCGCCAGTTCCGCCGAATCGACGAACGGCGTCCGGCTGAGGGCGGCGAGCAGCTGTCGTTCGGAGATTGCCATATGGTGAGACTACCAACATTGGGACGCATGGCCGACAATCATTCTGCACAACGTGGGGGAGGTAGTTGGGCGACTATCGCCAGAGCACTTGTATTGGGAGATTATCGCGGAGCAAGGGCGTGTCACACACTGAACAAGGCGAATTCCGGTTTGGCAGGACCGCCTGAAGGTGTAAATATCCGATCGTCAGAGGGGATCCCTTCCTAGTTGTCGCAACTTCTCGTTGACCTTCTCCAACTTTTCCGTCTCGATGACAGGCCTAACATAGTAATGTTCAAACAGGCCTTCGACTATCTCAACGCACAATTCAGCCTCTCCAGGCTCTACGTTGATGATTTGAAGCGTCCGCAGGCTCTTCTTCTCATGGGCGGAAAAATTTCCAAACTGACGCACTGCATCAATGATTCTCAAGAGTACGGTAGGCAGTTTCTTGTCTGGGACCGACTCATTTCTTACAGCATCTATCTGCTCAGCAATTGTGTTCTGACGATAGCCTTGCTCCCGCAACACCGCCTCTAGAATCCTTCGTGATAGGGTTGCCGACGATCTCGGGCTAACCAGTAGTACCTCGCACGCTTCCAGATAGTCATTCTTGAAATCGTCAGGCACCTCGTGACCAAAGCGCTTGCCTCTCCTAGAAGTAGGATAGACCCATTGCTCCTTTACAAGAGCCTTACTTACCATGTCTACTAATGGTGCGCCTGTTGTTGACGATGCTTTCGAAATCTTAATACTTGGCTTATGACATTCTGGACACATAGTGGTGATGCAATCCCAACCAGCATCGAAACCGTTATCGTACTTCATGCGGTTCCGATGCCATATGTCACGAAATGCAATAGAACAATGTGGGCACTGCATATTTCATCTCCCTGGGCAACGACATTTGGGGGAGTGATGGCCAACGAGCAATCGTCTAGTCATAGCTCCACTTCCAGCGGCCCTAGCTGACTAATCTAGTACCCCTCGGACGCCGCTTCCCGCCGTGCACCGACGGCTCGGCGCACCATTTGGCGGACAGACGGCGAACTGCCTCATACACCCCGTCATCAAGCCCCAGGAGGTCGCAAACCACTCGTCGGTCCAAAAGAGCGCGGTTGGCGTCGGCGTCCGCGACGTAGGCGGGCTTCAGCTCCATGTCCCTGAGATCATTGAAAGTGGCCTCAGACGTGCGCAGCTGCTCCTCGCTGAGGGCGCGGAGGTCAAGGACGGGCAGTAATTCGACGTGTCGGATAGTAGTGGTGCCTCGACCACTGTGCTGTCGGTTAGAGTGCCACCAATACAGCAGCAGCCCAAGCGTAGAGTTAGACCACAGCGTGAACGCGTAATCGAACCGGCTGTCTGGAAATCTTACGTTTGGCCAGGCTCTGCCACCCATGCTCTCCCGCTCGGTGAACGCGGCGGTCAAGGGCTGAGAGTTGAACCTGAAATCGCGATTGACGTGAGCGCGGCTGGCCGTAGCCCAGGCAACGGCGGCTTTCTCCTCCATCCCCGACCTGACCCGGAGTTGGGAGTCTGGCCGGCAGGCCATCCGGGTCTCGTTCTTTGCATCGTGGTTCCATAGGGACGGATAGGTAGCTGTAGGAGTGGGGGCGATCTTTTCGAAGGGACCGCGAGGTCGTGGTCCCGTGATGTCTCGATCCACTAGGCCGAGTCTAGCCGTCTTGTTCAACGGGACCACTTTCACGTCCAACGCCGAGTGGCTGCCGGGAAGCCATAGCTTTGATTGGGCCAATGCGAAAGCTGTCTGAGCCAGCGACAAGTCGGCGAGACGGACCGCACCCCAGGATGCCCCGCCCGTCTGGACCGGGACGGTCATGCTTTCGCCGGCCAGCTCGTCACCGATCATCAAGGCGGTGCCGCCATAAGGCCCATCCTCAACCCGTCTCGCCTGTTCGGGGTTGGAGACGTTCACTGCCAGCGAGCCGGCATGGGCAAACCCTTGGGCACGGCGGCCCAGCGATATGAAGTGCCCGCGTCCTGTCCCTGTCGTTGCCTCGGATTGCTTGAGCTTACGAGCTATGATCAGGCACTCAGCCATGCCCGTATCGGCCGAGAACGACAAGTGGTCGTTGTCCGAAGCGGCCACGCTCAGCACGGTAAGGTCGGTATAGTTCTTGGCCAACGTTTCCCTGAACCCCTGCCATGAAAGACCAGCGGCTGCCGACAGTGGCAATACCAGGGCAAGTACCCCACCGAACCTGAGCTTTTTGTGGGCCAATGCTGCAAATGCTGATGCGATTCCGGCGTTGCCGTGATAGCAGGAATCCTTCCCTAACTGGTTGATCCGGTCGCCCATCGCCGTCTGGTCTGCGGGCGTGGCGTCGAAGGCAGCGAAGGCGGGATTGGTGATGTCGGCGTGAGCACCCTCGTGATTGGTGGCTCGGGTGAAAGGCGGGTTCATGATCACGAGGTCAAAGCTCGCGTCCGGGATGTCTACGTTGATCTGGGTGGCAGTCTCCTCGCCCACGCTGCCGGTGCGCAGAGCTGGGTCGCTGGTATTGAACAAGGTCAAGGCTGTGGAGGCTTGGAGCAACTCCAGGGAACCTATCTTCACCGTGCTGTCCTTTTGCTTTCCGTAGGGCATGGTGTAGAGACGGGACTGCTTGAATCCCACGTTGGGCCGCATACCGGACAGGGTGGAGCCTGTGATGTGAATAGCCGAGGGCATGACGTCGCAGCCGTACAGGACCTCCTCCATCATCACCGGATGCAGGGCTGCGGAATCACCCCCGGCGCGCTCGTGGTGGGATGTAACCTGCTCGTACACCGCCGACAGCAGGGCACCGGTGCCACACGCAAAATCCCCGATGCGCAGCCTGCCGATGGCCCCGGCGTCGGACCAGTCCACAGAATCCATCTTGGCCACGGCCAGACGCGCCAAAAGCGCTGCGGATGCAGGCAGCGTATAGAAGGTGGCCAGGTACTTGCGGTCGGCGATGAGGCGTTGGAATATGCGCCCCGTAAGGTCATGGGCGTTGTCTACGCCGGTGGCTTCAACCCCCTGGGCGGTCTCCAGCAGTTCCCGCAGGATGCTGGCGGCAGCGCCTCCGGGAAGCTGCTCCATTATGTCCTTGGCTATGGCAAAGATGGGCCAGTAGTTGATCTTCAGGATATCTTCCCAGGCCGCCAGTACCTCACCCTGGGGGTCTGCAAGATTGGGGCCGCACACCAAACGCAGAGGTTTCACCCCTTGGTGCATCCCAGCGATGCGCTGGTGAAAGACCATAGCGTTGGCGATGATGGCGCAGGCCATGCGACGGGTCTGGGAAACGTCGCTCATTCCCAGCAACCGAGCGATGACAGGAGTGACATTGGGGCGGAGCTTGGCCATGTCCTCCAACAGGTTGGCGGCCTGCCCGATGCCTTGCTCGAGGGTATCGGCCGCCTGTTCCACGGCTTTCTGTGGTATGGATACCAGTCGTGCAAGGTCAGCCAGATCGGTTGCCGAACCCTCAAGCCATCCCGATTCAGGGAAGCGGCTGCCGTCTTGGTGCAGGACATAGTAGGAAAGACGGGATTCGGCGAGGACCTGGCGCAAGTCATAGGCGTCCTCTACAACCTGCGGGTAGCGAACTGCGATAGCAGCTTCGACAGTTCGGGGTTGTCCCTGCACGTGAAGCCCCAGCCTTTTGGAGGCGTCCTCTTCGACCTCAGCGGCCGGCGTATATTCGGCTTCGACGACTACTGGCGAGCGCCCCGGCGCGGCTATCAGCACATCGGCGTGGCGACCCGGATGATCCGTGAAAGTCTGGGTATTCTCTGAGCGGACTTCGCAGCCCGGCATCATGCTCCGCAGCAGGTCGCCCAGTGCGTTGTTCGCGTTCGGTTCTGTCTGTCGCGGCATTCTACTTAGCTAGCCCACTTACTCCTACCGGATGGAAGACTCACAACCCCACTTGACCGGCAAGGTCTTTGATACGACTGCGGAGGGTGTCACCCCGCTCCTCAATGAACTTCTCGAAGTCGCCTGGTGTAAACGGGTTTTTCATGAGGATGTCAAAGGCGCGGGCTGAGATGAAGTGCGACTCCAGTATCCTCATCACCTCATCTTTCCCATTGGTGGCGATAAGTTCCGGCAGGTACTCGTTGGGAAGACGATCCCTGATGACCTTGCGGTTGGTTTCGCTGGTTAGGGGTGTCCGGTTGAGTATCGTATCAATAGAGGTGATCAGCGCGTATTGGCTCCCAAGGCTCTTCGGCACGATGTGATGGTCATCAAGGTCGCCGTGCTGAGGAGCGTTACCAGATATCCAGTCGCGAGCACCGTTGAGGACCAACAGGTTAAATACACCGTTGTAGACAGACGTTCCTCGCCTCGTCTCACGCCTGAGATCAAGATTGCCAATGTCTCTTTGGAACTCGGAAATCGACCCGGGTTCGGCGTTGTCGTCTACATACCAAGTCTTGATTTCCCTGTAATCTTGAGCGGCTGTGGATTCAACTGCTCCTGAATAGCGGTTGGTGAAGACGCTGGCCCAATACCAGAGACGTATCTTTCGCTGAGCATCGAGCCTCTGTTCGGCGGGAAGCCGACCGGCTTCGACCTGCAAGGCAGCGAAGGCTGGCAGAATAGCTGCATAGGGCAAGTATTGAGAAGATATTGCGCCAAATTCCTGCGGGTGGCGCAGTAGATTGAGCGCCCGTTCTAGTGCCTCGACCGCTTCATGCCAGAGATTCTTGAATTCGATAGGGTCAGCAACAAGCACCTCCGACCGGAGTGTGCCGTCCGGCCCACGCACCTGCCTTGAGCTACCAGGAATCAGGTTGTATAGATACTTCGGGGAACAGTACGCTTGGCGAAGTATGGACATCACCTGAAGCACATACACGTTCATCCGCCCTGCCTCGGCAAACTCCAGACGAGGAGATGCATCTCTCCACAAATCCTGCCTGAGTCGAATTTCCTTCGGCCTTAAGAGGGCGTTGAGGAGGTCGAAGATATCGAGTCTAACGCCCCGGCTGTTGATCTTTGTGAAGATATCGCAGACCTTGTCGAGTTCAAGGTCTCGATCCAACTCAATATACGAGATCTGGTACTGTTCCGTGATATCTTTCAAGTGCTCGCCAAACTTCTTGGCGTTCTCCGCCTGGAACGCGGCAGACTCGGCCTCAGTTCCTTCGAGTGTCTCCGCCGCTTCACGCCAGTGTTTCTCATAACCCTGTACCCAGTTAGGTAGTTCCCAGCCCCCTGCCCCGACTACGGAGAGCGGGAACATGTGCTCCTTGAACTGGCGCGTCCGATCACTCAGCAGATTCAGCCCCCTGCGAGTCCAGTCGTATATGAAGGCGTCATCGTATGCCTCATCCATGAAGCGATCGACCTTGATGAAGTAGAGGAATCGATTGCGGCGGTTGGGTGCGGGCTTGTTGGGTGCCATGAACGCGTAATACATGGCCGTGAGACGCTGCTGACCGTCCAAGACGATATCGGTTCGGCCATCACCACCCTCAAAGCCGTAGATCGCCTCACAGGAGAGTGCCTCAAAGTTTTCGTCTTTGCCCTTCCAAAGAAGAAGGCTACCGATGTAGTAGTCGCGGAAGATGGAACTCATTAGCTCTTTGATGTCCCACGGCTCCCATTCAAAGTCACGCTGGAAATCGGGGATCACGTACCGCCCCTCGCGCAAACGTCCGACCATGTTGGCGAGACTCACGTGGTCGGGTTTTTGTGAGTCCTTCATGACGATTTACCTCCGGGATTCTCCACCAAGATTGCTCCCTGCATCCTGGCAAGTCTGCGGTCAAAGGTGTAGAGGGGCGTCGCTTCCACCCGTTCGGCCGCTGTAAGGATCATCAAGTCCGAAAACCCGGCGCCTCCTTGCCGATAGCGATGTGCAGCTGCGGCGACGTCATCAGAATTCTCGACCATGAGACTGTCTGAAGCTGTTAGGTCCATCAATGCCTCCGCGACTCGGGTTCGTGTGAAGCGGTAGCTCCGTTCCAGTACCCAGGCGACCTCTACGACGACCTCACGGCAAATGAATCCTGGATTACCGGGCGTCAGCCCGTCCAGCAACGCGCGAGACGCCTCGGCGTGTTCAGCGTTGTCGCCCACCAAGTAGCGTACGATCACATTGGTGTCGAGCGCACTCATCCTTCGATTGCCCCCTCTGCGATGGCACGGTCCATGTCTTCCAAGCTCACCGGCGGGCCGTCATACTTGAGGCTACCGAACAGTCGGCTGGTGGACCGCACGGGCATTATTAGCACCCCCTCGTCCAGAATGACATAGCGGACCCTATCCCCTGCCTTCACTGCCAGCGAATCCCTGACGGCTTTGGGCAATGTGGTCTGGCCCTTCACGGTTATGCTGGATTCAAACATTGCAAATGCTCCTTTACCTCAAAGAGTGGCCATTGGCCTTACATTATGGCGGTCGGTAATGCCTTTGGCAATAGTGCTAGCTTGCTTTGGTTTGAGTAGGCCGTTTCTGAGTCATGGCGATCCATCCACCCAATACCACCCCCTCCCCCCAATGCATTCGTCATTGTCTACGGGCTTTTGACCGAGCCCTCTGGCACGAGTGGTTGAGCGGCTTGTGTCGTTTGGGAAGTGGAGTGATAAAGCGCAGCCAGTGAGGGATCGGCACGTCCTGAGGAGGGTCGCGTCGCTGGGAATCACTCGGGACCACCTCTCCTGTGCCAGAGGCTTGGCTGCACGAACGAATGGCCCCTGCACTAGAGAACAGGGGCCTCGTTTCCATGGGATGGGAAGCTGGCTCAGCCTACAGGTTCAAGGTGAGCGTCAATGTGAAAGTTCTTGATTTTGTCAAGCGTGGTGGGGCTTCGATGATGAGGATCGCAGTGCCGTCCAACTCCACGATCTCGACACCGATCAGAGGCGCACGCTGATCTGAAGGAACCTTGGCGCAGTCGATCGGCCGCTGGTGTCTGATGACCTCGCGGTATGGAAAGTGCGATGGTCGTGCGAGGTACGACCCGTCCCGCCCGACTTACGGTGAGTTGACCGCAGGCTCATTTCCCTAGGCCTGTCGCTCGTAGTATCAGCAGTCGCAGCCACTCATTCTCCAACTCCTCGAAGCTCTGTCCGTAGACTGCTCGGTAGTCGGCCATAGGCGGCCTATAGGATGTGTCGGGTGTGGGGACAAGCCTGTGCACCGGCGTCGGTGTGCCCGGGCCGAACGTTATCGTGAAGACGGTGTAATCGTCTGGCACGGGAATCGTGTCTGCCAACTCCTCGAACCGCTCCACGCCGTATCTGTCGATCAGGAAGCCCACGAACGATGCGTACTCTGTGTAAAGAATGTCACGCCTAGCCAGACACTCCGCGTCGGAAGCTCGTCCCGGATGTTCGTCCCGCTGGGCGAACGGGACGTATGTGCCGGCTGAGAGGAAGCCGCGGACCGCCTCATCCAGCGAGTCCCATCCGTGCCACCTAAGCCACGAGTCCTGGGCGAGCCATGTGGCGAGGCCTTCCCCAAGGAGCCTGTCTCCCATGTTATCGAATCTGGCCCATCCGACATGATGCGCGACCTCGTGCGCCGCGACCGCGATGACCTGGTCCGCTATCGTCTCGTCGTCTGCGACTACCCAAACCAGATGCAGCGCTTTGACCTCCGGGGCCAGCCCGGCTGGCCGGGCCGAGCCGCGCACGGGGCACAGCCCAGGCCCAGCTTTGTCCACACCTTCGCTCCTAGGCGAGATGAAGGTCATGTGTATCCCCTCCGGGAAGGCGCTCGACGGATCGATTACGAGCTTCTCCGCGATCTCTGTAAGCTCTGCCTCGATATGCCGAGAGTACCCGAGAAGCCTGGACTCGGACACCGAGTCAGGCGCCAGATAGAACTTGACCTGGTCTGTCTTGAGAACCTCCCGTCCTACATTGGTCATAAACGGCGACTGCGTTCGAGGAGCGGCGAGGTAGTCGGGTTTCGGAGTAGGTTCCGGGGTGGCCGTATGGGTGGCGGTCGCCGTCTGAGTTGGACTCGGCGCTACCGGCATGGGTGTGGTGGTCACCACCACTTTTGCCACACGTGTGGGTTCAGGCTGAGGGTCGTCACCGCAAGCGAAAGCCCATAGGACCACAAGTATGCCTATGATGGCTATTCCGGTTGTTCGATGTATCACGCGTCTTCTTCTTTCCTCAGTAACTCGCAATTCCTGCCCCAGATTCCCAAGGTGCCTCGTTGGAGCCCGACGTGAAGAGAGCTAGTCTGTTTGTTGGTTGAACGAATCGCTCGCCAACGAGATGCATCCATTATGAGACAAGTAGTTCTACCATTCCAGTATGGGCAGAGGAGAAGGTCGAGGGGTTGAGGGACGCGAACTGGACGAAGCCAGGGCCGCTCACGCAGTGCGGTAGGGTGGCAGAGCGGTGCGCTGCAGAGCGTGTGGACTACCCCGGCTAGCTGCTTCAGCGAGCAATCGCACAACCCGATAAGACCGGGTCTGCCTACATGCCCATAGCGGACCTCAACACGAAGGTTCTTGATTTTGTCCAGATTGGTGGACAAGTAAAGGCTATTGCGTTGCGACAGCACTTTCACGTACAGCTCATCCTCCGGCTTGGGTTCCATTAGGGCCCCTGCACCAGTTGAGCTAGAAACTCTGGCGCTCCCAAAGGTCGCGGAGCTCTTGTGAAGCTCGCTTGAAGTCCAGTTGATGCTGCGTCAGAGCGCTCTGGTCCTCCTGCAGAACTACCATGGCTCGTAGGCACTGGAACAACTCTTCCGTGGACACGTTCAAAGACGTCACCCTCAGAGGGTGGTCTCCTATGGTCAGGTGACCCAGGGTGACCTGCTCCGGGTACATCCATGAGGTCAACTCCACCAACGCATCTATTCCGTTTATTCTGACAGTTGTCTCGTACTTTGGGGAGAGTTTGATCTTCTTCAAGTTCCAATCTCGATGGAAGTCTCTGCCACTATCTACCAGGCTCCTGATAGACCAAAGGTCGGCCTCTAGATGCCCCTCCTTCCAGCCCTTCGGCCCCTGCTCTATGCCGACCACGCGCTCCCCGGGGACACGTTTCCCATGATTGAGATGCCCCGAGGCATAGTGGAAACGAATTTGGTCTAGGGAATCTCTGAATAAGTCTGTGGGTTGAGGCATTATAATAGAGGTGAGCAAACAATGGTGATGGAGGAGTGAAGAGATGATGGAGCAGCCGACATTTGCAGACGTGGAATACGAGAGCAAGAAGCGGAGGACCCGTCGGGAGGTATTTCTGGAACGGATGGATGGTCTGATTCCTTGGCAGCGTCTGGAGGAGCGTATCCGCCCGTATTACCCTAAAGCTGGTCGAGGGCGTCAGCCATATGATTTGTCGGTGATGCTGAGAGTTCACTGCGTGCAGTTGTTCTACAATCTCAGCGATCCTGGGATGGAGGACCTGCTCTACGAGGCGGAGTCGGTGCGGCGGTTCGTGGGACTGCGGCTGTCGGAGGCGCTGCCAGACGAGAGCACGATACTGCACTTCCGTCATATCCTGGAGAAGCATGAGTTGGGGGAGGGTCTGTTTGAGGAGATCAAAGGTTATCTGGAATCCCGGGGACTGCGGCTGAGGGAAGGGACCATAGTGGACGCCACCATCATAGAAGCGCCGTCGTCCACCAAGAACCGGGCTGGGGCGCGAGACCCTGAGATGCGCCAGACCAAGAAGGGGAACCAATATCACTTTGGGATGAAAGTGCATATTGGGGTGGATGCGGATACGGGTGTGGTGCACAGCTTAGCGACGACCCCGGCCAACGTGCATGACGTGACCGAAGCCCACCGGTTGCTGCACGGCGGAGAGTCGCAGGTATGGGGGGATGCTGGGTACGTGGGAGTCGAGAAAAGGTGGGAGAATCGGGAGTTGGCGTTGGATTGGCAGGTGGCTATGAAGCCGGGGCGGCGGCGGCAACTGGATCCGGGGAGTAATGCTGCCTTGACGGAGAAGCGCAAGGCATCCATTAGGGCCAAAGTGGAGCATCCCTTCCTGAAGGTGAAGCAGCTGTTCGGTTATGCCAAAGTCCGCTACCGGGGTCTGGCCAAGAACACCCAACGTCTGGCGCTGCTGTTGGGATTGGGTAACTTGTTGACCGCCGAGAGCCGATTGGCGGCCTGAAGTGGGAGCAGTGGGCTCAACTCCGGCTGGAGACCCCTGGTGGGGCCGGTACAAGGCCACCAATGTCCCTATGACGCCCCATCGGTGGCGGAACATTTCCGCAAAACAGGCACAGTCAACTTAAACCCGGCTGATGTCCTGTTATTCAGAGATTCCCTAGCTCCTCTCCCGTCCTGCCGTAGCCGAAACTGGTGAGGCGAAACCCTAGGGGATTGCCTTTCATCCCGTAGGCCTGAAATGGCATCGCCTCCATCAGCCTGGCCAGATCCATGCTTCCGTCAGGTTCGCTGTGCTTTGATGCGCGGCGTTTAATCTCCTCCATCTCGCCCGTGCTGGCCAATCCGACGTCCCTTCTATGCGAACCTTCTATTGACAAGATGCCTCGGATAATCCCTTGGCACAAGCGGAGGTTACGCATGATCAGTCCTGGCGGGTGGTATGCCGTAAAGAGAGAAATTGCCGCACTTGATTCCCTCCCGCAACCTGAGCATACTGCATCTATCTCCCACTGCCAGCGTCCGCTGAAGATGCCTCCAAGGCGTTTCTTCCTAGCCTTCTTGGTGGTCAACTCTGCGCCGCAGAGATGGCAATGAGTCTCAATTGGCAGTTTGTCCTCTGGAACTTTCATTCCCTTCTCCGTCAGCGAATCAGAATGGAGCCATTGTGACAGTGAATTCCTCTTATTTCGCAACTACAACACGAATCTGGGAAGAGAGTCAATGGATGCCTCAAACCCCATCATCAGGAGTGTCTGGCGGCAATGGATCCGGCAGCAATGTCAGATAGGCAAATGGAAATAAGTGCACTGAAGCGCTGATAGGACACCTCAGAGGTCGCTCTCCCCGGCGAAGTTCCTGTACAACTCAGTTGCAGTGGCCATCTACTTCTTAGCGTCGCGACATTGTTGGACGTGGGCTAGGCGCCCTCCGGCCAAGTCGTGGAATCCTTCTCTCAAGAGCCGTCCTTCAAGCGATTTTCCACACCTCAAGAGCCTTGCCTGTACTCCTCGGGACCGCTGCTTCGGCAAGAGGATGGCTAAGATCAAAAGAGCGACTCCCTCAACGAGAATTACACCAAAGGGAAAAAAGTTGTCACTCTCGCTTAGAATTGTTGCAAAAAGCCCGGTGAGCAATCCTCCCGACACGCCTCCAACAAGGAAGATGAGCAGCGCCAACTTTGCGAAGTGGCGGGTGGGCAGCAGCTCCGCCATCAATATCCAGGGGAGGCAGACGAGGCCGCCCCGGGCGAGCCCAATCGCCAATTGACCCACGGCAATCGCAAGCAGGCCCCCGGCCGCCAGGTATGCACTCGCGCCCAGCAACAGCAGAAGCGCCGTCAGAAGTAGCAACAGGCGTACGCTGAAGGTGTCACTGGCTATCCCCCATACCAGAACGCTGATAGCAATGAAGACGGGTGCGTTCAGAATTTGCAACACTGGGCCTTCATGGCCCGAGGTTGTTCGCATCATCAGATCTAGGAGATACAAAGATGCGGCAGTTCTTACGGCAAGAGCGACGGAGAACGCCAGTGTCACCCATACCAATGCCTTCCAAAGGCCCGGCGCTATGGGCTTCCCTCGAAGCGTCTGGTCGGCCTCGCTGGCGCCCGCGAATACTCGTGGCAGCAGAAGGAATAGCAGCGCTGCGCCAGCCAAGGTAAAGGGCGCGCTGGTCGCGATTATCGACCAGGTTTCATCGATGGACCATTCGACTACCTCACCGGCGTTCAAGGACAACGAATAGATCGCGCCCAAGGCCCCGATCAAAGCACCCCTATGACGCGTAGCTCCCTTCGCCACAATCGCGTAGAATACCAGTGAATGGACTGTAAAACTCCCTACCCAGGCTATGAGAACACCGAGCGCATACGCCACTGGGACGTTGGACAGGCCGACGATGGTGAGTCCCAGGACACCGACGAGCGCGCCGGTCGCCATCATGGTGTGTGGGGGCCTCCGGTCTACCCAGATAGCCGCAACGATTACCGCCAGAAGCCCCAGGCCGTTATACAGCCCAATCCAGGTTAATGACATTGGAGGGTCGAATCGCAGCGCACCCACGGCCGCCACGTTACTGCGGGAATCGCCAAGCTCAAGTAGCGCCACCGCCGCCACCAGCACGAACCCCAGTTTCAGGTCATGGTGAAGGTTACCCAGTGTCACAACGCCCATTGTAAGGGGGCAAGACCGGAACGCCAATCATTGCCCCGTCGCGATTAGTTCGATTCTGTGGGATGCCAAGTGCCAGAGCTCAAGAGTAGAGGTATATACTCACAGCAGAATAGCGAGCATCATCCTCATGTCGAGAACATGATCTTACGGCCGTCCCGCTCTCAACTGTCGTCACCAGTAAAGAATGGCCCCACCTGAGTGTCCGCGGGCAGCAGCCTGTACTCCACAGTTCTAAAGTCAAGGGTTAGCGTGCTCTTCCCTGCCTCGTCCACCTCCCACTGGGTCATGCGGTAGAGTATCGGTTTGTCCAACGGGAATTCGAGTCGCTGCACAGTTGTCCAGGTGGTGACCTTACCCCCGAAAACAGTAGCAGTGGCAAGGAGAGTCCTCCGGGTAAAATAGGACATCGTAAGGAGGGCTCATGTCACGGAAGAAGTACACAGAGGAGCAGATCATAGCGGTCCTGAACGAGGCAGAGGCAGGGGCCAAGACAGTGGAGTTATGTCGCAGGCATGGGATGAGCGATGCCACTTTCTACAACTGGAAGGCCAAGTATGCGGGCCTGACGGTAAGCGAGCTCAAGAGGCTCAAGTCCCTGGAGGAAGAGAACCGGCGTCTGAAGCAGATTGTGGCCCAGCAGGCGTTGGACAACTGGTCTCTGAAGGAGTTGCTGGCAAAAGACTTCTGAAGCCCAAGGTGAGGAAGATGGCAGCGGAGTATGCCATAGAGAGTCTTGGGTTGAGTGAGAGGAGGGCCTGTCTGCTTACCGGTATCTCATCCTCGGTCTACCGGTACATCTCGAAGCAGGGTGACGATGATGTCCTGCGTCGTAGAATGCGTGAGCTGGCTTGGGAGAGGAAGCGCTTTGGCAGTCCCAGGGGTTGCACATTTTGCTGAAGAGGGAAGGCCTGGTGATCAATCACAAGCGTACAGAGCGCATCTACAGGGAGGAAGGGCTTGCGCTCAGGAGGAAGAGAAGGCGCAAAGGCGCGGCAAGAGCCCGGGAGACCATTCCATCTCCTGTGCGTCCTAACCAGAGGTGGTCCATGGACTTCGTCTCTGATAGCACTGTGACCGGTCGGCGCTTCCGTGCATAGGCCATAGTGGATGACTACTCACGGGAGTGCCCAGCCATCGAGGTAGATACCTCTCTGGGAGGCGCCAGAGTGGTGGGAGTCCTGGAGAGACTGGAAGAAACAAGGGGACTACCTGAGGTGATCACTGTGGACAACGGACCTGAGTTCGCAGGCAAGGCCATGGATGAGTGGGCATATCGGAGGGGCATCAAGTTGAGCTTTATCCGTCCTGGCAAGCCGGTAGAGAATGCCTTTGCCGAGAGCTTCAACGGACGGCTGCGTGACGAATGTCTGAATATCAACTGGTTCATGAGCATCAAACATGCAAGGTAGGTCATCGAGAGCTGGCGACAGGACTACAATGAGGTCAGACCCCACAGCTCGTTGAAAGGCAGGTCGCCAAAGGAGTATGCTGAAGCGATAGCTCCACTCTGCTAGCCTCTGATACTAATAACGGGGTAAGGTCGATGCTGAGAGACTAGCGCGATTTGATCAAAAACGGTTATCGTAGAGGTTTGAGGGGTTTAGGGTTGACGGTATTAATCGCATATAATCCCCAATGAATTGGTACGAGGTGTCTTATGGGTATTCGATCCAGCGACAGGAGTCTGAAGGACTGGCTCACTAGGGTTAGAACTGGGCAAACCAAGCTGCCCCGGTTTCAGCGCTGGGAGGCATGGAACCACGTCAATGTATCCCAGCTATTCAACACAATCCTGCAGGATCTGCCCGCAGGTTCTGTCTTGGTTCTCGAGATAGGTAACGAGGAACCTTTTCCATCTCGACTGATTGAGGGGGTCCCGAGGGCGACTGAAAGGACCACGGAACACCTCCTTGACGGGCAGCAGCGACTGACTGCTTTGTGGCGGGGGCTCAACAATACCTATGAAGACCGGACATACTTTCTCTATTTGTCTCCGGATGAGGAGACTGGTATGCCCTTCTACATAGATTCCGTGTCCAGGGGTCGCAGGAAGAGCGATGGCAAGCTCATGCCGCTATGGGCAGACGAACCTGCGGGCCAATGGGAACGGCGGATGATACCGTTGCATGTTCTTGCTCCCACTGAGGAGTCCCGGAAGGCGTATACCGAATGGTCTAGGCAGGCCATCGGCGATCATGAGCAACGAGAGGAACTAAGAGATACAGTTGAGTCGGTGCGCGAGAAGTTTTCTGCATTCAACTTGCCGTATCTGGCTCTTCCCACGCAGACTCCGCCCCACACTGCCCTAGAGGTGTTTATAAGGACGAACACCTCCGCCGAACCGTTGGGAGACTACGACATAGTCGTTGCTCTTGTTGAAGCCAGTGCAGGTCAGTCACTGCACGATTTGGTGGCTGAAACCAAGGAAACCTGTCCTGAGGTTTCTAGGTACTACGCCGCAGAAGATCTGGCATTGGCCGCGGCTGCTCTGCTCCAGCGCCGCGTGCCAGGGAAAGCTACCTATCTCTCCAAGGGATTCGCCGATCAGCTTATCGCTAATTGGGACAAGTATTGCCAAGGCGCCAAGAGGGCTGTTTCTTTTCTGGAGGACGAGAGGGTTTTCGACAGTGAGCGTCTTCCAACCGACATCGTTGTGCCCATGCTTGTCGCGCTTTGGGCTGAGGCGCCTGTAGGGCTTGATGCTGAGGGGCGCGCCCGCTCCATCTTGCGAAAGTATATGTGGCGATCGTTCTTCACGCGCAGGTACGAAAGAAGCACTGCTACCCGGTCTCTCGCGGATTATAACGAACTCCGTTCGTACCTCGCCACTCCAAATGCCGATCTGCCAGCTATTTTCGATGACGAGGCGAATCCGCTTCCCGAAATCAACGAGCTTATCGAGGCCGGGTGGCCGAAGAAAAAGGACCGGTTGGGACGCGCAGTGCTCGCCTTGTCTCTAAGGCATGGCGGCCTAGACCTAGCAGACGGCAGCCCTGCAAATGTTGGGAACCTTTCCAAGCGCGAATACCACCACCTGTTCCCCACCGCGCATCTTGAATCAAAGGGTGTGCCCACTGCCAAAACCTTTCGGGCTCTGAATTGCGCTCTGGTATCTTGGCGAACTAACAGGACGATTTCAGCTAAGCAACCAGAGAAATATCTTGCGGAGCGTCGGCTACATGATAGTCCCACTGACAGCCAGATTAGAGAACGATTGTCCAGTCATCTGATCCCATACGAGGAAATGGTCAACAACGATTATGACAGTTTCCTGGAAACGCGGGCAGAAATGGTGCAGGTGGAAATGTCTAAACTTTGCGGCTAAATGAACTAGGCTATAGCTAGTTATTTAACTTCGGAGTAAGTAGTAAAGGGCGTGATAAGCCTACTACCCTGCCACCAATAGTTGTACCATCTGTTATGTTACACTGGCAAGCATGGGGATCAGGTCTGCGGGCAGCCACTCCTGAAGCGCCGCCGGTAGCAGCAATTGCTGTTTCGGGTCGTACGGGCGGTAGGTCTTGCTCATCTGCTACTCCCTTAGCTCAATTCTCCTCCCATCATACTCCTGGTCTTGCTCCATTTTTCTATACCAAGCTTAGTGTGAATTGTGCCCGTCATTGGCATTTTGGAACGGACGATTGGAGCCGTCCAACGCGATGCTGCCAGCGCAAGTAGCCTCGCGACTGTCAACGCGCCTACCGGGCCTCCCAGGGGACCCCTCCCGCCGTGTCAGGCAGGGGCTTGGCAACTTCATTCTTCGGGTGGGGTGGGGCGTATGCAGATTACACCGCTAGAGTGAACCTCAACACGAAGGTTCTTGATTTTGTCCAGTTAGGTGGAGTGCCAAGGCTAAGGACGGATCTGTGAAAGCGAAGAACAATTCAGGGCTTGGAGTTCGTCTTGCAACGATCGGGGCCGGAACAGGTCTCGTTGCAGCGATAGCTTTGGGCGCTTCTCAATTCTTAGGGGCTAAGGGGCCGGAGGTCGCCCCGCAGTTCGCTGGCTACATAGCGTTCACCCTCATCTATCTCTCGCCATACATAATTGCTTTCATAGCCTCCAGGATCCGCGACTCCGGGACCCGTGGTGGTCTACTTGTTGCTGTCGGCCTACTCTCATTGGCCGCGAGCTTCTCACCCCTTGCGCTAGTCACCGTGATCTTTCTGCCGGCGACTTTCCTGATTTTGTTCGCTGCAGCCAGAAGCCTTAGTGCGGCTGACCGCTTGTTGGCAACGGCCGTACCTTCCATGGTTGTAGGATTGTTTATAGCTGCGATTGTAGGCGCCAGCTACTTTGCACTCTTTGGAGTTTTCGCCCCAGAATTCCAATGTTGGCTTCTGTCCCAAGGCCCCGACGGACAATTTCGGTGGGAGTCCTCTGAGAGGTCCAGTTCTGGACCCTTGAGCTATGGCATGAGGTTCTTCTGCATGGACATCATCACCAACGCCGAAGCAGCCCTAAGTGTGGTCATACTTGCAATAGCGTTCTTGGGCATGCTGATGCTGTCAAAGTTGTTACGGACATCTAGGACAGCCTAACAGGCTGCTGAAAACGTCGATGCGCATAGTGGCTACTGAGGGCGACGAGGGCCGATTATAGGGGCACTCGAGACGGAGGTGGAGTGTATGCGTGGACGGCAGGAGCCCCAGGTGACGATGTTGGTCTTCGTGGACCTCGAGGAACGCGTGTCAACCGATCACCCGCTCCGTACCATCAGGGCCATGGCCGATGAGTCCTTGACCCGGCTGTGGCCCGAGTTCGACCGGATGTACGCCAACGTGGGGCGGCCGTACATTCCTCCAGAGAGCCTGCTGGAGGCGTCGCTGCTGATTGCCCTCTACTCAATGAGGAACGAGCGCGCCTTCTGTGAGGAGTTGGACTACAACCTGCTGTTCCGCTGGTTCTTGGGCATGCAACTAATGGAGCGCAGTTTCGATCCCACGGTGTTCACGAAGAACCGGCAGCGGCTGCTGGAGCACCAAGCGGGCCGGCAGCTGTTCGACGAGGTGGTTTTGGCAGGGCACCAGCGAAGCCTTCTGTCGGACAAGCACTTCACCGTGGACGGGACGCTGATCGAGGCGGCTGCGAGCCTCAGACCCGCCCCCGGACGACGGCGACCGGGGCAACCCCTCGGTGGACTTCCATGGAGAGCGGCGCGCCAACGCCACTCATCAGAGCACGACCGACCCCGAGGCGAGACTCTTCCGGAAGGGCAAGGGGAAGGAGGCCGACTGGTGTTCACGGCCAACGCGCTGATGGAGAACCGCAACGGCCTGCTGGTGGACTTCCTGGTGAGCAAAGCCACGGGGACGGCGGAGCGGACAAGGGCTAGGACACGAGGAGTTGCGTGGGGGCCATGCTCGCCCGGCGGGGTCGCCCCGCACGTGGCGTAAAACACGAGCGGGCGCTCCAGCGCTATTGATGGACGCGCGATCCGGCATCGCGCATAGGCGCTCAGTCAGCGTCTGAGGAAGCGGGTCGAGGAGATCTTCGGCTGGATGAATACGGTGGGCGGGTTCCGTAGGACGCGCTACCGAGGTCTGGACCGCACGGGCCTTGCCAGCTACCTCCTGGGGACAGCCTACAACTTGGCGCGGAAGGCCAGGCTGATGACTGCTGAGACGCCAGTGCCACAAGGCCGCATAACCAAGGGCTGCGAGGCCGCTCCTCACGTCACAGGCCCCGAGGTCGGGGCCCTTCACAGGCCGTCACACCACCCGACAACGCGTCACTCAGCGGCATTTCGGACTATGCGGCCTTTCCAATTCGGAACATCCTGGTGGAGCAAACTGGACACACACCTTGAGTGGCCGGGCGTCCGTTTTTCATCGTAATGGACTGGGCGTTGCTCATCTCCCGCTTGAACTTGCACTTAACACAGTACGCTTCCACGGGATTCCTCCAAACTTGTAGCAGTAAGAGATGTCTCAAAATACAGGCAGATGTAATTCAGTTTGCAATGGACTGCCTGACAGGCAAGCTGGGTGTAGATTACCCAGTCACTACTTCATGACCTGACCCCGAGAGGGGGTCCAGTTGATATGAGAGAGCGGACAAGAATTTGTCTTTCACTGGACCACAGCCTACCGATAGTGCCGTTGCACCTCCGATGTGTAATGCCGTCCCAGCTCGGCCCCGTTCCGGTCTAACCACTCGGAGAGCTTGGTAGTGGCTGGAGGTGGAGCGTCCGACTTCGATACCAGCAAGGATGCGGAAAGCCCTTTGATCTCGTCCTTGGTTAGGATGATGTCCTTGAGGAACATGCCGAGGATCCGTCCTATCGCATAGGTTAGCAGCATAGGCGCTGGCAGCACCAGACAGCGGGTCTTCACTTTGTCTCTAATCAGCTTGACCATCTCAGCGTAGGTGAAGACCTCGGGTCCCACGGCGTCAAGTTCAGTGTTCCGGTCCTCTCCAGCGGATGCCACCGCAAGTTCTGCCAAGTCCTCCACGAACACCGGCTGGATTCCGTATCTGCCCGTACCGGGCAGCAGGACCACCGGAAACTTGCGGAGTGTCCATGCGATGTTGTTGAGCAAGACATCCCTCGTGCTGTACAGGACGGTGGGCCGCAGA
Organism: Dehalococcoidia bacterium; assembly: GCA_965261605.1. GTDB lineage: Bacteria > Chloroflexota > Dehalococcoidia > Lucifugimonadales > UBA2985 > DAOUJW01. Next base: position 293,941 of record OZ253466.1, on the reverse strand, counting down.
ATGGCGTAGGAGACACCGGATGCGCGCAGTGCGTCTTCTACTTGCCCTTTACCACGAAAGTATGGCAGTGGCGACTGCGGGTCTGAATTGATAACGCTGATGTGAACAATACGTCGTACCCCCGCCGCCTTGGCGGCTTTGAACAGAGTTTGCGTTTCTTCCACGCAGCGTTTATAGGTGCGGTCTCCCAAGTTGAAGCGGATCCAGTACGTATTGAACAACGTGTCGGTGCCGACCAGCGTCTGTTCCAGCAGAGCGGGTTGGTCGAAGTTGAATGGATGGGTCTTTACCCTATCCCCAAATGGATTGTGCCGGTTGGGGTGTCCGGTGATCGACTGAACCCGTTCTCCCCGCTCGAGCAGCAGTTCAGTGATGTATCGTCCAGTGTATCCGGTGGCGCCGGTCACGGTGTATATACCAGATTGGCGCATGGTCTCTCCTGATTGGTGGTGACCTTATATTCAATTATAGCATGGGACCATGTCTCCAGGACGCTGGGCGTCCACAGAAACACGGCTCGTAAGTACGCCGCAGACACGAGCCTGCCCATGAAGCGTTTTAGTGTCACGCTTTGCACACCACAGCCCTATTGAGATGAGGCGATTACTACGCTAGAATTCCATATGTAAAACGGAGTTGCACATGGGGAGCCCCCAGGGGGAGAGCATCCATGTGCCTTCGTATTCGCCTCTCATTTCCTTAGTTAGATTCTCATGGATGAACGCCTCGAAATCAATCGAACCAACTGGAACGAGCGCACACCAGGCCACGCGGCGTCGGACTTTTATGACGTAGCGGGATTCAAAGCGGGCCGGATAACGCTCACCGACATCGAGAGACAGGAGGTTGGTGACGTAGCCGGCAAGACACTCCTGCATCTCCAGTGCCACTTCGGTCTGGATACAATGTCTTGGGCCCGGCTGGCCGCTAAGGCGACGGGCGTCGACTTCTCGGACGCTGCGATAGAACTGGCGCGGTCGCTTGACGATGAACTCGGGCTGAACGTGCGGTTCATCTGCTCCAACGTTTACGATCTGCCGGATGTGCTCAACGAAGAGTTCGACGTTGTGTTTACCTCCTACGGCGTCTTAATCTGGCTGCCGGACATCGCCCAATGGGCCGAGATTGTCAACCGCCATCTCAAGCAAGGTGGCGTATTCTACATCGTTGAGTTCCATCCCTTCACGGGCGCGTTTGAGCCATCTGGTTCGGGAGATATGCAACCTGTGTACACGTACTTCCACAAAGAATTGTACTTCGAAGGTAACGAACCCAGCTACACGGGCGGTTCAGAACTGATCGCGAGCCCTAACTACGAGTGGCAACACAGCCTCGGCGAGATCGTTACCGCGCTGGTCAAGGCTGGACTCACTATAGAAGTTCTGCACGAGTTCCATGTCTCCAGCTACCAAGCCTTCCCAATCATGGAGCAGGGCAGCGACGGGTGGTGGAGGTTCCCGGAGCACAATGAATCTCTCCCGCAGATGTTCTCGATAAGAGCGACCAAGTAATCTCCCATGCTTGGCTACATAGGCAATGGTCGGTAAACTATGCTAACTCCGCTGCAATGCTGCTTGGGAGTTCTGGGAACTCCTTCGAGCCCCCGAAGAGGCTCGAACTCCCCGTAAGGATCGCTGTGCCAAGGCTCACAGAGCCCCCAACCACATCTCGAAGAGGGCGCCACCTACCACCCACTTAGGCCAAGCAGAATGGACACAATCAAGAACCTTCACGTTGAGGTTTAGGATGACCGTGTAGGAACGAGGCCAGTCATGGAGACTATGAAGTACCTGCTAACCATACTTCTGGCGTTTGTCGCGGTGTCCATAGCCTGCACATACCCCACGAGCTCCACCCCAACGTCTACGTCTGGCATTACAGCCACACCATCGGCTACCAATGAGGTGCGGTGGGGCGCTGGGACGGGGAGTCAGGCGCCAGAGGCTACCTCGCCGACCGCAGCGTCGACGCCGGTGGAACCTGCCGCCCGCAAAGCGCTCGAATATATCATCAAGGACCCGATGGCCCGGATTGCTGAACAGGTCCCCGGGTTTGGAGGAGCCTTTCGAGATCCAAGCCAGAACGTCGTGTACATCTACCTTCAGGATGCCTCGATGCAAGAAGAGGCAGAGAGCGTCTTGACGGAGGTATTCGGCCCCGATTTTCTTGCGGGCAGCGAGGTTCGGGTCCTGCAGGGCGAATACAGCATGGCCCATCTCGATGCATGGTATAGGACTTTGAGCGATGTCATTTGGAAGGTTCCCGGCATTGCGTACACCGACCTGGACGAAGGGAAAAACCGCATTGAAATAGGCATGTACCCAAGGCGAGGGGGACGTAAGGAGATGGAGGCAGCCTTAGCGACAGTGGACGTCCCACGGGGAGCCATTGTCATCGACGTTGGATGCGAGGGTTTTGGCCAATGGCCTCTTGACCCTGGGGAGCCTCCGAACGAATCGTTCCTCCGCGCCATCGACTACTCGCTGGAGGTGGTGTCCCAGGCTTCTTACGGGGAGACGGCGCCAATGAAGCTGCGGTTGCGAAATGTCAGTGATTGGCCGGTGAGTTTTTTCCTCGGGGGCAGGCCTCCCTTTGACTTCGTGGTCTCGACGGCTGACGGAGAGCAGGTATGGCACTGGAAGTGCGCCAAGATCACCCTCATGCCGCTGGATAGCAAAACTCTGGAACCCGGTGAGGAGCTGGAGTTCATCGGTGAGTGGGAGCAGGTGGACAACCGGGGAGAGCCTGTTCCTCATGGCGTCTACCTGGTGCGTGGCGTTTTAGAGTTGGAGCATCCCGAGGCGCTTGTGACGGATACCCACGAGCTGGAGGTGCTGGAGGCGCACAGTGACGCCGCGCTCATCACGCCAACGCCGATGCCCACAATGGAACCGGAACGTGTTGAGGAGCCGCCCATAGGACCGGGAGCAGAGATTGGGAAAGGGTACCCGTACATTTTATACGTCCACTGCGGCGTCCGCGACGCTCACTTTGATGGACGGCGTTGGATGGCTGATCCAATGCTGGGTAACCACAATCCACCGCCGGGTTGGACTGCCGACGATAGCCGGGGCGTCATGGAGCTGGTCAGAGAAGACTTGGCCGTATTCACGTCCAGAAGCGGCCGAACGATCAAGTTCATTCCCTGGCCTTCAGATGTGGAATGGACGGGGTGCTATTCAGGGTCTTTCGATTATGGTAAGAAGAGTGATAGAGTTGGAGTATGAATGCGGAGGGACTGGGAGAGAGCCTACTCAGAGTTCTGGAGGAGGTGCCTGATCCCCGGTCCAGGCATGGTCGTCGCCATGCGCTGAGTGCAATCTTGGCGTTATCGGTGTGTGCAATAGCAAGTGGCGCCCGTAGTCTATATGCCATAGCCCAATGGGGAAGGATGCAAGACCCGGCTACACTGAAGGAGTTGGGGTTCACCAGAGAGCGGACCCCTGCGATATCCACGTTGCATAAGGTGTTCAGGAGTATAGACGTGGATGCGTTCGAGAGTGTGCTTGGGGAATGGGTTGAATCTCAGTTGGGAACAGGAGAGGAGGCAATAGCAATAGATGGCAAGGCGCTTAGGGGGATACACGGGGACGAGGTGCCTGGAGTCCGCCTTGTGGCTGCCTATAGCCATCGCATGGGCGTGGTGGTGAGTCAAAAAGGGGGGTGACGGCTGAGAAGCATCAGTCGGAGTTGGCTATGGCAAGCTCGCTGTTGGAGAGAATGATCGTAACAGACAGGGTAGTGACCGGGGATGCGCTGTACTGCCAGAGACAGCTGTGTGAACAGGTGGTTGGTGGAGGTGGCGACTATCTGTTGATAGTCAAGAGCAACCAGAAGAGACTGTACGAGGACATAGAGTTGTGCTTCGATAGGCCTGTGGTTGGTGAGACGTATGGATATGCCGAGACCGAGGACAGTCATGGAGAGCGTCGAGAGTATCGCAGGTTGTGGGCTACAGACACACTGAAGACCTATCTGGAGTGGCCCGGACACGGGCAGGTGATGAAGGTTGAGAGTTGGCGCAGCATCAAAGGCAAGACCACTCGACAGGTGCGCTACGCTATCACCAGCCTTGGGACTCACACACCGGCTGATAGACTGCTCCAACTGGTACGCGGCCATTGGCGCATTGAGAATGGTCTGCACTATGTGAGGGACGTGACTATGGGGGAGGATGCTTCCCAAGTGCGCACCGGCTCAGCGCCACAGATGATGGCAGCCCTGAGAAACGTGGCGCTGAATATCCTCCGACTGAGCGGAGCTACCAACATCGCAGCAGCCATAAGGAACGTCGCTTGGCAGCCCAACGGCGCTCTCAGATTGCTAGGCCTACTACCATGACAATAATCGAAAGACCCTGGGGTGCTATTAGCGCATGTAGACATGGAAGGTTTGCTATGGGATGCTGACCTGACCCCCGAAAACTGGTCCAGTTATAAACTCGTAGACTGGAGCTGTGGTCTTGCCCCATTCTTCGTATCAGTCGTAATGTTAGTTTCGTGGGTCACTGAAGCCCTGCTGTGGCCACCAGGGCAAAGGCTTCCGGGGCGAGGTTGCCCAGGGCGCTGTGGGGACGTTCGCCGTTGTAGCGCCGGCGCCACCCCCCCCTCTATTTTCTCCCGAGCGTCCTCCAAAGACAAGAACCAACTTTCGTTGAGGCATTCAGCCCGAAGCCTGGCGTTGAAGGCCTCGATCGTAGCGTTGTCTGTAGGCTTGCCTGGCCGGCTGAAGTCCAACTCCATGCCGCCCATGACAGTTGAGATTTGTGAGATCGGTCAGTTGGCCGGTCCTTGGCAATTGGAACGGACGGTTGGAGCCGTCCAACGCGATGCTGCCAGCGCAAGCAGCCTCGCTGCCATCCACGCAGGTACCGGGCCTCCAAAGGGAAGCCCCCGCTGTGTCAGCAGGGGCTTGGCAACTTCATCTTTCGGGTGGGGCGGGGCGCATGCCAATTACACCGCTAGAACAAACCTCAGCGTGAAGGTTCTTGATTCTGTCCAAGATGGTGGAGGGTGCGGGATTCGGGACCACCAAAGCGCGAGGCACTATGGTCTTCAAATGCTGATCCTCGGCCAAGCCATCCCGGATTCCCTTTGGTTATCTTCTGACTGAGCCACGCGTGTTTTCGCGCCTTCCCGCTCGGTGTCCATAGAGTGTCTTAGGTGGATACGGTACATAGCCTTGCGGACCAAACGCCGGGTGCCCCTCAGAGTCTAGGGTCAACCGGCTCGCTTTCAAGTGCGAGTACCGCGAAGGCGCACTCATGCACCCTATAGAGAGGCTCTCCATCAACAAAACGCCGGAGACCTTCCAAGCCCAGTGCAAACTCCCGAAGCGCCAGCGACCTTTTTGTGGAGAGGCCTCGATTTCGCAGACGTTCTATGTTCTCCGGCAGGGTGTACTCTGGACCGTAAATGATGCGGAGATATTCGATGCCTCTACACTTCATGGCGGGCTGCAACAGACCGCGCTTGCCAGTCACGGTGAAGGCCATCGGCTTAACCACCATGCCTTCCCCACCATTGCCTGTTAGTTCGTCCCACCAGCGCGTAGCCTCAATCTCATCCGGGGCGTCCAGGTGCACCACCTTATGCTTTGTAGCTTGGAACAACGCTGGGTCGGCCTGGCACAAGCGTTCGGCCACGTCCATGTGCCACAGATGGTCCTTATCGGTGTGCAGTTGGTCCTCGCTCGCCAGAAGGTGGAATGGCGCAAGCCGGATGTCGGCGAGCGACGTCACCGGCCAGCAGTACCGTGCATACGAATCGCTGTAGAGTTGCGCAAGGCGCAGCCGCTCTTCAACCCTGAGCAAGGTGTCACCGGTGTCTATACCACGAGCCGTCGTCTGCTGAAGGATCGCTTCCGCGGCTGTGAGGTTGGTCCGCGCTGCCACACCGACCGCCGCATACTGCTCGCGGAGCAACTCTTGCGCCTTGACGGACCATGGCATAAGTTCACTATCCAGCACCACCCAGTCGGTCTCCAGTTCAGTCCAAAGACCGGCTGCCGTGAGCGCTGCGCAGACACGCTCCAGGAACTGGGCCTCAAGAGCGCGGTCGCCGAAGAACCTTCGTCCCGTCCGAGTGTAGCAGGCGCCGATATCTTCGCCGGATATGCCGAACCTCCGCTCGATAGCTGCGGCGTCTCGGCCCACCACGACGATGGCCCGTGAACCCATGTGCTTTTCCTCGCAGACCACGCTGGACACGCCGCTATTGCGGTAGTAGGCAAACACCTCCGATGGATGTTCAAGCATGTTGGGGAGTTTGGAGGTGTCGCACGGGGATATTGTGGGCGGAAGGTATACCAACCAGCGAGGGTCCAGGGCGAAACGACTCATCACCTCCAGCGCAGCCGCCGCGTTCTCTTCGCGAACCGTAATGTTGCCGCGGAGCCGCGTCGACACGATACGTTTCCCGAGCACGTCGTCGATGTCAAGAAGGTTCGCCGCGCGATCATCGGCTGGTAGGGCGGAATCTTCAGTCTGGGCAGGGTCGGGCAAGGGTCTTTCCGGCTCATAGTAGACCCGCGCTGCCGGAACCGACACAAGCTCTTTTTCCGGGTATCGGAGTGCGGTCAGCTTGCCGCCAAAGACACAGCCCGTATCGATGTTTATGGTGTTGTTGAGCCAGGCGGGTTCCATGACCGGCGTGTGGCCGTAGACCACCATTGCCCGACCACGATAGCTGGCCGCCCAGTTGACGCGCACTGGGAGCCCGAACTCGTCCGTTTCTCCGGTGGTCTCCCCGTAAAGGCAGAAATCCCGAACACGCGCGGACGCCCGACCCTGGTATTCGGCCTTCATTCCCGCGTGGGCCACCACCAATCCCCCACCATCAAGTACATAGTGGCTTATCAGTCCGTCCAGGAACTCGGCCGCCCGCTGCCGGAACGCCGGGGACTCCATCTCCAGCTGCGCGAGTGATTCTGCCAGTCCGTGGGATACCTGAACGTTTCTGCCCTGGAGCTTACGGACGAGCTTGGACTCGTGGTTGCCGGCGACGCACAGCGCCACGCCGTCCGCCACCATGCTCATCACGAGTTTGAGTACATTGGTAACCCCCGGGCCGCGGTCTACGAGGTCGCCAAGGAATACGACCTTGCGCCCTTTCGGATGAGTCACAGATAGGGCGGTTCCCCCGGCAGCGTCAGCGCGGGTCTCCACCTCGTACCCCAGGTGTTCCAGGAGGATGACGAGTTCATCGAAACACCCGTGAACGTCACCGATGATGTCAAAGGGTCCGTGGTCGTGCTGGAGGTTGGTCCACAGCGGTACGCGCTCGATGGTGACCGCCTCCACCTCTTCAGGGGAGTTGAGCACGAAGATGTACCGGAAACCCTCGCGTTTCAGCCCGCGCAGCGACCGCCTGAGCTGTTCCGCTTGCTGGCGCACAACCCGCGGACCAAACGACCGGTCAGGACGCCCTTCATTGCGGGCCAGGCATAGAGCCTCCGGCATATTGAGTACGATTGCCACTGGCAGGCAGTCGTTTTCCCTGGCGAGCGCCACCAGAGACTTACGCGCCTCCGGCTGAACGCTGGTAGCGTCAATGACGGTGAGCCGTCCGGCTCTCAGGCGCGTATCCGCAATGAAGTTGAGCAATGCAAAGGCGTCGGGCGTTGCGGCTTGGTCGGTGGCATCATCTGCTACCATCGCTCGACAGGCGTCCGAAGACACTACCTCGGTGGGCTTGAAGTGGTCGGCGGCGAATGAGGACTTCCCCGATCCTGTAGGGCCAATGAGCGCCACAAGACACAGTTCAGGAATGGCGATCTTCATCGGGTGAATACACCCATCTGGGTTGGCGTGCCGTAAGTGGGGTGCTCAGGGCCGATGTCCTGGAAACGTACGTCGTATTTGCGGCGGGCCGCTAGCTGGCGCGACCAAGACTGGAATTGCCCTCGCGTCCACTCAAAGCGGTGGTCCCTATGCCTGAAGGCTCCTGGGGCCAGCCCGCCAAAAAGCACGTTGTATTCTACGTTGGGCGTAGTAATGAGGACCGCACCCGGCTTCGCGGCCGCAAATATGACTTCCTCGAACGCGTCAAGACGTGGAGTGTCTATGTGCTCTATTACCTCCATGGCTATTGCGGCGTCATAGCCTGACAGCCGCTTATCTCTGTATGTGAGGGATCCGTGCAGCAGGGTGATGCGCTCCCGCTGCAGCGTGGGCAGGGTATCGAGACGCAGGCGCTCGCTCGCCACTTCCAAGGCCCGGTGCGATACGTCGAGGCCGGTTACTGAACGAATTGCAGGCTCCCCGATCAGCTCGCTGATCAGCCTTCCTTCACCGCAACCAAGGTCGAGCACACTGGTTGCACTGAGCTGGCGGAGTGTGGCCAGCACTGCCTGTATACGCTGCTCTCCCAATCGAATCGGGGCTTCAAGTTGTTCCTCTTCTCGTTCATGTCGCGCGGCAGTGATACTCGGGTCAGTGTTACCAGCGTCAAGCAGTTGAGCTAACGCCAGGCGCACCAGGCCACGCTGATGCTTCAGGTAGCGTCGTGAGATGAGGTCCCGCTGCGGATGGCTGCTCAACCACCCCTCACCGAAGCGCAGTAGCTTGGCCACCTCATCGTCACCGACCCAGTAATGCTTGTCGTCGTCCAGTACGGGCAGAAGCACATACAGATGAGCCAGTAGGTCCCGGAGCCGAGTTTCCGACGTCAGGCGCACGCTGAAGTACGGGCTGGCGCCCCACTCAGGAAAGCGCTCATCCAGTGGGTGTCCCTGAATCTCAACGGCATAGCCGAGCGGCTCAAACAAGCTCCGGATGAGGTCCTCTCCTTCTCTGGAGGACACCACTGCGATCCGGGCCTCAAGCGGAATGGACAACTCCGCTAGCTCCGGGCGCTCCTGACTTCTGCCGGCGAGTGCGCTGCCGAATACGGAGGCAATCGCTACGCTTAAGTGTGATGATGCGACGTATGGGCGGTCGTTCACGTATTGCTCAAGCCAGACGCCGGCATTGGGCGCACCGGGCTTCCGGCGTACCAGACCTATCGGATCGATGTCCAGGAGAAGGGCTACCGTGCAGCGGTCGCGCTCCGCTTCGGGATAGAAAACATCAGCCCGCCCAAAGGGCAGCGTGAACGACTGAAATCGACCAGGGTTCTTGTGCACCAAGTACCCAAGATCAGTCGCAGGCTGATGCGTAGTAGAAATGGTGAGCAGCATAGCGCCAATGGTAGGGCAGACGCGCTTCGTTTTCAAGGTCGGCGCTATGCTAAACTGGAACGGATAGCCATCAGATGCAGCGAAGGCGGACCTCTGACACGGGTCAATTGCGCCTGACTCCCCACAGGGAACTAATGTTGAAGCTGGGAGGCGGTAGGCAGTACCACCCTAGATTTGTGAGATATCGTGAATCGCACAGGGGCTGACTCCCTAAGATAATAGACTTGTGTTGATGTCCAGCGACAATGTCCGCCCAATTGGTCTGCGAAAATGTCCGATTAGGCGAACTCTGCCTCCCCAGATTTTGGTGTCCCAGTAGTGCCACTGATGCTTCTCAGTGGCGGGCTATTGGCCAAGGCGTACTTGCGGGCGGTGTTCCAGTGGATACCCAACTCACGAGCGATAGCCCGAAGGGACAATCCCCTGAGCCTGGCCTGCTGCACATTCTCCCATAGAGTCCTCTGGCGAGCTGTGGGCATTCTGTGTTGTTGTGCCTTGGATTTGCGAGGCCGCAGGTCCCGGTCCACCTCTCCTGTTTCCAATCTAGCCAAGCAAGCGTCTAATTGGCCTTCCGCGTTGTTGGCGCTATGGCCCACTCCGGAGCCTTCCATGTGGGCGACAGCGGCTGCTCTCACCAGACCGGGGCGTGGTGGAGCCTCCTGTGTAGGGATGGTCCGCCCTTGGTATTGCACCAGGAGCTGACCCTCCAGGTCCTCTTGGACCTCCACTTGCACCCCGGCGTAAGTAGGACGAGTCTTGCTGGGTAGCAGTTGCAGGGTGCGCCGGCTGTACTTGATGGTGTTGTCCCTTGACACCTTGCGGCGGTGTTTGAAGCACAGGATCTGATCTAGGGACACTGACTGCTCCAAGAGACGATAGGCACAATGCCCCTGCTCGGCCTGTACGCCAAACTTCTCGTTGAATCGTGGCAGGAAGTCATTCAGGAGTTCATCGGCCTCAGTGATGGTGGCGGCCCCAGCCAGCCGCAGCTCGGTTACCAGCCGGTCCTGGAATGTGGCGGCAGCACGCTCCACCCTGCCCTTGGCTTGGGGTGATCTGGCGAAGATCATCCTGATCCCCAGCTCCTCCATGGCCCGTGCAAACTGAGTAGGGCCTGCCGGGTAACGGACTATATCGCCGGTGAATTTGAAGACCGGGTGCCGGTCGCTGTAAATTGCGAGAGGCACTCCATGTCTCCTGATCAGCCTGTCCATGAGCAGGAAGTAGCTTGGAGTGTCCTCCTCCTGGCAGAATACTGCGGCGGGCACGGTGCCGGTGGCGTCGTCTACGGTCAGTAGCAGGGCAAACCTGGGACCATCCTCCCCAAGCCAGCGATGGTGGCTGCCGTCCACCTGCACCAGCATTCCCTCCTGGGGCATTCGCTGCCGCCGCACCCTGTGCTGCTGGGAACGGCGGCTGCGCGGGCTGCCTAGGCCGGCCTTGACCAAGATGCCGTACGGTGGGGCGGCTCACACTTATGCCCTCTCGTTCCCTAAGCAGCTCGGCTAGGTGGGTGTGATTGGTGCCCGCGTACTTGGTGCTGGCCAGCCGCACCACTGCGGCAGCCTCGGATTCCAAGACAGCATTGGGCGGTCGGCGTCCCCGGTTTCCATGGGCCAGGGCGGCGGCTCCGTTCCTCCGGTAAGCATTCAAGAGTCGCCTCGTATGGCGCTCGCTTACCCCGAGAATTTCGGCAGCCTGTGGGGTGGGGACCTGGTATCCCAGGATGTCGTTAAGCACTTGGAGTCTCGCTAGTTCTCGCTGTTTCAATGTCACATCCTTCATGGATGGACATTTTCGCTGAACAGTTAACTACGGACCTAATCGTAGACCAACAACAGACTTGCCCCCAGTGATTGTATCAGTTGAAACCTCACACTTGAGCCATAGCGGGTAGTATGGTCTTGGGAACAGTTGGACGGTATCCCAGGGCGCTTTGAGGCCTCACCTGGTTGTACTCGTTCCTCCACCACTTCCGCAACAAGGAACCTACCCGATAGAGGGACATCGAGACATACAGGAGGAACGTCATGGCCTGGGAACATGACGGGACAGATCCAGAGAGGCCATTAGAAGACTACCTCAAGTTCCGCAGGGTGATGGACCGCGTCGGAGGGACAGGCTGAACTGGGAACTCGAACCGTCCCTCAACGCTAATAGAGAGCATTCGCTTGATGGGGTGCGGTTAGGGTCCGGCTACAGGTTCAGAACGAACCTCAACACGAAGGTTCTTGATTTTGTCCAGGATGGTGGGCCGGAGCGTACCGAATTGCGGACTTTTCGCTGGGAGGTCCGGCTATAGGGAACCGGTTGGCGACTCCCGGTACACTCGCGGCGAGCTTCCAACTTATCAGGGTAGGAGGCTCGTTCGCTGTAAGGGGAAGACTGGCCAGACCCGTCATCCTCGACTGCGCCACCCCACCCTGAGCCCTAGTCCCCATTAGCTTCGCCTCGCCCCTGTAGAGGCAAATGGAACCCGACTGCGTGATTGGAACCATTCGGTGGCCGCTATCGAAGACTTCCCATTCCCCGCTTACAGAACCAGCACCCTTTAGCATCCGGGCGACCAGCGCTCAGTGCGCAGTCAATGGCTTCCCGTTCGGTTCCGAAAGGGCCGCGCCACCGATTGTCGGGAAGACGCGACCCCTTCATGCCCTGGCCATCGTTGCAGCGGCTGCATGCCGCTTTGTGGACGCGCGCCCTGTTGGTAGGTTACGAAGTCCTGTATTCGCCCCGATTCATCCAGGAGGGTGATGACACCGTAGCGCGCGCCGGTCGGGGAGCAGGCGGAGTTCAGCGCCCCCTGCAACACCGTCTCGAAGTCTAGGCTTTCGTTGATGCGCAGGCTGGCCTCGCTCAGCCTGGAGAGGCGGTCGCGCAGGGCCTCGTTCTCCCGCTCAAGCTCCCCGGCGTTCTTCATCCTCTCGACCTCCGTGCAATGTGTGCGGCCCGCGATTCCCCTCGTCCTGTGCGGCCCGGCGGCCTCATTGTAGTCGTCCTGTGCGGCTCGGCGGCCTCATTATAGCGGCGGTGCGGCCATTTACACAACTCAGATTGGTCCTGAATTGGTACCGGAATGGCCATAATTATACTGACTTTACACGAACTTCTCTGTCATAGTCATGGGCAGGATGGTGTTCGGCTCCGGCCGGCGCCACGACGAGTCGGGCAGATGAGGGGCCGTCGGCCAGCCCGGACCGAGGCTGTGCCCGGACTTCCCAATACGATTGAGGGAAGCGAGGGCTGCTCTACAGGCGGCCGGCCGGCAAGGGGCGGCGACGAGTTTCGGCTGAGAATAAGGAAGGATGGAGAAATATGATTGGCACGACATTGTTTCGGCCCATATCCAAGGTGGCGGTTCTGGCGCTTGCGGTGGCGGTGGCCCTTGCGGGGATGCTGTTCCTGCCGGGGGAGGTATCGGCAGACAACAGAATGGACCTTCACTGTTATGACGGGTGGGTTGTGGAGGGTGATGACCAGAGAGTCAAGGTTCAAATAGAGGAACACGATCATTGGGTACAAGAGGCAGTCTGGTGGTACACAGAGGTCGGGACTGCGGACGAGTCAGACTACACGCCCCTTCACGGACACAAACAGGTATTCTCAGGTGAAGAACATTCCGATGAACGGCTGTATCGCAACATACACACTACGGAGGATGACTACTCGGAGTTCATCGAGACCTTCAACCTCCGGATAGGCAATCAGTCTAACAGAAGCAACAGGACCAGTTGCACGATCACTATATTGGACGACGACGGCATTGGCGTTTACGAGACCGAGATAACCTCGACCCCGGCAGACGGGCATACCTACCGCCTGGGCGAGTTCATTGAGATCACGATGCGGCACACCAGCCTGGTGTGGGTGATTGGCGAGGTGGGGATAGGCCTAGGTGTGGGCAGGCCTTCCGAGGACTATGACAGATACCGCCTTGCCGGCTACCACAGCGGCTCCGGCAGTGACACCCTCGTCTACCGGTACCAAGTGAAGCCCGGTGACTTCGACAACAACGGCATCAGGGTTGAAGATGGCAGTGGCGGCAGGTATCCAACCGGCTTATACGGCTCAGGGCATATCGAGTCTCGCCCGATTATCTCAGGTTCGGGTTCCCCTGAAGACATCAACCCCAATTACCGCGGGCTTCCTTCCGACCAGCCCGGGCACAACGTCGATGGAACTGTGCGCGTCACGGAAGTGGAACTTGTATCGACTCCGGCCAACGGGGACACCTACCGCAAGGGGGAGGAGATCTTGATAGACGTGACGTTCAGCGCGCCGGTGGACGCGTTGAACGATCCCGCCGTCAGCCTCTGGTTCGACGGCACGGGCGAGTCGGTGTGGAAGCCCGCCCGGTACAAGAGCGGAACCGGGACAGAGACGCTGCGCTTCGCTCGCGAAGTGTCGTCCGACGACCTTGATGCGAACGGCCTGACCATCGGAGCAAAAGACTGGGACGGCCTCGGCACAGGCAAGGTGCGGCTGGCGGGAACGAACGTAAACGCGAACCATAGTTACGAGGCCCAGCGTAAGCTGTCCGGCCACAAAGTTGACGGCCGTATGCTAGTGGCAGTGACAGGTGTAGGGGTGGTGTCTTCGCCGGTACACCAGACGGGTTATCGCTCCGGCGAGCCGGTCGAACTTGAAGTTACCTTTGATGCCCAGGTCACGGCAACCAGTGCCGCGGGCCTCAAACTGAGTCTTGGCAACAGGACGGTTACCGCTCTGTACTCCGGAGGAGCCGATGCGCCGGCAAGTGAAACGCTACGCTTCGCCTACGTGGTGCAGCCGGGCGACATAGACGGCAACGGATTGACCATCCCGGCTATGGCGGACGACGGACTGGGCAGCGACGCCGTTGCCACGTCCAATGGGTCCAATGTGAACCATAGCTTCGCCGCACAGGAGGACCTGGCCGGCCAGTTGGTGGACGGAGACGCTCACGCCAAATCGGTTGAGGTGGTCAGCAGTCCGACATCGGACGATGCATACCTGGAGGGCGAAGTCATCCGGGTCAGGGTCCCGTTTGACCAGGAGTTGGGCGTGGAAGGAGAAGTCTCCATCAGCTTACAGGTAGGCGGCCAAGTCAGAACAGCCTGGTTCGACAGCAGCGGCGACCTGACAACGTACAGCCCCGAGTTCACCTATACTGTGCAGGCCGACGACTACGACGGAGGTGGAATAGAGATACTCGACGGATTTGGCGGAGATGGGTTCATCTTTGGACAAGTTACCCTTAGCGTCCTTGGAACTATTCGGCCCGTTGTTTTCGTGAACCCAACCCCCGGGGCGCTTCCCGGACACAAGGTGGGCGAACGCCCCTACGTCACCTCCGTGGAAATAACGGCGGGGCCGTCCGATGGCGCCACCTACGGTGCGGGTGAGAATATAGAAGTCACGATGACCTTCAGCCAGGAGGTAGATGCCCATAACAACCCGGGCATCCGTCTGCTGCTGGGGCACAACGAAGACAGGCAGTGGGCCGAATCGCTCCGGGTCGCTCGCTACAAGAGCGGGTCCGGCGCCAACTCAATCGTGTTTTCCTACCAGGTCCAGGATTCGGACAGCGATCCTGATGGAGTAACCCTTGACATAGACCAGGCAGAGACTGGCTGGGGTCTTCATGACTTCCGGGGCGGGAAAATTTACGCCAGCGGAACTACTATCACGGTTAGCGAACGGTTTCCGGTCGAAATGTATAGCGTTACCAGCTACAACGTGGAGGGAAGCAGTGTCAGCCCGGCGCCAGTCGCCGATGAGACTGCGCCGACCATCTCGTCCATCGCCATCACCAGCGACCCCGGCGATGACGACGCCTACGGCATGGGCGACAGCATAGATGTCACTGTGACCTTCAGCGAGGACGTGACCGTAACCGGCGTCCCGCAGCTGGAACTGGACTTTGACGGCACAGCCAAGACCGCGGCCTACAGCAGCGCCGACGGCGCTGAGGTGGTATTTAGCTACACGGTGGCCCCCGTAGATCAAGACACCGACGGCATTGCCATCGGCGCCAACAAGCTGAGCTTGAACGGCGGCGCCATCCAGGATGAGGCTGCCAACAACGCCACCTTGACTCACGCCGCTGTCGCCGCCGACTCCGGACACAAGGTGGAGGTGGACAATCCGCTCGCCAACGTGAACCCCGCCACTGCCGTGGACGGTTCGGACACCACCGCTCCCACCATCTCTTCCATCGCCGTGACGAGCGACCCCGGCGATGACTATACCTATGGGGCCGGAGACATCATCAGGGTCACTGTGACCTTCAGTGAGGACGTGGTGGTCACTGGAATCCCCCAGCTTGAGCTCGAGTTTTATGACCCGGGCAGCGCCAACCAGCAGGCCAGCTTTGAGAGCGTTAACGGCGCGGAGATGGTCTTCGTCTATACAGTTGAGGCAGGAGACTCGGCCAGTGACGGCCTGAGCATTCAGTCCAACAAGCTGACGCTGAATGGCGGCGCCATCCAAGACTCAGCGGGCAATGACGCGGCGCTGACGCATAGCGCGTACGGTCCAGACGCGGACCACTTTGTCCGCACCCACGGGGGCCTGTGACGCTGGGTTAGTCCACAACGACGGGCCGGCTCTGATTGCCGGCCCGTCGTCCAAGGCGGCCTGTAAACCCCTGCCAGGTGACAGAACAATGCTGAATCTGGGTCTGGGTCGAGAAGGGCTCTTTGGCTCGATGGTCTATCTGTGCAGGACGACCGCATTGGCAATGACCTTGCCTCCTGGTCGTCCTGCTTCCTTTTGCCCTAGCCGCGTGCGGCGACGGAGATGCGGGGCTGTCCCGCGCGAGGTCTAGGAGATCGTGCGCGCCGAGCTGGCCAAAGCGCAGGCCCCGCCCGCACCGTAGCCTGTGCTCACCTCCGCCGACGTGGAGCGGATAGCGCGCGGCGTGGTCGCCTCCATCCCCCCAAGTCCCTGCCCATCGAGTACACCAAGTTCTTGGTCCGCAACGCCACCAGCAGGTACGACATCCAGGGACTCGACGCCACCGTCGCCCACTACCACCGGGCGGAGAGCGTCGATGGCCAGTGGTACGTGTTCATCGTCGATGAGAACGACCTGGTCATCGCACTTCCCCAGGTGGCGTATGGGCGGGCGGAACTCGGGAAGGCCCAGCGCCCTGGTGTGGCTGTGGAAGTCCTTGAGCCTGAGCGGCTCGGTAATCCGGCTGAGGTACTCGAAGAAGATCAGCCCTTCGGGCAGCTCCACAAATCGCCGGTGGTCCTCTGAAGTCAGCCCGGAGGTTACGAAGTCCTGTATCCGCCCCGACTCATCCAGGAGGGTGATGACACCGTAGCGGGCGCCGGTCAGGGAGCAGGCGGAGTCCAGCGCCCCCTGCAACACCGTCTCGAAGTCCAGGCTCTCGTTGATGCGCAGACTGGCCTCGCTCAGCCTGGAGAGGCGGTCGCGAAGGGCCTCGTTCTCCCGCTCAAGCTCCTCGGCGTTCCTCATCCTCTCGACCTCCGTGCAATGTGTGCGGCCCGCGATTCCCCTCGTCCTGGGCGTCCTGGCGGCCTCATCATAGCGGCCTTGCGGCCATTTACACAACTCAGATTGCTCCTGAATTGGTACCGCAATGGTCACAATTCTACTGACTTTACACGGCCTTCTCCGTCATACTCATGGGCAGTGTGCCTCAACTTATCGGCGGGGAGGGATTCACTTGGGTTTCGATAGGCCAATGGTCGCATTGGAGAGAGTCGCCGGGTTGCGCTCCGTTGAGGAGCCGACTCCGCCCAGCGACATGACTGTATTCATGACTGTATTAGGGAGGAACCAGTGACCATGAACCTAACAATCCGCAGATGGGCGACAGGGCTGGCAGCGGCGGCGCTGCTTGCGGGAATAGTCGGGCTGTTCGGCTCCGATGGGCCGCCTTCGGTCTCCGCTCAGACCGATACAACCGCGCCAACTGTCTCGTCCGTCGCCATCACCAGCGACGCTGGCAATGGCGTCTACGGCATTGGCGACGACATTGAGGCGACGGTCACGTTCAGCGAAGACGTTACTGTCACCGACACACCCCGGCTTGGGTTGGACATCGGCGGCGCCTCCAAGACCGTCAGTTACGAAAGCACCAGCGGTAGCACGGTGGTCTTCAGCTACACGGTGGCGGCGGGCGACTCGGACCACGACGGCATCGCCATAAGAGCCAACAGGCTGATACTGAGCGGCGGCGTCATTGGGGAGATGATGTGGGCGACTCTCCGTTCGGAGCAAACCCAGCCGACGTGAGCCACGATGCCGTTGCCGATGACTCAGGCCACAAGGTGTCGGCGGACATCGGGGGCCTCTAGCGGCTTGTGGACTGCCTCGTAAAGCACGACTCGGTAAATGATGAAGGAAGCTGCCAACTAACGTGAAGAAGATGACCAAGGCCCCATTGTCATTGATGGCGCTCGCCGTGCTGGTCGCTTGCGGCGGCGGGGATGTGGGGTTGTCTCGCGCCGAGGTTGAGGAGATCGTGCGTGAGGAGTTGGCGGATAGCCTGGGCTTCGGCTACCTGTTCACCGAGTGGCCTGTCTTCTACCTCTCTGTCTTTGCCCGTACCCAAGAAGTAAACGTCCCCAAAACGATAGTCAAGCGGGAAGGTTCCTCGACATGAAGACAGCAGAGAAGAAGGAACCGGACAGGGAACAACCGGCGGACCGGCTCTCCAGGATGGCCGAGGCCTGCCTTCGCATCGCCTCGAATCTGGACATCGATGCCGTCCTGCAAGGGGTCATCGACGGCGCCCGTTCGCTGACCAGCGCCCGCTATGGCGCGCTTGTGTCCTTTGACGACTCCGGGGGCATACGCGACCTCGTCACCTCCGGCATGACTCCCGAGGAGCGCCGGCGACTGGGGGCCCTGCCCAAGGGGCTTGGGCTGCTGGGATACCTGAACGAGGTCCCGAGGCCGCTGAGACTCAGCGATATCGCCAGCCACCCCAGGTCAGTCGGCTTTCCCGAGAACCACCCGCCGATGAAGACGTTTCTGGGCGCGCCGGTCCGGCATCTGGGGGAACCCGTCGGCAACATCTATCTCACGGAGAAGGAGGGCGGACGGGAGTTCACGCCCGAAGATGAAGACACTCTCGTCATGTTTGCGGCCCAAGCGGCAGCGACTATCGCCAACGCCCGCAGATACAGGGACGAGCAGCGGGCCAAGAGCTATCTGGAGATGGTGGTCCACGCCTCGCTGGTGGGCATCGCGGTCGTGGATGCGGACACACGTAATGTTGTGATGATCAATCGTGAGATGCAGCGGATTTTCGGCGTCACGACCCAGTTCAGCAATTCTTTGGCGAGCTACCGCCAACGGGTGACCCACCGGTATCCGGACGGCAGTGCGGTTCCCATCGATAGACTCCCGCTGGAACGGGCGCTCCAGGGAGGCGAGAGCTTGTACGCCGAAGAAGTGGTGTTGCACCGCACGGATGGCGGGATGGTCACCGTGCTAATGAACGCCGTGCCCATCCGCTTGGACGACGGAAGGATAGAGGCTGCTGTGGTCACCGTACAGGACATGACTCCTATGGAGGAGATGGAGAGGCAGCGCGCAGAGTTTCTCGCCATGGTGAGCCGCGAGCTGCGGACGCCGCTGACGGCCATCAAGGGATCGGCGACCACAATGCTCGGCTCCCGCTACCCGCTCAGTACCGCCGAGACTCGTCAGTTCCTCCGGATAATCGACGACCAGGCCGACAATATGCGCCACCTGATCAATGACCTGGTCGATATGACGCAGATCGATGTGGGGACACTGACGGTCGACCTAGAGCCAACGGACGTGGAAGATCTGTTGGACTCGGCGAAAGAGGCGTTTCTCGGTGAGGGAATGAGGAACCACATCCGGGTTGACCTGGCGCCGGACCTGCCCAGGGTCATGGTGGACAAGCAACGGATTCTCCAGGTCCTGAGAAACCTCCTTACAAACGCATCCGAATACTCTCCGGATTCATCCACAATCAGGGTGAGCGCGTCGCCGGAGGACGTGTACGTTGCGATCTCCGTGGACGGGGAGGGAACAGGCGTAGCCGAAGACCGCCTGTCTCACCTTTTCAAGAGGTTCTCTTGGACCGACGGCGAGGACAAGGGTAGGAGTATCGAACACGGACTGGGCCTTGCCATCTGCAAGGGCATAGTGGAGGTGCACGGTGGCCGCATATCGGTCGAGAGCGGCGGCCCGGGACGCGGCGCTCGGCTCACCTTCACGGTCCCCGTGGCCGACGAGATTGCGTACAACGCCGAAACCGGCTCCGCTCAGCCCACTGCCCACTCGCGACAATCGGAGAGAGATCAGGCGCGTATCCTCGCGGTCGATGAAGACCCTCAGACGCTGAGACACTTACGCAGCGCCCTCTCGGAAGCGGGCTTCACCCCGGTGGTGACCGGCGATCCCGACGACATCGAACGCCTCATGGAGGTGGAACAGCCTCACCTTGTCCTGTTTGACATGACGCAGCCTTGGGCTAACGTAGTCGAGCTGATGGAGCGCATCCGCAAGACCTCCGATGCTCCGGTCATATTCGTGTCGGGGCAGGGCAGTGGTCAGAACATAGATATGGCCTTTGAGCACGGAGCCGCTGACTACGTGGTCAAGCCCTTCACGCCGACGGAGTTGGTGGCGAGAATCAGGGCCGCTCTTCGCAGGCGGCCGGCGCCCGTTCAGACCGAGCCTCCAGAACCCTTTGTCCTGGGTGACCTGACGATCGACTACGCTGAACGACTTGTGACCGTCGCCGGCCGTCAGGTGCAGCTAACAGCCACCGAGTACAATCTGCTCTTTGAGCTTTCCGCCGCCGCCGGACGCGTGATGACATACGCACAGTTGTTGAGACGCGTCTGGGGGCCGCTGTACGCAAGCGACTCGCGGGTCATCCATACCTATGTCAAACAGTTGCGCAACAAACTGGGTGACGACGCCAAGCGTCCCACGTACATCTTTACCGAACCGCGTACGGGCTATCACATGCCGAACCCGCGCCAACCGCTTGGAGCCGCCGGAGAGTGATGCCGTGACCGTCAGGACCGTGACGGACAGCGACTCAGACATTCCAGGCGAAACAGCCCGGTAGTTGGGCGTTGTGGTGGTCGCCCAGAACGTCCACTTCGGTACGCAGACCTTCAAGGACAAGGTCACCATCACTCCGGACCAGTTCCATACTCGATGCTGGCCGAAAGCGCGGAGTTGCCCAAGACGTCGCAGGCGTCGCCCGGCCGGTTCAAGCAGGTGTATGACGAGCTGGGCGGAGACGCCGACGGAATCGTCTCCATCCACATCTCGTCCAAGATCAGCGGCACATACAACTCCGCCCTCCAGGGTGTGAAGATAACCTCGGCGGCCTGCCCGGTGGAGGTGATAGACTCCGCCGGCTGAGCTCCCTTCACCCGCGGCAGGCCCCGCCGCGGCATCCGGTTGAGGCTGACCCAGTCTCCGGCAGAGCGCTTCTTTTGGGCAATGTTGCGTCTCCTTGCCTGCGGGACACTTCCGGTCAAACCACCCACCGCGGCCGGCCCGGCCCGTTTCCTCAGAATACTCTCAGAGCAACTCCCCCCATTTCCTCAGCCCATCCTCAGACGCGCTTGAGAAGATTGTTTCTTGTGTAAACAGTTTTAAGGAGCGCATATCGCTGTGGAATTGGAACAGACTCAACAGCAGACCTACCAGGTGGAGAGCCTGCCGACTGACCTCGGCTCGTGCGTCGCCGGCCTGGTCAACTCGTTGGCCAAGGGGACTACGGACCTGACGGCCCCCCCACGGTCTCATACCCTTGGACTTCGCCGTGCTCAGACTCTTCCTGGCAAGGGGAGAGTGGACGACCTCTCAGCTGGCGCAGGCGCTGCCGGTCAACGCCTCTCGCATAAGCCGCGTGGTGACCAAACTGGTGACATGAGCCTGATGCGCCGCCGGCGTCCGCGCAACGACCGTCGCGTCGTGTTCCTGACGTTGACCGACGATGGCAAGGCGCTGACGCTCGATCTTCAGCGGCGCGTGCACTCCTACGAAGCCGTAATTTCTGAGGGCGTTAGCGACGAAGAGATGGCGGTCTTCGCCTCCGTGACCTCCAGGGTCATGGTCAACTACGCCGCCCGGCGACGTTCAGGGCCTCTATCTTGTGATAGCCAGGGAAGCGCATCGTGACTTCCGCACGGCTCACCTTCCCGGTCTTCCTGCTTGCCGCGCTGGCGGTCCTCTTCTCTGCTCTGCTGATCATGCCACGGGACGCCCACGCCCAGGCGGAACCCACGCTGGAAATCGCGGATGTCAGCGCATCAGAGGGGGCGGGCGCCCTTGAGTTCACGGTCGGCTTGGCCGACGGAGCAACCTCCACCCAGGCCGTGACCGTGGACTACGCCACCGCCGACGGCGACGCCCTGGCGGGCAACGACTACATCGAGACAACAGGCACGCTGACCATCCCGCCCGGCCATTCCTCCGGCGTCGTCTCCGTGACCGTCAACAACGACAGGCTGCGGGAGATCGACGAGACCTTCACCCTCACCCTGACCAACCCCTCCAACGCGGCCCTGCCGGGCGGCGCCGGCTCCGTTACCGTAACCGGCGCCATCCGGGACAACGAGTGGCCCAAGGTCATCGTCACGCCCCGCCAGGACGAGATATTCGAAGGGCAGACGGTATTCTTTGACATCACCCGGATCGGCTCCGCCGAGGACGATATCTTGGTGTCGATGGAAGTGAGGCAGTTAATTCCGGGTGATAGTCAGGATTTGACCAGCATACTCTACGATTATGGCGATGGTCGTTATAGATACGATACGCCGAATTATTGGGTTCGAGCGGGGGAAAGGGTGATTGAGTGGAGCATTCGGACGGAGGACGCCATTGAAGAGGATTTCCTGATGACCGTGCGCCTCATCCATGGCACCACGTATGACAGGGGAAGGCCCGCGTTGGTGAGGGTCCGGCAAAGGCCCGTCCACCAGAGTTCGGACCCATCCGGCTCGAACGATGCGCTTCCAGCCGTCACCATTGCGGCCGGCTCCGGCGTCGAGGATGCCGTGCCCACCGTAGCAGAGGGCGAGGAAGCCACCTTCACCCTCACCCGTGGCGGTGACACTTCTGAGCAACTGAAGGTCTGGGTCTACACTGAGGAGCCGCAGCATCCAGGCTGGACCCCCGGGACCGAGAACCCCAGCGCGGCCTTTCACACCGTCACCTTCACCGCCGGTTCCGGTACGGCCACCCTGACCTTGGACGTCGAAGACGACGGCGTGGCCGAAGACGCCGACTGGCTGGAGGCCTTTGTCTCCCCGATCGACGTCGGCCTCTTCCGGAGAGGGGACCCCCATCGCGCCGTGGTCAACATCGTCGACGAGAGGGTGGACCACGACAGCCTGAGCGGCCTGCGCAAAATCGGCATCGTCGCTATAACATCTGCGGTGAATGAGGGGGAACGGATCCGCGTCAACACCGTACAGGCTGTTCAGTCATACGACTCGATATTTTACGACCCCCTGAACGTCAAGGTCCGCATTTCCCAGGACGGTTCGGGCGTTCCGGAGGACCGGCTGGGAATCATCGCCTCCGTTCACACCAAGCTCGCAGCCAATCGCGGAAAAACCGCCTCGGTTTTCCGACACTGGCCAACGACGGCGACGAGCCGGACACCACGGTGACCTTCACCCTGCTGGAGAGCCCCGCATACAGGATCGACCCGGACAATGCCAGCATCACTGTCACCGTCCGCGACCAGGACCCGGCTCCCGTGCTGGAAATCGGTCCGGCGACCGCTCCCAGCGACGCCGAGACCATCGACTTCCGGGTCTCCTTCGCCGATGACCTTCCCTCGCTCCGGACCGTGACGGTGGACTACCGCACCGAAGACGGGACGGCCAATGCGGGGCAGGACTACACCGAGACCAGCGGCACCCTGACCATTCCGGCGGGAGAGACCGGCGGCGTCATCTCCGTACCGTTGCTTGACAATAAGTTAGGGCTGGACGGGTGGAAGTTCAAGATGCACATCCAAAACCCGTCCAATGCGGATTTGGCGTCTTCCGAGCCGGCCACCGCCACCCTGGGCTACCATCCGACCGTCGAGCTAACGGCTCGCCACGGGGTAATCGAGGCGGGGGAGACCGCGACCTTCGACCTCACCCGGGACGGCACTCCCACATCGGAGCTGACGGTCAAGGTGAACGCCAGTGTGACCACCCAGGTCGGCGCACACGTCGAAGACAGGGGCAACCACGACGTGACTTTCGCCGCAGGGGCCAGTACGACCGTGCTTAGCATCGAAGACGTTGCAAATATAAGCAATCCCGATCACTACCTGAGGGTCGGGGTTTACGCACCGTCCTACGGCCTGTACGAGAGCGGAGACCCTAACAGCGCTTTCTTGAAGGTCTACGACCAGTTAGCGGACGTGAGCGTCGCCGTGGACCAGGAGACCATCGTCGAAGGGGAAATCGGAGACGGCGAGGGCAAGGATGCCATCTTTACCCTGACGCGCACCGGCGACGCCTCCGCAGAGCTGGAGGTCATGGTGCGCGTCGACGACCCGGCGATGATCCGGTGCCTGGACCACACATTCTGGCACTCACTCTGTGAAGACGGACCGACCTTCGAGGAGAAAGTGACGTTCGCGGCGGATTCAGCTACGGCCACCCTCGCGGTGCGAATCTTCAACGACTGGCGCGACGTGCCCGACGACTCCGCCGTGACGGTGACCCTGATCGCCGGGGATGACTACCGGCCCGGAGACCCTGACTCGGCCAGCGTCACCCTGCAGGACGACGATTTCGCCTCCCATCTGCAGTTGACAGCCCTTAGTTTTAAGATCAAGGAAGGAGCTACGCCGCGATTCGGCATATACCGCGAGGACTCGGAAGATGACATCGATGCCTACGCAGAGCACGTCCCCTGGCGCATTTCCAGCACCAGGCCCGGCGAGCCTTTCGTCGAGCTCCAGGACGTTGCCGAAATGGCGCCGGGAGTCTCGCAATATTATCGGTCCGTTGACGTGCCCAAGGACAACGACAAAGCCGAGAGGGACTGGACCTATACGCTCACTATCCTGCGCATAGACGATCGGATCGGCCCCATCCCTATCGAAGTGGAGCGGGAGCAGTACTACACGGCGCCCGGCTCGCGCAGCTTCACCATCTACGTGAGAGACGCCGGAGGCCCCCGCGTGACCATCGCGGCCGACGCGGCCGGCATCACCGAGGGCGAGGCGGCAATCTTCACCCTGACCCGGCGCGGCGATACCACCGAAGCCCTGGCCGTCCGTGTCTCCGTTGAAGACCCAGGGAAATTCATGCGGGGCAACCACACTTGGGCCGACCCCCAGCCGCCCGCGACGGTGGAGTTCGCCGCGGGTTCCGAAACCGCCACCCTGACGCTGCTCACCAAGGACGACTGGCGCGATATCCCGGACAACGACCTGAAGGTGACCATTCAGCCGGGGAACAGCCGGGTCTACCGGCCCGGAAACCCCGCCTCCGCCTCGGTCACCGTGCGGGACAACGACACCAAACCCGTGTTCGAGCTGAGCGTCAACAAGGAGACGCTGACCGAGGGGGAGACCGTCGTCTTCACGGTGACCCGCACCGTCGACTTCACCCATGAGGAGGTGGGTGTGTTGGTCTACGTGGGGATACAAGGCCAGCTCAGGTCCAGGATCCTGTCGCTCACGGAGGAGGAGCCGGAAGCGACCATCGAATTTGCGACGGAAGACGACGACCTGGACGAAGCCGACGTGGTGTACGAGATGGAGGCGACTTCCCCGGACAACGACTACATGACGGTGGCGCAGCCGCACACCATCACCGTCACCGTGCGGGACGACGACCTGCCCAGGGTCGGCATCGAGGCGCTCTCCGACTCATACAACGAGGGGGACTACGCCTCTTTTCGATTGACGCGAGAGGGCCAGACGAACAGCGACCTGCCGATCCGCGTGCTGCTCACGCAGACCGGCAGGGTCATTAACTATTTCCCCGAATACACGTTCGGGGAACGCACTATAGATATATGGGAGACCACCAGGAGCAGGAACATCGGCTTTCGGATTGCAAGTGGCGACGGCGATGAGGAGGACGGCGCCGTCGACCTGAAGCTGCTGCCGAGCGATGACTACGACATAGACCCGGACAAGGCCACCGACTCCTTTACGGTCATTGACACGGACTCGGCGGCAACCCTCGAAGCGTTTGCCCCGGCTGTGGACGAGGGTGCCGGCGAAGTTACGTTGGTAGTGGACTTCGAAGGGGCCCCGCCGTGGAGGGACGAGAGGGTGACGGTGGACTACTCCATCCTGAGCGGCTCAGCCACCGAGGGCGAAGACTACACCCCCGTCAGCGGCACCCTCACTTTTGAGCCGGGGGAAGAGCCCCTGTACATCTACGTGCCGGTGATCCAGGACTCGCTGGCGGAGCTGAACGAGACCTTCTTCCTGACGCTGAGCAATGCGCGCAACGCCCGCCTGCCAAGCAGCGCGCGGACCACCAAGGTGACCATCCAGGACGACGAACCCCGTGTCACAGTCAGCGCGCGCGGCAACGAAGAGATAACGGAAGGCGAAACGGCATCCTTCGCCGTCATTCGCACCGGCGATACCACGGAAGAGCTTCTTGTGCGGGTGTCGCTTCTCGTGGGAAGGCCCGGGTCTGATCTCTCCGACCTCCTGGACCGCAGCGTGACCATCCCGGCGGGATCGGACAGCGTACGGCTGACCCATGACACGGAAGATGACGACCTCGACGCGGCGCCCTTCACCATTGTCGCGATTGTCCGGGACCTGGCTGACTTCAGGCTGCCCAGCACTTACCTGCCCTACATTGACCATGACTCCATCACCGTGCTGGACAACGACCTCCCCACGTTGACCATCGAGGCGGACCTGTCAACTATTGATTTTCGCGTAGATGCCGCGTTCACCCTGACTCGTGAGGGCGATCTCTCCACGCCTCTCACCGTGAGTCTGGACATAACCCAGGAAGGCGTGTTGGACGATGGAGGGGCGCTTCCCGACTCGGCGTCCTTTGCCACCGGGCCGTCTACGGCTACGTTTGAAGCCGGCAGCTCGACGACCAACCTCAGTCTGACGACCAGGGAAAACTTCTCATCAGAAGGGGGTCAGATCAGATTGGAGAGGGGCTTGGTGAATGCGGCCCTCCCCGACTCCAACGACTACATAACGGGCGACCCCGCAAGCGCTGCGGTGTGGGTTTTCGATGACCGCTCCAGCTTCCCAGTCGTACACGTGGAAGGCCCCAGCCCCGTTACGGAAGGGGAAGACCTTGTCTTCACCCTGCATAGGACCGAGGGCGAAGGCGCCAGCCTTACTGTGTGGACGTTTTTGAGGGAAAGAAAATTCAACAGTGGCCTTACTCTCGCAGGCAGCTACAGCTTTCACGAAATCACCTTTGCCGCCGGTTCCCTTACGGCCACCTTCACCGTGCCCGCGGAGGCCAATGAGATCAACGACGGGAACAGGGAGTACATAGTGAACGTGAACCTGTCGGGGGCCAGCGATTTAGAAATCGACATACCCACTTTCGGCGACCTGGGCTACCTCTATTACAGTAACCTCGAACAATACCCGCAATACCCGTCTGTCGCGAGAGGGTGGGTGCGGGACGACGATATCCCCACGGTGTGGGTCACCCCGGAAACAGGCGAACGTTTCGAGGACCCGGAAGGCAACTCTTCGGAATTCACTGTTCACCGCGACAGCTACGAGTCAAGCCTGATCTATGTGTTCCGCGGAACGCGGCAGCTCCGCCGCTGGCCGCCTCCCGTTCCCGACGTTGTTTACACCTCTCCTGCCGCCAAGCGCGAGGGGAAGGCTGTTTATTTGAATCCGGGTATGTCAAGCCGAACGTTCCGCGTTGGGCCATGGCATGTTGGACCCCTGGGGGGCGAGTCCGCCGTCTTCCTTATGCCCAACTACTGTGGCGAGGACGTCCTGGCTGACTGCGACATATTTCCCCAGTACCATATCGGCTCGCCTTCTTCCGGCGTCATCCAGGTGTACAACAGCTTCGCCGGCATCCTCATCGAGCCGGTCGAGGCGGAGGTGGAAGAGGGCAACGACGCCGTCTTCGAACTGACCCGCTACGGGGGCACGCCTGACAGCAATGGCCAACCCCTGACCGTGTGGATTGAGGTGACCCAGGACGGCGAGTACATCGAGGGGATGCCCCCGCAGACGGTGAAGTTCAGGGGATGGCCCGAGACCTCTATTGAGGAGTCCGACAAGACCATAACCCTGAGCATTCCCACCACCGACGACGCCATCGACGAGAGGCACGGCGCCATCACCCTGAGAATCCTCCCGCCCGAGATCATCGACGTGGATGAGGCCTCGTCATACGAGGTTGGGGTGGACGGGAGGGTTGCGTCCTTCGAGACGGGGACGGTGCGGGTCATTGACAACGACTACTACCCGCCGACCATATCCATTTCCGACGCGTGGGCCGGCGAATCGGACGGCCAGATGGACTTCTTCGTCAACGTGGCCCCCAACGAACGGGAGATGAGCGTCGAGTGGAACACGGTCACCGAGACCGGCGTGGGGGTGGCCACCGCGGACGTTGACTACACCGCCGCCAGCGGCACGCTGACCTTCGCCGTCGGCGAGACCGCCAAGACAATCACCGTGGAGGTGCTGGAAGACAGCCAGGCCGAGACCGACGAGACCTTCAATGTCGTCCTGTCCAGCCAGGTCAACGCAGTCCTCGGCAAAGATGTAGGCGTCGGGACCATCGAAGACGACGACGAAGGCACGGTGGTGACCATCCATGCGCAGGAACCATACGGAGGGACGGAGGAGGGCGAGTCGGCGGTGTTCATCCTGCAAAGGGTGAACGGGACCTTGGGGATCTTCGTCGACATGGAGATCAGCCAGCAGGGAGAGTTCCTGTGGAATTTGCAGCCCTCCCCGGTAACCAAGGAGATTCCCGCCGGGGTTAATGAGTTGAGGGTGGAGATTACCACCATCGACGACAGCACGGTGGAAGCCAACGGCTCCGTGACCGCCACCGTTCAGCCCGGCGGCGGCTACTCGCCCGGCAAACCCGACACGGCCACTGTGAACATAAGGGACAACGACCGCACCCTTTCCATAGCCGACGCCGAGGAGGGTGAGGGCCAGGGTTCGATGACCTTCACCGTCACTCTGTCGGCGGCGGCGGAGAATCGGGTCACGGTAGAGGCGTACACCCAGTCCGGCAAGGCCACCGCGAGCAGCGCCGTCACGGAGACCAGCCTGGGCCAGGACTTCGTGGGCAGGAATGAACGCCTGGTCTTCGAGCCGGGAGAGACCGAAAAGTCCTTCACCGTGACCCTGGTGGACGACGACATCGACGAGTCGCCCGAGGAGTTCACGGTGAGGTTGTCGCGCCCGTCACGGAACGTCTGGCTGACGGATGCCGCCGCCACCGCCACCGGCACCATCAACGACAACGACGATCCCATGAATGCCAGGATTTTCCGGGAGGTGAGGCGGGTCGACGAGGACCGGGGCAGAGCAGTCAGGTTCGCCGTGGAATTGACCCACTCCGATACTGTGGCCAGCGAAAGGGACACGAAACTGTTCTGGGAGGTGAAGCCGGGCACGGCCACCGATGACCTGGACTTCGCCAAGCCCTACTCTCAGCAGCGCGGTACGCTCGCCATACCGATAGGGCATCTCACATCGGCAATCGAAGTCAATCTTATCGATGATGACCTGCTGGAGATGGAACTCGAGACCTTTACCGTTGAGCTCGTCGAAGCACAACGCCTGGTACTCCCGGACGAAGAAAACGGCAAGAAGATCCAGATCAGCATCAGGGACGACGAGCGGCTGTCGGCCGCGATCGCCCCCCGGGAGGACTCCGTAGTCGAAGGCGACAACGCAGTCTTCGAAGTGCGGCTGTCCGGCGGTGTAACCATGGATAAGACGGTGCTGGAGTACACGGTAACCGGCACCGCGGAGTCGGGCAGCGACTACACCGCGCCCAGCGGCACGCTGACCATACCGGCAGGCAGGGACACGGGCACGATCACCATCCCGACCAAGGACGACTCTGCGCTGGACCCCGACGAAACGCTGGAGGTGACGCTGACCTCAGGCAAGTCCGGGAGCAGGAACGCCAACATTCCGGATCCAACCGCCACGGCGACGATTCTGGACCCGGGCACGATCACGGTCTCGGTGTCGCCGGCGGAAGCGGAGGAGGGCGGGACGCTGTCCTTCGCCCTGACGCTCTCCGAGGCCAGCCAGAGCGACGTGACGGTCGATTGGGAGACTGCGGATGACCCGGGGGCAGAGTTTGCGGCAACGGCGGACGTCGACTACGTCGCCGACGCCTCCACGCTGATCGTGCCGGCGGGAAACACTTCCGCCGTGATTACAGTCCGGACCATTGATGACACGCGGGCTGCCGAAGGAACCGAGACCTTTCGTCTGGACCTGACACACGCCCGCATCGACTCCGGCCCGGACGCTGAGGACCTGCCCCTGGGGGTCTCTACGGCAGTAGGCGCGGTCCTGGACAACGACATCGCGCCGACCAGAATTACGCTCACGGCGACGCCGGACCGGGTGAGTGAAGACGCGGGAGCGACGGCGCTCACCGTCACGGCAACCCTGGGCGGCCAACGGTCGCTCGCCCGCGATACCCGGGTGCAGCTGGCCCTGGAAGACGGCGCCGCCGCGGCGGATGACGACTACGAGGCAGCGACTGCCGTGCTGACCATCCCCGCCGGTCAGATGAGCGCCACCGCGACGCTGACGCTGGATCCTGTGAACGATGCCGTCCGGGAGGGCGATGAGACGGTGATTATCACCGGCGACGCCGACGGCCTGACGGTGACGACGGCGCAAGTCACCATCACCGACGACGATGCCGCTCCCACCGGTGTGACTCTAACGCTGGCGCCCGGCGTGATCGGCGAGGGAGCGGGCGAGACGGAGCTGACGGTCACGGCGACGCTGACCGGCGGCGATTTGCGCCCGGTGGATACCAGTGTAACACTGTCGGTTGAAGGGGTTTCACTGACGCTGGACGACGACGACGAGGCTACGACCGCTACCACTGCCGCAACCGGCGCAGACTTTGCCTACGCGGCCGCGACCCTGACCATCCCCGCCGGCCGGATGAACGGCTCGGCCACTCTGGCGTTCACTCCCGTGGACGACACGTTGGCCGAGAGCGATGAAACCGCCCAGGTTTCAGGGACCGCCGAGGGTCTGACCGTGACGGCGGCGGGGCTGACCATCGAGGACAACGACCAGAAGCCAACGCTAATCGTCCTGTCGGTTACTCCCGCGGAGGTGATCGAAGGCGGCGGCGACACAACCCTGACGGTCACGGCGACGCTGGAAGGGGGAAGCGCCCGGATCTCCGATACGGAGGTATCTCTGACCGTTGGTGGCTTGACCGCGAGGCCGGGCGCCGACTTCACCGCCCAGGATGGCGTGACCCTCACCATACCCGCGGGCCGGATGAGCCACACCGCCGATCTGACGATTACGCTTGTGGACGACAATCTCGCAGAGGGGCGGGAGGAGGTGTCGATTGGCGGGTCCAACGCAGAGCCGGGTCTGCCCGTCGTTGAAGTCAAGGTAGACCTCACCGACAATGACGCCCAGCCGACGAAGATTACCCTATCTCTCAATAAGGACTACGTCGAAGAGAACCGCGGGTCGCAGTGGCTGACCGTTACGGCCTCGTTGGACGGAGGCAGCAGGCGGACCGTCGATACATCGGTCAGGCTGAGGGTGGCCAGCGGCACCGCTACGACGGCGGACTACTGGGCATTGGCCGGCGATCTGGTGATCGAAGCGGGCGAACGTGAAGGCACGGCTGACATTATGCTGGCGCCGACGGACGACCACATCGAGGAAGGTGACGAGACCCTGGAGGTGTGGGGATCAACGACCAGATTCCGGTCCGCGGCCCAGCTGCAGGTGACGAGACAGCAGATCACCATCAGGGACGACGATACCGCCGGGGTGACCGTCACGCCCACGGAGCTGTCCGTGGTCGAGGGCCAGGACAATAGCTACCGCGTAGTCCTGGATTCCGAACCCATCGGCAACGTGACGATAGCCGTAAGCGCCCCGGCCGATACGGACATTACGGTGGAGCCTGCGTCCCTGACCTTCACCTCCGGCAACTGGAGCATTCCGCAAGAAGTATCGGTGACCGCCGCCCACGACGACGACACCACGGCCTCCCCTGACGTTACCCTGACTCACACCGTCAGCGGCGGCGGCTATGGCGATGTGACCGCCGCCGACGTGGTGGTGTCGATCACCGAAGACGACATGGCCGGGGTGACCATCTCGGAGACCTCGCTAACCATCGACGAGGGCGGGAGCGCCACCTACACGGTGGTGCTGGACACGGAGCCCGCCGCCGACGTGACGGTCGCCATCACGGGCCATGCCGATACGGACATCACCCTGTCCGGCGCCACGCTGAGCAGTGACGCCCTGACCTTCACCGCTGAGAACTGGGACACGGCGCAGACGGTGACGGTGACGGCTGGCGAGGACGACGACGCCGTAGATGAGGAAGAGGCCACCTTGGCCCACTCTGCCAGTGGCGGCGGCTACGACGAGGTGACCGCCGGGGGCGTGACCGTGACCATCACCGACAATGACACCGCCGGGGTAACGATCTCGGAGACCTCGCTGAGCATCGACGAGGGCGCCACCGCCACCTACACGGTGAAGCTGGACACTGAGCCCACGGAGGATGTGACGGTCGCAATTGCGGGCCATTCGGGAACGGACATCACCCTTTCGGGCGCTACCGTGAGCAATGACGCGCTGACCTTCACGGCGTCCAACTGGAACACGGCGCAGACGGTGACGGTGTCGGCGGCCCAGGACGACGACGCGGCCTCAGATGCTGTCGTGACGCTGACCCACACCGCCAATGGCGGAGGCTATGTCGATGTACAGGAGACGGTGACCGTCACCATTGTCGAGAAGGACACGGCGGTGCTCTCTGTCAGCGACGCCCGGGCCACCGAGGACGGCGGGAACGTGGTGTTCACCGTGAGCATCAGCGCGGCCAACGGCGAGACCGTGACGGTTGACTACGCCACCTCCAACGGCACGGCTACGGCGGGGCAGGACTACACATCCACCAGCGGCACGCTGACTTTCCCGGCCAACTCGGTTGCCAGCCGGACCATCTCGGTGCCGGTCACCGATGACACGGTGGACGAGGCCGAGGAGGAGACCTTCATCCTGACCCTGAGCAACGTACAAGAGGCCTCCCTGGACGGCGACGGCTCGACCCTGGAGGCCACCGGGACCATCACCGACAACGACGACCCAGCGGTGACGGTGAGCTTCGGGCAGGCGTCCTACAGCGTGGATGAGGGCGGCACGGTTGAGGTGACGGTGACGCTTAGCGCCGATCCGGAGCGGGAGGTCACCATCCTGCTGGTCCACGGTCTCCATGGCGGAATCTCCGACGCCGACTACTCCGGCGTCCCGGTGAGCCTGAAGTTCCAGAGCGGTGAGACGGAGAACTCCTTCACCTTCAGCGCGACCGGTGACGACATTGACGACGACGGTGAGAGCGTGGCGCTGGGCTTCGGTGCCCTGCCGATAGGAGTCACCGCTGGGACCACAGCCACGGTGAGCATTGACGACAATGACATGGCCGGAGTGACCATCTCGGCGACCTCGCTGAGCATCGGCGAGGGCGGCAATGCCACCTACACGGTGAAGCTGGACAGCCAGCCCACCGGCGACGTGACGGTAGCCATCACGGGCCATGCCGATACGGACATCACTTTTTCGGGCGCTACCGTGACCAACGACGCGCTCACCTTCACGTCTGACAACTGGAACACGGCTCAGACCGTGACGGTGACGGCTGGCGAGGACGACGACGCGGTAGATGAGGAAGAGGCCACGTTGGCCCACTCTGCCAGTGGCGGCGGCTACGACGAGGTGACCGCCGGGGGCGTCACGGTCAAGATCACCGACGACGACACCGCCGGGGTGACCATCTCAAAGACTGCCCTGAACATTGACGAGGCCGCCAGCGCCACCTACACGGTCGTACTGGACACAGAGCCCACCGCCGACGTGACAGTCGCCATCGAGGGTCACGCCGGCACCGATGTCACCCTGGACAAGACCAGCCTGACCTTCACGTCGGACAACTGGAACACGGCTCAGACCGTGACCCTATCGGCGGCCGAGGACGACGACGCGGCGTCCGACGCTGCCGTGACGCTGACCCACACGGTGACTGGGACCGGCGAGTACTCGGAAGTCACCGCCCGCAGCGTGAAAGTCACCATAGTCGAGACGGACACCTCGGTGCTGTCGGTCGGCGCCGCCCAGGCCGTCGAGGAGGGCGGGGACGCGGTGTTCACCGTGAGCATCAGCGCGGCCACCGATGAGGAAGTAACGGTTAACTACGCCACATCCGACGGGACGGCGAGGGCGGACCAGGACTACACCGAGACCAGCGGAACGCTGACTTTCCCGGCCAACTCGGTCGCCAGCCGGACCATCTCGGTGCCGGTCACCGACGACACGGTGGACGAGGCCGAGGAGGAGACCTTCACGCTGACCCTGAGCAACGTACAAGGGGCGTCGCTGGCCGGCGGCGACTCGACTATGGAGGCCACCGTCACCATCACCGACAACGACGACCCCACTGTGACGGCCAGCTTCAAGCAGACCACCTACAGCGTGGATGAGGGCGGCACGGTGCAGGTGACGGTGACGCTTAGCGCCGACCCGGAGCGTGAGGTAGCGATCCGGCTGATCCACGGTCTCCATGGCGGAATCTCCGACGCCGACTACTCCGGCGTCCCGGTGAGCCTGGAGTTCCGGAGCGGTGAGACGGAGAAGTCCTTCACCTTCACTGCCGCCGCTGACGACATCGACGACGACGGGGAGAGCGTGGCCCTGACCTTCCGGACCCCCATGCCCGAGGGGGTGACCGCCGGCGCCACGACCACCGTCACCATCACCGACAACGACGACCCCACTGTGACGGCCAACTTCGTGCAGGCGTCCTACAGCGTGAATGAGGGCGGCACGGTAGACGTTACGGTGACGCTTAGTGCCGACCCGGAGCGTGATGTGACCATCTTGCTGACCCACGATCCCCAGGGCGGCGCCAGCTCGGACGACTACGGCGGCGTGCCTGAGAGCCTGGTGTTCCGGAACGGTGATACGGAGAAGTCCTTCACCTTCAGCGCGACCGGTGACGACATCGACGACGACGGGGAGAGCGTGGCGCTGGCCTTCGGGACCCTGCCCACAGGTGTCTCTACCGGAAGCACCGGCAGCGCGACCGTAACCATCATCGACAACGACACGGCGGGGGTGACCATCCCAAAGACTGCCCTGAGCATTGACGAGGGCGCCCGCGCCACCTACACGGTCGTACTGGACACAGAGCCCACCGCCGACGTGAGAGTCGCCATCGAGGGTCACGCCGGCACCGATGTCACCCTGGACAAGACCAGCCTGACCTTCACGGCGTCCAACTGGAACACGGCTCAGTCTGTGACCGTCTCAGCAGCCGAGGACGAAGACGCGGCGTCCGACACGGCCGTGACGCTGACCCACACGGTGACCGGGACCGGCGAGTACTCGGGAGTCACCGCCCGCAGCGTGAAAGTCACCATCGTCGAGAAGGACACCTCGGTGCTGTCGGTCGGCGACGCCCAGGCCGCCGAGGACGGCGGGAACGTGGTGTTCACCGTGAGCATCAGCGCGGCCACTGGCGAGGCCGTGACGGTTGACTACGCCACCTCCGACGGCACGGCGACGGCGGGCCAGGACTACACCGAGACCACTGGCACTCTGACCTTCCCGGCCAACTCGGTCGCCAGTCGAACCGTTTCGGTGCCGGTCACCGACGACACGGTTGACGAGGCCGAGGAGGAGACCTTCACGCTGACGCTGAGCAACGTACAAGGGGCATCGCTGGCCGGCGGCGACTCGACTCTGGATGCCACCGGCACCATCACCGACAACGACGACCCGCAGGTGACGGTGAGCTTCGCGCAGACCGACTACAGCGTGGATGAGGGCGGCACGGTGCAGGTGACGATGATTCTGAACAAGGACCCCGAGCGGGAGGTCTCCATCCGGCTGGTCCACGGTCTCCATGGCGGAATCTCCGACGCCGACTACGGCGGCGTTCCGGCGATCCTGGTGTTTCGGAGCGGTGAGACGGAGAAGTCCTTCACCTTCACTGCCGCCGCAGACGACATTGACGACGACGGGGAGAGCTTGGCCCTGACCTTCCGGACCCCCATGCCCGAGGGGGTGACCGCCGGCGCCACGACCACCGTCACCATCACCGACGACGACCCCATTGTGACGGCCAGCTTCGGGCAGGCGTCCTACAGCGCGGATGAGGGCGGCACGGTAGGGGTGACGGTGACGCTTAGCGCCGACCCGGAGCGTGATGTGACCATCCTGCTTACCCACGATCCCCAGGGCGGCGCCAGCTCGGACGACTACGGCGGCGTGCCTGAGAGCCTGGTGTTCCGGAGCGGAGAGACGGAGAAATCCTTCACCTTCAGCGCGACCGGTGACGACATTGACGACGACGGTGAGAGCGTGGCGCTGGGCTTCGGTGCCCTGCCCACAGGTGTCTCTACCGGAAGCACCGGCAGCGCGACCGTAACCATCACCAACAATGACACCGCAGGGGTGACCATCCCAAAGACTGCCCTGAGCATTGACGAGGGCGACACCGCCACCTATACGGTGGCGCTTGACACCCAGCCCACCGACAGCGTGACCGTCACTGTCGCGGGAGCGTCGGGAGACGTGTCGGTCGACAACACGACACTGACCTTCACGGCGTCCAACTGGGACACGGCGCAGACAGTGACGGTGACGGCTGCCCAGGACGACGACGCGGCGTCCGACGCGGCCGTCACCCTGACCCACGCCGTGACCGGGACCGGCGAGTACTCGGGAGTCACCGCCCACAGCGTGAAAGTCACCATCGTCGAGACGGACACCTCGGTGCTGTCGGTCGGCGACGCCCAGGCCGTCGAGGAGGGCGGGAACGCGGTGTTCACCGTGAGCATCAGCGCGGCCACCGGCGAGGAAGTAACGGTTGACTACGCCACCTCCGACGGGACGGCGAGGGCGGACCAGGACTACACCGAGACCAGCGGAACGCTGACCTTCCCGGCCAACTCGGTCGCCAGCCAGACCATCTCGGTGCCGGTCACCGACGACACAGTGGACGAAGTGGAGCAGACCTTCACCCTGACCCTGAGTAACGTGCAAGGGGCCTCCCTGGCTGGCGGCAACTCGACCCTGGCGGCCACCGGTACCATCATCGACAACGATGACCCCACTGTGACAGCCAGATTCGAGCAGACCGACTACAGCGTGGATGAGGGCGGCACGGTGCAGGTGACGATGATTCTGAACAAGGACCCCGAGCGGGAGGTCACCATCCGGCTGGTCCACGGTCTCCGTGGCGGAATCTCCGACGCCGACTACTCCGGCGTCCCGGCCAGCCTGGTGTTCCGGAGCGGTGAGACGGAGAACTCCTTCACCTTCACTGCCGCCGCTGACGACATCGACGACGACGGGGAGAGCGTGGCCCTGACCTTCCGGACCCCCATGCCCGCGGGGGTGACCGCCGGCGCCACGACCACGGTCACCATCACCGACGACGACACCGCCGGGGTAACGATCTCGGCGACCTCGCTGAGCATCGACGAGGGCGCCACCGCCACCTACACGGTGAAGCTGGACACTGAGCCCACGGAGGATGTGACGGTCGCAATTGCGGGTCACGCCAACACCGACATCACCCTGTCGGGCACTGCCCTGACCAACGACATGCTGACCTTCACGTCGGACAACTGGAACACGGCTCAGACTGTGACCGTTTCAGCGGCCCGGGACGACGACGCGGCGTCCGATGCTTCGGTCACCCTGACCCACACTGCCACCGGCGGAGACTATGTCGATGTACAGGAGACGGTGACCGTCACCATCGTCGAGAAGGACGCATCGGTGCTGTCCGTCAGCGACGCCCGGGCCGCCGAGGACGGCGGGAACGTGGTGTTCACCGTGAGCATCAGCGCGGCCAATGGCGAGGCCGTGACGGTGGACTACGCCACCTCCGACGGCACGGCGACGGCGGGCCAGGACTACACATCCACCAGCGGCACGCTGACCTTCCCGGCCAATTCGGTCGCCAGCCGGACCATCTCGGTGCCGGTCACCGACGACACGGTTGACGAAGCCGAGGAGGAGACCTTCACCCTGACGCTGAGCAACGTACACGAGGCGTCGCTGGCCGGCGGCGACTCGACCCTGGCGGCCACCGGGACCATCACCGACAACGACGATCCCACTGTGACGGCCAGCTTCGGGCAGACCGCCTACAGCGTGGACGAGGGCGGCACGGTGGAGGTGACGGTGACGCTTAGCGCCGACCCGGAGCGGGAGGTCACCATCCGGCTGGTCCACGGTCTCCGTGGCGGAATCTCCGACGCCGACTACTCCGGCGTTCCGGCCAGCCTGGTGTTCCAGAGCGGAGATACGGAGAAGTCCTTCACCTTCAGAGCGGCTGGTGACGACATTGACGACGACGGGGAGAGCGTGGCCCTGACCTTCCGGACCCCCATGCCCGCGGGGGTGAACGCCGGCGCCACGACCACGGTGAGCATCACCGACGACGACATGGCGGCGGTGACGATCTCGGAGACCGAGTTGACCATCGGCGAGGGCGGTAATGCCACCTACACGGTCGTACTGGACACAGAACCCACCGCCGGCGTGGCTATCACCATCGCGGGCCATTCGGGAACGGACATCACCCTGTCGGGCGCCACCCTGACCAACGACGCACTGACCTTCACCACAGTCAATTGGAGCCAGGCTCAAACCGTGACTGTGTCGGCGGCAGAGGATGACGACACAGATGCTGACCCTGCAGTGACTTTGACCCACACCGTCGCAGGCGGCGACTATCAGGGACAGAGTGCCGCCGGTGTGACGGTGACCATTACCGAGAATGACCAGGTTGAGACGCCCCAGCCCTCGGTGACTGTGTCCTTCGAGAAAAACTACCACAATCTAAGCGAGGGAGCATCCGGCAGCGCCGGCGTGGGACTGGTCCTCAGCGCCGCTGTCGAAGGCGAAGTCACCATACCCATCGTGGTTCTGTCCAAGAGCACCGCCGGATCTGGGGACTATTCCGGAGTTCCCGACGAGGTCACCTTCGGTTCGGGTGAGACCTTCATCACTATTTGGATCGATCCCGTTCTTGATGCTGAAGTGGAGGACGATGAGCTGGTCTGGCTGGGTCTCGGAACATTACCGGACGGGGTCAGCGCGGGCAATTACAGCCAGACCTACGTCAGGATCTTCGACGCGGCGCATTTATCGTTTGGCTCGTCCAGCTACGTAGCCACCGAGGGCGAAGACGATGCGGTTGTGACGGTGCGGCTGAACAAGTCCCTGCCGCACGATGTCTCCATTCCACTGACAGCGGAAGGCGGCAGCGGGGCTACCAGCGATGACTGGTCGGGAGTGCCGCAGAAAGTAACCTTTACCACTGGCGAAACCGAGAAGACTTTCACGGTGACCGCGGTCGACGACACGGTGGAAGACGACGGCGAGATGGTGACGCTCGGCTTCGGGACCCTGCCGGACCGGCTCATAGCGGTATCTCCGGCTACGACAGTGGTCACTCTCATGAACATGGAGGACGATCCGGACGCGGCCGACCCACCTGTACCGACGTCCCCCCACTGTCAAGGCACTATTGCGACGGTGGGCGGAATGCACACAGGTAACATCGAGACCGCGGGAGAGACCGACTGGTGGAGGGTTGAGCTTGACCCCCAAAAGTCCTACACCATACATACAAGGGGTGCGGACATAGAGGGAGGAGGCACTCTCCCACGTGCTGAGACGCTTCAGTTCTCAAGATCTGACGGTGGTTTCTTCACCGCCTACAGACACTCCACTGTCGTAGGATTTCCGGCCTCACTCTTGGCCGAGTTTGATATCTGGCTCACCAAGCCCGGCATCTACTGCTTCGAGGTGGGAACACGCGAGGCAAATGGGCAAGGCACCTACCAATTAGAGATAGAGTCACACGGCTATAACCACGACTATGATGTGCCCGCGGATACGAGTACAAAGAAAACGTTTGCAACACCGGTAACACACCATAAGAGCGGCGGTTTTCTGGGAGACCACGGAGGCTCAGAACCCGACGAGGACTGGTTCAGGGCTCCTCTTGATGGTGGCGTAGAGTACCGGATTCTTCTCAGCGCCGACACTCATGAGGAGGAGCGGCACCAACTGACGCGTCCCAAGGTGGTCGGGATTCACAACGCAGACGGAACGGCAATCGACGGCACCGCCAGCACGGGCACGGGAAAGTCGGTCAGCGTCGACTTCACTCCCGCGCGGTCCGGCGACTACTACATCGCTGTGGGTTCGAACAGCGGCGACGCGACCGGTATGCTCGTACTATGCGCAAGGGTGATAGCCCAAGGCGACGCGGACAATTGCGGCGGTCGCGGCAATTCATACTCCGGCTACGCGCCGCCGCGCGCCCCTCGAAACTTACGGGTCTCTCAGGGCAACAGTCAGGAGCTCGATGTGTCCTGGAAAGGGGTTTCCAGCAGCAGCGGGCCCGGGAAAGACACACCGACGTATGGGTACAAAGTGCAGTGGAAGAAGGCCTCGGACAGTTGGGACGACCCGGAAGAGGTAGAAGAGGTAACCGTATCCCACAGAGTGCCCGGAGCGTCCTACACCATAACCGGGTTGGATAACGGTGTCGAATACACGGTGCGGGTCCGAGCATTCAACTTCATGGGAGTCGGAGATGCCTCGGAGGAAGTTTCAGGAAGTCCTGAGCAAGGCCAGGAAACCGACCTACAGGCTTATAACAGTCCGGCCACCGGCGGGCCGGG
The DNA here is from genome assembly GCA_965261605.1 of Dehalococcoidia bacterium. Classification (GTDB taxonomy): domain Bacteria; phylum Chloroflexota; class Dehalococcoidia; order Lucifugimonadales; family UBA2985; genus DAOUJW01. The sequence goes on along the minus strand of OZ253466.1, from coordinate 253,846 downwards.
CATCGGCGGCACGCCGCGGGTCGGCGAGACCCTGGCGGCTACCACCGAGGGCATATCGGACGAGGATGGTCTGACCGGGGCGGTATTCAGCTACCAGTGGATTCGTCATGACTTCGGTACCGGCACAGACACCGACATTGACGGCGCCACTGGGACCAGCTACACCGTGACTTCCTACGACGCGGGCCACGCCATCAAGGTGAGGGTGAGCTTCACCGACGACGCGGGCCACGAAGAGATGCTAACCAGCTATGCGGTGGCGGCCCCGGCCCCTCCGCTGACGGCGGATTTCCCGCAGAGCCCGTATCAGTCGCTGTCCCACAAAGGTGCGGACGACCGCCCCCAGGTGATAGTGGAGTTCAGCCGGGCAGTGGCAGCGTTTGCCAAGACCACGCCCTCGGTATCGGTGACAGGGGGGGCGGTGTACAGTGTCCTGGCCCACGAGGAGGACGGACTGGAGCACGCCTGGGTATTCTTTCTGGACCCCACGGGCACAGACGAAATCCGGTTCAGTCTGCTAACCGGCCAGTCCTGTGAAGCGGGAGGAATCTGCGCTGCGGACGGGACTACGCTGTCAGTGGCGCCCGGAACCCGAATCATCCCAGGCCTGGAGGAAGAAGAGGATGAGACGGAGCCCCAAGAGGGCCAGCCAAAGAAGCAGGAACCCAAGGAGCCGCCGCCAGCGCCGCAGAACCTAGCGGCGATGGTGAACGAAGATGGTTCGGTGACCCTGAACTGGGACGCTCCAGATGACGATTCGGTCACGGGGTACCAGGTACTGCGCCGACGGCCCACGATGGACGAGGAGGCCTTGCTGGTACACGTGGAGGACACTGGCAGCGCGGCAACCACCTACACCGACAGCGACGTGACGGAAGGGGTCCGCCACGTGTACCGGCTGAAGGCGATCAACGCCACAGGCCTGAGCGAGTCGTCCAACTACGTCAACGTCGATCCGCCGGAACGGGAAGCCAACGCTCGGGCCACCGGCGCACCCACCATCAGCGGGACGGCCCAAGTCGGGGAGACGCTGACGGCGGACACGTCGGACATCGCCGACGAGGACGGGTTGGACAACGCTGCCTTTGCCTACCAATGGCTGGCGGATGACGCTGCCATCGCCGGTGCGACGGGCAGCGCCTACACCCTGGCCGACGGTGACGAAGGCAATACCATTGCAGTGGAGGTCAGTTTCACCGACGACGAAGGCAACGAAGAGATGCTGACCAGCGCTGCCACCGCGTCGGTTGCGGAAGCGACCCAGCCCAACAACCCTGCCACCGGCGTGCCCACCATCAGCGGCACAGTCCAAGTCGGGGAGACGCTGACGGCGGACACGTCGGACATCGCCGACGAGGATGGGTTGGACAACGCTGCCTTCGCCTACCAGTGGCTGGCCGACGACGCGGACATCAGCGGGGCTACAGGTTCCACCTACACCCTAGCCGAAGCCGACGCAGGCAAGGCCATAACAGTGCGGGTCAGCTTCACCGACGACGCGGGCAATGATGAGACGCTGACCAGCGCGGCCACGGATGCGGTGGCGGCAGCGCCCACTCCCAACAACCCGTCCACGGGCGCGCCAACCATCAGCGGCACTGCCCAGGTGGGCGAGACCCTCACGGCGGACACGTCGGACATCGTCGACGAGGATGGGTTGGAAAACGTGTCGTTCAGCTACCAATGGCTTGCCGACGACACCGAAGTTGTAGGCGCTACCAACTCGACCTACACCCTGGCCGACGCCGACGAAGGCAAGGCCATCAAAGTGCAGGTGTCCTTCACCGACGACGGAGGCAATGATGAGACGCTGACCAGCGCGGCCACGGATGCGGTGGCGGCAACGCCGAACTCTCCTGCCACCGGCGCACCGACCATCAGCGGAACGGCCCAGGTGGGCGAGACGCTGACGGCGGACACCTCGAGCGTCGCCGACGAGGACGGGCTGGACAACGCCGCCTTCAGCTACCAGTGGCTGGCCGGTGACTCCGACATATCGGGCGCGACGGGCAGCGCCTACACCCTGGCCGATGCCGACGAAGGCAAGGCCATCAAGGTTCAGGTGTCCTTCACCGACGATGCGAGTAACGAGGAAACACTGACCAGCGCGGCCACGGATGCGGTAGCGGCAGCGCCCACTCCCAACAACCCGTCCACGGGCGCGCCAACCATCAGCGGCACGGCGCAGGTGGGGGAGACGCTGACGGCGGACACCTCGGGCGTCGCCGACGAGGACGGGTTGACTAGCGTTACCTACAGCTACCAGTGGCTGGCCGGTGACTCCGACATATCGGGCGCGACGGGCAGCGCCTACACCCTGGCCGCCGCCGACGAAGGCAAGACAGTCACGGTGCGGGTGAGCTTCACCGATGACGGAGGCAACGACGAGACTCTGACCAGCGCGGCCACGGAGGCGGTGGCGGGTAACGAGGAGACGCTGGCCAGCGAGGACGTTGTCGCATGGTCGGCGATCATGACGGTGGAGTGGGTCTACCAGGGCTACGGGTACTATTCGACCGACGCCAAGAAGGCAGGGTCTCTCTCTCCGGCCTCATTCGAGGTGGACGGCACGACGTACACCGTGAAGATGGTCGAAACGCAGGGGTGGTGGATGTACATCGGCGTGGACCGGGAGCTTCCCTTCGACTTCGTGCTGGAGTTGGACGGGGTGCGGTTCGCTTCCAACGATGCGTCCTTCAGGTCCTACAGCTACGGCAACATCTATAGGTGGGAAGGAACGGGCCTAAGCTTGAGGGATGGGGACGCCGTTGAGGTCCAGCTACTCCGTGCGTTTGAGGATGAGACCGCGGTCAACAGCGCCGCTACGGGCGCGCCCATCGTCAGCGGCACTGTCCAGGTGGGGGAGACGCTGACGGCGGACACGTCGGACATCGCCGACGAGGATGGGTTGGACAACACCGCCTTCACCTACCAGTGGCTGGCCGATGACTCCGCTATCCAGGGAGCAACTGCGTCAACCTATACCCTGACCGACGCCGACCAAGGCAAGACCGTCAAAGTGCGGGTCAGCTTCACCGACGACGTGGGCAACGAGGAGACGTTGACCAGCGCCGCGACCGCGTCGGTTGCGGAAGCGACCCAGCCCAACAACCCTGCCACTGGCGCACCCGCCATCAGCGGCACGGCCCAAGTCGGGGAGACGCTGACGGCGGACACGTCGGGCATTGCGGACGAGGACGGATTGGACAACGCCGCCTTCGCCTACCAATGGCTGGCCGACGACGCGGACATCAGCGGGGCTACAGGTTCCACCTACACCCTGGCCGAAGCCGACGCAGGCAAGGCCATAACAGTGCGGGTCAGCTTCACCGACGACGCGGACAACGAGGAGACGTTGACCAGCGCCGCCACCGCGTCGGTTGCGGAAGCGACCCAGCCCAACAACCCTGCCACCGGCGTGCCCACCATCAGCGGCACAGTCCAAGTCGGGGAGACGCTGACGGCGGACACGTCGGGCATATCGGACGCGGACGGGCTGTACGACGCCGTGTTCGGCTACCAATGGCTGGCGGATGACGCTGCCATCGCCGGTGCGACGGGCAGCACCTACACGCTGGCCGACGGTGACGAGGGCAAGGCCATAACAGTGCGGGTCAGCTTCACCGACGACGCGGACAACGACGAGACGCTGACCAGCGCCGTGACGGTCCCGCTGACAGCCAGCCTGGAGAACACGCCGGACACCCACGACGGGGAGAACGTGTTCACCTTCGAACTGCGGTTCAGCGAGAAGCCCCAACTCAGCTACAGGACCCTGCGGGACCATGCCTTCACGGTGGCCGGGGGAACGGTGGAGAAGGCTGAGCGGATCACACAGGGCAGCAACATACGCTGGCGGATCACGGTCAGGCCGGACGGCGACGGCCAGGTCACCATCACCCTGCCCGCAACGACCGACTGCGACGCCGAGGAAGCCATCTGCACGGGAGACGGCAGGATGCTGTCCAACGAGTTGGCGCTGACCGTTGACGGTCCGGGCCAGTAGGGGCAACAAGAAAAGCAAGCACATATGGACGGACGGGTGAGGCAGGCGTATCGAATCTGAAACAGGAGCGGTCAAGGTCTGAGGCGGGCTGGAAAGGTGATGCTTGCGTTTGCATTGGAGAGAGGCTCCGGCTGTGCACCGGGAGGATCGGCTCGATGCCGAGACAGCGCATCCTCCACAGAAGAAGAACCGACGACTTCCCGGAGCGGCTGAGGCGGTTTCAGGAGGAGTCCGGCCTGGAGAGGCGGTCGCGAAGAGCCTCGTTCTCCCGCTCAAGATCCTCGGCGTTCCTCATCCTCTCGACCTCTATTCAAGTAGGGACGGCCGCGATTCCCCTCGTCCTGGGCGGGCCGGCGGCCTCATCATAGCGGCCGTGCGGCCATTTACACAACTCAGATTGCTCCTGAATTGGTGCCGAAATGTCCACTATTATACTGACTTTACACGGCCTTCTCTGTCATAGTCATGGGCAGTATGCCTCAACTTATCGTCGGGAGTGCTTCACTTGGGTTTCGATAGGCCAATAGACGGAGTAGAGACAGCCGTCGCAGCGGCCCGTGTTGCCGTGGGCTCCGCGACCCGGTCAGCCTTCCGCTGCGGACTAGCACAGATGTCCCCCCCCCCCCCCCCGGATTTTCCCTCTGCCCTAGCCCCCTCGCCCCTCCGGCTCATACCGGCAGGCCCGGCCCCAACCTATCGCCGCTCCCTCTCCATGCGCGCGCGTAGCCTTCAGCGTCCTCGAAGGACGCTGACCTCGGCGCTTCCCGCGGCCTCCCGTCCGCCGCCTTCACCCATGCACCGCCCGACGCCGCCATCGGCTGACGCCCGTGGAACGGACGGGCTGCGTCCCATACCCCCGAACAACAAGTACAAGGAGTAGCTACTATGACTCGCACCGATAGACGACGTTTCCCGGTCCTGTTCGCCACTATAGCCGCGCTGGCCCTGACTGCACTCTTACTTTCCACCGGCAACGTGTCGGCTGCGCCACGACAGCAGTCCAGCGGCATCTGCGACCGCACGCCCGAGGTGCGGGACGCCATTCTCGCCTATATCAACGGGCCTGGTGGTTCACCGGATACCGTGTGCGATACCGTCACCGAAAGACAGCTCCGGATCAGCTCCCTGAAAATTGAAGGCTACAGCAGCGCCAGCATCGTCCCTGGCGATTTCGCGGGGATCGAGTTGAGAGAGCTGATGATCACGAACTCCCCGCTGTTGAAGACCATACCGGCGAACGCCTTCAGCGGACTGAACGAAACAAGAACACCGAGCAAGCTGACCCTGAAGAACAACGCGATTGAAACCATCGAGCGCGGCGCTTTCTCCGGGGTCGAATTCGGAGAGAACGACTTCGGCGGTATCGACCTGTCCGGCAACAAGATCGCTTTCCTGCCCGAAGGCGCCTTCGAGGGCACCGCCCATCTGGCATGGGTGGGCCTCACACACAACTATATCAAGTTCCTGGACGGGAACGCGTTCCCGTCCGATCTGATAGACTTGAACCTCCACACCAACAACATCCAGCGCCTCGACCCGTCCTTCTTCGAGCAGTTGCAGAACCTGGAAACTGTCAATTTGGCCTCCAACAGCCTCTCGTCGCTCGACAAAGACCTCTTCGACAACCTGTCCAACTTGAAGTATCTCTTTCTGGGCGCCAACGAACTGACCAGCCTCGACAAGGACATCTTCGAGGACCGACCAGCCTGATATCGCTGGACCTCAGAGACAACAGCCTCTCGTCGCTCGACAAAGACCTCTTCGCCAAGCTGTCCAGCTTGCAGAATCTCTATCTGCCCGGCAACGAACTGACCAGCCTCGACAAGGACATCTTCGATGGACTGACCAGCCTGCAACAGCTCGACCTCAATCGGACCAGCCTCACCACCCTGCCCGAAGACATTTTCGAAATGCCCCCCCTGGTACTGCTCGCCCTCCAATCCAGCAAGATCTCCATGCTCCCGGCCGACGTGTTCGCACCGCTGAGTTCCAGCTTGCTCATTCTGAAACTGGACGGGAACGAACTGACCAGCCTCGACAAGGACCTCTTCCACGGTCTGGCCGCCCTGAAACAACTCTGGCTGCACGACAACGGGCTGACGTCTCTGGACGCGGACCTCTTCGACGGTCTGGCCGCCCTGCAACAACTCTGGCTGCGCAGCAACAGCCTCACGTCTCCGGACGCGGACATCTTCGACGGTCTGGACGCCCTGCAATTCCTCATCTTGGACGACAACAACTTCGGAACGCTCCCCGCCGACGTCTTCGACGGTCTCGTAAACCTGGCGTACCTGACCCTGGCGCGGGCCGGCCTCACGTCCCTGCAGGTCGACCTGTTCGACGAACTGGACGACAGCCTGCTTTACCTCTACCTGCACGGCAACGACCTGACGGGACTGGACGCCGACGTCTTCGACGGCCTCAGCGGCCTGCAACGGCTCTACCTGCACGACAACGACCTGACGGGACTGGACGCCACCCTCTTCGCCGACCTCGACGACAGCCTGGAGCTGCTCTACCTGAGCACCAACAGCATCCCCTCCCTGCCCGCCGAAGTCTTCGACGGCCTCAGCGGCCTGAAGGCGCTCGACCTCTCCTGCAACTCGCTCACCACACTCGATCTCACCCGGTTCGATCCGTTCGCTGAGTCGCTGACCTTCCTCGACATCAGGAAAAATTCCTTCGTCACCGCGCCAACGGAGATGGCCCTCAGGGACAAACTTACCGTCATCCAGAAGCTCTACTTCGAGGGGACCCCCGCTTGCCTCCCGCCCTACGACGCCGGCCTCAGCGCCCTCATCCTCAGCGATGGCGATCTGTTCCCTGCATTCGAAGCGCCCGGCCGCACCCGTTACGTAACCCGCGTCAAGAAAGAAGTGGAGTTCATGACCATAACACCAACGACGTTAGATCTCGACGCCGTGATCGGACCCTACGAGACTACGGCCAGCTTCATCGGTCCGGATCATGCCAACAATCTCTACGACACCGACGAGGACACCCCCGGCATCCAAGTTGACCTGCCAGGCCCGGTAAACAGGGTCCGGTGGACGGTGACCTCCAGGAACGGGATCGACAAGACAGATTACAGTATCTATATATACCGCAACTACCCGCCCGCCACCATCGCCCGGCTGCGCGGCCTGACGCTGAGCGACGTGACGTTGACGGGGACGTTCGATAGCCGCACCTATGCTTACACGGCGACGGCGGGCACCAATGCCATGACAACGACCGTGACCCCGGAACTCTTCGATGCCGACGCCACGTTTGTGGTTAAGCTGAACGGGGTCGCCACCGACGACACGGTACTATCCCTGGCGGAGGGTAATAACACCATCACAGTGGAGGTCACGGCAGAGGACGGGACGACGATGAAGACCTACACCGTCACCGTGGAGGTCCCAGCCACGGTGACGATCCCGCCGGGGCTGAATGTTACGCTGCAGCTCAGCGATGACTTACCCCTCGAGAACGCCACCCGGGTCACGGTGACGGCGACCGTGTCGCCCGCCTCGCCCGTGGCCTTCACGGTGACGATCTCGGCAACCCCGGTGGCGCCGGCGACCGACGACGACTTCACGCTGAGCACCAACCGCGAGCTGCGCTTTGCCGCGAACGCGACCGCGAGCACCGGGACGGTGACGATCAAACCGTTTGACGACGACGTCGCCGAGCCCACCGACGTCGTACGGGTATCCGGCGCCGTGTCGAACGAGGCCATCCCCGACCCGGACGACGTGACGGTCTCCATCGTCAACGACGATCCTGAAGCCTTCGACATCGCGGTCAGCGCGCCGGCGGCCGTGGACGAGGACGCGGGGGCCGCGGTCGTGACCGTCACGCTCACGACCGGGCAGAACATCGCCCCGACGGCCGACATAGGGATGTTCTATCGCGTGGAGATGGGGGGAACCGCCACGCGCGGCGACGACTACACGCCGCCGCCCGGCGACGCCGGCGGTTCAGACGTGCACTACGCCACCGTGCGGCCCACGGCGTTCTCTCCCAACGCCGCCGGCACGGCCTGGGTGGCGGAGCCTTCGTTCACGATCGGCATCGTCGACGACAGCCTGGACGAGGCGGACGAGACCATCGTGTTCGCGGTCCTAACCTATGACGACCAGTCGCCCGCGCACACCATCACCATCCGCGACAACGACGCCACACCGGCGGTGAGCATTGCGGCGGACAACCCGACCGTCGTGGAGGAGCAGCCCGCCGTGTTCACGCTGACCCGCACCGGGGCGACGGGGTCGCCGCTGACGGTGACGGTGAAGGTGTCAGAGCAGGTGGACCGCGACCTGCTGCCGGACGGGGCGGCGACGGAGCGAACGGTGCGGTTCGGGGCGGGCGCGGCGACGACGGCGCTGACGGTGGCACTGGAGAACGACCGTATCGCCGAGCCGGACGGCGACCTCACCGTGGCGGTGCAGGCCGGCGCGGGGTACACGCCGGGCGCCCCGTCCTCCGCCACCGTGACGGTGGATGATGGCGATACGGACACGGCACCGCCCACCGTCACCTCCGTGGTGGTCGCGTCCAAGCCGGACTCGGGGAACACCTACCGGTGGGGCGAGACGATCGTGTTCACGGTGACCTTCAGCGAGCCGGTGCGGGTCACGGGCCGGCCGGGGCTCGAGGTCGGTCTCGACAATCCCGCCGGCGTGTCCGGGAGCATCGTGCGGGCCGGGTTCTGGGGCCTCTCGGAGACCGAGAAGGTGACGAGCGACTCCTGGCCGGCCCCCGTCAGCCGGTTCGTGCATTTCGGCTACTCGGTGCGGCCGTTCGACCTCGACACTGACGGCGTCAGCCTCGGCGCCAACGCGCTGCGGCTCGCCTCCGGGGACCGGATCCAGAGCGACGAGACCGGCACCTACGCGGAATTCGACCATGCGGCCCTGGGCCCGCAGCGCGGCCACCAGGTCGACGGACGGGAGACGGTCGACGGCGAGCCGACGGCGCCGGTGGCGGAGGCCGGGATCACGTTCGTGGACACGGACGGCAATCCGCTCGAGCTGCTGGCGAACGGGACGCACCGGCTGTCGGTGCCGGAGGGCGGCGAGGCGCGCTACGGGCTCAGGCTCAAGACCCGGCCGGCGCACAAGGTGGTGGTGTCGCACCACTACCTCACGTACGGGGGCGATTCCGATCTCACCGTGCCGCGGAACTTCTCGTTCGACGGGTCCATCAGGCCGGACACGTGGGACACCCAAACGGCCTGGGTGAGGGTCGCGGCAGCGCAGGACGACGATGCCGAGGATGGCGAGCGCGTCTTCGATAACCGCGCGTTCAGCCGGGACCCGAACTATCACGACCTGGTGCTTCCCGACGTGGTCGTGGTCGAGGACGACGACGAGGAGAAGGGTTCGTCACAGGGCGGGGCGGGGCCGCCGCTGACGGCGGCGTTCGAGGGGCTGCCGGAGGCGCACGACGGGGAGAGCGCGTTCAGCTTCCGCCTCGCTGAACGCGAGGCGGTCGCGGTCACGCCCGAGGCCATGCGGACGCGCGTCCTGACGGTGGCGGGCGGCGCCGTGACCGGCGCGGCCCGCGTCGACGGGGCGAGCGGCGTGTGGGCGATCACGGTCACGCCGGACACCCGCGAGGCGCTGTCGATCTCTCTGCCCCCGGCGTCGGATTGCGACACGGACGGGGCGGTCTGCACATCGGACGGCCGCGCCCTGTCGATCGGGGCGGCGCACATCGTGGGCGGCCCGGGTCCCGACACGGGGCCTGCGCCGCTGACGGCGACGTTCCCGGCGAGCGCCTACGCGTCGGCACAGCACAAGGGACCAAGCGACCGCCCGCAGGTGGCGTTCAGCGCACCGGTGGCAGCGTTCGGGGCGGACACGCCATCGGTGTCGGCGACCGGCGCGTCGGTGGATGGCGTGCAGCGGCTCGACAAGGAGGGGCTGGAGAACGCGTACGTGTTCTTCCTCACCCCCGAGGGCCACAAGGCGATCGTCTTCCGGCTTCACGCGAACCGGGCCTGTACCGACGACGGCATCTGCACGGCGGACCGGCGGCAGATGAGCAACAGCCCCTCGGCGACGGTCGCAGGCCCGGCGGACGAGCCGGAGACGAACACGGCGGCGGCGGGCGCGCCGACGACCAGCGGGACGCCGCAGGTTGGAGAGCAGCTGAGCGCCTCGACGGCGGGCATCTCCGACGCCGACGGACTGGACAACGCTGCCTTCGCCTACCAATGGCTGGCGGACGATGCTGCCATCGCCGGTGCGACGGGCAGCACCTACACGCTGGTAGAAGCCGACGAGGGCAAGACAGTCAAGGTGCGGGTGTCCTTTACCGACGACGGCGGCAACGACGAGACGCTGACCAGCGCGGCAACGGAGGCGGTGGCGGCCCCGGAGCCGCCCGCCAAGCCCACCGGCCTTTCCGCCACGCCGTCCCACGACCGTGTGGTCCTCACTTGGGACGACCCCAACGACGACACTATCACCGGCTACGTGATCCTGCGCCGCAACCGCGATACCGACGCCGAGGGCCAGTTCACTGAGCTGGCGCCGGACACGGGTACGGCCGCGACCACCTACACCGACGACACCGTGGCGGCTGAGACTCCCTACACCTACCGGATCAAGGCCATCAACGCGCACGGGTCGAGCGAGCGCTCGCGCTGGTTCCACATCGACACCCCGGCGGCGCCAGAGCCCACCCAGGAGCCGACGCCTGAACCGACACCTGAGCCGGAGAGCGTCTCGGAGGGGGACACGGACCTGCCCAACGACAACTCCACTCCCGGCCGGGTCGCGGTCGGCGGCTCGGCCACGGGCGCCATCGGGACAGACGGTGATCAGGACCGGTTCGCGGTCGAGCTGGTGGCGGGGCGCACCTACCAGTTCGACCTGACGGGCAGCCCGGGCGGGGGCGGGACGCTTCCGGACACCTTTTTCCGGGCGATCTACAACAGCGAGGGACAGTACCAGGCGGACAGCTACAACGACGACTTCGACGGCGGCCGGGACAGCCGGGTGACGTTCACGGCAACGGAGAGCGGGACGTACTACGCGCGGGTGTCGGGCGACCGGGACGAGGTAGGGAGCTACACGCTGAGCGTGACCGACGTGACGCCACAGTAACGGGGGACAGGATCGCGCTAGAGGTCGGGGTGTCTCGGGCGATGACGACAACATCTCCGGCGCGACCTGCACCCTGGTCGTCTCCGGGCCGGGCCAGTAGGGGGCAACAGGAAAAGCCCGCACATATGGACGGACGGATGGGATCGAAGACAAGCATTTCTGGCTCGTCGCGCACGACGGGCTGGTGTTCGGCTCCGGCTGGCACCATGACGAGTCGGGCAACTGAGCGGACGGACGGTAGTCCTGCGTTCCGGGCAACAAAAAAAGCCCGCATACATCGGAAGCCAGGGGAGGCCGCCGCACTCGCGGCGACGGCCTCCCCCTTTTATGAGCAGCCTCGCCGCCCGCACCAACCGGCTCCAAGGTCCGGCCCTTAGAACAGCCTCAGCGTCTCGGGTTGCTGCTGCTCCGCCTCTCCCTCGACGGTCCCGGCCTGCGCCGAACCTTGCGAACGCCGGGGCTGGCGCCTGGCCGGGGGAGCGGGTTTCTCGTGCGCCGGATGCTTGGGTTCGTCCTCCCATTTGGCTCTGGCCCGTTCGATCACCGCCGGGACCTCCTGCGCCAGCTCGGATAGGTCGTGGTCGTCGAACGGCTCGATGTGCGGGTCGGACGAGGGCTGTTGCACCCCGATGGTGGCCCTGCCGCCCTTGATGGACACGACGACCTTCAGGTCCTCGGACGAGCCGGTCTCGTCTCCAACGGCCTGCTCCTCGGCGTCATCGGAATCCTGCGGGTCCTGTGCGGTCTCCTCGTCGGCGTCCTGCTCGTCGGCAACTGCGGCTTCCGTGTCGTCCGCCGCTTCGCCGAAGAGACTCTCGTCAACGCTCGGGGCATCCGAGCGGGTTGTTTCCGTTCCGTTGTCGTCAGGCATGGTTGCTCCTTTCCTTGTTTCTTCTCTGCCCGCGTCCACTCCCGCGACTGCCTCCTGATCTCGCCGAGGGTCTGCGGCGCCCAGTACAGGTCGCGCTCCACGGCGGGGACGCTGCCGAACACGGTGACCCCCGCCAGCTCGGTCAGGTCAAAATACCCAAGTTCTGTCTCGAACCCCTCGACGAGGCCGAAGCACAGTCCGGTCTCCGCCTCCCACTCGGTGATGTACCACCGCCAGCCGTTGTAGGGGGAAAAGAGCTTCACTCTGGCGACGACGGCGTCGGGGTCGTCTGCGCCGTCATTGGCGTACAGGGGCGGGATGGTCTCGGCGAGCTCCCTGGTCATCAGCTGGTGCCTGCGGAGCCCGCTGTGGTTGTCCTGCCAGGTCGTGGTCGTGGTGGTGGTTCCGTTCTTGTCAGACATGGTTTCTCCTTGTAGTTCTCTGATTGGATTCGTGAAGGCAGTGGTCTAGGACGCTGGCCCCGGCTCGGAGTCGGGTGGCGCCACCCGCGCCACCGCCTCCGGGGTGGCGTAGGTCGGGGTGACGGTCCCTTGCTCCATGTCCAGGTAGAGGCCCATGAAGGGGCAGGTTCCCGCCGCCATGCGGCGGACCACCTGTAAGACCAGCGACGCCATCATCTGGTTGATGGTCGGGTCCTGGTCGGTGAGGTCGAGGGCCGCCGCGCAGTCCACGTCCGGCGGCGTGGTCGACACCGCCGTCAGCAGGTCGGGCCGCTGCACCGTGGGCGCGGGCAGCAGGTCTGGTCGGCGAAGGCGGGGCCTGAGACGGCACGGAGGCCGCCGGCGTTCGCCCATTCCGTCGGCGCCGGGCGGCCCAGCCGCACACCTGTAACGAGAGGCCATCGGCCCGGCGACCAGAGCGAAGCAATAGAGCGATATGAAGGATAAGAACAGCCAGGAGAAGCCGAAGAGAACGGGCGGAACCCCCTCGGAGATCGGCGTCATCAGGGTCTTTTCCAGACCCGGACCCGATGCCCAGGACAGGCAGAGCCGTCTCCTATCGCTGCTGGTCAGATACGCCACCGAAGACGGGTATTTCACGCCAGGCGGGGACACTCCTGCGGACGACCGGCCCGCCGATGACACCACCGATGCGGAGGCATGATGAAGCCCGAACCGTCTCTTATCGTCACCAGCCTAGGAGGGGGCGTCCAGTCCTCCGTCATGGCGCTCATGGCAAGCCGTGGGAGTTCGGCCTCTAGGATGTCGAGAGCGGGCCGACACGTCACTCCAGATTTGACGACGCCTTGCCAATCGCGATATCATCGGAAACGAAAGTTGACCCGGCGGTGCGCAAACACCCCGGGCCGTGGCCCCACCTGCGTGAACAGGTGATGCAAGTAGCATTGTACTACTCGCAGACCCGCTCCCGACAGGAGGCGGGTCTTTTTGGTTTCAGAGAATGCGAGAGGAGGAGTCATGGCGAGAACCACCAAGAGGAAGACGGAGGCGACGCGGGCGGCCATCTACGCCCGCGTCTCGGACAAGAGCCAAGACGGGGAGGACAAGACCTCCATCGCCAAGCAGATAGGCGACATGGAAGCCTACTGCGCGAGCAAGGGACTCACCATCACCGCCCGCTACCAGGAGGTGGGCCGGGGTTGGACAAAGAAGCGCCCGGAATTTCAGCGGATGCTGGCCGACGCCAGAAGGGGACGCTTCGACACCATCGTCTGCTGGAAGTCCGACCGCCTCAGCCGGGGGATGTACCCCGCCACCGCCCTCATGGAGGTCGTTGAGGCCCACCAGATTCGGCTCGAAGCCGTCATGGACGCCATCGACATGAAGACCTTTGGACTCATGGCCGCCATCGGCAAGATCGAGTTGGACAACTTCCGGGAGCGGTCCACTCTGGGCAAGCGTGGGACGGCCAAGCAGGGACGCGTGCCCACGGGCGGCGTCCCCTACGGATACCGCATCGGAGACGACGGCAGGCCCGAGGTGGTTGAGGAGCAGGCGGAGGTCGGCCGCCGCATCTTCGACATGTACATCAATGAGGGGATGGGTTCCAACTCGATTGCCGTGCGGCTGACCGACGAGGGCACCCCAACACAAACCGGCAAGCTGCTGTGGCTTCAGTCCCGCGTGCACCACGTTCTGGGGAATACCACCTACACGGGCACGTGGATCTACGGAAAGTACCGCCACGTCTCCACCGAAGACGGTAAGAAGATCTACAACCAGCCGAGGGATACCTGGGTGGAGATCCCTATCCCGCAGGTGATCGACGATGAGACCTGGGAACGGGCGCAGAAGTTGAAGAAGCAGCGGAGCAGGAACGCCAAGAGGAGTACGAAGGTGCTCTACCTGTTGCAGCACCTGCTGAAATGCGGCGAGTGCGGCCACAACTTCCATGCGAAGGTCACGTGGACAACCACCAACGTTCGCAACGGCAAGACTTACAGCTACGACCTGCCCGCCCCCCGCCGCTACTATAAGTGCAACGGGATGCAGAGTATGCGCCTGCTCTGCCGGGAGCGTCCCTACATCCGGGCTGAGCAGTTGGAGGAGCCCATATGGAGCGAGGTGAAACGGGTAATCCAGAATCCCGACGTGATCGTCGACTGTATCGACACGTCCCATACTCAGGGGAGCGAAAGTTTGGAGGAGGAGATCGCCCAAGCCGAGCGAGACCTTCGAAGCATCCAGATGGAAGAGGACCGCGCCATCAGGCTGTTCGTGTCGGGGAAGATCACCGAGGCCCAACTCGACCTCCAGCGCAGGTTCATCACCGAGCGACTTGAGAGCGCCAGGGCGAAGCTGGACGATTACCGGGCTCATGAGACGAGCGGGGCTGAGAAGCGGCGGCTGATGGAGACTATCCTCGCCTGGGCCAGAGAGGTCGGCCAGGACCTGGACGAGCTGACCAATGAGAGGCGCATGGAGATTCTCCAGATGATCGTGGAGGAGGAGGTCATCGACAGGGACAACAACGTGAACATCACGCTGGCTATACCCATCGACGTTAATTCTCCTGAGCCCGAGTCCCCTGAGCCTGAGTCCGTCGCAATTGCGTCTAAAGAACCTTCGTGCTCAGGTTCAGTTTGGCGATATGATAGGCCACTGGTACAGGTTCGTTTTGGAGGTTACTTCCGGCCCGAAGGCTCTATTCGTTGATACCTTGGAGGGAATTGTATCACCAGCAACAACGGACCCACGTCAGCAGTTCTCGTCAGATAAGCTGCCTCTGCGTGTTCACCAGCGCCATTCTATGGTAGCTCAAGTAACTCTCCGGCTCGGATGGATGCATCGGCGATGTGGTTGGCGACGGCATCACTTCGAATGCACCGAGCATCGCCAACTCAAATTGGATGATCCGCTGTCCGCAACTGGCAAGGAACGACAGCGCTTTCCCACACCGGACGATCTTTCCCCAGCCAAAGGTGCGCTATGCGATCCGCGCCATGACCATCATGGCGTGCGCTCCTAACATGACCTGCGTCCCCGCGGCAACCGTGGAGCCTGTCTCTGATTCCGCTTGCGTTGTAATCTGGATATCCCACTCTCGACCGAATTTCTGGTCTGGCAAACGGAACTCAACGGGTTCGTTATGGGCATTGAACAGCAGCAGGAAGCTGTCATCGGTGATCCGTTGGCCGCGGTCGTCGATTCCAAGGAAAGCGCCGTTGATGAAGACGCCCAGCGACCGAGCGTAGCCAACCTCCCAGTCCTGGGCTGACATCTCCTCGCCCGAGGGCTGGAACCATGCGCAATCTTCTATGCCGACGCCATGAATTGGGCGCCCCTGGAACCAATTGCGACGGTGAAACACTGGGTGGGACTGTCGCAGCTCAATGACCGAGCGAGTGAAGGCAAAGAGGTCCTCGTCCACGCTCGACCAGTCCCAACCACGAGATCTCGTTGTCCTGGCAATATGCGTTGTTATTGCCTCTCTGAGTCCGTCCGAGTTCGTCCCCGGCAACCAGCATCGGAACGCCCTGAGACAGCAGCAGTGTCGCCAGGAGATTCCGCACCTGGCGAGCTCTCAGCGATAGTATGGCGGGTCATCCGTTTCGCCTTCAACGCCGCAGTTCCAGGCGCGGTTGTCGTCGGAGCCATCCCTGTTCCCCTCCCCGTTGGCATCGTTGTGCTTGTCGCGATACGAAACGAGGTCTCGCAGAGTAAATCCATCGTGCGCCGTCACGAAATTGATCGACGCGTATGGCCGCCGCCCGGTTGGTTCGTACATATCTGAAGACCCCATCAGACGTTCGGCGAATTCGGAGAGAGTCTCCGGTTCCCCTGCCCAGTAGTCTCGAACGGTGTCGCGGAATTTGCCGTTCCATTCGGACCACAGCCAAGGGAAGTTCCCCACCTGGTAGCCACCATCGCCGATGTCCCACGGTTCAGCTATCAGTTTCGCCCGGCCCACAACCGGGTCTTGGTGGATGAGGTCGAAGAATGCAGAAAGCCTGTCCACTTCGGGGAGACCACGGGCGAGGGACGATGCAAGATCGAAGCGGAAGCCGTCCACGTGCATCTCAGTGACCCAATATCGCAGCGAATCCATCATCATCTGGAGCACGTGCGGATGCCGCATATTCAGCGTGTTGCCAGTCCCCGTGTAATCGATGTAGCGGCGCGGATCCTCCGGATCAAGCCTGTAGTAAGCGGCGTTTCCAGTCCCCGGAATGATAGCGTAGGGCCAAGGTGATTGCCCTCGGCCGTGTGGTTGTAGACCACGTCAAGTATCACTTCAATGCCTGCTTGGTGCAGCGCCTTTACCATGGACTTGAACTCGTGGACCTGCTGTCCTAGCTGCCCGGCGCTTGAGTATTCGTTGTGGGGAGCGAAGAAGCCGATGGTGTCGTAGCCCCAATAGTTGCTGAGGCCCTGCTTCTGCAGCCGGTCATTGTGCACGAATTGATGGACCGGCATCAGTTCGACCGCAGATATGTTCAGCGGAACAAGGTGAGCGATCGATGCGGGGTGAGCAAGACCCGCATACGTTCCTCGGAGTTCTTCCGGGATTCCGGATTGTGTTTTGGTGAATCCTTTA
This sequence comes from Dehalococcoidia bacterium, assembly GCA_965261605.1. GTDB lineage: Bacteria > Chloroflexota > Dehalococcoidia > Lucifugimonadales > UBA2985 > DAOUJW01. Next base: position 236,850 of record OZ253466.1, on the reverse strand, counting down.
ACGTGCAATTCATAGATGACAGTCTCGTGCCAGGGCCGGAGCGGCGGACGGTCAAATCCCCAGTCGAAGAAGGGATTGACCACCACCGACTTGGGCATTAAAGCTGCGCTATTCAGCCTGTTGGGGCCGTCATTCGGGGAGTCAAGCGAGTACGAGAAGGATGCTTCACCCCATTCGACCGATCCTTCAATGGCCTTCGCGTAGGGGTCAATCAGCAATTTCTCGGAGTCGCATCGAGTCCCGTCTTGTGGCGAGTACGGGCCGTGGACTCTGAAACCGTACCTCTGGCCTGGGCCGACGTTCGGCAGATACCCATGCCAGCAGAATCCGGAGACCTCGGGGAGTATGATTCTGGTCTCATTCCCATCGTCATCGAAGAGGCACAAATCGACCTGCTCGGCGACCTCGGAGAACACGGAAAAATTGGTTCCAGCGCCGTCAAACTGGGCGCCGAGTGGATAGCGCTGACCTGATAGGATTTGCATTCACGTCACATAACAAGCTTGACGAGTTAGGGATTTTGGGAGCTTGGCAGGGATAGCCTATCTAAAGCTGCTCACTATACGGCTGCACGGCGTATCCTGTCCAGAGACGTTGTCATGACGAGAAGATTTCAAAACCCTAAGCGACGCTTTGCCCAGGATAACCCCAGCCGCATTGGTATGAAGAATCAATTAAGTTGACTCTCCTGGCTGTGGGTAGAAATACTGGCCTTGCGCCAGTTCAGGCTAGGTTTGAAGAGTAAAATGATGATTCCCAACCCTCTGACAGGCGCTGGGGTTCCAGAGCAAACGGTGAGCGCCGAGACTCGTACCTCGTTCAACCATACCAGGCCGGACCTGAACAAGCGGCCAAGCAGGGTGGTCATAGACCGTGTTATGCCTGAAATCGACGGTGGTCGCTTTCCCATCATCGACATCCTGCGACAGACCCCGGAGATCCCCGAGGTCGCCCAGTGGGGCATGTTCCTGCGAAACCACGATGAACTGACGCTGGAGATGGTTACCGACGAGGAACGCGACTACATGTATCGCGTCTACGCTCACGACCCACAAGCCCGCATCAACCTTCGGCATTCGGCGTCGGCTTGCTCCGCTGCTTGGCAACGACCTTCGCCAGATCCAACTGATGAATGCGTTGCTCTTCTCCATGCCTGGAACTCCGGCGCTGTATTACGGCGACGAGATCGGGATGGGGGACAACGTCTACCTCGGCGACCGCCTCGGCGTGCGGACGCCCATGCAGTGGAGCGGGGACCGCAACGGAGGATTCTCCAAGGCCAATCCCCAACGCCTCTACTCTCCGCCGGTGATTGACCCGGGGCACCACTACGAAGCGGTGAACGTCGAATCTCAGCAGGCGAATCCCAACCTGCTGCTTTGGTGGATGAAGCGCCTGATCGGACTGCGCAAGCAGTCGCCGGCCTTTGGGCGAGGATCCGTGGAGTTCCTCTACCCGGACAACCCCAAAGTCCTGGTGTTTGTCAGCGCCTACGAAGACCAGTCCATATTGGTCGTCGCCAACCTGTCGCGCTATGCGCAAGGCGTCCAGCTGGACATGTCGCGATTCGCCGGTTCGTCGCTGATCGAAATGTTTGGGAATTATATACTTGACTCCCTCAGCCCAACGCCATTTTCATGTCAAAACCCCTCTGACATGAAGTTGCTGCCGCAGGTATTCCATACTCCGATCCCCCTTTATGGCATTGCAGACGTGGCACATCAGTTGCAGGTTGCCGAGGGAGTCCTGGCCGCCTTTGGAGCGGGGGGGTTATGTGTCAAGCATATGGTGTGCAGGTGTTCCCCCGGTCCTGGAGGAATAATGTGGGCCTTTATCAGGGCTACGTCAGAGGCAATGGACAAGACTGCGGACTCCAGATTCTCTAGTCTCTTCTCCATGCGATCCAGCTTCTCATAGATAATGAGAACAGCACTGGTCAACTTGTCGCTGATGCCTTCAAGACGATCTATGCGTTCAGTGTCGAGCGTCATTGTCCCACCTACTGCCAACTCCCTGCCGGGCTATCTCAGCCCGCCGCTCCGCTTGCCGGGGTCTGGTAGCTCCTCGTCAACCTCACCAGTCGCTATCTTGGCGACCTGTACGGCCGCGCCGACAACATTGCCTGGTCTCTTCTCTCCGTTTGGTCCTCTAGGTCGGGTGGTGCTCATATTCCGCTATCTCCCTCCTTCTGACTGAGGCAAAACCTCTGCAGACGCAGCAGTATACCACAGAGGTCGTTTATGTCCACAGAGGCTTGCGGCGGGTTTCCGGCTATTCTACACTTCTGGTGCTCGACCAAAGCAACACCAACTATGGGTGTGCCTTGTAGCAGGGGCTTAGCCTATGCCCCCTTGCGGTTCACAGGGCACATGCTTTGGTCGAGCTACTAAGCCTAAGCCTCAAGGGAGTTCCATATGTCACGCTGGATCGTTGTTACGTTGGTATCGCTGGCGATTGTGGGAATGCTGGCTCTTCCCAGCCAAAGAGTGGAGGCGGCGGAAGACTTAACCCCCGCCCTACCCTCATTAACCGACCACCCTACGCAGAACTTGAGGTGGCTGGCCCACCATCATCCACTCCTGCATCGACAGCTCGCTGCATTGCCCTGGGTTGAAGACGAGCTCTCCCAATTGGAACGAGACACTATAGACCAGCTACTCTACATAGGCGTTAGTGACATTCCCAGTTTGGAGGCGACCTTGGGTCTGCCTTGGGTGCAAGACGCTATCTCGGCAGTGGAGTATGACGCCATAACTTGGCTAAGTAACTTAGGCGCTGAGGACGTCCCCAACTTGGCGGCGATCATCGCTATGCCGTTCCTCCAGACTCCGGATACCACTGACGTACTCGCGCTGCGAAGCATGCACAGGTTAGCTCACGAAGAGGCGCTTGACCCACTCATCGAGCACGCCTCATTTCTGGACGGCATCGCCGAGGACGAGACCACGCTGGTCACCGCAGTGGGTACGCTTTATGAAGACACCTATGAAATCAGCCGCATGTTGGACCCTGGATACGCCTCCATCGAAACTACGACCGGCGCAACTGGCCTGCAACTCAGCATCATTCGCACCGGTAGCCAGTCCCAACCCTGGACCGCAGACGCGGTGGCGGATGCAGTGGATTACGCCGAGCAGGTAATGCTGCTGGATCTGCCTGTCGACCATGTGATACTTGTACTGAACGACAAAGCGGTACCCAGCACCGCCGCTGGCGCGAATTATGGCTTTGCCATTAGCTACCTGCCCGAGTATGAGCAGCCGCAGGATACCTGGGAGGGGCGAGGATTCCAACAAGGCCTTGTCCACGAAGTCGCTCACTACTATTGGATAAGGAACGAAGGCTGGATTGACGAAGGCTTGGCCAATACTATCGAACTCATGCACGGCGTTGCCAACGGATTGAGCCCAGGGCAGCTTAAGACCCGCCGTGGGGACTGCGAGGCCCATGACCTGGAAATGTTGTCTGAGTGGGACCCAGAGATTGACGCCCCGGAGTACGATTGTAACTACTATCTTGGAGAACGCCTATTCCTGGAGCTACGTGACGGCCTGGACGACGCGGAGTTTAGCGAAAAGCTACGTGACCTGTACCATCTGTCTTTGACGGCACAAGAGGCCCGCCAGACTCCCGGTATCGCAGTGGTCCGGCAGGTCTTCAGTGACCAAGCAGTCGTCGTCGACAAGCACTGGTCAGGGGAGCTGAACGCGCCGGAGAACCGTCCATTCGATGAAGGCATTGACCGGATAAACCACGACCTGATCCAATGGGATCAGTATCCAACATACGACGGCCAAGATGTCTCCTTCAACGGCACACTGCTGGACGATGCGGTCCTGTCGTCCTTTACGTTCAGCCTAGCCTACCGCCCACGAATATTTGGGCAGTATACTGCCCCCGCTTGAGAGCGTGAGCTGGACACTAGATGATCCCGGTGACACCGTCGCCACCGTCTACCAGCTAGACGAAGGAGCGTTCACCGTCAAGTTCCAGTTTCCGCAGGCGCTGGACAGTCCATCGGACTACGTTGTCCTCGTATGGGGCTACAAAGATGACACCCGGACCCAGAGCATATACGAAGACTCCGTTGATCCCCTCGGATACGCCCGCATCCGCGACGAGAATACCGCCCCTCAGTTTCCCGACACGGAGACTGGAGTAAGAAGCGTGGCCGAGAACACGCCGGCAGGTGAACATGTTGGCGCCCCGGTTGCAGCTACGGACGCGGACAACGACGTCCTGACCTACACACTGAGCGGCGCTGACATGGCTTCGTTCGCCATCGACTCGGCCACAGGCCAGCTGATGACAGTGGACGCCCTGGACTTCGAGACGAAGGCCAGCTACAGCGTCAGCGTCGTAGCCAGTGACGGCGAGGGCGAGTCGACCGTCATCGTGACCGTCACGGTGACCAACGTGGGTCTGGACAATGCGTATGACGCAGACGACAGCGGCGCGATTGATAAGAGCGAGGTCATACAGGCAATCAACGACTACCTCTTTGGCGCGGGGGATGCCGCTATCGACAAGGCGGACGTGATAGCGCTCATTAACCTCTACCTCTTCGGCTAGTTCAAGGGCCGTTGCACAAGACCTGATTTCAAACTGAGACACTACCCATCGTCGATTGGCATTGCAATCGTGCTATCCGGCTTTGGGAGAGCGCGGCCCAAGCTGTGCTTGAACCCCTCCCAACTCGCTGCGGCACGCATGAGCGCCGTGACAGCGGCGATGTGCTCTTTGAGGGCGGGGTGGCCGAACTCCTCCGTGAACCACTGGTGGTGACGATTCCTGCGCCATCCCCGCGGCAAAACGGGATTGCGCTCCCTCAGTTCAGCTAGTACACCCGGAGCGATTCGGTCGTAGATCAAGTCGTTCGTGTAGTGCCCGATTACAGACCGTCGTTTTACGCCGTCAACGCTGCCCCAGCCCTTGAGCCGAAATATCTGCTCGTAGAAGGTGAAGGGAAACGTGCGGGTCCACGGTTGGAGCTCTTTAGAGATGAATCGCTCAAGGATTGTGGCGAGGGCGCGCTCCTCGCGGACGCGCTGATAGCCCGTGGCCTTGAAGAGATTCGTTCCAACGACGAAGTTCAGTCCGCACTTCTCCGGTTGGCGCGTTCCAGGCGGGAAGCCGCCCAATGACCTCTCATCAGCCTGCGTTTCCCAATCTCCTGTCAGACGACGATGTGCGTCTGTTTAGCGCTGGATGTCACCACCGGCTGTACGACAAGCTGGGCGCGCATCCAGGCAAGCAGGGCGAGCAGAACGGCGTCTACTTTGCGGTTTGGGCGCCGAATGCGGAGCGCGTATCGGTCTTCGGAGACTTCAACGCTTGGCAGAGCGACGCGAACCCACTGCGGTTGCAAACGTCGTCGGGGATATGGGAAGGGTTTGTCCCCGGAGCGGGCGAGGGAGCCGTCTACAAATACCACATAGTGTCGCAGAGAAATGGCTACACCGTGGATAAGGCGGACCCATTTGGATTCCAACACGAGGGAGCGCCCCAGACAGCCTCGGTGGTGCGGAGTCTCGGGTATGCCTGGGGGGACGCTGATTGGATGCAGGCAAGAGGCGCTCGCAATTCACTCTCGTCGCCAATCTCGGTCTACGAGGCGCATCTCGGGTCCTGGGCTCGTGTGCCGGACGAAGGAAATCGATCCCTCTTGTATTTGGAAATGGCCGACCGGCTCGTGCCCTACGTGAAGGAGCGCGGTTTCACGCACGTTCAGTTTCTACCCGTGATGGAGCACCCATTCTTTGGGTCGTGGGGCTACCAGATGACCGGGTACTTTGCGCCCATAAGCCGATTTGGTTCACCGGCTGAACTCATGTCCCTTATCGACAGGTTTCACCAAGCCGGGATAGGAGTGTATCTCGATTGGGCGCCGTCGCATTTCCCGAACGACGAGCATGCGTTGGCGCTCATGGACGGCTCCCCCATTTACGAACATCCCGACCCTCGCCGGGGATTTCATCCGGACTGGAAGTCCTGCATTTTCGACTACGGGCGTGATGAAGTCAGGTCCTTCCTTATCTCCAGCGCGCTCTTTTGGCTCGACAAGTACCACGCCGACGGGATAAGGGTTGATGCTGTCTCTTCAATGGTGTACCTCGACTACTCGCGTCAGCCGGGCGAGTGGACTCCCAATGAGCGCGGGGGACGCGAGAACCTTGAGGCGCTTCGTTTCCTGCGGGAACTCAACGAGGCCGTTTACCTGGCCTTTCCGGACGCGCAAACCATCGCGGAGGAATCGACGGCATGGCCCAGGGTGTCGAGGCCGACCTATGCAGACGGATTGGGATTCGGGATGAAATGGGACATGGGCTGGATGAACGACACGCTCAGGTACTTCCGCCACGAGCCGGTTCACAGAAAGCATCATCATGGAGAGCTTACGTTCCGTCAGATGTATGCATTCTCCGAGAATTTCATGCTATCGCTTTCCCACGACGAGGTGGTCTACGGCAAGGGGTCTCTGCTTGACCAGATGCCCGGCGACTACATTAGCAGGTTCAACAACCTGCGCCTCCTGCTGGGGTATCAGTTCCCTCTGCCGGGCAAAAACTGCTCTTCATGGGCGACGAGTTCGGGCAGCCTTCGGAGTGGAACCACGACAGCCAGTTGGAATGGGCGACCCTTGAGCAGCCGATGCACCGGGGCGTGCTTCGATGGGTGGACGCGCTCAATCGGGCATACGTGTCGGAGCCGGCGCTGCACCAAATGGACTGCGACCCCGCAGGCTTTGAATGGATTGAAGCCAACGATGCAGAATCAAGCGTGCTCTCCTTCCTGCGGCGTTCTGCGGCCAATGACGACGCGCTGGTGATCGTATGCAATTTTACTCCCGTAACCCGCAATGATTACCGTATTGGCGTTCCACGTGATGGCGTTTGGGTGGAAGTATTGAATAGCGACGGAGAAGAGTTCGGTGGAAGCGGGCAAGGTAACTTGGGGAGAGTAACCGCATCGAAGACGCCTGCTCAAGGGCGCGAACATTCGGTTTCGTTGACCCTCCCGCCTCTTTCCCTGCTTGTCCTGAAGTCAGAGGCGCATTGACGGACCTCCCCGGGCCCGGCGCAAGTCACTTGGGAGGCGGGCGCTGCCGGTTCAGTGTTTGGGCTCCTGACGCGGAATCTGTCGAAGTCGTCCTGCTCGGCGAAGCGGAAGGAGACGTGGTTCGCGTAGTCAGCCTCGAACCACTGCCCTTCGGCCACCACGTGCGCACTATTGAGAACGTAGACCCCGGACAGCGGTACAAGATCAGGATCGGCGGCTCTGATTTCCCTGATCCGGCGTCTCGGTCCCAACCCGACGGCGTGCATGGAGCGTCGGAAGTCGTAGATATCGCCTATGACTGGGAAGACCGCGAATGGCTGGGCGTTCCTCTGCGCGATTACGTGCTGTACGAGCTGCACGTTGGGACATTCACGCTACAGGGCACATTTGACGGGGTCGCGGAGCATCTCGAAGGCTTGAAGGAGCTTGGCGTCACGGCTCTGGAGTTGATGCCGGTGGCCCAATTCCCTGGTGAGCGGAACTGGGGTTACGACGGGGTCTATCCCTACGCCGCGCAGGACTCGTACGGGGGAGTGGACGGGCTGCGGCGGTTGGTGGACGCTTGCCACCGGAGCGGAATCGCAGTTGTCTTGGACGTCGTCTACAACCACTTTGGGCCTGAGGGCAACTTCGCCGGCAGTTTTGGGCCTTATTTTACCGATCGCTACAACACTCCCTGGGGCGCCGCCATAAACTTCGACGGCCCAGGAAGCGACGGCGTTCGGCACTACTTTATCGAGAATGCGCTTTGGTGGCTGCGCGAGTGCCATGTCGACGCCCTGCGGCTCGACGCGGTACACGCTATACTGGACCACTCCGCGTACACGTTCATTGAGGAACTCGGAGACCGGATTGCCGCCCCGGCAGTGGAAACCGGGCGGAACATCCACCTGATTGCTGAGAGCTCGGACAACGATCCTCGCTTGATTAGAGAGAGAGGCCGCGGCGGGTACGGGATGAACGCCGTCTGGGCGGACGATTTCCACCATTCCCTGCACGCGCTGCTCACGGGAGAGCGGGATGGCTACTATGCCGACTACGGAGCGTTGTGGCAACTGGCGAAGTGCTACGAGCAGGGGTTTGCCTACACCGGGGAGTATTCGCGCTACCGCGGTCGGCGGCATGGCGCGTCTGCTCAGGGAGAGCCGGCCGAGCGCTTTGTCGTTTGTGCGCAGAACCACGACCAGATCGGCAACCGTCCCTTCGGCGAACGCCTAAAAGCCTACATGGTGAAGTCGGTCCGCGAGGCTGGGGAGTCTACTTCATGGGTCTCCCCCGACGCAGCGTACGAGGCGTCCATCATCGGATTCGTCGATTGGCTCACAATGAATCCCAGCGAGCGTCTTGTCCGCAATGACCTCGCCCGGTACGCTCAGGCCATCGACCGGGCGGCGCTGAACAAGTCGTTGAGCCAAGTCGTCTTGAAGCTCGCGACTCCAGGAGCGCCAGACATCTATCAGGGCCAAGAGGCTCGGGATTTCAGTTTCGTAGATCCAGACAACCGGCGGCCGATAGATTTTGCCGCGCGAAGCCGTGTCCTCGATAGTCTCATCAGCCGCGGCGAGTCGTCTCTGCGTCTGTTGCTTCAATCATCCGGAGGGGAGCGCTCCAAGGAATTTGTCACGTGGAGGATGCTTCAACTGCGGCGGGAACTGCCCGGCCTTTTCAAGCTTGGGGAGTACCTCCCGTTGAAGACGTCAGGACATGGAGCGAGTCGCGTAACGGCATTTGCCAGACGCCATGGCGACCATTGGCTGATCGTACTCGCGCCACGCCTGACGTACCCAGCGTTGGGTCGACGCGTTGGCCCAGGCCCCGGCCCTGGAACCAGGCCGGCGCTCCGGCTGCCCACTGGATGTCCAACGTCCTGGCGAGATGTCTTTGAGGGCAAAGGAGTCCGGGCTGCAGGAAGGACCCTCCCGCTTGCCAGGACCATCAAGGACGGCGTTCCGGTCGTCCTTTGCAACGTGTGAGCCGCTTGCAGTTCCGGCAGGCTCAGCGAGCGGCGAGGTGGCCCCGCTGGTCAGCGTAATCGTCAAAGCCCATCCCGACGCTGTGGGCACGCCCAATCGGGTGGACGCGCGATAGGGTGGGGAAGGGAAGAGCGTCCATCGTGACCATTTGTGCGCTCTACACTGTTGGCAATCAGCAAAGGTGAGGCGCTTTCTTGCCGCCCTACCGTCCCAAATTGCCGCCACCACCCGTGGCCGAGCGGTCAGGGTTGGACTGACGGCGTTGGTTGAATCTCTGGTGCTGCGGGGGCATACCCCACCATTTCCACGAAACCTCGGCCCGCTACAGGCGCTCCATTCCTGGTCCCTGTCGCCACAACTGACCCCTCCCAATAGATCATTGGGATGAAAGCGCTCAGGGCAAATTCGGCCTCCTCCATCGAGGGAGTCAGCGTCAGGTCTAGCTCCAGTGAGTCGACTCGCAGCCTCCAATTCATAGGGTACACTGCCCCAGTGACGGAGCTAGTCCAAGTTCCAGTGGAGTCCAGGGAGATATCATTGCCGGGCAGATGTACCGGGTCGGAGTCGGCCGGGATATAGGTTCCGTAGGCGCTGACAGGCTTGTGCCCGGCCTGCTCCCACACCACCGAGACCATGAGGTCTGAGCCATCGTCCAAGTTGAGGCTGAGCCAATCCCAACCGATGCCCATAGTGGTAAAGTCACCCCACTGGTGGTCCATCCAGGATACTCCCGTGACCGGGTGAGAGGCGCCGGAAACAGACACCGTGCCGGAGGTTTCCAGGCGAGTGCGCGAGTAGTAGTAAGTCTTGCCCGCTGTGCCCAGATCCACCAGCCCGGTGGTTTGGTGGAGCACGGCGGGTTTTTGCGAAACTGCTTCAAGCTCTACCGTATAGTCCCCAGTCCCGAAGTTGAGATAATACAGCTCGCCGTTGCCACTCATCCTCCAACCGGCAATGGGCAAGTCGAACTCTCCCGACAACGGCTCTAGCAGTGAAACGTCAGGCTTTTCCTCGGTCAGGTGCAGCCCATTGACGTGGTCGGCCCAACTTAGCTGTGCCAACCGGGGTGTCAGGCCGGAGGTCAGCGCAGATTGGAAGGTGACAAAGTGATAGCTGAACTCCTGTCCGTTCTCCGTTGTCAGGTGGCCGTTGAAGTACCACCACTCCAGGCCCGACAGATGGGCGCCCTCGTCGTGAGGCAACCGCACCGTATCTTCCAGTGCAGGGGTCACGGTGGCCGGGAGGGCAGTAGCTGTGGCTACTGGATCGGGAGACGGCCGCGGTGAAGAAGTCGGGGCGAGAGTAGTGGTGGGTGCGGCGGTTACCGGAGGGGGCGCTTCCGGCGAGTCATTGGCGGCGTCAGAACACGCCGCCGCAACGATGATCAGGAAAATTGGCACGAATAGGGACGAAACGACTCGTGTCAGGTTGGGGATAAGCATCACCTATCCAAGACTATACCACAGTTTCGCCCGCCAACGTGGTCCTGACCTGGCCCGCCTCTACCAGCGGCTCAGCCTGCGAGACGTGTTTCTGAGCTTCGCTGGATACAGGGCACCCCGGCGATCCGGCGCACCGCGCCATTGCCTCTCTATCGCCAAGTGACCACTTGCAGGTACGAGCCGGGCCTAATCGTTGGGAACTCCTGGATGGCAAGGGGACGGTGGTAGGACAGCTTGCTGCCGGTTTTGAGGTCCCGGATGGCTTTCGCTGCAAGTTCGCCACGGTCCTCGCTATTGTCACTTTGGGCCGCGAAAAATCCGAGGCGCAATACCAGGACGATCTACTCTGCGACGATTGGGAGGGCGTAGCGCCTGAGCTTGTGTTTGAGCCGGGGGCATAAAACGCAAACAATCCACTTGACTCTGGGCAAGCGGATGTGTAACGATATTACACATCCACCCTAACCCGGCCGGAGGGCGACATGGCCAGAGTGCAGTTGGTAATGCCTGACGAGGACCGAGACCGCTTTGTTCACCAAGCAAAGCGGGAGGGTATGTCCCTCAGCGCCTGGCTGCGAGCAGCCGCCCATGAGCGCCTTGAAACGCGCCAGAGCGTCAAGCTGTTCGAGTCCCCGGAAGACGTGAAGGAATTCTTCAGGTCATGCGCCGCTCTGGAAGGTCCGGAGACGGAGCCGGACTGGAGTGAGCACTTGCGCGTCATGAGCGAGTCACGTGGACGAGGGGTGGCCGCAACGTGATATTCGTCGACACGAACGTCTTCATGTACGCGGTAGGACGCCCTCATGCACTCCATACCCCTGCCCAGCGATTCTTCGTCGAAGCCAACCGGAGTGGCGCGCGCCTATGTACTTCAGCAGAGGTGATGCAGGAACTGGCCCATGTATACCTGCCCACCGGAAGGCTGCAAACCTTCGATGCGACGCTAGAGTTGATGGCGAGCGCCGCAGTTGAAGTTTGGCCGCTGGAAGAGGCCGACGTGGCCCTGGCTCGGCAGCTCCACGAGCAATATCCCAGCCTGCAAGCCCGGGACCTCTGCCACCTGGCCAGTTGCCGGCGGAGGGGTGTCCGGGAGATCAAGACCTTCGACCAGGCATTGGCGGCTGTATCCGGCGCCCCGTCAATCCCATAGGGACATGGAAACTGGATTGAACATAGGTTGAATGAGCAATACGCCACGCCAGACGGAGCCGGAATACCAGCAAGGCCTTCGCTGCGATGACTGGGAGGTCATTGTACCTGAGCTTGTGTTTGAGCCGGAGCGTGAGGTTGCCGCGACCGCGCCGACAATGTCGAGACCGACAACTATGGCTTTGAACCCCTTTCCTGCTCTATAAGTTCAGCAATTCTCTCCCAAAAATTAGGCTCGATTGTAGGCGGCTTGAGTTGCTCTCCCGAGTTGGCATCTAGAACACCGGCTAGCTTGGGTAGGTTGTCCTGATAGGAGTGAGCGGAATCAAGCTGGGCCTGCGTTAAGCCCTCTGCCGGGTAGGCACCTTCACCGACAGAGAATTGGGCACCTGAAAGGTTTGCCTCAAATAACCACGCATCCTTAAATTTTGCTCTTTGAAGGCGAGCGTTGGACAAGTCTACGTTCTGAAGGTCTGCACCAGACAAATTAACGCTCATTAGAATTGACCCCGATAGGTTCAAGTGAGCCAAATGCACATTATGAAGATCCGAGCCGCTAAGGTTCAACTCGAAAGTCTCCTTGTTTTCAAGACCAATGTCTTCCTCACTACGGGATCCGATGGCTGTCACGGCGGCCCGGACTTCCTCCTGTAATCCAATAAACCGATCCACTGTTCGGACAAACAAGCTCAACCGCTTCATAACCTGGACGTGATACTCCGATGGATGTTCCCTTGCGAGTCGTTCAAGCACATCTATGCCGTCCAAACGGACGGTGGGATCGTCGCTTCCAAGTCTCGATGTACCCTGTTCATAGCGTTCGTTGAGAAAGCTCAGTAGGGTCGTGGTGGATTGACGCTCTGCCGTCTTGGCTTGGAGCAACGCTGCGGATGCCTGATCCAGGGCTGCATCAGCCTGTCGTTGGGCGACTAAGCTCCGCCACATTGCGAGCATTATGGCGACGATACCGCCGACGACAAGGCCGACATTGCGAATCGTGGTGCTATTCGATTCGACAGTCTCGGTGCGGATTGTCTTGACACCGGTTTCGGTTACCTCTGTACGAGTCTCAGTTATCGAATTCAATTGGCCCCAAAACAAACAAAGTAGAACTCCGCAAACGATAAGCACGGCAAGCACCGCTGGCACCCAGAAGCGACCAGAACTGAAGAATGCCCGGCCAGGAAGAATCCCACGTACCCAATTCAACTAGCTCACCCTTCCCCCCCCAGCCCCAGTATCCCCGCTATCCGCCGTGCGGTGTCCGTGAAGTGCTGAACCTCTTCAGGTCGCAGCGCTCTCCCTAGGACGCCGCGCTCGCGGTAGGAGAGCCACTTTTTGAGGACCTGGTATCCGCCCAGCTTGTAGCTCCAGACCGCCGACGGGACGCTGCGCCAGTAGGCGCGGTCGTTGAGGTGGATGTCGAAGGTGGTGTCGCCGAGAGTGTGAGCGGACTCGCCCAGCGCGGCCCGCTCCTCCGCCGTGTACGGGCGCTCGACGGCTCTGCCATGGCCCGGCATGACGGCCTCCCCCTGTCCGAAGTGGCCCCAGCTGGCCGTCACCGAGAAGTCGTCTCCGGCCATGTTGCCGCCGTCCGTGGTGGAGGGCACGGCAATCGCGGCCATCTCCGTCCGCAGCGCGCCGGTGGTGACGCCTGGCACGGGCGTCTCAGAGTCAAGCAGCGCGGCAAGCTCCCGGCCCCGCGCCGCGGATGCCGCCAGCTCCTCCGCCGCTCCGGGGGCGTCGCCGGCCGGCCAGCCTGGCAGCGGGATGCGAGGCCACTCCATCCTGAGGGCGCCGGCGTTGGCCTCCCTGTACGAGGGGTCGTGCAGGACGGCGAGGGCGTGGTGGAACAGGTCCTCCACGCCCTCGCCGAGGCGGTCCAGGTAGCGTTGGGCTGCGTCCGACAGGTTGGGACGTCGCTGCTCTCCGCTACTATCGAGGCCGAGGCCCTGGTCAAGTAGCCAAGCGGGAAAGAATGTCGAGAGTCCGTTTCCGAAATTGTCTGAGAGATGGCGACACAAGACTCCGCGTGAAAAATTCTCGTGGGATTCCTTTTGCCTAGCCTCCAACCACTGATTTCCATCGAATGTGTGTTTCTTGTAGTCTGGACGCGGTCGGTCAAGCAGCCCGCTATCAGCTTCCCAATACAGCCATCGCGTATCAAACGGTCTATAGGCGTAGCGAATGAATCCCGCCTCATCTGGTCCGGTCCCTGCGCTCCTTGTAGAGCCAAAGTAGTCCTTCACACGCGCCCTCAGCTTGTCGAGATCAATATCAACCACGAGCTTATCCCGGCTGGTCTTAACGCCTGGAAACGATATGGGAAACAGATCCGGCAGGGCTGGCCAATCCGCCCATCGGACACTGACAGTTACGGGCGCAAACGGCAGTCCCAGCGGCAGGCTCGGCTCAACGCTGTCGTAAAGCTCATGCGGCCCTGTCTCGGCAGTCGCCGTCAGGTCGGAGAGCTTGGCCTGGCCCCACAGATGCCGGAAGCCGACTTCCCTGGCGGGCTGGTGGTCGGCCTTGCGCACAAGGGTCGTAATCGCTGTACCCACCTGGATGCCCACCGGATCGCCCGGCGTGGAGAAAATGCTTGGGTCTGGCGCGCCATCGGGAGTCGTCTTGCCCGTCTTGTACTTGTCGCCATTGAGGCTGTCTATTCGAATAACGTCAAAGGCCTCCAGGTAACGCTCCCTCATGCCAGTGAAGGAGAGGCCGTCCAGCCAGGAGTAGTTGGAGATGAAGCAGACCACACCCCGGCCCGTCTTCTCGGCAATGCGACGCTCCGCCATACGGAAGAAACGCACGTACAGGTCGTTCAGCCCCTGGCCCTCCGGCCTCCGCACCCGCTTGGTGGTCTTGTAGGCTGTGGTGAGCGCCCGCTCCTCGTCATCGACTGGCGCCATCCCCGCAAAGCCGTTGTAGGGCGGATTGCCCAGGATGACCAGGACCGGCGTCTCCTGCTTCACCCTCCCGGCGCGGTCCCGCTCCTCCTCCAGCTCCGGGAAGGGCAGCGGCTTCTGCACGCTTGGCTCCCAGCCGGTGAGGGCGTTGGTGAGGTACACCCCGGCGCGCTCCGTCTCGTCATCGGACAGAGGGGCGTCCAGCGCCTGCATGGTCAGGCCCACCTGTAGATGGGAGACGACGAAGGGCGCAGGCATGATCTCGAACCCGAACACCCTCTGGGTGGCCGCTCGCTTCACCTGCGCTCCGGTGAGCGCGCCCAGTCCCTTGCCCCGGAGGTTGGCGGCGATGCGTCGCAGCGCCTCGGCAAGGTACGTCCCGGTGCCGCAGCAGGGGTCGAGTACGAAGACGTTGTCGGCCGCCAGGCCGTCGGCGATGCCCAGGTCCTCCTTCAGCGCCATGTCCACCCGGGCGACCATGTAGCGCACCACCTCGGCGGGCGTGTACCAGACGCCCAGCTGCTTGCGAAGGTCGGGGTCGAAGGCCTCCAGGAAAGGCTCGTAGAAGTACGGCACAGCCTCGCCTGCGTCGAAGCGGTCGAAGAAGGTCGCGCGGTCGACTCGGTCCAGGGCCGCCGCCGTCCAGTCCAGCAGCTCGACCAGTCCCAAGGGCTGCAATTGTGTGGGAGAGGACAGCTGCTGGAAGAGTGCGCGCAGGACGGGCGCTCTCAGGTGCCAGACGGCCTCATGCCAGTTGAATCGCTCCCTTGGCGGCGGCGTCTGGCGCGCCCAGAGCACCCATGCGGAGAAGACGCCGTAGAAGAGGGTCTGCACCAGGGTGGATCGGAAGAAGGCCGCGCCCTTATCACCCTCGAAGCGCACGCCCAGGGCCTCCTCAAGGGCGGAGCGCACCGCATGGAGCGAGGGCGCATCTCCCGCAGCCTCCACGCGGGCCAGCCCGTCCCTCGCGTAGGACGCCAGGAGCCAAGCCAGGTCCTTGGGTTCGACTATCGACGCGCTGTGAGAGAGCGCACGGCAAAGGTACTCGCCCAGGCCTGCGCCCATGTCGCGTGCGAAGGCCCGCGGCGTTTCCAGCCGTGAGTGGAACGCCTGCTCCGACTCGGCAAGCCGGAAGGTCTCCAGCTTCACCGGGTTGCCCTGCGCGTCCTCCCCCACCAGCACGAAATCCCGTGTGTTGGTGACCAGCACGAGCCTGTAAAGGCCCCGGTAGCGGCTCACCTGGTCGCTGTCCGCCGTCAGCCAGGCGTCGTCTCCGGCGGGCTTGACCTCCACAACGCCGCGTTCTGGGACCTGGCCGGGGCGCGGAGTGCCACGCTGCACCTGCCGTCTCGTGTAGAGGCCGAAGTCGGGGTGGCCCGCGCCCTGCTCGGCAAGCTCGCCGACGCAGAACACCTTGGGGCTGAGCGTGTTGCCTACGGCGTTCAGCAGGTTGGTCAGGGCCGGGTAGTACGATCGCTCCCCAGTCGCGCCGCCGGACGCCCGTATACGGCGCAGGTCGGCGAAGTAGGCCTCGACTGCCGTGGTCAGCTTTGCTGTGGTTACTGGCATAGCCCTATTCTACGCCATAGTCGAGTGTGACTACATCCCCGCGCAAGAACCGGACCACCCCACTGGCATGGGACACGAAGTCGATGAAGACGGACAAGAAGGGCGCTACGACTGCAAACGCATCCCTTATCGGATAGACTGGCGATTGACATGCTTCGCAGGACCTGAATATGATGCTAGCATCTCGTTTGGATTGCCCTTTGAGCCTGAAGACTGCCAATAAGGGAAATCCCGGATAAGATAGTCCCGCGCCTCCTGGGTATTCTCGGTGTGTGTTGGTAATTGCAAATAACACCACTCAAGCAACAGACCACCCCTGCGAAAGCAGGGGTCTATAGTCCCTTATTACAGGGATCCTGGATTCCTGCTTCCGCAGGAATGGGGGAAGGTGGAGATACGCCGCCCAGTGGATACCGTTGCCGCTCCGTTGGACATCCTGAAGTCGCGCTTCGGCTATGACAGCTTCCGGGGTTTGCAGGAAGAGATCATCGCCAACGTGCTGGCCCGCCATGACAGCTTGGTGCTGATGCCCACAGGGGCGGGCAAGTCCCTCTGCTATCAGTTGCCTGCGCTGATATTCAAGGGGACCACCCTGGTGATCTCGCCTTTGATCGCCCTAATGAAGGACCAAGTTGACGCCCTGAACGCCAACGGCATCCCTGCCCGGTACATCAACAGCTCTCAACCGTCGTGGGAAATCGAGCGGGCGCAGTCGGAGGCTCGCCAAGGGCAGGTCAGGATGCTCTACGTAGCCCCGGAGCGGTTGGCCCTGTCCGGCTTCCGAAGCTTCCTCCACAGTCTGGACCTGAGCCTCATCGCCATCGACGAGGCCCACTGCATCTCCGAGTGGGGCCACGAGTTTCGCCCCGACTACCGCAACCTGCTGCAGATGCGGCAGGACTTCCCGGAAGCGCCCGTGATTGCCCTGACAGCCACTGCCACGGAACGGGTGCGAGAGGACATCATCAGCCAGCTTGGCCTGCATCGCGGCCAAGTCTTCCTCTCCAGCTTCAACCGTCCCAATCTCAGCTACTCGGTGCATCCCAAGTCCGATTCCCTGGCGCTGCTGATGTCCATGCTGCAGAAGCGCCGTGGACAGTCCGCCATTATCTACTGCTTCTCACGGCGGGAGACTGAGGAGTTGGCCGACAGCCTGAACAAGAGCGGCTTCGAAGCACGCCCCTACCACGCCGGACTTGACGCCGAGACTCGCCGCAAGAACCAGGAGGACTTCGTACGCGACCGAGTCCCCATCATGGTGGCCACCATCGCCTTCGGCATGGGAATCGACAAGCCGGACGTCCGCCTGGTAGTGCATAACAGCCTGCCCAGGTCCGTGGAGGGTTACTACCAGGAGACGGGCCGGGCAGGCCGGGATGGCCTGCCCAGCGAGTGCGTCCTCTTCTTCGCTTACGGTGACAGGGCGCGGCAGGACTACTTTCTCAACCAGATTGAGAACGCCGCCGAGCAACGCAACGCCCGCGAGAAGTTAACTCAGATGGTGGACTACGCCCAAACCCCCACCTGCCGGCGTCGCACCCTTCTGGAGTACTTCGGTGAGGAATGGACCGAAGAGAATTGCGGCGGTTGCGACGTTTGCCTCCGTGCGGCCGATGACTTCGACGCCACCGAAATCGCCTTGAAGATACTCTCGGCGGTAGTCCGCACCGGCGAGCGGTTCGGGGCGGTCCACATCATCCAGGTGCTCACTGGTAGCCGCGAGAAGCGCATCCTGGACCTTGGCCACGACCGTCTCAGCGTCCACGGCATAGTCAAAGAATTCCAGCGCGCCGAGTTGCGCGAAATCATTGGCCATCTCCGAGTGCGGGGCCTGCTGGCCCTTAACGAGAGTGAGTTTCCAACCTTGGCAGTTACCCCAGAAGGGCGGGAGTTCCTCCAGCAGCGGGAGAAGCTGACCTTACCTCGACCGCAAACTCCCGAGGCCGGCGATGACCGCCGGCCCGGAAGTCGCCGCCCAAGTGGCGCGCCAGCCTTGGGAGAATACGATGAGAAGCTGTTCGACGAGTTGCGCACGCTGCGCCGTCGTCTTGCCGATGGCCGCAACGTCCCGCCCTACGTAGTCTTCGGCGACGTAAGTCTGCGCCACATGGCCGCGGTAATCCCGCAGACCTTGGAGGAGTTCGGACGCATACCCGGCGTGGGTCAAGCCAAGTTGCAGCAGTACGGCGCTGACTTCCTGCAAGTAATCTGTGCCTATGCAGAGGCCAATGGCATCCCCGCAGTGACCTACGACGCACCAGCGGGCGAACGGCCTGCGCCGGACCCTCAAGAACGCGACCGTGGGCATAGGCAGCGAGGGCGGGGCGCTACCCTTGAGACTACCAAGGAGCTCCTGGCCCAAGGGCTCACCGTCAGTCAAATTGCTGAGCAGCGGGGCCTCGCTGCCACAACAATCCTCGGACACCTTGAGCGCATCAGCGACCAGGGCGAAATCCTCGATCTGACCCATCTCCTGCCCCCAAGCGAAAGGCTGGACCAAATCGAACTTGCCTTCCGCACCTGCGGCAGTGTCTTCTTGCACCCTGTCTGGGAGTACCTTGGACCCGACTTTACCTACGACGAGCTGAGGCTGGTGCGGATACACCTGCGCCAGCAGGGGCGCCTGGAGGAGGAGTGATGGCTCGCGATGTCGGCGCATGGCCTCCCTACAACGGCTCTCACGAACTGAACTGAGGCCGCTGCCGAGGGCCGCAACTGCGATGAGACAGATTCTCGGTGGCTTCGAGCGCACATGGCGTCAACTCCATGAAGCCACCAAGGGGGCAAGACATTCGGCGTCATCAGCCTCGTCGGCGATGCTCAGGCGCGTGAGATCGAAACGCGCCTCGTTCGCGAGCTCGGTCCAGAAGAGATGGAGCGGAGACAAATCGTATGCGGCGACGCCTACGCTTTCCAAGGCGATGAGCGCGACGTTATGTTCTTGAGCATGGTTTCGGCCCCGAGCGGAGGCCGCAGCATCCCGGCAATGACTGACGACGCCGCGCAGGGGCGCTTCAATAGACGCCGTGTAGTCGTTGAGCATCGATTGGCGCGGCTGGTCCAGCTCGGAATCCGCCAGTCCCGCTGCTTCGGACGCGCCAAGACACTGTTCCAGCTGTACCTGGCGGCCACGGTCGCTAATCTGACCCTGGTGGCCGCCAAAGCCGGCATGACCGGTGAAACCGGCTCCGGTCCCAGTTCCGGCAGCATCCTGGTAACTCGCATCGTTAACTCCGCCGCCATTACCGACGCCGCGTGGCTCTGGCAAATTTGGACACTCAGTTTGGTGGCCTCGGCCTTACTGCCACATTACCCCTTCGCAACAAGGGGGTTCCGTACGAGTTTCTAGGGCGAGGAGACGGGGTGGAAGTCTTTCAGAGGGATGTTGCCAATCCTTACGCAGTTGCCCACACTTGGCGGGGTAGCTATACTATGGACGCTGCGGCGAATCTAAGCCGACGGCCAATTTTAGAAGAGAGGTTTGTGACACAATGTCGCTACGCATCAATGACACAGCGCCTGATTTTACGGCGAAGACCAGCCGCGGGACGGTCAACTTCCACGAGTGGATGGAGGGTGGATGGGCTATGCTCTTCTCGCATCCCAAGAGCTTCACGCCGGTCTGCGCAACGGAGCTAGGGTATGTGGCGAAGATGAACCCAGAGTTTGCCAAGCGTGGTTGCAAGGTGATGGGCCTGAGCGTGGACAAAGTGGAGGACCAGCAACGCTGGGAGTCCGACATTGAAGAGCTTGCCGGCACGCCGATGAACTTCCCGGTCATCGCAGACGAGGACCTCCAGGTTGCCAAGCTGTACGACATGCTGCCGGCGGAGGAGGGAGACTCCTCCGATGGCAGAACGGCCGCCGACAACCAGACTGTCCGCTCGGTGTTTCTGGTAGGCCCTGACAAGAAGATAAAGATGAGCCTCACCTACCCCATGAGCACCGGTCGCAACTTTGACGAGTTGCTTCGGGTAATTGACTCCTGCCAGCTCACCGCCGAGCACAAGGTGGCGACGCCTGCTAACTGGAACAGCGGCGAGGATGTGATCATAGTTCCTGCGGTGAACAACGAAGCGGCTCAGGAGCTGTTCCCGGATGGCTGGGAGACCGTGAAGCCGTACCTGCGGAAGGTTAAAGACCCCAGAAGCTAGAGTGTTTCGATCATATGGTGCTGGGACCTCCTGGGGAGTCTCAGACCCAGACAGGCCGCTCAAATCCGGGCGGCCTGTCCTTTTGTTGAAGCCGCTGCTTCAGGACGCGGCGATGATCTTCGCCTTGCTGCCCACGGTAGGTATAGACCCCAGCGCAATTTTCCCTCCAATAAGCTAGGGGTATAGGCGCGGCGCTCGGCTCTCTCCAGGGGCTGGCGCGCTCTTTCTGCAAAGGAGTCTCGGGGGCCTTATCGGAAAAAACCTGACCAGAAGCCTGCTGGCGCTAGCGGCCCTGATGGCGATGGGCATCCTGGGCTATATGCGTATCGAGGGATGGTCCTTCCTGGACGCGGCCTATATGACAATTGTCACCTTCACCACCGTGGGCTACGAGGAGGTGCATCCGCTGTCGTCCACCGGGCGCGTCTTCACAATGTTCATGATGGTGGTTGGCGTTGGCGTGATGCTGTACATCCTGACAAGCGTGGTGCAGATTGTGGTGGAAGAGGAGATACTGCGGACCCTGTTTCGGAGGCGTAGAATGAGAACGCAGATGGCGAAACTGAGGAATCACTTCATTGTGTGCGGCTTTGGCCGGGTGGGCAGGGAGGTGGCGTTGACCCTTCAGCAGGAGCCGGCGCCGCTTGTGGTGATGGACAGGAACTCTGAGGTGCTGGCCGAGGCGGAAGAGCTTGGGTTGCTCGGCGTAGAGGGCTACCCGACAAAGGACGAGGACTTGCTGTCGGTTCACGTCGG
Source organism: Dehalococcoidia bacterium (assembly GCA_965261605.1). GTDB lineage: Bacteria > Chloroflexota > Dehalococcoidia > Lucifugimonadales > UBA2985 > DAOUJW01. The sequence goes on along the minus strand of OZ253466.1, from coordinate 215,839 downwards.
AGAGGCGTACTGGCTTGGTGGCCGCGACGGGAAGCGACGCCGACAACGCATACATTGCCCCGACGGCCCGAGGTCTGAACCCCAGCCTGCGAATCGTGGAGCGGGCATCCAGGGCGGATGCGGAGGACAAGCTGCACAGGGCCGGCGCAGACATGGTCATCTCGCCGTACGCCATCGGCGGGCGACACATGGCGCTATCGGCCATTGATCTGATGTCAAAGGCCTGAGCGGGACGGGGGCCTTCCCAACGGCGGGTCAGCCCGCCTTGATGCTATGAAGGGGTAGGGCCTCGGTTTCCAGCGTGTGCAGATCCAGGCGACGGGATGCCTGGTCGATGTCGAAGCCAACCACCTCGCCATCAGCATCTATATCGACGTTCAACCCCTCAGTGACCTCGATCGTATCCGCCCCAGGCTTGGCGTTGAACTCGACATAGAGGCTGTCGGTCTCCGGATAGTAATGGAGTTTCATGCTGGTTCCTCCTTCGTGGTCTTGAAGAGGCGTTGCCCCGGTCCCTCAGAGATGATTTGATAGGCTGAGTGACCCGGTGACCCCGATGGGTGTTCCAATTGGTTCAGGCTTTGGAGGTAGGCTGCGAGCTTTCTCAAGTCGTAGTCGTATTCCCGCGCAATGCTGTCCTTTATGCTCCACAGTTCCTCAATGATTTCATCCGGCATATTCGGAGCCTCCCATTAGTTCGCTTGGAGTGCAAATCTCCGGACTTACGTAGCCTTGTTGCTCACAGACTTTGCGGATAAGGGGCCGGGTCTCAGCGTTGGCAATGTGACGGAAGTTCCAGGTCAACAGGTAATCGATGTCATGCACCGCCGACACGGCGATATGAATGGCGTCGTTCTGGGCGCTTGTTGGCAGAGTTCTCCCGTGCATGAGTACATCAGCCAATGAGACCACAGCTTCCGTGATAGGCAGGATTGTAATTCCCTCCAGCGCTTCCAGCCTCCGCGCGGCTGCCTCCTGATGACCTCTTCCAGCTTCCTCAATTGTGAGAGCGGACGTACGGAGGTCAAACCTTTGTCTGTGCATGTCCCACCATTCAGCCGTTGCGGTTTGCCACGCAGCCGCCAGCAGATTGTTAGTAGCCCTGGCAGTGAGATAGGATACCACTGAGGTCTCGATGTATGTAGACTGTCCGGGCATATTCATTCGTCATCAGTCTTCAGAGCCTTTCCGCCCCTCTTGCCCCATACGGCGCTTGATGTCATAGTTAATTATGAAGCCCAACCCCTCATCCGTAAAGCCGTAGAGTTGCTCCAAAGCTCTGTCTATCTTGCCTTTGTTGCTGAAATCTTGAGTCGTCCACCGCAAATTGTCCTATAGTTAACTACTGCAAGTCAGAGTAAACTGACGATGAAAACGGGGCCGGTCCGTTCGCGGGGGTAGAGTCGCCGTACTCGTGACAGGAAGGCTGTCGGTCTCTAGTTAGTAATGAAGTTTCATTCTTGACCCTACTCGATTCGATTAAGGGCCGATCCTGGTTCACCTGATGTAGTGTTGCTGAATGCCTGCCTAGGGCTGTCCGAATTCTAAACCTGGTCGAATTCCTGTCTGCTGATGCCCAGGTCTCTTCGAATCCCATGTACTGTTCCTGTGGCCAAGTCCCGATTGCCATGTCTTGGAACGGTGGTTTCCTGGTTGTTGGCTGGGTTGATCCAGATTTCGTGCGAACCTCCTGCCTGGCGGTCGAAGACGCATCCAAGCCTTGTGAGCTTTCTCGTTAGTTCTCTGTATGTCATACAGCCACAGAGATCCTGCCCCGCCCGGCCAGAGATGGGGCTATCCCCGCAGGAAGGGATTTGCCCCGGTCCTTGTAAGAGAGAATGAACTGTTTGGCCACTGTAGAAAGTTCGGTCAAGGCCTCGTTGGCGGTATCCGCCCACGCTCGGCATCCGGGCAGTTCCGGTATCTCTGCCATGTAGAGCCACCCCTGCTCTTCACAGGGTTCGTGGAGAACGTAGTCTAACTGGTACAATTCCATCTTGGTCTCCCTGTCCTTGGTCCTATCCCTATTCCCTATACTGAACTAGACGTCGTAATCAATTATGAAGTCCAACTACTCATACGTAAAGCAGTAGTGTTGCACGAGAGCTTTGTTTATCTTGTCCATGTTGCTGGAGTCTTGAGTCGGCCACCGCTGATTCTCCTGTAGTAAACCTCTGCAAGTCAGAGTAAACTGACGACGAAAGCCGGTCCGGTCCGTTCGCGGGGGTAGGTCCGAGCGCTACATGCCACTAAGTGGGTTGATGGAGTGATGATGTTTGGTGTACGACAAGGCTTACGCATAAGCATTAGAGGACTTGTGCGGACGGGGTTGCTGGGTCTGGCTCTCGCGGCTTTTCTGTCGGCGTGCGACGATTCGCCGACGCCGACGACAGTGCCACCGACCGGGACGCCTCAGTCCGTGCAGGCTGACAGCGCTCCAATACAATCACCTGTCCCGCCAACATCTACGCCCGCGCCAACACTGATGGCTTCTCCTACACCAACTCCCACGGCCACCACAACGCCTACGGCCACTGCAACTCAGATTCCCTTACCAACTCCTGTTCCTGGAACGGTGCTGGCTGTACCGCGCTTTGGGCATCAGGCGCTATTGCTGGACGACGGCCGCGTCTTGGTGAGTGGCGGGTTTACCGGCATAGCCAACAACAATGTCATACTCCCGTTTCCCCTGAATACTATAGAGGTCTACGACCCTGGTGTGGAAATGTGGTCGACTTTTGAGTTGGGGGAAGACGTAGCCTCTATTCACTCAGTGGTCAACCTGTCCGATGGGAGGGCGCTGTTAGTTGGTCTCGGAGCGAACGAGGGCGCAGGGCAACAGGTAGAGGGTGTTGCATTCATCCTGGACCCGGAGACTGACGTATGGACACCAGTGCCAATGCCTTCGGTGGCTCCATGGCCTCGCAACATGGTCGTGCTTGACGATGGCCGTGTAATGATGGTCGGCGTAGATGTGAACGCTTTGGAAGCGGACGACACACCCCAGAACTTGAATCAAGTATTTATCTTTGACCCGGGGACGAATACATGGCATGAGGCAGCTTCACTGGACCAACATTCCCTATTCCAATGGTTCTTTTCCTTGCCCCAAGGGAGGATTATTGCTATCGGAGTAGGCGTGGACGAATCGAGCGATACCCAGCGGGCATCTATTTGGATGTACGACCCACCTTCCGATACTTGGTCTGCCATTAGCAGCGTGGAACCCTACTACATACCTACGGACGCAACCCCGCTGTTGGATGGGAGGTTACTGGTGCTGGGGCAAATGTCAGAAAGAGCGAAGGTCGGGTATGGGATGGATTCTGAAGGGAATCTAACCCATGTGGAGCTAATTGATGGCAGACATCTTTACGGGGAGAGAATTGCCGAGGTGTTCTCTGACTCCAAGGTCTACGATCCCGGCACAGACACCTGGGCTAGCATTAACGGGATGGAAGGCGCACGTGGCTCATCCACTCTCACCCTTCTTCCGGACGGCCGTGTTCTCCTGGCAGGCGGCGACGATCCCACGGCGAGAGATTACCAGCTTTACTCCACGACTGAGGTGTTTGATCCAAAGACCAGCTCCTGGTCTGTAGGGCCAAGCCTGTCCGAACGGCGCTACTATCACTCGGCAACCCTATTGCCAGACGGGAATGTCTTGTTTGCAGGGGGAATAGGGATTGTAGTGACATCAACTAATAGAGAAGAGAGATACCCTTTCAACGCTGTGGAGACAGTGGATTCAACCCTGATTCCAGAAACACTTTCAGCCTCCATACCCAATGCGGAGACTTCGGCTGATCCCTGCGAGCTCACTCCCATATCCACCTCTGATGCCGGGCTCGGGCCAGCAGAAACATCTCTGTCGCCCGTGGCAGTCTTGGAGGCTGCTAAAGAGTCTATGAACGCGTTGGACTCATACCAACTTAAATTGGAATTGGCGGTGATAGACGAGGCAAGTGGCTCCGTATTATGTGGTAGTTACGATATCGATTTCCAGGCGCCTGACAGGTTCCGGTTAGATTTGTGGGGTTACTATACCATCATTGGCGAGTTTACAACCAAGATGACTATGGTAGGAAACACTGCATATGACATAAGCCCTGAAACTGGTAAATGGGTACAAACCACTTGGCGGGATCCAGAAAATCCCCTCGAACTGATAGACGATAACTCCATTGTCAACCTAAGAGATGCATCCATCGAGGGCATAGAAATGCTGGAAGCGGGGAGTGTCTATCGCGTTGTCGGAAGGATTCCGGCGAAAATCTGGGCTGACGGTTTTCCTCTGCCCACGCTATTCTCTAGGGCGGAAGGCCAACTCAATGTCGTTTACTGGGTGGGCGTGGACGATTTCCTTGTTAAGAGAGTATCCGCGGAGGGAGTATTGGAAATTGAGGAACCGGGCTGGGTCAACGTATCACTTACAGCGGACTTTTCCGATCTCAGCGAGGAGATAACTATAGAGACGTCACAATAGGCCTCGGCCTCGCAACATCCCCTCGACTACTTGTCCCTTATCAGGCTAAAATAGGGCTGCCTGCATCGCCTGTTCAACGCGGCGCTGGTTGCTGACGGGGATGAAATCGTCTTGCGACGAAGCCTGTATTAGGAGGTTAGAGATGGTACAGACCCAAGCCGGTCCGACGACCACTAAAGCGGGAGCCCTGGCGGGAATACGGGTACTGGACTTCACCTGGGTGAGGGCCGGGCCGTGGTGCACACGCTGGCTGGGCGCGCTGGGCGCGGAGGTGATCAAGGTGGAGTGGCCCCAGAATCCCAGCACGCGAGGCGAGAACATCGCTTCGGGGCAGGGGACACCTGAGGGCTTTCCCGTAAACCTGAACACCAACGGCCATTTCAGCGACACCAACGCCAACAAGCTGAGCATCACCCTGAACACCAGGACTGAGCGCGGCATAGACCTCATCCGCCGGCTGGTGTCCATCTCAGACATCGTCATAGAGAACTTTGCCTTTGGCGTGTTGAACAATTGGGGCATCGGCTATGAGGAGATGAAGAAGCTGCGACCGGACATCGTCTATCTCTCCATGTCCGGCTTCGGCCATACAGGACGCAACAGGGACTACCAGACGATGGGCCCCATCGCCCAGGCGCTGTCGGGCCTGACCTACCTGTCCGGCCTGCCGGGCAAACCTCCCGCCGGCTGGGGCTGGTCTTACATGGACGATACCGGCGGAATGTACGGGGCCATCTACGCCCTGAGCGCCCTGTACCGGCGGAACGTGACCGGACAGGGTCAGCACGTGGACAAGTCGCAGTGGATTACGGGTGTGGCCCTCAACGGCCCCGTGTTCCTGGACATGCAGGCCAACGACCGCACCACGTATCGAGAGGGCTATCCGGCGGGGAATCGCACCAACTGGCCCGGCACACCGCTGGTGAACAACTACCGCGGGCGTACGGTAGCGCCCCACAACGCCTACAGGACCGCTCCTGGCGGCTACAACGACTGGTGCGCCATCGCCTGCTTCTCAGACGACGAGTGGCGCAGGCTGGTCGGAGTTATGGGTTCTCCTGCATGGGCGGTCTCTGACAAGTTCGCAACCCTGGATGGCAGACTGCAACACCAGGAGGAGCTTGACCAGGGAATCGAGGCGTGGACGAAGACCTTGGGCAAGTACGAGATCATGGAGCTGTGCCAGGCGGCCGGCATGCGGGCGATGCCTGTGCAGAGCAGCCAGGACCGCTTCGACAACGACCCGCATCTCAGGCATCGGGAGATGTACCGGAACGTGGAGCATCCGGCGCTGGGTTCGTGGCCGCTTCAGAACGCTCCGTTCAAGATGTCGGAGACGCCGGTATTCAACAGCCGCTCCGGCCCCCTGATAGGCCAGCACAATAAGGAGGTCTTCGAGGGCCTGCTGGGAATCAGCCACCAAGAGCTTGTGGATGGCTTCGAGGACGGCACGTTCTGGCCGAAGACAATGAGCATGGAGCAGTATCCGTATCTGCATGAGATGATTGAGTCGGACGCGCCCGCGGAGTGGACGGGCAACGACCAGAGAGCGAATCCCGCGCCGTCGCCCGTGCATACGCCCGGCGCTGAGCCGGAGGGGCCCTTCTCCGGAATTCGAGTGCTGGAGCTCACCGATGAGAAAGGCCAGTGGTGCGGCAAGCTGCTGGCCGATATGGGAGCCGATGTCGTCAAGATCGAGCCGCCGGGAGGCCAGGAGACGCGGACGGTTGGGCCGTTCTTCCAGGATATGCCCAACAGGGACAGGAGCCTCTCATTCTGGCACTACAACACATCCAAGCGCGGCATAACCCTGTCCCTGGAGACCGAGGACGGTCGCCGGTTGTTCCGGCGTCTGGCGGCCCAGGCCGACGTGGTGCTGGAGACGTTCCAGCCCGGCTACATGGCCTCCCTGGGTCTGGGCTACGATGAACTGAAGAAGGACAATCCCCGTCTGGTAATGTGCTCGCTGACCCCCTTTGGTCAGGATGGGCCGTGGAAGGACTACGCGACCAGCGATCTGCTCCACCTGGCGGCGGGCGGTCAGATGGCGGGCTGCGGGTACACGGAGGAGGAGGAGCCGGACGCGCCGCCCATCGCTCCCGGCGGCGGGCAGGCCTGGCACATGGGGAGCCACTTCGCGATGATGGCTACTGGAGCGGCCCTGCTGAATCGGACGGTCACGGGCAAGGGGCAGTACATCGACGCCTCTGTGCACGAGGCCTGCGCCCTGACCACCGAAGCGGCCGTGACTCGCTACATCTACACAGGCCAGATAGTGCGGCGGCAGACCGGCCGCCACGCCTCTCCCACTCCCACGGACAAGAGCCAGCACCCGTGTGCCGACGGGAAATACATCAACGTCGCCGCGCAGATTGTGAACAGGCTTACCTCTGAGAGGCTGCAGATCCTGGGAGACTGGATGACGGAGCAGGGTCTTGCGGGCGACATACTGGATGAGAAGTACCGCAACCCGGACTCCATCACCGATAACGAACTGTTCCTCTATTTCATTGCCAACATGGATCGGGACGACGTGTACCACGGCGGGCAGAAGCGCGGCTTCAATATGGGCGCTGTGCGGTCGCCGGAGGAAGTTCTGGCGGACCCGCATCTTCAGGACCGAGGCTTCTGGGCTGAGGTGGACTACCCCGAGGTGGGAGCGAAGCTGCGGCATCCCGGGCCGGCTGGCATCTTCAACGGCTCGCCCTGGCGTATCTCCAAGAGAGCGCCCTTGGTTGGGGAGCACAACGAAGAGGTGCTGTGCGGCGAGCTTGGCCTGACCAGGGCGGAGTTGGCGGTTCTTGCGGAAGGAGGCGTGGTCTAGCGGTCGTCAAAGCGCCGGTCCAAGTCCCGGAGGAACTGGTCGACTTGGGGCGATAGCGGGGGTTGAGGCGCGTCCTCAAAGAGCGCCTTTGCCCTCGCGTCGTAGGCAGCCTCCATCTGAACCACCATCTCCCGGACTTCCGGATCTTCCTCTATCTCCTCGTTCAACTCCAAATACTGCTTGCGCCCCTCTTCCGGGTCGGCCAGGTGGCCGGGGAAGTTATACAGGGCGCAGATCACCTGCAGGAGTCGGGCGGCTCCGGCGAGGTCCTCCTCCACCTCCAGATAGTGAGGCAGTTGCACCATCAGGCTGAGAGTCTCTACGCCCTCCCGCTCCAGCTCGTCGCCTATCAGGCCCATGATGCTTATTGGCCCCTCGTAGTTGTTCGACATACGGGCTGTCACAAGGCCATTCAGCTTCTCCATCCTCTCGATGCCAGGAGACCCGGTCACGCGCAGTGGCCGCGTGTGCGGCACGGAACTGTACATCCCACCGATACGGCAGTACCGCTTGACCTTGAGCCGCTTCAGGATTTCCACCACGGACTCTATGTACTCCTCCGCGTTGGCATGAGGCTCCAGCAGGTGGAGGAACAGGAGATCGGGGCCATCATCCTGGCGGGTGTAGTAGATGTGGCTGTTCGGGATGGTCAGGAGTCGCTGGCCTTCGAAGGTGTGGGAGATGGGACGGTAGCGGGTGAAATCGAAAAACGAACCGGGCGCGCTCAGCTTGCCAAGCTCCTGGGAGTCGAAGTGGGTCTCCAGCTTGCTCAGGGCAAGGGTGCCGACGCTGCCGGCGTCCACCCACGGAACCAGCAGGGAAAGAACGTGGGGGTCTCTCAGCTCCGGAAGGGGTTCCTGGATTTCAAACGCTCCGATATTCATAATCATATGTTGGCATAACAGACCAATTTTAGCAACTCCCAGAGGTGTCTCACCTGCAGACTATACTATTCAGACTCAATCTCAATGCACTTGCACCTCATACACCGGCTGACCACAAAACTAACTGGGTTGACAAGCTATCTTAATCCTGCAAGAATTGAATAATTCCGGAATCTGCCCTCTGAAAAACGGGAGATTTATTGAGACTGAGTATCATAAAGAAGCCCTCAATACTTCGACAGACCTCTCCAGCCCTCCCAGATAGGCGAGTGTGGCGATCTATTAAGCCCGAACCAGGGCTGTTGAAGAGCCTCGGTTCGGAAAGGATGCGCGGTCCGGGTAGTTTGGGCTTCAGCTTTGCCCCGTGCAGTGGGGAGCATTAGTCTCGAACAGTGTAGTCATAGACCTGTACGGCGTTGAATGAGAGTGCATATCAGTAACTGAGATTAAGTCTCTTTCAGACAGACCCAAATATGCACAAACAAGAAAACGGAGGGAATCCGGGTGATTATGAGACTGAGTATGAATAGCTGTATATCCGGACTGGCAAGAGCGGCTTTCCCATCAGTCGCGTTGTTCCTGGCCTTGGTAGCGTGCTCCGAGGATTCAGGAGGAGCTCCGCCTGCACAGACCGGTACGCCTATTCAGGTAGTGGTCACAACAAACATCATGGCGGACTGGGTTGAGAACGTCGGTGGGGACCGTGTTGAGGTCTTCAGCCTGGTTCCAGAGGGCGCAGATCCTCACTCATTCCAGCCCGGCGCTCAAGACATTGCCAGAATCGCCGACGCTGACCTTGTGCTGAGCGTAGGGCTGCGCCTCGAGGAGTCATGGCTCAAGGAGCTTCTGGAGAACGCGGCGCGTGACCCTGCGGGCATAGTTGAGATGGGCGAGCTTATCGATCCTATAGAGTTCGCAGAGACTCATGCCGAGGACGTCGAATTCCTGGAGTCGCTCGCTCACATTGTAGATGAGGTGGAGGAGGGTGAAATCAGCCCGGAAGAGGGGTTGGAAGAGATAAGAGAGTTGATGGAAGGCGTCGAAGATCATGGCGATGTAGAAGAAAAGGAAGGCGAACCGCCCGCCAAGGTGCGCAGAATTCTCAGCCAGGTTGAAGGCGGCCAGATGGACGCCGGGGAAGCAATAGAGGAGATCGAACACCTTGGCGGTGAGGGCGAGGAGGAGCACGAAGGCCACGGCCACGGCATTTACGACCCCCACTTCTGGTTTGACCCGCTACGCGTTAAGACAGCGATCAATGAGATAGCCGCTCGCCTGTCGGCCATTGACCCGGACAGCAGCGGCATTTACGGCAGCCACGCTTCTGAGTACAACGCTCAACTGGACGAGCTGCACGCCTGGACGGAGGAGCAGGTGGGCCTAATTCTGGAGGACAACAGGCTCTTCGTGACCTCTCACGACAGCTTTGGCTACTTTGCGCTCTTGTACGGGTTCGATGTAGTGGGGGTCATTCTGGGCACAACCACCGAAACGGAGCCGTCGGCTGAAGACCTGACGGAGTTGATACAAGAAGTAGAGGAGTACGGTGTCTCGTCGGTTTTTGGTGAAACTACTGTGAGCGAGCGGCTGGCCGAAACCGTGGCAACGGAGACCGGAGCGCAGCTGGTCAGGCTCTACTCAGGCTCCCTTGGCAGCGAGGGCAGCGGCGCGGAGACTTACATCGATATGTTTAGGACCAACGTAGAGCTCATAGTCGAGGCTCTGAAGTGATGGCGGTGTCTGTGCCTATGCGCTCCCGGCCGTTTGGTGAGCGTTTGGTTTCTGGATTATCCTTTGCCGGGACGCCGGTCGGGCAAAAGGAACTTAAGGACGGCAGATTACGGCAAATCTGGAACCCGTCGGGGGAGAGGAATTAGCTATGACAACTTCAGCGCTGAGCATATCAGTTGAAGACTTGACAGTCGTGCGTGGAGGGCACGTTGCTCTAACTGACGTAACTTTCAGCGTGGACGAAGGCACCCTTATGGGCGTCCTTGGCCCAAATGGGGCGGGCAAGAGTACGCTATTCGGGGCCATTGCAGGCACTCTGCCCATTGCGCAAGGCAGCGTTAGGTTGCACGGCGCCGCGTCCGAGAAGGGCGCGCTTGCCTACGTCCCGCAGCGCGACAGAATAAACTGGGCCTTCCCGGCTACGGTTCAGGACGTGGTAACTATGGGGCGCAACTGGAACATTGGATGGCTCCGCCAACCGGGCAGAAGAGACAAGGAAATGGTCCGGACGTGCCTGGAGCGAGTTGGACTTTGGGAGCATCGCTCTGACCTGCTTACCGAGCTTTCCGGCGGCCAGCGCCAGAGGGTTTTCATAGCCCGCGCGCTTGCACAGGAAGCCAGCGTCATCCTGCTGGACGAGGCGTTCAGCGGCGTGGACGTTGGCGCCCAGGAAGGGATTGTGGAAGTCCTCCAATCCCTGCGGGACGAGGGCAAAGTGGTGATGCTGGCGACTCACGACCTCACCAACCTGTCCCAACGCTTCGACCAGTGCCTGTGCATCAACCACCACGTCTGCGCCTACGGCCCTCCCGCCGAGGTGTTCACCGCGGAGGTGCTGGAAGAGCTTTACGGTTCCCACGGCATCGAGTTCACCCCAGATCACTACGCCGCGCACTCACACGAGGAAGGGGGGTAGTGGACTACATAACAGGGCCATTCCAGTACGGCTTCATGGTTCGGGCGCTGGTGGTCTCGGTCCTGGTTGGGATAATGTGCCCCATTCTCGGCGCATACGTCATAACGCGCGGGCGCGCTTTCATGGGCGACGCCCTTGCCCACTCGGTGCTGCCGGGAATGGTGATAGCGTTCCTGTTGGGAATCAGCCCCTTCTTCGCAGCAGTGCCTGCCGGAATCCTGATAGCCCTGTTGATGGGTTCCGTCAGCCGGCGAACAGGCATCAGTGAGGACACGTCCATAGGCATCATCTTTGCCGGTATGTTCGCCCTGGGCCTTGTGATGCTTTCCAGGGCCACCAATATAAACGTCAACATCGAGGACCTGTTGCTTGGGCAGGTGTTGGGTGTGTCCCAAACGGACGTCTACATCTCGCTGGGGCTTACCGGCCTGGTTCTGGTGGGGCTGTACGCTTTTCATCGCCAGCTCGTCTACACCACCTTTGACGAGGTGGGGGCATCAGTCGTCGGCATCAAGACCAATCTGGTGGAGTACGTGCTCCTTGCGCTTCTTGCACTGGTCATAGTCATAGGCATACAGGCCGCCGGGATAGTTCTGGTAATGGCGATGCTCATCACGCCCGCGGCAACGGCGTACCTGCTGGCAAGGCGTTTCGTAGGCGTAATGGTGATTGGGGCAATTGTCGGAGCGGTGTCAGCGGTGGCCGGACTCTACCTCTCCTTCCACGCCGACCTGCCGTCAGGGCCGGCGATGGCTCTGGTCGCGACACTGATGTTCGCCGCGGCGGCTACGGCCAAGAGGGGCTTGTCTTCCAAGAGGGAAGCGTAGTAGGGCGCGGCTCACGTCTCTTACCGATACCGGCTTGGGGCGAGTTCTTCGATGCCCTTGTAGAGTCCGACCAATAATCCGGTAGTGGCCGATTTGTTGTCCGGAGTTGTGTCCATTGCATCTCAATCCTGCGCGTGGATATTAGGCGCGCCGCCGGGGTGGCGTGGCCGCAAAGGCCGCAACCGCGCACGCTGCGGGGAGGGCGAGGAATATAGCTACGGCCATGGTGTAGCTGTTCGAGACATCGAACAGAAAGCCAAAGGGCAGGGGGCCCAGCGCGGCAGATGCCACCATGCCCGCGGTGACCACTCCTCGTATGGAGCCCAGGTGGGTGCGCCCAAAGTAGTTGGGCCAGATGACCGCGGCGGTGGTCATTAGAGTACCGCCGGCCAGACCCAACGAGAGCCCGTAGAGTATGGCGTGCCAAGGGTGCGCCATTACGAAGGTCAGCAGCATAGCGAAGACCAGAACCAGCTGACCGCCAACCAGCACGAATCTGTTGGGGAACCTGTCGCACAGGAAACCCGCTATGAAGGTCCCGGACAAAGCCCCCGGAGCGATTACGCTGAGCGCTGAGGCTGCCACCACTGTGCTCAGACCCAGGCTGTCCATAACTGACACGTGGTGGAACACGAGCGCGGTGCCTATCAATGACTGGGAGGACCCCGCGAATATCAACAGCCAGAATGCGCGGGTCTTGAGCGCTTCAGGAAGGGTGAAGTTGACTTCGTCCGTAACGGCTGAAGATATCTGACCCTCAGACGGAATACCGTCTCCATCCGGAAGCAGCCCTATGGACTCCGGGCTTCTGCGAATCAACAGGATCGCCGGCATTAGCATCAGCAGCCAGACGATCAGCCCCAGTGCGACCCAGGCGCTGCGCCAGCCATACGCCGAGATGAGCAGATGTAACAGAGGGGGGAACGCGGCCTGACTCGCCACGGCCCCAAGGGAGTTCAACGCCATCACCCTTCCTCGAAGCCGGACAAACCAGACGGCTATCAGGGTGGTTGGAATCAGGGTAAGAGATCCTTGGCCCAGGATCCGGATAAGGGCGAACCCCACGTAGAGGTGCCACTGCTGAGACACTTGACCTATAAATATCAGGGCGAACCCAAAAAACAGGACTACGGCCGGCAGCACCGCCCGCGCGCCGTGCTGGTCAAGCAGGCGTCCCACCAGGAACATGGCTACTGCTGCCGTGAGCGAGCCTGTGGTGTAAAGCCCTGATACGCTGGTCCTGGACCACCCGAGATCCTCTATTATGGGGTTCACGAAAACGGAGACAGTGTAGGTCTGCCCGGGTCCGGACGTGAACATACCAAGCCCGGTAACTCCCAGGATAACCCATCCGTAGAAGAAGGGAAGGCGGGTTGTCCAGGGCGCGGAAAGCCCTTGACGTGCACTAGAAGACATTGCTTGATTATATATTCCGGCGGCATTGGTGAGAAGCCGCCAGCGAGTGTCTCGTAGTTGGAGGACGTCCTCGAGGGTGACAGTTGGATGCCAAGTGTGGTATTGTTCTTGCAGCAAGGGCTACATAGAATTATGAATGCGCCCTAATCCCAAACCCTCTGCCGACTCTAAGTCAGAGGACTCCACAGGAGAGAGTGAAGACCTTTGGACCCCGACCCTCCAAGTAGAGGCAGCCAGGGTGGAAGGCCTGCTACCAATTTAGCATCAGATCCTTCTGAACGGCCGCGCGTCTTCTATGGATGGTGGATCGTTGCCGCGGCGGCGTTGGTAAGCACCATCCAGTCGGCTGTGTTCAACTCCGGCGCCCAGGCGCTCTTCCTGCCACTACAGAGGGAGTTTGGGGTTACGCGGACCGCTATCACGGTCGCATTCTCCCTCAGAAGACTTGAAGGCGGATTGACGGGGCCACTCGAAGGGTATCTCATACACTGGATAGGGCCTCGCCGGTACATGATGGGGGGTTGGGTCGTATTCGGGGCGGGCTTCATACTTTTGAGCCTGTCTCAGAACTTATACCACTTCTACGCATCATTCCTTCTGATAACTCTGGGTCAGAGCGTTTCGGGATTCCTGCCGATAGTCACTGTACTGATCAACTGGTTCAATTCCTGGCGAGGTAGAGCCATCGCCATCTATCAGTTGGGCGGGAGCCTGGGAGCGCTGCTGATCCCCGCCTTTACTTGGTCGATTCTATATTTAGGATGGCGCCCAACCACGCTTGCCGTAGGAATCGTCACCATTATCATCGGCCTTCCCCTGGCGGCCGTGATGAGAGCCCGGCCGGAGGACTACGGATACCTGCCGGACGGGAAGCAGCCCGACAGCCAAGAAGCTTCAGGAGCGGATGCTGGAGAGGAAAAGGTCACGGTTGGCCAGTCCCTGCGAGATCGCAGCTTCTGGTTCCTGGCCCTGTCCCACTCCGCCGGAATAACGGCGTGGGGCGCGCTCCAGGTCCACCAGATACCGGCGCTGGTTGACATAGGCTTGGATGAGCTGGCGGCAGCTGGCATACTGTCCTATACCCTAGGGGTTGCAGCGATAGGCCGGGTGATAGGAGGTTTCCTGGGCGATTGGCTGGGCCCACGAAAGGTGACGGCCGTAGCGTTTATTTTCCAGGGAATCTCGGTTACTATTCTGGCCTTTGCCACAACAATAACACAGGTGATGGTATTCGCGACCATCTTCGGAGTCGCTTTTGGGACTCGCGGCACCCTTATGACCGTGCTGAGAGCCCAGGTCTTCGGCAGAGAGAACTTCTCTCGCCTGGCCGGGCTCATGGACCCAATAAGCAGCGCGGCTGTCTTCATCAGTCCTCTTGTTGCCGCGTTGATGTACGATTCCCTTGGATCATACCAGCTTGCGTTCCTCGGCTTGGCAGCGTTCAACGCATCGGGAGCGTTGCTGCTTCTGGGAATACGCATACCTCCTTCACGATCCTAGACGCCGTAAGCGCGCAACCGGCAGCGGAGAGCGCCTACTTGCTCCAGGGTTGGCGGGCTGTAAGCCGCAGTCCTAGTAGAGTGCAATCAGCGCGCCTATGGCGGCTGTCAGCAGGACGACCAGCCACGGAGGCGCTCTCCAGAACGCCAGGAGCGCGAACGCGCCCGCCGCCAGGGCGAAATCCTCCGGCGTCTTGACTGCGCTGGTCCACACCGGGTCGTAGAGCGCGGCAAGGAGCAGACCTACCACCGCCGCGTTCACTCCCATCAGTCCCTGCCTGACTCTGATGAATCCCCTTAGCCGCTCCCAGAAGGGCAGCACTCCCATGACCAGCAGGAAGGATGGCGCGTATATGGCCGCGAGGGCCACCAGGCCTCCGAGCCATCGCGGTGTCGTGGCATCTATCGCTGTACCCAGGTATGAGGAGAAGGTGAACAACGGGCCGGGCACAGCTTGAGCCGCGCCGTATCCCGCCAGGAACTCGTCTTCTGTAACCCAACCCGGTGGGACGACCTCCGCCTCCAGCAGGGGCAGCACGACGTGGCCGCCGCCGAATACAAGGGACCCTGACCGGTAAAAGCTGTCGGCCACCGCGATCAGCGTATTGTCCGTGAGACGACTTGCCACGGGAAGGGCAAACAGGAGAATGAGGAATAATATCAGCGCCACCGCAGCGACGCGGGCTCCGGCCCGCGGGCCGGCCTCGCTCCTCGGCTGCGCCTCCGGGGGACGCAGGAATATCAGACCGAGGACCGCTCCGCCGGCGATCACCAACATCTGCGTCGCTATGCCCCCCGTCAGAAGGACCACGACCGCCGCAAGGACGGCGATGGTGATGCGCGGCCTGTCCGGAGCGAGATTCCTTCCCATTCCCCACAGGGCAAGCGCGACGACCGCGGCAGCTACGATCTTCAGGCCGTGCAGCCATTCGCCCACCTCTCCGCTGAACTCCTGCACGCTGTAAGCGAACAGGATCAGGGCAACCGCCGATGGAAGGGTGAAACCCAGCCACGCCAGCAAGCCGCCGATAAAGCCGGCGCGCCTGATGCCTACCGCTATTCCAAGCTGGCTGCTAGCCGGGCCGGGCAGGAACTGGCAGAGCGCGACGAACTCTCCGAAGGTCTCTTCATCGAGCCAGCCCCGCCGGGTTACGTACTCATCTCGAAAGTAGCCTATGTGGGCTATGGGGCCGCCGAAGGACGTAACCCCTAGGCGGGTTGCAACCAGCAGGATTTCCAGCAATTTACCCACTAGAATCGGTACCCTCTTGCCCCTATACCTGTGCTGTGTGGGGCAGACTGTGCTTGGCTTTCTCGTCTAGTTTCTCTTAAAATGGGAATGGCTGCAAGGAATGCAGATATTTCGGCAACTAACTGGAACGGACAGGACTGGGCGAAGCGATGAAGTTGTATCTGTCATCCAACGGATTGGGTAATGAGTCCGACAAGCTGAAATCTATGCTCTCGGATAACAAGAGGGCAGCCGTGATTTTCAATGCCCTCGATTCCTCCGGCGACGCTGAGAGAAAGCAGGCCGCCGTAAATCGAGAGATTGAAATTCTTGCCGGACTGGGTATTGAAGCCGTCGGGTTTGATCTGCGTCTATATTTCGGACGCCCTGAGTCGCTCAAAGAGGAGATGGCCAACTTTGGTCTGGTGTGGGTTATTGGCGGGAACACGTTCGTGCTGAGAAGAGCAATGAACCAGAGTGGGCTTGATCGATTCCTGGAAGAAAACAGAAACAATGATGACTTCGTTTACGCCGGGTACAGCGCAGGGGTGTGCGTACTGGCGCCTACACTTCGGGGGATCGACCTCGTCGACGACCCGCATGAAGCGCCGGAGGGGTATGATGAACGTGTTATATGGGACGGGTTGTCCCTGATAGATTACTGTATCGCTCCGCACTACAAGTCGGGCCACGAAGAGTCGGAGCTGATAGATATGGCGGTCGAATACTTCATTGACAACAAGATGTTGTTCAAAGCCCTCCACGATGGCGACGTGATAGTCGTAGAATAAGGCTTCATACTGTTGGCGGTTCTGGGCAAGCTCCGTGTCCCGTTGGTCTCAGTGCCTGTGGTCTCCAGCCGGCGGCCATAGAGGCGTTCGGCGTAAGGCAAAGGAGTGCAACGTATGCGGCAGATCATTCACGCCGACTTCGACGCCTTCTATGCCTCTGTCGAGCAACTGGACAACCCTCACTTGCGCGACAGGCCTGTGGTCGTGGGAGGAAGCCCCGAAGATAGAGGCGTGGTGGCGTCGGCGTCGTACGAGGCGCGGCGCTTTGGCGTCCGCTCAGCAATGCCCATGCGGACGGCGCTCAGGCTCTGCCCGGACGCCGTAAGGGCGCCTGCCAATTTCAACCGCTATCGTGAGGTGTCTCGCCGGGTGATGGCGATCTTTCGTGAGTATACGCCGCTGGTGGAGCCGCTCTCTCTGGACGAGGCGTACCTGGACGTCACCGCATCGATTGTACCCGGACGAGACGCCGTGGACATCGCACGTCAGCTCAGGAGCCGAGTCAAAGAAGACCTGGGGCTTACCATCTCCGTGGGAGTTGCCACCAGCAAGTCGGTGGCCAAGATAGCCTCAGATTTAGGCAAGCCGGACGGCTTCAAGGTCGTTCCGTCGGGTTCTGAGCGGGAATTCCTGGAGCCGTTGCCAGTGGGACGGCTATGGGGTGTGGGCCCCAAAAGTGTAGAGCGTCTCAACGCCGGAGGCATCCATACAATCGGAGACCTGGCGTCGCAGACGGACGAGTGGTTCACTCTCGTGTTCGGAAGGACGGGGAGTCGTATACACTCACTCGCTTTGGGCAACGACGATAGCGCGGTTGTGGTCGAAAGGGAAACGAAGTCGATTAGCTCAGAGAGTACATTTCCACAGGACACCGGGGACCGCGATGTACTGCTGGAAATGGTTAACAGGCTAAGCCAGGACGTAGCGCGTGGACTGAGAGGCAGCGCCCTGCGCGGCCGCACTGTGAAGATCAAGCTGCGGCTCTCCGATTTCACCACGCTAACTCGCCAGAAGACCCTTTCGGAACCTGTGGAGTCCTCGGAGGATATAGCGCGCGCCGCCGGGGCCCTGCTGGAATCCGAGTTGGTCCAAGATAGAAGATTCAGGCTGGTCGGAGTGGGTGTTTCTGGATTCGATGATCGCCGACACAAGGAAAGTCAGGGTGAGGCAGTCCAACTCAAACTGGCGGGCTTCCAATAGAGAGAAGAGTTTGGAAGAGGTGGACTGCAGGTTGGCCAAGCCAGCCTTCCACAGGATCTGTGGATATGATTACTCTCTACAAGAGAGACGCTGGCACCCCAGGCAGGACTCGAACCCGCAACCTACGGCTTAGAAGGCCGTTGCTCTATCCTTTGAGCTACTGGGGCTGAAGAAACCAACTACATTTTAACAACTGAAACGCAGCGCGCCAAGGTGCATATTTGCGGCTCCAGTGTCCGGTTGTTTGGTGTCACTCACTTTCGCTCCGACGTACAGGCGACCAAAATCCCAAATTGACCTCGTCTTGTACTCTCATAGCGGCCAGTTCCGGGCCGTTGTTGGCGACATAGTTTACAAGAGACGATACCTCGTAGTCTTCCATTGCGTCGGCAGGGTAGGGGATGAGGACATCGCCAAGCAGATGGTGGTCTTGCACGTTATGGTCCAGCCAGAGATCCTCATGCTCCCTCGGCAATATGACAGGCATCCGGTCATGGATGGGTTTGAGCAGGCTGTTGGCGGTCGTCGTGATTATGGTGCAGGACCTGACCAACTCGTCCGACGGGTCCCGCCATGTTTCCCACAGGCCGGCAAAGGCGAACGGCTCCCCTGAGGATATCGTGACTCTGTATGGCGTCCTGCTCGAGCCGCTGCGTCGCCACTCGTAATAGCCGTCGGCGAGGACGAGGCAGCGTCTGCGTCTGAACGCACTGCGAAAAGCGGGCCTCTCTGCCACCGTCTCCGCGCGGGCGTTGATCATAGGTCTGGCTGAGGACGCGCTCTTGGCCCAGGACGGCACCAGCCCCCATCTAAGTAGATGGGCCTGCCTTCCGTTCCCGTTCAGAACTGCAAGCACCGGTTGGGTAGGGGCGATGTTGTAGCTGGGCGCGTGGGTTAGACCGGAGCCGTCAAACTCAAACCGCCCTTGCAACTCTCCTATGTCCGCAGTCAGAGTGAATCGTCCGCACATGACAGGTCGCTTCCGAAAGCGTTTCGCGGATCCACCTAGTCCTCCGAGTACGTCCGCACCAGGTGGACTCTTGCGCATCCAATGCCCAGGTTCTTTACGTCCTTGATATTCAATCTGCCGACCGCGCCGTCGGTGGTGAGGTGCTTCTGCACCAGGTATCCCAGGGGTCTGGCCGCCAGAAGGGCCATCGTGGCGGCGGTGATGACGTTGGGCAGCTTTCGCCAGCGCTTCTCACTGCCGACGGCTATGACGCACGCCAGTCCCGCCAGTCCGGCGGCCACCACAATGTTGGTGCCACAATAGGGGGAGATGGCCAGATCCTTTTCACCGGCCTTCAATCGCTCCAGCGCCTCTGACGCTGATTCCGACAGCACGTCGTCGGGAATGTCTCCGTAGACGAAGAATCCTCCCTGGGTGGAATTCCCGGCGACTACTCCATGCTTGTCCGACTTGGAGAGCGCAATGGCGATGGTGGCGTGCTCCAAGGCGTGGTTTCTGCGTATCTTCTTGAGAAAGTCCAGATTCATTTTTTGTCCTCCGCTTGATGGGAGCCGTCTCCTACTATAATAGCACTCTCAGCAGTCTCGCGCTTTCCTGCGGCAACTATCTAACTAGGGCCTGCCAGCGCTGAAATGCGGCGCCGGTTCAGGCGTCGCTAGCCCGTCCGTATGATCCCGCCCACCCGGATGCCGCTCAGGGTAAGCGCGGTGACGATTATCCCCGCAAAGACGACACCCAGGCCAATCAGTGGGATGGCGCGGCGCGCCGGTATGTTGAAGACCCAGGCGGCCATGGATCCCGTCCAGGCCCCCGTCATTGGCAACGGGATGGCCACGAGGAGGACCAGTGCCATGTCGCCGTAGGTGTGAAAACGGCGGCCTTGCACCCTTTGCAGGCGCTCCGACTGCCAGGCGAGAAGCCTCCCGGCGGGATTGGGAAAGCTCTGAAGGAACCGGGAGAGGCGGTCCAGTCCGGGCACAAGCGCCAGCACGGGGACCATGTTGCCCGCTATGGCGATGGGCAGGGCAACGTACCAGGGAATCTCCAGGGTGTATATCGCAAGGGGAATAGCCAGGCGCAGTTCGCCTATAGGGGTCATGGCGGCGGCGAAAGTCGCCAGCAGGTCTAGCAGTTCCATAAGCCTACTAAGGATACACCAAGCCTCTCTGAGTGAACAAGTCGGCGTCGTATACCAGACCATTTTCCAAATGCGTGGAGAATCTGTTATCCTGAATTGCCAAGTCTGAGCAGGGTGGTGCTTTTATGTACGAGATAGATTTGAAAGGCAAGAACGGCGTAGTTTTTGGTGTCGCAAATGAACACAGCATAGCCTGGCCCATCGCCAGAATACTGCACGACGCCGGCGCGGGACTGGCCCTGGCATACCAGAACAGCAGGTTGGGAGAGCGTGTGGCGCGCCTGACATCGGCTATGGAGAACGTGCATCTGCTGGAGTGCGACGTCTCACAGGACGAGTCCATAGAGTCCGCTTTCGACAACATGAAGCGAGAGTTGGGCGGCATTGACTTTGTGGTGCACAGCGTTGCCTATGCGAACAGGGAAGACCTGAAAGGGGAGTTCTCGAAGACGGCCAGGGACAGCTTTCTGATGACCCTGGACATAAGCGCGTACTCGCTGATACCCATAGTCAGGCACGCATCCTATCTCATGGAGGGAGGGGGCAGCGTGGTCACGATGACGTTTCAGGCGTCGGAGAGGGTGTTCCCCGGTTACAACGTAATGGGTACGGCCAAGGCAGCCCTGGAGAACGAGGTGCGCCAGCTCGCGGATGAGTTCGGTCGCCGGAACATCAGGGTAAACGCTATCTCCGCTGGGCCTCTGGAGACCCTGGCGTCCCGGGGCATCTACGGCTTCCCGGACATGCGGAAGATTCACGCCGAGAAGGCGCCTCTCAAGCGGAACATAACCCACGAGGAGGTGGCGAAGACGGCGCTGTTCCTGTGCAGCGAACTGTCCAGCGGCATAACTGGGAGCGTTATACCGGTGGACGCGGGCTACCATATCATGGCCGTCTAGGAGGCTCGCGAGATCCCACGGCGCTGTCCGCGACTGCTATGCTTGCCCCCATCTCCAGATCAAGTCCGGGGCAGGCTCTAACCTTCCCCCGCCGAGCAGGGAGGCTTTGCATAGCTCCGGTGTATCTCCCTAAGAACGCGCGCCAAGTCACGCAAACGTCTCAATCGGGGGATCGATCTACACACTGGAATAGGGAACTGGCCAAGCCGTTCGCGGCGTGGCGGTGGCAGTGCGTCTAGCTTGAGACGCCGGGTACTGGAAGGTTGTCCACTATGCTGGTGGTGACCTTCTGTCCGTCCAGTCCGCGGGCGCGGGCCTCCGGGGTGAGGATGAGCCGGTGTCCCAGAACGCCAACAGAAAGCTCCTTCACGTCGTCGGGAACGACGTACTCCCGGCCACGCATCAAAGCCAGGGCCTGGGATGTACGGAAGAGGGCCAGGGAGCCTCTGTGAGAAGCGCCCAGCGCTATGTCCTGGTGTTGGCGGGAGGACTGGGTCAGTGAGACGATGTACTGCCGGACCAGAGGGTCGACGTATATGCCCCTGGTCACTTCCTGTAGAAACATCACCTGCTCGGGCGTGGCGACAGGGGCCGCCTCTTCGATGGGGTGCTGCTTCTCCTGCCGCTCTATGATTGCCAGCTCCTGCTCAAAGCTGGCATATCCCAGGTTGACCCGCATGATGAACCGGTCCAACTGGGCCTCCGGCAGGGGGAAGATGCCGTGGTACTCCACCGGATT
This sequence comes from Dehalococcoidia bacterium, assembly GCA_965261605.1. Taxonomy (GTDB): domain Bacteria; phylum Chloroflexota; class Dehalococcoidia; order Lucifugimonadales; family UBA2985; genus DAOUJW01. The sequence goes on along the minus strand of OZ253466.1, from coordinate 194,288 downwards.
CAGAGTGGCTATGATCAGGAAAGGCCTGGACATGGGGTAGGTCACGCCGTCCACGGTGGCCTGATGCTCCTCCATTGCCTCAAGCAGGGCAGCCTGTGTTTTTGAGGGAGCGCGGTTGATCTCGTCGGCCAGCACCACCTGAGCCATAACCGGCCCTGGTCTGAACTCAAAGTCCCCGCTCTTCTGGTTGTAGACGTTCACTCCTGTTATGTCGCTGGGAAGGAGGTCAGGCACAAACTGGATGCGCTTGAAGCTGCACCCGGTGGACAGGGCTATGGCTCTCGCCAGCGTGGTCTTTCCCAGACCGGGCACGTCTTCAATGAGCAGGTGGCCCTCGGAGATCAGGGCGACAATGCTGAGCTCAATGGCGTGGTCTTTTCCAATGATGACCCGCTTTACGTTATCCAGCAGATTCTGGGCAATTGCCGATGCTTCGCTTAGCTGATTCACACTATTCATTTAGTCACCTGCGCCCTAGTGGTCTCACACCGTCCCAGTTTACCAGAAGGCGCGTTGGAATGTTAGTTGCGATTTAGGGGGGTACAACGCTTACACCGGAGATACGGATGTCCTTTCAGGCCGCAATCGCAGGTCCATCAGCGCCCTCTTGATACGACGCCAGGCCCATAGCATCCGGATTACCTCCACGGCGGAGGGGTTCTTTCTGCCGTACCGCCTCTCCACGAAGGTGCGGCATATCAGGTCTATGTCCTCTTTGCTGCCGGGCAGCAGCCCGGAGAGTATATCCGCGAACTCAAAGGGCGTTTGCGAGGTAGGGCAGGGGATGCCCAGGAAGACCACGAGACGATGTATGCGGCTATAGGCCATCTCCGGGGTGCTGAACTCGCCGTACTGTCTCGTCCAGAAGAAACGCAGGAGGAGTATCCCTATAGCCATGAAGGCAACGAAGAACACTCCACCCGATCCCAACGGAGTGCCGAAATGACGAATTGGCAGAGCTCTGTTGCCCTGTCCTCCGGGCAGCTCCCCTCCAAAGTCGTCCCTTTCCTGGACCTCCTCCTCAGGTTGCAGCAACTCGCTCACGGAGGTCTGCGCATCCGGGCCCAGCTCTCCGATGCCAAGATCCGCAAAGTTGAACCCGCCGCCCGGGAGCGCCCGGGGTCTCAGGTCGTAGATGGGTGTGGGCTCGAAAGGCACCCACCCGATGTTGGGGAAGAATACCTCCGGCCAGGAGTGGCTGTCCCTGTCCTTCACCAGGAATCCATCCTCGTCCGGGTTAGCGCTCCCGTGCCCGAAACCCAGAACCATCCGGGTGGGAATGCCCAATGTCCTGAGCATCACGGCCATTGATGAGGCGAAGTGGTCGCTGTAACCCTTCCGGGACTCAAAGAGGAATTGGTCGACCACGTCCGCGTCGTGGTCGATGGGGGCCTGCACGGTGGTGTACTCCATCGTCCTCAGGAACGCCTCTATAGCTACTGCGCTGTCGTAGGGGGTTGCAGACCCTTCAGTAAGGGCCGCAGCCAGCCTCGCCACCCTGGGGGGCAGGGTGTCAGGCACCTGGAGGTTCCTGTTCAGGATGCCGGGGTAGTAGTCCTGGGTGGCGAGGCGCATGGCTTCCTCGCTTGCCAGGTCCAGCTCTGCAACGATCCTGTAGGTGCTGTTGGGTCTCAGTGGCTCGACGGGTTTGTACAGCACAGGGGAGATCCCCGGGGGGGTGCGCGTGACCTCCATGCCCACGGTCTTGCCCTGCCTTTCCAGCGCCTGTCCGAGTTCGGAATAGTAGGAGGTCGAGTTGTACTCGATGTTCAATTCGTACGTGCTGCCCGATGAAAGCTCCTTGGTCAGCCGCGCCACAATTAAGTCCGACGGGATATCTGCTGCGGCCAGTTCGCCCGCTACGGCGGCGCTTGCGGACATGTCTGTCGCCATTGCCATCACGTCCGGCGGCAGACCCTCGTTCACATCCACGTTGAGCAGGTCCAGGCTAAAGGACTCTGTGACGGGAATCTGCTGCTCTGCGCCCGGCTCTACAAGGACGGGCGTGCCGCCCACCATGAGGTATGGCGAGTCCACGTGCATCTCCACCCAGTACGCCAGTGAGGAGTCCGTGAACGCCGAAATCTCCAGTCCTTCCTCCTCTTCCTCGGGTTGAGACGGGCCGTAGGTGCTCAGGGGCCGATCCTCCGTGTCCTCGACCTTCCACGCCTTGGACGTGTACTCGTCGTAAGCGACGGCAGGCCAGTAGAAGGGAAAGCGGGAATTGGATGAGAGGACCGGGTCTTCCCCGGTAGGCACTGGCCTCACCAGCGGCAGTACGGGTCCGAAGAATCTAAGGGATGCGAGTCTGTGCCCAGGGACTGAGGCAAATACTCGATGCAACTGCCCACGGACGTCGTCCACTACGCTGTCTATCGGCCTGAGAGCCCATTTGAGAGGCTTGGTGTCCGAGTCCGCCATTGGGACCAGCGCGGTCGCTCCCAGGGTCACGGCGCTCAGCAACAGGCCCATGAGCAGAGAAAGCCGGTGCATCGCGGCGGGATAAGTTTTGCCCTGGGCTTGCAGCAGTTCGCGCCTCTTCAGGCCGGTTGTATGCACCAGCAGCAAAAGGCCGAGAAACAGGAAGGCGAGCATATATATGAAGAAGCTATCAGGCAGATAGGTGAGATTGATAAGCATCCCAGTGCCTATGGAGAAGAGGGTAATCCACACATTGCCGTACCTGAAGAGAGTCCAGGATGTTACGTACGCCGCCAGCCAGGCTATCATCACCAGTATCAGGGAGAGAGGAAGGGTATCGTTGGTGGCGTCCTCGCCCGTTACCGCCAGCCACCACTCGCCCAGTCGGCTGTGCAGCGCATCGAACTTGAGGTCCCAACTTAGTGCCTCAGTCAGATAGACCGCCGAGAGATAGGCGACGAGCGCGCCTAGGGCGAGGACGATCAGGTGGTAGGCAAACCTCTGCCTTCTCCTGCTGCCGACAATCGCCGCCAGCAGCGCGGCCACCAAAACTATGACAACGAGAGGCGGAGATTCCACCCACTGCGCTGCCTCCACAGACCTGACGACAACCGCCAGCACCGCGACCTGGAGCAGCAGGGTCAATCCCTGCGTCTCCAGCATATTCCTCAGCCGGACTACCCGAGACAAGCTAAAGGCTCCTTATCCGGTAAATCATGCTCGCGCCCCTGAGACCTCTGCCGACGGCGCCATGTTGCCGGCGGACCGCCATCGGTATCGCAGACTCTGGGCTATGTCCTCGTTGTGCTGCAGCAGGTATATCGGCGTCCCTCTCTGGTTGAGCTGGTTCAGCACAAGGCCGGGGTCTCTTCGGTCGCCAAAGGACTTGGGGTCTACCACCACCACGGTTGCCGATATGCCCTGGTGGATCAGGGATTCCAGCAGCGGGATCCACGCAGGGTCGACCGAGGGGGTAACCACTACAAGCGACACCGCCTGTGAGGAGATCTGAGAGTGCCAGAGGGTAAGAAGCTCTCTGAAGGGCAGGTTTCCATGCGCTCGCGCCTCCGTAAGGGCCAGCAGCAGCCTGTCCAGGGCCGGTGCGCCTTCCTGCGGCGCCATTATGTAGGAGCGGTCTCCGTGCGCCATCAGGCCTACGGCCCATGCCGCCTCTGAGTAGCTTCTGGCAACGGAGGCCGCTGCGGTGATGGCGTACTCCTCGGTGCTCTCCGGCCCTTCGCCGTAGTGCTCTTCGCCGTGCAGGTCCAGGAGGATCCACACCAGGTCCTCCATGCCGGTGTCGAACTGCTTCACCATGAAGTTGCCCTTCCTTGCCGTGGAGGGCCAGTGAATGTACTTTGAGCTGTCTCCGGGCTGATAGTCCCGTATTGTGGAGACGGAGGAGGTCGCCTCCGGGCTGCTTCCCTGCACATTGCCCTCTCCCACGATTTCCCCGCGGGTGATGGAGAAGGGAGGGATCTCCACCATATAGGGGTACACCACGAACTGCTGCTCGCCGGGGTTCCTGCGCCGCAGCCGCACGAAGCTAAAGGGATCGCTGCTGGTGACCGTGGGAGCTCCCACCTGATATATGCCGCGATGCCTGAGAGGTATGCTCGACGCCAGTGTCATCTCACCGGAGCCGGGCACGTTGACCACTGCGCCCGAGTTGTGCCCCGGCAGCTCCGGCATGTCGTCAATTTCCAGTCCCAGCTTGGGCAGGGGTGCGGAGTTGTGTATGGTTATCCGGCTATCCACAGACTCACCCACCTGGAGCTTCCCGAAAGTTCGTTGAAAGGTGATTCGGGTCCCCCACAGGTTCAAATTCGCCCAGAGAGCGCTGCCGGCCAGGACCAGCGTGGTAACCGCGAGGAGTCTGTAGTAGATCGCGTAGCCGGTCCCCAGAGACAGGAACAGGGACAGGAACAGGAGCGCCAGGACTGCGTGTAAACGCTGTGGTCTCATTAGGCTAGCCTGCTTGGGCCAATTCGAGGGTTGGGGCCTGAGCGTCTTCCTCTTCCTCGTCTTCCTCATAACCCCGGATGAACACCTCCCAGCCAGCGACCAGGCCCGCTATGGCTGTGAGGACGCCGGGAATAGTACCGGCCAGCACTGGCAGCAGAGGAAAGCGGGAGTAGGGCGTGTAGGAGGCCTCTTCAATGAAGTGAGGGCCGTCGTAGGACCAGGTGGACATCCACTCTACGCCAAGGCCGATCACCAGCAGCAGGGCTATTCCTTCCTTGGCAAAGCCCTTGCGCACAAGCACCGTGCCAAGGACTATCAGTCCGCCAAGCCCTACGGGAGTCAGCACACTCAGGAAGAGTCGATGGGGAACGAGCATCAGGAACGAGCGGTTGGCTATGTGCCCGACGAGGGCCGTGGCAAAGAACAGGAATATGACAGCAGAAAAAAGTCCCAGAAAGAGAAAGAGGTTGGAGGTCTTATCGCTTCTCTGGCTGGGGATTGAGGTCTCCAGGATTAGGAAAAGCAGTAGGGGAACGGCCACGGCATAGGGCCACAGCGGAGGCGCCAGCGCCTTGAGGTCGAGGAGGGCAGTGGTGTCGTAGATTATGGGTAGCACCTGCAAAGTGGGCAGCAGTACGAGCGCGACTATACAGACTACCCACCAGAGTTGAGCTGCTGTGCGGCGTCCCGATACGGCAAGTGAGCCCGCGTAAATGGCGAGCGCCCCTGCGCCCAGTGTCAGCGCTGCCGCGGGAACCTGGAACAGCGGCCTGGTCTGGCTCTGGGACTCAATCACAACCACCCCGGCGGCGGCCACAAGAGATACGGCCGCAACCGATGATACAAGCCTGACAAGGCTGCTGGCTTGCAAGCTGTTGGGGCGGTCTGGACTTATCGTTTCCACCTATGTTGCCCCCTCGAAGCCTGAGCATATGCAAATATCTCCAGCCCTGGTCACGGCGCTGGAGACTGCATTCGCGGACATTCTATCACCTAGAGCAGGCTGTTAGCTAGCCGACAAATCAAGGTGATGAGAAACCAGATTCCTGCTTTCGCAGGAATGGCCTTGTAGGGGCGCTTCGCGAAGCGTCCCTACCTTACGCTCATTTGGTTCGACAAGATCACCATGAGCGGTGAGGGTTTTCTGCGCTACCTGGTCATGTCCGCCAGGTGGTCATCCAACGGTTGTGGCGCGGCCTCACAACTTATTGGACACCAGCTTAGCGTCCTGCTCCGGCTCTTTGCCGGATGCCAGCACCTTCCGTAGCTCCACCATCTCGTCACGGAGCAGGGCTGCCTTCTCGAACTCCAGCGCCCTGGCGGCCAGCTTCATCTGAGACTCCAGGTCCTTGATTACCCTCAGCAGGTCGTCCTTTGGCATGTCCCGGCGCGTCCGGTAGGATGGGCGGGATTCCGCCACGGCCTTGACGCGCTCGGTGATGTCTCTGATAGCCTTGCTGATGCCCTGGGGGGTGATGCCGTGCTCCACATTGTGGGCCTCCTGGATGTCCCTGCGGCGGTACGTTTCACCGATGGCCTTCTGCATCGATTCGGTCGATACATCGGCGTACATTATCACGTGACCCTCGGCGTGGCGGGCTGCCCGCCCTATGGTCTGGACAAGGGAAGACTGGGAGCGAAGGTAGCCCTCCTTGTCGGCGTCAAGTATGGCTACCAGGCTGACCTCCGGCAGGTCCAGTCCCTCTCGGAGGAGGTTGATGCCCACGACTACGTCGTACACGCCCAGGCGGAGGTCCCTGAGTATCTCGCTGCGTTGGAGGGTGTCTATCTCCGAGTGGAGGTAGTGGGTCTTGACGTTCATCTCCTGGAGGTAGTCCGACAACTCCTCGGCCATGCGCTTAGTGAGGGTGGTGACCAGGCATCTCTCGCCCTTCTCCACGCGATCCCGTATCTGGTGCAGCAGGTCGTCTATCTGCCCCTGGGTGGGCTTCACCTCGATAGTGGGGTCCAGGAGTCCTGTCGGTCGGATGACCTGCTCCACCACCTGCTGGCTATGTCGATACTCGTGGGCGCTGGGAGTGGCCGATACGTATATCACCTGGTTGAAGTGCTTCTCGATCTCCTCAAAGCTGAGGGGGCGATTGTCCAGCGCCGACGGCAGCCTGAACCCGAAGTCCACAAGGGTCTTCTTCCGTGATATGTCCCCGTGGTACATTCCGTGCAGTTGCGGAACGGTCATATGGCTCTCGTCTATCAGCAGCAGGTAGTCGTCCGGGAAGTAGTCCAGCAGGCACCAGGGCGTGCTCCCCGGCAGCCGTCGACCCAGCGGAGCAGAGTAGTTCTCGACCCCGGAGCAGTAGCCGGCCTCTCTCAGCATCTCAATGTCGTACCTGGTGCGGTTCTCCAGGCGCTGGGCCTCCAGGAGTTTTCCCTGGTCTCTGAACCACAGGACTCGCTCATTGAGCTCCCGCTCAATGTCCCGTATTCCCAGCTTCAGCTTCTCCTCGGAGGTGACGAAGTGCTTGGCGGGGTAGATGTCTATGGAATCGCGCTCCCCGAACACCTCTCCGGTAAGCGGGTCCAACTCCGTGATGCGCTCCACCTCATCCCCCCAGAACTGGACTCGCACTGCCACCTCCTCGTAGGCGGGCAGTATCTCCAGAGTGTCGCCCCGGACGCGGAACTTCCCGCGGGAGAGGTCCATGTCGTTGCGCTCGTACTGCTGGTCTATCAGCCGCCGGATGAGCTTTGTGCGGCTGGTCTGCTCCCCCTTGTTGAGGAAGATAACAAAGCTCTGGTACTCCTCCGGCTCTCCAAGGCCGTATATACAGGACACCGAGGCGACAATCAGGACGTCTCTGCGCGTCAGCAGGGAGCGAGTCGCAGAGTGGCGCAGCTTTTCTATCTCGTCATTGATGTCGGCATCCTTCTCGATGTAGGTGTCAGTCCGGGGCACGTAGGCCTCCGGCTGGTAGTAGTCGTAGTAGGACACAAAGTACTCCACCGCGTTTTCGGGGAAGAAATCCCTGAACTCGGTTGCCAGCTGCGCCGCCAGGGTCTTGTTGTGGGCGATGACAAGGGTAGGGCGCTGCACCCTCTCGACGATGTTGGCCATTGTGAAGGTCTTGCCGCTTCCGGTGACCCCCAGGAGGGTCTGATGGGCGTAACCCTTCTCCACGCCCTCGACGAGCTTGTCCACCGCCTGGGGCTGGTCGCCGGTGGGTCGGAAATCCGATACGATTTTGAACTCAGGCATCTTCTCTCCAGCCTATGCTCCGATGTGCTATCAGCATATCAAATTCCCGGGTCGGGTGTCGCTACCCAGACCATCTCCTGGCTGGCCTCGTCCAAGGGACTGCGGTCGAAATCACCGTACAGGTCCTCCACGCGGAAGCCGGACAGCTCCAGCAGGTGCTGCGCCTCGAACCTGTATATATAGCGAAGCTGGTACTCGCGGTAGAGTTTTCTGACCACCTCACCGTCCGGGTCCACTTCCTCCATGATGGTGCGTGCGCTGTTGATCTGGCTGTGGTTGTCGAAACGATTCTGATGCCAAATCACTAGGCGATGTCCCGTCTCAGGATGAGGAACGTCCATATAGTGAAACGGCGTGCCGCCGTCGTCTGTCAGCATATCCAGGTCCGGAACGAATATGTCAAATACCAACCTGCCGCCGGGCGCCAGGTGGTCCTTGACACACCGCAGGCAGCTGCGCTGCTCCTCCACGCTCAGGAGCGAAAGGAAACCTCGGAAGGGTATGATGATCAGGGCAAACTCGCGACCCAGGGAGAAGTCCCTCATATCGCCGTATGTCCACGTAATGCGGCTACCGTACGCGCCCAGGGCCTTCGATTTGGCCTCGGCCACCTTCAGCATCTCGGTCGAGCTCTCCAGCCCGACGATCTCTATGCCGCTCTTGGCTATGGGTATGGCTATCCTGCCGGTTCCGCTGCCCAGTTCCAGGACGGGGCTTCCTGAACTAACCGCCTCCTCTACGTAGAAGGGTATGTCGTCCTGCTTCCCGGCGAAGACCCAGTCGTACAGGCCGGCCCATTGGTCGAAAGTGGTCATGGGTAGAGTCCTCAGAGACCCTTGAGTGACTTGGTTTTCTTTCAAAAAGAAGGCGCCTTATATGTCGTTCCTGCGAAAGCAGGAACCTAAAGCCTCTGCCTGCAAAGCTGAGGCATATCGTGTGAAACGCCCTGGATTCCTGCTTCCGCAGGAATGACGATAAGAGCGCTTCTTCTGAGATGCCACGGGTGGTTATGCAAGGGCTTCCCTCCAGAGGAAGTCTCTGGAAATGCCATTGGGTTGGGAGTTGAGTTATACCGCGAAGTCAGCCCTTGTACTGCTCCATGACCTCGTCCGGGAAGTCGGCATTGGTGTACACCTTCTGTACGTCGTCCAACTCATCCAGCCGGTCCAGAAGTCGGAGGGCCTGGACGGCCTCCGATTCCCCCAATTCGACCGTGCTCTTGGGCACCATGGACAACTCGGCGGACGTGACTTTTACGCCAATCTCGTCCAAGGTTTTGCGAAGGGGCTCAAAGCTCTCCAGGCCGGCGTATATCTCCAGGTAAGACCCATCCAGATTGAAGTCCTCGGCCCCGGCGTCTATGGCCACCAGCGCCATGTCCTCACCCTCCTCCGGATCCACCTCCGCCGTTATGACCCCACGGGACTCGAAATTCCAGGCGACGCATCCCACCTCGCCCAGGCTGCCGCCGCCCTTGGTGAAAGTGGAGCGCACATCGGAACTGGTGCGGTTCTTGTTGTCGCTGAGGGTGTGGAGCATGATTGCTACGCCGCCCGGCCCGTATCCCTCGTAAGTCGCCTCTGTAAGGGAGTCCCCGGCCCCGTCGCTGCCTCCGGCGCCCCGCTTGATAGCCCGCTCGATGTTATCCAGGGGCATGTTGCTATCCCTGGCCCTCTGCACGGCCAGTCGGAGGCGTACGTTCATATCGGGGTTCACATCGCCCTGCCTGGCGGCCACGGTGAGCTCGCGGGCGAGTTTGGTAAACAGCTGGCCGCGGCGGGCGTCTGTGATTCCCTTCTGGTGCTTGATGGTGGACCATTTAGAATGACCTGACATAGCTTGTACCTTCTATCGAATTTGGGACGCATTCCTACACCGATTTTAGCATTGTCGTCGGAGAAGGTCAAAAGTACGAATGACAGCGGATTGCCAAAATCTGTGTGCTGTGTCAAGATATACATATTATGAGGATAGGTGCTTTCGAGATACAAGAGCCCGTTCCGGAATTCAAAGACCTTCACGCCATCGCCCTTCTTCACCCCTGGGTCGATGCAGGCAGCGTAGGGACGCTGGCCCTGGAGAGGCTGGAGCGCCACCTGGGAGCCAAGGAGTTCGGAAAGCTGCACCGGCCCGGTAACTTCTTCGACTTCACGCGTTATCGTCCCACGTCCAAGTTTGTTGAGGGCGAGCGCGTTGTCGTCGTGCCCAACACCAACCTCTACTACGTCCGTCAAGAGAGCGGCCAAGACCTTCTTTTTGTGCACCTGATGGAGCCTCACGCCTATGCGGAGAGATACATTCATTCGATTGTGGAACTCTTCAAGACGCTGGACATCAAGCGCTACTGCCGAATAAGTGGTATGTACAATGCCGTGCCCCATACCCGCCCCCTGCGAGTCACCGGCTCGCCGGAGCTGGAGAAACTGCCCGGCATGGCCGGCCTCATAACCCCGCGCACACCCGGCGGAGGGTACCAGGGCCCCACCAGCATAATGAACTCCGTGACGGAGGAACTGGAGAAACTGGGAACGGAGAATATCAGCTTCATGGTGCACCTGCCCCACTATCTGAGCCTGGAAGAGGACTACGCAGGCACTGCTCGGCTGATGGAGGTGCTCTGCAACCTCTACGACTTCCCCAAGCATCTGGCCGAGACCGAGCGCGGCGAGAAGCAGTACCGGGAGGTGGCCTCCGAGGTGGAGCGCAACGCTCAGGTCAAGTCGCTGGTTTCCCAGCTTGAGGAGTACTACGACTCCCAGCAGACAACCCAACCCGAAGAGGAAACTCCCCCACTCTCCCCGGACGTGGAACGCTTCCTGCGGGATGTTGGCGGCAGGCTGGACAGCTAGAGCCGCGTTCCGTTCCGTCTGCTCGCGGGTGACGGCATATTGAGCCGTGCTGGCGACGGAAACTCCGTCGGGGGGATGTATGAGACCCCCTTTTAGGTCTCCCTGCAAAGACCAGTTGCATCCTGTGTAAGGGGTCTAGACACGACTTGGGAGTAGAGGTTGCTTAACCCAGTCTTCATCTGCGTGTAAGAATTAGGAGGACAAAGTGGCGCACAGAATTGCCCTATTCAATCATAAGGGTGGCGTTAGCAAGACCACGACCACTTTCCATCTGGCATGGATGTTAGCATCCAAGGGGAAAAGGGTGCTTATGGCCGACGCCGATCCACAGTGCAATTTGACGGGACTAGTTCTAGGGGATAACGAGGAGACTGGGTTTCAACATTGGTATGAAAGTGAGATAGGGCGTAACCTCAAGGCTGGTCTGGCACCGGCGTTTGAGTCTAGACCCAACCGCATCGAACCGGTAGAGTGCTTCCCAGTGCCTCAGATGGATGGATTATTCCTTCTCCCTGGGCATATAGGTTTGTCAGAGTATGAAGTCACCTTGGGAATCGCACAAGAGCTATCTGCTTCTATTCAGACTCTCCAGAATCTGCCGGGGTCTCTATCCTATTTGCTTGAGCAGACCGCAGCGAAATATGATGTAGATTATGTTCTAATCGACATGAACCCTAGTCTGAGTTCGCTTAACCAAAATCTTCTGATGACCAGCCAATTTTTTATTGTTCCAACTACGCCTGACTACTTCTCGGTAATGGCCATAGACTCTCTGGCGAACGTAGTTCCTAAGTGGTGCGCTTGGTCTAAAAAGGCACAATCTCTCCCCATACTTCAGAATGCTGTCTATCCTTTCCCTGAAACTACCCCAAAATTCTTGGGGACGGTGGTGCAGAACTATCGGCCTAGAGGAGGAGCTCCTGCCAGCGGCTTCCAAAGTTGGATAGACAAAATCAACGCGACCGTAGATAGCAAGCTAGTCCCAGAATTCACCAAAGTCGGTATGATGTTGTCCGAGGATCTCTATGACGAACAACAAGTTGAAAAGCATTGTCTGGTGACAATTCCGGATTTCAATATACTAGTAGCCAAATCACAGACAGCCCAGACGCCTGTGTTCGAACTAAGCATAGATCAGATTGGCCAAACTGGGGTAGTGTTGGAACGAACTGTTAGGTCACGAGACCGATTTAAGAAGCTCTTTTCAAGCCTAGCGGACAAAGTGATAGGCCTGACTTCTTATGCAAACTGCGATTGAGCAATTTCATCGGAATGCTCGACGTGTACGTGACCTCGGCTCCCTCTACGAGGCCCTCAACTCTCAGACCACTCAGGTGTTGGATTTGTCTGACTTGCTGCGCTCTCAGTTGGTTATGATAGTGAGCGCCCTTGATCAGTACGTTCATGAGCTCGTTAGACTAGGAATGTGGGAATCTTTCCGCGGCAATCGCCCAATGACAGAGGCGTTCCGCCGGTTTCAAGTGACTCTGGGCGGAGTGCTGGATGCGAATGCTACGCAAGGACAAGGAGACTGGCTGGATGAACAGATAAGGACTCGCCACAGCTACCGTAGTTTTCAACACCCTGAACAAATTTCGGAGGCTATCCTGCTGGTATCTGACGTTCAACTATGGAACTCAGTGGCAGTCCACCTTCAATCTACACGACAAGAGGTTACGTCTCAATTGAGACTAATTGTAGATCGTCGAAACAAGATTGCTCACGAAGCAGATCTGAACCCGTCCTACGGACAGATTGGGGTGTTGTGGCCTATTGAGTTTCACGAGGCAGACGAAGCAGTAAGTTTCGTCAATCGTTTGGTTGAGTCTATCCACGCTGTCGTAGCTTAACAGACTACGGAAGAATTGGTCTAGGAATTGAGGTAACAGGCTACCAGATGCCTGATGCCTTGATTGCTAGTTAGAGCACGACTCAGAATGCTGGCAACCAGCAGAAACAGGACAGACAATGATTACTGACAACTCGCCTTGACGCCTATGCGCGCATGTGCTAGTGTTTTGCCCAGAGGCGAAGACGGAGACGAGTAGGAGGCTTTCTGCGCCCAGCGAGTCTGGTACGGTGTGAGCAGACGCGGCAGACCCCTCCCAAAATCCCTCCTGAGCTACTCACCGAAAGCCCTGCCTTGGCGGGGTCAGTAGGCTGGGTCGGGACTAACCGCCGTTACCGGTGACCAAGGCATAACAGCACATTGACGGAGTGCCCCGAACTTATCGGGGAAAGAGGGTGGTACCGCGGGAACCGAAATCCCGTCCCTCATGGGGCGGGATTTCTATTTGCAGGTGAGAAATGGATATAGAGCTTTACGACACCACACTTAGAGATGGGGCCCAGCAGGATGGCATTTCCCTATCTGTTGAGGACAAACTCAAGATAACCCGCAGGTTGGACGAACTGGGAGTAAGCTACATTGAGGGAGGCACGCCCGGTTCCAATCCCAAGGACGAGGATTACTTCCAGCAGGTAAAGTCCCTCACTCTCTCCAACGCCCGCGTCGCCGCCTTCGGGCTGACGCGCCGGGCAAAGGCAGACGCGGCGACGGACCCCAGCATCCAGGCTCTCATGGCGGCTGGCACGCCCGCCGTCACCCTGGTGGGAAAGAGCTCCGACCTCCACGTGCGGGAGGTGCTGGGGACGACTTTGGAGGAAAACCTGGCTATGATAGCCGACTCCATCGCCTACCTGAAGAGCCAGGGGCGCATCGTCTTCTTCGATGCCGAGCACTTTTTTGACGGATTCAAGGCCAACCGGGAGTACGCCATTCAGAGCGTCAAGGCAGCCACCGACGCCGGGGCCGACTGCCTGGTGCTGTGCGACACCAACGGCGGCGCGCTGTCCAGCGAAATCGCGGACATAGTGGCCTGTGTGAGGAGTGAGGTACGGACCCGCCTGGGCATCCACTGCCACAATGACGCGGAACTGGCGGTCGCCAATACCATGACGGCGATTTCGGCAGGGGCCACTCACGTTCAGGGCACCGTCAATGGGTACGGCGAGAGGTGTGGCAACGCCAACCTACTGTCTATCATCGCAAACCTGAAGTTGAAGATGAATATCTCCTGCGTCACGGACACGCAACTGGCGTCCCTGAGGGACGTGTCGAACTACGTCAGCGAGATAGTCAACATACCGTCCAGCAGCAACCAGCCATACGTGGGAGCCAGCGCCTTCAGCCACAAGGGAGGCCTTCACGCAGACGCCGTCTCCAAGCTGGAGGAGAGCTATCAGCACATCCAGCCGGCGAAAGTCGGAGCAGTCAACCGGGTGGTCATCTCGGAGCTTTCCGGCCGGGGCAACATCCAGTACCGCCTCAGGGAGATGGGCCTGGACGGCAGGGTCAACCGCGACCAGGTTTCGGCTCTGCTGGAGAGAATCAAGACTCAGGAGAGCAAGGGCTTCCAGTATGAAGGCGCTGAGGCCTCCTTTGCGCTGATGGTCAGAAGGACTTTGGAAGGCTACAGCCCCCCATTTGAGCTGGTGGACTTTATGGTTATTGTGGAGAACCGACGCCGGTCTCCCAGCAATGGCGGCCAGGAGGATATGCTGGCGGATGCAATGGTGAAGGTCAGGGTAGGTGACAGGCTTATGCACACCGCGGCCGAAGGCAACGGGCCGGTGAACGCCCTGGACAACGCCCTTCGAAAGGCCCTACTGGAGTCCTACCCGTCCCTTGACGAAGTGAAGCTCGTGGACTATAAGGTGCGAGTGGTGGACCAGGGTCAGGACACGAGGGCAGTGGTGCGGGTGCTTATTGAGTCCACCGACGGGCAGTCCATGTGGCAGACCGTAGGCTCCTCCGGCAACATCATCGAGGCAAGCTGGATGGCCTTGGCGGACAGCATGGAGTACTTCCTGCTAAAGCGCGAGTGGCAGGGATAGCCGCCCCGACCGCTAGAGCGAGCGAAATGTTTATGGCGTTTCCCATAGCCGGCGCACGGGGACGGCATGCAGGCCGCTCCCAAAGCTCACGGTAGTTTCGCCGTCGTAGAGCACCACCCCGCAGGCAAAGCGTTCCCCGCTGGCCTCCCTGAGCCTGTGCAGTCCTCGGAAGTCGGATGGAGTTACCGTCGCGCCTGTCTTGACCTCTACACCGGCTACCAGGCTGCCGTATTCCATAACAATATCGACTTCAACCTGGTCCTTGTCCCTGTAATGGAAAAAGTCCACCGGGCCAGCATACCAGGTAGCCTGTCTGCGTAGTTCCTGGAACACGAAGGTCTCCAGAAGCTGCCCCAGCAGCGTACGGTCAGCCTGAAGTGTCTGTACGGACGCTCCCAACAGCGCACAGACAAGCCCAGTGTCGCCTATGTGGAGCTTTGGAGTTTTGACAAGGCGTTTCCCTCTATTGCTGTGCCAGGGTGGCAGCCTCTCCAACAGGTATACCCGCTCCAGTAGGGCTATGTAGTCGCCGATGGTCGGACGGCTGAGCTGGAAAGGCGCCGCAAGGCGGCTCAGGTTGAACAGTTGAGCGGTCTGCGTTGCCGCCATGGAAAGGAGCCTTGGCAGCGCGTCCAAGCCGCTGATGCGGGACAGCGACCCGACGTCTCTCTGTACCTGCGCGTCTATATAGTTCCTGTACCAGTTCGCGCGCCTGCGGCCGGCTGGCCTGGCAAGGGCCGGCGGATAACCTCCCGCCACTATTCTCTGGACCAATTCTGGTCCTAATCTCTCGGCTTGCCGGATAGGGAAGTTATCTCCGAACAGAGCGTCGATGAACCCGTCAGATGCGGTGTGGCCTGCGTGCAACTCACACTGGGTCAGGGGATGTAGTCGGATTGCCTCCAGACGGCCGGCCAGAGAGTCCTGCACGGTTGGGATCGCCAGCACGTCCGTTGAACCGGTGAGCACGAATCGGCCTGGCACGCGCCGCTGGTCAACTTCCAGCTTCAGAGATGTGAAAAGTCCAGGCACACGCTGCACCTCATCCAGAACAACGCGTTCCGGGAGATCGGCTATGAAGCCCATGGGATCGGCCAATGCGCCGGCGCGGACAACATCGTTGTCGAAGTTGAGATAGCTGTAACCGAGGCTCCCGGGATGATGCACCCCCGCACTCCCCGGAAGGAACTCTGGTGAGCACACCATTTGTGCGAAGGTGGTCTTCCCACACTGGCGCGGCCCTTGGATTAAGACAACGGGGGAATCCTCCAACGCCTCAATGAACCGTGGCTCTATAAGACGTGGATGGAGACCGCTTTGGACCATGGGACAATTGTAACGTTATGCGCGTCCAATTGCAAGGTGGGATGCCGTCCAATTGCAAGGTTACGGGCGTCCAGTTGCAATGTTTGTGACGTCCAATTGCAACGTAAGTGGCAAACTGAGTGGGCTGAGGGTATCAAAAGCGCACTTGGTCTGCATAAAATCTGCGTTGACCTACCACCAAGCCGTGTCGTCCGGGTGCATCATCCGAGCCTCCATCTCCTCCTTCCACGGACCTGTAGCCAGGTACTTCCATCCGCCGTCGGCGAAGATGACCGCGATGCTGCCGCCGTCCATACGCTCAGCTATGCGCTGGGCGCAATGCAGCACTGCGCCGGAGGAAACTCCGGCAAAGATGCCCTCCTTCTGTAGGAGAGAACGGGCACACTCGAAGGCCGTCGCGCTGTCTACCAGGAATCTGCCGTCCAGCCTGTCCAGGTCGAGCAGTGGCGGTATGTAGCCCTCTTCCAGGTTCCTCAGCCCCTGTAGCTGATCTCCCATACGAGGCTCTACGCCGATTACCCTTATTCCGGGGTTGTGCTCCTTCAGAAGCCGGCCTACCCCCGTGAGTGTGCCACCAGTGCCGATGCCGGCTATGAAGACGTCCAGGTCTGGGAGGACTTTGAGAATCTCCGGTCCGGTTGTCTCGTAGTGCGCCCTGATGTTGGCCTCGCTCTCAAACTGGCAGGTGTTGAAGCATCCCTTCTCATGTCCCAGCTGTCTCGCCAGCTCTATTGCCCCTCTCATACCGGCAAGAGGGTCGCACCACACGATCTCCACATCGTAGGACGCCAGGAGGTCTGCCACTCCGGGAGTCGCTCTGTGGGGGATAACCACCTTCAGCTTGTAACCCTTCTGCTTGGCGATCAGCGCGAGAGCAAGGGCGGTGTTTCCAGTGCTGGCCTCCACCAGAGTCTGGCCTGGTTTCAGCGCGCCGGACTCCTCGGCCTGCTTCACCAGGTACTTGGCAACCCTGTCTTTGATGCTACCGCTGGGGTTGAGGCCCTCCAGCTTGGCGAAAATTCGCACCCCAGGCTTTGGGCTCATCCGGGACACCTCAACCAGGGGCGTGTTGCCTATGTGGTCCAGGATACTCGTCGATTGCATAGCTATGTCCTTCCCTTGTGCTGTAATGATAGCCCATCCGCGCCTTCTCAGAAAGCTCACAGCCTTGCTAAGGCATTGGCTTGATATGGTATATTACCCTTCATTAGAGCAATTTTGTGCGGGCCGTTCAGAGGCAGGCTCCAGTGTGTAGGATTCAGACTGCAAGGGAGTAGCTTTTGAGCGGTTTGCGAGAGTGGAGGACAGGTTATGCAAGAAGGCATTCTCCAGGGCGTCAGGGTTGTAGAGTGGGGCGATCTGGTCTCCGGGCCTTGGACGGCTCGGCTGCTAGCGGACATGGGCGCCGATGTCATCAAGATAGAAGCGCCGGATTCTGGAGATTCGGCTCGTCGGGTCGGCCCGTTTCCTCAGGACGTACCTCACATCGAGAAGAGCGGGCTTTATATGTACCTCAACTGCAACAAGCGCGGCGTTACCCTGGACGTCGGCAAGGCTGAAGGGAAACGCATCTTCCGGGAGCTTGTTGCCGATGCGGACGTCCTGATAGAGAGCCACCCGCCCGGCGTGGTCGAGGAGTTGGGGCTCACCTACGATGACCTCAAGCCCCAGAACCCAAAGCTGGTCATGGTGTCCATCAGCCCCTTCGGGCAGACAGGCCCGTACCGCGACTACGTGGGCAGCGAGCTTGTGCTATTCCACATGGGGGGCATCGGCTACGAGACACCGGCCGGCGACGTGACCGACCCGGAGAGAGAACCGCCTCTGAAGGGGCCGGGGTACCAGAGCTACTTCGTCACAGGCTGGCTGGCCGCCACCAGCGCATTCATCGGCCTCTATCACCGGGAGATGACGGGCGAGGGCCAGCACATAGACATATCGGAGCACGAGGCCATCGCCAGCACGCAGAGGCCCAACATCACCCGATATTCCTATGCGGAAGAGCTTCCAGGCCGCGAAGGAACGGGGATACCCCGATTCAAGCCGTGCAAGGACGGCTACTTTGCGGGTTACGGCGCGCAGGGGACGGACGTCATGTGGCAGAAGGTGTGCCGGATCATGGGCAACCCTGAGTGGACGACCTGGGATATGTGCGCCACCATGATCTCTCGACGGGAGAATATTGCCACGCTGGACGCCCTGATAATGTCCTGGATGATGGACTACACCAAGGCGGAACTCTTCGAGATGGGGCAGCGGGAGGGGCTTTCCTGCTTCCCCGTCAACACGGTCGCCGACGTGTACACCACAGAGCAGTACAAGGCCCGCGGCTTCTTCGAAGAGGTCGAGCACCCGCAGGCCGGGACGTATCCCTACCCGGGCGTTCCCTTTAAGATAACCGACCATCAGCCCGCGCTGCACCGGCCCGCGCCGCTGCTGGGTCAGCACAACACCGAGGTGTACGTCGAGATGTTGAAGCGAAGCCCTCAAGACCTGGTCAAGCTGCGCCAGGCAGGGGTAATCTAGTCGAGTTGGGGTCAAAAAAGGAGGAATGAGATGAGCAAACTGCCATTTGAGGGCGTACGCGTAGCCGATTTCGGCTGGATCATTACCGCTCCACTGGGCACCGCCTGGCTGGCCACTATGGGCGCTGAGGTTATCAAGGTAGAGAGCAAGGTGCACCCCGATACCCTGCGAAGCGGGATTCACGGAGGAGCCATACCGGGAGAAGACCCGGCTTTCAACTGCACCGGTGGCTTCAACTCGCTGAACTACAGCAAGTACAGCTGCTGCCTGGACATGACCAAGCCGGAGGCGCAGGAGCTTGCCTACGAGATTATCAAGACCAGCGATATGGTTGTCGAGGCCTACACCGCGCCAGTCGTGGAACGGTTCGGGCTTACGTTTCCGCAGCTTCAGGCCATCAAGCCGGATATCATCCTGGTCTCCGTCTCCTCGCTGGGCAAGACCGGCCCTCTGAAGGACGTGACCGGATTCGGCCCGGCCAACCAGGCCTTCGCCAGCCTGCCGTCGATGATGGGTTATCCGGGAGGACCGCCCGCGAGCATGGGCGGCACATGGCCGGACTACGTAATGGGGGTTGCGATGGCGTACCTGGCCGTTGCCGGCCTATACCACCGCAAGCGCACGGGCCAGGGCATCTACCTCGACCTATCCATGGCGGAGGCCGTGATGGATATGATACCCGGCCAGCTGCTGGACTACACGATGAACGGGCGCGTGGCTCAGCCCCAGGGTAACATGGACGATCTGGCCGCGCCTCACAACGTCTACCGGTGCGAGGGCGACGACAAGTGGGTGGCCATCTCCGTTCACGACGAGACCCAGTGGGCCGCATTCTGCCAGGCTGCGGGTCACCCGGAATGGCGGGACGACGAGCGCTTCAAGGACATCTACAAGAGGCGCGAGAACCGAGCCGAGCTGGATGCCCTCATAAGGGAGTGGACCCTGCCCCAGTCAGGTCACAGCATCATGGAGCAGCTTCAGGCGGTGGGGGTTCCGGCAGGCCCGTCCCAGAACACGCTGGAACTCATGGACGATCCCCAACTCCAGCACAGAAACCAGTTCTTTGAGATGGACAACCCGCATACAGGCCCGCGCCTGAGCATGGCTATGCAGGGAATCTTCAGCGCCATCCCGGAGCGCCGCTATTTGCCGGCCCCCGCCTTCGATAGGGACAACGACAAGGTTTTCCACGATATCCTGGGCCTGTCCTCGGAGGAGATTGCCCGGCTGGTGGAGGAAGGGGTTATCAACTAGGTATCCACCCCACAAGGAGATACGATTTGCTTGACGAACTGGTTGACGTGATAGAGACGCTGAAGTCTCGAATCAATGAACATCGCGCCGTTTTGCAGGGAAACGAGGCCCAGACGCGTTTGTCTCTGATAGACCCGTTGCTGCGAGCGCTGGGACGGGACACGGCGGATCCCGCGTTGGTTAGAACGGAATTCAATCTGAACAATGGCCGCGCTGACTACGCGCTGTTGGATACAGACGAAAAGCCAGTGACAATCATTGAGGCCAAGAGGCTGGATGAGTCATTGGGAACTACGGACCGCCGGATGCAAATGCTCACCTATGCTAACTTCTCCAATGTTTCTTATGCTGGCCTGACCGACGGTAACCAGTGGGTGCTTTACAAGGTATTCGACCAGAAATCACTAGAGGAACGCATTGTTTTGAACGTGTCAATAGCCAACGACCCTTCTCCCAAGTGCGCGTTGCAACTCCTGCTGCTATGGCGTCCCAACATGACGACGGGGCAACCCATAGAGGCCAGTCAGCCGATTATGGAGACAGAGCCTGATGATCTACTCACTACCGATCCCAACGAGACTCCCGAACAGAATGTGCCACCTCCACCGGGTGAGGGTTGGGTCAGCCTTAAAGACTTTGTTGCTACGCCCGGCACAACCCCGCCCAAATTGCGTTTCCCTGGCGGTGATGAGTTACAGCCGTCTAACTGGAGAGGCCTCTTGATAGAGGTGGCCGAGTGGCTTATAAGGGACGGCGTGTTGACTCAAGACAGGTGTCCTGTCACAGTGGGAAAGAACGCTGCTTATTCTATGGTTAATTTGCAGCCGAAGCATCCTAACGGGAAAGACTTTTACGCCTCTCATCCGTTGTCCAACGGCCTCTTTTTGGCCCCACATGCCAATGCCAGCAACATTGTTCACAAGTGTAGAGCCATCATGGAGCATCTCGGCAAAGACCCTTCCACGGTCCACGTTCAGGTGGGTTGAGCGTCCGCAGTTGGTCGAGGCGAGACAAAAGAGCGCGCTGGAGATTGACAGCGTATAAATATCATTGTACTATACCATCAGTGCCGGGCGGGATTCCTTGCGGGGATCACTTCTGGCACTCTGGTTTTCTGCTTACTTCCCCATTAAGAATCCCCTGCCTGGAGCCTGTAAAACCCCGGCCGGTTGTATCCGTCTATTGTGGTCAGGTCGTCCCGAGTCTTCCTTTCTATGAGGTTGTACCATCGCCTGATGGTCAGAAGGTAAGTGTCACCCACGCTTGGCGCCTGCCGGTACAACTCCGCCTCCTCATACTGTCGGATAACAGACGCCATCATGTCAGCGATTTGTATCCCGGCAGAAGTCTGTGAATCAACGAAGGATGGGGCGTCAGTTATGTGGGTGCATGCCCTACCTTCTTCAGAGCGGTAGAGGAAGCCGTTAAATTGCCAGCCCAGTCCCCCATACAATCCGGCGGACCCGTCGAACATGATAGTCGCCATTTTATCTTGTTCCTCGGCCAGGAGTTCAATGCGTTGGATCAAGAAACGGAACCGATTGGATAGGTAGCTATCCTCAGTACTTGGTCTATGTTCAAAAGGGGCTTGCATGATGACGGCAAAAACGGTTAGAGGCAGATTCAGCAGTGTGTTGAAGAATTCCTCAAGGAAACTAACGTAATCGGGTTTCCTGCGAAAGGTACGTCGGTTTATGAATTTGTTTCCTTTGAGTTCAGTCCGTTCACGGCCTAGGAAATCCCGTTTTAGACCATGTAGTCTTCCCGCAACCAAGCGTCCCTGACGTTCTTCCATACATACGGCTACAACTACTGGACGTTGGTTTGGGTCGTTGGGATGAGGATGTCCACTTTCATCAATAAATGCCAGCATTAAATTCTCCTTCCCATAGAAAACTCGCCTACCCCTACTACCCCACCCGCATTACCCCCAATGACACGTCCACGCCGTCCATGCTCTGGCTCTCGGTGTGGGCGCCCTCCGGGGCCGCGCCCTCTGTCAGATCCTGCGACAGCGTCTCGTGCTGAATGTAGTCGGAGAAGCGCTTCATAACCTCCGCCAGGGCCTCGCCGCCGGAATAGAAGGTCACGATGCGATCTGCAATGTCGAACCCGGCCGAGCGGCGCATGTTCTGGATGCGGTGCACAAGCTCACGGGCCACGCCCTCCTGGGCAAGCTCCTCTGTAAGCTCCGTGGACACGGCCACGATGAGGCTTGGCTCCACCGCGGACGAGAAGCCCGGCCTGTCGGAGGTTGCGACGGTGATCTCCTCCGGCTGGAGTTCGTAATCTCCGACCTCCACGGCAGACCCTCCCCGGACCCGCAGGGCTATCGCAACGGGGTCGCCGCTGCCCAGGGCTTCGCTCACCCTATGCACCTCCGCCCCGAACTTCGATCCCGCCAGCGCCATGTTGAGCCTCACCTGGAAGTCCAGCACGTCTTCTTCCCTGTCTATGAGTGCCACCTCTTTGACGTTCAGCTCGTCCACTATCTGGGAGGCGACCTGCTCAAGCAGCGCTTCGTCATCCTGGGAGCCGAGTTTCACAAGCACCCTGGACAGGGGTTGGCGCACCTTGACCCCGGCTTTGCTTCTGGCGGAGCGGCCGAGGCTGGACACCTTCATCGCAAGACGGGTGGCCTGGGACAGGCGGTCGTCTATGAGGGATTGGTCTGCAACCGGGTAGTCCGCGAGGTGCACGCTCTCCGGGGCGTCGGGATTCGCGGAGCGCACCAGGTTCTGGTACATCTCTTCGGAAATGAACGGAGCAAGGGGCGCCATCAGTTTGGCGAGGGTCACCAGGCAGGTGTACAGGGTGTTATGTGCGGCCAGCTTGTCCTGGTCGTTCTCGCTCTTCCAGAAGCGTCGGCGGCTGCGTCTCACGTACCAGTTGGACAGAAGCTCGACGAACTCCTCGATGCGGCGTCCGGCGTCCGCGGAGTCGAAATCGTCCATGCTCTTGGTTACGCCGGCCACCAGCGACTGAAGCTCGGAGGTTATCCACCTGTCCATCTCGGAGGAAGCGGCGACAGTCGCTCCGTTCTCCGGGCGGAACTCATCGATGTTGGCGTATGTGACGAAGAAGGAGTAGGTGTTCCACAGCGTTAGGAGGAAGCGACGGCGCACCTCGTCCGCCGAACCGAAGCCGAAGTTCAGGTTCTGGGCCGGGTTGTGGCGCAGGAAGACCCACCGCATAGCGTCCACGCCCATCTTGTCCGCCGCCTCCGCGAAGTCGATGGAGTTGCCGCGGCTTTTGTGCATCTCCTCACCCTTCTCGTCCCGCATGAGGGCGTAGCTGAAGACGGAGCGGAAGGGCTCGTGGTTCTCCAGCGCCGTGCTCATAGTCAGCAGGGAGTAGAACCAGTTGCGGAACTGGCCTGGGAAGCTCTCCGAAATCCAGTCCGCGGGGAACCAGTCCTTCCAGTGCTCGCGGTCGTTTCTGTAGCCGATGGTGGAGTAGGGGACTATGCCGGCATCCAGCCAAGGGTTGCCAACGTCCCTTATTCGGGAGACCGTCCGGCCGCACTGGGAGCAGTTTATCTTCACGTTGTCGATCCAGGGTCTGTGAGGCGAGTGACCCTCGAAGTCGCTCCAGCCTTCCACGGCCCTCTCCTGCAGCTCAGTCTCGCTGCCAATGACCTCGAAGTGGCCGCAGTCGCACTTGTAGATTGGCAGGGCCAGGCCCCAGTAGCGCTTCTTAGAGATCATCCAGTCGTCCATGTTGCGCAGCCAGTCCAGCTCCCGCTCCAGGCCGAAGGAGGGAATCCACTGGATCTTGCGGGTGACGTCTGCTATCAGGTGGCGAAGCTCATCCATGGAGATGAACCACTCGTCCACCAGGCGAAAGACAAGCTCAGTATTGCAGCGCCAGCAGATGGGGTAGCGGTGCGGGTAGTCCTCCACCTTGAAGAGAATACCCTTCTCCCGCAGGTCCGCGAATATGTCCCGGTTCACCTCGGCGACGTTGCGCCCGGTCAGCCAGCCGAAGCCCTGGATGTAGTTTCCGAACTCGTCCAGGGGGGCGATGGTTGGCAGGCTGAACTCCTTGCCCAGGGCGAAGTCCTCTTTTCCTGCGCCCGGGGCTATGTGCACGATCCCCGTTCCCTCGCCCTCGCTCACCTCCTCCCAGGGTATTACCCTGTGCTCGACGCCCTGCTGTGCAGGCAGATCATCGAATGGGCCCCGGTAACGACGGCCCACCAGCTTCTCGCCCGTTGTCTCTTCCAGCACCTCGTAGTCTCCCCCCAGGGTCTCCAGACGGGCCTTGGCGAGGTACAGCGTATTGTCTCCGTGCTTCACCTTGACGTAGGCCATCTCCGGATGGACGGCGGCGGCGACGTTGGATGTCAGGGTCCAGGGCGTGGTCGTCCAAACCAGCAGCGATTCGCCGTCAGCGTCCTCCAGCGGGAACTTGGTGAAGAGACCCGGATGCACGACCTCCTTGTAGCCCTCGGTGACGATCTCGTGCTCCGAAAGGCCGGTGGCGCACCGTGGGCACCAGGGCATGACGTCCGTGCCCTCGTAGATCCAGCCGCGCTCGTGGCATGTCTTGAGGAAGTGCCAGATGGTGTAGTTGTTCTCGTCCGACATGGTGTGATAGGAGTCGTCCCAATGCATCCAGTAGGCGAGGCGGATGGACTGCTCCGAGATTATGTCGGCGAAGTGGCGCACCCGGGCCTTGCACGCCTCCACAAAACGGTCGATTCCGTAGGCCTCGATGTCCTGCTTGGAGTTGAACCCCATCTCCTTCTCCACCTCCACCTCCACCCAGAGGCCCTGGCCGTCGAAGCCGTTCTGGTACCGCTGCTTGAAGCCCTGCATGGTCTTGTAGCGCTGGAACAGGTCCTTGTAGGCGCGGCCCCAAGCGTGGTGGACACCCATAGGGTTGTTGGCGGTTATGGGACCGTCTATGAAGGACCACCGCTTTTCGGAGTCCTTGTTGCGATCCAGGTACTTCTCCATCATCCCGGTCTCGTCCCACCACGACTGGATATCGCGCTCCATCTGCGGGAAATCGACCCTGCTGGAGACAGGCCTGAAGAGAGTCTGCGATTTGTCCTGGTCTGTTGTCATGCCAACTTGCTCCTTATTTGGAGGATCGGGTCAGGTCGAGCCGAATTTGAGGTCCGGTAAAGTAACGGAGGAATTCGTCACCACCCCGGTTCCATGCCTGGCAATACTTCACCGGCTACCCGGAAGGTTCGCCCGGGATCGGCGGCAGAACGTCGGGGTGCTCGGCGCGAAGGGCCCTGTACTCCTCCTTCTCGATGCCAACGGTGCTGTCCGCGCCGTGGCCGGGGAAGAGGAGGGTGTCGTCAGATAGGACGTACAGCTTCTCCGTTATGCAACGGTACATCAGCTCAAGCTCCTCGACGGACGGGGTGTGGCCGACACCTCCGGCGAATAGGGTATCGCCGGAGAATAGGTGTTTGTCGCCCGCCAGGTAGCACACGGAGCCCGGAGTGTGACCGGGTGTGTGTATAGCCTTCACCTCTATTGTCCCTGCCCTGAGTACGGCTCTGTCCGGTATCAGAATATCCGGATGTATGGGTATGTCGAAGGCGTCCTGGGTGTGAGCGCCCACCAGAGCGCCGGTAGCGTCTTTGACTTCCTTCAGCCCTTCCCAGTGGTCTTTGTGACTGTGGGTGATGAGGATCAGCTTGACCTGGGTGTCCCTGGCCTCCTGAAGAAGCCCGCCGGGGTCAAGTGGAGCGTCGATGATGATGCTCTCCATAGTCACCGGGCACACTATGAGGTAGGCGTTGTTGTTATCGGAACCGCAGAGGGTTCTATATATTCGGACTTCCTTATCGTAGATCAGGGCCATTATTTTCTCCAATAAAAAACCCGTCCCATAGGGACGGGAGATTGCCCGCGGTACCACCCTTTTTCCCCGATGTCTCGGGGCGCTTGTTCAGAGCGCTGTCACGCCCTTGCCCTTTAACGGTGGCTTCCGTCTCCGCCTACTTGCCCTTCAGGGCTTTGGGGGAGCGACTCAGGAGTGATTTTCGGGGAGGAGGCCACATCTGCTTGCACCGTACCAGACTCGCTGGGAGGCCTGTGGTCCCGTACTCGTCTCCGTCTTCGCCTTTGCGGTGACTAGACTAGCGGACTCAGGAGCGGGATGTCAAGCGGTAGATACCGCCGGGTCCCTCCGCGCCTCGCTGTCTGGCATGGGGTGGGAATCCTAGTTGTCGCGCTTCTGCTTTCGGATGCGGCTCGGAAGTACCACCCACAGTGCGAAGAGAGCTCCGAATCCAACTGCGCCAAGTGCTGCTTCCATATCAGTGTCACCTCGTTCTTGGTTTTGCTGCCTTCAGTTTGACCTATTTATGTTTCAGGCGTATTACGGGAGTGTGTCTTTCATATCACAAAGGGCCCGGTTGAAAACCGGGCCCTTTGCTCTGTGTACCGTGGTTTTGGGACTAGCGCCTACTGCTGTTCCGGGTAGGCCAACGCGCCGTGCTCCGGCATGTCCAGGCCCTCCATCTGCATTTCGTCGGAGGCCCGCAGTCCAATAGTCATGTCGATGAACTTGAAGAGCGCCAAGCCCGCTCCCAGACCCCAGCCGATGGCCACAAGCATTCCGATCACCTGGGGAACTATCTGTTCGGTGTTGCCGACTATCAGGCCCTCCACGCCGTTGTGACCGGCAGCGAATATACCGACCGCTATGAGTCCCCATGCGCCGCATATGCCGTGTACGGAGATCGCTCCAACGGGATCGTCAACCTTGAGCACGTTCTTGATGAAGCTGACGCCAAATAGCATGATGACGCCGGCTATAAGGCCTATCACCACCGCCGCCCACGGATCAACGTAGGCGCAGGGCGCAGTGATGCCGACCAGACCTGCCAGGGCGCCGTTGGCGCCCATCTCGATGTCCGCCTTGCCGCTGCGCATCATGGCCACGTAGATTGCCGAGGTTGCGCCGGCAGCGCCCGCCAGCAGCGTGTTCACTGCGTTCAGGCCAAGGGTGTCCGAGTTGATGTTGAATCCAAACCATCCGAAGAAGAGAATGAATGTGCCGATGACCACGAAGGGGATGTTGTGTCCCTTCATTTCCATGCCCTCTCGGAAGCCGATTCTGGGGCCGACCACAATGGCGCCGGCCAGGGCAAGGAAGCCGCCAATCATGTGAACCACACCGGAGCCGGCGTAATCGGCGAAGCCGGGGCCTATCTGGGTCAGCCAGCCTTCGCCGCTCCACGCCCAGTGGCCGTAAATTGGGTAGACAACCGCGCCAACGATGAAGCTGTAGGCGAAGTAGGCGTTGACCCTGGTCCGCTCAGCAATAGCGCCGGCTATGATGGTGGCCGCCGTGCCGGCGAAGACCATCTGGAAGAGCCAGCCAACCAGCTCGCCGTCGCTGAAATCAATAAGGAAGAAACCGTCGGACCCAATGAAGCCGGAGGCCGCCCCGCCTCCCATCATCAGGGCGAAGCCAAAGGCCCAGAACCCCAGAGAGGCTATACAGAAGTCAAGGAAAGACTTGGTCATGTAGTTGACGGTGTTCTTGGATCGAATCAGTCCGGCTCCCAGGAACGCGAAACCGGCCTGCATAAAGAACACCAGGGCAGCTGCCACCACGAGGATGAAGCTGTCTAATTTATCGTTGATCGCAGAGATGGGGTCAGTGTCCTGGGCAAGGGCTAAGCTGCCGCTTCCGGCGAATATGCCAATGCCCAACAGCATCAGCGCGATCATCCTGAGCCTGAACGGGGTTAACCGAGACATACTACTCACTGCGTTCATAACTGAATCCTCCTAAATACTCCGCAATAGCGTTTGCGCGAAACATCACAAGTAAAGCACCGGGTTATTTCTTCCGTGTTGCCGTTGCATTAAGTTCGTGTTAACGACGTACCGGGAGTGCCGGCGGAGGGATGGGCATTAAAGAGCGGACGGGTTAGGTCGATTAGGGTCAGCTGTCCTTTATCTTGGACTCTCGCCATTCTCAATTGGAAACTGTCAGCCCCAGTCATTCTAAACGCAGTCAATAATCTTGAGCGTACAATTGGAGACAGCGACGCATCCCCTGGAGGCGCGAAGCGGACCATCCAACATCCGAAACGCGGGCGTGAAATGGCAATGGTGCCTCGTAGGGGCGGTTCGCGAACCGCCCCAGATTTTGTCCGCACATTTCCTTCGACAAGCTTAGTGCCTGCCCCGTACTTGATACGGGGATGAGCGGACACAAGATTCACACATCCCGCCCAATTTGTGCCGGTCTAGCCATTTAGGCGGGAGCATTTTGGGCCGGTGGATGGAATCCGGACTTCTGGATCCGAAGGAGTGGGCCCGGTGAGATGTAACACAGAGTTAACATTACGGCAATAATGGCGAAACAAAACCCCTTCACAATAGGGTTTAAGTTCAGCGTTGTGCTGGACGCAAAAACAGACAAAGACAAGAATACGAAACAGGAGAGAGACGAATATGGAAGCATTACTGGGTGCAGTAGCCTTCGGCGGACTTTTCACGATGTGGGTTGTACTGCCCAGCCGGATACGCAAGGCAAAGTAGATAGCGTTAATCGCTAACTAAGTAATCTCCATAACAGGGTTTCTCTCGCAGCAGGGGAGAAACCCTGCTTTATGCTTTTTGGCATTCAAAAGGGAGGCAAAAATGAACACTGGAGACATCGCCTGGATTCTGGTCTGTTCCGCCCTGGTACTGCTTATGACACCCGGTTTGGGGCTGTTCTACGGTGGCCTGGCACGAGGCAAAAACGCAGCGGCCACCATAATGCACAGCTTCATGACCATCGGGATTGTGGGGGTGGTCTGGGTGTTGTGGGGCTACAGCCTTGCTTTCGGACCCGACGTAGGCGGGTTCATAGGAGATCTCTCCTGGTTTGGTCTGGCCGGTGTAAGCGCAACCGAAGCGGGTCCCTACTCCGACGCTATGCCTCACCAGGTGTTCATGATCTTTCAGGGTATGTTCGCAATCATAACCCCGGCCCTGGTGACCGGCGCCTTTGCAGAGAGAATGAAGTTCAGCGCCTTTGTGGTCTTCATTGTTCTGTGGGTCACCATCGTGTACACACCGGTGGCCCACTGGGTGTGGGCGGGCGGTGGATGGCTGGGCGGCCTGGGAGCGTTGGACTTTGCCGGCGGGACGGTTGTCCACATCAACTCCGGCGTTGCCGCTCTGGCGGCTGCCATCATCTTCGGCAGGAGGCTGGGCTACGGCCGGGAGCCTATGGAGCCTCATAACGTTCCAATGGTTGTCCTTGGAGCGGCGCTGCTCTGGTTCGGTTGGTTCGGCTTCAACGCCGGCAGCGCTCTCGCAGCCGACGGCGCGGCCGTCAATGCCTTTGTGGTAACCAACACCGCCGCGTGCGCCGGGATACTGGGCTGGGTGACGATGTCCTGGATATTCGGCAAGCCCAGCGTCATCGGAGCGGCCTCCGGGGCCGTGGCCGGCTTGGTGGCGATCACCCCGGCCGCCGGGTTCGTCGGGGCCATGCCCGCCATTGTAATCGGCCTGGTTGCAGGTGTCCTCTGCTTCAGCGCACCCAAACTGCTGGGCAGGCTGAGGGTGGACGACTCCCTGGCGGTATGGGGAGTCCACGGCGTGGGCGGCACCTGGGGCGCGCTGGCCACCGGACTGTTCGTCGGTGTGGGCTACCTCAGCTTCGGCGACCTCTCCGGCGCCGGCGATCGCATGACGCAGGTGTTGTACCAGCTGGTCGGCATTGGCGTAACGTGGGTTTGGGCCTTCGGAGTAACGGCGATAATCCTCTTCGCCATAAAGGCGACCATCGGACTGCGGGTGTCAGATGCCGAAGAAGAGACGGGGCTGGACGTCAGCCAGCATGACGAGCCGGCATACAGGTTTACGCAATAGCGGGCGCGTTCTTTTTCGCCTGCCAATAGGCTTGGGCTTGTGGTAAACTTAGAGAAGGCGGGCGCAAATGCTGAAGATAGTATGGCGCCCATATATTAGAAGGAGCTGACGTATGAAAAGAGTAGAGGCTATAATCCGCCCGGAGAAGGTGACCGTGGTTAAAGACGCTCTAGCGGATGCGGGCTTCGTCGGGCTGAACGTAGTCTCGGTGACAGGCCGAGGCGCCCAGAAAGGCATCGTTCACACGGGCCGGAGCGGGCAGTCCGTGGTCATAGATATGCTGGCCAAGGCCAAGCTGGAGTTGGTGGTCAGGGACGCGGATACCGAAATGGTGTGCCAGGTGATTATAGACACCGCTCGCACGGGAGAGATCGGGGACGGCAAGATCTTCGTGAGCACCGTGGACGATGTTATAAGGGTGCGAACGGGCGAGCGCGGCGAGGAGGCGATTTAACGCCCGCGATCCCATAACGCTTTTTCATCCAAGAACGCCCCGGCCAATGCGGCTGGGGCGTTCTTATTTTCAGGTGCGGAGAGGTCGAAGGCGTGAGCGGTAGGGGGGTCAGCTTAGGCCGCGCCGGTCATATCCTGAAGGCGATGGTGATGAGTGCGCCGGTGATCCCTACGGCGCCAGTAGCCATGACGATGATCAGCGTGTTGAACTTGGCGTTCATCTCGCTGCGGAGGGCATCGAGCTTGGCGTCCATGTCGTTGCGGAGGACATCGAACTTGGCGTCCACGTCGCTGCGGAGGGCGTCTATCTTGACGTCCAAGCGAGTAATGGCTTCCGTCAAATCGCCGAGGCGACGGTCCACTTGCTCGTACGCGCCTTCCAGTCTGCTAACGCGCTCTTCCATGGTCGTCATGGGGATAGTCTAGCACCAATGCTAGCGGCTATCAATGCCGTACCGTTCAAGTCAAGTAATGAGCCAATTACCTTCGTTCATTTGGTTCGACAGACTTTCAGGTAAGAGTTCCGTTGCTTTCACTTGCACGGGCCCGATCGCAGGGTGCAACGCTTCACCTTAGAGAACGCCTAGGCCCGCGCGGATGGGGCGTTTTCTGTTTAAGGATAGCGCCGGAGTCCTGTATAATGGGACATATCCGAACACTGTCGATCAGGAGGCTGCCCGTATGCGCTGGGTAATTAGGTCAAAGATTCACAAAGCTACGGTAACCGAGGCCAATCTGGACTACGTGGGCAGCATCACCATTGACGAGGACCTGATAGAGTTGGCCGGTCTGTGGCCGGGCGAAAAAGTCCTGATAGCGGACAACACCAATGGCGCCAGGCTGGAGACCTACGTGATAGTGGGGGAGCGGGGGGCCGGCACGATAAGGATGAACGGGGCGTCCGCTCACCTGATAAACGTTGGGGACGAGCTTATCATTATGGGCTATGAGCTAACGGATGTTCCCATTGAGGCGACCAAGATCCTGGTGGACAAGCAGAACAGGTTTGTACAATATCTGTAGCCTTTAGCCGGCTCTATAGCCCAACCTGCCTATTCCCGATACGCTGCTAAACTGCTTCATCGGGCGCGTCCACTGTCATTCTGAGGCGCGACGCGCCGAAGAATCCAGGGCCTTTGACTATAGCCGGGGGTCTGGCCAACTTGAACGCAGCGCTTAGTCGTACCACTTGGATTCTTTGCTGCGTTCAGAATGACATTGAATGGTGACGCGCCTTGCATCTACCCTTGCGAATCTTGTCCTAGTGGAAACTGGGAGCAGGGGTATATCGGCTCCTATCTCAAGGGTCCTGGATTCTTGCTCCCGCATCAAGTGCGAGGAAGCGCTTGCGGAGGAATGGGGCAGGGGAGAGTGTTACGCTTCTTTTATGGCGCTGATCAGGTTGACGAGCGCCCGCCGGGCGTCGTCGAATAGCATCCTGGTCTTGGGGTTGTAGAACAAGGGATTGTCTATACCAGCGAAGCCGGGGCTGAGGCTTCGCTTGATGAAGATGATGTTCCTGGCCCTGTCCACGTTCAGTATGGGCATACCGTAGATTGGGCTGTCCGGCACGTCCCGAGCGACTGGGTTGGTGACATCGTTGGCTCCTATCACCACGGCTACGTCGGTCCTCTCGAACTCGTCGTTGATGTCCTCCATGGCGTAGAGTTGGTCGTAAGGCACGTCAGCCTCCGCCAGCAGCACGTTCATGTGCCCCGGCATCCTGCCGGCCACCGGGTGTATGGCGTGCTTGGTCTCGACACCCCTGGACTGCAGCAGGTCGGCGAGCTCCCTCACGTGGTGCTGCGCCTGCGCGGCTGCCAGACCGTACCCCGGCACGAAGATTACCGACTTGGCGTACGCCAGTATTATGGCGGCGTCCTCGGCGGAGGTGGACTGTGCCTGCCTGCCATCTGCCGCTTCCCCGCCAATCGCCGCCACTTCCGCGCCAAAGGCCCCGAAGATAACGTTCCATATGGAGCGGTTCATGGCGTTGCACATAATTGTCGTCAGGATCAGCCCGGATGCCCCCACCAGCGAGCCGCTTACTATAAGGATGGGGTTGTCCAGCACGAACCCGGCTGCGGCTGCGGCCAGTCCGGAGTAGGAGTTCAGCAGAGCAATGACAACGGGCATATCAGCCCCGCCGATGGGCATCACCAGCAGGACACCCAGGAGCAGGGATACGACTACAAGGGCTATGAAGACTGGCGAGACCTCGGAGAGGACCGCCGAGCCTTGGCTGAACACTACAACGAGGTAGACTCCCATGCCCAGTATCGACAGGAACATGACGGGGTTGAGGACCTTGATTATCGGAGATCTCACGGCCCTCGACGTGACCAGGTCCTGGAGCTTCCCAAAGGCAATGAGGCTGCCGGAGAAGGTGAGAGCGCCGATGAAGGTACCCAGCATTATCGTTATGGAAACGTCGAAGTCCATGCTGCCGGACTCGGCTGCGAGCTTGCTGAACTCGCCGGAGGCCACCAGCGCAGATGCGCCGCCGCCCAGGCCGTTGAATACCGCCACCATCTGGGGCATGGCCGTCATTTTTATGGATCTTGCCATGACAGCGCCGATGGCCGCGCCTACAACCATTCCACCCGCTATGTGAATGTAGTTCAACACCTCCTGGTCCAGGAGGGTAACCACAATGGCGATGAGCATACCTGTGGCGCCCAGCATATTCCCTGATCTGGCCGTGGCAGGGGAGCTTAGCCGCTTTAGGCCGAAGATAAAGAGGACTGCGGCGACCAGGTATGAGAGGTAGATGACGTTCTGGTCCATTAGCTCGGTTCGTCTCTCCGTCGTCTGAACATCTGGAGCATCCGGTCAGTGACCATGAATCCGCCCACAACGTTGATCGTCGCCAAAGCCACGGCAGCCACTCCCAATATGGTGCTCACCAACGGCGCGCCGTCATTGCCGGCTACCAGCAGAGCGCCTATCAGCACGATGCCGGATATGGCATTGGAACCGGACATGAGGGGAGTGTGAAGAATGGGCGGGACCTTGGTTATCACCTCAAACCCCACCAGAATGGCCAAGACAAACACGTACAGAGAGAACAACAGCGTAATCTCGCTCATGCCTGTTACCTCATTCCTTTTTATTCATTGGTCACGGCCCGCTCCATCGCTCAGGATGCCTGCGCGGGACCGTAGACAACCTCTCCATTGTTGGTGATGCAGCAGCCCTGGGTTATCGAGTCATTGAAGTCCAGGTTCAGCTCTCCGTCCTTCACCAGATGCATGAGCAGATTGTATATGTTCCGCGAGTACATCTGGCTGGCGTGGACCGGCATACTGCTGGGGAGATTCAGGGGCCCGTGGATAGTGACGCCGTACTTGACAACTTCGGAGCCAGGCTCTGTCAGCTCGCAGTTCCCTCCCGTCTCCGCTGCCAAGTCCATGATTACGGAGCCTGCCTTCATGTCCTTGACCATGTCCTCGGTTATTAGCAGGGGGGCGGGTCTCCCCGGTATCAGGGCAGTGCTGATGATGAAGTCCGCGTCCCTGGCGTGGGTGTGAATAAGCTCCCTCTCCTTGCGCTGTGACTCCTCGGCAAGCTCCCTGGCGTAGCCCCCGGCGTCTTCCACATGCTGCTCCTCTGCCATGCCGACAAAGGTTGCGCCCAGGCTCTCCACCTGTTCCTTGACCACCGGCCGGACGTCGAAGGCCTGCATAACCGCGCCTAGACGCCGGGCCGTCGCAATTGCCTGCAGACCGGCGACGCCTGCGCCCAGCACCAGCCCCTTGGCTGGAGCGTAGGTCCCGGCGGCCGTTATCATCATGGGAAGGTACTTGCCCATTGAGTTAGCGGCTATAAGCGCAGCCTTGTAGCCGGCGAGGGAGCTCATGGAAGAGAGGGCGTCCATGCTCTGCGCCCTGGCAATGCGCGGGACGGTGTCCATGCTGAAGCTGGTTATTCCTCTCTCAGCCAGCTTCTTTACCAGTTCCCTGTTGGTCAGAGGCTGAAGGAAGGCGATGATGGCCGATCCCTGCGACATCATATCCACTTCCTCGACGGACGGGCTTTGCACTTTCAGGACAACGTCCGCCCCGCCCAGAAGAGCGGCCGCGTCGGGCGCCACAGTGGCCCCAGCCCCTGTGTACAACTCGTCGGTGAAGAACGCTTCCTCCCCGGCCCCGGACTGCACCGACACTTCCAGCCCTGCCCCCACGAGCCTGGCAGCCATGTCTGGAGTCAAAGCGACCCGTCGTTCGTTGGCTGCGGTCTCTTTGGGGATGCCTACTTTCATTGTGGTGTCTATCCTAGTGTTTACTCACCGACGAGAATCCGGAGGCATTACCCTGCGGAACAATCGCCGTACAATCGCTCGTTGTTCCGTGTTCCGTTCACCCCTTACGAATCCCAGATGCAAGTATATCCAGACGCAAATGCTCCGTCAACAAGATTGCCGGCAGGGGGTGTTTCTTATCCTTGTTGATATTGCCAACTCCGTTGGGATAGTATGTCTTTCTTCCCCCATTCCTGCGGAAGCAGGAATCCAGAGTCCCTGTAATAAGGGGCCATAGACCCCTGCTTCCGCAGGGGTGGTCTGTTGCTTGGGTTGTGTTATTTGCTATTGCCAACACATCCCGGGAAGAATGTAAAAGGCTGCAACGTGCTCCAGGGACTCTGCCGTTAAATGCGACCAGCAACGCCTATAGGCCGGACAGCTCCAGGGTGCTAACCTGCTCCGTCTCCAGGTCAAGCACGCGGATGGCGTGGTTGTTGGTGTCCGCTATGTAAAGCTTATTGCCAGCTGCGTGAATCCCGCCCGGCTCGTCGAAGCAGGCGTCATCTGCCCATCCGTCCCGGAACCCCACCTCGCCATTGCCCGCAACGGCCTCAGCGCTTCGATCTTCCGGGACCACCCGCTTGATCTTGTTATTATAGGTGTCAGCCACGTACAGAGCGCCCTCAAGGACCGCGATGCCAATGGGGTGCTGCAGGCGCACGTCGTCTCCAACGCCGTCCACGTCTCCAAACTCGAACAGATCTCGGCCTACTATAGTGTCAACGCGGCCGTCCTCGCCGGGCTCCATCATCCTGACGGAGCTGGTCTCACTGTCGGCGAAGTAGAGCCTCCGGCCGTCTGTCGTGATGCCGCTGGGCTGCGCAAGCCAGACGTACTCCACGGGGCCGTCGAGCAGACCCTCGCGGCCCGTCCCGGCGATGGGTTGAATCTCGCCGGTGGACAAGTCCATGTCCCACAGCTGGTGAAAGCCGGCCATTGCGATGTACAGCCAGCCTTCGTCGTGCACCAGGTCCCAGGGCGAGTTTAGCTCAACTTCCTTGCCGTCTCCACCCATGTGAAACTCCAGCGCCTGCTGTCCGCTGCCGGCGACTGTCTCCACTGCGCCGCCTGCCAGATCGACTCTGCGGATGGCGTGGTTCTCCGTGTCCGCCACATAAAGCGTTTCACCCGCCAGAGCCAAGCCCTGGGGATGGTTGAACTGCGCCGACGAGAAGTCGCCGTCCTGGATTCCCTGCTCGCCGCTGCCAATGACAGCCTTCACCTCTCCGTTGAGGGATGCGACGATAATGCGGTTGTGGTTGGAGTCGGAGATGAACAGACGGTTGGACGGCTCGTCCGTAATCAGCTTTCCGGGGAAGGAGAGGGCCGTTTGGCCGGCGCCTCCGTCTTCGCTGTCCGACAGCTGCAGGGGTGTGCGATCCAGCATTCCCTTCTCATCGAACTCACTGACCATCTCCTGCAGAAGGCCGTCCAGCCTCTCGAAAGAGGCCTCGCCGGAGATGCTTCCGATGATCCTGCCATTAGGGTCGAGGAACATGATGGTCGGCCACGCCCTTACACCGTACTGCTGCCAGACCTGGAACTCGTTGTCGTTGACCACGGGGTGTCGGATTTCGTACCGTCTTATGGCTTGTTGGACGCTGGCAGTGTTTCTCTCCGACGGGAACTTTGCGCTGTGTACGCCAATGACCGCCAGCTCATCCGGGTACTTCTGCTCCAGCTTCCGCAACTGCGGAAGTACGTGCATGCAGTTGATTCAACAGTACGTCCAGAAGTCCAGCAGCACCACCTTGCCCGACAGGTCTTTCAGGCTGATTGCCCCTCGGCTATTGATCCACTCCAGGCCGGAGGGGAAGTCCGGCGCATCTGTAGTTCCCACGTACGACCTTGGCTGCATTGCACTCACTCCTTTGTGGATTCTACGGCGCGTCTCCTAAGGCTTGGCGATGGCTCACGCCTGTGTAGCTGTCACTATAGCACAGGGGAGCGTGTCTCGGCTGCTTGTCGGTCCTGCTTCAGTTCCTCTCCTGAATGAACCGCTGCTGCCCGTACATTCCGGCATCATCCGTAGCTGCTCACAAGTGCAGAGCTTAGCCCTGCTCAGTGAAACGAGCCTGACTCCATGTCCATGAGGGATGACTTGGTAGCGGCTTTGCCCCTGGCGGAGGCCAGTTTTGCCCGGATACTGGTGAATGTCAGCACTAGCATGAACAGCGTTGCCGAGAAGAGCACCACCGTTGCGCCGGAGGACACGTCCACGTAGTAGCTCAGGTATATCCCGCCCATCCCGCAGAAAGCGCCAACGCCCGCCGACAGCGTCATCATCCTGCCAAAGCTGTTGGTCAACAGCCTGGCTACTATGGGAGGAATCACAATAGCGGCGGCTATCATCGTCACGCCGAGCACCTGTATCGACACCACGATGGTCGCCGCCAAAACCAGCGCAAGCATGGAGTCGACCCAGCCGGTCGGCACTCCGTAGTACCGGGCCACCTCCGGATCGAAGGTGGCGAACAGGAAGAACTTGTAGCCCACGAGCACTATCAGGGCTGAAGCCAAAACAACCAGAACGATGGCGATCAGGTCGCCGTTGGTGACACCCAGGATGTTGCCGAACAGAGCCGCGTCAAAGCTGCGGGTGAAGGTCCTGAAGCGGCTGATTAGCGCTATGCCCACGGCGAAGCTGGCAGTGGTGACTATGCCTATGGCGGCGTCTGCCCCTATTATCCGCTTGCGCGTTGTCATATTGATGAGAAGCGCTGATACGAAGCCCCAGACGCTGGCTCCAACGAAGAAGTTGATGGACATTACGTAGCTGACCACTGCCCCCCCGAATACCGCATGGGAGAGGCCGTGGCCTATGTATGACATGCGTCTGAGGACTATGTACACTCCGATGAAGCCGCACAGCCCACCCACCAGGGTGGCTGAGACAAGCCCTCTCACGAAGAACTCATACTGAAGAGGCTCCAGCACTGATCTATCCTCCGTGTCCTGATGATTCTCTGCGCGCCGGCGCGCGGTTGTCTCTGCCGAAGAAGTGGGGTCTCTCCGCCACCAGGGTAATGCCCTGGTACTGGGTCACGGGCATCTCGGCCCCGTATGTATGACTGAGGATCTCGCTGGTAAAGACCTCGCCCGGAGGGCCGTCGGCCACGAGCCGGCCATTGAGGCATATGACGCGCGGCAGGTGCGCGGCCACGGAGTTGATCTCGTGGGTGCTCATGACCACGGTGATGTCCTCGTGGTTGAGCTCGTCCAGGAGGTGCATCACGTCGTCCCTGGTCTTGATGTCCACCCCGGTGGTTGGCTCGTCCAGGAGAAGCAGGCGCGGGTTGCTGACCAGGGCACGGGCGAGGAAGACCCTCTGCTGCTCGCCGCCGGACAGCTCGCGGATGTGCCTGCCCGCCAGCCTGGATATGCCCAGCCGGTCCATTATGTGCGAGGCCCGCTCCTTCTCACGGCGGCGGTGCCAGGGGAACAGAGGGTTATCCATTGTGCATCCCATCATCACCACTTCATGCACCGTCACGGGAAAGCTCCAATCTATGGTCTCCAGCTGCGGCACGTACCCGGCGCGGGGCCTCTTGCGGGTCACCGACTGGCCCTCAACCACAACTTCGCCCCGGTAGATGTCAACGGTTCCGAGGATGCAGCGCAGGAGCGTGCTCTTGCCCGATCCGCTGGGACCAAGCAGGCCAACAAAGTCACCGGGCATTATGCTCAGGCTAACGTCTCTGAGCACGTGCCTGCCGTCGTAGCCGGAGGTCACGCCCCTCAACTCCACAATGGGAGGCTCTTGTCTGTATTCGTGGGGAACTGGATGAAGCAATTGCGTACCTTACTGGGGGTATTTCGCCCCGCTGTCTCCTTCAAATACCAGGCTCGGGTCAAACCCTTCCAGGGCTTCGATGCTGCCGCCCAACGCGGTGACGATAATCTCCACGTCGGTCAGTATCAGCCCCAGGTATGTGTGACGCGGATCTCCGGGCGCGCCGGGCAGGTCGTCGTCCCGCAGTTGGTCAACGAACTCGGCGCCGCCCTCCTTCGCGATCTGAGCCATGACCGGACTTGGAAACACCTCCGAACCGAATATGGCCGGGACGCCCGACTCCCTGATTTGGTCTATCAGCGCGGCCACCTCTCGGGCCGAGGGTTCCGTGAAGTCCGAAGGCTGCACCGCGCCGATGATCTCGAACCCGTATCTGGGGCCAAAATAGGGGAAGGAGTCGTGGTAGGTCAGCAGCTTCCGGTTCTGTTGGGGGATGGTAGCAACCGCCTGGGTTATTCTCCGGTCAAAGTCCTCAATGCGCTCCGTGAGCGCGGCCAGGTTGGCGTCGTAGTAGCCGGTGTTGTCCGGGTCGAGGGCGGCCAACTCATCTCTAATGAGCTCGGCGTATCTCAGCGCCAGTGGGGGAGAGGTCCACAGGTGGGGATTGGGACTCCCGTCGGACTCCGGGAAGGAAAAGTCAAACACCCACTGGTCTGTGCTGATTGCTTTGTCTGCCAGGGTCAGTATGACTGCGCCGTCCTTTGCGTTGGCGCTGGCCATCTCTATGGAGGGCTCTTCCAGGAAGAGGCCGTTGGCGACGAACAGGTCGGCTTCCGACAGGATGGCTGCGGTCGACGGCGACGGCTCAAAGGTGTGTGAGTTGACGCCCTCCGGCACGATTCCCTCCAGGCGAATGCGTGTGCCTCCGATGTTCTCAACCAGGCTGGTGATAGGGGATACTGTGGTAACCACTCTTAACCTGTCATCTACCTCTTCTACGGCGTCGTTCTCCTCGCCCGGCGTGCAGGCCATAGCTAGCAGAAGCAGGGCTATCACCAGGACCACGACCCTGCCCGGCAAGCATGCGCCCTCTGCTACTTGGGTGCGCATTCGGCGCAGGCTCCACCGACAGCGAAATGCTCCAGGTCCGGCTCAAATCCGAACTCCTTTATCAGGCGCGTGCGGAACTCCTCCAGATACGAGGGGCTCAGGTCAAAGGTGCGGCCGCACCCTCGGCAGACCATGTGATGGTGTTTGTTGGGCTCCGCCACCTCGTACTGGGCCGAGCCGTCCCCCAGGTCAATCTCCGTCACCAGATGCAGCCGCTTGAGAAGCTGAAGGATGCGGTAGACGGTGGCGATGTCCAGGTAGGGGTACAGCTTTATGACGCGCTGGTGAATGGCTTCGGCCGTCAGGTGTACATCGCTCTCAGCGATGGCCTGGAGCACCATCACACGTTGAGGGGTCAGGCGGTATCCCGCCTCCCGGAGCGTCTCCAATACGGCGTTGTGTCTGGTCATAGGTGTCTTCTGCAATGGGTTGCAACAACATATTACTGCTATACGGCATAATGGTCAATATGACTGGAACTGGGGCGTCCCATACACGTGTTGGTATTGCCAACTCCTTTGGGATACTACGCCTTTCTTCCCCAATTCCTGCGTAAGCACGAATCGAGGATCCCTGTAATAGTGGACGATAGACCCCCCTGCTTCCGGAGACCTTTGCAAAGGGAATTATATACCGTTTTACCCGGCGCTCCATCAATTGACTGGGTTCCTTCTCTGGTCATCTGGGGGGGGGATCAGTGTAGAACATAGCACTGCAATGTTGACCCAGACTCTCCGTAATCTAATTGCAACTCCCATCATACTATGCTACCCTTCGCTTGCTACAGCGAGGCATCAAGCCTCTTACATAATCTTGTGCGAGCCGACTAGGAGGCATAATGATTGCTATTCCCTTTCTTCCGTTTCATCGCCCCTTTCAGGCTCGCATGAGGTTTGTGACTCGCTGTAGCAAGTAGTCCTAACCTAGTCTGAAGGGGGCGGAACCTTGCTAAGCACTAAAGGGAAACTCGGCACCTGGCTCCTGTGGTCACTCATTCCCAACGGCCTGTTGGGATTCATATGCCTTCTCATCGGCTTCCCCACCGAATCCACGGAGCCGTCCCTGTGGGGCGTTCTCATAATAATCTCTTGGCCGACGTGGTGGTTCAGCCTCCTGCTCGGTCTCACACTTAAGTTCTGGGCTGGGATAGATACCCGGCGTAGCTATCGGGAAAGTAGACGTTATGCTGACCTTCACGGCTGGCAACCAATATCCGATACTGCTTGGAAGAGCTTTAAGCGCAGAGGTGTTACCCTCTCTGTCAGCCCGACCTACCAGCAACCTACCTTTATCTTGTCCATAGATTTGGACGGCGAAACTATGGCAACCGACGGCTTCTCTAGATCCATCTACGCTCTTCGCTTTGGAGACCATCTATGGGAGCACGTCCTAGCTGATAGCAAGCAACTCAACGTTGAGGTACTCAAAGCAGAACGTGGGCAGTGGGAACAAACTCAAGCCCTAGCTGTAGGGCGTTAAGATGAAAGGAGATT
Source organism: Dehalococcoidia bacterium (assembly GCA_965261605.1). Taxonomy (GTDB): domain Bacteria; phylum Chloroflexota; class Dehalococcoidia; order Lucifugimonadales; family UBA2985; genus DAOUJW01. Next base: position 153,890 of record OZ253466.1, on the reverse strand, counting down.
CAATGGCACACTCTCGCTGGACTGACAACCCATTTAGGCAACCCGGACTTAGCCAGGAGCAACTTGATTGGCTCAACAAGCGCAATGAAGCTACTCGTATCTTCCAAGAGACGGGAGATGATATAATGGCTATCGAGATTGGACTATTTCCGCCTAGAGAAGAAAGCGAAAAAACGTCACAAGACAACTCCACTAATGCTACAGACTGAAAGGAGTCCAATCGTGGAAAAGCTGGACATTTTCCCCACCTCTGATGACATCCTTATCTCTGATGACTTAAGACTGTTCGGCAGCGCATTTCTTCTAGCTACGCACACAGGCAATCTCCACGAGGCTTATATCCTGGTGAGTGAGATAGCCGACATTCTGCATCAGCCTCCACCCATCGGTGTACGCCGAGAAAGAATGGAAGCAGTACGAGCTTACGCCCTCTCTCTAAAAGATTATCTGAAAAGCAAACTAGAGCCATCAACTCCACCTACCGGGTAAAACTGTATATAATTCCCTATTCAAAGGTCTCCCTTCCCAGGAATGGTCTGGTGCTTGGGTGGTGTAGTTTTCAATTACCAACACACTCCGGGAACATCAACACCGGTGAGGCCTTGTCACCGATAAGTTGCGCTGGTACATTGCCTGCATGAACCTTCCAGACAGGCTCACATTTGGCAGGGTTAAGGCGGTCGACCTCATTGCTGTTGGCGGCGTCAACTCGGTAGGCATTGTCGCTATCGGCAGTGTCAACTCGATAGGCGTCGTTGCAATTGGCGGCGCTGGCGCGACTGGTCTCATCGCCTTTGGCGTCGCCTTTGCCCGCGGTGTAATCTCTCGCACGTTGCGAAACGTGCGGAAACCTGACACTCCAACCTGATGTTGGACACTGGAGAGCCTTATGACGCGAAATGTCATTTGCGGTTCGAAAAAAGCCAGACGTAGAAGTGCTCCGGGCGGACGAAGTGACTCCGCTCCACCTAACCTGCATGGACTGCCAGCTTAGCTTGTCCCGTACTTGATACGAGAGCGAGCGTGTCGAACCGAATGAGCGGGTATGCACCGCTTTGATATTACCTTCAGCAGCTGCCTTCCCCGCGCGGTCGGTGTGCTACAATAGTTTGGATATGTCTACAGCTTTGGAGAAGTGCGGACGGGCGTGACTAGCCAATCTGAATTGCGAGACCTGGACGCCATAGTCCTTGCAGGAGGCCAAAGCGCCCGTATGGGTGCGCCGAAAGCGCATCTGCCATTCGGGAACGCTACGCTCATCGAGACGGTGGTCGCGACTCTGCGGCCTGTGTTTAAGACGGTGTACGTGGTGGGCCGCGACCGGGAGCGTCTGGTCGACCTGGGCGTCACGCTGCTCATTGACGATCGAGACGAGCAAGGCCCACTTGTGGGATTGACCCGGGGACTCTCAGCCTCCGATGCACCGTGGTGCTTTGCGGTGGGCTGCGATATGCCCTTCCTGTCGCCGCGGGTCATCCGGCGTATGGCGAGTTTCCTTGAAGACTGTGACGTGCTGGCGGCATACGTGGGAGAGCGCATTCAACCCCTGCACGCCTTTTACTCCATCGGATGCCTGCCCACGGCGTTAGGGCTGCTGGATAAAGGGAATACGTCACTGAAAGCCCTGCTTGCAGCCTGCAAAGTCCACTCCATAGATGGCTGTGACCTCCTTGACCTGGACCCGGAGTTGACTTCCTTCATGGACCTGGATACTGAGGAGGAGTACAGGGCAGCCCGACAAATCATTGAGCGTGTGGGCGCTTTGGAGCCGGCGCCGTGAACCGCCGTCCGGGAGAAAGGACGGCCGCTTCGACCCCGCAGTGGACAAAGAGCCGGCTGCTGACCATCATCTCTATCGCAGGTCTGGCTGTACTTGTGGCGGGCTGCGCCAGCCAGACGGAGACCAAGTCGGCTGAAGAGATGGAGGAGTTGGCCCAGGGGATAGGAAAAAAACTCATGTGCCCTGTCTGCCCTAGCGAGACCATCGACCAGTCGCAGGTGCAGCTTGCCAAGCAGATGCGAGACATCGTGCGTGAGAAGCTGGCAGCTGGGGAGAGCCGGGAGGAGATATTCCAGTTCTTTGTGGACAGGTACGGGACCGGGGTGCTCGCGGAGCCGCCTAGAAGCGGGTTCAATCTGCTGGTGTGGGTTGTTCCGCCCATCGCACTGGTATTCGGGGGTCTGGTCCTGGCAGTAGCCCTGCGGGCGATGCGAAGGTCGCACGACTCCGATGCTCCGGAGGACGGCCGGGCGGATGAGGCCGACTTGGAGCCTTATCTTTCCGCAGTGGACAGGGAGATCCAAGGGCTTGCCCCGTTGGGCGAGTCGGCCTCTTCGAACATCCTGACGGATGGCTCAGAACAAGAAGCCTCCGGCGAAAGGACGGTCTAGTCTTGGCGGATCTGGGTTACATCACGCTGCTTTTGGCGCTGGCGCTGGCATCCTACTCGGTGATGGGATCGCTGGTGGGGGCGGGCAGGGGCGCTCCGCAGCTTGTCAGGAGCGCCCTCAACGCCACTTATCTCGCGCCCATTGCGCTGGGGTTATCTACGGTCGGTCTGGTGGGCGCGTTCGTGTCCAAAGACTTCCAGGTGCAATATGTGGCGGAGCACAGCAACCGAGCGATGGATCCCCAGTATATATGGGTTGCCTTCTACGCCGGCAACGAGGGCTCGATTCTGTTCATCGCCTTCGCTTTGGCTGTTCTGGCGGCTGTCGCCGTATTCTTCAGTCCCAAGGCTCTGAAGCCCAGCCTGCCCTACGTTAACGCCGTCCTCATGCTGGTCCTGGTGTTCTTTGTGGCGGTGATGGTGTTCCTGGCCAACCCCTTCGAGCGCCTTGATTTCGCGCCGTCGGACGGTCGGGGTATAAACCCGCTTCTTACCCATCCGGGCATGTTCATACACCCGCCCATGCTGATGACTGGGCTAATCTCCTTCACCGTACCCTTCGCCATTGCGATGGGCGCTATGCTGTCCGGGAGGACGGGCGACGAGTGGGTGGACGCAGGCCGCGCATGGGGCATACTGTCGTGGGCGCTCCTGGGAATTGGGTTGCTGCTTGGGGCCTGGTGGGCCTACACCATCCTTGGATGGGGCGGGTACTGGGCCTGGGACCCGGTGGAGAACGCCGGATTCATGCCCTGGATTGTCGCTACCGCCTTCATCCACTCCATCATGGTGCAGAAGCGCCGAGGGATGTTCCGTATGTGGAACCTGGCTTTGCTAATCATCGCCTTTGGGTTCGCCCAATTCGGGATGTTCATCAACCGGGGAGGGCCTGTGCCGTCGGTTCACTCCTTTGGCGCCTCCACGCTGGGTTGGATATTCCTCATGTTCATGGGCGTCACTATGCTCATTTCCTTCGCGATATTCTTCTGGCGATACAACAGCCTGAGGAGCGCCCAGACCCTGGAATCGGCGCTGTCGCGGGAAGGGGCTTTTCTGGTCAATAACCTGCTGTTCCTTGGCGTGGCCTTCGTGACGCTGTGGGGAGTTGTTTATCCACTGATCTCTGAATTGTTCCAGGGAGAGACCATCACCGTGGGGCAGCCATTCTACAACCAGGTGAACGGTCCGATTTTCCTGGCCCTGATCTTTCTGATGGGCGTCGCTCCGTTCCTTCCCTGGCGTCGGGCTTCCTGGAAGACTGTGCGACAGGCGCTGCTCGCGCCCGTTGCCGTCGCTGTTCTGGTGGTAGCGCTGCTGCTGGCGCTGGGCGTACGCAATCCGTATGCCGTGACGGCCTTCGGACTCTGCTCATTTGTCACCGCGGGCATCGTGCGGGAGTGGGCTAGAGGCGCTATTTCGAGACATGGCCGGGGGGAGAGCTATCCGATTGCCTTCGCCAGGCTCATCGCCGGAAACCGTCCCAGATACGGCGGCTATGTTGTGCATCTTGCTGTGGTGCTGTTGGCCTTGGGGGTGGCCGGCTCATCCTTCTACGGCATACAGAGGGACGTGGCGCTCTCTCCGGGAGAGGCCACGGAAATAGGTGGGTACTCCATAAAATACATAGGCTCCTCGGCTGTGGACAAGGTGGACCGCGTTGAGGCAAGGACGGAAGTTCACGTCTTTAGAGGCGATAGCTTCCTGGGAGCCTACTATCCCAAGCGCGACTTCTACCCCAGCTTCAATATGGCCTCGACCCAGGCGGCCATTCGCTCTACGCCTGTGGAGGACCTGTACATCATTCCGGGCGAGCTTCTGGACGACGGGCGCGCCTTGTTCAGGATATTCGTCAATCCCCTAGTGATGTGGATGTGGGTTGCCGGCCCGCTCCTTATCTTGGGCGTGCTGGTGGCCCTGTGGCCCCAGAGAGAGCCTGCGACCCTCTACGCACGCGCGCCCGTCGGCGAAGCGGTACCTCAATCCGGCACTGTCGCCAGGTGAGCGCCATGCCCACGAGCAAGACTCCAGAGTCCTGTTCCTCAGACGGGTGACGGCGCATGGCCTTCTTTCTGGGTCTGTCATTTGCCTTCCTTGCCATACTGCTCCTGGCCTGGCCTGTACTCAGGCGGAGCCGCGCCGCGCCTAACACAGCGCCGTCGCATAACCCGCTGAGCGAGGTGGCGCTGCGCCGCAGCCGGATATACGACGACATCAAGACCCTTGTACTGGACCATGAGCTTGGGAACATACCCGACCAGGAGTACGAGGAGAAGCTGGCGGCGTACCGCATTGACGCCGCACGCGCCATACGCGATCAGGAGCAGCTGCACCAGGCTCAAGCTAGTCTGGAGGACGATCTGGAGTCAGAGGTGCTGGAGCTGCGCAGGTCATGGGGCAGTGTGAAAGAGACCACCATCTGCGCTGTGTGCGGCAGGGAGGTGGACGCGGTCGCTGAGCTGTGCCCAAGGTGTGAGCTGCCCCTGGGTCGAGAAACCACAATCGGGGAAACTACTTCAGCAGATGGGAAGGCGTCGTGGGCAGAGCAGTAAGCGGCGGCCTGCTTGGGTTGGCGCTTCTCTTGCTGTTGGGTTTACCCCAGCCCTCCGTATACGCCCAGGATACGGCGACAGTCCAGGGCGTTATAAGCAACGGCACTCCCGGGGCGGAAGTCCCAGTCGCTTTACCGGTGACCCTGGACGTGTACCGGCTGGGAGAGCGGATTGAATCCATGAATACCGTGAGCGACGCCAACGGCCGTTTCAGCTTCGATGGTGTGCCCGGAGGCTTTGGCATAGGCTACATCCTCAGCGCCCAATATGCCGAGGGCTTCTACTTCTTCGAGAGGGACTTTCCGCTGCCGCCGGAGCCTGTGGAGCTGCTGGTGTACGAGAGCACCAGCGACGGCGAGGCGGTGAGGGTGAAGGTGCACACCTTGGTGATCAACGGGGCAGACGCCGACACCGGCCTTATGAACGTGCTTGCGCTGGTGGGCCTTGAGAACTCCGGAGACCGCACCTTCGTTCCGGATGTCCCTCAAGCCGGAATGATGAGCTTCCTAAGGTTCTCTCTCCCCCTTTCGGCGGGAGGGGTGGACGTTCAGAGCAACCTGCGAGGCGGCAGTATTCTCCAGATAGACCTAGGGTTCGCCATGACGACGCCGGTCCCACCGGGCTCCTACGAGATCGCGTACACCTATCAGGCGGCCTATGAGGGTGGCAAGATCTCCTACACCCAGTCCTTCCCCTTTGGCGCGGAGACCTTCCGCGTGCTGCTCCTTTCGGGGTTGGGCAGCGTGAGCGGCGCCGGCCTGGAGGAGACCGAACCTGTGACACTGGGCGATCAGGACTACCTTCAGCTTGAGGCCAACGATCTGGACGTGGGAGCGAAGGTGGACCTGGAATTCTCCGGCCTCCCGCAGCCGCCACTGTGGAAGAGATGGCAGAAATCGGCGTCTCAGGAGCGGTTTGTTCAGATCGCTATTCCATCGGCCTTTGGTGTGGCCCTGCTTTCCCTTCTGGGTTACGTCCTGCTCCAGAGAAGAGAGCCAGCGGTCGCGGTGGTAGGGGCGCTGGGCGATCCGGCTCAACGCGGCGCCTTGGTGGAAGCTATGGCGCGTCTGGACGACAGTTTCCAGCGCCAAGAGCTTGAAGAAGGGGAGTACTTGCAGCAGAGACTGGCGCTTAAAGGCCAGGCGTTGCGCGGGATAGGAGATCCCGGTGAGAACGATATGGCTTCGGGGCCGCAACCTGAAGAGGGCAAGGAGTCAGGGCCTTGAGCGGGCGCGCAGTAATCCTGACATCATCCGTGGTCGTGTTCGCCGCCTTCCTCGCCTTGCTGGGCCTGGCGCTTTTCCGCTCCGGCGGAGAGCCCGGATCCCTGGGAGTCAACAAGGACTTCGGGGAGGTTAGCATTGAGGAGAAGCCCGCGCCGGACTTCACCCTGGAGCTTCTGCAGGGCGGCTCAGTCAGCCTTGGCGACCTCAGGGGAAGGGTGGTGCTTGTGGATTTCTGGGCATCCTGGTGCCCGCCGTGTATTGAGGAGGCGCCCATCCTCAATAGCGTGTACGATGAGTACCGCGAAAGAGGCGTTGAGTTTCTGGGCGTCTGTATCTGGGACACGACCAAGGGCTGTGATCAGTTCTTCCAGGAATTCGACGTAGCCTATCCCTCGGGCCGCGACTCCGAGGGCGCGATACTGGTGGACTACGGGGTGAAGGGCATCCCGGAGAAGTTCTTCATCGACGCGCAGGGCAGGGTGGCGCGCAAGTTCGCCGGCCCCATCCGGGACGAGGACATCCTGCGCAACATTCTGGACGAGATGCTGGCCGCCTCCGGTTGAGAAACCGGGTCATGCGCAGAAGGGGAGACCGCCCAAATCGGAACTTCGGATTCTCAATCCGTCTCGCAGATTGGCCGGTATACATCCGTCCAACCGGTTCCCAAACAGGTACAGATAGTCCAAATTGGTAAGGTTGCCCAATTCGGGCGGTATCTCCCCACTCAATATGTTTCCACTCAGGGATAACTGTACCAGGTCGGTGAGCTGACCCAACTCCATCGGTATCTGACCGCTCAGGTGATTCTCATCGAGATGCAGCTCTATCAATTTGGATAGGTTGCCAAGCTCACGAGGTATTTCCCCATCCAAGTGGTTCCCAAACAGGTACAGGGCTTCCAGTTCAGGGAGGTTGCCAAGCTCCCTGGGCGTCTCACCGGTCAACCTGTTTTGACTCAGGAATAACTGTTCCAGCTTGAATAGCCGGCCCAACTCCCTCGGTATCACTCCGATCAGCTCGTTATCGTGGAGATACATAGTTCGGAGGTTGGCGATATTGCCCAGTTCCCCCGGTATCTTCCCGCTCAACCGGTTTCCATAGAGGTATAGATACCTCAAATTTATAAGACTTCCCAGTTCTGGTGGTATTTCCCCGATCAAACGGTTCCCGCTCAGGTACATCTGTTCAAGTTTGAATAGCCGGCCCAACTCCCCAGGTATCTCTCCGCTCAACCAGTTATCCCGGAGCATCAATGAAATAACGCGATGGTTACCGTCACAGATAACGCCGTACCATTCCCAAATGGGCTCTTCGCTCAGCCAGTTTGTGTTGCTTGTCCAATTGGGGCCGTCTGTGGCGTTGTAAAGGGCAACCAGAGCTTCGCGGTCCGTTTCGGTGGAGGTCGTCTCCGGAGTGGGGCTGGGCGTAGGCGTAGGTTCAATGGTGGGCGACGGCGTGGGTGTGGGTTCAATGGTAGGCGAAGGCCTGGGCGTCGGCTCTTCCGAGCCGCAGGCCAATGGAGACGCAAGAAGAACCATCACTAGGACAAGTCCCAGTAAGGTAACCCATCTCGTTATTTGCTTACCTGTCATTATCTTCACCCCTTTGGCTTTCATTAAGCAGAAAGGGGTAATACGCGGGCGAGGCGCTTCCAAAAGCGCCACGCGCTTAAGGCTGCACGGATCACCAAGCGAGCATATCTTAGTGACCCGCCTTCCCCCGGACCCTCGGCTCTTCCGAGCCGCAGGCCGCCACAACTGCTGGAGGAGCCAGCGCTACAGCAAGACTCAGCGGGACCAGCCATCCGGTGGCAAATGGCATCCTCTTCATTGCTCGGCCTAGATTCTAGCGGATATGCATATCAAAATGCAAATGCATTCCGAAAAAGCTCTTCATTCGCGCACAAAATAGCGCAGCGCGCAAGTCCACAGGCCCCATTCTGTAGGGAGATACCCTGCGCAGCATCCTTAACGGTATGCCGGCCGCCGCTGGCTGAGGCCATGCGCCTCAGCAGAAGGGCAGGTCACCCAAGTCCGACGACCCTTTCGCCAGGCCTTCTAAAGCCCCAGGCACACAGCCGCTCAGATCTTTGTTGCGGAGGCGCAGTCTTTCCAGTTTGGTGAGGTTGCCCAACTCCTTCGGAATCTCTCCGTTCAATTCTTGATAGGTGAGCCAGAGATATGTTACGCGTCCTTCCTCGGTGTCGACACCGTGTCATTCGCGGAGGGGCCGGTCACTCAGCCAGTTTTGGGCGTCATCCCAGTTGGGGCCGTCCGTGGAATTATATAGCGCCACCAGCGCTTCCCGGTCCGTTTCGGCGGAGGTTGGCGCGTCCCTTCCCGCCGTAGTCGCAGTCGGGTTCGCGCCGGTGGATGTAGAGGGTGCCTGTTCGGAGCCGCATGCCGCGAGGAGCACCGGCTGCATCAGCGCAAGCGCAATGCCCAGCATCTGCAGCCGTCTTGTCATTCGCGTCATTTTCCTCGCCTCACGGCTTTGTTCAGACTCTAGTGACCGGCATCTCCCCACACCGTCGGCTCCTCCGAGTCCACGATGCGGTTGCTGTAGAGGTTCTCAATCTCCTCGTTCGAATAGCCAATCTCCTCAAGGATGCTGCGGGTGTGCTGTCCCCTCAGCGGCCCGGAGCCCACGCGTGTCGGCGTCCTGGACAGCTCCACCATTGGGCTGTACCGCCAGTAATCGCCTATGCGAGGGTTATTCGCCGGCCTGATGAAGCCGTTCTCCTCAACGTGGGGGTCCTGGGAGAAGAAGTTGAACATCCCGCTATCCTCAACCTCCACGCAAGCGACGCCTGCGGCTATCAGGGACTCCTCCCACTCCTTTGGCAGCCGCGTCACGAAGGCTTTCTGCAGCTCTTCCACCAGGGAGTCGTCGTTCTCCATGCGGTCGGCGCGGGTCTTGAACCTGGCGTCCTCCAGCAGATCGCTGCGGCCCAGGGCGTTGCACAGGGACTGCCATTCCTCTTCGAAGGGACAGGAGACGAAGACATGGCCGCGCTGGGCCTCGTACAGGCGATGCAGGGCGTGCAGCCCGTGCCCGTCGGCGTCCGGCGCGAGCCTCTCGGTCTTGCCCTCGTAGGAGAAGAAGTCGTCCGCGTTGGCGTAGGCGTTGGCGCCTATCATTGTGGACAGGATGTAGTGGGAGCCGCCGAACCTCTCCCGGGCGTAGAGTCCCAGTAGCACGCCGGTGGAGATGACCATCGAGGAGTTGGGGTCGGGGTTGGTCTCGTTGGCGCGCCCCAGCCTGCGCGCTACCTCCTGGATCTCCTCCACGGACATGGGCTGATCTGCGGGCGGAAGCACGCCGCGGCCAAGCTGGTTCATCGCCCCGCCAATAACCGCGCCGCCGATGGGGTGCATCGCCGGTCGATGGGAGTGCGGGCCTGAATCGCCGTACCCGCCTGCGTAAATGTACACGATGTTGGGATTGATCTCACGAACCTGCTCGTAGCCTGCGCCAAGTCGCTCAGGCGCGCCGGGGCGCATGTTGTGGACTATGACATCGGCCTTGGCCGCCAGTCGCTGGAAAACCTCCTTTCCCTCAGGGGTCTGCAGGTTGATGGAGAGGTTCTCCGCTCCCGCCTGTGTCCGGTTGCCGCCCAGGCCGTCGAAGTTGCGGCGCATGGTGTCGCCCTCCAGGGTCTCCACGTGTATCACCCGCACGCCAAGCTCGTAGGTGAGGGAGCACGCGAGGGGGCCTGCGATGACGGTGGAGAGGTCCAGAAGGGTGATGCCCTCCAGGGGATGCGCCGGCAGCGCCGCCGCGGACGACGCGCCGTTGCCGTTGCGGGCCGGCGCGCTCCCCAGCTTTGCCAGCACCTCATCGGTGTGCTGACCAAGGTCTGGCGCGGGGCCCTTAACCGAGCCGGGGGTGTCGCTCATCCTGACCAGTACGCCCAACTGCTTCATCTTGCCCACTCTGGGGTCGTCCACCTCTACCACGTGCCGGTTGTGCACCACCTGGGGGTGATTCATCCCCTGCTGTGTCGTATGGAAGGGCTCGGCGGCCACGTTGGAGGTCTGGTTGACGAAGATGTCCATCCACTCGTCTTTGGTCTTCTCCAGGCCGCGCTTTATCACCATGGCCCGCAGCTCCTCGCGCTCCTCGGGCATTAGGGTAGGGGCCTTCTCGAAGCGCGGGTCCTTCAGCACATCGCCCAGGCCCATGCTCTCGATAGCGGAGCGGAACAGCCGGACAATTATGTTGGCCATCTGTATCCATTCCCCGTCCTTGGTGCGGATGGGCTGATAGCCCACGCCGGGCTGCCTGTTGGGGTCCGACTGGGGGTCGTCCTGGAACCTGTCCGGGAAATTGATCATCATCTGCCATATCAACCAATTGCTGATGTCGAAGGCGGTGATTCCCTGCATGAGGCTGGTCTCGACCTTCTGCCCAACTCCGGTTCTGTCGCGTACGATAAGGGCGGAAAGGATGCCTCGAAGGGCGGCCATTGTCGTACCGTGACCTGCTATGTTCACCGCGGCGTAGTGTGGGCCGGGGCGCCCAGCCTGTCCAGTGAAGACCGAGTATCTTCCCACCTTGGCGGCGACGACGCTCTCGTAGGGTTTGTAGTTGGCGTACGGCCCCTTGGGACCGAAGGCGGAAATGGAGCAGTAGACCAGGTCGGGTCGATTGGCGCTCAGGGTATCGTAGCCAATGCCAAGGGCGTCGGCCTGGCCGGGGGCGAAGCTCTCGATTACCACGTCGGCCTGAGCAGCGAGTTGCTGGGCCTTTGCCCTGCCATCCTCCGTCTCCAGGTCCAGAACAATGCTCTTCTTGCCACGGTTCCACAGAAGGTGCTGGGGGAACGCCCTGTACGGGTCTCCAGTAGGCGGCTCGACCTTGATTACCTCCGCTCCAAAGTCCGACAACACCATTGTGGCGACGGAGCCAGGCCAGCCGGACGAAAAGTCTACGACAACTCTGTCTTCCATTACTTGCGCCATTCTTTCACCTCTCAGTAGCTCAGCATTGGAATCCGCGCCGTTATTTTACCTCACTGAGGCGATTACGCAAATCCGCCTCGCCAATGAAGCGTGAGCCTAACACGCCATTGCTGTAAAAATAGGTGGATAGGGACTGGAGGCCACATTACCGCTCGTGGTGAGCCTGTCCATACATATTAGTCAATCGACACCAAAAACTGCGTTACTCATGGGTTATAGATTCTGATTCAATCAAGTAGCTCGATGGTTGAGAGACAGGTCTGTTGCCTCAGCCGCATTTGAGCAGTTCGAGTCCAGCCAAGTGGGCTCTCCTCGCCGCTGCTACTGTTTCCGGGGGTAAGGTCAGTGGGACACACCCGGTAGTCATTTGGCGGCGTGGATAAGAGCCAGCAGGGTCACACTGATACATTATCGGCAGGTAGGTCGTGTGGACTGGGGGAGGACGCCTACGAGTGGGAACGAATTATTGAGAGGACGGACCGGGCCTACGAACCACCTGCATGGGTTGTCAGGACTTCGATAGGGTCTTTGACTCGCCGAGAATCGGGCTGCAAAAAGCCTGCGTCAACATCGACGACGACAATTTGCCCGTTAATATCTTGGCCGTACTCGCCAACAAGACGCTCGTCTATCCAGATTGCTCCTGAATATGGGCCTCCAAAGCGCAACATCCCAAACGGCTTTGTTTCATCGTCGCGATAGGCCAGGATGCGGTCGTTTTGCAAAACTAAGACCACAAGGACACTGCCGCTACGAATACGCCGCATATGCCCAGGGGTGATCCGTGCCTCCTGCATGAGTTCCTCCGTAGTAGGAACAGCTCTGTGTTGTTGCATTGGGGCCTCCTTGAGTTAATGCTGCGGCTGTGGATGGTTGGTACTACCTCTGTTGGCGATCTTGTTGGCGATTTCTCGCGCTGCGCTAAGGATCGTGGTATAGGCATCTCCGTCCTCTTGGAACTCTGGACGTGCCGTGACAAGAGCCCTACGTCCATAGCTAAGTGCCCATTTCTTATCAACCCTATCTTCCTGTACTATGCCTATAGTAATGCCATCGTGAGAATTGATTAAGGACATACTAGGGACATCACTCGGTCCGTCACCGAGATATATCATGTGGCTGAAAGGAACAGGGCGTTCATCCTCTTTCATCGGAGTATTAACTGCGTATGGATGCTTATCATAAGCTGAGCCTACAACGCCCTTGTGGATCATATAGAGAAACCGCGTTTTCTCAGTGAAAGAGATTACCCGGCTCGGGAAAGTGATTGTTCCGTCGTCGTCATATATGAAGTCGCTTCCCCAAATGTAGGGCGTAACGCCACTTAGGGCACTGGCCTTTAGAAGCGTTTGTATACCTGATGAAATAACGTATTGTTCAACACGCACACCAGAGGCTCTGAAAATGGAGTCGTTCTCAATCTCCTGTTTAATGTGTGTGAAGAAGTCAGGCACGCCGTCGAAAAATGTAAGGTTGGGAGCCACAGCTTCTATGCGCTCTCGACTCAAGCCTGACAGTGGTCCGCTAGATGCTTGGGCGCGACGCACCATTTCATACATGTATCCCAAGGAGGGGTCACAGAGGCCCTCTGTCACAAAGGTGTCAGCAGCATCGTAAAACTCTCGCGGTTCGACGCCGAATTCACGAAGTAGCTGACCAGTCGTATCAGGGGCAAGAGTATCGTCGCAGTCAGCAACAATTGCAATTGTCGTCTGCATTGCGAATTGAAGTTTCGGGTAGATGGCACCCATTGTCAACCCCAGTCCACTTTAGTATCTTCTATACCTCACATATAGCTTATAGTGGCTCTGACCTTACCCCGAAGTTAGAAGCATTGGAAATGAGAGTCCTTCGAAAAATGGTCTATCCCATTCTGCTCAACGCAATCCCCCTGCCTGACGGGGAAAGACCGACATTCAATTATACTCTCAAAACAAACCTCAATTTGAAAGTTCTTGATTTTGTCCAGTTAGGTGGTCGATCTCCGACCACGACAGACCCGACTCTCCCTTGAATCGCTTCAGTGCCTGGGGGGAAGGCGTCGGGGAAGACATAGGATATTCTGTTTGACCGAGTGCGCTCTTCAGCGGCCACCGCCTTACCTGATTCTGTCTGGGACATCTCTGCTCCTCTTCATGAGTTTTCTATCTCATCCAAGGAGCTTACCACACTCCAAAACTCTTGGCTTTTTCTACCCCTCAGATGTCCCATTCTTGCTGACAATCTACAGTCAAGGCAACCCTCCCTGCGACTCGGTGAATCGTGGGGCGGTATCTACCTACAAACGTCCTTCCTTATCAAGCCTGACGAAGGCGCTGTAGGTATCACGGACCGATTTGGCTGAGGAGTCAAGGCCAGGAAAAAGGTTTTCCCGCGTGACGTTCAGTAGTTGCAAGTCCTCCTTGATGCGATTCCTATGCTGTCCAGATACTTTCAGCTTGTAGTGGGCATAGACTGGAATCCCATCATTCCACTTCAAGACCTCTTCACGCTCGAACCGCTCGTGAAAAGCCGATACGAGAAAGGCCCCGGCTTGCGCCCTAAGACGCTCAGAGGACTGTTGTGGCTCGACGACGAATACTTTGTAAAAGTCCCTTGGGTCAATCCGCTCGTCGAAATAGGGCTTCTCTTGCCGGATTAGCTGGTAGAGGAGGCGCATAGCCTCCAGGTGTTCATTTCCGTCTCGGATTCTATTGTTGCCCAGAGAGAACTCCTTGCCTAATAGTGCGTCCTTTTGGCGGCGAGACAGCCTGGCAACATTGGATGCAATGCTGATAGCGTCGCTGTTGAAGGGCTTGATCAACGCTCTCGGTACTGCGAACACATGAAGACGCACGTCTTCTTCCACATGTTCCTTCTGACCAGTCTTGTCACAAGCGTGGAAAAGAGCAACTAGGGGATTCCTGGTGACATCCAAGAAACGTGTCTTTAGACCATGGTGCTGGGCTAGCACCCATTGAGCGAGCGCCGAGGTCATCTCGTTGAATTCTTCAGGTCGCCGCGACACAAGGTCAGTCAACATTTCACTCTCATATACGGCCAGGCCGCTTCTCATCACAGAAGGGCGCAAGTCCAATCCGCATTCGGATTCACCCCGGAAGTAAAGTGAGATCGTCGGATCGAAGTAGTTCTTGAGTCTCTGTATCTTCGGTAGCAAGTCTTTGATACTGGTAACTGGTCTCGCCCTGTCAGGATGTTGCTCCGGCGACTTTATCACTGATGGGTAGAGGTCTGCTTTCCAAGGCTCCGAAGCGGTTAGGTTGGCTCCGGTAAGTTTAGCAAAATGAAGAATTGCGTTTGTGAGGTCCGCATGCCGCAGGTTTGAGTCGGTAAGGGTAGCAAGTGTGAGGTTCGCGTTGGAGAGATCGGCAGAAGTCAGATCTGCTTTGACGAGATTGGCGTCGAAAAGGTCGGCGCCAGCTAATGGCATCTTGCCACGACTGTCTAGCTTGTCAGCTTCCTGAAATATCCGATACAAAGGTGCACCCTCAAAATCTGGTCTAAAGAGGTATCCTTTGCCCGGTACGCATTGGTGCCGGTCGTTCCAAGTCTCCACTCCTTCAAGGAGCCACTTGATGTGTTCAGAGTCGGCCATAGTTCTCTCTCACTCGATGTTGTAATTGGTCAAGGCTAGCGACGGCCAATAGCTGCTGGTGCCTTCCTCCAGGGTAACACGGCCTTCTTTCAATGACGAGCACGGGGATTCCCGATGTCGCCCAACTCCGGCTTGGAGTACCTCATTTCCTCCATAGACATAGAGTCCAGTTCCCCATAACAACGAGCCTCTAGCTCCGCAGTCAAGTCGCTGCAAAGGCTTTCGAAGCGAGCGTCAATGTGGCTCAAGGTTTCGGTGACCATCTTGTGGAGGTTGCTGTAGTTGCCCTGATCTAGCGTTTCAGCGTACGCACTGAAGCAAACAATCTTGGCGATCTTGTACTGTGCGTTAGGTCCGTTCAGCACGGCTCCAGGTACGCACTGACTGTAGGCGTTTTCGTCGTGTGCTATGTGTTTGTTCCTCAGATTCCTAAAATACTCATAGACTTCCAGAGCTTCGGAGTCTCCCTTGAAGACTTTCTTGGGATCAAGCCTAGGTCGAGCTTTGCTGGCACTGAGGCATTTCATGCAGTGTTCGACCGCCGATCTCCAGAGACCTTGCCTCACCAAGGAGCTTTCCAGGGCCACACCATTTAATCCCCCTAAAGACGCGAGCGCGATTTGGAGATCATTCCTGTGCGAGGCAAGTTCGGAGAGTTGCTGTGCCTTGGGTCCGGACAGCTTTATTACTTTGGTTGCATATGGAAAGCCATTGATGTGAAATCCAGAGTCCGCGAGGACTATTTCGAAACTCTCCATTTACGGCCTCCTGCGTCTCGATTCGATGTGGATTGACCATACCCCGAAGTTACTAGCATTGGCAATGAGAGTCCTCCGAGCAATGGTTTATACCCTACTACTCAACGCAATCCACCCGCCTGACGGTGAATGACCGACATCCAATTATATTCCCAAGTCAAACCTCAACGTGAGGGTTCTAGTTTTGGACTCTGTTTCGGTTACGCCGCCAGAGTGAATCTCAGCGTGAAGGTTCTTGATTTTGTCCAGTTGGGTGGGGCCAGAGTTGACGGTAGACCATACCGTCTTTGAATTGGTATTGGAATTGCGAAATCATTGATCAGAATGCCCCGAATGGTTTTACTAGAAGAGATTCCCCGAAGCCGCTGTCGCCATCATAGAGAGAATAGGCTCGTATATTCCGTGACGAGTAAATCGAGCAGGGTAATTTTTCATATCCAGACGTCATTGGATTTCGCAAGGACACCATCGCTAAATGGCATGAAGTAGGACCTGTTGGTCGTAAAGAAAGGTGGTAGAACCCCGTTCTTATCTGGCAAAAGCTCGGCTTCTGCTGCCCGCCGCATCACCTGAGGATTGTCGAAATCCTCCTTATATATATCGTTAATGACATGCCAGCGCTTTTCCCTGGCCCTTTTCAACCGGTCACAGTCCAATCCCAGAATCTCAATGGTGCGATCAACACGGTCTCCGGGTATTCCATTTGCTAAGCACGCATCTGCGTCTGCGCCAATGTTTCCGTTGGAAACTATTTTGAACAATGCCCTTTGTTTAGGTAGGGTCCTTGGGTCTATGAATAGTTTATCGAGGGTATTGTCCTTTAACTGCCCGCAACTGCAGTCTCCGAACCGATCAGGGTCGTATTGTCTGCTTTCGGGTCCGTAGAGATTCTTGGCGGTGCCGCCCTTGCAGCTCGCAAGTAGGTTGGAGGTATTTAGGGAATCTCTGAATAAGTCTGTGGGTTGAGGCATTATAATAGAGGTGAGCAAACAATGGTGATGGAGGAGTGAAGAGATGATGGAGCAGCCGACATTTGCAGACGTGGAATACGAGAGCAAGAAGCGGAGGACCCGTCGGGAGGTATTTCTGGAACGGATGGATGGTCTGATTCCTTGGCAGCGTCTGGAGGAGCGTATCCGCCCGTATTACCCTAAAGCTGGTCGAGGGCGTCAGCCATATGATTTGTCGGTGATGCTGAGAGTTCACTGCGTGCAGTTGTTCTACAATCTCAGCGATCCTGGGATGGAGGACCTGCTCTACGAGGCGGAGTCGGTGCGGCGGTTCGTGGGACTGCGGCTGTCGGAGGCGCTGCCAGACGAGAGCACGATACTGCACTTCCGTCATATCCTGGAGAAGCATGAGTTGGGGGAGGGTCTGTTTGAGGAGATCAAAGGTTATCTGGAATCCCGGGGACTGCGGCTGAGGGAAGGGACCATAGTGGACGCCACCATCATAGAAGCGCCGTCGTCCACCAAGAACCGGGCTGGGGCGCGAGACCCTGAGATGCGCCAGACCAAGAAGGGGAACCAATATCACTTTGGGATGAAAGTGCATATTGGGGTGGATGCGGATACGGGTGTGGTGCACAGCTTAGCGACGACCCCGGCCAACGTGCATGACGTGACCGAAGCCCACCGGTTGCTGCACGGCGGAGAGTCGCAGGTATGGGGGGATGCTGGGTACGTGGGAGTCGAGAAAAGGTGGGAGAATCGGGAGTTGGCGTTGGATTGGCAGGTGGCTATGAAGCCGGGGCGGCGGCGGCAACTGGATCCGGGGAGTAATGCTGCCTTGACGGAGAAGCGCAAGGCATCCATTAGGGCCAAAGTGGAGCATCCCTTCCTGAAGGTGAAGCAGCTGTTCGGTTATGCCAAAGTCCGCTACCGGGGTCTGGCCAAGAACACCCAACGTCTGGCGCTGCTGTTGGGATTGGGTAACTTGTTGACCGCCGAGAGCCGATTGGCGGCCTGAAGTGGGAGCAGTGGGCTCAACTCCGGCTGGAGACCCCTGGTGGGGCCGGTACAAGGCCACCAATGTCCCTATGACGCCCCATCGGTGGCGGAACATTTCCGCAAAACAGGCACAGTCAACTTAAACCCGGCTGATGTCCTGTTATTCAGAGATTCCTTAGGTCGTGCGGGTGGCCATTCATATTGCTACTTCGTGGAATGACGTGCTCAACTTGGCAGTCGTCAATTGGTATGGTCTGCTCACAATAGCCGCAGAGTCTGTGTTGGAGTAGCAGCAAGGCATTTCTCAGTTCACCATAAGCAGCAGGGTCGTCGTTATAAAAGCGATTCCAGCTGTAATCAATTGGTTTGTTCTTTACGTATAGCGCCAACCCCGGTGGTGCAAAATGCAGGACCTTGATTGGCTTCAACTGGGTTCCCCCATGTCTTGAAAAATCTTTTGTCGCCTGATCTCAATGTCCGCTCTATCCAGTGCAGAGTCGCTCCGCGAAAGAAATTCCAGTTGCCTTCTCAACTCCGCAGCGGGTCCGGACTCTCCCGTGCCGTTACTGATGTGTCCCACGTACTCGTTCAGTAGGGTTACAAACTTGTTGTTTTTCGGACGTTCACTTACGCCCATTACGCCTACTAGCACTTCGCCTGCTTCTGCCCCAAAGGTAGGTCCAAAAGGACTATTGGCAACAATGCCAATTGCTATGCGCTTCAATTCGACGATTTCATTGGGCTGGACGGTGGTGAGCACTTGTGGACTGTGTGTAGAGACTATGAACTGAGTATTTGGAAATGTTCTTACGAGGTTGGGCAGGACGAGTTGCTGCCATTCTGGGTGCAAGTGCAATTCGACTTCATCGATTAAGACAATGGCTTCGGATTCGAGCGGGTTCTCTAGGTGAGGGTTACCTTGTGCCATACGCCGCGCGAGATCTGCTACGAGCGCCAACATAATGCGGTAACCGCCGCTCATTTGATCTATGGAGAGTGTTTCGGTGCTGCCCGACCCGAAATCCATTGACGCCACGAAACGCGATGGCCGCGATGCGATGCGAGGGTTCGAGGCTCCTGGAATCATTGACTCGATTGCCCTTCGTACGGCGTCGAGATCCTTGAGCCGCTGGTTACGTGGCCCAAGATCCCTTTGGAATCTCAATTCCTCGAATTCTTTCTCGTAGAACCAGTTGAAGAAATCTCGGAAACCGGTGCGAGCCTTAAGAGCTCCGTTCAATGCAGCATAGCGCGGGAACGCCTTTCGGCTGCGTCTTCTCCTCTGAGGGACGTCAAATACTGCCCGGTCTGTATCGTAGTATGCGACTATCGGCAAATCTAAGGGTACGCTGCTTTCATCACGGTCGGCCTCGACGATTTTTGAGAGAAAATCCTGCAACTCTTTCGTTGCGGCAGTTCTGTTTCTATCGGAATAGCGCTGTCTGCGCCACGTGATGCCTTCGCGTGTTGTCAGGTGGACTCGCATCGGGCCCTTTCCCCTGAGGTCATTTGCGCGGAAGTCAATCCCCGAAACGTCCGGCAACAGCCGTGGAATGCTACCGAGCCCCACTGCAATTGCGCTCAGAACGCTGGTCTTACCATCTGCATTCTTGCCATACAATACTGTTAAGTCGTTATCCAGTGGCAGACTCAGCATGGAAATGGCGCGAAAATTTTCTATTTCGACATGTTTCAGTTTCATCGGATTGACCTCGGGCTGTGCCCTGCGAGTATGAGAAGATTATGGCCCCCCCTTTCTGTTTGTGATGTTACTTTAATCGGTCGCGCGAAGGAGTGTCAAACGGATGTGTGTCAAGGACGGTGGTAGAGTGTTCCTACGAGGGGTTGACCGCTAAGTGGATCGTGCCCATCTGTAGGTTGTCAGCGAAAATGGGACTGCGATAATCCCACCCGGGCCACCTCGGCTCGGGCCTGACCCTAAATGGGACCGGCGCAATGCCTTTTTGGTGATCTGTCGACTTGTTCTCGAGGCGGCCCACCAAGTCCACCGATCGGATGAGCAGTGACCTGATAGGAGCATGGCCATAGGCCCCCTCGCAGTCCTGTCCGCTCTCCCGGCCGGTTGGAGCTAATCCCGTCGAGCATGAGGAGACAACTATGGCAAGTACTAACCCCTTAGGCGCTACCAGGATCATTGTCGGAGTCGACACACACAGGGACGAACATGTAGCCGTGGCTATTGACTGCCTTGGCGGCCGGTTGGGTCAGCTCCGGTTGCCATCCGTTTCCAGTGGCTACGAAGCCCTCCATTGCTGGGCGTCTGGGCTAGGAGATGTAGTTGCCTTCGGAATCGAAGGTACGGGCTCTTACGGAGCTGGGCTGGCTCGATTCCTAGCAGCCCGTCCGAGGATTATCTAACGGTGCTTGCGGGTCAGCGACAATGGATCGCGACAATTAATTGTGCCGGTTGCCCCGGCCAGATCCCAGATAGCTTTGCGAATAGCGCCGTGCTCACTACCTCGGCAAAAGTTCCTGATGCGTTGGGCTGGCCCATCGCCCCGTGCTTTCCTGTGCAGATTGACCCCAAAGCGGAACAGTTTGAGCAGGTTGTGGCCCGTGCAGATCAGCGACCATTCGCCGTTCACCTTCTCCAGTCCCCGCAACAGGAACTGCCGGAACCCCCGGCCCTGCTTGATCTGGCCGAATACCGGCTCCACAGTTTGCATCCGCAAAGCGTAGCGCTGCCGACCCCGCCTGGTCTGTAACTTCCGTCGCATCCGGTCCCTGGGAGACAGATGGCTGGGTATGCGACCTCGGGGCGCCGGTGGCACAACCCGGCCGTGGCGGGTCTGCTCCGGCGCGACGAACGGGTCCACGCCCAGAGCATAAAGCTCGTCGACTGCCTTTGCCGAGTAGTAGCCAGCATCGGCGGATACTTCCCTGGGGACTGCGCCGACGTTGTCGATGGTCTCCTCCATCATCGCCGCAGCCTGTTGCTTATCTGAAGTCTGGTTGGTGGCCCGCGCCGCCACGATTACCTGGTGAGCGCTGTCCACCACCGCCTGACAGTTGTACGCTTGCAGGAAGTCCTTTCCTCCAGGCGCAGGGATGATGCGCGACTCGGTATCGGTGAAGTTACGCTGGGCCTTGTCGTCGGGCACACCCGGGCGCTTACCACCTTCGGCCTCGGCCTGTTCGGCAGCCGCCTGCGCCTCGGCTTCCAGCGCCGCCATGGCTTCCCGTATCTTCTCCAACCGACCCTCTCGAAAAGCCAACTCCTCCGGCAACTCATCTCCACGCTTGTCTTTGCCGTACCGCCGGTCTTCCTCATCATCCACTTCCCGGGCTCGCTCCAGCAACTCCGCTACCTCCGCCGCCAACTGCGCTTCCCTCTCCTTCATGCGTCCATAACTCATCGCCTTATGCTTCGATGCGTTGGCCTTGACCTTCGTGCCGTCCAGCGCCACGTGCCCCAGCTTCACCAGCCCCGCCTGCTGGCACAACGCCAGTACCTGTACGAACAGGCCCGACAGCGCATCCAGATTATCCTTGCGAAAGTCGGAGATGGTCCGGAAGTCCGGTGTGTTGTTCGCCGCCAACACCCTGAAGGCGATGTCCTCGTGGAGACGCTGGGCGATGCGGCGTGAGGACGCCACCCCGACGCAGTAGCCGTAGAGCAGCGCCTTGACCATCATTCGTGGATGATACGGAGGCCCGCCACGCCGTTCCCGCTCGTAGCGAGCGGTGACCTCCGACATGTCCAACTGGTCCACCACGTCGGATATGAAGTAGGCCAGATGGTCGTCAGGCAGCCACTCCTGCAACGCCGCCGGCAACAGCAACTGCTGGTCGGGTTCGTAGGGAAGGTAGGTCTTGCTCATCAACAACTCCCCGCTACTGGACTGGACCCATCATACACCCAACCACTCGCCAACCGTGTTTCTCGGACAGGCTCCTAGCCGGACGTGGCCACACCATCATCGAGGTCAACCGGCCCGACAGGTCTACACGCCGCAGACTGGGTAAGAGCGACCCTGTAGATGCTGAGATGGCAGCACGGTCTGTCCTCGCTGGAGTAGCCAGGGACTATCCAAAGTCAGGTCTGGACAGTGTGGAGATGATCCGGATGCTGAAGATAGTCAAGAGCTCGGCAATCAAGGCCCGCACACAAGCCATCAACCAGATTAAGGCCATTATAGTGACCGCACCCCTGGAACTGAGGCACGAGTTGGTCGGTCTCGATGTCTCCCGGCTTGTGGCTCGCTGTGCCAGGTTCCGTCCCGGTCACCTGGCGACGCCGGCAGGGGCGGCCAAGTACTCCCTTCGACTACTGGACCGTCGTCATGGCCAACTCACCTCTGAGATTGAAGGTGTAAATGACGAGCTGCTGCGCCTCACCGCAGAGACGGCTCCAGCATTGGTGGAACTCTTTGGTATCGGACCTGACACGGCAGCCACCCTCCTGGTCACCGCAGGAGGCAATCCAGAACGACTGAGGTCTGAGGCTGCGTTCGCTGCCCTGTGTGGTGTGAACCCAGTCCCTGCCTCTTCAGGCAGGACCAACCGCCATAGACTCAATCGAGGGGGCGACCGCCAGGCCAACGCTGCACTCTATCGCATCGTCCTCGTGCGCCTGCGCTACCATGAGCCAACGAAGGAGTATATGAGCCGTCGTACGGGCGAAGGAATGACAAAACCTGAGGTCATCCGTTGCCTCAAACGATACGTCGCTCGTCAGGTCTATTCCATCCTGCGCGACATGGGACGCAAGAACCTGGCCGCGGCTGCAATTTGACATGTATAGGAGCATCACTGGGAGAGGTAGAGTACTTCATAGAGAGGAGCGATGATGTCCCAGACAGAAACAGCCAAGGTGGTGGCCGCAGAGGAGCGGACCGAGGAGACGAGGTCCTTCGTGCGGACGGTGAAGGCTGCTGCCCGACGCAAGTACACGCCCGAGGAGAAGATCCGCATCGTGCTGGAGGGGTTCCGGAGAGAGGCCACAGTGAGTGACAGGTGCCGGCGGGAGGGGATCAAGCCCCACTCCTACTATGCATGGACGATGCATGGACGAAGGAGTTCATGGAGGCTGGGAAGGAGAGGCTGACTCGCGACATGGTGCGGGACGCCACGCAGCAGGAGGTTCAGGGGCTGATGCGAGAGAACGTAGAACTGAAGCAGCTGGTGGCGGAACTGTCCCTGGAGGGATACCGCCTCAAAAAAACGGCAATACCGATGCCCCACGACGACGCCGGTACCAGAGGGTGAGCGCCGTGGAGAAGAGTGAGGTGCTGGCTAGGGTCGCATCCTCCGCTCTCCCCAAACGCAAGGCGCTCGGTGAGCTTGGAGTTCCCAGGAGCACATACTATCGGTGGCTGAGACGGAGTGAGCAGCGGGGACTGGAGGACGATGCGGGAGGCGGCAAGCCACCGTGGAACAGAATGACCTCCCGGGAAGTCGAGCACGTCCTGTCGGTGGCCAGGGAGATGCCAGAGCTGAGTCCACGACAACTGGCCTCGTGGGTCACCGACAACATGGGGTTCTCGGTGTCGGAGTCTACGGTCTATCGCATCCTGCACCGGGAGGGGCTGGTGAAGAGGCCTGAGATGAGACTGGCTGCGGGCAAGGAGTACCATCGGAAGACCACGGGGCCACACCAATTGTGGGCCACCGACGCCTCCTACTTCAGGGTGGTTGGCTGGGGCTACTACTACCTGGTCACCGTCATGGACGACTACTCCCGATTCATCCTGGCCTGGAGGCTTCAGAAGGACATGACCTCCGACTCCTTCATCGAGGTGGTGCAGGAGGCAGTGGACAGGACTGGCATGGACCAGGTCCCCGTAACGGACCGCACCAGGCTGCTGAGCGACAACGGCCCCGGCTACGTGTCTAGGGCCTTCAGGGACTATCTGGGCATGGTGGGCATCAGGCACATACTGGCTGCTCCCTTCCACCCTCAGACCAACGGGAAGCTGGAGCGCTATCATCAGACCCTCAAGCGTGACGTGAACCAGCTGCCGTATGAGCTGCCCTCAGACCTGGAGGCGGCCATCGTAGCCTTCGTGAGCTACTACAACTACCGGCGCTATCACAAGGCCCTGGGGAACGTGACACCATCAGACGTGCTCAGGGGGAGGCGAGAAGAGACCTTGCGCCGGAGAAAGGAGGTGCAGGCTCAGACAATAGAACGGCGAAGACACCACAACAGGGCCCTCAGGGAGCTCACCACACCTCAAAACAGTCCCTGATCTCTCGGCTCTCAAACTGTCCCACTATTGCTGGTTGCCAACAGTTGGGGTCTGGTCTAACCATTCAGGCGATTAACGACATCGTTGCGCGTTGCGAAAGCCTGCGTGGCATAGACGCTCACGAATCGGAACAGTGACGAAAGCTTAGGAGGAAGTGTGGTTGGACGCGTCCCAGGTGATGACCAGCTCCCCAGGGTAGGGGATGCTGTCACGAGGGCCCAATGCCAGGCTCCTATCAAGTCACAACTCATCCGGTCGGTGGGCTTGGTGGGTCCCCTCAAGCACGAGTCGACAAATCACATTCAGGACATTGAGCCGATCCCATTTAGGGTCAGGCCCGAGCCGAGGAGGCCCGATCGGGATTATCGCAGTCCCATTTTTGCTGGTCGCCAACAGGAGTTCAGCTGTGCCTGCCTTGATTAGAATACAAGCACACCGTACTTTGTAGTAATGCCGGTGTCCTTCAAGAGACGGTAGCCGAGCGTTCTGCACGTAAAGTATACGGCTAGCGAGTCGGCTATTGAGAACATGTGCCGGTCTACGCCGATAACTTCTATGGAGTGCTTTGCTCTGTTGTAGACCACCTCGTTCAACTCCTGTAGCACGTTGTGAAGATCTGCGCTGAGTGCTCGAGCCTTACTACGTGTGAGTATCATGCCTATGGAAAGGCGTCCTTCAATGTTGAGCCGCCGCTTAAGACTGTTTTCCACGTGGAGGCAAGACATTGTAACA
Organism: Dehalococcoidia bacterium; assembly: GCA_965261605.1. Classification (GTDB taxonomy): domain Bacteria; phylum Chloroflexota; class Dehalococcoidia; order Lucifugimonadales; family UBA2985; genus DAOUJW01. The sequence goes on along the minus strand of OZ253466.1, from coordinate 129,515 downwards.
ATGTTTCGCGTTAGCCATTCAGGCGAGCTACTCTGTAGGTACATGCCTACATATTGGATTGGCCTGAATATTGGTCTGTCCTCAATTCTGGCCACGGCAGTTAGACCTCCTGCATCTGTCCTTTCATTGATGTTGTGGAGGCCCAAACCTGGTATGGTCTTGTCAATGGGCAACATATCTCGGGCGGCAGAATCACCGTCTCTTGCAGCAACGGCTCCAATCCGCAGGATTTCAGAACGGTGAACAGCAAGGCCGACTGTCTGAAGTATCTGATGAATCTCAGGCCGTAGACCATTTGCGTGAATGTTGTTGTACATCCCTATTCACCCTCGAACGATGCCCTGTCAACCGGCGTGTGAACCATCGAACAGGCCAGGAGCGAGTTGTACGTTTGCCTTATGAGCGGCAACTCGCGCGTACCCAATTCGGGATTGAGTTGCGGGACCTCTCCAACTCAGTGGTGGAAGGATGTTCTGTAAGGAATACTTGAGATTTGGACATGTGGTCCATAAAATTCTGCCTCTTGAAGCAGTCTTTCAATGTATTCCTTGGTATGCACCGGGTTCGGTACCAGTGGGCCCAGCGTGATCTGTGATTTTGAGTCCAACATGTCGGCAGTCAGCTTAAGCGACGGATGTGCAATATATTTTTTGACCACTTTCGTTCCCTGTATTCCAGAATAGTCAAATTCGGCCCGTATTCCTTTATCTGCCACTGACTCTGGCGTCTCAACAAGCCTACATTCTTTCTCAAACCGGTACGTAAAGTCTTTGTACAGGTATCTGACTTTCTTTAGCTCTGCCTTTATCTGTTCGCTAATTATGTTGCTGAAATCTGGCGCATTCTCTTTCAGATGACCATCGTCAGTAGCAATGTTGACGATCCTGTCCGCCACATGAAACACTGCAGCTACCGCGTTATCTATTGATGCGATGCTTTTGGTGGTGGCTATCTCGCCGTATGTTACTTCCCTTATTTCCTCTGATGCAGCAGCAAGGGACAGCTGCAGCGAGCATCCGGTGCCTTCGCGACCATATAGGCGCCAAAATAAAAGGTCATCCGCAGAGTTATCGGTTTGGGACTGCCCTCCGTTGGACTGTTCAACCCGAATGAATGATGCGACGAACGCAGGGTTCCGGTCCGCGTCTTGGTCCTCGGGAAGACATGGCGCAAGACTTTGAGATTTCTCCTTGGCCACGCTAGTGAAGAGCCGCCCTTCATTGGGGTCATTGAATCCACTTGCGCTGTACATGCGCAAGTATCCTTTGCCGTCTCGCACTGCTTTTAGCATGGCGATGACAGCGTCGAGTGAGGTGTAATGCACTGCCGTGAAGTCGGTTGTCGTTTCAATCAACCCTACTACGGACAGTGCTGCTCCTACGTCTGCCTTGATGGCCGATTCTACTTGCGCCGCCACATAGCGTGGACTGCTGTTCGTGTGCTCGCCATTCTGTATTTCCTGTTCGAGGTTTGCGAGTTCGGTCTGCGATTTGGCTAGCATCGGATCAATCCTTGCTGTTCCGTCATTGCGATCGTGTTCACTCGATGTAAGACGGGTTGGCGGCGTCCCCCATTGCTCTTCGGACTCGGAACGCGCAATGGATTAAACATTCCTCATTGGTGACAGTAATCTTGCCAGTTTGGAACTGGTAGTCCTGCTGCTGCACTTCCGGCCACCACTCCTGTCCAATCAGGTAGCGGGTCATCAAGTTGACGGCCAAGGCAGCAACTCCGAGGCTGAACGGAAACACATTCTGGTTCCCGGAGATATCTTCATCCGGCAGCGCGCTGATGTACGAAGGGTTGTCTAGAGAGCCATCCAGTTCCGCGGATACCATTCCAGTGTTGTATTGCCTGTTGCATCTCAAGCACTGGTGGTATGGCGTGATTATGTGCGCTCTCCAGTGGGCGCCCTCGAGCGTGTCCCACCTGCGGTTTTTTCTGATTGCCACTCCGCAGTCAATGACTGGGATCAGGTGCGCGTTGGCAACGTAGTTAAGTATGTCCCTGGCTACCGGTCGGTCGACGCAACTTAGGATGATGTCGCAGTCCAGCAGTTCGTTGAACGCATCCTGGTCTTTGATGGACTTTGAAATTGCTCTGATTGCTACGTCTTCCGCGGTAGCACTGAGTTCCATCCTGGTCTTGGCGAGATCGACCTTCAGTTCGCCTATGTCTTTAGTTGTGCCGTACAGGAGGCGGTCCAGATTGTGCTCCTCAACGCGGTCGGGGTCGAACAACGTGATTTGCCGTACTCCGATCCTCGCCATTGTCTCTGCAACTATGCAACCTACACTGCCTAAGCCGACGATCCCTACACGCATTCGTGAAATATCGTTTTGGGCAGAGGACCCCCAGCTATCATAAGTGCGTTTGAGTGCTTCCCGCCTAGGAAATGGCTGGACTATTTGGTCGTTGAATTGCAACTTGTAGGATTTCGGCCCTACTAGGCGTACCTTTTCGCACCACTGGCGCTGAGGTTTTCCGTTACTGCTTTCCCAGAACCTCGCGCTCCAGTAACCGTCCGAGCCGACTGTCATTCCGACGAGAGGCAGACCGGTTGCCCTGGCCGGTGGCGCGAGGGCGAGGCGCTCTGCTTTTTCATCCGGGTAGCTCAAGCCTTGCCAACCAGATGTGGGATGGCTGTGCATAAACGCGAGGCCGGCATTCTGACGGCGGGCTTCCAGGATGGCTCTGCCGGCGTACTCGTGGGTGAAGCTGGCGTTCCCGGTCAGATTGCGTTCGCCTTCTTTAGGAAGAATTATTTCATAGACTATAGCTGCCTTGCGGTTCAGTCCCGTTGAGGAACGCCACAGAGCGAAGCAAAGGTCTTCCTGCCACTCGCCCTGCTGGTAATGCCTCAACAAGTGCTCTCTGGCAGTTTGGTTCGCCTCGTGGGTCATGACAACGTCGTATTTCATACGTCTTTCCAAACCCGGGACAGGTGTTCCCTGATGTAAGCGCTCATGTGCCTGGTCTTCAGCCGGTCCCAGATGTCTCCTGGTGGACGACTCATGGCAAGCCATTGGCGACCGTCTGGAGTCTCATACTGTTCGACTGCACCGCCTTTACCATCGCTAATGGGAGGAGAAACGTGCAACCAATGCGGAGGGTATTCCGGGTATTCGCCGTCCGGGTCGCTCACGCCAACCCGGACGGTTTTTCCCTTGTGGGGACCCGTTTCTATGGTGTAGTCGAAAGCAATAACTTCCTTTCCAGTTGGTGCCTTGAAGCGGGTTGTTGCCAACCCGGTTCCTTCCAACTCCCGTTGGATTTTGTCTGCGCTGGAGGTCATCTTCTTTCTCCTGCTTTTGTTGTTATGCCACTGGAGTGGGGCCGATCTGCAGAGCGATGAACTCGTTGTCCACTGACAGGTCCACCGTGTCTTCTGGCTTATATTTCCGGTCGTCGTCCTTAAGACTTTGCAAGATGTAGTCTTCAGGCTTACCGTCGATTGCGTCGCGTTCGGCAGCCATTTCGAGGATTTCCAGCCCCGTCAGCTTTTCGTACCGGCTTTCGATCTTGACGTTGTTTACCGTGAATGTGAAAACTTCGATAGTAGTCATTCTATGCTCCTGTAGGCTGAGTTACAGAAAGAAGTGGGCTCGGTACTTCGCAGGCTGTAGCTAGCTAGCGTTTGAAGCCGTGGAGCCGTTAACCCGCGGGGTTAAGATTCTGGTAGTTGCTCCTCCTCGCGACTGTGCATAACCGTTGCCCGCGTTTTCTTTGGCTCAGGATAGCCCTCCTGTGTTAGATTTTATCACTACTTCCGTACCGTAGCTCTCTTGTGCCTATCTACTCATAGGCCCTCCTTGAGGTCCAGCGTCAAGTGCCAACATCGGCTCGCTTGAAGGCCGCGCCAAACCTAGAGTGTTCAGGCGAATGCGGGCGGCCTCTCTGGAGACCTGGCATAGCACGGACAGTTCTCGGGTCAAGTCTGAGAACGCCCCGGTGTCGGCCGCAGGGATGTAGGCAAGAAGATCGTCTGTTGTCTGCGCGCCCACGATTTCCCGTGTAATTGAATTGAAGAAGCTGCCTGGCATTAGCAAGCTTGCCATTCCTTGATTTGCCTGTACCTCCTTCCAGTCGCCTGTACCGCGGGCAAGCCAGATGTCCCGATCAAAGCACTGCATCATAGCTGTCTCAGCTTCACACTCAACACCCAGCGCGAACAGCGACTCTTGTGCTTGCGGGACGTCAACAAGACGGCGATGAAGGATCACGTGTGCTGCTTCATGCGCCAACGTAGCCCTCCACCTCCCTAGAATCCCACCTCGGGCGACACCCTCGTGCGCTTGCCCTGTGAGTCCTCGGCTGATCTTGACAATCGGCCGGTGTCCGGTGATGAATCTACTGACTCCTAGCAGATTGGAACCTAGGTCAGAATACAGATCGAGCTTGACACGAAGGTGGAGTTCCAAGAAGGCTTCCAGATCCACCACGGGAGCTGATGCGCTCGGAAACATCCCGCATCGCTGCAGCTCGTCTGTCATGATTTCCTCAATCTCGTTGCCCTCGAACCACAGTCGGCGTTCTCCATTCGGGCTTCGGTAGTCCTTCATTTGTCGTCCTCCGGGCCCTCTAGCTGCTCAAGCTTGTTCAAGAGTTCCTGAAGGCCCTCTCGGTCAAGGTTCGTTTCTGCTACTCTGCGAAATAGGTGCCCTGCAAGCTTTTCTTGGCGGAGGTATTGCTCAGCCTCTTCTCCCAACCGCCCTGCCTGCTGCATCAGTGCATCGAAATCAAGGTCGAGGGTCGCAGAGATTCTGCGAAGCACGGACTCCGAAGGAGTCCGGCGGTCATTCTCGATGTCGGCCAGATAGGACGGCACAATGCCAACATTTCTGGCAAGACCGCGTAGGCTGATTCGCTTATCGACCCTTGCCTTGTTGATCAAATCGCCGAGAGGCACAGGTATGTCCTTCCATAGCCCCAAACGTTCGCTGTACGCCGACTAGCGTACATCCGATGACGGCTTTCTGTCAAGAGGTTCGTGACGCGAGGCGCTACAAGGCAAACCGTCATCTCCGCGTACACGCCGATTGTGGGTCACCGTCCACTTAGTGTTCAGGCTGGTGTTGGTCACCATACGTGTTTTGACACAGCAAAGAGCCTGCAGGATGCCGAAACGCTTGCGACTGGAACGTAGAAAACCGCATCCTTGGGAAGCCGGGGAGACTGTCGCCTTCAATGCGACGGTCACTTAAACGATCAGTGCAAGTTCATCACCGTGCGACTTGAGAGCGTCTGGGCGAACCTGGACGAATTCCGTGCCCGGGCTGCGAGCGGAGCTGAGAAACTGCGGCTAATGGAAGCTGTCTTCGCATGGGCGAGGGATGTCGGCCTGGGCCTGGACGAGTTGACCGTTGAGGAGCGAAAGGAGATTCTGCAGATGGTCGTGGAAGAGGTCATCGTCGACAGGAACGACTACGTGGACATCACGCTGGCTATACCCATTGAAAGTTAGCCCACTACGGAAGATTCCGTGTCCGTACAAACTTTAGAACCGTTGTCTCGCCTTCGGCATCAGGACCCTAATGGGCGGGTGGAGTCTCGTGGGGACCACCAGACTTGACAAAATCAATAACCTTCCCCTTGAGGTTCGTTCTGGACTTGTAGTTGGGGGCCTCACCCCAACCCGCCGGGCGAGGACTTGCCACGAACGGAGAGGACAGGCTCGGCACTCACGATTCCTCCGCTCCCGTCGTCTCCCCCTTCTCCATGCGGTAGCCGACGCGGGGCTCGTTGAGGATGTAGGTGGGGTTGTTGGCGTCGTCGGCCAGCTTGCGGCGGAGCTGCTTCGCGGCGGTGCGCACCCGCCGCGAGTCGCCGGAGCCCCGCAGCCCCCAGACCCGTTGCAGCAGCCGGTTGTAGGTCATCACGCGGCCGGCGTTGGCCGATAGCTCGAAGAGCAGCCCGTACTCGATGGCGGTCAGCTGCACGGGACGCCCGGCCAGCGTCACGCGGCGCTCGGCGTAGTCGATGGTCAGCTCTCCAAACACGTAGGGTTCCGACGGCTCGGCCCATTCGGGCGCTTCCCGCTTGCGCAGGGCCGCCTTGATCCTCGCCACAAGCTCAGTCGGCGAGAAGGGCTTGACCACGTAGTCGTCGGCTCCATTCTCGAAGGCCCTGGCGATGATCTCCTCCTGGCCGTAGGCCGACAGGAAGATGACCGGCACGTCCGCCATATCCAGGATGTCCCCCATCAGCTCGATGCCGTCGGTCCCCGGCAGCATCAGGTCCAGCAGCACCAGGTGGGGGTTATTCGCCCGCACGAGGCTTGTCGCCTCCTGCGGGTCGCCGGTCACGATCGGCGCGTAGCCCGCATTCGTGAGCGCGTCCCGGACGTACCTGAGCGTCTGCGGGTCGTCTTCCACCGCGAGGATGCGCTCCCGTTCCCTCTCCGACCGCCTGGAGCGCACCGGGAGATGGGCGGCCCCGATAGCAGCGGCCTGGGCCACCGGAATCGTGAAGGTGAACCGCGCCCCCAGGCCCGGCCCGTCGCTCTCGGCCCATATCCGGCCCCCGTGGGCCTCCACTATCCCCTTGCAGATGGCGAGGCCTAGGCCCGACCCCGCGATGTCCCGTCCTCGCTCCTCGCCTTCCAGCCGGGAGAACTTCCGAAACAGGTGCGGCAGCCGCTCGGCGGCTATCCCTCTGCCCTCGTCCGTGACGGAGACCGCCACGTGGTAGCCCTCCCGCACGGCGGACACCCCGATGGCGGACGCCTCGTGGGAGTACCGGGCCGCGTTGGTGAGGAGGTTGTTCAGCGCCTGGATGATGCGGCGCCCGTCCGCCATGACCAGCGGCAGCTCCGGCGAGAGGTCGATGACGAGATTGCTCCTTCCGCCCCCGCTCTGGAACCTGCTCCTGGCCTCGTCCACCAGGGTCGCCACATCCGCAGGCGCGGGGGCCACCGACAGCTCGCCCGTCTCGATGCGCGCCACGTCGAGCAGGTCGCCGATCAGGTCGCGCATGTAGTCGGCCTGCTCGCCGATGATGCGAAAGAACTGGAGCATCTCGGCGGGGTCCAGGTCGGACGCCGCCTCCGTCAGCGTGGCGGCTGAGCCTTTGATGGAGGTCAGCGGCGTCCTCAGCTCGTGGCTCACCATGCCCAGGAACTCGGCCCGCAGCCGCTCCATCTCCTCCATCGGCGTCATGTCCTGCATGGTCACGACCACCGACTCGACCTCGCCCTCCTCCGAGCGGATGGACGTGGCGTTGATCAGGGTGGTGACGCTCCGCCCGTCGGGGGCCTGGAGGACGATCTCCTCGGCCCGCACCGTCTCCCCCGTGCTCAGCGCCTGGGCCAGGGGGAACTCCTCCAGGGAGACCTCCCGCCCGTCGGCCCGCCGGAAGGTCAGCACCTCCAGCAGCTGCTCCGCCGAGCCGCCGGGCGCGCACAGGTCGTTGACGATCCGTCTCGCCTCCCGGTTGAGCGACACCGGAGCCCCAGTCCTGGCGTCGAAGACCAGGACGCCCACGGGAGTGGTGTTCACCAGGGTCTCCAGGTCGGTCCTGGCCCGTCGCTCCTCCCGGTGCCTGCGGGCGTTGGCGATGACCAGCGCAGCCTGGGAGGCGAACATGACCAGGGTCTCCTCGTCTTCGGGGGTGAACTCCACCTCCTTCTCGCCAACGTAGAAGGCTCCGACGCACTCTCCCAGGTGGCGGATGGGCGCGGCCAGGAAGGTCAGAACGGGGCTGACCGTCATGGGCGGGCGGAACTCGGGAAGGCCCAACGCCCTGGTGTGGCTGTGGAAGTCCTTGAGCCTGAGCGGCTCGGTAATACGGCTGAGGTACTCGAAGAAGATCAGCCCTTCGGGCAGCTCCACAAACCGCCGGTGGTCCTCCGGAGTCAGCCCGGAGGTTACGAAGTCCTGTATCCGCCCCGAATCGTCCAGCAGGGTGATGACACCGTAGCGCGCGCCGGTCAGGGAGCAGGCGGAGTCCAGCGCCCCCTGCAACACCGTCTCGAAGTCCAGGCTCTCGTTGATGCGCAGGCTGGCCTGACTCAGCCTGGAGAGGCGGTCGCGAAGGGCCTCGTTCTCCCGCTCCAGATCCTCGGCGTTCTTCATCCTCTCGACCTCCGTGCAATGTGTGCGGCCCGCGATTCCCCTCGTCCTGTGCGGCCCGGCGGCCTCATTATAGCGGACGCGCGGCCATTTACACAACACAGATTGGTCCTGAATTGGTACCGCAATGGTCACAATTCTACTGACTTTACACGGCCTTCTCTGTCATAGTCATGGGCAGGGTAGCCCGACTTCCGGCGGGGAGGAGTTCACTTGGTGCTCGACAGGCCGATAGACGGAGTAGAGACAGCGGTCGCACTGGCCCGTGTTGCCGTGAGATCCGCGACCCGGTCCGCCTTCCGCTGCGGCCTAGCACAGATGTTCACCCCCCCCCCCCCCCGATTTTCGTCTCACGGCCATAGCGGTGCCGCTCTACTTCGTTTCAACCGCGCTCGACTCCTCCGCGTTGCTCCACGCCCGGACGGCGCCCCAAGCGCCTTTGGAAGGCAGGCAGGGCGCTTCCCGCGGCCTCGCGTCCGCCGCGGTTCCGCGTCCTAAAGGGTTCGCCGACTTGGATGCCTGTCCCACGGAGCAGGGCGCGCTGGGGGTGTTGAAGGAATGAAGACTCTCACTTTGACCAAGACTCTTGTTGTCTTTCTTCTCATGGCGGCTTTCTCGCCCGCGCAGACCGCATGCGACCCGGCGTCAACGCCGACAGTCGCGACTGCGACGACACCCAGAGTCGCCGAATTGCCCGCAACCCCGCCCGCTCCCGCCCCAACCCTCGCGCCCACTCCGCCGGCGACTGCGACTTCCCCTTCCCCGACGGCGACCGCGACCCCTGCTTCGCGGCCGACCGCGATTCCCCCCGAGGTCACGACTACGCCCGTTCCCTCGGCTCACAAGGCGTTGCATTCCCTTAAGACCAGGACGATGTCGCCGGGAGCGACTGGGCCGGAGCTGGCCGACCTGACGCGCGGGAACACCGCCTTCGCCTTCGATCTATACCGCACTCTGGCCCAGAGCGACGGCGACCTCTTCTACTCGCCCTACAGCATATCGCTAGCTCTTGCCATGACCTACGCCGGGGCCAGGGGCGAGACGGAGCGGCAGATGGCGGAAACGCTCCGCTTCCTCCTTCCCCAAGAGCGGTTACACCCCGCTTTCAACGCCCTCGACCTCGCTCTCGCCTCCCGAGGAGCGGGGGCGGCGGGCAAGGACGGCAACAGCTTCCATCTGTACATCGCCAACTCCGTCTGGGGCCAGGAGGACCACAAGTTCTTCGCAGTGTTCTTGGATGTCCTAGCCGAGCAATACGGGAGCGAAGTCCGGCGGGCGGACTTCCGACGCGCTCCGGAGGAGGCGCGCGCTCGCATCAACGACTGGGTCGCCGACGAGACGGAGGCCCGTATCAAGGACCTGATTCCACCGGGAGCGATACAGCCCGCAACGCGGCTGGCGCTCGCCAACGCCATCTACTTCAACGCGGCGTGGCAGCTGTCATTCGACGAGAGGGCCACGGCGCCAGGTCCATTCCACCCGCTGGGCGGGGGACAGATCGAGGCGCCGATGATGCGACAGGAGGGGAGACTCGGCTACACGCGTGGGGACGGCTATCAGGCCGTGGAGCTGCCGTATGAGGGCGGCCAGATGGCCATGGTCATCCTGCTGCCCGACGCCGGGAGATTCAGCGAGTTCGAGGGCCTGCTCGACGCCTCCATGGTCGAGGGGATCCTTGAGGACCTCAGAATCCGGCGCGTCTTCTTGACCATGCCGAAGTTTGAGGTAAGAGCCAGCTTCGACCTCGCCGACACGCTCAAAGCAATGGGCATGCCGGACGCCTTTGACGAAAGGGCGGCCGACTTCTCGGGAATGGACGGGACATCGTGTCTTACGGGAGACGACGGGTGCTTAGTGGTACCGGATGTCGTCCACCAAGCGTTCGTGTCCGTTGACGAAGCGGGGACGGAAGCGGCGGCGACCACTGCGGCGATAATGGGTACAACATCGGTGGACCCCGGCGAGCCGGTATGGCTCACCGTTGATCGTCCGTTCATCTTCATGGTGCGGGGCCGGGAGACGGGCGCCGTCCTGTTGGTCGGGCGGGTATCGGATCTGGAGCAATCGTCATGATGCCGGCGCGACATTCCTCATACTCGCTGCGCCGCGCGGGCGTTGTCCTGACGCTCCTGCTGCTTCTGGGGCTGGTCTTGGGCGGAGCTCCCGCCCTCGCCGACGGGACCCCGACGGGGACGGCCGACCAGCAGATCGAGGCGTTGCTGGCCGCGAAAGAGCAGCGGACGCCCGCCCAGCGCAAGGTGAGTTCCCAACTCCTGGTCGCGGCGGAGCAACTCGCGGAGGCGGAGGCGGAGGGGAGCGGGCAGCCACCGGAGGCGGATGGGAGCAGGCAGCCGCGGGGGTCGGTTCCCCCAGCCCGCCAACAGGCGGCTGACCCGGATTCCGTGACCGAACTCGAACTGGTGATGGTGGACATCCGGGCCAACGTGACAGCCACGGTCCTGGCGCGCATCCGAGCCCTGGGCGGCACGGTGATCAACAGCGTGCCGGAGCGCCGGGCCATCCGTGCGCGACTCCCGCTCGCCGCCGTGGAGCAGCTCGCCGCGCTCGATGCGGTCCAGTTCATCCGCCCCGCCGACGAGGCGGTTACCCGCAAGGACAACACGTCCGAGGGCGTCGCCGCCCACCTGGTGAACCAGGCGCGCACGACGTACGGTGTCACCGGCGCCGGCATCGGGATCGGCGTGCTCTCGGACGGCGTCGATACGCTATCCGAACGGCAGAAGACGGGCGACGTGCCGGCCCGGGTGACGGTGCTGCCGGGGCAGGAGGGCACCGGGCGCGAGGGCACGGCGATGCTCGAGATCGTCCACGACCTCGAGCCCGGCGCCGAGCTGTACTTCGCGACGGGGTTTACCGGACAGGCGCAGTTCGCGGCGAATATCGAGGCGCTCTGCGAGGCCGGCGCGGACGACATCGTCGACGACATCGGCTACTTCCTGGAAGCAAACTTCCAGGACGGCATCATTGCGCAGGGGGTCAACGCCGCGACCGAGGGCGGGTGTTACTTCTTCTCCGCGGCCGGCAACGACGGCAATCTGAACGATGGCACGTCCGGGGTCTGGGAGGGCGACTACGTCATGGGGAGTGCGCTCACCGTGGAAGGCGAAACGCTCGGCGCACGCCACAACTTCGGTAGTGTCGACGATGTCCAGGAGGGGAACCCTGTCCTGGGGGCGTTCTTCGGCACGGTCGTCCTTCAGTGGTCCGACCCGCTGGGGGGGTCGGAGAACGACTACGACCTGTTCCTGGTCGACGGGGATGGCAACGTCAGAGCGAGTTCAACGAACACGCAGGACGGCTCCCAGGACCCGATCGAGTCCATTTCGACGGGGTTCTTTGTGCATAGAGATGTACGCCTGGTCATTGTGAAGGTCTCCGGCGCGAACCGCTACCTCCGCCTCCAGGTGTTCAACACTAAATTGGAGATCGCAACCGCCGGCAACACCTGGGGGCACCCGGCGGCGGAGAACGCGATGGGCGTAGGCCAGGTTGACGTGCGCGACGCAGGCGGCGACGGTGGAGTCTTCGACGGCACTGAGGATGTCGCGAGTAGCAGCTCGGACGGACCGCGCCGGGTTTTCTTTCAGCAGGACGGCATGGCGATCACCGCGGACAATTTCTCCTCGACCGGTGGGCGGGTGGTGCAGAAGCCGGATCTCACCGCCGCCGGGTGTGTGTCGACCGCAACGCCCCACTTTTCGCCGTTCTGCGGTACGTCGGCGGCGGCTCCGCATGCAGCGGCAATCGCGGCGCTGATGCTGGAGGCGGCCGGTGGCCCGGCACACCTCGATCTGGAAGCTCTCCGCTCGGCGATGACGGCTACGACGGCGGTCTTGGACATCGAGGCCCCTCTTGTCGACCGTGACAGCGGCGCCGGCATCGTGATGGCGCCGGGCGCACTGGCCGGGGTCGCAGTTGTGATCGCGGAGCGCAACGGGGCCCCTACCGTGACGACCACTCTGGCCGACCGGACGCTGGCGGCAGGGTCCGCCGCGGTGACCGTCGATCTGGCGAGCATATTTGCTGATCCGGACAGCGACACGTTGAGCTACTCCGTGGTGTCGAGCGATCCGGACCGGCTGGCGGTCACGCTGAGCGGAACCGTAGTCACCCTGACGCCGGGGGCGCCGGGCCGGAGCGTGGTCAGCGTGCGCGTGACCGACCCAGGCGGCCTGGGCGCAGTGGAGACGTTCACCGTCACCGTCACTGCCGGGAACACCGACTACGACAAGGACAACGACGGCCTCATCGAGATCACCACCCTGGCGCAACTTGACGCGGTGCGGTACAACCTGGACGGCAACGGCCTGGTCGATGGCGCGACGTGGGAGCCCTACTACGCGGCCGGCGCCTTCCCCATGGGCGCGCTCGATATGGGATGTCCCCCCGACGGCTGCGTCGGGTACGAACTGTCGGCGGACCTGGACTTTGACACCGACGGCAGCGGGGCCGCCGACTCCGACGACACCTATTGGAATGATGGCGCCGGCTGGGCGCCGATCGGCAGCGAAGACAGTCCGTTCACCGCGCGCTTCATCGGCAACGGCCACACCCTGACCAACCTGTTCATCAACCGCCCCACGGAAGACGGGATCGGGCTGTTCGGTGAAGTCCAGAGTGGCGACGTGGCGGGCAGCGGTGTGATTCGGAATGTGGGTCTCATCAAAGTCGACGTGACGGGCCGCGATGCCGTCGGCAGCCTCTTTGGCCGTACTCTCTATGGAGTCGTAATAGGCAGCTATGCCACCGGACGTGTGACGGGCGGCGATCAGGTGGGCGGCCTCGTGGGCGAGTCTTGGGGCAACTTGATAGACACCTACGCCGCCGTCAAAGTTTCAGGCGATGAAGCAGTTGGCGGGTTGATCGGGCATCACCTGCTCAACAGGATCACCACGAGCTACGCCACCGGGAGTGTATCGGGCATGTACGCGGTTGGCGGGCTGGTGGGGGCGACGAGCGACGCTTATCAATTGATCCAGGCGAGCTATGCCACCGGGGATGTGTCGGGCCAGGGGGCTAGACTCTCGCCTTCGGACTCAGGGTTCATCGTGTGCGGGAATTTGGGCGGCCGTTCCGCCGAAACCAGCAGCGGTGGAGGCGTCGGCGGGCTCGCCGGCAGCTCCTGCGGGATCATCGAGGCGAGCTACGCGACGGGAACGGTCTCCGGCGACGTGGCGGTCGGCGGACTCGTCGGTTCAGGCCGCTATCTCTGGGCGTTCGTCCTCAGCTACTGGGACATGGAAACGTCCGGGCTGCGCGTCGGTATCGGCGCGGACGATAAGAACGACAACGGCGTGATCGACAGCGAGGAGCTTCAGAGGGTCCGCTTCGCTGGCCTGTCCACCACCGAGCTCCAGGCGCCGACGGACTACGAAGGCATCTACCTCACATGGGATGTGGACCTGGGCGGCGGGGACTTCGGCGACGGCAAGCCCGACGAGCCCTGGGACTTCGGGACGACGGCGCAGTACCCGGTCATCTCGCGCGACCTGAGCGGCGATGACGTGGCGACGTGGCAGGAGTTCGGCTACCAGTTCCGGACGAGGCCGAGCCTGACAGCTACAACAGAGGACGGGCAGGCCCAGGTGGACCTGAGCTGGGATGCGGCGGACGTGAAACCGTGGACCCCGGCGCCCAGCGTGACCTACACCGTCTACCGCGATGACGGCTCCACCGTCGAGAGCCTCGCCACGGGCCTCAGCGGGACCACATACGCCGATACCGATGTGACAACCGACGCCCGCTACACGTATTGGGTGGCCGCGGTGATTGCGGGCGGCGAGGTGGTGCGCAGCACGCCCGCCCCGGTGACGGCCGGCGCGGCGAACCAGCCGCCCGTGGCGACGGGGACGCTGGAAGATGTGACGCTGCTGTTGGGGGCGGAAGCGGTGGCGGTCGACGTCGCGGGCGTGTTCCGGGATCCCGACGATGACTCGCTGGCCTACACGGCGGTCACGTCCGACACGTCGGTTGCTACGGTGAGCAAGTCGGGCTCGCAGGTGACCATCACGCCGGTGGGCGCGGGACGGGCAATTGTCACCGTGACGGCGACCGACACCGGTGGGTCGAACCAGAGTGCGACGCAACGCTTCAAGGTGGCGGTGGGGAACGACTACGACGCCGACGACGACCGGCTGGTAGAGATTCGGACGCTCGCCCAGCTCGACGCCATGCGCCTCAACCTGGACGGGGGAGTCATAGCGTCTGACCCTGCGGCATATGCCCTTGCATTCCCTGCGGCTATCGAAAACATGGGCTGCGGCTTAGAGGGATGCTCGGGCTATGAACTCGTGGCGGACTTGGATTTCGACACCAACGGGGATGGGATGGTCGATTCGAACGATGCTTACTGGAACGACGGCGCCGGTTGGGCGCCCATTGGCGTTCCGGAGTTCCTTACGTTCGGGGCCTTCAACACCACGTTCGACGGCAACGACAATGTCATTATGAACCTGTTCGTCAGGGGAGAGGACTTCGCGGGGTTGTTTGGCGCGCTCGGTCAGTCAGACGTCATCCGCAACCTCCGCCTGACCGGCGTCGATGTGGTGGGCGTGGATTTCGTCGGCGGGCTGGTCGGGTACAACTACGGCGCCGTCATCGCCAGCGAGACGACGGGCCAGGTGACCGGTGACGACGGGGTCGGCGGGCTGGTCGGGGAAAATTACGGAACCATCACCCGCAGCCGCAGCTTTGCAACGCTAGCGCACCAGAGCGAACCTTTTTCCTGCCCAACGCGGCTCATCACGATATGCGTCACTTTCCAGACCAACTTCCCGGGCGTCGGCGGGCTGGTCGGAGTCAACGACGGCTCTATCACCGCCAGCTACGCGACAGGCGCCGTCGACGGTTACCCCGCCGGCGGGCTGGTCGGGTACAACGGCGGCGTCATCGTGAGCAGCTATGCGACGGGACCCGTCACCGGATCGACTGTCGGCGGGCTGGTCGGGAGGAACGGCCGCAATGGAAGGATTTACGCCAGCTACGCCACGGGCCGTGTGTCCGGGAATTATGAGGCCGGCGGACTGGTTGGGTTCAATAGTAGACTCATCAACAGCAGCTATGCCACTGGTCCCGTGTCGGGCTCGCGCTACTCTGATGTGGGCGGGCTGGCAGGGAGTGGCGGCCACGTTGCGGACGCAAGCTACTGGGACTCGACGACATCCGGCATCAAGGGGGGAAGCACGACGGCCGAGTTGCAGGCGCCCACCGGCTACAACGGGATCTATGAGTCGTGGAGCCTGGACCCCCACGTCCGTCACGAACCCGAATATCCCTGGCAGTTCGGGACGGACGCGCAGTATCCGGCATTGTCGGTGGACTTCGATGGAGATGGGCAGGCGACTTGGCAGGAGTTCGGCCATCAGCTGCGCGCCGGTCCGGCGCTGACGGCGGAAGCCAAACAGGGCCAGGCGGTCCTGGCCTGGTCCGCAGTGGCTTCAGGCCATTGGACGCCGCCACCGGGGATCACCTACAACATCTACCGCAGCAAAGACGCCACCGTTGAGACCCTCGTTGAGAACCTCGACGCGCTTGCATACACGGACTCCAACGCGACCGATGGCCCCTACATCTATCAGGTGGCGGCCGTGGTCGATGGCGGGCAGGCGACCCACAGCGCGATGGTAGCCGCGTCAAGCGCGTCGAACACCGCGCCGGAGTTCCCCTCCAGCGAGACCGGAGTCCGCAGCATACCGGAGAACACGGCCGCGGGCGTGGACATCGGCGCGGCGGTGGCGGCCACGGACGCCGACAGTGACCCCTTGACCTACTCCCTGGACGCCGCCGGCGACAGGTACTTCGACATCGACAGCTCGACCGGCCAGTTGAAGACGGAGGTCCTCCTCAACTACGAGAAAACGAAGACCCACACTTTCACCCTGACGGTCAGCGACTACGCTGCCTCGGGTACGATCACTGTGAGAATAAACGTCACGAACGGGGAGGATCCGGGAACGGTTACCCTGTTGCCTGCGCAGCCCCAGGTTGGCGCCAAGCTGACCGCCGAGCTGACCGACCCCGACACCGTCTTGGGCAAACCCGGCTGGTCCTGGGAGAGGTCCCCAAACAGCGCCGGCCCCTGGACCGCCATCAGCAGCGCCACGTCTGCCAAATACACGCCGACGGCCGATGACCTGAACAGGTACCTGCGGGCTACGGCGTCATACAACGACCGACTCGGGACAGGCAAGAGCGCCAGCGGGGTATCGACTAACGCGGTGGCGCCCCAGCCGCTCAACACGTCGTTGAGCCCGTCGGCGAGCGATCCGTCCGCGGGCCAGTCGACGGCCGTCTACACCGTGACGTTCGAGGGGCAATGGATCGCGGCCGCCACGCCGGTCGGCGTTCCGAGTGGAGCGCACTTCTCGCGCCTCATCGGCGCCGTCCACAACGCCGGTGTGACCTTCCTGAGGAGCGGTGAGGCCGCCACAGCTGGAATCGAGTCAATGGCGGAGACTGGGGGAACGTCTACCCTGGGGAGTGAGGTCACGAACGCCGGGCTGAACGCCCTCAGTGTCGTCCAGGGCGATACGAACTCCATCGGCCCCACAACTTTGAAGAGCCTGACGGTCACGCTTACCAATGACCACCCGCGTGTCACGCTGGTCACCATGATTGCGCCGAGTCCGGACTGGTTTGTCGGCGTCTCCGGGCTGACGCTGCTGGACGGCGGAGGGAACTGGGTGGAGTCGCTCCAGGTGGACCTGTACCCGTGGGATGCCGGGACCGAGGACGGGAGCGGGTTCTCTACGTCGAACAGCGCCACCTCCCCGCAGGGAGTCATCACGAATCTCCGGGGCGCGGGCCAGTTCTCGAACGAGCGGATCGCGACCATGACGTTCACTCTCCAGTCGGCCAACATCCCGCCGACGGGCGCGCCGATCATCACCGGCACAGCCGAGGTGGGGGAGGAGCTGACGGCGTACACGTCCGGCATCGCGGACGCGGATGGCCTGACCAGCCCCGGCTACGCCTACCAGTGGGTGCGCGTGGCCTCCGGCGGCGCGGAGACGAACATCCGCGGCGCCAGGTCGTCAACCTACACGGCGCAACCGGGCGACGTGGACAGCCAGCTCAAGGTGCGGGTGTCGTTCACCGACGACGCGGGCAACGCGGAGACGCTGACCAGCAACGCCACGGAGGCGGTAGTCGAGGCCCAGGTGACGGTGAGGTTCGGCGGAAGCGTCTACAGCGCGACGGAGGGCAGCGCGTCGGCCAGGGTAACGGTCATTCTGGACAAGGACCCACATCGTAGACTGACGGTCCCGCTCACGAATACGCCGGGCAGGGGCACGGTTGCCGACGACTACGCGGCGCAGGCGGAGGTTGCCTTCAACGCCGGTGAGACGTCCAAGAATGTGACCGTGACAGCAACTGACGATGACGTGGACGACGATGGCGAGAGCGTCGAGCTGAGCTTCGGGGACCTGCCAGACGGGGTGAGAGTTGGCAGCCCAGCGAGAGCGGTTGTGCAGATAACCGACAACGACGACGCGGGCATCACGCTCAGCAAGACGGAGCTGATTGTCACCGAGGGCCGCAGCGCAACCTACACGGTTGAGCTGGACTCCGAGCCGACGGCGGACGTGACGGTGACGATTACAGGCCACGCCGACACGGACCTGACCCTGACGCCCAACACGGCGATGCTGACCTTTACGTCGTCCACCTGGGACAGGACGCAAACGGTGACCGTGGCCGCCGGGGATGACGGAGACGTGCTCAACGATTCGGCGCGGCTGACCCACCGGGCCAGGGGCGCCACGGAGTACGCGTCGGTTGCGGTGGTGGCCCTTAGCGTCACCGTGACCGACGACGACGCCAAGGCGACAGGCGCGCCGGCAATCACCGGCACAGCCGAGGTTGGGGAGAGGCTGACGGCGAACACGTCCGGCATCGCGGACGCGGATGGTCTGAACAACGTGAGCTACTCCTACCAGTGGGTGCGCGTGGCCTCAGGCGGCCGGGAGACGAACATCGTCGGCGAGACGTCAGCCGTTTACACGGTGACCGTAGGCGACGTGGGCAACGCCTTCAAACTGAAGGTGACTTTCACGGATGACAAGGGCAACCCGGAGTCGGCGGAGAGCGCGCCTACTGCGGTTGCGACCGTGGCCCAGGTGAAGGTCTCCTTCGGAGCAGCCGCCTATGGAGCGGCGGAAGGCGGCCCGGCGGCCACGGTGACGGTTGTGCTGGACAAGGACCCGCATCGCAGTGTGGTGATTCTCCTGACCGCCACGCCGGGCGGGGGAGCGGACACCGGTGACTACACGGTGGCGCCGACAGCGGTTGTCTTCAACGCGGGTGAGACCTCCAAGGACGTCACCGTAACGGCAAGGGACGACAGCGTGGACGACGATGGCGAGAGCGTCGAACTGTCCTTCAGGGGACTGCCGGACGGCGTGAGCGAGGGCGCAACGGCCAGTGCGGTGGTGCAGATAACCGACAACGATGGCAATGGGATCGTCCTCACGCCAACCTCGCTGACTGTCGCCGAGGGCGGCAGCTCGACCTACACGGTCGCATTGGACTCCCCGCCGACGGCGGGCGTTGGGGTGACGATTTCGGGACACTCGGGGACCGACCTAGGCCTGAATCGCACGTCGCTGTCCTTCACCACGTCCAACTGGAACGTCGGGCAGAGCGTGACGGCGAGGGCGTCCCAGGACAATGACTCCGACAACGACTCGGCGACACTGACGCACACGGCGAGCGGCGGCGGCTACACGGGCGTCACGGCGGCCCTCGCAGTCACGGTGACCGACGACGATGCGAAGGCGACGGGCGCGCCGGTCATCTCCGGCTCGCCCGAGGTAGGCGAAACGCTGAGGGCAGATACATCGCAAATCATGGACGCCGACGGGCTGAGCAGACCAGGCTATCGCTACCAGTGGGTACGCGTGGCCTCCGGCGGCGTGGAAACGGACATACCACGCGCGACATCGGCGACGTACAGGGTGGTCGCGGACGACGTGGGCGTCGCCCTGAAGGTGAAGACGACCTTCATTGACGACAAGGGCAACCCGGAGTCGGCGGAGAGCGCGCTCACGGCGGTGGTGACCGTGGCCCAGGTGGTGGCCTCCTTCGGCCCCGGCCCCTATGCGGCGCTGGAAGGCGGCTCAGTCAGGGTGAGGGTCGCCCTGGACAAGGACCCGCATCGCACAGTGACGATTCCCCTGATTGCCGTGCCGCGCGATGGAGCGGACTCAAGGGACTACGTGGCGCCGACAGAGGTTGTCTTCAACGCCGGCGAAACGACCAAAGACGTCACCGTAACGGCGGCTGACGACGACGTGGACGACGATAGCGAGAGCGTCGAGTTGGTCTTCGGGAGGCTGCCGGTAGGCGTGAGCGAGGGCGCGACGACGCGAGCGGTGGTCCAGATAATCGATAACGACGGCAGAGGGATCGACCTCTCGCGAACCTTGCTGGCCGTCTCCGAAGGCGGCAGCGCGACCTACACGGTTGCGCTGGCGTCCCGGCCAACGACAACCGTTACGGTGACTATCACGGGGCACTTGGGGACCGACGTAAGCCTGAGTCGCACGTCGCTGTTCTTCACCGCGTCCACCTGGAACACCGCGCAGACCGTCACGGTGAGCGCCGCACAGGACCTCGATGCGACCAACGATTCGGTGAAGCTGACACACACGGCGAGCGGCGCTGACTACGGCTCGGTGACGGCGGAGGTGACGGTGACGGTGGTCGATGGGACGGTGGAGAACGTGAACGAGCCTCCGGTGGCGACGGGAACCGAAGCGTTCACCTTCAGGGAGAACGGCACGGCCGCCCTGCATACCTTCCGGGCCACGGACCCCGAGCGCAGCGCCATCACCTGGTCGCTGTTGGGACAGGACGAAAACGACTTCGCCATCAGCGATACGGGCATCCTCTCCTTCACCAACCCCCCGGACTACGAGAGCCCGGCCGACTCCGGCAGGGACAACGTCTACGAGGTGACTGTGGTGGCCAGGGACGACGCCTTCAACACCGGCACGCTGGACGTGGTGGTCACCGTAACCGACGTGAACGAGGGGCCGGAGATATCGGGCCAGCAGAGCCTATCGTTCACCGAGAACCAGGCCACGGACCGGGTCCTGGCCACCTACACCGCCACGGACCCTGAAGACACGTCTGCGGTCATTACCCGCTGGAGCCTGACTGGGCGCGACGCCGGGGACTTCACCATCGACGAGAGCGGCCAGCTGACCTTCAGGAACGTCCCGGACTACGAGCGTCCCGCCGACTCCGGGCGGGACAACGTGTACAACCTGTCCGTGCGGGCCTCCGACGGGCGGAACTACGGCTACCTTGCGGTGACCGTCACGGTGGAGAACGTGAACGAGCCTCCGGCGGTGACGGGCACCGAAACGTTCACCTACAGGGAGAACGGCACGGCCGCCCTGCACACCTTCCGGGCCACGGACCCCGAACGGAGCGCCATCACCTGGTCGGTGACAGGCGCTGACCGTGACGACTTCGCCATCAGCGAGACGGGCGTGCTCAGCTTCGCCAACCCTCCGAACTACGAGAGCCCGGCCGACTCGGATAGGGACAACGTCTACGAGGTCACGGTGGTGGCTCAAGACGACGCCTTCAACTCCGGCGCGCTGGACGTGGTGGTCACCGTGACCGACGTGAACGAGGGGCCGGAAGTGGCGGGCACGACCAGCCTATCGTTCACCGAGAACCAGGCCACGGACCGGGCGCTGGCCTCCTACACCGCCACGGACCCTGAGGACCCGGGCGCGGTCATAACGCGCTGGAGCCTGACGGGGCGCGACGCCGGGGACTTCACCATCGACGAGAACGGCCAGCTGACCTTCCGGAACGTCCCGGACTACGAGCGTCCCGCCGACTCGGGGCGTGACAACGTCTACAACCTCTCCGTGCGGGCCTCCGACGGGCGGAACTACGGCTACCTGGAGGTGACCGTCACCGTACAGGACGTCAACGAGCCACCGGTCGTCACCGGCACGATTACCTTCACCTTCAGGGAGAACGGCAAGGCCGCCCTGCACACCTTCCGCGCCACAGATCCCGAACGCAGCTCCATCACCTGGTCGGTGACAGGCACGGACGACGACGACTTCACCATCGGCGATACGGGCGTGCTCAGCTTCGCCAGCCCCCCGGACTACGAGAGCCCCACCGACTCGGGCAGGGACAACGTCTACGAGGTGACGGTGGTGGCGCGGGACGACGCCTTCAACTCCGGCACGCTGGACGTGGTGGTCACCGTGACCGACCAGAACGAGGGGCCGGAGATATCGGGTCAGCAGAGCCTCTCCTTTACCGAGAACCAGGCCACGGACCGGGTGCTGGCCACCTACACCGCCACGGACCCCGAGGACCCATCTGCCTCCATAACGCGCTGGAGCCTGACGGGGGCCGACGCCGGGGACTTCACCATAGACGAGAGCGGCCAGCTGACCTTCAGGAACGTGCCGGACTACGAGAGGCCTGCCGACTCTGGCAGGGACAACGTCTACAACCTCTCGGTTCGGGCCTCCGACGGGCGGAACTACGGCTACTTGGAGGTGACCGTCACCGTACAGGACGTCAACGAGCCACCGGTCGTCACCGGCACGATTACCTTCACCTTCAGGGAGAACGGCACGGCCACCATCTACACCTTCCGGGCCACGGACCCCGAGCGGAGCGCCATCACCTGGTCGGTGACAGGCACGGACGAGGACTACTTCACCATCAGCGAGACGGGCGTCCTCAGCTTCGCCAACCCCCCCGACTACGAGAGCCCAGCCGACTCGGACAGGGACAACGTCTACGAGGTGACGGTGGTGGCGCGGGACGACGCCTTCAACTCCGGCACGCTGGACGTGGTGGTCACCGTGACCGACCAGAACGAGGGGCCGGAGATATCGGGTCAGCAGAGCCTATCGTTCACCGAGAACCAGGCCACGGAGCGGGTCCTGGCCACCTACACGGCGACGGACCCTGAAGACACGTCTGCGGTCATCACCCGGTGGAGCCTGACGGGGGCCGATGCAGGCGACTTCACCATCGACGAGAACGGCCAGATGACCTTCAGGAACGTACCGGACTACGAGAGGCCTGTCGACTCCGGCAGGGACAACGTCTACAACCTCTCGGTTCGGGCCTCCGACGGGCGGAACTACGGCTACCTGGAGATGACCGTGACGGTGGAAGACGTGAACGAGCCTCCGGCGGTGACGGGAACCGACTCCTTCACCTTCAGGGAGAACGGCACGGCAACGCTCCACACCTTCCGGGCGACGGACCCCGAGCGGTCAGCTATCGAGTGGTCGCTGTCGGGAGCCGACGACGACGACTTCACCATCAGTGAGACGGGCGTGCTCAGCTTCGCCAACCCCCCGGACTACGAGAGCCCAGCCGACTCGGGCAGGGACAACGTCTACGAGGTCACGGTGGTGGCCCGTGACGACGCCTTCAACTCCGGCGCTCTGGACGTGGTGGTCACCGTGACCGACCAGAACGAGGGGCCGGAGATATCGGGGCAGCAGAGCCTATCGTTCACCGAGAACCAGGCCTCGGAGCGGGTCCTGGCCACCTACACGGCGACGGACCCTGAAGACACGTCTGCGGTCATCACCCGGTGGAGCCTGACGGGGACCGACGCCGGGGACTTCACCATCGACGAGAGCGGCCAGCTGACCTTCAGGAACGTGCCCGACTACGAGCGTCCCGCCGACTCCGGGCGTGACAACGTCTACAACCTCTCCGTGCGTGCCTCCGACGGCAGGAACTACGGTTACTTGGAGGTGACCGTCACGGTGGAGAACGTGAACGAGTCCCCCACCATTACCACCACCAGCAAGACGGCCTTCAGCTACCGGGAGAACGGCACGGCCGCCCTGTACACCTTCCGGGCCACGGACCCCGAACGGTCAGCTATCGAGTGGTCCCTGTCGGGACCGGACGACGACGACTTCACCATCGGCGAGACGGGCGTGCTCAGCTTCGCCAACCCCCCGAACTACGAGAGCCCCACCGACTCGGGCAGTGACAACGTCTACGAGGTGACGGTGGTGGCCCGTGACGACGCCTCCAACTCCGGCACGCTGGACGTGGTGGTCACCGTGACCGACCAGAACGAGGGGCCGGAGATATCGGGTCAGCAGAGCCTATCGTTCACCGAGAACCAGGCCACGGACCGGGTCCTGGCCACCTACACCGCCACGGACCCCGAGGACCCATCTGCCTCCATAACGCGCTGGAGCCTGACGGGGGCCGACGCCGGGGACTTCACCATAGACGAGAGCGGCCAGCTGACCTTCAGGAACGTGCCCGACTACGAGAGGCCCGCCGACTCCGGGCGTGACAACGTCTACAACCTCTCCGTGCGTGCCTCCGACAGGCGGAACTACGGCTACCTGGAGATGACCGTCACGGTGGAGGACGTGAACGAGCCTCCGGCGGTGACGGGCACCGACTCCTTCACCTACCGGGAGAACGGCACGGCCACCATCTACACCTTCAAGGCTGCGGATCCCGAACGGTCAGCTATCGAGTGGTCGCTGTCGGGAGCCGACGAGGACGACTTCGCCATCAGCGAGACGGGCGTGCTGGCCTTCGCCAGCCCCCCGGACTACGAGAGCCCGGCCGACTCCGGTAGGGACAACGTCTACGAGGTGACGGTGGTGGCGCGGGACGACGCCTTCAACTCCGGCACGCTGGACGTGGTGGTCACCGTGACCGATCAGAACGAGGGGCCGGAGATATCGGGACAGCAGAGCCTCTCGTTCACCGAGAACCAGGCCACGGAGCGGGTCCTGGCCACCTACTCCGGAAGGGACCCCGAAGATCCATCCGCCGACATCACCCGGTGGTCCCTCTCCGGCACCGATGCCGGCGACTTCACCATCAACGAGAGTGGAGAGCTGACCTTCAGAAACGTCCCGGACTACGAGAGGCCGGCCGACTCCGGGCGGGACAACGGCTACAACCTCTCCGTGCGGGCCTCCGACGGGCGGAACTACGGCTACCTGGAGGTCACCGTTACCGTACAGGACGTGAACGAGCCACCGGCGGTGACGGGCACCGACACCTTCACCTATAGGGAGAACGGCACGGCAACGCTGCACACCTTCCGGGCCACCGATCCCGAAAGTAGCGCCATCACCTGGTCGGTGACAGGCACGGACGACGACTACTTCGCCATCAGCGAGACGGGCGTCCTCAGCTTCGCCAGCCCCCCGAACTACGAGATCCCAGCCGACTCGGGCAGGGACAACGTCTACGAGGTGACGGTGGTGGCGCGGGACGACGCCTCCAACTCCGGCACGCTGGACGTGGTGGTCACCGTAACCGACGTGAACGAGGGGCCGGAGATATCGGGTCAGCAGAGCCTATCGTTCACCGAGAACCAGGTCACGGACCGGGTCCTGGCCACCTACACCGGTAGGGACCCCGAGGACCCGGGCGCGGCGATAACGCGCTGGAGCCTGACGGGGGCCGACGCCGGGGACTTCACCATAGACGAGAACGGCCAGCTGACCTTCAGGAACGTGCCCGACTACGAGAGTCCCGCCGACTCGGGCAGGGACAACGTGTACAACCTCTCCGTGCGAGCCTCCGACGGGCGGAACTACGGCTACCTGGAGGTCACCGTCACCGTCCAGGACGTGAACGAGCCTCCCACCATCACCACGATCAGCAGGGCATCCTTCACCTACAGAGAGAACGGCAAGGCCGCCCTGCACACCTTCCGGGCGACGGATCCCGAGCGCAGCGCCATCACCTGGTCGGTGACAGGCACGGACCGTGACGACTTCACCATCAGCGAGACGGGCGTGCTGGCCTTCGCCAGCCCCCCCGACTACGAGAGCCCCACCGACTCGGACAGGGACAACGTCTACGAGGTCACCGTGGTGGCCAGGGATGACGCGTTCAACACGGGCACGCTGCAGATCACGATTACGGTTATCAACCTAACCGACTAGTTAGACAGAACCAGCCTGCCATTGAAATCGCAGTCGTTGCACGGCAAAGAGGCGGGGAGATTGACTATCCATGTCAACGACCCCCGAGAAGGACAACTTTGAGGTTCACTACGCAGCCGGCATGAAGTTAGCGGGCTAATGCTGTTGATGGCCAGCATAGCCGTCCTTCCTAACTGGCCAGCAAGAATGTCACATCATGGAGAATGTGACATTGACGCAGAAAGAGCAGGCAAGGCTTCAGGTCCTCAACAGCTTACTGGCAGAGCATATGACTCTGGATCAGGCGGCGACTCTGATGGGAGTGAGCACGCGCTACGCTAGGAGTCTGTCCGATAAACAATATTCTAAACGATATGCGTAATTAGGTGAGCGTAAAGATGTCAATAACTCCACGACAAAGTCCAGATTGCTGTAAGCAGGATATTGCGTGGCGTTTTTCGTCTCCAAGAACGAATTGTTGGACAGACTCCTAGGCGCATCCTGGCGGCTTACAGTGAAGGGGGCGCAGCCGCACTGGCTCACGGTCATCGAGGACGCCGGACACCCAACACGACATCGGATGCGACAAGGTCCGAAGTGCTGCGCCTTGCTCAAACCCGCTACCCGGAAGTCAACCACACTCACCTGAGCGAGTTGCTCAGGGATCGCGAGGGCATAGACATCGGCCGGACCATTTTGCGGCGCATACTGGTGGGTGCCGGTCTGAAGAGCCCGCGCCACAGCCGGCCGCCCCGACATCATGTTCGCCGCCAGCGGATGCCCGCGAGGGCATGCTGATACAGGTGGACGGCAGCCATCACCGATGGTTGGGAGATGGGGGTTCGCCCTTCGCCCTGCTGCTGGCCGTGGACGACGCCACGGGCACCGTGATCAACGCCCTGTTCTGCGATCAGGAGAACACCCGCGACTATTTCCTGCTGATGAGAGATCTGATACAGCGCTACGGCATACCCATCGCCCTGTACACCGACCGGCACTCCGTCTTCAAGAACGTATCCGGGTCCGGGCTCGTCGGTGCTCCCACGCAGTTCAGCCGTGCGATGGACGTGCTCGGTGTACAGATGGTCTTCGCCCTGTCACCTCAGGCGAAGGGTAGAGTGGAGCAGACTGCGGGAACATTCCAGGACAGGCTGGTGGCCGAGCTTCGGATCGCAGGCGCATCCACCATCGAGGAAGCCAACGTCGGGCTCAAGGACTTCCTTGTCCGCTTCAACGAACGCTTCGGGGTCACCGCCCAGCACCCTGAAGTTGCCTACCGCCCGTTGGTAGCCGGGCGTGTGCCTGGATGATGTCCTCTGCTTCAAGCACAGCTGCAAGGTGGCCAGGGACAACACGGTCAAGTACCGCTCGCGAACCTTGCAGTTACTGCCTGGCAGGAAACGGCCGAGCTACGCCGGAACGGTGGTCGAGGTGCTGGAAGGCCTGGACGGCCAGTTGGCTGTGCGGTACCGCGGAGAGGTCATCCCCAGCCAGGAGGCGCCACCCCACCCAGGCCTTCTGCGAAGCTTCAACGGCTCTTCCTCACACAGGGCACTCCGACATCGTGGTCTCAACGGTCTGGGCAGGCGCTGGGAGGCGACTCTGGCAGCGATTGACGCAGGGATGGACGCCAGCCGATGGCGACAACAGTGGCCTGGACAGAGTTCGCAAGGCCTCTGCCATGTCAACAAGGAAGCCCACTCCACTTCAGACTGCAAGGTGGAACGCTGTTCAGAAGGCCAAGCGCAGAGGGCTGTCAATTCGAGGGGTCGCTCGCGAGCTGGGCATACATCGGGACACGGCTAAAAAGTACATGGAGGCCGTGAGTCCGCCAAAGGCGCGCGCTCGATTACCAGCAGGATCTACACCATCGGGCACCGTGGCAAGTTAGGCAGGTGACATTTATCCTGACCGTCGACAGTTTGCTAGTTGCTCCTATAAGACCTCCCGCAACTATCACCATCGCTATTACACTTACCAAGGTTTTTCGATCCATTCGGCACCTCCATCAAGGGTCTTGCCTTTGACCAAGCTTTCCACAAAGTTAAATTGGGATAACAATGACTGTATGGGGTCAGGAGATATCGGACAAGACCTCCTTTCCCGTGGCATAAGTGTTGAGCCAGTGGTGATCGAACTGGTCCGGGGTCTTGTAGACCAGGGATTGATGGGGGCGCAAAGTCTCGTAGGTGCGGTTCCAGGCTAGCAGCCTGTCTAAGGCCAACGGTGGGATGTTCTCCCATTGCCCATATTCATCCTCCTTCTTGCCGCGCAGTCAGGAGGCTACGCTATAGCCAGTAACTGAGCGACTAACCTTGGTTACACCACACTAGGAGCAATTGCTGACTTGCGCCTGGTCATATTGTAAGATAGACGTTATTACTAAAAGGTTGGAGGAATGCCTTGGAAGCGTATTGTGTGAAGTGCCATTCCAAGAGGGAGATGAGCAATCAACAGGCCATTACGATGAAGAATGGGCGCCCGGCCACTCAGGGAGTTTGCCCAGTCTGCTCCACAAAGATGTTCCGAATCGGCAAGTCTGAATAGTCCAGTGCTCTCACGGCAGCGCAGTTGATGGCTGTCCGAAGGAGCATCGCGGCGATAGGCGATGGTCCTCGGTGGCTTCCAATCGCTTGCATGAACTAATTTACCGGTCTGCTGACTCGGATTACTGCGAGTGGGAGGATATCACACTGAAAGAGAAAGGCCACTAGGGAATACACCGGCGAGGCACTCGAGCTGGACTCCAATCGATGCAGACGGATTGGGGTCCAATCCATAGGTCAGAGTTTGCCCCATGCAAGGCAACCGTTTCCGGAGCGAGCAATCGACACGGTAGCGGGACATCAAGACATACGGGAGGAGCGTCATGACCGGGGAACATGACGGGATAGATCAGGGGAAGCCATCGGAAGACTACCCCAAGTTCCGCAGGATGATGGACGGCGAGGGCCGCGAGGGCCTTCGCCGGATCATAGAGCGTCTGACAGAGGAGATCGGGCTGGACCATCACGACACCGAAGCCCTGTCCGCCAGGGGGCCGGCATACAGCGAACTTGGGGAGCACCGCCGCGCGGTGGAGGACTTTGGACGTTCCATCGCCCTCGACCCGGACAACATCTTGTCCCTACGCAATAGGGCGGCTCTGTGCCGCAGCCTGGGCGAGCTGGACAAAGCGGTACAGGACTCCAACGAGATCATCCGCATCGAACCTGACGACGCCGACGCTCACCACGCAAGGGGGTCCGCGCTCTTCACCCTTCGCAGATTCAGCGAGGCGGTTGTTGACTTGGACAGGGTCATCGAGCTTGAGCCGGACTACGACGAGCCCTACTACCAGAGGGGCGTTGCCCACATGGAGCTCGGCGAGCACCGACGGGCGGTCCAAGATTTCGACCAGTTTATCCGCCTAAATCCCGACGACCCATTTGTCCGCCACGACCGACAGCTCGCCATTGAGCAGGCGGAGGCGGATGAACGGTGAGTCAAAAGGCGACGCGGTAGTGCAGCTGCCCGCACGTGAGCGTCTAGGTTGCAAGCCGCCTGCCATGCCTCCGGTGTATGGAGGACCAGTGATGAATTCGGGCAACAAGAAAGGCCGCTCACATGGATGAGCAGGGGCAGCCACCGTATTCAAACGATGGCTGCCCTTGTGTCTTTGCCGTCTAGCGCCCCGCGCTGACCGGCTCCGCCTCAGGTTGCGTCAACATACACGAATAACTTGGCGCTACAACGGGAGTCACCGACACCCGTCCTCGGCTATCGTAGCCGGCACGATACGCATACTCCACCTCAGCTCCCCAAGGCACACGACCGCCGACCCGAATAGCACCCTCTCCAACCTGACCAGTGGCTCCACCGGCTCCACTCACCAAAACCCCATGACGTTCACCCTTCTTCCAAGCCAGCACCTTCACCTCGGCAGGCACAACCCGCTCTTCCTTCACCGGCTGGAATAGGACCCCGTGCAGCTTCTTCAGAACACTCGGCGACGGTTTGTTCCTGCCGGACATGATGTTGGAGAGATGAGCGGAGCTGATGCCGGCACGCCGTGCGACCTCGTTCTGGCTGATCCCGTGAGCGTCCATCCGGCTCCAGAGGGCTTGTTGGTCTACGCAGGCGCGTTTGGCAGGAGCGACCGTCGCCTGGGCGTCAAGGGCAGCCTCTACGCGTGCCTGGACCTTGACGCCCATCCTCCTTCGGCCCCGGGACACCTCCGTCATGTAGCCTGGAGTAACACCCACTCGTTCGGCCAGGTCCCTCATGCTCATTCCAAGTGCACGGGCTCGTTCCCGGATGTAGCTGCTCTCCCCATTCACCACTTCTCTCTGCCGATAGACCATCCCTTGGCCTGGGGCCTCTCCCAATACCTTCACAGCTTTATCTCGCAACTTCGGAGTCCATTGCCTGCGTCCCGAGGCAAACTCCGAGAGGTAACTCGTAGACACACCCATCTTCTCCGCAAGCTCTTTCATCGTGAGCCCGCAGCGCCTAGCCGCGGCCCTGAGTTGGGACTCCGCTGCCCCCGTATCCTTGGTCCCATTGCTTATCGCTGCCGTTGCCTTCGTCATTACGACCTCCTTCATTTCTTGTTTCGTTGCCTTGGATGAGCCCGGTTGCGGACAAAGAAGAAGGGCCGGCTCCGAACGGAGCCGGCCCTTGTGCCTCGGGGCTTAGGCGCCCATCAGCGTTTGTGAATCGGTATCTTGCGCCGGGGAATGAACCGAATGAACGGGAGACCGCCGACGCCCAGCCCGACGAGGTGCAGAGCGAAGACCTCCACGTCGCCGTCCAGCAGTAGCCCGGCCAGTATTGCAATGAAGCAGACTGCCATTGTCAGCCGCCTGCTTCGCAGGGCGAGCGTGTCGCAGCCCGCTGGATCGTCCTCGACTATTTCAACCGTTGCCTTGATATCCATGACGCTAGTTGACGCCTCCCTTCTGTTGTTGACCCATACCGGCATCCGTGGCAGGGGTCCTTGGTGACGGGCATGATTGACGCTGGACACACTCCGCCCACGGTCGGATGCCGGACGCAGAATACGGAGTGGGCCTAAAGAAGACACAGCTCGCCCAAGGTCACATCACATGGGACGGTTTCAGGGGGAGCTACTAAGGGGATCGACCGGCCTGGGAGCTATTCACAGGACGGCCCGGTGAAAAAGAACACAGTTCGCCCAGGGTCACATCACGGGAAATGACTCAGGGAAACTGCTGCGACGTGGGGAATGAATAAGTTGCAGACCGGCCCAGGGGAACCGTTGCGAATCGACCTGGGATGCTGCGAGTGAAGCGGCCGGCCTGCTACTCAATGGCATACCGGCGCATGTTGAAGCTGCGGCCTAGCTCCGTGTGAGCAGTACCGCAGTCGTGAGGAAGTGGTCAGAGTGCAAGACGCAATCCGACTAAGGCACTGAGGACAAAGCACATGACGCACCTAGCCCAGAGCCTGCCCCGTACTCGATACGGGTGTGTCCCGACTTCTGAAGCGGTCTTCAGGAGAGCAAGGCTCGATCCTTGGACCACTTCTCGCAGCGGGAAGCGGGTATCCCTCTTGGGTGAACCGTCGGGAGAGCGAGGCTCTATCCTTCCGGTCTGACCCCTGGGCGGTTGTTCGGAGAGCGAAGGCTCTATCCTATGCAGCCTGTCCCGGATTCGGGGGACGGGAACCCTCCAGGTTTCTAGGCACGAAACGCTGGAAAAGCCAGAAACTGCGTCAATTATTACCCGAACATCCGACCGGATGGAAGACTTCCGAGGGGGTCTTGAGCCAACTCGACCCAGATCACTTGCTTCGACGTGGCAACGCAGCAAACATCGCCCCAACCACGCCCTACCCCCGCCACAGCCCCAAGGTGCAGACCCGCCGCACCCAACGCAGCAACTCCCTTTTTCTCAGCGCCACCCGCGTGTCGTGGAGGGCCGTCCAGCGCCAGCTGGTCTGCCCCTTGCGACCGAAGCCACGCAGGGGCTGCTTCTCAGGGGGCAACGTCAGCCCGTGCTCCTCCAGCATGGCCAGTTCCAGCGTCAGCAGCCGCTCCTCGTTGACCAGCCACGACAGGCTGCT
The DNA here is from genome assembly GCA_965261605.1 of Dehalococcoidia bacterium. Taxonomy (GTDB): domain Bacteria; phylum Chloroflexota; class Dehalococcoidia; order Lucifugimonadales; family UBA2985; genus DAOUJW01. Next base: position 98,437 of record OZ253466.1, on the reverse strand, counting down.
GCCCTGGTGTGGATGCCCAGCCCGCAGGCTGCGCCACTCCTTCACCAGAGGCCACGCATCGCCGTAGACCTCCGGGTCATCGTCGGCAGGCTCCTCGGTGACGACCCCGGAGTCCAGCCGACGCTCAACAAAGGGCTTGTTCGAGCGGAACCCCGCCACCGGAGGGGCGGGCCGGCCAGAGACCGGTCCCGCCGCTTCCTCCTCCTCGACACCGGCCTGTGCCTGGGCTTCAGACCGACCATTCCATCCATCCTGCGTCTGCGTCTGGCTGTCCTTGTTGGCTCCGGCCTTCACGCCATCGACGACAGCCCGAATCTCATCGAGGCCGTCTCGCATCTCCTTCGTCAGCGCTTCCATGCCCGACTCCAACGCCGCCATGCGCTCCCGCAGTCGCACCGCTTCGGGGTCCTCACCCGTCCCCAGCAGCCGCTCCAGTGCATCACTCATGCGCCCGGTCAGCTCGCCCGACTCCTCGGCCTTGACCAGCGTGCGGTAGTTGACGCCCAGCAGCTCGGCCGCCTCCATCCGGCCCTCCTGCCGCACCAGCTCCCGAAGGAGCCCGCTCAGCCTGAACCGCCGCATCTTCTCCACGTCAGGGACATCGCTACCGTTGACGCCGTCCAGTGCGTCGCCATCCAGAGTCCCGTCAGCCTCGGCTTCATCCCACTGGGTCTCAGTCCTCTGCGCCTCGTCAGCCTGTGTCCCGTTCGCCTGCTTCTCTTCCATGCCTCAAACCTCCTCGCTGTCACGTCCTGTAGGGGGCAATCCTGTAGGGGGTTCTCACCCCCGACGTCGGCCTCTCCACCACATTGCTTGCTCCGTTGTGGTTGTCTTGCCAACTTGCATTTCTGCAACTCGCCCAATATCCGTGGAACCCGCCCCGACTAAACATCACTTGCTAACTCGCTCCGACTCGCCACTTTCCCCCCTGATTCACGCTCAATACAGCCCCGACTTGTATTTCTCCAACTGAAGCTAATCCCTGTACACCCCCATGACACCACAGAAGTCTCTCCATGGACAGGCCCCGTGAGGGGGGCACGCGTACAGGCTCCCCTCACTCACCATTCCTAAGCCGACTCCGTTTCCCCAGACTCGACGGCAGACAAACGACTCCATCGACGAAGAGGAGGCGAAGACGTGGGAGCGCAATCGACCATTATCTCCCGGCCAATACACAACCTGGCTCGCTGCACGAGGACCAGCCCACAGCTGCCGGCGCTGACAGTCCGGCGCGTTCCCGTCCGACCCGAAGGACCCTTTCAGGGAGGGAGCAGACCTGTAGGGAAGGGTCACTCCGATTCCCGCCCACTCACCCAAATTGCTCGCTCCGATGTAGCAGAACGGTACGCTTCCCTTTTGGGAACTGCACCGGAACCAGCCCATTCACCAAAGTGCTCGCAAAACCCGCCCCACTTCCCGTCTTTTTCGCCTGTTTCACGTTCAAAACAGCCCCCGACTTCCCTATTGGGAACTGAAGCAAATCCCTGTACACGGGTATTACACCAAACCTGGCCCCAAGCTCCCATCCCTCATAAAGGAGGACGCGCGTGTCCTCCCATATAGGGCATGGCGAAACGCATTCCGGCTTCTCAGACTTGATGGGAGAACAAACGGCCCCATCAACGAAGAGCAGGCTAAGAATGAGAGCGCAATCGACCGCCCTCTCCCAGCCCTCCAGGACCTGTGCCGCCGATGGTGACAGCACAACGCAGACTCACTTGCGACCGGAGCGATGAGACAGAGAGATATGAAGGATAAAGACAGAGAGAGCAGGCGTGGGAGACCCGAAGGGGACGCTTCCGAGTTCGGGACCGTCAGGGTCTTTTCCAAACCCGCTCCCGACGCTGAGGACCGCCTTCGCCGCCTCTTTACCCTGCTGCTCGAACATGCAGCCAGGAAGAGGCGGGCCGCGCCCGAGACGGAGTCCCTCCCAGAGACGGATCTCCCTGGCGACCATATCGAGGCGGAATCCTGATGCAGCCGGAAGGGATACCTAAAGACGTCACCCTGACCCGGGGCGTCCAAGCAGCATCTGCGCCGCTCCCGGTGAGCGAGGGGACATTCGGCGAGCACAACGCCCCCTACAAGGCCGTCTCTGGAGACGTGTCGAAGAACATCGACGCGGCCAGGGACTCGGCTGCCCCTTGGGTGAACGCCGCGTACTGGCTGACCGGACGCCGCAGAGTCGAGTTCGAGCAGTCGAGAGAAGAGCGGGCCGAGTATCGAACCGCGCTTGTCGAGAGACTGTCGGTGGACTGGACCACTCGATTTGGACGGGGCTTCTATCGTCAGAATGCCCAGAACATGCGCCTGTTCTACCTCTCATACCCACCCAGTAAGATTCGCCAGACACCGTCTGGCATATCCGAAGCCGCCTCCGTCCAAGTAGGCCTAGAAGTCTTTCTCGCGTCCCTCCAGATTCCCCGGTCCTGGTCTGCCCACGTGCGGCTTCCGGACAAGGTGGTGACTGCTGAGTGCCGGATCACCTCTCCCGACGAGACGGTAGTGGCGGCGGAGCTTGACCGAACGGGACATACGATGGAGCGTCGCTGAGACGCGCTTTGACGACCGCTGTCCAGCGGGGTAAAATGGAGGGCAGAAAGAAGTTGGCCCGGCGATGCGTCAACACCCCGGGCCGTGGCGCCACCTGTAAGGCCAGGTGATGCGAATGGATTGTACTACTCGCAGACCCGCTCCCGACAGGAGGCGGGTCTTTTTGATTCCAGCGGATACGCGAGAAAGGGGACAATCATGGCGAGAAGCGTTGAGAGGAAGATAGAGGCGAACCGGGCGGCCATCTACGCCCGCGTATCGGACAAGAGTCAGGCCGAGGAGGACAAGACCTCAATATCGGAGCAGATAAACGACATGGAGGCCTACTGCGAGCGCAGGGGACTGACCATCACCGCACGCTACCAGGAGGTTGGAAGGGGCTGGTCAAAGAAGCGTCCAGAGTTCCAGCGCATGCTGACGGATGCACGAGAGGGACGCTTCGACACCATCGTCTGCTGGAAGTCCGACCGGCTGAGCCGTGGGATGTACCCGGCAGCCGCCCTCATGGAGGTCGTAGAGGCATACCAAACACGGCTGGAGGCCGTCATGGATTCCATCGACATTAAGACGTTCGGCATCATGGCCGCCATAGGCAAGATGGAGCTGGACAACTTCCGGGAGAGAGCCTCTATGGGTAAGCGGGGGAAGGCCAAGCAGGGCAGGATGCCAAACGGTTCGGTCCCGTATGGGTATCGCACTGGAGAGGACGGGAAGCCCGTGGTATACGAGCCGGAGGCCGAGATAGTACGGCGCATCTTCCGGCAGTACGTCCACGAAGGTATGGTGGGACTGGCGATTGCAAGGCAACTGGCTCAGGACAACGCGCCCACGTGGAGACCGGGTTCGCGGTGGCACAACGCGTACGTCTGCGCTCTCCTGGGGAAGGAAGTCTACAAGGGCACGTGGTGGTACGGCAAAGCCCGCTGGGTAGCCACGGAGGGCGGAGATCAGGTCTTCAAACAGCCGGAGGATACGTGGATCGGGATTCCCTTCCCCCCACTTGTGGACGAGCAGACCTGGGACCAGGCGCAGGTCATCAAGAAACAACGGACCTCACTGTCCAAGCGTAACACCAAAATCTTCTACCTGCTGCAGCGTCTCCTCAGGTGCGCCGAATGTGGACTGCTCTTCGCCTGCCGGTCGAAGACCAGTGCGACGACGAAGCGCAATGGCAAGACGTACAGCTACAATTTCACGTCTCCTCAACGGCACTACCACTGTTATGGGATGCAGAGGGAGCGACTGCGGTGTCGGGCACGGCCGTACATCAGAGCCGACAAACTGGAGGAGTTGGTCTGGAGCGAAGTCAAGAAAGTTGTCCAGAACCCTGACATCATTGTGCAGGGCATCGAGTCACTGGATACTCAGGAAGACGACGGGCTGGCGAAGCGCATTGCAAGTGCGGAGCGTGAGCTCCGGAAAGTGCAGTTGGAGGAGGAGAGGGCCATTGGCCTGTATGTGTCCGGAAAGATCTCTGAGGACCAGCTAGACCTTCAACGCAAGCTAATCCTCGAACGACTTGAGACCGCTAGGGCGCAACTCGATGACTACCGCGCCCAGGAGTCGTTGACAGTCGAAAAGCATCTCCTGATGGCGAACCTCGTCGAGTGGACTGGTAAGATTGGGGATGGGTTGGATAACTTATCCTCCGAGGAGCGTCGAGAGGTCCTGCGGCTAATCGTGGATCAAATTACAATCGACCATGACAACAAAGTCAGCATCACCCTGGGTATCCCGGCTGAAGATTTAGTGTCAATTGAGCAAGAGGGATCTCGAACCATAAGAGCGGGGCAACACCTCACCGTCATCCCCTAAACTCACAAACGAAGTACAACAATCCACCGTCACTCTGAGAGCAGAGAGGAATTCAGGCCCTTCAACAGGGAAAAGATACTATTAGCAGCAGGCTGTGCCTTGGCGGTTAAGGGAAGATCGGGCTAACTATTCAACAACTGAAAGAAATCATCCCGGGTCAGTCCGGCATCCCTGATTAATGCTCTGAGCAGTCCCCTTCCCAGTTCCCTATGGTTAGGTATTGATAGTCGAGTACGCTCGCGGTGGACCAGAATCATGTGACTGCCCTCTGTGTGGTCCCAGCGGTAGCCGATTCGCTCCATAGCTCGGAGGAACTGGATGCCGGAGACGACTGGCAGCCGCGCCACTACAGGGCGACCTCAATCAGCTCCCAATCAACCACGGGAACCTCTTCTCCGTGGCGTTTCATGCTGGCGGCGTAACCCCTGATTGCCTCTTCAATGTTCTTGATCGCTTCCTCCCTAGACCGTCCCTGGGAATGGCAGCCGGGAAGCTGCGGGCAACTAGCTGCTATGAATCCGTCCTCGTCCGATTCCAGGGAAACCGCAAAGCTATGCGTTCGGGTCTTACTATTGTCGTTCCTCTCCGGATGTGTACTCGCGACCGCGGAGCTTGACGGAGTGTCGAATTGGCGAATCTCAAAGCCGAGTTTTCTCAGATTCCGAATTGCATCAAAAGTGATAAACTCGTTGAGTTGCAGGCCGGTTGCTTCGGCAAACAACGGCTTCACGGGCAAGCGCCGCCCTTCGATGAGCACGTAATACTTGTGCCGGCCGTCGATATCATCCAGTACAACTCGTCTAGCGGCGGCCACTATGTCCTCGTGGCGCAATTCGTGGCGGACTCCTCCAAGAACGAATCTCATCGGATTCACCTCTTTCTTCTATCTTCTATTTATTTTTATCTATTTCTAGATTATCGACCAGACTAAGGCCGTGTCAAGCAAATGGGGCTATGGCGGGATACAGGCCCGTCGGGGTATGATAGCCGGGCGCGTCTCCTAAGGTCATCCAGTGTCACTTGATTGTGAGGACTGCACGAACCGAGAGATATGTCAAAAGCTCCCACGGAAACCCGCAAGAGGCCCCGCTACTTCTACGGCTGGAACATAGTCGGGGCCTCGTTTTTGGCGCACCTCTCCTACGCCGAGCACCACTCCTCGGTGCTTGGCTTCTTCATGCGACCCTTCAATGAGGAGTTCGGCTGGAGCCGCACGCAGGTTGCCCTGGTGCAGACCATTGCCCGGTTCGTGGAGGCAGCAGTCACGTTCTTCATCGGCCCCCTCATCGACAAGTACGGCCCCAGGGCGCTTATGCCCATCGGCTCGGTGATTGTCGGCCTGGCGATGATGGCCACTACGCAGATCGAAACTATCTGGCAATTCTGGCTGCTGCGAGGCGTGGTGGTCGCAGTTGGCTTTACCCTGATGGGCCACATGGTGACCAACGTGGCCGTGAATAAGTGGTTTGTGCGCAAGCGGGGCCGGGCTATTGCCTTTGCGGGCATGGGCAGCAACATAGGCAACGTGATTATGACTCCCGCGACCGTGTGGATACTGGCCGTGTACGACTGGCGCACCAGCTTTGTGGTCTTCGCCATAGTGACGTGGCTGGTGGTGCTCATCCCCTCTGCGATACTCATGCGACGCCAGCCGGAGGACCTGGGCCTGCACCCGGACGGCATCGACCCAGCTGTGGAGGAGGGCGAGACGAAGCCGGGCGACGGACAGAAGCCCGCCACGTCCGGCGCATCCTCTTCCCTGGAGCCAGTGTGGACACGGCGATGGGTAATGGCCACGGCCCCCTTCTGGCTGCTCATCGCCAGCATATCCGTGGCTAACCTGGCCTTCCAGGGAATCAACATCAGTCTGGCTCCTTTTATGCAGGACCTGAACTACGGGGACGCCCTGATAGCCACGGTGGTGACTTTCAGGGCTGTTGTAATGGCGATGGCCCTTCCGGTGTGGGGTTTCGTGGGAGAGCGCGCTCATCTCCCCTGGGTCCGGGTAGCGCCATTCATTTTCCAGGGCATTGGATCATTCCTGTTTCTGCTGGCCGACAACCCGGTCTTCCTGTGGCTGGCGGTCATCGTGTACGGGGGAGGATTTGGCGGAATAATGGTCGTGCAGGAGGTGCTCTGGGCCAACTATTTTGGCAGGTTCAGTCTTGGCCTCGTGCGCTCGACCGGCTTCCCCATCGTCTTCGCTTTCAGCGCTGCGGGCCCAATATTTATGAACGGTATCTTCGACGTGGTGGGGTCGTACAAGCCGGCGTACTTGATGTTCATTGGCTTCTACGCTGTCGCGGCATTCTTGTTGTGGATAGTGCGCCCTCCCAAAGTTAGGCGCTATGCCACACCTGAGGAGCTGGGTATTGCGCCGCCTTAGCTCGCCTTGGCGCTGTTGAGAATTCTCCTTCCGCTCATGCTGAGCCTGTCGAAGCACACGAGCGGGAAGTGGTATTCCAACGGCCGTTAGCGTTGCCAATACGCGGTGGGAAGGACCTATGCCAACGTGGTTGACGGGAGATGTTATTTGCCGTATGCTTAGCTCCGTACATATATCTCCGTACACGGTACACGACGGAGGAGAACATGATGCGGCTGGATGTACGACTGGATGTAGAGCGCAGACGGCGATTGGATGAACTTGTTGAGGACAGGGGCGAGCCTATCTCCGAAATAGTGCGCCGCTTGATTGATGACGCCTATGAAGACGTCATTCAGAAGCGCCGCAGGCAGGCAGTCGAGCGATTGACCCGGCTGGAGGTAGAGGATCCGCCGGACGCAGATACGCTTTCTCGCGAGCTGGAGGCTGCTCATGAGCCCGGCGGCCTTCATTGACGCCAACGTTCCTATCTACGCCTCCGGTAGGGAAAACCCGAATAAACAGCCGTGCGCTCAGGTTCTCACGATGGCCGCGGAGCACCCGATGTCATTCGTCACTGACGCAGAGGTGCTTCAGGAGCTTCTACACCGCTACCTTGCCTCGCAGCGATGGGCCTTGGGGAGAGAGGTTCTCCGTAGTTTCGTCGAGGTGATGCGTGACCGGATCGAACCCGTATATGTGGAGGATATAGATTGGGCGGCGAGGTTGGCTGACAGCCATCAGGGGATAAGCGCCCGAGACCTTGTCCACGCGGCGGTGATGCACCGATTGGGCGCTTATCGGATCATCTCCTCCGACTCTGACTTCGACCACCTACCGGGCATAACCCGTCTGGATCCTGCATACGTAGGGGAATGGGGCGATTCCGTACTGGCCCGCGAGGGCTGAGTTCAGCTAACAATGCCCGCTAATACCCTTAGCGCAGTGGGTCTGACATTAGGTATCGCTGGTGGGTTGCAGAAGGCAAGCCCGTGCTGTCTGATGGAGCCTTTCATGCGTCTGCTTCTTCGTCGGGGAGATCCTCAGCAATGCGCTTGAATTCCTCAGATTCCAAGTAATCCCAAAGATATGGATTCTTTGTCGAATTTGTCCAAGTTATAAGCGGGTGGTATTCCCGGGATGTGTTGGCATTAGAATAAGTCAGAACTTAGTTGCGCCACGCTCTTGCCGTTTCAGTGAAATCGGTTCAACCTTTCCCGCTCATATGGTTCGACAAGCTCAGCATGAGCGGAGCTATGGCTCATACCCGAGCGCCTCACGGGTTGCAGGACACGAGCCTGCGCTATATCCTATGATTCAGCGGAGCAGATATATACACCATGTCTGAAACGATTTCTTATGCCTGAGCTGTTCACAGTAGTAACACCGGATGAAGCGCTGAAGAGGCTGCGCGCCAACGTCAGCCACAGGGTCGACACTGAGGATGTCAAATCGAACCTGGCCTGCGGGCGCGTGACGGCTGCGGATATACATGTCCCCGCTGCGCTTCCAGCCTTCCCGCGCTCCACAATGGACGGATACGCAGTCATAGCGGCTGACACCTACGGCGCAACCGAGGGCATTCCGGCCTATCTGAACGTGGTTGGAGAGATACCTATGGGAAGACCCGCGGGCTTGGGCCTGAGCCGAGGCGACGTCGCCAAGGTGCACACCGGCGGGATGCTCGCGGACGGCGCGGACGCCGTGGTCATGGTCGAAAACACCCAGGCGGTCGATGACACGACTATCGAGGTGGTGCGTCCCGTCGCTCCCGGTGAGAACGTGCTCCAGGTCGGCGACGACGTCAAAACTGGCCAGCTCCTGCTGCCGTCGGGCCATCTTCTCAGGCCCCAGGACATAGGCGGACTGATGGGCCTGGGCATCAACCGCATCACCGTGTCACGTCGGCCCAGGGTGTCCATCCTCTCCACCGGCGACGAGCTTGTGTCCCCGGAGCAGGAGTTGGCGCCTGGGAAGATACGGGACATCAACACCTACAGCCTGTCTTCCATAGCCCTGCAGGCGGGGGTCGTCCCGCTCACGATGGATATAGTAGGGGACAGCTTTGAGGATTTGAAAGTAGCGGCTGAGAAGGCCATACAGAATTCGGACATGCTTGTCATATCCGCCGGCAGCTCCGTCAGCACAAGAGACATGACCGCGGATGTGATAGCCTCCCTGGGCGAGCCCGGTGTGCTCGTGCACGGAGTGTCCATCAAGCCCGGCAAGCCCACCATCCTGGCGTCGGTGGATGGCAAACCGGCGATTGGCCTGCCGGGCAATCCTGTGTCGGCGCTGGTCATCTTTGAGCTGTTCGCCGTTCCGGCCATGTACTGGCTGGCCGGATGTGAGGCGCCTCCGGCGCGCTTCACAGTGACCGCGTCCCTCACCCATAACATAGCATCCATTACCGGGCGCGAGGACTACGTGCCTGTGAAACTGGAGACGACCGACGACGGCGTGGTGGCTGTGCCGGTGTTCGGCGAGTCCAACCTCATCTCCACCATGATAAACGCCGACGGGATGGCCAAGGTCCCTCTGGACAAGGCCGGTCTCTACAAGGGCGAGATGGTCTCGGTGAGGCTCTTCTAGGGGTCCGGCTATGCAAAGGAAAATGTACCTGGAAGACATTCCCCTGGACGAGGCCATTGCCAGGTTCTACGGCGCGCTGGAGCAGAACGGGGGGCTGAAGCCCATTTCGGGGGAGACCGTCTCACTCGACCAAGCTCCTGGACGCGTGACATCCCAACCGGTGTGGGCAAGAATGTCCTCGCCTCACTATCACTCGGCGGCTATGGACGGCGTGGCGGTGCGCGCCCAGGACACCCACGGCGCATCCAGGACCTCTCCGCTGACCCTCAAGCTGGGTGATCAGGCTCGTTGGATAGACACCGGCGATCCCATTCCGGTCGGCTACAACGCGGTCATCATGGTCGAGGACATCCAGCAGATGGGCGACGAGGATATCCAGATCATGGCCGCGGTCGCCGACTGGCAGCACGTGCGCCTGCTGGGTGAGGACATGGTCGCCACGGAGCTGGTGCTCCCTGAGAACCACAGGATTGGCCCATCCGACCTGGGAGCTATGGCTGCCGCCGGCCTGACCGAGGTGGAGGTGCGCAGGAAGCCCGTGGTGTGCATCATCCCCACAGGCACTGAGCTTATAAGGCCCGGAGAGCCGATGGAGGTCGGCAAGATAATTGAGTTCAACTCCCTGATGATGGCCGCCCAGGTGGAGGAGTGGGGCGGTCGACCCGTGCGTCACCCCATAGTGCCTGACGACTTTGCCCTAATCAAAGAGGCGGTGCAGCAGGCCCTGGAGACCTCGGACGTGGTCATTATGAACGCGGGCTCCTCCGCCGGCTCCGAGGACTACACTGCTCAGGTAGTGTCGGAAGTGGGCCGTCTCCTGGTACACGGCATTGCAGTCAGACCCGGGCATCCGGTGGTGCTTGGTGTGGCCGGCAGCACGCCATTGATAGGCGCGCCCGGCTACCCGGTCTCCTGTGTGCTGACAATGGACATTATCGCCAAGCCCCTGATCAGCCGACTTCTGGGAGTCCTGCCACCTGTCAGGCCCAGGCTGGAGGCTACGATGAGCCGCAAGGTACTTTCCCCCATGGGCGAGGACGAGTTCATGCGTGTGAAGGTGGGCAGGGTAGGGGAGCGGGTCATTGCCACGCCCCTCACGCGAGGCGCGGGGGTAATCATGTCGCTGGTGAGGGCGGACGGGCTGGTGCGCATCCCTCGCTTCTCCGAAGGACTGGAGGCTGGTTCCGCTGTGGAGGTGGAGCTGCTTCGTCCTAGGGAAGAGGTGGAGAACACGATTGTCGCTATAGGCAGCCATGATATGACCCTAGACCTGCTGGGCAGCCTGCTACACAAGGATAACGCCGCGCTGAGCCTGGCGTCGGCCAACGTCGGCAGCCTTGGCGGATTGCAGGCGCTGCGGAGAGAGGAGGCGCACCTGGCGGGAACCCATCTTCTGGATGAGGATACGGGTGAGTACAACATACCTTACATCCGCAGAGTCCTGGGAGACAGCGAGGTGGTGGTGGTGAACCTAACCTACAGGGACCAGGGTCTGATAGTACCCAAAGGCAACCCCGAAAACATCCGAACCCTGTCTGATCTCTCCAGGGAGGACGTGTCATTTGTGAACCGGCAGAGGGGTTCCGGGACGCGGCTGCTCCTGGACTACGAGCTAAAGCTGGCGGGCATCTCCGTCGAAAGCATCAAGGGCTACGACCGGGACGAGTACACCCATACGGGCGTGGCCGCGGCCGTGGCCAGCGGCATAGCGTCGGTCGGGCTGGGCATCCTGGCAGCCGCGAGGGCGCTGGATCTGGACTTCGTACCGCTGCTGAAAGAGCGCTACGATCTGGTGATACCCAAGCGCTACTACGAGAGCCAGCTATTGCAGCCTCTCCTGCAAATCATTCGTCGTTCTGACTTCCAGGAACAGGTGACGAATCTGGGCGGGTACGATACCTCTCAGACCGGCCAGGTCATCGCTGAGCTACCCGGGTAAGTGAACACTACCATTACTGCGGAAGCAGGAGTCCAGCAAGCGTGGGGATATTGCGCCCGCCGGGAGATGGATTACCGCCCCCGCACCTAGTACGGGGCAGGCTGTCGCGGTAATGACGAAGGGTGTCCGCGTCGTCACGCAGCCATTCGCCTTGACACCCCCTGGGCAAAGATGGGAATATTGGGGCACTTTCTAAGGAGCACATGAGTTCAATGCACGGGGAAGCCGTACTGTACCTCAAAAAAGACGGTGTGGCGTGGGTGACTCTGAACAAACCCCAGGCGCAAAACAGGGTGAATCTGCGTATGTGCGCCGAATTACGGGGCGTCTGTGAGGCTATTGCTCAAGACGACGACGTCCGGCTGGCTGTCATAACGGGGGCAGGGGAGAGCTTCTGCGCCGGCGATGAGGAAGAGCCGCCGGGGTTGTCGAACGATGCGAGTGTGGAGCAGATCAGGGCCTACCTTGATCTTCGACGAGCGGCTTCCTTCCTGGGCGGCGTGGAGAAGCCCCTGATAGCGGCCATTAACGGAGATGCCTTGGGGCACGGCCTGGAGTTGGCCCTGGCCTGCGACATAAGGGTCGCTGCATCCGACGCCAAGCTCGGGATGACGCAAATTCGCCAGGGGACTATCCCCTGGGACGGCGGCACACAGCGCCTGCCTCGCATTGTGGGGCGAGCCTGGGCCACGGATATGCTCCTGAACGGAAGAATCGTTGATGCCGAGGAAGCCTTGAGGATAGGACTGGTGCACCAGGTGTTGCCACCCGAAGATATGCCTGGCCGTCTGGAGCAGATGGCCTCGACTATGGCGGCGTTGGCCCCGATAGCCACCAGGTACGCCAAGGAAGTGGTCCTCAAAGGGATGGACATGACTCTGGAGCAGGGTCTCCGGCTGGAGACTGACCTGAACGTTATTCTCCAGACAACCCGCGACAGGGCGGAAGGGGTCGCCTCCTTCCTCGAGCGCAGGGAACCAACCTACACGGGGGAGTGAACCCCGAATCCAACCAGCTGTACCGGAGGAACTTCAATGGAAATGTCCAGCACGAACTACTGTCCACACTGCGGAGCGGCGGCTCAGGGAGATTCACTCTTCTGCTCCAGCTGCGGCCGACCGATTGTCGGCGGCTCGGAATCGGCTGCACCGGTTCCATACCTGATTTCCCCGGCCCGCATTGTGCTTTTGAGCATCCTTACATTGGGCCTCTACACCACATACTGGCTCTACAAGACGTGGAAGCACTACCGCGACCACACGGGCGCAAAGGCGTACCCCATCTGGCACGGTCTTACATCCTTTGTGCCTGTGTACGGCTCCTTCAGGGCCCATGCACACCTGCGCATATTTGGAGAGTTGGCCAGCGCGGCCGGAATGGCAGTCCACTTTGTACCGGGGCTGGCCTTTGGGGCAATGCTCATAGGCTGGCTCCGGTTGTTCGCTGCGGAAGGGTCACCGGTGGCGCTTCTGTTGCTGGTGGTGTCGCTTATTGCGCAGATATGGATGATGCTCCACGCTCAGCCAAGGATAAACTACTACTGGGACCAGGTTTACGGAGCCAGGCTGCGCGGAGTTGGGATTGGGAAAGGGGAGATCATTGTGGTCATAATTGGGGTGTTTGGCTGGCTTGGCACCCTTGCCTCCCTGTTCGTTGACCCGACAATGGTTCAGAACGGAGCCCCGTGACCTCAGTGTTTGAGACCATCATCCTCAGCAAGAGCGGCGACGTAGCCTCGTTGCATGAGCGCAGGGGCCACATGCACGAAAGAATGAATCTGAAATCTGGCAGACCATGCTAAGATAGATAATATGGAATTGTCCAGCACGAACTACTGCTCACACTGCGGAGCACAAGCGACGACTGACGCGCTCTTCTGCCCCAGTTGCAGCCGTCCGTTGGTTAGTGGCGCGGAATCTTCCGCCCCGGTGCTGTACCTGATTTCCCCCGGCCGCATTTTGTTTATGAGCTTCCTGTCTTTTGGCCTTTATCTCTTCTATTGGCTCTACAAGACCTGGAAGCAGTACCACGACCATACGGGCGTACCGGCGCACCCAATTGCGCATGGCCTGACCGGGCTTGTCCCGATCTACGGCTCCTTCAGGGCCCACGCCCACCTTCGCACTTTTGGAGAGTTGGCCAGCCGGGCTGGGCTGGAACTCCGCCTCAATCCCCGATTGGCGTTTATCGCAGTGCTTTCGGGCTGGATCCTCTCCTTCGTGGCTGGTGGTGTGAGCAGCGTTGAGTTTGTGCAAGTGATTGATCCCCTCACTGGAGAGCCAGTGATAGATCCCGTCACCGGAGAGGGGTTTACAGAAGTAATCAACCCCACAAGGTCAGAGTTGATCAAGTCGCTGTTCTTGCGCATGGCTTCCGTTATGGTAGGGATTTGGATGATGCTCCACGCTCAGCCAAGGATAAACTACTACTGGGACCAGGTGTACGGCTCCAGGCTGCGCGGCGTAGCCTTAGGGAAGGGAGAAGTCATCGTAGGCGCCGTCGGTGTATTTGCTTGGACTACCGGTATCTTCGGCATCTTGTCTGCATAGTAGAAGGGATAAGCGTGACCTCAGCGTTTGAGACCATAATTCTCAGCAAGAGCGGCGACGTGGCGGAGATCGCGCTGAATCGCCCCAGGGTGCTTAACGCCTACAACATGCAGATGCGTGACGATATGAGCCAGGCGCTGGAGGCTGTCCAGGACGACCCCGACGTGCGCTGCGTGCTCCTGCGCGGCGAAGGCGACAGGGCCTTCTGCACTGGCGCGGACCTGACGGAGTTCGGCACTGCGCCCTCACGGGTGATTGCGCGACAGGTGCGATGGGAGCGGGACGTTTGGGGCCAATTCCTGTCGCTGGACAAACCCATCGTTGCAGCCCTGCACGGTTATGTGATAGGCTCAGGTATTGAAATGGCAATGTTGTGCGACATACGAATCGCCTCCGAGGATTCAGTCTTTGGACTGCCGGAGGCTGCCTTGGGTATGCTGCCGGCGGCCGGCGGCACTCAGACCATCCCGCGCACGGTGGGCAGGTCACGGGCGCTAGAGGCGCTGCTTGGCAACGAGCGTATGGACGCCGCCAAATCGCTGGAAATTGGCCTTGTACACAGGGTTGTGCCCAAGGAAACTCTGCTTGATGAGGCCCTGGCCCAGGCCAGGCAGCTTGCGTCATACCCGGCGCATCTGCTCAAAGCAATGAAGGAGTCGTTACTTAGAGGCTTGGATATGCCGTTGGAGCGGGCGCTGGATATGGAGACGAGCCTGGCAGCTACGGCCATCGCGACCAGGTAGCCCCCTACGGCACAAGAGTGGTGATTCCAAGAAGACAAATATTTGGAGGTAACACATGAATACAACGGAACTTCTGGCCATAACATCGGCTATTGTGCCCGACCGCGACGCCATAATCTTCGATGACATACGTCTCACATTTGGCGAGCTGGCAGATCGTGTAAACCGTCTGGCCAATGCTATGGGAGACCTGGGCGTGGGCGCGGGAGACCGGGTTGGCGTAATGCAGGTCAACTGCAACGAGCACGTTGAGATCTACTTTGCAACCGCCAAACTGGACGCCATTCTTGTGCCCATCAACTTCCGGGCGCGGTCGGAGGAGCTCGCCTTCATGCTCAACGACTCCGGCGTCAAGCTCATCATTCTGGGACAGCGATACCAGGACATGCTCAGGTCCATCGAGTCCGAGCTGACGACCCTGGAGCACCGCATCAGCCTGGAGGGCCCCGGCGAAGGGTTCCTGTTCTACGACGACCTGCTCGCGAATGCCTCCGATGAGGAGCGATTCCCCACCGCGGACGCGGATGATGTCACGATCATCATGTTCACCGCCGGTACAACGGGCACTCCCAAGGGCGTTATGCTGAGCCACGACAGCTTCAGCTCCTACATTCTGGCCAACGTGGAAACGGTTGACATGGACTTCGCCGAGAAGAACATTCTCACTGTGCCTCTGCACCACATCGCCGGGGTACAGGCTGTCATGGCCGCCGTATACGGAGGCCGCACCCTCGTGCTGCAACGCCAGTTCGACGAAGAGGGATGGATGAAGCTGGTGCAGGATGAGAAGGTCAACCGGGCGATGATGGTGCCCACGATGCTGAAGCGCCTGATGGACCGGCCCACATTCAAGGACTACGATCTCTCCAGCCTCCAGGTGATCACCTACGGCGCAGCTCCCATGCCTCTGGAGGTCATAAAGAAGGCAATCGCTGAGTTCCCGGGCACCCGATTCATCAACGCCTTCGGCCAGACGGAGACGGCCTCTACAATCACGATGCTTCCTCCGGACGACCACAACATAAGCGAGGACGACCCCGAGTTTGAGAAGAAGCTCAATCGCCTGTCCTCCATCGGGAAGCCACTTCCGGACGTGGAGGTGCGGATTGTGGACGAGGACGGGGCTGACGTGGCCCAGGGCGAGAACGGTGAGATTGTGGCCAAGGGCCAGCGCCTTATGAAGGGGTACTGGAACCGGGAAGAGGCAACCAAGGAGACTCTCCGGGGAGGCTGGCTATACACGGGCGACCTGGGATACTGGGACGAGGACGGTTACATCTTCCTCTCCGGGCGCGCCAAGGACTTTATCAAGCGCGGCGGCGAAATGATTGCGCCCGAAGAGGTGGAGCAGATTATCATGTCACACCCTGGTGTAGACGAGGCCGCGATTATCGGCATCCCGGACATCGAGTGGGGAGAGAGGGTCCGCGCCCTGGTCGTGAAGAAGCCCGGCGCGGAGGTTTCCATGCAGGACGTGGTGGAGCACTGCCGGCCCCGCATGGCGGGCTTCAAGAGGCCGGAGGACGTGATATTCGTGGACGAGCTTCCCAGGAACCCAATGGGTAAGGTGCTCAAGCGAGTGCTCCGGGAGGAGTACCCCGAGCCAATAGTCGACTAGGGGCCACAGGATTCGGAACACAGTGTTTCGAGGGGTGGGTCTTCTGGCCCGCCCCTCGCGCGTCGCAGGCGGCAGGAGCGCGTCATGGCAGAGGAAAGGGATAGCACAAAGGGAGAGCGGCGGGAGGATAGACGCCGCAAGGGACGCTTCGGCCCCAGGATGCACGGGAAGCGGCTGGCGGAACTGGTGCGGAATGCCTTGCGCAGACGCCAGGAGAAGGAGCGGTAGGGCGGTAGCTAATCTTTCCGTCATGCCAGTGACGCTTTGCCTCGCACTTGATGCGGGGACAGGCATCCAGGAAGGGATTGGACTGGCACAGCATCGGCGTATGTAGGGGCGGTTCGCGAACCGCTCTACATGGTTCATCCCCGCCTGCGAACGGAAGCAGTCTTGCCTACTGCGTCGCGCTGTCAGGCTTCGCGTCCAGCGCTCCCTCCCGCATGAACACGTTCCTGGCCGGGAAGGATATCTCGATTCCCTCCTCCTCGTAGCGGCGGAACAGGGCCTTGATGAAGTTGTGCTTTATCAGCCAGGAATCCACGTAGTTGTCGGACCGCAGGACCACCCAGAAATTGATGTTGGAGTCGCCGAGCTCCGTATACCAGATGGAGGCGTCGTACTCCTTCACGGCCCCCGGGGTATCGGCAAGAACCTGTTTGCCCACCTCCACAGTCACACGCTCTACGTGCTCCAGGTCGCTGAAGTAGCTCACGCCCACCTGCAGATAAACGGACATCTCCTCGTACGGGTGGTTGTAGTTGGTGGCGACGTTGTCGGCAAGCTTGGAGTTGGGGATGATCACGGTGTTGTCAGACAGCAGACGAATGCGCGTCGTCCTCCACCCGATGGCGTCTATCCTTCCAATCATCCCGCTGTCCAGCTCCACGTAGTCGCCGACCCGGATGGAGCCGTCTGTCATCACGCTCAGACCGGCAAACATGTTTGTGAGAGTTCCCTGCAGTGCGAGGGCTACGGCCAGGCCACCGATGCCGAGGCCGGCCAGCAGTGGAGCGATGGATATGCCAAGCTGGTCGAGTATGATCAGGAATCCCATCGCAATGGTGACGAAGCGCGCCAGCTGGATTGCCATTGGGGCCATGGACTCCATCACGCGCTCCTGTCGCGTTCCAACGCCTACGCGCCCAAGGCTCCACCTGATGGCATCGTCCTGTACCCTGATTGCCCAGTACATTAGCACCAGAACGCTTACGATCGCGTATACGGTGGTGATAATGGACTGGTAGTCGCTCAGCGACGGCTGCCATATGATACCTACGTAAAGTCCTACAAGGATGATCTGGAGAGACAGCGCCCCATCGACGTCGTCTATGAGATTGGCGCGGATGCTGTCCGGGCTCTCCCGGCGCAGCCTGCCCTTGATCATTCTGAATATGACTCGCACCACGAAGGAGACTACAAGGCCGGACAGGAGGGCTGATCCCAGAAACACCAAGTCTCCGACGGTCACTCCTTCGATGACATCTCTGTCCACTTAAGCGTCTCCTTAGAGGCTCGTTCGCAGCTACTGAAGCAATGGTAGCCATCTGGTCCCACCTGGTCAACAGCCCGCCACATAGAGCAATGCTGCATACCTGGCAGAGGGTCTTTGATCGGTTGCGCTATAATGCGCTCAGAAATCAGAGGCAATGCCTCTTCAGGAGAGAACCATGAGACTCAAGGCTTTGCACATCGGAATCATCGTTACGCTCATGGCAATGGTGGTCTTGACCTACGCAGCGCTGACGGTCGACTACTACAGCTGGGAGTTGGAATTTAGCCTGTGGCTCCAGGGGTTCAGCTTGGGCAGGGCGGACTCTCTCCGGGAGTTGCTGTTCTGGGTGGGTGTTAGGGAAGTAGCAGGCGCGGCGCTGCTGGTGGTGTGCGTCGTGCTGTGGCTCCGGCGCTGGCGGTTGGAGGCTGTATTTGTAGCGCTGGTCTTCATACCGGACGCGCTGAACATCCTCATAAAAGAGCTGATCGCGCGCCCTCGGCCGACCGCCGACCTGGTGGATGTGGTCATTGGCTACGGCGGCGTACAGGGCTACGGCTTTCCCAGCGGCCACGCCGTCCATGCCGCCCTGTTCTTCGGGTTCCTGCTCTTTCTGGCGCGCCTGTACATACACAACCCGGCCTTGGTGCGGACCATATTTGCGCTGGGGTGCGCGTACATCTTGGTTACTGGTCCGTGGCTCATCTACGACGGTCGCCACTGGCTCATTGATGTGCTCGGGGGCTACGCGTACGGTGCCTTCTACCTGCTGGCGATCATTGCCGCCTACAACCGGGTCCTCCACCGTCGTTCCTGCGAAAACAGGAACCCAGAGGGGTAGAGTGGGGGCAATGTACGCCCGTGTTCGCGGGAGTGAAGACGCGGCGCGGGCCGCGTGGGTACTTTTAGGTTAATGGAGAGGTTCCGTTTAATCCCGGTAGGAGAAAGGAGGCTATAATGTCCATCGGAAACGACCCCGACCTGGCGTTCAAGTCGTTTTGTTCACGGTGCGCTAAAGAAACCGAGTGGTCAAAGTGCTTGGTTGAGGGAGATGACTCCAAACACGGAGAGGGTCTCTGTTTGTTTGAATGTTCAGGGTGTGGGGAGCGCAAGCAAGAGGGCGTTTGTCTGAGAACGATTGTTTTCAGCCTCCAGATAAGCCAACCAGTCTTCTCGCCTATACCGTTGGATCCGGAGATAGCGTCTCTAGTGGGCACGATCGCTACGGTATGGTCTCAGTCAGAGAACCTTCTCTGGCATATGCTAGAGAAGGTTCGAGAAGTTGAAGGTACGAGCAAGCGCGATAAGTATCCGCTCTTTGCTCGGGATATTGAGCTTTTGAAAAGGAGGTTTCCTGATATTGACCGAGATGCTCAACCCTTCTTTAGTCAGGCTTGGTATGACAAGGTGCGTGATGTTTACGATCGTCTCAAAGATCCTCGTGACACGCTGGCACACGGATCGCTGATTGCTCGGTCTGTTTCCACAAACTGGGTTGGCTCGCCTCCTTCGCCAATGCCCACAAACGACGGGCCGATGCCGCTTATTATGGTACGGGAGAGAGAGCCTGATAAGCCGGTCGAGTTGACAATTGATAATCTTCGCCGCATAGCCGACGATGCTGTACTTTTGCTCAGGCTGTTATCTGGGCGATGACGAGAATATGGGCTAGGGGCTGTGAAAGCGTTATCGCCATTAATCGAACAGTACCGCCGCGTGAGTCGGGCGGGGTGTGTACTCAGGCGATAGGATTACGCTCATAACGAGACCAACGAATGGCGTGAGCGTGGGATTCCAACACCCTCCTCGTTGCGGTACATTGGCGCATGTGTTTTAATTAGGCTGCAATGCCCAACATCCTCTACTACGGCGATAACCTGGACATCCTGCGGGAGCACGTGCCCGACGAGTCCGTGGACCTGGTGTATCTGGACCCGCCCTTCAACTCCAACGCCAGCTACAACGTCCTGTTCAGAGAGCAATCCGGTGAGGAGTCCCCGGCGCAGATCATGGCCTTCACCGACACCTGGGAGTGGACGCAGGAGTCGGAGCGGACGTACACGCAGGAGATAATCGAGAACCCCGGGACGCCGCCCAGCGTCAAGGAGATGGTGGCCGCCTTCCGGCAGTTCATAGGCAGCAACGCCATGATGGCCTACTTGGTGATGATGGCGCCGCGCCTGGTGGAGTTGCGCCGCGTCCTCAAGCCCACCGGCTCCATATACCTGCACTGCGACCCGACCGCAAGCCACTACCTCAAGCTGCTCATGGACGCGGTGTTTGGGACGGTTAACTTCCGGAGTGAGATTACGTGGAGACGAACCACGAGCCACAATGACGCTGTTCGGAATTACGGAGCTCTAGGGGACATCATTCTCTTCTACTCAAAAACCGAGGGTTTCTTGTTCAATGTCCAACATACCGCTTACTCTCAAGATCACCTTGACAATATTTACAAGTACACTGACGAGAACGGCAGACGATACGGTACTGATAACCTGAGGAGTCCTGGGCCCAGACCTAATTTGACCTATGAATACAAGGGTTACAAACCTCATCCCAACGGCTGGACTGTTTCACTTGAGCGGATGAAGCAGCTAGATGCTGAGGGGCGCCTTCACTTTCCAAGGAGCAAACAGGGACGGATACGTAAAAAGGTCTACTTGGACGAAATGCCTGGAGTACCAGTCGGGAACATATGGGATGACGTTAGACCTATATCATCTCACTCAAAAGAACGCCTCGGCTACCCCACACAGAAGCCACTGGCCTTGCTGGAGCGCATAATCCAGGCGTCGTCCAACGAGGGGGACGTGGTGCTGGACCCATTCTGCGGCTGCGGCACGGCCGTCGCCGCTGCGGAGAAGCTCAACCGGCAGTGGATTGGCATTGACATCACCCACCTGGCCGTGGCCCTGATGAAGAACCGCCTCAAGACAGCCTTCAACATCCTCCCCGGCCAGGACTACCAGGTCGTCGGGGAGCCGGTGGACGTCGGCGGCGCCCGCGCCCTGGCGGAGCAGGACCGCTACCAGTTCGAGTTCTGGGCGATGTCGCTGCTGGAGGCCTTTCCCAGGGAGCAGAGCAAGAAGAAGGGCGCAGACCTGGGCATAGACGGCGTGGTCTACTTCATAGACGGCCCTCGCCGAGCCGTGAACAAGGCCGTTGTCCAGGTCAAGAGCGGCAGGGTGTCGTCACCCCTGATACGTGACCTGGTGGGCACCGTGGAGCGGGAGAAGGCGGCGATGGGGCTGTTCATCACCCTGGATGAGCCAACCAGCGCCATGCGCACGGAGGCGGTGAGCGCCGGGTTCTACCACTCGGAAGTGTGGCAGCGAGACTACCCCAAGATCCAGATACGCACCATCGGCGAGCTTCTGGACGGCATGGCTTTCGAGATACCGCGCAGTCCGCAGACGTACCAGCCGGCGCAGCGCGTACAGCGCGCCCGTGGAGAGCAAGGGAGGCTTGACCGGGCAGTGTGAGCGGGGGGCACGCCGCTCAGAACGCAGCACGCTCCGTCGCGCCGCCTTCGCCTTCGGCTGCGCGCTTGCGGTGCTTCTTGATACCCTCTTCCAGAGCGGCCCAGGACAGCATCGCGCACTTTATGCGGATGGGGAACTTCTTGACGCCCGCCAGTGACTCCACCTCGCCCAGCGCCTCAAGCTCCGCGTCGGAGGTCTCTTTGCCCTGCATCATCTCCCGAAAGAGAAGATAGATCGATTCCGCCTCCTCCAAATTCTTGCCCTTGATAGCCTCCGTCAGCATGGAGGCGGAGGCCTGGCTGATGGAGCACCCGCTTCCCTTAAAGCTGACGGCGGACACCAGCCCGCCATTGAGCTTCATCCGGAGGTACACTTCATCGCCACAGAATGGGTTTACGCCCTCCGTCTCGATGTCCACCTCTTCAAGCTCATGCTGGTTCCTTGGGCTTCGGTAGTGGTCCAGGATGATCTCCTGGTAGAGATCGTCCACGTCTGAGAAGTCGAAATTCGGCATAGTTGTGATACCGGGCGCTCCGGCTATGTCCTGGTTGGTGTCCTGGAGAAATACTTGAGTACCCCCTTGACGGCGGACACCAGCAGGTCAACCTCTTCCTCTGTATTGTAGATGTAAAAGCTGGCACGCGCCGTGGCGGGCACGGAGAGCTTGCCCATAAGGGGCATGGCGCAGTGATGGCCCGTCCTGATGGCGATGCCCTCCCTGTCCAGCATAGTCCCTATGTCGTGGGGGTGGACGAAATCGCAGTAGAAGGAGATAATGCCGCCCCGCTGTGTCATGTCCCTGGGGCCGAACACCTTCACCTCTTCAAGCTCCTGGAAGGCGTTGAGGGCGTACTCCGTGATTGCAATCTCGTGCTCGCGTACGTTGTCCATTCCCAAGGCATCCAGATAGTCGATAGCCGCGCCCAAAGCAATGGTGTCGGCTATGTTTGGAGTGCCGGCCTCAAAGCGGAGTGGCAGGTCGTTCCACGTGGCCCGGTCGTCCCACACCTGACGCACCATCTCGCCGCCGCGGAGGAACGGCTCCATGTCCTCGATCACCTCCTCCTTGACGTACAGCACACCGATACCCGTTGGCCCCAGCATCTTGTGGCCGGAGAAGGCCAGGAAGTCGCAGTCCAAGTCCTTCACGTCAACCTTCAGGTGAGGCACACTCTGGGCGCCGTCTATCAGGACCTTGGCCCCGACTCTGTGGGCCGCCTCAATCAGCTGTTTCACCGGATTTATGGTTCCCAGCACGTTGGACATATGGTTCAGCGTCAGCAGCTTGGTGCGACTGGTCAGGAGGTTGTCCAGATTGGAGAGATCAATGGTCTGCTCCGGGGTCAGCGGCATGAACCTCAGTACCGCGCCCTGATCCTGGGCGACCTTCTGCCAGGGCACTAGGTTGCTGTGATGCTCCATTTCCGAGATGAGTATCTCGTCCCCGGGGCCGATGTTGCTGCGCGCCCAAGTCTGCGCCACAAGATTGATGGCCTCCGTGGTGTTCCTGACCAGCACCACGCCCGTCGTAGACGGACTGCCGATGAAATCGGCGCACTTCTGCCGGGCCTCCTCGTACCTGTCCGTGGCCTCCATACTCAGGGCGTGGACACCTCTGTGGATGTTGGAGTTGTACTTTTCGTAGAACTCCACAAGAGCCTGGATGACCTGGGTGGGCTTCTGGGAGGTGGCCGCGTTGTCCAGATAAACCAGGGGTTTACCGTAAACCTCTCTGGATAGTATCGGGAAGTCCTTGCGGATTGCAGTTGTGTCTAGCATGGTATCCTCCCCATTATAGCAGGGGATGCGAATGGTTTGACGGCCTGACGGCTACTCTCCGAGCCACTCACGCAGGGTGTTCTGTACCAGGGCGTCGATCTGCGATCGGAAGACTTGGTTGCCTATACTCTGTATGACTTCACTCAGGAAGGCTCTGGTGAGCAGGCTTCTGGCGGCCTGCTCATCGATGCCCCGGCTCCTGAGATAGAACATGGCGGTCGGGTCTATCTGGCCGCAGGCGGCGCCGTGCCCGCACTTCACGTCGTCGCAGTAAATCCAGAATGCCGGCTTGGTGTCAGCCTCCGCCTGGTCCGACAGTATCAGGTTCTTGTCAACCTGGTGTGCGTTGACCTTTACTGCTCCCTCGCGCACGATTATGCTGCCGTGGAAGACCGACCGGGATCTGCCGTCCAGTATGCCTTTGTACAGCTCGCGGCTGGTGGTGTATGGCTTTGCGTGGTCGATGATTACCTGGTTGTCCACGTGCTGGGAGCCATTCACCATATAGAACCCGTCCAGGGTGCAGGAGCAATCCTGGTCCAGGGTGAGGAGGTTCAGGTTGTTACGGGTCAGCCTGCCGCCCATGTCAATGTTCACGGAAGCGAAGGAGCTGTTGCGGTCCAGGGCCACGTTTGTCGTGGTTATGTGGAACGCCTGCTCGCTCTGTCTCTGCACCTTGTAGTACTCCATCCGTGCGCCTGCTCCCACCAGGACCTCAGTGACGGCGTTGGTGAAGTACTGGCCGTCGGAGACGCCCTTGTAGGCCTCAATCACTGCGGCCTTGCTGTCCTCACCGGCAACGATTAGGACCCGGGGATGAGCGACTGTCTCCTCATTTTCGGATGTGGTCAGGAAGAGCAGTCGGATGGGGTTCTCCACCTGGAGGCCTTTCGGGATGTGCACGAACGCGCCCTCGTGGACGAAGGCCGTGTTGAGGGCGGTGAATGCGTTGCTCTCGTAGTCGGCGTAGCGTGCCAGATGCTGCTGCACCAGTTCCGGCGACGACTGCATAGCCTCGGACAGTTCTCCTATCGTCACGCCGTTGGGAAGAGAGGCCAGTGAGGATAGCCCACTGTTGTACCTTCCGTTGACAAACACAATCTGGGGCCAGTCCTGCTCTCCGAAACCGGCCTCCTCCACGTCCGAGGGACTCAGTTGTGGGGTAGAGGTCGCGGGCTGGATGGGAACCCTGGCAACGGGTCCCACGTCCGTGTATTTCCACTCCTCGTTGCCGCGGCGGGCTGTAGGAAAGCCCAACTCACGGAACCTGGATATGGCGGCTTTGCGCAGTTCGCGTGCCCACGATGGGTCGCGCGCCGCGCCGTTACTCTCAAACGACTCGGAGGCCGCCAGGTACGCTTCTTCTTGAGTTGCAGGACGCTGGGTCATGTGCTTAGTTTGAGGACTGGAGGGCTTCGGCTGCCTTCTCCAGGTCGTCGTAGCCCTGGGACTCGACTTCAAGGGCCACCTCTTTACCGCCGGACTTCACAATACGCCCGTTGATGAGAACGTGGACCATGTCGGGTACGACGTAGTTCAGGATTCGCTGGTAGTGGGTGACGAGGATGAGAGCGTTGTCCGGCGTCCGAAGCTGGTTGATCCCGCCGGCGACTATCCGCAGGGCGTCCACGTCCAGCCCGGAGTCAGGCTCGTCGAGAATGGACAGCTTTGGCTCGAACACGGCCATTTGAAGGACCTCGTTGCGCTTCTTCTCTCCGCCAGAGAAACCCTCGTTGACGGAGCGTTTGGTGAGGTTGCGGTCCATCTCGACAACGTCCACCTTGGTGTTGAGCATCCTGTCGAACTTCAGAACGTCCATCTCTTCAAGCCCTTTGCTCTTCTGGATGGCGTTGTAGCCGGCCCGCATGAAGTGGTCCAAGCGCACGCCGGGCACCTCAATGGGGTGCTGGAAGCAGAGGAATATGCCCGCCCTTGCCCGGTTCTCCGGCAGCATACCCAAGAGGTTTTCGCCCTCAAAGAGCGCCTCGCCGGAAGTGACGGTGTAGGAGGGGTGGCCTGCCAGCACGTTGGCCAGGGTGCTCTTGCCCGACCCGTTAGGTCCCATGATGGCGTGAATCTCTCCCGCCTTTACGTGAAGGTTCACCCCCTTCAGTATCTGGACATTGCCTATGGAGGCGTGCAAGTCTTTTATCTCAAGCATCGACAAACCCTTTCTCGGTTATCCTACAGTGCCTTCCAGGTTCATCTCCAAGAGCCTGGTGGCCTCCACTGCGAACTCCAGAGGCAGTTGCTTGAACACCTCTTTGCAGAAGCCGTTGATTATCAAAGCGTGCGCCTCTTCTATGGAGATGCCCCGCTGGTTGCAGTAGAAAAGCTGTTCCTCGCTCACCTTGGAGGTGAAGGCCTCGTGCTCCAGGTGTGCCGAGCTATTGCGCACTTCAACGTAGGGCGTGGTATGGGCACCGCACTGGTCGCCCAGCAGCAGGGAATCGCACTGGGTGAAGTTCCAGGCGTTGGTCGCTCTGGGCATAATCCTTACCAACCCACGGTAGGTGTTCTGGGCGTGGCCGGCGGAGATGCCCTTGGCAATGATGGTGCTGCGGGTGTTCTTGCCCAGATGGGTCATCTTCGTGCCCGTGTCGGCCTGCTGGTACGCCTTGGTCAGCGCGACGGAGTAGAACTCGCCGATGGAGTTGTCTCCCTGGAGAATAACGCTGGGGTACTTCCAGGTAATCGCAGAGCCGGTCTCCACCTGCGTCCAGGAAATCTTGGAGTTGACTCCCTGGCACTTGCCTCGCTTGGTGACGAAGTTGTAGATGCCGCCTTTGCCTTCCTCGTCGCCCGGGTACCAGTTCTGAATCGTGGAGTACTTGATCTCGGCGTTGCCCATGGTGATGAGCTCCACGACGGCGGCGTGAAGCTGGTTCTCATCCCGCATCGGAGCGCTGCATCCCTCCAGGTAGCTCACGTAGCTGCCTTCGTCGGCGATAATCAGCGTCCGCTCGAACTGACCGGAACCCTGGCTGTTGATGCGGAAGTATGTGGTTAGCTCCATTGGGCAGCGCACACCCTTGGGAATGTAGCAGAAGGAGCCGTCGGAGAAGACGGCGCAGTTCAGTGCGGCGTAGAAGTTGTCAGTGTAGGGCACCACGGAGCCTATGTACTTGCGGACCAGGTCCGGATGGTTCTGAACGGCCTCAGACATGGAGCAGAAGATTATGCCTTGCTTGGCGAGCTCCGCTTTAAAGGTAGTGGCGATGGACACGCTGTCGAACACGGCGTCCACAGCCACGCCGGCCAGTAGCTTCTGCTCCTGCAGAGGTATGCCCAGCTTCTCGTAGGTCTTCAGAATCTCCGGGTCCACTTCGTCCAGGCTCTCAAGCTTCTCACTGGTCTTGGGGGCCGCGTAGTAGATGATGTCCTGGAAGTCCACCGGCGGGTGTTTTATGTTAGCCCAGTCGGGTAACTGCTCCTTGTCCAGCAGGGAGAGGAAGTAGTTGTACGCTTTGAGCCTCCACTCCAGCATCCACTCCGGCTCGTTCTTCTTCGCGGATATGAATCGGACTATGTCTTCGTTCAGGCCCTTGGGAGCTACCTCCTCCTCGACATCCGTCACGAAGCCGTACTTGTACTCCTGTATTGCCACATCCTTGACAACCTGGTTTCTAGTGGTCACAGGCCTTCTCTCCTTGCTCTCCGTGGATATCTCACGGAGGCGACGAATATGGCAGCCATCCGCTGCCGACGCTCATTGATAATTATAGCACAAAATTGTTGACCAACTAGGTCAACAATTAGCTTAGCATCACTTATTTTGGGTCGTCAAGGGAGTTTTTAAAGGAATACCACTCCGACTCAACGAAAAGCAGCCGTTGCAGCAGTCTACGAGCAGTGTGGAATTACGGCGAAACTCGAAAAGAACGACATTGACTTGCGGGAGACCCCGGTGCTATATTCTCACAAACATAACTGGCAGGTGAAATTTCGTGGAAACACCTCGTTTCAAGGAACTCCGAAGAGCCTACGGATTCGACGAGGTGGCCATTGTCCCCGGAGACGTGACCGTTAACCCGGACCAGACCATCATTGACTTCACCATCGCCGATTATACCTTCCCGATACCCTTTCTTGCATCCTCCCTGGACGCGGTTGTCTCCCCACAGTTCGCCATATGCCTGGGTCAGATGGGGGGCCTGGGTGTCCTGAACCTTGAGGGCATCTACACCCGTTACGAGGACCCCACTTCGGCCATCCAGCACATAATTGAAGCGCCTCAGGAAGAGGCCACGGCACTGCTCCAGAAGATATACTCCGCTCCAATACGGGAAGACTTGGTGGGGCAGAGGATACAGGAGATAAAGGAGGGTGGAGTGACCTGCGCCGTCTCCCTCACCCCGGCCAACACCAAGCGTCTTGCGCCCATAACAGTCGAAGCCGGCGCGGACATCCTGTTCATCCAGTCGACAGTAACTACGGCAAGGCACATATCCAAGAGCGAGCAGGGTCTGGTCCTCGCGGATGTCTGCCAGCAGGTGCGCATCCCAGTGGTGGTGGGAAACTGCGTCAGCTACGGCGCGACCCTGGAGCTGATGGATTCGGGGGTTCATGGCGTCCTGGTGGGCGTCGGCCCCGGAGCTATATGCACCACGCGAGAGGTGGAAGGGATTGGCGTACCCCAAGTCACTGCTACAATGGACTGCGCTGCGGCGCGTGAGGAGTACTTCAGGCGCACGGGAAGGTACGTATCGCTGATTACCGACGGCGGGATGCGGACGGGCGGCGACATCTGCAAGGCCTTCGCCAGCGGGGCGGATGCCGTTATGCTGGGCACCACCTTCGCCCAGGCGGAGGAGGCTCCCGGAATGGGTTACAACTGGGGCATGGCGAGCTTCCACCCGGCGCTGCCAAGGGGTACGCGGATAAACGTCGGCAGCAAGGGATCTCTCCACAAGATACTCTTCGGCCCAACCTCTGTGACCGATGGCACGCAGAACCTGGAGGGCGCTCTGAGGGCGGCAATGGGAATGTGCGGCGCATTCAGCATACCGGACATGCAACAGGCCGAGATGGTTGTAGCTCCGACCATCAAGACGGAAGGCAAGTACTTCCAGCTGGCCGGGCATTGGTAGCCGGCGATACTTCCCGCTTTACCGATCGGTTTAGCTGTACCCTGACGCTACGAAGACCCAACCCGTGGAATCCCTTTAGTCTTACTGTGTTCTGGAGGCGGACCTCTGCGTGAGCTTTGAATGAACAGGGTCTTTTACGGCTGGTGGATCGTTCTGGCGTGCTGGGCCGTCACTCTCTACGGCGGCGGGGCTTTCTTTTTCGGGTTCAGCGCTTTCTTCAAGCCAATTAGCGAAGAGTTCGGCTGGTCGCGCGCCCTGACCGCAGGAGCCATATCACTGTCCCAGGCAGAGGGCTTCATAGAGGGTCCTATCGTCGGGCCGCTGGTCGACAAATTTGGCCCGAGGAAGCTTATGCTGTTCGGCGTTACCTTGGCCAGCATAGGCTTTCTGGCCCTGAGCATGATCAACGGCCTCATAATGTTCTACCTAGTGTACGTCCTGCTCCTGGCAATAGGTTTCAACACCGGGTTCTTCGTCGCCGCCCAGGCGGCGGTGGCCAACTGGTTCATACGAAAGCGGTCGCGGGCGCTGGGTCTGCTCAGCACAGCCAATGGCTTTGGCGGCGCGATAATGGCCCCGCTCATCGCTGCGCTGATTCTCGGCTTTGGATGGAGGAGCGCAGCGATGTTCCTGGGGATTGGCCTGTTCGCCATCGGCATGCCACTGGCATTCGTTGTGCGGCATCGCCCGGAGCAGTACGGCTACCTGCCAGACAACGCCAAATCCCAGGACGAGCTAATCGCGACCCGCAGCGGCGCAGGGGGAGGCTCCGGTGAAGGATCTAGGTCGAACGCTCCGGTGGAGGAGATAGACTTCACAATCTGGGAAGCCCTGCGGACACCGGTATTCTGGATGCTGGCCGTGGCCTTTGGTCTGAGGACAATGGCGATATCGGCCACGGTCATCCACCAGATACCCTTTCTCACGGACAACGGCTTATCCCAGCAAGCCGCCGCGGGAATCCTGGCGCTAATGGGCCTTATGAGCATACCTGGGAGAGTGGGTTTTGGGTTCCTGGGCGACTACTTCAACAAGCGGTACCTGCTGGCAATAGCCTACCTGTTCCAGGCGGCAGGCATACTGATCCTGCTGACCGCCGACAGCATCCAGCAGGTGGTCCTCTTTACCGTCGTGTTCGGCCTGGGTTGGGGAGCGCCCAATCTCCTCTTTGCACTGAGGGCGGACTACTTCGGCAGGAAATACTTCGCCACCATCGCCGGCGTCGAGCAGTCCATCGTGGCTATAGGCACCGTGATAGGGCCAGTCTACGCCGGGATCATATACGACATAAACCAGAACTATCAAATTGCTTTCATAACTTTTGTCATTACCATTGCCATTGGAGCGGTGATCTGCTTCTTCTCATACCCGCCAAAGCTCCCGGAGCGCCTGCGAAATCTTCAGCAACAGGGGACGTAGGGGTCTCAACCTGGGCCGCTATAGCTGACTCCATCCTATCGCCCCCGCTCATGGCCTGCCCCGTACTTGATACGTGGGTGAGCTTGTCGAACCATATGAGCGGGGCAGGCTCCGAACAGGAACCCAGGGGCAGTCTACAGACGCGTCGCGAATCCCGTGTGGGCATCCTCTGGACCCAGTTTTGATTACATCCTCCTTCTGATATACTAAGCTTATAACATCGCCATAGAGGACTAGACCCGATGACGACCGCTACTAAAGGCAAGCACCTTCTGTCCATAGCCGACCTCTCCATTGAGGAGGTTGAGGCGCTTATCCGTAGGGCCGTAGACCTCAAGGGCGGGCCGTCTCCCCAGGTCATGGCAGGGAAGTCGGCGGCGCTGCTCTTCGAGAAGCCTTCTCTGAGGACAAAGGTCAGCTTCGACATAGCTGTGCATCAGCTTGGAGGGCATCCTCTTTACCTGGGAAAAGATGAGGTTGGGATGGGAGTCCGAGAGCCCGTTTCCGATACGGCTCGCATCCTCTCCCGCTACGTCGACGTCATTATAGTGCGCACTTTTGCCCAGAGCACGCTGGAGACGCTGGCCCAATACTCCTCCGTGCCGGTGATCAACGCTCTCTCGGACGACGAGCACCCCTGCCAGGCGCTGGCCGATCTCCTTACCGTCTACGAGAAGAAGGGCGGACTGAAGGGGACAACCATCGCCTACATTGGCGATGGCAACAACGTGGCCGTCAGCCTTGCCTTGGCTGTCGTGTCGGTGGGAGCCAACTTCACCATAGCTGCCCCGCCCGGCTATCACATGCCGGACGCCGCCATGGAGGAGGTCATCAGAAGGGGAAGGGTCACCGGAGTCAGGATTACACTCACCGAAAGCCCCCAGAATGCGGTCAGAGGCGCGGACGTAGTGTACACGGACGTGTGGACGAGCATGGGGCAGGAGGAAGAGACGGAGCGCCGGCGCGAGGCCTTCAAAGGGTACCGCGTTGACCCGGAGCTTCTGGCCCTGGCCGGCGACGGAGCATTGTTCATGCACCCCCTTCCGGCTCACCCTGGAGAGGAGATCTCGGAGGGTCTTCTGGAGCATCCGCAGTCGGTGGTCTTCGATCAGGCCGAAAACCGGCTGCACGCCCAAAAAGCGGCGCTCTTGGAGATTCTGGCCTAAAGGCTTAGCGGAATGGCCGCACCACTTATAGCTATAGTCGGACGGCCCAACGTGGGCAAGTCCACCCTCTTCAACCGGCTGATCGGCCAGTCCACGGCCATAGTCTCTGATATTCCTGGCACCACCAGGGACAGATTGAGTTCCAAGGTTCTGTGGGAAGATCGCTCCTTTATCCTGGTGGACACCGGGGGGCTGGAAGCGGCGCCGACCTCGGACCTGTGGGAGGAGGTCAAGTCGCAGGTGGAGGCGGCGATGGAGGAGGCAGACGCCATCATTTTCCTGGCCGACGTGGTGTCGGGCATTACGCCTGCCGATAGAGAGATAGCGCAGTCGCTGCGGCAGAGGGAGAAACCGCTGCTCCTCGCGGTCAATAAGGTGGACAACCCCAGGAGGGAGATGGAGGCGGTGGAGTTCCATCAACTGGGTCTGGGGGACCCCGTCTTCATTAGCGCCTATCACAACCTGGGCATAGACGACCTGTTCAGAGAGATTGAGTCCAAGCTGCCCTTCGCGCCTGAGGAGGACGAATCCCAGAATATGCCCAAGCTGGCCATTATCGGCCGTCCCAACGTCGGAAAGTCGCAGCTCCTCAACGCGATACTCGGCCACCAGCGCTCCATAGTCTCAGAGGTCCCGGGCACGACCAGGGACACTATCGATATACCGCTGGAATTCAACGACAGGCCCATCACGCTGATGGACACGGCGGGCGTGCGACGCAGGGGACGTATAGAGCAGGGCATTGAGAAGTACAGCGTGCTGAGGGCCGTGCGGGCTATGGAACGCTCCAATGTCTGCATCATTGTAACCGACGCAACTGAGACCATCACCGCACAGGACACCCACGTCGCAGGGCAGGCTATGGACTCCTACAAGGGTGTAGTGATTGTCGTGAACAAGTGGGACATGGTTGAGGGCGAAATGGAGAAGGCTGAGGCACTGCGGGAAGTGCGCCGAAAGCTCAAATTCATCCCCTACGCCCCGATCTGTTTCACCTCGGCGCTGCACGGAACGGGAGTTCGGGAGGTGGTGGAGACGGCCATAAGGGTGTACCAGGAGGGAGCCAGGATCGCTCCCCGGGGCGCCTTGGAGAGAGCGCTGTTGGAGGCGCTGGCGGCCCACCCGCCGCCCACTAAGGGACGACGCTCCCTCAAGGTGTACCGGATCTATCAGAAGGGGACTCATCCACCCACCTTCATCCTTCCCGTGAACAACCCGGAGCTTGTCCACTTCTCCTATCAGAGATACCTGGAGAACCGCCTTCGCTCCACCTTCGGCTTTGCCGGTAATCCCCTTCACTTGATTTTCTCCTCATCCCGAGGTGGTCGGTGACGCCTTATGTAGTGCTTATCCCAGTGTGCTACCTTCTGGGAAGTGTGCCCTTTGGCCTTCTCGTTGCGCGGATTGCTAAGGGGATCGACGTACGAAGCTACGGGAGCGGCAACACCGGCATGACCAACGTGCTGCGGACGACGGGTGTTGCGCCGGGCCTGGCGGTGCTGGTCCTCGACCTGGGCAAGGGCGTCGCAGCGGTCTTCATTGCCAGGGCCATCGAGCCGTCCCCAGCTCTGGAGGTGACGGCCGCGCTCTCAGCGCTGATCGGGCATAATTCGTCGGTGTTCCTTCGGTTTCAGGGCGGTAAGGGGACGGCCACAGGGATGGGCACTGTATTCGCCATATCTCCCGCAGCCGCACTCATTGTTGCGGCATTGTCCCTACCGCCATTGGTGGTGTCGCGCTACGTCTCCCTGGGATCCATCATGGGAGCTACCTCAGCCCTTGGGTCTATAGCCGTGCTGGCCTTCCTCGCTCCAACTCTCCCCCTGGGAGTCTCATCCCTTACCTACATCTTGTATCCGGCTATAGGGACGCCCATAGTGCTGTTCAAGCACCGGGAGAACATTCGGCGAATCCTTAAAGGCCAGGAGCGCAGACTTGGCCAGAAGGTTGAATTGTGCGAACCCGTCTCCGGTACCACAGGCAGGGAGTGATCGCGTGGCAGCCAAGGCATTCGTTATCGGGACGACCAGTTGGGGGACGACCCTCGCCACCATCCTCGCCAACAACGGCGCCGACGTGCTGCTGTGGGCGCGCACGCCGGAAGAGGCACAGGAACTGGAAAGCTCTCGGGAGAACAGCCGGCGCCTTCCCGGAAACCGCTTCCCTTCCAACTTGCATGTGACCTCGTCAAGGGAAGAGGCCGACGCGGTGGATGTGGTCGTTATCGCCGTGCCGTCCCAGACCCTGCGCGAGAACGTGCGCGGGCTCGCGCCCTTCCTGTCGCAGCCCTGCCTGGTCCTGAGCGCTACGAAGGGCCTGGAAATGGACTCAGCAAAGCGTATGAGCGAAATCCTGGAGGAGGAGCTGCCGGAGGCCTTCCACACCGGCATCTGCGTTCTCTCCGGTCCCAACCTCGCAAAGGAGATAGTCGAGGGTAAGCCGGCCTCCACCGTGGTCGCTTGCCGGGACGAGAGCAACGCTGTGAAGGCACAGGAAATGTTCATGTCCTCAAAGTTCAGGGTCTACACCAACACCGACGTCGTGGGCGTGGAGCTGGGCGGCAGTCTGAAGAACATCATCGCCCTTGGGGCGGGTGTCTGCGACGGTTACGGTTACGGGGACAATGGCAAGGCGGCCTTCATCACCCGCGGCCTGGTGGAGATAACCCGCCTGGGCGTGGCGGCCGGCGCGAACCCACTCACGTTCGCAGGGCTGGCCGGGCTCGGCGACCTTACGGCCACCTGTGCCAGCCCCCTCAGCAGGAACCGGCACGTCGGAGAGCAACTGGCCGCTGGAAAGCGACTGCCGGAGATACTCTCCTATATGGGCAATGTTGCCGAGGGCGTGGACACGACAACCGGCGCTCTCAAACTGGCCTCCCGTCTCGGAGTCGATATGCCCATCACCCAGGCCATCAGCGATGTCCTGTTCAACGGGGTTGACCCGCTGCAGGCTGCAGCCGCGCTCATGGGCCGCGCTCCTCAGCCGGAGTGGGCGGGCATCCGACTGTGATGTCGGTGTCAGGCCGATTGACTCCACTTGAGAATTGACATACCCTAGATTCCGACCGCCCGACCACTAACTAGATAGGACTCATAAAGCTAAAACATGTTCAAAAAAACGGTAGTCGACAACGGACTTCGAATCCTCACCAGCCAGATGCCCCATACACAGTCGGCCAGCGTCGTGCTGTACGTGGGCGCAGGCTCCAGGTATGAGGTCGACGAAGTGGCAGGGGTCTCCCATTTCGTTGAGCATATGTGCTTCAAGGGGACGCGCCGCCGTCCGACATCCCAGGAAATCAGCGAGGCCATTGAGGGAGTGGGAGGCGTGTTCAATGCCGCCACGGACCGGGAATTGACCTCCTACTGGTGCAAGGTTCCCATCGCACACCTGCATCTTGCCCTTGATGTGATGGCGGACATAGTTCGAGAGCCGCTGTTCGAACCCGAAGAGGTGGAGAAGGAGCGATCTGTCATCCTGGAAGAGCTCTCCATGAGCAACGACATCCCCAGCTACAGGGCGGAGCTTCTCATAGACGACGTCATGTGGCCCAACCAGCCCCTTGGGCGCGACGTGGGCGGCACCAAGGAGTCCGTAACAGAGGTCTCCAGGGACTCCATTATGGAGTATATGCAGCGACAGTACACCAGCCCCAATCTGGTCGTGAGCGTGGCAGGCAACATATCCCATGAGGAAGTGGTCGACGCCGTGGCCCTTCACTTTCGGGACTGGAACTCCCACGGAGCCGACTCCTGGTTCCCCGTAGAAGACGACCAGTCGGCTCCTGCAATGAAGCTGGAGAACCGCAAGACCGAGCAGGCCCACGTCTGCCTCGCCGTAAAGGACTCTCGTCGGTGCACCCGGACAGGTACGCGCTGGACCTGCTGAACACGGTGATGGGTGAGGGGATGAGCAGCCGGCTGTTCCTGGAGCTTAGGGAGAAACAGAGCCTGGTCTACGACGTCCACACCACTTCAACCCACCTGAGGGACTGCGGCTCTTTCGCCGCCTACGCCGGTGTGGACCCCAAGAACGCAAAGAGGGCCATCGACTCCGTTCTCCAGGAGCTGAACAGGGCCAAGGAGCTTATATCGGAAGTGGAGCTGCACAAGGCGAAGGAGTTCCTCAAAGGGCGGCTGGTCTTGAGAATGGAGGACAGCCGCAGCGTGGCCGCCTGGCTTGGCGCACAGGAACTCCTGCTGGACGAAATCCGAACGGTGGACGAAGTGCTGGCCCGGGTCGATGCGATTACGCCGGAGGACGTTCAGAGAGTGGCCAAAGACGTGCTGATCAACGAGAAGCTGAACCTGGCGGTTGTGGGGCCGTTCCGCAGCGACAAGGCGTTCCAGGCCAGCCTCAAGGGGCTGGGGTAGGCTTACGCCTGCTTCTCTTTCGCCGGCTGACGAACCTGGTTGAGGACGCCCTTCAGCTTTCTTCCGGGCTAGCCGTCTCGAACTCTCGGGTGCTTTTTACGACTGCTTCCAGCCATTCAATCAAGGCGGTGACTTGAGACTCCTCCAGAACACGGTCTGTTCTATAGGCAATATCGTTACCTCGGTTCTGTTGCATTCGCGGGGTAGTTGGCCTCAAAGGGGTTGACAGTCTACGCCGCCATAGCGTAGACTCCACCCAACATCAAATTGAGGGAGGGTGGCGCAATGGCTATCGGGATGGACTGGGAATTCCTAAAGGGACATGAGGACGGCCCATCGGGGATGTGCAGGGTAGGCGAGCACCAGGGCGCAGGCCCATACTGCTCCGTTTGTCGTGGACACGTCGGGAAGGTGCTTGAAATCCACGAATCCGACCTACTCAATATCAGGGCATCTTTCGACAAAATGACAAAGGGTCGAGTAGGAAAACTCGGTGGGTTTGTTAGGGACGTGGCAGCGTTCTGGGGGTTTTTCTATGCCATCGAGCACCTTTTTACTGGATAGCAAGCCAAGACACACCAATCACCGACGCCAAAGCGGGTACAAAGGTCTACTGAACGCTATCTTCAAGAAGAACGCGGCATGAGAACGCTCTGCAACGTGTGTGCGCAGGCCATCAGTGAGGAGCGGCTGCAACTTCAGCCAAGGGCGATAACGTGCTCGCCTGGGTGTACACGTAAGAACCAACTAGCCAAAGGCCGCCTCCGCGCCAAGCGGCAATACGAGAGGCGCACACGGGAGAAAGAGGCGGCCCAGCTTCTTGAGGCTGATGACTAACTACCCCGCGAATGCAACAGAACCGTTACCTCTGCCTGCCGGGACAAACGGGCCGATAGTCAGGGCATCCTTTCTATGTCCCTCAATGACCTCCGGAGGAACGTTAGTCCTCGTGCCAATCGAATCGAAGGCCGTGTAAATCGACTGGTTGTATTTGGTTACACTATGCGGATAGCCGTAGCAGATCACGACATTCCTTTGGTTCAAGACAACGTAAAGAGAAAATCCACTCTTAGTCCACTTGATGTGCATACCTTCCTGCTTGCCCAGAGCCAACACTCTCTCATAAACGCGTATTCCGTTTTCGTCCAACGACCCCAGGAACTCCTCCTCATTGGTCCGGTCCTGAAGTCTCTTGTAAGCTGAGGCGGCCTCGCTGTCCTCCGGCTGGAGCGCCGCGATCTGTTCGCTGACCCGCGGGGTTACATCCTGGCCAGGCATCACCTGGAGAAGAACTTCAGCCTGATCGGGGTCGATCTAAAAGAACTCCCGGGAAGGGTTTATTCTGTATGGGTCGAAAGCAGTGTGCAGTGCGTTCTCTACCCTCGCCGCCTCTACGTCCTCAAGTTGGCGCGCTATGACGCACTCAAAAGGAAGCGGCACTCCCGTGGAATAGAGCTCAGTCATTCTTCTTTGGACGTCTTCTCTCTCGGTCATGCCGATTTTCACTATTCCCGGCATCGCCGGGTTGGTTAGCACATAGACAATGTTAGGCATATTTGTCCTCCTGGTTGGCCGGCGCAAGCCATTGGCTGTCGGATCTCAATGTGGAATAAGCCACAATTGCATAGTCATTAGCATGGAATCCTCCCGATACTTTTACCACTTTCTGTATCAGTCGTACAAGCACCGAGGCGCAACTGGAGGGGCCGCGATTTAAGTCTTGGCAAGGGTATTGCATAGCACGTTTAACTGCTGTAAACTAGTTTGTGTTACAAACTATACGGCATTCTAAAGCCCGTATGCCCAAAAGGAGACGAACTATGCAAGAATCCAACGGCGAAGAAAGGACGCTCTCACCCGGCGAGAGCTGGCAGACAATACACTCTACTATGGAGACGACTCGGAGCTCCATGTACCTGGCCGGAACACCGACGATAATGCTCCTCTGGTCCGCGATAGCCTCGCTGGGAGTCGGCTCGCAGTACGCCATCCTGACGCTGACACCCGAATTCGCGGAGCGCAGCCCGTGGATTTTCGGCGTGCTGTGGGGCGTCCTGATGGCGCCGGGGATGGTGGGAAGCGGGATCATAGGGCGCCGGGCCGGCAGGAAGATTGCGTCCGACGGCGCCGCTCGCAGCGCAGGCATAAGGGTGTTCCTCTACTGGCTCACGGTGGTTGTAGCGGCGTTCCTCATTCCAGCGGCAGCGGGAATGTGGAACGCGGAAGACGGGGACAAGATACCGCGCGTCACACTGGGCATAGTGTCCCTGGCATACATCCTGTTCGGCATCATGCACCGCCCGGCGTTAGCGGTGGTGGGCGCAGGGTTCGCAGCAGCGTTCTACATCCCCAACTACCTCGTGGACGGCGACGAGGCTATGGTAGTGTCGGCGGCGTTGATGCTGGCAGTGGTGGCCCTGGGCGCCTGGTGGATACGCAGGAGCGGCGTTCTGTGACTGACGACATCGTTCTGGATGAGACCATACACCAGTCCACACGGCTACGTATAATGACTATGCTGGTCTCTATGCCCGAATCGGACAGACTCGCCTACGGGTTCATTCAGAAGACGCTGGACCTTACAGGCGGGAACCTGACATCCCATCTGCGAAAGCTCGAAGACGCGGATTTCTTGGTCATCACCAAGGAGTTTCGGGACTCAAAGCCCCAGACCTGGATACAGGCGACGCCGATGGGACGCCGCGCCTTCGCCGAGTATCTGTCCAACCTGGAGAAGGCGCTGAACTGGCAGCCGCGGACGTAGCTACCCGCGCATATTCACACTGCGAAGTCCAGATTAGTGAGGTTGGAAAATGCCTGGGGGCTATCGTATGGCTAGGCCAGGCGCTCAATAAGCAGCGCGGCCATGCCCAGGAATATCAGGAACCCCAGCACATCCGTAAAGGTGGTCACGAAGACTGCCGAGGACACCGCCGGGTCCATCCCGAACCGCTTCAGCAGCAGAGGCACGCTGCTTCCGGCCAGGCCCGCCACCAGCATGTTTCCCAGCATCGCTGCACCCACTATCACCCCCAGCATGATGGATCCCTTCCAGAAATAAGCGGCCACTCCAACCGCAACCGCCAGCAGTAAGCCGTGGACTAGGGCCAGCAGAAGCTCGCGGCCTATGAGCCGGATGCCGCTGTGCCTGCTGATCTCGCCCAGGGCCATGCTGCGCACCACCAGCGTGAGCGTCTGAGTGCCGGCTATGCCCCCTTGCCCGGCTACCACGGGGAGGAACACCGCCAGGACCGCCACCTTGGCTATTGTAGACTCGAAAAGGTTGATGACCAGGGCTGCCAGAAACACCGTGCCCAGGTTGGTGGTCAGCCAGGGCAGGCGGCTTCGTACAGAGTTCCCCAGGGACGACAACACACGCTCCCCGGCCAGTCCCGCCATACGAAACATGTCCTCCGTTGCCTCCTCCTCCATCACGTGCACCACGGCCTCCACGTGGATGATGCCGATGAGCTTGTGCTCCGGGTCCACGACGGGGAGATGCCTCAGGTCATATCGCTCCATCAGGCGGGCGCACTCCTCCTGGTCGGTCGAGACGGGGACGGAGACTATCTCAGGACGCATGATGTCCCCGACGATCTCTTCAGTAGGGGAGAGCGCCAGCCGCGTGACGGTGATGTAACCCAACAGCCTGCCGTCAGCGTCCACCACGAAAATTGCGCCGAACTCCTCGGCTCTGCGTCCGAGCAGGCGCAGGACGTCCAGCGCTATTCCGGCCGACATATAGTCGGACACCACCGGGTAGTCTGCGACCATCAGCCCACCGGCCGTGTCATCCGGGTAACCCAGCAGAGGGGCTATTTCATCGGCCTCCGTCATAGCGGCCAGGATCTCTCGTGACTGCTCGGAGGGAAGGTTCCTCAGAATATCCGCGGCCACGTCCGGGCGGGTACGGTCGAGAATGACGGGGAGCGCCCGTGAGTCGATCCCGGCGGCTATTTCAAAGGAATCGTCCGGGTCCAAACGCTCCAGGATCTGGACGATCTCCTCCACTGAAAGCTCGCTCAGAATGGCCTGATCCAGCTCCAGCAGCACCTCGCCCTGGTCGACAGGCTGCATCTCCTTAAGCATGGCAACGGCGGTCCCTCTGTCTCCGTCAGCTAGCAGCCTCAAGACGCGGTCCACCTCTTCACGCGTCCTCTCCTCTACGGAAGGCGGCTCCGCACCGATATGCTGGTCTTCAGCCATTGCGGGGATATTCCGTGGAGAATTCTTGAGACGACAGGCGCTCTCGATCGGGAGGACTAAGCAAAACGAAGAATTCGCGGTTGCCACGGCTTCCCGTAATCGGAGAAGAGGTCAGGCCTCTGATGCGGAATCCGCTGCTTACGGCCCAGGCTATTGTTCTGGCCAGCACCCGGGCGTGTATCCTGGGGTCTCTGATGACGCCGCCCCGTCCGACCTCGTTCCGGCGCGCCTCAAACTGCGGTTTTACCAGCAGGAGAATATGCCCGTTCTCCTTCAAATGTTCAGTCAAAGACGGCAGGGGTTTAGTCACAGATATGAATGACACGTCGACAGTAATCAGGTCAACCATTTCCGGCAGGGGAAAGGGATAGCGGGCGTTTACCCGCTCCATAACCGTCACCCTGGAATCCTGGCGAAGGCGATAGTCCAACTGTCCGTATCCGACGTCCAGCGCGTAGACCCGCGCTGCGCCATGCTGTAATAGACAGTCCGTAAAGCCTCCGGTGGACGCGCCTACGTCCAGGGCTACCACTCCGTTCACATTCAACCGGAATTGGTCCAGAGCAGCCGCGAGCTTGATGCCGCCGCGGCCAATGTACTCGGGTCCCGGGTCCAAGTATAAGGCGCACTCCGGCGGCACCCTCGCGCCAGGAGCAGTTGCCGTCCGGCCGTCCATCTTCACCTGCCCAGCCATGATCATGGCGCGCGCCCTTTCCAGGCTGTCGGTAAGTCCGTGGTCTATCATGGTCTGGTCCAAGCGCTTTCCGGTCGCTCTTCTATCCGCCATCCTCCCCCTTCTTGGAGCCGATTCTGAAGCCTATTATGGCCCTCAGACCTGTATTTGTCACCAACGAGACGGCAAGATACGTACGAAGGTCAAGAGCGACCGGGGCGCGGCGTCCGTTCCCATACGCGGAAAGACGCTTGCGCCAGAAGCCGAGTGCTGTACAATGAACGCGCGTCTGAAGCGTCCACTTCTCGTCGCGAATTGCATCTGGACGCTGCTAGAGTTCAGGGTCGAGGTTGTTCTTTTGAGAGGCTTCTACAATAGAGCGCTGGGATTACTCAGGAACATGCGTTGGAGTGGCCTTCCGTTGCATACTGCGTCTGCTCTCTGGGTTGCAAATATGTGGCGCAAGGCGAGAACGCTAAGCCTGTGCTGCGGCAACCACGGACAGCCGGGCTGCTGAAAGACGTGACTCCCGCCGGCGTGCCCGGCGGTAGACGGGAACTCAGTAGGGTTTGGAGTCTAGCTGCACATGGAAACTCAGAGCGGGTAATGGGCGCTGGAGAGATTCAGGCAGTTTGCAACGGTTGTAAGGAGCGGAGAGCGGCCTTTGCAGAGATTGGCGGCGCTGTGGGGAGGCGGGAGGTGGGTCTACATATCCTTAGTTAGGGTGGTGAGGAACTCCTTGTTGGTCTTGGTCCTGGAGAGCCGGTCCAGCACCTTCTCCGTAGCCTCCGTGGACTCCATTGACCCGGACGTAATCATGGACACCATGCGGCGGAGCAGCCACACCTGCCTCAGGGTTTCCTGGTCCAGCATAAGCTCCTCACGCCGCGTGCCGCTGCGCTGGATGTCTATAGCCGGGAAGACGCGGCGGTCGGCCAGCTTCCTGTCCAGGTGTATCTCCATGTTGCCGGTGCCCTTGAACTCCTCGTAGATGACCTCATCCATACGACTGCCGGTGTCTACGAGGCAGGCGGCCATTATGGTGAGGCTGCCTCCCTCCTCGGTGTTGCGGGCAGCTCCGAAGAACCTCTTGGGGGGGTAGAGAGCAACCGGATCGATCCCGCCGGAGAGGGTACGGCCGCTGCTTGGCAGCGCCAGGTTGTAGGCCCTGGTGAGCCTCGTAATGCTGTCCAGCAGAATTGCTACGTGCTTTCCGGACTCCACCATACGCTTGGCGCGGTCAAGGGCCAGTTCCGCCACGCGGCAGTGGTCCTCCACCGGATCGTCGAATGTGGAGCCGAAAACCTCACCTTCTACGGAGCGCTTGACGTCCGTAACCTCTTCCGGTCGTTCCCCAATGAGAGCAACCATCAGGTTAATGTCGGGGTCGTTGGCGGTTATGCCTTGGGCTATGTGCTTGAGCAGAGTGGTCTTGCCGGCCTTGGGAGGGGATACGATCAAGCCGCGCTGCCCTCGGCCTATGGGGGCCAGGAGGTCCATAAGACGAGTGGAGAGGTTATCCTTGGTGGTCTCCAGCGCGATCTGTACGTCTGGGAAGATAGGCGTCAGGTCCTCGAAGTGGGGCCGGTTTCGCGCAGCGTCGGCGTCCATGCCATTGACGCCCTCAACCCTCACGAGGCCGTAGTACTTCTCACTGTCCTTGGGAGGCCGTACTTGGCCCATCACCTGGTCACCCGTTCTCAGGGCGAAGCGCCGTATTTGTGACTGGGAGACGTACACGTCGTTGGCGCTGGGTCTGAGGTTGGGCTGGCGGAGGAAACCGTAGCCATCGTTGATTATCTCCAGGATGCCGGAGGCCAGGATGTAGCCCTGCTCCTCTGCGTAGGACTGCATCATTCGGAAAACGATCTCCCCCCTTGGAAGGGAGGCGAGGCCGTTCTCGACGCCCATATCCTGGGCCATGGTTAGAAGTTCCTGCTTGCTCTTTCCGTCCAGTTCAACTAAGTTCATAACGTTCTCCCAAATGCTGTTTCCCCGTTGAGGGGCATTTCAATGCTCTGTTTTTGTTTCGGCTTGAGTGTACCGGGGCGGCCCCGAATCATTCGCGGAATTGATGATGTATACAGGGGAAACGCCTTTGCCGATGGAAAGCCCAACCCTATACCTTGACCGCGCTCTGCCAGTCCTGAATAAACCGTGCCACACCTATGTCCGTCAATGGATGGTGCATCATCTGCAGCAGCACCTTGTAAGGTATGGTGGCTATGTCAGCCCTCGCCTCGGCCGCCATCACGCAGTGAAGGGGGTGTCGTATGCTGGCGGCCAGCACCTTGGTCTCCAAATCGTAGTCCTGGAAGATCTGCACCATGTCCCGCACCAGCTGCATCCCGTCGTGGCCTTCGTCGTCCAGCCTCCCAACGAAGGGGCTTACAAAGTTGGACCCGGCCAGAGCCCCCAGAAGCGCCTGGTTCACCGAGAAGCAAAGGGTCTGGTTTATTTTTATATCCTGTTTTGAAAGTATGCTGATGGCCTCCAGGCCCTCAAGTGTGCTGGGTATCTTGACAACCACGTTGGGCGCCCAGGTTGCTATATCCATACCTTCAGCAACCATTCCCTCTACGGAGGTGCTGATCACCTCGGCGGAAACGGGCCCGTCAACAATGTCCGCTATCTCTTGCACCACTTGTCGGTAGTTCGCGGTGTCGTCGATGCCTTCTTTGGCAGCCAGGGATGGGTTGGTGGTGACGCCGCGCAGGACACCCAGTCGGTTGGCGTGGTCAATCTCTTCCAGGTTGGCAGTGTCGAGGAAAATCAGCATCAGGGGAGCCTCCTTACATTAACATACCAGTAGCGTATTCGTCCATACACACGCAAGGCGTTTTGCAGTATCCTTCAATGCTCAGGCTCAACCGAGGCGATACCGTTCATCGAAAGCCTGTCGATTCGCGCTCATTGCTCTCTTGAGTAGAGGGGGAGTGGATGCTGGCCGCCCTCTCTGATTGTGCTCTTGGCCGTGCCGACGAACTCCGTGAAGAGGGGATGCGCCCGGTTCGGCCTGGACAGAAACTCCGGGTGAAACTGGACACCCACCATGAAGGGATGCCCCACAATCTCGGATATCTCCACCAGGCTGCCGTCCGGGGATAGCCCGCTGGCGATGAGTCCACCTTCCTGGAGACGCTCCCGGTAGGAGTTGTTGAACTCAAAGCGATGTCGATGTCGCTCCTCAATCTCCAGCTTGCCATAGGCCTTGGCGGCCTTGGTGCCGTCCACCAGGTTGCAGGGATACACCCCCAGCCGCATAGTGCCTCCTTTGCCTCTCACCGAAAGCTGGTCAGGCATGAGGTCTATGACGGGGTGAGGGGTGTCTGGGTTGAACTCGGTGGAGTTGGCGTCCGGGGAGTTGAGGACATGGCGTGCAATCTCCACCACCATCATCTGCATTCCAAGGCAAAGCCCCAGATACGGGACATTACGCTCCCGGGCGTACTGAGCGGCCTGTATCATCCCCTCCGTCCCACGCGTTCCGAAGCCTCCAGGCACGACTATGCCCCTAGCCGAGTTCAGATGAGGCTCCGCGCCGTCTCGCTCTATGTCTTCGGAGTGGACCCAGGAAATCTGCACGTCCCTGTTGTGGTGAAGCCCGGCGTGCCGGAGGGCTTCCTTCACCGATATGTAGGCGTCATGGA
The DNA here is from genome assembly GCA_965261605.1 of Dehalococcoidia bacterium. Taxonomy (GTDB): domain Bacteria; phylum Chloroflexota; class Dehalococcoidia; order Lucifugimonadales; family UBA2985; genus DAOUJW01. The sequence continues at coordinate 54,927 of OZ253466.1, read as the reverse complement.
GGTCCACGTATTTCCCCACCAACGCAATGCTCAGGGGGTTGTCCAGCGCCTGCATGTGTTCAACCATCTCCCGCCAGTCCGCCATGTCTATCTTGTGAGGCGTCAATTCCAGGGAATCGACTATCAGGTCGCCCAGGCCCTCGGCCTCCAGTATAAGGGGCACCTCATATACGTTGGACACCGTGTTCAGCGGGATCACGCCGTCGTGTTTGACGTCGCAGAAGAGGGATATCTTGCTCTTTATGTCTTCGGACACAGGGTGGTCACTGCGGCAGATAATGGCGTCGGGCTGGACGCCGATGCCCCGAAGCTCCTTCACGCTGTGCTGAGTTGGTTTGGTCTTCAGTTCTCCTGTAGAAGAGATGAATGGGAGAAATGTCACGTGTATGTAGAAAACGTTGTCCCGGCCAACGTCGTTCCTCATCTGGCGTATGGTCTCAAGGAAAGGGAGACCTTCGATGTCCCCAACCGTGCCGCCCACCTCTACCACAATTACGTCGGGATCGTTGACTGCGGCGAGGTTCTTTATCCTCTCCTTTATCTCGTTGGTTACGTGGGGCACCGCCTGGATTGTCCCGCCGAGGAAGTCCCCGCGCCGCTCTTTGAAAATTACGGAACTGTATATCTGGCCGGCGGTGACGTTGGACAGCGAACTGAGCTCCACGTCAGTGAACCGCTCATAGTGGCCCAGATCCAGGTCGGTCTCCGTTCCGTCCTCTGTAACGAACACTTCGCCGTGCTGATAGGGGGACATGGTGCCGGGGTCCACGTTGAGGTAGGGATCAAGTTTCTGAATGGAGACTGATATGCCCCTGCTCTTGAGTATCCGCCCGATTGAGGCGACGCTTATCCCCTTTCCAACGGAGCTTACAACGCCGCCAGTTACGAATATGTACTTGGTCATCAGTGTAACCCTGGTCCTCTTTGTCCTCGTTTAGCGCCCGCTTGCGGCAATGACTTATGCTGGCGGTCAATTCCGGGAGAGTAGGGTAGGGAGGCCACTCCAGTGGCAGTAGGTATTGCAAGTTGGTGGGCTTGTGCCCGCACCATATGGAACATTACAACTATGATGTTACCGATTCTACGGGAAATGCAATGGAAACTGCTTGGCTGACAATCAAGTTGAGCACTATCACGTTTAAATTCAATACCGAAACGGCGAATCTGATACCGCTCCTGTCTTTTCAGCTTCTGCTTAGTCCAAGATATGAGAGAGGCAAACTTACTCGCACCATGGGTATGTAAAACAATCCGAATTAGTCTGGCCTCCTTTTCGCTGTGTCACTCCAAGGATAGGTAGCGGGAGCCTTCGAAAGGGGGCGAAAATATCAATATGAGCCCGGCATCGTCCTTACGGACTTGTCGGACCACGTCGCCGATGACTTCTGCACCATCAAAGAACTCGCCGGAACCCAGTGGCATATCGGTCGACGGTGTGAAAATGTCGTCGTAGATGTTGCCAAGATCCCCAGCCATTCGGAACTCCAGATCGTTGTAAGTCTCCGTATTGTTAGCGTCTCCGCTGACGTTTCGTATCTGCAAAGTTGCCACAACCCACTCGTGTTCATCTTCTGGCTCGGAGAACAACCCACCAGCTTGATAATCTCGCTGCACTTCTAGGACTGTGATTTCTAGGTTAGAATGAATGACAGATACGCCAAGTGGCGCGGGGCTTGTCCTCTCTTTGCCCATACTTCTTGGGTCTGGCGTGGGCGTAGATGCAGGCCCCTGCCCAGCAATTGCGGCATTCGGCTGCGCTTGGGCCGTAGCATTAGACACAGGCGTATCGATTGACTCTCCTCCAGACAATAGCGACCCAATTAGGACAAGCCACAGAATTATTACGACCAGCGCAATCAGGTTTGTTACCAGACCGGCGATAGCGATTCCTACCCCGGCAGTTTCTCTTTGGCTTTTGCGGAGGCCGAAATATGAAAGGGGCAGTCCTACCGCTACAAAAGGTATGGAGACAAAGCCGACAACGGGGATCCAGGCAAACATGATCGCAATTATGCCCAGTATCATGCCAGCAATATTCATATACTACGCCTCAGGTTGATTGGAGTCGGGAGTATTGCGGTACGAACCCCCAGTGTGACGTTAGCAATCAGAACAGTCACCTCTTCACATCCCCACACTCAAGATGATATTTGGCAGCAAAAGGAGTTGTCAAGCGTTTTTTGGCTCATGAGGAGCCAACTCGTACACTTCCGGATGATTTGCCGTGAGCCGTCGTTTTGCCAGAATACGAAAACACCGCCTTTAGAGGTCTATGGCGTCTACGATGCGCTGTCCCATCTCGGTAGTGGTGAGCGCGCCTGTAGCGCCCTCTTCGGCTATGTCCGGGGTGCGATAGCCATCGGCCAGCGCCTTGTCCACAGCAGCCTCTATCGCCGAGGCTTCCCGGTTCATCCCCAGGGAGTACCGCAGCATCAGCGCGACGGTGAGGACTGTAGCAATTGGATTGGCCTTGCCCTGACCGGCTATGTCCGGGGCGCTTCCGTGTATAGGTTCATACAGCCCAATGGAGCGGCGTTGGCTGCCGGTATCCTCTCTGGGCGAGCCGGCAAGGCTGGCGGAGGGAAGCATCCCAAGGGAACCGGACAACACTGCCGCCTCGTCCGTGAGGATGTCCCCAAACATGTTCTCAGCCACCATAACGTCGAACCGAGTTGGGTTCCTCACCAGAGCCATAGCGCAGGAGTCCACCAGCATATGCTCAAGCTCCACGTCCGGGTAGTCGCCGGCAAGCTCCATCGCGATCTCCCTCCACAGGCGAGAGCTCTCCAGAACGTTGGCCTTATCGACGGAGGTGAGTTTCTTCCGGCGCCTTTGGGCCAGTTCAAAGCTCACGCGCAGGACCCGCTCTATCTCGTTCTCGGTGTAGCGGAGGGTGTCCACTGCGCGCCTGCCGCGGGCTGTCTGCCACCGCTTCTTGGGACGGGCAAAGTACAGCCCGCCCGTTAGCTCTCTAACCATGAGGATGTCCACGCCCTCTATAACGGAGGGTTTGAGGGAGCTGGAGTTGAGCAGGGGAGGGAAGACCTTTACCGGGCGCAGGTTGGCGAAGAACCCAAGGGCTTTGCGCAGGCCAAGGATGGCGTCCTCCGGGCGGTGGGGCGCCCTGGGGTCGTCCCATTTGGGGCCGCCGACCGCTCCAAAAAGAATGGCGTCGCTTCTGCGGGCCGTCGTCAGGGTGTCCTCCGGCAAGGGCGTTCCCACCTGGTCTATGGCCGTGCCGCCTACCAGGCCGTACTCCAGCTGGAACGACGTTTCGGTGCTCTCCTCAATCTTGCTGAGGACTTTAACTCCTTCGGCTATGACCTCCGGGCCCACGCCGTCGCCGGGGAAAAGGGCGATATTGAACTGCATAGATGTACTCCTAGCCTGCCTATCTTCTGAGCTGCGTTCCCAAACCCAGGGCAACCCTGTTGACGTAGTTGAACCAGGCCGTCACGTGAGCTATGTCCACGATCTCCTGGTCAGAGTAACCGGCCTCTCTCAGGCAACCGATGTCGCTTTCCTCTACGCTCGACGGGCTGTGCGTTACCTTTGCTGCATAGTCCAAGGCTGCCATAGTCTTGGAGTCAAGATCTGCCCCGGTGTAGTCCTCGATTACCTGATCAACAAGGCTGTCGTCTTTCACCAGTTGCCTCAGGACCTGGGTATGAGCGGTCACGCAGTTTCCACACTCGTTGATTGCGGATACCGCTACGACTAACAGGTTGACCAGCGTCCGGTCTATAGCAGTGACTCCGTAACCGGAGCCGGGCAGCTGCAATCCATCGCTGAGCCATCGGAAGAGGTTTGGCTCCTGGGTGTAAACCGTCACCGCCTCCGCCTGCACTATGGCGCCTTTGGCCTTCATCTGCTCGTAGATGCCCTTTAGGTCGCCGTCCGCCTCATCCTGACCGATAATCTTTGTCCAGGCCATAGCTCCAGCCTCCTAATTCTCCGGCTTGGGCGAATTGGCCGTCTCGTAAGTCTGTATCTTGTCCTCGTGCTGAAGGGTAAGGGCAATATCGTCAAGGCCGTTGAGCAGGCAGTTCCGTCGAAACTCGTGCACCTCCGGGTCGTTGTGCACCTTGAAGCTAATTCTCATCCCGCTCTCATCCCTGATCTCGCAGTCCTCCAGGTCCACGGTCATCGAGTAGCCGGGCTCCTCCTTGGCCTTGATCATGATTTTGCTGATCTGCTCCTCCGACAGGTGGACGGGAACAATCCCATTGTCAAAGCAGTTCTTGTGAAATATCTCGGCGAAGCTGGGAGCGATGATGACCCGGAACCCGTAGTCCAGCAGGGCCCAGGGGGCGTGCTCTCTCGAAGACCCGCAACCGAAGTTTGGCCCGGCAACCAGTATCCCGGCGTTCCGGTAGGGTGGGAAGTTCAGCTCGAAGTCCGGGTTGGGCCGGCCGTCCGGGAGAAAACGCCATGCGGCGAAGAGGAACTGCCCGAACCCCGTCCGTTCTATGCGCTTCAGGTGCACCGCCGGTATAATCTGGTCGGTGTCCACGTTCTGCCTGTCCAGGGGCGCCACAACGCCCGTCATCTTGCTGAATGGCTCCATGATGTGCTCCTCTGTTTTCTGTATGGTTCTCGTGCGCTCTCTCGCGGCTGCCCCACTGGATTCCTGCCTCCGCGGGAATGGAGCGGTGGCCTTTAATTTACTGAGGTTGCATACGCCTTATTTGCATGTCCAGTGTTCGCAATATCGTAAAGGCGTTGGTGTAGGCAACTACACCAATAAGCACCTTCATCTGTTCGCTGTCGACCGCCTTGTCCAAGGCAGCGTGAATGGCCTCGACGGTGCGCCGCACGCCGCAGGACCACAGCCAGATTTGGATTGGCCTCGCCCAATCCCTCCAACTCCTGATCGATGCGCTTGAGGGCGTCCAAGGTGTCAAGCTCGTCTCCCAGCAGAATGTCCATCGGCCCCACGGCATAGCGCAGGATGAGGTTCATAACCTCGTCTTCGAGAACAGGCAGCGCCCGGTAAGTGCCAGACCTTCCCGGCTCCGACGTTCCCGTTGCCATCGTCACGCTACGCCACTTCCCATTCGCGGATGTCCACGAAATGGCCTGCAATCGCGGCTGCGGCGGCCATCTGGGGGCTTAACAGATGGGTGCGTCCACCGGGCCCCTGCCGTCCCTCGAAGTTGCGGTTGGATGTGGAGGCGCACCTCTGCTGCGGCTGAAGGATGTCCGGGTTCATGCCAAGGCACATGGAGCAGCCGGCCTCCCTCCAGTCGAGGCCCGCGTCTTTGAAGATACGGTCCAGTCCCTCGGACTCCGCCTGTATCTTCACCGCGGTCGACCCTGGCACAACCATCGCCTGCACTTTGGGATGGGTTTTGCGGCCCTTCACCACGGCCGCGGCGGCCCTGAGGTCCTCGATGCGCGAGTTGGTGCATGAGCCGATAAACACGTTATCGACATAGATGTCCTGCATTGGCGTGTTCGGCTGAAGGCCCATGTACTCCAACGCACGCTCGGCGGCGGCGCGCTCTGTGGGGGATGCTAGTGAAGCCGGGTCCGGGACTCGCCCCGTAATCGGCACCACCATACCGGGGTTGGTGCCCCACGTAACGAAGGGGGAGAGGGCAGAGGCGTCAATTTCCACCAAAGTATCGTATGTGGCGTCCGGATCGGTGACGAGGCCGCTCCATTGCTCCACCGCAGCTTCGAAAGCATCGCCCTGGGGCACCTGTGGACGGCCTCGCATGTACTCGAACGTGGTCTGGTCCGGGGCTATCAACCCGGCCCTTGCGCCGCCTTCAATGGACATGTTGCAGATGGTCATCCGGCCCTCCATCGAGAGGGAGCGGACGGCCTCGCCGGTGTACTCTATGACGTGGCCTATCCCGCCACCCACACCTATCTGACCAATGATGCCCAGTATCAAGTCCTTGGCGGTGACCCCTATGGGCAGCGAGCCGTTAACCCGTACTTCCATAGTCCTAGGTTTGGCCTGCACCAGGCACTGGGTCGCCAGCACCTGCTCCACCTGTGTGGTTCCTATGGGCATGGCCAGCGCGCCGAAGGCCCCGTGGGTGGATGTGTGGCTGTCGCCGCACACGATGGTCTTGCCCGGCTGGGTGTAGCCCTGCTCCGGGCCTATGACGTGGACGATGCCCTGGCCGGGGCTGTTCATATCGTACAAGGTGAGGCCGAACTCCTCGCAGTTGCGGACTAGAGCCTGTATCTGTTTCAGGGAGATCTCGTCCGTGATGGGCAGCGCCCGGTCCCAGGTGGGAACGTTGTGGTCGACGGTCGCAACCGTGAGGTCGGGGCGTCGCACGTGGCGGCCCGTCATCCTGAGGCCGTCAAAGGCTTGGGGCGAAGTGACCTCGTGCACCAGATGCAGGTCTACGTACAGGATGGCCGGCTGGCCCGGCTCCTCGTGGACTATGTGGGAGTCCCATATCTTCTCTACCATAGTCTTGGGCATGTCAACACCTCTCCTGAGCAGGGTAATTATTGTATGCTGTGCCATTTAGCCGGGGCGCTTCAGCCGCTCCGGAGCAACGGCTACGATTATAGCGTTTGAAGGGGGTTCGTGGCTACTGGGTAGCAAAAATGTTGTGGGTTGTTGCGCTATAATGGGGAAGCGGAAGGTCGACAACACTGTTGCCGCCGGAGGAAGTTGAGACATGGCTGATTTGCTTTTACGAACCAAGCTGCCCCATAGGACTCTTGGGACGCTGTTTTTGACTCTCAGCTTAATTCTATTACCAGGACTGTTCGGATGTACTGGGGACCCGGTGGACGTTTTGGAGCCGGAGGCCACACCGACGGCGACTCCAGTCCCTTCTCCTACTCACACGCTCGTTCCGGACCCGTTGTCTTCGCCGTCACCGACCGATGCGCTCACATCAAACCCCACGTCTACGCCCTCTGCGACACCCACAGACCCGGAGCCAAGCGCAACGTCGGGCGAGGCGCGTTCAGATAAGGAACGGGTCACTAACGCGTCCGTATCGGGCTCTGACCTAGCCGACCTGGTTGGCGGAAACAGCGCATTCGCCTTCGATTTGTACCACGCTCTGACTGAGAAGGATGGAAACCTGTTTTACTCGCCGTACAGCATTTCGGCGGCTCTTGCCATGACCTACGCAGGAGCAAGGGGCGAGACGGAGCGACAGATGGCTGATACGCTGCATTATCGCCTGTCCCAGGAGAAGCTTCACAACGCCCTGAACAGCCTGGACTTGGATCTGGCGTCTCGCGGCAAAAACAGCGGTTTCGAAGACAGCGAGCGCATCCGCTTGAACATAGCGAACGCCATCTGGGGCCAGGCGGGGTATCAGTTCGCGCCGGATTTTCTGGACCTCTTGGCCAGTAGCTACGGAGCAGGGATGAGAACGGTTAACTTTGTGGAGGCCCCGGAGGAGTCCAGGAAGGCCATCAACGACTGGGTTGCAGAGAGCACGGAAGACAGGATAAGGGACCTGATCCCAAAGAAAGGCATCACAGAGCAAACGCGGCTTGTGCTTGCCAACGCCATCTACTTCAACGCGAGTTGGCTCTGGACCTTCGATGAAGAGTTGACAGACGATCATCCTTTTCATCTGCTCAATGGGGATTCAGTGAACACCCCAATGATGACCCAGACAGCAGACTTTGGCTATGTCAAGAAGGAAGGCTATCTGGCGCTCGAACTGCCATACAGAGCCGGCAATATGTCGATGCTCGTTTTGCTCCCGGACGAAGGCATGTTCAATGAGTACGAGACGGCTCTGGACACCGATTTGGTGCGACAGGCTCTGGAAGAGATGGAATATACTTACCTGCGCCTAAAGATGCCGAAGTTCAAAGTTGAATCCCAATTCGATCTGCATGAAGTCCTGAAAGATATGGGTATGCCCGACGCGTTCATCGGAAGCGCTGTGGATTTCTCAGGCATGGACGGCCGCAAATGCGGAAACGACGCCGAATGCTTGGTGATATCGGACGTGTTTCACAAGGCGTTCGTGTCGGTGGATGAGGAGGGTACGGAGGCGTCGGCAAGCACTGGTACAACTATGGGAGTGACGTCGCTGCCTCCGCAGGTTGTGATCGACCGTCCCTTCATCTTCCTGATTCGGGACATAAATACCGGGGCCATCCTGTTCGTGGGGCGCGTGGTGGACCCAAGCGTTTAGTCGGAGAACGGCCCACAGCTTAGCCGGGACAACCGAAGGATAGGCTTCAGATAGGCTCGTCTAGTGGCTCCCCTTTTTCTCGAAGAAGTCCATGTCAATGGCAAATGCTGAAGCAATGAGCATGAGCCGGACATCCTGGCCAGATTTGGCATCGCTGAACTGAATGTGGAAGGTGTCGGCGTCTGTGAAGGCCTCTCTCGCGATGCCGCCCCACCGCTTGGTGATGCGGCCTATCTCCTCGCCGCGTTGATCGTTCAAGGTGAAGGTGTTCCTGCGGAAGGCGCTGCCGTTAATGCCGGCTATCTGATTTCCATGTGCATCAAGCACTTCGAACTTGCGCTTCAGTATGCCAAAACGCCTATTCAGCCTGCCCAAAGAGTTTCCTTCGCCGTCCTCCACGTTCAGGTGGGAGAGGAACCAGTAGAAATCCCTGCTGGCGAACAGGACCTGATGGCCCTCCTTGTCAGTCACGTGGAAGCGCAGTGGGCGGTGCGTTCCCAGGAACTGTCGGCTAATCATCCCGGACTCCTCGTAGGCGAACATGGCCTCTTCCCCGTCGGGAGTCAAAATCTTGTACTTGTTCGCAGTCTCAAATTCTGTGAAAACCTCAATCAACTCTCTGGACTGGCGGACCACAAGCTCCTGGTACTGGGAAAGGTCTATCATCTGCCACCTCTCGTGCCGGCTGTTTGCGTGGAATGATATATTCAGCCCTGGATATTTACAACCGGCCAGCGAGCGGATGTTCCGAAGTTCTAATGAAACACTCTCGTCCAAGGCACACCGAAAGGATGCGGAATGAGTTAGGATAGAGTAAACCCAAGGCTAAACCTGCAAATATACCGACCTATTATGAGGATCAGAGACCTAACCGAGGGCCAGCGAAAGATCATCCGAGCCTGGTGCATGTACGACTGGGCGAACTCCGCGTTCGCGACGTCCGGCGTTGCGGCAATCTTTCCGGTATACTTCGTGTTCCTGTTCAAGGAAGCGGTAGGGGAGAGCGTCGTGTTTCTCGGAATCACCTTTACCGCCAGCTCGATGTGGAGCCTGGCCGTGGTGATCTCCACTGGGACAGTCGCCGTCTCCAGTCCGTTGCTGGGGGTTATCTCAGACCGCATCCCAATCAAGAAGACGCTGCTGTGGATCTATGCGTCCGCCGGTTCAGTCTTTACGGCGCTGGTCTTCTTCTCCGCGTACACGTCCGAACCCTGGGCGTGGCTGTTCGGGATGTTCATCCTCGCTAACATCGGCTTCGTAGGGTCGCTGGTATTCTACAACTCCTTCCTGCCGCACCTGGGGCCAAGGCATCTGCTGGACGACATCAGCAGCCGCGGCTTTGCCTTCGGCTACGCGGGCGGCGGGCTGATCCTGCTGATACACCTGGTCCTGATACTGACTACACAGGACTCGGACATAGAAGACCTGGTCACCAGGGCCGCGATAGCATCCATTGGTCTCTGGTGGTTTGGATGGGCGCTTTGGACGCTGCGGGTGGTGCCGGAGCCGCCCATTCGGCGTCCCGTTAGCGGGTTGAACGCAGTCACGGCGCTCTCAATGGGCTTCCGGGAGCTTGGGCAGACGTTCCGGGAGCTTGCGCGGTTCAGGGTAGTGGTGGTGTACCTGGCCGCATACCTGCTGTTCAACGACGGCCTTCAGACGGTGATTGCCGTTGCCGGGGCTTTTGCCGCCGACACCTTGGGCATATCCCTAGCCTTCAACATGGCGACGGTTGTGATCATTCAGTTCGTGGGTGTGCCGGGCGCCATAGCCTTCGGGGGGCTCGCCAGGCGAATCTCCACCAAGTCGGCCCTGACCGTAGCTCTGGTCGGCTGGATTGTCATCGTCCTGTTGGGCGTGGCGATTGTCCCGCTTTCCCCAAGCGAACACGAGGATTTCGACCTCCGACTCAGCTATCGAGAAGATACGGGCGATTACATAGTGGATGCTGCGCCGGACTCCGACCCGGAGTTGCGTTGGGGAGGTGAACAGTGGACTCTCAGCGAAGGCATCGTCTTGAGCCCCCAAGCCGTCCTCAACCTGCCGGAGGCGGTACGGAGCACAGACGACGTGAAGTACAGCCTTTCCATCCGAGGCGGCGGCATGGACGGCGAGTCAGCAGTCGGTCCTGCGCATCCCAGCTTACTGGGCCGGGGCGTCATAGACTGGTGGCCTTCGACTGTCCGAGGCGCGCTCTGGGCCCCCCTTGGCCTTGAAGTCGGCTACCAGTGGCTGCTCCTTGGTCTCTCCGTTGGCATAGTAATCGGGGGCAGCCAAGCGCTGGCCCGGAGCCTTTTTGCCCAGATAACACCGCAATGGCGCAGCGGGGAGTTCTTCTCCTTCTTTGGCTTCATCACCAGGGCCTCGTCAGTGTTCGGTCCTACGTTGTACATAGCTGCGACCGCCATCTTCGACACACGCGTTGCGGTCACGGCGATACTGCTGATCATCATTGCGGGCACCATCGTGCTGCAACGAGTCGACGTAGGCGAGGGGTCGCGCGTTGCAGAGATAGAAAACCGAAGGTATGAGGAAGGTGAGTCCGAGGACAAGGAATCGTAGATTTCCCCCACGCACATCAAATCCTTGCTGTCATGCTATTGTCATGCTATATTCATTACATGGCTAACCTTCAGGTAAAGAACATACCGGATTCCCTTCACGAACGTCTCCGCCAATATGCGCGCGAGAACAACTGCACCATCAGCGCGGCAGTGCTCGCTGCCATTGAGAGGGAACTGGCGCGAGTAGAGTGGCGCGGGCGCCTGGCCCAGCGTCCCATAACCGACCTCGGCATAGACGCGACAACGCTGCTCATGGAAGAGCGCGGTTTTCGCGACGCGGAGACCGGGTGACCAGGTTTGTTGTCGATGCTTCAGTAGCCGTAGAGTACCTGCTCAGGACACCCCTTGGCCTGGCTGTGGCCGACATGATCGAGGGCGCATCCTTGTTGATTGCGCCCGAGTTGATGGACGCCGAGGTGGTGTCTGTGCTGCGCCGGGCGGTGCTGAGTGGTCGGCTTGAGGAGGCGCGGGCTCTTATGGCTCTGGATGATCTTTACCACTGGCCGGTGGATCGCGTCTCCCACCGGGCGCTAACCGGATTAGCTTGGCAGTACCACCGAAACGTCAGTGCATACGATGCCTTCTACATCGCGGCCGCACGCGCTCACGGTCTTCCTGTTCTGACAGCCGACAGCCGGCTTGCACGCGCATCGGGCCTGGGTGTCGTAGTGCAGCATGTTAGTATGAGTAGCCGGGGTGGCCAGGCATGAGGAAGACAGCGCCGTGACTGAGCTATTGCCGTCACTGCCAGAGCGAGTATTCAGATGCCCGTACTGAATGACGTCCATTCACAACTCAACGAGACGGAAGTTGCGCGTGTGGTCGCGCCCGCAACGGCTGAAGAAGTCGGCGCAGCTATAGCAGAGGCATCGGCCGCGGGCCTGGCGGTGTGCCCCGCCGGGGCGTTGCACTCCATGGGCGGCCAGCAGTTCGCAAGCGGCGGTGTATCAATAAGCACATTGAGACTCAAGGGCATAGGCCCACTGGACGCCGACTCCGGGACCGTTTGGGTGCAGGCGGGCGTCACATGGACGGAGCTTGTCAGGTGGCTCCACGCCGAGCAGGATGGACGCTCCAATGGGCTAACCATAATCCAGAAGCAGACTGGAGCGGACGAGATGACACTGGGCGGAGCGCTCTCCTCCAACATCCACGGAAGGGTCCTGGGCCGAAAGCCCATCGTGGACGACATAGAGGCGTTCCACATGACTGGAGCCGACGGAGACAGGGCGCTATGCAGCCGAGCAGAGAACACCGAGCTTTTCAGCGCCGCAGTCGGAGGGTATGGCCTCTTCGGAGTTGTCGATGCCATACAGCTAAGGCTGGAGTCGAGACATCAGGTGAGCCGGCGCGTCAGGGAGATGCCCACCTCAGAGGTTATACACGCGCTGGAGGACCAGATGCGTCTGGGAGCCACCTACGGCGATTTCCAGTACATGACGGACGAGACATCGGATGAATTCATGGCCAAAGGCATTCTGTCCACCTATACCCCCACAGGCTCAATAGCGGCAATCCCGGAGGACAGGCTCGGACTCTCGACCGAGGACTGGATGCGCCTTTACGTTCTGGCCCATACCGACAAGGCCGAGGCTTATACCCAGTATGCAGGCCACTACCTTCAGACCGACGGCCAGATATACTGGTCGGACGAGCACCAGTTCAGCCTGTATCTGCCGGAGGCCGGCCATCTCCTGGCCCGAAACCTGGGTTGGAGGAACTTCGCCTCGCTGATGATATCGGAGCTTTACGTCCCGCGAGAGCGGTTCGAGAAGTTCATGTCCTCGGCGCGGCGGGCCGTCCTTGAAACCGACGCAAACCTGGTATACGGAACGGTCCGGCTCATTGAGGCGGAGGAGGAAACGGCGCTCCGGTGGGCGAAGAGGGACTACGCCTGCATCATATTCAACCTGCTGGTTGAGCACACGACCGAAGGCATTGACCGAGCCAGGTCCCAGTTTCAGGCGCTAATTGATTGCGCCCTGGACGAGGATGGATGCTACTATTTGACATACCACCGGTGGGCAAGGAGAGATCAGTTGGAGCGCGCCTACCCGGAGATCCGGCGGTTCCTGGACATGAAGGACCACGACGACCCAAACGGCTTGTTCGACAGTGACTGGCATCGGGCGGTCAGGCGCTTAACGGCAGGGGTTTAGGGATGATGCGAGCGATGGAGTGCGTAGCCTGAGCCTGTACCACAATGGATCGGCGACCCGAGTGGCCGTGGTGTAGTTAGCGTCGATGGTTCAGGCGATGACCTGCGTTTCGCGTCCAGTGTGGCCCTGCAACGTATAGAGCCGCCGGTTGGACGCAAAGTTCGGATCCGCGACCAGCGCTAGGAGTCCGGTGTGTCCATGAACAAATCGTCGAAATCCGCGGCGATCTCCTGAACGGCGCCATCGGTGAGCCGAGCTTTCAGTACGCCTTGACGCTCCGTGAATAGCATTGTCCCATCAGGAGTGAAGTCGAGGTCCCAGGGGACGGTCAGACCGGTTACGAAAGTGACCACCGTCAGCGGAGGCGACGACGCCCGCTGACCAACCACGTGCTCTGAAACGGCATTGAGTGTCTTGCCGGAACCATCGCCGTCCGTGTAGCTCGCCGTCGCGCGCAGGTACATCCCCTGGTCCGCCTGTCGGCACGTAGATCGGACCGGCAGGGGCGGGCATCGTTCTACCGTGCGATAGACGGTCAGGGCATCGCTCTTCGATTGTCCATCCGCACTCCTGACAACGTTAGTTCCACCATCGTTGGCTGAAACGACGTCACGAGGCAATCCGCCGGAGCCTTTCTCGACTACCAGGTCTGTCTGAAGATTCACCGTCATTGTCCTGTCGCCGTCCTGCCAGATGTAGGTGTCACCCTGGACAGGGCCGGTAGCGCCGGGGCCACCCTTCTGGGGAGAATCCGGATCAACAACCGTTATGGATTCCTGTTTCTTGGACGATCCGAACGAGTCGACGGGCGCAAATTCAATCCCGTCGCGGGCAGACGACGCGGGAGTCAGTGTTGACGCGGAGTCATCCACTAGAGGAGTAGATACGGTGGCGGCGGGCTTCAGGAGTGGCGATGTGGTCTCCGTGGGCGCTGCAGCGGGCTGGTCCGTCGGTGAGTCGGTCCGCACCCGGACAGGACCGCCGTCAACCCCGATACAAGGGCAACTATGGCCAGCAGGACAACGAGCTTTCTCATTCCACTTCACCTGTATGACCCTAAATTATATTCGGTGTAACGGCCGTCGAGTAGCCATTGGGCGCGGAACTTCTGAGACGTTTGGCGAGGATGGGAGAACCGGCCTCACAAAATGGGGAGCAGTCGGGCCGCCTCGTCCAGCTGCTTCCGTCTCTGGCGCGCATCCGGCATGATAGTGGACACCAGATTCCAGAAGTCCGCAGAGTGGTTCCGATGTGCCAGGTGGGCAAGCTCATGGACGACTACGTACTCAATGAGTGCAGGCTTTGTCATCACCAAACGCCAGTTGAAGCGCAGCGTGCCGTCCGCGGCGCAGCTTCCCCACTGCCTGCGGTGGTCGCGGATGAGTATACGCGATTTCTCTCCACGACCCAGCTCGGGCCACCAACGCTCCAGACCGGCGGCCAGCTTGTCCGCGGCGCGGGACTTGTACCATTCAATCAATGAGTGTCGAATTGCATCTTCGCGTTTGGCGTCATCAAGACCATACGGCACATCCACTCGAAACCGCCAGTGATCGAATCGGACCTCCGGCGCGGTCACCTCCGCCGTCTGGACTATCATCTTCACACTGCGGCCAAGGTACGGCAGCGTCTCGCCGGTGACGAAGCGTTTGGGAGCGACCTCCTCCATAGCTAAGGACATGCGTTTGAGGATCCAGGCCGCCTGCTTGAGCACTATGTCCCGCAGCGCACTGTGCGTCGTCCTCATTGGAGCAGCTACGTGCACGCCGTTGCCGTCCACTCTGATCTGCACCGTCTTCTTACGCCGCCGGCTGCGTCCTACATCGTACTCTATGACCGTGTCGCCGAAGAGGACGGTGTAGAGTTTCGTCGGTGCGCCCCCCTTGGCGGGCTTGGCTATAGAGGTCACAAGACTTCGGGTCCCTTCAGATCCGGGAAGTAGGTAGCGAAGAATCCTCTATCCCTCGTAAGAAACGCATCCGCGGTAGACGCGGCGTGGGCGCCAATGAGGAAGTCGATGATAATCCGGTTCCGCGGTCCGCCAGACTCGCGATACAGCTTCCAGCGCAGCCCCGCCTCATAGGCGATTGAAGAGTTGACTGGCGATAACGCAGCCCCTATCTCTCTCAGCGCTCCGTCCAGCGACACCCTAGAGATGAACGCAGGCACAAGCTCCGCATACACGAGGTCGCAGATGATGACAGCGCCGGCATTGTAGGCGGCGCTCAACCACTCTCTAGACCGTGGCCCATGTTCGTCGCTGGGTATGAATACATCCAGCAGAACGTTGGTATCTACGGCGGTTATCACCTTCCCCGGATTTCCTCAATATAGTCGTCTATACTGACGCCTTCACCTAAGGCCCCACTACCCAGGATTCCGTATACGCGGTCAACAGGATGCTCCACAGATGTTTTCTTCCGAATGAGCAGCCCGTTATTTGTTGGGGTAATTTCAACCTCAACGTTGTGGTTCATACCGAAACGGTCCCTCAGGTGCTTTGGGATGGTTATCTGGCCTCGCTCAGAGATACGCATGATTGCCCCCGTATGAATTTCGAATCCATATTATCATACTTCTTGGCATACAAAAACGGGGATCACGGCGCAGCGCCTTCCTGGTTAAGAGTGCCGCACTGCGGAGTTTCGGGAGGGATGCCCCGAAATGACACCGCAGCAGCCGGCCGCATCCGGCGTCGAGGCAGCTCCTGCTACTCGTACCACCCCGATGCAAAGATCAGCCCGTTATAGCGCACTGCCCAGGTGTGTTTCTGCTGTTCCTCGCCCGATTCCGGATTCAACAGAACGTAATCCACCCAGCGGCCATCCTCGTCAGCCCCAAGCAGGTCGTCGCCGTAGAAATACCCGGTGGCATCTACTCGAAGGCTTGGATCCCTTCCCCTAAACTCCGGGTTGTGGTGGGCTATTGTGTAGCCGTTCTGATCGACGATGAACACATACCACTGCCCGTCAACGCTTTCCTCGGTGTTGTAGTAAGCGATGGTCTCCTCCAAGCCCAGGGCGTCATAGAGGTTGATGGCCTGCTGCACGAAGGCCTTGGTGTAGGCGGGGGCGTCGGACTTGCCGGGGCCGCGTTCGTACCAGCCGGAGCCGAAGGTAATGCCGTCGTGGGTCACCACCCAGGAGTGCTTGGTCTCCACAACGCCAGAGGCGGGATTGGCATAGGTGTAGTCGAACCAGGCGCCGTCCTGGTCGGCGGAGGCGGCGACGGCGGACCCGGTGGGATAGGAGTTGGGTCCTAGAGCCTGGGAGCTGTGCTTGCCCACCAGGTCGGGGTTGGGGGCATGAGCGACGATGGTCTGGTTCTCATCGATGATGAAGACGTACCACTGGCCGTCAACACTCTCCTTGGTGTTGTAGTAGGCGACGGTCGCCTCTTTGCCAGTCTCCTCGTAGCGTTCAATAGCCTGCAGTACAAAGGCCTGGGTGTAATCGGCCGGCCTGTCCCTGGAGGGAGGCGCGGGTGGCGCCTCTATCTCTCCACTGCGGAGCCACACGCCCGCGGGGGAGTTGGCGGCGATGTAACGGATGTCGGGCGCGACCTCCTCACCAAGAGCGTCTATGAATCCCAACTCAATGCGGCCGTCTTCCAAGCGCCGCGAGCGAATATTGCCGATTGACTTCTCGTCCATTTCAACGTCGCTGCTGACAAGCCAGGCGTCTACAGGTGAGTCGGCTGGGGTGAAGCGCGACGTCGGCAATATCTGTTCGCCGTTGGAGAGTTCCACGCCGTGCTCGATACGGCCGTTCTCGTCCAGTTGGGCGATTATGCGCAGCCGGTGCGGCGCCGGCGCTTCCACCGTCGACGGCCTGGGCATGAGCAGCCGGAGGAGGTCGTCGTTGCCTGCTATCAAGAGGCTCTGCAGGAACCGGGAGGTTATAGCGTCGACGTCCGATGCGGCGCACCGGGCGCTGTCGTTCGCCAGGCTGTAGACAGGCAGTGCTGCACGCAGCTCGTCGTCCAGGGCCAGTAGCGCCTCGTCGTCCGCTACTCTGGCCTCCTCCAGCGCGGCGCTCAGTGTCGTCTCTTCATCGCCGCAGGACGCCTGAAGGGACAAGGCTCCAAGCATATCTTGTACCTCAGGGGTCTGCCAGCCCGTATCTGCGGCCCGGGCCGCCTCCACAATCTCGCCGGCCTTCACAGTCGGGGGTATGACGCTTTCGGCGTAGGCGATCTGGGACTGTACGGCAAGAGCCTCCGCGAAGGACAGCGCTTCGCCACCGGCGATTCGCTCCTGGAGCGCGCTCCATGATGCGGACAGCCCGGCAAAACGCGCCGCTGCCGTCTGAGCCGCGGCAAGCGTCATATCTTCAACAGTGACCGGGTTAATAACCTCGCCTGCGCCCAGCGCATCAACCAGACCGGACGCAGTGACATCGTTTGCATACTGGTCACCCAGGGCCTCCGCCAGGGCGTCCGAAGACGGATTCGCCACGCTGACCGGCTCCGGCTCTGCAGTCGCGGACAAGGCGGCAATCTCCGGTCGTTCGAAGATGCCGTCCAGCAACTGCGTGCGGACGCCCGCCGCGTAGATAGCCTTTGCCCGCATCTCCGGGTCGACCGCTGCGCCAGGGTCGGCAACGGATGTCACCGAGGTCGTCACGTACCCACCTGCGTTGGCCCTCGCCGACACTTCATAGTCTGAGTCATCCACACTTACCATCACCGGCTCAAACGTCAAGCCACTCAGTACCATCAGGTTACGCCATATGCCGTGGAATGCGACCTCTTCTCCGAACCCGTCGTGAGCGTCAACTGCGACGAAAACCCAGGACGGGCCTGTGCTGTTAAGCGTGACATCAAATGCTTCCAACTCGTCAATAGCCACACTGAACGGGGTCGCGGTCCGTGGTCCGGTGTGGTACGAGACCCCGGCCTGCCAGCGGTCCTCCGATCCGTAAATGATGGGCGTCTGGTCAAACACGCGCGGCCCTACCACGTACACCGCTGCGCGTCCGCCGACATCATCCAAGCCGCCCTGGCCCAGATTGCCGACGCGGTAGTGGACTTCGAAAGGCTCGCCGGCTACTACCTCGTCGGGGACATGGATCTCCTCCATCTTAATGTTGAAACTGGCCTCCCGCTCCTCCTCGTCAATCAGATGCACCACAAGAGTGAAGTCGGCAAACTGGGGTTGGAGGTCTCGCTCCAGGTAGGTCGTTGCCTCAATCAGGTACGTTCCTGCCAGGAGGTATTGCTCGATGCGCGAGTTACGCCCTCCGCCGCCGTCATCATTGGCGGAGATCAGCCCTCTGGAGAGTGACACCAGTGACATGACAGGGTCACCGTTTTGGGATCTAAGGTCTATTCTGACGCGGCCGTCCTGCGGTAGGTCGAAGTAGTAGCTGTAGGCCGGGTGCTGCACCACGAAGCGCGAACCGCAGGTGTCAAGCGTCCAAAAACCGGATGCGGTCAGGTCTACCCCCGGCTGAAGCGCGCCAAGATGCTCCGGCTCACAGCCCGTGACCCGACTGATGGAAAGCGAGAAGGACGCCGGGCCGCGCTCGCGACTGCCTACTGTGGTGGCCTCCACGATGTAGACGCCGGGCGTAAGATCGTACTCAACGCGTGCGTCAAGACCCGCTCCTCCACCGTCGCTGTCCGTGATGCGGCTGCCGTCTTCAGCCATAAGATACAGATAGGAATCACGGTCAGCTGATTTCAAGTCTATTCTGATGCGGCCACCCTCAAGGACGATGAAGCGATAGGTGTGGGCATCGCTGTCGGTTCGAAAACGTGAATCACAGTCATTGGTAGTCCAGCGTCCGGCAGTCCGAATTTTGCTGTCCGCCTCGTCGCCAAGTGTGCCGAGGTGATTCGCCTGGCAGGTCAGGTCCTCCTGCGCCAACGCGGGACGTGAGGAGACCAAGGCCACCAAACAAGCGACCAGCGTTAGGACGACGAGCGTCGCCAGTGTGCGTATTACAGGTCGGGCCGGTTGCAGGGCAAGGGTCCCACTATTCATCTTTAGCTCCTTAGACACGGAATTTCGTCAAAGTAGTTGTCGTGATACCCTGTATCATTGAAGTCCCGCTATTGCATCACATCTGGCGATCTTTCTGCGGGCCTGCCGGTATGTGTTGTGAGTCTCTTGCCGGGCAACGGTGCTGAAGTCTGGACATGAAGATTCAGGTTGGCAGGGTTTATTGAGTAGAACCAGCAGGCACATAATACAATATAGCACATAGGACTACGAGGTATAGTTTTGGCCTTCAAGTCTATCAAAGAGTTGTTATTGGCCTGCATTGCAGCAGGTAGAGACGTTCCTGATAGTATGAACACTCGATGTCAACGGGCCAGCCCATCCTGGCTTCCAGTTCGACGGCCAGATTCGCCAACTCTACGACCTGTTCATTGGTAATTGATGGCAGCATTTGCCACTGCGCCGGCACATCGATTTCACCGACACCCCCTGGCATGGGGGCCGTCATGGTGGCTTTCTCACCTATCTCTGTTGCAACAATGGTCATGCCGGACTTGCGGACTACAAAGGTATCCGGTGTCACCGTGCCTGAGACAATGCTTTCGCCGAGTCCCCAACTGGCGTTAATCACAACCTCATCCCGGCTTCCCGTGACGGGATTTGCGCTGAAAACGACGGCGGACGCGTCTGCAGGCAACATTTGCTGCACAAGGGCGGCCATTCCAATATTGTCCGAGGCAAGACCCTGCTGGCTCCGGTAGTACAGGGCAGGCGCACTAAAGGCCGAGCGCCAGCATTCGGCGATTGCACCGGCCACTGCTTGTTCACCTGATACATTCAGAAATGTGGAATGCTGACCCGCGAACGAGGTTGAACTGCCGTCCTCATCCAAAGCAGATGAGCGGACCGCCACGCTAACCTGTTCCTGGTTGCAAAGCTTGGATAAAGCGCGATAGGCCTCACAAATTAGTTCATACAGAGCCTGCGGAATGAGATGTCCTTCAACAACCGTGGTATCCACGGTGAATCCGCCTTTAATGGCTTGATCCAAGGCTTCCGAGGTAACTGCGAATCCGGGCGGAACGGCGTAGCTCTCGGCAAGGACGCTCAGATTGGCGGCCTTTCCGCCTACCAGGGACGGGTCGCCGCAATGGGGTTCTCCCAACCACAAGATGGTCATGAGTTCTTGTTGCTTCGGACTGTCCCCGTGCGCTCTGATGAACCCTTGTCCTCTTTCCATGACTTATGGCAGCAAGTGACGTGTTGAATAGCTTGGTTGTCTAGCTATGAATTGGCGAGCCAAAAACCGCCCAGGGTCATTGACCCGGTCAATAGTGCATTAGTATATCATCCGCAGCGAAGAAAGGGGCATTCCACTTGTTTCCTCTATCGTGTTAATATGAAATCTCATATTCGTGACCATGGCAAGGTTCCGGTAGATGTTGGTGTTTGTGACCATATTTGCCGCTCAGATCTAGTTGACGGAGGCCTGATGTCTCAAGGAACGGAATTCGCGCTGCCTGATCCCAGCTACGAGCAGTATTCCTGGATATTGCAGGATGAGCACAACCCGGCGTCTCATGCACCTCTCATAGCGAGTGTAGGTCCCACCGGCGTTGTGGTTCATACGGATGGTCTTCCCACAGCCATCACTATAAACGGCTATAACTACGCCCGCCAAGTGACCAACGCCCCCGGTGCGCCATCTCCATTCGGGACAATGCCCGCGCCAGAGAAACTGGAAGACCTCACGGGATGGCGACAGGAGTGGCCGCCCGAGATCGACAAGGCGGCCAACATGCTGGAGAACTTTGAACCAGCGACAGTACCCTCAGGCGATTGGGCCGAGGTCCTGGATTCGCAGGACCAGGAGTACAGGCGCGTCTTTGGGGGAGTCCACCGTACGGCGGTGGGGCCGGCCAGAACGGCAGCAACGCGCTTTACGGAAGAGTACGTAAAACGCTTCGGGGAAGACCGGCGCCATGACGCAATGGCTCTGTTGCTTGGATTACCGCATCTTTCGCTTGAGCGGGCCGCCGCGCTCTGGGACCTAAGCCGCATGGTGCGCGCCGATGAATCCCTCCAAACCCTTGTGGACAGCGGGCCACCGTCGCCGGACACGCCTGCTGCCAAGGCGTTTCGAGATAGCTTTGCCGACATGCTGGAGAAGTTTGGTTACACTACAAACAATGGCCTGCAGGACTTGGCCAACTGGCGCGACGGGTCGCCGGTGCCGCTCGCAATGATACGGGCATATTCCACGCAGGATGATTCCAAGAGCCCGGTGGGAATGTCTGCTAAGCAGGCAAATCGCCGCTCGGAATTGGAGGCGGAACTGCGCAACAGCCCGTCCGACGACACAGATACCGACCTGGCGCTTCTGCTGGAGATGGCTCAGCAGCTCATTCCCAACCTTGAGGACCATAATCTGTTGTGTGACCAAAGGCTGGTCTCCGCTTCCAGGGCGCGATGGCTGGTAATGGGAAGCCATCTCCAGAAGCAAGGCATTCTGAGTGTTGCTGATGACGTTTTTTACTATCAAAGGTCCGAGCTGGTCCAAGCCCTGGAGGAAGGCATAGGCATACCCAAGGAAGAGGTCTCCCACCGCCGGGCTTTGCAGGACCAGTTCCGCTCGACTTTGCCTCCGCTTTACCTGGGCCTCAAGCCCGAGACGCTTACATCGCCCGATGACTTACCGGCCGAAGGCGCTGCCCAACAGTCGGTCAAAGGCATGGCGGCTTCGCCGGGGGTCTACCGCGGCAGGGCTAGAGTCATCCAGTCGCTGGACCAGGCCGGCACCCTCAAGAATGGGGACATCCTCGTAGCACGTGCCTTGACGCCCCCCTGGACTCCGTTCTTTGGCATTGTCGGAGCTATTGTTACCAACTCCGGAGGGGTGATATCCCACGGGGCAGTGGTTGCAAGGGAATTTGGGATTCCTGCCGTGGTTGGGACTGGCAATGGCACCGATATAATCAGGGATGGCTCTATCGTTACCGTCGACGGCACAGCCGGGGAAGTGTTTATCGAACTTCAATAGTCCGGGGATTCGGTACAGATAGGAGATTTGCTTTTCCAATCAGCACTTTTGTGTCGTAATGGCGCTTGAATTAAGATTGTAGTTCAGTTGATTGTGACCTAGATAGTCATCATATCGGCAGTTCTGATTGGAAAACGTATATGAAAAGCTCCATCCACCAATTCATTTCATCTCTTGCCGCGTGGATCGTATTGGTTTCCTTGTGGACAGCAGATAGACTGATTAGTCTCATGTTGTTCGTCAGGGCCAATGAGCGTCGGATCCGGCCCACCGAGCGAGTGACTTGGCCGAGAGGGCTGAAGCAACGGTTGATGAGGCAACAAGACAATACATGTGTGTATTGTGGGTATCGTCGAACTGCTGCCAGCTTAGATATTGATCACACTATTCCTGTTGTCAGGGGCGGATCCAACAATGAAGATAATCTCCAAGTAATCTGTCGCCCCTGCAACATTCGGAAGGGTATACAGACCGACGAGGATTTCAGGACTCGATATGCCCGCCTCGTTCCGCAGAGACGGTTGACGCCGCCGGGCCGCCGCATATCACAGAAGGAGTTTAGGGACGAGACTCGGCGCACGAGCCAGGGTGACAGCGTTCAACATTTCAGGCGAACGCGCTTCATCTCCAATCGTGAAAAAGTCCTCTCCGGCTGTATAGTGCTCGCGATCGCAGTCGCTGTCATCTTCTTTATCGCGCTTGTGGAGGCGGGTGCTGGTGGAGACCTTGTCCTGTGGCCATCGGTGATCCTGGGTGGAGCTGCCGGATTCGGCGTCTGGTTCAGAGCATACAGGACGGGCGTGATGATAGAAGGTGACGACTGAAAATACGGGCCGCTCTAGGGCGCTTCGTTGGTAGCCCATGCTCTGATGATTTGATGAGCGATAGCCATCGGACCTGGAACTACCAGTTTCTCGCTTGTTCCATCTAGCGCTTTCAGGACCTCATCGCGTTCAAACCAACGGATGTCTGACATCTCTTCATCATCTATAGCTATGCTGGTTGTGACCGCTTCGGCGTGGCAACCGATCATCAGAGAGGAGGGGAATGGCCACGGTTGAGAGGAGTGGTAACGGACATTCCTGATGACGATTCCTGACTCCTCCATCACCTCTCTGGCTACGGCCTCCTCAACCGATTCTCCCTGGTCTACAAAGCCGGCCAATGCCGAGTACCTGTTCGTCTGCGTCGCACGTCCGCGAGATTGCCCCAACAGGCAGCGGTCATTGTCGGATACCACGGTGATGACCACAGGGTCTGTGCGTGGATAGTTAATGGCTTCACATTTGGAGCATTGCCGCGTTTGACCACCACGCCTGACGATTGTCTCATGCCCACAAGTGGAGCAGAACCCATTTCGGTTGTGCCAATCGACCTGTGCCCGCGCCTGAGCGACTATCCCGGAATCTGCGCCGCTGAGATTCCCAGCGGCCGTCCTGACATCCACGTACCTGTACTCGCCACTGCCACCCGAATCCGGGATAGCTTGTCCGTTTTCTGAGACGTCAACCACGTAACACGCTATCCCGTCCAGCAGCCCAAGCAGGAAAACCCTGCTGTAACTGCCAAAGCTCTGCATCTCATTTGCGCTCAACCAGCCCAGAGTGTCCTGAGATCCTTGACGCACCAGGACATTCAAGTCATTCATAGGAAGAAACTTGCTGGTCGGGTCGTTGGTCATAGCCGTTATCCAGTTTTCGTCGCGGCGCTCTCGTTCACCCCTGTCCAAAGGATTACCTGAGTAGGTGTGTGAATGGCTCATTGGACTGCCCCCTATGTCCTTATCGCTGAAGCTTATCATACAACAGCGCCACTCTGTTCAATGCGTGTACTCGGCTGGCAGTCATGGCCTCTGGCCCGCAGAGTCTTGCGTCCTTTGAACATCGGAAGAGTGGGGAACGGAAGAAACGGGCAATTGACTACCAATTAAGGTATGTGTTAGGTTCAACCCATCAGATAAATGGCTGAAAGCCGCTTGCATTGAGGGTTTATTTCGGTCAGGGTCATCTCTAATCGGAGTTGACACCAGGAAAGAGGGGAAGCCAAATGACAATAACTGAGAACAGGCCGGCGGAATATAAGGTAATTGGGACCCGTCCAATCCGACACGATGGTGTCGATAAGGTGACCGGGCGGGCCAAATACGGCGCAGACATCAACCTGCCCGGAATGCTGTACGGCAAGGTCCTGCGCAGCCCTCATGCTCATGCCAGGATCAAATATGTTGACGTAAGCAAAGCTGAGGCTCACCCGGGGGTAAAGGCGGTGATAACCGGTAAGGATATGCCGCAGCTCACCGGTTCCGTGTCAATAGCGGGCGGCGAGGGAGGGGCCATCAACCTGAAGTACTACCGCGAGATGATACTGGCGTCGGAGAAGGTGCTGTTCAAGGGACACCCAGTTGCGGTCGTGGCAGCCATCAATGCCCACGTGGCCGAAGAGGCGCTGTCTCTCATCGACGTGGGCTACGAGGTCCTGCCCTACGTCCTGACGGCGCCGGAGGCCATGGCGGAGGGAGCGCCCATCATTCTCGAAGACCTGAGGACGAAATCCATGGGCCGCGTTACCGAAGAGGTGAGCAATATCGCGGCCTACGAAGAGTACAACCTTGGCGATGTGAGGAGGGGATTTGAGGAGGCGGACATAGTCGTTGAGCATGAGTTCATCACACCCACGGTGCATCAGGGGTACATTGAGCCCACAAACTCGACCGCTTTCTGGAATGCGGACGGTGAGATAACCGTCTGGACCAGCAACCAGGGACCCTTCTACGTACGTCGAGCCACTGCGGCTCTCCTTGGATTGCCGGAGTCTCAGGTTAGAGTCGTACCCATGGAGATAGGCGGTGGGTTCGGAGGCAAGATACTCTGCTATCTGGATGTACCGGCGGCCCTACTCTCTCGCAAGACTGGACAGCCCGTAGAACTGGTTATGTCCCGCGCCGAGGTTATGGAGGCCACAGGACCCACGTCAGGCTCCTTCATGCGGGTGAAGGTAGGCGTCACGAATGAGGGCAAGATAATCGCCGGAGAGGCATACCTGGCTTTCGAAGCCGGCGCTTTTCCCGGCTCTCCGGTTGGCGGAGCCGCCCGGTGCATGTTCTCCCCGTATAGCGTCGAGAACCTGAACCTCAAGACCTACGACGTTATCGTCAACAAGCCCAAGACAGGGGCGTATCGCGCTCCAGGCGCCACGCACGGCTCCTTTGCAGTCGAGACGATTCTGGATGAGATAGCCAGGAGAATCGGCGTGGACCCGATAGAGATACGGCTAAAGAACGCCTCCAAAGAGGGAGACCGGCGCGGCGACGGCGTGGTGCACGGTCGAATCGGTACCGCTGAGACACTCCAGGAAGCTTTCGACAGCAGCCATTGGCAAACGCCGTTGGTGGGCAAGAACCGGGGCAGGGGAGTGGCAAGCGGCTATTGGGGAAACGCTGGGTTGGAGTCAAGCGCTACACTGAGCGTCAACGACGACGGGACAGTGAACCAGGTGACGGGGTCGGTGGACATTGGCGGCACGCGAGTGGCTACAGCTATGCACGCCGCCGAGGTGCTGGGAATCAGGGCTGAGGACGTTCACCCCATCGTAGGCGACACCGGCGCTATTGGGTACACGGCGGTCACCGGCGGAAGCCGTACCGCCTTCGCCACCGGCTGGGCAACCTATGAGGCCGCCCACAACGTGGTGGGGCAGATGAAGGAGCGAGCGGCGCTGATATGGGAGACTACGGCAGACCAGGTGGAGTTCTCCGACGGAGAGTTCCGGCACTCGGCAAACACCGAGCAGAGCTTGACCTTCAAGCAGTTGGCAGCGAGGTTGCTGGACACCGGAGGCCCAATCATAGGCAGCGCTACGGTCAGTCCAAAAGGGGTTGGGGCGTCCCTTTCCACTCACATAGTGGACGTGGAGGTGGACCCGGAGACCGGCAAGGTGGACATCCTCAGGTACACCGCGGTCACCGACGTAGGGACTGCCATTCATCCCAGCTACGTTGAGGGGCAGGTGCAGGGTGGCGCCGTGCAGGGCATCGGCTGGGCTCTGAACGAGGAATACTACTACAACTCCGAAGGGCACATGGCTAACTTCAGTCTGCTCGACTACAGGATGCCGATATCTCTGGATCTCCCGATGATTGATACAATCCTGGTTGAGGTGCCGAATCCGGGCCATCCGTATGGAGCGCGCGGGGTAGGGGAGATCCCCATCGTTCCGCCGGTGGGAGCCATCGCCAATGCCATCTACGATGCAGTGGGAATACGAATGCGACAGACGCCAATGTCCCCGGGCAACATCCTTGAGGCGTTGTGGGAGAAGGATGGGAAGGAGTAAAGGGATCAAGTTGACATCCCAATTAAGTCAGACATTGGCACCAGAGAGGTAGGGGACAGGACCTTGCCTCACTACCTGGAAATCTCCTATAGCAATGAGCAAAGCTCCGGAGACTTGGGCAGCGCCCTCAGGGATCTGGCCGGCAAGTACTCCGGCAAGGCCTCGGCGTCGAATACCGAGGGCGACAGGCACAGCATGGAGTTCATTTTTCCTCATTTTGCCCAGTGCTCCTGGTTTTCAGCCGATATCCAGGCCAATCATCCCTCAGTGAAAATCGAGCGCTTTTCTTAAAAGGGGTACGCATTTCAACGCGATCCAGTAGGCTGAGCAGATGGCTGACCGCCCGCATAGCGCGGTTTCCTGCCTAGTGGAATGGTAGAGCGCCGGACCTCAGATTACTGATGGAGGACACCGGATGGGGAGAGGTGGTGCTCAACCAGAGACCGCTTGAACAGCGGATCGGGAGCGGAGTTTTCCAGGCAAGCGACAAACCGCGTTGGACCTCAAGTGGGCCAGTATGGAAGTGGATCAGGTTTCAAGGGTAATAGTGACAGCGTTAATCACGGCGACCGCGATACCGTAGGTTTCTTCAAGTTCCTGAAAGGTGATGCTTGGGGGAATGCTGTGGGCATCTTCGTTCCGTTTAGTTACTGCTGTACGAAGCTTTTCAATACCCTCATTATCTACAGCATGGCGCACCAAGTCATTGAACTTTTCTCGGTACGTAGGGCCAAAACATGATAAGGTATTCCGTATTTCCTCGACGGTTGCGTTCCGTGTACTGCTGGTGCGCCTGGATTTCAGGAAGGCCGGAAAGAAGTCCGAGGTTTCTGAGTCCATATATCCAGTTGCCAACCTCTCCACAACCAACCGAGTTACCGCCTGCTCTATCTCTCCGCACATCAAGCCATTAATGTGTCGAGTAAGATATGCCAAGATCACCGGGTCGGTACCGGGATATTCACTCAAATGATTCTGGTAGTCTGCAATCGCAGTACCCGTAAGTGGCAGTAGGAGTGGCATACTCTCAGGAACTGAAGGCAGAATGGACTAACTGAAATCTTTTTTGAACCTCTAGGGTATGGCTGGTGTTATAAGTTACCACCTTCATAAAGGTCTCGTCTGTGAGTAACGCGGCGTAGGCGTTGCCGATGCCAAAGTTGAGAGAATCAGCCAACTCGACGGAGCAAGCCATGACCGCGTCAAGGGCAGCCAGATTTAGCCTTTGTCGGAGGTGAAAAGGCTTTTTTGCCAGTTCTTTGCAAACCACTTCGCAGGCCTTGGTGAATCTCCGTTCCAACTGCTCAATTTTCACCGAATCCGCTTTATCAAGAACCTCCATATACTTATCCATAAAAGTTTTCATGGACTGTCCCCCGTACTCGCGCCTTCCATAATTGCGCCAATTTTCAGCCAAGGCCAACACCCGGAGGATTAACTCTAAATCGCGAAATCTTGCCGATGGTTCCGGCATACCTATAAGCTCGCGCCAGTTGGGATTCTCATTCAATCTAGCCAGAAAATCATTGGCTCCGCCGCGGGAGATAGCCCTCCTAATCTCCATATCGTTAAGTTGGGTCCCTCCAGTGTTCAACCTATGAAAAATCTGGTAGATGCTGGAGTTGTCATCAGGCTGGATTTGCCTGATGACAATCGCCCGCAAAGTGGCGTCATCCAGCATTGAGCGGTCGTACTCACCGAGTTGTTCATACGTCTGGCTGGCCCAGGTAGAACTAACC
The DNA here is from genome assembly GCA_965261605.1 of Dehalococcoidia bacterium. GTDB lineage: Bacteria > Chloroflexota > Dehalococcoidia > Lucifugimonadales > UBA2985 > DAOUJW01. The sequence goes on along the minus strand of OZ253466.1, from coordinate 27,008 downwards.
CCTCGCAGGCGGAAATCTCCTTTATAGAAACGGGCTATTGTGCCAAGCCGTTGGTGACCGTCTATCACAGTCAGCTTGGGATCTGAGCGATCACGGTACAGAAACACCTGCGGAACGGGCAATCCCAAGAGGAATGACTCAATGAGTCGGCTTGCCTGGGTTACGCTCCACACATAGTTACGCTGGAAATCCGGTATGACTAGTTGCCCGGACTGCCACTTTTCGTACAACCCTTTTACAGTGTAATCGGCCGGATAAGGCATAATGTCATAACGTACTTCCTGTGGTTCTTCGTCTTCCGAAGACTCAGTTTCCTCGACTAGAAGTTCTTCCGCTACAGATACCATTGCATTCACCTCAGTAGACAAGGATAGTAAACTCCAACTGATTTACATTATATAATAACCGCTTTCGGTTAGGGTATAGCACAGGGGAGGTAAGCGTACTGTACCGCCAACTTTGTGTGCTAGGACGAAACTCTGGTCCTCTTCCCGTTCAGCAGCGTCCCAAGAGGTGTGTGCCTGACCAGGTACCGATACGTAACAATGCCCAGGGCTCCGGTCACCACGCAAGCTACCAGGAACTTCAACTCCGCGCTCCAACTGAAGCCCGTCAGGTGCTTCAGCCAACCCTGCCTGTCAAGATGCGCAAGATAGAACGTCAGAAGAGTCACAACCGGCAGGTGGATGATGTATATCCAGTAAGACGAGTCTGCAACCCAGCGGACCCAGGGACGAGGTGATCGCAGAAACCGCTCAAAGATCCCGACTAAACCTATGCTAAACAAGACCGCCGACGCTCCATAGAAAACGGTCCCGATCAGCCACAGGAACTCGATTGTCTCCTTGTCTGCACCCTGCTTGGACGCCTCATCTATAGCCCCGATTAGCACAAGGTGGACAAAGAATACCACTGCCGCGGTGGCCCACAGTCCCACCAACGTTCCTGATTCCCTTAGCCTGTCGATAAGATTTCGTCGAAGGTAGAGCCCGTACCCGTAGAAGAAGAACAGAGCGCCGTATAGTACGTCCGCTACGTTCAGCGGCCAGATGGGCTTTGACTCATCGCCGGCCCTGATGACGAGAAGGAGCACCACTCCCAGTAGCAGCAGCAGCGGTATGCGCGAGTAGACAACGTTGCCCAGGTACACACCAAGGGGAAGCCGGCCTGCCGAACGGACGGATGTCCGCGCCCGCCGGAGCGAACCCAGCAACCGTAAGGCTATCAGCGCAGCGTACATCAGCAGCAGGTAGTACAGGAACCATAGATGGGCGACGAGTTCACCACTGGAGTCGAGGTCCTGCCTCTCCTTCAGTACATCCCTGAATACCTCTAAGGAGATGACGCCGTACCATCCATAGACCCATATCGGCGGGATTATCACAGCCATCACTGCTCCGAACAGCGCCAACGGCAGAGCGATTCTCTTCAATCTATCGAGAATGAAGACAGATGTGGAGCGGCGATCCAACACCAGGTGGGCGAAGAATCCCGCCATCAGGAAGAACGTCGGCATCCGCCAAGTGTGGATGAAATCGAACACCAGGAACAGCAAAATGGACTGGTCATCGTCCGCGGGCCAAACGGACTCGAACCCGCCAATGCGTGAGAAATATGGCAGCGACCCGTGAAGGACGATGCCCAGCAGCATCGCGAATCCTCTGAGGCCGTCGAGTCCGTGGTATCTCTGCACCTGAGTCCCGGTTGTCAAGGTCATATCCGCATTATAGGATTGCACGAAACTATCGGGAAGGACTGCCGATGCTCCATCCTCGCCCAGGGTAGTGGCGCAAACGCGTTGGGGGTGAGAGCTAAGGTTGAGCGATGAACCCCGGTTCATCCATTGGCCTTGCAGAGAAAACCGATAGGGGCTACTATGCACTCCAGTGACCAACTAGAAAATACCATCCAGCGCTTTAGGAGAGACCAATGAGAATAGGCCTTCTTTCTGACACCCGGATCCCAGGGGTCGCAACCGAGGTCCCGCAACAGGTAACCCGCGCCTTTGAGGGAGTCGATTTGATTCTTCATGCCGGGGGCATCCAAGCCACACGGGTGCTGGACTGGCTGGAGCAGATCGCACCAGTGAAGGCCGTGGGAAGGATCCAGGGCCGCCAGTTCGAGACCGCCATACCCTTCTCCATGGAAACAGCGGACCAAAGAGTCGCCGAGCGGCATATCTTGCAGCTGGAGGGCCACACCATAGGCATGGTGAACAGCCTGGACCTGCACGAACTCAACGACGACGTATTCCCCGGCAAAATAGCGGCTCGAAACTTCCCGGACGGAGCTGTACCCAAGATGGTGGAGAGTGTATTCAGCAGTCCTATTGATATCGTGATCTTCGGGCGCACCCTGGAAGCTATGGTGGAGGAACACCAGGGCGTCCTGTTTGTAAACCCCGGCAGCCCCACATTGCCCAGAAACTCCATGAGGCTGGGCCAGGTGGCTATCCTGGAGTTGACACCGGGGAACCGCGAAGCCAGGATCATCGAGCTGGCCGACCTCAGCTAGCTTTCCAGGGTATACAATCCCCCAGGAAGCTTGCCGGAGACCGGGCAAAGCGTCCCGCAAGTTGAGCGTCCGGTTTGAGCGCAATGTGGAGGCCAATTTCGGGCCTTACGACTAGGGGTTGGTCAGTCAATCCTCCTCAGAGGAGTGCCACTGCCGGGATTGGGGTTCGCTATTTCTATATGGCCGGGGCGTGGACGGCCCTCATGGTCTGGCAGCCGACGGGCGTTGCTGACGAAACCGCGCAGCCAGTAGGTCTGCTCCGCCTGCCAGAAGTTGAGCATTGAAACCCCATCCTCCGACTGGTATCTCACCTGCTCGGCGGTAAGCAGCCCGCCCAGGCTCAGATGTACTCCGTCCCAGTCTTCCGCCGCTGCTCCCCAATCGGGGACCAGCCACTCCTTGTCTGGAGGTCCGTCGGTCACTCCCGCAGCCGGATACCGGACGCATAGGCGGTTCCAGTCCGCGGGCCCGTGAACTTCAAATACCTGGACATCGTTGGGGACGAAGATTTCCCAAGCCTCAAAGGGGAGGGACCACAGGTTAAAGTCACCCACGCGGTTGTCCACCGCCACAAAAAGTGACGTGTCTTCTCCTATCAATGTGGATGTGTATTGGTACTGTCCGGTACAGGGTTTTTGGGCATATCGCTCCCAACGGTCTGGAGGGGAGTTTGGACGCTGCCAGTTGGCCGTGTCCGGGGGTCCCTTGTCGTGGGAAACCCAGACTTGGTGCTGTGGGTCCAGTGGAGCGAACCACCAAGCGGTTGCCGGGTGTTCCAACACGGCGCGGGCCAGGACTCTCAACCGCTCCCCGTGTTCCAACGCATCGGCCACGGTTTTGGCATGGTCTTCTCTCCACCATTCCAGCTCATCAACTGCCCCGGCCGCCAGCCAGAGGCTGTTTCGGGGTATGCCCGCCTCCACCGGGCTTAATCCTGACGCCTCGACACTGAGCAGGAACTCGCAGCCTATGGGGGAACGGAGGATTTCCTCAACCTTCCTGTCTATCTGCTCCATTATTCTCCCGGTCCAACGAATTATATGAATTTGAGGTGGTCACAACCAAGGGAGGGCCTTGGAGCGTTCCTCATCTCCCACCCTTGCCCCCAAAGGGATTGACCGTTCCTTGGGCGGTACCCAGAACATGTCCCTCAAACAACGAGAGGCCCGGACTTTTGTCCGGGCCTCTCGCCTCTCTCATTCCAGTGGGAACGAGTCTTTTTCCTGTGGTTGCCTCTAGTCGGCGCTGGCGGACCACACGAGAGCGACGCCGCTATGGGGGAAGGTAGCTGCGGAGATACCCACCTCTGCAGGATGCTTCATCTGGCGTGCCCCTGCGCGTCCCTGTATCTGCTGGATGGAGTCGACGTGCAGCCAGAAGCGTGTACGTCCACTGCCGATATTGCCGCCGCTGGGGGATATGGGATACCTGCTATCGTTGCTGATGTCCTGACTGTCGAAGTAGTCGAGGCCATCCCCCTTCTGTATACCGGCGTAGCCGCCGAGGCCCTCCAAGTGTATCAGGTGGAACATGCCATAGCCGTCGTACATGTTCTCAAAGGAGAGGTCGTTGACGCTGATGCCCGCGGCCTCCTGGTACAGCCGACCGGTCCTGGCAGCGCCCTCTTCGCTCTCCTCCAGGGTATGCTGGAGGCTCCTGGGCCTGACGGTGGAGGAGGAATGGCCAAGGATGTAGACGGGCTTCTGCTTCATGTCCGCGGCCCGGTCCGGGGTGGTCATAACGTAGGCCGAGACGGCGCAGATCGGAATGTCGGCATCGTAGAGGTTGGCCGGCTTGGCCAGCCACCGTGCGGTCAGGTAGTCCTCTGTGCTCACTTGATCCTCCGGCCGGTGCTGGGCGAAGAATCCCTCTGGGAAGTTTAGGCCGTTCTTCTTGGAGTTCACCACAAAGTTGGCAAACATCTCCTTGCGCTTCCCGTACTTGTGCAGATAACGCTGGAAGCGGGTGGCCTCCGGGTAAACCCCCACGATGCCCCATCCGGTAGTCCACTTCTCACGCGAGGAGATGGTGTCTCCACGGGCGTTGCCCTGCCCCACGTAGTACCGACCCGAGAAGTTGTGCCAGCCCCTCACCACAATGCAGACACCGGTGAGACCTCGTGACACTGCCTCGCTGGCAGCGACGAGGGCAGGAGCCGTATCACCCGGAGCATGCATCACGAACTGAAGGTTGGTCAACTCCGGCATATTGTTCATGACCCACTGCGCACTCAACTTGGCTATGCCGTCCCGTTCGTCGTCAGTGGGTTTGAAAGCAGCGGCCATCTCCCCGGGGATGTCCCGGCCGTCCGGCCAGGGCTGCGGCCAGTCGAATCTCCCTGTAGTGGTATCTGGTACCACGACAAGCCCGTCCACCTGTTCAGGTGTTACCCCTGCGTCCTCCATGGCCCTTCTAATCGCTATAAGCGAATAGGCGCCCACGCTGGTCTGGGGATCACTGTCCCAGCGCCGGTCTGTGGGGGAGACCCCTACGCCCACGGCCACCACCTTTCCTCTCCCTTCCCAAACTCCCAAACCCTCCTCGGTCCGGTACCACTCTGCCGGCATATTTTGAACTTCTGGTGCCATTGGATTACCTCCCTTACTTAAATCCCTATCGCAATTGAAACGGCGGGCAGGCCTAGCCTACCACACGGAACTCTGGGACCTTCTGGCCGGTCCCCCCGGTTACCTCGAACTCCACCTGTACGGTGCCCCCTATCGGCACCTCGTCCAGGGGAGTCCCTGGAAGGTGCGACAGCAACTTCATGCCAGTGTCGTTTCCATCGTCATCCAGCAACGATACTACAGCCACATTGAAGGGCTGGTCGTCGAAGAGCAGAGGGACCGGGTTGTCATACATCACCGCGTAGGTGTAAATGACTCCGCTGCCGGGCATCTCCTGCCATTCGAAGTGATCCGCAGAACCACACTGATAACAGGTCGCCTCCGGCGGTTGCTGCAACCTGTCGCAGGCAGTGCACTTCTGTATTACCAGCCTGTCTTCGTTACAGGCCTCCCAGAACCCCCTGTCCACATCTTCCGGAATCGGCGATTGCTTCGGCAAATCTCACCTCCCTTGTTGATATTAGAAGCCATTCGGTATTATGCCGAAATACCTGAAACTAGTCAATATATATGGCACATTGTTTGTATTCCCGACATCCGTTGGGCACGGGACAACATGAACAAGTTCATTTCGTCTCAGCAACGGGAGGACGTTCTGCAGGACGTGGTGATCTGGAGCCGCAAACAGTACCGATCGCGCCCGCGTCTCTGTCGTTCCGATGGCAAGATCATGCCCTTCCGAGCCTACTGCGCCCAGTTCTATATGGACCCAAACGATTAGGGCTGCTCCATTACTCGGGGCTCGCCGTTGGCTTACTTGGGCGAAGAGCCTCCAACAATGGCTATTCGCCGCAGCATTGCGCTCCACCTCGTCGATGACTATGGCCTCGTATGCTACCACCGTCCCTGGCCGCAGGTCAGTCGGAGACAGTCGCCTATACGCCTTGTCCCTCTTCGTCAGGCCCAATCTCAGGCAAGGCCATTCGCTTCTCTAACATCTTCCACCTTCATTAGCAGGGCCGGCACAATGGCAATCAGGGACAGGAAACCCGAGATCATAAAGAGGTTCTGGAACACCTTGACGCCGGCTTCTATCAGGATGGCCTCGGTCTCCTCGAAGTTCGATCCAATACTCACGTCAGCAGTCAGGCTGTAGAAGCGTTCTATACCCCACGCGGACAGCGCCGCCAGCCCCAGCGCCATCCCCAGCATTCGAGATGCGGTGACCAGTGAGGCCGCCGCTCCCCAATAATCACTGGGCGCTGCGCTCAATGCGCTTACGCCTATCGGAGGAATGACCAGGCCAAATCCCAAACCTGCCGCCACCAGGGGCAAGGTTAGTCTGAGCTCCCCAACTTCCGTCTCCCATCCGCTCATGAACAGCAATCCCGTTGCCATCAACGCAAGGCCGATTATGCACACCTCTCTGACCCCTGTCCAGCGAAGAATGTAGCCTCCTACCAATGCCCCCACCGGAATGGCGGCCGTGAGGCGAACCAGGCTAAGGGCGCTCTCCAATGGCCCCCTCTCCATGACGGTGCCGGCCATGAGGGGTACGCATACCAGAGCCATGATCAACGCGACCCCAACCAGAAATTGCGCAATGTTGGACGACAGGAACGCCCTGGAGGTGTACAGGAAAGATGCCAAGAGAGGTTGGACCGCCCGTCTCTCTATAGTGATCAGAACGCCGATAAGAATGGCCCCCGCGGCCAGCGCCAAGTAAGGGTAGACGGACTCCGCGGTGAAGATGCTTCTTTGTGCCAGCGCAACGGTTAGAACTGTGAGCGCTCCTCCAAGCGCCAACGCGCCGAAGTAGTCCATCTTGGCCGCAGGATTGGGGCGGTTAGGCAAAATGGCCATCAACCCTATTAGAAGGAGGCTCTGTGGTACGTCGAACCAGAAGATCCATCGCCAGCCGATCCATTCGATGATGTATCCTCCGTAGAGAGGGCCCACAACTGACCCGGCCTCAGCCGAGGCGGCCACCAGTCCTATGGCAAGCCCCCTCTTTTCCGTCGATACGGCTGCCACGGCCATAGCAAGGCCTATCGGGACCGTGGCGCCGCCCCCTACTGCCTGTATCACCCTGGCGGGCACAATCCAGGTGAAGTTCGGCGCAAGCGCTACCAACCCCGACCCAAGGGCGAACACCACCAGCGCCGCCTGAAACATCCTGACACGGCCTAGACGTCGGACAGCCGCCCCGCCAATGGCATGGCCACGGTGTAGCTGATCAGGTACCCGGTTATGATCCAGGAGGCCTTGTCCAGGTCCGTTAGGGGTATCTCCAGGTCCACCATGAGGAGCGGCAAGGCGGCAACCACAACGGTCTGGTCCAGGGCAGTGGAAAACACCCCCAGGCAGAGAATCCCCAGTACAACCGACTGGGAAGACCCCAGACGGATGAGGGTAGACCTCACGCCGCTCACGGGCCTGAGGCTATGTCCGGAAGCTCAATGTCAACGGGGACGTTGATGTCTTCGATGGTTAGAAGACGGGTAGTCTCCGGGGCGTCGTCGTCGTATATCTGGCCCGCAAGCCTTGCCTGTCGCAAGACAAGTTCTGTTTCATCAATCCACAATGTCAGGGCCACCTCATGCCCGAAATCCGCGGACGTGATGAGCGGCAACAGGGCCTCGGACGGAATAACTCCTTCTACGCGAATGGTCTGGTGGCCATTCAAGGTCTCACGACCTGTCATGGCTACGTTCTGGATTGTATCTTGCAAAGTGGCAAAAACCACACCCAGCCCTGCAAAATCGAAGGGCACCTGGTCCGGGGGCAATGGGGCCCACGGCGCGTCTTTGGAAAGTTTCAAGAAGGCCTGCTCCTCGATCTCTATTATTTCGATTTCCACAAAACCGAAGCCGGGAGCCACTACGCTCACCACCATACTGACGCTGCTGGGGGTCTCCAATTCTGCTTCCATGCTCTTGAAAGTCATTCCAAGGAACAGGGCTCCCGTTTCCGTTTCGTCGATCAAACCGAACTTTGCCGTCTCCATTCCGGTTATACTCGCCCCTACCGCCGCAAGGAAATCGTCCACACTTGGGGTGGGTGTGGGGACGGGAGTGGCAGGGGGAGCAGTGGTGGGAGCGGGTGTAGGCTCCTCACCGCATGCAGCGGCCAGAAACAGGGAACCGATTAGTAACAGGGTGATTGACAGCAGGCGTATCTGTGTCGTGGACAATCTCATATTGTCATCTCCTTCATCCAAAGCCCGGTGGGAAGGCGGCAATCTTATTAGAAACAGAGCCTACTTGCATTTTGACCAAGCGCACGCAGCGGTCAGGCCAAGGCCCATCGCGTTCAGCGCGAATTCCGGCGTCGCGAATGCCGAGCGGCACCCTCGCAACACAAGGTGAGTGCATCCTACTATACTCTCAGTTGCCGTGCAATTTCCGTAATCGGGCGTTCTATACTTAAGGGTTTCGTGTATTTTGGATTTTCCGAATCACTGGACATCAATAGGGCCATTGCGGCGTGAATCGGTCTGGCCCACGTTCGGCGCGTTTACTTCCCAGGATGACGAACATCGACTGGCTTCGCAGGGCAGGGGACTCGCGCCTCCTAGTCGGTGTCAGTCTTGGCTTTGAAGGTGACCTTGAGGGAAATGGCCTGCTTGCCAGACTCCAGTCAAGTAAACATCGACTGCTGTGGAGCTGGAGTTTTGAGTACGGTACAGCGAATGTTAGAGGGTCACCTAATAAAGGGGTCAGTATGTATACGCTGCCCTAGTCCCTCAACCCCGCCTGCGCTGTGCCTTCGACCTCACTTCTCCTTATCTCCGCTCGCCCGAAGCGCCTGCTCAGAGCCTGCCAGTTTTTCGCGAAGTGCTGAAACGCTCGCCTCGACATGCTGTCCCGCTGTGTCTATGACGATACTGGCCTCCCAAGGTTCATACTCCCGGGCGCATATCTCCTGCCACGTAGGTAATCGGTGTCCGGCGATGTCAGCGATTCGTGTCTCTGCTCTGCGCCGGTGCTCCGCCTGGTCGGAACAGTCTATCTCAATCTCGATGCAACGCTTGCCTGCTCGCTGGGCGACTTTCCGCCAAGCGGCTCGCGTTGACTCCACTGAGTTCACAGAATCGGCTATTACGGTGCGGCCCAGTCTCAGATTGTCCTCAGCAATTGCATAAGCGACGACATACCCCTCGGGCCCAGATATCGTTATGTTGGAGTTGCGCAGCGCCTGCTCTATGGAATCGATGCGCAGATGAACAGCCTCTATGTCACGTGCCAGTCCGGTGGCAATTGCAGTTTTCCCCACCGCGGGAAGGCCTCCGAATATCAATAACATCAGATCGTGGTTCCAAGTCTTTGTTAGTTAGCCAACTGGAATTCCAAATGGCCACGCTTTCTACCACACCCAATCCGATTGCCCGCGAGTCGACTGTCCATGAGTACCTGAGATCTTCGGTTTGATCCCGAGTACGAGCGCCAAATGGTGCTCGTGGCGTACAAGCGCCGCTTTGAAGCTCTCTCCGGGGACGCGCCGGGCAAAGTGAAATGACCTGCCCCAGCCAAACTCATAGAAACCCGTAGCCAAATCGTAGTAGAGATCACTGAGCTTCTTGTCGTTTCTTCTCTAGTTCTCCGATGCGCCGCGCTTGGCGTTTCCTAAGCGGTCTTCGTATTCGCGGATGGTGGGAGCGACAGCAGAATCGCTTGGTTTGTCCTTCAGGAGTTTGGAGAGCTTGAGCGGCATAGAAGCGTTCCCAGACTGGTTTCTGACAGGTGTGGCGCTTGTCACCATACCGAGGAACTTGGGTAGTGTCAACCATCGGCGTGGCGCTGTCCACCCTTTGTGCAATCCAAGATTGAGTGGAGTGCGGTGAAATTCATCTTCCTATCTGATAATCGTCCAAGAGGCCGTTACGCACCGCCCACACCACAAGCTCCTGCTTGGTATCGATACCGAGCTTGTCCTGAATGCTGTATATCGCGTTTCTAATAGTCAACGGCTGGTTATTCCTCGCCTCTGCTATCTCTGCGTAGGAAAGGCCCTGGGCGAAGAGCGTCAAAATCTCCCTGTCCCGCTGTGTGAGCGACTTGGGACCGTCGGTCGTCTTCTGTTCAGTCGTTCCTCGGATTCCCGCGAACACGCTTCGCAAGACGTTGCTCGGTATTCGGTACTCGCCGTCAGCTACCTCCCTGACCGTATCCAGGAGCTTCTCCTTGCCGGAGTATTTCTGAAGGAAGCCCGTCGCTCCTGCGGCCACCGCCTCCATCACGGCATCCTCCTCTGCTGAAGCCGTCAGAATCAGCACCTTCGTGTCTGGGAGCATCTCCGTTATCTCCCTGCACGCGTCGATACCGTTCTTCAGAGGCATCATGACATCCATAATGATTACGTCCGGCTTCAACTTCAGAGCGATGTTCACCGCTGAGACACCGTCGCCGGCCTGGCCGACCACTTCGAAGTTGCCGGAGCGCTGGAGGACTTCTCGAAGTCCGTCTCTCATTATTTCGTGGTCGTCTACGAGCATTACTCTGGGTAGTGTGGATGATGTCAAGTTATCGGCCTCCTTGAGTTGGCGCGTATGGAATGGTGCAGGTGACGGACGTCCCGAGCCCGGACTCTCCCGGAATGGCTTCAAGTACACCCCCCATTCGCTCCACGTCGTTTCTCATATTTCTGAAACCATGTCCGCGGTCTTCGTAGTCGTCCGGGAGGCCTATCCCATCGTCGGCAATGGACATACGGAGCCTCTCTTCTTCGAAATGCAGCGCCATCGTCACCTTAGTGGCGTTGGAATGCCGAAACGCATTTGTCAACGCGTTATGCGCTACCGCAAAGAGCAGCCTCCGGGTGACCATAGAGAGCTGCGGCTCCTCTCCCGTCTGGACAACCTCAGTGGGGATCGAGGTGATGGTGGTGAATGTGGAAGCATGGGACCTCAGAACACGTCCCAGCTCTCTACCCTCGAATATCGGTCCGGCGTCGATTGGATGCCTCAGCTCCCACATGGTAGATTTCGACAAGGAGTGTGTTGCCTTGAGCTTGGCGATCAGTTCCCGCTTCGAATCGTCAGCAAGCTCTATAGCAGTCTCGATTCCCAGACCGATTAGGTAGGCGGACTGGGCTATAGTGTCGTGGATGTTCTGTGAGAGCTCGATTCGCTCACGCTGGAGCTCCCTCTCCCGCTCTATGGCTTCTCTCCTCCTGATGCGCTCCAGCCTGGAGATGAGGTTGACCACAGCGACAACCGCGAACATAGTCACGATCCTCGAGAACAAGACCTTCTCTTCTTTGGCCTGAAAATCGATTCCCGAGTTCAGAGCCAGGCTAAGCGCCGTGTATACAACGGCGATGGTGGTGGCCCAGGCAAAGCTGAGCCTGAAAGATGTAAACACCACAGCAAAGTTCGCCAGCGCCGGGTAGTACAGGACATGCAAGGCATTCTGGAAACCACCGGATATCGCAAGGCCGGACGTAATCGTAATCGCGTCCATCGCGCTGAGGGCCAGCGCCCAGCGCCACGTCACTCTCCGGGCTGACCGGATGCGGTAGTGAACATAGCCGTTCAAAACAAGCAACGCACCGGCCAGCAACGTGTTCGGGATGAAATTTGAGTGGGTGAAGTCGCCTCGATAGTTGAATTGCGCCAGCCACGCAATCACTACGAACCAGCGTACCCAGACCGATATCCGCAGGCTGTATCGCAGGTCATCCGGGTCAGCCGGACTCGATGTCCGACCGGAGGCAGCCGCTGTATCGACTGATGCGTTCGACAAATCAGGCCTCACGCTCGTATTGAGATCTGTTTCGAATTTTACACCCCGCTATAATAGCGTCAAGGTACATATGTACCCCCGGGTTTGGGTACACGTATACCCATAGTATGAGGTATCAACGAACCTTTCTGCGCCGCTAACCGGGTGGCATATTGCAAACGGTGTTCCAGTACGAGGCTCCTAAGCAAGGAGGTTTCAGCCGATGAGCGAAATTACCTGCCCCAGCTGCAACAGAGCAAACCCGTCCACCAATCTCTACTGCACAGCATGCGGCATCAATTTGCGGATCACAGGCGTCGCGGAAAGAGAGAGGCAGTCCCTTGCCAGAGAGCTTGAGTCAGTGCGAGGGCAGCTTGATGGAGTCTCAAGAGAACTTGACCGGCTTCAGAACCGCATATCCCGGCTTGAGGGAGATCGCTCTATCCCAACCCAGCCTCAGCCGCCAGGTCAGGACGTTCAAGCGCCGGCGCCGTCTCAACCTTCGAGGCCCCGCCCGGCAACCCAGTCGGCAGACATCCCACGGGACCGGTCGCCCGTTTCCGAAGCGCCGGCCTTCGGTCGGCCCCATGGACCGCCGAGTCCAAGCTCAGCGTCCGTGAGCAGGGCTGCGAACGCCGGAGAAGGACTGGGCGGCCCGTCCTCCGGTACTGCGGCGGGCGTGCCGGGCTTTACGGGCATTAGCTTCGGGCCTTCCATTGACTGGGAGTACGTACTGGGGAGGAACTGGTTCGCCATTATTGGAGCAGTAGCCCTGGTGTTGGGTCTCGGATTCTTCCTGAAGCTGTCATTCGACAACAACTGGATAGGGGACACGGGCCGCATAGTCCTTGGCATCGCCGTGGGAATGGCATTGCTGGGCGTGGGTGAGTACGCTCAGCGACGCGTGCCGTTCTGGGCTCAAGCCGTAACGGCAGGCGGGGCCGCCATTCTTTATCTGTCCATATACTCTGCCTTTGCCCTGTATCAGCTCATCCGGCCCGATGCAGCGCTTGTGTTTCTCGCCGTAGTAGTAGGGTTGGCAGGACTACTGGCCATCCGCTACGAGTCGATCGTCATTGGGATTCTTGGCATCGTTGGCGCGTTTATTGCCCCGGTCCTGCTTGGCCCGGACCTCCCGGACATCAGGCTGGTGCTCCCGTACATCCTGGTTGTAGACCTTGGGATTCTTGGGGTCGCAACCTTCAGGAACTGGCGCTGGTTCGTCCTGATGGGATGGATAGGCTCCTATGGCCTCTTTGCCGCCGGCGTGGATCAGTTTCCTGACTACGAGCCGGTTTTGATGCAGGCGGGTCTCACCGCAATGTTTCTAATCTTCGTCGGAGCAACCACGCTGTTTCACATCCTGTGGAGACGCGTTCCGGGGCCACCTGACATGAGTCTCGTGGCGATAAATGGCGCCGCGTTCTTCGCCCTCACGGTAGCCATACTGTGGGAGAACTACCAGGTGTGGTTCGGGTTGATTTCGCTGTCGTTGTCCCTGCTCTACGGGCTAATCGCCTATGCAGCCCTTAGGAGATCTGACGCACCGACGGAGACAGCTATGATCGCCCTGCCAATGGCGCTTGTTTTCCTGACTGTCGCCGTGCCGTTACAGCTCAGCGGCGTGTGGCTGACCACAGCCTGGGCGGCGCAGGGCGCAGTGTTGATCTGGACAGGCTTCCTCCTCTACAAAAAGTCGATGCGGGTATTCGGTCTTGGAGCCTTGGCGCTGGCAGCGGGGCGCCTGCTGCTGTTCGGCGCCACCGTCGACCTGAATGGCTTCGTGCCAGTCCTGAACGAGCGATTCCTCATATTTGTGGTTGTAATTGTTGCATTTTACGCAGCGGGATACCTGTTCTGGCGCAATCGCGACCTTGGCGAGGGATGGGAGGAGTTCATGCCCCCGATACTGGCTGCTATTGCCAACGGGCTGACTCTGGGGTTGCTCAGCCTGGAGGCAATGGACTACTTCGGAAACCGCTTCGATGGATTCGGGGACCAGCAGAGCGCAACTAACGGAGCATTCCTTGCGCTGACTGTCATTTGGTCGATATACGCATTCTTGCTCATGGCCGTTGGGCTCAAGTGGCGCTTGCCTCTGGCGCGTTGGGGAGGCTTGGGCCTGGCGGGAGTAGCAATGCTAAAGCTCCTGGTGCTCGACACGTATGTAGTTCGCCTGGACCCCCTCACGTTTGTCCCTGTCCTCAACCCGCACTTCCTGACCTTTGTGATCGTGCTGGCGCCTATGGTAGCAATCTACTACTGGTCCCGCAGGGAAGGGGCGCTTTTGCCTGAACGGGAAGTTGACGCATTCCGAGTTCTGCTGGTCGCAATCAACATTGTTGCCCTGTGGGGATTGAGTCAGGAGGCCATCCACTACTTCGACAGCAGGGCGGTCCAACCCGTTTGGTCGGTTGGTGATCAGAATGCCATCAATGGCATGCTCCTCTCGCTGACCGCCATATGGGCGACCTACGCATCCTTGCTTCTGGCCGTCGGACTGAAATGGCGTCTGCCCCTGGTGCGTTGGGCCGGCCTGGCCCTGATTGCAGCGGCAGCGCTGAAGCTGCTGCTGCTCGACACGTTCGAAGTCAGCCTGGACCCCTTCACGTTTGTACCCGTCCTCAACCCGCACTTCCTGACCTTTGTGATCGTGCTGGCGCCGCTGATTACCGTCGCCTACCTATTCCGGAGCGAGATTGCGCTCCTGCACGAAAGGGAATCTGACGCCTTCCGGATACTGCTGATTGCCATCAATGCAATCGCTCTCTGGGGGATGAGCCTCGAAGCGATACACTATTTCGACAGGCGGGAGATAACGTCTGGCATGGCTCAGGTGAGCGCCAAGCACCTGACTTTGACAGTGCTTTGGGCAGTTTACGGCATTGCCGCAATTGGCGTGGGAATCGTTCGGCAGTCCACCAGAGTCAGACTGGCAGGGATGGCTCTACTGGCGCTTCCTGTGATCAAGCTCTTTGGGTTCGATGTTTTCCTGCTGGAGCAGGGATACCGGGTCGCCGCTTTTGTGACCCTTGGAGTTCTACTGTTGGGCACTGGACTGGCATACCAGCGTTACAGCCAAGCCCTAAGGGGGTTCCTCTTTGGTGAAAAGGTATAGAAGCGTGGGGCGATTCTCGCGCATTGTGGTCGCTGCAATAACCACGATAGTGATTATGCTCACCACGCTGTTTGTAGCCGCAGAGCCGGCCAGGAGCATGGGAGGTCTCACTCTCAGTCCGGCATTTGCCTCGCCTGTCTTGTCGTCAGAAACAGCCGTAGGGTCAACGCCGGCGAGGGAACCATTCACGGAGCGACACCCTTGGCTGCTTCCTGCAATAGTGGCGCTTGCTACTGCTCTGATTGGACTGTTTATAGCCAGCCTTGTTCAACAAGTCCGCAGGCGATTGCCTCCGCCGGACCCTCCCGATTAGCGCAGACCTCTTAAGATCGCAGGACCAAGCGAGTTTCTGAGCTCGTCTAACTTGCTGTCAATAGTTGTGCCGACGGCTATATTTGGCGCGGTAAGCATGGTAAGCTTTGGTGCGGGTTCGGCAGGTGGCACGTCCTTGCTTCCGACCCAATCTCCCTACCCTCGTATCTGCTAAATAGTCGGTGTTACAACTGTAGGGGACAGGTCGGAAAGTTCCAGAAAGGACCCCTTTGAGTAAGCTCTTGCGTCATTTCGGACTGCTGGTGGCCGGGTTTATGGCAACTATTTTCGTGGCCTGCTCGGTTATGGAAGAGCCGACCGCACCGATGGAGGGCGCACCCACAGCTTCACCTACCCAGACTCCGACGGCTAGTCAGACTCCTGCGACTGACTATGACTCTACCGAGAACATGTTCCGGCTTTTCTCAGGCCGGAACTACAACCCGGACGATTCGCAGGAGGCGATCACACTCGCCATCGCCAACAACGACAAGTCTATGGTCCCGGTGATGATCGAGATGCTCCGCTTCTTTGGTAGCCGGGAACTGGAGACAGAGGCCAACAAGGCCATCTCGGTGATAACGGGTCAGGAGTCTAGGAGCCTTTCGGGCGCCTGGGATGGGTGGATGGAGTGGATGGGCAGGAACGCTGACGAATACCGTCCCCCCGATGGATACGTGAAGTGGAAAAGCGCGCTCATGAGCCTTATCGACCCCAGGTTAGGCGAGTTCCTGGCTCCGGCGTCGAGAGGCTCGCGGATAAACGTATTCGAGATTACGTGGGGAGGTGTCCGGCCCGATGGAATCCCGGACCTTCAAAGCGCCCCAGTCGTTTCGGCGGACGAGCAGGACTACCTGCAGCCGAGCGACCGGGTCTTCGGCGTGTCCATCAACGGAGAGCACAGGGCATATCCGCTCCGCATCGTGAACGCCCATGAGATGGCCAACGACGTGCTGGGGGGCGAACCCATTGCCCTGGCCTATTGAACGCTCTGCGGCACCGGAATCGTGTATTCCGCCAGGATAAACGGACTGCCAACCACCTTCGGCACTTCGGGGATGCTGTACCGAAGCAACAAGGTTATGTACGACCGGACTACCTACTCCCTCTGGAACCAGCTGACGAGCGAGCCCGTCATAGGGCCGTTGTGGGACTCTGGGATAAAGCTCGACTTCTTCCCGGTCGTTCTCACGACATGGGAGGAGTGGCTGGAGGTTCATCCAGACACCACGGTGCTGGACCAGGAGACGAACCTTTATCCTGCCGAATTCTACGTTCCGGAGGAAAACCCGAGGGCGATCTACTACGACTACTTCAACGCGCCTGAGACGATGTTCCCGGTTCCTAACCGGAACGACCGGCTTGAGACAAAGGATGTCGTGCTAGGGGTCCAGCTGAACGATAGCTACAAAGCCTACTCCTCGGCAGCACTGCAGAGGAGCCGCATAGTTAACGACGTGGTGGGAGGCGAGGAGATAGTGGTGTTGGGGTCGGCCACAAGCCAGGGCGCGAGGGCCTACTACCGCGGCGGCAGGTCGTTCAGGCTGGCGCCGAGTGACGGTGATGGACAGCTTGGCATCCCGTCCACGATAGCGGACACCGACGGCGGGACATGGCAGGTGACCGAGGAGTTTCTGGTTAACATGGCAGACGAGTCGAAGATGCTGGCACGGATACCCACGCACATGTCGTTCTGGTTCGGATGGTTCCAGTTCCACCCAGACACAGAGTTGTACATGGGGCCCTGACAGGAGGCCAGGCTTGGAGGTTTTGGTTATTACTCATCCGCCTGACGCGCCCCAATGTTAGCGCCATCTGAACTTTAAGCGTTTAGCATGTAGGACAGGTGCAGGTCATTCAATGGCCGTGGGTTCTCTCCCTTGCGAGCGCGTCAACTCACAGAACAAGGGGATCTTGTGGCCTTTTCAGCTTTGCAATAAACTAGCGCCAATGTTTACTATATCAAACTATTTCTGAACCAAACTACGAATGGTATCAGACAGAGAGGGAGGCGAGATGCTTGCGGACCTGGTCGAAGTTACGACACCTGAGGGGATTGCGCTGTCTGGCGCGTATTTCGCCCCGGCCAACGTGGGCCGATCCTATTCTGTGGATGCCGTATTGTTCTTTCACGGCGACGGCGGCCACTTCTACAGAAGCCTTTATCTTGGGCTGGGCCAGCGAATGGCGGAGCAGGGCATTGCCTTTCTGACAGCCAACCGCCGGGGCCACGACCATGTCGCCAGCGGCGCCAGCGGAGGGCCGCTCGCCGGCTACGCCTTCGAGTCCGTCGATGACTCCCGTGTCGACTTCGGGGCTTGGCTGGAGCTGCTGCGAGAGAGAGGACATCGCCGTATAGCCATCGGTGGGCACAGCGGTGGGGCCGTGCGGGCCACCTACGCGCAAGCAAAGGAGAGGTTCGCAAACGTGGTAGCGGTCATCCCAGTGTCGCCAGGCGAGTACAACCACGAGGGGGTCATCGCACTGCACGGTGAGGACTTCTTGGGGCCGTTTCGGGAGTCTGAGCGTAGTCTCGCGGAGGGCCTCCCGGACGCGCTACTTCGTCCGGGGGTTCCATGGGGGTCAACGTGGAGCGCTCGCACCTACGTTGATTGCTTCAATCGGGACAATCGCTACAGCGTTACTATGCACACGGCGAACACGGGTTGCCCCACGCTCTTCATATTCGGCTCGGAGGAGTGCGCCGTTGGTGGGCCGCAGGAGCTTCCGGTTTGCGGCGCGGCCCGGCGCGGCGTGGGAGCTGCAGGCCACTCGCACGTCCAGGATAGCGAGATTGACGGAGCCAATCATGGCTACACGGGACGCGAGGAAGAGCTGTTTGAGACGATGTTTTCCTGGCTTAGCGGGCTTTAGGAACTGGTAACCTTCCGGGGTTCATCTCCCAGGCGCGCACCTACTGACAGGTAGGCAACTGGCGGCCGACGATGTCAGCCACCCGTGTCTCTACTCTGGGCCGGTGTTCCGCCCAGTCGGAACAGACGATCTCAATCTCGATGCAACGCTTGGCCCGGCTGCTGGACGACGTTCCGCCAATCTGCTCGCGTTGCTTCCACTGGGTTCACTGAATCAGCCATTATAACGTGGCCAGCTTCAGGTTATCCTCCGTAAAGAAGTCAAGCGGCCTCTCGATTACTCCTCGGCCATAAATTCCCTGCCCTGACAACAGCGTACGCTGCGGTCAAAGAGTTCCAACTATAGTACCGCTAGCCCGCAAAACGGTGGGCCTGACGGTACCGTAATGCGAGCTTTCTTGTGGGTGGTACGGTTGTAGAAGCGGTATTCCCGGCGATATTCGAGTTTTCCAAATGCTAAGGTATTGGCGATATCGGCTCAAGATTCTGAAGACGGACGTTAAGTAGGGGATAGCTTGACCTGTACTTTCGCTTCACGTGCCTCCGATCCGGAGTGAAGACCACTATGGCATGAGAAAAGTTGCTGCGCCCAGCCCATTACGCTTCACAACTAAGCGCTTGGTCCGATTCGCGGTTTCAACCCTCCCGGAATCAGGGCTGGTTACCACTAAGGGAAATACTGTCCATTCAGAAGCCACGACAGACTCCCGTTCTTGTTACCGAAGGAGCAACGGAAGACATCATGCGAGTTCTCGATGTACCGGCGGCTGCCGGGCTGAGTCCAGCGATCGCGGCCGTGGAACCAACCCTCGGTTGGATTATGCGAGTGTGCTCTGCTACTATTGCCCCTTCCACGAACGCCAAGATCAGGAGCTTTGTCTCTTGCCTGCAGGCAGGCGATAGGCGTCTCACATTCGGTCCTTGGGCTTGTCTCTGACCTCGCGGTTAGGACCCGCACGGCGTCCGCAGCGACTCCAGAAGGAGCTATCCCCCATCCTTTGGCGAGTGAACCTTTGCAGGCATCGTCCCAAGTTCCACATCCGCGGAGAAAAAGTTATGGAAGCCAATCACCCTGAACAGCCCCATGCCATTTCATTGGAAGAGGCGTCTGCCATTGCCGGTGAGGTCCGGGAGCTCATTGAGGCGGGCAAGGAACGACTCGCCCGTGAGACGGTGAGAGGACGCCACCCAGCAGGAGGTACAGGCACTCATGCGAGAGAACTTAGAGCTTAACTGGGTTCACGAAATCTCCAGAAGATCGGCCGAGACTGATTGATCCCGTCGCCCGTCAAACTGCTGCCTGGGACCTGTGTCCCGTCGTCGTCGGGCCGGCGGCTCATGGTGCGCCCAACTTCGTAGACAAGACCATCTGGACGGGAGGCAACCTGGACATAGGTCAGGCTACTGCGTTATGTCGTAAATCTCGACTTCCCTGACCAAGAATCCCTCCCCCATCCTAAGAGGGATGGCCCAAGAGTCACCTATCAACATTACCAGCTCCGTCCGCTCCGTCCGATACAGAACCCCAGCCACATTCTCTTCGCACTCACCGTTGTAGCACACCTTGGCACTGGTAACCACTTGGGATTTCGAGAGTCCCGGGGTGTCGTCCGTAAAATCACGCACTGCTGGGGCGTAAGCGAAAGCCCAGTTCGGCGACAGAACGCCGTCATCATCGGAGGCGGTGCTCTCCTCCATGCTACCATCCATTGCATCATACTCGGTGATAACATTGCCGTCCAAACGCTGGTACGAGCCTACGTTACTCCCGACGCCGTACCGGCCAAGGTCGACTGATGGAGCCTCGGTCACGGTGTCGACCCATTCAGTCTCCGATGTGTATTCCAGGCGATGCAACTCTTTGGAACTCTCAATATATCGGTCTCCCACGGAGATGGAGGGACCGTACGCTTCATACACCATTGTCAGAGGTGGCACGAATTTACCTGAAGCGGCTTCATCTGAAGTCTCACTTATGTCCATGTACATTAGCAAGGATATTATGAGCAGCGCTAAGAGCGCTATTCCGATCACCAAGAGAGTTGGCTTCCTCACAATTGTCCTCTTAATCATTGGATCAACTCCCGCTTTCATTCAAGAAAGTGATTGTGGTAGCTTCTAGCTTCCAGTGACATTATTATATGTCCTGGACGCATTCACAAAGTACCTTGGAGTTGACCCAGTTCAGTGGACACCCGAAGATTAAGTAAGGGGGTGTCCACAATGCCACGAGGTAGAAGGTCGTATCCGCTTGAGTTCCGCCGGCGTATTGTAGAGTTGGTACGGGTGGGGCGCAGGCCTGGAGAGTTGCCGCGGGAGTTTGAGCCTACTATAGAGAGTATCAATAGATGGGTAAAGCAGGCCGACCGAGACGAAGGCAGGCTTGCAGACGGGCTCACGACCCAAGAGCGTGAGGAGATGCGTCGGCTGCGCCGTGAGAACCGGCAGTTGAAGCGTGAGCGGGAGATATTGGCAAAAGCCGCGGCCTGGTTTGCACGGGAGGCCGGCTCGATCCCATCAGAGGATACGAGTTCGTGAGGGCGCACCAGGCCCACTATCCGGTAGCCACACAGTGTCGCCTGCTGGGCGTCTCCACCAGTGGGTACTACGCGTGGCAACGGCGTGGCACGTCGGCACGGGCCGAAGCAGACCGGGAGCTCCTGTCGATGATTCAGGCTATTCACGCCGGCTCCCATGGCGCGTATGGTGCACCCAGGATACATGCGGAGCTCGGCGCCAGAGGAGTTCGTGTGGGGCGCAAGCGAGTTGCTCGTTTGATGCGTTCAGTGGCCTTGGCCGGGGTAAGTCGGCGCAAGAGGCCACATACGACGGTGAGATCCCGGGGTACTGCTAAAGCCCCAGACCTGGTGCAACGTCAGTTCACTGCTGAGGCCCCAGACCGTTTGTGGGTGGCGGACATAACCTACGTGCCTACCGGGTCGGGATTTCTCTACCTCGCCGTAGTGGTGGACGTGTTCAGTAGACGCGTGGTTGGCTGGGCCATGGAGTCCCATATCCGTACTGAACTGGTCCTCCAGGCCCTCAACATGGCCCTATACCTGCGACGGCCTCAGGGTGTCATCCACCACTCCGATCAGGGGATACAATACACAGCCTATGCCTTCGGCAAGCGGTGCAGTGAGTGGAGTGTCAGGCCGTCTATGGGGTCTGTGGGCGATTGCTATGACAATGCCCTATGCGAGAGCTTCTTCGCCTCGCTGGAGTGTGAACTCCTGGATCGCCGGTCCTTCCAGACCCATGCTGAGGCTCGCATGGCCGTCTTCCAGTACATCGAGGGCTGGTACAACACCCACCGTCGCCATTCGTCCATCGGCTACTATGCCCCAATTGCCTTTGAGAGGAGGTATACTTCTAACATTCAGCATGTCGAACCATTGACTGTCCACCAAATCGAGGCAACTCCAAAGAGTAGATATTGCGGATGATGAGCAACTAGCTAGAGCCGTGCGCGAAGCCCTGCATTGAGGAAGAAATCACCTGCCTGCAATCGTGTAGCCACTCATTATGAGAGCACCAAGGGAATCGAGCGACCTTTTGCAGGCAGGCGGTTTCTAAGTAAGTCCGGCGTATTATAGTAGTAGAACGGCTAGGGCCTGTTCACACAAAGCAGCCTGAATTTGATACAATACAGGTATGGAAATTACAGAAGCTCAGTACAAACGCATAGCTCCAATCTTCCCTGTTCAGCGTGGCAACGTGAGGCTGTCCAACCTGCAAATGCTGAACGCCATGCTGTATGTCGCCGAGCAGGGGTGCAAGTGGCGGGGGTTGCCCAGCCGGTTTGGCAACTGGCACACTGTATACACCAGAATGAACCGGTGGTCGAAGAACGGGGTGCTCGACAGGGTGTTCGAATACCTGCAACGAGAACAGATAGTGCGCATCAAACTGGAGGCGGTCTCGATGGACAGCACCATTGTCAAAGTGCATCTCGATGGCACTGGTGCGTTAAAAAAAACGGACCGCAGTCCATCGGCAAGTCCCGGGGCGGTTGGACCACCAAGATTCATATGGTTGCCTCGGATGCTCGAACAGCCATAACCTTTTCCCTCTCTCCGGGCCAAACCCACGATGCGCCGGAGGGGCGCAAGTTGCTCAACCGGCTGGGGTCGCAGGTTCAGAACCCGTACCTGTTAATGGACCGGGCATACGAGGGCAATGAGACCCGCCAGCTTGCGTTGGCTCTGGGGTTCACTCCCGTTGTTCCGCCCCTCAGCACCAGGGTTCACCCGTGGGAGTACGACCGGGAGATGTACAAGAGACGCAACGAAATAGAGAGGCTGTTCCGGCGGTTGAAGGGGTTTCGTCGCATCTTCTCACGTTTTGAGAAGCTCGATGTGATATTCCTCGGGTTCATCTCATTCGCACTCATCTTCGATATGCTACGCTTTGTGTGAACACGCCCTAGTCGCCATGCAGCAGGATATCGAGAAGGTGAAGCGGAAGGAGTAAGCCATTGACAGAGAGCAGCGGAAAAATGACGTTGGTAATCACCGTTCGGACGGCGGACGGCACCGCCAACCAGCATCAATACTTGTACAATGAACCCTTGAGTGAAGAAGATAGGGCTAGCATCCGCGCCCTAGGTCAGGATGTGAGAAGTGCATTCAGGGAGCCGCCACCAGGGTTTATCCACTTCGTCAATCCAGCAGCGTGGTATCGGAGTAGTCAGGTCATTAGCGTGGTAGCCGATATTCACCGAGACCAGAAGGCGCTGCCAGTCGAGGAGGTTAGGCGGATTGGGTTTGTCTAGGGAAGCTAATTCCACACTTGAGGCAATAGCTAGAGGCGTGGACCTAATGGGCAGTTTCTAAGTAGGTCCGGCGTATAATAGAAGTAAAAGGCGATAGAAAATGCAACTGAGACCAGAATTAGTGCGTGATATATTGTTGACTGTGGAGGAGTATCTACCATTCCGAGAGTCTGAGTTTGTATGGCCTGCGGATGTGTCAGAAGAGGAGTTGGACTATCATTGTATTATTCTCATCGACGCCGGTCTTTTGGAAGGCAGTCATTCGCGTTCGCTAGGTGGTACTTATCATGTTATTGTAGAGCGTTTGACACCATACGGGCATGAGTATGTTGATGCTTTACGCAATGAGCCTGTTTTTAGAGAAGTACAAAAGCAGTTAAACGTGCGGAAGTTAGTGTCCGTTCCGATTGACGTGTTGATACAACTAGCGAAAAAGGTGATGCTGGATATGGCAGTGGGGAATTAGGCGTCCCAGGTAAAATAATATATAAGTCCCTTTCTTTAAGGTCGCTTGGTAGGTGTGGCCTCAACCGCTCACACTAGCAGATTTACAGGGTTCTCCAGCAGTCGCTTGACCTCCACCGCAAACTCGGCGGCCTGCGCACCGTCGGCGACGCGGTGGTCGGTGGAGAGGGTCGCCTTCATCACTTGGGCAATGGTAATCTGATCGTTCCGCACCACCGGCTGCTTGCGCACCGTGCCCACTGCTAGGACCGCGGCCTGCGGCGGGTAGATGATCGCCGAGAAGGCGTCGACATCGAACATTCCCATGTTGCTGATGCTGAAGGTGCCCCCTGTATAGTCCTCCTCACGCAGGACGCCAGCCTGGGCGCGCTCCACCACCTCGCGGCTGGTTTTGGAGATGTCTGCGAGGGACTTGTCCCGGCAGTCGCCAAGGGACAGCACCAGCAGCCCCTGCTCAAGGGCGACGGCAATCCCAACGTTCACCTGCTTGTAGACCCTCAGGTGGTCACCCTGGAATGAGGAGTTGAAGACGGGGTACTTGACCAGGGCCAGGGCGCACGCCTTGATTATCATGTCGTTGATGGAGACGCGGGCCTCGCCGGCCAGCTTTTCGTTCAGCTGCTGTCTGAGGGTCAACGCCAGGGTCATATCCACGTCGGCGGTGACGTAAAAATGGGGCGCCTCCTGCATACTCTGAACAGTCCTGCGGGCGATGGTCTGGCGCATTCTGGACAGCTGCATGATCTCGACATCCGGGCCGTCGGCTGCGACAGATGCCGGAATCGCTTCTGCTGCAGGCGAGGCTAGGGCAGCCTCGGTCGCTTGCGAGTCGAATGCAAGAACGTCGTCGCGGGTGATGCGGCCACTCGGCCCGCTTCCGCTGATCCGCGCCAGGTCGATGCCCTTCTCCTCAGCCAGCCTGCGAGCCAGCGGGGATGCCCTCACCTGTTCGGCGGCAGCAGGAACCTCGGCTGCAACAGCCTTTTCTACGACGGCCGACGCCTCCTGCGGCTCCTCGGTCTCGGTTGGTGCTGCGGGGGCTGACGCCAGGTCCGGCAGAGGCTCCCCGGGACTTCCGATTACGGCGATGGTCTGGCCGACCGGGACTGTCTGCCCTTCGCCAACTACAGTCTTCAGCAGAACGCCGGAGGCGAAGGCCTCCATCTCCACAATGGCCTTGTCGGTTTCGATCTCCGCAATGGGTTCTCCCCGGCTTACCTCGTCCCCCTCCTGTTTCAGCCAGCGGACGATGGTGCCTTCCTGCATGTCGAAGCCCATCTGAGGCATAACGACTGTAGTTGCCACTTTATTGCGCCTCCTAACCGAAGTTGCTGCTAGCTCAACATTTGCTCGACGGCCCGGATGACCTTGTTCTCGTCCGGGATGGCGGACTGCTCCAGGTAGCGGGAGTAGGGCATGGGCACCTCTGCGCCGGCCACTCTGGTCACGGGGGCGTCCAGAGAGTCGAAGGCTCTGGCCTGGATTAGGTCTACGACAGTGGCCCCAAAGCCGCCCGTGTACCACGTCTCCTCCACGACAACTGCGCGGCCCGTCTTCCTCACCGACTCCAACACCGTGTCGGCATCCAGGGGAGACAGAGTGCGCAGGTCGACCACCTCGGCGCTTATGCCGCGGGACTCAAGCTCCTCTGCAGCCCTCATTGCGACCACGGCCATTCTGGCGTAGCCCACTATAGTTACGTCGCTGCCAGTTCTCTTGATGTCCGCCCTACCGAATGGAATGACGTAGTGCTCGTCCGGCACCTCACCGCGTGTGCCGTAGAGGAGGGCGTGTTCCGCGAAGATTACCGGGTCTTCCTGCTGCATGGAGTACCTGAACAGGCCCAGGGCGTCGTAAGGCGTGGAGGGCACTGCCACCCTCAATCCAGGCACGGAGGCAAACCAACCCTCCAGACTCTGGGAGTGGGTGGCTCCCACCGAAGCTCCGCCGCCGGTCACGGTTCGTATCACCAGTGGCGACGTGAGTTGGCCTCCAGACATATAGCGCAGCTTGGCGGTGTGGTTCACTATCTGGTCCATTGCCAGAAGGCTGAAGTTGATGGTCATCAGCTCCACGATGGGCCTCAAGCCGGCCATTGCCGCTCCCGTACCCGCTCCGACTATCACGGACTCGGCTATGGGTGTCTCACGGATGCGCTTTGGCCCGAACTCCGCCAGCAGTCCCCTGGTAACGGCGTATGCGCCGCCATACTCTCCCACGTCCTCGCCCATGAGGAAAACCCGCTCATCCTGCATGGCCTCTCTAAGTGCCCGGGTCATTGCGTCCCTGTAAGTAATCTGGGGCATGTCTTACTCCGCGTAGATGTCCTCGAATAGCGCATCGGGTTCAGGAAAGGGGCTTTCGTCTGCGAACTTGATGGCCTCTTCAACTTCCGCCTCAATCTCGCCTGTAATAGCTTCCAACTCCTCCGCGGTCGCAACCCCGTCTTCCAGAAGCTGGTTCCTGAACACAAGGAGCGGGTCTATCATGCGCCACCGCTCCTCCTCTACCTTTGTCCTGTACTCTGCGGGGTCGGCCATGGAGTGGCCCCGGAACCTGTAGGCCATAGCCTCAATGAAGTAGGGCTTGCCCTGAGTGCGCGCACGCTCCACCGCCTCCTGCGTGACCTCGCGCACCGCCATTACGTCCATGCCGTCCACCCTCTTGGATGGAATCTTGTACAGGTTGGCCGCCTTGTATATCTCGTCGTGGAAGACAAGGGTCTGGTCTACGGGCGCGCCCATGCCGTACAGGTTGTTCTCGACGAAGAAGATGACCGGCAATTCCCACAGGGACGCCAGGTTCAGCGACTCGTGAAACTCCCCCTCATTGATTGCGCCGTCGCCAAGGTAGACCAGCACCGCGCTGTCTTCGCCCTTGTACTTCGAGGCCAGCGCCAGCCCGACGGCCAGTGGAAGCTGTCCCCCGACTATCGCATAGCCACCCATAAAGTTCCTGCCGGCGTCGAAGAGGTGCATGGAGCCGCCCTTGCCCTTGCTGGATCCGGTGGCCTTGCCAAACAACTCAGCCATGATTACCTTGGAGTCCATACCGCGGGCGAGGGCGTGTCCGTGATCCCGGTAATGGGTGACTATGTAGTCTTTGGGTTCCAGGGCGGATATGGAGCCTACGGCTATAGCCTCCTCGCCTATGTACAGGTGGAGGAAGCCGCGGATCTTCCCCAGCATATACTGCTCCGCGCACCTCTCCTCGAAGGTTCTTATGAGAAGCATCTGCCTGTAGAAGTCTATCAGCCGGCTCTTGTCCAGCGTCTCCTGAAGCTTCATCCAGCTATACTCCGATCGAGACTCGCTCTGATCCTAGATATGAATGGCCTCGCCGTTGGCTGCCAGGGCCGCCTCCTTGACCGCCTCCGACAGCGTAGGATGGGAGTGCACCAGCAGGCCCAGCTCGTTGACGCTGCCCTCAAGCATGCCGGTTATGGCAATCTCCGGCAGCACCTCCGTAACCTCCGGCCCAATCATGTGCGCCCCGATAATCTCGTCCGTATCGGCGTCCACCACCAGCTTCACCATTCCCTCCGACTCTCCCAGGGCCAGGGCCTTTCCGTTGGCCTGGAAGGGGAATTTGCCTATCTTGACGCTGCGCTCCATCTCCCCGGCTTCCTTCTCAGTATAGCCGAAGCTGGTCACCTGCGGGTTG